>BQKD01000001.1 GCA_022834735.1 Erysipelotrichaceae bacterium OPF54
TTATCCCCAAACCATGGTGGGGATAAAGGGGATAACTGGGAAAAACAATTGCCCGGTTTTCCCCTTTCATGTATAATGAAAACCTAAAAGGAGGAAATATATGCCTTCCACTCTCGAACAAATGTGGTCCCGAACATTAAAAAAAATCGAACAATCCCATTATTTTAATGATCAGGATTTCAAAGCCTGGATCTCAAAAACGACATTATTCCGAATCGAAAATAATATTGCATATATCGCTTACCGTTCATCGATCACAAAAGCGATCATGGAACAGCAGCTGTCCTTATTCGAATCGACACTGAGCGAAGAATTGCCTGAACCGGTAAAGATCCGTCTCGTGGAACAAAAAGAAATGGAACAGATGCTTCCGGAAGTCGCCGTTCAGCAAAAAACCAACACTCTGCTGGCCAATAAATTCAATCCGACGTACACATTTGAAAATTTTATCGAAGGAAACAGTAACCAGGAAGCGTACGCAGCCTGTTTTGCCGCCTGCAACGCCGTATCATTTCCTGCGTTCAATCCATTAATGCTGTACGGCAACTCCGGCCTGGGAAAAACCCACCTTCTTCACGCGGTCGGCAAT
Source organism: Erysipelotrichaceae bacterium OPF54 (assembly GCA_022834735.1). GTDB lineage: Bacteria > Bacillota_I > Bacilli_A > Erysipelotrichales > Erysipelotrichaceae > Dubosiella. The sequence continues at coordinate 590 of BQKD01000001.1, forward strand.
TATCTGGCAGCCGAGCGTCCGGAGAAAAAAGTCATCTATATGTATAGCGGCGATTTCGTCTCCCTGCTCATTGAAGCGATGCGCTCGAAAAGCATTCACGGAAATACGGTCGACCAGGTCAAACAGCAGCTGCTCGACTGCGATTATTTTCTGATCGACGATATCCAGAACCTGCAGAACAGTGCGAGCCAGGAAGTTTTCTTTACTGTATACAATCAGCTGATCCAGAAAAATTCCCAGATCATCATTACTTCGGATATTCATCCGCATGAACTGAATAATCTGCAGAACCGCCTTGTTTCGCGCTTTTCCTCCGGACTGGCGATCAATATCTCAAAACCCGGATTCGAAACGAGCAAAGCGATCCTGAAAAAAAAGCTGGAAGGACGCGAAGATATAATATGTGACGATGTTCTCGACTATCTGGCGCTAACTTTTTCCAATGATGTGAGAAATCTTGAAGGAAGGCTCAATCAGCTCATATTCCAGTCCACCTTGTTCAATCCGGAAATCATCGATATGAAGTTCGCAATGGAACACCTGGGAAAAGAACCTGTAAAGGAAAAACGAAGCGAGCTGTCCATCCGGGAAATAAAAAAAGCCGTTACCCAGTTTTACGGCCTTTCCTATGCGGACGTGGAAGGAAAATCGAGACTGAAGCCGATCATGAATGCCCGTCACATCTGCGTCTATCTTTCCAGAGAAATGCTGCAGAAACCGTATACCCAGATCGGCAAAGATCTTGGGAACCGCGATCATACGACCATCCAGTCTTCCTACAACCGGGCATGCGAGCTCATAAAAAAGGATGCCGCATTCCGTCAGGCTATTGATCAGATCAAGGAGAAGCTCATATAGTTTTCCAAAGTTTTCCCCAGTATTTCAACAGCCGAAAAGCAACGATCATCCGCTGAATACATGGAGTTTCAAGAGTTTTCCCCAGTATCCACGCCCTTGTTGTTGTTACAAATATAAAATAAATAAAAAAAACACAAAAACAAAAGAGGAGTCCTTATGAAATTTACGATCAACCGAAAATATTTATCCGATAAGCTCACTATCGTTTCCCGAGCCATTTCCTTATATTCCCCTCTTCCTGCATTAGCCGGGATCTGCATTGAAGTAAAAAAAGATCAAATTATATTAACAGGCAGCGATTCGACAATTTCCATTCAATCAACAATCCTGCCGGATGAAAAGAACCAGCTCATTATTGAAACAGAAGGCTCTATTATAGTTGAATCAAAATATCTGCTGGAAATCGTAAGAAAAATGGACTTCGATACGATCTATTTTGAGCTTGTCGACACGACTTTGCTTCGGATTTCCAATCAATTAGGCGTTTTCCACTTAAATGGAATCGAAAGCTTTACCTATCCGGATCTGGATTTTTATAAGCCGAAAAATCATTTTGTTCTGTCCAAGAAAAATCTTGAGGAAATATACAATCAGACAGCCTTCGCATGTTCAGAAAAAGACAACCGGCCAGTCCTGACAGGAATCAATTTCCGGGCAGCCGGCTCGACACTTTTCTGCTCGGCAACCGATACATATCGTCTGGCCAGAAAACAGATACACCTTAATGAATCCCGGGATTTCAATATCACGATTTCTCAGAAAGCCCTGAATGATGTTGTCCGGTCGTTTGAAGAGTCTGAAACGAGCGATGTAGACATTTATGTCGACAACAAAAAAATTCAGTTTTATTTTGATGGAACTTTATATCAGTCCAATCTTCTTGACGGCCTCTTCCCGGATGTAGAACGGATCATTCCTCAGGAATTTATCAGTTTCTATCAATCGGATGCGCAGGAGCTCGTTCGGGCGATCGACCGGACAAACTTTATCCGCAAAGACAAAGTTCATCTGGTTCGTCTCGAATGCAGCACGAAGGAAATTCACCTGAAGACCCGATCGAGCGAGATCGGCGACTCGGACGAAGTTCTTTCTTCCGCTCTATATACGGGAGAAGAACTGGCTGTGACATGCAACGGAAAATTTATGACGGATGCCATCAAGGCTTTGGGAGGCGAACGGGTGGAAATCGATTTTACCGGCGTTTTAAAACCGTTCCGTCTGACGAACCCGGCTGATGATTCGGCGCTGATGGTCGTTGTCCCTGTCCGCAGCGTTGATTAGAAGTATCTTGTGATACTTCTTTTTTCTTGTATATCGGATGTATATATGGTAAAATAAGCAATTTTATGATATAATCTTTTATGATAGGAGAGGAATCGTCATGAAATTTAGACTACAAACTGAACATATAACGCTTGCTCAACTTTTAAAGGCGTGCGATGTCGTTCAAAGCGGTGGTGAAGCCAAGGAATACCTTAATTCTGTTGAAGTTCTTGTTAACGGAGAACCCGATCAAAGACGAGGACGCAAAATTCGTCAGAAGGATGTGGTGGAAACAAACGGAATAAGGATCGAAATCGAATGAACATAAAGAAATTGAAGTTCTATCATTTTCGAAATTATGACAAGGCTTCTTTTTCTTTTGAAAAAAACGCGGTACATGTTCTGCAAGGAAAAAATGCACAAGGAAAGACAAATATCGTGGAAGGCATTTATTTTTTATCCCTGCTGCGTTCATTCCGTACGAATAAAACAGTCAATATGATCCGACACGGCCAGTCTTCTTTCGTGATCGAGGCAGAAGTTGAAACGAAAGGGCGCGTGGAGGAATTGAAAGCGGCGGTTTCCGGAACGAAGAAGCAGCTTTTCCGGTTCAACGATCCGGTGGCTCGTTATTCGGAATTTGTCGGTACGGTCAATGCCGTTCTGTTCTGCCCGGATGATATGACGTTGTTTTCCGATTCCCCGGCAGCAAGAAGAAAATTCATTGATATGGAACTGATCAAGCTTTCCAGATCGTATACCGCTACCTTATCGCATTATCAGAAACTTCTGAAAGAGAGAAATCAGGCGCTCAAACAGCCCTGTCCGGACCAGACGCTGATCGGTATTTATACGAAACAGATGATCGCTGATCAGAAGATCATCATCAGACAGCGGGCCGCGTTCGTGAAGGAGCTGATGGAAAAAGCGCAGAAGCTCTATCCTTTTTTTTCAGGCGGCGAAGAGAAGATCGATGCGATATACGAAACGTTTGCGAAAGAGGAGGATACCGAAACCGCGATGGAGAAAATGTATGCAAAGACTCTGGAACGCGATATTCAGTATAAAAATACCCAGCTCGGCATCCATAAGGACGATTTTCTGTTTCTCCTGAATGGAATGCCTGTTGTTCAGATCGCAAGCCAGGGCCAGAAACGGAGCGCGCTTCTATCTCTCAAGCTTGGCCTGGCACAGATCATTTATGAAAAAGACGGACAATATCCGATCCTTCTTCTGGACGATGTATTCAGCGAGCTGGATCAGGACAGAAGAAAAAAGTTAATAGAAATGCTTCCGCATGAAATGCAGATCTTTATCACAAGTGCCGAACCGATCCCGAAGGACTGGTTCGATCGGCCGGTAAAGTTTTATGAAATTGAAAACGGAACTGTAAAGGAGGAAACGCATGAGCGAACAGAAGAATGAAGAATTGCTAAAATTCGAAGAAATGGAAAATGAAGCGACTTTTGTCGATCATTCTTATACAGCCGAAGACATTCAGGTGCTTGAAGGGCTCGAAGCCGTCCGGCTTCGTCCGGGAATGTACATTGGATCGACCAGCGCAAGAGGGCTCCATCATCTCGTATGGGAAATCGTCGACAACGGAATCGATGAAGCGCTGGCAGGTTTCGCCAATCAGATCGATGTCGTGATCGAAAAAGACGATGTGATCTCTGTACGCGACAACGGGCGGGGAATGCCGACCGGCATCCATGAAAAGACCGGTGTCAGTGCCGTGGAAACGATCATGACCGTCCTGCATGCGGGCGGCAAGTTCGGCGGCGGGGCCTACAAAGTGTCCGGCGGTCTTCACGGTGTGGGAGCAAGTGTCGTCAATGCGCTGAGCGAATGGATGGAAGTGACGATCTTTCAGGACGGAAAGATCTATTTTATCCGCTTTGAAGACGGCGGACATCCAGTAGCTCCTTTGAAAGTGATCGGAGAAACGACAGAAACCGGCTCGCTTGTCCGGTTCAAAGCGGATCCGGCCATTTTCAAGGAAACAACACAATACGATTATGATGTGCTCAACAACCGGCTTCGCCAGCTTGCGTTCCTGAACCGCGATATTCGTCTGACGCTTCGTGATGAACGCGATCCGGAACAGATCCGAGAGAACAGCTATCATTACGAAGGCGGGATTATTGAATATGTTGATTATCTCAATAAAGGAAAACAGACCATCTCGGACCGGGTCATTTATGTAGACGGTCTGCAGGACAATATTTTTGCCGAAGTCGCCCTGCAGTACAATGAAGGATACCAGTCAAGTATTTATTCATTCTGCAACAATATCAATACGCATGAAGGCGGCTTCCATGAAGACGGCTTCCGTCTGGCCCTGACCCGCGTCATCAATAAATACGGCAAAGACAACAATCTGCTCAAAAAAGATGAAACGCTTTCGCAGGATGATGTGAAAGAAGGGCTTGTCGCGATCATTTCCATCAAGCATCCCGATCCTCAATACGAAGGACAGACAAAAACGAAACTCGGAAATTCCGAAGTGCGGAAGATCGTTTCCGGTATCGTAGGCGAAGGAATGCAGCGCTTCTTTCTGGAAAACCCAACGATCGCCAAATCGATCGTTGAAAAAGCGATGGTCGCATCCAAGGCGCGTATCGCAGCGAAAAAAGCCCGCGAGCTGACCCGGAGAAAGTCGGCGCTCGACGGAATTTCCTCGCTGCCTGGAAAGCTGACAGACTGCTCGAGTAAAGACGCGAGCGAATGCGAAATTTATATTGTCGAGGGAAATTCAGCCGGCGGTTCGGCAAAACAGGGACGGGATGCCAGGACCCAGGCCATCCTTCCGCTGCGAGGAAAGATCCTGAACGTTCAAAAAGCGCGGGCTAACCGGATTTTCGAAAACGCGGAAATCAGGAGCATGATCACGGCTTTCGGCTGCGGGATCCAGGACGAGGTGGACCTGTCCAAACTGCGGTATCACAAGATCGTCATCATGACCGATGCCGATGTCGACGGTTCCCATATTTGTACACTGATGCTCACGTTCCTGTACCGTTTCATGAAACCGGTCATTGACGGCGGATATGTGTACATTGCCCAGCCGCCTCTTTACAAAGTGCAGAAGGGAAAAAAGGTCGCCTATGCCTATAAAGAGCAGGAAATGGATGCGCTGCGTGCGGAATTCAAGGAAGGCTACAAAGTGCAGCGGTATAAAGGTCTGGGAGAAATGGATGCCGAACAGCTGTGGGAAACCACGATGGATCCCAAACATCGCATACTTAAAAGGGTCACGATCGAGGATGCCATGGAAGCCGACGAGGTATTCAATATGCTGATGGGCGAAGATGTCGAGCCTAGACGCGATTTTATCCAGACGAATGCGGTATACGCAACATTAGATTACTAGGAGGTCATGCATGTCAGAACATGAAATGAATGATGAGACAGAAGTTGTGGAAACATTTCACGACCAGGTCGAAGATGTAGAAATTTCAAAAGAAATGAAGGAATCCTTTCTGGATTACTCCATGTCGGTTATTGTCCAGCGTGCGCTTCCGGATGTGCGTGACGGTCTGAAGCCGGTGCACCGCCGTATCTTGTATGCGATGAACAGTCTGAATATCACCTCTTCGGTCGCTCATAAAAAAAGTGCGCGAATCGTCGGAGATGTGATCGGTAAATACCACCCTCACGGCGATACGGCCGTATACGATGCCATGGTGCGTATGGCGCAGGATTTCTCCTACCGCTATCCGCTGGTCGACGGCCATGGAAACTTCGGTTCCCTGGATGGCGACGGGGCAGCGGCGATGCGTTATACAGAAGCGCGCATGTCGAAAATTTCGATGGAAATGGTGGCCGATATCAATAAGGAAACGGTCGACTTTACGCCAACCTATGACTCGGACGGAGAAGAGCCTGTCGTTCTTCCAAGCCGGATCCCGAACCTGCTCCTCAATGGAGCGGTCGGTATTGCGGTCGGCATGGCGACAAACATTCCTCCGCACAACCTGAATGAAACGGTGGACGGGATCAAAGCGGTCATGAACGATCCGGACATTACGATCCCGGAACTTATGGAACATATCAAAGGACCGGATTTTCCTACCGGAGGTATTATCCTGGGACGCAAAGGCATCCGCCAGGCATATGAAACGGGGCGTGGATCGATCATGATCCGTTCAAAATACCGGATCGAGAATGCGGAACAGGGAAAAAAGCGGATCGTTTTTTATGAAATTCCTTATGCGATCAATAAAGCCAATCTGATCACGAAGATGGCTGCGCTCATACGCGATAAAGCCATACAGGGCGTTACTTATCTGAATGACGAAAGCAACCGCGAAGGGATCCGGATCGTCATGGACCTGAAAAAGGATGCGCAGGAAGATGTGATCCTGAATCAGCTGTTCCGATTGACCCCGCTGCAGAGCTCGTTCGGGATCAATATGCTCGCGCTTGAGAACGGCCGTCCAAGACAGCTGAACTTAAAGCAGATCATCGTGGACTACATTGATCATCAGACGGATGTGATTGTCAGAAAAACGAGGTTCGATCTGAAAAAGGCCCAGGAAAGGGCCCATATCCTGGAAGGGCTGCGTATTGCGCTCGATCATCTCGATGAGGTCATTCATATGATCCGCTCATCGCATAAAGATGAAAACGGATTGAATGCGGATCTGTGTGCGGCGTTCGGCTTTTCTCCGGTACAGGCAAAAGCGATCCTTGCGATGCAGCTGAGAAGGCTTTCCGGACTGGAACGCGAGAAGATCGAAAACGAATATCAGGAACTGCTGCTCACGATCGCCGATCTGGAGGATATCCTGGCAAATCATGAACGGGTGCTTCAGATCATCCGCGACGATCTGGATGAAATGGTGCGGCGTTTCGGCGATGCACGCCGTACCGAAATTTCGGATTCCTTTGTGGATATGGACGACGAGGATCTCATCCCGAGAGAGGATATCGTGATCACGCTCACGGAATCCGGCTATATCAAACGGCAGCCGCTCGATACGTACCATGCGCAGAACCGCGGCGGCCGGGGAATCAAATCGGTTACCTTGAACGAGGAGGATTCGGTCGATACGATGGCAGCGGCTACAACCCATAATCATATTCTCCTGTTTACGAACAAAGGGCGGGTATACCGGCTGAAGGGCTACAATATCCCGAATGCGTCAAGGACCGCAAAAGGGCTGCCGATCGTCAATATCATTGAACTGCTGCCGGATGAAAAAGTACAGACACTGCTTCCGGTGCCGGATGACAAAGAAGGATTCGAGTCGCTGCTGTTTGTGACAAAGAACGGTCTGGCCAAACGGACCTCTGTCACCGAGTTTGACAATATCAATAAAAACGGCAAGCTGGCCATTACCTTGCGGGAAGGCGATGAACTGAGTTATGTCAAGGCAACCAATGGTCATGACGAGATCATCATTGCCGGAGACAACGGAAAGGCGGTCCGCTTCAAGGAAGAGGACATCCGTCTGATGGGCCGTACGGCTTCGGGCGTGCAAGGGTTCAATACCGACGGAGGCCGGGTCATCGGCGTGGCTCTTTCTCACGAAGGAGATACGGTGCTTATCGCTTCGGAAAACGGATATGGCAAGCGGAGCCGCTTTGAAGATTTCCGGCTGACTTCCAGAGGAAAGAAAGGGGTCCGTGCCCTTCATATAACCGAGAAGACGGGCAATCTTGTTTCTCTGCAGTCTGTGCATGGGGATGAGGATGCATTGATCGTTTCGAGCAGCGGAATCATGATCCGTCTGCGTCTGAACGAGATCGGAGTGTATGGACGCAATACGCAGGGCCTGAAACTGATCAATCTAAGCGACGGCGCGAAAGTCACAAAGATCACTCTTGTGAATCATGAGGAAGAGGAAGCCGAGGAAATCGATATCGTGAATGATCAGGGTATCGAAGAGCGGATCGATGTGGAAACGAACGATCACGACGAAATGAATGTGTACGAAGAAAACGTGCAGGAATAAAACCTGCCATTTGAAAAAGAACACAGTTATGGTATATTAAAAAAAATAAATCGTTGATAAGGATCGTGTCATATGAACAAGGTTTTCAGAGAGGATGCGGGTGGTGCGAGCGTTCATCCTGTTCATGTGAACAGCCCCTTGGAGTGAACAGGCGAATCAAGTAGCCTGTTTCGGTACATACCGTTATCATGACAGAGATATTTTCATGTTTCACGTGAAAATAAGAAAAGGTGGCAGCGCGAGACCTTCGTCCTTTTTGAAGGTCTCTTTTTTATAGGAGGATAAAATGCTGGATATTAAATTTGTGCGTGAAAATCCTGATCTTGTGAAAGAGAATATGAAAAAGAAATTTCAGGATCATAAGCTTCACTTAGTAGATGAAGTCATTGCTCAGGACCAGGAGCTCCGTATGGCCCAGCGCCAGGCGGATGAGCTGAGAAATCAGCGCAAGACCATTTCGAAGGAAATCGGCAAGCTGATGGGACAAGGCAGAAAAGAAGAAGCGGAAACGGTCAAACAGAAAGTGGCTGCGATCGCAGAGGATCTGACTGCTTTGTCGGAAAAGGAAAATGTTCTGCGGGAAAGTGTTACGAACAAAATGATGCAGATCCCGAATATGATCGATCCAAGCGTTCCGATCGGCCGGGATGATTCCGAAAATGTAGAGCTTGAACGGTTCGGCGAACCGGTGGTTCCGGATTTTGAGATTCCATATCATACCGAGATCATGGAATCGTTGAACGGTATCGATCTCGACAGCGCCCGCAAAGTGGCCGGAAACGGATTTTATTATTTAATGGGGGATGTGGCCCGTCTGCATTCTGCCGTGCTCTCCTATGCAAGGGACTTCATGATCGATAAAGGGTTTACTTATGTGATCCCTCCGTATATGATCCGTTCCAATGTCGTGACCGGGGTCATGTCTTTTGCGGAAATGGATGGCATGATGTACAAGATCGACGGGGAAGATCTTTATTTGATCGGCACGAGCGAACATTCAATGATCGGTAAATTTATCGATACCATCCTGGATGAAAAGGATCTTCCTTATACGTATACTTCTTATTCGCCGTGTTTCCGGAAGGAAAAAGGCGCGCACGGTATCGAGGAACGCGGCGTATACCGCATCCATCAGTTCGAGAAACAGGAAATGATCGTGGTGTGCAAGCCGGAAGAATCAAAGGAATGGTTCAAAAAGATGTATATGAATACGGTGGAATTTTTCCGTTCCCTCGATATTCCGGTACGCACTCTCGAATGCTGTTCGGGAGATCTGGCGGACCTGAAATCCAAATCGGTGGATGTGGAGGCGTGGTCGCCGCGTCAGCAGAAGTATTTTGAAGTAGGCAGCTGCTCGAACCTGACGGATGCGCAGGCACGTCGGCTGAAGATCCGTGTCAAGGATGAAAAGGGCGGCAAGTACTTCGCGCATACATTGAACAATACGTGTGTGGCTCCTCCACGTATGCTGATCGCTTTCCTTGAAAACAACCTGCAGGAAGACGGTTCGATCCGGATCCCGAAAGTTCTCCAGCCTTATATGGGAATGAAGGAAAAACTTGTTCCTGTAAAATAACAGAAACAGAAAGTTTGCTTCGGTTTCCTGTTTGACATAAAATCTGAAGTTTGCTATTATGAATGAGCTACTACAATACCATCTTGTGAATCAGGTCAGGTCAGGAATGAAGCAGCCTTAAGCAGGCTCTGGTATGTGTAGTAGTTTTTTTTTATGGAATGAAGTATGACAAAAGAACAATGGATGAAAAAAGCGATCGCAGAAGCGAAAAAAGCCTCTTTAAAATATGACGAGGTTCCGATCGGCTGTGTGATTGTTCACAATGATCGCATCATTGCCCGGGGAAGCAACCGCCGCGAAACGAAGCAGCAGGCGGAGGCTCATGCCGAAATGGAGGCGATCGCCAAAGCGTGCAGAAAGCTCGGTACGTGGCGGCTCGATGATTGTGATCTTTATGTTACCCTTGAACCTTGTCCGATGTGTACCGGGGCGATCATTCAATCCAGGATCCGGAATGTATATTTTGGCGCCTATGATCCTAAAGGCGGCTGTATGGGTTCCTGCACGAATCTTCTGGATGTTCCGGGATTCAATCATTACCCTTCCTATGAAGGCGGTATCCTTCAATCGGAATGTTCAGAAATGCTTTCTGATTTTTTCCGTGAAAAGCGAAGACAGAAAAAACGAGCAAAAAAACGAGGAACTCCATGTGAATAAGGAGTTCCTTTTCCTATGACTGCTCTGATTTTTCGAGATAAGGGATCACATCGGTCAGTTTGTCGAAAAGCGCGCATGTCATCTTTTCATATTTCTGTTCCGGGTATTTCATATCCGGAATACAGGCGACCGGAATATGACCGTCATACGCTGCCTGGATGCCCATTTCGCTGTCTTCGAGAACAAGACATTGCTCTACAGGCAGTTCCAGCTTCCGGGAAGCTTTTATAAATATTTCAGGGTCCGGTTTTCCTTTTTCGACTTCATTGCCACAAATGGATGCATCGAAATACTTCGCAATCTCTGCCTGAGCGAGTATGGTGTCCACACGGTCTCTCGTACTGCTTGTTGCCACACATGTTTTATAATCCTTGGCTCTCAAATATTGAAGCAGCTCGATCAGTCCGGGTTTCAAGGGAACGCCCTGGGCCGCAAACTGTGATGCCATCCGGATATGATTTTCTTTCATAATTTCAGGTGCCGGAAAATCATCGCCGAACGCATCGTAAAATACCTGCCAGATCTGAGCGACCGGTTTTCCTAAACACTTCAGATAAGTTTCCCGGCTCAGCTTGCAGTCTCTTCGGGCGCACAGTTCCACATAGCCTTCAAAAGTCACTTCTTCCGAATTGATCATCAGGCCATCCATATCGAAAATTATTCCTTTTATCATAAAATTCTCCTTTTTTTATATTGTACGGGCCGGGTATAGAATATGTAAAGACCATGATATAATATAAATCGTGAGAAAAGAAAGGAGGCATTATGCATGGCATATCAGGCACTCTACAGAAAATACCGTCCTGCTGATTTCGATGAAGTCGTGGGCCAGAGGCAGGTCATTCAGACCTTGAAAAATGCTGTACTCAATAACAGGATCTCTCATGCTTATTTATTTTGCGGGCCCCGGGGAACCGGAAAGACCTCGATCGCGAAGATCTTTGCCCGGATGCTCAACTGCACGGATCCTGCGCATGCGCCCTGCGGAACGTGCTCGAACTGTCGTATGGCGTTATCGAATTCTCATCCGGATATTATTGAAATTGATGCGGCCAGCAACAATGGAGTCGATGAAGTTCGTAATCTGATCGAACGGGTAAAATATGCGCCGATGGAAGGCAAATATAAAGTTTATATTATTGATGAGGTGCATATGATGACACAGGGCGCGTTCAATGCTCTGCTCAAGACGATCGAAGAGCCTCCGGAACATGTTATTTTTATTTTTGCCACGACCGAACCGAATAAGGTTCTTTCTACTATTATTTCCCGCTGTCAGCGCTTTGATTTTACGAAAGTCAGCGTATCCGATATTGTTTCGCGTTTAAAAACGGTATGTCTTCAGGAACAGATCGACGCATCCGAAGAGGCGCTGCAGCTTATTGCTGAACTGAGCGACGGAGGAATGCGTGATTCTTTATCGATCCTCGATCAATGTGTAGCCTATTGCGATAATCATATCGAACTGCAGGATGTGCGCGAAGTATACGGCGTCGTGACCAAAAGAGATATTGGAACTGTTTTGAAGGAACTTCATGAACGCGATATTGAAAATGTGATCCGCTTTCTTCATCAGATCGATGAAGACGGATTTGATCTGAAACGTTTTACGGCGGATACGATCCGCCTGCTCAAAGACAGCATGATCTTGTACTATTCTCCGGATTCGACCCTGGTCGATACGTCCACCAAGCAGATCAGCAATGAATTTCTTGCGGATCAAAGCCTGGCTTTCAGGACGCGGCTGATGAATCGTTTGATGGATACCTACAGCAAATTTTCCTATGCGAGTAACATTCTAGATTACATCGAAGGCGCGTTTTTGCAAAGTTTAATGAATTCATATGAACCGGAATTGAAAGAGCAGCGATCTGATTCCGGAGAAGATGAAGTGAGAAAGTATGATTTTTCGAAAGAAAATGTATCTGAAAAATCAGAAATCAAAGAAAAAAGTTCGAATATTCCCCAAAAACAAAGTATTTCACACGAAAATCCTATTTCTGATGTTTCACGTGAAACAATTACAAGCACGAAAAATGTTAATTTTCAGCCTCAAAGAATCCGCTTTGAAGATGAGAAACTTTTAGGGCTGCTCGTAGGCGCAGAAAAAGCGGAACGCCAGAAAGATGAATTAAAGTTCAATATTCAGGATGATCTCATGAATGATCTGAGATGGATTCGCAGTCTTAATTTGCTGAAAGGGGCAAAAATGGCTGCGAGTGGATCAAATTATTTGATCCTGATTACAAAAACGCAGCTGGAAGCAGATGAGATCAATGAATTTGAAGCAAATGACGGATTTAAAGAATACCTCGAGAGTTTGCTTGGAACTCCTAAAAAAGTATTTGCGGTTTCCAGGAAGCAATGGGAACAAGTGACCAGCGAATTCAGGGAACGGATGAAGAATCATACGCTTCCTGAACCAGCTGTGGTGTCATTGAGCGAACATACGGTCAAAGAAGAGAAGAAAAACGAAGAAGAAGATCTGATGATGAAAGTCTTCCCTAATATCAAAGTGTTCAATGATTAATGAGAACGAACGAAAGGAGATACTATGTATCCAAGTCAATTAGAAAATCTGATTTTTGCTCTGCAGCGTCTGCCGGGCGTAGGAGCAAAAACAGCAGAACGCTATGCATTTACGATCATGGATTGGGCGCCGGAAAAAAGAAAAGAACTGATCGATGCTCTGAAAGGGATCGAGAAGGTCCGGTACTGTGAAGTGTGCGGAAATCTGAGCGAAGGAGCCGTATGCAGCATATGTGAAAATCAGAACAGAAATCATAATATGATCTGTGTTGTTTCCTATCCTAAGGATATCGCAGCCATTGAAAATATGCAGTCATATGATGGGGTGTATCATGTGCTGAACGGCCTGATCAATACATCGAAAGGGATCCTTCCTGAAATGCTGAATATCGATTCCTTATTTAAGAGGATAAGCGAGGATACGCAGGAAGTGATCCTTGCTCTGGATCCAACCGTTGAGGGAGAAACTACTTCGCTCTATCTGGAAAAGCTTCTTGAAAAGCATGTGAAAGTCACAAAGCTTGCTCATGGTATTCCGGTAGGTGGACATCTGGATTATGCGGATTCGAGAACGCTTGCAAAAGCGTTCGAAGGACGCAGCGGAAAGCAATAAGAGAATCACAACTGAAAAGAAAATCAGCTCATATGATTTTCTTTTTTTATATGATCTTTCCTACGAAAAGGAATATGAAAAGACATATTTCGGACAAAAGCAGGATAATAAGATAGGAAAAGCTTATAGGATTGGAAAAAGGGACAGAATGAGGGTGGAAGATCGTTAGGGTGTATAGGATATCAGAACGGATTCTGAATATTTAAGATGGACAAATTTCGTCTTCTTCTTTCTGTACCGTTTCCTATAGACTTTTTTTGATGTTGAGGAGTCATATCCTATTCATTGAACCGGCTCTATCTTTTCCATCGTCCTCTTTCTCAAGGTGAAATGCTCAGACGCACATATAAAGGATGGATCGTTAAACAGGATCCCAAAAGAACGATTTGAAAAATCATCAAAATAAATCAATCAAGAAATTGCTGCTGGATCAGGCAAAGAGAAGAAAAAACGCATTTTTTATAAATCTTACCAATCATATGAATGAAATAGGATAAATCCTATTGAATTTTTGCTAAAAGTTTAAAAAATATGAAAATCATAAATAGAATCACATTAAATAAGCTGTTCTTTTTCAAAATGTAAAGTGATTTAACTGAAATTTGATTCATATCATATGAAATAAAAAATAACACAAAATCCTCATATCTTACGAGCATATGATTATAGATATTCAAAATAAAGTATGTTATAATTCATTCGCTATTTTCAGAAGAGAGGATGATTGAAATGACTGAAATCGAAAAAACGATTGATGTTTATTATGATATGGATATTGCACAGATTTGTCAGCATTTCAACAAATCCAGAAATACGGTTGACAAAGCTATTGCAAAGCTAGTGAAAGACAATCCGGACAAACACTGGAAGTATAAAAATCCGGAAACAAAACGAATTACGATCAAAGCGGAAGGCGTTGAAAAGCTGTCAACTTATTTCAGGAAAGAAAAACATGAAGTATCAGCCGTTGAAACGGAATTAAGATATGAAAATGAGAAATTAAAGGCAATTATCGAAGAAAAAGAAAAAGCAGCTGCACAGATCGAAAAATTATATAATGAGAGGCTGGTACTCGAACTCGAAAAGAATCGCCAGTCTTTCCTGCTCGAAACCCAGACCAAGGAATCGAAAATATCAGAACTGGAATCTGAAAATCAGAAATTAAAGGAAGAACTGAACGAAGCGTCTGAATTAAGAAGAAAAAATGACGAATATAAAAGAAAAGAAGAAGAATATAACTCGAAATCCTTCTTCTATCGTTTAACGCATAAGATCTGATGAATTGTACTTCATTGCTCTGGCAATTTTGCTGGAGCAGTTTTTTTTGAATTGAAGACCAAAAGGTTTCAAAAATTCGTTGAACGCCCGGATCCCGTCATGATCCTGCAAGTATTCATACTCAATTTCATAATCCTGCGTATGAGAAAAATATGTATGATCGAGACAGATTTCCGCTTTTTCGGTTTTCATCAGATGCCGGACAGTGCGGATGGATGTGACAGGCTTTAGATCGCGAAGGGGGATATGATACTGATCGCACCATGAAATGATCTTTGGATCCGTTATCTCTTCGATATCGTCGCTGCTTACATCTTTTTCAAGTTCGATCAGTGTGATCGGATCTGTTCTTTTCTTTAATGTGAATATAAAGCGATCTTTGATCCGGCGGATCCTGATCGCGCATCCTTCTTTGCGGACAAGCTGATCGGATGTGTCGAAATACGTGTTGATCTGATCAATCAATATCGGAAAATCATATGAGGATAGGATATGATCGAACTCCTCTTTCGTGAGCATACATTTTAATTCGCGTTCCTGCTCGTTATACATGAATATCACCTTCTGCAAATATGGTACAATGGAACAGAAAAGATAGGAAGTGAAAAAATGATATTTTCTATAATAGATCGTGGAGATGAAAACTCGATCCACATTGCCGATTATCTCAAAAAAGAATGCATTCAGCGAGGCTGGATCTATGATAACGAAAAACCACAGATCATGCTTTGCGTAGGAGGCGACGGGACCTTGCTGCGTGCCATTCATCAATACCTTGACCGGCTGGACGAGATGTCATTTATCGGGATCCATACAGGAACATTAGGCTTTTTTACTGATTATGCCCAGAATGAGCTCGATCAGTTTCTCAGTGATATCCAGACAAGCATTCCGTTTATTGAAGAATCTCCTTTACTGACACTGAAAATGGAAAACGGCCGATCAGTTTATGCGCTCAATGAAATGCGGATCGAATCTTTTTCCAAGACACTGCATCTGGATATTTATATTAACCATGAATTTTTTGAACGATCGACCGGATCAGGAATCTGCATCGCATCACAGGCCGGTTCCACAGCGGTCAACCGGGCATTGAACGGCGCGGTGATCGACAGCGGACTGAACGTGATGGAACTGTGCGAGATCATGCCGATCGCTCATAAAGATCATCATTCCCTTCGCAATCCGTATGTCATGCGAAGCGACAGGAATATCACGATCATTTCCGATGAACTCTCAGAAGCGGAATTGTGCTATGATCATCTGCAGCTTTCTTTAAAAGGAAATACAAGACTGGAAATCTGTACATCCAATAAAAAAGTGCGGTTCATACGATACCGCACGTATTCCTATCTGAAACGGCTCAAGAACCTTTATTAGAGGTTCTTTTTTTTCTTCACGCCGATCCGGATCCCCTTTTTTCCGGCAATCGGACTTGCGTTTGAAACGAAACCGAACGCAATAAAATAGGAAAGGATACTGCTGCCGCCATAGGAAATCAAAGGCAGCGTGATTCCTGTGATGGGAAGAAGACCGACGATCATTCCCAGATTCTGAACCTGCTGATAAAAGAGCATTCCGATGACCCCGATCACGATAAGACGATCGGTCCGGTTTCTCATATTGTAGGCCAGCTTGCATAAATACAAATCAAATACGAAGCAGGAAATGAGGATCACAGTCGTTCCGATCAGACCGAAGCTTTGTCCGAAAGCCGCAAAAATGAAGTCCGTATGCGCTTCCGGAATAGCGATGATATTCGGCTGCAGGCCATACCCGGTCAGGCCCGCGCTGCCAAGCGACAGCAAAGCAGTATAGAGCTGATTGGAACTGCCAAGGATATTGCTTTCGGGGTCCAGCCACGCATCCACACGCTGCAGACGGTAGCTCGATACAAAAGTATGCAGGAAATCCTCCTGAAAAAAATATAAGTAAAAGAATCCGAGCACCGCCGCAAGGATAATACCGGCAAGGATGAAAATGTATTGTTTTCTGATCCCTGAACACATGAGCATGATCAGGATCGTGATCGCGATAATGATACATACACCCGTATCCGGCTGCAGAAAAATAAGAACAAGCGGGGGAAGGATAATTTTCCCGATTTCCCACAGCATATTCAGATCATCGTGCATTGTTGGATTTTTATGCTTTCTCTGAAAGCTTGAAATAGTCTGCGCCGTCATGACGATCAGTACGATCTTGATGAATTCAGAAGGCTGAAAGCTTGATATGAACGGGATCGTGAACCAGGACACCGCACCATTCAAGGTCGGAGCCAGTGGAAGATTGAAACCAAGCACCCTCTTGCACAACATGGAAAAGAACAGGTAAACGAGGCAGATCATTAAAAAATTGTATGCCGCCTTCATATAGCGGAACAGCACTTTGTTCTGAAAATAGCCGATGGCCGCCATGGTCATGAACCCGATAAAATACCAGATGATCTGCATGATCAGATAGCGCATGCCCGACCCGTAGCTGATCAGGTTGAACGATGTATAGATCGCGAGGCAGCTCAGCGCACACATCCATAATAAAACGAGAATGAATCCGATATCGATGCGCCACGTGTGCCTGCCGATTTTTATTTTATGTTTCACAAATGACCCCCTTGTTTTTCATAGTATATCATCAATAGGAAAAGATTTGGTATAATTAGAAAATAAGTAATTTCGAATCATGACAGAAAGGAAGAATCAATTTGTCCAGTAAACAATATACACCAATGATGCAGCACTACCTGAAGCTCAAAGAGGAAAATCAGGATGCGATCCTGTTTTACAGGCTCGGCGATTTTTACGAGATGTTCTTCGAAGATGCCAAAACTGCATCGCGCGAACTTGATCTTGTATTGACAGGACGCTCGGCCGGCGTAGAGGAAAAAGTGCCGATGTGCGGAATTCCTTATCACGCAGCCCAGGCCTACATCCAGCGGCTGATAAAAAAAGGATATAAAGTAGCGATCTGCGAACAGCTTTCCGATCCGGCCGCTTCCAAAGGACTTGTCGATCGCGGCATCATCAAGATCGTCACGCCAGGGACCTACATGGAAGAAACAGGAGAATCAAAAACAAGCAATTATCTGGCAGCCATTCATATGAACGGATATGAAGTGTGTGTGATCTACTGCGAACTGAGTACCGGAGAACTGAAAGGCCAGAAGCTCGAGCGTTCGCTCGTCGCACTGCAGAAATCGCTCATGGAAATGAATGTCAGCGAAATCGTGATCGATTCTTCCATGGACAAGCGCTGGAAAAAAGCGCTCGGGGAACTGGAGCGTTTTCTGATCTCCACGCAGAAAAGGATCCCTCTTGACCCGGAAGATGAAAAGCTGCTGCCCGCCAACGATACGCTCATACGGGATACGTTCGAAACACTGACCGGGTATCTGAATACGACCCAGAAGCAGCATATCGATCATTTTTATCCGATCGAGATGATGGATCAGCATCATATCCTGCAGATGGATTATGACACGAAGCAGCACCTGGAACTGACCGAAAGCCGCTCGGCTTCCGCAAAAGCCGTATCGCTCTGGGAATTTATGGACCATACCAAAAGCGCTATGGGAGCGCGGTTACTGAAACGCTGGATCAGCGAGCCTCTGATCGAAAAGACAAAGATATTGAAAAGACAGGAGGCGATCGGACAGCTGATCAATGATTTTATGCTTAGGGAACAGCTCAAGGATCATCTGGCATTCATATACGATATGGAAAGGCTGGCATCCCGCATCGCCTACGGAAACGCGAGCCCGAGAGACGTGCTGCAGCTCACCGCTTCTCTTGAACATGCTGCGCCAATTCTCGAGCTGGCCGCAAAACTTGGGTCGTATCCGGAATTTCAGACCATACCAGCTAATGAAGATCTGTATAACGAGATCAAAGACGCGATCGTTGAAGAACCGCCGCTGACCATGAAAGATGGCGGCGTGTTCAAGACAGGATACTCGGGAGAGCTGGATGAAGTGCGCAAGATCGCAGAGGACGGTCAGACCTATATTTTAGAGCTTGAACAAAAGGAAAGAGAGCGCACGCAGGTCAAGTCGCTGAAGATCGGATACAACCGGGTATTTGGATACTATATCGAAGTGCGCAACGGCAATCTTGACCATATCCGTCCGGAATTCGGCTATGTGCCCAAACAGACACTCGCCAATGCGACAAGATATATTACCCAGGAACTCAAGGAGCAGGAGGAAAAGATCCTGCATGCCCAGGAAAACAAAGTAAAGCTGGAGGCAGCTCTTTTTTCGCAGCTGCTCCAGAAAATAAAAAAACGCCTGTTCGATCTGCATACGTGCGCCCATGCCCTGGCCCAGATTGATGTGCTGGTCAGCATGGCGGAGCTTGCCAGCAGACAGGGCTATGTGAAACCCGAATTTCATGAAGATCACAGCATCGAAGTGATCGAAGGCCGCCATCCGATCCTGGAAGCACGGATGAGCAGCTATGTTTCCAATAACTGGATCATGTCGTCGGACGAGCATGTCGAACTTATAACCGGTCCGAATATGGGGGGAAAGTCCACCTACATGCGCCAGAACGCCCTGCTCGTGATCATGGCGCAGACAGGAAGCTATATTCCGGCCCGCAGCGCAAAACTGCCGATCTTTGACCGGATCTTTACGCGGATCGGAGCAAGCGATGATCTGCTGACCGGGAAATCGACATTCATGATGGAAATGATCGAAGCGAATACGGCCCTGCAGTATGCGACACGGGATTCTCTCATTATTTTCGACGAGATCGGCCGGGGAACGGCAACATATGACGGGATGGCCATTGCGCAGGCTATGCTCGAATATATCGATGAGGCCCTGAAATCGAAAACGCTCTTTTCCACGCATTATCATGAACTGACCAATCTGGAAGAAAGCCGCCGTTCCATGAAAAACGTTCATGTAGATGTGCAGGAAAAGAAAAACGATATTGAATTCCGGTACCGTATCATTCCCGGAAAAGCCGACAAGTCGTACGGGATCAATGTGGCGCGCCTTGCCCATCTGCCAAAAGTTGTTCTGGACCGGGCATCGGGCTTGCTCAAGGGGTTTGAATCGCAAAGCGGTGCCGTCCAGTACCAGCCGAATCTTTTTATCATGGATGAAGTGAAACCGGAAAAATCAGCTCTGATCCAGAAGCTTCAAGGCCTGGATATCGACGAGCTGTCTCCCAGGGAGGCGCTGGCCTGCCTGTATGAGCTGAAAAAACTGCAGGAGGAAATCGAGGAATAGACCATGGCAAAAATTCATATATTAGATGAACATCTTTCCAATATGATCGCGGCTGGCGAAGTCGTGGAACGTCCGGCAAATATCGTAAAGGAATGTGTGGAAAACAGCATTGACGCCCATGCGAAAACGATCACGATCGAAGTATGGGAAGGCGGGATCGAAAAAATAGTCATCACGGACGATGGAGAAGGAATGAGCCGAGAGGATGCATCGCTTTCTTTTATCCGTCATGCGACGAGCAAGATCAAAGATGAAGACGATCTGTTCAGCATCCATACGATGGGATTTCGGGGCGAAGCGCTGCCGTCGATCGCTGCCGTCAGCCATGTTGAAATGCAGACCAATAACGGAAAAGAAAGCACAGAAATCATTTATGATTACGGACAGGAAATCAAAAACGAAGCGGCCGGCTGTCCGGGCGGAACGAAGATCACGGTAACGGGACTGTTTTTCAGGACACCGGCCCGCTTCAAATATCTTCGAAAAGCGAGCTCGGAGTTTTCGGTCATTGCCGATCTGATCAACAAGATGGCTTTGTCCTATCCGGATATCCGTTTTTCCTTGTCGCATAACGACCGGCTCGTATTCCAGACAAGCGGACAGGGAAATATACTGGAAATCATTTACCAGATCTATGGAAGAGAAGTCGCGCAGGCTGCCGAGCCGTTTGATCAGCAGACGCTTGATTTCCATATTCACGGGTATGCCATACAGCCCCGGATCAGCCGCGCTTCCAAGTATTTCATTTTTATTAGTGTCAATCATCGCCTCATACGCAGCGTGCCCGTTCAGAATACGATCATTGATGCGTATCATGAATTTATGCCGCCAAACCGCTATCCGATCTTTCTGATCGATATCGAGGTCGACCCGCAGCTCGTTGATGTCAATGTCCATCCGAATAAATGGGAGATCCGTCTGACAAAACAAAAAGAGCTGACGGATCTGATCAAGGAAACGATCGATTCTTTATTTGCTCAAAAACTCAGGACGGTGGAAGTGGATCCGAAACGGGTAGATATCCAGAAAGTTCCGGTCGAGCAAAAAGAAGAAACGATCGTGCAGCCGGCACTGGATCTGGAAGGAACCCAAACGATCGCGGCCCTGAAAAAGGAAGTAAAGGAAATTCCCGAATATGAGAATGTCTACGACAATCAGGATGAAATATATGAGCAGTCATACGAAAATCATAAAAGCCAGTTTATGAAAATGATGGAAGAGGAACGACCGTCAGAACAAGAATATAAAAAAGAGGCATACGAGAAGCCGGAAGCGGAAAACAGAGAAAAGGGACAGGAAGATCTGGCTCAGGAAGTGGAACGGATCCGGAATGAAAAAAAGGAACAGAGCCTTCATCATGAAACCGGCCATGATTTCTTCGCGCACCTGAAGGTGATCGGTCAGCTGAAGGATTCCTATATTTTGTGCGAAAACGAAAAAGGGCTTGTCATCATTGATCAGCATGCGGCGCAGGAACGTTATCACTATGAACAGATCCGCGACGAATTTAAAAAGCCGGTCACAAAGACGCAGCCGCTCATGCTTCCGCTGCAGGTGCATGTCAGCGTGCCGATCCTTTCCCATATCCAGGAAATCAACGAAAAGACCAGCCAGTTCGGGATCGTGTTCGAGCCGTTCGGAAAAGAAAGGGTCATCGTGCGCGAAGTGCCGGTCTGGATGAAAGATGTGGAGGAGCAGGATTTTCTCGAAGATCTGATCTCGCTGTTCATGCAGGATCTTCACGTGGATATCGCAAAGATCCAGAAGCATATGCTCGCAACGATGGCATGCCATTCCTCGATCCGCTTCAACCGGAAGCTGACGTTCCAGGAAATGGAGCAGGTGATCAAAGATCTTCAGAAATGCGGACAGCCTTATCATTGTCCGCATGGACGGCCGACGGTTATCACTTTGAGCGACAGTGATCTTAGAAAGGAATTCGAACGTGGATAGACAGAAAATAATCGTGATCGTCGGACCGACCGGTGTAGGAAAGACGTCATTGTCCATCGAGCTCGCAAAAAAACTGAATGGAGAAATTATTTCAGGCGACAGCATGCAGGTATACCGGAACATGGATATCGGCACCGCAAAGATCAGAGAAGACGAAAAAGAAGGAATACCTCATTATCTTCTGGATGTACAGGCGTACGATGAACCGTTCAATGTCAAAACGTTTCAGGAACAGTGCCGGCGTGCGATCGAAGCGATCAGACAAAACGGGCATGTGCCGATCATCTGCGGAGGTACAGGACTGTATTTAAAAGCGGCTTTATACGATTATGAATTTGAAGACGAACAGCTCGACGAACAGTATGATACGTATTTAAAAACGAGAAGCAACGAGCAATTGTACGCTCTGCTCAGACAGATCGATCCCGGATCATGCGATACGATCCATCCCAACAATCGCAAACGGGTTATCCGGGCTCTGCATATCGCCCATGGCGGAGCGACGAAAAGCGAACGGGAAGCGATCCAGAAACATGAGCCTCTCTATGACGTGTTCTGGATCGGATTGAATACAGATCGAAAGAAACTGAACGAACAGATCGATAAACGGGTGGATCAGATGTTCGAGGAAGGGCTGACAAAAGAAGTGGAGCGTCTTTTCTCGGATCCGCAGACATGGGAGTATACGAGTTTTCAGGGCATAGGCTACAAAGAGTTCAGAAACTATTTCCTGAAGATCTGGAACGAAGAGGAGGTCAGGGAAAAGATCAAGGTGCATACGCGGCAGTATGCGAAACGGCAGCTGACCTGGTTCAATCATCAAATGCCCGTGCAGTGGTTCGATAAAAAGGATACAGCTCTGATCATTAGAAAAGCAGAGGAGTGGTACAATGCATGAACATGAACGCAGCGCGCTGCTATTAGGAAGAGAGGCGATCGAAAACCTGAAAAGTAAATGTGTGCTAGTCGTTGGGGTCGGCGGCGTAGGGGGCATGTGCGTGGAGGCGCTGGCCCGCAGCGGCATCGGTCATCTTGTTTTGGTAGACCGGGACGTCATCGAAGCGAGCAATATCAACCGCCAGCTTATCGCGACCTTCGAGACCGAGGGACAGATCAAGGTCGAGGCATGGAAAAAACGGATTGGCATCCTGGCGCCGGATGCGAGGGTGGATACGATTTATGCGACATATGACAGTCATATGAATTCGGTTCTTGATCAGTATCCGATCGATTTTATCATTGACTGTATCGATTCGATCGCCAGCAAGCAGGATCTTATTTTATATGCGCTTGACAGGCATATCCCGATGATCAGCAGCATGGGCATGGCGAGAAGAAAGGATCCGTCAAAGCTTGTCGTGACAGAGCTTGAAAAGACAAGCTATGATCCAATGGCAAAACGTCTGCGTCTTTGGAAACGCAAGGAACGGATCAAAGGAAAGGTCATGGTCGCGATGTCTACGGAGCCGCCGGTCAAAGCGGTGCCGGGACAGCCTTTGCCGAGCATGATCTTCGTTCCGGCGGCGGCAGGACTTGTGCTTGCGCAGTACTGTGTGGAGCAGCTGACCAGGTAAAGGAAAAACACATATGAAATATGTATTTATTATAAATGGCCGGGCAAAGGGAAAAAACAAAGAGCTGATGAGCCGGATCGTTTCCTGGGCCAGGACCCATGATTCGACGATTCATTTTACGAAATATGAAAAGCATGCGACGTATATCGCCAAAGAATATGCTTCGGATCAAAATGAACCTGTACATATTTTTGCGTGCGGCGGGGATGGTCTGCTGCATGAAGTGGTCAACGGAATTGCCGGTGCTGCCCATGTGACGCTGTCTGTCTATCCGTCAGGAACGGGAAATGATTTTATCAAATCGTTTCCGCAGTACAAAAGAGAGGATTTCATGGATCTGTCGCGGTACGAGGAGCCGGTGATCATGCGCTGCGATCTTTTGAAGATGGGCACAGAATATTCCATCAATACGATTTCTTTCGGATTTGATGTGCATGTCGCGCAGTACGCCAATGAATTTAAAAAGAAAATGCAGTTTCAGGGAATCGTTCCGTATTATCTGGGGATGCTCAAAAGCCTCACGCTTCCGTTAAACGAAACATACCAGCTGCAGATCGATGAAAAGAAGCTGGAGAAAAAGGATTATGCGTTCCTGGTGCTGTGCAACGGGCGGTTTTACGGCGGAGGCTACCAGCCGTGTCCGGATGCGCAGATCAATGACGGTCTGATGAATGTATGCATGATCAGCGGGGTCAGAAAGTATCAGATTGTCAGGTTTTCGAGAGCCTATGAAAAAGGAAAACATACAGCTTTTACGACGATCTATGAAGGAGCGCAGGCAAAAGTCGTGCATGTGAATACAGAGAATAAAATAATTTACGCTAATATGGATGGAGAAGTGGCTGGATTCCGCAACCCGACCGTAGAAGTGGTCCCGAGCGCGGTACAGCTTGCGCTTCCCTCATTGAAATAAGGAGATTGAGTACATACATGAATGAAGACCTATGGAAACAGATTATTGTTTTAATTGTTCTGCTTCTGCTGTCGGGTTTTTTCTCGTCTGCAGAAACTTCGCTGGTCGCATGCAGCCGGATCAAGATCCGCTCGCTTGCGGATGATGGAAACAAGCGAGCGAAAACATTGATGAAGGTATATGACAACGACGCCAAGATGCTGAGTGCGATCCTGATCGGAAACAATCTGGTCAACACGTTTGCGGCCAGTATTGCTTCTATGGTGGCCTTGTCGTTCGGTGGCGGGGCGGCTGTCAGTATCGCAACGTTCATCATTACGTTCCTGATCCTTGTTTTCGGGGAAATCACTCCGAAAACGATCGCGACGCAGAACAGCGAAAAACTTGCGCTCGCTTTTGCGCCTGTTATCCTGTTTCTGATGAAAATACTGACACCAGTCATCTGGTTCATCAATTTGTTCAGCGCCTGCATTTTAAAGATACTTGGTGTCGGAAAAAATACGGGGCCGAGCATGACAGAATCCGAACTTCGTACGATCGTCGATGTCTCTCATGAAGAAGGCGTGATCGAAGAAGACGAAAAGGAAATGATCAACAATGTATTCGATCTGGG
The DNA here is from genome assembly GCA_022834735.1 of Erysipelotrichaceae bacterium OPF54. Taxonomy (GTDB): domain Bacteria; phylum Bacillota_I; class Bacilli_A; order Erysipelotrichales; family Erysipelotrichaceae; genus Dubosiella. Next base: position 25,613 of record BQKD01000001.1, read on the forward strand.
AGACGCGATCGCCAAGGATGTGATGGTGCCGCGTGTATATGTGGTCATGGCGGATGTGAACAGCAGCTATGAAGATCTGATCCGGCTGTTCCGGGAGGAACAGTTTACCCGCATTCCGATCTACGAGGACAATGTGGATAATATCATCGGTCTGATCAATATGAAAGATCTGCTTCTGTATGAGGATCTGGATCATTTTGATATTCGCCGGATCCTGCGCAAGCCGTATTTTACGGTAGAAAATAAAAATGTATCCGATCTGCTGATGGAAATGAAAAAGTCGACATTCAATCTTGCTATCGTGCTGGATGAGTACGGGGAAGTGGCAGGAATCGTTACGGTCGAAGATATCGTGGAGGAGATCGTGGGCGAGGTCCAGGATGAGTACGATGCCCACGAAACAGACAATATCAAAAAGATAGATGATCACACGTATGATGTCAAAGGATTTATCAATCTGCATGATCTCAATGATGAACTGCATCTCGATCTGGACAGCGAGGATTTCGATTCGATCGGCGGACTGATCATTGACAGGCTGGGGCGTCTGCCGCAACTCAACGATCAGGTGACTTTGGAAAACGGGATCATCCTGCAGGTCAAGAAGATCGATAAGAACCGGATTGAAGAAGTTCGCCTTATTCTTCCTGTGAAAACGAATGAAGAGGACGAAGAGGATAAAAAGAACAAATAGAAAAAAAGGAGATTTCGCGTTCATCGAAATCTCTTTTTCTATTTTGTACTTTCTATTGGGCCGGAGCGCTCTGTGCTGCCTGGGCAGCCTGTTCGTTTTTCTGAGCCTGTTCCTGAGCTTCTCTTTCCGCTTGTTTCTGTTTATACGGTTCTTTCAGATCATCGGGAAGGATCTCTTCCGGAATATTTTTTATTTCGGTCAGATCCTGCCGCTGGCTCGCTCCCGGATTGTCTTTAATGTATTGACAATACGCTTTGGCGATCGCCATGCAGATCTTGTCCTTTGTGCTTTCATTGTCCAGGGCGTCTACATCGTTTTTATTGGTCAGGTACCCTAATTCGAGCAGCATGGACGGCGACTGCACGAGATCGACGATCTGCAGCGGATAGCCTTCTGTGGACCAGCAGCCGTTGTTTTTGCTCCACGGGATCGCTTCGAGATTTTTGGCAATATACGTGTAGATCGTATCGCTTGCGCTGTCGCTGCCGCGTACATAGGATTCATATCCGTATTCGGAAGCGTCTTCCCGGGAATTAAAATGGACCGATAAGATGTAATCGGGATTAGCCACATTCAAAACGCGGGTTCGGCCGTTCAGATCATCCAGCTCATAATTGGCCGAATACACATTTTCCCAGGGAACTTCGTCGGATTCTCTTGTATAGGCGACTTTGATGTTCGGATTGAGCTTCTGTATATCCGTTCCGATCTGTTTTGCGTATTCGAGCGTATAGTCCTTTTCCGATTTATCGGACAGCGAGGTGGCTCCGCCATCCATCCCGCCATGTCCGGCATCGATCATGATGGTTACATCGGTGTCGGTCACGTATTCTTTCGTAACTGTTTCATTTTGCAAAGTGGCGTGTTCTTCTTTCTGAAGGAATGGTCTGGCAATAGCCCAGATCATACAGGCACAAAGAAGGACGAGCACTACCTTCACCCAGGTTCTCAGTTTTCTTTTCTTTTTTCTTTTCTTTTCTGCCATGTCTAGAGTATAGCATATCGATGCAAAGTTCAGGCTACCGGAATGCTTCTTCCCCTAAAAATGAAAAATGATAATCATATGAAAAAAGATACCTGAAAAGTATCTTTTTGAGAGAAAAACAATTTCGACCATACTGCAATATACAAATAGGTGGTGCCGATCGTGTGCCGGATCATAAATTCTGGATGATCAGGATCCCGTAGGCGATCAAAGAGGCGATTCCAAGGAAGATGATCCCTTTCGAAAGGGAGGCGCTGTCCTTTAAGAAGGAATCGTATTTCTTCATTACTGTTTGTGATTCCTGGAGGTATTGCTTTTTCTGCCGTGCAGAAATACCTTTTACTTTTTTTGATGCTGTCATAAACTCGTCTCCTTCTGTTTAAATAATACCATATATTGATAAAAAAATATTTTTTTTATCAATGAATGACCAATGTTTCCGTTTTTGTGACCAGGATGGAGGATAAAGAAAAAAGCCCGCCAAGGCGGACTTTTCGGTTTTCTGAAATGAATAAGGATTAGTAGTTTTCAGAACGAACTTCAAAGAATGATTTCGGATGATCACATACAGGGCAAACTTCAGGAGCCTTGTCTGCGAATACGATGAATCCGCAGTTGCGGCATTCCCACATCGTCTTTTCGTCTTTCTTGAATACCTTGTCTTCGTTCAGGTTGTTCAAGAGGGCAATGTAGCGTTCCTCGTGTGCTTTTTCGATCATCGCAACACCGCGGAATTTGCGTGCGAGTTCAGGGAATCCTTCCTCGTCGGCTTCCTCAGCCATTCTCTTGTACATGTCGGTCCATTCGCCGTTTTCGCCTTTGGCAGCTGCTAAAAGGTTTTCTTCTGTCGTACCGAGCTCGCCAAGTGCTTTGAACCACATTTTTGCGTGTTCTTTTTCGTTGTCAGCCGTTTTCAGGAACAAAGCAGCAATTTGTTCGTATCCGGCTTTTTTAGCAACGCTGGCAAAGTAAGTGTACTTGTTGCGTGCCTGGCTTTCTCCGGCAAAAGCTTCCCATAAGTTCTTTTCGGTTTTTGTACCTTTTAATGATTTTTCCATCTTGTCCTCCTATAAATGATAGAAATCTTTTATATGTTATATCTTGAAAAGATTATAACCAGTAATCAGTAAATATGCAGCGCTTCTTTTTTACGGCATTTCGGACACGTATAATGAAGCGTCAGATCATAAGAATGAATGTCGAGATTTGTCCGAAGTCTTAAGAATTCCTCAAGACCTGTTACATTGAAATCTTCGATCGTTTCGCACCGGTCGCAGATCGCATGGACATGCGCATCCGTTCTTGAATCGTACCGGTCCGGATGACCTGCGATCGAAATTTTTGCGATCTTTCCTTCATTGACCAGAAGATTCAGATTCCGGTAAATGGTAGCGATCGACATTTTGATATTGTCTTCTTTGCACAAAAGAAACAGCTCTTCTGCGCTCGGATGGCCATCATACTGCATGACCATGGAGTACAAAGTATCTTTTTGTTTCGACACAGGATCACCTCCTAAAAATAAGAATCATTCTTAATTTGAATTATACTCAATTTTTTGCACAAATCAACAAAAAAATGAGCAATCACATATTTACACACGATTATTCAAACAAAGCGGTACCGATCCGGACCATGTTGGAACCATGTTCGATCGCAATCTGATAATCCTGTGACATTCCCATGGATAGTGTATCGAGCTGAGGGTATTTTTTCTGCAGCGCAAGATAGAGATCATGCATCGTTTCAAATTCTTTGCCGACTTTTTCCAGATCCTCCGTATGGGAGGCGATACACATCAGCCCTTTCCATTCAATATGTTCCATCTGTTCGATCTGTACGATCAGTTCATCCAGTTCATTGAGCGGCAGACCCGTTTTGTTCGGATCGTCGCTGATCTTCAGTTCGATCAGCACCTTCTGACAGATGTTGTGTCTGGCCGCCTGTTTTTCGATTTCCCTGGCAAGCTTGAGAGAATCCACGCTCTCGATCACATCCACCTTGCCGATAATATATTTCACCTTGTTGGTCTGCAGATGCCCGATCAGATGCCACGTATACGCGGGATCGTATTTTTCGAGAAACTCCTGGACCCTGTTCTCGCCGAAGACCGTGACACCAAGAGCAGCCAGTTCGTCGACTTCTTCTTTCGTATGTTTTTTTGTTACGCCGACCAGCGTCACCTCCGGCATGGCCAGCACTTCATTGATCAAAACTTCATTCATATGATTCCTCCTAAAACAGTTTTCCCTGTTTATGACTCATTTTGTGATCCAGCGCTCCTGGAACACGATGCAGCAGTTCCTTTGCACGCTTTTCATCAAACAGCCAGTCCCTGACATCGTCCTTGCGGATGATCAAAGGCATCCGGTGATGGAACGGCTTCATCGAATCGTTCGCTTCTGTTGTAAGAAGCACAAACTGTTCCTTATGAAAAAATCCCGCAAGGAACATCGTGTTTTCCTCTTTTTCGAAAAATGTCACTTTTTCTTTTTCCGGTGTCCATTCGTAAAAGGCGGAAGCCGGAACAAGCACCCGGTGATGCGTGAAATCATAGGAAAACATCGGCTTTTCGCATACGGTTTCCGCCCGCGCGTTGATCAGGCGCTTTTTAAAATTCGCGTATTCGATCCCGAACTGCCGGATCGTGATCGCGTACGCATTTTCCTTTTTCATCAGACAGAACGCTTTCGAGCTGGGATAGATATTTCCAAAATCAAAAGATTCCTGCTCGAATTCAGGGATCGGCGCATAGTTACGCAACGTTCTCAGCACATCTTTCGAAATATAAAACTGTCCGCACATACAACTCCTCCTGTATTTACATTTCATTATACGAAAAAGGGAAAATATGGTACAGTAAAACGAAGGAGACATAAGCATGAAGAAAGGATTTTTCATCACATTTGAAGGAAATGACGGGGCCGGGAAAACAACGATCGCCAAGGCCTGCATGGATCAGCTCAAGGAACAGGGGCACGAAGTCATTTATACAAGAGAGCCGGGAGGCAGCCGGATCGCCGAACAGATCCGTGGAATCCTGCTCGACAATGAGAATACCGATATGGATGCCCGCACGGAAGCGATCTTGTACGCAGCGGCCCGCCGGCAGCATCTCGTCGATATCGTTGCCCCGGCTCTGGCCCAGGGAAAAATCGTATTATGCGATCGTTTCCTCGATTCTTCGCTCGCGTATCAGGGAGTCGGAAGAGGACTAGGCATAAACGAGGTGGAAGAACTGAACCGCTTTGCGATCCATGATCTGATGCCGGACAAAACGATCTTCCTGGCTGTCAGCAATGAAATCGCCCAGCAGCGGATGGGAGCGCGCAGCGAAGCGCTGAACCGGCTCGACAATGAAAAAGCAGATTTTCATGAAAAGGTCCGTGCCGGGTATGAAAAACTGCTTCAGCGCGATCCGCAGCGGATCGTCAAGATCGATGCGTCAGGAAGTGTCGATCATGTCAGTGCGACAGCCATGAAGGAAATTGAAAAAGTGATCTATGGATAAAGCTCAGTTGAAAAAGACCCAGCCCGTCGTATACCGGACGCTTTCCCACGCCTTGACGAGCGGCCGGATCGCGCATGCCTACATGTTTGCCGGACCGAAAAGCGCCAATACAAAAAATACAGCACTGCTCTTTATACAGAGCCTGTTCTGTCCTCATCCGGATGAAGACGGTTTTGCGTGTCAGGAATGCGATTCGTGCCGTCGTCTGGCTGCCCATGATGCGGCCGACGTAAAATGGATCGAAAAAGAGCGGATCAAAAAAAACGATATTGCCCGGCTGCAGGAACAGTTTTCGACGACAGCCGTCGAAAGGAACGGAAAACGGGTGTATGTGCTCGATCGTTTCGACAAGGCGACACCGGATTCGTCGAATGCGCTTTTGAAATTCCTGGAGGAGCCGGGCACCAGTCTGTTCGGAATCCTGCTTGTTGAAAACGCAGCCAATACGCTGACGACCATCCAGTCGCGCTGCCAGCTGATCCAGTTTCGTCCCGGATCGATCGCGTATGTAAAAAACGCACTGAAGGACCTGACAGACGAGGAAAGTGCCGACATGCTCGCACGAGCCGGCTATTCTTTCGAGGAGGCCGCAGCGCTGGTCACCGACGAAACCTACCCGCTGATCCGTGAAGAAGCCAAAGTATTTTTTGAAAACATGCACAGGATCACAGCCGTATATCGTATGCAGCGGGAAGTCTTCCCGGCCAAAGGGGAACATACGACAAGGCAGTGGGTCAATGTATGGCTCATATGGCTTCTGTACTATATTAAACATTCCGGACGATCGGATGTGCGTTTTGAACAGAAAGTGGCTCTTGTCGCGATCGTGACCGAAACGCTCGATCTTCTTGTCCGTCCTGTGGACCTCGCTTTATGTCTCGATAAAGTGTATGCCCGCATAAGAAAGGCAGTAAATTTATGAACGATAATCTCGATAAGGAAAAACCATATCCCTATTTAGTATATATACAATTTGAAGAAAGCAAAAAACCGTACTCTTTCGGTTCGCATGAACGCTATCACGTCAATGACTATGTGATCGTGGAAACCGTACGGGGCCAGGAAATCGGCAAGGTATGCGTGCCGACGCTCGAATACGACGAAAAGAAGATCAAAGGAGAGTGCAAACCGGTCATCCGCAAAGCGACCGAGGCCGACCTCGAACGCAAGGAGCAGAACAAGGAAAAAGCAAAAAAAGCCATCCTGGTATGTCAGGACTGCATCCGCAATCTCGATCTCGATATGCATCTGATCAGCTGCGAATACACGCTCGACTGCGCCAAGGTCATCTTTACTTATATTTCCGACGAGCGTGTCGACTTCCGGCAGCTTCTCAAGGACCTGGCCCATCAGCTGCACTGCCGGATCGAGCTGCGTCAGGTCGGTCCCCGCAACAAGGCGAAAATGGTGGGCGGGATCGGCAACTGCGGTATGGAATGCTGCTGCAGCCGCTTTTTATCCGACTTTGATACGGTCTCGATCAATATGGCAAAAAACCAGATGCTTGCTCTCAATATTTCCAAGCTTTCCGGCCAGTGCGGCAAGCTCATGTGCTGTCTGCGTTATGAAAACGATCAGTATACCGAATTGAAAAAGGGGCTGCCAAAGATCAATTCCCATGTGACGTATGAAGGAAACAATTACCGCATCTCGAGCATGAACCTGCTTCAGAAACAAGCCAAGATCGAAAACAAGGAAGAAGTGAAATTTGTCTCGTTTAGCGAATTGTATCCGGATCATGAAGCGATGCCGGATAAGCTGAAAGAGAAAAAAGAAAAGGCGGAGCCGGAACGAAGCGAAAAAGCCGGCAGGCCGCATAACCGTTCTCATAAACAAAACAAATCAAATGAAAAGGTGAATCGAAATGGAAAAAACGAAAGACACCAGCGAAACGACAGGAACCATCACGAAAAGACAAAAAAGCTTTAGCGGGCCGCAGGCATCTCTGTACCTTGTGCCGACCCCGATCGGCAATCTTAGCGAAATGAGCCGGCGGGCACTCGAGATCCTCGGGCAGGCGGATATCATTGCCTGCGAAGATACGAGAAATTCCGGCCGTCTGCTTCAGCATTTCGGAATTTCAAAACCTCTGATCTCCCATCATGAGCACAATCAGGAAACGAGCATCCCTAAGATCATGACATTTCTCGAAGAAGGAAAAAGCGTGGCCGTGATCTCGGATGCCGGTTATCCGCTCGTATCGGATCCCGGACAGCGGCTCGTTCGTTCATGTATCAGCGCCGGTATCCCGGTCATTCCGGTTTCCGGACCAAACGCTGCGCTCGACGCACTGGTCGCAAGCGGAATGGATACCCGTCATTATCTGTTTTACGGTTTTCTGGATGCCAAAAGCTCCAGACGGACCCGACAGCTGGAAACGCTCAAAAGCTTTCCGTATACGATCATTTTTTACGAAGCGCCGCATCGGATCGAAGCGATGCTCAGCGATCTGTATTCGGTTTTCGGCAACCGGAACATCTGTCTGGCGCGGGAGCTGACAAAGCTGCATGAAGAACTGATCCGCGGGCCGGTAAAGGATATCATTCCTTTGTGCGCGCAGCTCAAAGGCGAGATGGTCGTGGTGTGCCAGGGAGCGCCTGAAGAGGAAAATACAGTGACGCTCGAGGAGGCGGCCGAAATGGCCGGCCAGCTCAAAGCGGAGGGTCTGTCAACGAAGCAGGCTGTCGCTCAGACCGCAAAACAGCTCGGGATCTCGAAAAACGAACTGTACCGTTTTGTCGTGAATAAAGAAAGATAAAAATAAAATTGTCAAAAGATCAAATATCATGTAAAATTAACCTTGCAAAAGTTGTTGGAGGGTCTTGATTATGGTCTTAACAAGATTAAAGCAGCAAGTGAAGATGAAATCTAAACAAGCGTACCTGGTATAGGTGCGCTTTTTTTGCGAAAGGAAAGGTATTTTTAAATGGAAAAACCAAGAGTGCTTATTGTGATGGGATCACGTTCGGACATGCCGGCCATGGAAGGATGCATGGCGATGCTCGATGATCTGAACGTAGGTTATGAAGTCCGCGTGCTGAGCGCCCACCGTACGCCGGAAGCCGTACTGGAGCTTTCACGCACCGCAAAAGATCGCGGGATCCAGGTCATTATTGCCGCGGCCGGAGGAGCGGCTCATCTGGCCGGCGTCCTGGCCAGCTCGACACCACTGCCGGTGATCGGTATCCCGATCCAGACCAGCGCGCTGGGCGGAATGGATTCTCTTTTGTCCACAGTACAGATGCCTGCCGGCGTTCCGGTCGCTACAGTGGCGATCGGAAAAGCAGGAGCGAAAAACGCGGCGCTGCTGGCATGCCAGATGATCGGACTGGCCGATGCGCAAGTGCAGCAGGCTGTCGCAGACTTTAAAAAAGCGCAGGCCGAAAAGGTCCTGGCCGATTCGGTCGTACAGTAATAAGGAGAAAAGCATGGATCAGAGAATATTCGTTTGTAAAAAAGATCAGTTTCAGGTAGAAAGCGAATCTTTGATGGCCGAATTGAAGCAGTCATTCGGTCTGAATGATCGTTTTCATGCAGAACGTTACAACATTTATGACGTTTTCGGAGCCGATCCGCAGGATATCGATCTGCTCAAAAAGCAGGTCCTTTCTGAAATCGTGACCGACGAAGTATACGATACGATCGATCTGGAAAACAAAAAGTACCTCGCTTATGAGTTTTTGCCTGGACAGTATGATCAGCGGGCCGATTCGGCACAGCAGTGCCTTATGCTTCTCAACAATAAGCCGGCCGTTTCCATTCATTCGGGAACGCTGCTTGTTTTTGACAATGCGAGCGACGAGGAAATCGAAAAGATCAAAAAATATATGATCAATCCGGTGGAGGCCCGCGAAAAAGATCTCTCCGTCCTGGAGGATGACCAGAACGTGGAGATTGAGGATGTCCCGGTCGTCAGCGGTTTCGTTCAGATGCGTCCTGAAGAGCTCGAACAGCTCAGGAACGAGCTTGGACTGGCCATGTCCTTTGAAGATATCGCCTTCGTGCAGGATTATTTTAAAAAGGAGGAGCATCGCGATCCGACTATGACCGAGATCCGGGTGCTCGATACGTACTGGTCCGATCACTGCCGCCACACCACTTTCGAGACCGTGCTGGAAAACGTGACATTCCATGAAGAAAAACTGCAGGAGCAGCTGCAGAAGTCGTATGAAAACTATGTAGCGCTGCGCCGGAAAGTACACCAGAACAAAAAGCCGGCCACCCTGATGGATATGGCAACGATTGCTGGCAAGCATCTGCGTCAGGAAGGCAAGCTCGACGATCTGGAAGTGAGCGACGAGATCAACGCCTGCTCGATCGAGATCAAGGTGGATGTGAACGGAAAAGACGAGGACTGGCTGCTCATGTTCAAAAACGAGACCCACAACCATCCGACCGAGATCGAACCGTTCGGCGGCGCGAGCACATGCATCGGCGGCGCGATCCGCGATCCGCTTTCCGGACGAAGCTATGTATACCAGGCGATGCGTATCACCGGAGCTGGCGATATCACAAGACCGATTTCTGAAACGATGGCGCATAAGCTGCCGCAGTCCAAAATTTCAAAACAGGCCGCGCATGGGTATTCTTCCTACGGAAACCAGATCGGACTGGCTACCACTTTCGTTGAGGAAATCTACGATGACGGTTATACCGCAAAACGCATGGAAGTCGGCGGGGTCGTCGGTGCCGCGCCAAAGGATCATGTAAAACGCGAAAAACCGGAACCGGGCGATATCATCGTCCTGATCGGCGGCGCGACAGGCCGTGACGGGATCGGCGGTGCGACCGGATCAAGCAAGGAACACAACGATACCTCGCTGGAAAAATGCAGTTCCGAGGTGCAGAAAGGCAACGCGCTGATCGAGCGGAAGCTGCAGCGGCTGTTCCGCAACCCGGCTGCGACCCGGCTGATCAAAAAAGCCAATGATTTTGGCGCAGGTGGTGTGAGCGTGGCTGTGGGCGAGCTGGCTGATGGTCTGGACATTGATCTGGATATTGTTCCGGTCAAATACGAAGGGCTTGACGGAACCGAACTGGCGATCTCGGAAAGCCAGGAGCGTATGGCGGTGTGCATCCGCGCAGAAGATCTTGAACGATTCCTGGAAGAATGCCATAAGGAAAATCTGGACGGTGTCAAAGTGGCGGAAGTGACCGACACGAATCGTCTGGTCATGAATTGGCGCGGCAAAACGATCGTCGATATGTCCCGGGCTTTCCTGGATACGAATGGTGTCCGCCAGCATCAGGATGTATGTGTGGAACCATCGGACCACAAGAAAGATCCGTTTGCTGCCGGCGCAGAGAATCTGAAAGAGGCGCTGCAGCTGCCGAATGCGGCCAGCCAGATCGGTCTGGCAGAAATGTTCGATGCCACGATCGGAAAGTCGACGGTGCTGATGCCGTTCGGAGGCAGATACCAGCTGACCCCGGAAGAAGGATCGGTGCAGAAGCTGCCGGTTCTCGGATGGACCAATACGTGTTCGGCCATGACGTATGGCTATGATCCGCGCATTTCCAAATATTCCCCGTACCTGGGCGCTTCCTATTCTGTGGTAGAGGCGCTGGCGCGGCTCGTATCGATGGGCGTGTCCTATAAAGGGGTCCGTCTTTCCAACCAGGAATATTTCGAACGGCTCGGAAACGATCCGAAAAAATGGGGCAAACCGTTCCAGGCGCTTCTTGGCCTGATCGATGCGCAGCTTGCGTTCGAAACGCCGGCGATCGGCGGCAAGGACAGCATGTCCGGAACCTTTAACGAGATCCATGTGCCTCCGACGCTTATCACGTTTGCTGTCAACACCGCGAAGACCCAGGATATCGTATCGGCTCCGTTCAAACAGGCAGGCAACTATATTTATCTTGTCAAGCATGTGCCGCAGGAAGGCTATGTGCCGGATTATGAGCAGCTCAAGCACAATTTTGACTGTGTTCTCGACCGGATGAAAAGAAAGCAGATCGTATCGGCCAAATCGGTCAAAGAAGGCGGTCTGGCTGTTACGGTATGCAAGATGGCGTTCGGCAACAAGCTGGGTGCGGCCATCCGTACAGACGAAGAGGTCTTTGCGCCAATGATCGGCTCGATCGTTGTGGAGTCGACCGAAACGATCCAGGATCCGGCGTTCAAACTGCTCGGTATCCTGAACGATACGAATGAAATTGTCATCAATGAGGAAAAGATCGCAATCGATGAGGCGATCGCGGACTGGGAAAGCCGTTATCACGATCTGTATCCGCGAATCGTGAACGAAAATAAAGAGGCTGTCATCGATACGCCGCTTTACGATAAAAAATGTCATTTGTCCCGCAAGGTCGTGGAAGTGCCGAAAGTAGTCATTCCGGTATTCCCGGGCCAGAACTGCGAGTTTGACACGGCGCAGCAGTTCGAAAGAGCGGGTGCTCAGGTCGAACAGATCGTATTTAATAATCTGAGCGTGGAAAATATCGAAAAAAGCATCGATGTCCTGGCTGCGGCGATCGAATCGGCTCAGATCCTGATGATCGTGGGCGGATTCAGCAGCGGCGACGAGCCGGACGGTTCGGGCAAGTTTATCGCGAGCGTCCTGCGCAATCCGAAGGTCTGGGACGCGATCGGTAAAATGCGAAGCAATGAAGGTCTGATCCTGGGAATCTGCAACGGCTTCCAGGCGCTGATCAAATCGGGACTGCTTCCTTACGGGGATATCGAAAAACTGGATGCCAAGTCGCCGACCTTGTTCCGCAACGACATCAACCGCCATGTTTCTCACATTGCGCGTACGCGGATCACATCGGTCCATTCTCCTTGGCTTGAAAGCTTTGTGCCGGGCGAGATGCATTCTGTGGCGATCTCGCATGGAGAAGGAAAGTTTGTCGCGGATGATGCGCTCCTTCATAAGCTGGCGCGTCATGGACAGATCGCGACGCAGTATGTTAACGAGGATGGCCTGCCGACAATGGATGGTGCCGACAATCTGAACGGTTCTTCCTGGGCTATTGAAGGGATCCTGAGCGAAGACGGTCATATTTTCGGAAAAATGGGACATAGCGAACGGTATGAAGATGGTTTGTTCCAGAATATTTCCGGCAATAAAAACCAGAATATTTTTGAAAACGGTGTGCGTTTCTTTACGCACAAAAAGAAATAATGAGCACACAGAGCATGGCGGCGATCGGTGCGGTATTCGGCATCGATGAGGCGGCCAGGACGTTGTATTATGTGCTGCATTCTCTGCAGCAGCGTGGTCAGGATGCGGCCGGGATGGCTTGTACGGACGGTTCAAGGATCGTCTGCGAGAAAAACAACGGCATGCTCAGCGAGATCTTCAAGGAAGATGTCCTGGCCGGTATGAAGGGTACGAGCGCGTTGGGTCATGTGCGCATGGCATCAGATGAAGATACGGATCTGGAAAATGTGCAGCCGATCATGGTGCGTGCCCATCAGGGCCATTTCGCGATCGCGACGGCCGGAAATGTCACGAATTCCCAGGCTCTGCGTGACGAGATGGAAGAGAGAGGCCTTATTTTTCAGGGCAGCAGCGACGCGGAGCTGATCGCGCATCTGATCCAGTTTTATCCGGGTCATTTGTTTGAAAAGATCATGACGGCGTGTTCGAAACTGGAAGGTTCCTATACGTTCGTGGTCATGACAAAGAACACGATGTATGCGATGCGCTCGTCGGACGGGATCCGTCCTTTGTGGATCGCGCGCTGCAATGACGGCTATGTGATCGCAAGCGAAAGCGCGGCGTTTACGATGATCGATGTGCAGGACAAGCGGGAGCTGAGGCCTGGCGAGCTGATCCGGCTTGGCGAAGAGGGCGAACGCAGCTACTTTGTCGAACAGGATGCCAGGGAGCATATGTGCGCGATGGAATATGTGTATTATTCCCGTCCTGACAGTGTGCTGGGGGGCAGAAATGTGCATTCGGTGCGTGAGGACTGCGGAGCGCTGCTGGCGTTCGAGGAGCCGGCCGATGCGGATATCGTGATCGGGGTGCCGGATACGGCAATGAGCGCGGCGGCCTCGTTTGCGCGGATGCTGAAAAAGCCGTACGAGATCGGTCTGATCAAGAACCGGTATATCGGTTCGACCTATATCCGTCCTTCTTCGCAGCAAAGAGAGCAAGGGATCCGGACAAGACTGAATGCGATTTCCTCGGTCGTCCGGGGCAAACGGGTGTACCTTGTGGACGATTCGCTTGTCAAAGGGTTCACGGCGAAAAGGATCTGCAAGCTGCTCAAGGAGGCGGGAGCGAAGGAAGTGCATTTGCGGATCGCTTCGCCAAAGATCAGCAATGTTTGTGTTTACGGGTATGAAGGGGCGCGGCAGGATCAGCTGGCGGCCTATAAGTATACGGATGAGGAAATGTGCCAGCTGTTCGGAGCGGATTCGATCCGCTTTTTGGGGCTGGATGCGTTCAGGCTTTGTACGGGAAATGATGCCTGCATGGCCTGCATGGACGGACACTATGTGAATAGCTGTCCTGAAAACAAGGAAAGGAAATAAAGATGGCAGAAAAATATAAAGAGGCTGGAGTTGATCTGGAGGCTGGTTATGAATCGGTGCGTCGTATCCGTTCGCATGTGGAACGTACAAAGGTAAAAGGGGCGATCGATTCGATCGGCGCGTTCGGGGGCATGTTCGATCTGAGTGCATATGATCTGAAGGAGCCGGTGCTCGTTTCGGGCACCGATGGTGTCGGAACGAAGCTCATGCTGGCTTTTGAAATGGACAAGCACGACACGATTGGGATCGATGCGGTCGCGATGTGTGTCAATGATGTGCTCGTTCAGGGGGCGGCGCCTGTCTTCTTCCTGGATTATATTGCGGTCGGACAAAACAGGCCGGCTGTCATTGAACAAATTGTCAAGGGGGTCGCGGATGGCTGTGTGGATGCGCAGTGTGCTCTGATCGGGGGCGAAACGGCCGAAATGCCGGACATGTATGACAAGGATCATTATGATCTGGCTGGTTTCTGTGTGGGGGCGGTCGACAAGTCGAAGCTCAAGGATTCCCGCCATTTGAAGGTGGGAGACGTGCTGATCGGTCTGCCGAGCACGGGCGTGCATTCGAACGGGTTCTCGCTGGTGCGCAAGGTGCTGTTCAAGGATAATCATCTCGATCCGCACCAGGCGTATGAAGAGCTGGGGGGCAAGGTGCTTGGCGACGTGCTGCTGACGCCGACAAGAATTTATGTCCGTCCGATCAAAGCGCTGTTCGACAAGGTCGATATTCATGCAATGTCCCATATCACAGGTGGCGGTTTTTATGAAAATGTGCCGCGTATGCTCAAGGAGGGCATGGGGGTCGTGATCGATGCCAGCGCGTTCCCGAAACCGGAGATCTTTGATTTTATCGAGAAAAAAGGAAACATTGACCGCAGGGAAATGTACAACGTCTTCAATATGGGGATCGGATTTATCGTGGCGGTCGATGAAAACGATGTGGAAAAGACGCAGGCTCTGCTCAAAGAGGCTGGCCAGGATTCGTATGTGATCGGCAAGGTGACGGATTCGGGCGAGGTTGACGTGCAATGGTAAAGATCGCGGTCTTTGCGAGCGGATCGGGCACGAATCTCGAAGAGATCCTTTCACATATCGAGGATGGTTCGCTTCCGGTCGAGCTTTCCTGTGTAATCGTGGACAAGGAAAAGGCGTTTGCGAGAGTGCGGGCGCACAATCACGGGATCCCGGAATATTATTTCGACCCGAAGGCTTATGATGGCAAAGCTTCGTATGAAAAGGCGATCCTGAAGGTCCTTCGCGAATACGGGGTGCAGCTGATCGTGCTGAGCGGCTATATGCGTTTTATCGGCAAGGTGCTGCTCGAAGCCTTCCCGAACCGGATCATGAATCTGCATCCGGCGTATCTGCCGGAATTTCCGGGAGCGCACAGTATTCAGGATGCTTACGAGGCGGGCGTGAAGCAGACGGGTGTCACGGTCCACTTTGTGGATGAAGGGGTGGATAGCGGCCCGATCATCCGTCAGGAACGTCTGGCTATCGACCCAGACTGGGATCTTGCAAAGCTGGAAAAGCATGTGCATGCGCTTGAATATGATCTGTTCTGGCAGGTCATCAAATATGTGAGCGAACAAATAGAGGAGGAAACGAAAATGAAGAGAGCTTTGGTAAGTGTTTCGGACAAGACAGGTCTGGTTCCTTTTGTGAAAGGTCTTGTCGAGCAAGGATATGAGATCATTTCGACTGGCGGCACGAAGCGGGCGCTGGAAGAGGCTGGCCTGCCGGTGATCGGGATCAGCGAGATCACGAATTTTCCGGAGATCATGGATGGCCGTGTGAAGACGCTGCATCCGAATGTTCACGGGGCTCTGCTTTGTGTAAGGGATAATCCGGATCATGTGGCGCAGATCGAAAAACTCGGTATCGATTTTATCGATCTGGTTTGTGTCAATTTGTATCCGTTCAGGGAAACGGTGCAGAAGGAGGGCGTTTCGCACGAGGAAATCATCGAGAATATCGATATCGGGGGTCCGAGCATGCTTCGTTCGGCTTCGAAGAACTATAAGTTCATTCCGGTGCTGTGCGATCCGAAAGACTATGATCTTGTGCTTGACGAGATCAGGGAGCTGGGGGAGACGACGCTGGAAACGCGCGAAAAGCTGGCTGCCAAGGTGTTCCGTCATACGGCTCGCTATGATGCGATGATCGCGGATTATCTGACGAAGAAGACGAACGAGCAGTTCCCTGAAAGCCTGACGATCACGTTCGACAAGGTGCAGGATCTGCGTTACGGGGAAAACCCGCATCAGAAAGCGGCGTTCTACAAAGGAATGCGTCCGCTCTATTCGCTTGCGAACGCGAAACAGCTGCATGGCAAGGAGCTTTCCTACAACAATATCCAGGATGGCAATGCGGCAATCGAGATCCTGAAAGATTTCGAGGGCGGTTTTGCGGCTGTCGGCTTGAAGCATATGAATCCTTGCGGTGTCGGTATTGGCGAGACGATCAACGAGGCGTGGGACAAGGCGTACGAAGCGGATCCGGTTTCGATCTTTGGCGGTATCGTGGCGTTGAATGCGCCGGTGGACAAGGAGCTTGCCGAAAAGCTTTCGAAGATCTTCCTGGAGATCGTTATCGCGCCGAAGTTTACGGACGAAGCGCTCGAGATCCTGACGAGAAAGAAAAATATCCGGCTGATGGAACTGGATACGACGCTGGATACGAATACGGCGCTCAAATACACGAATGTCAACGACGGCCTGCTGGTACAGGAAATGGATACGCACAAGATCAAAGAAGAGGATCTGCGCTGCGTGACGAACCGCAAGCCGACCGACGAGGAGATGAAGCAGCTGCTGTTTGGCTGGAACGTGGTGAAGCATGTCAAATCGAATGCGATCGTTCTTGTCAAAGACAATATGACGATCGGTGTCGGTGCCGGACAGATGAATCGTGTCGGTGCGGCAAAGATCGCGATCGAGCAGGCTGGCGAAAAGGCGCAGGGCTCGGTGATGGCGAGCGATGCGTTCTTCCCGATGCCGGATACGGTGCAGGAAGCGATCAAAGCGGGTGTGACGGCTATTATCCAGCCGGGCGGTTCGATCAAGGATCAGCTGTCGATCGATGAGTGCAATGAACATGGCATCGCGATGGTGTTCACGGGTGTTCGTCATTTCAAGCACTAAGGAAAAATGACAAAGAGGCAAACAGGGATGCGTTCCTGGCTGCCTCTTTTTTACTATTTGGAAAAAAACAAGAAGATCGATGCGAGAATCAGGATCATCTGCAGGACGAAGAAGGCATAGGCGTATTCTTTCGAACCTTTCAGGTATTCCTGGCCTTTTTTTATGTAGTCTTTATTGGTCATGAGATCGATGTCTCCTTTCTTTGAATTCATTCAAAATTGTCGGTATTCTTCTGTTTCCATTGCTTTGTCTGATCAAAACAGAAGGCGATCACACTGTAAATCAGATAAACAAATACATACAGTTTTCTGGTCGCGAACAGCATACGAGGGATGGTGGAAAACAAACACCAAAGCCAGATGCCAAGAAGGAAGAGGATCAGGCTTGTCGTACAACAGATCACTGCGGGGCGTGATAACTCGAAAGCGATCATCTGCCGTTTCCATGATCCGATCAGGACGAATACGATCAGGCAGGAAAGGATCTCAATGATCAGAGAACGATAGAAGGAGGTTTTTCCGATCGTATCATTCAATGCGGCTGGAAACAAAATCCATTCCAGCAATAAAAGAAATACAGGAAGTAACAAGAACATGAGTTTTTTCAGCATAGTCTGTATCCTCTCAATTATTGACAAGAAGGAAAATGAAAACGGAGTAAATGATGCACAGGACATAAGCAAAGATCAGCAGGAGATCGGTTGCAATACTGCTTTTTCGTGCCAGCTGGATCGTACAGGAAAACAGGAGCAGGAAAAAGATGTATTGAACACAATATATTTGATAGACGACACGATAGCGGACGAGCATCATGATCGAGGCGATGGCAACACTCAGGAAGCTCGCATATCGAAGGGTCAGCGAAAAGCTTCTTTTTGTCATATTCGGATCCCTTTCTTTTTCTATTGTTATTTTAATATTAAATTAAAATACAATCAATAAAACAGATACACTAATTGTATATCTGTTTTATATAATTGTTTATTTATCGCTCAGCATATCAAGCCATTCCTCGATATCCGCCTCTGTATATGTTTCCGAGAATGCTTTTCCATCTTTCCATCCTTCTCTCGCCCCGTCAAAAGTCAGGGAATCTCTGGCGTGACCCAGAGCATCCTGCGTACCGATCGTAAACGGAATGAACGTTTTGTTTTTGAGGTTGTTCTGGCTCAGGAACAGAGCCACTGGTGCTGGTGCGGCTGTGACCGAAGAGAGCGGAAAACCGATATAGACCGTGTCGCATTCGTTCCATTGATCAGGAACACTTTGTTCGAGCAGAAGACTGGTCGACTGCAGATCTTTGATCTCCTCGGCAGACAGCTGCTCGTCCTTATCGATTTTCTCATTCAGCGATGAATAATCTTTCTTGGGCACGATGCGGAACAGTTCCGAATCCGTATCGTCGGCAATTTGTGTAGCCAGTTCTTCGATCCCGTCATTCTCCGAATAATAGACGACCATGCTTTTTTCTGCTTTTTTTGGGCTGCATGCACTCAAAAGCAATACACATAGGAATAAGACTGTCAGTTTTTTCATCAGTAATCCACCGTTCCTTCGATCATATCATTAGTTGACTTCTTCTGTTCGGAAAAGAGGTCCATATCTTCCAGCATATCGGATGTACGTTGTGTCTGTTCTTCGATCGGTTCTTCTTTGATCGGACGGGGTGATCCGCCAAAGAAACTGAATACGAGCAGACCGGCTATGACGAGCGCGATCAGCACAAGGATCCACTTGTAAAATTTCATAGATTGCTCCTTTCCGAGAAATTATTTATAAGCCTTACTGATAAAGGGTGATACTTCCTAATAAATAGGCTTCTACACGATATGTATGAGGTACTTGACCGTTCAATGTAAAGATTACAGTTGCTCTAGCCTGGGTAGTGGTTGCATCATGATAGGTAATAGAATTTACTACAATAATCGAGTTTGACACATAATATGTGCAGTTAAATCCAGAAACGCTATATCCGCCATTCAAATAGCCACCAACAGTGATTTGAATAGAATAAGCATAAGACAAAAATGAGAATGTTTTTGTATTTGTTTGATAATTTCCATAAGGCTGAACTGCATACGGATCTTTGATATAGTTGGTAACAACGATATCTGCTCCAGATTTTTCAAAAGCAGCATTTACTTCTTTTTCCAAATCTTCTTCAGTAATTGTTTCCAATACAGTAATTTCGCAAATCTCCGGTTCTTCTGCTACTTCATCATTTGCATAGATATTTGCCGGGATAAACGAAAATGCACATAGAGTACAGATAAGTAATGATAATGTCTTTTTAAAAATTTTCATATTATAATTTCCTTTCAATGAATTGTATTTTTGTGAATTTGAAGTTCAAATGTTAATTTAATGAACTTCAACGATAATATTAATTGTTCTTGGTCCTTTAATGGTCAAGGTAACAGTCTTTTTGCTAGGAGAACAAAGAGCCTGCGTGATCCTTGCTCCTTCCCAGGATCCTGTTGCTTTATGGATTTCTCCTCTAGCTCCTCAGTTTCCATTTGCGTATGTCATAACTCCTACGACTACGACTTCATTTCCATCTCCATCGACCCAGGATGCGGAACCGCTCCAGGTTTCAATATTCCTTGGAACAATTTCTTCAACTGGTTCTGTTTCGCTGTAAGCCAGTACAGGAACAGAAGATGTGCATAATGTGCAGGCAATCAATGCTGCAGTGCATAATTTAGCTGAAATGTATTTCATAAATCCAGCTCCTTTCTTTACTTCTATTATCCTGATGAACTTTACAAATTATTTGCAAACAGGAAGATTCTCAAAACAAGGAATGATAATGAAAAAAGTACTTTATTTTGAAGTTTACAGTAAGAAAATATGGTACGATAAAAAATATAAATTATAGATGCAAGAAAGAAAAAGAAAGGTTTTATTATGAATATTTTGCTGATCGAAGACAATCATGCTTTGGCGTCTGCTATTCGTGATGTGCTCTCAATATATGAAATTCAGATCTGCTACACATTGGAACAGGCATGGAATGAAATAAAAAATAAATATGATCTGTATATCGTGGATCTTCATCTGCCGGATGGAAATGGATTGGATTTTATCCAGTATGTGCGGGAGTTTTCATCCGTACCGGTCATCGTGATCTCCAATATTCATGATGAAGAAACGATTTTAAAAAGCTATTCTTTCCTGATCGATGACTATATCGAAAAACCATTCCGCACGGCAGTGTTCAAAGCTAAGATCGAAAGTTTGGAAAAGAGAACAAAAAAGCAGCAGGATAATCTGATCATTCATGGAATTCGTCTTGATGTGTCTTGTTCAAAAATTCGCTATTTAAAGGAAGAAGCAGATCTTTCTATTAGTGAATGTGCGATTCTGGAAAAATTGTTCATTGCATGGCCAAATGCTTTGCGGACCGAACAGTTAAAACATTTCGTATTTCAAAAAACGGGCAGAGAAATGTCAGATGCTACGTTTAGTGCGAGGATGTCCAATTTAAAGAAGAAGATTCTGCCTTTTCCGTTTTCTATGGCAGGAAAAAGAAATTCGGTCTATTTTTTGAAGTTTGATGAGGAATGAAATCATGAATAAAGAGAAGAAAAACAATTCTATTTTAAAAATCGGCGTATTTTTTACCTGCACATTGTCTTTCGTATTATTGATCTTGATATTAAGCCGCTCTTTTTTGAGAGAAATGGATATTGCGTTTGCTGAAGATCCGATATCTGCATTGTTTCAAACGTCTTCTTTTCAAATTCCTCTTTCTTTTTCTTTATCTGGATATGGAAAGAGTGCTTTTTATTATTTATTGAAGCAGTATCTGCTAGATCCGGTCTTCCTTTGTTTTTTCATTTCATTATTCCTTTCTGTCATCTGTCTGGTTCTGTTTTTTCGACAGATTTTATCAGAAAACAAAGAACATCAAAGCAAGATCAGGCAGATCCGAAGCGACATGGGTCATGCGAAAAATGAATCACGATCTTTCCGGATCCGAAACCGGCAGGAACGGATCGAATATGAAAATGTTCTTCATCAGATAAAATCGTCTTTGGCCACTTTATCCTTGAGAGCAGAACTAACCGATCCTGGAAAAAATCAGGAGCAGATGCTTCTGGAAATTGACCAGTGTTCGTCCATGATCGATGCGTATTTGACGACATCGGTTGCCTACAGCATGAAAGCCTATCATTTTTCTCTTGGAAATCTGGCCGATCTTCTTCATTCGGCAAATAGCCGGCTGAACGAAAAAGCAGATCAGAGAAATATCCAGATCAGGACGGAACTGGAGCCGGTATGGCTTTTTATGGATCCTGTCAAAATGGAAGAAGCATTTGAAACGATCCTGTCAAATTTTATCGAGTATTCTCAGAAAGACAGCACCATTTCTGTTTATTCTTGTTATACTACTTCGCATCTTACAGTACGAATAACTGGTCTTCCGATCGCCCGGCCTTCTTTTAAGACAGCTCGTTATGCGTCCAAAAGAAACGGACATTACGGGATCGGCACGGATCTGGCATCGGAGATCATCGAAAGCCATTTTGGAACGATCTCTTCAACTATGAAAGATAAAAGATACGTTCTGACTATTCGTTTTCCTGTACATACCAGTGAACAAAAGTTCGATTTGTAAAAAAAATGTAAAAAGAAAAAAACATGATAAAAAAGAGGTGAGTGGAATGGAAATGATCGTAGAAGTAAGAAATTTAAAGAAAACATATAAAGGAAGAATGCAGTCTGTGCATGCATTAAATGATGTTTCCTTATATATTGAAAAAGGAAGTTTTACGGCATTGATCGGAAAAAGCGGTTCCGGAAAATCCACTTTGCTGAATTGTATCGGAGGGCTGATTCCTTTTGATGACGGAAGTGTCATCGTGTCCGGAACCGAACTGAATGCAATGAATGAAGAAGAAAGGGCAAATTTCCGGTGCCGCAATCTAGGAATCGTTCAACAGTTTTTCTGCTTGATTTCTGCGCTGAACATTCATGATAACCTGATGATTCCTTTTGATCTGAATAATGAAAAAAGAGAGGAAGAATATGTTGAAGAGCTTCTGGATAAGCTGGAACTGGCAGGAATCGAGGAACGTTTTCCTTTCGAATTGTCCGGAGGGCAGCAGCAGAGAGCAGCAATCGTCCGGGCTTTATCCAGAAAGCCGGCTTTGATCCTGGCAGATGAGCCAACTGGCAATTTAGATCGGGAAAGTGGTCATCAGGTCATTCGTCTGCTGAAAAAGGCGCAGACGTATTTTGATCAGACAATCATTTTTGCGACACATGATCTTGAACTGGCAAAATATGCTGATCAGATCTATATCATAGAAGATGGCAAGGTGTCGCTTTATGAGTAAATTTCGTTATTTTTCAAGATCAGAACAACTGAAAAAAATATTTTTATGCTGTTTCTCATTTGCTTTGTTCATCCTTTTCGGTTCTGCTCTTATGCAGACGAAAATGTATGAATTGCGATCAAAGCACGACCAGCAGATCTATGGAAATTTTGACGGTATGGTATTGAATAGTCATTCCCGGTCAAAACAAATTCTCGAAGAAAATCAAATGGTATCCACGATCGGGCAGATCATGATGTATGATCCATATGTATTGAATGATACCAACGTCTATACTGGCAGTTTTGATCAGCCGGCTGAAGAATTATCTTCTTTTCAATTTGTGAAAGGAAGGTTTCCCAAAACAGAAGAAGAGGGACTGATCGAAATTTCAACGCTTGACAGGCTGGGATTATCGTATGATCTCAATCAGGACATCGTATTCCGATCAAACGGAAAAGATCGCCCTGTAAAAATTGTCGGTATCATTCAAAATTATACCAATTCATGGGAATCTGGTCGAAATTTTCCTTCGCTGATCCTTGGAAATGGTCCAGAAGAACCGTCTGAAATATTTCTTCTTGTAAGAATGAAAGACGGCTATTCGAAAGCGATTTATGATATCAATCTTCCATCACCGGATATTTTGATTCGTAATAAGACTGCAGAACTTTCTTTTGATCTTTTTAGCGAAGATAATCGGATCTATACTGTATTCAATGCGCTTTCATTGCTTGCGATGGCAGCCTTGCTGATCTACTTTTTTCAAAACTGGATCAAAAAACATACGAGCGAAATCATTTCATTAAAAGCGATGGGAGCCAGTACAAAACGAATGAATCATGATATCACGCATTTGATGATTGTAACAGCAGGAAGCAGCCTGCTCCTGTTTTTTCTGATATCGGTCCTTTTTCATATTGAATGGCATCTCGTTCTCATTGATTGCTTTTTCTTTTTGCTGGTCTGTATATCCTGCTGGACTTTATTATCTTGTACAGTTAGAAAAATACCTTGTATTTTTTCTGTATTTGAAAGCGAAAATATGAATTTTAAAACGTATCCTTCTTTTTGTGGAAAAATTACACCGGCTCATATGGCCTTGCGGTATATGAGATTTCATATGAAAAGTTTTCTATGGCAGGCGGTTGTTCTGGGAGCAGTTGGCGCGCTGCTGGCTGCAAGTGCATCACAATATTTTCAAAATATTCAATATGCTTCCTGGACCCGTCTGGATCCTGATTTTGTGATCCGATCGGATCTTATCAATGAAGATCCAGATCTTACATTCAGCGAAAAGGATCTGGGAAAAATATCTGATCTTCCGGATGTAGTGTCTGTTGAATTTCTTTGGCAGACACTTCCTGAATATTCTATGTATTGGAGCGATGACGGGAACAGTGTGCTTCGAGAAATGGAAAAAGATGAAGAAGGGAGACTTCCGTTTAATTTTTATAATATGGTCGAAGAAGATGAAAAAAGGATTACGATTCACGATGTTTCAGCTTACAGTACAGATCATTGGAATAAAAAAGAGCAGTTATATGATCAGATCGAAGGAGATGTCGACTGGGAAGAATATGAAAAAGGAAATGAAATTGTTTTGTACTTGCCGGAAATGGTAGAAGTCAGCGATACAGAAAACAATTCAATTCAATATGATGCAAAAGGAATTCAGAACGAGCAAAACGGACAGAGGGTTTTTGAAGAAAAGACCCTTCACCCAGGCGATCTTATCGAAATAAAAGATCCTGCCGGAAAGATAAGAAAAGTGAAAGTAGGAGGAATTATCCGCACATATAGGGAATATGCGTCCTCTTATAATTCATTTCTCTATTTTCCATATTCGATCATGGGGTCTGATGCATTTTTCGGTCAAGGATGTCATGTAAACGAAGTCGCAGTGTGGCTGGATAATTATCAGAATTTAAACTGGATCGAGTCTCAGTTGAACGCACTTACAATATCTCGTCATATGATCATGGAAAATAAAAGCCACGAAAACGAAAGACAGATTTCGTTTTTCGAAAATGAAGTAGCCGTTTATTTGATCGTAAGCCTATTTCTTGGATTTCTTTTTGTAGGATTATGCATGTATTTTTCACTAAAGAATATGGAGCAAAAGCGAGTTTACAAGCGCGAACTGAATGCTGCTTTGATTCCGCAAAATTCTATCCAGAAAATATTTAGACTGCAAACATTATTTTTTATAATGATGTGTATATTGATGACTTTGATCTTTTCAAGTGTGCTGTGCATTGCGTTAACGATTTTTATTCCGAATCTGAGTGAACTGCATCTTATTCCATACAATTTATTCGATTTGAATACTAGGGCACCGACGATCGTTCAGCATCTTATTCAAAAACAGTTCTTCATATGCCTGCTTATTTTATTGCCGATCGAAATACTGGTGATTTTTTTGGCTCAGAAAATGTTTCATTCATAATTTGAAGCGATATAAAAGAGAAGAGTTTGTATCAAAAAAAACAGATTGACATAAATAAATATGTTATTATAGTAACAGATATTTATTGTAAATTTATTTACCAGGGAGAAGGATATGGAAATTTGTTTTTGCGCAACAGAAAAGAAATACGGGAAAGAAGTGGTTCTGGATCATTTGGACCTTCGCTTTCCTCTTAGCAAAGGGATCATTTCGTTTTTAGGGCCAAACGGGATCGGCAAAACGACGATCATGAAATTGCTGGCGGGAATCCTGCTGCCTACGGCCGGAACGATTACTGTGACAGACGGTTTGGATCCCTACGATGGCTGGGCACGAGAACACGTTGCCTATTGTTCAAGCGACGACCGGTATTTATCCTACAAGCTTACAGGCATTGATAATATTGTCCGTTATGGTGTCCTGAAGGGGGTTGACCGAAAAACGGTACTTTCCAATTTGGAAAAGTACGCAGAAATTCTGCATTTCGATTCGTTTTTGAACAAGAGGGTCGAACAGATGTCGACCGGACAAAAGAAAATGATCAAAGTGCTGGCTGCGTTTTGCTGCGGCTATCCGGTTTTGATCCTGGATGAGCCGACCAACGGGCTGGATGAAGAAGCGAGACAAAATTTGATCGATGCATTGATTGCTATGAAGAAGACAACGCCTTGCACTTTGTTTGTTTCGAGCCACGATTTTGAATTCATTCATCGGATAACGGATACGCATTTGTTCATGTTTGGCAAAGATCGGGTGGAAATGAGAACTTTGCACGATGCGAGTCTTGAACAGCTGCAGTCTGCCTATCATGCGATCAAAAACGGAGGGAACCGATCATGAACAAGTTATTTATGCTGGTTAGCGAAGAGGTGCGTTTTGCTTTTAAAAACCGCTGGGGATACAAGATTTCCATTGTCAGCGATCTGGTGGTGATCACGGCAACATTCATACTCATGTTTTTCTTTCAGTCGTCGCTGGGGATCCAGCACTACTACGACGTGAATGAACAGACGGCCCAGATCCTTTACTTTCTTGGCTTTTTGTTCTGGCAGTTTGGCACGCTCGCTCTTGGATTTTGTTCCTCTATGATTTCCAATGATGCCCGTTCGGGAATTCTCGAACTTGAAATGCAGAGCGGATATCCGGTATGGCTGCTTGTCTTTGTGCGGATGATTGCTAATCTGGTCCTGAATCTTGTGATCGTTGTAGTGCTGATCATTGTGTTCTATTTTCTTTCATCCATTTCCCTGAAAGAGATCGGGAGTGTGCTGCTTACTCTTCTGATCAATCTGCCAAGCTTGTTCGGGATGTTTGGAATGGGACTGCTGATCGGCAGCGTGAATCTGAAAGAGAAAGGAACGAATTCCATTACGCTGATCGTCCAGGCGCTGCTGCTGTTTCTTGGAAATGTTTCTGCTCCGCTCACTTTTGTATGGCAAAATAGTATTCCGTTTGCGCAGGGGATCGAGATCATGCGTGCCATTTATCTTGGCATTCCTGTTTCCTTCCTGTCTGTATTGGTTTATTTGCTTGTCAACGCGATCTGGCTGGCGGCAGGTATCGTTGTGTTTGATCGGACCCTGCATCATGAAAGGGTATACGGAACTTTTGATACGTATTGATTGTTGTGTTCGTTGAATCATGCGGACAATTGGTTATTTTGTCGAGTGATCAGGTTATCATGAAAAGCGGGAATCGTCCTGAAGGAGGATTCCCATATTTGTTTTATTCTTTGTTTTTAATTTCCAGCACGATCCAGGACCCGGACTTGTTGGAACCAATTCTTTTTAAAATACCTTCTTTTTTTAATCTGGCAAGTATCCGTTCGATCTGCCTTTGAGAAACATCCAGCTGTTCGCCTAATGATCGTGCTGAATGCGCAGGATTTGTTTTCAGCAGAGAAAGAACTTCTTTTTCTAACGTGCCAGATGGATTTATTCCGACATTTGTTCCGACATTTGTTCCGACATTCGGGGAATATTCCTGTAATGATTTTCTTATCATGGAAAGCATGAATTCCACAAAAATCGTAGATTCTCCTTTTGTGTTCGAGGCGTTTAATGCCCAGTAATATTCCTGTTGATTTTCATGAATCATCGTTTCGATCGGGATCCAAGCAAAAAAAGGTTTCCATTTCTGCAAAATTAATGAATGCCATAAACGTCCGGTTCTCCCGTTTCCGTCTGAGAAAGGATGAATAAATTCAAATTCATAATGAAAGACACAGGATTTGATCAATGGATGGGCATTGGACAATTTCAGCCATTGAAACAGCTGTTCCATCACATCTGGGACATAATGGGCTGGTGTACCGGCATGGATCAGCGTGGTTCCGCTATAAACACCTGCATTTTTGTTTCGAAACATGCCGGCATCTTTGATCAGTCCGCTCATCATAAAACGGTGGGCTTTCAAAAGATCTTCGATTGAAAAAGGATCTAAAGAATTCAGAGCTTCATAGGCATGATACGCATTTTTTGCTTCATGAATATCAATTGGCGGTGCAAGTATATGCTTGCCGTTCAAAACATCAGTAACCTGATCAACTGTTAAAGAATTATTTTCGATTGCCAAAGAAGATTGAATCGTCTTGATCCGGTTTTCTCTACGAAGAACGAGATTTGCTGAATGGTTTTCATTGCTGGAAATTTTTCCTACAAGTTCTCCGATTTCAATGACTAGATTGGTGATGTTTTCTGTCATGGTAAATGGAGGAGTATAGAAGTTGTGTTCGTTATTAGACATACTTTTATTTTATCATGTACTTATTCGTGATTAAAAGTAAGTAAAGAAAACGTTGATCGAAACAAAATGTCTTTTCAGACGGACGTTATTTCATCATTTCTGGCTGTAATGATTTGCTTGTCAACGAGAGCCGGATGGCGCAGGTATCATTGTGTTCATTGAATCATGAGAATGATTAGTCATTTTGTTGAGTGACTAGACAAAATGTTGTCGAGTCAATTCATAAAAGGATGGAGAAATAGAAAAAGATCTCCATTGATCCATGTCGATTCCATGGAGATTTTGTTTTCTCCATGGATACGGCATGTAAAAAAGATCCTTTGCAGGATCTTTTTGTTCGAATAGCTTATTTGAAATAAGGCAGGAAAGCGCTCAGGGAAACAAAATCCCTGTCCATCTTTTTTGCAGCTTCTTTGAGCGCCAGGGCCGTTTTCTCCTGACCGAACGCATGGACAAGTCTTGCAACATTGATCCTGTTGATTTCGAGCGGACGGTCTGATGAAAACTGTTTTTCCAGCTTTTCTCTCTGGACCTTTTTTCTTCCCTGTTTGGACAGCACTTCTTTTTTTCCTTTTGCTGGTTTCTGAACGAACAACGTCTTGGATCGGATGATGGCCGGATTGTTCCGGCATGCGGACAAGGCGCTCTGCAAAGCCGGGATCAGATCAATATGGATTTTTTTCTGATCAGCATTAATGACTGGGGCCGGCACTTCGGTTTTTACAGCATATGTGTTCGTGAATATCGCGTTTTCAAAATCGCATCCGGAAAGGACGCACTGGTCAAACAGACAGTTTTCGAAAATGGCGTTTTTAAAAGAGCTTTGCGTAAAATTGGTTTTCGTAAAGTCGGTGAACCGGAACAGACAGCTGTCAAATGTGCAGTATTTCAGTACAGAACGGTAAAAGGATGTGTTCGAAAAATCGGATCCTGAAAAGTCTGTATTATAGCCCTGGATATCGGTCAATCGCTTGTTTGTGAAATTTGTATGAGCTTTTTGCTGGTTTTCGTAATTGTGTGCTTTTGGCCGGGCATGCTGAGCCGGCCTTTTCCTGTTTGTTTTCATGGTCTTATCATAGCATAGGATCGGTCATGTTGTTTGATGGTGCGCTTAGATGCATATAAACTAATTTGACCGATAGTCTGCTGGATCTTTGTTTTCCTGCTCATTCTTATTCTT
Source organism: Erysipelotrichaceae bacterium OPF54 (assembly GCA_022834735.1). Lineage (GTDB taxonomy): Bacteria > Bacillota_I > Bacilli_A > Erysipelotrichales > Erysipelotrichaceae > Dubosiella. The sequence goes on from BQKD01000001.1 coordinate 54,127, forward strand.
CGATCTTTCCATGCGAACGTTTCAGGAACGTTTCCGCCTCTTCTCTGGAACAGTTCATCAGTCGCATCATGATGGCTGTCTTTACTTTATTATCCGCTAACAGGAGCGTTTTTTCGGCTTCCTCTTTGGAACAGTTTGCAGCAGCCGATACGATATCGATCCCGCGCTGCACGAGCTTTTCATTGCTCAGCTGCACATCGACCATGTAGTTTTTATATACTTTGCCAATCTGTACCATGGAAATGGTGCTGATCATGTTGAGTACGATCTTCTGGGCCGTGCCCGCCTTCAGCCGGGTCGATCCGGTCAGCACTTCCGGACCACATACAAGCTCGATGGGGAAATCGGCATATTTTGCGATCGAAGAATTTTTGTTGCATACGATGCAGCCTGTCGTGCAGCCCATTTGTTTCGCGTATTTCAGACCGCCGATCACGTAAGGTGTCCTGCCGCTGGCAGCCAGTCCGATCACAACGTCGTTTTTTGAAGGCCTGACGGCACAAAGATCTCTTTTTCCAAGCTCCTCGCTGTCTTCTGCGTCTTCCTTGGGTGCGATGAGCGACTGTTCTCCTCCTGCAAGCAGAGCAATGAATGTATCCGGAGATACGCCAAACGTTGGCGGACACTCGAGCGCATCGAGCAGGGCGAGCCGGCCGCTCGTGCCAGCCCCCATATAAATGATCCGACCGCCGTTTTGAAGGGCGTCGGCAGTTTTTGCGATCAGCCTCTCGATGGCCGGGATCTGTTCCTGGATGCTGCGCAGTACAAGCTCATCTTCTTCGTTCATGAGCGTCAGCGCTTCACGAATGTTCATCGTGGATAAACGGGCCGATCTCGGATTCGGCATTTCGGTTGTCAATGTACTCAGATCCATTGTGTTCCTCCCTCTTTTCCTCCTTATCATACTCCATGAAAAGTCAGGAAAAAACTTCATTTTTCTCTTGTTTCGCAAGGCCAAAAAATCAATGAATGCGGTATAATGGAACAGGATAGAAAATTAAAATTATAATAAGGGGTAATATCAATGTTTTTGATTCAGAAAGTAGAAGAAGTGGTCGTTTCCTATGATGACGGAAGAAAAACGATCGGAGAATTTATCTTGTCTCATCCCGATACGATCCATACGTATTCGATCGATGAAATTGCCAGACAGACGCATACTTCGAAAGCGTCGATCGTCCGATTTGCCAAAACGCTCGGATATGAAGGATGGAAGGATCTGAAAAAAGATCTGCTCCGGGAAAAAGCCCATGCGCAGAACGCAGACGGGCTGGATTTCAACTATCCGTTTCATAAAGGAGACGACGAGGCGACGATCGCGCAGCAAATTGCCAGGGTGCAGCAGGAAAGCATCCGCGATACGATGGAACATCTCGATCAGCCCATGCTGGCACAGTGCACAGACCTGATCCTGCATGCCGGAAAGATCGTGGTGTTCGGCATTCAGCCCAACACAAGTGTTGTCCAGCTTTTTCAAAGAAAGATGCTTTCGATCGGCAAGAGCGTGGAAATATCGGATTTCCGGGAAATGGGCATGAGCGCAAAAGCCATGAATTCCAAAGATCTGGCTATGATCATTTCCTATTCCGGGAACAACTATTCAAGCGAACCGATGAATACGATCCCGTATTTAAAAGAAAACAAGGTGCCGATCCTTGCGATCACGAGCGGAGGAGACAATTATCTGCGTATGCATACACCGTATGTGCTTACCTTGTGTTCTCAGGAACGGCTTTATACGAAAATCGCCAATTTTTCTACAGAAGAGTCGCTGATCTATTTATTGAATGTTTTGTTTGCGTGTGTATTTGCCCGCAATTACGATCAGAATAATGACTACAAACAGCGTTCGGCCCGTCAGATCGAGCCTGGAAGGCTGAAAAATATTCACATCAAGGAATGAGGGCACATTTTAATTAAGGTTTTCTTAAATAACGGATAGTATCTCTAAGAAAAATGTGATAAAATTTTACTAACATTAAGAATGGAGATATTATGGAGAATACCTGTACACAAAAAAACGAACTCTTTCTGCAGCTGGTTCATCATGTACAGCTTCACTGGAAAAAGAAACTGGATATGTATCCGCGGCTGAAATCGCGCGATATCGATACGCTCGCCTATATCCATTTTTCAAAGACACCTGTGACAATGATGGATCTTGCGTGTCATTTAAAAGTGTCGCCGGCTGCCGTGACGCAGATGGTCGGGAACATGGAACGTTATGGTCTGGTAAAAAGAGAAGCGTGCCGCGAAGACCATCGTGTTCATTATTTGAGCCTGCATCCGGAACTGATCGCAAAGATCAACGAGGATCACTCTTATTTTCTTGAAAAGCTGGAACGGTTCCAGCAGTTTTCCAATAACGAATTTGATCTGGACCGCTTGTTCCAGGCAATCGTTGACTTTACAAAATACGAAGCAGAACATAAGCAGGAAACGATCTGGTGAAGATGCGTTCCTGCTTTTTTGTAAGAAGCAAGTTACAGTTTCTTCAGGGAAAATGTAGTATGATAAAGAAAAAGGGAGGAATACGCTATGAAAAAGAATGCGTTTTACAAAATCCTGACAGCCGCTTCTTTGAGCGCCGCAATGAGCGCCGCCAGCTTTGTGCCGGTTTACGCGCAAAAGGAAACCGGGCCAGTCGAAAGCCGGACAGACGAAAAGAACGGGATCGAAACGGCAGACAGTACACTTATGATCCATTCCGGGACGTATTCCTCGGAAGACATAAAGGATCTGAAAGGAAAAAAGGTAACGATCGACGGACAGGTCACGCTGAACGATCCGCTTGTGCTCGATGGAACCACTGTGACAATTGCTAAAGAAGCCGAAGTATCTGTTCCTTATCTCACTTTAGAGAACCGATCGGTCGTGACAGTCAACGGAAAGCTGACTTTGAAGCAGGACGGAACAGTGATCGACGATTCGGATCTTTTGGTAAAAGGCGGGAATTCCCTGCTTTATGCTGAACTAAAAGACAAAGATGAGCTGATCAAATTAAATGAGGGTGCAGATCTCAGTGTGGAAAATGGAAATATCGATCTGACAGGAAAAGAGACAGCCGTAAGCGGCAAAGGAACGGTTTCCATTTCCAACGACAGCCATTCCTATGCGCGTTTCCAGGGCAGCGGCCCTGTACTGGATCTTGAAGAAAACGGGCTCGTTATCAACAGCGGATCGGTTTATATTGAAGGGGCCACAGCCCCGTCCTATGAGCAGTATGCGAATGGCAATACGCATCCGGGACTCGCATACAGTGCGGTCAATGCCAGCAAAGAGCCAGTCACTTTGTTTGTGGTGAAAGAAAACGAGCTTCCGGACACGATCAGCGTGCAAGAGGATGCAGGAAGCTATGCCTATCATCTTGGCTACCAGAACGGCAGTGCCGATATCTGGGTGCCTGCGGCCATGGTGCAGTATGAAGGAGAGGGAGGAACGGTCGATCAGCAAGTTCTTTCCGATGATCCGATCGCGCAGCCGACATTGCTGATCCGCGGGCTTTCTTTAAAAGAACAAGGCTTCACGCTTCCGGATGCCGAAAAACCGGGCATGAAATTTATGGGATGGCAGACCGAAGATGGCCAGCCAGTCGATGAAAATACCGTATTAAGCAAGGCAATGAATACACTGACTGCCCAGTACGCGCTTTCTGTAGTGAAAGTCACGGTGAACTATGTACAGGATGGAACTATTGTCGGATCGGCCCCGTTTTCTCTTCAGGAAAACAATCCGATCGTTAGTGCCGACGAGATCAGCAGCCATGTGCCAACCGGCTATGAGCTGGTATCGCCTGCTAAAGATCTGAGCTTTGCATCCGATGGAGAAGTACAGAGCGTGGAAGTGAAGAAGAAAGAAGAGCCGGCGCAGGACTGGAACGTATCGATCCAGTACGTCGATGAAAAGAAGGAAACGATCGGCACGTACAAGGCGACGGTAAAAAGCAGCAATGCCGCGATGACTCCCGACGAGATCAGCAGCCATGTGCCAACCGGCTATGAGCTTGTATCGCCAGCCAGAGATCTGAGCTTTGCATCCGATGGAGAAGTGCAGAACCTGGAAGTGAAGAAGAAAGAAGAGCCGGTGCAGGACTGGAACGTATCGATCCAGTACGTCGATGAAAAGAAGGAAACGATCGGCACGTACAAGGCAACGGTAAAAAGCAGCAATGCCGCGATGACTGCCGACGAGATCAGCAGCCATGTGCCAACCGGCTATGAGCTGGTATCGCCTGCTAAAGATCTGAGCTTTGCATCCGATGGAGAAGTACAGAGCGTGGAAGTGAAGAAGAAGGAAGAGCCCGCAAAAGAATTCAGCATTGAGCTGACGTTCAAGGATAAAACGTCTCATGAAACGGTTGGAAAAGCGAATTTCAAAGTTTCGGCGCATGATCCTAAACTGACGGCGGAACAGATCAAGGCTGCAGTTCCGGAAGGGTATGTTCTTTCCAGGGAGCCGGAGGATACGAGCCTTTCGGCCGATATGTTTGAAAACGGTCGGCTCGGATTGATCTATACGGTAGAAAAGAAAGCGGACACGGCCGCGGCGAAGGAAAATAAAAAAACAACTTCGAATGCGAAGACAGCGGCCTCGGTCAATGCGGGTCTTTGGATCGGTCTTGGCGCAGGCGCAATCGTGATCATCGGCATTCTGATCTATGTATTGAGGAAAAAGAAAAATTAAAGGGAAAATGAAGAAGCCCGGATGAAACGGATCCGGACTTCTTTTTCATTGCGCATCGAGAATGTACAGGCGGGAAAGGTAATCGCCTTCCTTGAATTTTTTATTGTCTTCTCCTGCCGAAGCGTCGGTCGTGATCAGGCCGGCATTCATGAGCTCATCCCCATAGACGATATAGTTTTTTCCCTGGATGGAGTATTTTAAATTTTCGTCAAGACCTTGCAGACGGATCCTGCCGAAACGTTCATTGACACGCTGCATCATACGGTAATAGCCGATGATCGCGCGCTTTTTATCGTTGGAAACGACCATCCACGCGCACTCGTTATGGTCGAATGGAGAAAGCAGCCGGTAAAAGGTGCCGAACTGAATAAGATCACGATACTTTTTCATAAAAGCAATTTGTCTGCTGACCGTTTTCTTTTCCTCTTCCGTCAATTGGCGCGGATCGAGTTCATAACCGAATGTGCCGAAATAGGCGACGTTGGCCCGTGTGGATAATGGCGTATACCGGTAAAGCTGATGGTTCGGGACCGCAGAAACATGGGAACCCATCGAACTGAGCGGATAGACCATGCTCGTTCCGTACTGGATCTTTATGCGCTCGGCCGCGTCGGTATCGTCGCTTGTCCATGCCTGCGGCGCGTAATACAGCATGCCCGGATCAAAGCGGGCGCCGCCCGAAGCGCACGATTCGAACAGGATATCGGGATATCTGGATAAAAGACGCTCATACAGCGAATACACGCCAAGAATATACTGGTGATACACCATCCCCTGTTCATTTGAATGGTGTGCCGAAGAATAAACTTCCGACATGGCCCGGTTCATATCCCATTTCACATAACTGATTTTCGCGCTGTCGAACACATTTTCAAGCATGCCTGCGATATGGTCGACGACATCCGGATCCGAGAAATCGAGAACATACTGATTTCTGCCATGGGAAAGGGGCCTGTGTGGCGTCTGAAGCATCCACTGCGGATGCTGCCGGAAAAGTTTCGAATTTCTGCTGATCATTTCAGGCTCGATCCACAAACCGAATTTCATGCCAAGCTGTTCGATCTTTCGGGAAAGGCCCGCGATCCCTTCCGGCAGTTTTGCCCGATCCGGGAACCAGTCGCCAAGAGAAGACGTATCGTCGTTCCTTCCTTCATACCATCCGTCATCGAGCACGAACAGTTCGATCCCGAGGTCTTTTGCTTGTTGTGCCATTTCGAGGATCGTTTTTTCATCGAAATCCATATAGGTTCCTTCCCAGTTGTTGATCAGGATCGGCCGGACGTGATCGCGCCACCAGCCCCGTGCAAGACGCTCCCGGAACAGGGAATGAAAGGTCTGGCTCATCGCGTTCGTTCCTGAAGAGGAATAGACGAGCAGCGCTTCCGGAGTCTGGAAGGAGGTGTGCTCTTTCAGGGGCCAGGAGAAAGTAAACGGATGGATCCCTATATTGATGCGTGCGGTATTGTATGTATCGACGTCGACCGCAGCCAGAAAATTTCCGGAATAGACGAAGGAAAATCCGAATGCTTCGCCCTGCTCTTCGGTCGTATGTTTTCTCTTCAGCGCAAAAAAAGGATTGAAGTTGCTCGAAGAGTGCCCGCGCAGAGAATAAATGGATTGGATCCCTTCGTGAAGGGGGTGGATTTTGATGTTCCGCTCTCTTGCCCACGCACCAGTCAGTTCGATCATGTCGTACTGGGCGTCAGGAAGATCGAGGTTAAAAGAGGACAGGGCATGGAGCGTCAGGTGCTGACTTCCTTCATTGATGATCTCTGCGCTGCGTGCCAGTACAGGACGATGTTCGTAAATCGTATATTTCAAGATGACTTTTGTTTCGAGAAGTGCATCTTTCAAAGTGATATGCAGAGTGGTGGCTTCCTTGTCGTTTTCGACATAAGTGGCTGGCAGACCGGTCAGGCCGGGCTTTCCGGGGAAGATCTCATGACTTTCATAAAGAAACTGAACGATCCGGCTGCCGTTTTCCTGTTCAAGATCAATGGAGGCGGTGCGCATATCGCCCTGGAGCGGCGCCGGGAATTCCTGCTTGATGTGTTCAAGAGAGAATGTGCGGTCGTTCTCGAATACATTGACAGACATGCCGCGCTGTACGAGCTCGAGAAGATGGTCAAAGCTGTCTTGATCATGGATCCGTTTTCCGGTGTAAAGCTGACCGATCTGACGGTTTGGCAGAATTTTTAAGATATAGCTCATTTCTTCATTGTATAAATGGAAAGTTTCGGAAGATGGATGATAAATAACTGGCATATAAACTCCTTTTCTTTTGGATCTTTATTTTTATTATACGTGGTACGAGGTATAGAAAAAAGCAGGGATCCCGATTTGTGCTGCGTATGTAAGCGGTTAACGATGAAAAAAAGCCGCAAAATTGACGCAGCAACCTGTCCTTTAAAAATATTTAAAAAATATATAAAAAAGTGTTGACAGATAAAGTGTGGAGAGGTATTATAAGTGAGCGTCAAGAACGACGCAGAAAAGAAAACATACGAAACGCTTCCGAAGAAAGAAAAAAACTTTAAAAAAAGTGAAATTCTTTCTTGACGAAACGAAAAGGAAGAGTTAGTATAAACGAGCTGTCGGAAACGGCAGCGAGGGACGATCTTTGAAAACCTGACAGAAACGAATAGTTTTAGAAGAAAAAAACGTACAAGTACGAGAGAACTAAAATTACACGTCGATTTCTTGAGAAACACCTGAAAAGAAAAAAAGAGATAACAGAAACAAAAAAAGAGTCAATATCAAATGGAGAGTTTGATCCTGGCTCAGGATGAACGCTGGCGGCATGCCTAATACATGCAAGTCGAACGAGGCATCTTCGGATGCCTAGTGGCGAACGGGTGAGTAACACGTAGGGAACCTGCCCATGCGGCCGGGACAACTTCCGGAAACGGATGCTGATACCGGATAAGGAAAGCGAAGGCATCTTTGCTTTGTTAAAGGAGCTGCAAGGCTCCGCGCATGGATGGACCTGCGGTGCATTAGCTGGTTGGTGAGGTAAAGGCTCACCAAGGCGACGATGCATAGCCGGCCTGAGAGGGCGAACGGCCACACTGGGACTGAGACACGGCCCAGACTCCTACGGGAGGCAGCAGTAGGGAATTTTCGTCAATGGGCGCAAGCCTGAACGAGCAATGCCGCGTGAACGAGGAAGGTCTTCGGATCGTAAAGTTCTGTTGAGAGGGAAAAAGGGTCACCAGAGGAAATGCTGGTGAAGTGATATTACCTTTCGAGGAAGTCACGGCTAACTACGTGCCAGCAGCCGCGGTAATACGTAGGTGGCGAGCGTTATCCGGAATGATTGGGCGTAAAGGGTGCGTAGGCGGCCTGTTAAGTCTGAAGTGAAAGGTACCGGCTCAACCGGTACAGGCTTTGGAAACTGGCAGGCTGGAGGACAGGAGAGGGCGGTGGAACTCCATGTGTAGCGGTAAAATGCGTAGATATATGGAAGAACACCAGTGGCGAAGGCGGCCGCCTGGCCTGTTACTGACGCTGAGGCACGAAAGCGTGGGGAGCAAATAGGATTAGATACCCTAGTAGTCCACGCCGTAAACGATGAGGACCAAGTGTTGGGGAAGACCCAGTGCTGCAGTTAACGCAGTGAGTCCTCCGCCTGGGGAGTATGCACGCAAGTGTGAAACTCAAAGGAATTGACGGGGGCCCGCACAAGCGGTGGAGTATGTGGTTTAATTCGAAGCAACGCGAAGAACCTTACCAGGCCTTGACATAGGGTGCGAAGCTATGGAGACATAGTGGAGGCTAACATCCATACAGGTGGTGCATGGTTGTCGTCAGCTCGTGTCGTGAGATGTTCAGTTAAGTCTGGCAACGAGCGCAACCCTCGTGATGTGTTACCAATATTGAGTTAGGGACTCACATCAGACTGCCGGTGACAAACCGGAGGAAGGCGGGGATGACGTCAAATCATCATGCCCCTTATGGCCTGGGCTACACACGTACTACAATGGCGGCAACAAAGGGCAGCGAGGCAGCGATGCCGAGCGAATCCCAAAAAAGCCGTCCCAGTTCGGATTGGAGTCTGCAACCCGACTCCATGAAGTTGGAATCGCTAGTAATCGCGGATCAGCATGCCGCGGTGAATACGTTCTCGGGCCTTGTACACACCGCCCGTCAAACCATGGGAGTGGGCAATGCCCGAAGCCGGTGGCGCAACCTGAAAAGGAGCGAGCCGTCGAAGGCAGGGCCGATGACTGGGGTTAAGTCGTAACAAGGTATCCCTACGGGAACGTGGGGATGGATCACCTCCTTTCTAAGGAGAAAGCGAAGAAGGTGTAAAGACGTGAGAAGGAGTTCTGTCAGGTTTTCAGGGATTGTCCTGAGAGCAGAAATCGATCTTTGAAAATCATCATACACAAATTTGAAGAAAAGACACAATAGATAAGAAGAGAAGAGGTCTTGAAAGCAAGTTGTGGAAGATAACACTGAGAAACAGTTAAAGAAATAACAGTTTTCATCAAAAGAAGAAAAATCTTGTAGAAAGCACATTGAAAGAAACTAGAGAACCAACTGATCAAGTAGGCAAGGGCGTACGGAGGATGCCTGGCCACTCGAAACTGAAGAAGGACGCACCGAACTGCGAAAAGCGGCGCCGAGCTGTAAGGAAGCGAAGACACGCCGATGTCCGAATGGGGGAACCCGGCATAGAGAAAGCTATGTCATCCTCGGATGAAAAAGATAGTCCGAGAGAGAGGTACCCGGGGAACTGAAACATCTAAGTACCCGGAGGAGAAGAAAACAAAAGTGATTCCCCGAGTAGCGGCGAGCGAAAGGGGAGCAGCCCAAACCATCGGGAGATGGGGTTGAAGGGGTTCTGAGAAAGCAGAAGCAGAAGATAGCCGAACGTGAACGGAAGCACGGCCGAAGAAGGTGAAAGCCCTGTAGGCGAAATCGGAAGCGGAAGCGAGGAACACCCTGAGTACGGCGAGACACGAGGAATCTTGTCGGAAGCAGGCGGGACCATCCGCCAAGGCTAAATATAAACGAGTGAGCGATAGAGAAAGAGTACCGTGAGGGAAAGGTGAAAAGAACCGCGGGAGCGGAGTGAAAGAGAACCTGAAACCGTATGCCTACAAGAAGTCAGAGCCCGTCAAGGGGTGATGGCGTGCCTTTTGTAGAATGAACCGGCGAGTTGCGTCAGGATGCGAGGTTAAGCTGGAAAGAGCGGAGCCGAAGCGAAAGCGAGTCTGAATAGGGCGAAGAGAGTAGACTGATGCAGACCCGAAACCGGGTGATCTAGCCATGGGCAGGTTGAAGCAGAAGTGAAATTCTGTGGAGGACCGAACCGACTACCGTTGAAAAGTTAGCGGATGACCTGTGGCTAGGGGAGAAATTCCAATCGAACCCGGAGATAGCTGGTTCTCCCCGAAATAGCTTTAGGGCTAGCGTCGGCCGATGAGCGAGGGAGGTAGAGCACTGAATGCATGATGGCCCCATCCCGGGGTACTGAATGCAATCAAACTGCGAATGCCCTCGAAGGAGAAGGCCGGCAGTCAGACTGTGGGTGATAAGGTCCATGGTCGAGAGGGAAACAGCCCAGACCGCCAGCAAAGGTCCCGAAATACAGGCTAAGTGGAAAAGGATGTGGGGACGCACGGACAGCTAGGAGGTTGGCTCAGAAGCAGCCATCCTTTGAAGAGTGCGTAACAGCTCACTAGTCGAGTGGCCCTGCGCCGAAAATGTACCGGGGCTAAGCCTGATACCGAAGCTGCGGATATGGAAACATATGGTAGGGGAGCGTTGCATGCAGGAAGAAGTATCATCGCGAGAGGATATGGACAGCATGGAAGTGAGAATGCCGGTGTGAGTAGCGAGATGCAGGTGAGAATCCTGCACACCGGAAGCCCAAGGATTCCAGGGGAAGGTTCGTCCGCCCTGGGTAAGTCGGGACCTAACGCGAGGCCGAAAGGCGTAGCGGATGGAAAGCAGGCGGAGATTCCTGCACCCGCGCGATACGAGGCGAAGGAGTGACGGAGACGGGATAGGCAGCCCTCTGAACGGATTGAGGGCCAAGCGCAGCAGTCGGATACCAGGCAAATCCGGTATCGGAAGACAGGGCGTGAAGGGGAAGCGAAATCTGCGGAAAGTAGCGAAGTGCCGAATACGGCTTCCAGGAAAAGCTTCTAGCATAGGGGTATCGAGCGGCCCGTACCAAAACCGACACAGGTGGGCAGGCAGAGAATGCCGAGGTGAGCGAGAGAACTGTTGCCAAGGAACTCGGCAAAATGGCCCCGTAAGTTCGCGAGAAGGGGCGCTCATGAAAGTGAGCCGCAGTGAAAAGGCCCAAGCGACTGTTTAACTAAAACACAGCTCTCTGCGAAGCCGCAAGGCGAAGTATAGGGGGTGACACCTGCCCGGTGCTGGAAGGTTAAGGGGATCTGTCAATCGGAGACGATGAAGCAGTGGTCCGAAGCCCCAGTGAACGGCGGCCGTAACTATAACGGTCCTAAGGTAGCGAAATTCCTTGTCAGGTAAGTTCTGACCCGCACGAAAGGTGTAACGATTTGGGCGCTGTCTCGGCAGCAGGCTCGGTGAAATCTTAGTACCTGTGAAAATGCAGGTTACCCGCAACTAGACGGAAAGACCCCATGGAGCTTTACTGCAGCTCGGCATTGGGTACTGGACGGACATGTACAGGATAGGTGGGAGACGAAGAGACATACACGCCAGTGTATGAGGAGTCGATGTTGGGATACCACCCTTGTGCGTCCGGGGCCCTAACCCAGGTCCGTGAACCGGATCGGGGAGAGTGCCAGGCGGGCAGTTTGACTGGGGCGGTCGCCTCCCAAAGAGTAACGGAGGCGCCCAAAGGTACGCTCAGGCTGGATGGAAACCAGCTGACGAGTGCAAATGCAGAAGCGTGCCTGACTGTGAGAGCAACAACTCGAACAGGGACGAAAGTCGGGATTAGTGATCCGGCGGTGCCGAATGGAAGGGCCGTCGCTCAACGGATAAAAGCTACCCTGGGGATAACAGGCTGATCTCGCCCAAGAGTTCACATCGACGGCGAGGTTTGGCACCTCGATGTCGGCTCATCGCATCCTGGAGCTGGATTCGGTTCCAAGGGTTGGGCTGTCCGCCCATTAAAGCGGTACGCGAGCTGGGTTCAGAACGTCGTGAGACAGTTCGGTCCCTATCTGTTGTGGGCGAAGGAGATCTGAGGGGAGCTGTCCTCAGTACGAGAGGACCGGGATGGACCTGCCTCTGGTGCATCGGTTATCACGCCAGTGGTACAGCCGGGTAGCCAAGCAGGGAAGGGATAAGCGCTGAAAGCATCTAAGCACGAAGCCCACCCCGAGATGAGATCTCCCATTCTGAAAAGAAGTAAGGCCCCTCAAAGACGATGAGGTAGATAGGCCGGAGATGGAAGCGCAGCGATGTGCGGAGTTGACCGGTACTAATCGGCCGAGGACTTGATCAGAAGAGATGAAGACGTCCGCGACTTGCCAAGACCGATTGTGGAAGAGGGTGTATGGTGATTTTGAAAGATCGATGGAAAGCGTGAAGAAGATCCGGTGGCGATGGCGGGGTGGAAACACCTGTACCCATCCCGAACACAGAAGTTAAGCACCCCCAGCGGCGACGATAGTTGGCCTTGCGCCTGCGAAAATAGCTCGCTGCCGGGTCTTTTTTTTGTCCTGTTTTCATACAGGACATTTTTTTGTTTCCCGTTCAGAAATAGGGTATGATATAAGCAGGTTTGCACATTCCTATGCAAACGGGTATAATGGATGACGACAACAAAAATCACAAAAATAATGGATTTAGGAGATCATATGGACAAATATATAACAATCAAAGGTGCACGAGAAAACAATCTCAAAAATGTAAATTTACGGATCCCCCGCGATAAGCTTGTCATCATGACCGGTGTATCGGGATCAGGAAAGACATCTCTCGCTTTCGATACCATCTATGCCGAAGGACAGCGGCGCTATATGGAATCCCTGTCTGCTTATGCAAGACAGTTTTTAGGAAACAGCGAAAAGCCGGACGTAGATCAGATCGACGGGCTTTCGCCTGCGATCGCGATCGACCAGAAAACGACATCGAACAATCCGCGCTCTACTGTAGGAACGGTAACAGAAATCTATGATTACCTCCGTCTTTTATATGCCCGTATCGGCATCCCTTATTGCCCTGAACATGGCGAACCGATTACCGGATCGACCGTTACGGAAATGGTCGATCAGATGATGGAACTGCCCGACCGCACCCGCTGTACGATCATGGCCCCGATGATCAGAGGAAAAAAGGGAACGTTCAAAGATCTGTTCGATAAAATGATCCAGGAAGGGTATATCCGTGCCCGGATCGACGGACAGATCGTCCTGCTCGAAGAAATTGATCTGCTGGAAAAAAATAAAAAGCACGATATCGATATCGTGATCGACCGCATCGTTAAAGGAGACAACCGTTCGCGATTTTATGATTCGATCGAAACAGCCGTCAATCTGGCCGAAGGGATGGTGGATGTGCTGGCCGGCGATCAGGAAATGCTTCTTTCAAGCAATTACGCATGCAAGATCTGCGGCTTTACCGTACCCAAGCTCGAACCGAAGCTGTTCTCATTCAATGCCCCTCTGGGCGCGTGCCCGACATGCAAGGGACTAGGTATCGAACAGAAAGTCGATCTCGATCTTCTTATCCCGGACAGGAGCCGGTCGATTGCCGAAGGGGGTATCGCCTATTACAAAAATATCGTAAATACCGAAAATCTCGAATGGCAGCGCATGCAGGCTCTTCTTGACCATTACAAGATCGATATAAATATGCCCATCAGCAAGATCCCGAAGAAAAAACTCAACTATGTGTTATACGGTTCGGACGTGAAGATCGCTTATACGCTCAATTCCCGCTCAGGAATGACAAGCCGGAAAGAGGATTTCATTGAAGGGGTCGTTCCGATGATCGAGCGCCGGTTTCTTGAAACAAACTCGGCCTGGAACCGGGAATGGTACGGTTCTTTTATCGGCGAAACCGTATGCCATACGTGCCATGGGGCCCGTCTCAACGAAAAAGTGCTGGCTGTACGCATTGGCGGAAAAAATATATATGAATGGACACAGATGAGCGTCAAGGAAGCCCTGGAATTTATGAACACGATCGAACTGGATCCGACCGAAAGAAAGATTTCCTCTCTGATCACGAAGGAGATCCGGTCCCGTCTCGAATTTCTGAATAATGTGGGCCTCTCCTATTTGACGCTTGATCGTCTGTCCGGAACTTTGTCGGGCGGCGAACTGCAGCGCATCCGTCTGGCAACCCAGATCGGTTCGAAACTGACTGGTGTCATGTACGTTCTTGATGAGCCGAGCATCGGACTGCATCAGCGCGATAACGACCGCCTGATCGCTACATTGAAAGATATGCGCGATCTTGGCAATACCCTGATCGTCGTGGAACATGATGAAGATACGATGCGCGCAAGCGATTATATTGTCGATGTAGGACCGGGGGCCGGTGTGCACGGCGGACAGATCGTGGCTACCGGGACACCACAGGAAATCATGGACAATCCGGATTCGCTGACCGGTCAGTATCTGAGCGGAAAGAAAAAGATCGAAGTGCCTTCACAGCGCCGCAAAGGGAACGGGAAAAAGATCCGTATCGTCGACGCGACCCAGAACAACCTGAAAAAGGTGACCGTGGATTTTCCGCTCGGAATGATGGTCGCGGTCACCGGTGTTTCCGGTTCAGGAAAATCCTCTCTTGTGACAGAAGTGCTTACGCATGGAATCCAGCATTCGCTTGGAAGGATGCGGATCAAGCCGGGCGCATGCAAAACGATCAAAGGAATGGAAAATATCGACAAGCTGGTCGAGATCGGCCAGGATCCGATCGGACGTACGCCTCGCTCCAATCCAGCCACGTATACAGGCGTGTTCGATGATATCCGCGATCTGTTTGCCCAGACCAGGGAAGCCAAGCTGCTTGGATATGATAAAGGACGATTCTCTTTCAATGTGAAGGGCGGACGCTGCGAAGCCTGTCAGGGAGACGGGATCAAAAAAATTTCCATGCATTTTCTTCCGGATGTATACGTCCCGTGCGACGTATGCCATGGAAAAAGGTATAATGAAGAAACCTTGCAGGTCAAATATAAAGACAAATCGATAGCGGATGTATTAGAAATGACAGTAGAGGAAGCGGTGGACTTCTTCTCCAATGTTTCCAAGGTCCGTCATAAGCTGCAGACATTGAAAGATGTCGGTCTTTCCTATATCAAGCTCGGACAAAGTGCCACGACGCTTTCGGGGGGCGAGGCGCAGCGCGTCAAGCTGGCTTCGGAGCTGCAGAAAAAAGCGACCGGAAAAACGATGTTCGTGCTCGATGAACCGACGACCGGCCTGCATACCAATGATGTGAAGAAACTGATCGAGGTCCTGCAGCGTCTTGTCGAGAACGGCGATACCGTTGTGGTCATCGAGCACAATCTCGATGTGATCAAATGTGCCGATTATATTATCGATATCGGTCCGGAAGGAGGAGCCGACGGAGGAAATGTTGTTGCCACCGGAACTCCGGAGCAGATCGCTCAGGATCCGGACAGTTATACGGGACAATATCTGAAACCAATGCTGGAAAGGAAGTGATGGCATGAGCGAGGTAACCGTCAGAGATATAGCAGAAAAATTCGCGTGGGAAATCGTGAGCGGCGATGCGGCTGCACTGCAGCGTCCCGTGACACTGGCTGATACAAATCGTCCCGGTCTCGAGCTTGCAGGCTATTTCCCAGGGACACAGGTCAAACGGCTTGTCGTTCTTGGAGACAAGGAAATCGGATATATCGAATCGGAAATGGATGAAATATCCCAGCGTCGTGCTTTTGAATATCTGACAGGGCCGAAAACACCTGCCATCGTCGTAACAAACGGCAATCCGTGCCCGCCCATCCTGAAAGAAATCGCCAAGAGAAAAAACTTTCCGATCTGCATGGCAGACAACAAGACATCGCACGTGATTGTCAATGTGACCAATTATCTGGATGAACTGCTTGCGGAAAGCGTCATCCTTCATGGCGAACTGATCCGGCTGTACGGGGTGGGGGTGCTCATTACGGGCAAATCCGGAACCGGTAAATCGGAAATTGTACTGGAACTCATCCAGCGGGGCCATCAGCTTGTTGCCGATGACCGGGTCGATATTTACCGCATTCACAATCAGCTGGTCGGACGTCCGACCCCGATGATCGAAGGATTCATGGAGCTTCGCGGCGTAGGGATCATCGACGTGGAAAAAATGTATGGTGTCGCATCGATCACCCATCAGACCAATATCGATCTGGAAATCGTCCTCGAACCCTTCAAAAGCTCTGTCGATTATGACCGGGTAGGGATCGAGGAAAAAGAGTATTCGGAAATTCTCGGGATCAGGATCCTGAAAATGCGGATTCCGGTCAGCGCAGGACGCCCGATGTCCACGATCATAGAGACGGCAGTGGCCAATTATCTGCTGCTGATCCAGGGAACCGACTCTGCCAAGGAATTTGAAGAACGGGTGCTTTCGGAAATTGCGCATAACCGTGTGGAAGCATTGGAAAACAAAGAATAGAATCGAGGAAAAATCATGAGCGAAAAATATGATCTCATCATTATCGGGGCTGGTCCTGCCGGTATGACGGCGGCCCTGTATGCATCGCGTTCCGGCCTGAAAACGTGCATCGTCGAAAGCGGCGCGCCGGGAGGAAAGCTGCTGAAAACATTTCATATCGAGAATTATCCGGGCATCAAGGAAATGGGCGGTGCCGAGCTGGCCATGGTCATGTTCGACCAGGCGCTTGCGTTCGGCGCCGAATACAAAGCCGGAGAAGTAGTGAAGGTCAACAAGGATAAGAGCGTCGAACTTCTTGATGGCACGATCCTGGAATCAAACTGTGTCCTGCTGGCAACGGGAACAAAAGAGCGCATGCTGAACATACCTGGCGAACAGGAAAATGTCGGCAAAGGCGTTTCCTTCTGCGCCGTATGCGACGGAGCCTTTTTCCGCGGCAAAGATGTCGTTGTGATCGGGGGCGGAAACTCGGCTCTTGAAGAGGCAGGCTTTCTGACCCAGTTTGTCAACAAGCTGTATATTGTCATCCGGCGCGATCAGTTCCGTGCGGAAGAAAAATTTCAGCGCGAGGTCGAGGAAAACGAAAAGATCGAAATTATCAGGGAGCATGTGCCCCTCGAAGTGCTTTCGGATGGAAAGGTGACCGGGATCGTTCTGAAAAATGTTAAAACCGGAAAGACACAGACCGTGGATTGCTCCGGTATATTCCCGTATGTCGGTTCGGATCCGATCAGCGACTGTGTCAAGGATCTGGGCGTATGCAATGAACATGGCTATGTGATCGTCGACCGGAATATGGAAACGGCTGTCAAAGGTGTATATGCGGCAGGAGATGTCGTAGACAAGCAGCTTCGCCAGGTTGTGACAGCGGTCGGAGAGGGTGCGCTGGTCGCTCAGCAGGCTTACAAGGAAGTAAAGGAAAAATAATTTGAATGCGCTTACAGTTTGTGCTTAAATGAAACTGTAAAAGCATAAAAAAACAACGAGGGAGGTTTCGATTATGGATTCATTAACAGCCATTCAGCGTGCAATGGATTTTTACTATGAAATTACAGGGCTGAGATCTTATTTTGTACAAGGTGTCAACGATGTCGACAGTGCGAAGGAGAAAAACTTTTTCTGCAAGACGCTTAAGATGAGCTCCAAAGCACTGGATCACTGTGAAGCCTGCACACTGGAAAATTATACGAACGCTTTGAACAATCATGAAATTCAAATGTATTCTTGCCATGCCGGCCTGGTAAAATGGTCGATCCCGGTAGAATTTCCTGGCGTGACAGGAGTGATCGTATCGGAAGGTGTCATCAGCTCGCAGCAGGTTGCCGATAAAGACAACTGGATCGATTATCTGGTTGAAAAATACAATCTGCCAAGAAATATTCTGATGGAAAATTACGAGCATGTCGTTGAAATGACCGAAAAAGAAGTGGATGACAGCGTGAAGCTGCTTGTCGCTCTGCTCGATTATTACCGTTCGTTAAGCGTGGAATAAAAGAAAACGGCTTATTAAAGGAGGACCCATGTCCTCCTTTTACTTTGGCAGCTGGCAGCACTGGAGAGAAGTCCGCAGCACAATCGCAATAATCGCAATGTTTAGAACAAATAATGCAATGCGATAAATATTTTATAGATGCTAAAATGTGCGTATACCAAATGGTAGCGGTTACATTCAGCGGGAGCGTATGGCTGAAAAAGGAGATTCGTGATGAACAGTTCAAATACAGATTTAAAAAAATCAGCGGTGCAGCCCCAAAATGAACGATTCAAAATAAATAAAATATACAACAATAATGTGGTTGTCGTAAAAAAGAACGGGAAAGAACAAGTAGTCTGCGGAAGAGGGATCGCGTTTTCCAAAAAAGTCGGTGATCCTTTGGATATGAGCCAGGTGACTCAGATATTTGTTCTCAAGGAAGAAAAGGATAATATCCGGTTTCAGGAAATTATTCAAAATATCCCTTTAGAATATATTGAATTGACAAACGAGATCATTGAAATGATCAAACTGGAACTAGGTCAAAAAATAAATGATATTATTTATGTTTCTCTTTCAGACCACATTCATGCAGCCATAGAAAGGGCAAAAGAAGGAATTTATCTTCCGAATACGATGAACTGGGAAATTGCCCATTACTATGAAAATGAATATGCTCTGGCTCTTAAAGCTCTTGAAATGATCCGAAGAAAGACCGGAATTGAACTGAAAGACGATGAGGCAAGTTTTATTGCCCTTCATATAATAAACTCGGAAAAAGAAAATTCTTCTTTGGAAGAAACGACGAAAGTCGCCCGGATCATCCGGGAAATCCTTAAAATAGTCCGGAATCATCTGCAAAAGGATTTTTCGAATGATTCCGTTCACTTTTATCGTTTTGTTACGCACATTAAATTTTTTGCGCACAGGCTTGTGTATGACAAGCCTCATAACAGCGATAACAACAGTGAACTTCTGGAAATTATAAAAAACAAGTATCAGGATTCTTATCATTGTGTAGAAGCCATTTCAAAAATGATTTATCAAAAATACAATTATCGGGTCTTGCAGGAAGAAAAACTTTATTTAACGATCCATGTGCATCGTCTGACCTATAACAACGGTAATAACTGAGAAATCAGTGATTATATTGGATGGTAACATTAAGTTGGCCAAACCTTCTATGTACTATTAGGAGGAAAAATTTATGAACAAGTACAGTGAGTTAGCTGCTGCCGTCATCAGCAACGTTGGCGGCAAGGAGAATGTCAGATCTTTAAGACATTGTATTACGCGATTGAGATTTGTGCTGAAGGACGAATCGATCGCGAACGACGAGATCATCAAAAGTATGAAAGGGACGATCGGGCTGGTCAAAGCAGCCGGCGAATATATGGTCGTGATCGGCGAGCACGTTCCTGAAGTATATGATGAAGTATGCGCACAATTAGGCATGCCAACGAGCAATGTAAAAGTCGAGGTATCCAAAGAAAAGAAATCTTTTCTCGATAAGGCGCTGGGAGTCATTCGTTCCGGATTAGGCCCTACGCTGAATATCATGTGCGCATCCGGTGTGCTCAAAGGGATCCTGGTCATTCTTCAAATGTGCGGCGTGCCGGCAGAAAGCGGCATTTGCATGCTGGCCAATGCAGCAGGGGACGCGTTCTTCTACTGTCTTCCGATCATTATGGGATATAATGTCGCGAAACATTTGGAAATCGATCCGTTTTACGGCTTGATCCTTGGTGCATCCATGATTTATCCGAGCATTCAAAATGTAGATGTGTCTTTGCTTGGATTAACTGTAAACACTTCTTATACATCGTCTTTTCTGCCCGTATTGTTCGGCTTGTTGATTTCGGCACCAATTTATAAATTTCTGCAAAAGAAATTGCCAAGCGTTGTCAAAGGGTTCATGACGCCGCTCATTACATTGTCGATCGCTTTTCCGCTTACTTTCGTAGTGATCGGACCGATCGCGGAAGTATTGTCCAACGGCATGAATATCGCGATCAATTTTATCTTTGAATTATCTCCGCTGGTGGGCTGCACGATCCTGGGCGGTATCTGGCAGATACTGGTCATGTTCGGTATTCACAGCTTGATCGTAATGTTCGCGTTTTATGCGGTTATGGCAGGAAATCCAAGCCTGATGCTGGCGTCAACATGGACCGTATGCTTCGGGATCGTCGGGATCCTGTTGGCGACCTTTGCGAAATCGAGAGATCAGCAAGTGAAAAGCGCAGCGCTGCCTGCGGCCGTGTCTGCTTTGTTCGGAGTAACAGAACCGGGAATGTACGGTATCGTTGTGCCTCGTAAAGTATTATTGGGGATCAGTTGCATTGCAGGGGCTTGCGCCGGATTTGTGGTTGGTATTTTCAATATGAAAATTTATTCCTATGCCGGTATGGGTGTGATCGGCCTGCTGTCGTTCCTGAATCCGGAAAATCCGCAGATCTTCCCGATCGTGTTAGCGGTCCTGGCTCCTTTGTGTGTGGGATTCGGTTTGACTACAATTTTCTATAAAGACGAGAAAGCGGCAGTAAAAGATCAGCTGGATGAAATGCATATCGTGCAAATGCCAGTAAACGGACTTGTAAAAAATATCACAGAATCTTCGGATGAAGCCTTTTCATCGGAAGCTCTGGGAAAAGGGATCGTTATTTTTCCGGAAAACGGCGAAGTGGCTGCACCTGTTTCAGGAACAGTGAAGACATTGTTTCCGACCAAACATGCCATTGGGATCGTAGCCGATGACGGAACCGAAGTATTGCTGCATATCGGCATCAATACAGTGAACCTGCAGGGTAAATATTTTACCGCACATATTGAGCAGGGAGACAGAGTGAAAGCGGGCGATCCGATCGTATCTTTTGATAAGCAGGCGATTGAAAAAGAAGGATACTCCACAGAAGTGCTGGTAACGATTACGAATGATTCCGATTATCGCGATATCGTTCATCTCCATAAAGGAGAATCGACTATAGGTCAAGCGGTATTAGGAGGCGTGAAATAATATGAATTTTCCAGAAAATTTTTACTGGGGAGGCGCAACAGCAGCCAACCAGTATGAAGGAGGATGGAATCTGGGTGGCCGCGGTCCCGCATTAACCGATTTTACGACTGGCGGTTCCGCACGGACAAACCGATATCTGACGTATTTTGATGAAAACGGCGAGCCGCAAAAAACAAGAACGTCCATTGTCTCTTCCGGCATACCGAAGAACGCAAAGCTCGCGGTATTTGAAGATGAATACTATCCTAATCATACAGGAGCGGACTTCTATCATCGATATAAAGAAGATATTGCGTTATTTAAAGAAATGGGCATGAACATGTTCAGGATGTCGATATCCTGGTCCCGCATTTATCCGTTAGGGATAGAAGAAGAGCCGAACAAAGAAGGACTCGCATTTTACAGAAATGTATTCGAGGAATTGAAGAAAAACGGGATCGAACCGCTTGTCACGATTTCTCATTACGATGATCCGGCATATATCGCAACCGAAATTGGCTGGGAAGATCCGAAAACCATTGAGCTGTATTTCAAGTTTGCGAAGACTGTGATGGATGAATATCATGATCTCGTTAAATACTGGCTGACATTTAATGAGATCAATTCACTGCTGATGTCTTCAGCGTTCGTGCCGGATTATCCGCAAGAAAAAACAAGACTTTCGTATATTCAGCTGCATAATAAATTTGTCGCCAGCGCGAAAGCCGTAAAATATGCCCATGAGACCTATCCGCAGTTCGTGATGGGATGCATGATTGCCGGCCTGGTAAATTACCCGTTTACTTGCGATCCGAAGGATATCCTGGCCGCACAGCAGAAGATGCAGAACTACTTCTGGTACTGCGGCGATGTGCAGGCCCGGGGAAAGTATCCAAGCTGTTCTAAAAAAATATGGACAGAGTATGGACTGGATCCGCAGTTTTTTGATAAAGATGCGCAATTGCTGAAAGAGGGAAAAGCAGATCTGTTTACTTTTTCCTACTACAACACCACGTGTGTCACGACGCATAAAGATGTCGCGAAGGACGGTGCGGGAAATTTATCGATGGGAGCGAAAAATCCATATATTCACTATTCCGACTGGGGCTGGGGTGTCGATGCAGACGGATTAAGATATATTCTCAATGAAATCGAAGACCGGTATTCGCTTCCGATCATGATCGTCGAAAATGGACTGGGCGCGTATGACGTGCTTGAAGACGGGCACGTACACGATCCGTACCGTATCGAGTATTTTAAATGTCATATCAAAGCGATGGATGATGCGCTCCGGGACGGTGTGAATCTGATAGGATATACACCGTGGGGGATCGTGGATCTGGTTTCTGCTTCTACAGGAGAAATGGCAAAACGATACGGGGTAATTTACGTTGACCTCGATGATGAAGGGAAAGGCACATTTAAACGCTATAAAAAGGATTCTTTCGAGTATTACGCAAATGTGATCCGCACGAACGGAAAAGAATATGAATAGAAAAAAGGGCAGATTCAATAGGAGTCTGCTCTTTTGCGTATTTAACTAATTCTGTACCGTATGATGGGCCGGATACGATGAAGTGTCCAGGCCAAGAAATACATATCCCTGATCCTTGTAGTATTTAATGATTTCTTCAAGTGCTTCAACAGTCGTGTTCTTGGCATCCGTATCGTGCATCAGGATGTTGATGTACTGCTCATCGCTTCCTGTCGCATGCTCGACGATCTGCGCAGCAGGAACGTTGTTGCCGCTCGCGTCGGTCGAATCGACGTTCCAGTCAAAATACTGGTATCCTTTGTCGCGAACCTCCTGAGTCAGCTCGGACATGATATGCGGCGTATACTGGGCCGAGATCATATTGCTCGAGCCGCCCGGGAAACGGATGATCATCGATTTTTCTCCGGTCAGATCTTCCACCATATCCGAGATCTGCTGCAGGTCTTTGTAGTAGGCGTCCTTGCTCGAATACAAGGTCGCATAATCGTGCGTATACGTATGCAGCCCGATCGTATTTCCGTCTTTGTACGCTTCTTTGATGTAGTCGTTGAATTCGGGATGATTGCCGGTCACGAAGAAGGTCGCTTTCGCGTCGTACTTGTTCAGGATATCAAGGATCTTTTTCGTGTTCCTGCTCGGTCCGTCGTCAAACGTCAGGTAAACGACTTTTTTGCCATAGGCCGGATCCTTTTTTACATTCAGCGGAAGCGTAATGGTATCGGAATTTCCGGACCGGTCCGAAACCGTGAAGGTCACAGTGCCTTCGCCTGGTTCCGTGGAATCGTAGGAGGAATCATCGATCTCGATCTTAGGTGAAGGATCGAACTCATCCTCGACCTTGAGCATGTCGGGCGAAACGAGCTGTCCCTGCATGATCGAAAGGGTCTGTTTCCTGTCTTTGAGCTGCGGAGCTTTCGTATCTTCCTCGCGGTAAAGGGTCGCGGTCTTCGTGACCGAATTTCCGTCTTCGTCCTCGGCCGTGACACTGACCTTGTGCTTGCCTCGTTCATCGATCGTGGCCTTGTCAAAGTCATAGGAATATTTGATCTTTCCTGCATCTTCTGCGCTGTCCACCAGGCTTGACGGATCAAAATCGGTCGTCATGTCGATATGGGTGTCCTTGAGTGCCAGTTCGGGCGGTTTGGTATCCTTGACATTGATCCGGGCCGTTGCGGAATGATCGTTGTAGACATATTTGATCGGATATTCCCCTTTTTTGTTCGTATCGATATTTCCGTCGATCTTCACATCGTCCTTTGATCCCCGGAATACGAATTTGATATTGGACTTCGGATCATATTTTTCCTTATATTCTGCCACTACGTCCCTGGAGTAAAGCTGCACAGGATTGAAGTTGAGATAAATAACATAAATTCCTGCAATGAGCAGGAGCGGGATACATAATACCGCAAGCAGGCGGCCAAGCCGTAATCGTCTTTTTTTCTTTTTTCTTTTCATGGTCATAAATCATTTCCTTGTATATGAAAAATTATATACTACTTTTTTTTAAATGGGGAGATATGTGTTGGATTTGACGTATTTTGAATGAAAAAAATTTGGTATACTAAAAACAGGAAAAGAGGTAGGATATGAAACTCATATTAGCGATTTTATCGAATGAAGACAGTTCGGCCGCAAACCATCTGCTCAATAAAAACGGGTTCCAGGTCACGAAGCTTGCCACGACCGGCGGCTTTTTAAGAGCCGGGAATACGACATTGATGATCGGCTGCGAAGATGATCTGGTCGAAAAGGCTATCCAGCTCATTGAGGAAAGTTCCAGAAAACGAATCGAAATGGTACCGACCGCAGCCGGATACGATATGGGACGATATATGAATCTGCCGATGGAAGTGCAGGTCGGCGGCGCAACGATCTTTGTGATCGATGTGGAACAGTTCAAGAAAGTTTAGGAAGGAAAAAGAAAAATGAATGTACTTGTGGTAGGAAAGGGAGGCCGCGAGCACGCGCTCGCGCTCGCCGCTTCGAAATCAAAGCTGTGCACGCATCTTTATATGGCACCAGGAAATCCGGGCATGGCAAAGCTGGGAACATGTGTAGAGATTTCTGATGGAGACATTGACGCACTGGTGAAATTCGCAAAAGAAAATCACATCGACCTGACGATCGTCGGACCGGAAGCGTCTTTAGCGAAAGGAATCACGGACGCTTTCGAAAAAGAAGGCCTGAAAGTGTTCGGACCTGACCAGGCAGCGACCCAGGTCGAATCAAGCAAGGATTTCGCCAAACAGATCATGAAAAAATACTCGATCCCGACAGCCGCTTACGAAACGTTTGACGCGTATGGACCGGCATGGGCGTATGTCCAGGCGCAGGGAGCGCCGATCGTGATCAAGGAGGACGGACTGAAAGCCGGCAAAGGCGTCACCGTCGCTATGGATCTGGAGGAGGCCAGAGAAGCTCTCGAGATCGCATTCGGCATTCCGGGCAACAAGGTCGTGATCGAAGAATATCTGGAAGGGTTCGAGTATTCGCTGATTGCGCTCGTGCACAATGATCTTGTCGTTCCGCTGGAGGTCGCCCAGGATCATAAGCGGGTATCGGACGGGGACAAAGGACCGAATACCGGCGGTATGGGATCGTATTCTCCGGTCAAGAAGATCACGCCCCAAATCGTTGCCGATACATTGGAACAGGTCATGGAACCGATGGCAAAAGCGCTCGTGGAAGAAGGCGTGCCGTTTACCGGCTTTTTGTACGGCGGTCTCATGCTGACAGCAGACGGCATCAAAACGATCGAATTCAATGCGCGGTTCGGCGATCCGGAAGCGGAAGTCATCCTGGCCCGTCTCGAAAGCGATTTTCTGGAAGCCATTACGCAGGTCATGGAAGGAAACCGTCCCGAACTTCGCTGGAGCAGCAAAGTGAGCCACGGCGTCGTGCTGGCAAGCACCAGTTATCCCGCTTCTTCTACAAAAGGAGCGCTTATTGAAGGGTGCGAAAATGTCGACGGCCTGGTCTACCATATGGGTACGAAAGAAGAAGACGGAAAGCTGTATACGGACGGCGGCCGCGTCCTCATGATCGTTACGCTGGCTGACGATCTGGAAACAGCGTATGAGCAGACGTACGAACAAATAAAGAAAGTGAAGAGCGATGCCCTGTTCTGCCGCAGCGACATCGGAAGAAAGGATATGAACGACAATGCCTAAAACAGATCTTGAAATCGCACAGGAATGTGTCATGGAACCGATCCAGGAAGTTGCCGCCAAGATCGGCATTCCTGAAGAAGCGCTGGAACGCTATGGAAACTACAAAGCCAAGCTTTCCTTCGATTTTGTAAAAAGCCTCGAAAACGAAGAAGAAGGAAAGCTGATCCTTGTCACAGCGATCAACCCGACCAAGGCGGGCGAAGGAAAGTCGACCACGACCGTCGGTCTGGGAGACGGATTGAATCGTCTGGGAAAAAAGACGATGATGGCTTTAAGAGAGCCGAGCCTCGGACCGGTCTTCGGATTAAAAGGAGGAGCTGCCGGAGGCGGATATGCCCAGGTCGTTCCGATGGAGGATATCAACCTTCACTTCACGGGCGATATGCACGCGATCACAACGTGCAACAACCTCGTCTCCGCTATCGTCGACAACCATATTTATCAGGGAAATGCCTTGAATATCGATCCTGACAACATTACCTTCAAACGCTGCCTCGATATGAATGACCGGGAACTGCGCCGTGTCGACATCGGACTGGGAGCCAAGGTCAACGGCGTGAAGCGGGAAGATGGTTTCAATATTACTGTGGCCAGCGAGATCATGGCGGCCCTCTGCCTTGCCGAAGACCTGATGGATCTCAAAAAACGGTTTGCGCAGATGCTTGTTGCGTATACGTATGATGGCAAACCGGTCTATGTGCGCGATCTGGGGATCGAAGGCGCGATGGCCATGGTCATGAAGGATGCGATCCTGCCAAATCTCGTACAGACGCTCGAACACAATCCGGTGCTCATCCATGGCGGCCCGTTCGCCAATATCGCGCATGGATGCAATTCGGTCATCGCCACGAAGACCGCGCTTCGTCTGGCCGATTATGTAGTGACAGAAGCTGGTTTCGGGGCCGATCTTGGTGCCGAGAAGTTCCTTGATATCAAATGCCGTCTGGCCGGGCTGCATCCGGATGCGGTCGTGATCGTCGCAACGATCCGGGCGCTCAAGCAGCATGGCGGAGTGGCTTATGAAGATCTTAAACAGGAAAATGTGGAAGCGATGCTGGAAGGTTGCGAAAACCTCGCAAAGCATATCGATACGATCGA
This sequence comes from Erysipelotrichaceae bacterium OPF54, assembly GCA_022834735.1. Taxonomy (GTDB): domain Bacteria; phylum Bacillota_I; class Bacilli_A; order Erysipelotrichales; family Erysipelotrichaceae; genus Dubosiella. The sequence goes on from BQKD01000001.1 coordinate 80,631, forward strand.
GCAGTTCGGGGTGCCGTATGTCGTGGCGATCAACGAATTTGCGACCGACACGAAAGCCGAAGTGGAAACTCTGGAAAAATGGTGCATGGAAAACAATCATCCGATGTCTTTGAGCCAGGTATGGGCCAAAGGCGGCGAAGGCGCGCTCGATCTGGCCGAAAAGGTCGTAGAGCTGTGCGAGAAGGAAAACAGCTATGCACCGCTTTATCCGCTGGATGAATCGATCGAAAAGAAGATCGAAACGATCGCTCGCAAAGTGTACGGGGCCAAAGGAGCCGAGTTTACGGACGAGGCAAAAGAGCAGATCAAGGTATTCAATGAAATGGGCTGGGACAAGCTGCCGATCTGCATGGCCAAGACACAGATGTCCTTGTCGGATGACGGCAAGATCATGGGCCGGCCAAAGGATTTCACGATCACGGTGCGCGAGCTGCGTCCTTCTCTTGGGGCAGGCTTCATCGTCGCCCTGACTGGCAAGGTGCTGACGATGCCGGGCCTGCCGAAGCATCCGAGCGCCCTCGATATGGATATTGATGCCGAAGGAAAGATCACGGGCCTGTTCTAAAATCAAATAATACAGAAGAAAGGAAAGACGACAGTCGATCAAGCATTAGACGGTCGTTTTTTCTTTTGTTTGCATATAATGAAAAAAAGGAGAAACTTTATGCGTTCAGAAAAAATAAACTGGAAGCTGCTGATCGTCGTTACCGTTTTGGTCATTTTGGTAATGAATCTTTCGCAGGTCGTTTCGATCATACAAACTTTATGGGGAGCCATTTCGAGCCTCGTATTCGGGGCCATGCTCGCTTTTGTGATCAATCTGATCATGCGTCCGATCGAGGAACAGCTTTCAAAATCCAAAGCAAAGTTCATTCAAAAAGCAAAGCGGAGCATTTCTCTGCTCGTATCGATCGTGATCGTGATCGCTGTGCTGGCCGGCCTGGTATGGCTTGTCGTTCCATCGCTGATCGATGCCGGAGAAGTCATGGCAAAAGTCGTTCCGAAGTATTTTGAACAGGGACAGGATTTCTTTAACCGTCTGTTCAAAAACAATCCGGACCTGGTCGATACGATCAATTCCTTCAATATCAACTGGAAGGAAGTGACGGACAAGTTCATGGGCTTTTTGAGCTCGGGCGTCTCCGGCGCATTAGGAAATGCGGTGGGCGTGGTCGGCACGATCGTCAGCAGCGTCGTCAATACGATCATCGTGATCATTTTTGCGATCTATGTGCTGCTGGACAAACAGCGTTTCGTGAATTTGTATCACCGGGCGTGCAATTTGTGGCTGAAGCCGGAAACAAAAGCGCAGATCACGCAGGCGCTCAATATCATATACGGTTCGTTCAGTTCGTTTATCTGCGGACAGTGCCTGGAAGCCTTTATTCTCGGTTCGACGTGCGCGCTGGGCATGTTTATCCTGCATCTGCCTTATCCGCTGATGATCGGCACGCTGGTCGGCGTGATCAATATCATTCCGATGATCGGCGCCTATATTGGCGGAGCGATCGGCATGTTCATGGTATTTACGGTCAGTCCGTGGCTGTCTGTCGTGTTCCTGATCTATTTGTGCATCCTGCAGCAGTTTGAAAGCAACGTCATCTATCCCCGGGTCGTCGGCCGTTCGGTCGGTCTGCCTGGCATTTATGTCATGATCACGGTCGTTGTGGGAGGATCGCTTGCCGGTGTTGCCGGCATGTTCCTTGGCATTCCGATCATGGCCAGTGTCTATAAAATCGTAAAGATCTACTTCAAGGAAGCGGAAGACAGAAAACAAATGCATTCAAAAGAAGAGGAGGAGGAAAATGTTCAGCCGTCAGCCGAATAAAGAACAGCAGACAAAAGATATCCTGGAACGTGGTTCCATCCTGCATATGGCCCTGCAGGATACGGACGGCTTTTTCATCCAGCCGGTTTCCTACGGATTTTCCACCAAAAAAGGGCAGATCGTCCTGTATTTCTGCGGAGAAAAAAAGGGGCGCAAGTATGAAGCATATAAGCAGAATCCGAAAGTGTCGGTCCTGATCGATCATTTGAGCGGGTACCGGATCGATTCCCAGCAGTATCTGCCGTGTTTCGAAAGCCTGCGCGGAACAGGCACGATCGAGGAGGTCGAGGGGGCGCATAAAAAGCATGCGCTGTTCGCGCTGCTTCAGCACTGCGGCTTTGAGGAGCAGCATATTGCGTTTGACGAGATCCTGCTTGATCCGGAACTTGGCTTCTACAAGATCGATCTGGAAGAGGTCGTCACGAAAAAAAGTGTCTGAAAAGAAAACAGGAAACAGTCAAACGAACGCCGGAAGCATGGTTGCCTGAACCATGCTTTTTCTGTAAAATAAGAGCCGTAAATAAAAAAGGAGAAGGCAGGAATGTTTGATGAGATCCATGAAGAGTGCGGCGTCTTTGGCGCCTATCATGTAAAGGATGCGGCTTCGATCACGTATTACGGACTGCATACGCTGCAGCATAGAGGGCAGGAGGCCAGCGGTATCGCGTCCGAAAAGGACGGAAAGATCCGTGTTTCGAAAGGAAAAGGGCTGACGATCGATGTGTTCACGAAAGAGAAGCTGGAACAGCTTGGCGGAAACAATGCCATCGGCCATGTGCGCTACAGTACAGCAGGAGGACAGGAGAACGCCAATATCCAGCCGATCGTTTCCCGGGGCCGAAGGGGCGAAACGGCCATTGTCCATAACGGCCAGATCGTGAATGAAAAAGAGCTGCGCGTCGAGCTCGAAGATGCAGGATGTATTTTTCAGGGCACGAGCGACAGCGAGATCGTCCTGCACATGATCCAGATGGAAGAGGGAACGCTTCTCGAAAAGGTCATGAAGACGGCTTCAAGACTGGTGGGGGCATTTTCCATCCTTGTCATGAGCGATGACGAGATCATTGCCGTACGGGATCAGAAGGGACTTCGTCCGCTTTCCTATACGAAGATGCAGGATGGCTATGTGATCGGTTCGGAAACGTGCGCGTTCGAGGTGCTTGGTCTGTATTCGCATACGGATGTGCTTCCGGGGCAGGCCGTACAGTTCAAGGATGGCATTGTCCGTTCCTTCTTTTACGAGGAAAATGTCTCGTCGAACATGTGTGCCATGGAATATATTTATTTTGCCAGGCCGGACAGCGTGATCGAAAACATCAACGTGCACAATTTCCGCAAGGAGACGGGACGCCTGCTTGCCAGAAAGGACGATGTGCAGGCCGATCTTGTGATCGGTGTGCCGGACTCCTCGCTTTCGGCAGCGATCGGGTATGCGGAAGAGAGCGGGATCCCGTTCGAAACGGGTCTGGTGAAAAACCGTTTTGTCGGACGCACTTTTATCCAGCCGACCCAGTCGCAGCGCGATCGGGGCGTGCGGATGAAGCTTTCGGCGATCGAGCAGGTCGTGAGCGGAAAGTCGGTCGTCATGATCGATGATTCGATCGTGCGCGGAACGACATCAAGGCGCATCGTGCGTCTGCTCAAGGATGCGGGCGCCGCCCAGGTGCATGTGCGGATCGCGTCTCCGATCATTACGAGCCCGTGCTTTTACGGCGTGGATACGAGCACGAAAGAAGAGCTGATCGGTGCGCGTATGAACTGCGATGAGATCTGTTCCTATATCGAGGCCGATTCTCTAAAATTCATGGAGATCGAAGAACTGAAAGCGGCTGCGGATGGAAACGGGCTTTGTACGGCATGCTTTGACGGAAAGTACTGTACGGATCTGTTTTCCTATGCCAAGGTGCTCGAAGCGTAAGAACTGATGATGAGCAATGAAGGATCCCGGATCGTCCGGGATTTTTTTGTTGACAAGAAAACTTGGCGAATTTATAATATTGACAAGTAAACTTGTCAAGAAAGGAGTTCGAATATGAATAAAGAAGAAATCTTGATGGCAAGCCGCCACGAAAACAAAAACAAGGATCTGGTCGAGCTGGAAGCCGGACATCTGTCGGAAAGATACGCGAGCCGGGCCGGCGCATTGATGTGCTGCGCCGTCTGTCTTCTTTCCTCGATCCTTGCGAAGAAAATGCTTTACGGTCCGTGGACAATTTATTTCTGCATGGTCGCGACACAGTGGTTTGTCCGTTTCGTGAAGCTTGGGCGCAAAAGCGATCTGGCTTTATCGATGCTGTTTCTTGTTCTGACGATCCTGGCCCTGACCGGACTGATCGCACGGCTTTCGGGAGCGTCTGTATGAAGGAAGAGCTGCAGCTGAAAAACCATCTGAAAGAAGCGCGGACCGAAGCGAAGCTTTCGCAGGCTGCGCTTGCCAGGATGGTCGGCGTTTCAAGGAACACGATCAGCTCGATCGAAACGGGGCAGTTCAACCCGACCGCAAAACTGGCGCTTATTCTCTGTATTGCGCTGGATAAGAAATTTGAAGAGTTGTTTTATTTCTAAGGAGGAGAAAGATGGAAAACAGTATGATGCTGATTCTTGGCGCTGTATTATGTATCATGGCCATTGTGAATATGAAGGGAAATATCAGCACGATCCATTCGTACAATCGGAAAAATGTGAAGGAAGAGGATATTCTGAAATACGGAAAGATGGTAGGGAGCGGGACCTTGGTGATCGGGATCGCTTTGATCGTATCGTATATCCTGCCGTTCGCTGGTATGGAACACTGGAAAAACGTGGTCATGATCCCGGCCCTGGCTGCAGGTCTGGCTCTTATCGTATATGGGCAGATCAAATACAACAAAGGATTGTTCTGAAGCCGAAACACGGTGTGCTGTACTTGGATTTTCGGGCAAAGAAGGTATAATGAAATTATATACGGAGGTGTATAAAATGATTAAATATGTTGAAAGTATAGATGATTTTAAAAAAGCGGTCGGTGAAGGAAAAGTTCTTCTGGATTTCTTTGCGGAATGGTGCGGACCTTGCAAGATGCTGACACCAGTTCTTGAAGAGATTTCCAAAAAACTTCCTGATGTGCAGGTCGTAAAGTGCGACATTGACAAAAACCAGGACATTGCTTCTGCTTTTAAGGTCATGAGTGTTCCTACTTTGATCTACTTCGAAAATGGAAAAGCCGTGACTGCAACGGCCGGCTATCTGCCGGAGCCTCAGCTGATGAGCTGGATCGCTGAAGCGCAGAAAAAAGCAGCGGAATAATGCAGATCGAAAGAGCGGCAGATGCTGCTCTTTTTTAGTTGCAAAAAAGAAGCGATCAGTGACAATTAATGTGCAAGCCCACCATTTCAATGGTGGGTAAACTCTTTTATTTCAAGATCTTAAAAAGGATATCGAATAGGATTTGTTAAAGAACAGTATATCTGTATTATGATTGTTAAAATACTATAATTTATTGTTGCTTTTCTTTTCCTTTTATCAGATAATGATTGTAATAAATCACAACGTATTTCCACATTCCCCATGGAGGTATCTTATGCACACCCTTACTCTGAAACTCAAAACAAACAGCACTCAGAAAAAAGAGCTCGATAAACGCTTTCGGATCATGTGCCGTCTTCATAATGTATTGGTCAAAAGAGCAATGGCCCTGCTCAAGTTTCTTGATCACGATAAAACCTATCAGGCTCTCAAAGCCGAATATCTTATCGCAGATCCGCTTCGAAAGAAAGAACTGGCCAGAGAAATGAAAAACTTCCGCCAATCGATCGGTCTTTCCGAATACGGGCTTCAAGCGTATATCAAAGAAGGAAGAAAGCGCTATGCAAAGCATGTTTCCTGCCATCAGGTGCAGAAGGAAGCGACAAGGGTATGGAAAGGCGTGGAGAAGATCCTGTTTTCCAATGGAGAAAAGCTTCACTTCAAAAAAGAAATGGATTTCGACTGTATCGGAGGAAAATCCAATACAAATGGTGCAAAGTTCAATAAAGAGGATTTGTCTGTATCTTGGAACGGGCTGTATCTCATTTGTCGAAAGCCACGCAATGAAAAAGAAGCATGGTATGTGCATGAAGCATTGAAGGACGAGATCGCCTACTGCGAGATCAAACGGAAGATGTTCAATAATGGATGGCATTACTATGCGATCGTCGTTCTCAAAGGAGAAGCACCGAAGAAAAAGAAAACGTGTCCGAAAGGAAGAACAGGGATCGATATCGGAACTTCGACCGTAGCCGTCGTTTCAGAGAATCAGGTGATCCTTAAAGAGCTTGCTCCAAAGATGAACAAATACAACAAAGCCATTGAACGGACTCTACGAAAGATGGACAGGTCCCGACGAGCCTGCAATCCGAACAAATACAACGAGGACGGAACGATCAACCGAAAGGACAGATCGAGATGGGTGTTCTCCAATCACTACAAGAAGATAAGAAACAGGCTGAGAACGCTGTATCGACAGAAATCGGCTTATATCAAACAAAGCCATAGAGAAATGATCAATGAACTGATCGAAAACGGAAACGAGTTTTATGTAGAGAAGATGTGCTTTCATGCGCTTCAAAGAAGAGCGAAAGCAGGAACAAAGAAAAAGAGGTTCGGACGTTCATTGAACAACCGGTGTCCGTCTTTATTCATATCGCTCCTAAAAGAAAAAGCGAAACAATATGAAGGAACAGTGCACGAAGTGGATACAGTTTCCTTTAAAGCAAGCCAGTATGATCATATTTCGGATACGTATACAAAAAGCAGATTAAGCCAACGATGGAAAACGATCGGGCCTTATCAGGTTCAGCGGGATCTGTACAGCGCGTATCTGTTGATGAACAGCAACAAGACAAGAAAGCAAGCCGAAAGAACACGATGTGAAGAAGGATTCGAAGCATTCATGAAGATGCATGATGAAACGATCAAAAGGATGAAAGAAAGAGGAATGAGCCGAAAAGGCTGTTTCGGGTTTTAACAATCAACAAAAGAAAAAGACAAACAATAAAAACAAAAGGTTCAGACATCAGCCTTCTGCCAAAAAGAGGCCCTCTCAAGGAGGAAATCAGGCAGAGAAGGAGAAGACGGCTATAACATGTCCAAGGACATGTGCCCCCATCAAAAGAAGACAGACGATGAACCGCCTGTCTTCGGGAATCCCACGGTTTCAACCGTGGGAGGATGTCAAAGATCGCTTCAGATCGGAATTACTGTTCGTCCAGAGCGTACAGTTTTGAATATTTTTCTTTCAGATAGTCCGTATAATAATGCGGATCGAACGGTTCGCCGCTTACTTTTTCGACGATCTCGGCCATGGTCATAGAGCCGGCATAATGATGCACGTTTTCTTTGAGCCAGCCGGTGATCGTTTCCATATGGCCGGTGCGCAGCGCTTCTTCCACATCGATCTCTTTTTCCATTTGCCGGTACAGCTGGGCGGCATAGGCGCTTCCTAAAGCGTAGGTCGGGAAATAGCCAAGATAGCCGTCGGACCAGTGCACATCCTGCAGCACGCCTTCGCTGTATGTGTGCGGACGAACGCCAAGGTACTGCTCGTATTTGTCAGCCCATATTTCCGGAAGCTTGTCATAGTCGATCTTTCCTTCGGCCATGTCTTTTTCGATCTCGTAACGGATCAGGATATGGAGCGGATAGGTCAGCTCGTCCGCTTCGGTGCGGATCAGTCCCGGCCGGCTCACATTGATCTGATCGACCAGCTCGTCGAGCGAAACGTCCTTGAATTCCGGAAACTGCCGGATCAGCTCGTCATAATTGGCCTGCCAGAAGGCGCGGGAACGGCCGATATGGTTTTCCAGGAAACGGGACTGGGATTCATGAGCGCCTGATCCGACATTCGTATTCAAGGCGGTTCCTTCGAACTGCTCGTCCATCTGCAGTCCGTACAGTGCGTGTCCGTATTCGTGCACGGTAGAGAGGATGGCGCTTAAAAAGCGGTCCGGATAGTAATGGGTCGTGATCCGCATGTCGTTATGGGAAAGGAAGTTCGTGAACGGATGTTCGGTCGTTCCCAGAGCGACGCGGTCCCTGTCGACCTGCAGATAATCCATGATCGTGTTCATGAACTGTTCCTGACGTTTTACATCAAAGGTCTTGCTCATCATCGAATCGTCGATCGGACGGCCTTCCTTCTGCACTCTGGCAATAAACGGCACCAGCTCTTCTTTGATCACGTCGAAGAAAGCGTCGTATTTCGCTTCGGTCATTTCCGGCTCGTAGGCGTCCAGGAACACGTCGTACAAATTGTTTCCGTTGTATTTCGGGGAATATTTCATGAACTCGATCGAGCGGCTCATCAGATCTTTCAAATACGGCTTGAACAGTTCATAGTCGTTTTTTTCTTTGGCTTCGTGCCAGATATAGCCGGCTTTGTTGCGGGCATGGATAAATCCGCCATACACATCGGCCAGAACGTTTTTTGTATGGGCCAGATCGTTGACTCGCATATCGACTTCCTTGCGTTCCAGGCTGCCTTCCGGCAGACGCTTCTGATATTCCTCGATCTTCGCGACCATTTCGGGGTCGTTGGCCAGCTTGAATTCCTCCTGTCCGAGTATGGACATCTGGTCGCTTGAAAACGGAACGCCTTTTTTTGGCGCCACAGTGGCCTGATCGGTATAGATCAGGGCCTGGGCAAAGCTGTAGGCTGCCAGCTTTTTTAAATATTCTTCATAAAATGGTTCAAATCGCAAACTCATCCCTCATACCTCCATCGTATTTATATTATCAAAAATATGGAGCGGGAAGTATATGTTTTTTCGCAGGATGAAAAATGATATGAAAATGTAATTGTATTGAATAACCGTTTGTATGGTAAGAGCGTAGCAATGTGATATACTTTTTTATAAGGGGGGAATGAGATGGAGCGATATGGGATCGGAATGCTCATTGCCGGAACGGAAGCGTGGGTCGGCATCGGGCTTCTTTCATACATACTTTCCCGGAAAACGCATTACCGGTATTTTCGAAGCGGTCTGATCCGGTTCTTTCTTTTTCTGATCACGCTTCGTTTGTGTATTCCTTTCACATTTCTCCAGACTGATCAATTATTTTCAAAATGGAGCGATTCGCTGATCGTCGTGATCCTTATGAGCGGTATGGTCGTGCAGGGATGGCGCTGTTTTGCGCAGGCCTGGCAAACGCATCAATGTGTGCGTGTCCTGAATAAAACGGCTTTGCGGTACATTCCTGGATGGAAATATCCGGTACGAAGATCAAAGAAGATCGATGAGCCGAAAGTCACAGGATGGAGACCGGTCATTTATCTTCCTGATCTGGAATGGGACCCGATGGAGCTGAAATGTATCCTTCTTCATGAGAGCGCGCATCTGGACCGACATGATCTGTGGAAGCTGCGCTTTGTCAATGTATTGAAAGTGGTGTACTGGTGGTGTCCGGGCATCTACCGTTACGGAACGCTGGTCGAGTTTTTCCTGGAAACGCAGGTGGACCGGGCTGTGGCCGCACAGCTGGAGGCGGAAGAATATCTGGAGTATGCGCAGGTGCTTTTGAGCGTGCACAAGAAGCTGGAAAGGATATCCCGCCCGCAGACAGCTGAATACGAAAGCTTGATGAAAGCGTGCCGGAAAGCGCGGCGGCTCCGTTTTCTTTACGGTATCGGAATCGTGCTGCTGGCATGTACGCTGGTGACAGGATATGGAAGGCAGGACGGACCGCAGCAAGAATACAAAGTAAAGAGACCGGATGGGACGATCGTGCACATCCGGAATGGAAAAGTGTCGGAACAAATTGAAAAGGAACCAAAAAAAGATCAGAACATAGTAATGGAAAAAGAGGAGCAGAAAGATGAAAAGAGTATTGACGAAGATGGAATATGAAGTGATGCGGGCTTTATGGGAAAGCGATAAGCCATTGTCGTCCAGGGAAATCATGGACAGCTCGGCTGTGGAGTTCAAGCAAAGCACGGTACAGACTGTGCTGAGGACTTTGCTGAAAGAAGGCTGGATCCAGGTTGGCAATGTGTCGATCCATACGAAAGTCCTGGCCCGTGAATTTATTCCTGTTGTTTCCAATGAAGAGTATGCCCAGTCGCTGCTCGGAAAGAAAGGGAAATTTTCTATGGCATCGCGTCTGATCCAGCAGACTGATAATGTGGAAGAGCTCGAGAGGCTTGGCGAGCTGATCGAAAAAAGGCTGAAGGAAAAGCAGTGAAAACGGTTCTGATCGTCCTTCTGGGTTCGTGGATGGCAGGGATCGCGATCCAGGCTGTTCGTTTTGCGGTATACCGGAAAAGAGTGCGTGTCATCAATCGTTCGGCAGGATGGAAGAGGCTTGAAGAAAGGGCGGGTCTGCGGCGCAATTCGGGTGCGATCGTTTTATGGTGGCTGCCGCGAAAAAAAGAAAACGGGCTTGGCTTTGCGAGCTTTGAATCGCAGCTTTTTGTGAATCGTCTCTATTTTTATCTGGAAGGGGAAAAAAGACGGCATAGTTCGCCCTGGCTCGTGGCTTGTACGATCGTGATCGTCGCAGGATGTATTGTTGTTTTTGGAAAGTATGGTCTGCGTTTTGTGTCGACAGACGAGTATGCTGTGCGGCGTACTGACGGGCAGGTGTGCCAGGTGGAACGGGGAAAGGTTGGAGAATGTGGGTCGGGGTATCCGGCCCATGGGATGAAACTGGTAAAGGAAAAGAAATGAAAAAAGGAATGTTGATCGGTCTGGCAGTATTGATGACTGGCGGGTGCGCATTGCGGCCGGAGCCGCTTGAACTGTCTGTGGAAAAACGGGAAATCATGCTGGGAGAGGAACTGGAAATCCATGTGGATGAAGGGAAGATCTCTTCGGTCGACGCGTTTGGAATGATGGAGGATTCCCAGATCATAGAGAAAGACGGAAAATATTTTTTTGAAGCGTTTGTTCCGGGGACCTACTCGATCCTGGCAAGTCAGGACGGCGCCACAAGCGAGGCGATCCTGATCGATGTATGCGAAAAGGGAAAAGATCCGACAGAGCGTCCGAAAACGGTCGATGTGGCGTGGGTGCTTGATGATCCGGAATCGTTTGTTGACCGGCAGGTGACGCTTCTGGCTTCTTTGCCTCAAATGGCTGCCGTGGATGAAAACGGCGATTTTTATCCGGTCGCTCTGCCGGTCGAAAGAGAAGGGGGCATGCTGCGCCTCAATGGCAGACCGGTCGAGATCGGATCGTGCCTGGCCCAGCTGGATGGCGTGCTGAAACGCCGCGAAGAAGGCGATTATGAATTCTGGGTAGAAGATTATCAGATGGTGCTGGATGGAGCGGCACGAACTACAAACTAATAAAAATCAATCCTTTGTATATATGCTTATTAATTGTAATTAATCCATAAAAAAGACATATTATTCCACTTTTATTGAAATAAGACATGGATTTTTTATAATGGAGGCATATACAGGGGGAAATCATACAATGAAAAAATGGACAAAACTTTTAATGATCGTACTTGGCGCCGCTATGCTGAGCGCATGCGGAAGCGTACCGGAGCAGGAGACAGAAAAGAAACTGGAAAAGATCGAGCTGAGCGTGCAAAAGACCGAAGTGGATGTGGACGAGGCGCTCGAAATTACTGTGAGCACGACGCCAAAGGACATCGAGATCCAGACCGCATCGTTCCAGAAAATGGATGGGGCGCAGATCGAAAAGAAAGAGAAGAAGTTCGTGTTCAAGGCGTCCAAAGCGGGCACGTATAGCGTGCAGGTGAAACAGGATGCGATCGACAGCAATGTGTTAAAGATCAAGGCAGTGGATCCGAAAGAAAAGGCGGAAGAGGAAGAAGAGGTGGCAGAAGATGCGGCTCAATCTTCGCAGGAAACGGCTGGACAGGAAACAGGTGCACAGGAAAATCAGCAGGTCATTGTAACCGGAAACGGATTGCCGCACAACGATCCGACCTGGAATGCAGAAGCGATCGCTGACACGGTGGATGTATCGAGCGTGATGGCTGATCCGCAGCGTTATATGGGACAGACGATGACGATTGTCGGCAATCTTCCGCAGTCTGCTGCAGACTCGAACGGAAAGTATTATACGGCTCTCTATCCGGACACCAATACGAACGAGGGGCTTCGTCTGAGCGGGGCTTCGATCGATATTGGCGGCTGTGTGGCAGAGCTGACAGGGATGGTCGTAAAAGAAGACGATACCTACGTTTTCGATGTGCAAAGCTACCGGATGGCTGCGGATCAGAGCGTGCGTTAGCAAAAGGAAATCGATTCAAGAAAATAAAAAAGCTGGTACGGATGCCAGCTTTTTTCGTGCGGCTGTGAGTGTTGGATATTATTGGGCGCTTTCGTCGGAAACCTGTTCAAAACTCGTTACGTCGAAGACGTACTGGTCTTTGTCGACCGTTTCCTTGCTGAGAGTGCCGGTCAGTTCGGCAATACAGCTGCCGATCGTGACATTGGCTCCGTCCAGACGCAGGCGTTCCTGCGGGTCGTTGATATTTCCCGGGCCGCTGGTCGGGAAGATCACTTCGTACGGCTGGTTGTTCGAATCGTAGGCAGCGGCTTGCGGAAGCGAGCCGATGATCGTGATCGTTTTGCCGACATGGTTATCAGGATCGGCCAACACGGCCGATACGTCAATGGCGTCCGGAGAAGCTTCGGACGGAGTGGATGCCTGCGCTGCCGGCATACTGCTGTCTGAACTTGATGGGCTGGAAGAATCGGCAGTAGACGAATCCTGGGAATTGTCCTGCGCCGCATCCTGAACGTCTTCTGTATCGGCGGCTGCCAGTTCGCTTTCCTGTTCCACGACAGTGATCGTTACCGTATTGCTCGATACATCGCCCTGCTTGGCAGAGATGGTGTATGTTCCGGCTTCGGAAGCGGAGAATTCAGCGTTGGTTCCTTTTACTTTGATCGTGCCTCCTGAGCACTGGAACTGCTGATCGGTCAGCTGAATGTCTTTTGGATCTGTCGTGATCTGGATGTCGGTGTTTGTGTCGACAAGCACTTTATCGGCTTCCGGATCGAGCTGGATCGATTTCAATGTTTCTTTTTTCTTGTCGTTCCCTGCGCATCCGACCGTAAGTAACAGGCCGCATACGGCAAGAAACGTTAATAATTTCTTTGATCGTTTCATATGATATCTCCTTGCTATAGAAATAATAGGACATATAAATGTAGCTTTAAAATAGTTTGACCGTAAATATAACTGGCAAAAACAAAAAGCACCATCAGAAAATCTGATGATGCTGAATACTAAATGGCGTAACCCCACATTGTGCCATTTTAATACGATTCGATTTCCAATAATTCAGATTTCATTTCTTTTCGTCTCGCATGATTACTATAGAGAATGAAAGTGTTTGATTCAATAGTTCAGGAATAAGTGGTTCATAATATGAATATCATGCGGAATGAGTTTGATGCCAATGTTCGTCCCAATCTTCAAGAAACGGTCGTTTAAATTTTCTGGAGACAGGAAAATGGGTGTTGTCTACTAAATATACTTCGTTATTTTCTACCTTTTTTACTGCATTCAAATTTACATAGATCGACTTGAAGCATTGGGAAAAACAAGTATCTTTTAACTTATCCATCCATACGTGGAGGGGATAGGGGGTTTTGAGGGTTTTTCCTGAACGTAAATATAAATACGTTTTTTTGTTTTGAAATTCAAGATACAGGATGTCTTTGAGGTAGATCCGGTATTTTGCGATGGCAGGATCATAAAATGACAGCTCATTTTTAAAGTAGCTTAGAATGATGGGCTGCAAAAAATCTTTGAAATCCGAAAAGGTCACGCAGTCAATCATGTAGTATGTGGCCTGGGATAAGTAACCTTTGAACAAATGATCGTAGTTCTTGGAGTTTAACACGATCAGGCAGTTTCTGTTGATTCGTTTGAGCTGGCTTCCCAGAGCAATGGCATCTTTTTCATGATCGATATCCAGGAACAGAAGCTGTACCTGAAACCGGTATTTTATGAGTTCGCTTCGATTTGATATATGATAAATCGAACAAGGAATATGAAGAGAGTGAAATAGATATTTAACATACTTTTCCGTATGTTCTGCTCTCTTTTCGTTAAAATCATAAATTACAATACAAATATTCATAAAACCACCTTATATTTATCAATTATAAAACGATATAATTGATATTGCGAATTGAATTATATACTCCTTTTTAATTTACATCAAATGTTTTGTTTGCTATAATGACGTTGCTTAAGCAGAGGTGTGAAAATGAAAATGTTTTTTACCAAAAAAGAATATGAAATCATGAATGTTTTATGGGATCAGGAAAGACCCTTGTCTTCGGCCGATATTATTGAGCGTACGGAAGATCTGCCCCAAAGTACGGTCCAGGCTGTGCTGAGGAAGTTATTAAAAGAAAAAATGATCGAAGTAAAAAATGTAACGATTCATACCAAAGTAGCTACACGTGAATTTACACCAACTCTTACAAGAGAAGAGTATATCGAAAGCTTGTTAGGTAAGGGGAACTGCTTTCGATTTGCAGCGCAATTCATCAAGAAAAATGAGGATAAAGAGGAACTGGATCATCTGGAAGAACTAATTCAGAAAAAGAAGGAGAGAAACGATGGATGATTGCACCACAATTTAATTTCTTTTTAAGAATTTCGCAATCTTCTATTTTGAATTCCATATTTGTGGCATCTCTTTTTATATTGTTTTTATGGCAAATATTGAATAAAGAAAAAAATTATAAGTATTTTCGAAGTGATTTCATTTCCATTATAGTTGTTTTGGTCGTCTGCCGTTTGATATTGCCAATTGAGTGTTTTTATACATGGACCTTACCTTCCACACCATATGGTGATCTACATCATTATGTGCTGATGGCACCTGTCTTAAATACCGGATTGGAAATAAAGGACGTATTTATACTCATATGTATCGTAGGTAGTATTATTCAATTGATACGTTATGGATACGAAATATATCAAACTCGTTTTATGGATAAATATGTCCTTGTCTCAAAAGAAGAACGAATGAAAGTTGATCCAATACTGACAGATTTTACAGTAGTAAAATCCGAGTATATCAAACAGCCGGAAGTGAGAAGTTTCAAAAGGATGATCTATTTGCCAAAGGTGGATTTTTCTGAACAGGAACTGAAATATATTTTGCTTCACGAAACTCGTCATTTAAAAAATCATGATCTTTTTTTGCTTCAGATCGTTAATGTTTTACAGATCATTTACTGGTGGTTTCCGTTAATTTATGTATTTCGCAGGGAATTTCAGTTTCTTTTGGAAATCCGAGTGGATTATCAGGTATCTAAAATACTAAATCAAGATGAGTATTTGGACTATGCACAAGCAATGATTGGCGTAAACAAAAAGATCGAAATGCAAAAAGTAAAGTATTCTCAAAATCTTGGATTTGCGAACTTTGAAAAATCAGAGCTTTCGCATCGAGTTGCGTTTTATTTAGAAGGGGAGAACAGGAGAAGGACTTCGAAACTTCTTCTCGCACTTCTTTTGATTTTTGGCATTGGTTCAAGTGCATTTATTTTAGAGCCTTATTATGGAGAAAGAATATTTGGAGAAGATTACGTAGGTTCATCTAACAGTTATCTCATTGAAAAAAAAAGATGGCACATTTGAGTGGTATTCAAACGGAAAGTTATATGATGTGCTTGATCAAGAAGTTCAAATTCAAGCTGTGAAAGAGGGGAAGCTGGATTCAATTCCGATCAGAAAGGAATAATGTTATAAGATATCCACTTCCTTAACAATGTTGCTTTCAAATATATTGTCTGAATCTTCTATATAATTTTTCGCAAAAGGATATAACTCCAAAAAGAGTTCTACTTCTTTAATTCCTAATTTCATGAACAGACCAACTTTCCAATAAAGTACTTTATGGGACCATTTTAAAGTCTTTAAAATAGACAATTGTGCTGAACAATTACCTCTTGTTCCAATATCGAGCATCATATTCCTTACAAATTGTAAGCGCTAACTATTTTGCCTATAATAACTGCATGCAGGGGGTTAAAATATGAAAGCATTAAAAAAAGGAATTGTTTTGTGTTTGGGCCTGATCATGATGGCAGGATGCGGAAGCGCACCAGAACAAAAGACCGAGAAGCCGGTAGAAAAGAAACTGGAAAAGATCGAGCTGAGCGTGCAAAAGACCGAAGTGGATGTGGACGAGGCGCTCGAAATTACTGTGAGCACGACGCCAAAGGACATCGAGATCCAGACCGCATCGTTCCAGAAAATGGATGGGGCGCAGATCGAAAAGAAAGAGAAGAAGTTCGTGTTCAAGGCGTCCAAAGCGGGCACGTATAGCGTGCAGGTGAAACAGGATGCGATCGACAGCAATGTGTTAAAGATCAAGGCAGTGGATCCGAAAGAAAAGGCGGAAGAGGAAGAAGAGGTGGCAGAAGATGCGGCTCAATCTTCGCAGGAAACGGCCGGACAGGAAACAGGTGCACAGGAAAATCCGCAAGTCATTGTTACAGGAAACGGACTGCCGCACAACGATCCGAACTGGAATGCAGAGTCTTCGCAGGAAACATCAGAAAATGGCTCACAAAACGGGCCGTCAACGGTTGACTGGGTATTAGGACATGTGGATCAGTATCTTGTGCCAGGTCAGCAGACGTGGGTAACAGGAAGCGTGCCGCAGACCTTGAAACAGGATGCGAACGGAAACATGTCGATGGTCTTATGGAATAATGACAAAACACAGTATATCGTACTGGAAGGATATAGCGGTGCAGGAAACGAAGAAGTCACATTAACTGGAACTTTGCGAAAAGACGGCAATGTTTATGTGCTGACTGTGGAATAGTTATCAAAAGATGAAATACGCTTCATGGAAAGCTGTATTCATCTTTTTTTTATTGGTTTCTGGAACAAAAAGCGCAAAATATGAGCAGTCATATGAAAAGAGACGGAAAACAAGAGTATGATAGGAGTAAGTATTGGAGGTATTCTTCATGGATACAAATCAAATCGAACAGTTAGTAAAAGAACAGAAGATCTTTTTTGCGACCCATGCGACCTATTCGCTCATGTTCCGCAAAAAGATGCTGGAAAAGCTCAGGACTGCGCTGCACGAATATGAACCGCAGCTTCTTGCGGCAGTATATGAGGATCTGAACAAACCGGCATCCGAAACCTATATGTGCGAGCTCGGTCTGATATATCAGGCGATCCGTTATTTTGAAAAGAATCTGGACAAACTGGCAGCGCCCGAAAAAGTCAGGACCCCCTTGTTCCTGTTCAAGTCAAAAAGCGAGATCATGCATGATCCTTATGGAAGCGTGCTGATCGTATCGCCATGGAACTATCCGCTCCTGCTCACCTTCCAGCCTTTGATCGAAGCGATGGCAGCCGGAAATACGATCGTGCTCAAGCCAAGCGATTATTCGGTCCATACGACAGCCGTCATCAAGGAACTGGTCGAAAAGAATTTTCCCGCTTCCTATATCGCGCTTGTCGAAGGAGGAAGAGAGCAGAACCAGGCTTTGTTCGCTCAGCCATTCGACTATATTTTCTATACCGGTTCGCCTGCAGTAGGCCGGATCTGCATGGAAGCGGCTGCGAAAAATCTCGTGCCCGTCACTCTCGAACTGGGCGGCAAGTCGCCAGCCATTGTCGATGAAAGCGCCAATATTGCCATGGCAGCCCGGCGCATCGTGTTCGGCAAATTCATGAATGGAGGACAGACCTGCGTCGCCTGCGATCATGTCTATGTCCACGAATCGAAAGTGCAGGATCTTGTCCGTCAGATCATCCATCAGCTGAACATGCAGGGGTTCACGATCGAAACGATCGGAAAAATGATCAATCAGAAGCATTACGATCAGGTCGCTTCCTACCTGAACGATGGAAAAATTTTATGGGGAGGCAAGTGCGATCCGGCAAAATGGAAGATCGAGCCGACACTGATCCAGCCCGATGAAAACACTGCCATCATGGAAGAGGAGATCTTCGGACCGATCCTTCCTGTCATCCCCTATGAAAACTTCGAAGATCTGTGCAGAAAAATAGCGCAGAAGCCGCACCCGCTCGCCTTCTACCTGTTTTCCAGGAACGCAGAGCACATCGAATATGTAAAAAAATACATGCCGTTCGGCGGAGGCTGTATCAACAATACCCTTCTTCATCTATCCAATGAGAACGTTCCGTTTGGCGGTCTGCAGAATTCAGGCATGGGACATTATCATGGCAAATACGGATTCGAGACCTTCACGCACGATAAGTCGGTCGTCTCTTTCAGCGACCGCATCGATCTGCCTGTCATGTACCGTCCGTATAAAAAATGGAAAGATACGATCATTCATCTGTTTTTGAAATGAGGTGTAAATAATGAATGCGATCTATGAACGAACAAGCGTAAGACAATACGCACCAGAAAAAGTCAGCGATCAGGAAATCGAAAAGATCCTGAAAGCCGGTTTCTGCGCGCCAAGCGCCGTCAACAAACAGCCCTGGCAGCTCATTGTCGTTAAGGAAAAAGATAATCTCGAACAGCTTTCCCATTGTTCCCCGTATGCCCTGCCGCTCAAGGAAGCCGCGTTCGCGATCGTGGTCATGGCCGACACCAGCCATCATCTGGCCGACGGATACGATATCCAGGACCTGGCCGCTTTGACCGAAAACATGCTGATCGAAGCAGAAGATCTCGGGATCGGCAGCGTGTGGCTCGGCATCTATCCGGAAAAGGAACGGATCGAATGGCTGAAAAAGCACTTCGAACTGCCCGACCACATCGTCCCGTACTGGGTCGTTTCCTTTGGCTATCCGCTTCATGAACAAAAGCCGAAAGACAAATGGGATCCGGCAAAGATCCACTATGAAACCTATGGTGAAAAGGCGATCTGAATCAGACCGTCTTTTTTCATATTTCGCCGTTGACAACAGTCCGAGTTCGGACTAGAATATCACGAGTGCGAAAACAGGAGGAAATTATTATGGAGTGTAAACAAAGCGTCGAACAGCAGAAGCTGGATGCTGTATATAAAGAACTGTCCCAGTATCAGCACAAGGCAGCAAGCCACGCCGGACTCTCGGACAGTGCTTTTGATATATTTTATGTGCTCATGCAGCTCGAAGAAGGCTGTTCGCAGAAAACGATAGCCCAGCTTTCATGGCAAAGCAAGCAGACCGTCAATTCGACAATCAAGATACTTGAGAAAAAAGGATATCTGAAAATCGAGAAAGGAAAAGGGAAGGAGTGCTCGATCTATCTGCTCGAGCCGGGAACGGCCGTGATCCGCGAAAAGATCGCGCCGCTGGTCGAACACGAAAGAAGGATGCTCGAAAAAATGGGCCTGGAAAATGCCAGAGCACTCATCGAACTGACAACACAATATGTAAAACTGTTGAAAACGATAGAAGAGGAGGAACAACATGCAAATTAAACTGAGCGATCATTTTACTTTCAACAAGCTGCTCCGCTTTACGATCCCGTCCGTCATCATGGTCATCTTTACATCCCTGTATACGATCGTTGACGGAATTTTTGTTTCCAATGTAGCAGGAAGCACGGCATTTGCCGCCCTCAACCTGATCTGGCCCGTCATCGCCATCATGGGCTCGTTCGGCTTCATGATCGGAACAGGAGGCAGCGCGCTCGTCGCCAAGCTGCTCGGACAGGATAAAAAGAAAGAAGCCAATGCGTGCTTCTCCCTTCTGATCTATACGCTCATCGCCATCGCGCTCGTCTGCTCGATCATCGGCGCCATCTGGATCGAAGAGTTCGCCCTCCTGCTTGGCGCGTCGCCCGAAATGCTGCCCGACTGCGTCGCGTACGGAAGGACCCTGGCCTGCATGATGATCGGCTACTTTCTGCAGGCCGCCTTCCAGTCTTTTCTGGTTACCGCAGAAAGGCCTCAGATCGGACTTATGCTCACCATCCTGGCCGGCCTGACCAATATGATCCTCGATTACGTCCTGATCTATGTGTTCGATATGGGAATCTTTGGAGCCGCCCTTGCGACCGGCCTGAGCTGGATCGTAGGCGGCATCGTTCCGTTCCTGTACTTTTTGAGCCCCAACAGCACGCCGTTACGTCTAGGCGCTCCCAGGTGGGACATCCGCCAGATCGGACAAAGCTGTTTCAACGGATCGAGCGAAATGGTCACTAATCTGAGCATGAGCGTCGTCAGCATCCTGTACAATTATGAATTGATGAAACTGATCGGTGCCGACGGTGTCGTAGCGTACGGCATCCTCCAGTATATTTCTTTTGTGTTTGCCGGCGCCTTTCTTGGCTATTCGATGGGCATCGCCCCCGTCATCAGCTATCAGTACGGAGCGCAGAACCACCAGGAACTGCACGGCCTGCTGAAAAAGTCGCTCATCCTGATCAGCGGGACATCGCTTGTCCTTGTCGTGATCGCCGAACTGAGCGCGCCCGTGCTCGCCTCCGTTTTTGTGAGCGGATCGAAAGAGCTGATGGAAATGACGACCGCAGCGATCCGGATCTACAGTGTAGCTTTCTTGCTGTGCGGGTTCAATATTTTCGGCAGCTCGTTCTTTACGGCTCTCAACAACGGGTTCATATCGGCCGCCATTTCTCTGCTGCGCACGTTCGTGTTCCAGATCCTGGCCATCCTGATCCTGCCGCTGCTGTTCGGTTTGAACGGAATCTGGAGCGCAGTGATCATGGCAGAAGGATTCTCATTTGTGATTGTTATGATATTTTTAGTACAAAATAAGAAGAAATACGGGTATTAGATCGGGAGAAAATGCATAAATTGCATGTTTCGAGCAAAAAAAATCAAATTTTCTCAATAATTGATATATCGTTTCTTGTAATTTGCTCTCAGAAAATTTATAATAAAATCGTAAAAAAAAGAGAGGTCATTGCAATGAAAGTTTCCCACTTAACCAAGCGCGAAAATGAAATCATGGAAATCTTCTGGCAGTCGGAAAAACCGCTGTCTTCCAATGATATCTGCTTGGAAGCCCCACACATAAGTAAGAACACAGTACAGGCCGTGATCAGAAAGCTGCTTTCAATGAACTTCATTGAGATCGCCGGGCTAGGCTACAACAAAAACGCCTTGACTCGCGAGTTCAGCCCATGCATCTCTCAGGCCGAGTACTTTGACAACTTCCTTGTGCGGGACACTTCCTTTGAACTGGCTGCGAATTTTATTCGCCGCACCGAAGATATCAATGAATTGGAACAACTGGAAGAACTGATCCGTGAAAGAAAAGAAGCGCTTTAAAAAAATCAGTTGTTTTACGAAAGCTCCGTATTGTGCGGAGTTTTTTTTATACCGCTTTGAAATGATATAACGTTTAGGAAACAATATATGTTCCCTTTTTTTATGTCTTTTTTTTTGGACACATAGAACTATGCCAAGGAAAAAAAGGAAAAAATAAAAAATTTTATTTTGCCGAAAAACGAAATTTGACTGGAAATCCCCGTGCTATATTTTAAGTGTCAAAGGAAGCGCTGACCGAACACAGAAGGAGGTGAGCTTATGGAACTAAAAGAACTGCTCGATGAATCCTGCATCGCGATGGACGTTCCGCTTCAGAAAAAATCAGAAGTGCTCGACGCCATGACCGAAAGCTTATACGAGGCAGGAATCATCACCGATAAAAAACAATTCAGAGAAGCGGTGGAATACCGGGAATCCTTATCAGAAACCGGACTGGAAGACGGGATCGCCATCCCGCATGGCGTCGACACCTGCGTCAACCGCGCCGCCATCTCCTATGTCCGGCTCAAAGAGCCGATCGAATGGGAATCCATGGACGGAAAACCGATCCAGCATGTCTTCCTGCTGGCCATCCCGGCCGATGGAGACAAGACCCATATCCGCATGTTGTCGGAACTGGCAATGATGCTCGTACGGAAAGAAGCCCGCACCGCATTGAATCAGATCCAGACCCGGCAAGAACTGTACGAAATCTTATGATCAATAATAATTCAGGAGGAAAATATGAATATCGCCGCAGTTACCGCATGCACGATTGGTGTCGCGCATACATATATCGCTAAGGAAAAACTGATCGAAGCGGCTCAGAACCGGGGCCATCACATCAGCGTGGAAACACAGGGCAACATAGGCATCGAAGACGAACTTCCATCCAGCGTCATCAAAGATGCGGATGTCATCATTCTGGCTGCCGATATTTCTGTCGCCCGGCAGGAACGCTTCAGCGGAAAGCCGATCGTCCGTGTAAGTTCGGCCGTCGCCATCAAACAGCCGGAAAAGCTGATCACCACGATCGAACATAAGCTCGGCAAGGAGAACCGGTCATGAAAGAAAAATTAAAAGCGCTCGTCGTTCAACCCGTATTAACAGGCATTTCCTACTTTATTCAAGTCATCTGCATGGGCGGTCTGCTCCAGTCGTTCGGAACGATCCTTGGCGGAACCGGCGTAGCCGAAGCGACAGGAACATTCGCTTATTATCTGTACCAGGGCGGAACACTGACCATGAGCATGGTCGTTCCGGTCCTGGCCGCGTACATCGCGTATGCGATCTGCGACCGTCCAGGTCTTGCGCCAGGCTTTCTGGTCGGGCTGCTTTCTGTGGAATACAAGATCGGCTTCGTCGGCGGTATCCTTGGCGGAATCGCTGTCGGATACTTCTGCAAGCTGGTCAAGGAAAAGCTGCCGCTCAGCAAGGACCTTGCCTCGCTGCTGCCAATGCTTATCCTGCCGATCCTTGGCGGACTGTTCGTCGTATTGTCCATGTGCTATGTATTCGGACCTGTGCTTGGCGGCCTGCAGACGTATCTGTCTTCTCTCTTTGCTGAAATGCAGTCCGGATCAAGAATCGTATTCGGTATGGTCCTTGGCGCGTTGATGGGCGTCGATCTGGGCGGGCCGGTCACAAAGATCGGAACCACCGTTGTCAACGGCCTGGTAGCCGACGGCATCCTCGGACCGGAAGGGGCGAAGGTATGTATCGGCGTCACCGCTACATTAGGAATTGGTCTTTCTACCATTATCAGCAAACGTAAATATACAGCAGCGCAGCGCGCGACCGGAAAATCGGCGATCGTGCTGGGCTGCTGCCAGATCGCCGAAGGCGGCCTGCCGATCCTGTTGGCCGATCCGCTGCGTGTCTGGCCCGCAACCATCCTTGGAAATATGGTGACGGGCGCGATCGCAATGTATTTCAACGTCCAGTCGCCTGTCATGATGGGCGGACTGTTCGCCTTCCCTGTCATGAAAAATGTATGGCCTGGCGCTGTGCTGTCCGTAGCCGTCGGCACGCTGGTCACGATCGTCATGCTTGCGATATGCCGCAAAACAGTCACGGAAGATAAACCGGCTGTTTCAGAAAAACCGGAAAGCATCCCTGTCAGCGTTCCGGCAGCACAGCCCGTTATGCAGGCAGCGGCCCGGCCGGAAGGTGCCGTGCTCGAAGCGATCGATACCGAAGACGATCTGGATATCCACATCGAATACGAATAGGAGAAACAACTATGAACAAACAGGAAACACTGGAGGCTTTGAAAGCTGAAAAACTCATCTTTATATTCAAGACGCAGCGCATTGACGATGACGACCTGCTCGAAGCGGTGCAGGCCGTCGTCAACGGCGGCGGAAAATTCATCGAGCTGACCTATGATCAGCCGAACGGACAGGCGTGCACTCATGCGCTCCGCCTTTTGAAGGAACACTTTGGAGATCAGATCATTCTGGGAACCGGAACGATCCTCGATGAACAGGAATGCCAGAAAGCGATCGATGCCGGAAGCGAGTACATCGTAGCCCCGAACCTTTCAAAGGAAGTGGCTGAACTTTGCACCCGCCGCGAAATGATGTACATGCCAGGCGTTTTCACAGGAACCGAAGTCGTGAATGCGTGGAAATGGGGAGCGGATGTGCTCAAGCTGTTCCCGGGCTGCGAGATCACTTTGGATTATGCTGAAACGCTGATGGGCGTCATCGACGTACTTCCATACTTTGCCGTATGCAAGATGGATGAGGAAATGTTCGAAAAATGCCTGAAGATCGGCTATATCGGCGCAGGCATCAGCCGGGCCGTCAACAGCCGCGAACTGATCGCAAGCAGGAACTTTGCGGAAATCGAGCGCCGTGTCCGCCGGTTCGTACATATCGCTTCCAGGACGTAGAACGATGTTCGACACGTTGAAGCGCGATGTGTACGAGGCCTGCCTGCAGCTGCCCCGATCGGGACTGGCTATCCTGACATGGGGAAATGTTTCGCAGATCGATCGAAAAAACGAAGTCATCGCAATCAAGCCGAGCGGGGTCCCTTATGATAAGATGAAAGCGGAGGATATCGTGATCTGCGATCTGCAGGGACATGTGGTCGAAGGCACGCTCAGACCAAGCTCGGATCTGGACACGCATCTGGTACTGTACAAAGCGTGGCCTCAGATCAATGCCATCGTGCATACCCATTCGCCATGGGCGACGATGCTGGCCCAGGCAGGCCAGGATCTCGAGGCGCTGGGCACCACCCATGCCGACACGTTTTTCGGCCCGGTCCCGTGTACAAGAGCTTTGACGCAGGAAGAGGTCGAAGGCGCATATGAAGCGCAGACAGGCCAGGTGATCGTTGAAACGTTTGCCAGGCGGCATATGGTTCCTGAACAGGTGCCGGCTGTCCTGGTGGCCGGACATGGTCCGTTTGCGTGGGGCGGCAGTCCTGGCCAGGCAGTCGAGAATGCGATGATCCTGGAACAATGTGCATGGATGGCAGTCATCGATCATCTGATCGATCCGGCCATTCATCCTGTGCAGCCGTTTCTGCTGGACAGGCATTATTATAGAAAACACGGAAAAAACGCGACATACGGTCAGCGTTGAAGAAAGGAGCTTATGCAGATGCAAAAGGAAAACAGGAGTGCCATATCAAAGATCTTGACAAAATTGCTGGAAGGCGGTCCGATTCCTGTAAGCCAGCTGGCTGTGGATCTGCATATGAGCGAAAAGCAGGTCCGAAGCCGTCTGGAACAGGTCGAGGACCTGCTTTTCTATCACGAGTGGGGCCGGATCTGCAAGAAGCCGCGGATCGGGATCTGGCTGGAGGCCAGCGAGGCGCAGCAGGCACAGATCCGTGATTATATCGGAACATTTGAAGGGCACGGTTTCGAGATCGACGATCGTCAAAGCTATATCATCTACCGGCTGTTCGAGCTCAACCGCCGGCAGGGCTTATCGGCCCGATCCCTGGCCGACAAGCTGTACGTGTCGACGCCGACGCTCAACAAGCTCATCCGCTCGGTCCAGGACTATTTTGATGCGTGGAACATTACGGTGCTCAACGACCGGCGCAGCGGCTATCTGCTGCAGTATGAGGAAAACGATTTCCGCAGCGCGCTCGCTTCGTTCTTTCTGGAAAATATCAAGGATGATGAGCGGGAGAAGGTCATGGAACGTTATTTTTACGGCATCGATCTGTCCGCTCTCAAGCGGATCATTGTCCGTCTTGAGCATGAATGGCATCTTCATTTTTCCAATCAGGTCTTTACGCAGATGCTTGTTTTTGTGGCACTGGCTATTTCGCGCAGCGATACGCCGGTCCATGTCCGGCAGGAGGATGTCAAGCTGCTCGAGCATTATAACGAGTATCTTTTTGCCAAGGCCATCTTTGACGAGATCGAACGGGTCGAAGACCGGACACTGTCCGAAGAGGATGTGTTTTATCTGACCATGCAGATGATCTGTGCCGGATTTGTGCGGATCGGCGATCCGGCCCAACCGGTCCACAGCTATGACGAGAATCTGACCCGGTTCGTGGATGAGGTCATCGATTCGATGGGATCGATCCTGGATCACGATTTTTCGCATGATCAGCAGCTCAGGCAGAGCCTGATCCTTCATCTGCGTTCGGCCGTATTCCGGCTTCGTCACGGGCAGCCGCGTTCCAACGAGCTGCTCAGCTATATCAAAAAGGAATTTGCGCAGGTGTATGCAGCAAGCTGGATGATCAGCATGCTGTTTGAAAAATATTTCGATCTGATGATCACGGATGATGAACTGGGCTATATCGTTCTGCTTCTTCAGACAGCGCTCGAACGCAAGGATGTCAAATACAAGGCGGTGCTGATCGCGGATTTTTCCAGAAGCTATGGCGAGCTGATCCGTCAGCGTATCCTGAGCTATGTCCCGGAAATCAAAGAAGTGCGTATCCTGAGCCGTTTCGAAAAGGACAATCCGCATTATCAGCAGGCGGATGTGATCCTTTCGAGGACCTCGGTGCATGACAGGCGCAATATCGTGGTCGAGAATCTGCTGACCGAAGAAGGGGTGCTGAAGCTGCGCCAGAAAATGCAGGATATGCCTCATCCGATCAGCCGGTCTTCTACGATCTTTTCTCTGGACTGCTCGGCCCTTTTTTCGCCCGATCTGATGCTTCTTCGTGCACGATATGCCAGCAAAGAAGAGCTGATCTGCGATGTGGCCCGGCTTCTGAAGAAAAAGGGATTCTGTTCGGAAGGATTGTGCCATTCGGCACTGGAGCGCGAAAAGAAGATGTCGACTTCGATCGGAAACGGAATCGCGTTTCCGCACGGCGATCCCGAGTTTGTCAACGAGTCGCGGGTCGTGCTTGTCACCTTGGAGCGTCCGATGCTCTGGGACGACCACGAAAAGGTCGATCTGATCTTCTTTGCGGCTTTCAATATGAATGTGCAGGATGAGCGGCGTCGTGTCGAGACATTCTACCGGGAACTGATTCCATGTATCAGCGATCTGCAGACGATGAACACCATCCGGCAGGCTGAGGACAGCGTACGTCTGTACCAGGCACTTTTCCAGTGAGGATACCAGATTTGAACGGTATCCTTTTTTGGCGCACAGTACTCCGAGGAATGTTATAATTAAAAAAACATATTAAAGGAGCGAAACCAATGGAAGCAATCGAAACGATCGAAGAGAAAGAAAAGGAACCGAGATTCATTACGGCCGGGGAGATCATGCTGCGGCTTACGCCACCCAATTACGAAAAGATCCGGATGGCGAACAGTTTCGAAGCAAATTACGGGGGCGCGGAAGCCAATATCGCGCTGGCACTGGCCAATCTGGGCATAGACAGTACGTTCTTTACGGTCGTGCCGAACAACTCGCTTGGCAAAAGCGCGATCCGTCAGCTGCGAAGCAATGATGTCCATTGTTCGCCGGTCATTTTGTCCACGCCGGAGCAGACGCCGACCCATCGTTTAGGCACGTATTATCTGGAAACCGGTTTCGGGATCCGTTCGAGCAAGGTTACATACGACCGCAAGCACAGCGCGATCACAGAATACGATTTCGACACTGTGGATCTGGACAAGCTGCTTGACGGTTTTACGTGGCTTCATCTGAGCGGCATCACGCCGGCTTTGGGAAAGAATTGTAAAAAGCTCATCAAAAATATGCTTGTCACGGCCAGGAAAAAAGGATTGACGGTCAGCTTTGACGGCAATTTCCGCAGCACGCTGTGGAGCTGGGAAGAGGCGCGGGATTTCTGCACGATGTGCCTGCCGTATGTGGATGTCCTGTTCGGCATCGAGCCGTATCATTTATGGAAAGATGACAATGACCATGCCCAAGGCGACTGGAAGGACGATATTCCGTTCCATCCGGATTACGATCAGCAGGACTTCATTTTTCAGAAGTTCGTGGAAAAGTATCCGAACCTCAAATGTATTGCGCGCCATGTCCGGTATGCCAACAGCGGGTCGGAAAACTCGCTGAAAGCGTATATGTGGTATAAGGGCCATACGTTCGAAAGCAAGCTGTTCACCTTTACGATCCTGGACCGGGTCGGCGGAGGGGACGCGTTTGCCAGCGGCCTCATTTACGCGATGATGAAAAACTACAAGCCGTACGATATCGTGAATTTCGCGGTGGCCAGCAGTGCGATCAAGCATACGATCCACGGGGATGCCAATATCGAGGACGACGCCCGGGCGATCCTTGATCTGATGAACATGAATTATGATATCAAGCGATAGCTGTCTGCGGACAGCTATTTTTGCGTGATCCGTCCGAGATACTCGCTTCGAATGATTTTTTCCATTTCTTCGGGCGTTTCCTGGCAGCCCCGGGCCAGCCATAGTTTGATGATCGCATTCAGACCGCTCCTGAAAAACTCGATATGATATTCAATGTGTCTGTTGTCGAAATGCAGCTCGGCCTGATTGGTATCGTAGTGTTTAAGCTGGAAACATGCATCGTAGCCGAGCTTGAAATAGGTTCGATAGAGCAGCTGATTGTCCTTGATGTGCCGGAACAGGCGCAGGTAGTCGTTGCTGTTGAATTTGCAGGTCCGTTCGGTTTCGTAAAGACGGCTCACCTCGTTTTCGAGAAAGATCCTCACTTTCTCGGCCAGATCATAGATGTCTTCAAAATTGGCATAAAACGTGCTGCGGTTCAGACGACATCGTTTGCATATATCGGAAACTGTGATTTCATGCAGTTCCCGGGTCTGGAGTAGTTCCAGAAAAGTCCTTTCTATCCGTTCGACCGACTCGCGCCGGCGCCGGTTGTTTTTCCTGTTTGTCCTCAGTATACTTTTTTTTTATATTAAAACAACAATTGTCGTTTTAATGTCTGGAGGAGGAATTTTGATGAAGAAGAGCAGTGTTGTGGCGATGATGCTTGGCACAGTAAGCGGATTGTGGTTTGCTCTTGGAATGCGCATGGCATGAACGTACTGACCGGAACAGCCGTCTGCCTGTTCGTGTTTTTCTTAGGCGTGCGGTTCATGATCCAGGCCAGAACCTCAAATATACAGTAAAAGAAAGGAAAAACGCTATGGCAAAATCAAAATTAGTAAAGGCAAATGAAAAAATAGCCCGGAAAGTTGTCGGGACATTCGAAAAAATAGAAGATACGGTTGTAGGAGGCTATACCAAGATCGAGGAGACGGTAGTCGATGGCTACACCAGAATAGAGGATGCGTTTGTTGACCGCTATCGTACCAAAGACGGAGAGTCCGTAGAAGAAGCGAAAAAAAGACTCGATAAAAAAGCGAAAGAGCGAAACGAAGAAGAACTATGATAGAAATGATAGCTGTCTGATAACAGCTATTTTTTATTATAGAAATAATTTATATTAAAAACCAAGGAAATTAAATAATTTCCTTGGTTCAGGTACTTATAAAAAAATTATGGATAAAATCAAAAAGCCCAGATCGGTCAACCTGAACTTTGCTTCGGCATCTAAGCCGGAAAAATAAGAGAAAATGAGCGGTATGCAGGAAGCGCTGCCTTCCTGCATCTTTATTGTAGAAGATCGGCTCGTTTTTTCGATCTAAAAACCTGGCATAAATAGTGACAGAAAAATGAGATGTTTGAGCGGTTCCGGCTGAAAAAAACATTTCAATCCCTTTTCAAAAGCTTTTCTGTCATCCCGCAAATGCGTATATTTAAAATGGATAGAAGAAAGAACAGGAAAGGAAGAAGACTATGATCAAATTATTCGCGTCCGATCTGGACGGCACTTTACTGAACAGAGAACATGATATCGACGATACGATCCGGCAGACGATCCGGAAAGTCGAACAGGCAGGAGGGCTCGTGGCCATCGCGACCGGACGCAGCCCGCTCATGTGCGACATGCTAAAAGATGAGAACCTGTATATGTGTTCCAATAACGGCGCCCTCATCCTCGACGACCACGGAATGATCCTCGACAAGACCCTGATCGATAAAACAGTGCTCCGGGCGATTCTGGAACAGTTCAGGGACGAACCGCTTCAATACGTAGGAACCGATGCCATTTACCACACCGTACCTTATTTTGCGATACGGCCTCCGAAAGGAAGCGAGTCGAAAGGGAAAATGCCGGACTGGGACCATTTCCGTAAATTTGACTGCTCCATCGAAGATATTCTTTCCAGAGATATCGTAAAGATCAATATCCACAAGGAAAGCGATGCGCCCTACCCGAAAGTCGAACAGCTGCTCGCCGCCTGTCCGGACCGGCTGATCAACGCAGCAACTACTCCTTCGATCTATGAAATCACGGATGCGTCCGTCAACAAGGCTGCTGGTGTAAAAAAGCTTGGACAGATCCTGCATATCAGCGAAAAGGAAACGGCCGTTTACGGGGATGCTGGCAACGATCTGGCCATGCTCCAGGCGTTTGAGCACTCGTATTGCCCGAGCACCGGACTGCCATGTGCCAAAGAGGCAGCAGGCCATATCATCGGTCCGTACGATGACTACGCGGTCGTGAAGCATATGCTCGAGACGATCCGGAACCAAAAATAATCTGTCATAATTAATGCCCGAATATTGTATGGAACAGAAAAATAGATTTTTGTACCATACAAGTGAATAAGAAACGGGAGGAAGATATATGACAGCAACACGACTGATCAGTACGGCAGGGGACGAGATCGGCACCATGTCCGCAATGGATCTGAAGGAATCGATCCGTAAATCGGAAGGCCGGGTGGTCATGGGACAGCATCTGCTTTTTGCCGGACCAGGCCTTGTACGCGGCGTAACGAACAGCGAGCTGATGTTTGCGTTCGGTGCCGATATGGTCATGCTCAACACGATCGATCTGGACGATATGGCCAATAATCCCGGCCTGCAGGGACTTTCGATCGAAGAGCTCAAGAAAAAATGCCGCCGGCCGATCGGCGTGTATCTGGGGTGTCCGAAAGCCGGGCTGAAAGATGACGGAAAAAAGGAACTGTACCGCCTGAATGGAATGATCGCCACAGACGAGCATGTCCAGAAATGTATCGATCTGAAAGCGGATTTCATCGTTTTAGGCGGAAATCCGGGCAGCGGCACATCGATCCGGGACATCGTGGCCGTCACCAAACGGATCAAGAAGAAATTCGGCGATCAGGTCTTTCTTTTTGCCGGAAAATGGGAAGACGGGATCCATGAGAAAGTGCTGGGCGACCCGCTTGCCGGCTATGACGCAAAAGAGATGATCAAAGAGCTCATTGACGCAGGAGCGGACTGCATCGATCTGCCCGCCCCCGGATCAAGACACGGGATCAGTACGGAAAGGATCCGGGAACTGGTCGAGTTCGTGCACAGCTGCAAGCCCGGAACGCTGGCCATGACCTTTCTGAACAGTTCGGTCGAAGGGGCGGATCTGGATACGATCCGGCTCATCGCTCTGAAAATGAAAGAGACCGGAGCGGATGTGCATGCGATCGGCGACGGCGGTTTCGGAGGCTGTTCCTCGCCCGAAAACGTGCACCAGCTTTCCGTTTCGCTCAAAGGAAAACCGTATACATATTTCCGGATGGCGAGTGTGAACAGATAGGAGCGAGGCATATGAAAATAGGAATCGGAAATGACCATGTAGCTGTAGACTACAAAAATCAGATCAGACAGTATATCGAGGAAAAATACGGGTACGAGGTGATCAACTTCGGTACCGACAGCACGGAACGTTTCAATTATCCTGTGGCTGGCGAAGCGGTGGCCAACGCCGTTGTCAAGAAAGAGGTGGACAAAGGCATCGTGATCTGCGGTACGGGTGTCGGCATTTCGCTGGCAGCCAATAAAGTGAACGGGATCCGGTGCGTGACATGCTCGGAACCATATTCGGCAAAGCTGTCCAGAGAGCACAATGACACGAATATGCTCGCGTTCGGGGCGCGGGTGGTCGGGATCGAGCTGGCCAAGATGATCGTGGATGCGTGGCTCGAGGGCCAGTACGAGGGCGGACGCCATCAGGTGCGGATCGATATGCTCAAAGAAATCGAAGAACGGCAGAAAGAAGGCGGAACAAAATGAAAGAAAGACTGCTTTGCCCGTCCATGATGTGTGCCAACTACGGGCATCTGGCCAGCGAAGTGCGTGCGCTTGACGACGCAGGAGCCGACATTTTTCACTGTGATATCATGGATGGAAGCTTTGTGCCCAATTTTACGATGGGGGTCATGGATGTGCAGACCATCCGCCGCTATACCGACAAGCCGGTCGACTGTCATCTGATGATCGAAAATCCGTCTTCCAAGGTCGACTGGTTCATTGATGCGGGCGCGGACATCATTTATATCCATCCCGAATCGGAACGGTATGTGGTGAAGACGCTGGCCCATATCAAGGAGCGGGGCGCGTACGCGGGCATTGCCATCAATCCGGATACGAGCATCGCGAGCGTTTCGGACATGCTCAATCTCTGCGATTATGTGCTTGTCATGACCGTCAATCCGGGCTTTGCAGGGCAGAAATTTATCGACTTTACGAGAAAAAAAGTGCAGGCGCTCATCGAGCTCAAGGAACAGTACGGCTTCAAGGTCATGATCGACGGACACTGCTCGTCTGAGGTGATCGAGGATCTTTCAGCTCTTGGTGCCGACGGCTTCGTGCTCGGTTCCTCGGCTCTTTTCAGAAAAGGAAAAACGTACAAAGAGCTGATCCGTCAGCTGAAAGGAGTAGCGGAATGAAGACAATAGGAATGATCGTTCCGACGGTCGATAATATTTTCTTTGCAAAGATCGCGTACGAGGCGGAAAAGTTTCTGAAAGAAAGAGGCTATCTGACCTTTATTGCCTCCTGCCAGAACAAAGCGGGCAACGAGAAGGATTATGTGAAGAAAATGCAGGAAGTGTGCGACGGGATCCTGTGCATTTCGGGGCTTGAACAGATCGAAGAAGGACTCATCAAAACAGACTATCCGTTTGTTCTGATCGACCGGACCCCGAAAAGCGGGCAGGATTTTGCGGTCTGTGCCAATGACGACTATGAGGCGTGCCGCAACGCGGTCGAGTTCCTGATCGAAAAGGGGTGCGAAAAGATCGTCCTGTGTCCGGGCTATCTGGCGCAGGGGCAGACGGCGCCGCGCCTGGAAGGATACTGCAGGGCGCTTGAAGACAATGGCCTGCCGTTTCGGGAACAGTATGTCATCCGGCGCAGCGGCACGCACAATTCCGAACAGGAAACGGAACAGCGGATCGAGGAACTGCTTCATGATGGCGAACAGATCGACGGGATCATCGCATCGAGCGACCGGGCTGCGTTTGGCGCTATCACCGCTCTTGAAAAGGTCGGCTGCTATGTGCCGGAAGATGTCAAGCTGATCACGTTCGACAATTCGCCGTATACAGCTATGTCTTCGCCTTCGATCACGGCGATGGACCGCAATCCGAAAAGGCTTGCCGAGGCGGCGTGTTCCCAGCTGCTTGCCCAGATCGGACACGAACCGTACGACCGCAAGGTAATCGTGGATGTTTCCCTGATCAAAAGGGATTCGACAAGATAGAAATTTTCATGCGCAAAGAACTGCGGATCTTCCTGATAATTCAGGATCTGCGGTTCTTTTTTATGTGATTCATACAAATCGATATAAGTTATGTACAATACGGAACAAATAAAGCATATATCCAACAAAGCGGAGTTTTTTATGACCGATTTATAAATCGAAATCATACATAGCGCACAATATAATAAAGTCATAAAGAATGATAAGAAAGAGAGGATTTCATCATGGACAACAAATTAAATGTAGCGTATATCGGTTTCGGAAACAGCGTATGCCGTTATCACCTGCCTTATGTAGAACGCAGGAAAGACAAGATCAATGTGAAATATATTTACCGGCGCGAAGAGGATCGTGCCGGCGATGAAGAACGCGAAACATGGTATCCGGAGATCGAATTTACTTCGGAGATCGACAAGGTCATGAACGATCCGGACGTGAACCTGGTCGTTGTGAATACGCCGGACGCGTTCCATACGTATTATACCCGGATGGCTCTTGAGCATGGCAAGAACGTATTGTGCGAGAAACCGTTTGCGATGACCGCAAAAGAGGCGCAGGAAATGTTCGATCTGGCGAAGGAAAAAGGGCTGATCGCGATGCCGAACCAGAACCGCCGCTTCGATGCCGATATGGCTACGGTCCGCAAGGTCATCGAGTCGGGCGTGCTTGGCGATATTGTCGAAGTCGAGTCGCATTACGACTATTATCGTCCGGCTATGGAAAATCATAAAGGGTTCGGTATGCTGTATGGACTGGCTGTGCACCCGATCGATCAGATCATCGGGCAGTTCGGCATGCCGGAGAGGATGGTGTACGATGTGCGTTCGATCGACAATCCGGGCGAAGCCGACGACTACTACGATATCGACTTCCATTACGGGCCGATGAAGGCAATCGTAAAAACCAGCTTCTTTGTCAAGCTCGACTATCCGCGCTTCACTGTTCATGGCAAAAAGGGAAGTTTCCTCATGCCTGCCTTAGGTCATCAGTCCAATCTGGCCAGCAAGCCGGGACCGGTCGAAATCAGTTTTGAACCGCTGCCGGAAGACAAATGGGGAACGTTATCCTACATTGACGACGAAGGCAACGATGTAACGAAGAAGATCCCGACCGAAGTGCAGGACTATGGAAAAATTTACGACAACCTGTATGATGTGCTCTTCAACGGGGCCGAGAAAGTCGTAAAAGACGAAGAAGTGATCCGTGTGCTCGAGATCATTGAGGAAGCGACACAGATCGCCAAGGAGGCAAAATAAATGAAGATGGCTATTGCGGGAGCTGGAATGATCGTTCATGATCTGTTCCGCTTCATCCACGATGTCAACGGGATCGAGCTGACGGCCATCGCCTCTACGCCGAAATCGATCGAAAAAGTAAAGACGCTGGCAGAAGAAAACGGGATCCCGGCATACTATGCGGATTATGATGCGCTGCTCACAGATCCGAATACGGAAGTCATGTATGTGGCTACACCAAACAACCTGCATTATGAAATGGTCAAAAAGGCGCTGAACAAAGGGCTTCATGTCATCTGCGAAAAACCGTTCACTTCCAATATCGAAGAACTGGAGGAGCTGCGGGATCTGGCAAAAGAAAAAGGGCTGATCCTTCTGGAAGCAATCTCGACCCAGTATCTGCCCAATGCGCTCAAGATGAAGGAAATGATCGAGGAAATCGGCGACCCGAAAATCGTGATCGCCAATTACTCCCAGTATTCGAGCCGCTACAACGCGTTCAAGGAAGGAAAGGTCCTTCCGGCCTTCTCTCCTGATTTTTCGGGCGGAGCGCTGATGGACCTCAATATTTACAACATCCATCTGATCACGATGCTGTTCGGCGCGCCAAAAGAAGTGACATATGCCGCCAATATCGAGAAAGGAATCGATACATCGGGTATCATTTCGCTCGATTACGGCAATTTCAAGGCCGTTCTGGTGGGGGCAAAGGACTGCAAGGCGCCGATCACGACGTCGATCCAGGGAAACAAGGGAGCCTTCATTATCGAAGGGCCGGCCAATGTTCTTCCGAAATTCAAGCTCGTTCTCAACGACGGCACAGTGACTGAATACGACCTGCAGGAAGGAACGCATCGCATGTTCTATGAGTTCGAACAGTTTGCGGATATCATCGACCGCAAGGACTATGCCAGAGCGGATGCGATGATGGAAAAATCGCTGATCGCGATGGATACAGCAACGAAAGCACGAAGAAGCGGCAACGTTGTTTTCCCGGCCGACGAGCCGTATATTTCCTGAACCAATCATGTGATCGCCAATCGGTGATCGCATGATTTTTTGCAAGAAGGAGAAAGCACAATGAAAAAAGGATTTTTATGGGGAAGTTCGATCAGCGGCGGCCAATGCGAGGGCGGATTTTCCTCTCGCGGCGCGACAGTCGTGGATAAGATTCCCCAGGGAAAGACGACGCGTTTTAAATATTTAAATGATCCTGGCATATATATGAGCGGACCGGAAGGATTTTATCCGTCAAGAGATGGCGTGGAGTTTCATGCCCGCTACAAAGAAGATATTGAACTGTATGCAGAAATGGGGCTGAAAGCTTTGCGGTTTTCTGTGTTGTGGTCCAGAATTTTCAAGGATGAAAAGATGGTGCCGGACGAAGAAGGCCTCGCCTTTTATGATGAGGTGATCAATGAACTGATCCGGAATGATATTGAACCGATCATTACCACGATCCATTTTGATATGCCGTTCTGGGTGGCTGAAAAATACAACGGATTTTCCAATGACGAAGTGATCGAACTGTATAAAAAATATGTACAGACCATCGTGGATCGATATCACGACCGGGTGAAGTACTGGATCTCTTTCTGCGAGATCAATGTCATGAATCATGCTTTGTATATGGTGGGCGGAGCGGTGCCCAAGGAGAATGAAGATCGGGAAGAAGTGCTGCATCGCTGCGCGTACAATATGCTGCTGGCCAATGCGTGGCTTGTCCGGATCTGTCATGATATCGATCCGGCATTAAAGGTCGGATGTGAAGTGGCGGGCACGCCATGTTATCCGCTGACATCATCGCCGATCGATTATGAATTGATGATAAAGAACGAACGCAGCAATAACCGGTACACAGATGTGATGGCGAAAGGAAAATATCCGTATTATTTCCTGAAGGAAATGGATGACTATGGTGTGGATGTCAAAGAAGAGGATCTGAAATTTTTAAGCGAAAATACTCTGGATTTTATCGCAGTGTCTTATTATAAGAGTTCGCTCGCTTCTCATACAGGAGAACAGTCGAATCCATGTCTGGAAAAAACGGCTTTTGGCTGGACGATCGACCCGCAGGGATTCCGGATCATGCTCAACAACATGTATGAACGATATGAAAAGCCGATCCTTGTGGTTGAAAATGGATTAGGAACGTATGATGAAGTGGTCGATGGACAAATTCACGATACGTATCGTATCGATTATCTGCAGCAGCATATCGATCAGATGAAGCTTGCGATGCAGGACGGAGTGGATGTGATCGGCTATCTGAGCTGGTCGGCCATGGATCTTGTTTCAACAAGCGAAGGTATGATGTCCAAACGCTACGGATTCATCTATGTCGATCGAAACGACGACGGCAGCGGTACGATGAAAAGAATACGGAAAGACTCTTTTTACTGGTATCAGAAACTGATCTGTGAAGAACAAGAGGCCTAATAAGATAAAAAACTGGAAGGAGCAGAATCCCTCCAGTTTTAAAGTGGCTGAAAATCAGTGGCCGTATTTATTCCGGCAGCACAGGCAAGGCTACAGGCACATTTTTGCTCATGAACTCTTCCATCATGGCGATCAGCTGCTGGTTATCGCATTGTTTTGCGCTTTGCAGATTCACATTGATCTGCCCAAAACCGAGTTTTACATTGGCTGCAATTGACTTCTTCTGCAGACCGGACAAGGAGGACAGGAACTTGTCCGGATCTTTCAAGGTTACTGAAACAAACGATTGATTCATAATGCTTTTGTCTTCGATCTGCGCGATCTCACTCCATGGAATCAGCCGATCTTTTGTGGCGGTCGCACTGCTGTAGTCGTAGAATCCTTTTTCGGTCAGGACGACAAGTTTTTTTCCGTGGAAAAGCTGTTTTACGATATAGAACTCGCAGAAACCAAAGAATACGAGAGCGATCAGTCCTATGATCAGCATAAGCCAGTTCGTTTCGATCATGCCTCCCAGGAAGACCATCAGGGACATGAATACCATAAAGATTCCAAGCACCGAAAGGCCTGCCTGTTTCAGTTTGCTTTGATATACAATGTGTTCATTTTTCATATTCCACCTCAAAAATATCTAATTTAATATTGTTGGTTTTTATTTTAGGTAAAAAGAAAAAAGAATCAAATGTCAGAAAGATAAAAGAATCAATCCTGTCTGGCTTGTAACGGATTATGGCTGTTTTTGTATACTTTCTGATAGCGTCAGGCGAAAATTCGATAGGTAGTTGACTTTTTTGGAAAAGGAAATCGATAGAAAAAGATCCAGAAATATTGAAGAATATTTTAGATTGCGGCGGACATATGTCCGTCGCAATGTCTGTTGCGATGTCCGCTGTAAAATGATCGTCACAAGGAAGAACAAATCATGAAAAATAAAAGAAGAATTGAAATCGATAAAAACGTGATATGAGCAACATATTCATATCATGAGGACAAGTATCCCTCATAATGATACTCCATGACACTCCACAGGATACTCGAATGATACTCTAGAGAAAATCGGATCTCTGATATAATAAGAAAAAACAGGAGGAAATCATGAGAAAACAGAAATGCGCATTAAGCGAAGAACAGACACTCGATCTGATCAAAAACAACACGTACGGCGTTCTTGGACTGTGTGCCGGAGAAAAGCCGTATACCGTACCGATGAATTATGCGTATAAAAACGGCGCGCTCTATTTTCACGGCGCGTACGAAGGGCTGCGTTATGAATATGCCGCATTCAACGATCAGGCCAGCTTCTGTGTCGTGGACCATGAAACGCTCGTGCCCGAAATTTTCAGTACCGACTATGCAAGCGCCATCGTGTTCGGAACGCTCGAGATCGTTAAGGACGAGGACGAGAAAAAGGAAGCTCTGCTGGCACTGATCGAACACCTCGCACCTGAAAATATGGAAAAAGGAGCGGAATACGTAAACCGTTCCTGGCAGAATGCGTGCGTGTTCAAGCTGAACATGGAACAATGCACCGGAAAAGAGAGGAGAAGAAAGTAACGGTTTTTTCTGAATAGGTCTATAATAAAAATTAAATACAAGGAGGAAGCATTATGCTGAAAATAGGAATGCTTACGAGCGGAGGCGACTGCCAGGCACTCAACGCCACGATGCGCGCCATCTACAAATCGGTACGCCACGCTGCCAATGAGCCTGTTGAATTTTACGGATTCGAAGACGGGTACAAAGGACTGATGTATGGAAAATACCGTATTTTGAAACAGGAGGACTTTAACGGCATCCTGACCATCGGAGGAACGATCCTGGGAACAAGCCGCGTGCCGTTCAAGAAGATCCGTAAGCCCGATGAAAACGGAATGGACAAGGTCAAGGCCATGAAGACCACGTACAAACAGCTTGGTCTGGACTGCCTGGTCGTGCTGGGCGGAAACGGCTCGATCAAGACAGCCAATCTGCTTTCCGAAGAAGGGCTGAACGTAGTGGCCATGCCAAAAACGATCGACAACGATCTGTGGGGAACCGATATGACCTTCGGATTCCAGTCGGCTGTTGATATCGCTACCCGCGCCATCGACGAGATCCATACGACCGCCAGCAGCCACGGCCGCGTATTCATCGTAGAGATCATGGGCCATAAAACGGGCTGGCTGCCGTTGAATGCCGGAATTGCCGGCGGAGTCGACATCATCCTGCTGCCCGAAATTCCATACGATATCGATAAGATCTGCGATGTGATCGAAAACAAGAAGACGACCAACATCAATGGCGGACGATTTATGATCCTGGCCGTGGCCGAAGGCGCGATCTCGAAAGAAGATGCCGCCCTTTCCAAAAAGGAATACAAGGAAAAACTGAAAAATTCCCCATATCCTTCGGTTTCCTATGAACTGGCTGCCCAGATCCAGGAGAGGACCGGCCGCGAAGTGCGCGTCACTGTACCGGGCCATACCCAGCGAGGCGGCGCGCCGGACGCATATGACCGCGTATTCTCTACCCGTTTAGGCGCTGCAGGCGGAAGAATGATCGTCAACGGCGAATACGGCTACATGGTCGCCTATAAAAACAGGGAAATCATCAAAGTGCCGTTAAAAGAAGCGGCAGGCAAATTAAAGCTTGTCGATCCGGAATCGAGCATCATTCAGGAAGCGCGCCTTGTAGGCATCAGCTTCGGCGACTAGTCAAAGAGAAGATGAATTGTCTTCTCTTTTTGTGTGCATACCAGTTAAATGAATTTCATGTGACATCCTCCCCCACCTATAGAGGTGGGGGCTTCCTTTCGCTTAAAAAGCGAACAGTCGGTTCTCGTTCGATGACGATATCTCATCAAGCATAAGCGAGCTATCCCCGTGTGCCCCACGGTTCTTTTATTCACAGGCTATGCCAATACGATCCGCATGCCTTCCTTATTCTGTAAATCATTTTTGGCTAAAATGCTATTTTGGCTAAACTTCCCCCTTTCCCCCGTTACATCATGCTAACTTTGGTTTATAATAGTCACAAGATCTATTGCGATTTCTTCTTTTGTCTTGCCGAGATCCAGTAGATCCCGGATGACCGTTTTAAAGTTTCTCTTGGCTTTGCGAAGGCTCAGTTCGCGCGGTCTTCCATTGTCATCCATATCTTTTGGATGCCATTCTGCGCCATCTTTCAACATTGACCAGATACTGACAAGTATTTTCCTGGCAATCGCGATGATGGCCCTTTTTTTTCCTTGTCTTCCTGCAATTCCGTTGAACTTGTACCGATAATACGGATTCTGCGCCTTGATAGCTGCCCACGCACACTCCACGAGAACCGGTTTGAGATATTTCCCTCCCTTTGTAATATGCCGGCTGTTCTTCTTTCCAGCTGATTCATTTCGTCCTGGTACAAGTCCGGCCCATCGTGTCAGCTTGTCGGCTGTATAGAACGGATCCATATTGTTTCCTATTTCCGCAATGATCTTTATAGCTGACATTCTTCCTATACCCGGAACGCTCATCAGAAGATCGATCTCTTTTTTATATTGGGCCGCCAGCATGTCGATCTCTTCATCCAGTGTCCTGATCTGTTCTTCAAGGAACTGGAGATGCTGACGTGTATGGGCAATGATTTTCTTTTCGACCGCGTCAAATTCAAAACCATTGCATGCTTCCAGTATATCTTCCTGCGAAGCACGGCATCGGCTGTCGACGCAGCAGAGAATATCTTCTTTTGTATAGGGATCCTCACCAATCAGCAGATCGATGATCTTTTGTGCGCTTTTTGAAAAAACGCTTGAGAAAACCATATCCAGCTTATAGTTCCGGCATGTGAGCGAATTGATGAGACGGTTCTTCTCCTGCGTGCACTGCTGCACATATTTTATTCTTAGACGCGTCAGTTCTCTTAATTTTCGGATCGTCCAGTCTGGAATAAAGCTTTTCTTCGTTTCGCCATGACGATACTTGTTGACGATCCACATGGCATCTTTATCATCGTCTTTTTCGTCCCGAACAGCTTTCACCCATTTGGGATTCACGATACGGACTTCTTCCATATCGGATTCGAGAACATTGAAGACAGGAATCCAGTATTTGCCTGTGGACTCCATGCAGACATGACGGCAGCCATGTTCCAGCAGCCAGTGATCGAAACGGATCAGATCGTTGGTAAAAGTAGAAAAACGTTT
Organism: Erysipelotrichaceae bacterium OPF54; assembly: GCA_022834735.1. Lineage (GTDB taxonomy): Bacteria > Bacillota_I > Bacilli_A > Erysipelotrichales > Erysipelotrichaceae > Dubosiella. The sequence goes on from BQKD01000001.1 coordinate 121,423, forward strand.
TTTGAAATAAGCCGGATGAAGAGGATCAGATGCGTCGCATACGACAGCGACAATAAAACGTTTGTGGACATCGACACCGCATGCGATCGGAAGTGTGACATCCATCGGTTTAACTTTCGCCATAGCAATACCTCCTTAAAAAGATAGGCAGCGGATCAGTCTGATCACCGGTTTCGATACATTTGAAATGTCCGTGATATTTTATTCTTCGTCCTCGTAGGTATATTTAGGGGTTCATAAGATCAGACACGACAGTTTTCTTAACAGTTTGAATACCTAAGGTATTTCTACTGGGTAGGAACACGTGTTCATGATCCTCTGCTGGCTTTAGTATAAACGAATCGGCACATTCAAAAAAGAGACCCCGATTTTCATGTTCTGGGGTCTCGCTATTTATTGAGTGATGACAGTTTTCTTATATTGATCGCCGCATTGAGATCCCGGTCGTGATGGCTTTTGTGTAGCGCGTCAAATTCTGTTAGTCGGAAACGTCAAATATTTTTATACACATCTGGAAGAGAAACGCACTTTATTTTGTCCGGCCTCGCTTTATTTTGGCTTCAGAAGCATTTTATTTTATTTCTTTCTGTTCAAAAAAAGCCGTCTTGTCAAAAACGGCTTTTAATCAATAATTTCCTATGTTCTCGAATTCTTTCTGGTATACTCTTTCCACTATACATGCCAGGATCCAGCTGTTCCTCTTTCCCAGCGCTTTTCTGATCGACGGATGGATCTCGAAATCATTCTTGAAGAATAAATGGCCAAAATTATTCATATAGTTTTCTACAAAATACATCAGCTCTTCATTGCTCAGTTTATAGGCTCCGTACATCTTCATCGCTCTTTTCAGCTGTTCGATCATCACTTTTCTCGTCGTCGGCCAGTTGATCAACATCCGTTCATCTTCTTTCATATGTTCTCACCCCAGTTCTACTTCGTTATGTGCTTTCATCACGATCTCTGCGTCGATGATCCGCTTTTCTTCGTTCGCTCCTTCGATCAGGCATTTCGACAACAGATTGTTCAGTTTCCGGATTGATCCGCCTGCGATATTATATGCGGCACGCACCGCGTCTTCTTCGAACACCTTTTCTCTGCTTCCGCATTCTTTCATGCAGAAATCCACATATTCCTGTGCCTCTTCTCCTTTCAGACCTTCCATGAAATAATTGATCACGATCCTCTGGCGCAGGGCGTCATGCACCTGCTTTTTCAGGATCGTGTTCAGGCTCGTCTGCCCGCTCAGGATCAGGATACAGTAGTTCTTCGAGTCCATCTCGAAATTGAGGAGCATGGTCAGATCGTTGAAGACGCTCGTGCTCAGATACTGCGCTTCGTCGATCACGATGACCGGCGTGCACTTCTTTTCTTTTGCCATGTATTCGATGGCTTCCTGTACCTGCCGGAACAGGTCGCTCTTTCTGAATTTGGGCTCCAGCCCCAGCCCGCAGGCCAGCTGCCGGTAAAAGTCGATGACCGATACCGTAGACATCTGGATGTAGACCACTTTGTACAGCGACGGGTTCAGACTGCCGGCAAATTCGCGGATGGCCGATGTTTTTCCTGTTCCCGGACTTCCTGTGAACAATCCGATCCCTTTCGCTTTTTTCAGGTAGTCCAGCCGTCCTTTCAGGTTCGCCGTATCTTCGCTCCGGTATAATTTGTGATATTTCGTTTCTTTCTCGAACGGCATCTGCTTCAGTCCGTAAAATACTTTGGCTTCCATATTACTCCTCCTCTCTGAAGCGCATGTGCTGCCTTCTTCTGATCCGGCTGTTCTCCACCTTGTCGACCGTCCGGATCGGGATCAGCTTTCCGTCCATCCCTAGCAGCCAGGCCTTTCTCCTGTCTTCGGGATCCATCTTCACCTTTACTGTCTCGCGCATGTATTCGGCCGGCACCTCGTAGCTGATCCCGTCGATCACGAGTGTCGAATCGGTCCTCACCTTTCTTTCGTACGTATGCAGGAAATACTGTTCCACCGCTTCGTCAGGAAGGAAGCGGAACCGCTGTGCATCCTTCAGATAGCGCTGGCGCGGCGTCATATCTTTCAGCGAAGCGTGTTGGCAGTTGATGTATTTCTGAAGATAGTCCCCGAAAGATTCCCGGACCTCTTCGATCGTCTGATAGGCATTCCAGTCCGAACAGCGCAGCCAGTGGTCCTTGAACGTTCGGAATGCGCGCTCCTGTTTTCCTTTCGCGCTTCCGTCCCGCACCGGCGCATGCACCAGGGCGACCCCCAGTCTTGCACAGATCATATTCAGCTGGTGGTTGTCATAAGGCGAACCATTGTCTACATACAGTACAGACGGGATCCCGTAAGTCATGACCGCGTTCTTCAGGATCTTCTGAAAGTTGACGGCCGTATCGGCTTCAAAGATTCCCCAGCCCACGATCATCCGGGATGCGTCATCCAGGATAGAAACCAGATACAGCCTGTGTCCGGCCAGCCTGTATAGATAGGATGTATCGGCCTGCCAGACCTGGTTGGCAAATTCTTTCTCGAACGCTCTGCGCTCTTTTCCCTGATGGATCGGTTCGAGACGGCTCTGAGGCAGAGAACGCACGAAACGATCGATCGTGGACTGGGAAACGCGGGCCGGGATAAACCCTTCTTCGATGAGCCGCGCACGCAGGACCGTATTGATGATGCGCGGATACTGCCGGCGCAGAGCGATGATGCGTTCCTGCGCCTCGGGACTCAGAGTTCGGGAAGTCCCCTTGTCGCTCCTGGGACGGGAAATCAGTCCATCGAATCCGCCGGAACGGTATTCATAGGCCCAGTGAGCGAAAGTCTGCCATGAAAATGATTTTTTGACACCGGAGACCGGGTTTTCGAATTCTTTTTCGGCAAGATGACGGTAAAACTGACGGTTTGTCGAAAAAGGATGAGTGCCGGAAATGACAGGAGCGATGATCCCGAATTTCCATAAAGCGATTTTTTCCTTGTCGGTTTGATCCATAAAGCAGAATCCTCCTTTGAGATTACTGTACCGGGCTAAAAAGAGGAAAGCGACGGACAAATGATTCAGGAAGGAGAAAAAAGACCATAGACAAAGGGTGCAGATAAAATAGTGTGAGGCGAAAAATAGGCGCATTCATGAAAACGAAGAAAACTCTTCAGAAAGGCATGCATAGAAGAACGGATATGAGCAAGAAGATCATACGGGCTACGGTCAAGATCGCGGATCATGATACAGGAGAGGAAAAGCAGAGAGGAATAGCGGTCGATCCATCGGCGCAGGGTCGTTCTGGAAATATCAAAAAGCGCAGCCGTTCTCGACTTGTTGCCGGCACAAGGTCCGCAGCAGTACTGAAAGAGCACTTCAAAAATAAAAGGATAGGAAAACGAAGAAAACGGACGGGCATCATAAGGGAGTATGGTATGATAGGAGCCGCAGGAAGGACAAAAAACGACACGAACCCGTAAGCGTTTTGTCGGATTGGAAGGAGAGAGGCAGAAACGGGAGTAGGATGAGTAATCGAGCATCTGGCCGCGCGCCCCGCAGGACGGGCAGGATAAATCATGCGAAAAAGGGTTGTCGAAAGCCGAAAAATTGATTATCATAAAATTGTTCGTTAGGACGGGAGAGAGTTTGTTCGCAAAACAATTAGGGCTCTCTCTTTTTTTGCGCCTAACACCTTTCCATGTCAATCATCTCATAAAATGAAAATAATGTGACGAAAAAAAGCAGAATAAATTCATCGTGAAATGATCGATGATGAATTTATTCTGCTTGTCTTTATAAATAAGCGAGGATAGCAGGACGACGCTCTACAGCTTTTGCAGTTCGGACAATCCCATTCCCGCATGCCGAGATCTTTTGTTTCGGGGTTCTTATATCCGCATACAGAGCAGGTCTGGCTCGAAGGAAACCATTTGTCGATCCGGATCAGCTGCTTTCCCTCTTCTTCCAGTTTGTACTTCAGGAAAGTGGTGAACATGCCCCATCCGTTGTCATGGACCGATTTGCCAAAATGCAGCGACCTTGCCATCGCTTTCATATCCAGATCTTCTATGCAGACGCAGTCATACGCATTGACGATCTCTCTTGATTGCTTATGCAGAAAATCCTTTCTTTGATTGGAAACCTTCTCATACAGCTTTGCGACCTTGATCCGCTGTTTTTCCCAGTTTCTCGAGCCTATCTGCATGTGCGACAGTTTTCGCTGTTCCCGTTTCAGTTTCTTTTCCCATTTTCTGTAATACTTTGGATACTCTGCCTCGTTTCCTTCGCTGTCTTTGTACAGTCCGTTCATCGAGAAGTCGAGTCCAAGGAAAGTGTGTGGCTTTCTTTCCGGTACTTGGTTTTCGTACTCGAACAAAATGCTTGCATGATACTTTCCGCTCGGGCTCTGACTTACTGTCACCGACTTGAGGACATAAGAGGCAGGCATCTCCCGATGCTGCTTCACCTTGACCTGTCCGATCTTCGGCAGTTTCAAATAGCCGTCGGACAGGAGGATGTTCTGATTGACGCAGACGGTCGAATAGCTGTTCTTTCTGTTTCGTTTGGATTTGAATCTTGGAAATCCTTTTTTTGGCTGATTGAAGAAGTTCTGGAAGGCCTGATCCAGATGGCGGAGCGACTGCTGCAGAGAAATGCTGTCCACTTCCTTCAGGAAGGCGTACTCTTCTGTTTTCTTCAGTACGGTCAGCTCTTTGGCACAGAAAGTATAGCTCAAGGTCGTCTGGTCTTCTTTGTATTGGCTGATCTTTCGATCGAGCCAATGGTTGTAGACGAGCCGGACACAGCCGAATGTCTTTGCAAGGAGGATCTTCTGTGCCGGCGTTGGATAGAGTCTGAATTTGCAGGCTTTATTTGGCATATCGTTTCCTCCTCGCTTTCTCTGATTTCATTATACTGCATTTTTATATCTTTACCCACAGAAAAACTGAGCTTTGCGATGCATCTTTCACCTATAGAGGTGGGAGTATTCTTGCTCAAGAATGATAAAATAGGAACAGAGGAGGTGGAAAGATGCGCATGGTGAAACTGGTCCTGACATGGATCCTGTCCCTTTCGTTTTTATGGCCCGCATCCGTAAAGCCTTACGAACACAACGGCCTGCTGCTCGACTGCGCCCGCAAATATTATTCGATCGAATGGATCGAGCAGATGATCGATCATCTGGCCCGGAACAACGGCAACGAGCTGATCCTCCACTTTTCGGAAAACGAAGGCTGCCGGATCGAATCAGAACAGTACCCGTGGCTCACAGACAGGATGAACGGCGTATATTCGCAGGAAGAAATTATTCGATTGGGCCAGTACGCCCGAAAAAGAGGGATCGAGCTCATCCCTTCCTTTGACGCGCCAGGTCATCTGCAGTATGTGCTCGCCCAATATAAAGAACAGTATGGTGAATCCATCGCCATGGACTGTTCAGAAAAGTGTCTCGACATTTCCAATGAAAAGGGTGTCGCATTTATCCGTTCGCTGTATGAAGAGTACGGGAAACTGTTCCTGAAAGCCGGCAGCACCCAGTTCGATCTGGGAGGCGATGAAGTCTTTCCGGACCATGTGTGGAAAAAGGCAGGAAGCTGGCAGACCATGATCGAAAAGAAAAAGCATGACGATCGTCTTTCTGCCTATGACGCGTTCGTCGACTTTATCAATGAAAACAACAACTTCATGAAATCGCTGGGCTATACGTCGTGCCGCATGTTCAACGACCAGCTCAGAAAAGGACACATCCCGCTCGATACAGATATCGATATCGCATACTGGACGATCAAAGGAGATCTTCCCGCCAACAACAAGGTACTCAATTATCTCAATTTCTACCTGTACTACATCCTCGACCCTGACCTTTCGTATATGGGAGGCGATCCCGGCTCGATCGAACGGGAATGGACACCTGTCTTTTTTCTCAATAAAAAGATCGATGAAAGCCGGATCTCCGGCTCCGCCTACTGCATATGGAGCGATATTCCGGACACGCAGACCGAACAGGAAGTGATGCAGGGCGTGCTTCCGAACCTGGAAGCGTGGGGACACAAATGCACCACAAGGAATAAGAATTGATTTCCAGGGAGAGCAAGCATATAATGAACGATGTTCATAAAAGAAAAGGAGAAACGATCCTATGAAAAAGTGTCTGAATTTTTCTATTTTTTACGCCATCCTCGGACTGGCAGGCGGCGTATTTTACCGCGAATTCACCAAATTTAACGAATTCAGCGGCGCGAGTGCGCTCGGAAAGGTCCATACCCATCTGCTTCTGCTCGGCATGTTCCTGTTTCTGATCCTCAGCCTGTTCGCAGCCCGCTTTGATGTGGAAAAGCTTAAAAGCTGGCGCGTCTTTTTGTGGATATACAATATCGGGCTCATCGTGTCGGCCGTCATGATGTGCGCACGAGGCATCGTGCAGGTCAAAGAGATCGTCCTTTCCAGAGCAGCAGACGCATCGATCGCAGGCATTGCCGGCATCGGCCACGCGCTGGTCGGCATCGGTCTGCTGATCCTGCTGTTCGGACTGAAAAAACTGGCTGACCAGAAACAGTAGGACAAAAAAGAAAAACGATCCCGCTCTTCAGGCAGGATCGTTTTTTTCGGCATTCTGCTCGATCCGGGCAAATACGGAAAAAAAGGTATCCAGATCGTCTTTGTCGATATCGGCGAACAGCTGATCGAAAAAAACGGCCTGCAGCTTTCTTCCTTCCGCAATGATCTCTTTCGTCTTATTTGTGAGCGTGATCTTTTTTTCGCGGCGGTCCGTCTGACTGATCTCGATCGTTGCGAATCCTTCTTTTTCCATCCGCTCCAGGTTCATGGAGACGAGGTTGGCCTTGATCGCACGCACTTCCACGATGTCCTTGGCCAACTTGTACTGCGGATTGTTAGCAAGAAACAAGATGATATCTGCCATCGTGGGCGAAATGTTGTATTTTCGCGTCAGCGGCTTCATCGCCTCTTTGTAGGACTGCATGATCTTATTTGAAAAATGTATGCTTGCTGCATTCATGTTCTCCCTCTTTCTTATTGTTCAATTTTGAAGTATTATCTCATTTTTTCTATTTCTCCGCAACAAAAAACTCTCCCGAAGGAGAGTTGTGTCTTTTACTGACGGTTCGTATCCTGCGTCTGGGCAGGAATCTCCGCCGGCTTGTTCAAAATGTACATGAACTCTTCGCCCGTGATCGTTTCCCTTTCGTACAGGAATTTGGCCAGCTCGTGCAGCTTCATCTTGTTGTCGGAAAGGATCTGGTAGGCGTCTTTGTACGCTTTGCCGATCAGATCGATGACTTCCTGGTCGATCTGGGCAGCCGTTTCATTGGAACAGGCCAGCGTCGTGTCGCCGCCAAGATAGGCATTATTGACAGTTTCGAGCGCTGTCATACCAAAGTGGTCGGACATTCCAAGCCGGGTGATCATGGCACGGGCCAGTTTGGTGGCCTGCTCGATATCGTTGCTTGCGCCACTCGTGATCGAGTTGAAGATCAGATCCTCGGCAGCCCGGCCGCCGCAGTACGTCATGATCCGCTGGTACGCCTCTTCTTTGGAAAGAAGGTTGGACTCCTGTTCTTCGACCTGCATCGTGTAGCCAAGGGCGCCTTTCGTGCGCGGAATGATCGTGATCTTGTGCACCGGCGCCGTATTTTTGGATTTGGCTGCCACCAGCGCATGGCCGATCTCGTGATAGGAAACGATCATTCTCTCTTTCGGAGAAATGACAGCTCCTTTTTTCTGCTCGCCCGCAATGACGGTCTCGATCGCTTCTTCAAGGTCGCGCTGCGTGACCTGCTTGCGTCCGTCACGTACAGCAAGCAGGGCCCCTTCGTTGATGATGTTGGCCAGATCGGCACCGCTCGAGCCGGCTGCCGCACGCGCGACCGCGTTGTAGTCGATTTCCGGGGATGCCTTGACATGGGCCGCATGAAGCTTCAGGATCGCCTCGCGTCCCTGCAGGTCCGGCAGCTCGACCGGAATGCGGCGGTCGAAACGTCCTGGACGGGTCAGGGCCGCATCCAGGGTGTCCGGACGGTTTGTCGCGGCAAGAAGCACAACACCTTTCGATCCGTCGAATCCGTCCATTTCGGCCAGAAGCTGGTTGAGCGTCTGTTCGCGCTCGTCGTTTCCGGAAATGCCTCCGGAATCACGCTTTTTGCCGACCGTATCGATCTCGTCGATAAATACGATGCATGGCGCTTTTTCGCGCGCCTGCTTGAACAGGTCGCGCACTTTTGCCGCGCCGCGCCCGACAAACATTTCGACAAATTCGGAGCCGGAAATCGAGAAGAACGGCACGCCCGCTTCTCCGGCCACAGCTTTTGCCAGCAGCGTCTTGCCGGTTCCCGGAGGGCCTACGAGCAGGGCGCCTTTTGGCATCTTGGCCCCGATCTCCTGGTATTTTTTCGGGTTGTTGAGGAAATCGACGATTTCCTTCAGGTTGTCTTTGGCTTCTTCCTGTCCAGCCACATCCTTAAATGTGGTTTTTGTTTTTTCTCCGACATAGACCTTGGCGTTGCTTTTGCCAAGATTTCCCATGCCGAAGCCGTTTCCGAAGCCGCCGCCCTGCGTAAAGGACATCTGATCCGGGATGTCGCCCATCTTTTTCTGCATGCGGCGGAAGAACCATGTTCCAAGCCCCCATAAAATAAGCAGAGGAAGGAAAAAGGAAATGAGCGAAGCCAGGATCGGGTTCATCTGGCTTGTCGGCACCTGGGTAAACTGGGCTCCCGCATCCTTTAAGCGGTTGACCAGATCCGGATCATTCATGACCTGCGTTTCATATCGCTGGCCGTCGTCTCCTTTGAGCGTGTAGGTAATCGTATTGTCCTGGATCTGGACCTTGTCGACTTCTTTTTCTTCGATCTGGTCAAGGAACGTAGAATACGTTTCGTCCTTGACGCTTTGCGAAGAGAGGAAAGGGAAAAGCACCCAGTTGAGGATCAAAATGACAATTAAGATAATGAAGTAATAGTTATACAGCGACTTTTTTGTCTTTGGTTTCTTGTTCATTCGTTTCTCCTTCTTAAGGTTAAGCACATTATACCTGCTTTTAGCATACTGTCAATAAGAGTGCTAACCGATGCGTAATTTCACATATTTACGCTGCTTTCTGCACAGCGGATTTCATTATACCACGCAATGTATTTGTATTAATAGGACAATTGTGAATTTGTGTAACCGCCTCCATAACAAACATAAAGGAATTGTCTGGTAGAAACAGGACAAAAAAACACTGCGTTTTTTGCAAAAAAAAATCGTATTTTCCTCGTTTTCAAGAGCAGATTTTATGAATATAATGAAACCGGAAAGTATAGGAAAGATTTTAAAGGAGGAGATTCTTTGTGATTGTGAAGATACCGTATCGTATTGATCCCCTCGAAAGGGATACGACCTTGCACATTTATCTGCCGGATGATTATGAGCGCAAAGACGAGCGCTATCCCGTGATGTACATGTATGACGGACATAATCTGTTTGATGACAACGACGCGACCTACGGAAAGTCATGGGGGCTGGCCGACTTTCTGGCCGGATACGACAAGCCGTTTATCATTGTCGGCGTGGAATGCGATCATTTCGGAAGGAACCGCCTGAACGAATACTGTCCGTATACGGTGCGCTCGACGATCCTGGGCGATATCAGCGGGCATGGAGAAATTTTCATGGACTGGCTTGTCAACGATCTCAAGCCGTATATCGACGAAAACTTCCGCACCTTCCCGCAAAGGGCGGCGACCGGCATCGGCGGCAGTTCGATGGGTGGGCTCATGGCCTATTATTCGGTCATCCGGTACAATAAGATTTTTTCCAAAGCAGCATGCCTGTCCCCCTCGCTTATGATCTGTACCGATCAGCTGACCCACGAAGTCAGGGAGGACTGGATCCATCCGGATACCCGGATCTATCTGAGCATGGGATCGAAGGAATTCGGCACCAGACATGCGCAGATCTATGAATATCTCGATTACTTTGCCCAGCTCGTCAAGCCGGGACTGAGCAATATTCATGTGGTCGAGGGCGGCGAGCACAACGAAACGAGCTGGGAAATGCTCAATGAAGAATATTTTGACTATTTGTGGAAATGAACGACGAGAAAGAAGAACCGGATCCAAAGATCCGGCTTTTATATTTGGGATACAATTGTTTGAAAGATCTGTCCGATCCGGGCAGCGATCCTGCGATCCTCAACATACTGGTCGGTATTGAGCATCGTCTTTTCTTTCGAAACATAAATGCCAAGGATCGTGTTGTCCTTCAATACGACCTTGAGCCCGACGTACATATAAGGATAGGAAAAAATGCCGGCCGGCAATCCTGCTGCGGGAAGAAGGGCGGTAAACGGCTGCTGCTTTCCCCGGTACCGGGCATTCTCGTTCAGGATGGCGAACCGTTCGATCTCTTCAAAAGCATACGTTCCTTTCGTGCCATCCAGGATCTCGAATGTACGGTTCACCGGATCGAACACAACACAATCAAAGCGAAGGGTTTCCTGCATCTCAATTTCCATAATAGTCTCCTTTCCTGTTGTGATCGAACTTTTCCTGATATTCGTCGAGCGTATACATTTTATGCGGATCCGTATCGGTACGGGATGGAATATCATGGACGAATAATACGATACCGATCAGGAACAGCAGTCCGATCGTGATCCATGCTCTGCGTGACGATTTCATTAGGATCCCCTCCTTCTTATTTTTCTTCTTTTTCTTACAAACACAGAGTAGCACTTCGTGACAACTATTTCAAAATAAGACCGGAGAAGGGAAGAAAAACAGCCAAAGCTTCCATCGACGGCATTCCTATTGCTTGTCGGCTACCGCCTTCAGGCTGGAGCGGATCAGTTCGGCATACGCTTTCGATCCTTCCTCGTTGGGATGGGTGCTGTCGCTGAAAAACCATTCCGGATGCTGGCTGGCCAGCGAATACCAGTCGATGATCGTTACGTTCGCGTGTTTTTGCGGCAGCGTCGTCAGATAGGAATTGTTGCTTTGTTCCCATTCCAGGGTCGGACAATACGCATTGATGAAAAAGATGCTGCGCTCTTCTCCGATGAGCGCGATCAGCTCCTCAATCGCAAAATCATACAGGATCCCGTTCGTTCCCAGTCCGGCAACGACTGTCTGATGGACCGATCCGTTATCCAGGATCTCTTGGAGCGGCGCCTGCTCCTGGCCCAGGTGGCGCCCCACTTCTGCGTTGATCGTTGCCGAAGGCAGGACATTCATGATCTGGTCCGAAGCCGAAAGCATAACGGAATCGCCCACAAGCACGACGCCTTCCAGCTCCACTTTTCTTGAATTACCTGAGCCGGTATAGTCTTTTGTGTCCGGAACAGATGGGTTATTCGATTCTTTGGATGCTGTATGGCTGGCCTGCAGGCTCTTTTCGTTTTCCTTGAGCCGCAGAGCAAGCTGCTGCTGATCATTCATTTTCGACTGTTCCGAAACAGCGAGGCCGTAAATACCGGCCATGCAAAGGATGGCGGTCAGTGCGCCTGCACCCAGGCAGACCGGTCTTTTCCTCCATTCCTTTTTCCGGAAAGAGCGTGAAAGGAGCCGGTTCGTTCCTGTCGTGAGGATCAGTATGAGAAGAAGCTCCCATACGGGAGCGAGCAGGATCGATCCCAGGTGAAAATAGGAAAACAGGTATATGACGGGATATTGCCACAGGAAAAGCAGAAGACTGTTTTTTCCGCACCAGTTCAGGACCGGATTGCTGATGAGCCGGCCGATCGGGCTTTGCGGCAGAGCGCACAGGACGACCAGCACAAAAGAGGCGAGAGTAAAAAAGCCGATGCCGAACCAGTAGGCCAGGGCCTTCTGACCGTCCAGCGTAAAAAACGCGATCCCAAAAGCAAGAACGATCCCGAAAAATACGAACAGCATGATCCTCCACGTTTCTTTTTTCGCAGAAAGTTTGGAATCATACAGTTTCCGGACAAGAAATCCGCCCGTCGCTCCCAGCACAAGAGCCCCGATCCGCGTGTCGGTGCCGTAATAGCACCGGGTGATGTCGCCTGTCCGTCCGTAGCAGAGCGGCATGGTCAGCAGCAGCACGACACTGAGAACGAAAAATGTCCCGACCGCGAAAAGCCAGCCTTTCCGTTTTCGCGTCAGTCTGTACAAACCGAACAGGAGGGGCCAGATCATATAAAACTGAAGCAGGATGCTCAAAAACCACATATGCGAAAACGGCGATGCGTTCAGAACGCGCGTAAAGTAGTCCATGTTCTGAACGATCTGCCAGAAATTATTGTATCCGAACACGATGCTGAGAAATTCAGGCCGGATCGCTTTGATCACGGCAGGCGCGAAAAAAACGCAGAAACCGATCTTGACATCCTCCCACGGTTAAAACCGTGGGATTCCCTGGAGACAGTGTAAAACTCCCTCTTTTTTCGGGTCACATATCCTTGAGCGGATATGATATAGCCGCAATGACTAGGTTCTCTGCCGATGAGCTTTGCTCTATGGACTGCGCAGATGCGCCTGATCCTTGTCAGCAGAAGGTCGATGCCTGAACCTTTTGAATTGTTTTATCTTTTTCTTTAAAATCCGAAACAGCACTTCCGGCTGATTCCGTCCTTCTTCATCTTCCGAATCGTTTTATCGTGCATCGCTGTAAATTCTTTGAAACTTCTATCGCATAACATGCGGTCCGCATGTTTTCCCTGTCTGTCGCTGTTCTTCAGAAGAAACGCACTGTACAGGTCTCGCTGGACCATGCAGGAACCAATCTTCTTCCAGCGCTCTTTTAAACGGCTCTTCGCATAGGTATCGGTGATATGGTCGTACTGGCTCGCCCTGAAAGAGACGGTATCCACTTCCATGACAGACAGTCCGTACTGTGCTGCTTTTTCTTTCAACAGGGATACGAACAAGGCGGGGCATCGATTATTAAGGGAGCGCCCGAACCGCTTTTTCCTTGTTCCTTTTTTCGCTCTTTTCTGAAGTCCGCGAAAATTCATCTTCTCCACATAAAATTCGTTACTGTTCTGTATGAGGATAGCACACAGTTCTCTATGGCTCTGTTTGATGTAGGCCGATTTCTGCCTGTATGCCGTTCTCAGCTCTCTTTTCAGCTTCCGGTAATGATTGGAAAATACCCATTTTGTCCGGTCCTTGCGGTTAATCGTGCCGTCCCCGTTGTATTTGCCCGGATTAGAAGCACGACGGGAACGATCCATCTTCCGAAGGATGCGCTCGATTTTCCTGTTGAATTCATTCATCCTTGGCGCAAGCTCCTGAAGGATGACTTCCTGTTCGCTGACGACAGCGATTGTCGATACGCCGATATCGATACCGGTCCTTCCTGCACTGCATGCTTTCTGTTCCTGGCGGTGCTTCTTCGGCGCTTCGCCCTTGAGAACGATGATGGCGTAGTAATGCCATCCATTGTTGAACATCTTCCTCTGAATCTCGCAGTAGGAGATGTCGTCCTTCAGGGATTGATGGACATACCATGCTTCTTTTCCGTTGCGCGGTTTCCGGCATGCAAGATACAGCCCGTTCCATACGACAGACAAACTCTCTTTGTCGAACTTGGCTCCGTTCGTATTCGACTTTCCGCCGATACAGTCGAAGTCCTCTTCCTTTTTGAAATGAAGATGTTTCCCGTCGGAAAACAGGACCTTTTCTACCAATGTCATTAAGTTAGATGGATCATCGAACTTAACGCATGATATCCTTATTAAGTTAAGCTTCAGGTCAAATGAGACCCGGAGCTTTCTTTTTTTCCGGCGCACGACGAAAAGACAATTTTTTCTTCTTAAAAAAATTGCTATTTGTCCCATTTGTGATGTAAAATATCACTGTTTTTAAGTGGCTGTTATGCCGGTCTATGCTGGAATGCATGTACTCGCTGCGCTCTCATATTCCGTTTGTAACAGCGGTCTGGTCTGATTGGGATCAGACCTTTTTTGATATAATAAGAATTTGGTTTCTGGAATATATTTATAAAATACCGTCAAAAAGATAATTAGTCCTCTTGACGGTATTTTGTTTGTTGTTTTTCTCCTTTTTTCCACGATAAAAAGAACTTGAGATTATATGTTATATATCCAAGTATGATCATTTTCTCTTTTTCTTTTTTGCCTTTGGCTTTTTCTTCTTTTGATGCTGTTCAGCCACTTCGGGTATATACATCGTTGAATCACACCGCGGACAGATGCAGTCGAAGCTGCTCGGCTGGCTTGTCGCGCACATTTCTTCTAAGATCCACCTTGGAACGATCTCTTGGTACCCGCAGCGACAGCACTTCATTAACACTCCTGTCGAGATATCGTCTGACATTTTTCTCGCCTTTCGGAACCGGATCAAATGTTCGCCGGTATTCCATCGTTGTACCGCATCGGCATTTGATCGGATCTTTGTTGAAACAGTCGATCATCGAATTGCGGTAGGTCAGTTTCTCCATGTTCCGGTTCCTTTTCTCCTTTCTCTTTTTTCTACTGTAATCTTTTTTGTTCTTCTTTCCAAGCAGATCATGGACGTGGTCGAGGGTACGCCTGGAAGCATTGGAATAAAAGCCGTAATAGCGGATCGTTTTGAAGTTCGGATCGGGAATATGACGGATGAGCTTGACGATAAACGATTCGGCACTTTCCCATTCGTCGTGGCGCAGTTCTGTCTTGTGGTCGTGATAGAACCAATGGACGCAGTTGGCCTGGCGGTCGTATTCGACGATCCGGCTTTCTGCCATGGCAGGACGGCCGACATAGCGGAGCATATACTGGATGCAGGCATTGATATCTTCGGATACTTTAGAGGAATACGTATCATCTTTGAGAGCTTTCTGCTGTCTGGCATAGACATAAAATCCATTGTCATAACGCGAGTACAGCTGGTTTTTCGTGTTGAGAAACTGAGTATAGGTTCCGTTTTTCTGGCATTCCAGTCCGATGAGACGAAGAAGCTCGAACTGAAAGGTCTTGCGCAGCTTTTCGAAGTGAAAATGGGTGAAGGCCTTGATCTGATCTTTTTTCGGATCGTAGATGAGCTCGGGAACCAGAGCATGGATGTGGGGGTTCCATTTCAGATCGCGTCCGAAAGTATGGAGAGCGGCAATCATACCGAATTGTTTGATAGAGGGAAAGTTTTTGAATTTATAGAACGAGTCGACCCGTCCGGATTTTTTAAGTTTCTTGTAGAGATTGGAGCTGACCATGACATGCATGGTATTGCGTGCGGCGACAAAAAGGAGATTGAGGCGGGAACGATCCTGAAGGAACCAGCTGCGCAGACAATCGGGAATAGTGAAGACAAGATGGCGGTGGCGGACATCGAGACAGATGGCAGAGGCATTGGCAGCGATCATGCGGGAATACTTGACGCCGCAGGTATTGCAGAATCGGGAATGGCAGCAGCGTGGAACGCGTTTCTGGTCATGACAGACAGGGCATTCGAAGAGATCGTAGCCAAGAAAATAAGTGCGGCACAGGAGCATTTTCATGATCGAATCGAGGATGCCGGAGCGAAGTCTGCCGTTAAGGAAAAGAGAGTAAATGAAGGAGAAGTTGTCGGCAACCATATGGCGAATAGGATGGTGAATGATGTGATCCTGAAAGTCATGGGAATACCAGGCAGCCTGAGGGTTATGGTGATCGAAAATCTGGTAGGAAAGTTTAGTGTTCATCATAAATAAAGAATAAAACAAAATCCAGCAAAGGAAAACCCTTGCTGGACGAGTGGGAGTGAATTTATTCACGACCTTTTTTTATTCTTTCTTCCAGCTCCCTGGCTCCGATCTTTCTTTTCAGGAACTTTTTGATGTTTGTCGTTCCTATGCTGAAATTGGCTTTATATTCGTACTTCTTATCTTTCTTCTGTTCGATCGGCACCGCATGGATCATCAGCGCGGCCAGATTATGGAGGGTCAGTGCACCATAGATTTCCTGGCGGATGAATTTTCTTTTCTTCGAATGAAAATCAAGCATCCCGATCGTGTATTTCAGCTTTCGGAATCCCACTTCTTCGTTCCACCGCAGATGATACAGCTCTTTCAGATCATCGAGAGAGAACTTCTCTGGCGGCAGGTTCGTTATCAGGCACTCGTATTCTCCTTTTTTCACCTCGATCCTGACGACCCGGAATTCAATTGGATATTCTTCGGCTCCGCCTTTTGGCATATATTCGAAATTGATATTCCATGCAAAATATTTGTACAGCTCAGGATGTTCTTTCACTTCATTGGTCTGTTTTCTTGTCAGGATCCGTTTGATCTTCTGATCAAATTCGCTATCCGGCAGCTCAAAAGTAGAAAGAATACCGTTCGATCGGATATCCTTGCAGCGGATCACAAACTTCTGGCCGTTCTCCATACAGAAAGCGAACAGCTCATAGTTTTCAAATCCCCGGTCGGCACAGATGATCGATCTGGCCGGATACCGATGATCACGGATCAGCCTTTTCAGAGCGGCACATTCGCCCGTCTTGCGGGACGAGTCGATCGAAACATCCAGGAAGAGATCGTTGAGACAATCATAGAGGGCGTTGAGATGAAGCTGGGAGAACGGACGTGCCGAGCCGGTCTGGCATAAGGTCTCTTCATCATCGGGGTCAAAAGGGATATTGACATCCGATCCATCCATGGCTAATACACGATATCCTTTGAGCAAAGAAGGAGAACGGGAAAAAGACATGAGATGAAGGATGTGCAGAAAAGCTTCGGGATCCAGCTTGCTGCGCTGCTGGCAGAAAGCAGAAGCGGTGACAGAGAATTTAGGATCATCAAAGAAGTTGGCAAGTTCGGTCGGCAAAGAAGCGGAACCCATCTGGATGATCAACGGAATGAGGATGCGGGCAGGGAGCTTGCGGTTTCTGGAAAAGTCGGCAATGGGGTCTGACGAATAACAGGCGATATCATCGACAACGGATTGAACAGCGGATTCGAACTGACGGCGGATAGTGCATAAGGAATTATAAGATTTCATAAAAAATACCTCCTACAATTCCTTCGGATTATGAAATTAAGCATCGAAAAAGCTTGTCAAGTGTTTTTTTGCGAAATTTCGAAGATCATCTGAACAAAAAAACTCGAAAAAAAGAAGACCCTCTATTCTCATAAGAGAGTCTTCCTGAGGCGAAAATCGCCTAACTTAATGACATTGCCTTTTCTACTCCCTTCCATACACGGGTCGCTTCTTTCTGTACCTGACTGGAAGAAACCAGCTTTTTGTATTTTCTTCCGCATACCTTGATATAGGACTGAAGCCCGTATTCGGACAATCCAATCGATTCCCGGAAGGATTTCATCTGAGCGGACAGTGCTTTCTTTTCTTCCTTCCCGCTATGGAGATAGTTTGTTTTGAGAGCTTGATAAGATGTGTCATGAGACAGCCGGCCGAGCAGTTTGATGGACCGCTTGACCAGTACATTATGGATATGGCACATGACACGGAATCGTTTATCCAGTTCGTGTTCCTGGGCATCGTTTGTTTCGAGCTTCAATGTCAATGTATGCATGGTCTGCCTCCTGTCTGTTTCGCCGGTTCAGATTATCTCAGTCGCCCGTAATACGGGATTTACTCATACCGTGTTTTCTGTGTTTCCACATACCGCTGGATGGTCTCCGAGCTGACCTCGCCGGCCGTGCTGACGAAATAGCTTCTGGTCCATAAGCTCGGGACGCGGGAAAGCTGAGGGAATTCGTTTCGAATGATATGCGAGGTCGGCCCCTTAATCCATTTCATGATGGAAGGGATGGACTGCTGAGGCCACGCTTCGATGAAAAGATGAACATGGTCTTTATCGCATTCCATAGCCAGGATATCCAGTTCCTTTTCCTGGCATATCTGACGGACAAGTTCTTTGAAACGTTCCTCGACACCGGGAATGAGGAAGATTTTCCTGCGGTAGCGGGGACAGAAAACGAAATGATAGCGGATCATGGAAACGGTGGTCTGCGAGCACCTATATTGTTTGTTCATAATTTAATTATGAACAATATTCCCAAAAATTCAAGTATTTTTTATAAAAATCAATAAGAAATATACAGAATAAAATGATATATTACAAAAAAAGAGATACATAGCTTAGTTCAACGCTTCATATCTCTTAATGAGTTAAAATATATATTTTGATATTTGTTCGTCCCACGGTTGAAACCGTGGGCTTTAGAAGGTTTTGTAAGGATCAGGACGAGCAGCAGTGAAGGATAGATCCGGATAATCCGGCTTTTGTAAAATGCGCGGACCGTATACGTGCCATCTGCCGTCTTCCTTTCGGAAGAAAGCGCCAGAAGAAAACCGGACAGGACGAAAAAGAGGCACACACCAAGCCATCCTCCTGTCAGCTGTGCAGGAAACAAATGGAAAAACGTAATGGCCAGGATCGCAAAGCCTTTCAGCGCATTGATCCCGGCAATCGAACTCGATCGATGATTCATGATAAGATCCCTTTCTTTTTCCATTAAAAGATAACAGAATTTTCATCTTTTTCCTAATGCTTTTCGGTTTTGGCAATATCCGAAAAATCTAATGATTTCTTGTATTTATGCATAAGATTCGCGCAAAAAAAGCGCAGAACGCTCCGATCGGAATGCGGTCGTGTCCTGCGCTTTTCTTCGTTTCTATTCAATAGGCTTCTGATAAAATCGTCCATAGAAATTATCAATTTTATATGTGTATACTATAGCTTCCGGATCAACGTGTTTCAGACAGTCGATCACCGGCTTTTCTTCATAGCTGCTCACGATCGATTTGCACAGCGAGAACGGCTTGCCGCTGTAGCCGCCCTGCCCGTTCACGATGCTCATGCCATGACGGAAGTTTTTCTTGAACGCCTGCGAGACGGCTTCGGGACGGGCTGTCGTCACCTCGACCATGATCTGCGCATAGCGGTGATAGAAGGTGGAAATGGTCCTTGTCGAAATGAACTGGAACACGATCGAATACCCTGCGTATTCCCACCCGAAAAATGATCCGAAGATCACGATGATGCACACATTGAACAGGAAAACCTGGTTCCAGATGCTTTTGTTGCGCTTGTCCGAAATGTACATCGCGATGAAATCGGTCCCTCCGGTCGAGCCTTCGGTGCGCAGAGCAATGACAGAAACAAAGCCGTACAGAAAGCCGCCGAACATGACGTTCAGGAACAGATCGTTGAAGATCGGCTGGAAATGACACACATCCAGAAGAAGCGAGGTCAGAGCGAACTGGATGCAGCTCAGCAGCGTGAACCGCTTGGAAATGTGCCTGCTGCAAAGCAGGGCGGCCGGAATGTTCAAGCACAGGATGCCAAGAGAAACCGATACCGGAAAGCCGGCCAGCGAAGTCAGCTTGTTGATCAGGATAGCAAGGCCCGTAAATCCGCTGGAAAGCAGGTTGGCCGGATCCATGAAGCTCTGGATCACGAAAGTCTGAAGGATCGAGCTGACCATGATCCAGAAGATGGAAAAGGCCAGCCGTGTCTGTTTGTTCTTGATCGAAGTCGTATCAAATATATTTATCATAATCATCACCTGCACCTAGTATAAGAAGCTGGTATCAAAAATAGAAGAAACCATTTCCTAACGCTAGGAAACACTTCGGAACAAGTTAGGAAATCCTGTGCATTACAATACAAACTGAGGAGGACATATGCTCACACAACGACAGAAAAAGATCTGTGAGATCCTGCGCCGGCACACCTGGCTCAAAGGCAAGGAGCTTGCCGCCATGCTTGGCGTTACCGACCGGACCATACGCAGCGATATCGAAACGATCAATATGGAAGGAAGCGGTCAGACCATCGAAGGCAATCCGCAGAAAGGGTATCATCTCATCCGTGAAAAAACCGATGGATCGAATGCCGGCATGACACGCATACCGCAGACCCCTCTGGAACGCCAGGAATATATTGTCCGTACGCTTTTGTTCGATAAACGCGAACTGAATATGTATGAACTTCCGGAACAGCTCTGCGCAAGCATGTACACGATCGAAGCGGATGTGAAAACGATCCGTACGCATCTGACACAGTACGGCAATGTCCGGCTCGCAAAACAAAAAAACTGGATCTGGCTCGAAGGACAGGAAGGCAGTAAGCGCAAACTGTGCAAGGACATGCTCAACAAGGAACTCGAAGACAATTTTTCCAATCTGAACGAAATGATCGGCCTGTACCCGAAATTCGATCTGCTGCGGGTCAAGGAAACGCTCGAAACAATATTGGAGGAGCATGACTACAAGATCCGCCCATCCAGCATGCCGATGCTGCTCATGCATATCGGCATCGCCATCGAACGGATGCTCAATTTTCATTATCTTGAAAACAAAGATGTGGAAAACGGCCTGAGCGATACGATCGAATACCAGATCGCTTCCACCTTTTTTGCGCGCATATCCCGCCAGATCCCGATCGAGATCAACGAAGCGGAGATCCGTCTGCTCACCCTGCTGCTGCTTGGCAAGCGAAGCAAGGCCTATACGCAGGAGGAAGTGGAGACCGGCAGCGCCATGATCCGCATTCCGGATCTGGTGCAGACAATGCTCGACGATGTATATCAGCGCTTCGATATCGACCTGCGCGCAGACAGGGAACTGCGCAACGGCATGGAACTGCATATCCGCTCGCTGCTCATGCGCCATGAGCAGAATGTCAGCGTCGACAATGTGTATCTCAATGATATCAAGATCAAGTTTCCGCTCATTTTCGAAATGGGCGTACAGGCGGCCCGCGCCCTTGAGCAGCAGCTCGACTTTACGATCAGCGAAAGCGAGATCAGTTTTCTTGCCCTTCATCTTGGCAACGCGTTCAACCGGCTCCAGTCATCCGGAAAATATCAGGTCGTTATGATCTTTCCGGACGACCAGTCGCTCGCAAGACGATGCAAGGAAAAGATCGAATCGCGGTTCGGCGACCGGATCGAGATCACAGCCCAGATGAACGTGTTCGAAAAGGAAAGCATCGAACGGCTCGAGCCCGATCTTATCCTTTCGTCCGTATATCTCAAGCACGATCTGCCCGTGCCGACACTGACCATCTCGCTTTTCATGAACTACGAAGATGAAAGCGAGATCTTTCAGGCACTCAATCAGCTGGATAAAAAACGGACAAGCGGCCAGTTTCAGAGAATGATCAGGGAACTGATCATGCCCGATTTCTTTTATCCGCATCTGCAGGCGGAAAACGAACAGGAAGTCATAGAAACAATGTGCAATACCCTGACAGAAAAAGGATATGTGGGCAAAGACTACTACACGCAGGTGCTCGAACGCGAACGGACCGCATCCACCTCGTTTTACACCGGCTTCGCGCTGCCGCACACCTTTGAAGGAACTGTCCTGAAACCGGCCATATCGATCGCGATCCTGGACAAGCCGCTGCGCTGGGGCCAGTTCGACGTCCAGCTCGTGATCCTGCTCGCCATACGGGATGTCGATCAGAATCTGCTCCGGGTCTTTTTTGACTGGCTCGCCCACTTCGTATCGGACGAGAAGCAGTTTCAGGACCTTATCAATCAGCGGGATGTCCATTTGTTTATCGAAACCATCACAAAGGAGGAAGAAAGATGAGAACACCGATCCGCCGTTTTTGCGCGATCCTCGACCAGCATACGACCAATGTCGAAGACGGGCGGCGCTTCGCCGCCTATCTGATCGACTGGTTCTTGAGCGCCTTGTGCATGATGCTGCCAATGTGCCTGAGCTGGCTGTATGTAACAAAAGAAGTGGAAACGATGCGTTATGTCAATGTATGGACGCTGCAGACGCTGCTCGGCACAAAAAGCGCTTTGCTCATTGCCCTGGCTGCTCTGGCGTGCGCCCTGTTTTACGAAGTCATCGTGCCTTGGAAGATCTATCCGGGACAGACGATCGGCAAACGTGTCATGGGTTACCGCATGGAAACAAAAGACGGGCACACGCCCGGACTGATGGCTCTGCTTTTGCGCCAGGGACTTGGACTGTTCGTCCTGGAAGGATGTCTGTTCAATGCCAGCGCCCTCATCTCGAACGCGATCTCGATGGTATCCGGACTGAATGTGACCGGGATCTTTTTGTGGGCTTCGATCGTCCTCACGATCATTTCGCTGATCATTGCTCTTTCATCGCCCAGCCGGCGCATGCTGCACGACTACCTGGCAAAAACGCACGTGGTCCGCACAGAAGAAACGACAAAATAAATAAAAAAAGGGAAGGTACAATCAATATGGAAAATATGGAACTCATTTGTTTTCAGATCATCTCGAACGTAGGGATGGCAAAAAGCGCGTATGTGGAAGCGATCCAGCTTGCCGAAAAAGGGGATTTTGACACGGCAGGAACGCGCATGAAAGAAGGAAAGGAATTTTTTGTCAAAGGACACGAAGCGCATGCCGGGCTCATCCAGAAAGAGGCGGCCGGAGAAAAAACGAACGTCAGCCTGCTGCTCATGCATGCCGAAGATCAGCTCATGAGCGCAGAAACGATCGAGCTGATGGCAAACACGGCAATCCGCAACCTGGCTCGCATTGCCGAACTGGAAAAAAATTCCTAGAACTAGGAACGAGCATTCTGAAAAGAATGACAGCGCTTTCGATACAATACGATCAACAGGAGGATTCACATTATGAAAAAAATCTATTTATTTTGCAGTGCAGGCATGTCCACAAGCATGCTCGCATCCATGATGCAGGCCTGCGCCGACAGTCACAAGCTGCCGCTCGAGATCAAGGCGTTCTCGCACAACAAGCTCGAAGAGATCATTGCCAGCGACCGCCCGGACTGTATTCTGCTCGGACCGCAGGTCAAGTACATGTATGAGGAAACGGTTGCTAAATTCGGACATGAAGGCATCCCGATCGCCGTGATCGACGCGGGGGACTACGGAATGATGAACGGCGAAAAAGTTCTCAAGACAACGCTTGGCATCATGAAAAAAGCGAAACAAAAATAATGAAATAACGAGGTTTTGGAAATGGACAAATTAGAAAAACTGCTGATGCCGCTCGCGTCAGCTATCGGTAAAAACAAATATTTAATGGCCATCAGGGACGGCTTTCTGATCTCGACCCCGCTGCTGATCGTCGGATCGGTGTTCCTGCTGCTCGCCAACTTCCCGATCGCGGCCTGGACCGATTTTGTGGAAAACTGCATGATCGGCGACTTCTCGCTTGCCACGCTGCTTTCCAAACAGTCAGATGCCACTTTTACGATCATGGCTATCTTCGCCACTATGGGAATCGGCTATTACTTTGCCCGCGAAATGAAGACGACGCCGATCTTCGGCGCAGCCGTAGCTCTCATGTCGTGGTTCATCTTGATGCCGTACAACTTTACGGCAAAAATTGCCGGGCTCGCGGATGCGACCGGTGTGGCAGTCAACGTACCGGAAGGTGCGACAAGCCTTGTACGCGGCCTTGATCTTGGATGGCTTGGCGCCAAAGGAATCTTTGTCGGCATCCTGTGCGCCATCTTGAGCGTGCACCTGTATGCATGGGTAGAGAAGAAGGGCTGGGTCATCAAGATGCCGGCTGGCGTTCCGCCTACGGTCGTCGCTTCGTTTGCCGCCCTTATTCCGGCCGGCATCGTCATGCTCGTCTTCTTTTTGATCAATATGCTTTTTGCGGCATGCGGAACGAACGCGTTCGAATTTATCTTTCAGTTCCTGCAGACCCCGCTGCTCGGATTAGGCGATACGCTTGGCGCCATGATCGTGGCCTACATTTTCCTGCATCTGTTCTGGTTCTTCGGGATCAACGGCGGTTCGGTCGTAGGCGCGGTATTCAATCCGATCCTGCAGACGCTTGCGCTCGAGAACCTGAACCTGTATCGTGAAGTCGGAGCTGCCGGCTATACGGTTCAGAATGGTGCCCATATCATTTCGCAGCAGTTCCAGGATCTGTTTGCCACATTCGGCGGTGCCGGATCCACGCTCTCGCTGCTCATCGCGATGCTGCTGTTCTGCCGCTCGAAACGAATCAAGGATCTTGGCAAGCTCTCGCTCGTTCCGGGAATCTTCGGGATCAACGAGCCGATCATTTTCGGTCTGCCGATCGTCCTCAACCCGGTCATGCTCATTCCGTTCGTGCTCGTGCCGACAGTCAATATCATCCTGTCGTACTTTGCGATGAATATGGGCATGTTCCCGCCATGCAACGGGATCAACATCCCTTGGACGATGCCGGTCATCATTTCAGGCTTTTTGGCAACCAACTGGGTAGGTGCCCTGTTCCAGGCCGGACTGCTCGTGCTGGGCGTGTTCATCTACCTGCCATTCATCAAGGCAATGGACAAGCAGTATCTCGAGGATGAACAAAAAGCGATGGAAAACCAGGAAGAGGAAATCGATCTTGATGATTTCTCCTTTGACGATCTTTGATGAGAAACAAGGAGGACAGGACAATGAAAGTGATCATGATCTATGACCAGATCCAGGCCGGTGCCGGAACGAAAGACGATAAGATGATCGGATTGAAGGCGACCAAGGAAACCGTCGGTCCGGCCGTGATGATGGACCGCTATCTGAAAGCGAACGACGAACATGTCATCGCTACGCTGTACTGCGGCAACGGCTACTTCATGGAACATCAGCAGGAAGTCGTGCATAAGCTGTGCGCGATGGTCAAAAAGCTGAACGCGGACGGCGTGATGTGCGGGCCGGCATTCAACTATGCCGAATTCGCTCTCATGTGCGCCATGGTGGCCGATCAGCTCAAAAAGGAAAATATCCCGGTCGTTGCTGCGATGTCCGCAGAAAACGAAACGACCATCGAACAATACAGAAACAGCATTCCGATCGTCCGCTGCCCGAAAAAAGGCGGGACCGGACTGAACGAGACCTTGTCCAATATGTGCCGGGCACTGCACGATATCGCACAAGGCCAGCCGATCGCCGATCAGTCGGAAATTTGTTTTTAAAGAGAGCCCGGCTCTCTTTTTTTAAGGAAAAGGAACAGAGGTAACAGGAACATGTATGGAATTATCGCAACATGGAGAATGGCGCTCGAAGGCATTACAAAAGCAGAAGAGATGCTCAAAGAACATGCCGACGCAGGCGATGCGATCGAGACAGCCATCCGCGAAGTGGAAGATTTTGAATATTATAAAAGCATAGGATACGGCGGACTGCCCAACGAGGAAATGCAGGTCGAGCTCGATGCCGCCTATATGGACGGCGATACGTTCGATATCGGCTGCGTGGCCGCCATCAAGGATTTCGCCAATCCGGTATCGATTGCCAGAGCGCTCTCGAAAGAGCCTGTCAACAACTTTCTTGTCGGGGCAGGCGCAGAGAAGTACGCCCATAAAATGGGATTTGAGCGCAAGAACATGCTCACCGAAAGAGCGCGGATCCATTATCACAACCGCATGAAGGAAGTGCGCGAGCTCGAGCTCAAACCGTATTCCGGACATGACACGGTCGGCATGGTCTGCCTGGATGAGCGCCATCATATGGTCGCTGCCACATCGACCAGCGGCCTGTTCATGAAGCGGGCTGGGCGCGTCGGCGACTCTCCGATCTCGGGCTCCGGATTTTATGTCGATTCCGAAGTAGGCGGAGCAAGCGCCACCGGGCTCGGAGAAGATCTGATGAAAGGATGCATTTCCTATGAGATCGTCCGGCTCATGAAAGAAGGGCTGCATCCGCAGCAGGCATGCGAAAAAGCCGTCGCCAATCTGGACGAGCAGCTCAGGCGCCGCCGGACAAAAGCGGGCGACCTCTCGCTGATTGCCATGAACAATAAAGGCGAATGGGGCGTGGCTACCAATATCGAAGGCTTCTCCTTTGCGGTAGCGACCGAAAACGAAGCGCCGCAGGTCTATCTGGTAAAATTCGATGAAGACAGGAACCAGTACATCGAAAAGGCGAGCGATGAATGGATGGACAACTATATGAAGACGCGCACCGCGCCTCTGGAGCGCAAGTAGGATGACAGGCGACTGGCACAACCGGCTCATCCGCCAGGTCGAAACCAATCAAAAGGAAATGCTGCAAGGTATCCTGGACATCGTATCGATCGACAGTACCCGAAGCGAAGCGTGCGCAAACAAGCCATTCGGGCCGGGCGTGGACCTTGCCCTCGAACAGACGCTGCAGCTGGCCCGATCGATGGGATTCGTGGTCGAAAATGTCGATCATTACGCTGGGATCGTCAAGTACGGAACAAGACCGGGATGGGAAAGCGATGAGAAGTATATCGGTGTATTCGGCCATCTGGATGTAGTGCCCGCAAAAGGGCAGTGGACCACTCCCCCGTTCGAACCTTCCATCCGGAATGGACGCATCTTTGCCCGCGGCATCCTCGACAACAAAGGGCCGATCCTGTCGTGCCTGTACGGTCTGTATGCCATCAAACAGCTCGGGCTCCCGCTCGCCCATCCGATCTGGATCGTATTCGGAACGAATGAAGAGACCGGGATGGCTGACATGGACCATTTCCTGAAAAAGAAACCGGCACCGATCGCCGGATGGACGCCGGACTGCAAGTATCCGGTCGTATACGCAGAACGTGGCCGTGCCGTATTCGAGACAGCGGCAGACACGTCATCGTTCACGCCGGAACAGTTCGGTCTCGATATCACCGACCCTGAATTCGGACGGCTGGAATTCCGGCTCGACGAGGAGCACAAGCTCAAGGTCAGCTATCCGGCCAGCGTCGATCTCGAAACGATCGAAACGAAAGTAAAAGAACACATCGACGCAACTCTTGTCGACAATATGCCGCCGGTGTTTTTCCCGAAAGAAGGCGTTCTCTGCCGCATTTTGAAGGAAACGTATGAGCAGATGACAGGAATGGATGGCACGCCGGTCACGACAACTGGAGGCACGTATGCCAAAAAGGTGCCGAACATCGTGCCGTTCGGGCCAAGCTTTCCGGGACAGAAAGGGATCGCCCATCTGCCCGATGAATGGATGGATGTCGACGATCTCATGCAGAACGCGAAGATCTACGCGCTCAGCCTGTATCGTCTTGGAATCGAGGAAACAGTATGAACGAAATAATAACGATCGAAGTGTGTGCCGGAAGCCTGGAAGACGCGCTGGCAGCCTATGAGGGCGGGGCACAACGGATTGAACTCAACAGCGCGCTGAGTGTGGGCGGCTTATCGCCGTCTTTGTATGCGCTGACTGAAACAAAAAAACGGACAAGCCTGGAAGTCATCTGCATGGTGCGCCCAAGAGCAGCGGGCTTCTGCTATTCGGAAATCGAAAAGAATGTCATGATCGAAGAAGCAAAGTGTTTCCTTGAGCACGGAGCGGACGGGATCGCGTTCGGATTTTTGAACGCCGACCGCACGATCGATACACAATGGACAAAAAAGATGGTCGAGCTGATCCACAGCTATGAAAAGACGGCAGTGTTTCACCGGGCGGTCGATGTAGTCTCTGATTATGAGTCTGCTTTTGAAACGCTCGTTGATCTCGGTGTGGACCGGGTCCTGACAAGCGGCACGCACGCCAAGGCAATCGATGGAGCCGACCGTATCCAGGCTATGCAGGAAAGATTTGCAGATCAGATCGAGATCCTGCCAGGATCAGGGGTCAATGCGCAAAATGCGCGCAGCCTGATCGAACGCACAGGGACGGATCAGGTGCATTCCTCGTGCAAAGGGTATCGCGCCGATCCGACAACGAGCGGCAGCCGCGTGTCGTATGCCTATCTTTCGGACGGGCATGAAAACGAGTATGACATTGTCGAAGTTTCCAGGGTGCGCGCACTTGTGGAAGCCGTAAAATAAGAACGGAAAGAAGAAACGTGTTCACTGCCAGAATGCGTTTTTTTGTATAATAATACAAGCAAAACGGAGGGGAGAAACATACGTATGAACTATTTAAGCTATATTCCGGTCTTTGATCATCTGGCCCGATCCGAACAGGAACGGCTGAGCCAGGCCTCTTTTATTCGAAAATTCAGAAAAAACGAGATCCTGCATAACGGTTCGCAGGACTGTACCGGACTTGTTCTTGTATTGTCAGGCCAGCTTCGGGTCTTTACGATATCCGAGGAAGGCCGGGAAATCACGATGTATCGTCTTTTCGAACGCGATCTTTGTCTTTTTTCGGCTTCCTGTATCATACACAGCATTCAGTTTGATATGACCGTTTCGGCCGAAAAGGATGCCGAAGTTCTTATGATCCCTTCAGAAGCCTATAAAAGCGTCATGGAAGTTTCCGCGCCGCTGGCCAATTACACAAACGAAGTGATGGCAAGCCGCTTTTCGGACGTCATGTGGCTGATCGATCAGATCCTGTGGAAAAGTTTTGATAAAAGACTGGCTGGCTTTCTTTTGGAGGAGATGGATATCGAAGAAACGGATACGCTCAGGATCACGCATGAAGCGATCGGCAATCATCTGGGAAATCCGCGGGAAGTCGTGACCCGCATGCTGAAATACTTTGTGAATGAAAATCTGATCTCGCTCTCGCGCGGAACCATTGAGATCAAAGACAGAGGGGGCCTTCAAAAGATCGCGGGAAAGTAAAAGCGCCGGATCCTGAAAACAGGACACAGCGCTTTTTACTGTAGAGAGGTTAGTTAGAGTTTGTTTGAGTTTATTCGAGTTCACTTTTACTGATCCATCCCGCATGGGGAAGATCTTTTGCTGAGTTCCTTTTCGCTGCGGACCGCTTCATAGAACCGGTACCCTCCGGCGAAGTTGTAAGCATCCAATCCATGACCGCTCAGGATCCGGCACGCAATATAGCTTCGTAATCCGCTCTGGCACATCACATACACCGGCTTGTCCGTATCGAGCTCATCGAGACGTCCGCGCAGCTCGTCGACCGGAATATGGATAAAGCCGTTTATATGGCCTGCATTGAATTCAGCAGGCGTGCGTGTATCAAGGAGCGTGACCTTTCCGCTTTTCAGAAGGGGCCCGAGATCCTCGTAGTACCATTGTTTCACGAGTCCGTTTTTTATATTTTCGATCATGAAGCCAGCCATGTTGACCGGATCCTTCGCCGAAGAATAGGGCGGAGCGTAGGCAAGATCAAGTTCGGAAAGATCATATGCCTTCATTCCGGCACGGATCGCTGCCGCCAGCACATCGATCCGTTTATCGACTCCGCTGTATCCTGCGATCTGCGCGCCAAGCAGATGATAGGTATCCTTTTCGAACAGCACTTTCAAGGTCATGAGTTCGCCGCCTGGATAATATCCGGCATGATTCATAGGCGACAGGATCACTTTGCCGTACTCTATACCAAGCGCATTGGCGGTCTTTTCATTGATGCCCGTGGCCGCCGCTGTCATATCGAAAAGCTTGATCACAGACGAGCCCTGGCCACCTTTGTAATGGCTGTCCAGACCGCAAATCGTATCGGCAGCGATCCGGCCCTGCTTGTTGGCCGGTCCGGCAAGAGAAATGAGAGTGTCCTGCCCGGTCACAAAATTTCTGATCTGCACCGCATCGCCGACAGCATAAATATCAGGAACGGAAGTTTCCATTTGATCATTGACCACGATCGCGTCTTTGATTCCGAGTTCCAGACCAGCTTCTTTGGCAAGCGTCGTTTCAGGCGCTACGCCAATCGCCATGATCACCATGTCCGTATGGAGGGCGGGTGTGTTTTTAAGCTTCACCTCCATATGGTCTTCGTGATCGGCAAAGCCCTGTACCATCGTATCGAGCATCAGATGGATGCTGTTTCTGCGGACCTGCGCGTGAATCAAGGAGGCCATGTCCTTGTCGAACGGGGCCATGAGCTGATCAGACGCTTCCACAAGCGTCACATCAAGACCGAGATCACGCAGATTTTCTGCCATCTCGATCCCGATGAATCCTCCGCCAACGATCACAGCAGAAGCTGGTCGTCTGGAATCTATGTAGTTTTTGATCTTCAATGTGTCCTCGACTGTTCGGATCGTAAACACTTTGCCGCTGTCCATGCCTTCAAACGGAGGGGTGATCGGTCTGGCGCCTGGCGAAAGCAGCAGCTTGTCATAACTTTCCTTAAAAAACTGTCCGGTTTCCACATTTTTAACGGCCACTGTTTTTGTTTCGGGATGGATGGCTGTTACTTCATGATGCACGTGCACATCAATGTTGAAACGGTCCTGGAAGCTTTGGGGTGTCTGCAAGGTCAGCTCCTTTTCGTCTTCGATCGTGCTGCCAATATAATACGGCAGTCCGCAGTTTGCGTAGGAAATGAATCCGGACCGCTCAAAGACAACGATTTCTGCCTGTTCGTCAAGTCGGCGTATTCTTGCGGCTGCTGTCGCGCCGCCGGCCACGCCCCCTACAATGATCACTTTCATCTATCTCATCGCCTTTCCTTTGTAGCGGCTGATCCCGCCAATGTTTTCTGCTTTCACGAAGCCGGCTTGCGTTAAATAGGAAACGGCCTGCCGGCTTCTTGCTCCGCTCTGGCAATATACGTAAAGCGGGGTGTTTTTGTCTTTGATCTTTTTGTCGATCGTAGAGATTTTATCAAGAGGAATATTGATGCTGCCTTCGATATGTCCGCTCCGGTATTCCGGCGGTGTCCGCACATCCAGAAGAACGGCTTGTGGATCGGCTTTGTATTTGCTGACACCGGAATTGATGTCTGTACCTGCGCCTAAAAAATTAAACAGTCCCATTTTTTCCTCACAGCAGCTGTTCGATCTGGCTTTTCGGCCGATATCCCGTAACCCGGTTTTCCATTTTTCCGTTTCTGATCACGGCAAGAGTCGGGATCCCTGCCACCTGGAACCGTGCGGCCAGTTCCGGCTGTTCGTCCACGTTGATCTTGCCCACTTTGATGTCGCTTCTCTCTTTTGCGATTTCTGCAATAACGGGTCCAAGCATGCGGCATGGACCGCACCAGTCGGCATAGAAGTCGAGAAGCACAGGCTGGGGGCACCGGATCACTTCATCTATAATATTTTCTTTTGTGATTTGAATTTCAGACATTTGTTTGTTCTCCTTTCAGTTATCATGTCTTCATTATAATTGTCGATCCGCTCTTGTTCTGTGACATTGTCACGTAATTCGTTTGTTTATTGTGATGTATCGCTCTTGTTCTTTGACATTGTCGCGTAATTCGTTTGTTTATTGTGATGTATAATGCGTTTCTGGCATCGCAGGAGCATCCGATAAGTAAACTGAGAAGATGCCTGTTAGACTGATTTTAAGAAAAGAGAAAAGATCATAAGCAAAGGAGGGGTGTTATGAACACAGTGATGAGACAGGAAAAAAAATATCTGATCGACCGCGTGAAGATGGTAGAGCTCAAATCGTATTTTTCACATTTTCTTACGCTCGACCCCCACACAAAAAACGGAACGTACCGCGTACGCAGCCTGTATTTCGATTCGATCGACGACCGGGACTATCATGAAAAGGAGGAAGGGATCGAGCTGCGGCGCAAGATCCGCCTGCGCATTTATGATCCTGACAGCCCGTATGCGATGCTCGAAATGAAGAAGAAGGAAGGCAGCAGCCAGCAGAAGCGTTCGATGGCCATGTCGCGTCAGGATGCCGAAGAGCTGATCGGCGGACGGTATGATGTGCTGCTCCAGTACGATACGCCTTTTGCCAAAGAGTGCTATGTCGTCATGAACATGCATCTTTACCGTCCCCGCTCGATCGTGGAGTACGAGCGGATTGCGTATTGCGGGCCGGCCAATAATATCCGCATCACTTTCGATCATGATATCCGTTCGACCGAAACCGACTTCGACCTGTTTTCGAAAAATCTGAATCTGTATCCGGTTTTCGGACAGGACCGGGTCGTTCTCGAGGTCAAATACAACGGGTATTTGTTCAGTCCGATCAAGATGGCGCTGCAGAGCTGCGATCACAGCGAAGTGTCGGTCGGAAAGTACAGCCTGAGCCGCTCTGCCGGCCTGCACTATATTTATCAACTATAGGCAAGAAGACTCCCACCTCTATAGGTGAAAGATGAATTGCTAAGCTCAGTTTTTCTATGGATAAAGATATAAAAATGCAGTATAATGAAATCAGGGAAAGTGAGGAGGAAACGATATGCCGAACAAAGCCTGCAAATTCAGACTCTATCCAACGCCAGCACAGAAGATCCTCCTTGCAAAGACATTCGGCTGTGTCCGCCTTGTCTACAACCATTGGCTCGATCGAAAGATCAGCCAATACAAAGAAGATCAGACAACCTTGAGTTACACTTTCTGTGCCAAAGAGCTGGCTGTACTGAAGAAAACAGAAGAGTCCGCCTTCCTGAAGGAAGTCGACAGCATTTCTCTGCAGCAGTCGCTCCGCCATCTGGATCAGGCCTTCCAGAACTTCTTCAAACGGCCCGGAACAGGATTTCCACGATTCAAATCCAAAAGAAACAGAAAGAACAGCTATTCGACCGTCTGCGTCAATCAGAACATTCTCCTGTCCGACGGCTGTTTGAAACTGCCAAAGATCGGACAGGTCAAGGTGAAACAGCATCGGGAGATTCCTGAATCGTATGTTCTCAAGTCGGTGACTGTAAGCCAGAGCCCGAGCGGAAAGTATCATGCAAGCATTTCGTTCGAGTACGAAAACCAAGTATCGGAAAGAAAGCCGCACACTTTCCTTGGACTCGACTTCTCGATGAACAGACTGTACAAAGACAGCGAAGGAAACGAAGCAGAGTATCCTAAGTATCACAGGCAAGCGGAAAAGAAATTGAAACGGGAACAGCGCAAGCTGTCGCACATGCAGAAAGGCTCCAGAAACTGGGAGAAACAGCGGATCAAGGTCGCAAAGCTGCATGAAAAGGTTGCCAATCAAAGAAAGGATTTTCTGCATAAGCGATCAAGAGAGATTGTCAATGCGTATGACTGCGTCTGCATAGAAGACCTGGATATGAAAGCGATGGCAAGATCGCTGCATTTTGGCAAATCGGTTCATGACAACGGATGGGGCATGTTCACTGCTTTCCTGAAGTACAAACTGGAAGAAGAGGGAAAACAGCTGATCCGGATCGACAAATGGTTTCCTTCGAGCCAGACCTGCTCAGTATGCGGGTATAAGAATCCGGAAATAAAAGATCTCGGCATGCGGGAATGGGACTGCCCTCGATGCAAAAGCCATCACGATCGGGATCTCAATGCGGCAATCAATATAAGAAAGGAAGGCATGCGGATCGTAATGGCATAGCCTGTAAATAAAAAAGAACCGTGGGACACACGGGGATAGCTCGCTTATGCTTGATGAGATATCGTCATCGAACGAGAACCGACTGTTCGCTTTTTAAGCGAAAGGAAGCCCCCACCTCTATAGGTGGGGGAGGATGTCACTACTAAAGGAGGTTTATAATGAGAGACATTTTGGAAGGCATGCTTGCTGAATCCGGAACTTTGACCACCGAAGAGATCTTAATGCATATTTTCGCGGCTCTGGTATTAGGCATGTTTATTTATATATCGTATTATATCAGCCACGCGGGAACGGCATATTCCCGCAAATTCAATATTTCGCTCGTCTGTCTGACAGTCCTGACCGCCACGGTCATGACCGTGATCGGCAACAATCTTTCGCTTTCGCTCGGTATGGTCGGCGCCTTGTCGATCGTCCGGTTCCGGACAGCGGTCAAAGATACGAGAGACACGATCTACATATTCTGGACGATCGTGGTCGGTATCTGCTGCGGGGTCGCGGACTATCTG
Source organism: Erysipelotrichaceae bacterium OPF54 (assembly GCA_022834735.1). Taxonomy (GTDB): domain Bacteria; phylum Bacillota_I; class Bacilli_A; order Erysipelotrichales; family Erysipelotrichaceae; genus Dubosiella. The sequence goes on from BQKD01000001.1 coordinate 154,884, forward strand.
GTCGCGTGTGCCGGAAGTGCCGTGATCTTTGTCATCCTTTTGTTCCTCGGCCACGTGAAAAACGAAAACCGGATCCTGCTCATTGTCAAAGGGAGCAGGATGTACGAGGATCAGATCGAAAAGGAGATCTTCGATTATTTCAGCCGCAAGGCGCTGCTCCGCACCAAGAACACGACGCCGACCACAGTGGAATATATTTACGAGCTGTCCAGGAAAATGCTGAATGAAAGCAGCCGGAGCGGCACATCGATCACCAGCGCTCTTTATGAGATCCCCGATACGCAGTATGTCGATATTGTCGCGCAGAGCGATGAGATCAGCGGATAGAGATGAAATACAAGATCATCAGCGCCGTATCGGTCGTTCTTCTGCTCGTCCTTCCGCTCGCTCTGCAAGCCCTGCGTTCGGACAGCGCGGTATCCAGGGCACGGGGACGATACATTCAGCATCTTGAAGCGCCAAAGGAACAAAGCGCTTCGAGCGCAACGGACCCTGTGCATTTTCAGACCCATCTGCCGGTCGTGGAAATCGATACGGACGATATACCGGTCCCGGGCAGCTGGATCCTGAACGCACAGGGAGCACGGACCGGAACGGAAACGGTCAACGGACAGGAACAGATCGAAGCCCATATCCGCTGGATCGATCACGATACGTCTGTCAAAACATACAAGGATGACGGGCTCGACACCCGCGCTCTGATCCGGATCCGGGGCAATTCCTCGCGCGCGTTTGACAAAAAAAGCTACCAGATCAAGCTGATCGATGAAAAGGGAAACGAAGAGAAAGCGCAGCTTTTCGGGATGGGCGCGCACGATAACTGGGCGCTGTACGGACCGTATCTGGATAAAACGCTCATCCGCAACTACCTGCTCATGAACGTTTCGGCTTCGGTCATGGGATATGCGCCAGAAGTGCGCTTCTGCGAAGTTTTTCTCAACGGCCGGTATCAGGGACTGTATGTGCTCATGGAAACGATCCGCAAAGGCGGTTCGCGTATCGATATAGAAACGTACGAGCCGGGGAAAGCGGAATTCGACTATATCCTGCGGATCGACCGCAATGATCCGGACAGCCGGGTCGTCAACTCGTTTTCAACCTACACGTTCCGGCAGGAAATGCTCGGAAGCAGCGCGGGCGTGCAGGTCATTTATCCGCCAGCCTCAAAGCTGGACGAAAAAGGACTGAAATATATCGAAGACAATTTGAGCGCGTTCGAAAAGGCACTGTATTCCTCGGATTACCGGAGCGCTTCCAGGGGCTATCGCCGCTACATCGATGTCGATTCGTTTGTCGACTATTATGTGCTCCAGGAATTTCTTGCGATCTCGGACGCCGGCACCCGGTCCACGTATTTATACCGCGATCGGTCCGGCAAGATAAAGATCGGTCCGGTCTGGGACTACAACAATGCCTGGAACAATTATTTCATGTCGTTTGACGAAGAGGGAAGCGAATTCATGCTGGTTGACCGGATCTGGTACGACCGGCTGCTCAGCGACCCGTACTTCAATGAAAAAGTGATCGAACGCTACAGGGAACTTAGAAAAACGTTCCTTAGCGATGAAGCCCTGCTCAGCGAAATGGATGAGATCGTGGATTATCTGGGTAGTGCGGTCGGACGCAATGAAAGCGTCTGGGGCTATGCGTACGATCCGTCCCTGCTTGATGGCAACCAGAAGCTTTTTCCGGATGAGCGCAATCCGGAAAACTATGAAAGCGCGCTCGAACAGATGAAAGAGTATATGCGCCGGCGCGGCGCGTGGATGGACCGGCATATCGATTCGCTGCGTCAGTATGCCCATTCATCGCGTACGGAGAAATACGAAACGAGGTAATTTATGAAACGATATCTCATCATTATGACATGTATCGTGTTCGCGATCGCAGCCGTCGTCTTTGCGTACGATCAGGCTTATTTTCCGAAAAGGAGAGCCACGCGGGTGACTTTCCCTTTTCATGTCGAGAACACGGCCATCATCGAGGAAAAGACCAATGAACCGTTTCTTGTCAAGGGCGTGGATGTCGACAGCTTCGTTCCGGGCTATTACGATACGGATCATGCGGTGAGCAAGCAGAAATACATGGAATGGTTCGAACAGATCGCCGATATGAACGCCAATACAGTGCGTGCGGTCAGGATCTACGATCCCGATTTCTATAATGCGTTCTATGAATTCAACACGCAGCAGATCGGAAAGAAAGAGAGTCCTTTGTATCTGATCCAGGTCGTCGGGGTGACGGACTATGCCCAGAACAATGCCCGGGATGCCTGGTCCGACGAATTTTACGGATCGCTGGTGCGCAACGCGAAACGGTGCGTGGATGTCGTGCACGGCCGGCAGTTTCTGCCGTACGCCCGAACATCCGGATACGGACTGTATACGCGGGATATCTCGCCATGGCTTCTTGCCTATGAGATCGGCAGCCGCTGGGAAGCGGACACGATTGCCTATACGGACCACAAAGACGACAGGACCGGCGCGTATGAAGGAGAGTATATCGAGGTGGACGGAAATGCGACATCGTTCGAGCGCCTGCTTGGCCAGGTCATGGACACGCTCTGCCAGTATGAAACGGACAAATACGCCCAGCAGCATCTGATCGCGGGCACGACCCAGCTCAATACCGATCCGTTCGATTTCGAACCGCTTTATGATCAGCAGATCGGCAAGAGCGCGTCGATCGACTTTTCCCGCTTCAAGGCCGGACCTCGTCTGGTAAGCGGACTGATCATTGCCTACAGCTATCATGACTATGGACACGATTTTTCGAAAGATCTGACCCCCGACGAACAGGAACGCCTGAAAGGCGTGCTTGACCAGGACAATGCCGGGACCGGGGCAGATCCTTACCTGCGCCTGTTTGAACACTACAGCACCCATCCGGTCATCCTGGTCAACGGCGGGTATTCGAGCAGCCGGGGACAGACCGGGCTGGATGGGCCGTACACGGAACAGGAGCAGGGCGAGGCGCTCGTGCGCTTGTATAGAAAAGCGCTGGCTTCAGGCCTTGACGGAATGGTGCTGACGGGCTGGCAGGACAACTGGTCGCGCAGCGACTGGAACACGAGCCCGTATGTCGAAGAGGGACAGCAGCCGTTCTGGCACGATCTTCAGTCCGAAGGACAAGGGTTCGGGCTGCTGGAGTTCAAGCCGCTCGGAATCAACGGAGCGATCGAAATCGATGGCGAAACGCAGGAATGGACGAAAAAGGAACAGATCCTGAGCTGCCCGGTCGGGAAGCTGTCGGTCCAGTTCGATGCAGAAGGGGTATATATGAAAATAGACTGGGCCAAAGACGTGCAGTTTCCGGTCGTGATCCCGATCGATGTGACGCCGAACAGCGGGGCGCGCCAGATCGAGGGCGAGCCGTACACATTTGACAGGGACGCGGATTTTGTGCTGGTGCTCGACAATAAAAAAGAAGCCATCCTGCGGGTGCAGACGTATTACGAGAGCGTGCGGGCAGCCTGGAACGCGCAGATCCGCGGTTCGGATGCGTATTCGATCCAGGTCCCCGAACCACATGAAGCACGGTTCGTGCCGGTTGAGTCGGTCGCCGAAGGGGCGATCGTGGATACGGCCGGACACCTGACCTATTTTATGCCGACGGTCGCCTCGGGCGTACTGCGCTGCGCAAAAGGGGCGGATCTGTATTCGATGGCGGATGTGACAGAACTGCGGCTGCCGTGGGGCCTGCTGAACTTTTCGGCGCCGAACCAGGCGGCTGTCCACGATGATTACTACCTGCATTACGGTATCGAAAGCCTTCCTGTCGAAAATATGTATGTCGGGCTTGGCAACGCGGACGATCCGGATATCGTGATGGAAAAAATAAAGCTGCCGCGCTGGGTCCGCAATTTCGAGTACGAGGAACGGCTGAAGGATTCGTATGCGATCGTTCAGGACGCCTGGAAGGAAGAACGATAGGATGGGAACGGTCATATTTGTGATTCTGGTGCTGTACATGGCATTCAGCGTGATCCTTGCGGTATTCAATTTGTATTATCTGCGGCAGATGGAGCGGCAGAGCCGACGGCAGATGGATACGGACAAATTCAGGCAGCGCCTTCTGGATGCGCTGGAACCGGCGGGAGAAAAGGCGGAGCGGCGGCGCATCAGATGGTACGTGCGCGCGGGCAGCCTGGGCCGTTTCAAAGAGGAGATGCGTTCTTTCCGAAAAGAAAATCCTGCTCTTGCGGATGCGTATTTTAAAAAGTACGCGGTCGATTATATGCGGCTGCTGCCGGCGATCCGGGAGGCGGAGCTTACCGAACGGACGATCTATGCTCGCTTTGTGGCGGAAAACGGGATCAACCGCGCTTATAAGAGCGAAGCGTTTGCGCGCGGCATGATCGATCTGATGGACCGCTCTTCCATGTTCCTGATCCAGGGGGTGCTTTGTGCTCTGGCTTCGATGGGGATGCCGGATGCGGTTGACGAAACGTTCAAAGTAATCACGGAACGGGGCTATTACTGCTACAGTAAAAATATCGCTGCGGCCCTGATGAAGTTTTCGGGCTCTTTTGAAGAGCTGCTTGCGGTGCTTATCCGCTACCGGCACACCTACTCGGTCGAGATCCAGTGTGCCATCCTGCAGGTCCTGCGTCGTCAGGGGAGCGTCTATGCCGACGAAATGCTGGCTCTGCTCAAAGACGAAAGCGAAGACACGGAAGTGCGGATCGAGGCGCTGCGCTATCTGCTCAGATACCCGATCCGTCCGGCTGCCGACTATATCGCGTCCATGATTTCCGGGCGGAAGGAAACGAACTGGGTGATCGTGGCGCTCGGGCTGCGGCTGCTCGCGGATTTCCCCGATCCTGAAAACAGGGCGCTGCTGGAAGGGCTGGCGGACGATCCGATCTGGTACGTTCGTCAGAATGCTGCCGCTTCGCTTGAAAAAATGAAGAAAGGGGCCCGAAAATGAACATTCAGATGATCCTGTATATCGCGGAACTGTTTTTTGTTGTCTATCTGATCATTTATTCTACGTTTCTGTTTGTCTCGATCCTTTTAGGGACGGTCGAGCTTTACAATATGCACCAGATGAAGCAGTACCGGATCGACCGGCTCGACGAGATCGATATTCCGGTATCGATCGTGGTGCCGGCCCATAATGAAAGCGTGACGATCGTTCAGACCATCCGCTCCCTGCTTGCGCTTGATTATCCGGTTTACGAGATCATCGTGGTGGATGACGGCTCGAGCGATGATACGGCATCCAAGGTGATCGAAACGTTCGGCCTGCACGAGATCGAGGCAAGCCTGCGCGACGATCTGCGTTCCCGGCCGATCCGGCAGAGCTATACCGGTCATACGGACGGGGTGCATATCCTGCTGCTGGTCAAGGAAAACGGCGGGAAGGCGGACAGCCTGAACGCGGGGATCAACTGTGCGCATTTTCCGTATTTTCTGTGCATGGATGCGGATTCCCTGCTGCAGAAGGATGCGCTGATGGAAATTGTCAAGCCGGTCATGGAGCATGAAAATGTGGTGGCGTGCGGCGGTCTGATCCGGATCGTGAACGGCGCCGTGTTCCAGGATGGCCGGGTGGTGAAATACAGGATCCCGTACCGGATCCTGGTTGGTACGCAGATGCTTGAATACGATCGTTCGTTTCTTGGTTCCCGGCTGTTCCTGAACCGGTTCAACGGCAATCTGATCGTTTCGGGAGCGTTCGGCCTGTTTCAGAAAAAGGCGGTGCTGCAGGTGGGCGGCTATTCGACCGATTCGCTGGGCGAGGATATGGATCTGGTCATGAAGCTGCATACGTATTTTCGCATGAACCGCAGACCGTATACGATCGAATATGTGCCGAAGGCGGTATGCTGGACGCAGGCGCCTTCAAGCATAAAAGACATTTTTGTGCAGCGCCGGCGCTGGCATATCGGGCTCATGCAGTGCCTGAACAAATACTGGCGGATGTTTTTGTCGTTTGATTTTGGCGCGCTGGGCTGGCTTTCCTATCCGTATTATTTGTTTTACGAGTATTTGTCGCCGTTTATCGAGCTGGCCGGGGTCGTGGTCACGCTGCTGGCCTTATGGTTCCGGCTGATCAACTTTTCCTATATGGTCACGTTCTTTCTTGTTTATTTTGTGTTCGGGGTGTTCATGAGCGTGAGCGCGTTCCTGGCCCGGGTGTATTCGCAAAATGTCCTGGTGACACGTCGGGACATCGGGCGTGTCTGTCTCATGGCTGTGGTGGAAGCGTTTTTCACCCGGTTCGTGGTGCTGGCGGCGCGGATCAGCGCGCTTTTCAGGCTGCGCAGGAAAAAGATGGAGTGGGGCTCGATCACGCGGACCGAAAATCCGGGACCGGAGAAAAAACAATGAGGAAACGATGGCTGGCCGGAGTGGCGGCTCTCTTTCTGGCATGCATACTGAACGGGTGCAGGACGCAGGCACATACGGCCCTTTTTTCCTGGGACCCACAGCAGGTCGGGCAAACGGATCAGAAAGAAATGGATGAGATCCTTTCTGTGTACGGGATCGATGCTCTCTATCAGCTGATGGATCGAAAAAATACGGCTGGACTGGAGCGGTTCATGGCGCATCTGGCCAAACAGGGTGTGGCGGTGTATGCGCTGGCTGGCGAGACGGAATGGGCCCTGCCGTCCGGCGCGGACGCTATGGAAGGGGAGCTGGAATGGCTGTTCTCGCTTTCCGGTTCGCTGAAGAACGGTTTTTCAGGGATCGTGCTGGATGTGGAGCCATATCGGAACGAACGCTGGGAAAAGGATCCGAGGCAGGGGATGAAGGAATATGTGGCGAATATGAAGCGCGCATACGAGTCGTGCCGGCAGGTACGCATGGCCTGGCCGAACGCAATACCTATGCCAATACGGACCGGGAACACGTAGAGAGTTCGAAAAGGCGGCTGCAGGAATCGTATCCGGATATCCGGTTTGCCTATCATTCGCTGGAGGCCTTGAAAAAACAGGAACGTTCCATACAATGAAAGCAAGGAACAAGAGAAGGGAAACATGGAGAACAGACTACACAAAATTGCCTGCCGCATCCAGAAAGAAGGGGTCGTGCGGCGCGAATACGGTCACGCGTATGTGGCTGATGATATGGAAAAGGGGCTGGATCTGCGCCCGCGTCTGGAAGCGAAAGAGGCGATCGGACGAGAGATTGCAAAGCGTCTGGAGGATTTTCACACGGTCCTGCTCGATTGTTCTTCAACGGTTCATAAGGCGGCTGCTCCGCTCAACCGGATGTCTTCGCGGGATATTTTCACCAACTCGCTTGTTCTGGCTGAGCGGCTGGATGCGCAGCGGCATTGTGTGTTCGTGCTTCCAGGGCGCAAGCGTTCGAAAAACGAAAGCCTGATCGGGCCGTGGACCGAGGAATATATCGCGAGGATCCATGTGGATGTCTGTGTGCTCGGCTCTTCGGGTGTCCTGCATGCGCAGGGACCAACGTGCCACTCTTACACCGAAATTTCGACGAAGAGGAAAATGATGGAAGCGGCTGATTTTGTGATCGTGGCGCTGGATGCGGGCAAGTTTCCGGAAAGCGGCCTGCACACCTATGCGTCCTGGGACGAGGTGGATGCGGTTATTACGGATCGCATGCTGGACAGGAAGACATATGCGTTCCTGATGGAAAAGATGGAAGTATGGGTGGCGCAGGATGAAGTGTCCGGATAGCGAAAAGAACGGTGAAAATGGTATAGTGAGGCCATGACATTAAATACGATAAAAAGTAAGCTGTGTCAGCTGGCATTCTTTCTGATTGTTTGCGGTTTTGCGTTTGCGGGCATGCCGGTCCATGCCGAGGGCGAAGCGGCTGCCTGGGGAGCGCATACGGCTACGGTCATGATCGATCCGGGTCATGGGGGTTGTAGATAACGCAAGTGATGAAAACAATGAAAATACAAGGAGAAAGGCAACTGTTGTACCTATTAAAATAGAATATGTGTGAGAGGACAAGCCTTTCAGTAATGTAGACGTTCAGAAATGAGCGTCTATTTTTTTACCCAAAATGAAAGGAGCATTAGATTTATGAAAAAGACATTGAAACGATTGTGTACGGGCTTCTTAGCTCTTGCAACGTAAGCGGGAAAAAGAACCGCGGGTATTCAGCCTCCAGTTCATTGAGTATATTGATGCTATGAACTGGAGGTTTTTTCATGAGCGAATCAAAACAGAATTCGAATACCTATTCTTCTTTTGCTGAAGTCCGCCTTCCTGATCCGGGTCCCAGGAAACAAACCGGATCGGATCGGCCAGCTATCGTTATTCAGTCTTCCAAAGGCAAGATCTATATCCATAATCATACGGAACCGGTGCTGATTCGAACGGTCCTCGATTCATTATGAGATCTCTTGATTTTAACCGCATCGATCATGTGTACATCCGTCCCGGCTACACGGATCTGCGCAAAGGCATTGACGGCCTGTGCCTGCTGGTTCAATCTTCCATGAAGCTGGACCCGCGTCAGAATATCCTCTTCCTGTTCTGCGGCAGAAAGACTTCCACCATCAAAGGACTGCTTTGGGAAGAGGATGGGTTCATGCTCATCACCAAGCGTCTAGAGAACGGAAAATTTCAATGGCCCAGAACGGAGGAAGAAGTCATTGCGCTGAGCGAACAGGAGCTCAGATGGCTGCTTGACGGACTGAGCATTGTACAGAAAAATGCGATTCGTCCAGCACGAAAACGTGCATATATTGTGTGATGGAAAAGCCTTTCCAAGTGTGTTATAGTCGGGTCATGAAAGATGGTTACTTCGCACAGGACAACGGATCCAGCATAGAAATTCAAAAGATTCTGGAAATCATGAACGAGCAGCTGAAAAAACAGTCCGAGCAGATCGAGAAACAATCGGAACTGATCGAAAAGCTGTACGATAAGATCGAACAGAAGGACGAGATCATCCGCAAGCTTCAGAAGATGCTTTTCGGCCGGAAGAGCGAAAAGGCAGCCGCGCTTGAGATGATGGCCAATATGGAACCTCTGTTCACTATGGATTATCCGGAACCGAAACAGGAAGAACGTACAGGGACAGTCAAGGCGCATGAGCGCCGCCGCTGTCCGAACCGTACGGACGACCTGGACTCCCTTCCGCATGAAAAAGTGGTGATCGAAGCGACCGAAGAAGAAAAGAAATGTCCATATTGCGGAGAAGAAATGATCAAGGTGGGCGAAGAGAAAGCGCACACGATCGTAAAGGTCCTCCCTGCGCAGATCATCATCGAAGACATTTATACAGAAACCTACGCCTGCCCTGCCTGCATGAATGACGGGGAAGGCGTTCTTTATAAGACAGACGCGCCGGCCGCTTTGATCCCCGGTTCTTTTGCGAGCGCGCAGGCCCTGGCCTATGTGGCCAACGAACGGTTTGTCAAAGGCGTGACCTATTACCGGCAGGAAAAGGAATGGAAGAGCTGGAAGCTTCCTGTGAGCCGAAGAACGATGTCCAACTGGGTGATGCTGGGATCGGAGAGTTATTTCGAACCGCTGATCGAACGGATGAAAAGTCACCTGCTGAAAGAGGAGTATATACACTGCGACGAAACGACCATCCAGGTCATGAAGGAAGAGGGGCGCAGGAATACGAACAAGTCGTATATGTGGGTGTACAGTTCGATACAGGAAAGCGAACATCCGATGCGGCTGTTCGACTATCAGCCCGGAAGAGGCGGAAAGTATGCCGCCGATTATCTGGAAGGATTCGCAGGGATATTGATCACAGACGACTATGCCGGATACAATCAGGTCGATCATGACGAAAGAGCACTGTGCTGGGCTCATGCCAGAAGGTACTTTGTAGATGCTCTGGAAGGCCTGAAGGAAGCAGCAGGATCCGTGTCAGTGAAGATACTTACACAGATCATGAAGATTTTCCGTATCGAAGCGAAGCTTCAGAAACTGAAGCCAAAAGAACGAAAAGAAGAAAGGATGCTGCGCGAAGGAGGGCTCGTGGAGCAGGTTTTCGTGTGCGCAAAAACAGCCCTGGCCACAGAAGGCTGGACAACCCAAAAGGAAAAACAGGCCCTGAATTATCTGGTAGATAACGAAGAAGGACTGAAGATTTATCTAAAAGACGGCAATGTACCGATGACCAATTCGTTATCGGAAAGAACGATCCGAAGCTTCGCGATCGGACGGCGCAACTGGCTGTTCTCGGGAAGTCCGAGAGGAGCCCGAAGCTGCGGCGTACTGTATTCGGTCGTAGAAAGTGCGAAAGCCAACGGACTGGTACCGTACAAATACATACTGTACGTGTTGGAAAAACTGAGGGGAAAGATCGGGCAGCTGAGTGACGAGATCCTTGATCAGATGATGCCGTGGAATGCAGAAGTCAAAGAACAATGCGTATAACCCGAAAGAAAAAGGGCCCCTATTTGCGAGAAGTATCTCACAGACAGGGGCCTTTAACTATACGCGGTTCTTTTTCCCGCTTACCTTGCAACTGTCGTTACTGCTTTACCGACTACACTCGTCCATGCAGAAAGCAAGCAATACTGGACGGAAAGTGCAGAGCGTGTCGGTATCATTGAAAAAGTAATGAATGACGGTTCTATCGGTTCGACATTCAATGAGGGCTATATGAAAGTTGAGGGCGAAACTGCCGAGACTGCTGAAAAAACTAGAGTAATTTAGCACATAAGTTGAATTACTCTTTTTGTTTTGCGTAAATACAATATAAATATGTTTATATATTATTGTATTGTTTTATGGTATAATATCTTTAACAAGGATGGTGACTTTGACTATGATTTCTTCTTTCGAGCAGCCCGCTTTCAGTCCGTTTGCCGATCTTTATGATATTCTCATTCCTCAGGACAATTTCTGGAGGAAGCTTCACGACATCGATTTTTCTTTTATCATCGATTCTCTCCAGGATCAATATACCTTGTCCTACGGACGCAAGGCCGTCGATCCGATCCGACTCTTCAAGATGATCCTTCTTAAAAATCATCACAAACTTTCGGACCGCGATCTTGTCCATAAATGCAGGGTCGATATGGAAATGAAGTTTTTCCTTGATTATGCGCCGGAAGAAACTTCGCTTATCGACCCTTCTCTGCTTTCCAAATTCCGGACCATGCGTTTAGCGGATACCAACGTCCTTGATCTGCTCATTGCCAAAACTGTGGAGATCGCTCTGGAAAAAGGGGTCATTGCTTCAAAGAACAAGCTGATCGTCGATGCAACCCATACTGCAGCGCGTTTTCAGCCGGTAAGCATACGGGAAGAGCTTTTGAACCGATGCAGGGATCTGCGCAAAAGCGTATATGCGCATGATGAGACAATGCACGACAGGATGCCCTCGAAAAGAAAAGCGTCGAACGGGATCGTGGAAGATGTGCTGGAATACTGCCAGGAAGTCGTAGACGTGATCGAATCGGAAAAGAAATATGATGCATTGCCGAATGTGCAGGAAAGAATGAACTACCTCAAGGAAGCGATGGAGGAAACACAGACCGAGCTGCAGTATTCGAAAGATCAGGATGCGAAGGTTGGACACAAGAGCGCGGACAGTTCTTTTTTCGGATACAAGACGCACATCGCCATGACACCGGAAAGGATTGTCACGGCCGCCAAGGTGACGAGCGGAGAGAAACACGACGGCAAACAGCTCGACGAGCTGGTAGAAAAAAGCCGGGAAAACGGGATCGAAGTGGAAGCGGTGATCGGAGACGGTGCGTATTCGGAAAAAGAGAACCTGAAAAAAGCAGGAGAAGAAGGGTATCGGCTGGCAGCCAAACTAAGCGCAAGTGTGAGGCACGGGAACCGGAAGAATGAAGATAAATTCGAATATAATAAAGATGCAGGGATGTATGTATGCAAAGCCGGACATATGGCAACGAGAAAAGCACGGGGCGGACAGAAGAAGGCGAAGAGCGGATCGAACACACAACATGAAACGTATTATTTCGACGTTGAAAAATGTAAAAGATGTCCATTAAAAGAAGGATGCTACAAAGGAACAGCGACAAAGACGTATTCAGTGAAGATCAAAGATCCGATCCATACAGAACAGATGGATTTCATGGAAACAGAAGAGTATAAAGAGCTGACAAAAGAAAGGTATAAGATCGAAGCGAAAAACGCGGAACTGAAGGAACGGTACGGATACGGACGATCAAACGGAAGCGGAATAGAGAGCATGAAGATCCAGGGAGCGGCGGCAATTTTTATGAGTAATATGAAACGGATTTTAAAATTGGAAGAAGAAAAGATAGGTGGAGTGCGTCTAAAAAGTGAAAAAGAGCCCTCATAGATCAGAGGATTTCTTCCTATCTTCAAAAATAAGAGAATAAAAACGAAGAAAAACAGGAATCATGAATTTCTAACACAGAAAATCTGACTCCTGTTTTTTAATGTTCAAATTTGATAAACCGAGCGATTCAAAATCGTGACTTTTTCAGCAGTCTCGCTGTAAAATTCCTTGATAATCAGACAAAAGCGACGCAGGTATCGCAATATGAGCTTGTACTACATAAGGATAGCAACTGGAAGATTATTGGATAAATAATGATAAGGTGTGTATTTTGGTACAGATTTACACGTTTTGTAGAATAGCATAATTAGAAATTTTACACAAAAAGTAAGAAATATGTTATAATAAGCTGAATTTGAAATAAGGCGGTGGCTAAATGGCGAAGCAAAAATATTCTTTTGATAGCAAGATACATATTTATAGAGCTACAAAGCGAATGAGCCAACAAGAACTTGCTGACCTTGTTGGAGTGTCACGACAGACCATTATTCAGCTTGAAAGAAACAGATACAATCCGTCCATGCTTTTGGCATACAGCATTGCAAAAGTGTTTGATGTAGCAATTGAAGATTTATTTGACTTTGAGGAGGCAGAAAAATGATTGAACTATTAAAGTCGATTCTCAGTAGTACGACAGTATTTAAAATAGGCATGTGGTATACCTTAGTGATTACCATTGCCGTAATTATACTATTCTTTTTGAAAACATCACGAGATGAAAGAGGACGGGCAATTATTGGGAAAGCAAGTATTTTCTCTACGATAACATATATTGTTTTGATGAATGTCTATGCTAAATTATCCAAACTTCTAATCGTTGATTGGTTGACAATGGCTAACGGTACTCAATGGATGTACAACATTGTGTTGACGGTACAGGTTGTCGCAATCCTAATCTATAAGAAAATTGAATAGTAAAAAGATTTCATGCTTGTTAACAAAATAAGCGTGAATTTTTTTGTTCAAATAGTTAGAAATACTTTACATATAGACTGAAATAGATTATAATGAAGTCGGAAAAATTTCCAATAATTTTGAAAGGAGTTGCGATTATGGCAGACAAACATTTAACAGATAATTTGAAAGGGAATTATTTTTCAAGTGAAAGAAAGGACATGAAGTTTTTAAAAGGTTTTACTTTGATTGCGTTACTTCCTCTTTGGGCTGGATATGCTTTTGCACTTTATAATGGGGATAATAACAATTTGTCAAACTGCTCTTTATTGATTTTGGCTTTCTCCTTGATGAATTTCAATGCTCTGTGTGGAGTAGAAAAGATTGAAAATAAAGCATTAAATTTGATTGCTAAAATGGACGGCGTTCTGTTTTTTGTTTGGGCATTGGTAACCGTTGTTCAATTACTCATAAAATAAAAAAGAAAGGTGTTGTTTATGGCTATTTTAAAAAGGCGAGATATAAAGAAAGCATTGAAAGCAGGTGCGAAAGCTGGCGGTGTATCATTGACTGATGTTCGAGCGAATATAGAAGCGACCATTGATGAAGTTATGAACAGCACCGACCCAGAAGTGCAGGCAAATTTCAAAAAGTATTTTGGAAATAAACGCCCTACACCAGAAGAATATATTTACAAGATTACAAAAAAGACAAAAGTGTAATACAAAACAAGTGCTGTAAGGGGGATTGTATTATGGAACATTTTAAGCATAATTCTATACAATCATACACTACCTAAAAGCATTTTATTAAAAACTAAATATCTTATAGCTCTAATAGCTCGTATAAAACTATATGTTTTGTGCGGGCTTTTTTCATGCCTAAAAAATTTTTTAAAATTTTTCGGTTTCAACTTAACAAATCACACCTGCCGTTCCCTATATGGTGCGGAAAGAGGGATAACTACTTTCCACGTCGTAACGGAAAGGGGGTGAGATTGATGAAACCGTCTGACTTCCAGAAAACAGTTCAATGCCGTTTTGAAAGTTGTTTGAAGAAAGTTGTCCGACATGTTGTTAAGGACTATCAGAAGAAATTAAAACGACGACAAAAGGAAGAAACACTCTTTTGTGAACTTCCAGAAATCGTTGTAGAAAATCTGGCTATCTGGGACGACTATGATACGGACTATACAATTTTCAATGTATGCGGTAATGATATTCGTGTCTATGATGATGAATTGGCAGAAGCCTTGAAACAGTTGTCCGAGCGTAACCGTGAAACTTTGCTGATGTATTATTTCTTGGAAATGAACAACGAAGAAATTGCAAAAAAGCAGAATATTTCCAAAATCGGCATAACTCATTGGCACTTATGAAAAAATTACTAAAGGAGAAACAGTAAAAATGAAGCAAACATTTAAGAAGCCGTCCTACTACTTGCTTTCACAAGCAATGGACGGGGACGAAAAAGCGATTGAAAAGATACTGGCGTTTTATGACCCGTACATATCAAAGTACTGTCTGCGTCCACTCTATGATGAATACGGCAATGTCTATATTGTTGTAGATATGGAGTTAAAGGGACTTATCAGAGAAGCACTTATTAAAATGATTTTAGGGTTTGATATTGCCTTAGAAATCGAAGAAGAATAACAAGCAGTAACCGCAGAGCATGATTTGTTCAATCCCCTCTTTCCTGCTCTGCACCTGCTTTTACATGAAAGCAACACGCTTTCGCCACAGCTCTTTGACAACTGAATAAAGCAGACAGATACGTTTGTGAGATAGCGAGCCACGGGGACTGTACGCCACGACCTATCCTCACAGAATAATGATACGTCCGCATGGTGCGGTTCTGCCCACAAGAATGGGAATAGTTGAGATACTAACGGAGCTTTCCAAAGCCGTCTGTCTGCTTCTGTAACATTGTGAAAAATACGCATATTGGATAAGCCCATGTGCGTATGTTGAGAATAGATAGCTGACTAAGGGGGCTGATAACTTGGCTAAAAAAGAACCTGCACAATATATCGTGGAACGGGAATTTTTAGGTAAATTTTCCGTAGAGGAATTGCTTGTCCGTATCGTGAAATCTCATGTTAAAAAAGGACTATCAAGAGGGAAAAACCCTTGAAAACAATGGAAAGAAGCCGTACTTTATGGTATAATATTATAATAGGTACGGCAGTTGAATAGGTGGAAAAATGATTTATCAAAAAGGTTCAAACTTATTTAACGTGGCTATTTATATCAGATTATCACGAGAGGACGGAGATAAGGAAGAAAGCGATAGTGTAGGAAATCAGAGAAAACTTTTAACAGAATATGTGAACAAGCATGATGACTTTATCCTATATGATGTTTATATTGATGACGGTTTTACGGGAACGAATTTTAATAGACCAGACTTTCATAGAATGATTGCTGACATTGAGGATAACAAGGTAAATTGTGTTGTTGTAAAAGACCTTTCCCGTTTCGGACGAGATTACATTGATACGGGGCGATATTTGGAAAGAATATTTCCAGAGCTTAATGTTCGTTTTATTTCTGTAACAGATAATATTGATAGTATGAAGCAGGCATACGATATGTTACTTCCTATTAAAAATATATTCAACGAACAGTATGCCAGAGATATTTCTAATAAAATTCAAGCGACTGTAAAATCAAAGCAGAAAGCAGGAGAATTTATCGGAGCTTTTACAAGTTATGGTTATAAGAAATCTCCTGCAAATAAAAATAAACTTGTGATTGATGAATATGCGTCCGAAGTTGTAAAAAGAGTATTTACCATGTATGCACAAGGAATAGGAAAACAAAGCATTGCAAAAATACTAAATGCAGAGGGTATCCTTTGTCCGTCGGAATATAAAAAGCTTAACGGCGAAAACTACAAAAATTGCAACCGTTTAGAGAAAACTTCTTATTGGACGTATTCCACAATTAAAGTGATGTTGCAAAATGAGATTTATATTGGAAACATGGTACAAGGAAAGAAACATCAACGTATGCGAAGCAAACAGCGTCTAGTTGAGAAAGAAAACTGGATAAGGGTTGAAAATACACATGAACCGATTATAGACCGTCAACTGTGGGATAAGGTACAAAAATTGCTGACGAAAAAGCATAGGGATATTGATTTAGAAACAAATAAAAATATCTTTGCAGGTTTTATCAAGTGTGGCGATTGTGGTCGGGCAATGATGAAAAATTTCTGGCGACGTGCTGACGGAAGTAAGTCCTATTCATTCTATTGTGGAACTTACAAAAGAAGTGGAAAAGATTATTGCACTCCGCACACGCTCCCGTTTCAAGTATTGAATGATATTGTGCTGGGAGATTTAAAGAAGATTATCCGCAATGTAGAGAACTTGCAGGAACTTGTAAAATCACAATCTTTCACAGCAACAAAAATCAGAAAATCAACAGATATAGAACTGACAAAGTTAAAAGCAGAGCTTGAAAGAGTGAAGAAGTTGAAAAAGTCAATTTATGAAGATTATAAAGACGAACTGATTTCTAAAGAAGAATTTCTTTCTTATCGAGAGGACTATCAACAAAAAGAAACGCTTTACTCCAAACAGATTGAAACGCTGGAAGAAAAGAAAAAGGAAAGTGTAACAGAAGATGTTTTTGAAACACCGTGGTTAAGGCGGTTGTTGGAACTGAAAGACATTGAAGAATTAGACAGAGATATTATTGTGGAAATGATAGACCAGATAACAGTTTATGAAAACCGCAAACTTAAAATCTCATACAACTTCGGAAATGAACTGGAACATTTATTTTCAAGCGTTTACTGTGAGAACTTGGAGAAAAAGGCTATCTAATCTCAATACATTTCTAACTCCCCATATATACTGGGGAATACATATCAAAATTTGCGTAAACTACAATCAGCACATGGCGGTATGGATAGCGGGGCAATCGCGTTCAACGGGCAGTACGAGAAAGATCTGACTCTGGATTACGCGCTGCGGATCGGCGGCTATATCGAGGCGCTGGATCCGTCGATCGCCGTTGTTTATACGCGTACGGACGATTCGGTGAACTGGGTCGACGAGGCGGCTGCGATGAATTTCGAGCTTGATGATCTCAATGGCCGCTGCGCGATGGTGAATGCGGTATGTCCGGACTATGTGCTGTGTCTTCATTTCAATTCGGCACCGGATCCGGCGGCATCCGGTTATGAGGCGTTCGTGAAAGAGGGGGACGTGGCGAGTTCCCAGGTGTACGGGCTGATGAGCGAAAAACTCGCGCAGGCCGGGTATTCTTACGATCTCGGTCTACTGAGCACGACAGAGTGTCCGCTCCAGATGGTGGATCTGGTCAACTCGTCTTCGATGCTTCTTGAGCTTGGTTTTCTGAGCAATGAGGGAGATGTGTACGCGCTCAATGACGAGGGGATGAAGGATAGCTTGTGCCGCTCGATCGCAGAATCGTACGTGGAAACGATCCATGGGGCTTATGCCTATTATTAGCTTTCGGAATATTCTGAAAGCTTTTTTTGTTGCGGTCGGCACATCGCAACCAATCGCAAGATGAAGAAGGCGGGCAGACCGTTATACTGAAAGCATGAGAGGAAAGGATGAGGACGATGAGAAAAATTGTGAAGATCGAACCGTATTACGAACCGCGGATGTGGGGCGGAGGAAGCCGCCTGAAAGAAGAGTTTCATTATGCAACGGATGTGGCGCCTCTTGGCGAAGTGTACAATGTGGTGGCTCTGCCGTTTTGTTCCGGAAATGAACTGCACGCTTTCGCAGCTTTATGGTTCGTGTCCGGAATGGTTCGAATGCGAGACGAAGGAGCTGCCGATCCGGGTGAATATCCTGGATCCGATGGCGAATCTTTCGATCCAGATCCATCCGGATGATGCATTCGCGAAACAGTATAACGGCGGGCGCGGAAAGCCGGAGGCGTGGGTGATCCTCGATGCGCCAACGGACGGGTATATCGAATTTGGCCATCATGCAAAGACGCATGAACAGTTCAAGACATGGAGCACAGAGAGAAAGTGGGACAAGCTGCTTCGCTATCTGAAGACGCCGGTCGGCGGCTTTATCGATATTCCGGCCGGAACGCTGCATGCGATTGGCAAAGGGGTGCTCACGTACAATATTTCACGCAACGCGGATTGTACGCTGCGCTTGTATGATTATGACCGGATCGATCCGGCGACGGGAGCGAAAAGGGCGATCCAGGTCGAAGAAGTGCTCGAAAATGTCAATATCCCGGACCGGCTGATCGAATTTCAGATGTTTCCTTCGGTTTCGGAACACGGATGCCAGGTGACGCGCTACTGGAACGAGCCGGGGCTGTATACGCTGTACCGGATCGAAACGAAGGAGAAGGGGCGTTTCCTTCATGATGCGTTCGCGTTTTATACGTGTGTGCAGGGGAAAGGAACGATCAACGGGATTCCTGTCAGGCAGGGAGAGACGGTGCTTGTTCCTTGCCATAGCGGCTGGCTCGAGCTGGAAGGAGAGATGGATCTGTTTATGGCCAGCTACCGCAATGAAAGAGCGGATTGAAAAAGAAGAGGATTTTTTCTTGACGGATCTTTGATACGGGTTTTTAATAAAACCAACAAAAGGGAGTAATTGGCGCATTGTGCGTGCAAGAGATCGTCATCACGTCCGTCTGGACCGGTCATTGCTGAAATAATGAGACTTTTGCCATGAAGATGGCAGGAGTCTTTTTTTGCGGCCTGCCGGAAAGGAACATAATTATGGAGATCTTAGGTTTGCTGTTAGGTTTTTTATGTCTGATCAAAGGGGCGGATTTTTTCGTGGATGGAGCAAGCTCGCTGGCAAGGCGGCTTGGCGTGCCGGCCGTGCTTGTGGGACTGACGGTCGCGGCGATCGGAACATCGCTTCCGGAAGCGAGCGTTTCGGTCATTTCGGCTCTGCATCATAGTCCGGAGATCGCGATCTCGAATGTGCTGGGGTCAAACTTGTTCAATACCTTGATGGTCATTGGCTGCTGCGCTTTGATCTTTCCGATCCATGTCGATCGGGAGCTGAGAAACCGCGATATTCCGTTCAATGTGATCGTTTCAGCGATCCTGTTCTTTCTTGTTGTGTGTTTTCGTCAGCTTTCGCGCTGGAGCGGGATTCTTCTGCTTATCCTTCTTATTGCTTATCTTGTCTATATCTGTATGCATACTCCGATCGATAAAGAGGAGGACAAATCGAATGTGCTTTCGGTCGGAAGAATCATTGTTTATATTCTTGGAGGGATGATCGCGATCGTAGCAGGCGGACAGCTTGTCGTGAACAATGCGACCGGGATCGCGACAGCGCTTGGCTGGTCGCAGACGCTGATCGGGGTCACGATCGTGGCGGTCGGGACGTCGCTTCCGGAGCTTGTCACTTCGCTGGTGGCGTGCAGGAAAGGCGAGAGCGGTCTTGGCCTGGGCAATGCGGTTGGATCGAATATTTTCAATATTTTGTTTATTCTTGGGGCTTCGAGCGCGATCGCGCCGTACGGGGTCAATATGGAATCGCTGATCGACTGTCTGCTGGTGCTGCTGGTGGCGCTCATCCTGTTTGGTGTTTCGAGAAATTCGGTGATTTCGAAAAAGGAAGGACTGTGTTTCGTGCTTTTGTATGTGGCGTATTCTGTGTTCGTGTTCCTGCGGTAAAATTCATTGCTGAAAAATTATAATTGTTGTAAAAACTGCTGAAAACAAGGTTACATTTTTTGTTTCATTGCTTCGGGCAGGAGAAAAGAGCCCGCTTTCGATAAAATAAAAAAAGTAA
The DNA here is from genome assembly GCA_022834735.1 of Erysipelotrichaceae bacterium OPF54. Taxonomy (GTDB): domain Bacteria; phylum Bacillota_I; class Bacilli_A; order Erysipelotrichales; family Erysipelotrichaceae; genus Dubosiella. The sequence goes on from BQKD01000001.1 coordinate 174,783, forward strand.
GAGGTGACAGTATGCAGACACAAAAAGATCTGATCAGGATTTGTGAAAGAATACAGGGAAAAGGTTATCCGGCGTATAAAGACTGCCGGGGAGAGTACAGATGCGACGGGTATGTGCTGTCGATCGATCATGTGCAGGGGGATCCGTTTGCGGCTCCGAGCGATGTTTCTGTTCGGGTCCCGAACTCGTTCGAGCCGGAATGCTGGCAGGAAAAGCATCGCCGGATCGCGCTCGAGGATATGCTGCTGCGGATATTTTATGAAACGCTGAAAAAAGATCCGTATAAAGGCAAAGGGAGCGGAAAAAGCGGCGCGATCTATGTATCGCGTCCTTGCCAGGAAGTGCTTGAGCGCAGTGCCTGCCATGTCGGGCAGAAGGAAATTACGGTCCGGATGCATATCGGTTTTCCGGCGAATGGCCGAAGGGTGCTTTCGGACGAACTAGTGAAGATCCTGTTTGACTATCTGCCCGAAAAGGTCCTGAACTGCCTGGTGGCAGGCAATCTGAGCATGAAAGATCTTGCGCGGGTGCGTGATGCGATTTCGCTTGCGGATGATCAGCACTGTCTGCGCGAGGAAATGAAGGAGCTTGGCCTGGTTGCGTTTGTTGCCAACGGGTCCATCCTTCCACGTAAATCGGGTATTTCGCAGCTGCCGATGCATGATGCGATCCCGTTCATTGCGCCTGGATCGATCGAGGTGGAGCTGGCGCTTCCTCATGGACGGAGCATGAAAGGAATGGGGATCAAAAAAGGGATCACGCTCATCATTGGCGGCGGATACCATGGCAAATCGACATTGCTTGAAGGTCTGGAGCGGGGCATCTATGACCATATTGCGGGGGATGGCCGGGAATATGTGCTCTGTGACGAGTCGGCTGTGAAATCGAGGGCCGAAGATGGGCGGAGCATCGAGAAAGATAATATTGCAGCATTTATCAATCATCTGCCAAACGATAAAAGTACGGACGCGTTTTCGAGCGAGGATGCGTCGGGATCGACTTCGCAGGCAGCGGGTGTTTCGGAGGCACTGGAGGCTGGATGCCGGGTGCTGCTGTTCGACGAGGATACGAGCGCGGCCAATTTCATGGTGCGTGATCCGCTCATGCAGATGGTCGTCCATCCGGACAAAGAGCCGATCACTCCGCTTGTTTACCGGATCCGTCAGCTGTATGAGCAGAAGGGTGTGAGCACGATCCTGGTGGCAGGCAGTTCGGGTGCGTTCTTTGAACGGGCGGATCTGATCATTCAGATGGATCGCTATATTCCGATGGATGTGACGACCCGGGCGAAAGATATGGCGGTGGCGTATCCTTCGCTTTGTGTGCCGGAACGTCCTCTGGACCGCAAGCCGTTTTATACGGATCGGATCCCTTTGCCACTTCCTGCTCTGAAAGGGGATCGGGTCAAGATCAGATCGCAGGGTCTGGATGCGGTCGTGCTGGATCGGGAACCGCTGGATGTTCGTCTTGTGGAGCAGCTGATCGATCCGGAACAGCTGGCTACATTGGGGGCCATGGTGCTGTATGCGCATAAGTATGTAATCGATAGAAAGAGGACGCTGGCCGAAGTGGCGGATGAAATTGAAAGAGCGATCGATGAAAAAGGTCTGCGGATCCTTGGAAAACGGGATCTGTGCCGTGTTAGAAAACAGGAATTCATGGCGGTCATGAACCGGTACCGTTCTCAGAAGATGATACAGAAGAAAGAGTGACATCCTCCCCCACCTGAAAAGGTGGGGGCTTCCTTTCGCTTAAAAAGCGAACAGTCGGTTCTCGTTCGATGACGATATCTCGTCAAGCATAAGCGAGCTATCCCCGTGTGCCCCACGGTTCTTGGTTTTTATTCTTAGGCTATGCGGATATGAGCCGCATACCTTCCGCTCTTATATTGATCGCGGCATTGAGATCCCGGTCGTGATGGCTTTTGCAGTTCGGACAATCCCATTCCCGCATGCCGAGATCTTTTATTTCCGGATTCTTATATCCGCATACAGAGCAGGTCTGGCTCGAAGGAAACCATTTGTCGATACGGATCAGCTGCTTTTCCTCTTCTTCTAATTTGTACTTCAGGAAAGTAGTGAACATGCCCCATCCGTTGTCATGGACCGATTTGCCAAAATGCAGCGACCTTGCCATCACTTTCATATCCAGATCTTCTATGCATACGCAGTCATATGCATTAACGATCTCTCTTGATCTCTTGTGCAGGAAGTCTTTTCTTTGATTGGCAACCTTTTCATACAGCCTTGCAACCTTGATCCGCTGTTTCTCCCAGTTTCTGGAGCCTTTCTGCATGTGCGACAGCTTGCACTGTTCCCGTTTCAGTTTCTTTTCCCATTTTCTGTAATACTTTGGATACTCCGCTTCGTTTCCTTCGCTGTCTTTGTACAGTCCGTTCATCGAGAAGTCGAGTCCAAGGAAAGTGTGCGGCTTTCTTTTCGGTACTTGGTTTTCGTACTCGAACAAAATGCTTGCATGATACTTTCCGCTCGGGCTCTGGCTTACTGTCACCGACTTGAGGACATAAGAGGCAGGGATCTTTCTATGCTGCTTCACCTTGACCTGTCCGATCTTCGGCAGTTTCAAATAGCCGTCGGACAGGAGGATGTTCTGATTGACACAGACGGTCGAATAGCTGTTCTTTCTGTTTCTTTTGGATTTGAATCGTGGAAATCCTTTTTTCGGCTGATTGAAGAAGTTCTGGAATGTCTGATCCAGATGGCGGAGCGACTGCTGCAGAGAAATGCTGTCCACTTCCTTCAGGAAGGCGCACTCTTCTGTTTTCTTCAGTACGGTCAGCTCTTTGGCACAGAAAGTGTAACTCAAGGTTGTCTGATCTTCTTTGTATTGGCTGATCTTTCGATCGAGCCAATGGTTGTAGACAAGGCGGACACAGCCGAATGTCTTTGCAAGGAGGATCTTCTGTGCTGGCGTTGGATAGAGTCTGAATTTGCAGGCTTTGTTCGGCATATCGTTTCCTCCTCACTTTCCCTGATTTCATTATACTGCATTTTTATATCTTTATCCATAGAAAAACTGAGCTTAGCAATTCATCTTTCACCTATAGAGGTGGGAGTCTTCTTGCCTATAGTTGATAAAAATATACCCGAAAGGGTAATCCCAAATGAAAAGCGTGCTTTCTGCACGCTGTTTTCATTTGTTTTTTTCGTAGGCTTTATAGAGCGTGTTTTCGAGCATGTCCGGATCGATCGGCTTGCCGATATGGTAGTCGATGCCTGCCTGCATGGAATTCTGGATGTCGGATTCAAAGGAATTGGCAGAAATGGAAACGATCGGGATCGATGCGAGGCGGGGATGGCTGCGGATGGCGCGGGCCAGTTCCCAGCCGTTCATGTTGGGCATCTGGATATCGGTCAGGACGATATCATAGGCTTCGGGGGCGGTCTTGAGCATATGGATGGCTATGTTGCCGTCGACTGCTTCGCTTGTCCGGAAGCCGATGTCTTCCAGCAGTTCCATGGCGATCTCGCGGTTGAGCTCGTTGTCCTCGACAACAAGGACGTGGAGTGGTTCGGCTGGCTGTCTTTTTACGGTAGCTGTTTCTTTTGAAGCGACGACCGGAAAGGTGAGGGTGATCGAGACGCATGTTCCTTTGCCTGGCTGGCTTTTCATATCGATCGTGCCGTTCATGAGTTCGACAAGACCGGATACGATGGTCAGACCGAGCCCGATCCCCTGAACCTTGCTTTCGGTGGTATTGCTTACGCGGTCGAACGGTTCGAAAATATGGTCGAGCTGTTCCTTGTTCATGCCGATCCCGGTATCTTCGATCCGGAATTCATAGGTTGCCTGATCCTGGGCAAAATCTGTTTCGCGGATCGATAGGGAGACGGATCCGTTCTGCGGGGTATAGGTCAGGGCGTTCATGAGCACATATTCAAGGATGCGTGTCAGTTTTCCTGCATCAAAGCTTGCCTGGTCGTGAATGATGGCGTCCTGTGCGATGGAAAAGCAGATCCCGGCTTCTCTGGCAATGGCCTGCATCTCAGGGACTAGTTTGTCGGTCACTTCGCAAAGCGAATGGGTTTCGCACGCCATGATCGGGGCGGATTGAAGGGCGCTTGTTTCGAGCAGCTTGTTGATCTGGGCCATGAGCTGTCGGGCCGAGCGTTCGATATCATCGTATGTATTTTGAGTGGACTGGGGGTCGGCGAGTTTGCGGCGCCCAAGCAGGATCGAGCCGAGAATGCCGTTCATCGGGGTGCGCATGTCGTGAGAGACGTTGGCCAGGAACGTGTCTTTTGCGCGGGTGGCGCGTCTTGTGGTTTCGAGCGCGTGCGCAAGTTCCTCTTTCTGCTGGTGTTCGCTTTCGATCTGCGCTTCGATCGAATGAAACCGGATAATGATCCGGTCCAGGTCCTTGTCGTCTTTGCCGGCTGGCGCGATGCGCATTTCCATATGGCGCGGCGTTTCGTTTTCGATTTCGCGATAATGGAGGATAACGGCTTGTCCTGCTTTCAGCTGGCTTCGGATCAACTGGGGTTCGGTATGGAGGCGCAAGTATGCCTGATCTTCCCTGGCAACGTATTGTTCGAGATACTTATCGAACAGGTGCCGGTAATCCAGGACACTTCCTTCCGGAACGATCCGGCTGATCGGCCCGCTGATCCGGAAACTGTAAATAAAGTGATCTTCGAGATCGGCGTACAGTACGGTATCGTCATGATCGGACAGGGACTCGATCACTTCGGTGTGCATGTTCTGGAAGCGTTTGTAGGAACGGATCTGGTTTTCAATATTCTCTACATGGAGATCGCGTTCTGTTCTTTTCTGAACACGCGACGTGATGTCTGTAATAAATACATAGAAAAACGGATCGCCGTTTTCGAGCGCGATGCGATGGCCGTGATCTTCGACCCAGAGCCGTCTGCCATGTCTGGTTTCGATCTGGTATTCGAGCTGATCGAGGCTGTCGGGATGAATGGCGATCTGCCCGGCAATCGTCTGCATGACCATTTCCTGCTCTTCAGGAATCATAAAGTGAAGGAAAGAGTTGTTCGTCAGCTTTTTGAGCTGTTCGAAGGTTTCGCATTCAAAAAGACGGACGAGATTCTGATTGGCGTACAGGATCGTCTGCCTGGCATCGTCTTTGTAAAGAAGGAAACCGCCTGGCATGGAGTCCATGATTTCGGTTGCCTGAAAAGCGAGCTGAAGAAGCTCCTTCTGATCCGGGTATTCGGAAAGGAGCGCGTCAAAATGATCGGGCACCTCTTCCCAGGAAATATGATGGGATAAAAGGTGGCTGGTAAGAGTTGTCAGCGCCAGGATCAGGGTGGTGTTGATTGAATTGTGATGATGCATGGGTAAAGCCTTTCTGTTTTCCGCATAAAGCTCAGTTCGGAAAACTGAGAAATGATAGGAATTGTTCTCTTTTTTATAATACCATTTACAAAAAAAATAACAAAAGAAAGAACCAGTAAATTATTTTATAAAGTCTAAAATAATAATTGTATTATGCGAAGTAATCGCCTATAATAGCGTCATGAACAAGAAAAAAAGAGAACAATTTCGTGGAAAAATACAGGAACATGTGGCTCGCTTCGAGAAAGACGGACAGTTTTCCCTGCAGCGCAGTTTTCCTCACCATAAAAATGTCAGTGTGCATGAGCATGTGTGCCATGTCGCGTACGTGGCGCTTAAGATCGCTCATACTTTGCGGGTAAAGGTGGATGAAGACAAGCTGGTGCGTGCAGCCCTGCTTCATGACTACTATTTATATAACTGGCATGACGACGAGGACTGGCACAAATGGCACGGTTTCCGTCATCCGAAATTTGCGTGCGATAACGCGCATCGCGACTTTGGCCTTTGCGAACGGGAAAAGGATGCGATACTGAAGCATATGTTTCCTTTGACCATCGTGCCGCCGAAGCACCGCGAAGGCTGGATCATCACGCTGGCTGACAAGGTGTGCGCGTTCAAGGAATGCTGGTTCAGAAACTGGAGCTACGAAACCACGAAATGAAAGAAAAGCTGAAACCAAACATACGCTATATGTTGGTTTCAGCTTTTTTTAAATCAAACATGATCTCCGGTTTTACGAATCTTTTCGTATGTTTCTAGATTCCGTCCGAGAAATCTGTGCACTCTTCTGTACTGCTCAGCACACTTTGAATATTAAATCGCGAGATCATATCTTTGCCTGTATTGATGGCCATTGTACACATGGCGCTGCTGTCATCCAGAAATGATCGGGACATCACGATTTCTGTCAGCATAGGAAGGTTGGTTCCGGCAATGATTTCTACATTATCATAGTTTTGCGCCAGCAAAACGGCTGTTTTATAAGGCGATCCTCCTGGCAGATCCGTGAAGATGAGGATTCCCGAGCATTCTTTTAGAGAATCGAGAGCACTTATCAAATCCTTTTCAAGCTTATCTACTTCGTGCTCAAAGTTAACTGCCACATAGTTTTTCTGCGGGCCGGCAATGAGATCGACTGCAGAAGTAATACCTTCTGCAAAGCGTCCGTGTCCGGTTACAATAATTCCTGTTGCCATACTTTCCTCCTACTTTCTTGAATATGGATATAAAATAACACCCTTTACGACCCGGTTTACTTCTCCGCTCGGACATGGATTGTCCGGAGTGAAGCCAAGTGCCAGGGATTTGAAAATTGCAATCGTCTGAGCGACTAGAATGTATTCCAGTCCGCAGAGGACGTTCGGAAGATCCGCTCCGTTATCAAAATGAATAAAGTAGTCGGTATATTCCCTGATACTGTCATTTTTTGAAGAGACGGCAAGAATCTTGTTTCCTTTCCGTTCGGCACTCATTTCCTTAATAAGATCATATTCATACTGACGAGTATACGGATCATCGCTCAAATAGACAACACACAATGTGTCCGGATTGATGACTGATTTCGGGCCGTGCCGGAAACCCATTGGCGAATCGAATACCGTATCGACCGATCCTCTGGTCAGTTCGCATATTTTCAGTGCCGATTCCTGCGCAACACCTTTTAAATTGTTCGAACCTAGATATACGATACGGGAAAAGTCAAACTCATCAACAATGGATCTTGCCATCTTCCATGTGTCGTTCAGAAAATTCCGGGCCTTTCCGATAATCGTATCGATCTCTTTTTCAAATAGATCCAGCTCGTCGAGATTCAAGGCAAGCAGGGCAGCCAGGTACATGTTCGAGTACGAAGATGTCATCGCAAAGCTCTGATCATGAGTTTCCGGCGTAAGGTTGAGAGCGTAGCAATTTTCTTTTCCTTCGGTAAACCGGGATAAGGATCCATTGTGATTGCATGTAATGAACAAATGCTCGATCTGATCGCATACTGTATTAGCAACTTCCACAGCACCGACTGATTCGGGTGAATTTCCAGAACGGCCAAAACTGATCAGGAGAGTAGGCCTGGTTTGTGAAAGATAGCTTTCAGGATCGGCTACAATGTCTGTTGTGCCGTAGGATTTTATTTTGTAGTTATGTTTTTTCTGAAGAGATGGGAAAATCGAGTTTCCGACAAACTCGCTCGTTCCTGCTCCGGTTAAAACAATATCGTAATCCTCGTTGTTTGTTGTGCGGTCAATGAATGCCTGTAGTGCTTTCTTTTCCTCTTTGATTTGTCTTACTGTTTTTTTCCATGTTTCCGGTTGCTGGCAGATTTCCTTAGCAGTCCAGTAACCGTTTTTTTCTTTCCAGAATTCTTCTGGCTGACCAAAAAGCATATAGATTTATTCCTCCTGTTTCTTTCTCGATTCATAAGCTTGATTATAATAATGAGGGTATTGTTTTCAATGAGCTTGTTAAATTGTGCAAATTGGACGCTAATAAATGTATAATGATTTGCATATAATAAAATTGAGGAAACAACTATGAAAAATTTTAAAAATTCAACCAGAAATGCTCTGCTTGCCGGAAAGAACATTTTCCGCGACACACATGGAAACATTATCTATTATCACGAGAGACAGAATGTCTCTTATCGTATTCCGCCAAACAAAGAAAATACTTTTGTGACGTTCCGTTCGCGTTATGCGCTCGACCTGATCTGTTTTACCTTTCTTTATATCCTGTTTGATCTGAATATTTATTTGTCGGTCGGAATTTGTGCAGTTACAGGAATTTTTCTTGAATACAGGTACCGGTCCTTTCTCAAAAAGCTCGTTCATTCCAATGGACTGAAACAGAGCGCGAAACTGAAATCAACCGATCAGGCAGTCGAATTGTCCAGAGGCGCTATGCTTCTGCGGATCGTTCTTTATATCGCGTTGGCTGCACTGCTTGTTATCAATACTTTTGTTTCGGTCAACGTATCGGGAAACCGTTCGCTCATAGTCTTCAGTTATATTCTGGCAGTATTTGCTGGATATATAGGAATAAAATATATGATGATGTTCGCAAGACATAAAGATTTCCAGAAAGTGCTGTGAAAACAGCGCTTTTTTTAGTGTCGGGCATGACACGCATCGAGTCGGTGAAAGTCCGGACCACGGGCCGTCTACTGCCAAGTGTAGCGAACCACAAGCCGCAGGCCGTGAGGCCGAGGGTGAAGGAAGTGCGGGAGCAAAGTTTGCGAGTCTACGAACAGAAATGTGATATAAGGCCAAATGACAGATCAGGTTGCTACACAAACCGAAGTCGCAATAGTAGAACGTAAATGTCAAAACGGTAAATCACGAGGCTTGGAATGAAAGATGTGTGTCTTACCCCGAGAGATCTTGCGGACATCGAGTCCGAAACCTTTCAAACAGGGATCGGTAACGTAGAATATGGTCGAAAAAGGTTTACCGCAAGAAGTCAGCTGAAGCCATAGTAGCGATGAACTTTCTGTAACGGAAAGGAAGCGAAGGGCGGATTGTATGTATAGTGTTTCCCGCTGGGAATAAGCGGTGCACAGCTCGAAAGCCGGGCGATTCAAAAAAAATGCGAGTCGTAACGAGTGTTAGAAGAGCAGAGCGGGAGCGGCTGCACTGACTATGTGAAAAGAATGGAGGAACAGCCATGTGCAGTAGTATTCTGGAACAGATCCTCGATGACGGGAATCTGGAAAAGGCCCTGAAAAGGGTCAAAAGAAACAAAGGCGCATCGGGTATCGACCGGATGCCGGTGGAAGAGATCGACGAGTATTTCAAGGAACATAAAGAAGAGATCAAAGCTTCGATACGCGAAATGAGATACGAGCCAAGACCGGTCAGAAGCGTATATATTCCGAAGAAGGAAGGCCGGATAAGAGGACTCGGGATACCGACTGTGGCGGACAGGGTCATCCAGCAGGCTGTCGCGCAGGTTTTCGAAACGATCTATGACCCAGCGTTCAGCGAGCACAGCTATGGGTTCCGGCCAGACCGGAGCGCGCATGACGCGATGGAAGAAGTGCTGATGCACCTGAACGAAGGATATGAATGGGTGATCGACCTGGACATCGAAAAGTATTTCGATACGGTCAACCACGACAGGCTGATCTCGTGCATACGTGAGAAGGTCAATGAAAAGGAGATCCTGCACCTGATACGCAGGTTCCTGAAGGCCGGCATCATGGAAGACGGGGTCATCCAGAAAAGCGAGGCCGGGACTCCGCAGGGAGGACCGCTGTCGCCGATTCTTTCCAATATCTATCTGGATAAGATGGATAAAGAACTGGAAAACAGAGGACTGTGTGCCGTGCGTTATGCGGACGACTGCGATATCTTCGTGAAGAGCGAGATGGCTGCCAACCGGGTGATGAAATCGATAACGGGATGGCTGGAAATGCAAGCCAAGCCAGGAACGAAAGCAGAGCCTGTATCAAAAGATCAGGGAAGTGACACTGCGCATGAGGGCCGTATCAAGAGAAATCGGATGGACAATCACAAGGATCAATCAGATCGTAAGAGGATGGATCAACTATTTCGGGATGGGATCGATGAGAGGATTTCTGAAAAAGTTTGGGGAATGGCTCAGGCACAAGATCAGGGTTATTTATCATTCTTGAGCAAGAAGACTCCCACCTCTATAGGTGGGGGAGGATGTCACTTCAAGCAGTGGAACGATCCTCTGGAATACTATCTATCAAAAACACAGGGTTAATCGAATACAGACAGTGCGCCGTATACGTTAAGCGTACGTGCGGTGCGACGAGAGGGGCGGAAATATTCTGTTTCTCCTCTATTCTATTGAGCGGCCGGCAAATAAAAAACTGCAGAATCTTTTTTCATTCTGCAGAAATCTGCTTATTTACAGGCAGCACCTCGCGCATAAGTTTGTATGACATCGTAGTTGTTGTCCAGCACCACAAGATCGGCATCATAGCCTGTGCATATTTTTCCTTTCCGATCATCTATGCGAAGAGCTCTTGCAGGATTTAAGGTGCAGGCATTCAATGCATAGTCAAAAGGAACACCAGCCTGCTCGACCAGGAGCTGAAGCCCTTTGTTGATGCGCAACGTACTGCCCGCCAGACCTTTTGTGGAAGTCAGATGGGCGCTGCCATCAGGATAAACTTCAATCTCGTTGCCTCCAAACAGAAATTTTGAGCCGACAGGACATCCTTTTGCCATTAAGGAGTCGGAAACGAGTAGCACATGATCTCTTCCTTTTGTCATAAAGAAAGTGTTCAGAGCATTGATGTTGGAGTGATTGCCGTCGCAGATTACTTCGCCATATATATCCCGTATGCGCATCGCTGCTCCGGTCAGGCCTGGATTGCGGTGATGGAACGGAGTCATTCCGTTAAATACATGGGTCATGGACCGTGCTCCGTGAGCGACAGCCATGACAGCCTGTTCATAGGTTGCAGAAGAATGTCCCTGACTGACAAGGATCCCATGTGAAGCGCAGTATTGTGCCAAAGCAAAGTTTTTGTCGTGTTCGCATGCCATAGTAATGACTTTGATGAGCCCGTTCGCGTCTTCTTGATACTGTTTGAATTCCTCGACATTCGGTGCGATACAGTATTGTTCAGGCTGCGCTCCTTTGTATTTCTGGTCAAGATACGGTCCTTCAAAATGAATGCCGAGAATTTCCGCACCTTCATAACCTTCCTCCACGACGGCTGCCACGTTTTTTAAAGCGTTCGAAAGGACTTCGTGGCTTTGCGTAATCGTTGTCGGACAGATTCCTGTGACCCCTTCGTACGGAATTTCTTTCATCCAGTGACGAAGTCCGTCAGGAGTGCCGTCGTTGGTATCCCAGCGGTCGTAACCATGGGTGTGGATATCGATAAATCCGGGAACGATACGGTTGCTGCCGTAATCTATTTGCGCCTTCTTTTCGTCATAAGGATAAATATTGGTGATTTTTCTGTTTTCAAATTCTATTTGTGCCTCGATGAATTGCCCGGCAATCCAGACACGTCTGCTTTGAATGATCATTTTATTTCCCTCCGTCATGTCTTTATTTTAGGATGATTTGTTTGTCCGGGTCATTGCAGTTATGGGCAAGTTTTTTATACAAATTAGCATTTTTTTTCGTGTTGTTTTTGCCATTCTGTATAATAGTCAATTGAAAGAGAGACAAATATTATGACAAAAACAATTGCCGTTGCGGTTGTCGCAGCACTGATTATGTTTACGATAATCAACACTTTGAAAACAACTTTGTACAGGAAAATGGTCAGCAACCTTGAGAACGGAGAGTACGCGGATTTTGACGAAAAAATCAATCGGAAGTGGACACAGTTCCTGTTTCCGAAAACGAGTATTCTTGATCTGAAGCTCAATGCAGCACTTGTTCAGAAAAAGAAAAAAGAGGCGATCCGGCTGCTCGATGAGCTTTGCTCGCTTCCTCTGGTCCTTTCCCAGAAAGAAAACTATTATATGAAAGCTTTTAATTTTTTTGTCGGGATCAACGATGAGAAAAACAGTGGCCGGTATTTGAAAAAAATCAACGAACTGCCGAATGACCGGATCAAATTAGAGGCTAATCGTGTTTACAACATTTTTATATTGAAAAACGATAAGGATCTTGGAGATCTTCTGCAGGAGCTTGAAGGATTTGAAGAAGACGAAAAGGGAATCAATGAATATTTGATTTCTGTGATCTACAAAAATAAAAAGGATCTTGTCAATGCAAAAAAATTTGAAGAGCTGAGCAGAAAACATTTTGCAAGTATTGATGAAAAAACAGCCCGGAAGCTGGAAAAGGAAAAATTCTCATGAAAATTTTGGCAAGCGATTACGATGGTACGCTCAAATATAAAGAACATATAACTGCAGAAGATATCGAAGCAATCAAAAAGTGGAAAGCGGAAGGAAATCTGTTCGTGATTGATACAGGACGTTCCATGGAATCTATTCTTGAAGAAGCCGGAAAATACAACTTGCCCGTTGATTTCTACATCACAAATAACGGCGGTATGGTTTTTGACAAGGAAGGAAACGTGCTGTTTTCATCCTGTCTGCCTGTCGATGTTTCGCATCAGATCATGACCCTTGCCTCCCAAATGAAAGGTGTAGTATCCTATGTAGTCAACGACGGATGGTACCGTCATCGGATCGTGATCGATTCTGGCCTGAAAGAATACCGGTATCCCGATCTTATGCCCGATCTTGATGAAAAGCAGGTATTCGAAATGAACAAATACGCCCAGATCGTTTTGTCTTTCGATTCTGTCCGAAAAGCTTCTGAGGCTGCACAATATTTGAACGAACAGTATGGCTGTCAGATTTGTGCGTATGCGAATAAGTATGTGACCGATATCGTTCCGAAAGGCATTTCCAAAGCGCGCGGGCTTTTGTTTCTGAGCAATCTTCTGTCTGTCGAAGAAAACAATATTTATTCGATCGGAGATGGTGAAAATGATATTCCGTTGATGGAATTTGCCGGACATGGTGGCTGTATGGCAAGCGCGAAGTCACAGCTGCGTTGTCATGCGTGTTATCTTTGCGAAAGCGTATCGGACTATATCAAAAAGATTGGTTAGAAACAGGATGCTTGTTTTATATTCATTGATTTGACTAAAAATGCAAATTTAAATGAAATATATGGGTCGATTTTAGTGTTTTGTTTGCACTATATAACAACATGTTACCAGTTTTTACCTTAGCGAACATATAATCGGGCGTGTGAGCTGAGGAGGTAAATAAACTCATGGAAAATGCATTGAAGAAAATTGTTGCTGCGCAGAAAGCAGGAAAGGCAACAGGAATTTATTCCTGCTGCAGTGCGAATGAATACGTGATCAAAGCCGCTCTTCTGAAAGGAAGGAAAGACAATTCCTGTGTCCTGATTGAAAGTACGGCCAATCAGTGTGATCAATATGGCGGGTATACTGGAATGAAGCCGGCAGATTTCCGAATATTTGTCGAAAAGCTTGCTGATGAGATCCATTTTGATAAATCGCGTCTGTTTCTTGGCGGAGATCATCTTGGCCCGTTGACCTTTGCGTCCATGCCTGAAGAGGAGGCGATGAAAGAGGCAGAGGAGCTGATTCGTCAGTATGTGGCTGCAGGATTTACAAAAATCCATATTGATACGAGCATGAAAGTGGCTGATGATGATCGGGAAGCCCGCTTGTCGGATTCGACAATCGCAAGACGAGGTGCTCAGCTGGCAAAAGTGGCTGAAGAGACTTTTCTAGAATTGAAAAAAAGCTGTCCGGATGCGGTCGAGCCGGTTTATATCGTAGGAAGCGAAGTGCCAATCCCTGGCGGACAGCAGGGTGGCGCCCAGACCGATCAAGTGCAGGTTACGAGGCCCGAGGATTTCAAAGCAACTTTGCGCGCTTTCGAAGAAGCATTTAGTGCCAGAGGGCTTGATCATGCATGGAACAATGTTATTGGAATCGTCGTCCAGCCGGGTGTCGAAGAAAAGGATGCCGGATGTACCGAGTATGATCGTTCCAAAGCGGCTACGTTATGTGAAGCGATCAGGGAATACGACAATATCGTTTTCGAAGGACATTCAACAGACTATCAGACAAAGATCAAACTTAGAGAACTTGTGGAAGACGGTGTGGCGATCCTAAAAGTTGGTCCTGGCCTTACATTTGCGATGCGGGAGGCTTTGTTTGCGCTTGCCTATGCAGAAAAAGAATTGTTGAAAGACCGGAACAGTCATTTTATGGAAGTGCTTGACGAGGCGATGGTGGCAGATCCGCCATACTGGAAGAAGCACTATCAAGGAACAAAGGAAGAAATCGCTTTCAAACGGAAATACTCTTTTTCGGATCGCTGCCGTTACTACATGCCGGAAAAAAAGGTTGCGGATGCGCGCAATACGATGATTGCCAATCTGAAGGATGGTGTTCCTTTGAATCTGCTGAGCCAGTTCATGCCGCGCCAGTACACCAGAGTAAGGGAAGGTCTGCTGCAAAACGATCCGGAAGCGTTGATCATTGATCATATTGGAGATACGATCGACGAGTATCTTTACGCGACACGGCAGAATGAATTGTTTTAATTAGAGATAATAATCTAGCTGTCCATACCGGATTGATGTTCGATCGGAATGGACAGCCTTTTTTAATCGACGAATTTTGTAGCGTAATCGGTTGGGCTCATTCCAAATTTCTGCTTGAATCGGCGCGAGAAGTAGTGAATGGATGAAAAACCTAAAATATAAGCGATTTCTGAAATCGTATATTTACTTTCTTTAATCAGAACTTTGCTTTTTTCCAGCTTGAGGTTGCTGATATATTCTTTTGGTGCCGTGTACACATAGTTTCGGAAAAGAGACTGCAGAGAACTGCGGCTGATAGCAAAGCGTTCGCATAAATCTTCTACATAAAGCGGAGAGTAAATGTTTTCGTTAATGTAGAGGATGATCTCGTTGAGCAGTTCGTCTTCGAATTTCTGCTGCATAGGGGTGTTAGCCATTTTCTGGGCTGGTTTGGTCTGCTGACTCAGCAGGTTGACTACGATCTTTTCGATCGTAAGGATCATTTTATTATATTCGATCGGGGAAATCGAATCGTCGGTGCGGATAAATGTGTCGAGCACCTGACGGGAGTCGCGATCCAGATCGAAAACCTTATTGGAAATGATCTCTTTATTTTCTTCGCCAATGTCCAGATCGACAATGACGGTCAAATAAGAGGTGGCTTTTTCGAGAGTCTTCTGGTCATGGAACTGATTGGGCGCGTAGATCATCATCTGATTGCTGCTGATTTTATACGTTTGGTCTTCGACGGTGGATAAAAGTTCGCCGTTGTCTACAAAGGTGAATTCCCAGTTGCTGTCGGATTCGCCGGGAAAAAAGTAATGTGGGCCCCGGACATTATAGAAATAGGCGATCAATTCTTTGACACGTATGATCGGATAAATCTTTTGATGCTTATATTCTCCTTTCTTTATAAAAAAGTGAGCATATTGCTCTAGTTTCATTGTAATTTATTTTTTGGCGGTTTCAACCGCCGTCGTTTGATTTTTTTAATAATCATATAATTTCTCTCCCTTTCTATTGGTGAGACAAAAAAAGTGATGAACAATGTCACCACTTCAATCTGCCTCTGAGTGTATATCTACTGGACTTACATGCTCAATTTGGGCTTTTCAAGCAATGCTAGTAAAACACAAAAAAAGAGGATTTCTCCTCTTTCGTATACTTATTTCATGATACCATTTTAGCACGTTTCACTGTGTAATCAAAGTGCAATTCTATTTCGTTGCTCCACACGAACACTTATAGCCAGCAGGTACTTGTTCATCATAAGCCGCTTGATCGACTACATATCGGGTTCCATATTCCGCTGGATGATTGACAATATTTGTACCTGTTTGGACTTGATTCCATTGACTATGGTATCCGCCATTTTCCCCAGCTAACATATGGTTCTTTATGTGCTCGCCAATACCACCTTGACCTAGATCAGTAATATCAGCACCACAAGCATTACAAATTTCTCTTTCGACCATTTCATAAATCGGAACACTCTCCGTCCATGCTTCTTTAATCACATATTGTTCATTATGTCCTTTTTCAGGATGATGAACAGTCGTATATTGTTGCACCCAGTTATGAGTATGACTTGGTGTACTTGGTTTTTGAGAACCTTGATTGCTGTTCCCACCTGTACTTGGTTTCGATGTGCTGCCTCCAGTGCTTGGCTTCGATCCAGTATTACTTCCTGTATTGTTTCCAGAACCGCTATTAGAACCTGTACTATTATTATTTCCAGATGCAACGCTTCCATTTCCGTTACCTGATTCAGAATCTTCACTACCAGAATTATCTGTAGTAGGTTTCTGTTCGTCATCTTTTGATTCTTCCTCTTTCTTTTCGGAATCTTCCTGTTTTTTGTCTTCTTCTACAGTCTCATTCGTAATCACATCATGTCCATCTTTTTTCAGTTCTTCGGCTCTTTCAGGAGATACAACTTCAATTTGTACCTCCTTTTCTACAGGATCCATTTTCGAATCGACTGGCACGATTGTATAAACGATTTCATACGTTCCTTCTTTTTCATAATTGATATTGGATGTATCTACTAAAACTTCTTTGACAACTTTCTTATCATAAGTGATTCCTTTTAGGAAGTTAGTTCCTTGTGTGTTCACTTCCACGTAAAATTTATCTTCCAAACCTTCTACAGTTTCAAGCAAATCTACTTTTCTCGTTTCTGTTGTTTTATTTTCCTTCTTAGAACCGTTTGCCCAAATAACAGTTCCAA
This sequence comes from Erysipelotrichaceae bacterium OPF54, assembly GCA_022834735.1. Taxonomy (GTDB): domain Bacteria; phylum Bacillota_I; class Bacilli_A; order Erysipelotrichales; family Erysipelotrichaceae; genus Dubosiella. The sequence goes on from BQKD01000001.1 coordinate 191,347, forward strand.
CACTAACTCCGCCAATTAAAACCACGCCTGCGATGACTAAAGCAATCATCTTTTTCTTCTTTTTTTCTTCCATAAATATACACTCCTTCATTTATCACAATATACTACATAATCACAAGTTTTTTACACACATTTTGTGTTTTTTTATATTTCATACTCATCGTCAATTTCTAAACTTTCATTTTGATTGTCAATTTCTTCTCTTGGCTTTAGCACTACCAAATCCTCTTGAGCCTTTCTCATATTAGAAAGGCTGTCTTTTAAACGTGCGATTGTTTCTGCATCTTCTGCTGTCACATCCTCGATGATTCCGTCAAATTGCTTGTCCAATTCTACATATTCTTCAAAGTCAATTGTCGGATCATCCAGAATTTCAATATAATGTGTCCAGCAATCAAAATCAATCATATCTGCTTTCAATACATAGCAGGTATAAAGCTGTTCCTGATATTTTTGGATATGTGGATCGTTTTCATCCACTATATCCGCTTTGTAATAATCCATAGCATCTTTCAAAAATTTTTCCATACATTAAACCTCTCAATCTAGCAATTCATAACCAAAAAAAGGAACTCAGTTCCTTTTTTTTTGCTCAATTCATCTTTTGAGCTTCTTATCTAATAACCCAAAAACAGCAAAAGAAAAGAAGGAAAGCAAAAGAATTATAAAATCTCTTATTGTATCCCATGTGGTGGCTATCATCCACGGAAGGCAAGCCAAGTAAATCATGCGATTGATAATCAAAGCGATTCCTATAAAGCCCATGCTTAAAAAAACATACTTGTAAAATCGAATCTTTCCCTTCTGTTTTTGATTGAATTTCGTTTTCTTCGCATCTGATTTTTGTTCTGTCATAGTTACCATAGATTCACCTCTTTCTAAAAAAAGGAACTCAGTTCCTTCATACAATATTCTGATTGACAAAACTCTGAATTAAGTATTCTTTGCCCTTGGGAGTGATAGAATACAAAGAATCGTTTTTGCTTTCTTTTCGAATCAAATTAAGTAATTTCAGCTGTTTGAACAGTCTTTGTATTCTTGATCGGCTGTACGGCAATTTTTGACTTAATTCATCTATCGAAACCTGAACATAAAAAATGCAAGAATAAACGATGAGAATTGTAAAACAGGCTTTTTGAATGTCAAAAATGCCAATCCGGTCTTTTTTTTCCCGATCGCTTTTAAAAAATTATGTAATTCTGCCTCTATAACAAATCAAAATGGAACATGTCCGAATGGAATGGGCTTCAAATTTTTGAAATATTTACTTGTCATGGCTTTTTTTTGTCCGCAAGTATAAGGCGGCAAGACAAAAATGACAAAAAAATCGCAAGTTTCGAGCTTTTTCGAGGGAAGCTGGCTTAATTGTGATAAATCAGATAATAAAAAATGTAAAGTCAAAGAAAGGGGAATGAATATAATTGAAAGGGAAGGAAGGCATAGGAAATTATGTTTCGATATTCCTTTAGAAAGAGAGTGATTTATATTTATGCCAAACATTGTTTTAACTAGAATTGACAATCGTCTGATTCATGGACAGGTCGCTACCCAGTGGTGCGGATCTGTTGGAGCTAATCTTTTGCTGGTTGCGAATGATGCCGTATCGACAGATAAGCTGCGTCAGGGGCTGATGAACATGGCTGCTCCTGGTTATGCGCAAACTCGCTTTTTCTCGATTGACAAAACGATCAAGATCATCGGGAAGGCGAGCCCGAAACAGATGATTGCCATTATTTACGAAACACCTCAGGATGTTCTGAGACTTGTTGAAGGTGGAGTGCCGATCAAAAAAGTAAATATCGGAAATATGCACATGTCGGAAGGAAAGCGTCAGGTTGCTACAAGTGTTGCTGTCAATGACGATGATGTGGAAACTTTCAAAAAACTTCAGGATCTCGGAGTGGAGCTTGAAATCCGGCGGGTACCTGATCTTGCTGCCGAAGATACAAGTAAGTTGTTTAATAAATAAGTTTAAGTGAATTTAAGAATTGGAGAATAGTAAATATGAATATTTTGGAGATTATCCTACTAGCGATAGTAACGTTTATTTTTGCAATCGATCAATTCTCATTAACTGAAATTGCTTACCGTCCAATTATCGCATGTCCTATCATTGGTCTCATTCTAGGAGACATGTATACCGGACTTGTTGTGGGTGGTACATATGAGTTGATGATGATCGGAAATATGCCGGTTGGCGGAGCACAGCCTCCTAATGCAGTGCTGGGTGCAGTTGTTGCGATGATTTTTGCGGTTAAAGCGAAAATGGATATCAACGCAGCGCTTGGTGCGAGCATGATCTTCGCCACATTCGGGCAATATGTTGTTACACTGACATTTACTGTCATGTCAGGTCTGATGGCAGAAGCCGATAAAGCGGCTCACGAAGGAAATCCGGCAGGTATCACGAAAGTGAATGTAATTTCCTGCCTGATCCTCGGTTCATTATTTGCGGTTATTGCTGTGATTGCTTATGTTGGTGGTGTGGCTATGAGCCCGGCTCTTGAATTGCTGGCTGAAAAAGCTTCCTGGTTCATGGGCGGATTATCGGCTGCCGGCGGAATGATGCGGTTTGTCGGTTTTGCGATCCTGCTCAAGATCATGCTTGCCAACGATATGTGGGGATACCTGCTGGCTGGTTTTGTATGTGCGCTTGTGATCGGTAATATCGAAGCACTTTCGCCTTCTACACTGTTGCTGGCTGCATTCATCGGTTTTGCGGTCGCATTCAACGATTTCAGACTGAATGGTTTGAAGAAGAAAGTAGAGGAAGGAGGATTCTCGGATGGAATCTAATAATCAGGAATTAAGATATATTGATACGACCCCGGCTTCACGGGTTTCCAAAAAAACTCTGACAAGGATGATCTGGCGTTCGACAATGCTTCAGGCATCTTTCAACTATGAAAGGATGCAGTCCGGTGGATGGCTCTGGGCTATGCTTCCGGGTCTGGAAGAAGTCCATACGAATAAACAGGATCTTTCTACATCCATGATTAGTAACATGGACTTTATCAATACCCACCCGTTTGCGGTTACGTTTGTTATGGGAATCGTGCTGTCCATGGAACAGATGAAAACGGATGTACAGACAATTCGTTCCGTACGTATTTCGGTTGCCGCTCCGCTTGGCGGAATTGGTGACGCCCTGTTCTGGTATACGCTTGTGCCGATCACGGCAGGTCTGACTGCCAATATGGCAATCAACGGCTCGGTCGTTGGGCCGATCCTGTATTTTCTGATCCTATTTGCTGCTGAGATGGGACTTCGTTACGGTTTGATGTATCTTTCCTATAATCTTGGTATGAAGGCTGTAGCTATGATGACCGAATATGCGCAGGAATTTACTCATGCGGCAGCGGTGCTTGGTGTATTTGTCGTAGGAGCCCTTGTAGCTAACTATGGCGGGGGAACCCAGTTAGGAATTACAGTGGCTAACGGAGATTCGCCAATTGTACTACAGAACTATCTTAATCAGGTCCTTCCGTGCATGATTCCGCTGCTGTTAACTCTTCTTATGTTCTATCTGATCAAAAAGAAAGGATGGACACCAGTTAAGTGTATCGGCCTGATCCTTGTGATCGGTATTGTCGGGGCTATGTTTGGTATCTGGTCAGGTGCATACACACCACTCGTTCCAGTTCCTTGGACAGTTTCCTGATCCGGAATAGAAAGAATCAGCACTCTCTGAAAAGAAACCCATGTTCAAAAATACGATGGCTCTCACTCTAAAGGCAGGATTACTCAAATGAGTACCTGCTTTTTGCTGCAGGAAGTCCTTGCGTGAACGAAATCGTAAAACTCGAACTATGAAATAAAGAAAAAGAAAAGCCGGAACAGATGCAGTGATGCTTCTGTTCCGGCTTTTTAAAAGGAGAGACAGCCGACAGGAACCACATAAACGCCGTCTTTTCTTCGGTATGCATAAGAGCCTGTTCCGGTCAGGACCATTAAAAAGGCAGGTTCGTTCATTTTTGTCGTATCGATGGTATTCGATAGTTTTTTGAGCGTTTTGGCTCCTTCTTCTATGAGGCGTTCGCCGCCAAGCTTGATTTCGATCAATCCGTAGCTCCCGTCTCTTCGGTGAAGGACGGCGTCGCATTCAAGACCGTAACTGTCCCGGTAATGATAAATTTTGCCGTTCAGCGCTGAAGCGTACACTCGCAGATCGCGTATACATAAAGTTTCGAACAGGAAACCAAAAGTTTTCGGATCGTTGAGCAGATCGGTCGGACCGATTCCTAAACTGGCTGCTGCCAGAGAAGGATCGACAAAATAGCGGGTATCTGAGGATCGGATCGCGGCTTTGGAACGAAGATTGGGATTCCACGATTCGACGTCTTCGATCACGAAGATCTTTTTCAGTGCATTGATATAGGAGCTGATCGTAGCACTGTCAAGCCGATCCATATCATTATTGAGGATATCCTTACGCAGCGTTTCCAAAGGAACAGATTGTCCGCTGTGCCTCGCATAGGAGCGCATCAGTTTTTTTGTGCGTTCCTGATTTCGCTGGATCCCGTCAACTCTGGAAATATCGGAATGTATGATGGCTTCATAAATATCATATGCCTGGTCCAGAGCAATTTCGCGATCCATAAAAGTGGCTCTTGGCCATCCGCCGCGGCATACTAAAAACGCAATATCATGAATGGTTAGCGGATTTGCTGCAGCGATTTTTTCGGGCTGCTGAAACAGGGCGGTCAATGTGATTTTTCCGTTTGATTCTCCTGATTCGAATAAGCTCATCGGATACATGGTCAGCCATGCGAACCGGCCTGTTCCGGTATGCTGAATTTTATTGCTGTCAGCAGGAACGGCTGATCCGGTTAAGATGAACTGTCCTTCCTGATTTCGGTGATCTATTTCAAATCGAATCGCATCCCATAGCTGAGGGGCGATCTGCCATTCATCAATAAGCCGGGGCGTTGTTCCTTCTAAAAGAAGAGAAGGATCGATATCGGCAAGATTCAAGTATTCATCAAGGTGCGTCGGATTGGCCATATACAAAATACTGTTTGCGGTTTGTTCAGCTGTTGTAGTTTTTCCACACCATTTCGGCCCCTCGATCAGTACGGCTCCCTTTCCTGATAGTTTTCTCTTGAGCAGATGATCTAAGATTCGTGGCTTGTAAAAATCCATGGATACCACCTCCCACCCTCATTTTATCATTATAAAATGGCCGAATTCAACAGAATTCGGTCAAATGTAGGATTTTCATTCGGTCAAATGTAGGATTTTCATTCGGTCAAATGTAGGATTTTCATTCGGCCAAATGTAGGATTTTCATTTGGCCAAATGTAGGATTTCAGATGATGAATGCGGATGTAAGTCAGATGTTATAATGAAAAAAAGGAGGCGTTATTATGAATCTGATCACAAATGCCATGATCGTGCCGCATCCGCCGATCATCGTGCCCAATATCGGAAAGGGAGAAGAAAGGAAAATACAAAATATAACGGATGCTTATAAGGACGCCGCGAAGAGGCTGATCGATTCCCGACCGGATACGGTCGTGATCATTTCCCCGCATGCACCCTCTTATTTTGATTACATTCAGATTTCATCCGGAAAAGAAGCGTACGGAGATCTTGGCCAGTTCCGGGATCGCGAGGATTCCTTTCATATCCGCTATGATCAGGAGCTGATCGAAAAGATCGATGCAGCATGCCAGGAACAGGGAATTCCTGCCGGCACGCTCGGAAAACAGGACGGCCTGCTCGATCACGGCACCATGGTCCCGCTTTATTTTTTGAAAGAGCTGCCCGAACACGTGAAATTTATCCGGATCGGGATCGGCGGACCAAATGCCCGCATCCATTACGCTCTTGGGCAGATCATTGCCCGGCAGGCACGTGCGCTTGGCCGCAGGATCGCGATCGTGGGCAGCGGCGACCTGAGCCACTGCCAGAAGCCGGACAGCTCCTACGGATATAAGGAATGCGGCCCGAAGTATGATGAAAACATCATGAATATCCTCGCTGCAGGAGATTTTCTTGCCCTGATGGACATTCCGGAACACGACAGTGAAGACGCCATGGTCTGCGGACAGAAATCGTTCTGCGTCCTGGCCGGAAGTCTCGACGGGTTGGCTGTCAAAGCGTCTGCACCCGAACATAGTGCAGCTTTCGGTGTGGGATACGGCGTCGTTTCCTATGAACCGTCAGGCCCTGACCCGGACCGTCATTTTCTGATCACGGCCAATGCGCAGGCCCTGGAAACCTATAATGAAAGGATCGCGAACGAAGATCCGTATGTTTCGCTGGCCCGGACAACGATCAGCCACTATATCAAAGGACATGAGCTTGTTCTTCCGGGTACCAGTCTGCCTGAAGAAATGCTGACTGGAAAGGCTGGCGTGTTCGTATCGATCCATGAAAACGGAAGGCTGCGCGGCTGCATCGGAACCACCGCACCCGTACAGGAATGCATTGCCAATGAGATCATTGAAAATGCGATCTCCGCTTCAACACGCGATCCGCGCTTTCCTGCCATTCAGCCATGGGAGCTTGAAGCGCTCGAGATCCATGTCGATGTGCTGCAGCCAGCCCAGCCGATCCCGGACGAAAGCAGTCTGGACCCGAAAAAGTACGGCGTGATCGTGACCAAAGGAAACCGGTGCGGCCTGCTTCTGCCTTATCTGGAAGGTGTCGATACGATCGAAAAGCAAGTATCGATCGCCAAGGAAAAGGCAGGGCTGGCTGCTGATGAACCGGATTGCCAGCTTGAACGGTTCGAGGTGGTGCGCCACACATGAAATGCGAAACATGCTTCCGACAGTGCGAACTGAAAGAAGGACAGACCGGATTGTGCATGGCACGGAAAAATAGCGGGAATGTGATCATGGACCGCAATTACGGCAAGATCACTTCTGCGGCGCTGGATCCGATCGAAAAGAAGCCGCTCGCCATGTATCATCCGGGCAGCATGATCCTTTCGGTCGGCAGCTATGGATGCAATCTGCGATGTCCGTTCTGTCAGAACCATTCGATCGCCCAGAACGATCTGGATGATCGATGCGAAACTGTCACGCCCGCGCAGCTTGTCGAGAAAGCGCTCGCGCTCAAGCCGTATGGAAACATCGGCATTGCCTTTACAAAACCTTCTAAAGCCCACGGTTTCAACCGTGGGACGAACAAATATCAGAATATATATATTTTAACTCATTAAGAGATATGAAATCGTTGAACTAAGCTATGTATCTCTTTTTTTGTGATATTTCATATATTCTGTATATTTATTATTTTGATTTATAATAAAACTGGATATTTTGGTGATGTTGTGTATAATTAAATTATGAATAAACGATACAGACTCTCGCAAGCCGCCGTTTTCATGGTCCGCTATCATTTCGTTTTCTGTCCCCGCTACTGCAGGAAAATCTTCCTCATTCCCGGTGTCGAGGAACGTTTCAAAGAACTTGTCCGTCAGATATGCCAGGAAAAGGAACTGGATATCCTGGCTATGGAATGCGATAAAGACCATGTTCATCTTTTCGTCGAAGCGTGGCCTCAGCAGTCTATCCCTTCCATCATGAAATGGATTAAGGGGCCGACCTCGCATATCATTCGAAACGAATTCCCTCAACTTTCCCGTGTCCCGAGCTTATGGACCAGAAGCTATTTCGTCAGCACGGCCGGCGAGGTCAGCTCGGAGACCATCCAGCGGTATGTGGAAACACAAAAAACACGGTATGAGTAAATCCCGTATTACGGGCGACTGAGATAATCTGAACCAGCGAAACAGACAGGAGGCAGACCATGCATACATTGACATTGAAGCTCGAAACAAACGATGCCCAGGAACACGAACTGGATAAACGGTTCCGTGTCATGTGCCATATCCATAATGTACTGGTCAAGCGGTCCATCAAACTGCTCGGCCGGGTGGCTCATGACACATCTTATCAAGCTCTTAAAACAAACTATCTCCATAGCGGGAAGGAAGAAAAGAAAGCACTGTCCGCTCAGATGAAATCCTTCCGGGAATCGATTGGATTGTCCGAATACGGGCTCCAGTCCTATATCAAGGTATGCGGAAGAAAATACAAAAAGCTGGTTTCTTCCAGTCAGGTACAGAAAGAAGCGACCCGTGTATGGAAGGGAGTAGAAAAGGTCCTGTTTTCCGACGGACAACATCTTCATTTCAAAAAGGAAGAGGACTTCGACTGTATCGGCGGAAAGTCGAATACGAACGGAGCCAAGTTCGACAAAGAGAGTTTGTCTGTCGTATGGAACGGGCTGTATCTTGCATGCCGGAAACCGCGCAATGAAAAAGAAGTATGGTATGTTCATGAATCGCTGAAGGACGATATCTCCTACTGCGAGATCAAAAGGAAGATGTTCAACAATGGATGGCATTACTACGCCATCATCGTCCTCAAGGACGAAGCGCCGAAGAAGCACCGCCAGGAACAGAAAGCATGCAGTGCAGGAAGGACCGGTATCGATATCGGCGTATCGACAATCGCTGTCGTCAGCGAACAGGAAGTCGTCCTTCATTGCGCTGGCTGCCACGAAAGCGCATGTGGAAATCACCACACTGATCGTGCCCGGAAAAAACGATTCGGCAGAAGAGATGGATGCGCTCGCTTCGTTTTTGGCTTCCGTCTCGCCGGATATCCCGCTGCACCTGACCCGCTATTTTCCGCGCTGGCATGAAAAAACGCCAGCCACTCCGATCTAAACATTAAAAGTTCTTCAGGAAACGGCTGGTCGTCATGTAAACCATGTATTTCTTGGAAATGTATAGTTTTTGAATTTCATCGCTCTTTTTCTACGGCATTTTTGAACGCCTCATGGAAAAGGGCGATCGTTTTATACCGTCTGTCTGGGTCCGGATCGACTGCCCGGCAGACGACCTTGTAGGAATGCGGGCCCAAAGACCAATTCTTTAAGGCGCAAGGAACAAATCGGGCATTCTGGTAGCGTGCCCGGATCTGCTCCGTCGTGTACTGTCCGAAAAAATCAAAAAGCAGCGCACCCAGCGTGAATTCATTGGTCCGTTCGTCAATGACAGCTCCTTTTTCATATTCTTCGGGCGCTTTGAGCCGCTTTGTGCCCCAGAAGTCTTTTCCGATCGTATTTATGAGCGGCTCTTTTTCAAAAAGATCGATATCGCAGATCTTCAATGTGTCCTTTTCGAAATCGTAGATCAGACTGCCGTCATAAAAATCGACGGCCACGTAGCCCCTTTGGGCCACATGTTCCAGAAAGGAAAACAGAACTTCGGCTGCGCAGAGCTTTTTTTCAGCAGGAAGCATCCTGAACCGTTTTCGCGGATCCGGTTTTCCGTTCCTGTACTGATCGAAATTCCAGTGTTCGAACAGGCAGCTGCCGCAAGCCCATTCAAAAACGGCCACATAGCCGTGATCGATCGAAAAGTCATCCAGCAAAGTGATCAAATGGGGATGTTCCAGGCTCTTATACACATCGACTGCTTTTTTCAGCGTTTCTATGGAACGCTCGGGATCGATCTCGGCATGGATCGTATCGAGACCGGCCACCTTGACAAATCGCTTTGTGATGCCGTCGTCCATGCCGAAACACACACAGCCCGAGCCCGTCTGGTCAATGATGACAAACGCTTTCCCGTATCGCTGGAGCCAGGAAAGGTCAGGATCACTGAACAGACGAAAGGAAATGCCGTCCAGAGTATGGCGCTGCGCCTGCCTCATTTCCGCGCTCTTATTTCTTCGATCTTCGCCTGGATGGCGCGGGCCAGCTTTTCGTGGCTATCTGCTTCCATATGCACGCCATCGATGTCGGAAGGACAGGCATGCCGGGACGCGTCCAGAAAGTAAATATCATACGGTTCGCATACGGTCTGGATGTGGGAGGAAAGAAGACGGGACTGTTCGAGGCTGCGGCCGTTAAAATCCCCGCCCGGCCCTTCGAGCTCTTCGATCTTTTCATGCAGGAGGATTGGAGATACGATCAGGATCGAGGGCACTCCATACGTGTACAGGTTCGGGTCGCTGATCGTGCGCACAAATGAGCGGGCGCCTCGTGCGATCGCTGCCGCGTTGGCATGGAACTGAACTTTCAGATCGTTGGTGCCCAGCATCACGATGACCAGATCGATCGGATCGTGGCTCATGAGCAGGGTGGGCAGCGCAGCAAGGCCGCACCGACCGGGAGTGAAAGGATCCTCGAAGGCGAAGGTGCGCCCGTTGCATCCTTCTTCGATGATCTCATCCTCTTTCAGCCATGTTCGAAGCAGGCGCGTCCACCGCCTGTCCTGTCTTGTTCTGTCGGCAGGGTCGAAGCCCCACGTATTGCTGTCGCCGATGCATAAAATTCTCATTGGTTTTCCTCTTCTTTCTTTTTTTTGCTGATCCTATTGACAAATGCAAAAGGGACTGATACTATTCTTTCATGAGTTAGTCATATCTAACTTGAAAGAACATAAGTCCTCTTTCGTTTATTGTGTGTTCTTTCTTTACACAAAAACGCTTGTCCGCTTTCTGGCTTTGCGGGCAAGCTTTTTTTGTTGGCTATTCTTCGTCTTCTTCATCCAGGTCGCCGGTCATGGCTTTGAGCAGTTTCCAGTCCTTGTAGCTTGATTTTACGTATTTTTTTACTTCTTTCGCTACAGCGCTTGTCACCGCATGGCGCTGGCGGTTGACCGAATAGTAAATGGTCAGGATCATTTCCTTGAGCTCTTCCTCGTCGAGCCAGTCCAGCTTGTCTTCCGGTGTATCGTACAGTTCGTGATAAATTTTCGCGAGGACCGCGATCCGGTTCGCCTGGGTCACATCATCCATCAGGTCATTGAACGCGTCCTGCAGTTTAGGCTGCATATAGGCAGCAATCTGTTCATGTGTCATAAGTCAAAGTCTCTCCTTTTCTTTTATTTTACTCGCATATGAAAACGCTTACAAGATAAAATATTAAAAAAGCCTGCTTCCGGCAGGCTTGGCATGCGATTAGTTGTTGATCAAAAGCTCGTCTTCGTTGTTCCAGCTGTACAGCTTGCGGATCTCTTCGCCAACCTTTTCGCTTGGATGTTCGGCCGCTTTTCTGCGCAGCGCCTTGAACTTGGTCTGCTTTCCGGCATCCGACATACCAACGAGGAATTCCTGAGCGAATGTTCCGTCCTGAATATCGGAAAGGATCTGTTTCATCGCCTTCTTCGTGTCTTCTGTAATGATTTTCGGTCCTGTAATGTAATCGCCGTATTCTGCAGTGTTGGAAATCGAGTAGCGCATTCCCGCAAAACCGCTCTGGTAGATCAGATCGACGATCAGCTTCATTTCGTGGATGCATTCAAAATAGGCGTTGCGAGGGTCATACCCGGCTTCAACGAGCGTTTCGAATCCGGCCTGCATCAAGGCAACGACACCGCCGCACAATACAGCCTGCTCGCCGAAGAGATCGGTCTCTGTTTCGGTACGGAACGTCGTTTCCAGGACACCGGCACGCGCCCCGCCGATCGCTGCCGCGTAAGCGAGCGCAAGATCCCATGCTTTTCCGGAGTGGTTCTGTTCCACCGCGATCAGGCAAGGCGTTCCTTTGCCCGCCTGGTATTCGGAACGGACCGTATGGCCTGGCGCTTTTGGCGCGATCATGGCCACATCCACATTTTTCGGAGGCTGGATGCATCCGAAGTGAATATTGAAACCGTGAGCGAACATCAGCATGTCGTCTTCCTTCAGGTTCGGTTTGATGCTTTCCTCATACAGAGCGGCCTGTTTTTCATCGTTGATCAGGATCATGATGATATCCGCTTTTTTGGTGGCTTCGGCAGCCGTATATACTTCGAATCCGGCCTTTTCGGCTTTTGCCCACGATTTCGAGCCTTCGTACAATCCGATGATGACATTGCATCCTGATTCTTTCAGATTCAGTGCGTGCGCATGTCCTTGAGAACCGTATCCGATAATGGCGATCGTTTTACCGTCAAGCAGTCCGATATTGCAGTCGTTTTCATAAAAGATTTTTGCGTTTTCCATTTTATACATCTCCCTTGTTAAAAGCGATTATAAAATAATTTGAAAAATTGTTCAATGAATTATTGAAAAATTTACATGGCACCCTGAAAATGGTTTACAGGATGTATCGGTGCTTGTCTCATGGCGTATAATAGAGAAAACGAAAGAAGGAAATGTATGAACTGGAACGATATTGATTTTTCAGCCATTCAGAATATGGTGAATTCGCTCTCCGATGAGCAGAAGGAAAATATCCGCACCATGGCGCAGGATATGATGAAAGGGCACGACACGCCTGCACAGGAAGAAGAGGAAGCGCCGGTATTCGATCAGCTCGGGATCGAAGAAGAGCAGTTTACGGCGCTGCCCGGAAAGATGCAGGATGATCTGGAGGCGGCGCTCGATGCCGAACAGTACTATGAAGACGATCCGGATGCCGACTTTTCGGCGGCGGCTCTTTTTTACAGCAAAGCGCTGCTCGAAGCGTGCCGTCAGCGTCTGTTTCCGGTATTTAAGAACGTGCTGGATGCAAAGGATCTTGCTGCGCCTGGCTATACGACTCTTTCGCAGTATCTGCTGGCGCTTGACGATGATCATATCCGCAAGCTGGCGGATGAAGGGTTCGCCGATACGTCGTACTGGGTCTCGGTCCGGGATCTGCTGCGTTTTGCCATGCTGTTTTTGCAGCGGGCCGAATACGATACGATCTCATACAGCGATCTGCTGGCCATCAAGAGCCGGCTCATCGAAGAAAAAGAGATTTTTCTTTTATTTGAGGCCATTTGAAATAGTGATTGTGTTAAGATATGGTTAGATATGATATAACAAAGGAGTTCTAATTATGAGCAAAAGTATTGAACACGCAAAAGGAAAGCTGATCGTTTCCTGCCAGGCCCTTCCGGACGAGCCGCTGCACTCTTCCTTTATTATGGGACGTATGGCCCGGGCAGCCAAAGAAGGGGGCGCCAGCGGGATCCGCGCCAACACGGTGGCGGATATCGAAGAGATCCAGAAAGAGGTGGATCTGCCGGTGATCGGGATCATCAAACGGCAGTATGGCGACAATCATGTGTATATTACCCCGACCATGACCGAAGTCGACGAGCTGATGGCTATGAAAAATCCGCCGGAAGTGATCGCGGTGGACGCGACGTGCAGAGAGCGTCCGGATCACAAGACGCTTGACGAACTGTTTGGCGAAATGAAGAAGAAGTATCCGGATCAGCTCTGGATGGCTGACTGCTCGACGGTGGAGGAAATGAAGCATGCCGACGAGCTCGGATTTGATTTTATCGGAACGACTCTGGTCGGCTATACGCCGGAAAGCGAAGGCGACAAGATCGAAACGAACGATTTCGAGATCATCCGCGAGTTTTTGAAAACCGCCAAGCATCCGCTGATCGGCGAAGGAAATATCGATACGCCTGAAAAAGTGAAGCGTGTCCTTGAGCTTGGCGCGTACAGCGTGGTTGTGGGCTCGATCATTACGCGGCCGCAGGTCATCACGAAACGTTTCGTGGATGCGATCGAAAACTAAATGCGAAAATTGCGCCGAAAGGCGCTTTTCATTTGCGAAATGATATATAATACATAATATAATTTAAGTGGATAAGGAGTGTGCCGATGAATCTGGATGCCAACGCAGTATATGAAAAGAGCTTTACAGTAGGTCATGAAGGGTATGGATGCAGGGAGGTCGATCTGTTTCTGGATGCTGTGATCGAGGATTATGAAACGTATGATGAAAATATCGACCGTCTCGAAGCGGCTCTGCAGCGTTTTAAACGAAAAGCGGTGGAGCTTGAGGAACAGATCAACAATCTGAGCGATATCAATGAGGAGATCAAAAGGAGCATGCTATGAAAAACTGGCAGAAATATGTTTTGTGGATCGCGATCGGGATCATAGCTTTGCTGCTGATCGTATTCCTTGGACAAAACGGCTAGAGCAGGGATTTCCTGCTTTTTATTTTGCCGTTTTCATTTGTTTCATTATTTTCATCACAAATTGTTCCCAAAATTATTGACATTTGTTCTAATATTATTATGATTTTTATGAAAGACGAGAGGGAATATGAATGAAAAGCGAAAGAATGATACGGCAGCTCTGCAATGAATATGACGAGTGCAGCGCATTGAATTCGCTTCGGGGGTGGAAGCGGCTCATCCATGAGCTCGACCTGTTTGACAAGGACTGCCGGAAATACCGGAGAGAGGAAACCGGTCTGTACGAGGCTTCGGCTTTTCAATACAAGTTTGTGATCGCTCCGGAAGCGGTCATCTATTTTGAATGTCCGGATGAAGACCATACGCTTGGACAGCGTATCGAGGAGGCGGAAAAGCGGTTCGTGCTCGGCACCGATCAAAAAGCGATGGACCGGGAATCGCAGCAGATCTGGCATGATCTGCGCTGCCGGCTGATGCGGACCGTGCGCCATTATGACCGGTGCCAAAAGCGAAGCGTGAAAAGCCTGCTGGGGCATTATGAAAAGATCCACGATCTGAAAGAAGCGGAAATCCAGGAAATGTTGAAGAAAAATCAAAGGGAAAGGTATCATATATGATCGAACAAAAAGGATATATGGATCCGGAAAATAAATGGGAATATCATTTCGAGATCCTGAAGCATCAGTATGGGGAAAAGGCGAATGAGGTCGCTATGGCGCAATGGAGCGAGCTGATCGAAGAGATCCGCATGTTCATGGATGATCAGCAGCCGGATGTGCTGTACTCTTTTTCTTCATGCGACGGCATCATTGCCGGAAAAGGAAAACACAGTTTTACGATCGATTTTTATCCGCCTGCGTCCACGTTCAGCGCGCGGATCCTGCGGCTGAGAAACCAGATCGTGCTGGCGATGTCGACGACCGAATGCGGAACGAATTTGTACAATCTGCTGGATTCGCTTTATATTATAGTGCTGTATGCCTTATATGACGATGAGAGCGGCCCGAAGCTGATGGCATGGCAGAGCGAATACGAGCAGATCATGACGTCGAGGCTGGGCAATCAGGAAGCGGACGATATGAAGCGCAAAGTGCTAGAGGAGATCCTCATTTAAGAGATGCGGGAAGCATCTCTTTTTGTGTTATAATTAATTTTAACAATCAGGAATAGGAAGAAGGAATAGTATGCTGTCAAAACAACATCTTGAGGCGCTGCTGACCCGATGCATGCGCTCCAATGCCGACTTTGCCGAGATCTTCGAAGAGGAAGGTTCGAGCGAAGCCATTACGATGCTCAACAATAAAGTGGAAGATGTCAGCCGGGCCCTTCGGGGCGGGATCGGGATCCGGCTGTATGAAGGAACACGGTCCGTATACGGGTATTCGAACGAAACCGATGACATTTCGCTGGAAAAAATGATCGATGATCTGCGCGCCTCCTTAGGAAAGAAGGAGGAAGGAAAACAGGTTGTCCTGCGCGAGGAATCCTATGAGAATATCAATCCGGTCCGTATCGATCCGATCGAAGCGCCGCTGAAGGACAAGGTGGATCTTCTGCTTCGTGCCGGCACGGCGGCTTTTGAAGAAAGCGCGCAGGTCGAAAAGGTGTCGGCTGCGCTCAGTTCCGTAAAACAGAAGGTGCAGATTTCCAATTCGAACGGGAAGCTGGTGCAGGATGTGCGTGTGCGTACGCGCATGTCGTGCTCTGCCTATGCTTCGGACGGTCAGGATCTGCAGACAGGAACGGCTTCTCCTGGAGCGAGCATGGGACTTGAATTTTATGAAACGACGACGCCGGAGCAGATCGGCCGGGAAGCGGTTCGTGTGGCGCTCGTGCTGACACAGGCAAAACCGTGTCCTTCCGGACGCATGCCGGTCATTATCGACAATGGATTTGGCGGTGTCATTTTCCATGAAGCGTGCGGACATTCCCTGGAGGCGACGGCGGTGGCCAAAAACCAGTCTGTATTTGCGGGCAAGCTTGGCGAGCAGATCGCTTCGTCCAAGGTGACGGCTGTGGATGACGGCACGATCCCGAACGCATGGGGATCGCAGACCGTGGATGATGAAGGAAACCTGCAGCAGCGTCGTGTGCTGATCAGGGACGGCGTGCTGCAGATGTATATGGTCGATACGCTGAACGGACGTCGTATGAATACGGCTTCGACCGGATCGGGACGCCGGCAGTCGTACAAATTCGAGCCGACCTCGCGGATGAGCAATACGTTCATCGAAGCGGGAACGGATACGTTCGAGGATATGCTTGCGGGGATCGAAAAAGGACTGTACGCTAAAAAGATGGGTGGCGGCAGTGTCAATCCGCAGACGGGCGAGTTCAATTTTGCGGTCCAGGAAGGCTATCTGATCGAAAACGGAAAGATCACCGATCCGGTCAAGGGAGCTTCTTTGATCGGTACCGGACAGGAGATCCTGATGAATATCGATATGGTGGGCGACAATCTTGATCGTGCCCAGGGAATGTGCGGTTCGGTCAGCGGTTCGATCCCTACGGATGTGGGGCAGCCGCGCCTGCGCGTATCAAGCATTACAGTAGGAGGTACGGCAAATGAATAAGCAGAAATGGATCGATCGCGCGCTGCAGCTTGGTCTTGATGAGCTGGAAATTTACCAGACGCTCAGTACCGAAAAAGAATTTACATGGTTTGAAAAGACGATGGACACGTTTGTGACGAGCAAGGTGCTCAGCACGAATATCCGGGCCATCAAGGATGGGAACATCGCGTCGATCGCGATCGAAAACGTGGATGATGAAAAAATGGACGAGGTGCTCAAAGCTTTGCTGGAGCAGACAGAAATCGTGCAGAGCGAGGAAAATACGCGGCTGACCGAAAAACACGAGATCGTTCCGGTCGAAAAGACCCATCATTTTGATTTTCTGAGCGTGGAAGAGGTGGAAGAGCTTCTTGGCCTGATCGAGCAGAAGGCGCTTGCCTATGACGAGCGGATCGCGCAGGTTGCCTATCTGGGCTTCGAACAGGGGGAAGGCTCGCGCCAGATCACGAATTCGCTCGGGGTCGACCTGAAGGACGAGGACGCGGTTCAGTACGTGGCCTGCTCGGTCGCGGCGATGCAGGATGGCGAATTTAAAGATGCGACCAAGATCAAAGTGGTGTTCGATAAGGATGGCTTTGATGCGGATGAGTTCGTGAAGGAAGTGTGCGACGAGGCATTGTTCAAGCTTGGCGCGCGCTCGATCCCGTCGCGCACATGTCCGGTCATTTTCGAAAAGGATGCGATGACTTCGCTGTTCGCCGCTTTTGCGGGCATGTTCTCGGGAGAGTCGATTGCAAGAGGCATTTCGCCTTTGACAAAAGAAATAGGGAAAAAGGTTTTCTCCGGGCAGATCACGGTCGTGGATGATCCGCGCAGTGTCGAGGCGCTTTCGAATGCGGCGTTTGATGACGAGGGCTTCCCGACAAGCCGGAAAGTGATCGTGGATCACGGGGTGTTCGAACAGCCGCTGCATTCGGCCAAATCGGCTGCGAAGATGAATACGGTCAGCACAGGAAACGGTTTTGGCTCGGGAGTCAGCCCGATGAATATGTGGATCGTTCCGGGAGAGCGATCGCTGGAACAGATGATGGCGGATATGAAGGATGGGCTGGTCATTACGGATGTGACCGGGCTTCATGCCGGACTGCGGTTTACTTCGACGCAGTTTTCGCTGCAGGCGGGCGGATACTGGGTCAGGGATGGCAAAAAGAGCGAGCCGGTCACTTTGATTACGGTTGCCGGACGTTTTCTTGATCTGATGAATGATGTGCAGGAGATCGGCAACGATCTGGACTGGAGCTACAAGCAGATCGTGTGCCCGAGCATCTGGTTCAGGCAGTGTGCGGTGAGTGGAGAATAAAATATGGCAGCTTATGTGAATAAACCTTTAAAAAATGCGCTGATTGCTCTGAGAAAAGAGGAAAATCAGCAGACGATCAACGAGATGGCCCGGCTGCTTCGGGATACGAGCGTGCTGGCGCCGGCAGTCTGGGACAAAGAGCCCGAAAAAGACGAGAATGGACAGCTTGTGTTCGAGCCGAACACGCAGATCCAGCTCATGATCATCCAGGACGCGAACGGGAAATATTTCTTTCCGATGTTCACGAGCTATGACGAGCTGCGCAAGACGCAGCAGGACAATGTCCACGGGCTTGTGCTCAGCTTCGATCAGTTCATGTCGTTCGTGGAAATGGCGAAGGATCAGATCGAAGGGATCGTTCTGGATCCGTTTTCCGAAAATGTGCCGATCGATGTGGAATTTCTGGAAGGTGTGGCCAGAACGAAGAAGTCGGTCATCAAGGCGACCAAGCTCAAAAAGGGCGATAAGATCAATGTGCGGGAGCCGGTGAAAAAGGTCGAGGCGCTGATTGGTGCGCTCAATTCGGCGGCAAAGGAAATTCCGTCCATCCAGGCGCTGTATTTGAAGGAGCGTCTGGAAGGAGACGATGTGCACTGGCTTGTGATCGTGGATATGAATCCGCAGGATCCAAAGCTCTTCCAGCGTCTTGGCGAAGCGTGCCGGGGCAAGACAGACAATAAGGATATCGAGTTTATTTTCTCGTCGATGCAGGTTGCCCAGCAGATCATGGCTGATTCGATGCCGATCTACACCAAAGGCATTTAGTATTAATAAAAGCGATCTTTGAGAAGAAGGTCGTTTTTTTCTGGTATCACATTTCAGGCATTTTATATTCCGGATTTCTCTGTCGAAAACACGATCTGAAGATCTCATGCTTGAGGATGTCACCTGCACAAAAGGATCGATTAAATACTACATTCAATCTGCATATATTCTTGAAACCAAAGAGAAGATTGCACAGGAAATCAGGCCGTTCATAAAAATAAAGGATTCGTTCAAAAAGATCATCATCACCTCCAATACGCCAAAACCGTTTTACAACGAAGACGGGATTCTGATCATGAGCGTATATGATTTTCTTCTGAACCCTGACCAAAAAGATATTTTCGGTATCGTACCGGGAATATCTTTTTTACTGCTTTACGCATCCTGGAAGAAATTTTAGACGAAATATCCCGAAATTTCTTCCAGATCCGGTGATTCATAAAGGAAAAATAAGATGAAACGGTTTTTAATTAGTTGACACTAACCAGATATTAGAATAAACTAATAACTGTTAGAAATAACTAATTAAAAAAATCACAAGGAGGAATCATGATGCCACTTACATTAGCGGACGTAGGAAAAGCGTATACGATCGTGCGGATCACGGGCAAGGATGAAGTTCGTACGCATTTAAGAAATCTTGGATTTGTCGAAAACGGTATTGTCAGTATCGTATCGAGCATAAACGGCAATCTGATCGTGGAAGTGAAAGACTGCCGGATGGCAATGAACGAGTCGCTGGCAAGAAGGATCATGGTCTAAGGAAGGAGAACTTATGAAAACGTTGAATTTGTGTGTACCGAAAGATACGGTGACCGTTACGAAACTGACAGGAAACGGTGCCGTGAAAAGAAGGATCATGGACATGGGGATCACGAAAGGTGTAGAGATCTACGTTAGAAAAGTGGCTCCGTTAGGCGATCCGATGGAACTGACTGTGCGGGGCTATGAACTGAGCATCCGCAAGGCCGATGCGTCGATGATCGAAGTGGCATAGAAAGGGGAAGGATCATGAGTATAAATATTGCGCTGGCAGGAAATCCGAACTGCGGCAAAACGACATTGTTCAATGCTCTTACTGGCTCAAGACAGCGGGTAGGCAACTGGCCGGGCGTGACGGTCGAGAAAAAGGAAGGGGTCCTGAAAGGGCAGGCGGATGTCCTGATCCGGGATCTTCCGGGAATCTATTCCCTTTCTCCGTATTCTCTTGAGGAAGTGGTTTCGAGAAACTATCTGGTCAACGAACATCCGGAAGCGATCCTGAATATCGTTGACGGCACGAACATCGAGCGCAACCTCTATCTGACGACCCAGCTTCTCGAGCTTGGTATCCCGGTCGTGGCAGCTATCAACATGATGGATCTTGTCAAAGCTAATGGCGATGTGATCGATTGTAAAAAGCTGTCAAAAGAGCTTGGCTGCCCGGTCACAGAAATTTCGGCCCTGAAAAAGGACGGGATCGACGAGGCAATCAAGCTCGCTATTCAGGCTGCTGGCGGAAAAGAGCAGCAGAAGGTGTTCGATTCGTATTCGAAATATGTTCGTGATGCGCTTTCTGAAATCGAGCGGATCATAAAAGGGAAAGTGGATGACAGAGAAATCCTGTGGTATGCGGTGAAGCTTTTCGAACGCGATCTGCGGATCAGGGAAATGGTCGATCTGAGCGAAAAAGATAAGAAAAAAATAGAAGAATCGATCGAACGGGTCGAAAAGGAGCTGGATGATGATTCGGAATCGATCATTACTTCCCAGCGGTATGAGGCGATCGGAAAGATCGTGGCAGACTGTGTAAAAAAGAAGCCGGTGAAGGAAAAGCTGACCGTTTCCGATAAGATCGACAAGATCGTGACGAACCGGGTGCTGGCTCTGCCCATCTTCATTGTCATCATGTTTGGTGTGTATTCGATCGCGATGGGCAGCTGGCCGTTCTCGATCGGTACGATGGGAACCGACTGGGCCAATGATGTGCTGTTTGGCGAATGGGTGCCGAACGGGGTCGACGCGTTCCTGACCTCGCTGCATGTCGATCCGGTGCTTGGCAGCCTGATCCAGGACGGGATCGTGGCAGGTGTCGGGGCGACGCTTGGCTTCGTTCCGCAGATGCTTGTGCTCTTTTTCCTGCTCGCTCTGCTGGAGGACTGCGGATATATGGCGCGGGTCGCGTTCATCATGGACCGCATTTTCCGCCGGTTCGGTTTATCGGGAAAGAGCTTTATCCCGCTGCTTGTGGCGACAGGCTGCGGCGTGCCCGGGATCATGTCGAGCCGGACGATCGAACAGGACCGCGACCGGAAGATGACGATCATGACGACCGGCTTTATTCCGTGCGGGGCGAAGATGCCGATCATCGCGCTGTTTGCGGGCGCTGTGTTCGGAGGCGGTTCCCTGGTAGCGACCAGCGCTTTCATGATCGGGATCGCTGCTGTTATCATCACCGGTATCATCCTGAAAAAGTTCAAGGCGTTCGCGGGCGAACCGGCGCCGTTCGTGATCGAGCTGCCGCCTTATCATGTGCCTGGCCTTGGTAATGTGCTGCGCACGACATGGGAGCGGGGCTGGTCGTTCATCAAGCGTGCCGGCACGCTCATCCTTGCGTCTTCGATCGTTTTGTGGTTCCTGCAGAGTTTCGGTTTCGTGAATGGCGGTTTCGGCATGGTCGACGACAACAATTACTCGCTGCTTGCCGATCTGGGCCGCGCTCTGGCATGGATCTTCTATCCGCTTGGCTGGGTAGGCGATATGGCATGGAAAGCGACGGTTGCCACATTTACCGGACTGATTGCCAAAGAGGAAGTGGTCAATACGTTCGGGATCTTGTACAATGCGGGCGAAGTGGCGGAGGATGGCATGGAGATCTGGGGCCTTGTGGCTGCCGATTTCTCGGTCGTGGCGGCGTATTCGTTCATGATCTTCCAGCTGCTGTGCGCGCCTTGTTTTGCGGCAATGGGCGCGATCAAGCGGGAAATGAACAATACGAAATGGACGCTGTTCGCGATCGGCTATATGACTGCCTTTGCGTATGTGATCGCGCTGATCGTCTATCAGCTTGGGGGACTGCTGCTCGGGATCGTTCATTTCAATGTGTTCACGATCGTGGCGCTCGTGTTGCTTGGTGCTTTGATCTATCTGCTTTGCCGCAAAGGATATGAGCCGGATCGCGAGGCGATCATTGGTGTTGAATTAAACGGCGCAAAATAGGAAGATAGATGCAGAAAGGCGGTGGTTTTTATGAATCTGCCGACAATTGTGATCGGACTGATCATTCTGATCCTGTTTATATGGGCGGCCAGAAAGTCCTTCCGGTCGCGCTGTTCGGGAGACTGCTCGCATTGCGGCACTTCGTGCCATTCGGCAAAAAAGGGCGAAACGCCTCAATGGGTCGAACAATACAGAAAGGATCATCCGAAAAACAAGGAATAGGAATCGTTAAGAGATCGTGGTTTCACGGTCTCTCTTTTTTTTTTGTAAAAACAGAATCATATAACTGATTATTATAAAAACGATGTGAAATAAACAAATTTTAAGAAAAAAGTCCACTCTCCTCTTCCATTTACGTATATAAGAATGAGGGGTCTTAAGATCTCTCTGGAAAGAGGGACCTGTTGAAACACACTCATGTACGGAGATATACGAGAAATACGATCCGATGATCAAACAGCAGCTTTTTCATGTGCGAGGTTTTCCAGAAGAAAAACAACTGCAGGCAAAGTATGGAATCAATACAGGAAAAAAACAGAAAGAGGTGGAAAACGATGTGCAATTTAAGCGAAGGAATCTATGAACATGGATATCATGACGGATATAAAGAAGGATATAGAGAAGGATATGAAGAAGGATATAGAGAAGGACGCCAGGAAGTAATGATCGAGCAGGTCATATTTGTGATAGCTGCAGCAATGAAAAAGTTCAATATTACTATGGAAGATGCGTTCAAGATCTTTACTGAAAATCTTACACCTTCCGAAAAAGAAGAAGCTGCAAAACAAATGAAGCGCAAGCTCAATTAGAAACAACCCAGCAGACCGTTTCCAATATCTTTTCCGCACACAGGAATTTCGATCTGCCTGTCGCTAAATTATTTTTGAACGATGCAGAGAAAGAGGTTGCCAGAAAACTGATATCCTTTGTTCAAAAATACTTTTCAAATTTTATTTTCCAAAAAGCCCTCTTTCCTTTCAAACAAGAATCAAGAAAGGAGCGGATCAAATGATGATTTTGAACCCATACCGCAATGACAAGTAGAGAAATACAGACCCGCAATGCCTATGACACGCTTGCCAAAGAATTCATTCGCGACACGCGCGTCCTTGCCTATATGTTCAAGGACTGCGTGCCTGCCTTTTCCTCTTCTTCGATCGAACAGATCAAAAGCGAAATCGATGCCTGTCACGGCATGATCGACCATGCAGGAGGCGAGATCCCTCTGGCATCCGGAGCCAGGATCATTCCCGATCTTCTGTTTGCCGCAAAGCAGCTGAAAGGCAACGTGGACTTTCAGAAAGACAAGCCGTCCTATAAGCTGGAAGCACGTATTGCTGCCTATGCGTCGGCGCTCCTCTGCCACCAGATCGATCCGCCGATCGATTACGACAGGATCCTTCCTGTCCTTTCGATCTGGATCACCAATTACTATGAACTGGAAGAGAGCTGCTTGCGGGCAAGCACGAACTATGAAACAATAAAAAAAAGAAACTGCACCAGAACAGAAAGATCGAACAATGACTTCATCAACTGGTGTCTGTTCGAGATCGGGAACAGGATCTATGAGGATGACCTGGATTCGGCACGCATCCTGCATTATCAGTTCAAATGCAGGGACGAAAAGGAAGCGGCGAAACAGCTGGCAAAGTACGGGATCAATACGAGAGAAGACAGAAAGAGGTGGAAAACGATGTGCAATCTAAGCGAAGGGATCTACGAACACGGACATCATGACGGAAAGATTGAAGGTAAGATCGAAGGTAAGATCGAAGGTAAGATCGAAGGCAAGATCGAAGGTAAGATCGAAGGCAAGATCGAACAGGCTATATCCACAATATTTGCCGCAATGAAAAAGCTCAATATATCTATGGATGATGCATTCGAGATCTTTACCGAAAATCTTGCACCTTCCGAAAAAGAAGAAGTCGCCAAGGAAATGAAGCGCAAGCTCAATTAGAAGCGAGGACGAAACGTGTGCAATCTAAGCGAAGGAATCTACGAACACGGACATCATGACGGAAAGATCGAAGGTAAGATCGAAGGCAAGACCGAACAGGCTGTATCCACAATATTTGCAGCAATGAAAAAGTTCAATATATCTATGGATGATGCATTCGAGATCTTTACCGAAAACCTTGCACCTTCCGAAAAAGAAGAAGTTGCCAAACAAATGAAACGCAAGCTTGATCTACATTAAGAGGATTCCCGGGACGAAACTTGGTTTTCGTCCTTTTATGTGCCCGGATCGCAAGGATGCAGATTTCGCTTATCCTGTTATGCTCTTCCAGGCAGATCGGATAATTAAA
The DNA here is from genome assembly GCA_022834735.1 of Erysipelotrichaceae bacterium OPF54. Taxonomy (GTDB): domain Bacteria; phylum Bacillota_I; class Bacilli_A; order Erysipelotrichales; family Erysipelotrichaceae; genus Dubosiella. The sequence continues at coordinate 215,371 of BQKD01000001.1, forward strand.
AGAAGATGCTTGCGGCATCTTCCTAGTCTTTTTGATCGAGATCGATGTAGGCGCCTTTCATAGGCGAAGCGGCAAACCGGCAGAACAGGCCCAGCACCCCGCTTTTGTATTTCAAAGGTTTTGGCTTCCAGAGCGTTCGGCGCTGCGCCAGGATCGCATCGATTTCTTCGGACGTCCTGCGGATCCCTTTTGTCCCGACGATCGCAAGGATGCGCCGGTCGATATCGAGCTCGATCAGATCGTCTTCTTCCACGAGCGCGATCGGTCCGCCAGCCTGCGCTTCCGGCGATACATGGCCGATGACCGGCCCGGTCGAGGCGCCGGAGAAACGGCCGTCCGTAATGAGGGCAATCGTTTTTCCCAGCTCCTGATCGGACGAGATGGCCTCGGACGTGTAGAACATTTCAGGCATCCCGCTGCCTTTTGGTCCTTCATAGCGGATGAATACCGCATCGCCTGGCTGCACTTTATGATGGAGGATCGCGTCGATACATTCTTCCTCGCTGTCAAACGGACGAGCGCGCAGCGTAGCCGAAAACATTTCTTTCGGACAGGCGGTGTGCTTGATGACGGCCCCTTCGGGTGCCAGATTGCCTTTGAGCACAGCAATCGACCCGTTCGTGCCGATGGCCTTTTCATAAGGCCGGATGATGTCTTCCGCCTTCAGGGACAGACTGTATTTTTTATTCGCTTCCTGCAGCCGGGCCTGGCAGCGCTGGTAGTAGCCGTCCTTTCGCAGCTGTTCGAGGTTTTCCTTCCATGTCTTTCCGGTCACGGTCATGCAGTCCAGGTGGAGCTGGTCTTTGATCTGTTCCATGACGGCAGGCACGCCGCCCGCGTAGCAGAAAAATTCGGCAGGCCATTTTCCTGCAGGCCGGATATCGAGCAGATAACGGGCGCTGCGGTGCAGACGGTCGAATGTGTCCTGGTCGATCTCGATCCCGAATTCATGGGCGATAGCGGACAGATGGAGCAGGGAGTTGGTGCTTCCGGAAATGGCCGCATGAACGAGGATGGCGTTCTCGAACGATTCGATCGTGATGATATCGGACGGACGCAGCTTTTCTCTGGCCAGTTCGACAGCACGCTGACCGGCCTGCGTGGCGTAATCGATCAGATCCGGACTGTCGGCCGGGAGCAGGGCGCTGCCTGGCAGGGCAAGGCCGAGCGCTTCGGCCATGATCTGCATCGTGGAGGCCGTGCCGATAAACGAACACGCGCCGCAGCCCGGGCAGGCATTGTGCTTGGCCCATTCGAACGTTTCTTTCGGGATCTCGCCCCGTTCGTACCGGGCCGAATACATGCCAAGCTGTTCGAGGGTGAGCAGGTCGGGTCCTGCGGCCATGACGCCGCCAGGAACGGCAAGTCCGGGAATGTTGACGCGGGCCATACCGATCAGGATGGCGGGCATGCCTTTGTCGCAGCTGGAAATGTAGACGCCGCCGTCAAACGGGGTGGCGCTGGCCTGGATCTCGATCAGATTGGCGATCATTTCGCGCGATGCCAGCGAGTAGTTGATGCCGTCGGTGCCCTGGCTTTCGCCATCGCACATATCGGTGGCAAAATAGCGGGCGCCTTTGCCGCCGGCCCTGGCGCATCCGAGCGCCGCTGCCTTTACGAGCTTGTCGAGGTGGACGCTTCCGGGATGCGAATCGCCAAATGTGCTTTGAATGTAGATCTGGGGCTTTTCGAGATCTTCGATGGTCCAGCCCGTCCCGATCCGGAGCGGGTCGAGCTCTGGCGCGATCTGACGCATCTGCTGCGAGATGAGGGAATTGTCTTTCATATCTTTTTCCTTTCTTCGATCAATGTCCTTTGGCGACCTTGGCCGGATACCATTTCTGGAACCAGGCCGTAAAGAGGCCCAGGAAGGCGGGCAGGATGGAGTTGATCAGTCCGGTATAGCTTCCTGCTTTTGTCTGCATCATAAAATATGTCCAGATGGGTGTCAATACATACAGGATGCCCCAGGCCAGGCTCAGGATCCGGTTCGTTTTCAGAAAGATGGGGTTGTCAAAGGCAGCCTCGCCCCCATAGTCGTTCATGGAATACCAGGCGCTCAGAGGGATCTTCAGAAGGGCCGATACGCTCCACATCGCACCGAAGGCGAAATAGGAGAGCGGGATGACGCAAAGGGGCGCGACCCCCGCAGCCATCGCAATACAGAGCAGGCTGACCACGCTGGCCGAAACGATGTCATAGATCGTTTTTCGTGTTCGGTAAAATACGAGCGGGAGCAGGCTGGTCGTTGCCAAGGTGAGCAGGCTGGCCGGAACAGGGGCCATGCCCGACGTGATCCAGAGGACGATCCATGGCGCGAGCATGACGATCATGTTCGTTTTCTTCTGGCCTGGGTCCGGGATTGTTTCCTGATCGCGGGTCCCGAAATAATGGTCCCAGTTCAGCAGGAGGTCGAAATCGCCTTCGACCGAATACCTGTGTTCCATGAGGGCCTGGGATCCTTCGATTTCGCCTGCCGCGATCGACTGCCAAACATCGTACGGAGTATGGATGATGGTCTGCGGTGTGCGGGCGCCTTGCTGGCTGACCTCGCTTCCTTTTTCGCCCAGGATGATCTGGTAGCGTTTGTTCAGATCGGTGTAGTGCATGTCCAATACGATATCGTGTCCTGGATAGGAGGACGGATCATAAAGGGCGGCCATCTGTTTCGTGAAGACCAGAGAGCTGTCTTCTTTTTGTCCGGTTTCGGACACGCCCCAGCTGGCGTCGGCCATCTGCTCGTACACGGCTCTTGGAAACAGGAGTTCCTCAAGCTTTTGTCTCGTAGCGTCCGATATTCCTTTCCGGATGTATTCCTGTCCTGCCTGCTGCACGGAATAAAGATACTGGCTGGTGCGTTTTGATAATTCGGGAATGCTGAACAGCTCTCCCTGGCCGCAGAACAGGGTGGTGTAGTTTCCTTTGCCGCAGATTCTGTCGAACTGGGCGAGGATGCTGTCGTAATTGGATTGGGCCGTATAAAAGCCGCATGTCGAGATCAGTACGGTTTTTTTATGGCTCATGTCGTAGCGCGAGGGGTGACTGCCTCCTTTTGCTCCTTTTGTCATGAAGGGCAGGTTGAGCGGAAGCTGACGGTCGATGAGGGTCTTGAGAGGGCCGGGCAGGCCGAAATAATACAGGGGGAAGGCCCAGATGGTCAGATCGGCCCGCAAAATCCTGTCGAGGATCTCGCTCATGTCGTCGGCAATGACGCATTTTCCGGGTGTCGTTTTCCAGCAGGAAAAGCATCCTTTGCATGGCTGGATGTTTTTCTGGCTCACATGGATGGTTTCGATGGCGGGCGGTGTGGCCGAGGCGGCCTGTATTCCTTCTGCAAAGGCGTTGGCGAGCTGGAGAGAATTGCTTCGTGTCCCTTTCGGACTGCCGTTGATGATGAGTATGTTCACTGGTTTTCCTCCTTCTGGATCTGTTCGATGCATTGCTGGCTCCAGCGGATATACAGCTGCATGTACTGTCTGCCGAAATCGAGGGTCATCTGCCAGCAGCGGGCTTCCTGTTCATTGCCGTCTGTATGGCGCAGGATGGACTGGCTGGCGTGCTCAAGGTTTTCGAGGGCGTGGCGATACTGGTCCTGGAGCGTTTTGAAGTAGGCTGTTTTCTGCTCATTGGACTGCTGGCCCATGAAGAACACTTTCATGAGGGTGGCGGAGCGTACGCTCATGTCAATGGCTGGAGACTGGAGCCATTGTTCGAGCTGCGCTTTTCCTTCTTTGGTGATGGTGCAGATGTTTTTGTCGGGCCTGCCGTTTTGTTCGATCGTCTGCCGCCGGATCCATCCGTTCTTTTCGAGCGTGCTGAGTTCGCGGTAGATCTGGCTGGTCTGGGCGTTCCAGAAATAATTGAGCGACTGTTTGAAAATATGATCGATTTCATAGCCGCTCATGCTGCCGTAGCGGAGCAGTCCGAGAATTCCGTATTTGAGCATGGGGATTTCCTCCTTGGATTTTCTATATTCTACAAGTGGAATATACTGCTTTGGCTGCGTTTTAGCAACGAAAAGGACAAAAATGCCAGATCACGGAACAAAAATGGTCCAAATGAAGGAAAAATTTTCGTCCAAATGAAGGAAAAATGTTGAGGTTCTTTTAATATTCCTTTAAATAAAGGAAAAACAGAGATCGAAAGGCAGATCGGAAACTTGTTGAATTATCAACAAGTCAGTGCTATACTTTCGACATGTTGAGTTATCAACAAATGAACGAGATAATGAAGGAAGAGGTGGCTTCTATGAGGTTCTTTCGCTGGATGTACTGCCGGACATTTCAGATCGTGCTGCGGATCGCTTTGCCGTTTCTGCCGTATCGTGTGCCTCGGATCGTGGATTCGTGTCAGGATCTGGATAATGTCCTTTTGTCGGAAAAGATCGGGTCGGTCCTGATCGTGACAGATGAGGGGGTGCGCAGGAACGGTCTGACCTGGCCTGTGGAAATGGTGCTTCGAAAATGCCATATTGCCTACGGGGTGTATGACAGGACCCGGCCGAATCCGACAGTGGACAATGTGGAAGAGGCGCTGGCGATGTATAAAAAGCTTGGCTGCGAAGGGATCATTGCGGTTGGCGGCGGTTCGTCTATGGATTGTGCCAAGGTGCTGGGAGCGCGGGTGGCGTATCCGAATAAAACGATTGGCCAGATGAAGGGGATTTTAAGAGTGCTTCGCCGCCTTCCTGTCCTGGTCGCGGTGCCGACGACGGCGGGGACGGGGAGCGAGGTGACGCTGGCTGCGGTGATCACGGAGCCGGAAAAGTGTCATAAATATGCGCTGATGAGCTTTCCTCTGATCCCGAAATATGCTGTACTGGATCCGGCGCTGACATATTCTTTGCCTCCTCATTTGACGGCGACGACAGGGATGGATGCGCTGACACATGCGGTGGAGGCGTATATTGGCCGTTCGACGACTCGGGAGACGAGGCGTCTTGCGCTCGATGCGGTAAGGCTGATCTTCGCGAATATCGAAACGGCCTATGCGGATGGAAGAAACGAGCGTGCGCGAAAAAATATGCTGCAGGCAGCTTATATGGCGGGCATCGCGTTTTCCAAGTCTTATGTGGGCTATATCCATGCGATCGCTCATTCGCTTGGGGGACAGTACGGGGTGCCGCATGGGCTGGCCAATGCGGTGACGATGCCTTATGTTCTGGAAGCGTACGGGGATTGTACGGATAAGAAGCTGTACCGGCTTGGTGTGGCGGCTGGCGTGTGTTCGGAAAGCGATGGATATGAAGCAGGGGCGAAAAAGTTCATTGCGGCTATCCGCGAACTGAACAGGAAGATGAATATTCCGGAACATATCGAAGAAATAAGGAGGGAGGATGTTCCGGTCATGGCTTTGCATGCTCAAAAGGAGGCCAATCCCCTTTATCCGGTCCCAAGGATCATGTGCCGAAAAGAGCTGGCTGGATTGTATTACGAGATCGCGGGAGGATACGATGAAGGATGAAAGGATGAGGGCGCTCCTTAAAGAACAGAGGGATCTTTTTAGGAGCGGGGCGACGTTGCCGGTTTCTTTTCGGATCCAGCAGCTGAAAAGGCTGTACGGGGCGATCAAGCGGCATGAGGAGGATATTCATGCGGCTTTGCGCGAAGATCTTGGAAAAGGAGCCTATGAAGGATTTATGTGCGAAACGGGCCTCGTTCTTTCGGAACTTTCCTATATGCTTCGACACATAAGAAAGTTTGCTGGGCAAAAAACGGTGCATACGCCGCTGGCGCAGTTTGCTTCGCATAGTTTTAAACTGCCGGTTCCTTATGGAAATGTGCTGATCATGAGTCCGTGGAACTACCCGTTTCTTTTGACGATGGATCCGCTGATCGATGCGCTGGCTGCAGGAAATACGGCGATCCTTAAGCCGAGCGCTTATTCTTTGGCGACGAGCAAAGTGATCGAAGAGATGATTGCGGAGTGTTTTCCTGCCGAATACGTGGCGGTGGTGACGGGCAGACGAAAAGAAAACGCGGCCTTGCTGTCGCAGGATTTTGATTTCATATTTTTTACGGGAAGCCAGATGGTTGGTAAAGAGGTGCTTCGTCATGCGGCTGAGCGTCTGATTCCGGTTGTTCTGGAACTGGGCGGAAAGAGTCCGTGTATCGTGGAGGCGGGGGCTGACCTGAAGCTGGCGGCGCGGCGCATTGTTTTCGGAAAGTTTTTGAACTGCGGGCAGACGTGTGTGGCGCCAGATCATATTTTGTGCGAAATGTCGATCAAGGATGATCTGATCAAAGAGATCGTAGCTCAGATCGAAAAACAATTTGGACATTCTCCTTTGGATCATGCGGATTACGGGAAGATCATAAACAAAAAGCATTTTGATCGGCTTTGCGGGCTGCTGGATCGAAGGAAGGTTGTTTATGGGGGCCAGACGAATGAAGTGTCGTGCCAGATCGGCCCGACCGTAATGGATGGTGTGACGTATGAAGATAAGGTCATGAAGGAGGAAATTTTCGGCCCGATCCTGCCTGTCCTGACTTTTGAACGGTTTGATGATCTGGTCGATGATCTGAAAGAAAAGGATGAGCCGCTTGCGCTGTATATTTTTTCGAGCAATAAGGAACATATTGCTCGGGTGAATAAAGAGCTGCGTTATGGTGGCGGCTGCATCAATGATGTGGTGATCCATCTGGCTTCGAGTGGTAGGGGTTTTGGTGGTGTTGGTGCGAGTGGTATGGGCGCGTATCATGGCCGGGCTGGTTTTGATGCCTTTTCGCACTATAAGTCGATCGTGGATAAAAAAACATGGATCGATCTGCCGATGAGATATCGCCCATACAGTAATATATTATATGAAAAGCTTCTGCATGTTTTTTTGAGATGAAGAAATGACCGATCTGTACTGGATCGGTTTTTGGCGTGATCAGGAAAGGGAGGAAAAGTCAGAAATTTGATGGACACGGAATGTTAACCTTGAATTACGGTTCTCGGTTGCGTGTATATCTGACCATGTAAATAGATGTCAATGTTAGTGCTGCGGTAATGCGCTATATTTAAGGAGTTAAAGAAGTAATCTAACTGCTTTTTGGTGATGGTACAAAAAAGAGGAGCTGGCAGCTCCTCTTTTCTTGTGGTTTTCGCACTATTGCTTTTTGACACTGATATTATAGCACGCTCTATTGGATAAGAGTGTTAACGATTTTGTCCTTCATTTTTCGAAAATGTTTTCTGATGTCTAAGCGCTCGTTCTGCTTTTCGGATTTGTGTTTTGCTGCGCGTATCTTTTCCCAAAGATTTATCTATTTCTTTTTTTAGATATGTATTATAGCGTATTTCAAGGGATTTATAGTACAGATCTTTCAGTTCTTGGGCCAGGTATGGTGTATCGTAAATGATATTTTTAATTTTCTCTAAATCTATCCTTGGTCCAACTCTTTTTAAAGCTTGTTTCAGTTCAGGAATATCTAATTCTCCAATTTTACTGTATTGAATTTTTTGTCCGTTGAATGAATATACAGAGTGAATATTAATAGCGCATCCCTTTAAAAGAGAAGGATCGCTGAGATAATCTCTTGCTCCTTCTATGCTTACAAGAGGGTAAAATGATGATCCGCAACCATAAATTGGTGCAAAGCTGAAATCTGATGAAACTCCCCAGTTGTCAAGGTGCCTGTCATTATTCCCGATTAAACAATCGACTACAAACATATCCCAAAATCCGCGAATAACTTCGTTTTGTTTGTTCTCAGGAATGGCTTCTTGAATGATGGCATAGATATTTTTTAAATCGGTATTCACTTTATTATGAGAAATAGATGAAGTTATTGATGTGATAGAATTAGGCAGCTTGGAAAATTCAGACAGTTCGATTTCATCATTTTTAAAATCACGACATGCTACACAAATTTTTTGATTCTTGTCTTTATCTTTAAAAATTCCTAACAATGTTTTTTGGACAGGGATGCCGACACTTTCAAAGATGTGGCATCCAATGTACTCTGAGAACTGATTGTTTATATAAGATTGTTGAATTTTTTTTGCGCGAGACGGATCCGGAAATTTCAGCATATACAATTCATTTTTATACTTTATTCTTTTTTTCAATTCGGATCCGCCGTATGTTGAGGCCAATTGCTGGCAGTTTGAAAAGTCAATCATGCATATACTTCTCCCAATAATGATCATAAATTTCATACATTTCAGATTCGCTAATTTTTCTTTCTGCTTTTCTGGCTTTAAGGTCACAAAATAAGCAGAACAGTTTATCATTTAGAATGTACTGAAAAGCAGGTTCATGATTTCTTTCATATTCTTTTTTTGCTTCTTCAATCCAGTTCAAGGATTCCTGGATTCCCAGAGCATCGATCATCTTTTGATCATAAGATAATACCATATGAATACCATCCTTTCTGTTATTACGAGTATATTTTATCATTATATGATGCGATTTTCCGGAATATAAGGAATGTTGACATCCGAACAGTGGCTAAAAGATTTCGTGAGGTACCAATGCTGATCGGAGTCGAAACAGAAGAGATAAAGGGATTAATTGTATCTTGAAAAGTTCCTGTGAGAACGGGTATAATTTAAATGAATTTCGGTATATAGATTTATTTACCGAAATTCATTTAAACAAAAAAGAAAGAGGATGATTGTTTGTTAACAAATCTTAATAATGAGAAAATGATTTATTCGATAAATGAGCTAAAAAAAATGAATTTTACCAATTATAAAATTAATAAAATGGTTGATCAGGGTTCGTTGAAAAAATTAAATAGATCCTATTATGAAAATGCGAATTATACGGGAGATTTCAACGATTTTGTTTTCGTGAGTGCGTATATCCCGAAAGGAGTGATCTGTCTGATGAGTGCTGCGTCCTATTATGGGCTCACGACAGTTCGTCCGATCGTGGTTGATATGGCGATTCCTAATAAAGGAAAGGTAAGCACGTTGCCGGAGTGGCCGGTAATTAATTTGTATTATTTTGGCGAAGTTCGTTACTCTGAGGGTATTGTGAAAAAAAAACATAGCAATGATCAATTTATGATCTACGAGATCGAAAAAACGGTGGTGGATATTATTTGTTTTCGCGAAAAGATTGGTATTGAGGAAACAAAAGAAATCCTGAAAAACTATCTGGATAAAAAAGAACGAAATATTAATCTTCTGCTTCGTTATGCGAAAGTATTAAAATGCGAGTCTGTCTTACGGAAATATCTGGAGGTTCTTTTATGAGCTCGGCAACCTCTATTAAAGAAAAATTAAAAAACAACGCAAAAAAAGAGCATTCATCCGTGCAAAATGAATTTATTCTTTATGGTCTCGAAAGAACGATTTATCGGATTTCTATTTCCCGATATGCTGATCGATTTATCCTTAAAGGAGGAATATTTCTTTATGCTGTTTTTGAACGTGACTTTGCTAGAGCAACTCAGGATATAGATATTCTGGCCTGGAGAATCAATAATGAAGCGGATAATATCGAAAGGATATTTAAAGAGATCTTTTCGATAGAATGTGATGATGCATTATGTTTTGATCTTTCTTCGATCAAGGTAAAAAATATAACCGAATTCAAGGAATATCATGGAGTAAATATATCAGTTACAGCGACTCTAGATAAAACGAGAATTCCTGTATCAATTGATATTGGTTTTGGCGATGTAATTTATCCTGAACGTGTAAAAATGGATTTTCCAACAATATTAGATATGGAAGTGCCTGTGGTCTATGCCTATTCAATATATTCGGTGATTTCTGAAAAGTTTGAAGCCATTGTTTCTTTGGGATTGGTAAATAGCAGGCTTAAAGATTTTTATGATATTTATTTCATAGGCAAATCGAAATGCTTTTGTGGAAGAAAGCTCCAAAACGCTATTATCGAGACATTTAATCATCGCAATACTGGATTTGATGATATTGTGGCTTTTACAGATGAATATATAAATGATAAAAATAATCAATCGAGATGGAATCATTTTGTCAATAAAAGAATGTAAACCCATAAAGTAGATTTTCCGGAAGCGATAGAGTTCTGCAAAGCGTTTTTGCTACCGGTTGTCGAATCGATTGTTCATCGTTCTTCCTTTGAAAAGAACTGGGATCCGGTTCTAGAAAGGTGGATGTAAAATGGTAAATCTCTTATGGGAATGAACTGATCTGTGCTGGATCGGTTTTTTTATGCCAAAAAGAAAACGGAAGGTTTCCCTTCCGAAATTCGATTATTCTTTGTCTTCTGTGTAATAAAAGTCATCGATGATGTCCATGATGCGGTATACGCATTCGATCTGCCGGGGCGTATATTCTTTCAGCTTTCCGGACACGTCGTACATGGTGTTCGGATCTTTTCCGAACAGGATGTAGTCGGCGCTGACTTCCAGGAACTGGCAGATGCCCATAAGTGTGGGAGTTCTAGTTCCTACCAGGCCGCGTTCCAGATCGGAGATGTACTGGATCGATACATCGATCTCTTCGGCCAGCCGTTCCTGCGTGATCCCGCGGGCTTCTCTTGACTTCTTGATCCGCCGTCCGATCTCGACATTTAATTTTTTCTTTTGTTTCATAACTCGATTTTATTTACTCATTCCTCCTGGCATAATCAACTCTCAGTTCTACTTGTAATGTTATAAATGTGAATTATGAATTGATAACAAATGCGCAAATTAGTAAATTTGTAACTGGTTTTCATAAAAAATGAAACAAATGATGTTAAAAAACGGCTAAGATTGTGAATTTCACTGCGAAAAGTGGGAATTGAGCGGTTGACACCCTAAAGAAATAGTAATAGTATTACTTTATAAAAGTAGAACTATTAGTAGTAGAAGTGTAAATATTAGTAAGGTCGTGTGAAAAGACGCTTCCGGATTCGAGGGAGTTCTTGCAGAAAGGAAAGACGAACATGGGTGCGGAAGATTTGTGCGGAAAACGGTTTGGCAAACTGACAGTTTTACGAAAAACGGAACAGAAAAGGAAAGGAAGTTTCCTGTGGCTTTGCGAATGCGAGTGCGGCAATACGATCCTGCTCGAACGCTACAAGATCGAGAGGGGGCTTGTGCAAAGCTGCGGCTGTGCCAGAAAAGGGAAAAACACGAAAGATCTGAAAGGAATGCGGATCGGTCATCTGCAGGTTGTCAGGCGCCTGGACGAAAAGAAAGGGTCCTGCTACTTGTGGGAGTGTGTGTGCGACTGTGGCAGCACGATCAAGGTGGCGACCAACGATCTGACGAAAAAAAATCCGGTGCAGAGCTGCGGCTGTGTGCGTCAGGGAAAAGATATCGAAGGACAGAGGTTCGGAAGGCTGACCGCCTTATATCCGACGGCGAAACGTCTGGGCGGAAGTATCGTGTGGATGTGCCGGTGCGACTGCGGCAATGTAACCGAAGTTTCGTATAACGATCTGAGGTCGGGCAATACGAAGAGCTGCGGGTGCATGGTGCATGAAAAGGGTGGCTTGCCACTTGCCTATGTGGACGATACGTGTGTGGAGTCTCTCAAAAGCAAGACGTTATACAAAAACAACACGTCAGGTTGTACGGGTGTTCTGTGGCAGAAGGGACGCTGGGTGGCCCAGATCTCTTTCAGAAAGTGCCGGTATTATCTTGGTTCCTACGAAAGGCTGGAGGATGCAGTGTTCGTGAGAAAGAAGGCCGAACATCTTCTGCACGATTGTTTCGTGGAACAGTACGAGCGCTGGGAACAAAAGGATGAGGGATGGAAAAGAGAACATCCTCTCAAAATTGTTGTGAAAGGAACGAATATCGACGATTTCGAGCTCGAGGTCGTAGAACAATACAGGGGAAATGATGAAGAAAAGGGAAAAGGTAAATCTGGCCGATATGCCGTCTTTGGAACTGCTGGAGAAAGAAAGAGACCGGGTCAGACATAATTCGAGATATAGAAAGACGCTGCGCAGCACGGTCAATGTCCTGATCGTGGTGGCGGCGGTGGCGATCCTGGCTGCGACATTGTGGCTGCCGGTGCTTCGTATTTACGGAACGAGCATGACGCCTAACCTGGAAGCAGGAGACATCGTTCTTTCAATGAAAGGGAGCGACTTCAAGACAGGCGATGTGGTGGCGTTCTATTACAACAACAAGATCCTGGTCAAGCGTGTCATTGCCGGTCCTGGCGACTGGGTGTATATCGATGACGACGGCAACGTGTTTGTCAATGGTCAGGAGCTGGACGAGCCGTATGTGCAGGAGAAAGCTTTAGGAGAAACGGATATCGAGTATCCGTACCAGGTTCCTGAAAAGAGATGGTTCGTGATGGGAGATCACCGGAGCGTATCTCTGGATTCGAGGACTCGGGCGATCGGATGTATCGCCGAAGAGATGATTGTTGGTAGACTGGAAGGCCGCATATGGCCGTTGAATAAAATCGGAAAGATCTAGAAAGGGTAAGGTTATGAAGGAAAAAAATAAAAAGCGGTCATGGAAACAGATTGTGTCCATCTTGAGCTGTATCGTGGTGTTCTGCACGACCTACGCGCTCATTTTGCCAGCAGTAACGTTGAGCACAGATACGTATTGCGGCAAGGAAGCGCATACGCATGATGCGGAATGCTACAGAGAGCATGACAAAAGCAAGCCTCTTTGCGGTCTGGAAGAAGGCGAAGGGTCGGAAGGTCATACGCATACCGAAGACTGCTATGGCAATGTGGAAGTTGGAAGAAACCTGATCTGTGGTATGGAAGAGGTCGAGGGCCATGTGCATGACGACAGCTGCTATCAGAGCGAGTTCGAATATGGTCTGATCTGCGGCAAGGAAGAAAGCGAGCCGACCGAAGGGCATGTGCATAATGAGGACTGCTATATCAGCGAGACGCCGATCTGCGGCAAAGAGGAGCATGAACATAGTCGCGAGTGCTATTCGAACAAAGAGGATGTAGAAGATCCGAAAGACTGGGAAGAAGCGTATAAAGACATCAATAAAGAAGAGGATGCCAAAACGAGAATATTGACAGTAGCCAAAAACGAAGTGGGCTACAAGGAAAACAAAGCAAACTTCAGTGTGGATGAAAACGATGCAGAACATTACTACACGAGATACGGTCATTTGTATGAGGACATGTATGGCGACTGGAACAACTACTTTACGGGCTATGTTCTCAAGTATGCGAATGTGAAGATGAATTTTGACAAGGACATCAGCAAATGGCAGAACAAGACGATTGATGACCAAAAAGAAGAGGGCGAAGAAGGCAATGTCATTAAGTTAGGCGATTTTCGCCTCAGGAAGACTCTCTTATGAGAATAGAGGGTCTTCTTTTTTTCGAGTTTTTTTGTTCAGATGATCTTCGAAATTCCCCAAAAAAACACTTGACAAGCTTTTTCGATGCTTAATTTCATAATCCGAAGGAATTGTAGGAGGTATTTTTTATGAAATCTTATAATTCCTTATGCACTATCCGCCGTCAGTTCGAATCCGCTGTTCAATCCGTTGTCGATGATATCGCCTGTTATTCGTCAGACCCCATTGCCGACTTTTCCAGAAACCGCAAGCTCCCTGCCCGCATCCTCATTCCGTTGATCATCCAGATGGGTTCCGCTTCTTTGCCGACCGAACTTGCCAACTTCTTTGATGATCCTAAATTCTCTGTCACCGCTTCTGCTTTCTGCCAGCAGCGCAGCAAGCTGGATCCCGAAGCTTTTCTGCATATCCTTCATCTCATGTCTTTTTCCCGTTCTCCTTCTTTGCTTAAAGGATATCATGTATTAGCCATGGATGGATCGGATGTCAATATCCCTTTTGACCCTGATGATGAAGAGACCTTATGCCAGACCGGCTCGGCACGTCCGTTCTCCCAGCTTCATCTCAACGCCCTCTATGATTGTCTCAACGATCTCTTCCTGGATGTTTCGATCGACTCGTCCCGCAAGACGGGCGAATGTGCCGCTCTGAAAAGGCTGATCCGTGATCATCGGTATCCGGCCGGTGTAGAGCGTCGTCCTGCTATCCTCGCTTATTTATAAAGACAAGCAGAATAAATTCATCATCGATCATTTCACGATGAATTTATTCTGCTTTTTTTCGTCACATTATTTTCATTTTATGAGATGATTGACATGGAAAGGTGTTAGGCGCAAAAAAAGAGAGAGCCCTAATTGTTTTGCGAACAAACTCTCTCCCGTCCTAACGAACAATTTTATGATAATCAATTTTTCGGCTTTCGACAACCCTTTTTCGCATGATTTATCCTGCCCGTCCTGCGGGGCGCGCGGCCAGATGCTCGATTACTCATCCTACTCCCGTTTCTGCCTCTCTCCTTCCAATCCGACAAAACGCTTACGGGTTCGTGTCGTTTTTTGTCCTTCCTGCGGCTCCTATCATACCATACTCCCTTATGATGCCCGTCCGTTTTCTTCGTTTTCCTATCCTTTTATTTTTGAAGTGCTCTTTCAGTACTGCTGCGGACCTTGTGCCGGCAACAAGTCGAGAACGGCTGCGCTTTTTGATATTTCCAGAACGACCCTGCGCCGATGGATCGACCGCTATTCCTCTCTGCTTTTCCTCTCCTGTATCATGATCCGCGATCTTGACCGTAGCCCGTATGATCTTCTTGCTCATATCCGTTCTTCTATGCATGCCTTTCTGAAGAGTTTTCTTCGTTTTCATGAATGCGCCTATTTTTCGCCTCACACTATTTTATCTGCACCCTTTGTCTATGGTCTTTTTTCTCCTTCCTGAATCATTTGTCCGTCGCTTTCCTCTTTTTAGCCCGGTACAGTAATCTCAAAGGAGGATTCTGCTTTATGGATCAAACCGACAAGGAAAAAATCGCTTTATGGAAATTCGGGATCATCGCTCCTGTCATTTCCGGCACTCATCCTTTTTCGACAAACCGTCAGTTTTACCGTCATCTTGCCGAAAAAGAATTCGAAAACCCGGTCTCCGGTGTCAAAAAATCATTTTCATGGCAGACTTTCGCTCACTGGGCCTATGAATACCGTTCCGGCGGATTCGATGGACTGATTTCCCGTCCCAGGAGCGACAAGGGGACTTCCCGAACTCTGAGTCCCGAGGCGCAGGAACGCATCATCGCTCTGCGCCGGCAGTATCCGCGCATCATCAATACGGTCCTGCGTGCGCGGCTCATCGAAGAAGGGTTTATCCCGGCCCGCGTTTCCCAGTCCACGATCGATCGTTTCGTGCGTTCTCTGCCTCAGAGCCGTCTCGAACCGATCCATCAGGGAAAAGAGCGCAGAGCGTTCGAGAAAGAATTTGCCAACCAGGTCTGGCAGGCCGATACATCCTATCTATACAGGCTGGCCGGACACAGGCTGTATCTGGTTTCTATCCTGGATGACGCATCCCGGATGATCGTGGGCTGGGGAATCTTTGAAGCCGATACGGCCGTCAACTTTCAGAAGATCCTGAAGAACGCGGTCATGACTTACGGGATCCCGTCTGTACTGTATGTAGACAATGGTTCGCCTTATGACAACCACCAGCTGAATATGATCTGTGCAAGACTGGGGGTCGCCCTGGTGCATGCGCCGGTGCGGGACGGAAGCGCGAAAGGAAAACAGGAGCGCGCATTCCGAACGTTCAAGGACCACTGGCTGCGCTGTTCGGACTGGAATGCCTATCAGACGATCGAAGAGGTCCGGGAATCTTTCGGGGACTATCTTCAGAAATACATCAACTGCCAACACGCTTCGCTGAAAGATATGACGCCGCGCCAGCGCTATCTGAAGGATGCACAGCGGTTCCGCTTCCTTCCTGACGAAGCGGTGGAACAGTATTTCCTGCATACGTACGAAAGAAAGGTGAGGACCGATTCGACACTCGTGATCGACGGGATCAGCTACGAGGTGCCGGCCGAATACATGCGCGAGACAGTAAAGGTGAAGATGGATCCCGAAGACAGGAGAAAGGCCTGGCTGCTAGGGATGGACGGAAAGCTGATCCCGATCCGGACGGTCGACAAGGTGGAGAACAGCCGGATCAGAAGAAGGCAGCACATGCGCTTCAGAGAGGAGGAGTAATATGGAAGCCAAAGTATTTTACGGACTGAAGCAGATGCCGTTCGAGAAAGAAACGAAATATCACAAATTATACCGGAGCGAAGATACGGCGAACCTGAAAGGACGGCTGGACTACCTGAAAAAAGCGAAAGGGATCGGATTGTTCACAGGAAGTCCGGGAACAGGAAAAACATCGGCCATCCGCGAATTTGCCGGCAGTCTGAACCCGTCGCTGTACAAAGTGGTCTACATCCAGATGTCTACGGTATCGGTCATCGACTTTTACCGGCAGCTGGCCTGCGGGCTGGGGCTGGAGCCCAAATTCAGAAAGAGCGACCTGTTCCGGCAGGTACAGGAAGCCATCGAATACATGGCAAAAGAAAAGAAGTGCACGCCGGTCATCGTGATCGACGAAGCGCAGTATCTGAGCACGAGCGTCTTCAACGATCTGACCATGCTCCTCAATTTCGAGATGGACTCGAAGAACTACTGTATCCTGATCCTGAGCGGGCAGACGAGCCTGAACACGATCCTGAAAAAGCAGGTGCATGACGCCCTGCGCCAGAGGATCGTGATCAATTATTTCATGGAAGGTCTGAAAGGAGAAGAGGCACAGGAATATGTGGATTTCTGCATGAAAGAATGCGGAAGCAGAGAAAAGGTGTTCGAAGAAGACGCGGTGCGTGCCGCATATAATATCGCAGGCGGATCAATCCGGAAACTGAACAATCTGTTGTCGAAATGCCTGATCGAAGGAGCGAACGAAGAAAAGCGGATCATCGACGCAGAGATCGTGATGAAAGCACATAACGAAGTAGAACTGGGGTGAGAACATATGAAAGAAGATGAACGGATGTTGATCAACTGGCCGACGACGAGAAAAGTGATGATCGAACAGCTGAAAAGAGCGATGAAGATGTACGGAGCCTATAAACTGAGCAATGAAGAGCTGATGTATTTTGTAGAAAACTATATGAATAATTTTGGCCATTTATTCTTCAAGAATGATTTCGAGATCCATCCGTCGATCAGAAAAGCGCTGGGAAAGAGGAACAGCTGGATCCTGGCATGTATAGTGGAAAGAGTATACCAGAAAGAATTCGAGAACATAGGAAATTATTGATTAAAAGCCGTTTTTGACAAGACGGCTTTTTTTGAACAGAAAGAAATAAAATAAAATGCTTCTGAAGCCAAAATAAAGCGAGGCCGGACAAAATAAAGTGCGTTTCTCTTCCAGATGTGTATAAAAATATTTGACGTTTCCGACTAACAGAATTTGACGCGCTACAGCCGGATCGATCATCTGTGCCGACCGGGGATTTGAAAACTATGAGCTGTTCGCTTTCTGTATGGAGAACGGCCAGAAGTTTGTGATCCGCTGCAAGGATATCCGATCGAACGGTATTCTTTCTACTTTTGAGCTGCCGGATAGCGAATTTGATCAGAAGATCAAACGGATCCTGACAAGAAAACAGACCAATGAAGTGAAAGAACATCCTGAGCTGTACAAATATTTTGCATGGAATATCAATTTCGAATATATGCCAAAAGGCGGAGCCGAAGAATATCCAATTGAATTCCGGGTCGTCAGGATCGAGGTGAAAAAAGGAGAATACGAGTGCCTGATAACGAACCTGCCGCCAGAGAAGTTCTCTCTCGATGATCTGAAAGAGCTGTATCATCTGCGGTGGAACGAAGAAGTGGGATTCCGAAAGCTGAAATACACGATCGGGATGCTTGATTTTCATTCGAAGAAAAGAAAATTCATCCGCCAGGAAATCTATGGTGCACTGATCCTCCATAATCTGGCCGCGCTGATGATCCATGCGGTGCCGATCGAACAGAAGAAAGATAAGAAGTACGAATATAAAGCCAATTTCAGCATAGGAACGACAAACATCAAAAAGTTCCTGAAAAGAAAGATCGGAGCCAGGGAGCTGGAAGAAAGGATCAAAAAAGGTCTGATCCCAATCAGACCAGACCGCTGTTACAAACGGAATATGAGAGCGCAGCGAGTACATGCATTCCAGCATAGACCGGCATAACAGCCACTTAAAAACAGTGATATTTTACATCACAAATGGGACAAATAGCAATTTTTTTAAGAAGAAAAAATTGTCTTTTCGTCGTGCGCCGGAAAAAAAGAAAGCTCCGGGTCTCATTTGACCTGAAGCTTAACTTAATAAGGATATCATGCGTTAAGTTCGATGATCCATCTAACTTAATGACATTGGCGAAGAAGGAAATGTTGTTTTCTTCAGAGATGACGAGGGAGAACTGAGATCGGGTATTGTTACAAAGATCGACAGTCTAACAAAAGAAATCAGGGTCATTGAAGGTGATGTAGATGGCGAAGTAAAGGAAGAAAGAGTCAACAAGGACAAGGTGATTGCCTACTTGTCTGATGAAGTAACGATCGAGGATGAGGATACGCCATTGGCTGGTGGAGATGAATTCGAGAATTCCAAGACATACGAGGATGACAAGATTTCTGTAAAGGTAAGCTATAACGATGATGCGGATATTCCTGAGAATGCTGAGCTTGTTGTCAAGGAGATTACGGAAGAAAGTGATCCGGAACATTATAATGCGAGAAAGCAGGAGTATCTTGAGCTGATGGGTGAATCCGATGATGCGGATACAGTAGATGAAGCTTCTGAAGAGGTTGCTGATGAGTCTGCAGAAGAACTACAGCAGGAGGAAGAAGATCAGATTTTCCTGCTTCACGATATTAGTTTCCAGGTTGATGGCGAAGAGATCGAGCCAAAGACAGAAGTAAAAGTAGAGATTGTTTATAAAGATGAGAAGATGCAGGATGTTGATTCGGATAGCTTGCAGATTGTTCATTTTAAAGATGACGATACGAAAGAAATGGTGGAGCCTGAGAAGGTAGAAAAGAAAGATCAGAATGTTGAAACACACTTCAAGACAAATTCATTTAGTGAATATGTAACGACTTTTGCTGCTGATGGGAGTCGAAAAGTTAGTCTTAAAACTGTTCCAGGAATCAATGTTCCAGGATTGAAAATGACTTTGTTTGATTATTCTTCTGACGTTAACCAATGGTCTCCATTACATTTTTTTTCAAATTATGGAAAAGATAATGGAGTAGATACATTTTCGAATCAACAGGCAGATAGCAATTCATATGCAGTTGCGACTTCTAGATTAACAGAGGATAAATTTTCGGTTAGTTGGAATGATAATAATACCCCAAAGAATGCAATTGGATTGTTTGATAATAGTAATCGAAATGGCAAGACTATTACTCAAGTCCCAGAAGGTGGAGGATCTTTATTTCAATATGACTCTACCACAAAAACTTATTATTATGATTCTCTTTTGAATGCAGCATCGTGGAATGGTAATTCATTCACGCTATATGATAAACCGGTCAAAATTGATTCAAGAGAAGATGATATAAAGCCAGGATCCGCTTATTATAATGATTTTAAAGGATTATTTCTACCTTTTAATAATCTAAATACTATTAATCGTAAGGGAAATCTGTCTACAAAAAGTAATAATCAAACCAAAGAAAATTACTATCTGATAAAAAATACAGGGGAGAATTCTGAAAAAATCAATTATTATTTTGGGATGAATATGGAATTTAAATTCTTAAATCCTAAAGATGGAAAGATGGATTCTAATCCTATGAAATTTGAATTTACTGGAGATGATGATGTCTATGTCTTTGTAGATGATGTTCTTATTCTAGATTTAGGTGGAACGCATGGCCCGAGAACAGGAACAATCGATTTTTCAACCGGAAAAATAACACATTCCGTAACGAATAATCCTGATATTGCTACAACTCTGAGAGATGCTTTTAAAAAAGCAGGATATTCTGACAGGGAATTAAATGATATTTTTATTCAAAAAGATGGGGCATGGATCTTTAAAAACTATTCTGAACATACTCTCAAATTCTTTTATTTGGAACGGGGAGGATCTGCTTCCAACTGTAGAATGAAGTTTAATTTACCGACAATTCCAGAAAATTCTTTGCAGATTGCAAAAGAATTAACTACAAACAGTGACGGTACTATTACACAATATTTAAAAGATAATCTAGTTTATAGATTTAAAGTTTTAAAAGAGAATACAGCAGATACCTCTTATTTTGAAACGGATGTGACTTATAAAATTTATCCGCGTGATGTAGCCACTGGACAGGCGGATTTCACTAAAATACCTACGTCAGCTACTTTGGAAGAAGATGGATTTATTTCCTTAAGAGCTGACCAAGTTGCTGTGTTTGAAAAAGTAATGGAAAAAGGTCAAGGGAATTTTTATATCCAAGAATGGTTGCCAGATACTTCTAGCGGAGCCTATGGGCAGGTTAATTGGGAAACTGGAGGTAGTGGAGGTGTTGTTCGTACTGAACAAGGAGAAGGGGAATACAACGATCAAAAATTTACTACCTATAAAACGAATTCTTTAGCAAACGATGAAACCCATATTGTTAGATTCCAAAATGTTTTGAATGTACAAAAATTATCTTTGGTACAGATTGAAAAGAAAATGGCGAATGGCATTACCAATATTGAGGATGATTTTACAGTACTAGTTCAGATGAAAGATCAAGCTACTAATCAATGGACAAATCTTCCAGTAGGTACTGAATATAAAAAGTCAGGTGATGATGAGACCTATAAAATAGATAGGTCATCAACTGTGACTTTAAAAGCGGGGCAGATAATAACTTTTGAATCTAAATTTGTTGGAGGTACGGAGTTAAAGGTAACTGAGCAAAGTATTGATAATAAATTTAATGAGAATCCAGACTATCAATATCAGATTGACAATGGAAATCTTGTGGCTGGAAGCGAAGCTATGATTACGGTTCCTAAAACTGAAGATGAAAATCATTCATTGAAATTTGTGATAACTAATAAATATGAAGCTAAGGTTCCAAATAAAATTCAGATCAAAAAGGTAGACAATAATACACAAAAACCAAGTCCTTTACAGGGAGCGAAGTTCAAACTGTATGAAGAAGTTAAGTCTGGAGGACAACCGATTCCTGGATTACCTAATGTAAAAGTTATTGAAGTTAAAAATGGCGAGCATGCTATTGAAACAGAATTAACAGATAAAGATGGAATTACTGAATTAGGTTATTCATTAGATCCAGCGAAAGTTTATTACCTGATCGAAAGTAAAACTCCAGATGGATATTTGGTTCCACAGTATGGATATAAATTGTTCTATAACGCAAATGGTAATTTATGTATTGCAACTGTAGGAGATGATGGAAAATTTGGAGAAGGAGTTCCAGCTGTATATACGAATGATCTATTAACGGCAACTGTCACAATTCAGAACACTCCTGGTCAAGCCTTACCTAACACCGGAGGAGCCGGTACCAAATTATTTACATTCAGCGGAGCGGCAGTCATTGCAGCATCTGGCTTAATGTACGGATACAAAAAGAAGAAAGACAAAAGAAACGGGAAAGGAGGTTTAAGAAAATAAGGGGATGCCTCTGATCCTAAAGAAAACTTCTTAATAAGGGGAATGTATTCGTTAAATAGATATTTACTATTTATTATTGCTAAGATTCTTTAACGGTTCGTATATGAGGGAGGGTATACAAGAGTACCTTTCTTCATAGCTGAGTTTAAAAAGAAAAAGATTCAATCATAAGAAAGGAAAAGAAAAAATTATGAAATCTTTGAAGAAAATTTTATCGATCTTCGCGGCGTTCATGATGGTTGTTGGGTTGACAATGACGAATGCGAGTGCGGCAGAAAATGGCGAGATTATTCTGAAAGATGGTAGAAATGGTGTTACTTACACTCCATATCAGATTTTTGGATTAACAGTTGGAGAGGAAAATAGCTCTTATGCATATACGATTAATAAGAACAGTCCTTTCTATAATTGGTTGTTAAATAATGAATATTTATCTACATCTGAAAAAAAGGATGCAACACAGGTTGACTTGGTAGAGACTGGCAAAGCTAATACTCCAATGTGGTTTACAGTAACAGAAGAAAATGCAGATACCTTTTCTAACGCTATTTATAATGCTATCAAAGAAGGTTCTCTTTTGCTGACGGGTAACACGGTTGTAAAAGGAGAGGATTTCACGGCTACTACTACGACTACACATACATGGAATTTAGATTTAGGTTATTACATTATTGTTCCTAGAGTTTCATCAGGTGCATTAGAACCTAACGTTACCCAAGGAGCTATTTGTAATATCACAACAAATGCGCCTACTGTTACGGTAGCACCTAAATCCGCAAAACCAGAAGTGAAAAAAGAGGCATATGAAGGTGATAAGCCTACTGATGGCTCTGTAAGTGTAGGGGATACTCTTCGATTTGTGCTGACTGGATCAATGCCAATCACAACGAGATACACTACATATACTTACAAACTTACTGATACGATGAGACACCTTACTTTAGACACAACTAAAGGAATTGTAGTTAAATTCGGTGATACTGTAATGAGTAATCTGCCAGCAGGAGCATTAACCACTCAAGAAAAGGAAATTGTACTTTCTTTTGATGCAGTAAACTATCAAGAATATGTTGGACAACCAATTACAGTAACATACTACGCAACAGTCGACGCTGATGCAGTAACCACCGATGAAGATGGAAAACCGGTAGTCATTGATAACAAAGTAGAGTTGAATTATGGACCACAAGGTAACCAAGATGGAAATGGAGAAACTGAAACATTCACGACCGCAAAATTACCTGTATTGAAAACAGATGATGCAACTGGAACGGCAAATCCTTTAGCTGGTGCACAATTCATTTTAAAGAAATCAGATACTGAATATTATGTAAGAAATGTAGATGGCACAAATGGCTGGGGTAGTGAAGAAGACGCAACACCATTAACTAGCGATAAGAATGGAAATTTAGTTTTTGAAGGTATTGAAAAAGGTTCATATACATTAATTGAAACGGTAGCTCCAGAAGGATATTCGAAATTAACAAAACCTATTCAGATTACTATTGATCGGGATGACGAAGGAAAATATACAGTAGAGGTTACAAATAAAAACGAACTCACTGGTATTGTGGATGTAGATAATAACACTGTAACAGTAGTCAACTCGACTGGTCATGCACTCCCATCCACAGGTGGTATGGGTACAACCATGATCTACATCGCAGGTGCCATCCTTATGGTAGGAGCTGCTGTCATCTTTGTTACAAACAAGAGAATGAAACACGAATAAGATTTGTTCATTATTCATGATTGTTATTGATCATTATTATGAATGATCTACGTATGAAGGAATAGACCCTGTTTGTTTCTTCACCCTGAGCTTTGCTCATTGAAAAAAGAAAGTATTGCTGCTGAACTACGATTCAGCAGCAGGGAGAGCTCTACATGAAAAAATTTATGAAAAAGCATTGGTCTACGGTTCTGCTTGTCATGATGTTCACGGTAGGGTTGTCCCTGCTGTTGTATCCTACGATCGCAGACGCTTGGAACCGGTATTTAGGAAGTCGGGCAGGAGATGCGTATGTTGCGGCGGTCTCCTCTCTAAGTGATGAAGACTACAATAAAATATTGGAAGATGCCAGAATTTACAATCAGGAACTAACGCAAAAACCAAATCCATTTAATCCTTCAGAAGAAGAGCATGAAAACTATATGAACCAGTTGAAGGTAAAAGGGACTGATGTAATTGGTACTATAAAAATACCAGTTATCCGGGCTAATTTTCCCATCTATCATGGAACTGATGAAGATACTCTTCAGGAAGCGATAGGACATCTTGAAGGATCCTCTTTGCCAATTGGAGGGCCATCCACACATACGATTATTTCGGGACATCGTGGGTTACCGTCAGCAAAACTATTTACAGATTTACCGGAATTAGAAATAGGTGATTATTTTATCTTTGAAGTTTTAGATCAAACGATTACTTATCAGGTTGATCAAATAAAAATTGTTGAACCAAATGATTTCACTTATCTACAAATCGAAGAAGGTAAAGATTTAGCAACACTTCAGACTTGCACTCCGTATGGAATAAACAGTCATAGGTTATTGGTGAGGGGACATCGGGTGGACAATCTGCCGGATGATTTTGTGAATGCGCGTTCGGAAGCGGTGTTATTGAACCGGAACGTGGTGGCGATCTTTATCGGGATCGTGATCTTTGTTGTGCTGGGAATGATTCTTTTGATAAAGAATGTTGTGAAAAAGAGAGTAGGAAGAAAGGATAAAGGAGTATGAAGAGGAAGAAAATAGGTTGGGTGCTTGGTGTGATGGTGCTGGCCATCGTGCTTGTGGTGCCTTCGGTCTCGCGCTCATTGGCAGTGGATCTGTCGAATACGTATCCGTTGTCGTTTGCAATGATGCCGGATTTTGAAGAGGATCTTTCTACGGTTGGTGTGGATATCGATCTGTTCAAGGTAGCGGATGCGGTGGAAATGGATGGCTATGACGCGTATTCGTTTGAGGCGGTCGGAGCGTTTGAAGGGCTGAGCGGACCGTTGAGTGGCGCGGCTGCGGGTGATCCGGACGGCGCAAACTATGCGGCTCTTGGACAGATGGCTGGACAGATCGTGGCCGACAACAATGTGGAGGCGTTCGATACGGTGTCGTCATCGTCGACTGCTCAGCTGATGCCGGGATTGTATCTGGCCATGCCACATAAAAGGGGTGTGGCGCTTGCGGACTCGATCGAACATACGCTGGTTGACGGGTCGGATGGTTCCCAGACAAACAATGTGGTTTCTGTGGTGAAGACGGCGCAGAACAAATACGAATTTTCTCCGGTGCTTGTGGCGCTTCCTTCTCGTATGGGATCGCTTGGCAACAATACGGCCAATACAGGAGACTGGACAGGCTACAGGATGACTTTGAAGGCGACGTCGACGACTCGTGACGACGGTACGCTTGTTATCAATAAAAATGTGGACCGGTATGGCGGTTCGGGCGAACAGCGTTTCGTGTTCGAAATTACGGTCGCTCCTGTGGAGGGAGATTCCTTTACCCGGATCGAATCGATTGTTCTGGAAGAGGGATCGACTTCTGGAAGTGTGACGGTTGACAACATTCCGGCCGGCTCTACGGTAACGGTCGAGGAAACGTATTATGGAACAAACTATACGTATGTGTCGGGTAATGGTTCGCAGGTGCTTGCGGACGCGGATGTCGTGCTTGAATTCAATTTTAGAAATGAACTGGTTGAAAACCATAAGCATGGATCTTCTGTCAACAATACGTATGTATATGGCGAAGAGGGTGGCCATTTCGAGAACGGACAGGGAGGAAATGAATGATGAAAAAGAATCTGCTTGGTTTCTTTCTTCTGGCTGGCCTGATCGGTCTTGGTTCGGTTCCGTCGGCCTATGCCTACTTTACGACCAACGCGAATGCGGGTGGCAGCTATGGTATCGAGCTGGGAAACGATACGGATATCGAAGAAGAGGTGGATGGCCTCGATAAACATATTGTGGTGACGAATCATGAGGATTCGCAGCCGGTGTTTGTTCGTGTCAAGCTGTTCTTTGGCAACGAATATATTACGGACTGGTCGATTGCCGGGGATGGCTGGAGCCTGGGAGAAGATGATTTCTACTACTTTGCGGATCCTGTGGATCCGGGACAGTCGACTTCCGAGCTGCTTGCGCAGTTCAAGGTGGAGGACGAGAGCGACAAGACACACTTTAATGTGGTTGTTGTTTCGGAATCGGCGCCAGTGATTTATGACGAGAACAACAGGCCTGTGGCAGACTGGAGCCAGGCTGCTGAAAGCGAATAGGGAGGGGAACGGATATGAAAAAGTTTAAGGAATTTATTTCCCGTCCTGTTGTGATTGGTCTGCTGTTCGTGATGGCGGCAGGTCTGCTTCTTGGTACGGGGATCGAGGGGACGCAGGCTGTTCTGAACGAACAGTCGTCTCCGTTCCATGCGACGATGGAAGTGTCGAGCATTGATGTGGAGCTGGTGGAAAACGATGAGCGGGTTGCCTGGAATGGATATAATTCGGGAGATAAGAATAAAAACGGTTCATTGAAGCTTCACCATGTCAATGAGGAAAAGAAGCTGAAGCTTGGCTATAAGTATCCGGAAGTGCTGAAGGTTCGCAATACGGGTTCGGTTCCTCAGTTTGTGCGGGTGACGATCACGAAGTACTGGACGGAAAAGGGTGCGGATGGCAAGCGTGTGGATCTGGATCCTTCCTATATTGTGCTGGATGGCTTGGGTGCTGGCTGGCAGAAGGATGAGAATGCTTCGACGGCTGAGCGCGAGGTGTATTACTATAATCCGGTTCTTGCTTCAGAGAGTGGCAAGAGCAGCGAGACAACAAATCTGACCGAAACGATCCGGATCGATCCGGCGGTGATGAACCATAAGGTCAATACGAAATACGATTATGACGACCTGGAATTCCATCTGGAAGCGAGAGTGGATGCGGTGCAGAACCGTCATATCAAAGAGGCGGCGAAGAATGCCTGGGGCGTGAATGTCACTGGCGACGAGAATACGATGTCGCTTGTTGAAAAATAGGAAGGGGTACGGTATGAAGAAAAGGATAGGAAATCTGATCTTGATGGCTGGTCTTGTTTCGTGCCTGAGCCTTCCGGTCATGGCTGCGGATGCGGATCTGTATGGCCAGGTGTCTTTTACGAAAGATGGAAAGATGAGCGAGAGCGATCTGAATTCCCAGGTTTTGCTGGGACAGATCGCGAATATGCAGCCTGGCGATTCGACAACAATCGAAATGCGGGTAGTGAATGACTATGCCAAATCGACCAACTGGTATTTGAGCAACGAGGTCATCCAGTCGCTGCAGGAAGCAGATGCTGAACGTTCTCTTGGTGGCGGCTATGGTTACAAGCTGTCGTATGAGGAGCCTACGGGCAGCACGATTCTTTATGAGAGCAAGGCGCTTGGTGGCAGCGGGTTTGAAGGTCTGCATGAGATGAATATCGTGGACAAGGATCGTCAGAATGACGATATTGATAAATTTGTGTTCCTGGATACGCTCAACAACAACCAGTCGGGTGTGGTGAGCCTGGAAATTTCTCTGGATGGCGAGACACAGGGTAACGACTATCAGGAAAAGATTGCGGAGGTTGCTTTGCAGTTTGCAACAGAGATCGCGGATCCTGGAACGGTCCAGGAAAAGGATAAGGTGGTCCATAAGACGGAGAAAAAGCGGGTGGTCAATACGTCGACGTTGACGAATCGTCTGCCGTGGCTTGTTCTGAGTGCAGTAAGCGGCTTGATCCTGCTGATCCTTGCTTTCTTTGGCTTGAGAGAGAGAAAGAAGGAGGGGGCGTAATATGAAGTTCGTGAAATTGCTTGGTGCGCTTGTTCTTTCTGTGGGCATGCTGGTTTCTCCTGTGATGGCGGAAGAGGCGGATTCTGATCCGTATACGTATACGGTGCGGATCTATCGGGGAAATCATGGCCATTTTGCGAGTGATCCGGATGCAGAGTATATTGAATTTGAGCGTGGCTACGGAGAGGAACTGCCTGCCTATAATGTGCAGGATCTGATCGTTGCCAATGCAGACAATGATAAACCGTATGTTCCTTCTACCATCAAGTTGAGTGGCGAGGATGTTCTTGAAACAGAAAATCTTTATCTGGGTGGAACAAAAGTGACGTCTGATCAGGATTATGTTGTTACGTACAGCCTGTTGCTCGATCCAGTGGAATATACGATCAATTACATGGATGTGGAAACGGGACAGCCGATCGAAGGAATGGCTTCTTCGAAATACACTGGAAATCTGGGTGAGCAGATCGTCCTGTCTTTCCCTTATATCGAGGGGTATTCTCCGCAGGCGCTAAATGGGCGGATTACTTTGAAAGAAGGCACAAGCCACAATTTTAATTTCTGGTATGAGCCTGTGGAAGGTCCGACTGTCATTCCTGGAAATACGACGACTGTGACAGATACGGAAACGGAGACGGTGACAACGACGCCGGGAACGATCACTACGCCTGGTACGACTACACCAGGAACCACAACGCCTGGTGCGGATACAACAACGCCAGGGGGCGACGATACAACGACGCCTGGAGGAGAGGATACGACTCCAAATGAACCGCAGGATGTGATCGATATCGAAGATGACAACGTGCCATTGGCTGGTCCGGACGCAAACGAGCCGACAAACAACGCGGATGCGGGAATGTCCCTGCCTGCCAAGCTCGGTCTGGGTGCGGTACTTGTTTTGCTGGTCGCAGGAATCATCTACTTCCTTGTGAAGAAAAAGAAGGACAACGAGTAATAGAGAATGAAAGCTGGTTTGAACGACCGGCTTTTGTTTGTTGAAAATGAATATTCAAAGCTTTATAATGAAGATACAAAAAGAACCCGCATTCATTCTATGAATGGTTCGGATTTTATTGGGTGTAAAAACAGCCACTAGTCGTCCAAACTATTATTGTGGCTGTTTTTATTATGTTCGTTGAGTAACGCGATTATCAAATTGACGATGATCGCAAGGATCATCAGTACGATTGATAACAGTAAGCGGGAAAAAGAACCGCGTATAGTTAAAGGCCCCTGTCTGTGAGATACTTCTCGCAAATAGGGGCCCTTTTTCTTTCGGGTTATACGCATTGTTCTTTGACTTCTGCATTCCACGGCATCATCTGATCAAGGATCTCGTCACTCAGCTGCCCGATCTTTCCCCTCAGTTTTTCCAACACGTACAGTATGTATTTGTACGGTACCAGTCCGTTGGCTTTCGCACTTTCTACGACCGAATACAGTACGCCGCAGCTTCGGGCTCCTCTCGGACTTCCCGAGAACAGCCAGTTGCGCCGTCCGATCGCGAAGCTTCGGATCGTTCTTTCCGATAACGAATTGGTCATCGGTACATTGCCGTCTTTTAGATAAATCTTCAGTCCTTCTTCGTTATCTACCAGATAATTCAGGGCCTGTTTTTCCTTTTGGGTTGTCCAGCCTTCTGTGGCCAGGGCTGTTTTTGCGCACACGAAAACCTGCTCCACGAGCCCTCCTTCGCGCAGCATCCTTTCTTCTTTTCGTTCTTTTGGCTTCAGTTTCTGAAGCTTCGCTTCGATACGGAAAATCTTCATGATCTGTGTAAGTATCTTCACTGACACGGATCCTGCTGCTTCCTTCAGGCCTTCCAGAGCATCTACAAAGTACCTTCTGGCATGAGCCCAGCACAGTGCTCTTTCGTCATGATCGACCTGATTGTATCCGGCATAGTCGTCTGTGATCAATATCCCTGCGAATCCTTCCAGATAATCGGCGGCATACTTTCCGCCTCTTCCGGGCTGATAGTCGAACAGCCGCATCGGATGTTCGCTTTCCTGTATCGAACTGTACACCCACATATACGACTTGTTCGTATTCCTGCGCCCCTCTTCCTTCATGACCTGGATGGTCGTTTCGTCGCAGTGTATATACTCCTCTTTCAGCAGGTGACTTTTCATCCGTTCGATCAGCGGTTCGAAATAACTCTCCGATCCCAGCATCACCCAGTTGGACATCGTTCTTCGGCTCACAGGAAGCTTCCAGCTCTTCCATTCCTTTTCCTGCCGGTAATAGGTCACGCCTTTGACAAACCGTTCGTTGGCCACATAGGCCAGGGCCTGCGCGCTCGCAAAAGAACCGGGGATCAAAGCGGCCGGCGCGTCTGTCTTATAAAGAACGCCTTCCCCGTCATTCATGCAGGCAGGGCAGGCGTAGGTTTCTGTATAAATGTCTTCGATGATGATCTGCGCAGGGAGGACCTTTACGATCGTGTGCGCTTTCTCTTCGCCCACCTTGATCATTTCTTCTCCGCAATATGGACATTTCTTTTCTTCTTCGGTCGCTTCGATCACCACTTTTTCATGCGGAAGGGAGTCCAGGTCGTCCGTACGGTTCGGACAGCGGCGGCGCTCATGCGCCTTGACTGTCCCTGTACGTTCTTCCTGTTTCGGTTCCGGATAATCCATAGTGAACAGAGGTTCCATATTGGCCATCATCTCAAGCGCGGCTGCCTTTTCGCTCTTCCGGCCGAAAAGCATCTTCTGAAGCTTGCGGATGATCTCGTCCTTCTGTTCGATCTTATCGTACAGCTTTTCGATCAGTTCCGATTGTTTCTCGATCTGCTCGGACTGTTTTTTCAGCTGCTCGTTCATGATTTCCAGAATCTTTTGAATTTCCATGCTGGATCCGTTGTCCTGTGCGAAGTAACCATCTTTCATGACCCGACTATAACACACTTGGAAAGGCTTTTCCATCACACAATATATGCACGTTTTCGTGCTGGACGAATCGCATTTTTCTGTACAATGCTCAGTCCGTCAAGCAGCCATCTGAGCTCCTGTTCGCTCAGCGCAATGACTTCTTCCTCCGTTCTGGGCCATTGAAATTTTCCGTTCTCTAGACGCTTGGTGATGAGCATGAACCCATCCTCTTCCCAAAGCAGTCCTTTGATGGTGGAAGTCTTTCTGCCGCAGAACAGGAAGAGGATATTCTGACGCGGGTCCAGCTTCATGGAAGATTGAACCAGCAGGCACAGGCCGTCAATGCCTTTGCGCAGATCCGTGTAGCCGGGACGGATGTACACATGATCGATGCGGTTAAAATCAAGAGATCTCATAATGAATCGAGGACCGTTCGAATCAGCACCGGTTCCGTATGATTATGGATATAGATCTTGCCTTTGGAAGACTGAATAACGATAGCTGGCCGATCCGATCCGGTTTGTTTCCTGGGACCCGGATCAGGAAGGCGGACTTCAGCAAAAGAAGAATAGGTATTCGAATTCTGTTTTGATTCGCTCATGAAAAAACCTCCAGTTCATAGCATCAATATACTCAATGAACTGGAGGCTGAATACCCGCGGTTCTTTTTCCCGCTTACTGATAACAACTCAAAATCGTTCATAATATCCCTCCGTTCCAGTATCGAGTGATCTCAATACGATATATAGTAACGGAGTTGCGGTTCTCCGGTTTTACCGACCGAACCAGCCACGAATGAAATACAGGTTCATGATTATTTTATCGGATTTCTAAAATGAAGACAATGTAAATTTCTGGACTGTTCATAACGCGGCAACTTACGTGGGTCCACCGGTTTATCTCCTTCATTTGAATAGTATCTTCACCGTTTCTATATAGTGAACGGGGAAAAGAACCGCGTATAGCAAAAGGCCCCTGTCTATGAGATGCTTCTCGCAAGCCACCCTCCTTTGCATATCGTACATAGAGTTATGAATTTTTCTGTTCGATATTCCATGAAGAAAATATTAAATAAATCTGTAATTTAATGTTTAATAGTTCATATAAAATGGTATTATGGAGACAAGAAAGGGAAAAGGTAACAATATGGATGTTCTAACGAAAGAAGAGCAGAAAATGATTCAGGAGTTTACGTTGTTCAATGATTTGTATATGAGCAAGTTTTTCGAGGATTTCAATGAAGGGGTCGAACTGATCCTGCGCCTTATTCTTGATCGGGAGGACCTGGTCGTGCAGGAGGTCAAAGTACAGGATCGCATCATCAATTTTCTTCATCATTCGACGTGTCTGGATGTTCTGGCGGTGGATGCTTCCGGCAAAAAATACAATATCGAGTTTCAGGTAGGTTCTTTTTCCAATCTGCCGAAGCGTTCACGTTATTACGCGGGCGAGATCGATCATGGGATGCTGGAAAAAGGAGAGGAATATGAATCCATGGAAGAAGTATATGTCATATTCATTTGCGACGGGGATGTGATGAAATGCGGACATCCGATGTATCATTTCACGATGAAGGATGAAATGGGGACAGAATTGGAAGATGGACGTCATGTGCTGTTTCTGAATGCAAATTATCCGGGAGACTGGAAGCTGAAGGATCTGATGGATGATCTGAAGAGTGCAGATCCCGAGCAAATGCGATATGATGTACTAAAGAAGAGGACCGAGTATTTCAAGAAGAAGGAGGAGGGCCGTATGAGAGTATGCGAAGGAATGATAGACTGGTATAATACGCGAAATCAGAAAGAACGTGAGCAGTGGGAGGAGAAGCTGAAGCTGCAGAAGGAAGAAGCTGATGAAAAGCTGAAGCTGCAGAAGGAAGAAGCTGATGAAAAGCTGAAACTGCAGAAAAAAGAAGCGGATGAGCAATTTGCAAAAAAGATGCTTGCAGGAGGAGAACCGATCGAAAAGATCATGGAGTATTCGTCGCTTTCCGAAGAAGAAATCGAACGGATCCGGAAGGATCTAGGATAATTGTGAATGATGAATTTCCGGAAACCAGGAGGAAGGCCATATGAGAGTAAGCGAAGGAATGATGGACTGGTATAATACGCGAAATCAGAAAGAACGTGAGCAGTGGGAGGAGAAGCTGAAGCTGCAGAAGGAAGAAGCTGATGAAAAGCTGAAACTGCAGAAAAAAGAAGCGGATGAGCAATTTGCAAAAAAGATGCTTGCAGGAGGAGAACCGATCGAAAAGATTATGGAGTATTCGTCGCTTTCCGGAGAAGAAATCGAACGGATCCGGAAGAAAATGGTATAAGTATGGGACTGTTGGTTTAGAAGAATTTCTGGGGTTGTCCATAGATATATTGAGCTTTTTCATTGCGGCAAATATTGTGGATATGATAGCCTGTTCGATCTTGCCTTCGATCTTTCCTTCGATCTTTCCGTCATGATGTCCGTGTTCGTAAATTCCTTCGCTTAGATTGCACATCGTTTTCCACCTCTTTCTGTCTTCTCTCGTATTGATCCCGTACTTTGCCAGCTGTTTCGCCGCTTCCTTTTCGTCCCTGCATTTGAACTGATAATGCAGGATGCGTGCCGAATCCAGGTCATCCTCATAGATCCTGTTCCCGATCTCGAACAGGCACCAGTTGATGAAGTCATTGTTCGATCTTTCTGTTCTGGTGCAGTTTCTTTTTTTTATTGTTTCATAGTTCGTGCTTGCCCGCAAGCAGCTCTCTTCCAGTTCATAGTAATTGGTGATCCAGATCGAAAGGACAGGAAGGATCCTGTCGTAATCGATCGGAGGATCGATCTGGTGGCAGAGGAGCGCTGACGCATAGGCAGCAATACGTGCTTCCAGCTTATAGGACGGCTTGTCTTTCTGAAAGTCCACGTTGCCTTTCAGCTGCTTTGCGGCAAACAGAAGATCGGGAATGATCCTGGCTCCGGATGCCAGAGGGATCTCGCCTCCTGCATGGTCGATCATGCCGTGACAGGCATCAATTTCGCTTTTGATCTCTTCGATCGAAGAAGAGGAAAAGGCAGGCACGCAGTCTTTGAACATATAGGCAAGGACGCGCGTGTCGCGAATGAATTCTTTGGCAAGCGTGTCATAGGCATTGCGGGTCTGTATTTCTCTACTTGTCATTGCGGTATGGGTTCAAAATCATCATTTGATCCGTTCCTTTCTTGATTCTTGTTTGAAAGGAAAGAGGACTTTTTTGAAATTTCAGAAATCATACGGCTTTTGATCGTTTACGGAAAAAGGTCTTGATCGTAGACAGCGGCAGTTCCATGATGCTGGCAATTTCTTCAAAAGACATGCCTTTTGCGTGCAGTTTGTGCATCATGTTTTCCCGCTCTTCTCTGCGAGCCTGCTCTTTCCATCGCCTTTCGGCCTCATTCATGATATCGCACATAATTTTCACTCCTTCCGGGTCTTTTTTTAAATACCTTACGATTTCTCTAAGCTCATCATAATACATCTGGTCCGGATCTGTACAATGAAAATCATGCATCAGCTTTCCGAACGCGTCATCGTTTCGATACTGCCCGTTCACGAACCGGATGGCCGCTTTCCTGCTCAGCAGACGCTGCCCTTTTGGATCGAACCATTTGTAGTCGTAATACGGCTCGTATCCTTTTTCCATATCCTTTTTGGTCAGGAAAATGACCCACGTGTCTTTCAGGCTTTCGAATTTTTCATTCGTCTTCATGTGCTGGGCAATGAGCGTGCTGCTGTAGACAATCGCTCTTTCATTCAAGGACCGGCCCTCGTTCTCGATCTCGATATCGTAGATATTGTTTTCGGTATCTTCGATGAACAGATCGTAGCGCACATGCCGGAAGAGAGGAAAGCTCCTTTTTGCTTCCATGCCGTATCGGGCTACCAGTTCCACAGCCTCTTCGCTTCTGGAAAACGCTTCGAACATGAAAAAGCCGCTGAACAAAGTGAACCGTTCGATCATCGGATCGTATTCTTCGTTTGTTTCCGAGGATTTATCGTGTTTCAATGAAGTCCTCCTTTCCAGAGAGATCTGAAGACCCCTTGCTTTTATATACGTAACTGGAAGAGGAAAGTGGACTTTTTTTCTGAAAATCTTTTATTTCACATTGTTTTTGCAATAATTGGTTATGTTGCTTGCGGATATAAAAAAGTCTTCTTTCGAAGACTGGATTTGTTCATTAAGATTTTTGTTCCTTCCTTTTCAGCGCGTTTCTGAGCACCAGGACATCTCCGCCAAGAAGAAGGGCTGCGATCAGCGTAACAAAATGGCCGAAAAACCGGGAACAGAACGCGCCTATGATCACGAAGACAAGGAAGGTGACGACCAGGATCAGGCTCAAAAAGAACCGGTACAGATCGTCGCTGTCTTTTAGATGAATGTAGCGCACCATTGTCTCGACCGCTTCGCGCAGGTTTCCATTCAGATACACTGTCGCGAGCGGAATGTTGTGGATGCGCCGGAACACGATAGCCTGCATGCCGCACACCAGTCCGAACAGCGGATTGGCAAGGGCGTTCCATGACAGGGGCATGAAGCTTGCGGCGATCACGAGCAGCGTTTCGCAAAGCGCGGCCCTCAGCCGCCACTTTTTCAATTTGTCGTGCATGTGAAAGCGGGTGCCGATCGTCACCCCGATCATGAACAGCAGGACAGGAAATGTATATTTCAGGATCTGGGAAAAATCGCCTTTGGCAATATCCATGCCCAGATACAGCAGGTTTCCTGTCTGGCTGGACGCAAAGACCTTTCCCCGCGTCATATAGCACCCTGCATCCATGATCCCTACGGCCGCACTGGCCAGGATGCCGACAGAGAGCGAATCGTCATCGTTTTTTTCGTCTGCGATGATCTTTTTGACCGGACCCATAGTTTCACCTGCCTTTTGTATTATGATACAAACAACCGGTAAGTTTGAAAAAGGCTTTGCCTAGGAATCGAGAAGCGTGCTCGTGATCATGGGCAGGATCTGCTTCTTCCTTGACAGCACGTTTTCGTGGAACAAGCCGTTCTCGAACAGATTTTTCTCCTTGCCGCCAAAATAGAAGTACGACCCTTTTTTCAAAATATCGGTAAAGACGAACACGAACAGATCGGCATTTTTCTGCCTGGCCTGCTCGTCAGCCGTCTGCATGATCTGCTCTTTCGTGAACACGATCTCGTCGATGCTCGGAATGATAGCCTGGGCGATGAGGACGTTTTTGTCATCGATCAGAAACGCTTTGACATCGCCCCGGGCAAAATCGGCCAGCGACTTTTCCTTGCAGTTGGAAGACATAAAATAAATGTCGTAAGCCAGATCGTCGATCTCGATCCCGGCAATTTCTGCCAGGCGGGCCGCGATCCGCTTATCTTTTTCGGTCGTGGTCGGCGACTGAAAATTCATCGTGTCCGAAATGATCGCACTCAGCAGAAGGCCGGCCATGTTTTTTTCGATCTCGGCCTCCTGCTCAAAATACATGGATGCCACGATCGTCGACGTGCTCCCGATGATCTCGTTGCGGAAATAAATGGGCCTGGATGTCGAAAAGTCATTGATCCGGTGATGATCGATCACTTCAAGGATGACAGCCTTTTCGATATTCGGGACCGACTGGGAAAACTCGTTGTGATCGACCAGGATGATCGACTTGTTTTCGTAGTCGATCCCGGCATCTTTGGATAAATACCCGACAAGCCGTTCGGAATTGTCGATGACCGGATAGGCGCGGAAACGATCCTTGCGCATCTTCTTGGCCGCCTCTTCCATAAAATCGTTGATATGGAACAGGTGGACTTTTCTTGACATGAGCTGGCCGATCCGGGGCGCAAAAAACAAATAGCGCGACGTGTTCATCGAACCGTGTCCCGACACGATGACAGGACAGCCGTTCTTTTTTGCCAGCTCGAGCACTTCCGGATCCACGGTCGTGCACCATACCAGGATCAGCATGCCGGCACCGGCCTCGATCACCTGCTTCTGGCTTGGCACATCGTCGCCAATGATCACGATCCGGTCCTTGACCTGATAGCGGTCCGCTTTGTGTCTTGACAACGTGACAATGCTCACTTTTCCGTTCAGATGCAGCGTATCGCAGTCGACCAGGATGTTGCCATCCAGCGTGGCGGCCACATCCTTTACCCGAACGTCTTTGAGCAGATCGATCCCTAATGCCGTGTCGGCCAGGGCCATCGATCCCAGATCATTGGTGGTGATCATTCCTTTGACATGCTGGCATTTGTCGACGACCGCAAGAAACGGCTGCCGGCACCGGCTCATCTTTTCGAGCGTCTCAAAAATCGTTGCCTCCTCCCCGATACAGAAGGGCCGGTCGAGCGGCATGTCCGCAAGACGGATCCTGGCATCATCGAGCCTGGCCGGCACATCAAAATGAAACCGGTTGAGGATGTATTTTGTTTCATCGCTGATCTCGCCCAGACGGCATGCCATAGCCGGAAATCCGTTGATTCGTTTTAAAGCAGCGTAGCTTAAGGCGGCCACGATCGAGTCCGTATCCGGATGACGGTGGCCCGTAACATAAATCATATTCATAATCAGATTCTACCATATGCTCTATAATTAGACTCGTATGTTAAAATAAATAATGTGCAACAGAAAGGAACTTATGTATCTTCCAGAACAAATAAAAACAATTATCCATACATATGAAGAACACGGGTTCGAATGTTTCGTGGTCGGAGGAAGTGTGCGCGACAGCCTGCTCGAAAGGCCTGTCAGCGATTACGACCTCTGCACGAACGCTTTGCCCGAACAGACGATGGCGCTGTTCGGCCATACGATCCCGACCGGGATCCGGCACGGAACAGTAACGATTTCGATCGACAGCCTGCTTGTCGAAGTCACGACCTATCGGATCGAATCGGGCTACAGGGACCACCGCCATCCGGATACGGTACGTTTCGTATCGGATCTTGTGTCCGATCTGGCGCGCCGCGACTTTACGATCAACGCGATCGCCTATTCGCCCCGTCAGGGATATATCGATCCGTTCGAAGGCCGAAAAGATCTGGCCCGGCAGATGATTTGCGCAGTAGGCGATCCTGACCGGCGCTTTCAGGAAGATGCGCTGCGCATGGTGCGCGCCCATCGTTTTGCGGCCCAGCTCGGCTTTGATATCGAAAGCGAAACTTTCGAAGCGATCGAGGCCAACGCGCACCTGATCAAATATGTGGCGGCGGAACGTCTGTTTGGCGAATGGCAGAAAATACTGAAAGCCAATCCGTATCAGGTCCGGAAAATGCTTTCGCTGTTCAGGCCGTGGCTGCCCGAACTGACGGCCTGCGCGTTCTGCGAGCAGAATTCGGTCTATCACGACAAGGATGTGCTCGACCATACGTTGTGCGCGATCGCTTCGCTTCCGCGTTATGACGACTTGTGTGCTTTCGCGCTCCTTCTGCACGATCTGGGCAAGCCGTATGTCCTTATTACCGGACATGATGGCAAAGACCACTTTAAAGGGCACCAGGAAGTGAGCTACGAGATCGCGCTGCGTGCGTGCAGAGATCTGAAGCTGTCCAACGAATATAAAAACACGGTGCCGGATCTGGTCCGCTATCATGACGAGATCGCTGCGCCTACTCTGGGCTGGCTGCATAAGTTCGTGGTCGGGCTTGGCTTTGACAAAGAAAAGATGCACCGCCTGTTCATGGTGCAGTACGGGGATATCATGGCCCATTCGGCCAAAGGACAGCAGCGGCTGGCTGTCCTGAAGGAAATGATCCGTTTTTACGAACGGGAAATAGAAAAGCGTCCGGTATGTGTCGGACAGCTTGCGCTCAACGGAAAAGAAGTCAGCAGGATCGCGGGTGTGTATGGAAAGGAGATCGGCACTACGTTGAAGGAACTGCTCGATCATGCTTTTTATTGCCCGCAGGACAATACAAAAGAAGGGCTGACCCATTATTTAGAAAAGAAGAGGAAATGATTTTATGGATCTTTTGATCATACTGCTGCTGATCGTGCTGCTCGTGTGCGTTCTTGTGCTGTTTGTGTATCTGCTGTCGCAGAACCGGCATGCCAGCCAGATCAATGCGGCACTGCTGGCAAAAAACCAGGAAGTGCTCACCAATTCGGGATTGTCCGATCAGAAGGTGGTGTCGCGTTTTGACACGATCCTGTCCCAGATGCAGGCTCTGCAGAAAAACCAGATCCATTCGGCTGATTCGCTCGAATGGGTGCAGGAACAGGTGGAGGGCATGGCCCAGGTCATGACCAATACGAAGCGGCGCGGAAACTGGGGCGAGTATCAGCTCGACTATCTGCTCGGAACGTATCTTGGCGAAAACGATACGATCTTTACGACCCAGTATACTTTGCCTAACGGAAAGATCGCGGACGTCGCTCTCCATCTGCCTGGAACAAAGCAGGTGCTGTGCATCGACTCCAAATTTCCGATGGAAAATTTTATGCGCATGGATGACGATCCGGAAAGCCGGGACTACTATCTGCGCCTGTTCATGCAGAATATCAAAAAGCATATCGATGATATTGCCGGCAAATATATCAATGCCTATACGGCACCGCAGGCTCTGATGTTCATTCCGAGCGAAGCGATCTATCAGTTCATCTGCGGCAACTGCGATACACTGTTCAGCTACGCGCTCCAGAAACATGTCATGATCACTTCGCCGACAACGCTTGTCGGCATCCTGTTCACGCTGCAGGCGAGCACGAACGATTTTTACCGCGCCAGCCATCTGGAAGAGATCGAAAAAGAGCTGTTCAAGCTCAAGGAGGATATCGGCCGTCTGGAAGAGCGGACCGAAAAGTCCCTGAAATCGCTGGATGCGCTTGGCAAGCAGTTTCAGAACGTGTATATTTCGGCGCGCAAGATCAGCACGCGCTTTGACTCCATGATCGAAGGAAAGGACGGGTACAATGATCTCAACGATTAAAGGAGATATTACGGGATTGGATTTTGATATGATCGTCAATGCGGCGAACGCGCATTTTGCCAGAGGAGGCGGTGTGTGCGGCGCCATTTTTGCCAAGGCAGGCCCTGAGCTGGATGCCTTCTGCGCCAAACTTCCAAAAGGAAAGGCGGGCGATGTGCGGATCTCTCCGGCTTTCGGACTGCCCAGCAAGGCCATCCTGCATGCTGTCGGTCCGATCTATGAAGGAACGAAGGAAAACGCGCAGGCGCTGGCTGGCTGCTACTGGAATTGTGTGGCGATGGCCTATCAGTACAAAAGAGAACATGATCTGGAGCGTCTCTCGCTTGCCTTCCCATGCATTTCGACAGGAATTTACGGCTATCCGCATGAGGCGGCGTGCGACATTGCCGTAAGGACGATACGCAAGATCCGCTCGGCTTTTCCGGACACGAAATCGATCGATATCATTTTCGTGTGCTACGAGCAGATCGACTACGAGCTGTACAAGAAGGCGCTGAAAGAACTATGAAAACGATGGTGGAAATCGCCCATTCGTTTCTTTCTCCTGCTCTGCACAGGCAGGCGGTCTGTGTTGATGCCACGTTCGGACAGGGAAAGGATACGGACTGGTTCGTAAAACGAAAGGTTGGCAAAGTGTACGCGTTCGATATCCAGGAACATCTGATCGAAAGAAGGAAAAACGATTTTCAAAGCCATGTGCGGCTGATCGCGGATTCGCATGCCAGCATGGGCCGGTATGTCAAAGAGGATGTGGATGCCATGATCTTCAATTTCGGCTTCTGTCCGCACGAAGACCCTTCTGTCACGACAATGCCTTCTGAAAGCGTCAAAGCGATCGGGGCGGGGCTGAAGCGGCTTCGCATCAAAGGACGGATGGCGCTTGTGATCTATCCACACCAGTTCGGCAAGCAGGAGAGCGAAGCGATCGAAGCGTTTCTGAAACCGGTCGATCCCCATATTGTTTCGATCCAGAAAGTGTGCGGCCTCAACATTCATACAGGGCCGTATGCGATCCTGCTCGAAAAGCGGAAAGAATGGAAATGAAAAGCCGGATGAACAAACGATGAGGAAGGATCTGCATGTCAGGGTCCTTTTTTTTGCACAATGAGGATTGACGAGAGATGATCGACGACATATAATAATGATATACCATTTGATAAAAAGGAGAGGGTTATGGAAGTTAAACGATCGCCGATATTTCATGATTTTTATGCGGGCCTTGTTTCAGAACAGATGGAAACATCCACAAAGCTGTACGGGGATGCTGTCTCGTTTTATGCAGATAAAGACCCGAGCCTGCCGGCCGATACATTGATGTATACGGTGGCATGCATCAATGATCCGGATCGTGTGGAAGGTCATCTGAACTGGGGCGTTTCTATGCTTGAGCCGGTGTGCGTATGTGGCGAGTGCAATATGACAAGAGGGCATTTTCACTTGGACCTGAACTGCCAGGAATACTACTGGTGCGCCAAAGGCAGCGGTCTGCTCATGCTTATGGATGAAAAAGGGAAGTGCTGGTGCGAACAGATGGAGCCGGGCACGCTGCATAAGATCGACGGTCATCATGCGCATCGTCTGATCAATACGGGCGAGGAGCGTCTGGACGTTATTTGTGTATGGAACAGCAATGCCGGACATGACTATGCGCGTGTCGAGGCGATGCCGTTTCCTGTGCGCGTATATAAAGAAGATGGAGAAATCGTATTTAAAGAAGGGGGCAATGAATGATGAAAAGCTTGTATGATCCGTTTCCTAAAACGAGGATCAAAGGATATGACGATGCGGTCATTCACGGATGGGACGCGATCGTGGAGGACCTGGATCAGAACGGAGGATCTACTCTTGTGTTCGATGCGTATCCGGGCGTGTTCGACGAGGAAGTGAAGAAAGAGCTGAAGCGAATTCCTCATGATGTGTGGATCGATGCTCTGGACATGTTCAAGGATGGAGAGACGATCAAGGAACAGCTCAAGTACAATATTACGGATGACAGGATCTTCGGCCGGATGTATTATGGCGAGATCGATAATTTTATCGTGCCTGAAAAGCTTGAAGAGCTGCGTGATGCGGCACAGGAATCGGCTGCCCAGGGGAAACGGGTGCTTGTGTATGGATATGGTGCCGGCCTGATCGCTTCAGGAACGCTTGTCTATCTGGATATGGCGCGCTGGGAGATCACGCTGCGCTACCGCAACGGAATGCCGAACTTCCTGGATACCAACTATGACGAAGATGCGCTGCGGAAGATCAAGCGCGGCTTCTTTATCGAATGGCGGGTTGCCGACAAGCATAAACGTTCCCTGTTCGATTCGATCGATTATTTCCTGGACACGAACAATATGGAAGATGTCAAGCTTGTCAAAAGCGATGCTGTACGCGCAGGCCTGGAACAGATGGCGCATCGTCCGTTCCGCCTTGTTCCGTATTTTGATCCGGGAGTCTGGGGCGGCCAGTGGATGAAAGAAGTATGCAACCTGGATCCGGACAAGGAAAACTATGCATGGAGCTTTGACGGGGTGCCGGAAGAGAACTCGATCTATCTTGATTTCGGCAACGGGCATATCGAGCTGCCGGCCATGGATCTGGTGCTGTACGAGCCGAAACCGCTGCTCGGACCGAGCGTATATTCCCGCTTCGGAGCGGAGTTTCCGATCCGATTCGACTTCCTGGATACGATCGGAGGACAGAATCTGTCTTTGCAGGTGCATCCGCTGACCGAGTACATTCACCGCACGTTCGGAATGGCGTATACGCAGGACGAAAGCTACTATATCCTGGATGCCAAGGAGGGTGCCAGCGTTTATCTGGGCCTGAAGGAAGGGATCAACAAGGATCAGATGATCGAGGATCTGTATGCGGCCAACCGGGGAGAGATCCTGTTCGATGCCGAGAAATATATCAATCGTTTTCCGGCCAAGAAACACGATCATTTCCTGATCCCGGCAGGAACATGCCACTGCTCGGGAAGCGATGCGATGGTCCTGGAAATCAGTGCTACGCCATACTGTTTCACATTCAAGATGTGGGACTGGGCACGGGTCGGCCTGGACGGTCTGCCTCGTCCGGTCCATATCGATCACGGAAAGAAAAACATTCAATGGGATCGCACGACAAAATGGGTCGAGAAAAATCTTGTCAATGCCATTCATACGGTAAAAGAGGATGACCATGTCAAAGAGGAACATACGGGGCTGCATGAGCTGGAATTTATCGAAACACGGCGCTTGTGGATCAAGGACGAAGCGGTAGTCGATAACGAGGATAACGTGAACATGCTCAATCTGATCGAAGGACAGAAGGCGTATATCGAAAGCCTGGATGGTTCGTTCGAACCGTTCGAAGTGCATTATGCTGAAACATTTATCGTGCCGGCCAGCGTGAAGGGCTACCGGATCGTCAATCCGACAGGAGATACGATCGGGGTGCTGCGGGCGTATGTGCGCAAGACGCAGGCATAACAGAAAATAGAGAATAAAACGAACAGGAGCTGGTTTGATGCCGGCTCTCTTTTTTTGCCGGGAAAATAAAAAAGCGTGGAAATCCTACGCTTTTGTGTTTAAAATGTCCACTCGGACTGTTCCTCGAATTCAGGAACATATTCTTCTTCTGGCAGTTCCTGTTCTTTGCCAAGAACAATTGTACCGTTTTCTTCTTTGAGGATCGTATATCCATGATCCTGCCATGGATCGGCTGTTTGGCTTTCGATCTCTATATGCGCATAGCCGGCTCTTGCCAGTTCTTTTTCGAGTTCTGGAAGCAGACTGGCTGCCTGATTTCCTTCCAGTGTGATGAGGCGGGCGGTTCCGCGTTTTGGAAAATCAAGCACAAGATCCAGTACGGCCGCAAGGTTTTCGCCATCAAAATAGCCTACGTAAAACTTCTGGTCGAGCAAAGCGTTTTCGGGCACCTTGTACAGATCGGTACGAACCTGGCGAACGCTCTTTTTCTGCAGATGTGCTGCTTTGGCTGCGTCCTTGTCGGACAGCTTCCGTACCAGATAAGCGGATGATAAATTGGCAGGAACGATCTGATGACAGCAGTCGATCTCGTGTTCTTCGAACCAGTCGGCCAGGATGTCGGCGCCGCGCTCGATCCGGTAGGCCATATAATCATCGAGCAGACGGGCGCGTTCGAGCCGGCTGCGGTAAGGCTGGAACGGCAGCGGCTGGCGCAGGATGCCTGCCAGATCGCGCTGGATATTTTCCGGAACAAAATCAATGTATTCGTCCATGATATCGATTTCGTTCATATCGCGTGCTTTGGGCAGCCGGATGAACTGGTGCCGGGCTTCGAGCTCGAGCGCTTCATCCATGGACATGTCCGGGTTGCGGTATTTCGGGTTCGATGATACTCTCCATACGTCTTCGGTCGTTTTGTCCAGGAACAGTTCGCTGTCCTTTCCGGTAAAAAAGCACTGCTGCGCAATTTCTTCAAGATAGATCATAGTCTTCTTCCTTCTTTCATTTTCTAAAAAAGCCCATCAGGGGATGGGCTGGTGTTCTATCAATTAGTGTACAAGTTCTCCGGTCTGCGGGTCAATATCGACCAGCACATTTTCCTGTGTATCGTTATCGAAAATGTGGATCTTGTTGTTGTCGAACGCAAGACTGATCGTGTCGCCTACGCGTACTGGCGTATCGGCCTCAACGGCAGCCGTGATCTGCTGTCCTTTCACATTGACGT
Source organism: Erysipelotrichaceae bacterium OPF54 (assembly GCA_022834735.1). Lineage (GTDB taxonomy): Bacteria > Bacillota_I > Bacilli_A > Erysipelotrichales > Erysipelotrichaceae > Dubosiella. The sequence continues at coordinate 259,046 of BQKD01000001.1, forward strand.
ACAGGTTCGAAGTGGCACCGAGCATTTCGTATACATCGACATGTCCTTTGACCTGCGATTCCGGGAATTTGGCAAGCATTTCGGCAGAATCTCCCAGATCTTCTGGACGGATACCGGCTGTTACGGACTGTCCCTTCTTGTAGCCTTTCTTGATCAGGCGTTTCGCTTTGTCGGCAGCCAGCTTCACATCGTGGTCGGCAATCGTGATATATACATCGTCTCCATCGATCTTCAGGGTGGCGTCGATAAAGTTCATCTGCGGCGCGCCGATGAATCCGGCAACAAATTTGTTGACCGGCGAATCATACAGGTTCTGCGGCGTATCGATCTGCTGAATCTCTCCGTCGCTCATGACAACGATCCGGTCTCCAAGTGTCATGGCTTCGGTCTGGTCATGGGTAACGTATACGATCGTTGCGCCCAGTTTTTCATGCAGCTTGGAGATCTCGACACGCATCTGTCCGCGCAGCTTGGCATCCAGGTTCGAAAGCGGTTCGTCCATTAAAAGAACTTTCGGATGGCGCACGATCGCACGTCCCATCGCAACACGCTGTCTCTGTCCTCCGGAAAGCGCTTTCGGCTTGCGGTCGAGCAGGCTTTCGAGCCCTAATGTTTTTGCGGCTTCGTCAACGCGGGCGTCAATTTCGTTTTTCGGCAGTTTCGCGATCTTCAGCGGGAATTCCATGTTTTCGCGCACTGTCATATGCGGATACAAAGCGTAGCTCTGGAATACCATGGCAATATCGCGGTCTTTCGGTTCCTCGTCGTTTACGCGGCGTCCGTCAATGTTCAGATCGCCTCCGGAAATGTCCTCAAGTCCTGCGATCATGCGCAGTGTTGTTGATTTTCCGCATCCGGAAGGACCGACAAAGATCACGAATTCTCCGTCTTTGATGTCCAGGTTGAAGTCTTTTACTGCAACAAAACCATTTGGATATGTTTTATTGATATGCTTTAAATTTAAATCAGCCATATAATTATTGTTTTCTCCTTTTCTTATTTTCCTTCGCTGTAAAGCGTTTTCATTTCCAAAATTATCACATGGAAAAAAATAAAACTTCAAGCTATTTGCCCGAAGATTTTGTTTTTTGTTCAATTTTAAATTCCTGCGAGATGTACATGCCGGCCAGAAGGGCGAAAATGAACATGATCAGCAGGATGACCCAGATATTCCAGTGCCATATATTCTGCCCGAGAGAAGATAAGGCGGATACCGCAAATTCGAGCCCGACACATACAAAGAAGTACTGGATCTTTTTTGTGCTGACTGCCTGCATGATGAGCAAGGTCCATCCGATCTGCATGACGATCAGGCACAGCTGTCCGATCCCTTCGGCCATCAGGGCAGCTGTCGCTCCCTCTTTGGCAATATAGGAAGACAGGATGATGCTGATGAGCACATTGACTCCGACGCTCATCGCTGTCTGAAAGCCGCCGTAGCCCAGACCGAACGAAACAGCGTCCAGGCTGGCCGTATCATATTTTATGAACAGGCTGATGACCAGATAGCGGAACAGTTCGGCAAGAACGACAGTGAGCAAAGCGATAAGCAGCAGCCATGCGGCCCGATGGGTGCTGATCCATGCGCTGACCGGATCGAAAGAAGTGACCAGGGAAACGATCGGCAGGAACAATGCGATATTGAATATGATATATGTCAAAGCGCCCAGGAGCATGATCTTCCATTTTCCTTCATAGTGCAGGGCGATCCAGATGGCGGCGCCTGCCGGTACGAAAACAGAACACAGGAGGGCAAATATTTGTGAAAACAGCAACATGATTTCTTTTACCTCTTTTTGATCTAAAAAATGCGATTTGGCTACATGATACACAATTCGCAGAGAAAAATCCATATTTTCCCAAAAAAAGACTAAAATATATGAAACATTTACGAACTTTCTCAAATGTTATGCTTAAAGTGGAATAATTGGTCGCTTAAGTGGAAAACTTGGTATGATCGGGCAGAGTGATCGAAATATGATTTCACATGTTTTACCCTTTGATCGTACAAGCGCTTACATTCGCGGCGCTGAAGATTCATTTTTATTGAAGGAGGAAATTTTATTATCATGAAAAAATGGCAGACAATGTTGTCAGCTGGTATGGCGGCAACGATGTTACTGGCAGGATGCGGCAGCTCATCTGATGGCGAGTCATCCGGCTCCGACGGTTCGAAAGGGTCGGTTTATTATTTAAACTTCAAGCCTGAACAGGATGAAGCATGGCAGAACCTTGCGAAAAAATATACGGAAGAAAAAGGCGTGGACGTTAAAGTCGTAACGGCTGCTTCCGGAAACTATGAAACGACATTAATGTCTGAAATGGGCAAGAGCGGCGCTCCTACACTGTTCCAGGTCAATGGTCCGATTGGTTTGAAAAACTGGGAAGACTATGCTTACAACTTGAAAGGAACTCCGGTATTCGATCAGTTAACAAGCGATTCCTACGCGCTGTATAATGGTGACGATGATGTTGCGGCGATCGCTTACTGCATCGAATCCTACGGATTGATCGTAAATGAAAAACTGCTGAAGGAAGCCGGATACACGGTTGACGATATCAAATCGTTCGACGATCTGAAAAAAGTGGCGGACGACATCGCAAGCCGCAAGGACGAGCTCGGATTCACAGCCTTCACATCGGCTGGTATGGATGGATCGAGCGACTGGCGTTACAAAACGCACCTGGCCAACATGCCGATCTATTTCGAATACAAAGACAAGGAAATCAACTCTTCTGAAGCGATCGAAGGAAAATACCTTGACGAGTACCGCAAGATATTCGATCTGTATATCACAGATTCCACGGTTCCTGGAAAAGACCTGGCAGCCAAGACTGGCGATGACAGCCGCAACGAGTTCGAACAGGGCAAAGCCGTATTCTATCAGAACGGTTCCTGGGAATACACGAACCTCAAAGACGCAGGCATGGATACGAACGAACTGACAATGATCCCGATCTACTTCGGTGTCGGCGACGAGGAAAACCAGGGTCTGTGCACAGGTACAGAAAACTACTGGGTAGTAAACAACGAAGCAAGCGAAGAAGATATCCAGGCAACTCTGGACTTCATGAACTGGTGCGTAACTTCTGAAGAAGGTACAAAAGCCATGGCAGACGAAATGGGATTCGTCATTCCGTTCAAGGATGCCAAGAAATCAGACAACGTATTTGTTACCAAAGATCAGAAGATGACCGAAGAAGGCAAGACGCCGATCAGCTGGGCATTCACTACGATTCCTAGCGAAGAATGGAAGAATGGTGTCGGTTCAGCCCTGACAGCTTACGCAGCCGATCCTACAGATGGAAACTGGGATAAAGTAAAAACTGCGTTTGTTGACGGATGGAAGACAGAATACGATCTGACAAACGAAAAATAAGGAAATAAGACACTGTCTTAAGTTTAAACAGAAATGAATGACAGGCAGACGAAAATCTGCCTGTTTCATTTTTATAAAGGAGGAGTTCTATGGAACGAACATTAAAAAAATACGGATGGCTGTTCGTGCTCCCGACTCTTGCCGCATTTACGATCGGATTTATCGTCCCTTTTGTTGAAGGGCTGTATTTATCCTTCTGTCAGTTCACGACAGTCGGAAATGCGACATTTATCGGATTTGAAAACTATGTATCCGCTCTGTCGGATGCATCATTCCTGCGCTCAGCCGGATTCACTGTTCTTGTGGCCGTTGTCAATATCATCGCGATCAACGTTCTGGCTTTCGCGCTGGCCATGGCACTGACACAGGAGCTCAAAGGAACCAACTTTTTCCGTACGATATTCTTCATGCCGAACCTGATTGGCGGTATCGTGCTTGGCTATATCTGGCAGATCCTGATCAACTGCGTGCTCTCTATTGTCGGAGAACCGCTGTTGCGTCTGAACGCAACAGCCGGATACTGGGGCATCATCATCCTGATGTGCTGGCAGCAGATCGGATATATGATGATCATTTATATTGCCGGACTGCAGAATGTGCCGGATGACCTGATCGAAGCAGCCAAGATCGACGGAGCGACCGACTGGCAGATCCTCTGGAAGATCAAGATCCCGATGATGATGCCTTCGATCACGATCTGTGTGTTCCTTACACTGACAAACAGCTTCAAGCTGTTCGACCAGAACCTGGCCCTGACTGCCGGCGACCCGAACCATATGACCGATATGCTTGCATTCAACATTTACCAGACATTCTACGCGCGTGCAGGCAAGGCATGGAAAGGGATCGGACAGGCAAAAGCCGTTCTTTTCTCGATCGTTGTCGTACTTGTCAGCTTCTGGCAGCTGCGTGCAACTCGCTCTAAGGAGGTACAGCAGTAATGACGAAGAAAAAGAAAACCTTGACCGTTATATTATTTATCATCCTGATCCCGCTGGCGATCGCGTGGGTCTATCCGATCTTCATGATCCTGAACAACTCGCTCAAGGTCGAAGGAGCGATCACTACAAGTTCTGCGTTTGATCTTGTCAATTCCGCATCGTTTGGCGGTCTTGTCAACTATATGAAGGCCATCAATTCCTTTGGATTCCTGGCATCGCTTGGCTATTCTGTGCTGATCACCATCACATCGGTTGCGGCGATCATCATCTTCTGCTCGATGTGCGCATGGTACATTACGCGGGTTCAGACAAAGTTCAGCAATTTCCTGTATTACCTGTTTGTCTTCTCGATGGTCGTGCCGTTCCAGATGGTCATGTTCACCTTGTCGCAGACAGCCGATACGCTCAAGCTGAACAATCCGTTCAACTTATGGATCATTTATCTGGGCTTTGGTGCCGGGCTTGCTGTGTTCATGTTTGCCGGTTTCGTTAAATCGATTCCTGTCGAGATCGAAGAGGCGGCCATGATCGACGGATGCACGCCGCTGCAGATCTTCTTCAAGGTTGTCGTGCCGATCCTGAAACCGACCATGATTTCTGTTGCGATCCTGGAAGCCATGTGGGTATGGAATGACTACCTCCTGCCGACACTGGTCCTGGATATCACAAAATACAAGACGATCCCGATGCTGATCCAGTACTTCCGCGGAAGCTACGGACGTGTCGAGATGGGACCGATGATGGCATCGATCATGCTGACCGTCATCCCGGTCATCATCGTTTATATCTGTGGCCAAAAATATATCATTAAAGGTGTGGCAGCCGGAGCTGTTAAAGGATAAAATAAATTACGTACAATATCGAAAAGCTCAATTGGTATATTGAGCTTTTTATATGTATAATGAAATTAAATTGAAAGAGAGAATAATAATCTATGAGAAAAAATGGCGTGTTATTACACATCACAAGCCTGCCCAGCCCGTATGGTGTGGGTACGATGGGACAGGCAGCGTATGACTTCGTTGACTTTCTGAACGGAAGCGGACAGTCATACTGGCAGATCCTGCCGATCCATCCGACAAGCTACGGAGATTCTCCATACGCATCGTATTCCACGTTTGCGGGAAATCCGTACTTTATCGATTTCGGCCTTCTGGTCAAGGACGGCCTGCTGATCCCGGAAGAGTACACATGGCTTGACTGGAGCCAGAAAGAGGATGAAGTGGATTTCGGGTTCCTCTACAACAACCGTTTCAATGTTCTTCGTCTGGCGACAGACCGCTTTTTGAAAAATCCGGATGCCGAATACGAAAAATTCCTGGAGGATAATAAGGACTGGGTCGAAGACTATGCGCTGTACATGGCCTTGAAAAAACATTTTGACGGCAAGCCGTGGTATGAATGGGATGACGAGTTCAAATTCTATGATCCGAAAAAGAAAAAAGACTGGGTCATGAAGTTCAAGGAAGATGTGGATTTCTATGACGTGCTGCAGTATTTCTTCCTGAAACAATGGAAGGCCATGAAAGAGTATGCCAACGAGAATGGTGTCGAAATGATCGGCGACCTGCCGATCTATGTCGCAAGAGATTCGGTGGACGTCTGGTCCCATCCGGAACTGTTCGCGCTTGACGCCGATCTGAATCCGGAACGTGTTGCCGGCTGCCCTCCTGACGGATTCTCGGCGGACGGACAGTTGTGGGGCAATCCGCTGTACAACTGGCCCGAACACAAAAAGACCGGATATGACTGGTGGACACGTCGTATCGCGTATCTTTTGAATATGTACGATGTCCTGCGTATTGACCACTTCCGCGGATTCGATTCCTACTATGCGATCCCTTACGAGGACAAGACGGCGAAAAACGGAAAATGGCTGGAAGGGCCGGGAATGGATCTGTTCTCGACGATCGAGAAGAAGCTTGGAAAACAGCGGATCATTGCCGAAGACCTCGGCTTCCTTACGCCTTCTGTCAAGAAACTGCTGGCTGATACGGGATTCCCTGGAATGAAGATCCTTCAGTTCGCGTTTGATTCGCGCGATGCCGCAAGCACCGATTACTACCCGTTCAACTATCCGAAAAACTCGGTTGCCTATACGGGAACGCACGACAACGATACGATCGTTGGCTGGTTCGAGAATGCGGACAAGGACGATGTGGCGCTGGCCAAAGAATATCTGCAGGCCAATGATCCGGCAGACTATCACTGGAACATGATCCGCGAGCTGATGAAATCGCCTTCGGATTACGCGATCGTTACGGCGCAGGATCTGCTTGGATTAGGCTCGGAAGCAAGAATGAACGTGCCAAGCAAGCTGGGCGGAAACTGGGCATGGCGCCTGATGCCGGGACAGCTGAACGATGAAATCAAAGACAAGCTGCTCGAGCTGACGAAAGTCTACAAGCGTTTCCCTCTGGAACGTCTGGAAATCGAAGAAGCAAAAGAAGAAACAAAATAATATCAAAATAAAACAGATCAGGAACAGGAAGGATATCGATGGATATCAGGCCTGCCTGATCTTTTTTGTATGGGTTTTTCAATTTTCGAAAATAAAGGTTCAGGTTTTTGGAGATAGATCCTAAAAATGAAAAGATCAGCTCATGAGAAACCGGATCATCTGTTCCTGCACGATACAGAGCTGATGCTCTGGTTTTTCGGACGTTTTTTGTGATGATAAAAAACGAGGACCGAATAAATCGTCCTCGTTTCGCTGAATCTGTTTTTTATTCCTCTTCTTCCGGCTTTTCTTCTTCCTTGTGAAGAAGACTGGCAATCATGCGTTTGAAATTGACTGCAGCCAGATGGTTGAGCAGATCCCTGACATGTACATCTTCCATGGATCAATCTTCCTTCATATAGGTGTCGATATTTCTTTTCACGATATCGAAGTTGACACTTCCGGACTGAAGCAGCGCATCGTTGAATTTGACATCGTCGAAATCTTTTTCAAGCTTGTCTTTCGCTTCCTTGCGCAGCTCGCTGATCTGGTAGTATCCATAATAGTATGACATAAATACCCCCGGATTGTCAGCCAGCTGATCATAAATTCCTTCGAGCGCACTGCTGTCGAACATATCAAAGTGGGCAGTGAACTCCTCTTTGCTCATTCCTTCGTAATTGACCGCGATATCCATGAGCAGAACATAGTAGTTATTGAGAAGGTCGTTGTACACATACATATTGACCGTTTTCGGATCCAGATCAAGGAATTTCAGGCTCTGGTTTTCCACGTAGGTCGCATAGCCTTCGGAAAATCCCGAATTGGACAAAAAGTACTGGATCGTGTACTGGAAATGCTGCTTGTTGTACTGGGCCTGATACATGTGGCCCGGGATCCCTTCGTGAGCTAGCGTCTGGTATAAGGAAATATCGCCCGGATCGTCTCCGTAGTCGCGGCGGTTGTAGCGGATCCGGTATTTGCTGGTCGAATCGACAGCCGGGATCATAAAATACGCTACGACCCCTTCCTGCGACTGTTCGTCTGCCAGCGGCTGCAGATCGTATACCATCGAATCGAGCTGCGGAAACTGGGACGTATAGTGATCGTTCAGGAAGACGAGAATGTCTTCCACGTTCGTGAAGCTTGTGCGCAGATTCATGATGTCTGCCAGGGTACCCGGATCATCGTTCATCATGGTCACGACCTGTGTGCTCACATTGCTGATCTCGTCTTCGATATTGCTTTTGATCGTATCGATCGAATCATCGGTTCCGGTCGCATCTTTGACAAGAAGCTCATAGTATTCTTTTCCGTTTTTCAAGGCAGCCAGACCGCTAAGCGGCTTGATCTGATCTTTCAGGGCCGTCAGTCCGTCGATCATTGTCTGATAGGAAGGGAAGAACGACTGGTCGAGCGCCTCGTCGATCTGCGCGATGTATTTATCGGTCCTCTCCTGTGTCAGCCCTAGCTCTTCCACATCCTTGTGCAGTTCGCTGCGCACAGCACTGTCGCTTTGCGAATCCAGGGTCGTCTGGCAAGTCTCGATCATTGCTTCGTAATCGAGCATGAGCGTGCCGTGTTCAGCCTGCTTTTTCGAGTAGTCGAGCGCATCCTGCGTATAGCGGGGAACGTCGTTGATCAGCTGGATCAGCGGCGCGATATCGCTTTCTTCGCGCAGCTCGTACTCGCTGAAAAAGGAAACAAGACTGGCAGGAAGCCCGTTCATCGTGCTCCAGATGTTGTCGAGATACTTGTATTTCTCATCATTCGTTTCCTTGCTCAGATCGAATTCATACTGGAGCTGGTCGTAAATATCCTGCTGTACAGGGTTCAGATCGTTCCGGTCAAATGTGTCGAGCTTGCTGCTCAGCTCCTCTTCGAGAGCCAGGGTCTTTTCGTCCGGTTCGATCGGTCCGAGCGTGACCTCGACCTTTTCGGGATCGATCCCGTAGTTCTGCGGATTTTCGAAAAACTGATGCATGGTCGTATAGCTGTTTTCAGCCACCCTGGCCACATATTCATTCGTATATTCCGTGAATTGTTTGTTTTCCTGTTCTGCAGCGCCCGAAGCCGAACCGGAAGGCGACGTGCACGCGCTCAGAGCGAACGTCAGCGCCAGAAGCAGGGGAATCATTTTTTTCATAAAATTCCTTTCCTTTCATTATTGCTTAGATTATAACGAAAAAAGAGATCGATTTGTACTTTCATGATTGGATGAGTGGTATAATAAAGCCATTCTTAAGAAGCGAGGAATTTATGAAAACACTATATATTGAATGCGAAATGGGTGCTGCCGGCGACATGCTGACTGCCGCACTGCTCGACCTTGTTACAGACAAGGAGGAAATGATCGAAAAGATGAATTCGATCGGGCTCGACGGAGTCCACATGCATGTGCACGAAGTCCAGCGCTGCGGGATCAGCGGCCTGCACGTCGATGTGCATATTCATGGAGAAATCGAAGGAGAACATATGCATGAGCATCATCATGAGCACAGACATCATGATCATTCTCATGAACATATTCATGATGAAACACACGCTCACACGCATGAGCATGGCCATGAACACCATCATGAACACCACACGCTCAGCGACGTGCACCGGATCATTTACAAGCTCAATGTATCCGAAAATGTAAAAGAACACGCGACCGCCATTTATAAGCTGATCGCGCAGGCCGAAGCGAAAGCGCACAACATGCCGATCACGAACATCCATTTCCATGAAGTAGGGACGATGGATGCGATCGCCGACATTGTCAACGTATGCATGCTGATCGAAGCCATCGCGCCGGACCGCATTGTGTGCTCGCCGGTATGTACAGGAAGCGGAACGGTGAAATGCGCCCACGGCATCCTGCCCGTTCCGGCCCCGGCTACTGCCTATCTGCTGGAAGAGATCCCGTCGTATGCAGGAAACATCCGGACAGAACTGTGCACTCCGACAGGCGCAGCGATCCTGAAACACTATGTGTCCGAGTTTGGAAGCCGGCCGGTCATGAAAACCAAGAAGACCGGCTACGGCATGGGAACAAAGGAATTTGAACAGGCAAACTGTGTGCGCGTATTTCTTGGAGAAGAGGAAGGCAGCTGCGATGAGATCTACGAGCTGTGCTGCAACATTGACGATATGACCGGCGAAGAGCTCGGCTTTGCGATGAACTGTCTTTTTGATGCTGGTGCGCGCGACGTGTTCATGACTCCTCTGACCATGAAAAAGTCGCGGCCGGGCGTGCTCCTTTCTGTCATCTGCGACCGGACAAAAAAAGAGGAAATGGTGCGCATGATCATGAAGCATACGACAACGCTTGGCATCCGCGAATACCGCTGTTCGCGCTATGTCATGAAAAGGGAAGTCGAAGAAGAGGAAACGGTTGTTGGAGTCATTACGCGCAAACGCGCTTCCGGATACGGAACGATCAAGGAAAAATACGAATATGAAGATCTGGCAAAATTTGCCAGGGAAAAAGGGATTTCCCTGTTCGAACTAAAGAAAAGGTTAAAATAATATGAAAAAGAAATTCTGGATCACGGCCGCAGCCGCTGCGGCACTGGGCGCTTATTATTATGGCGAACGGACAAAGAAATACAATGTGCCGCAGGGATACCGCATGGCATCGCTGCTCACGACACCTTCCTGGATGGTCAGCAGCCAGAAACTGGTCGACGCATCCAACGCTCTTCTTGAAAAGATCAGCTTGCCCGTTCCTGAAGATGTGCATGTAAGCTATGATCTGTTTGACGGTGTCCCGGTCACGATCTATAGTGCGGGCAATGAACCGGCACCGATCGTAGTTTATCTGCATGGCGGTGCCTTCTGCTGGAAAAACGCTCCGTACTTTCACGATCTGATGTGTCTGTATGCCCGCGAAAGCGGATGCACGATCGTGTTTGCGCACTACCGCTGCGAAGCGTATCCAGCCCCTTTTGCGGATGCGATCCGCGTATTCAAGCACGTTTATGAAACGACCAATGTACCGGTCGGTATTGCGGGAGACAGCGCAGGAGGCACTCTGGCCGCGGCCCTGACATTGTGGGCGCGCGACAATCATGCCGACGTGCAGGCGCAGATGCTCGTGTATCCGGCTCTGGACATGCGCATGGAAACGGCTTCGATGAAAGAGTTTACCGACTCTCCGGTGTGGAACGCGAAAGCCAACAAGGCCATGTGGCAAAGGTACAACGCGAACAATGATACAGAATTTATACAGTACATTTCTCCCGCGCTGGAAACCGATTTTTCCGGACTGCCCGCTACCCTGATCGAAGCCGAAGAGTATGACTGCCTGCGCGACGAGGCGATCGAATACGGGCAGAAGCTGTGTGATGCCGGTGTCGCTGTGCATACCTATCTGAACAAAGGTCTGTTCCATGGTTTCGAGATCTGCTGGAACGAGCAGACAAAAGAGATTGCCAGAAGGCGTGCTGCGCGTCTGAAGGAAATAATGTTCAAAAAAGAAGAAGAGATCTTCGTAGAAGAGGTGTCTGCAGATAAAGAGGACCATTCCGTCATGGAATGATCCTCTTTTTCAGATCCTTCACATCATCGGTCGTGATATTCTGCACCCCGATCCGGGCAAGACGTTTCGCTTCCGAAACATCATTGACGGTCCAGGCAAAGACAGGCTTGTGCGCATCCTGAACAAGCCATGGCGTGATCGTGCTCGCTTCCACGCTGATCGCGTCAATGTCTTTCAAGGAGGAAAAGTTGCCGTAGGCAAACGTGTAGAGCGCGATCGTTCTGATCTGCGGATCCAGTTCTTTGAGATACTGTACGTTTTTTATGCCAAAGGAGGCCGCATAACATCGATCTTCCATCCCGTATTCTTTGATCTGCCTGGCCAGCGTGCGGACAAGCGAAGGCGAGAAACTGTCTTTTTCGGTCTTGATCTCGATGATCAGCTTCATGCCGCTGGTCCTGGCCCAGGACAATGTTTCATCAAGCGTGGGCATGCTTTTGTTCAGAGCGCGGATCTGTTCTTTGTCCATTTCAGAAATGACACCTTGATCGAACTCGTCGTCATGGCTGATAAACAGGGTGCCGTCCTTTGCCTGACGGATATCGAGCTCGATATAATCGGCCTCCTGCTTTTTTGCGGCTTCAAAAGCGGCCAGCGTATTTTCAGGCGCTTCTTTTGAAGCGCCCCGGTGCGCGCTGAAAAGAGGGGTTGTCTCGATCAGAGCGGGCATGGTCCGCAGGCCGTAAACGACCGTTCCTGCGCTCAGGACCACCAGAAAGACATTCCATGCTTTCTGATGCTTCGGCTGATGATCCGGGATGGATGCAGGCATGTTTTCGCTCAGCAAGCTGTACGAAACGGCAAGCAGCATGTTTTCGATAAAAAACCACAGGAACACGTAAAGGAGGGGAAATCCTTTTGCGATGGTGCAGATCATCTGGCACAGGCCGAAGAACAGCTGGGCACCCAGAAGCCGGATCACGGTTTTTTTATCGATGGAGCTTGCTTTCCATGCCTGTAGGAACGATTGATCTTCTGTCAGGATGAGCGGGATCGTTTTCAGCTTTTTAAAGTAAAGGACGAACAGGCTGATCAAAAGCATGGCGGTCACGGCGGAAAGGAAAGGCGAGCTTTGCAGGGTATCGATCCAGTATGGCGGGATGCGAAAGCGTGTCAGCAGGGCCGGCGTCATCCCGAGATTGAAAAACGGTGCAAAAAACAGCAGGTAGGGAATGAGCAGGATGTTCTGCGGACGCAAGGCCCGCACGCTCATATGCACGCTTTGCGAAAGGATGGCTGCTGCCGAATGCGTATGGCGGGCTGCCAGGACGGCTCCGATCTCGAACAGGGCGCAGAAACATAAAAGCAGCATGAAGACAAGCAGCAGAAGGATGATGCCAGGGCGCCCCAGGAACGTTCCGATATTTTTGCTGGTGAGATAGGCGTAGCCTGAAGCCTGCATGATCGCATCGAATCCGTTCTGAAACAGAGGAATGAGCAGGAATGTCGTGACGAGGGTCAGAAAAGCTTCGAGACTGAGAAGCGTTTTATATGTTTTCATGCATACATTATCAGCCGAAAAAAAAGAATGGACATGAACTATGCCCATTTAATTTTTTTATGGTCTGTCGAGGCGATCGATGCAAGGGAATACAGATCGTATCCGGCTTTGATAATATAGTCATGTCCTTTCTGGAACCGCTTTTCGATGCAGATCCCGATTCCGGCAATTTGCGCGCCTGTCTGCCCGATCAACTGTTCGGCTCCTTTGAAAGCTTCGCCGTTGGCAAGGAAATCATCGATGAACAGGACCCGGTCGTCTGGAGCAAGCATGCCTTTTTCGATACAGATCGGATATTCCTTCTGCTTGGTGAAGGAATACACGCTGGTGTACAGCGGATCGATCATCGTGCTTGGCATGCTCTTTTTTATGAAGATCATGTTTGTGCCCAGCCTTCTGGCGCACGCATAAGCAGGCGCGATCCCGCTCGATTCGATGGTCACGACTTTTGTGATCCCGGCATCTTTGAAATGCTCATAAAACTGCTGTCCCATTTCTTCGACCAGATCGACATCGATCTGGTGGTTCAGGAAGGAATCGACCTTGAGGACATCTTCATTGATAAAAACTCCCTTTTCTTCAATTGTCTTTTTCAGCTTGTTCATTGGTTTGTGCTCCTTCTTTCCGCTTTGTAACAATAGTCAGGCCGATCCGGTGATTTTGAATTTCCTTGACATGGATGTCGAGCGGCCCGAGCACAACGTCGAATGTTGTCCCGTCCTGCGGGATGTGTCCGTAGCTTCCAAGCACATAGCCGGAGAATGTGTCGTATTCCTCGACTGGCAGTTTTACGTCCAGCTCGTCCTGCACGTCTTCGAGATCGGCAAAACCGTAAATACGCCACTGGTTTTCATTGATACGGTCGATCGGGTCGGGTTCGACTTCATCATCGACTTCGTGCATTTCTCCAAGGATCGTTTCAACAATGTCATGCAGGGTGACGATGCCGGTCATGCCGCCGTATTCATCGAGCACGATCGCAAAGTAGATGCGCTGCTTCTGCATTTCGAAGAACAGGTCGTCGACCTTGACGTTTTCCGATACGAACAGGGGCTGGTCGACCGCGTGGTCCATGACGTTTTTCCGGCTCAGATCGTCCAGCCGGAAATAGTCGCGGGTATCAAGCACGCCGACAATATCGTCATCGTCCTTTCCGGTGACCGGATAAAACGTGTGGCGGTTGTCCAGGATGATCGTCCTCCATTCTTCGTCGCTTTCGTCCAGGGACAAAGAAACGACCTGCGAGCGGTGCGTGCATATTTCTTCGATCGAGGTATCGTCGAGCTCGAAAATATTTTCGATGATATCTTTTTGCGGCTCATCGATATTTTCGCTTTCGGATGCGGCATGGATCATTTCCCGGATATCCTCTTCGGATACTTTTTCTTTGGCGGGCTGCGGATCGATCGGGATCAGTACAGTGAATACCGCAAAGAATTTCGCGATCGACACGAAAAGCGGAACAAGATGCTCGCATTGCTCTTCATGACTGGACGCATAGCGCAGCACGAGAAGCTGCGAAAAGATATATACGCCATACAAATAAATGACAAGCAGGAAATACGGATCGAGCAACGGGCTCTGCAGCACGAAAAACAGTCCGCACAGGATGGCGGCAAGCCGGAGCCAGATCATTGTTTTATAAGCGTATTTTGGCGTGCTGTCGAGGCTGCCGGCAATAGCGGTTTGCCCTAACGTGAAAAATCCGCCCAGGAGCACACAGAGAATACAGTAAATTATCCATTCCATACGGATGCTCCTGTTGTGGTCACTGCGGGCCTGGGCCAGCTATCGTCTGATTTCATAAATAAAGATCTTCCTTTCTTTAATCTGTGGTTAAATACTATGATACCATGAATCGTACCGTTTGTTTATCGGAATTCATGCTGGATGCAAAAGATGAGGCAACACATAGCACGGTTTTCACGATTTGATATAAACTGGATATGGCATTAAGGAAAAGAACATCCGAAACGGATAAGAGGATAAAACAATATGAAAGATACAATGATCCAGTATTTTCAATGGGATCTTCCGGCAGACCGGAGCTTATATAAAAAACTGGGCGCCCAGGCAGCCGAGCTTGCCCGGACAGGGTTCAATATGGTATGGATGCCGCCAGCTTCCAAAGGCGCTGCCGGTGTCAACGATGTCGGCTACAGCCCGTATGATCTGTACGATCTGGGGGAGTTTTATCAGAAAGGAACGCAGAGCACGAAATACGGTACAAGAGCGCAGTATTTGCGGGCGATCAACGCCCTTCACAAAAGAAAGATCCGGGTCATTGCGGATGTGGTCCTGAATCACAAGATGGGAGCTGATATCCTGGAAGATGCGATGGCAAGCACTGTATCCCAGCTTGACCGCAACAAGATCGATCAGTCT
This sequence comes from Erysipelotrichaceae bacterium OPF54, assembly GCA_022834735.1. Classification (GTDB taxonomy): domain Bacteria; phylum Bacillota_I; class Bacilli_A; order Erysipelotrichales; family Erysipelotrichaceae; genus Dubosiella. Next base: position 274,218 of record BQKD01000001.1, read on the forward strand.
CTCCATCCGGTCAAAACATGGACGGGCTTTACTTTTCCCGGGCGCAGGGACAAGTATTCTTCGTTTCACTGGACATGGCGTCATTTCACCGGCACCGATTACGATGAATCGAACCGTCAGAACGAGCTTCTTCTTTTTGAGGGCAAGTACTGGAACGACAGGGTCAGTCATGAAAACGGGAACTATGACTTCATCATGGGATGCGATGTGGATTTTTCCAACACCGAAGTGATCGATGAGCTGTATCGGTGGGGACACTGGTATGTAACACAGACACAGGTGGACGGCTTCCGTCTGGACGCGGTCAAGAATATCGATTCCTCCTTCTTTAAATGCTGGCTGGAAGATATGCACAAATACGGCAATCATCCCGATTTTGCGGTCGGCGAGTTCTGGAGCGGCAATGTGTGGGATGTCAAACATTACCTTCACGACTGCGGCTACTGCATGAAGATGATGGATGTGCCGCTGCATTATGAGCTGCAGCGCGCTTCCATGTCCAACGGAACGTATGATATCCGCAAGCTGTTTCATGATACGCTCACGAATTATGATCCGCACTATGCGGTCGCATTCGTGGACAATCATGATACCCAGCCGCATCAGTCGCTGGAAAGCTGGGTCATGGACTGGTTCAAGACGGCGGCGTACGCGTCGATTCTGCTGTATAAATGCGAGTGCCCTTGTGTTTTTTACGGGGATTACTACGGCATTCCTTCGGCAGATAAGCATCCTGTTTCCTGTCTGAAGGAAATGGTTTGGATCCGGGCCAATCTGCTCAGCAGCAATTTTATCGATCTGTTCGACGAGGATCGTCAAAAGGCGTGCTGGATGGCGTACGGGGAGCATCCGGTCATCGTGATCTACACAATTGCCGACCGCAAGGAAAAAACGTTCTGCGAACCGAATTATGCGGGCCAGACCATCGTGGACGTGATGAATCCGGACCATACAGAAACATTCGGACCGGACGGTACGGTACATGTTTCGTGCATGCCTGGCTGCGCTTCGGTGTATATATTAAAGAGCGACTATTCCAGACTGCGCAGAGAAATAAAAAAAGATCGGTGAAAATGGAATCAAAATATAAAAATGCCTGCGTCATGCAGGCATTTCCATTGTCTAACGAAGTGTAAAAATCGGGTGTAGATCCTTTGAAGCGCTGTTGTCCTTGTTCTGCACCATTTTCTCGTACTGCGAAAAGCTGTGATCGTGATTCTTCGTCATCAAATACGAGATGATCGTTTTTCGTGTTACGATCCCGATGAAAATGTTGCGGTCGTCAACGACTGGCACGTAGTTTTGTTCAAGCGAACGGTTGAACAGTTCACTCATTGACACATTAAATGAAACAGCTGGCATGAATCCGTCACGGATCAGGCTGCCGAGCTCCAGGTCGGAAATCTCTTCTCTGGTCGTGTCCGGATGGTCCGCAATGTAGTAGAGGAAATCACCTTCTGTTACAGATCCTAAATAATGGCCTTGATAATCAATGACCGGAGTGGCGGTAAAGCCGCTTTCCCTGAAAATCCGAAGCGCTTCAGGGAAACTCAGGTTATCATACAAATAATGCGTATTTTTTTTGTTTTTAAGAAAAAAGAAAATGTTTTCTTCCATTTATTCCTTCACTCTCTATTCCGATCTTAAATCGGTCCAAAGAAGGTAAAATTTCGGGTGCCAGACCAAAAGTCCCCTTCTTTTGGTACGTCTTCATTATAAACGGTAACGGGATGGCACGGGGCCTTTTTCGATCAAACAGACCGTTTATGCCGAAACAGTGCACAATGAAGCCGTTTACATCCTCATTGTATCAAATTATCAATAACAATCAATTGATTTCGGCTGCCGGTTTATTACACTGTTGCGTTTGTTTTTGGCAAAAAAATAATGTTGTGATAGAATCATCAGGCAAAGCAGTGCTTTATGAAAGCGCAAGCCGAAAAAATAAATATAATGAGGATAGAAGAGAGGTATTGAAAATATGCCAAGCAATGACAAAGTGTTTTCCGGGCTTGTTTATCTTCCGAAAGGACAGGCTTCCGACAATATAATCGAAGGGTGCATCGTGCTCGAAGGCGGTGCGTTCCGCGGCGTGTACGGCGAAGGCGTGCTTGACGCGCTCATGGAGGCCGGGATCAATATGCAGACAACGATCGGGACAAGCGCAGGCGCCCTGAACGGGATGAACTATGTGTCCGGACAGATCGGCCGTTCGGCCCGGATCAATCTGGAATACCGCCATGATTCCCGCTATGTCGGAACGCAGGCGCTCCTCAGCAACAAAGGGGTGGTCGGATTTGATTTCGCGCTCAACCACGATCTTCCCGACGATCCGTTCGATATTGAGCGGTTCATGGATCCGAAAAGACGGTTCATTGCCGTAGTAACCAATCTTGAAACCGGAAAAGCGGAATACATGGAAAAGGGGAAGTGCTCTGATATCATGAAAGCGATCCAGGCATCCGCCTCCATGCCCGTTTTTTCGCGGGCCGTAGAGATCGACGGCGTGCCGTATCTCGATGGCGGCTGTGCCGACAAGATCGCTTTTCAATGGGCGCTGGATCAGGGGTTCAAAAAGATCGTTGTTGTCAAAACACAGCCGGAAGAATTCCGCAAGGAGCCGATGAGCGAAAAGGAAAAAAAGGCATTCAATGCGGTATTCCGCAATTATCCGCAATTCTGCGAAGTGTTCAGCCGCTCAAACGAACAGTATAACGAGCAGTGCGACGAGATCGCAAGACAGCACCGGCGCAGAAACCTGTTTGCGATCGCGCCAAGCGAATATATCCCGGTATCGCGTCTGGAAAAGGATATGGAAAAGCTGGGCCGTCTGTATTATCTGGGCTATCATGACGGACGAAAAGCCATTCCCGCATTAAGGGAGTATCTTGAAATCAACGAAGAGGTCTGAGAAATCAGGCCTTTTGCTGCAAACGGCGGAAATAAAGGGCCGGAACATACAGTCGGGACGATAGGGAAAGAGGAATGAAAATGAAAATGAAAAGAAAAGGGATCATGATCTGCGGGCTGAACGGGGCCGGGAAAAGCACGCTGGGAAAATGGCTGGCTGAACGGACGAATGCCGAATGGCTCGACAACGAAATGCTGTATTTTGAAAACGCAGACAGCTATCAGGAACCGTGTACGGCCAAAGTGGCGCAGGAACGCCTCCATGCCCGGCTTGCCGACAGCAATGTTCCGTTCGTTTATTGCGCGGTGGACAATGAGGATCCGGTCCTCATCGATCATCTGCTTGGTATCGTATATGTGGGGATCGATCATACTGTTTCCCAGGAAAGGATCCGGCAGCGCTCGGCTGCCCGGTTCAGTACCCGTCTGCAAAAGGATGAAGCACTGCGAAAGAGCGAGGAACGCTTTTTTGAAAGCGTGAAGCGCAAAGATCCGGTCCGCATGGAACAGTGGGCTAGAAAAATGGAAATGGCCGGCATGCCTGTTCTTTTCCTTGATGGAACGGCTCCTTTATCCATCAGCCAGGATCGGATCGAAACGTTCTGGAAAAAATTATTTTTTGTGAAAAAAGCAGAAAAGTAAACTAATAAAACAAGGGTGGAAACTCGGAAAGTTGTATGTTAAGATAGGACAGATAAAAAAGGGAAGATCCTTTTTAGAGGAGGATTTTATGAATAAATATTCATTGCTATCAATAAACGATCTAAGTACCCACGACATCATGGAAATCCTCCATGATGCAAGAGTTTTTAATATTTCCCAGCAAGATTGGCATTTGCCAATGCATAACGCATTGGCTGCTAATCTTTTTTTTGAGCCTTCTACACGGACACACTACTCGTTCGAGAGCGCAGAATACCAGCTGGGATGCTCTGTGGCCGACTTCAACTCCGCATCGAGCAGCGTCACAAAAGGTGAAACGCTCTACGATACCGCCAAAACATTTGAGGCCATCGGGTATAAGGTGCTCGTCATCCGGCATCCGCAGGACGAATACTTTAAAGAACTCGAAGACATCAGTATCCCGATCATCAATGCGGGCGACGGCAAAGGCAATCATCCGACCCAGTGCCTGCTCGATCTGTATACGATGTATGATGAATTCGGAACATTCGAAGGATTGAATGTGCTCATCTGCGGAGATATCGCCCATTCCCGGGTCGCCGCCTCCAACAAGGACGCGCTCGAACGTCTCGGCGCCAATGTGCGCTTCTGCGGACCAAAGGAATTTGAACGCGAAGGATTCGAAATGAGCGATATAGATGAAAGCATCGGATGGGCCGACGTCGTCATGATGCTGCGCATCCAGCGCGAACGCGGCGCCACGCTTGGAGAAATGAGCGATGAAGAATACCTTCATCAGTACGGTCTCGATCACAGGCGCTATGCGATGATGAAGGAAAACGCCATCATCATGCATCCGGCCCCGGTCAACCGCGGCGTGGAAATCGCGAGCGATCTGGTCGAATGCGGGAAGAGCCGTATATTCAAACAAATGGAAAACGGGGTGCTGGTCCGCAAAGCCGTCATCAAGAGGGCCTTCGGATACAAGCCGTTCAGGGAGGATTGACATGAAACTGATCAGAAATGCCAAAGCGCTCATACTCGGCCAGCTCAAGGAGGTGGATGTCCTGTTCGATGAAACGATCCGCCGCATCGTGCCGCGAGGAACAGAAATATCCGGGATCGATGAGCCGGTCGAGATCATCGATGCGTCCGGCAAAACGCTGCTGCCAGGCCTTGTCGATGTCCATGTCCATTTAAGAGAACCGGGGCACGCGCACAAGGAGACGATAAAGACCGGAACGAAGGCGGCAGCAGCCGGCGGGTTCACGACCATCTTCGCCATGCCCAATGTGCTGCCGTTTCCAAGCACGCCGGAAGTCATGAAAAACTATCAGGCACGGATCGAAAACGATTCGCTCGTCCATACGTATCCGTATGGAACGATCACCATCAATGAAAGCGGAAAGGAAATCGTCGATTATGCGGCCATGAAAAAGCTCGGCATCGAATGGTTCTCGGATGACGGGGTCGGGGTCGCAGACGATGAAGTGATGAAGAAAGCGATGATTTCCGCAAAAGAAAACGATGTGCTCTTCGCGTGCCATACCGAAGACATGAAATACCGCAGGCCGCAAGCCAGCGTGCACGAAAGCGCATTTGCCAAAGAACATGGATGGATCGGCATTCCTTCCGCGTGCGAATACGCCCAGCTTGCCCGCGACCTCGATCTGGTACGCGAGATCGGCAGCCGCTATCATGCCTGCCACATCAGCGCAAAGGAAAGCGTGGAACTGATCGCGCAGGCCAAAATGCATGGCTGCGACGTGTCGGGAGAAGTGACGGCCCATCATCTGCTGCTCGAGGCAGAAGATGTGCAGGGAACAAACTGGAAGATGAACCCGCCGCTGCGATCGCACGAAGACAGGATGGCGCTGATCGAAGGACTCGAACAGGGCAAACTTGATTTTATCGCAAGCGATCATGCGCCGCATACGGCAGCCGAAAAAGAGCGGCCGATGGATCAGGCTCCTTTCGGTATCGTTTCTCTGGAAACAAGCTTCGTGCTGCTTTATACAGAGTTCGTGCATAAGCAGAAGCGCTGGAGCCTGGCGCAGCTCGTGGACTGGATGAGCGCCACGCCAGCCAGACGGTTCGGGCTGGACGGGATCGGCGAGATCCGGATCGGTATGAATGCCGACCTGTTCCTGGCCGATCTGGATAACGAATACACCATCCATGCACAGCAATTTGAATCCATGGGGAAGAACACCCCGTTCGATGGCATGAAAGTTCATGCGGCTATATGTCAGACATTTATAAACGGACAGAGCGTCTGGAAAGGAAACGAAGAATGATGAAAGAAAGATTACTCGTATTGGAAGACGGAAGCGTGTACAAAGGAAAAGCGTTCGGAAGCGATCATTATCACATCGGCGAGCTTGTCTTTAATACATCCATGACCGGATATCAGGAGATCCTGACCGATAACTCATACTGCGGACAGATCGTGATGATGACCTATCCGCTGATCGGAAACTACGGAATCAACCGGGAGGATTATGAAAGCATCGTTCCGGCCGTATTCGGCTTCGTGGTCAAAGACTACTGCGACAGCCCGAGCAACTGGAGAAGCCAGGAAACGCTCGACGAGTTTTTAAAGCGTGAAGACATCCCGGGCATTTACGGAGTGGATACGCGTGCCATTACCCGCAAGCTTCGCGATGAAGGGGTCATGAAAGCTACGCTGGCCGATCCGGATGCCGATATCGACGAAATCGTCAGAACGTTGAAGGAAACTGATTATCTCCATGATCAGGTGGAACGCGTTTCGAGCGGAAAGATCTTCCCGATCCCGAACCGCGGCAAAAAGGTCGTGCTCATCGACTTTGGCGCCAAGCTTGGCATCGTGCGCGAACTTTCGAAACGCGGCTGCGATCTGATCGTCGTTCCTTACGATACGCCGGCAGAAAAAATCCTGTCCTATCGCCCGGACGGAGTCATGCTCACCAACGGCCCTGGAAATCCGGAAGATCTGCCGCAGTCGATCGAAACGATCCGTCAGCTCATTCCGCAGACTGTTGTCTTCGGCATCTGTCTGGGACATCAGCTGATCTCGCTGGCATGCGGCGCAAAAACCTACAAGCTGAAATTCGGACACCGGGGAGGAAATCATCCAGTCGTCGACCTGAAGACAGGAAAAGTGGAGATCACGTCGCAGAATCACGGGTATGCCGTGGATATCGACTCGCTGAAGGATACCCGGCTGATCATGACCCACCAGGCGCTCAATGATAAGAGCTGCGAAGGAGTGCGTCATCAGGACTATCCGTGCTTCTCGGTACAGTTTCACCCGGAAGCCAGTGCAGGACCGGAAGACAGCCGGGACTTATTTGACGAATTTATCAAGCTGATGGATAAGGAGAAAAAATATGCCTAAAAGAACAGATATTCATAAAATTCTAGTGATCGGATCCGGACCGATCGTGATCGGCCAGGCGGCAGAATTCGACTATGCCGGAAGCCAGGCATGCCAGTCGCTGCGCGAAGAAGGGTACGAGGTCGTGCTCATCAATTCGAACCCGGCAACGATCATGACCGATTCGACCATTGCGGACCGCGTGTATATCGAACCGATCACGCTCGATTTCGCAAAACGCGTCATCTACAAGGAAAGACCGGACGCGATCCTGGGATCTCTTGGCGGCCAGACCGGGCTGAACCTTGTTGTCGAACTGCATGAGGACGGCATCCTCGATGAATACGGGGTAGAGATCCTCGGGACCGATCTGCATGCGATCAACCGGGCCGAGGACCGCGAGCTGTTCCGCGCCCTGATGCAGGAAATCGAAGAACCGGTCCCGGAAAGCACGATCGTGCATTCGGTCGAGGAAGCTGTTGTGTTCTGTCAGGGCCTTGGCTATCCAGTCGTCGTGCGTCCCGCTTATACTCTGGGCGGTACCGGAGGCGGTTTTGCCGATAATGAAAAAGAGCTTCGCGAGATCTGCGAGGCAGGTCTGAAAATTTCGCCGGTCCATCAATGCCTGATCGAGCAGAGCATTGCCGGATACAAGGAAATCGAATACGAAGTCATGCGGGATGCCAACAACAACGCGATCGTCGTGTGCAATATGGAAAACGTCGACCCGGTCGGCATCCATACAGGCGACAGTATCGTTGTCGCGCCGGTCCAGACGCTGACCGATCATGAGAACCAGATGCTGCGCAGCGCTTCTTTGAAGATCATCCGCGCCTTGAAGATCTGCGGAGGCTGCAACGTGCAGCTCGCGCTCGATCCGAAAAGCTTCAAATACTACGTGATCGAGGTCAATCCGCGTGTTTCGCGCTCTTCTGCTCTTGCATCCAAGGCGACCGGGTATCCGATCGCCAAGATCAGCGCCAAGCTTGCTGTCGGGCTGACGCTTGACGAGATCCTCAATCCGATCACGAAAACGAGCTATGCATGCTTTGAACCGGCCATCGATTATGTGGTGACCAAGTTTGCCCGCTTCCCGTTCGATAAATTTCCGAATGCCGACCGTCACTTAGGCACACAGATGAAGGCGACCGGAGAAGTCATGTCGATCGGACGAACATTTGAAGAATCGCTTCTGAAAGCGGTCCGCTCGCTGGAAATGAAAGTCGATCATCTGGAAAAACAGGAATTCAAAGAAATGAGCCAGGAGGAGCTGCTCGAAGAGATCAGAAAATGCGATGATCTGCGTATTTTTGCGATCACTGAATGGCTGCGCCGCGGCTATGATATCCAGACGGTCAACGATGTCACGAAAATGGATATGTTCTTCCTCTCCCATTTGAAACGGATCGTCGATCTGGAAAAGGAACTGGCGGAAGATCCGGGAAACCTCTCTGTGCTCGAACAGGCGAAAGAGTACGGCTTCTCCGACAGCTACATTGGACGGACATGGAACATGAGCACGAAAGAAGTTTATGATCTGCGCAAGGAAAACGGGATCATCCCGGTCTATAAAATGGTCGATACGTGCGCAGGCGAATTCACTAGCGCCACTCCGTATTTTTACTCGACCTACGAGCAGGAAAACGAATCGATCCGCTCCGATAAAAAGAAGATCGTCGTATTAGGATCCGGACCGATCCGGATCGGACAAGGCGTGGAGTTCGACTACGCGACCGTGCACTGCGTGGAAACGCTGCGTCAGGAAGGCTATGAAGCGATCATCATCAACAACAACCCGGAAACCGTTTCGACCGACTTTTCGATCTCGGACAAGCTGTACTTCGAACCGCTGACGACCGAGGATGTCATGCACGTGATCGAACTGGAACAGCCGCTCGGTGTCATCGTACAGTTCGGCGGTCAGACAGCCATCAACCTGGCTGACTCGCTCGTGGAACATGGCGTAAAGATCCTCGGAACGAGCCTGCGGGATATTGACCGGGCCGAAGACCGCCATGAATTCGAGAAGACCCTCAAGGAGCTTGGCATTCCTCAGCCGCAGGGCGAAACGGCCGTTACGGTCGACGAAGCGCTCGTGATCGCCAACAAGATCGGCTATCCGGTCCTTGTGCGGCCAAGCTATGTGCTGGGCGGAAGGGCCATGGAAATCGTGCACAATGATGATGATCTGCGCATTTATATGGCAACAGCCGTACAGGAAATCAGTCATGACGCGCCGATCCTCGTCGACAAGTATATTGTTGGAAAAGAGCTTGAGATCGACGCGATCGCCGATGGAAAAGATGTATATATTCCGGGCGTGATGGAGCATATCGAGCGGGCCGGCGTGCATTCGGGAGACTCGATCTCGGTCTATCCGACCCAGACCATTTCGCAGAAAGCCAAGGATACGATCATCGAATACGGTATCCGGATCGGAAAGGGATTCGATTTTATCGGTCTGTATAATATTCAGTTCATCGTGGACCGCGAGGAAAAAGTGTACGTTCTCGAAGTCAATCCGCGCTCGTCACGAACGGTTCCTTTCCTTTCGAAGATCACAGGCGTGCCGATGTCCCAGATCGCGACAAAAGCGATCCTTGGCCAGTCGCTGAAAGAGCAGGGCCTGACACCAGGCTATCATGGCGACGACCCGAACCGCGTGTTTGTCAAGGCACCGGTATTCTCGTTTGCCAAGCTGCGCGGTGTCGACACGGTGCTCGGACCGGAAATGAAGTCGACCGGAGAAGCGCTCGGAAGCGATATCTCTCTGGAAAAAGCCTTGTTCAAGGCGCTGGTAGCCAGCGGCATCCAGGTGCCTACGCACGGAAATGTGCTGCTGACCATTGCTGACGACGACAAGGAAGAGGCGCTTTCTCTTGCCCGGCGGTTTGCCAATATCGGGTACGGTCTTTATGCGACCGAAGGGACCGCGAAATTCCTTGAAAAGCACGGGCTGTTCGTTCACCACGCTTCCAAGATCGAAGAAGGCCGGGACAATATGGTCGTGGATATCATCCGCGACGGCAAGGTCAATTTCGTGATCAATACGATGTCGGCAAAGAACCGGAACAGCCGGGCCGACGGATTCCTGATCCGGCGCGTATCGGCGGAAAACAGCATTTCCTGCATGACCAGTCTTGATACGGCAGGGACGCTGGTCAATGTGCTCGAGTCGCTGAATTTCTCGATGATTTCAATGAATGAGATGGGGAAATAAGATGAGACAGGAAAAGGCCCGCATTATTGAAAATAAAAAGATCGCAAAAGATGTATATAAGATGGTGCTGGAGGCAGAGCTTGCCTCCCTGTGCCGTCCCGGCCAGTTTATAGAAATCAGCGTACCGGGGTACTTTTTAAGAAGACCGATCTCGATCTGCGAGATCGAAGAAGAGTGTCTGACCATCATTTACAAAGTGGTCGGCGCCGGAACGAATGTCATGTCCGGCATGGAAGCTGGCGAAAGGCTGGATATTTTCGGCCCGTGCGGAAACGGGTTCCCGGAAGTTGACGGGCCGTCCCTGATCCTGTTTGGGGGCGGGGTCGGCGTGCCGCCTTTATATGAGCTGGCAAAGCACAATAAAAATAAAACACTGTATGTCGTGCTTGGATTCAATTCCAGGGAAGATGTATTTTATGCGGATGAATTCAGGGCGCTGGGGGCGAAGGTGTTTATCGCGACAATGGATGGTTCCTGCGGAACAAAAGGAACTGTGCTCGATGCGGCAGAAACCCATGGTGTCAGAACCGGCCTTGTCATGGCGTGCGGGCCGCTTCCTATGCTTCGCGCGCTCGATGAAGCATATGATCAAGGATACTTGTCGCTGGAAGCGCGGATGGCATGCGGGATCGGGGCATGCATGGGATGTGTAGTAGAGATGAAAGACGGTTCGATGAAACGCGTATGCAAGGACGGACCGGTATTTGAAATAGGGAGCGTGAAACTATGATCGATCTGAGAACAGAACTGCCAGGCCTTCATTTAAAAAATCCGATCATCCCGGCAAGCGGCTGCTTCGGTTTCGGCAAGGAATATGCCGAACTGTATGATCTGTCGCGTCTTGGCGGGATCGCGATCAAATCCGCTACCCCGCAGGAGAGGGTCGGCAATCCGACGCCCCGGATCGCGGAAACGCCGATGGGCATGCTCAATGCGATCGGTCTGCAGAACAAAGGGGTGGATTCCATCATCGAGAACGAGCTGCCGTTTCTGGCGCAGTATGATGTGGAAATTATCGCCAATGTTGCCGGCGCAGCCGAAGAGGATTATGTCGAAGTGATCAGAAAGCTCAATGACCAGCCGGTCGTCAAGGCATATGAACTGAACATTTCATGTCCGAACGTCAAACATGGCGGGATCGGTCTGGGAACAGATCCGAAGCTGGCTGCTCACGTTACCAGGCTGGCCAAGGAAGCGGCAGAAAAACCGGTCTATGTCAAGCTTTCTCCGAATGTCACCAATATCGTGGAGATTGCCAAAGCGGTCGAAGAGGCTGGCGCGGATGGCCTGGTGCTCATCAATACGCTCATGGGGATGCGGATCGATCTGAAGAGCGGGAAGCCGGTGCTGGCCAATAAAACGGGCGGATTATCCGGCCCGGCCATCAAGCCGGTCGCGATCCGGATGGTTTATCAGGTGGCTCGTGCCGTACAGATACCGATCATCGGGGTTGGCGGTATCACGTGTGCGGAAGATGTGCTCGAGTTCCTGCTGGCCGGAGCGAGCGCAGTGGAAGTGGGGGCGCAGAATTTTGTCGACCCTTATGTCTGCGTGAAAATTATCGACGAGCTCCCGAAAGTGCTTGAGCGGTATGGATATCATTCGCTGAAGGAAGTCAGAGAAAGGGGATTAAAGAATGAGTAGGACAATTGTCGCGCTTGATTTTTCGAGCAAGGAAGAAGTTGTAGATTTTTTGAAACAGTTTGATGAGCCGGTCTATGTCAAGATCGGGATGGAACTGACGTATGCATGCGGCCTCGATATCGTGGAAACTGTCAAAAAGATGGGCCATCATATCTTTCTGGATCTCAAACTGCATGATATTCCGAATACTGTCAAAGGCGGAATGAGCAATCTGGCCCGTCTTGGTGTCGATATGACCAATGTGCACTGTGCCGGAGGGATCGCGATGATGAAAGCGGCTGTCGAAGGGCTGAAGAACGGGTCCAAGGACGGAAAGCGTCCGCTTTGTATCGGTGTCACGCAGCTCACTTCGACTTCGCAGGAAGCGATGAACGAAGAGCTCGGAATCGGCGGTTCGGTGCTTGACTGTGTCCTGCACTATGCGAAAAATGCGAAAGAAGCCGGCCTGGACGGTGTCGTATGTTCTGTACACGAAGCGAAAGCGATCCATGAAGCGTGCGGCAGCGATTTTCTGACCGTAACGCCGGGGATCCGTCTGGCGAGCGATTCGGTCGATGATCAGAAACGGGTGGCGACGCCGCAGCTGGCAAAGGAAGAGGGCTGCGATTATATCGTGGTGGGCCGTTCGATCACAAAGGCGAACGATCCCAAAGCGGTATACGAGCAGATCGAAGCGGTCATGGAAGCGTAGAGGAGGACCTATGGAGCAATATAAAAAGGATTTCATCGATTTCATGCTGGAATGCGATGTTCTCAAGTTCGGCGATTTCACATTGAAGTCAGGCCGTAAATCCCCGTTCTTCATGAATGCGGGAGGTTATGTGACAGGATGGCAGCTCAAAAAGCTGGGTGAATTTTATGCCAGAGCGATCCATGATCAATACGGGGAGGATTTTGATGTCCTGTTCGGACCGGCTTACAAAGGCATTCCGCTGGCTGTGACTACGGCGATCGCGTTCAGCGATCTGTATGGCAAGGAAGTGCGCTACTGCTCGGACCGCAAAGAGGAAAAGGATCATGGAGCAGACAAGGGAAGCTTTCTGGGGACAAAGCTTCAGGATGGCGACCGGGTCGTCATGATCGAAGATGTGACGACTTCGGGCAAATCGATGGAAGAAACGGTGCCAAAGGTGCGTGGCGCGGCTGATGTGAAAATTGTCGGACTGATGGTTTCTCTGGATCGTCATGAAAAGGGAAAAGGGACAAAGACGGCTTTGAAAGAAGTTTCGGAGCTGTACGGTTTCCCGACGGCAGCGATCGTATCGATGCCTGAGGTCATCGAATATGTGCAGCTCGATCCCGGGATCCGCGAGCGTATCGACGCATACTACAAGGAATACGGACCGACAGAGGAATGATAGCAGAAGAGGAGCGTATCGTGTTCCTCTTTTTGTGTGCTAAAATGGAAAATAAAAAGGGGAATGCTTTATGAGACCATATAAAGAAAATAAAAGGAAACAGATCCTTGCCGGACTGCTTTTTCTCGTGCTCGGATTTTACGGCTGCGCAAGCGAAAAGAAAGAAGAGATCGGTGCAAGGGAACCGGCTGTATATTTTGTTCAGGAGCGTACAGATCTGTTTGATGAAACCGATCTGAATGAACCGGCTGGCGAGCTGAGGGCGGGATCGTATTGCGTGATCACGGGATTGTCGGATACATATGCTCGGACAGAGGATGGCTATCTTGCGTGGCGGGATCATCTGATGGAAGCGCATTGGAAAGAGGATGAAAGCTTTGATGGGACGAGCGAGTTCAAAGCCAGGGAAGCTGTGGCGATCAGAGATGAGCTGATGAGAGAAACGGGAGTCTTCCTTGGTCCGGATGAAAGGGTTGCTTTCAAAACAATCGAAAAGGACCGGATCGGGAATGTGCGCGGGAAGCTTTCCGACGATCAGTATGTTTTTATCGACAATACGTTCGACTATATTGGCCCGATGGCCGAAAACGATACGGCCGAACCGGATGAACAGGGGATGGATGACAGCCTGGATGATCGATCGGATATGCTGTTTGAAAAGGACGGGATCGTGATCGTGAACAAAAAACACGGTGTTGCGCCAGAGTATGCGCCCGGAGAGGATCCGAAAGCTAAAAAAGCACTTCTCGGACTGATCAGGACGATGCAGGCCGAAGGACTGGATATCTCGGATTCCTACAGCGGATTCCGTTCGTATGAATACCAGAGCGAACTGTATAATGGATACTGCGCGTCCTATGGAACGGAAAGCGCGGATACGTTTTCGGCGAAGCCGGGATTTTCCGAGCATCAGACCGGCCTGGCTTTTGACCTGAAGCATGTCTCGGGCGAACTGGTCACACAAAGCGCGGAATCGCAGTGGCTCATGGATCATGCGGCCGAGCATGGTTTTATTGTCCGCTATCAGGAAGGGAAAGAGGGTATTACAGGGTATCAGGCAGAGCCGTGGCATATTCGCTATATTGGGCCGCGCGCCAAAGAGATCATGGAATCGGGCTTGACACTTGAGGAGTTTCTTGGGGTAGAGGGTGGAGATTACGCCCGCGGACAAGAATAAAATAAAAAATCAAAAAAAGTATTGACAAAGAGGAGGGGAAAGGGATATCATGACAAAGCTTTCTGGCAAACTGTCATCTAAAAATATTGAAAAATATTATAAAAAATAGTTGACAGATAAATCGGAGCATGGTATATTAAACAAGCTGAAGGACAGCGGAAAGCCGCTCGAAAAAAAATCGGGATTCCGGCTTGACGAATCCTTCGCGACGAGTTAGTATAAACGAGCTGTCGGAAACGGCAGCGAGGGACGATCTTTGAAAACCTGACAGAAACGAATAGTTTTAGAAGAAAAAAACGTACAAGTACGAGAGAACTAAAATTACACGTCGATTTCTTGAGAAACACCTGAAAAGAAAAAAAGAGATAACAGAAACAAAAAAAGAGTCAATATCAAATGGAGAGTTTGATCCTGGCTCAGGATGAACGCTGGCGGCATGCCTAATACATGCAAGTCGAACGAGGCATCTTCGGATGCCTAGTGGCGAACGGGTGAGTAACACGTAGGGAACCTGCCCATGCGGCCGGGACAACTTCCGGAAACGGATGCTGATACCGGATAAGGAAAGCGAAGGCATCTTTGCTTTGTTAAAGGAGCTGCAAGGCTCCGCGCATGGATGGACCTGCGGTGCATTAGCTGGTTGGTGAGGTAAAGGCTCACCAAGGCGACGATGCATAGCCGGCCTGAGAGGGCGAACGGCCACACTGGGACTGAGACACGGCCCAGACTCCTACGGGAGGCAGCAGTAGGGAATTTTCGTCAATGGGCGCAAGCCTGAACGAGCAATGCCGCGTGAACGAGGAAGGTCTTCGGATCGTAAAGTTCTGTTGAGAGGGAAAAAGGGTCACCAGAGGAAATGCTGGTGAAGTGATATTACCTTTCGAGGAAGTCACGGCTAACTACGTGCCAGCAGCCGCGGTAATACGTAGGTGGCGAGCGTTATCCGGAATGATTGGGCGTAAAGGGTGCGTAGGCGGCCTGTTAAGTCTGAAGTGAAAGGTACCGGCTCAACCGGTACAGGCTTTGGAAACTGGCAGGCTGGAGGACAGGAGAGGGCGGTGGAACTCCATGTGTAGCGGTAAAATGCGTAGATATATGGAAGAACACCAGTGGCGAAGGCGGCCGCCTGGCCTGTTACTGACGCTGAGGCACGAAAGCGTGGGGAGCAAATAGGATTAGATACCCTAGTAGTCCACGCCGTAAACGATGAGGACCAAGTGTTGGGGAAGACCCAGTGCTGCAGTTAACGCAGTGAGTCCTCCGCCTGGGGAGTATGCACGCAAGTGTGAAACTCAAAGGAATTGACGGGGGCCCGCACAAGCGGTGGAGTATGTGGTTTAATTCGAAGCAACGCGAAGAACCTTACCAGGCCTTGACATAGGGTGCGAAGCTATGGAGACATAGTGGAGGCTAACATCCATACAGGTGGTGCATGGTTGTCGTCAGCTCGTGTCGTGAGATGTTCAGTTAAGTCTGGCAACGAGCGCAACCCTCGTGATGTGTTACCAATATTGAGTTAGGGACTCACATCAGACTGCCGGTGACAAACCGGAGGAAGGCGGGGATGACGTCAAATCATCATGCCCCTTATGGCCTGGGCTACACACGTACTACAATGGCGGCAACAAAGGGCAGCGAGGCAGCGATGCCGAGCGAATCCCAAAAAAGCCGTCCCAGTTCGGATTGGAGTCTGCAACCCGACTCCATGAAGTTGGAATCGCTAGTAATCGCGGATCAGCATGCCGCGGTGAATACGTTCTCGGGCCTTGTACACACCGCCCGTCAAACCATGGGAGTGGGCAATGCCCGAAGCCGGTGGCGCAACCTGAAAAGGAGCGAGCCGTCGAAGGCAGGGCCGATGACTGGGGTTAAGTCGTAACAAGGTATCCCTACGGGAACGTGGGGATGGATCACCTCCTTTCTAAGGAGAAAGCGAAGAAGGTGTAAAGACGTGAGAAGGAGTTCTGTCAGGTTTTCAGGGATTGTCCTGAGAGCAGAAATCGATCTTTGAAAATCATCATACACAAATTTGAAGAAAAGACACAATAGATAAGAAGAGAAGAGGTCTTGAAAGCAAGTTGTGGAAGATAACACTGAGAAACAGTTAAAGAAATAACAGTTTTCATCAAAAGAAGAAAAATCTTGTAGAAAGCACATTGAAAGAAACTAGAGAACCAACTGATCAAGTAGGCAAGGGCGTACGGAGGATGCCTGGCCACTCGAAACTGAAGAAGGACGCACCGAACTGCGAAAAGCGGCGCCGAGCTGTAAGGAAGCGAAGACACGCCGATGTCCGAATGGGGGAACCCGGCATAGAGAAAGCTATGTCATCCTCGGATGAAAAAGATAGTCCGAGAGAGAGGTACCCGGGGAACTGAAACATCTAAGTACCCGGAGGAGAAGAAAACAAAAGTGATTCCCCGAGTAGCGGCGAGCGAAAGGGGAGCAGCCCAAACCATCGGGAGATGGGGTTGAAGGGGTTCTGAGAAAGCAGAAGCAGAAGATAGCCGAACGTGAACGGAAGCACGGCCGAAGAAGGTGAAAGCCCTGTAGGCGAAATCGGAAGCGGAAGCGAGGAACACCCTGAGTACGGCGAGACACGAGGAATCTTGTCGGAAGCAGGCGGGACCATCCGCCAAGGCTAAATATAAACGAGTGAGCGATAGAGAAAGAGTACCGTGAGGGAAAGGTGAAAAGAACCGCGGGAGCGGAGTGAAAGAGAACCTGAAACCGTATGCCTACAAGAAGTCAGAGCCCGTCAAGGGGTGATGGCGTGCCTTTTGTAGAATGAACCGGCGAGTTGCGTCAGGATGCGAGGTTAAGCTGGAAAGAGCGGAGCCGAAGCGAAAGCGAGTCTGAATAGGGCGAAGAGAGTAGACTGATGCAGACCCGAAACCGGGTGATCTAGCCATGGGCAGGTTGAAGCAGAAGTGAAATTCTGTGGAGGACCGAACCGACTACCGTTGAAAAGTTAGCGGATGACCTGTGGCTAGGGGAGAAATTCCAATCGAACCCGGAGATAGCTGGTTCTCCCCGAAATAGCTTTAGGGCTAGCGTCGGCCGATGAGCGAGGGAGGTAGAGCACTGAATGCATGATGGCCCCATCCCGGGGTACTGAATGCAATCAAACTGCGAATGCCCTCGAAGGAGAAGGCCGGCAGTCAGACTGTGGGTGATAAGGTCCATGGTCGAGAGGGAAACAGCCCAGACCGCCAGCAAAGGTCCCGAAATACAGGCTAAGTGGAAAAGGATGTGGGGACGCACGGACAGCTAGGAGGTTGGCTCAGAAGCAGCCATCCTTTGAAGAGTGCGTAACAGCTCACTAGTCGAGTGGCCCTGCGCCGAAAATGTACCGGGGCTAAGCCTGATACCGAAGCTGCGGATATGGAAACATATGGTAGGGGAGCGTTGCATGCAGGAAGAAGTATCATCGCGAGAGGATATGGACAGCATGGAAGTGAGAATGCCGGTGTGAGTAGCGAGATGCAGGTGAGAATCCTGCACACCGGAAGCCCAAGGATTCCAGGGGAAGGTTCGTCCGCCCTGGGTAAGTCGGGACCTAACGCGAGGCCGAAAGGCGTAGCGGATGGAAAGCAGGCGGAGATTCCTGCACCCGCGCGATACGAGGCGAAGGAGTGACGGAGACGGGATAGGCAGCCCTCTGAACGGATTGAGGGCCAAGCGCAGCAGTCGGATACCAGGCAAATCCGGTATCGGAAGACAGGGCGTGAAGGGGAAGCGAAATCTGCGGAAAGTAGCGAAGTGCCGAATACGGCTTCCAGGAAAAGCTTCTAGCATAGGGGTATCGAGCGGCCCGTACCAAAACCGACACAGGTGGGCAGGCAGAGAATGCCGAGGTGAGCGAGAGAACTGTTGCCAAGGAACTCGGCAAAATGGCCCCGTAAGTTCGCGAGAAGGGGCGCTCATGAAAGTGAGCCGCAGTGAAAAGGCCCAAGCGACTGTTTAACTAAAACACAGCTCTCTGCGAAGCCGCAAGGCGAAGTATAGGGGGTGACACCTGCCCGGTGCTGGAAGGTTAAGGGGATCTGTCAATCGGAGACGATGAAGCAGTGGTCCGAAGCCCCAGTGAACGGCGGCCGTAACTATAACGGTCCTAAGGTAGCGAAATTCCTTGTCAGGTAAGTTCTGACCCGCACGAAAGGTGTAACGATTTGGGCGCTGTCTCGGCAGCAGGCTCGGTGAAATCTTAGTACCTGTGAAAATGCAGGTTACCCGCAACTAGACGGAAAGACCCCATGGAGCTTTACTGCAGCTCGGCATTGGGTACTGGACGGACATGTACAGGATAGGTGGGAGACGAAGAGACATACACGCCAGTGTATGAGGAGTCGATGTTGGGATACCACCCTTGTGCGTCCGGGGCCCTAACCCAGGTCCGTGAACCGGATCGGGGAGAGTGCCAGGCGGGCAGTTTGACTGGGGCGGTCGCCTCCCAAAGAGTAACGGAGGCGCCCAAAGGTACGCTCAGGCTGGATGGAAACCAGCTGACGAGTGCAAATGCAGAAGCGTGCCTGACTGTGAGAGCAACAACTCGAACAGGGACGAAAGTCGGGATTAGTGATCCGGCGGTGCCGAATGGAAGGGCCGTCGCTCAACGGATAAAAGCTACCCTGGGGATAACAGGCTGATCTCGCCCAAGAGTTCACATCGACGGCGAGGTTTGGCACCTCGATGTCGGCTCATCGCATCCTGGAGCTGGATTCGGTTCCAAGGGTTGGGCTGTCCGCCCATTAAAGCGGTACGCGAGCTGGGTTCAGAACGTCGTGAGACAGTTCGGTCCCTATCTGTTGTGGGCGAAGGAGATCTGAGGGGAGCTGTCCTCAGTACGAGAGGACCGGGATGGACCTGCCTCTGGTGCATCGGTTATCACGCCAGTGGTACAGCCGGGTAGCCAAGCAGGGAAGGGATAAGCGCTGAAAGCATCTAAGCACGAAGCCCACCCCGAGATGAGATCTCCCATTCTGAAAAGAAGTAAGGCCCCTCAAAGACGATGAGGTAGATAGGCCGGAGATGGAAGCGCAGCGATGTGCGGAGTTGACCGGTACTAATCGGCCGAGGACTTGATCAGAAGAGATGAAGACGTCCGCGACTTGCCAAGACCGATTGTGGAAGAGGGTGTATGGTGATTTTGAAAGATCGATGGAAAGCGTGAAGAGAAGATCCGGTGGCGATGGCGGGGTGGAAACACCTGTACCCATCCCGAACACAGAAGTTAAGCACCCCAGCGGCGACGATAGTTGGCCTTGCGCCTGCGAAAATAGCTCGCTGCCGGGTCTTTTTTTTGTCCTGTCCTCATACAGGACATTTTTTGCATTTTCAGTTCTGGATCTTTGCCATCGTATTTCCCTCCTCTGATGTGATTATAAAATAGGCGGAATAGAGCTTTCTTACAATTTTGTCTGCTTGCAGGAGGATGCCGTCATGTCAAATCGTCTCTTTATCATTTGCCGATCCTCGACTATAATTATAAAAATGAGGAAAGGATGAGGAATATGATACGAAAAGCGCTTGAAAAAGATATCCCGACCTTGATGGACCTGCTTCATCAGGTCAACATGGTTCATTACAGGGGCCGTCCCGATCTTTTCAGACCAGGAACAAAATACACCCCGGACGAATTGAAAACAATACTGGCAGACGACACGCGCCCGGTTTTCGTATGGTGCGATGAAGAAGAGAAAGTGAAGGGATACGCGTTCTGTATACACCAGCAGCATGTGAATGATCAGTTGCTCACCGACATCCGCACATTGTATATCGATGATATTTGTGTGGATGAAAATGCCCGGCACCAGCATATTGGAAAACAGTTGTATGAGCATGTCGCGGATTTTGCCAGGAAAAACGGTTTCTACAACATCACCTTGAACGTATGGAGCCTGAATCTGGGCGCGCAGGCATTTTATGAAAGCCTTGGCATGAAGCCTTACAGGATCGGGATGGAAACGCTCCTAAGTGAATGAATATCAAATAAGATCCTTTTTGTGTATGATAACACCGATAGAAAGGATCTTTTTATATGTTTTCCACACCAGTGACATTAATTTTAGGGGGCGGCGGTTCCAAAGGAAGTTACGAGATCGGGGCAATGAAAGCTCTGCACAAGCTGAAAATAGAGTACAACGCTGTGGCCGGAGTCAGTATCGGTGCTCTTTGCGGAGCGATCCTTGTCCAGCAGGATCTCGAAAAACTCGAAAAATGGATCGAATCCTTTTCGCAGGGCCATATATCGGATAACTTGTTCCTGTTTCCTGACCAGTACGATATCCTGCCTGCATCAAAAGGCAGCTCGCTTTCTTTTCTTGAAACATTCTGTCGGCAGGGACCTGACATTCATCCTCTGCGCAAAAGCTACGAGAAGATTTTCGACTATGATAAATTCATGCGTTCGCCGATCGATTTTGCGTGCCTTGCCTACAATATTACGAAGCAGGCGCCGCAGGTCTTTCATAAAAAGGATTTCACCCGAGAAAATGCGCTCGATCTTCTGTTTTCTTCAGCCGCTTATTTCCCGGCCTTTGATCTGAAAAAAGTGAATGGCGACTGGTTTGCGGACGGAGCCTATGCAAGTTCTGTGCCCTATGAACTGGCAGATATATTTTTGAATCCGCAAAGCATCATCATCGATATCGACGGCTTTTATCATAAGGATCCGTTCCAGAGCGATTCGAGCCGGATGCTGATCCGGCCTCTTTTCAAGCTGCATTACTTTCTCGACTTTATGGATATCGATCTTGTTTCCCAGATCCGGGAAGGATATCTGGAGACCTTGAAATATCTTGAAGAGGCGCCCGGATATCTGTATACCTTTTATAAAGATGACTGGGAGCAGATCGAAAAGACCGAAAAGTTTTTCCTCGCCCGTCTTGCGGGGCAGGATCCGTACCGGATCCTGGATCACTATGATCCGATCGTTGGATCAATGTATGGGGTGCTGCTAGGCTATAGGCCGCGGCCGCTCGACAACGGCTATGCCGGAAAATACAAGCTGGGCACGCTGCTGGAGATCATGGCGCTGATCTGCGGTATGCCCGTATGTACCCAGTATCATTTTGGGGATTTCTGCGCCCGGATGATCGATCGTATGAAACATTTCGATCAGGATCCCAACCTGTCCATCTATCCGCTCGAATATAAAAGGATGGAGATGAAAAGCCTTCGCGATATGACTGTTTTCTTTCACTCGCTGCTCGAGTCCTTTGATGGCCGGATCCCGGCCATGTATGAGATCTTTGTAAAAAAGTTTCCTTTTCCGTACTTTGCGGCCTGGGCATGGAAGACGATGGAGGCAGCTCACCTTTGTTGAGCAAGGCATGCTATAATAAGAAAAGGAGACTATGAGTATGGAAAGTTTGCAGGTCTCTTTGTTTGAGGAAGAGAACAAAGAGGATGAAGAAGAAAACCCCAATATATTCCGCCCGCTTGCTGATCGCATGCGGCCCGAGACGCTTGACGAATATGTAGGGCAGAAGCAGCTGGTGGCCAAAGGAAACCTGCTGCAGAAAATGATCGAGAACGATCAGATCACGTCGATGATCTTCTGGGGGCCGCCCGGCGTGGGAAAAACGACCCTGGCCCAGATTATCGCCAGACAGACACGGTCGCATTTTATCAATTTCTCGGCGGTGCAGAGCGGGATCAAAGAAATCCGGGAAGTCATGAAAAAAGCGGAACAGAACCGGCATGCGCATGAGAAAACGATCGTATTCGTGGATGAGATCCATCGCTTCAACAAAGCGCAGCAGGACGCTTTTCTGCCGTATGTGGAAAAGGGAAGCATCATCCTGATTGGCGCAACGACAGAGAACCCAAGCTTCGAGATCAACTCGGCTCTTTTGTCGCGCTGCCGCACCTTTGTGCTCAGCGCCCTGGAGCAGGAAGATCTTGCCGGGCTCATCCGTACGGCTCTGCATTCGCCAAAAGGCTTGGGAAATATGAAGGTCGAGATCAGCGATGAGGACATTGAAGCAATTGCCGCTTTTTCGAACGGCGATGCCCGGTTCTGCCTCAATACGCTTGAAATGGTCGTGACCAATTCGCCAAGCGACATATATGGCGTGCATGTTTCGCAGGATATTTTAAAGCAGTGTCTGCAGAGACGCTCTCTGCTTTATGACAAAAAGGGAGAGGAACACTATAATATTATTTCGGCGCTGCATAAAAGCGTGCGCAACTCGGATGTGGATGCGGCCTTGTACTGGCTGGCCCGTATGCTCGAGGGAGGAGAGGATCCTTTGTATATTGCGCGCCGCATCGTCCGTATGGCAAGCGAAGATATCGGCATGGCGGATTCAAGAGCGCTCGAGATCTGCGTTGCGGCTTATAATGCCTGCCATTATCTCGGAATGCCGGAATGCAGCGTTCATCTGAGCCATGCAGTCGTTTATTTATGCCTGGCACCTAAATCCAATGCGCTGGAAAAAGCGTATTTTGCGGCGAAGGATGACGCGCTCAAAACTTTGAGCGAGCCGGTGCCGATGCAGATCCGCAATGCGCCCACCAGGCTCATGGATGATCTGGGCTACGGCAAAGGATATGAGTATTCGCATGATTATGCGTATCATATGACAGACATGCAGTGCCTTCCGGATGCTCTGGCCGGACATCATTATTACGAACCGTCCGATCAGGGTTCGGAGATCAAAGTAAAAAAGCGTATGGAACAGATCCGGATGATCAAGGAACACTATGCGCAGCTAAGGAGGAAAAAATGAAATTTGAAATTCATTCGCTGGACGAAACGAGACAGTTTGCTCAGGCAATGGCTGATCTTGTCAAAGGCTATGATATGGTCATTTGTTTAAGTGGCGACCTGGGGGCAGGAAAAACAACGTGGACCCAGACATTTGGCAGGCGGCTAGGTGTCAGCAAGGTCATCAATTCTCCGACATTCAATATCATGAAGGCGTATAAACAAGGGGACGGAAAGCCGTTTTATCACATTGATGCGTATCGTCTGGAAGGGATCGACCAGGATCTTGGATTCGAGGAATGCTTCGACGAAGGAATCTGTGTCATTGAATGGTCGCATTTTATCGAAAATCAGATTCCTGACGACCATATCGAGATCACCATCCTGGAAGGAATGGATGAGGATCGTTCGATCGAAATGATCGGACTGGGCGATATTTCAAAACAAATTGTAAAGGAGTATGAACATGATCACACTGGCAATGGACAGCGCCTATAAAAATCTTGTGATCGGTCTGTATGAAGACGGCAGGCTGATCGACGGCATCGCGTTCGAGGCGTTCAAAAAACAGAGCGAAACGATTTTCGTGGAGCTGGAAAAGCTGCTGAAAAACAATCAGCTGGATTATAAGGATATTGACCGGATCGTTATTACGGATGGTCCGGGAAGCTATACGGGCATCCGGATCGCGATGACGATTGCCAAGGTCCTTTCTACCCAGATGGGGCAGGAGCTTTGCTGCATCTCGACCATGCAGCTGTATGCAGGCGCTTCGGGCAGTGCCAATGTGATCCTGGATGCGCGTTCGAAAAGAGCGTATGTGGCTCATATCGAGGATGGAGAGATCATTGGCCAGACAAAGATCCTTGGCGTGGAGGAGCTCGATCAGTTTTTGAAAGACAATCCGGGCACTGTATACGGAGATGCGGATCTGGCGGGCATGGAAAGCGGTCCGGTCGATTTTCTGAAAAACTTTATTGAACTGGAACCGATGTACCGTTCGATCAAAAACAAGCATACTCTTGCGCCGCAGTATTTAAAAGAAAGCGACGCTTACAAAGCATGATCCGCGAGATGGAACGAAACGACCTCGACCAGGTCATGGCACTGGAAGCGGCATGCTTCAAGGAACCGTGGACGTATGATAACTTGTGCTACGAGCTGAATGGCAATCCTTTTTCCCACGGCTGGATCCTGGAATGTGATGGAACGATCGAAGCCTACGCGATCATGTGGGAAACGTTTGAGACAGCTCAGCTGGCCCGGATCGGGGTGCATCCGTCTTTGCGCCGCCGCCATAAGGCAGAGGAGCTGCTGAAAGCGCTGGATCAAAGAGCGCTGGAGGCGGGCTGTGAAGTGCTGTCGCTTGAAGTGCGGGCGGGCAACGAGGCGGCTGTCGCGCTCTATGAAAAGAACGGCTTCATTCAGGTGAATGTGTCGAAAAAATACTATCCGGACGGAGAGGATGCGCTGGTCATGGTAAAACCGATAGGAGGACTGGAATAATGATCGTATTAGGGATCGAAAGCAGCTGCGACGAAACAGCAGTTGCGCTGGTTAGAGATAAAAAAGAGGTGCTGTCGTCGATCGTGGCGACGCAGATCGATGTGCATAAAGAATTCGGCGGGGTGGTTCCGGAAGTCGCCAGCCGGATCCATGTGGAAAATATTTCCATTTGTATCGAGAAGGCGCTTAAGGAAGCCAACCTGACCATGGAGGATGTGGATGCGGTGGCCGTAACAAGAGGGCCGGGGCTGATCGGCTGCCTTCATGTGGGGGTGCAGGCGGCCAAGACGCTCGCGTTTGCGTATCATAAGCCGCTGGTGCCTGTCCATCATCTGGCGGGACATATTTATGCCAATGAGCTGGTGGTGGATCTGAAGTTTCCGGTGCTGGCACTGATCGTGAGCGGCGGAAACTCGGAGCTTGTCTATATGAAAGACGAGCACAGCTTCGAGATCCTTGGAGAAACACAGGACGATGCGATCGGCGAAGCGTATGACAAGGTGGCGCGGGTCCTTGGTCTTGGTTATCCGGGCGGTCCGAAGATCGACAAGCTGGCCCGGGAAGGGGAGCCTGTCTACAAGCTGCCTCAGCCGAAAACAGAAGGAAAATATGATTTTTCATTTTCGGGATTGAAGTCGGGCGTGCTTCAGTTTGTCAAGCGCAGGGAAAGAAACGGCGAGCCGTTCTCGATGGCGGATCTGGCGGCCAGCTTTCAGGAGACGGCGCTCAATGAGATCTTTTCCCGTGTCCGTCTTGTGCTGGAAGATCATCCGGAGATCCGTCATTTTGTGGTGGGCGGAGGTGTTTCTGCCAATTCGAGGCTTCGTGAAAAGGTCGATGCGCTTCGAAACGAATTTACGGATGTCGAGTTTACGGTTCCTCCCATGTACTGCTGTACAGATAATGCGAGCATGATTGCGGTGGCTGGCCAGATCGCTTATGAGGCTGGGCGCCGGGGGGATGCGTCGCTGACAGCCGACTCGAGCTGGGAGATCGAATAGATGATCCGCGAGGTCGAAGAAAAAGATCCGCGGCAGATTTATGAGATTTATTCTTATTATGTAAACCATAGCACGGCGATCTTTGATCTGGTGCCGTTAAGTTTTGAGCGGTTCTGCGATTCTTTGAAGCCGGTGCTTGGCAGGTATCCGTTTTATGTGGCGGAGCGTGAAGAAAAGATCCTTGGCTACGCGTATGCGCATGCGGCATTTTCAAAGGAGGCATACCGATTTTGTGCGGAGCTGACGATCTATTTTCTGCCAGGAGATCATCACGGGATGGCAAAGGGGCTGTATGATGCGATCGAGCGTGCCTTGTATGAGCAGGGGTGCCGCTGGCTCATTTCCTGCATAACGGATTCGAATGCGGAGAGTATCGCGTTTCATGAAAAACTCGGATTCGCATACGGAGGGAATCTTCCTTCGTGCGGGCTGAAGTTTGGAGCGTGGCATGGTGTGTACTGGTATCGCAAGATGCTGAATACGAATGCCGGAGAGTGGATCGATTTCTGTGATCTGCATGAAAAAAGGCCGGCATAGAGGTTGATCGAGGAGTGCCGGCGTGTTTCTGTAAGATCATCCTTATTGTAACGGGAAATAGAAAGAATGGGTGTGCTGCATCTGTTTCTGACACGGAATTTTTAAAAAAGAAAGGGAAAAGGTGAGAAAGACATGTCAATTTTTTCAAAACTGGAGTACATGCAGGAGTGGACGCAGGCAGAAAAGCAGCTTGTGCAGCTTATTCTTGAAGATCCGACGCTTGTGAGGGATCTTCCGTCCCGTCAGCTGGCAAAAAAAGCCAACACATCGCTTTCCACGATTTACAGGGTGTGTGAAAAGCTGGAGATTGGCGGATATGCGGATCTGCGCTTTCAGATTATGCAGGAACTTCCGCTCAAGGAAAAGAAGGAAACGGATTTCGACCGGCCTTTTAAAGCGGATGATACGGATTACGAGCTGATCCAGTCGATCGCGGCGCTGGAAAAGAAGGCGATCGACGAAACGGCTTCGCTGATCGATCTGAATACGGTGCGTCTTATTGTCAACCGTATGGAGCTTGTGCAGGATATCAATTTATACACGACGACGAAGTACCGCAATCTGGCGTTTGATTTCAAGATGAATATGGCGCGGGTGCAGAAGCGTGTTCATGTGCTCACGGAAGTATACGACCAGGAGCTCGCGGCGCTGCAGACGCGAAAGGATACGATGTCGATCGTGATCACTTATGCGGGGCGTGTGCGCGAGGTGCGTCCGATCCTGGATTACTTAAAGGCGAACGATCATATCGTGGTGCTGATTTCCTCGCTGTGGGATCGTACGTATACGAAGCTTTGCGACTATCATCTGGTCATCGCGTCCAATGAGTCGCCTTCGAAAGGCGGGATCGGCAACTTCGGCAGCATGACGTCGATCTCGTTTATTTTTGATCTGCTGTACGGATTGTATTTCAAGCGGAATTATAAAGACAATCTGGAAAAGTCGCAGGCGCCTTTCGAACTGCTCAAGAAAGCGAAAGACTGAGAGCCGGCTGACAAAAAGCGTTTCAAGTGTGATATGATAAATAGGAATGTAAGGAGATTAGATCATGTCAGATAAAATTATTGTCCTTGATTTCGGGAGTCAGTACAATCAGCTGATTGCCCGCCGGATTCGTGAATTCGGAGTATATTCGGAACTTCATTCCAACGAGATGACGTTGGATGAAATTAAGGCGCTTGGAGACGTAAAGGGTATCGTGTTTTCGGGCGGTCCGAACAGTGTGTATGAAGAGGATGCGCCGAAGTGCGACCCGGCGATCCTGACAAGCGGAATTCCGATCCTGGGAATCTGCTACGGTATGCAGATGATCCAGTTTATGATGGGTGGAAAGGTCGAACCTGCAGGCGCTTCCGAGTACGGACGTACCGAGATCGATATTGTTGATCCGACAGCGCTTTTCGAAGGTCTTCCTGAAAAGGAAACGGTATGGATGAGCCACGGGATCAAGGTGACGCAGCTGGCACCGGGATTTACGGATGTGGCAAAGAGCGATAACTGTCCGTATGCGGCGGCAGCCAATGTGGAAAAAAAGATCTACTGTCTGCAGTTTCATCCGGAAGTCCGGCATACCGAATACGGCAATGATATTTTGAAAAATTTTGTATTCAATGTGTGCGGCGCAAAAAATGACTGGTCCATGAAAAACTTCATTGAAGTGGAAAAGGAAAAGATCAGGGAACAGATTGGCAGCGAAAAGGTGCTGCTTGGCTTATCTGGCGGCGTGGATTCGAGCGTGGTGGCGGCTTTGCTGCATGAAGCCATTGGCGACCAGCTCATCTGTATGTTTATCGATCATGGTCTGCTTCGCAAAGGCGAAGGGGAATCGGTCATGGATACATTTGCCAAGAACATGAATATCAAGGTGGTCAAGATCGATGCGAAGGATCGTTTCCTGGGCAAGCTGGCTGGGGTGACGGATCCTGAAAAGAAGCGTAAGATCATTGGCAACGAATTCGTTTATACGTTTGACGAGGAAGTCAAAAAGCTGACGGAAGGCGAGGATATCAAGTGGCTTGCGCAGGGAACGCTGTATACGGATGTGATCGAGTCCGGGACAAAGACGGCGCAGACGATCAAGTCGCACCATAATGTAGGCGGTCTGCCGGAGGATATGCAGTTCAAGCTGATCGAACCGCTCAATACCTTGTTCAAGGATGAGGTCAGAGAGCTTGGAACTGAGCTTGGTCTGCCGGAGGAAATGGTATGGCGTCAGCCGTTCCCTGGTCCGGGACTGGGGATCCGCATCCTGGGGGATGTAACGGACGAAAAGATCAGAATTGTCCAGGACAGCGATGCGATCTTGAGAGAAGAGATTGCGAAGGCGGGCCTGGATCGCGAGATCTGGCAGTACTTTACGGCTTTGACGAATATGCGCAGTGTTGGTGTCATGGGAGATGAGCGTACGTACGATTATGCGGTAGCGATCCGTGCGGTAACGAGCATTGACGGAATGACGGCGGACTGGGCGCGTGTTCCATACGAGGTTCTTGACAAGGTGGCGAACCGTATTGTCAACGAGGTCGATCACGTGAACCGTGTGCTCTATGATATTACGAGCAAGCCTCCAGGAACGATCGAGTTCGAATAAAGAATAAATGCTAGAAGTGCTTTATATAAAGCACATTCTAGCATTTTTAATGCCTTGAGGTACGCAAAAGGTTCATTATAGTATTATCTTGTTTAAAAATATACCAGCTGATCCATGATAAAATAGAATTATCTTAAGAAGGAGTATAGCCTATGATGATGTATTTTGAATTTAATGAAGAAAGATTGAAACAAAATAATTCCCAAATAATTCATGGAATGGTTTTACCGATGAAGTTCGCTTGATTTGATCCGATTTCCTGCTTTTTTGGTTTTCAAAAAGTTTTACAGTGGAAAACTCCACGACGAAAAGGACAGATCGCTCTGCCTATTTTAAAATATGGGTCTGTTTATTATTCGTTTTGAATATTGTACATCATTCCTGCGAACTCTTTCTTTCTCGCATAGGCGCTGCTGATGCACAATGTGATCTGCCTTGCGTGACGGATCACTTTTCCGCCTATCTTGATAAATTCCTTCCTGAACGTATTCATACGCATACGCGCAATACCCGGTATGTGTTTTGCTTTCCGATTCAGGAACAGATGATAAATATTGTATGCCCATGCTTTGAGCAGAAACTCGAGCTCATTGGATAAGAACTTTGGATGGGACAATGTGCCTGCACCAAAATCATCCTTGAGCTCTTTCGTGAAGTTTTCCGAATTTCCTCTTTGTTCATAAAAGCGTAGGATATGGCGCGGACTCCACTCCAGACAGTTGGTCATGACGGCATAGATTTCCGGAAACAAAGAAATCTGTCCGTTCTGGTCTATGGAACGATACGCTTTGTAGACGACCCTTCTAGGCTCGTCGTTCTGCAGGGAATAAGACAGCTCGCCGATATACGGTTCGTGTTTGGTATACTGCTGGAAATCGATCCCTTTGCGGTCCATATCGTCCATGCATTCTTTGATCAGTTTCCCGAAATGCTTGCACCGGATCATATAGCGCACAAGAAAAGGCTGTTGTTCAAGATAATTCATCAATTTGGAATCGTAAAAGGCGCTGTCTCCACGGAAGAAAATGGTCCGGGAAGAAGAAATCTGAATGTAGAGCGTCGTCCTGCTATCCTCGCTTATTTATAAAGACAAGCAGAATAAATTCATCATCGATCATTTCACGATGAATTTATTCTGCTTTTTTTCGTCACATTATTTTCATTTTATGAGATGATTGACATGGAAAGGTGTTAGGCGCAAAAAAAGAGAGAGCCCTAATTGTTTTGCGAACAAACTCTCTCCCGTCCTAACGAACAATTTTATGATAATCAATTTTTCGGCTTTCGACAACCCTTTTTCGCATGATTTATCCTGCCCGTCCTGCGGGGCGCGCGGCCAGATGCTCGATTACTCATCCTACTCCCGTTTCTGCCTCTCTCCTTCCAATCCGACAAAACGCTTACGGGTTCGTGTCGTTTTTTGTCCTTCCTGCGGCTCCTATCATACCATACTCCCTTATGATGCCCGTCCGTTTTCTTCGTTTTCCTATCCTTTTATTTTTGAAGTGCTCTTTCAGTACTGCTGCGGACCTTGTGCCGGCAACAAGTCGAGAACGGCTGCGCTTTTTGATATTTCCAGAACGACCCTGCGCCGATGGATCGACCGCTATTCCTCTCTGCTTTTCCTCTCCTGTATCATGATCCGCGATCTTGACCGTAGCCCGTATGATCTTCTTGCTCATATCCGTTCTTCTATGCATGCCTTTCTGAAGAGTTTTCTTCGTTTTCATGAATGCGCCTATTTTTCGCCTCACACTATTTTATCTGCACCCTTTGTCTATGGTCTTTTTTCTCCTTCCTGAATCATTTGTCCGTCGCTTTCCTCTTTTTAGCCCGGTACAGTAATCTCAAAGGAGGATTCTGCTTTATGGATCAAACCGACAAGGAAAAAATCGCTTTATGGAAATTCGGGATCATCGCTCCTGTCATTTCCGGCACTCATCCTTTTTCGACAAACCGTCAGTTTTACCGTCATCTTGCCGAAAAAGAATTCGAAAACCCGGTCTCCGGTGTCAAAAAATCATTTTCATGGCAGACTTTCGCTCACTGGGCCTATGAATACCGTTCCGGCGGATTCGATGGACTGATTTCCCGTCCCAGGAGCGACAAGGGGACTTCCCGAACTCTGAGTCCCGAGGCGCAGGAACGCATCATCGCTCTGCGCCGGCAGTATCCGCGCATCATCAATACGGTCCTGCGTGCGCGGCTCATCGAAGAAGGGTTTATCCCGGCCCGCGTTTCCCAGTCCACGATCGATCGTTTCGTGCGTTCTCTGCCTCAGAGCCGTCTCGAACCGATCCATCAGGGAAAAGAGCGCAGAGCGTTCGAGAAAGAATTTGCCAACCAGGTCTGGCAGGCCGATACATCCTATCTATACAGGCTGGCCGGACACAGGCTGTATCTGGTTTCTATCCTGGATGACGCATCCCGGATGATCGTGGGCTGGGGAATCTTTGAAGCCGATACGGCCGTCAACTTTCAGAAGATCCTGAAGAACGCGGTCATGACTTACGGGATCCCGTCTGTACTGTATGTAGACAATGGTTCGCCTTATGACAACCACCAGCTGAATATGATCTGTGCAAGACTGGGGGTCGCCCTGGTGCATGCGCCGGTGCGGGACGGAAGCGCGAAAGGAAAACAGGAGCGCGCATTCCGAACGTTCAAGGACCACTGGCTGCGCTGTTCGGACTGGAATGCCTATCAGACGATCGAAGAGGTCCGGGAATCTTTCGGGGACTATCTTCAGAAATACATCAACTGCCAACACGCTTCGCTGAAAGATATGACGCCGCGCCAGCGCTATCTGAAGGATGCACAGCGGTTCCGCTTCCTTCCTGACGAAGCGGTGGAACAGTATTTCCTGCATACGTACGAAAGAAAGGTGAGGACCGATTCGACACTCGTGATCGACGGGATCAGCTACGAGGTGCCGGCCGAATACATGCGCGAGACAGTAAAGGTGAAGATGGATCCCGAAGACAGGAGAAAGGCCTGGCTGCTAGGGATGGACGGAAAGCTGATCCCGATCCGGACGGTCGACAAGGTGGAGAACAGCCGGATCAGAAGAAGGCAGCACATGCGCTTCAGAGAGGAGGAGTAATATGGAAGCCAAAGTATTTTACGGACTGAAGCAGATGCCGTTCGAGAAAGAAACGAAATATCACAAATTATACCGGAGCGAAGATACGGCGAACCTGAAAGGACGGCTGGACTACCTGAAAAAAGCGAAAGGGATCGGATTGTTCACAGGAAGTCCGGGAACAGGAAAAACATCGGCCATCCGCGAATTTGCCGGCAGTCTGAACCCGTCGCTGTACAAAGTGGTCTACATCCAGATGTCTACGGTATCGGTCATCGACTTTTACCGGCAGCTGGCCTGCGGGCTGGGGCTGGAGCCCAAATTCAGAAAGAGCGACCTGTTCCGGCAGGTACAGGAAGCCATCGAATACATGGCAAAAGAAAAGAAGTGCACGCCGGTCATCGTGATCGACGAAGCGCAGTATCTGAGCACGAGCGTCTTCAACGATCTGACCATGCTCCTCAATTTCGAGATGGACTCGAAGAACTACTGTATCCTGATCCTGAGCGGGCAGACGAGCCTGAACACGATCCTGAAAAAGCAGGTGCATGACGCCCTGCGCCAGAGGATCGTGATCAATTATTTCATGGAAGGTCTGAAAGGAGAAGAGGCACAGGAATATGTGGATTTCTGCATGAAAGAATGCGGAAGCAGAGAAAAGGTGTTCGAAGAAGACGCGGTGCGTGCCGCATATAATATCGCAGGCGGATCAATCCGGAAACTGAACAATCTGTTGTCGAAATGCCTGATCGAAGGAGCGAACGAAGAAAAGCGGATCATCGACGCAGAGATCGTGATGAAAGCACATAACGAAGTAGAACTGGGGTGAGAACATATGAAAGAAGATGAACGGATGTTGATCAACTGGCCGACGACGAGAAAAGTGATGATCGAACAGCTGAAAAGAGCGATGAAGATGTACGGAGCCTATAAACTGAGCAATGAAGAGCTGATGTATTTTGTAGAAAACTATATGAATAATTTTGGCCATTTATTCTTCAAGAATGATTTCGAGATCCATCCGTCGATCAGAAAAGCGCTGGGAAAGAGGAACAGCTGGATCCTGGCATGTATAGTGGAAAGAGTATACCAGAAAGAATTCGAGAACATAGGAAATTATTGATTAAAAGCCGTTTTTGACAAGACGGCTTTTTTTGAACAGAAAGAAATAAAATAAAATGCTTCTGAAGCCAAAATAAAGCGAGGCCGGACAAAATAAAGTGCGTTTCTCTTCCAGATGTGTATAAAAATATTTGACGTTTCCGACTAACAGAATTTGACGCGCTACAATCTGAAGGCCGGAGAACACAGTGCGGAGCTGCTCGATGATCCCGTTGGCCGAATAGGAATTACCGCAGCGAAGAAGCGAAGCGACAAGAAATTTGGAATGATACTCATTGATCACCAGAGGATGATAACCGACCGAAGAGTAATGAGGAATATAGGCACTCGCTTCCTGCCGGCCAGTCGTTTCGATCAAAGTAGAATCAGCATCAAAAATAAGATCATGCTCCTGCTTGTTGAGATAAGAGAGAGCACAGGTCTGAAGAAGCTGATGAAGTGCGGCATTCAAAGAAGCGGAGGCACAGGAGAAAAAACGTGAAACTGTCGTCTGGGAAGGAGCGTCAGAAAGCAGAAAAGGATCCTGACGAAGAACCGACTGATCGGCCTGACGGAAATAGCCTAGCATAAATTTAAAGATCTGGCCAAGAAGGATATCGGAATAAGAGTGGATAGGATTTTTCCGGTCGTCATCAAAAGGAAGCGAACAAAAACCGGAAGCAATCTTGTAGTTGATATCCAGGAAACGATAGCTCTTGGAGTATTTGTTTTCCATACGAAAAATACCATCCCTGTAGATGGTATCGATTGGTATGGTATCCTGAACAGTCTTAGGAACTCTGGCTTTCTCTTTGTTTTGTTTTCTGATTCTTTCGTAGCTTTTTATCATGTACGATTGACTCCTTTCGTGTTTTATCGATATATGAGGAAAAGATCTCCTCATACAGGTTGAATGGTTTACTGATCAGTTGTGCTCTGTTAAGAAGCAGGGAATAGAAGGCTGTTGAAATGATATCCTCCATAAACATTCCCTGGAATCGGATAAATCCAAAACAGGCAAATGGTATTACAGCAAGCATACACAACCAGCTTGTGATCTCCTGCCCCAATTTATCCGAACATAAAAAATAGATTATACAGGCGGATCCACAGGCAAGTATTGAGAACACACTTTGCCGAAGGGATAATCCAAACATGATGGATTCTGTATAATCTCGTATTTCCTTATTGATCTTGATTTCAAAATTAGACTTCATACTGACCATCCAATTCTGACTCATCATCTATGGTTTTTACTGGTGAAGACGTTGCAAACAGGATGTTGGCAACAGGAATGACTGTTTCACCATCTGTATTTCTGATAACTGCATTTCGATCTGAATGCATGATCTGATACATGACTTTATCCTTTGCAGGTACTGTACCAGATTCTTTGATGATTATTTTGTCTCCATTAGTGAAGACGATTGTGTTTTTGATTGTGTTGTACATGAGATTTTCCTTTCAAAAAAGACTGGCAGATTGGCCAGTCGTGATATGACAGTGCATGTTAATAGTCACTATTCGAATTATATGAGGATGAGCTTGCATGTTCGTAAGCTTCATCTGCTCTATCAATAGCATCTTGAGCAAGATCTAATGCTTCAGATGCAGTACTTTGGGCATTTTCTGCGACCTCTATAGCATGTTGAATAGATTCATTTTGATCTAAAATGATTTCCTCTAGTCTTTTTCGATGTTCTTCAGCTAATCGTGATTCTTTCTCTTTATGCATATCATCATAATAGAGATTTATTGCTTCCTTAAGCGTATCAACACGGCCATCGTCAAAATACTCGATTAATCGTGTAATGGTTTGAGAGTTTTTGAGTCTTTCAGAAAGTAAAGTATTACCGTTCCATAATTGTTCTGCTTTGTTTTTTTGTTCAACTGCAGAATCAAACATTTCAGAGGCTTCTTTTAGCTTCTGTGATTTTTCAAAACTATCTTTTGAAAGTAATTCCTCCCGCTGTTGTTTGTATTCTTCATAATACTGCTCTTTTGCTTTGGAAACTTTTCGTTCATATTCTTCAAATGCCACTCGAACTTCTTCTTTTTTCTTTTTCGTGTGATTTAATGGATTCCATTTCGAACCACGTTTTGGCTCATCTCCAACAATATTCTGGATATATTGACTTAGATGCGTTGCATCAAAAGAAGACAAGTTTGATGGAACAAATTCTTCTGTAGCTTTTTTTGCTTCAATAGCTTTCTCAACACTTTTTTGAGCTTCTTCATACTGAAGACTTACTTCAAGAGTTTCGTCCAATTGCTTTCTGATGTTGTTCTTCCACATGAGAATACTACCTCCCAAGATCATACTGTCTTTTGTATGCCATTTGTTGTGCAGCTACAGGGCTTCCGTGACGGAGACCATCAGACATTGTTTTAGCCATAACTTTATCCTTCTGATTACAAAGCTCAATCAATTCGTTATTTCGGTTTGTGGAAATAGCGTTTTCGATACGGAGAATCAGGTTTTCTTTAGTTAAGGTGTGGCATTTTCTGTTTAATGCAGAATTCATTTTCTTCAAATCTTTATTGGAAAGGATTTGATGAACAGACAAACCGGACAGCAGAAGAATTGCTCCTCCTTCAAGAATCACTACAGGGTTTTCCTTGCAGTAGTTAATTGCACTGTTTGTTTTCGCAACAATGCGATCCTTGATTTCACTACACTTTTCTTTAAAAGTCATAACTATTCATCCTCCTTGCTTATTTCCTTCAACTTTTCTTTTAGTTTTGCTTTTAAGCTTTTTGAGACAGGATATTTATCAATCTTAGTGTATAGAGAATTGATGGTTTCTCCTCTTCTATACAATTCTTGAACAACTGCAGAGAAAATGGTATCAAATCCATATTCAGCAATTGCTTCACTGATAAGACCAATAACTCCGAGTGTAGCAATACCGCCGATCATTCCTCCAGGTCCTAAGGCTGCCAATGCAGCGGTAATTGCAGCTCCTCCGGCTAGACCGGTTGCACTTAAGGCAATCATAAAAACCAAACCAGGTACACCCAAAGCAGCAATTTTACTTACGATTTTATCCATGTTTCTTTGCCTCCTCACGTAATCTGTATTCATCTAGCATTTCATCAATAAAGCCAGCTGTGTTTTCTTTCCTTAAAAATACATCAAACAATCTATCTACTCCTAAAGCAGTTATCCATCTAAAATACAGTATGAACCAGTTTAGAGATAAAGGTTCACTATCAGATTTGGAGCAGTTGAAGTAAGGATCACAAATATCTTTAATTTCTAAAAATTTTTGTTGAACTTCGTCACTTCTAGGATCTTTATTTACGATGTTTAGCAACTCATCGTATATGTTTTCAAACTCAAACAGAGTTTTTGAAATGCTGGTTTTGTCCATTTGTTCGAAAAGATTTTCGCCAAACTGGATCAGCCCTTCTTCGGTATACTCTTCTAATTCAGGTGACAAAAGGTCTGAAGAGAAACTATCAATACTGTTATCAAAATCAGATATATCCAGATTGTTGATTTTTTCTTCTAGATATATGGTTCTCATCATTTCGGCTGCTATGATTTGATTTTCCATATGTCTTTTTTTATTGCGCAATTCAAGAATCTGTTTATCTAATGCACTCTGATAATCAAATTCAGGATCAGATAAAATTTCTTTAATTTGCTCATTGGAATATCCCAATTCTTT
The DNA here is from genome assembly GCA_022834735.1 of Erysipelotrichaceae bacterium OPF54. Classification (GTDB taxonomy): domain Bacteria; phylum Bacillota_I; class Bacilli_A; order Erysipelotrichales; family Erysipelotrichaceae; genus Dubosiella. Next base: position 310,713 of record BQKD01000001.1, read on the forward strand.
ATAAAGCGCTATTTGCTGTATTTTAACTACATCAGAATTGGAATACTGCGCATATGTCCTTTTTCCTTTCTGAATCATTGCGGAAGGCATTATCATTTTTTCTTCAACGTAATACCTGATTTCTCGTGGGGAAAGGCCTGTAAGTTCTGAAACCTCACTTAATGTTTTATAATCAGCCATTCAGATCACCTCTTCATACCCATATCTTAAAGATGACCGAAATCGGTCGTCAATAATTAGATAAAATTTTTTTACAATTCCATCATTTCCTTAACAATCCGATCTGACATCTTGATTGTTCCAACAAGTACAAGCATGTTGAATATCAGTTCTCCAATGTATCCCCATATCATGGATACTGCTGATGCTGTTGAATCTATGACTGGTGGTGCAGAAGCAAAAGCCGAGAAGATAACACATGCAAGTAGTATGATGGCACCTTCAAGACAGACGCCAGCATAACTCTTCATGAAGGTAAAAGCTGTATTCTGTGTGGATTCACCAGCTGCGGTTGCCAGTGGAACAGGGGAGATGGCTGTATACATGTAGATCTTGAAGAATCGACCGTATACAGTGAGGATCATGATGAATGACAGGATTGTTATGAATATGGATCCCAGTAGGGTAACAGCCCATAATGGAATGGATTCCAGAAAACCGGTATTGTTTATTGCATCAATAATTTCCTGTGGGATAACAGTTGTACTGGCAGTACCAATCCCGATTGTCTGTGTGATTGTTGAAATGATTCCTTGGACAATATCAAATATACCGGTCATCAATTCCATACCATACATGACAAGACCTCTGGCAATGATAAAACGTAGGAACAGTTTGAATGCCTGCTCAGGTCGTTTGATATCCTGCCAGCTGGTACATGTTCGAATCATTCCCCACAGAAAAAATAGAACCAGTAGAGATAGCCCAATAGCCTGTAATGCCCCATGAATCTGAACGATGATGTTCCAGATATCACCACCCTTGAAGGATTCAGGTGACTCTGTTAACAGCATCCAGATTTCTGCCAGTTTTGTATTCCAGGTATTCAGTGCACTTTGCAGATTGTCGATGTGTAATGCGGTCTTGTATTCTGTATTCCATGTGTAGTTGATGGATTCGCCATCCTTTGCGTTTTCAGCATCGAACAGTTTATAGACTTCAAATTTCTTTCCGACAAGGGACTGACCGTTGTGAGTCTGAATTGTGATGGATGCACTTCCGCTACCAAGTGTAGCTGCACCATTTGGTGTTGGAAGCTGTGTTGTTTCAGCATAGACGATGGAAGGCATGATATCAGGGACGGCACCTGACATGATTGTGCTAAGTGCAAGAGTGGACATAGCGACAAACTTGAATACGTTCAAAATCCACGATCAGTACCTCATTGCCGTTTCGTGCAAGACCAATAGCCGCATTCTCCGTTGTCGTTGTCTTGCCAACACCGCCTTTCTGATTGGCTACTGCAATTACTTTGCATTTGGACATAATAAAAAACTCCTTTCCCATAACCACCAGCTAGTAGTGGATATGTAAAAAGGAGTGTTGTTTAGGAGTTACTATGTGGCACTGCACTATCTAGTGAATGCTAGAAATACATAAAACATAATGACTAGTACAACAAGGAAAATGCATACAGGCATGATTTTTTTCATGTGATTCACATCCTATTCTAATTATTTACTTCTGTATAAATGATTTCGTATTCATCAGGGCTATAAAAGTTGTATACAAAATTGGATAATACTTTCTTGGCATTTTCTTTTGCCCTGACAAGAAGCCCATTTTCAATGGCCTGCTTTTCTGCCTTTTCACCCATTTTTGCTCTTAATTCAGCTTTGTCAGCTTCATCAAGATTTTTAAACAGGCTTTCTTTTTCATAGTACACTTTTTCACTGTCAGGCACAATACCATTTGAGAGTATCTCGGCTTCAGGGAGAGATATTTCAATTTTACCCTTTGTTTCTTCGGTTCCTTCGGTAACAATTGGTATTATTTCATCAAATTGATATCCCGCAGTTATGATGAAGTCATGAGAAAATATGCAGATGGACTCAGTAAATGGGACAGAAACATCAAGTACATTATCGATAAGTTTTCTGTCATCACTCATTGGCTCAACAACGGTGATATAAGCTTCCTGAGTTGCCAATTCACCAATATCTTTTAAACTGATTTGAGTGATTTTTTCTTCATGATCAGGTTCATTGTTTCTTAGTGCTCCTTTTGTATAGGCGATTAAAACTAGAACAAAAAGAAACAGTACAATAGTAGAAAATAATAAGGCTTTTGGATGCTTAAGCAACTTCTTGTGTAATCCATCTTTTTTCATAATTTTCCCCTCACTTCAATAGAATTAGATAAATATATGCTAATAATATTTTATCATCTAAAGAAATTGTTTAAAAGGGAAATAGGACTACACGTAACGTGCAAGTCGGATAACAATATTTTCTGTAGTAGTGTTCTTGTTGAAATCGCCTTTCTGATTGGCCACTGCAATTATTTTGCATTTGGACATAATAAAAAACTCCTTTCCCATAACCACCAGCGAGTAGAGGATATTTAAAAGGAGTTAGAACAAATCCGGTTAAAACATGGTTTATATGAAACAACATATGATAAGAAATAGATTATGCTGAAATGGGAGAAAACATGGCGCCCTCGATTGGACTTGAACCAACTACTGACCGCTTCGGAGGCGATTCCTCTATCCAGGTGAGGTACGAGGGCAACTATATCCATTATTACATCAAATGATGCCATCATCTAATGGTGGTGGTTTCACATGTATAACCACAGGCTTGTTTTTTCTCATTCTGAGATCTGAAACAGACTGCATTCGTTACTGATACTGATGGGATTGATGTTCATTGCGTATCTGTTCACAATACTGTCTGAAATGTATTTCCAGCTGCATTTTGCATATGCGACCCATGAGGCATCGCATGGCATAATCTGACTGACAGATCCATATCCGGACCAGAGGAGGGGAATAACGGGAATCTGGCCCGAATATGTAACGCGAATCAGGAAAAACATCATTTTGAAAACACTTTTGAAAACAGAAGTTCCGAATCCACTGAAAAAACACCCGATTTCAGGGTGTTTGCACCTGCAAATCATGCCGTTTTTCCGGTGTTCTGTGCAACTGTGTACTCGAGTTCGAATAGGATCAATATAACAGGAGATAAAGAAGTGTCTTGACGGGCACTTTTTTTGTAGGGGAAAAGAAAAAGATGATTCGATTTAAAGTTGACAGGAAGAATGTATTTCGATAAAGTTAATATATCAAAAATATTTGATTTGAGGTGATAACGATGGATAAGGAATATACGAACGATGCCAGAGTGTTCAAAGCGCTGTGCGATGAAAAACGACTGGCGATCCTTGCTTTGTTAAGAAGCGGGGAAAAATGCGTGTGCGATCTGAGCGAACAAATGAAGATCGGACAATCCTCTCTGTCGTATCACATGAAGATCCTGTGCGAGTCAGGGATCGTCAAGGGGCGGCAGGACGGGAAATGGACGCATTACCGGATCGATCCGCAGGGAAGCCGGAATGCGCTTGTGCTGCTCAGCCAGATTACGACGCCCGATAAAGAAGCGGGAAAATAAGAAACTGCAAGTCATCGTCTGATGGCTTTTCTTACGATATAATAAATTAAAAGGTTCCCAATCTGCCGTACTATAGAAGGTCGGCAGATTGGTTGCTTTTTCTAGGACGACCTCGTGGACGTTTAGGCTTGCTTTCCTTCGGATCCTTTCTCGGCCTGCCTCGTTTTCTTGGTTTCGTCTTTGGCACGGGTCGGGACAAGCCTAGCGCTTCCAGTTCTTCGAATACATAGTTTAATGTGTGTACCCAGTGCTTGTCATCGGTTGCAGGATCTTCCGGTGCATCCACCATCCGCCATGCGCTCGACAGATCTTCCAGCAGCTCGCCGTATGATACTTTTTCGAGCAGTCCGGCTTCTCTTGCCTTTTTCAGCATCCGGCATGTCAGCACGGTTGATATGAAGTTGATGAATTCCAATCCGAGCAGCGAAAAGTCTCCCTGCACTTCGGTTTTATCCAGGCATTCATCGTTCTTGTATCTCTTGAATACGAGTTCGAGCAACCAGCGCTCTTCATAGCACAGATAGGCTATCCGAGGATCGAGATCCTGATCGGATTCGAACACGATCACTCCGAACGTTTTTCGTTTCTTTTCATAATTTTCGGGCTGGAAGTCTTTCTGTTTTTTCCTGCGCGCCAGATAAGCCGCTTCTTCGATTGCCGCTTTTCTGGCCGATCGGCAGGCATATAGATATCGTCCTCCCTGGATCCGACGTTTTTTATATACGACATGATCATCCACTCCGGAAAGCACACCTTCAAAAGAGAGCATATCGTTGTTGGCAATACGCATATCGTTTCTTCGGATCGGCGTAAGAAAGTGCAGATCGGGGCGTTCTTCCAGTTCTTTTTTGATCTGGCTTGGCGGAAATCCTTTGTCGGAAACGATGATCCCTTTTCGGATATCGTTGTCACGGATAAAGGCTGCATAGGAACTGGCATCGATACTGTTTCCCGGAAACACTTCGGCACAGACAGGTTCCATCGCTTCAATATCATAAGCATACAGGATCGAAACTTCCCGGCATCCTTTTGTCCGCGCCTTGTAGGAAAAGGCAGACAGATCGTTTACGTTACTGTTGTCCTGCTTCAGAGTGCCGTCGACGGCAATATGATGATCTTCCATAACAGAGGAAGCACGTTTCTGATAAAAGTCCCTGCGCCGCTTTCCATCCTGACCGATCTTCTGCTGAAACGTACAGATCGTATTGGCAGACAATGCCAGGCCTGGGTAATACCGGCTGACAAATGTCCGGCGGTAATGCGTGGCTATGCGCTCAGCCGTGATGGACGGGCGTATGACGCGAAGTATGGCAATGGCCATGATCGTACACGCATCCTTGATCGGATAGATATCCAACAGATCCGAGAGGATATCGGAAGAAACAGAATGAGCAAAAGCAGCCGCACCATAGGACAGCATGTCCGGACCTTCAGAAGCCGTTTCGGTATGGAGAGGAACGTATTTTCCTTCAAAGATATGACCGATGACCTTGCCGTTTCTAGGCTGAGGGTTGCCGTGCTGAATGTACTTTGTTCCGGATCTTTCGCGGACAGAAAAACGATTCGGTCCTTCTTTGCCGTTATCGACCACGACCGTGTTGACAGGCCTGGGGACATTGCGGATATGAGCAGGAACAGACATAAAAAATCACCTCTTAATATAGTACATATTAACATTATAAGTACTATATATAAAGAGATTCAACTACCTATTTTACAAAGTTTGCAAGCAGAAAATGTAGCTAAGGCCAGTAAAATCAGGGAATAAAACCGAGGTTTAGATGTGTTTTGTCTGATAGACCAGGCAAAAAGAGCTGTTTTTGCCCTCTGAACAGTAATTTCTATAGTACGGCAAATTGGGAAACTTTTAATAAATCAAAATATTTTGATATGAAGGAGGAATGCTATGGAAGGATTACGATCGATCTGGCTTTTTATCCAGGATCAGGTGCTGGGAATGAAATGGCTCAATCAGCTGATCGGGAACGGACTGTCATGGATCGGTCTGGATGTTTCCGGACGCATTGGCGGAAGCATCCAGTTCTTTATTTATGATGTTACGAAAATTGTCGTGCTGCTATGTGCGCTGATCTTTATGATTTCCTATATACAAAGTTATTTTCCGCCCGAACGAAGCCGAAAGATCCTGGGAAGATTTCACGGGATCGGGGCGAATGCTGCGGCGGCCCTGCTTGGGACCGTTACACCGTTTTGTTCCTGTTCTTCGATCCCGCTCTTTATCGGATTTACGAGTGCCGGACTGCCGCTAGGCGTCACGTTTTCATTTCTGATCTCTTCGCCGATGGTCGATCTGGGAAGTCTGGTGCTGCTCATGAGCATTTTCGGAACGAAGATCGCAATCGCGTATGTCGTGATCGGACTGGTTATTGCCATTGTCAGCGGAACGCTGATCGAGAAATTTCATATGGAAAAGTATGTGGAGGATTTTATCCGTCAAGCACAGAGTGTCGATATCGATTCGCCGGAACTGACTAGGAAAGACCGAATTCAGTTTGCGAAGGAGCAGGTGGTCGAAACATTCAAAAAGGTGTTTCCGTATATCCTGGTCGGGGTTGGGATCGGTGCTGTGATCCATAACTGGATCCCGGAACACTGGATCGAACAGATTCTTGGAAGCCGCAATCCGTTTGGTGTCATTTTTGCGACACTAGCTGGTGTACCGATGTATGCGGATATTTTCGGAACCATTCCGGTGGCTGAGGCGCTGCTGTCAAAAGGGGCGCAGCTCGGAACGATCCTGGCATTCATGATGGCCGTGACCACATTGAGCGTGCCGTCGATCATCATGCTCAAAAAAGCGGTCAAGCCAAAGCTTTTAGCTGTATTTATCGGGATCTGCACTGTCGGGATCACGATTGTCGGATATTTGTTCAATGTATTTCATGGACTGTTTATATAGGAGGAAGGAATATGAAACTATTTGGTAAAAAGGAAAAGAAAGCGTGCTGTGCAGGAAACTGCTCAAATGAGACGATGCAGCAGGCAGAAGCACTAAAGAAGGAAGCAGGCATCAAGGTGCTTGGCTCGGGATGTGCGAAATGCACAACATTGGAAAAATCAGTATGCGAAGCACTTGAGCAACTTGGTCAGCATGAAGAAATTGACCATATTACCGATTTTGCGCAAATTGCTGCCTATGGCGTGATGACAACACCAGCACTTGTAGTGGATGGAAAGGTCGTTTCCTACGGAAAAGTTTTATCGGCCAGGGAAGCGAAAGAAATCTTAAAGAAGTCTGGCAGAGGATAAAAAAATGGAAAAGACAAAGAACTTGCCGAAGGTGGCGTTTGTGTGCGTCCACAATTCATGCCGCAGCCAGATTGCGGAAGCGCTAGGAAAAATGCTGGCATCCGAAACGTTTGAAAGTTTTTCGGCTGGTACCGAAACAAGGCTGCAGATCAACCCGGATGCCGTGCGACTGATGAAAGAACGGTTCAATATCGATATGGAAGCGGATCAGTATTCAAAACTCATTTCCGATCTTCCGGCAATCGACATTGTCATAACGATGGGGTGCAATGTGCAGTGTCCTACCCTTTCGTGCACGTATCGGGAGGATTGGGGTCTGGAAGACCCAAGCGGCAAAAATGATGCGTGTTTCAACGAAACAATAGACAGGATTTATGAGAAAGTGATCGAGCTGAAGAAGATGGTGGCGAAAAGTGTATTTTAAAATGATTAGCCAGGACGTTTTGTATATTCAATAATAAAACGTTATCCTGTAAAATGAGCATAGCAGATCAAACGCTAGGTTTACAGGAAAGGAAATTTATCATTCCTGAGCAAGAAGACCTCAACCTCTAAGGTAGAGGATGAATTGCATAACTCCGCTTTGGCTATGGAGCAAGGCTCCAGGAGAAGATCGCCAATGCATATGCATAGAAGATCTGGATATGAAAGCAATGGCATGTTCACTACTTTCCTGAAGTACAAACTGGAAGAAGAGGGAAAGCATGCGGCTCGTATTGGCATAGCCTTTGAATAAAAAGAACCGTGGGACACACGGGGATAGCTCGCTTATGCTTGACGAGATATCGTCATCGAACGAGAACCGACTGTTCGCTTTTTAAGCGAAAGGAAGCCCCACCTCTTCAGGTGGGGAGGATGTCACATGACCCTGGTTCCGAATGGCATGAATGCCAGCTTGGCAAATTTGAAACATTGCAGACCAAGCGGGATCCCGATGATCGAAAGACACAGTATGGCTCCATTGGCCAGTGCGGAAAGTGCCAGGGGGATCCCTGAAATGAAGATCCAGATCAGGTTGAGCAGGAACGAGCCCGTCCCTCCGCCATAAACGATTTGATGACCGAACGGCATCGCGCAGAATCCGGCAAATTTGAAACACTGGATCCCGACAGGAAGACCTACGATCGTGATGCTCCACAAGCATCCTGCCAGTGCCCATCCGATCATCTGCCAGAAGCCGCAGAAAATGAACCATAATATATTCATCAAAGTATTCATAAGAACATCCTTTCTTTTTTCATATAATTTATCATACTTGTTTTTTCGTTAATTGCTTTTCTGATGCTTAAAAGTAAATGACATATAAAGTATTATATAGATTATGACAATTGACGTCATAGTTTAAAATATCGTATCATACGTCACAGGCCGTTATGCATAAAATGCACAGCAGAGCAGAATAGTTCCCGTATTTCTGTCCTGTTTTCCCCAAGTTTTGCCGAAAGCAATTCAATTCTCTTACACACAAAACTTTCTGAAATGATTTTTCGGCCTGTCAACGGATCGTTCATTTTCTTGAACGGTTCTTTTTGTATTGCAGATCAGAAAACAATATTGCGACTTGTGAGGGATCCGTTTTATTAAATGCGCTATAATTGATAATACATTATTGGGTAGAGTACGATATTCATACCGGATATCTCAGAAATATAAATAACACACTTTCTAACAATGCAATTCGACAAAATCGCTTGAGAGAAACCGGAAGCACAAAGTATGTCGAGATACTTTGTGCTTGTTTATTGGGCAGAAAAGAAATCAATGGAAATGAGCAACAGGAACACGAATGCTATAATGGAACCATGAAACCATTAGTAACACGCAGGATCCTTAAGGAATATCCTTTGACATTAAATAAAATTGCTGACCGGTTTGTTGCGATCGACTTTGAGACGGACGGACGCGACTGCGAGAACGGAAGAGTGATCGAGATCGGTGCCTGCTTCTTTGAAAACGGACAGCCCGTAAAGACTTTTTCCTCGCTCGTTCATTCGGTCGATTATCTTCCGCCCTTTATTACTGAACTGACCGGGATCACTATAGACATGGTCCGCAACGCGCCGGCAGAACCGGGCGTATGGAAGCGGTTTGTCGAATTTCTGGACGGAGCGCTGGAAGGGCAGGAAATTATCGTAGCCCATAACGCCGCGTTTGATACATCGTTTCTGAAAGCCTCGCTCGAACGGCTCGGGTATTCGGGCACGATCCGCTATCTCGATACAGTCGATCTGTCTCAGAAACTTCTGCCTTATATGTCAGGCCATGCGCTCAATAAAGTATGTGCCGAGCTGCAGATCGAACTGGAAAACCATCACCGCGCCCTGGACGATGCGGTAGCATGCGGAAATATCCTCGCCACCCTGATGAATGATGAAGATTCGCTGAAAAAGCATACGAAAAGAGCGGTTCAGAAGCTTTCAAAACAGGAAATTGAAATTGCTTCAGCCATCTTTTCCATGCAGGAGGCAGACTGGGGGATCCTGCGCCACAGCAACGCCGTCGTGACCTTGTATGTAAAAGGGCTGCCGGTATTCAGCTTCGTAGCCCGCAGCAGCAAGTTTTATTTCCTTGCTGACGCCGATCTTCTCGAACACTATCCGTGGGCGTGGACATTTGCCAACCAGAAGGAGTGCGAATACGGTTTGTTCCGGATCCCGATCGATACGATCGACCAGCTCGGATATTTCAGACCGTATGTGATAAAAAAGATCGAACAGGCTATGGAAACGCCGTTCGAGGATGCAGGCAGACATAACGAGTGGAAATATGGTATCGCGAAACAGACGTATAAAAAGATCAAGCCCCATATTCATGAGGTCGGGCTCAGCAGTACCTGTTCCAAAAGAAAGGGCCGGCCTGTCGGCTTTGCCCGACAGCTTGCCTGTGAAGAAAACCGCCTTTTTGACAGGATCGACTACGAACACGGACTTGTTTATAAATTTTATCTGACCCGTGCCATCGATGCCAGAAAACAGCATCAGTATGAGCTGGCACATACCTTTCTGCGCCAGGCGTACAGAAACGGCCTGCGCACAGCCGAAATGTTCGTGGAAATTGCCAATTTCTACAAGCACCATCACAAGCCTGAAAAAGAAGTCGAATGGCTTCTCAAGGGTGCGCAGTGCATGAATGCGATCAATCTGGTCAAGGAACGACAGCTTCTGCTGCTGCGTGCAGCCAAGCTCATGGACCGGCAAAACAGCGAGAACAAATCAGACAGGAAATAAATGATCCTGTCTTTTTTCTGAAAAAACTGATTTTGTGCAGAGAAGGCCAAAACATCCTCATAAAATGTGCAGAGAAGGCCAAAACATCCTCATAAAATGTGCAGAGCTTATTAAGCTGTGTTAAAATTAAAAAAAGCAGCCGTTTGGTCAGTTGTTTTTTTACCGAAACAGGAGGGGATGAATGATGGCATATCTGAAACGTAAAGTGGATAAATATCTGGCTGACTGGAAAAAGGATCCTGATAAAAAACCTTTGATCATAAAAGGATCAAGGCAGGTCGGAAAAACAGAATCGATCAAAAGATTCGGATATCAGAACTATAAAAACGTGATTTATATCAATCTGATAGAAGAACCGAGGTTTAAGATGATCACTGCTGACGGATATAAAGTGCAGGATATCATAAAAAATATATCCAGGATCGATCCTTCCATACAGTTTTTAAAAAAGGAGACGCTTATTGTATTTGACGAATTGCAGGATTTTCCGGAAATCGCGACATCACTAAAATTTTTCAAAATGGATGGCAGTTATGATGTGATATGCAGCGGATCTTTGTTAGGAATAAACTATCAAAGGATCGAAAGCAACAGCGTCGGATATAAAACAGACTATGAAATGTTTTCTCTGGATTTTGAGGAATTCCTCTGGGCAAAAGGATATGATGAATCCATTTACTATGAAATGCTCGACCATATGATCCAGTTGAAACCATTTAACGATCTGGAAATGTCTGTATATTCTTCTATGTTTTTAGATTACTGCATTCTAGGCGGTATGCCAGCAGTCGTTCGGGAATACATCGAAAAGGGAACGTTTGAAGGCTCTCTCAGTATTCAGAAACAGCTTATTGCCGACTATAAAGAAGATATAAGAAAATATGCAGACGGAATGGATCAGACCCGGATAATGAATGTGTTCAATCACATACCGGTCCAGCTAGCCAAAGAAAATAAAAAATTCCAGATCACAAAAGTTGCATCCAATGCAAGATTCAGAGATTACCGGGGATGTATTGAATGGTTAAATGATGCAGGGATTATTAATATCTGCTACTGCATGCAGTTTCCTGAGCTCCCCTTAAAAGGAAATTATGATGAGACAAAATACAAGATTTATTTTGCAGATTCCGGACTACTTGTTTCGATGCTCGACGATGAAGCGCAGGAGGATCTACGGGTCAATAAAAATCTTGGTATATATAAAGGGGCGCTTTATGAAAACATGATCGGAGAAGCTTTAAAAAAAGCCGGCTATGAACTTTTTTATTATAAAAAAGATAACTCTACGCTGGAACAGGACTTCTTTGTCCGTGATATCGATCATTTGATCCCTGTGGAAGTAAAAGCAGCGAATGGCACTGCAAGATCCCTGAGAACTCTGATCAGCAGCGATCACTATCCCGATATTCAATTCGGAATCAAGTTTATATCTGGAAATATCGGATATGCCAGCCACATCTACACATTTCCTTATTTCTGCGCTTTTCTGCTGAAACACTATTTGAGGCACGCAGAAAGAACCGAAAATCTGATACAATAAGACCAGTCACATAAAGGAAATAAAGTATGAAAAAAAGAACCCCGATCACGATCTGTCCAAACTGCAGGAGCGCCATCCCCGAACGCGTGCGCTACTGCCCTCAATGCGGAGCAGCCAACAGAAAATCTCAAAAGAAAAAAGCGCTCCCCCTCCTTGTATGTATCCTTTCTCTAGCCGTCATCATCATCGCTTTGACCGGCATAATGAGTGGAAACACAAGACCCGGCTATGAAACGCTGGACTGGAATACGGTCGAGCTTTCATCCCAGGCACCCGCGCCCGATTTCAATAAAGCGGACGTATGGGAAAACAGCACCGAATCCTTTATGGCCGATTTTTCCGGCCTTTCAAAAGAAGAATTCGAAAGGTATGCCTCTGCCTGCGAACAGGACGGATATACGATCGAACGTCAGAAAGACAGCACGATGTTCCGCGCTTTCAATGAAGCCGGCTACAATATCAGCCTCAACTATTATGAGGACGAACAGACCCTTTACTACACATTGAATGCCCCGGTGCAGATGAGCACGCTGAACTGGCCGTCCACCGGCCTTGGAGCCGGTATTCCTGTGCCTCCTTCCGGTTACGGCCGGATCACTGCCGATTCGCAATACGCGTTTAATGCGTATATCGGCAATATGTCCCTCGAGGATTTCGATTCCTATGCCCAGCAGTGCCGGGAAGCCGGATTCGATCACAACTATTACAAGTACGAGGATGTGTTCAGCGGCGAGGATGAAAAAGGAAATATGCTCAGCGTCACATATAACGGCAACCATGTCGTTGCCATCGACCTGTATGCCGCCGAAAACTGATCAAAAATGCCTGCATGATCCATGCAGGCAAAACTGTTTCAGGAATTCTTTTTCCCCAGGAAAAAGCCGACACCAAGTCCGACAAGAAGCGCTACGACAATCACGATAAAAAAAGCCAGTCCGTTAATGGTAATATACATAAATGATCGATCCTTTCTTTACTGATATCGTACGTTTAATCGGTTTCGACGTCAAAATAATTGCCTGTGAAAGCGTAATAAACTAAACTGGAACAAAAAGGAGGAATCGCTATGAATATTTGCGTATACGGCGCCAGCAGCAACCATATCGACAAATGCTATCTGGATGCAGCTTATGAGCTCGGAAAATACATGGCAGAAAAACATATCACATTAGTCTTTGGCGGAGGGGACACCGGCATCATGGGGCAGGTCAACCGCGGCATCATCGAAAACAAGGGACAGTCGATCGGGATCGCTCCGAAGTTTTTCGAGCAGCCAGGTATCCTCGCCAAAAACTGCACCCAGTTCATATACACCAATACGATGCGCGAACGCAAACAGAAAATGGAAGATCTGGCCGACGCCTTTATCATGGCACCAGGAGGAATCGGAACATACGAGGAGTTTTTTGAGATCCTTACGCTCAAACAGCTCAGGCAGAACCACAAACCGCTCGTTATCATGAATACGAACAATTACTATGATTCGCTCACAGCCCTGCTCAATACGACCATCGAACAGAAGTTCATGGATGAACAGGTGCTCGATCTTGTGAACATCATGGACGATCCGAGACTGATCATCGAACGTATTGAAGCAGAAGTCCAAGAATAAAATTGGAAAACCAACATTTTAAACTTGAATTCCAAGAAAAAAGTGTTGGTTTTTTTATGGATACATCAATAATATATTTTAAAAAGCAATAAAAACAACTATAATGAAACCAGGAAGGAAAGGATCAATTATGAAACTGCAAGCCGCACTGGATACTTTAACTACTGAACAATGCATCGATCTGCTGAATCAGACAGGACATGCCGTAGATATCGCCGAAGTCGGGACCCCCTTTATCATTGAGCAAGGCATGAGCCCGGTAAGAACGTTCAAAAAGCTTTTTCCCCACATCGAAGTTCTTGCCGATGCCAAAATAATGGACGCCGGGGAATTCGAAGCCGATAAATGCTTTGATGCCGGAGCCGACATCGTTATCGTACTGGGCGTATCCTATGACGAGACGATCGAAGGAGTCGTCCGCTCTGCCCGGAAACATAATAAGAAAGTCATGGCCGATATGATCGCCGTAAAAGATCTTGCAAAAAGGACCCGCGAAATCGATCAGATGGGCGTGGACTACATTTGTGTGCATACCGCGTTTGACATTCAGGGCAGCGGACAAAAGGATCCGCTCACCGATCTCAAGGTCGTAAACAGCGTGATCAAGAACGCCCGAAGCGCGGTAGCCGGAGGAGTAAAGCCCGAAACGGTCGATGCGATCGCAGCCGAGCATCCTGGCATCATCGTCGTGGGTGGCGCCATCTGCAATGCCGCCGACAAGGCAAAGACAGCACAGGAAATGAAAGAGAGGATGCAGAAGCATGAATTATAAGGAGATTGAAACGGCCATCCTTAAGGAACTCGCGCAGACCCTTGGCTCCGTTTCTGATCAGAAAGCCGCTGAATTTGTCGATCTGATCGATCAGGCTGGCGAGATCTACTGTGCCGGAGCCGGCCGAAGCGGATTTCAGGTCAAAGGGTTTGCCATGCGCCTCATGCATATGGGAAAGAAAAGCTATGTGGTCGGGGAAACATGCACTCCGAATATTGGCGCGGATGGTGCGCTTGTCATCTGTTCAGGCTCCGGATCGACAAGATCGCTCGTCTGCCATGCGGAAACTGCGAAAAGGAACGGCGCAAAGATCGCACTTATTACGATCGACCCCACTTCGCCGATCGCGCAGATGGCCGATGTGGTTGTGGAAATCAGCGCACCATCCCCAAAATCCGCAAAAGCAGGACAGATCTGCTCCATTCAGCCGATGGGCAGCCTGTTCGAACAAAGCGAAGGATTATTCATGGATGCCGCCATTCTCATGCTCATGGAAAAAAATCACATGGACAGCGACACGATGTTCGGACGCCATGCCAACCTTGAATAAGAGAGAGCCTGAATCAGCAGGAAGCCCGCAGCTCCTGCTTTTTTTGTGCCGTTTATGTCCGGTTTGTGTGAATGAATCCCATTTTTTTCGGTCATTAAATTGGAGAAAACGATGTGAATAAGCTTAACTATATTCAAAGAAAGGTGCAATATTTGCAACAAATTTGAAAGAAAGCTATGAAGAAAAACAAGCCTTATCCTTTATATCAGCTACATGAAATCAGCGATCTCAAGGAACTGATCGACTATCAGGCACAGATCCATCCGCAGGCACCCGCCTTTCAATGGAAAACGCGCAAGGAGAAATTCACCCGGACCAGGAAAGAATTTCAGAACGATATCCGCCGGCTTGTGAATTCCTTTGCAGAACGCAATATAGAAAACGAGACCATTGCTATTATTGGCGAAAACAGCTATATGTATCTCGTCGTGTTTTTCGCGATCGTCATTTCCGGCAACATTGCCGTGCCCATCGACAAGGACGCCAGCAAGGAAGATATCGTGAACATGCTCCGTCTTGCCCGGGCCGGACAGGTCATTTATTCATCCGGCTATGATGAATTTGTCAGCAGCCTGCCCCAGCCTATCCAGGCCGTATCGATCGACCAGCTTTCCGAAACATATCCAAAAGCCGCAAACGATCATTACGATCCGATCAAGATCGATCCGGACGCGATCTGCGCGTATTTCTTTACAAGCGGCACCGAAGGGTTTCCGAAAGCTGTCATGCTGTCGCACAGAAATATGGCTTTCGACATCAATAAAGCCTGCAGAAACTTTGTGCTTGAAGGCGACACCGTCTCCTTTCTTCCGTTTCATCACTGTTTCGGGCTCATAACCGCTATATTCAAAGTGTTCAATTACGGCAAAACGACCTTTATCGATTCGTCGCTGCGCCGCATTCAGAAAACGCTTAAAGAGGAAAAGCCGCAAACGATCTTTGTCGTTCCTTTGTTCCTTGAAACGTTCCACAAACGAATATGGACGACGATCAGAAAGGAGGGCGCAGAAGCGAGGATCAGACGATCCATGCAGCGCGCCGAACAGCTTTTAAAGCTCGATATCGATTTCAGAAGAAGGCTCTTCAAAAAAATAATCGACGAGCTTGGCGGCAATCTGCAGTATGTGATCTGCGGCGGCGCCTTTCTTGATCAGGACATCATCGACGACTTTCACGCATGGGGCATCAGTGTGCTCAACGGATACGGGATCACCGAATGCTCTCCGGTCGTCGCCGTCAACCGCAACCACTTTATCAAAAAAGGAAGTGTCGGACAGGTGCTCGAGGACGTAGAGATCCGGATCAGTCCGGACGGAGAGATCTGCGTCAAAGGCGATCTGGTCATGCAGGGATATTTCAATGATCCGCAGGCAACCGCACAAGTGCTCCAGGACGGCTGGTTCAATACCCGCGATCTAGGAACGATCGACAGCGACAGGTTTCTGTTTCTGACAGGCAGAGGCAAGAATCTGATCATCCTGAGCAACGGGGAAAACGTTTCTCCCGAACAGATCGAGATGGTGCTTTCCCGTCACGATGAAATCGCTGAAGTCGTTGTTTTTGCTAAAAACAGCCAGCTGTGCGCATCCATCTATCCGGACCCCGGTCTTGATCGTCCGCAGGAAAAGATCGAGGAGATCATAGCCCGCTACAATGAACAGCAGCCAGCCGCAAAACAGATCGCGCGCACCATGCTGCGCAGCGAACCGTTCGAGAAAAACGCATCGCAGAAAATCGTTCGCAGCAAAGCGACAGGAGAATAAATAAATATGAAAAACGAAAAGAAGATCATCGAGATCCTTTCCGAATTTACCGAAGTGGATCCCGCAGATATTAAACCGGACTCCGGGCTCGTTACCGATCTCGGGCTCACATCTCTCGATGTGATCGATATGATCACCGCCTTCGAGGATGAATACGATATCGAAATCAAAGACAAGGACATCAGGCAGCTGCACACCGTACAGGATATCGACAAGTATATCGAAGCGCATGCTTGAATGGCAGATCGTCTGGTTTGACGAAAAGCCGCCCGCCGTTCTTTCTGATCTGTGTCCCGCCTTTCAGAAAAGAGCCGGACGCTACACAGACAGAACCGCCAGGCAGCAGTCGATCGAAGCGTATACGGTCCTCGAACAGCTGCTCGAAGCACGCCACGTTCCGGTCACAGACATCGTGGAACTTGCCAGCGGCAAATGGCAGATCGGCTCTCTGTACGTTTCCCTGAGCCATACCACCAGCGGAGCCGGCGCGCTGATCAGCACCCGCAACGCGGCCATCGATATGGAAACGATCCGCCCCGTAAAGAAGAGGCTTCTTCAGCGGGTGCTCAATGAAGCCGAATACGAGCAGTGCCGCAGTCCGGAGGATTTCATGCGGATGTGGACCGTCAAGGAGGCGTGGATCAAGCTGCAGAAAGACGGAGCAGCCGCATACAAACAGATCGACACGACTAAGCTGAATGCGGATACATTCATTTCGCACAACACGGCCGTTGCGATCCTGGAGGAAACGGTATGAAGCAGACGATCGAATTTGATACCTATTCGGATGATGTGGTCAAAGCGCCTGTTCAGGACAAAAAGCTTCCGGCCAGCTACCGGTGGGAGCATCATTCCGCTCTGTACGATACCGTGTCGCACATGCTCTACAAGCCGTTTTATGGATGGGCCTGCCTGTATATCCGGCATATCCTTCATACCACGATCGTAAACAAACAGCTTCTCGACAAGGAGAAACGCGGCTTTTTCCTTTATATCAACCATACGCAGGCGATCGGCGATCCGTTCCTTGCCAGTCAGCTTGTCACGAAAAAGAGAGCCTATGTGATCGCTTCCCCAAGCAATCTTTCGGTCCCGCTGATCGGACGGCTGCTGCCCATGCTTGGCGCTCTGCCCGTTCCGGACAATCTCGAGCAGATGCGTATGTTCCGCAAAGCAATCGAGGAGCATATCGGTCAGGGCGACTGTATCGTGGTTTTTCCGGAAGCGCACGTATGGCCGTATTATACGAAGCTGCGCCCGTTTCAGAACGGCGCTTTTCAGTTTCCTGTCGATACGAACGCTCCTGCGTACTGCGCCGTCGTAACCTATCAGGAAAACAAACACCGGACCGTATACATTGACGGACCGTTTGAGCCGGACAGCACGCTGCCCCGGATCAAAAAAAGAAAGAAATTAGCAGAAGAGGTCTTTGAGCGGATGAACGAACTGACCGCGCACAATACAGTCGAGTACGTTCAATACATTCAGCGAAAGGAGAGTCTATGAATATTTTATACTGTGGAGATGTCCATATCGTTTCAGGACTGGCTCTAAGCGCCATTTCTCTGAAAAATCATGTGGACGAACCGCTTCATATATACATTCTCACCATGTCCCTGACATGGAATGATAAAAAATACGATCCGATCCCTGAGGAACCGGTCAAAAGGATCGAAGCGATGCTGCAGGAAAAAGATCCGCGCAGCAGCGTGCAGATCCTGGATGTTTCCGATCTGTTTTTAAAAGAAATGCCTTCATGCAATATGGGCACCCGCTTTACTCCGTACTGCATGCTTCGTCTTTATGCCGACCTGCTGCCTCTGCCGGATAAAATCCTTTATCTGGACACAGATGTGCTCTGCCGGCAGGATCCGCTCCCGTTTTACGATACGGACCTGAAAGAAGCGGAGGTGGGTGGCATCCTGGACCATTACGGAAAATGGTTCTTCCATCAGAAACCGTTTTGCATGGACTATATGAATTCCGGCGTCCTGCTTTTGAATATGAAGAGGATCCGCCAGACCGGCCTGTTCCGAAAATGCCGTCAGTACTGCAGGAGCCATCAAATGTTCATGCCCGATCAGAGCGCGCTGAACAAGCTGGTCCAAAAGAAGGTGCTTTTTGCGCGCCGCTATAATGAGCAGCGCAAGGTCCATCCGGATACGGTGTTCCAGCATTTTACGACAAGCTTCCGCTGGTTCCCGGTCTTTCATACCGTCAGCGTGAAACCGTGGGACAGACAAGGCATGCATGAAACGCTGGGCCTTTATGAATACGACAGCATTTACGATGAATATGATAACCGCTTTATGAAAATCCCCGCATAAAGCAGGAAAGGACAAACAATGAATACAAAACCCATTATTCCCGTTTTTTTTACTATTGACGAATCGTACGCTCCCTGGCTTTCCGTCGCCCTTCTGACCATGAAGGAAAACGCTTCGAAAACGTATCAGTACGATGTGCATGTTGTGTATCACGAAATGAGCGAAGACGCGATCAGCAGGCTCTCGGCCATAGCGGACGATGATTTCTCGATCCAGTTTACGCCAATGCCTGAAACACTAAGCCAGATCGGCGAATGGAAAAGTGCCAACAAGCTGCGCGCCGACTACTTTACGCTCACCATCTTTATCCGTCTGTTCCTGCCCGACCTGTTCCCGCAGTATGACAAAGCCATTTATCTGGACAGCGACATTTGCGTGCCGGGCGATATTTCCAAAATGTACGAGATCGATCTGGGCGACAATTATCTAGGCGTGATCAACGATTACTCGATTGCCGGCGTGCCTGATCTTGTCCGTTATGTGGAGGATGCGATCGGCGTCGATCATACCCGCTATTTCAATTCCGGCATCCTGCTCATGAATTTCAGGGAAATGCGCGAACATCATCTGACAGAACGCTTCCTCGATCTGATGGCCCGCTATCACTTTGACACGATCGCCCCGGATCAGGACTATCTGAACGCCATGTGCAAGGACAAGGTCGTCTATCTGGATCGTGTCTGGGATTCGATGCCGTGCGAACTGCCTGAATTTGCCGATCCGCAGATCATTCACTACAATTTATTCGATAAGCCGTGGTGCTATGACAATGTGAAATACGAAAAGTATTTCTGGGATGCGGCCAGACGCTCCAATTTCTACGACGAGATCGTGGAGTATAAGAACAGCTATTCCAGCGAACAGAAGGAAAAGGACAAAGAGTCGCAGATGGCCCTTGTCATGAACGCAAACAAAATTCTCGATGAACCGGTCACGATGAAGACCGTGTTCGAAAGCGGCCAGGAGGCCCGCTTATGATCATTGGCGGCAACCGTCCGGCAGTCATCGAGCACATCAGGCAGCTTGCGCAGGAAAACGATCTGAACGGCAAAGCCGAGCTGGACGATCCGCAGGTCAGCGAAGAACAGAAAAAAGAGCTGGTCCGCAGCTTCCTGGCCAGATATGGAACAAAGCCGCAGGAACGGGATGCCAGGCTGGCTCGCTATATCATCCGCTACTATACGAAACTCGTGAATGCAAAGACGCAGATCGAGGGGCTGGAAAAGATCGAAAAGATCGATGGCGGGGCTGTGATCGCAAGCAATCATTTCAATCAGCTTGACAATACGGTCGTCAAGAAAATGATCCAGGAAAAGGACGACCGGCGGGTCTATACGGTCATTCAGGAAACCAATCTGGCTATGCCCGGTTTTTTCGGCTTTCTTATGAATAACGGCGACAATATTCCCATCAGCAGCGACTATGATTATATGCGCCATGAATTTGTGGATCTGCTCGAACAGATCATTCGTCAAAAGGATTATATCCTCATCTATCCCGAGCAGGAGATGTGGTTCAATTACCGCAAGCCGCGTCCAGGCAAACGGGGCGCGTACTACTATGCCAGCAAGCTGAATGTCCCGGTCATTTCGTGCTTTACAGAAATCAGGGATCTTCCCGGCATGGATGACGAAAACTTTACGAACGTGCAGTACATCGTGCATGTTCTCGATCCGATCTATCCCGATCCCGGATTGTCGGATCATAAAAACAGCATCAAAATGGAACAGAAGGATTACGAGCAGCGCAGAGCGGCTTATGAAAAGATCTACGGCAAGCCTCTCACCTATGATTTCTCCTATGAGGATATTGCCGGATTTGTTCCGGACAAATGAAAAGAAGCGGCGGCCGGCAAATGTTTGGCAGCCGTTTTTTAATGCGCTAAAATAAAGAAAACAAAAGAAAAGGAAAAAGGATCATGAAAGAACGAAGAACATTTCAACGCGTTATCGTGCTTGTTGTCGACTCCTTCGGGATCGGGCGTGCCGCCGACGCACACGAGTACGGCGACAAAGGAGCCGATACATATGGGCATATCGTACAGTATTTTTCCGATCATCAGAAAACGCTGCATCTTGACAGCATGCGCAGCCTCGGACTGGACGTGCTGACAGGACAGGCCAAGGATCATGAGAAGGGGATCTGCTGCCGTCTGAAAGAACGATCGATCGGAAAGGACACGATCACCGGCCACTGGGAAATGATGGGGATCCGTACGACCAGGCCTTTCGTTACGTTTACGGATACAGGTTTTCCGGATGAACTGATCAGTGAACTGGAGCGCATCAGCGGACATACTGTCATTGGCAACAAGGCAGCAAGCGGGACCGATATCCTCAGGGAACTTGGCGAAGAGGAGCTCGCCTCGCATTCTGAAAAAATGATCGTATATACCTCGGCCGACTCGGTGCTGCAGATCTGCGGCCATGAACAAAGCATGGGCCTTGCGGAACTGTATCGTGTGTGCGATCTGGCCAGGAAACTGACACTGGATGAGAAATGGCGGGTAGGACGCGTCATAGCCCGGCCGTATACGGGCTTTGATAAAGACAGTTTCGAACGGACGCCCAACCGGAAGGATCTGGCGCTGGATCCGCCCGCCGACACAGTGCTCGATATTCTTGCACAGCACGGGCTGGATGTGATCGGGATCGGCAAGATTTCCGACATTTTCAATGGCAGAGGGATCACGAAAAGCCTGCATTCGCAAAGCAGCGTTCATGGTATGAAGCAGACGCTGCAGGAGCTGAAAAATGATTTTACCGGACTGCTGTTCGTGAATCTCGTGGACTTTGACGCGAAATGGGGCCATCGAAGGGATCCTGCCGGCTACGGGCATGAGCTCGAGGCGTTCGATGAACAGCTCGGCCTGGTGATGGAGCAGATGAAAGAGGACGATCTGCTTCTTGTAACGGCTGATCACGGCAACGATCCGACATGGCACGGGACCGATCATACCCGCGAACAGGTGCCGTTGCTCATCTATTCCAAAGCGATGAGAACAGCGCGGCGCTTGAACGATCAGGAAAGTTTTGCGGTCGTCGGCGCGACGATCCTCGACAATTTCGGCCTCGAAAAGCCGGAGGAGCTGATCGGGACCTCGCTTCTGGAGCAAATTCTGGCGCAATAGCCGTCTGCAGGATTATACTGAAACCATGAACCATACAATTTACAGGATCAACGAAAAAAGACCGTACTTCTCGCCGGACGGGACGAAGGAAAACCGGCTCGATATCCGGGCGGACGGACCGTATTCTTTGGATATGCTCGGGATCTATGTGCCTTCCTTGAAAAAAGAGTTTTCGATCACGAACATCATGGCTGCTGCGGCAGTGTATGAAAAAGGAGGGCCGTATGTGGATCTGTACGGAACGGCGCCCGAAAAAGCGAGGGAGGATGAGCGCCTGAAAACGTCGGGAGCCCTGCTTTCCTATCAGTTCGAAAAACAGACGTATCCTTCGCAGCCGGATGATCTGTTTCTGATCTGGCTTGTTTTTCTGGCTCTTCAGGAAAACCGGATGCTTTCCCAAAAAGTGTGCGGATATGAAAATTTCTCCTGTGCTTTTGATGAGCGGATCGCCAAGGCGTATTGTCTTTACGCTTCTCTTTGCGTGAACGGCCTGATCCGCAAGATCCATACGTTTTCCGAGCTGGAAGCGGCCCTGTATACTGTCCCGGTGTCGGTTTCTGTCGAACAGCGGCCCGAAGATGGGCCCGCCTCTTCGCTTTCTTTGCGAAAGCCGGTCCGGAAAAGGTCGTTCGCGATCGGGGAATGGATCATGCATCCGAAGCTTGGCAAGGGCGAGATCATGAAAAAAGATGCGAAGACATATACGGTCTTTTTCAAGGTTTCCGGTCCGAAGGTCCTGCTCAGACAATTTGTGGAAGCGCAGTGCAGACCATTGTAAAAATACCTGTTGACTTGGAGTTCGCTTCAGCTACTATAATTGCTCTGAGGAGAAATCTACTATGTATATCAAAGAAGTGAGCAAGCTGTA
This sequence comes from Erysipelotrichaceae bacterium OPF54, assembly GCA_022834735.1. Lineage (GTDB taxonomy): Bacteria > Bacillota_I > Bacilli_A > Erysipelotrichales > Erysipelotrichaceae > Dubosiella. The sequence goes on from BQKD01000001.1 coordinate 333,389, forward strand.
CAATATCCGGGAGGAAACGCTGCGCTACTATGAAAAAGCCGGGATCATTCCCAAGGTCCGCCGCAACGAGAGCGGGATCCGCGACTATTCCGAACAGGATCTTGGCTGGGTCGAAAATGCGATCTGCATGCGCAAGGCCGGGATGCCGGTCCATGCGATCGCGGAATATGTCGAATTGACAAAACAGGGAGATCAGACACTGGAAAAGCGTCTGGCGCTTTTGATGGAACAAAGGGAAAAGCTGATCGAGGAGCAGGAGCGGATGAATACGATGATCGACCGGATCAGCTATAAGATCCGCCATTTCCAGGAAAAGATCGAAGCGGCAAACAATCCGGATTAAGACATATCTAACGAAAGCGTTAGAAAATATTAAGAATTGCCCTTTACAATAGAGGCATGAAAACGCTTGTTTATGATGAGGAAATCTATTATGAGGGAAAGTCGCTGCACCTTACGCCGTCGCAGACGATCCTGATGAAATGTCTGATCGAGGCGGATGGAAAAATTGTCACCCGCAGCCAGCTGATGATCGAGCTGTGGCAGACGGACCAGTATATCGGAGCGGGAACTTTGACGACCCATATTTCCAGGCTGCGCAGGCAGCTGAAAAAACAGACTGGACGTCCCTTCATTTATACGAAAAAAGCAGGAGGCTATTTCCTGCGGGATGAATAAGTGTTCGTGAATAGCGGATCGAAAGATCCGTTTTTTGCATGCCGCAGAGCAAGCCTCCTTTTAATATAATTTGATCAAAGCTTTCGAAATATCTGTAATGGTGCGGATGAGCACGTCGTCGCCGTCTTTGTAGTTCAGATACGTATGGAACGCTCCCTGGATCTGGTAGGTGAGCAGGATATCTGCCTGGGGCGTCGAGAAAAATGACGGATATTTCGAACCGACGACCTGCCGGATGGCCTTTTCGAGCTTGACACCGAACTGGGCTTTCGAGCTGCCCGGGAAAAGCAGATCCATTTCGGGCCCGTACTGGATCAGGGCCTGATACAGATCCGATGCAAACTGTTCGGGCTGGTCGATCGAATACGTGCCGGAACGGGGCAGCGTCGACAGGATCTGATCGATCAGCTGGTCTTCGAGCTGTTCGTGCAGATCGCGCAGGTCCCGGTAGTGCGCGTAAAAAGTCGATTTATTGATGTGAGCTTTTTCGCAAAGCTCTTTGACCGTGATCCGTTCCCCGGGATCTTTTTTGATCAGAGCCAGAAATGTCGCAATGATCGCATTTTTTGATTTAAGCGCGCGCTTATCCATAAAGTGATTTCCTCTCCTTTTCCTCCTATGATACCTTACCTTTTTTTCAACTGCTCATAGGTTGCCTGCATATGTGCGCTCAGGACAAGCTGCCGCTTGCCGCGGGCATGTTCATACACCAGGCACCACAGATCGTTTTGATCGATCAGTGCAAGCCGGTACAGAAGGTCCGGGATCGTTTCCTGCCTGAGATCGGTGATCTTTTCTTCCGCTTCATCGAGCGCGTGATCGAGAAGAAGGTGCAGGAACGCCAGCCGTTCGTTTTCCTCTTCGCCCTTTCTTTGATCGATCAGCTCGCGCATGACATCTTTTGCGGCCATCGTTTTCAGGTCGTTCACGACCGATGCCGCAAAATAGACGAAGGTTTCCTTTTCTTTTGTCCGGACCGTACAGTACAGATCGAGCACGCGATTCATGCGGCTCCTCGTTTTTCCGCCATCCAGTATCCGGAAAACAATTTCATCGAACATGGTGGCCTGGCTCGTTTTCAGGGCGGCAAACGGATCGGAGGCATCCATGAAGAGCGGAAAAAGCAGACCGCTGGTCATGGTCCTGAAAAACAGTGTCATAGGCTCGACCGTTTCTTCTGTATTCGCTTTGTACAAGTTAACATAGATTGTCTGCGCTTCTTTCTGCCACGCAGCACGGGCATAGGCTCCCTGTTCGGCCTTGCGGCAAAATGTTTCGGCCTGTTCGATCAGGGAGGCAAGCGGTTCTTCACGGTCGGCCAGAAGAGCGGTAAGCGCAGGATCGATTTCTTTTTTTTGGGACTGTCCCAGATTGTCGTAAATGAACAGCAGCGCTTTTTTGATCTGGCTGCTCTGCGATGAATCAAGCAGCTTTTTTAATTCGTTTCGTCTCATAAATAAATTATGCCACCTGTGTTACAATAAAGCCAAACATATGAAAGGATGAATAGTATGAATTTTGATCCGATTGCGCCGCTTTATGCGCAGGCAAAACATAAAATATCGATTCTTGGCATGGCGTGCTGGCTCTATCTTGTGATCCAGCTGTGCGTCAGTGCGGCTGCCGGAGGCTTGTTCGGCGCTGCAGCCGCTTCTTTGATGAACGGAATGGGCTATTCGATGCTGAGCGTGCTCAATATTGCGGTGCTGCTGATCGTCACTCCTGTTTCGGGCGGCTTGTCGGTATGGTTCGTGGCAGACAATCTGAAACTGACTTATAAAGATCAGTTTCGCACCGGCTTCAGAAAGCTCGATATTGTTGACGGGCTTGGTGTCCTGCTGCTTTTTTCCCTGATATGCAGCCTCGTTTTTTCGATGATCAATCTGTTTCTGCCTCAGGGACAGATCGCCCAGCCTGATTTTGGATATTCGTCGAATCTTTTTTCCAATTTCCTGCTTTTTGTAACGATCGTTCTGGTGGGTCCGTTTTTTGAAGAGCTGTTTTTCAGGGCCACGCTTCTGCGCAGCCTGACCCGGTACGGAAAGGAATTTGCCCTTATTTTCAGCTCTCTCTGCTTTGGCATGATGCATCTGAACTTTGCCCAGGGCATACCCGCCTTCTTCATGGGGATCGTGCTCGGATGGAGCTATGTGCGTTCCGGCTCTTTGATCGTGCCGATCGCGATCCATATGCTCAACAATGCGATTTCTTTTCTTGGGATGAGCGTGTACGGCACGATCATCGCTTCGGTCCTTATTGTCGGCCTGGCTATTTACGGTCTCGTTTATATCGTGCGTCATGCGTCCATGCTCAGAAACGAGATTCGTGATGCTCAGTCCGATCCCCACTTCTATGCGCTTGCTTTGAGCAGTCCGTGGATCATCGCGTTTATCGCTGTCTACGTGATCGCCTCCCTGATCGGGGTATTCGTGTTATGAAAATGATGCACATTTCCGATCTGCATCTTGGCAAGACGGTCCACGGTTTTTCCATGCTCGAGGAACAGGCGGATATGCTCGATCAGATCGTAGAGCGGGTGGAAAAAAACGAAATCGAGGTCCTGCTCGTTTCCGGTGATATTTATGACCGTTCTGTGCCGCCGGAAAGTGCAGTGCTGCTGCTGAACTCGTTTTTGAATCGGCTGAGCGGACTGCATGTCGAGGTGTTCATGGTCGGCGGCAATCACGACTCGGCCATCCGCCTGCAGTTTGGTTCGGAATTTTTCGAACAGGCCGGGATCCATATCGTGTCGGTGTATGACGGGACGATCGCTTCCTGCCGTTATAAAAATGCGGATATTTACATGATCCCGTTCCTCAAGCCGTCGATCGTGCGGCCCTATTTTCCCGAGGAGGAGATCAGGACGTACGAAGAGGCGATGCGCTGCGTGCTTTCAACGATCCGGCTTGATCCGCAGACGGTGCATATTGCGCTGGTCCATCAGTTTATTGCCGGATCGAAAACATGCGAGTCCGAGACGAAAAGCGTGGGCGGGATCGATCAGATCAGCGCCGGGCTTTTTGATATGTTCGACTATGTGGCGCTTGGCCATCTGCACTCGTACCAGTCGGTGCGCGAGCGCATGGTGTATTCGGGGACGCTTTTAAAATATTCGGTCGACGAGATCGGCCAGCACAAATACTGGGTGCTTCTGGATGTGAATGATACGGTGTGCTGGCATACAGAAGCTTTCGTGCCTCTTCATGACATGGTGGAGCTTAAAGGCTCGTATGAACAGCTGACGCGGCGAAGCACGTACGCGTCTCTTGATCCGGCGGATTATTACAGTATCGTCCTGACCGATGAATACGACGTAGTCAATGCGCAGGCAAAGCTGCAGACCATTTATCCAAAGATCCTGAAGCTGACTTACGCCAACAGGAAAACGGAAGCGAAAGAAGCCGGGACGAGCGTGAAAAGGATCGAACAGACAGATCCTCTCGATCTGATCAATGCGTTTTATAAAAGCCAGAACGGCAAAGATCTGTCGGCTGTTCAGAAACAGTATCTTATCGATGAATGGGAGGAGATCCAATGAGACCGCTTCAGCTGACAATTTGCGCGTTCGGTCCTTACGCCAGAACCCAGGTCATCGACTTTGAACGGTTCGGCACGGGCGGATTGTATCTGATCACCGGGGATACAGGAGCGGGGAAGACAACGATTTTCGACGCGCTCGTCTATGCGCTGTACGGAAGCGTGAGCGGCGATGTGCGCGAGGTCAATATGCTGCGTTCCCGCTATGCGGATCCTAAAGAACAGACGTATGCCGAGCTTGTGTTCCAGGTCCGTGATCAGACGTACAAGGTGTATCGCTCGCCTGAATATGAAAGGCCAAAGGAAAGAGGAACAGGGTTTACGAAACAGAAGGCAGTCTGCGAGCTTGCGTTTTTTGATGGCAGGGCGCCGCTGACGAAAACGGCTGAGGTCAACGAACAGATCCGCCAGATCATCGGGCTTTCGCGGGATCAGTTCAAGCAGGTGTGCCTGATTTCCCAGAATGATTTTTTGAAGGTGCTGCTGGCAAAAACGGACGAGAGGACAAAGATCCTGCGCAGCCTGTTCAAAACAGAAGCGTTCAAAAAGCTTCAGGAACGCCTGAATGCGCAGGCCAATGAAAAGAAGTCGGCTCTTGCAGCCATGGAACGTTCGCTTGCGGACAAGATCGGGCAGCTCGAAACGTTTACGGCAGACGAAGTCTTCGAGCTGGAGGATCTGAAGCATTTTCTGCAGATCTGTCATGAACGGATCGGGCAGCAGAAAGCTGGTCTGGAAAAAAAGCAGGCTGCCTACAATGAGGATCTGGTACGGCTTGGCGCGCTTGGGGAGCAGCAGAAAAAGCGCAAGGCGCAGCAGGAGGCGGCATGCAAGCTGGAAGAGGCGAAGAAGAAGATCGCCGGTCTCGAAAAGGAAAAGGGGCGTCTCGACGAACAGAAAGAGCTTTACCGGAAATGGATCGGGGAAAACAGCCGGCTTCTGGAAATGGCAAGGCAGTCCAGGCAGTATGAAGAGGCGAAAAAACAGGCGGCGCATTATTTTGCGGGGATGAACGACGTGAAAAAGTCTCTTGACGAACTAGCCGGGAATATGGAAAAACGTTCAAAAGCGCTTGAAAAAATGAGGGCGGATCTTGAAAACGAAGCCGAGCTTACGGCGCGCCGGGAACAGCTGCTTCATGAGATCGAAACGGTGCGCCAGCTTGAACGGCTCAGAAAACAGCTGGAAACGGCCAGGAAGAATGCGGTTCGCCAGCAGGAGGAATACGGAAGGCTGCGAAAAGCTTTTGTTGAGCTGGAACACACATTCCGACAGAGCCGGCTTTCCTATCTGGATGATCAGGCTGGTGTGCTGGCGCAGCTGCTTGAGGAAGGAAAGCCTTGTCCGGTATGCGGCTCGTGTACCCATCCGGCGCCGGCAGCGGTTTCTGGGCATGTGGTGTCCAAAGACGATGTGGACCGGCTTGAAAGACAAGTGGAGCAGGAGCGGGAGGTGCTGCAGGCGCAGGCCAACAAAGCGGCGCTTGCGCTCGAGGAACAGGATCGGCTGCGGCGCGAAGTGAAGGAGCGTTCTGAAAACGGGCAGGATGGCAAGGTGCTTGAAGCGGAACTGGATTCGATCAGAAAGAGGCTCGAACGGTTTTCCAGGCTGAGCGGGCAGATCCGGAAAGAGGAGGCGCTGGCCGCCAAAGACGTGGCGGACAAAGAGCGTGTGCGCAACGATCTTCAGCAAGTATCTATGCTGTATGCGCAATGGAAGGCGAAGGCGGAGCAGCTCGATAAAAGCGCAGAAGATCTCGATGTGCTCGAGAAGCGGATCGCGGAAAATCAGCAGCGTATTGCGCAGCATGAAAACGATGCGGCTCTCAATGCGCGCGAGCTTGCCCGCTATAATGCGCTCAAGGCCCAATGCGAAGGCATGCTGGGGGATGAAACGATCCGGGATGACGGGCTGCAGGAGCAGATCGACCGGCTGACTGCGCATCTGGATAAAAAGAAAGAGGAGATCGGCTGCGATAAGCTGGCTTTATCGAAAGAGGAATACGTCTATGCCCATGACCGTAAGCTTCTTGAGCAGATCGAGGCGGAGCAGAAGGAAACGGAAGAGTTCCGGACAAGGCTTTCGGAGCTGAACAACCTGGCGGAAACATTGAATGGCAAGCTGAGCGGGCATGCCAAGATCGTTCTGGAATCGTATGTGCAGGCTGCCTACTTTGACGAGGTGATCGATCAGGCAAATGTGCGTTTTATGCAGATGAGCCAGGGACATTACGAACTGATCCGGCTACAGAGCGGCAATAAAGTGTCGCAGACTGGTCTGGATCTGGGGGTTGTCGATCATTATAACGGTTCGGTGCGCAGCGTGCGCAGTCTTTCGGGAGGGGAGTCGTTCGAGGCGAGCTTGTCGCTTGCGCTTGGCCTGGCCGATACGGTGAGCGCGATGCATGGCGGGATCTCGTGCGATACGATGTTCATCGATGAAGGATTCGGTACGCTGGACGAGGAGACACTTTCCCATGCGATCGATATGCTTGCGCAGCTGGCTGCTCACAAATCGATCGGGATCATTTCTCATGTGTCTTCGCTCAAGGAGCGGATCGATGCGCAGATCGTGGTGCGCAGAAAGCCTGGCGAGGGCGCTCTGGCAAAGGTGATCGTCTGAAAAAGAAAAGCAGCTCCGGTGTTTTGCCGGAGCTGTTTTTATACAAAAAAGCCGCAGATAAAGATGGCGCCGATGCACAGGGGCAATACGTACCGGCAGTAGTTTTTCATCCAGCCTTTCACTTTCAGGCCGTTTCCGGTATTGGCTTCCTGAACGAACGCATCCCAGCCCCAGCCGATCCTGGTGGTGCAGTACAGCACAAAGAGGAGAGAGCCGAGCGGCAGGATGATCCGCGATACGATGGTGTCGAGCAGATCCATGATGGTCGAGCCTTCGCCGAGCGGTGCTACGTTTTCCAGTATGTTGAATCCTAAAGCGCAGGGGATCGACAGGAAAAACAGGAGGATCCCGCAGATCAGACATGTTTTTTTCCGGCTCCACGGGAACAGGTCCCTGACGGAACTGATAATATTTTCGAATACGCCAAGCACGGTGGAAAAGGCTGCAAATGTCATGAACAAAAAGAAGAGCGATCCCCACAGTCGTCCTAATGGCATGGCGGCGAAAATATTGGGCAGGGTCAGGAAAATGAGCGATGGTCCTGAAGTGACTTCGACCTGATAGGCGAAGCATGCCGGGATGATGATCATGCCGGCCACGATGGCAACAAATGTATCGAGGGCGGCGACGTTCACGCTTTCTGTCAACAGGCTGTGTTCCTTATCGATGTACGAGCCGAAGATCGCCATGCCTCCCATGCCAAGCGATAAAGTAAAGAAGGCCTGGTTCATGGCCGTAACGATGACCTTTCCCGATCCTGCATCCTGGACCCTGGAAATGTCGGGGAGCAGGTAAAAGGCGAGGCCTTCCTTTGCGCCTGGCAGAAAGACCGAGTTGACGGCGAGGATGGCCATGATGATCAGAAGCAGGGTCATGATGACTTTGGTCATGCGTTCGAGCCCGTTCTGCAGTCCGGCGGCGCAGATCCCGAAGCCGAGCGCTACGATGATGCCCATATAAAGGATGAGCGAGGCCGGGTCGGCATTCATCTGGACAAAATGATCGGCGACTTCCTGGCTTGTGACATGGACAAACTGGCCGGCTGCTGTATCGACAAAATATTTGAGCATCCAGCCGGCGACGGTCGTATAAAACATCATGAGCAGAAAATTGCCGGCGAGGGCTAGTTTTCCGTGCCAGAACCACCCTTTTTTACGGGGCGTAAGTGTCTGGTACATTTTTGTGCATGACTTTTTCGACGCTCTTCCTAACGAGAATTCCATACAGAGGACGGGGATCCCGAGCAAAATCAGAAATAATAAGTATATCGCAATAAAGAGGGCTCCTCCGTTCTGACCGACAATATACGGAAATTTCCATACGTTGCCGATTCCGATCGCGCAGCCGGCTGACAATAAAATAAAGCCGAGCCTGGAGCCTAAATGTTCGCGTTCTTCCATAAGTGTTCCTTTCTTTGATACATAGTTTCGATTCTACCATATGGAAAGGAAAAAGGAATGGATATTTTGTATGTATTTTTCATTTGTAAAAAGATACGGGATGGATCGTGTGCATGCGCAGCGGGTCGAAGTCGGTCAGTTCCTTGTCGAGCAGGAGGCTGGCGGATCCGATCGAACGGGCACCGTACCGTTCGCGGATCGTTTCGATCACGGTCTCGAGTGCTTTTTGTCTGGGCCGGTCCTGCTCGGTCTCGAACAGGGACAGCTGATCGATCTCATCGCTCACGAGCCCGGATACGGCGATCCCGACCGAGCGCAGCGGAATATCGAAATAGAAATGCCGTGTGGCCAGACGGAAGGCGCTGGCCAGGATTTCCTTTGCGATATTGGTGGGCCGGCTCAGCTTGACCTGACGGACCATGCCGTGCAGATCGTTTCCCCGCAGATAAATGGAAAGAACACTGCCTTGCCGGCCAAGGCGGCGCAGCCTGGCTGCGATGCTTTCGCTCAGTACCCGGAATACTTCATAGAGCTGAGTGAAGTTTTCGATATCATGAATGAGGGTCTTCGAATTGCCGACAGATTTGACAGGGCGCCCATGATCTGTGGTCTGGACTGGGGTCTGGTCGAGCCCGTTGGCGAACTGCCAGAGTTCCATGCCGGTTTTGCCGAATCGTCTGGTCAGGATGTGATGGGGCGTGCTGGCTAGCTGTCCGATCGTGGTGATGCCCATCGCTTCGAGCTTGAGCGTGGTGTGCCGCCCGACCATGAGCAGATTGCTGACCGGAAGAGGCCAGATCCTTTCTTTTACATGGTTTTCGTCGATCACGACAAATCCTCTATCTTTATCGAGATCGGAGGCGAGCTTGGCAAAGACCTTGTTGAAGGAAATGCCCATCGATACTTTCAGGCCGTATTTTTCGAAGACTTCGTCCTGGATCTGTTTTGCGAGATGGATCCCGTCTGTGAACAGGGCCTGGCTGGCGCTCAGATCGAGCCACGCTTCATCGAGCCCGAACGATTCCACACGGTCAGTATATTTGCGGTAGATGTCTTTGACTTTTTCGGTGTAATACGAATAGGCGTCATAATCGGGATGGATGATGAGAAGTCCGGGACATTTGGCGTACGCTTCGCGCAGGGATTCGCCGGTCTTGATGCCGCAGGATCTGGCCAGATCGTTTTTTGCCAGGATGATCCCGTTTCGCTTTTCCTCGCTGCCGCCGACTGCCATCGGAACGAGGCGCAAAGACGGGTCTTGCATTTCTTCAATTTGCGCATAGCAGTGATTTAAATCAGAATGAACAATAATTCTGTGCATATTTTCACTCTCCTTTTGATTATTGTAACATTTTCTGAACATCGAAGAGACGAAAGAGAATAAAAAAAGAATCAGAACTGAAATTCTGATTCCGGCTGGTCAAAATGCTGTCCGAACACATTCCATATGTGGGTCAGGATCGATCGTTTGCGGTCCAGGCTGCTTTTTTTGGCGGCGGCCTGTGCGCTCTGGGCGTTGGCCTGATCATAAGCATTCATTATTTCCTTATGGTAGGCTTTTGCGGCCTGGAACCGGTCGAAACATTGGCGTACTGTGACGAAGGAATGCTCATACATGGCGTCTCTTGCCTGATCCCACTGCTTTTTTGCGGCCTGTACATCTTCAGGAGTAATGGCAAGTGCTCTTTCGTAAATGTTCTGGCAGTACTCGCAGATGGGTTCGCCAAAGTGATAGCGGTAGGCGCTTTGATAATTGGCGGCAATATAATCGAGAGCGATCTCGATCGTTTGGTGATTGCCGGTCTGGATGGCGTCATAAATGCGTCTGGCGTGAATATAGTTTTGTCCGGCGGCCTGATACTTTTCGATATAGCTCTGCTTTTTTGACAGTTCCTGACGCAGGGCCCTGCCTGCTTTTTTCATGGTGTCGCCGCTTTCGAGCAGGATGTCATAGAGCTGATCGCATTGTTCAGCGGCCTGGGCGGCATTGTTTTCCCATTGGGCCAGTTCCTGCTGAATGGATGAAATGATATCGCTGAGAGATGATAAAAATCCCGGCTGGTTTGTGTTTTCGTGCTGTTTCATTAATCTGAATTCCTTCTCTTTTTCCTTTTATCAAAAGGTCTTTATAGAGTATAACATACGTATTTTTAAACACAATATCACATATTGGATGTAACCGTTTTCGAAATGAAAAAATTTTCCCGATACATTGTACCGGTTTAAAAATATTGCTTGGATTGCGGTTTTTAATGTGTTATGTTGGTTATGGAACATAGGAGTATTAAATGTATGGAAACATGGGAACAACGATTAATTGACGAAATGTATTCCATAATTGACCAGCTGTCAGTGTGCCTGTCGCGGCAAGATCCCCGGCTGCAGGGCAAACTGGACAATTTGATCATCTTGTGCGAGCTGGCTTCCTACCTTTCTCAGAGATCCCGGAATGAGGAAAAGATGGAAATCAGTTCTGAACTTGAATCAACAATCAAAAAGGTCGTGGAGTTATGGGAAGAGCAGCATGATTCCGGGTTTCACGAGCGTGAGAATATAGTTTTAGATGAATTCGTCATGCATTAAAAAGGAGTGCCTCGTGCACTCTTTTTCTTTGCATGGATAAACAGACGGCTGTCTGTTGTGGGGTAAACATGCTGATTCAGTATAACATTTCCTGATCGGATTTGTCTAAACTTATTCCCGGGGTATTTTTGGGATGGATCGTTTGGGGAACGCTCAAAAGGGTCAGCTTCGCGATTTCCTGCAGCGTATGGGCGAGAAAATGCTTCGTGTCGGGACTCAGGCTGCTGGCGGTCTCGATCATCTTCGGCAGGCTGCGGGGCAGGTTTTTCCTGAATTCGGCTGAGGTTTTTGACTGGTCGGCTGAAAGGATCGTATACAGGGTGTCAAGAAAACGTTCCCGTTCCTGCACGGATATGTGTTCGAGCCATGAGCGGACGGTCGTGCTGACGTAGGCTGCGCCGGTCGTCAGATGGGAGAGGTGGATGAAGCGGGTGCCTTCCACGAGCCATGAATACGGGTCATGCTGCCATACGCTGAACCGCGAGCTTTTGATGACATCATAATTTTCCTGATATTCGAGGATCATGCCGATGACACACGACTGCGGGACGGTTTTGCGGATCTTGGGGGCAGTCTTCAAAAAAGGCTCGCTTAAAAAGATTTCCTGGGGAAATCCTGGTCCGTCATGCGAATAGACGGCCTGGATCCGTCCGGCTTGTGCGGGGTCGATGTGCATGGCGGCATAGACGGCTAGATTGCCGCCTTTGGAGTGACCGCCCACGATCACGTTTCCTTTCAGATCGGGCAGCACGCTGCAAAGATAACGGGCAGCTTCCTGCTGGCTTGGTACCGGATAGGTAAAGGCCATGTTGAAATCTTCTTTCCATCCGACGATGGTGGCGTCGGTTCCGCGGAACGCCACATAGGCGAGGGTGTCGCTGAGCTGAAAGCATACGGCGGAAAACTGCTTGGCTTCGGTTTCGTCCATATCCTGCACATAATGGAAGACTTTCATGTTCCGGTAGCGCGGGCTGGCACAAAGAGCAGTAAAGAGTTCTTTGGAAAGCGGGGCGGAATAGACGTTGTGAAACATGGTGTCAAAATGTTCGGCGCAGAACATGTCCTTGAAGCAGACTTTCTGCGCGGAGGTGATGGGCAGGCGGACATAGGACATACAGGAAAGGATGAGGCTGTCGATCTCGTTGAAGCCAAGCTGGTCGAATGATTCGAGATGGGTTTGTGCATACTGCACGATTGTGTTTTCTGTCATAAGAATATTATACAAAAAAAAGAAGAAGCAGTGCACTTCTTACAATTTGAGGATGGGTGTGTCGCCTAAAGCGCTGACGGCCTGGGCATAGCTTTCGATCGCGATATTCTGCTCGATGGAGTGCTGAAGGCAGAACATGAGCAGCCTGGTATCATAGGCCTGCAGGTCCTGATGGCATTCGACGGCCGGATATTCTTCCAGGGCATGGAGAATGGCACTTTTCTGTTCGATCCGAACTGGCTTTGAGAGGCCGACGATGAGCACATTTTCCTCGGTTACGGCTTTGAGCCCGTTGACAAGCGACACGTAAGGGTGCTTTGCCATTTTTACAAGAGTTGTCTTGGGCTGCGGAGAGAGGGCGAGCGTGAGCTGCAGGTCGCTCAGACAGCTGACAACGATCTGCGAACAGTCGGGGTCCTGGGCAAAAAGACGGATATCGGTTTTCAGATTGTCGAGCGAATTTGTTTCATTTTGGTGAAGATCAAAAATCAGGGCGGAATAATGCGTGTTCTGTTCCATTCTCTTTTCTCCTTCTTTATTTCAGATCGGCAGGTATGGTGATCTTGATGTTGGCTTCGTCGCCTGTCACGACGCGGACGGGGACATCCGAGTACCATTCGACGAGCTGGGCATCGTCGGTTGCCTGGCGCCTGTCGAGCGCAGCCTGTTCGTGGCACGACCGGATGAGGCTTGTTTTGAAGCACTGGGGAGTCTGGGCGCGAAAGACATCATCGCGTCTTGGGGTGCGGACGACATAGCCGTTTTCGACCAGTTTTACCGTATCGATGCTCGGGATCATGAGCAGGCAGGCATCTTCATGCTGCAGGGCGTCTTTCAGATCGGCAAGGCTTTCTTTTTTTAAATAAGGGCGGGCCGCATCGTGAATGAATACATAGCTGTTTCTGACTTCTTTCAGACCGTTTGCGACAGAGTCCTGTCTTGTTTCTCCGCCGGTCGCAAAACGGATGCGCGCATCGGGCGTGATGAGCTGTTTCATGGCATCGATCTCGTGTTCTGCGCAGACAATCACGACTTCCCGGCAGTCCGGATCATTTAAAAAAAGGTCCAGGCTCGTTTCGAGTACGGTTTTTCCTGAATCCAGTTTATAAAATACTTTGTTGTAGGAAAGGTGCGTGCGGCTTCCTTTGCCGGCCGCAAGCAGGATGGTACTGTAATTCATGGCCAAATTATACCACGTGTCTGGACAGAATGAAAAGAAGCTACTACAATCTGTTTTATGGATATTTTATATAGAGAAATGGTGCAGGAGGATGTGCCTTATATTAAAAAGCTGTACGAAGATTCTTTTCCGGCTTCGGAGAAGAAGCCGTTTGAATGGATGATGGATAGCGAGGAGCGCATGCTGGTTGTCATGGCGGATCAGAAAGTGTGCGGGCTTCTTTTTACGCTCGAGGATGAAACGGGGATCCTGATCGACTATTTTGCGATCGATGGCAGATTCCGGCAGAACGGGGTGGGGTCGCGTGTGCTTGGCCTGTATCTTGAGCAGGCCGGAAAGCCGGTCATTCTGGAGATCGAGGATCCGGGATCGGCTTCCAATGAGCAGGAGCGTAAACTGCGTCTGCGCAGGAAGGACTTTTATTTGCGCGGCGGCTTGAAACTGCAGGATTATCGTGTCGATTTGTTCGGGGTTCGTATGGAAATGCTTGCAACGATCGATCAGTTCACGTATAATGCATATGTCGCTCTTTTGAAGAACTGTCTCTTTGAAGGAGTGGAAAATCACGTTTCCAAAGTGTGAAATAAAAATTTTAAAAAAATTAAAATTTCCGCTTGCAATGATATGGATTCGGTGATAGTATAAATGAGCACTTGATATTGTGCACATGCGCCCATAGCTCAATTGGACAGAGCGTTTGACTACGGATCAAAAGGTTGCGGGTTCGACTCCTACTGGGCGCGCCATTTTATTTATTTTAAAAATTAATATTTATTGTCGGGACGTAGCACAGCTTGGTAGTGCACTTGATTTGGGATCAAGGGGTCGCAGGTTCAAATCCTGTCGTCCCGACCACTCTTCGGCTGGGTAGCTTAGTTGGCTAGAGCATCCGGTTCATACCCGGAAGGTCGTGAGTTCGAGTCTCACTCCAGCCACCAACTGTTTTTGGACCCTTAGCTCAGTTGGTCAGAGCATCCGGCTCATAACCGGCGGGTCGTAGGTTCGAGTCCTACAGGGTCCACCAATTTATAAACTTATCCCATATTTATTTATGGAGAAGTACCCAAGTGGCTGAAGGGTCCGGTCTTGAAAACCGGTAGGTCGTGTGAGCGGCGCCTGGGTTCGAATCCCAGCTTCTCCGCCATTTATAACAATTTAATACTTTATTCACATCGCGGGGTAGAGCAGTCTGGTAGCTCGTCGGGCTCATAACCCGGAGGCCGTTGGTTCAAATCCTTCCCCCGCAACCATTGTGGTCTCATAGCTCAGTTGGTAGAGCAAAGGACTGAAAATCCTTGTGTCGTTGGTTCGATTCCGACTGAGACCACCACTTACAAATTCAGTCTTCGAAAGAAGACTTTTTTGCTTTTCTGGATATTGAACGCTTTTATCTTTTGAAATCCCAGAAATATTATGAATAAAATGCAAAGTTCGTGTTAATTCGGACGGATACCTCCGGCAGAAAATGGATAAGCGGGGAAATAGGACCACGGGTATTCAGCCTCTAGTTCATTGAGTATATTGATGCTATGAACTGGAGGTTTTTTCATGAGCGAATCAAAACAGAATTCGAATACCTATTCTTCTTTTGCTGAAGTCCGCCTTCCTGATCCGGGTCCCAGGAAACAAACCGGATCGGATCGGCCAGCTATCGTTATTCAGTCTTCCAAAGGCAAGATCTATATCCATAATCATACGGAACCGGTGCTGATTCGAACGGTCCTCGATTCATTATGAGATCTCTTGATTTTAACCGCATCGATCATGTGTACATCCGTCCCGGCTACACGGATCTGCGCAAAGGCATTGACGGCCTGTGCCTGCTGGTTCAATCTTCCATGAAGCTGGACCCGCGTCAGAATATCCTCTTCCTGTTCTGCGGCAGAAAGACTTCCACCATCAAAGGACTGCTTTGGGAAGAGGATGGGTTCATGCTCATCACCAAGCGTCTAGAGAACGGAAAATTTCAATGGCCCAGAACGGAGGAAGAAGTCATTGCGCTGAGCGAACAGGAGCTCAGATGGCTGCTTGACGGACTGAGCATTGTACAGAAAAATGCGATTCGTCCAGCACGAAAACGTGCATATATTGTGTGATGGAAAAGCCTTTCCAAGTGTGTTATAGTCGGGTCATGAAAGATGGTTACTTCGCACAGGACAACGGATCCAGCATAGAAATTCAAAAGATTCTGGAAATCATGAACGAGCAGCTGAAAAAACAGTCCGAGCAGATCGAGAAACAATCGGAACTGATCGAAAAGCTGTACGATAAGATCGAACAGAAGGACGAGATCATCCGCAAGCTTCAGAAGATGCTTTTCGGCCGGAAGAGCGAAAAGGCAGCCGCGCTTGAGATGATGGCCAATATGGAACCTCTGTTCACTATGGATTATCCGGAACCGAAACAGGAAGAACGTACAGGGACAGTCAAGGCGCATGAGCGCCGCCGCTGTCCGAACCGTACGGACGACCTGGACTCCCTTCCGCATGAAAAAGTGGTGATCGAAGCGACCGAAGAAGAAAAGAAATGTCCATATTGCGGAGAAGAAATGATCAAGGTGGGCGAAGAGAAAGCGCACACGATCGTAAAGGTCCTCCCTGCGCAGATCATCATCGAAGACATTTATACAGAAACCTACGCCTGCCCTGCCTGCATGAATGACGGGGAAGGCGTTCTTTATAAGACAGACGCGCCGGCCGCTTTGATCCCCGGTTCTTTTGCGAGCGCGCAGGCCCTGGCCTATGTGGCCAACGAACGGTTTGTCAAAGGCGTGACCTATTACCGGCAGGAAAAGGAATGGAAGAGCTGGAAGCTTCCTGTGAGCCGAAGAACGATGTCCAACTGGGTGATGCTGGGATCGGAGAGTTATTTCGAACCGCTGATCGAACGGATGAAAAGTCACCTGCTGAAAGAGGAGTATATACACTGCGACGAAACGACCATCCAGGTCATGAAGGAAGAGGGGCGCAGGAATACGAACAAGTCGTATATGTGGGTGTACAGTTCGATACAGGAAAGCGAACATCCGATGCGGCTGTTCGACTATCAGCCCGGAAGAGGCGGAAAGTATGCCGCCGATTATCTGGAAGGATTCGCAGGGATATTGATCACAGACGACTATGCCGGATACAATCAGGTCGATCATGACGAAAGAGCACTGTGCTGGGCTCATGCCAGAAGGTACTTTGTAGATGCTCTGGAAGGCCTGAAGGAAGCAGCAGGATCCGTGTCAGTGAAGATACTTACACAGATCATGAAGATTTTCCGTATCGAAGCGAAGCTTCAGAAACTGAAGCCAAAAGAACGAAAAGAAGAAAGGATGCTGCGCGAAGGAGGGCTCGTGGAGCAGGTTTTCGTGTGCGCAAAAACAGCCCTGGCCACAGAAGGCTGGACAACCCAAAAGGAAAAACAGGCCCTGAATTATCTGGTAGATAACGAAGAAGGACTGAAGATTTATCTAAAAGACGGCAATGTACCGATGACCAATTCGTTATCGGAAAGAACGATCCGAAGCTTCGCGATCGGACGGCGCAACTGGCTGTTCTCGGGAAGTCCGAGAGGAGCCCGAAGCTGCGGCGTACTGTATTCGGTCGTAGAAAGTGCGAAAGCCAACGGACTGGTACCGTACAAATACATACTGTACGTGTTGGAAAAACTGAGGGGAAAGATCGGGCAGCTGAGTGACGAGATCCTTGATCAGATGATGCCGTGGAATGCAGAAGTCAAAGAACAATGCGTATAACCCGAAAGAAAAAGGGCCCCTATTTGCGAGAAGTATCTCACAGACAGGGGCCTTTAACTATACGCGGTTCTTTTTCCCGCTTACTTCCGGTACACTAAAAGAAAGAACAGGTAAATTAAGGAAAGAGAGGGCCGGAGATGAGAGTTGCACCTTACACACTATATGAACGCCTGCTTCCGTTTCTGGATCAAAAAAACGATTCCAATCGGGCCATTGCACAGCATGTTTTAAGACATATGCAGGAGATCCCATCGTGTTCGGTTTTTGAACTGGCCGAACGAAGCAATGTATCCGCTTCGTCGGTATCCCGCTTTGTTCAGAAGATCGGTTTTGAAGATTATATTTCTTTTCGGGATTATGTTGCTGAAGAAATTGCCCGGAATTCAAGGTATGGTCTTTCGCATCCCGAGGAAAATATTCCTTTCGCACCTCCTTATACCGGGGATTCGATCGAAAAGTTTCTCCATACCATTCCGAAAGCTCTTGCGGAATCGTTTTCTCCTGAAGCATGTCAGCAGATCGAAACCTTGTGCCGCAGGATGAAAGAAAAGGAAAATGTATATTTTCTAGGTTATCGCAGCATGGATGTGATCATTGATCATATCAAAAATGAGCTTCTTCCTCATGGACTGGTCATAACGAGGATCCGAAATCTGGAAGAAATCCAGACGCCGAAAAACACGAACCTGATCGTTTTGTTTTCCATGCACGGACATTACTTTTCAAGAGATATATCTGAACAAAAAGTGCGGCTTGCACGATGTGCGGATACATTCGATCGTATGGATCCTTCTCGCGGAACAAATTGTGTATGCCTATAAATATTTGATCAAATAATGAATTTCAACTTTTGAAATTATCGTGATTTTTCTTTCTCTGTTTATATAATGAAAACGTGAAAGCGCTAACACAGAAAAGCAAAAAGAAAGAGAAACAAAATCATGAATGGACGATTTATGAAACTTTTGGCAGGAGCGAGTCTGATTTTCTCGCTCAGCGCCTGCACAAACGCTCCGGAAACTTCGCAAGAAGCGGGAACATCTGAAACCGAAGATCTTGTTCGCACTACCCAGTATGGCCAGGTCAAAGGAACCGAAGAAAACGGGGTGGAAGTGTATTACGGAATTCCATACGGAAAAGAACCGGTCGACGATCTGCGCTGGGAAGCACCTCAGGACCCTGAGGCCTGGGATGATATAAAAGATGTCACCCATAAAGAAGAGGTGGCCCTGCAGGCAGCTTCTACAACAAACGAAGAAGGGGAAACGGTCGTGGAAGCGGCAGGATCGACCGATTGCCTGAATCTGGATGTGTATACAACAGCTGAAGCGAAAGATAAACCAGTGCTTGTCTATATCCATGGCGGAAATAATCAGACCGGAAGTTCGTTTGAAATTCCGGGGTATGATATGGTTGAAAAGGATGATCTCGTATATGTATCGGTAAATTATCGATTAGGGCTGCTTGGATTCAACAATCTGCCCGCATTGCTGGATGATGAAAACAAGACCGGCA
This sequence comes from Erysipelotrichaceae bacterium OPF54, assembly GCA_022834735.1. Classification (GTDB taxonomy): domain Bacteria; phylum Bacillota_I; class Bacilli_A; order Erysipelotrichales; family Erysipelotrichaceae; genus Dubosiella. The sequence goes on from BQKD01000001.1 coordinate 351,856, forward strand.
ACTTTGCGATGCTTGATCTGGCCAAAGCGCTTGAATGGGTAAAACACAATATCGAACAGTTTGGCGGAGATCCGGATAATGTGACAGTTTCCGGCTTCAGTGCAGGAGGACGAGATGTAATGGCCATGCTGATCTCGCCAACGTTTGAAGGGCTGTTTGATAAAGCGATAGCGTTCTCGGGCGGGATGACGATCGCAGATGAAGACGCTTCAATTAAAAAGATTGCCGAAACGATTGCGCCTCTTGCTGTAGAAGACAAGAAAGCAGACAACGAAGAAGAAGCGGCCGAATGGCTGATGAGCGACAACAAAGAAGTGCGCGATTATTTGTATTCGATCGATTCGGATCGTCTGGTGAAGCTGTTTCCGAATGCAGGGATCCGGATGGCGAAGTTCCCTCATCTTTACAACGACGGGATCGTGATCCCGAAAGAAGGATTTGACAGCGATTATGTAAATGATGTGCCTGTCATGATGGTTACTGGATCGGAAGAATTCACGATGTTTGGCGGATTTGATCCATCGATCGAAAAAATGAAAGATCCGGATGCAGCTAGAAAATTTATTGCGCAGTACGGAGGCGATTTCTATCGTATTTTCAATACCCAGCTTTCTGCAGAAAAGATGAGCGATACATATAAATCAAATATTTATCTGTGCCAGATCAATTACGGAGACCGGAATTCTGATCATCCGATCGATGGGCTCGGCTCTTTCCATGGTATTTTCGTGCCGGCTATTTCACCAACTCAGAACAACTATTCCGAAAGTTATGATTTCACGGAAGCCGGTTATGTCGATATGTCAAAGGATCTTAATGAGTATCTGGCAAGCTTTGTAAAGGATGGGATCCCGGTTTCCAGCTCAGCCGGCACAGACTGGACGCCATGGACCGTAAAGGATCCGAAAACACTGGTGTTAGATGCCAAAGGCGAAAAAGGCGAAGCCAGGATGGAAGATGTATCGACGACCAACGAAGCGATCATTGAAGCGATCGAAGACGATCGGCTCGATGATACGGATAAGAAAGCGATCATTTCTACGATCATGAATGGACGCTGGTTCTCAAACGATCTCGATCAGCATTTCAACACTCCAGGGTTATGGTAGATGTCGTATGAAAGGTGCCGAAAGGCATCTTTTTCGGTATAATACGAAACAGGGGGACAATATATGAATATACTTTTGATCACAGGCTTGCTGTGGGGGTGTTCTGCTCTGATCTTCGGACTGGTCATGTGGCGAAGGCCGCGGACGCTGTGGAGCGGGTTCACTTTTTTCTGGCTGCTTGTCTTTACTGCCATATTTATGATCTCGATCGTTTTTACGTATTCCCGCTGGATCAGTGCCCACCCTTTTTTGTTTATGGTCCTGGGCATCCTGGCCGTTCTTGCTCTGTTCGGACTGCTCCTGTTTCCGTTTCTTGTGATCCTGACCTTCTTTGTTGAAGGGATCCAGATCATAGTGAAAGAAGGAGCGAGCTGGACCAACTTTCTGTCGCTCGCGTTTGCTCTCGGACTGATCGTCTACATGATCGGTTTTCCGTTGCTGGCAGGCGGTTCGGCCAGCTCGGCCGCTCTGGCCCTTTATGCTGTTGTCGGGCTGGCCGTCCTGTATATGCTGTGTGTATTGACTATTTTCTGCTTCTCGGCCCTGCTCAATCTGATCCATGTGCGAAAGCGCCATGATCTCGATTATATCGTGGTGCTTGGTTCGGGCATCATGCAGGATCGTATCACGCCGCTGCTTGCCGCCCGGATCAATAAAGGGATCGAACTGCTGAAAGCCAATCCACGCGCCACCCTGATCCTTTCCGGAGGACAGGGGAGCGGAGAATCTATTCCGGAAGGCGAGGCCATGTATGAATACTGCCTGCAGCAAGGCGTCGATGCGCTGCGCATGGAAAAAGAAACGGCATCGAAAAACACAGAACAGAATTTACTGTATTCCTATGATCTGATCAAGGATCCGGATGCGAAGATCGCGCTCGTAACGACACGTTATCACGTTTTCCGTGCGCTTGTCCTGGCACGCAGGCTTGGCATACGCTGTATCGGGTACGGCTCCAGAACAAAATGGTATTTTACACTCAACGCTCTGCTGAGAGAGTTTGCCGGCTACCTTTCGCTGACATGGCGCTTCCATCTGCGCGTGCTCGCCGTACTGGAAATACCAAATCTTCTTATTCTTCTTGTGATGTGGACATTTCAATGAATGATAAAAAACTGAGGCTCCAGTGGCTGCTGTATGATACCTCAGTTTTTTTGCGCTAATTTTTATCGATCCAGTGATAAATTATATCCGGGCTCAGTGCCATGATCACAAAGTAAGCTCCCATGCTGCATAATCCGATCGTACGGAACATATCCAGAGGATCGTTATTCAGCTTTATGATCGCAAGGATCACGGCAAGCGGAATAAGGACCGCGATAAACATGGAAAGCGGGGCCGTTTCTTTTTTGTAGAAGCAGAACAGGATTCCGGACGAAAGGCCCAGACCGATAAAGATCAGCAGAATGTACATGTTGATCTGAAAGCTTTCTGAAGAAAATTCGACCCCTGTCAGCCTGGATACGATCGCGTAGAGAATGATCGCAAGCAATGTGCCGATCGCGCCCAGAAGAAGACAGAATATGTATTTTTCGTACACGATCCGTTTTCTTCGTACGGGCAGGCTCATGGCCCACGGCCACCATCCCGAAGACTGGTCGTTCATGATCGTTGCCACCCCCTGATAACTTAGAAGAAGGGCCACGAAGCAGAGCAGCATATCCGGGATCCTGATATATACGGCAATAGCGCATCCGCATAAACCGATCGCAAGCAGGACAGGCCAGTTTGAAACGATGATCTGGAAATCCTTTTTCAGCAAACCTTTCATTTTGATCCTCCTTTCGAATAGAGACGCATCACATCTTCGAGCCGGAGCGGGTCGTATGGATAGTGCGCTTCCTTTTTTTTGATGAGCACATCGATCTGGTACGGCATTTCGATCCAGCGGATCATCTGCTTCGGATCGATCGTTTTGAACTGATCTTTTGTCACGTGCATGAGCACATAGCTTTCGAGCAGTTCGTCCTTTGACTCCATGAACATTTTCTTTCCGTCATGAATATACATGATATAGTCGGCAACCTTTTCCAGATCGCTCGTGATATGCGTGCTGAACAGGACCGTGTGGTCTTCTTCCTGAATAAAATCGAGCAGCAGATCAAGGATCTCGTCGCGGACGACCGGATCCAGTCCGGATGTGGCTTCGTCCAGGATCAGCAGACGCGCATGATGGGAAAAGGCGGCACAGAAACAGAATTTCACCTTCATTCCTTTGGAAAATGTTTTCAGCTTTTTGCGCATCGGAATGCTGAAACGGGCACACATGGAAGCAAACGTATCGTGATCCCAGTTTGTGTATATATCTTTCAGATCGCTTTCGATTTGTACCGGCGTCAGGATCCCCGGGTAAGGACAGGCGTCCGGAATAAAGCTCAGCGTGTCAAGATCAAGGGATGGAGGATCCATTGTTCCTGAATCGGCTTTGGCAAGCTGCAGGATGCAGCGCAGCAGCGTGCTTTTTCCTGCTCCGTTTTCCCCGATCAGCCCGACGATCGAGCCTTCGGGAAGCTGAAAGGAAATGTCCTCGAGCGTGAACGAATCATATCGTTTCGACAGATTCGCGACAGATAGTGCGTAAATCATCATAACTCTCCTTCATATAAAATATCGATCAGTTCCTTGAGCGTATCCTTTTCGATCCCGGCTTCTCTGGCCAGCGTGCAGGCCTGATTCAGCGTATCCTCGATGCGGCGCAGATTTTCCTCCCGGATCAGTTCGGTGTTGAGCCGTGCGACACACGATCCGCGGCCGACGACAGTTTCGATCAGTCCGGCTGCGCTTAGGTTCTCATAAGCCTTTTTGACTGTGATCAGCGATACATGCAGGTTTTTTGCGAGCATACGCATGCTCGGGATCGCCTCGCCCGGCTTGAGCCGGCCACTTAAGATCATATCCCGGAACTGGGTTTCGATTTGTTCATAGATCGGCTTCTCCGATCTTGATGAAATGATTATATCCATTCGACGTCTCCTTGTTTATAATGTGTATATACAATATATATAATAAATACATTCGGATTGTTTGTCAACTGCCAGAAAAGAAAAAACGATCTGTGGATACAAATCGTTTTCTTTTTTTGTAAGGATCTATGGGCACGTCGATTCCCGGACGATCAGCTTTCCGTTATATATCGTTTTGAACGGATAATCGTGATTGTTGAGCGCCTGCATGATGGCCATCATCCCGGAACGGCACATGAATTCGACCCGGTTGTCGAAACTGGTCAGTTCGGGCGAACAGGCCTGGGCAAGCACCGAATCATTGAACCCTGTGACCTGCACGTCTTCGGGCACTTTGAGTCCGTGGCGGGTACACGATTTTAAGGCGGCCACCGCAATTTCGTCGTCTACCGCAATGAGTGCGTCGCACGGTTGCGTACCGGCAAGAAGATCCTCGATCACGTTGAGCATTTCGTCGAAAGACTCAGAAACCTGCTGCTCGCGAAACGGTATATCATGCTGCATGCAGGCCTGAAGGCATCCCTGGCGCTTCTTTTTTGTCGAATGCGAATCCTGCCGGAAAAGAAATACGGGTGCCCGCGCCCCTTTTTCGAGCACATGACTGGCCAGCTTATGCTGGGCATCGCGGTCGTCGTGCAGGATGCAGAAAACGTTATCTGCTTCCAGGTAACCGTTAAGCAGGCATACCGGGATCCGGCGGGCGGCCCGGACGATGTACTCGTTTTTCTTCGGATCATCGCTGATAAAATGGGATCCGATCAAAATGAGCGCGTCCACATTGCGCTCAAGCAGCATCTGAAGGTCTTTTTCCTGGCTTTCGCCATCATAGCCCGTACAACTTACGATTGCCGCAAACTTCTCCTTTTTAAGCAGCGGCTCGAGAAAATGGATGCATTGCGCCTGATACAGATCGCCTGCGTCCGAGCACAGTATGCCGATCGTGGACATGGTCGAGTTGGCCATGCCTCGGGCGAATGCATTGGGGGAATAATTGTTCTGCTCGATCACTTTCATGACTTTGGCCCGGGTTTTTTCGGAAACATAACCGGAATTGTTGATGACGCGCGACACGGTGGCGATGCTGACACCGGACTGGCGGGAAATATCATAAATATTCATTGTGGCACTCTCCTTAGTCTTATGATACCTCACCGCAAACTGATTTCTACTCATTTATACGTTTTTTATCGGTAACCGGACCTTCGAAAACCGCATGTCTGCTGTATCGGGCAGAATGTAATGTATCGTAATTCAATATATTCACTTTTTTTCCTCCTGAAATGCTGGGATGGAAGCGGACCGGATCGAAGGATCCATGCTGCTTCCACTTTTTTGAATATGATGTAAAGGCTTACACAAATTTTATAACGTAAGAATTTGGAAAACTCAACTTAAATACTTCAGATTTCCATAAAAATGCGCATTTTCTAACAAAAAAACAACGTCAGATACGAAATTGCGGAAATTTTATCAAAAACGAGAGTGTTTCATTTGCACAATGAAAGCGGTTTCTGTACAGTGAGGACGTGTAAAGGCTTTCACAAATATAAGATCACTGAAAACAGGATAGGAGAACAAAATGAAGTACATTCGAAAAATTGCCCTGGCATTTGCCTTATTTTGCTTCGCGTTCAGTTTGACAGGATGTTCGGTTACCAACGGAAAACGGATCATCCGGATCTCTCATGCCCAGAGCGAAACGCACCCCGAACACATCGCGCTTCTGAAATTTAAAGATATCATCGAAGAACAGCTTGGTGATAAATACGAAGTGGAAATTTTCCCTAACGAGCTGCTCGGATCGGCCCAGAAAGCGATCGAACTCTGTCAGACCGGGGCGATCGACTTTGTGGTAGCCGGAACAGCCAATCTGGAAACATTTGATAATATTTACGAAATTTTCTCTATGCCGTATTTGTTTACGAGCGAAGACGCCTATCACCGCCTCATGCAGGACACGGAATTTATGGAAACCATTTACACATCGACTGATGCGAGCGGTTTCGAGGTGCTGACATGGTATAACGCAGGGACCCGCAACTTTTATTCGACAAAACCGATCCGGACGCCCGAAGATCTGCGCGGACAGAAGATTCGTGTGCAGCAGTCGCCATCCTCAGTGGCCATGGTCAATGCCTTCAGCGCAGCCGCAAGCCCGATGTCTTTTGGCGAAGTGTATACGGCCATCCAGCAGGGTGTCATCAACGGAGCCGAAAACAACGAACTGGCTCTGACCAACAACAAACACGGCGAAGTAGCGAAATACTTCTCCTATGATATGCATCAGATGGTGCCGGATATGCTGATCGGAAACCTGAAGTTCCTGAACGGCCTGCCGGAAAACGAACGCGAGATCTTCCAGATGGCGGCGCTCGAAAGCACAGCTGTCGAGCTCGAAGAATGGGACGCTGCAGTGAGCGAAGCCAAAGACTATGCAGAAAACGAACAAGGTGTCGAATTTATCGAAGTGGATGTCGAAGCTTTCCAGGAGAAGGTGAAAGACGAGCAGCAGGATCTGCTCAAGAAGAACCCGAAGATCGAGCCGATCTTTGAAAAAGTGCAGATCATCAATGAAGAAGTAAAGCAGGAGGAAAACGAATGAAAGTCCTTGCCATGATCCGAAAATTTCTGGATCGTTTCCTTAAATACGCATGCATATTCCTGTTTGCGATGATGACATGCATCGCATCGTATCAGATCATTACCCGCTATTTTTTCAACGCGCCATCGACCGTGAGCGAGGAGCTGCTGACGTATTCCTTCGCGTGGATGGCACTGCTGGCCAGCGCCCTCGTATTCGGCAAGCGCGATCATATGCGGATGGCCTTTCTTGCCGACAAGATCCATGGAAAAGCAAAACAGGTCCTCGATATCGCGATCGAGCTGCTGATCTTTGTGTTCGCTGTCCTGGTCCTTGTGTGGGGCGGATCAAGCATCATGACCCTTTCTATGACCCAGGCAACCGCATCGCTCGGCATTCCGATGGGATATCTGTACATCATTCTGCCGCTCAGCGGCTTATGCATCGCCCTGTATTCGATCTGCAACATTGCCGATATGTGCCATGGAAAAGATCTGAAGCTGAACAACGGATTTGAAGAGAAAGGAGACCTCTACTAATGAGTATCGCAGTTTTAAGTGCCCTGATCATTTTTATCGTTCTGATGGTCCTTCTGGTGCTTGGAGTGCCAATTGCTATCGCCCTAGGCGTGGCGAGCGTATGTGCCATCCTGCCGGTCATGCCGTTCGATGTAACGGTCCTGACAGCAAGCCAGCGTATCTTCTCGGGAATCTCGATCTTTTCGATGCTGGCCATTCCGTTCTTTATCCTTGCCGGCAATATCATGAACAAAGGCGGGATCGCGATCCGGCTGATCAATTTTGCCAAAATGATCACTGGACGTCTTCCTGGCGCGCTGGCTCAGACCAATATTCTGGCCAACATGCTGTTTGGCGCGATCTCAGGTTCCGGAACGGCCGCGGCCTCCGCGATGGGCTCGATCATCGGTCCGATCGAAAAGGACGACGGGTATGATCCGAGCTTTTCGGCAGCGACCAACGTGGCTACGGCGCCGACAGGTCTTTTGATCCCGCCAAGCAATGCGATGATCACCTTTGCGCTCGTTTCGGGCGGAGCCAGTGTTGCGGCCCTGTTCATGGCCGGTTATATTCCGGGAATCCTGTGGGGCGTTGCCTGCATGATCGTCGTTCATGTGGTGGCAAAGAAGAAAAACTACCGTTCGACAGTAAAACTGAATGGCAAAGAGAGATGGGACTGCTTTATCAAGGCCGTACCGGCACTGCTGCTGATCATTGTCGTGATCGGAGGCATTATTGCCGGCGTATTTACCGCAACCGAAGGGTCGGCTGTGGCGGTCGTCTACTCTCTGATCCTTTCGTTCATCTATAAGACGATCCGTGTAAAGGATCTGCCGCAGATCTTTGTCGAAAGCGCGGAAATGACAGGAATCATCATTTTCCTGATCGGGGTATCCTCGATCATGTCCTGGGTCATGGCGTTTACAGGCATTCCGCAGCTGGTCAGCGGAGCACTCCTTTCGATCACCGACAACCGGTATGTTCTGTTCCTGCTGATCAATGTCATCCTGCTTATTGTAGGCACATTCATGGATATGACACCAGCTATCCTGATCTTTACGCCGATCTTTATGCCAGTGTGCCTGGAACTGGGAATGAATATGATCCATTTCGGAATCATGATGATCTACAACTTGTGTATCGGAACGATCACTCCGCCGGTCGGAACGACCTTGTTTGTCGGGGTCAAGGTGGGCAAGGTAACGATCGAATCTGTGTTCCGCTACCTGCTGCCGTTCTTCGGCGTCATTATTGTGGTGCTCATGTTTGTGACGTATATACCGCAGCTGTCTTTGTTCCTGCCCGGACTTATGGGACTCGTATAATAACAGGGAGGAAAAAATATGAAACAGTTTATGGGACCAGATTTTCTTCTGGATAATGAAACGGCAAAGTATTTATTTCATGATGTGGCCGATCAGATGCCGATCCTGGACTATCACTGCCATCTTTCGCCAAAGGAAATTGCCGAGAACCGTCAGTTTGACAACATTGCTCAGATCTGGCTGGGCGGTGACCATTATAAATGGCGTCTGATGCGTTCGCACGGCGTCGACGAATATTATATTACCGGGGATGCGCCGGACCGCGAGAAATTTCAGAAGTTTGCCGAAACGCTGGAGAGCGCGATCGGCAATCCGATGGTGCACTGGTCGCATCTGGAACTGAAAAAGTATTTCGGATACGGGGGGTGCCTCAACAGCGAAACGGCCCAGGAAGTATGGGATCTGGCAAACGAGGTGCTTGCCGCAAAAAGGGCGCGCGACTTCATTACAGAAAGCAATGTGCGTCTTGTGTGCACGACCGATGATCCGGCCGATACGCTCGAATATCACCAGATGATCAAGGAAGATCCGGATTTTGATGTGCAGGTGCTTCCGGCATGGCGCCCGGATGCAGTGTACAAGATCGATAAACCTACATGGAGAGGATATATCGATCGCCTTTCGAAAAGTGCGGGGATGCCGATCTGCTCCTTCGATGATTTGTTAAAGGCGCTCGATGCCCGTCTCGATTTCTTCGTGTCGATGGGAACAAAAGCGACGGATCATGGAATCGACTATATGGTGTTCGAACCGGCTGACAAGGCGCAGGTGGAAGCGGTGTTCCAAAAAGCGCTGAAAGGCGATCCGCTCACAAAAAAGGAAAAGGAACAGTATCAGACAGCTCTGCTGCTGCATCTTGGAAAGGAATACGCGAAACGCGATTTGGTGATGGAGATCCATTACGGAGCGATCCGCGACAACAATACGAAAATGTTCGACAAACTTGGTCCGGATACCGGATATGATTCGATCGGATCGTATACTCCGATCGAGCCTGTGGCGCGTTTCTTCGACGCGCTCGAGCAGGAGGATGCGCTTCCTAAAACGATCCTGTATTCGCTTGATCCCAACGACGACGCCCAGATCGGCACATTGATCGGCGCTTTCCAGGGGCCACAGGCGAAAGGAAAGATGCAGCAGGGGTCGGCCTGGTGGTTCAACGACAACAAGCAGGGCATGATCGATCAGATGACAAGACTTGCGAATTTGTCGGTGCTTGGCGACTTTGCCGGCATGCTGACGGATTCCAGAAGCTTTCTATCCTATACGAGGCACGAGTATTTCCGCCGGATCCTGGCCAGTCTCATTGGCGGATGGGTCGAAAACGGCGAGTACCCGGATAATAAACGGATGCTCAAAAAGCTGATCGAAGATATTTCCTACAACAATGCGGTGCGCTATTTCGGATTCGATCTGGAAGAAGTGCATGTATAAAGAAGAGAAAATACGAAAGAGACAAAAAGGAAAAGGAGCCATGGCATGCCGGCATTTCATACCGGCACGGGCCAGGCTCTTTTTTCTGCATTGTCATACAGGAACACATTCGAAGTCTGTTATAATGTGGCCATGAAAAAGACAGATCCTGCCGTTGGTTTAAGCGAACAAGAGGCAGCAAAACGGGAAAAAAACATCATCAGGGACGAATCCAAACAATCATACAAGTCCATATTTTTACAAAATACCTTTACCTTTTTTAATCTTGTCAATTTTGCGCTGGCAGCCCTGGTGTTCCTGACCGGAACATACCGCAACATGCTGTTCATGGGCGTCGTGATTTCCAATATGGTCATCGGGATCGTACAGGAAATCCGTGCCAAGCGGGTGCTCGATCAGCTCGCGCTCATTCATCAGGAAAAGGCGCATGTCGTGCGCGAAGGAAGAGTGCGTGCGATCCCGGTCAGCGAAATCGCCCAGGGAGATATCGTCGTGCTTCGGGCAGGCGATCAGATTTCGTGCGATGGAACGATCGTAAGCGGCGGCGTGGAATGCTCGGAAGCGATGCTGACCGGAGAAAGCGACGCGATTGAAAAAAGGCCGGATGATCAGGTGCTGTCCGGAAGCTTCGTGATCGCAGGCAGCGCGCGGATGGAAGTCGATCAGGTTGGCGAAAAAACATATATTGCCGGTATCCTCAAGGAGGCAAAACGAAACAAGCGGTATCCGAGCCAGCTCAGGGATTCCCTGCAGAAGATCATCAAGGTGTGCACGTATTCGATCGTTCCGCTCGGCCTGCTCCTCTTTGGCAAGCAGTACTATCTTTATCATGATTCGTGGAACGAGGCGATCCTGGGAACCGTGGCCGCTCTGATCGGCATGATCCCGGAAGGCCTTGTGATCCTGACAAGCATCGCGCTTGCCGTTTCTTCTATGAAACTGGCGCGCCGGAAGGTCCTGGTGCAGGAACTGTACTGTATCGAAACGCTGGCCCGGGTCGACGTGCTGTGCTGCGACAAGACCGGCACCTTGACAAAAGGAAAGATGAAAGTGGTCGGGACCGAATCCTTCACCAATGAAGATGTCGTGCAGATCCTGGCTAACATGTACACGTATCTGAGCGATGACAATGCGACCGCCCAGGCGATCCGGGCGTATGTCGACAAAAAGGCCGACCGGAAGCCGGACTCGACCGTCCCGTTTCAGAGCGCGATCAAATGCTCGAAAGCAGCATTCGGCAACACGACATATATCTGCGGCGCCTATTCTTTTATTTTTGCTGATCCGGACAAGGATGTGATGAAAAAGATCGATCAGAAAGCCCGCGAGGGAAAACGGGTCCTTGCGCTTGCCAGAGAAGAAGATGGCCGGCTCACGCTGCTCGCGCTGCTGTTTCTTCAGGATATCCTGCGCAAGGATGCCAGAAAGATCCTTGATTACTTTCAAAAGCAGGATGTGCAGATCAAGATCATCTCGGGCGATGACCCGCTCACGGTAGCAGCGATCGCCAAAGAGGCAGGCGTTGCCGGACGTTTTATCGATATGAGCCGCGTACATGAAACCGATCTGGAAGAACTTGTCGAACAGTATGATATTTTCGGACGTGTCGCGCCGGAACAGAAAAAGGAAATGGTTCTTGCGTTGAAGAAAAAGAAGCATACCGTCGCCATGACCGGGGATGGGGTCAATGATGTGATGGCGTTAAAGGAAGCGGACTGTTCGATCGCGATGGGCAGCGGAGCGCAGGCGGCACGCAATACAGCAAGTCTTGTCCTGCTGAAAAACCAGTTCGAAGCCATGCCATCCATATTGAAGGAAGGACGCTGCGTGATCAATAATATACAGCGGACCGCTTCCCTGTTCCTTGTCAAGACAATGTTTTCCTTTTTTCTGAGCGCGCTTACGCTGTTCTTTCTCAGCTCGTATCCGTTTCAGCCGATCCAGCTGACGCTTGTTTCGGCCCTGGCGGTCGGGCTGCCAGGCTTCGTTCTCACTCTTGAGCCGGACGAAAAGCGGGTAAAGGGAAATTTTCTGCGCACTGTGATTTCGCGGGCAGTGCCTGGCGCCGTATGTGTGACGTTGTGCGTGATCGTTACAAAAGTGATCGGTTTCTTCGCGCCGATGAGCGAAGAGCAGTTTTCCACGATCTGCACCATCCTGACCGGGGTGTGCGAACTGTGCGTACTGTACAAAACATGCATTCCGTTTACGCCGGTGCGCAAAGTGCTGTGGCTGGCCATGTGTATCGTGTTCGGGTGCAGTGTCGTTTTCCTCAAGCCAGTCTTTTATCTCGCATATCTGCCTCTTGATCTGTGGCTGGCGGCCCTGGCAGAAGGGATCGCGATACCGTACCTGCTGTTTTTGATGTACAGGCAGATCGAAAAAAGACATAGAAAAGACGAATGAAGCCATTTTCATTGCTCGTGCAAAAGCATATCGTTAAGATAAGAAATAACGATAGATGGAGGAATTGAAAATTATGAGTGTGAATCGTTTTGTATTGAACGGGATATCCTATCATGGTCATGGCGCGATCCAGGAAATTTCGGAACTGATCAGATCGAGAGGTTTTAAAAAGGCGTTCGTCGTTTCGGATCCGGACCTGGTCAAATTCGGTGTCACGGCAAAAGTGACCGATCTGCTCAAAGAAAACGGGATCGAATATGAACTGTATAGCGATGTGAAACCGAACCCGACGATCGAAAACGTGCAGCATGGTGTCGAGGCGTTTAAAAACTCAGGGGCTGACTGCATGATCACGATCGGGGGCGGCTCTTCGATGGATACCGGAAAAGCGATCGGCATCATCATCAACAATCCGGAATTTGCGGATGTACGCTCTCTTGAAGGGGTGGCGCCGACGAAAAAACGGACCGTGTTTACGATCGCGGTGCCGACAACAGGCGGCACAGGCGCGGAATCTACGATCAATTACGTGATCACGGATGTGCAGAAGAAGCGCAAATTCGTCTGTGTGGATCCAAACGACATTCCGGATATCGCGGTCGTCGACCCGGACATGATGGCTTCGATGCCGAAAGGACTGACCGCTTCTACCGGAATGGATGCCCTGACCCATGCGATCGAAGGCTATACGACAGCCGGCGCATGGGAGCTGGCGGACTGCCTGAACCTGGAAGCGATCCGGCTGATCGCGAAGAACCTGCGCAAAGCGTATGAAAACGATCCGGATGGCCGCGAAGGCATGGCACTGGCACAGTACGTAACAGCGATGGCCTATTCCAATGTCGGACTTGGAATTGCTCATTCCATGGCCCATACGCTTGGTGCTGTATATGATACGCCGCATGGCGTGGCATGCGCGATGATGCTGCCGATCGTCATGGAATTCAATCAGAACTATACGGGTGATAAATTCAAATACATTGCCGAAGCATTCGATGTCGATACGACCGGAATGGATGAAGCGGCTTACCGGAAAGCGGCGATCGATGCCGTAAAGCAGCTGTCGGAGGATGTCGGCATTCCGAAAAAGCTCGAGAAGCTTTCTGAAGAGGATCTGCCGTTCCTGTGCGAGTCGGCTGCGGCTGATGCGTGCGCGCCAGGCAATCCAAGACCGGCTTCGCTGGAGGATCTGGAAGCGATGTTCCGTCAGCTGATGTAAGAAGCGAAAGAATACAAAAAACAAAAGATTGAAAACACAAAAGGAAGAACGTTCCGTTGGCTTATCGGGAAGTTCTTCCTTTCCATTTTTGAAACAGGATATTGCGCATATCGATCATTCCGGAACGGACGATCGGGGAAATGAACAGGCTCACGAAATACCGGTAGGCTACGACGACCGGAAGCCAGATGATCATGTTGATCACAAGGATCCTGCGCAGGCTCCATACGAGCATGCACGTCTGCCATGGCGTTGTCATGCGCTGGCGGATATGAGAAAAGGATGCGGCATGTTCCCAGGAATGTAAAAGATGAGGTTTGATATAGTCGATCAGAGGCTTCATACCGTGTTTCCTTTCTTGTGCTAGAAAAGATAATACATTGCGTTTTTGGTCGAGTCAATCAAAAACTTGCTCTCAGAAGTTTTGGTTTAGCCGGCGATAGTGCGTAGGCGTCATGCCTGTTTCTTTTTTGAAAACTTTGGTAAAAGTATCCGGACTTGTATAACCGACCTGCCGGGCAATGCTCTCGATCGGATCTTTTGTGGCCAGAAGCATTTTTTTTGCTTCGATCATCCGGAAACTGCGCACAAGCTGCGTATAGTTCATGCCTGTTTTTTTCCCGGATCAGCCCGCTTAGATAATTCGGATTGTAATGCAGGGAATCAGCCATCTGCTGCAGGCTGTATTTATCGTAGTTTTCCTGAATATAGCTCAGAAGAAAAGACGTGGTTTCCTCTTCCGGTTCAAGAACGGGAGAAAAACATTCGTCAAATGAAAAATCGCGCAGCAGATTCATAAAAAGCAGACATAAATAGTGGAAATTGCTTTCTTCGCTCCATTCGCTCGGGAAGTTGGTTTCGCGATAAAGTTCTTCTATTATGGTTTGTACGGTCGCACGGCTTTTTCTCGTGAAGATCAGATAATTCGGATGCGGCTTTTTCTGGAACAGTGCTTCGCGAAAAAAATCGCTTAAAAGATTCTGGGTCGTTAAATAGGAGAAAAATGTATTCTCAAATGTACTTGTCCGGATCGATAAATGAAATACGTCGGAATGATCGGTCGGATCGGCCCGGTAGCTGGATCCCGGAGATATGATACCGACCATCCCTTCCTCCAGCATAAAAGAGCTGTCCTCGAATTCGATCATGCATTTTCCATGCCATACATAATAGACATCGAAACAGTCATGGGCATTGATCGGGATAAAGTTATGATTAAAAAGCCGCGAGCAGAAACAGACCGATGTCTCGGGAATGAGCAGGGAATCACGCACGTTTTTGCGTCGAGGCTTGGGCACGAACATTTTTTTCATCATCGATTCGAGAAGCGGTGTCAACGCGATCGTTTCTTCAAACGTGCTCGCTCCTGACACGACAGGGCGGACAGCCGTGCTGTATCCTTTATCAACTATAGGCAAGAAAACTCCCGCCTCTATAGGTGGGAGATAAATTGTGAAACTCAGTTTTTCTGTGGATAAAGATCCAAAAATGCAGTATAATAAAACCAGGGAAAGCGAGGAGGAAACGATATGCCAAATAAAGCCTACAAATTCAGACTCTATCCAACGCCGGCACAGAAGATCCTCCTTGCAAAGACATTCGGCTGTGTCCGCCTTGTCTACAACCATTGGCTCGATCGAAAGATCAGCCAGTACAAAGAAGACCAGACGACCTTGAGCTATACTTTCTGTGCCAAAGAACTAACCGAAATGAAGAAAAATGACCAATACGCCTTCCTGAAGGAAGTGGACAGCATTTCTCTGCAGCAGTCGCTCCGCCATCTGGATCAGGCCTTCCAGAACTTCTTCAATCAGCCGAAAACAGGATTTCCAACATTCAAATCCAAAAGAAACAGAAAGAACAGCTATTCGACCGTCTGCGTCAATCAGAACATCCTCCTGTCCGACGGCTATTTGAAACTGCCGAAGATCGGACAGGTCAAGGTGAAGCAGCATCGGGAGATGCCTGAATCTTATGTCCTCAAGTCGGTGACAGTAAGCCAGAGCCCGAGCGGAAAGTATCATGCAAGCCTTTTGTTCGAGTACGAAAACCAAGTACCGGAAAGAAAGCCGCAGACTTTCCTTGGACTCGACTTCTCGATGAACGGACTGTACAAAGACAGCGAAGGAAACGAGGCAAAGTATCCAAAGTATTACAGAAAATGGGAAAAGAAACTGGAACGTGAACAACGCAAGCTGTCGCACATGCAGAAAGGCTCGAGAAACTGGGAGAAACAGCGGATCAAGGTTGCAAAGCTGCATGAAAAGGTTGCCAATCAAAGAAAGGATTTTCTGCATAAGCGATCAAGAGAGATTGTCAATGCGTATGACTGCGTCTGCATAGAAGACCTGGATATGAAAGCGATGGCAAGGTCGCTGCATTTTGGCAAATCGGTCCATGACAACGGTTGGGGCATGTTCACTACTTTCCTGAAGTACAAACTGGAAGAAGAGGGAAAGCAGCTGATCCGGATCGACAGATGGTTTCCTTCGAGCCAGACCTGCTCTGTATGCGGGTATAAGAACCCGGAAACAAAAGATCTCGGCATGCGGGAATGGGATTGTCCGAACTGTAAAAGTCATCACGATCGGGACCTCAATGCCGCGATCAATATAAGAGCGGAAGGCATGCGGATCGCATTGGCATAGCCTGTGAATAAAAAAGAACCGTGGGGCACACGGGGATAGCTCGCTTATGCTTGACGAGATATCGTCATCGAACGAGAACCGACTGTTCGCAACCTTGCGAAAGGAAGCCCCCACCTCTATAGGTGGGAGAGGATGTCACGCGGCTGACAGGAAAAAAGCCGGATTATTTTGAAGGGCATGCGGTCGCCAGCCCGACATTCTTTCGGGCGATGCGTGATGTTGCCAGGCAATACGAATGTGATTATCTGGAAATGAAGTGGGCCGAGGCAGTTCCTTTCAAAGGAGCGCGCCTGCAGGGGGTCATGGCCGCACCTTCGCCAGATTATGATCCGTATGAGCTGCTCAGGCAGACGCTGGAAACCTCTTTGTCCGAAGATGTGATTCCTATGCTGATCCTTCATCCCGGATTCATCGATCTGCCTCTTGTACAGGCTTCTTCATTACTGAAGCCGGGGATCCTGGAAGCGGATATGGCGTCGAGCCAAAAGGCAAAAGAACTGTTAAGGCGCTGCGATGCCCAGGTCGTGGCTTGTCATGAACTATAATAAATAGTAAAAATGCTGTCAGGATAGACTGGCAGCATTTGTTGTGTTGGATTTTCTGTTTTAGTCTTCGACACGGATCGACTCGATGACCTGCGGCGTCTTCGGTGCGTCCGACCACGTTGTCGGTGTGCCCGCGATCTTGTCGAGCTCATCCAGACCATCGGTGATCAGTCCGAAGCCGGCATACTGTCCATCAAGATGCGGCGCATCGGCATGCATGATAAAGAACTGGCTTCCTGCCGAGTTCGGATCCATGGCACGAGCCATCGACAGAATCCCGCGCGTATGTTTCAGATCGTTCTTGAACCCATTGGCATTGAATTCGCCTTTGATCGTATAGCCTGGACCGCCAGTACCGTTTCCTTTCGGATCGCCGCCCTGGATCATAAATCCGGGAATGATCCTATGAAATGTCAGGCCATCGTAAAAGCCTTCATTGGCCAGTTTTTCGAAGTTGGCTACGGTTTCCGGCGCAATTTCAGGATACAGCTCGCCCGACATCGTGCCTCCGTCTTTCATTTTGATGACAACTTTTTTCTTTTCCATAAGCAATACATCTCCTTATATTGTCTACATTACCACATGGCGGAAGGAATCGATCACGTTTTGATTGATATTTTTAATGATTTCCCGGGCCAGCCGGACAGCGCCCAGATAATCGTCATAGGAGCAGAAACCGGCTGTTGAGTGGGCAAACCTCGTCGGGATGCCGATCACGATCGTCGGAATATCGTGCAGATGATAGATCCCGCCATTTGTTCCGCCGCCTTTGCGCACCGCCACCTGATAAGGGATATCCGCTTTTTCTGCGCAGTCCAGCGCAAATTTCTGGAACGCCGGATGCGTGATCATCGAACAGTCGAACGCCCGCAGCATCACGCCTTTCTTCATGGCCGTCTGGACCATGTCCGGGCTTTCGAATGAATCATCAGCCGGACAGCCTTCAAAACAGATAGCCACATCGGCTTTGATGTTTTGTACGGCCAGCGAGCTGCCCCGCTCGCCCACTTCCTCCTGCACGGTAAGAACGCCTGTAACGGTATTGCTTGTTTCCGGAAGAGAATGGAGCGTCTGCAGCAGAGCGGCACACCCGATCCGGCAGTCAAAGGCTTTTCCTTTGAAAATTCTCTGTTTCTCGATATACTCGCACGTCACATCCGGAACGATAAAGCATCCCGGAACGATCCCAAGAGCCATCGTTTCCTCTTTGCTGGATGTTCCCGCATCGATCACCAGCGATTCGAAAGAGATAGGGGCTTTCTTTTCCGCCTCGCTCATAAAGTGGACAGGCTTTGCGGCCACGATCCCTGAAACAAAGCCGTTTTCTGTTTTGATCTTCACTGCACTTCCCGCTACGTTGACCGGATTCCATCCGCCCAATGGAAGGAAGCGGACCGTTCCGTTGGCAAGCACGGCCTGCACGATAAAACCGACCTCATCGCAGTGCGCGTCCAGAAGGATCGCGCAGCCGTCCTTCTTTTCTTTTGGAACGATGTACAAATTGTGCATCGTGTCCAGCTTGGTATCGTATTGTTCTGGAACAGACTGCATCGCTTTGCGGATGACATCGTCTTCCATCCCGCTCGGACCAAAGGCGTCAGAAAGAACCTTGATCCGGGAAATTTCCTCATTCATTGTATCAACCCTTTCCATTTTGACTGCTTTTAATATAATCTTTTTTTTCTTCAGATTCAACTTCGATTGCGCGAAGAGCCAAAAGCAGAAAGGTGTTTTATAATGAAATCAAAAAGAACGGAGCATCTTTATGAAAAAACCAAAAATCGGCCTGCTCAATTTGTCAGACCCTCTATCAAGACCATTAACAGCGCTTGTGGAGCAGCTCGAACGCCAGGATGTGGAGGTCGTGCTCTCGCCCCTGCTGCATGACAGGCAAGCACCCCCCGAACAAAAGGCTAAGCAGTTCAACTCCTGGATGAAAGAAGACACGTTCGATATCGTGTTCGATGTGTCGGGCGGCGATCTGGCCAATACCACGATTCCTTCTCTTGATCTGGAAGCCTATGCACAGTCGCATACCGTCTTTGCCGGCTATAGCGATCTGACGCCAGTTCTGAACGTGCTGGCGCCGATCAGGAAGACGTTGCTGTATCAGATCCGCAACAACGGACGCTTTGACGAACTGATCGATTTCCTTTTTAAGAGAAATGAGGACCTTGTCCTCTATGACAGCGTATGCGGCGGCAATATCCGCTGCTTCCTGAAACTGGCAGGCACACCGTATTTTCCGGATCTGCGTGGCCGGGTGCTCTTTCTGGAAAGCTATTCCGGCAATGAGCGGCGGATCGAAAGCTTCTTCGCCCAGCTGGCGCAGATGGGCGTGTTCGATCGGATCGATCATCTTGTTCTCGGTAATTTTTCCGAATTGTTCTCGCATCCCGAAGGCAGAGCGGCACTTCGTCGGATCGCGGAAACGTACTGTAAAAAAGAAATCATTTTTGATGAACGGATCGGCCATCAGCACGATTCCCTGGCAGTATGGATTTCGTAAAAGATTTGGTATAATTAAAAAATACAATTTAAAGGAGAAACAATTATGAAGAGAATGAAAGAAATTCTGTCCCATTTCCACATACGAAGCCTGCTCAAGGCCCTGGTCTGGACCATCCTGCTGTCCTTTGCCTACAACATCGCGTATATCGCCATAGGCAATATTTCCGACGGACGGCTGTACTATGGCGCCCAGATCGTGCTGTCCCTGCTGTCCTCGATCGGCTTTTACAAGATCTGCACGCTTGCCTGGACCCCGAAAAAGGAAAAGCTCACGTTCGAGGTGTTGCTGCGCGTTCTGATCTTTCAGGGAATCGAGATCCTGCTTGTTTCCGCCATCCTTGTCCCTCTGGCGGCGGTCTTTGCGTCCAATATGATCGTTTCGGTCATTGTCCAGCTTGTCAGCGCCGCCATCCTGATCTTTATCATCCCGGTCCAGCTGTTATACTACTATGCCTTGTTCCTGCAGAAAACGACGTGGAAAGAGATACGGCAGTTCATTCAAACGGTTTTCAGGTCCCATTACCGGTCCATCCTGAACGCGTACTGCGCCCTGCTGCTCCTTGTCATGGCCGTCGATACCTTTACGGGCGGACCGTTTTCGCTTGCCCAGGGGTTTTATGTGCCTGGCGTGCTCAGCAATCTGCTGTACTGCGGCAATCCGCTTTTTTCCTGGATGTATGTCCTGTATCTGACGGCCGCCTTTTCCCTGCCGCTCTCCAGCATGTTTGCGGTGCTCTTCTTTCTCTTTGTGATCGGATGTATGTATGCATATCTTGATCTGAATTATGTCGGCTACATCCAGGAGGTATGTACAGATCGTGGAACTAAAAGATCTAAAGCTCACCGCTAGGCGGTACGGGCTGCTGCAGAAAATGAAGATCCGCACGCTCGAGGATCTTCTCAAGACGTATCCGTTCCGTTATGAAACGATCGAAGCCGTTCCTTATGAAGAATGGCAGAAGGGCGATCACATTGCGCTCGAGGCGCTCGTATCCTCCCGGCCGAATATCATCCGTTTAGGTGGCGGCCGCACCATGACCCGCTTTACGATCATCGCATGGGGAGAGGAACTCGAAGTGACCTTGTTCAACCGCCCGTGGGTCAATCAGTTCAAATTCGGCGCATCCATCACTTTGTTCGGGACCTATCAGGGAAACAATAAGATCACGGTCACGAATTACAATCTTCGGCCGCTCAGCGAACAGACCGGGCTGCGGCCTGTTTATTCGCTGCCGAAAACGATGAAGCCATCCGATATGAGCGCGATCATGAAAACGGCTCTCAAACAGGTCGACCAGGTGCCCGATCTCATTCCGGCCCGCTACCGGCAGAAGTACCGGCTGCTTTCGAAAAACGCGGCCTATCAGTATATTCATCTTCCGCAGAACATGAAACAGCTGCACGCCGCCATACGAACCTTGAAATACGAGGAGTTTTTATGCTTCCAGTGCTGCGTGCAGGCACAGCAGGTGCAGACCATCGCCAAGGAACCGAAAGTGTTCGATCAGAACCGCATCCAGGAAAAGATCGATTCATTCCGCTTTCCGCTCACAGAAGATCAGAACACGGCCATTCAGGATATACTGCGCGATATGCGCTCCGATACGGTCATGTACCGCATGGTGCAGGGAGATGTGGGATGCGGAAAAACGATCGTTGCGATGATGAGCCTGTACGCCTGCGATCTGGCCGGATATCAGGGGGCGTTTCTGGCGCCGACCGAGATCCTGGCACGACAGCATTATGAAAATATGAAAAATCTCGGCCTTCCGGTCCGTCTGCTGGTCGCTTCGCTTCCCGCAAAAGAGAAAAGGGAAGTGCTGGCCGGTCTTGAGGCGGGACAGATCCGCATGGTGGTCGGGACTCATGCCCTTTTTCAGGAAAAGGTGAACTTTGACGATCTGGGCCTGGTGGTCGCGGATGAACAGCAGCGCTTTGGCGTCAATCAGCGCCGCTCCCTGCTGGAAAAAGGGAAGAATGTTGATTTCCTCATGATGTCGGCAACGCCGATCCCGCGCACCTATGCACACTTTCTGTACGGCGATATCCAGCTGAGCGCCATCCGGACGATGCCTCCCGGGCGCAGACCGGTCAGGACCCATTATGTTCCCGGCTCGTCGATGAAAACGTTTCTGAAGCAGGTGCTTGCCGGCATCGGCGAAGGAAGACAGTGTTATGTTGTGTGCCCGATGATCGATGAGAACCTGGAAACGAATCTGAAAGCTGTCACAACCATTTATGAAGGAATGGAAAAGACGCTGGGAAAGAAATACCGGATCGGCCTGCTGCACGGCAAGATGAGCGCGCAGGAAAAAGAGGAGATCATGGAAAAATTCTCGAACAAGGAATATGATTTTCTTGTTTCGACCACAGTGATCGAGGTCGGGATCGATGTACCGGACGCGACCATGATGGTCATTTACGATGCGCATCGTTTCGGTTTGTCGACCTTGCATCAGCTGCGGGGGCGCGCGGCAAGAGGAAAGGTGCAGGGCGAATGCTGGATGCTTTCCGACACGAAAGATGCCGAGGCGATCGAGCGTCTGAAAAAGCTCGAAACGATGACGGATGGTTTTGCGATCTCTGCCTACGATCTTTCCAAACGAGGTCCCGGCGATCTTCTCGGAACAAGGCAGAGCGGGCTGCCGACCTTTATTTTAGGAGACTTCGAAAAGGATCCGGCTATCATGGAAGTGTGCGTGCACGATGCCCGGGAGATCCTGGCTGCCGGAAAAGACAGGGAAATGCTTGATTATGTAAAGAGTGCGGCAGAAAATGCGCGGTATTTTGACTGAGAGGTAAGTAGGATATGAAAAAAGATGCGGTAAAAAACAAGATCATTTATTTCGCTTCGCTGACTGGCATGTGCGCTGCGCTGATCGCGGTCGCCTACTTTTTCTTTCTGCGCACGATCAAGGTGGATGTCATGAGCAGCATGCAGCTCATTTATACAGGAGAAAACAATGCAGCCAGTGTCGAAGCTGTCAATACGATGGAGGATATCAATCAGCGGATCCAGGCTTTTTACAATACGGTCGAATATACGGTAGAGCCGGACAGTCATCTGTACAACGGGGAAGTCATCACGATCACGGCCAATTACGATCAGGCCCTGGCTGCCCAGTATCATTTCGAACCGGTCCATGTGACAAAACAGATTACGGTGTCGGGACTGCCGGACCGTTATGGTTCGGCTGAAGAGCTCGACCACAGCTGGATCGAACAAATAAAGAAGGAAATGACTTCCTATGTCATGGATCATCAGGAAATAGAGCTTGCTTCCGAGATCGACCAGAACGGGCCGGATCCGGTCAAAATGGAAACGTGCACTTTGGAATATATGGCTTTCCTGAAATCGGATGATGCGGCCAACGCGGACCGTATTGCCGGACTGTATCAGGTCGCATACGACGACAACGGGGAAACGAAAAATATGTATTATCTCGTTCTGGTTCCTAATATCAATGATTCCAAAACGATCGATACGAAAAATATATACGGCGAACGGGCGTATATGAGCGAAACGGAAATCGATCAGAGCCAGTTCGAACAGTATATCGACCGCTTCTTCGGATCCCAGTACAGGATCGAACCGCTCTTTGCCGAAGCGCAGGAAACCGAAAAGTGACATCCTTCCTGCCGGAAGAGGTGAAGGTTTCCTGCTCAAGAAGGATAAAAACCAGACTACATGAAAAACCGGCTGCATAGACACAGCCGGTTTGATTTTATTGTTAGCGGGAAATGTTGGCAAGCAGGGTATCAAGATCGATCTCGCCGATTTCTCCGAATTTAAAGTTCACGTTTTCTTTTGCTGAATCTTCATAACGCGGAATGAGATGCACATGGAAATGGTGCACGCTTTGTCCGGCGGCTTCGCCCACATTGGTCAAAACGTTGATGCCATCGCAGTTCAGATTGTTTTTCAGACGGTTCGCCAGCTCCTGTGCCACCTTCATGACATGATCGAGCAGTTCTTCAGGACAGTCCAGAAAGGATTCGACATGCTGCTTCGGTACGACGAGCGTATGTCCGTAGCTGGTCGGCGCCACATCCAGAAAGGCGATGACCTGGTCGTCTTCATAAACGATACGGGCAGGAATGTTCCCTGAAACGATTTCGCAAAAAATACACATTTTCTCTCTCTCCTTCTCTCATTCGCCTTAAATGATGAAAAGCCAGGCTAAGGGGAGGCCTGACTTTTCAAAAATTAAGGGGATAGAAAATAGTATGAATATCAAAATTGACATCATACCGGCAAGGCCTTCTGCTCCTTGCTTGTTAAACAGTATAGCATAAGGTATAAATGAAAATGTGTGATAATTATGTAAATAATATGTGAATGGCTCGTTTTTGGGCATTTTGTGGGGAACGAATACTAAAAAATGCACACTATTGTCTGATATAGGAACGAAAAATCAGATTTGTTCAATGTTTCCTGCTCGTTTTACGCATTTCATTATTGTAACAACGTTTTTCATATTTTCGTGTGCTATAATATATTCCAAATGGAGGCTCAGACGTTATGATCGAAACAACATTGTCACAAGTTGCACGGATGATGCAAAGCGGCATTTACGGCACATACGATGCCGATACATTGGTAAAAGGAGTCGTGATCGATTCACGGCAGGTCCGGGAAGGAAGCATGTATGTTCCTATGATCGGACAGAAAGCGGACGGGCATTCATTTATTGAGCAGGTCGCTCAAAAAGGAGCGGCACTGGCGTTCTGGCAGAAGGATCATGTTCCGTATCCGGAATGTATCCCGCTGATCCTGGTCGACAATACGCAGGAGGCGCTGGCACGGCTGGCAAAAGCATATCTTGAAACGCTGGACGTAAAAGTGATCGGCGTGACCGGCTCGAACGGCAAGACAAGCTGCAAGGATATGCTGTTCAGCGTCTTCTCGCAGGAAAGAAAGACCCAGAAGACCCAGGGAAACCGCAACAACGAGATCGGGCTCCCTTTGACTGTGCTTGATCTGGATGCCGATACCGAAATCGCCGTGCTGGAAATGGGCATGGAAAACAAAGGGGAGATCGCTGCGCTTTGCGATATCGCGGCTCCTGATATTGCCATCATTACGACGATCGGCTCGGCCCATATGGAAAATCTCGGTTCCAAACTGGATATCGCGCAGGCCAAATGCGAAATATATGACGGACTCAAAGATGGCGGCCTTTTTATTTACAACAAGGATTGTCCGGAAATTGACGAGGTCCTTTCTTCCAGGCGGCTCGATCGTGATAAAAAGATCATGTCCTTTGGAAAGGAAGGCGATATCCGTATCGTATCGCCGATCGCGTACGACAACGAAGGGATCCGTTTTCTGACATCGGTCATGGATGCCGAGATCTCGCTCAGGGCGCTTGGAGACCATCAGGCCATGAATGCGCTGCCATGCATCCTTGCCGCGAAATACGAGGGGCTTGACGATGCCTCGATCCTGAAAGGACTGGCGCAGCTTGAAATGACAAAGATGCGCACACAGCTCGTTTCTGCGAAAAAGGCGCGAATTCTCGATGATTCGTACAAATCGAATCCGGAAAGTGCCAGAGCGGCGATCGACACGCTCATGGAACTGCCGGGAACAAGACATATTGCCGTCCTGGGCGATATGCTCGACCTTGGCAAAGAGGAAAACGAACTGCATGCCCGGATCGGGGCCTACGCAAAAGAAAAAGGGGTCGACGAGCTGTTTGCGTTCGGTCCGCTTTCGAAGCATACGGCCGATCAGTTCGGAAACTGGTTCGAAACAAAAGATGAAATTGTGAACCATCTGCTTCCTTATCTGGAAGAAGATGCTGTGATATTGATAAAAGGAAGCCGCGCAATGAGCATGGACTCGATTGTGGCGGATCTAACTGGAGGTTGTAAAAATGTCTAAATTGAAATTAGGAGTTGTGTTTGGCGGACAGAGCAGCGAGTATTCGGTTTCCCTGCATTCGGCTGGAAGCTTTCTGCACCAGATCCATGCCGAACAGTACGATATGACATGGATCGCGATCGACAAGACCGGTCATTTCTTTATTTACCACGGGCCGATCGAAGCCATCGAGCACGATGAATGGAAACAGGAGCAGTATGTGCACCGCTGCGCCTGGGTGCATAAAGGGGTATACGATCTGGATGAGCAGATCTTTATTCCTCTCGATGTCATCTTCCCGGTCCTCCATGGCAAGAACGGCGAGGACGGCGCGCTGCAGGGCATGTGCGAAATGATGAACATCCACTATGTAGGCTGCGATATCCTTTCGAGCGCCATGTGCATGGACAAGGAAATCATGCATATCCTGTGTGATGAGGCGGGGATCCCGTGCGCGGATTATGTATGTCTGAAAAAGCGGGAGCCGCAGCCGACGTTCGCGGAGATCGAGGAGAAGATCGCGCTGCCTTGGATCGTCAAGCCGTGCAATGCGGGAAGCAGTTACGGCGTGCATTTTGTCGAAAACGAGGAAGAGTTCGACAAAGCGTGCGAAGATGCGTTTTTCTATGACGGACGAGGAAAGATCCTTGTCGAGAAGGCGATCGACGGATTCGAGATCGGCTGCGCGGTCATGGGCAACGACCATATCGAAACAGGCAGTGTCGATGAAATCGAGATCGAAGCGGCGTTCTTTGACTTTGAAGGCAAATACGCGATGAAGGGTGCCGAGATCCATTGCCCGGCACGGCTCGAGCCGAACCTGTTCGAGGCGGCGCAGATGCTGGCCAAGGACGCCTATCGCACGATGGGGTGTACAGGACTGGCCCGTGTCGATATGTTCGTGACAGCAGAGAACGAGATCGTTCTTAACGAGCTGAACACGATTCCCGGATTTACAGCGACTTCCCGTTATCCGTCCATGATGGCTACTGCAGGACTTTCTTTCAGCGATCTGATCGACCGGCTGATCGGGCTGGCTATGGAGCGGCAGGTAAGTGCATGTTAAAAGCGTACAGCCGGGCATGGTGCGAGATCGATTACGATGCGATCGCCCACAATGTCGATGAAGTAAGAAAACTGGTCGGAAATACGAAGATCATCGGGATCGTGAAGGCCAATGCGTACGGTCTTGGCGCGGTGGAATGTTCGAGAGCGCTTCAGAAGGCGGGGATCCGTTTTTTCGGTGTTTCAAGCGTTGACGAGGCGGTGGAACTGCGCGAAAACGGGATCGAAGACGATATCCTGATCCTGGGGTATACGCCGCCGGAACATTTCGGCAAGCTGGTGCGCTACGGTCTGATCCAGTCGCTTGTTTCCAATGCGTACGCGCATAAGCTTGAAGAGTATGCGGCAGCTGGCAATGCGACGATCCGGGCGCATGCCAAGCTCGACACCGGAATGAACCGTACCGGGATCATCTATCAGCCGGACCACAAGCATTTTGACGAACTGAAAGATGTGTATCATCTGGATCATATCCGGGTCGAAGGCATTTTCAGCCATTTTCCGGTCAGCGACGATCTGAATGAAGATGCGGTCGCGTTCACAAAACGGCAGATCGAGCTGTTCGACGAAGCGATCGAACGGCTGAAAGCTGAAAATATCGATCCGGGCGCACGCCATATCCAGAACAGCTACGGGATCCTGAACTATATGGATCTTGGATATGACTACTGCCGTCCGGGACTTCTGTACATGGGTGTAACGAGCGATGACGAAGTAGAGATCCAGAGCGCTCCGGATTTTATTCCGATCCTTTCGATCTATGCCAACGTGAGTGTCGTGAAATGGCTCAAGCCTGGAGAAACGGTCAGCTACGGAAGACATTTCAAGGCCGAGAAGCCGACCAAGGTGGCGACCGTGTCGATCGGTTATGCGGACGGGCTGCCCCGCATCCTTTCCAATCAGGGACTGAAGGTTCGTGTGAACGGCGTCCTGTGCGAACTGATCGGCAATATCTGCATGGATCAGTGCATGGTGGATGTGACAGATGTCGAAAATGTGCAGGAAGGAGATGTGGTGTGCTTTATCGGGGAAGGCCTGACAGTCGACCGCATCACCCGGGCTGCGCATACGATCAATAACGAAACGCTGACATCGATTGCTGCGCGCATGCCGCGTCTGGAAAAAAGAAATAAATAAAAGAGGGGAAAATGAGGGGAAAAAAACAATTTGCGGCGATCGATATCGCCCGTTATGTGTCGGCGCTTCTTGTGGTCTGCATCCACGTGTATCCGTTTGCAGGCATTTCGGAAACGTTCAATACGTATTTTATCCAGACGGTGTGCCGTCTGGCTGTGCCGTTCTACTTCGTGGTTTCCGGCTACTTCTTTTTTCGCAAATGGGGAAGCGAAGAGGAAAACGAAGAGCATTTCCGTCATTATGAATGGCGGATCACCAAGCTGTATCTGATCTGGTCCGTCATTTATGTGCCGTATGTCATCTGGAACTATGCGTCGCAGGGATTTTCGTTTCTGAATATCATAGCCTATGTCCGCGATTTCTTTATGGCAGGCAGCTATTATCACTTGTGGTTCCTGCCGGCACTGATCTTCGGCATGCTGATCGTATATACGGCTTATACGAAAAAGGGGCTTGGCTTTACGCTCAAGCTTTCGCTCGTTCTGTATCTGATGGGGTATCTTATCAATGTGTATGCGCCTTTGTGGGAAAAGCTTCCCTATGTGTCGGTGCTGTATGGCTTCTTTACGAAAACGATGGTCACTGCGCGCAACGGCCTCTTTTTCGGGCCGATGTATTTGTCGCTCGGACTTCTGCTGGCACGGACAAGACGTCTGAGACCGCAGGTCAGCTTTTCGCTGTTCGGCGTATCTTTCGTGCTTCTTGCGCTTGAGGTCACGCTGTACATCCGTCTTGGGATCATGTACGATCTGAGCTGCATGTTCCTCATGCTTGTGCCGGCAACGTATTTTCTGGTCAACGGCCTGCTGGCTGTGAAGATGCCTTACCGGCAGCAGTACAAGATCATGCGGTATGATTCGCTGCTGATCTATACTTCGCACATTTTATTTGTAAGGATCCTGTTCATCCTGTTCCCGGATGCCAATCTGGTCGTGTACTTCGCCACCCTGGCCCTGTCGCAGCTGTTCGCTTCGCTGGTCGTGCGCGGAAAGGAACGCTTCCCGATCCTGAACAATCTGATCTGAGTCTGCTCTGGCAGGCTTTTTTTTGTTTGCCGGCAAGCATTGTCATACGAAAAATGATTCGTTAGAATAGAAAAAAAGAAAGGAATCGATATGAAATATGATGTGATCATAATTGGTGCGGGCGTGAGCGGCTGCGCTGTGGCCAGGGAGCTGGCAAAGACAGATCTGCGCATCATGGTCCTCGAAAAAGAGGAGGATGTATGCGAAGGAACGTCCAAAGCCAATTCGGGAATTGTTCATGCCGGCTATGATGCGATGCCGGGCACCTTGAAAGCGAAACTGAATGTGCGCGGCAACGAGATGATGGCCAGGCTTTCTGAAGAGCTTGCGTTTGATTTTATCCGTAACGGTTCGCTTGTTCTCTGTTTTGACGAAAGGGGCAGAAAGCAGATCGAAGAACTGTATGAAAGAGGAAAGGCGAACAAGGTGCCGGACCTGGAAATCTGGGAAAGGGAGCGGATCCTTGAAGAGGAGCCGAATGTGAACGAAGAGGTCGTGTGCGCCTTGCATGCCCCTACGGCCGGGATTGTCTGCCCGTTTGGCATGAATATCGCGCTGGCAGAAAATGCGGCTGATAATGGCGTCCGGTTTGTATTCAATGAAAGGGCAGAGCATTTTGAGCGTACGCAAAACGGCTGGAAGATCAATGGAAAATACGACAGCGAAATTGTCATCAATGCGGCGGGTGTGTATGCCGGTCATGTACACGATGCGGTGAGTAAAGAGAAAATAGAGATCCGGCCAAGAAAAGGCGAATACTTTCTACTGGATCATGAGGCGAAAGGACTGGCTTCGCATACGTTGTTCCAGCTGCCCGGTCCGTATGGCAAAGGGGTTCTCATCGCGCCGACCGTGCACGAGAATATTCTTGTTGGGCCGACAGCGGATTTTACGGATAATTTCGAAGAAACAAATACGACCATGCCCGGTCTGGAAAGGATCCGCTCTCTTGCGGCAAACACGATCAGAAACATTCCGTATCATTCGGTCATCACGTCTTTTGCGGGCCTGCGGGCAGTCGGAAATACGAAAGATTTTATCATTCAGGAAAGTGTGCCGGGCTGGATCGATGTGGCGGCTATCGAGTCGCCGGGATTGACGAGCGCGCCGGCTATTGGCGAAATGGTGGCGGAAATGGTTCGAAAAAGGCTGCATCCAGAAAAGAAGGCGGACTTTGTTTCGAAAAGAAAAGGGTTCGTGAATGTGAAGAAGCTTTCGAAAGAAGAGTGGAACGAGCTGATCGAAAAGGACAAGGCGTACGGAAAGATCGTGTGCCGCTGCGAGATGGTAACGGAAGGACAGGTCCGGGATGCGTGCAATCGTTCGGTCCCGGCAAGTAGCACGGACGGGATCAAGCGGCGTGTCCGGGCGGGCATGGGCCGCTGTCAGGGAGGATTCTGCCTGCCTAGGGTCATGGAGATCGTTGCTGAATGCACGGACGGCTCCATGGAAAAGGTACAGAAGGCGGGAGCGGAAAGCGTGTATATTACGGGAAAGAACAAGGAGGATCTGGATGGAGTTCGATAAAAAACAGCTGGTCGTGATCGGGGGAGGTCCGGCGGGACTTGCGGCTGCGAGCGCTGCGAAAAAGGCGGGCCTGGATGACATCGTGATCCTGGAGCGGGACGAGTGTCTGGGCGGCATCCTGAATCAGTGTATCCATAACGGGTTTGGCCTGCATACGTTTCATGAGGAGCTGACGGGTCCTGAATATGCGCAGCGTTTCATTGACGAGGTGAAAGATCTGGGCATCGATTGCCTTCTGAATACGATGGTCCTTGATCTGGATGCAGATAAAAAGGTGACGTTCGTGAATGAAAACGGTCTGCAGACAATACAGGCTGATTCGATCGTTCTTGCAATGGGATGCAGGGAACGTCCCCGGGGCGCGCTTAATATTCCCGGATACCGGCCGGCTGGCATTTACTCGGCGGGAACGGCGCAGAAGCTGGTCAATATCGACGGCCTCATGCCGGGCAGAAATGTCGTGATCCTTGGATCGGGGGATATTGGCCTGATCATGGCGCGAAGGATGAGCCTGGAAGGGGCGAAAGTGCATGTGGTGGCGGAGCTGATGCCGTATTCGGGCGGACTGAAGCGCAATATCGTGCAGTGCCTGGATGATTTCGGGATCCCGCTCAAGCTTTCGCATACGATCGTGGATATCAAAGGAAAAGAGCGGGTGGAACGTGTCGTTCTGACGCAGGTCGACGAAAACCGAAGGCCGGTCGCAGGAACGGAAGTCGAATATCCGTGCGATACGCTGCTGCTGAGCTGCGGGCTGATCCCGGAAAACGAGCTGTCGAAAAAGGCGCATATTAAAATGAATACGGTCACAAATGGTCCGCTTGTGAATGAATCATTGGAAACAAGCGTGCCGGGCGTGTTTGCGTGCGGCAACGTGCTGCATGTGCATGATCTGGTGGATTTCGTTTCGCAGGAAGCGGCTGTGGCAGGAAGAAGGGCGGCGCAGTATGTGCTGAAGGATCTGCCGGACACAAAACAGGAAATCGGGATCAAGACAAGGGGGATCGTGCGGTATACGGTGCCTGGAACGATCGATCCGGATCGGATGGCGGAGGAACAGGTCGTTCGTTTCCGTGTGGGCGAGGTCATGCAAAACGGATCGATCAATGTGTGGCTGGATGACAGAAGAATGGTCCATAAAAAGCGTCGGGTCATGGCGCCGGGCGAAATGGAGCAGGTGATCCTGAAAAAAGAATGGTTTGATGATCCGGTCAATACGATCGTGATCGAAAGCGGAAAGGAGAAGGAATGATCAGACATCTGACATGCATCAATTGTCCGCTTGGCTGTGCGCTGTGTGTCACAGTGGACGAAGATACAAAGAATATCCTGGTCACGGGCAATACGTGTCCGAGAGGGAAGACATACGGGATCAGCGAGGTGACGGATCCAAAGCGTATGGTGACGTCGACTGTTTTCGTAAAAAAAGGCGTCCAGAACGTAGTTTCCTGCAAAACAGAAAGGCCGGTTTCGAAAGAGAAGATCTTTCATGTGATGAATGCGCTGAAAAATACGGTGGTCGAAGCGCCTGTGCAGCTCGGGGATG
The DNA here is from genome assembly GCA_022834735.1 of Erysipelotrichaceae bacterium OPF54. GTDB lineage: Bacteria > Bacillota_I > Bacilli_A > Erysipelotrichales > Erysipelotrichaceae > Dubosiella. The sequence goes on from BQKD01000001.1 coordinate 383,281, forward strand.
TACTGATCGAGGATGTGGCGGATACGGGGATCCGTATTGTGGCGACAAGGAATGTGGAGAAAAAACAAGGATGAGCAGGCAGGATAACGGATTTCTATTCTCTTTTTTACTGATGAAAAAAATAGAAGCGGATAAAAGAAGAAAAAAAGAGCAATGGCGTAAAAATGCTGTAGATGGTGATTATTATGATATCGATCCGCAGGAATATGAATCCGAAGACGAGTATCTTTCTGCTCTGGAAGATCAATATGGATGGCGTGATTACTATAGAGGAGATTGGCGCACTGTAAGAATTGATCCAGATGACTACGAAACGGAAGATGAGTATCTTGAGGCGCGTGAAGCGTTGCTGGAAGAGGAAGATTGGGAGTAAAAATATTTTTGAAAACCCAAAAGAAGCCGGGCAATGTGTGCTCCGGCTTTTGTGTTGTGTTTTATCCGATCAGGCCGATCAGCAGTACGACCACGATGATGGCTGGCAGGATATATCTGCAGTAGTTTTTCATCCATGGCCTGACTTTTAATCCTTTGCCGGTATTGGCTTCCTGAATAAAGGCGTCCCATCCCCAGCCCTGCTTCCAGGTGCAGAACAGGACGAAGACAAGAGAGCCTGCCGGCAACAGGATATTGGAGACGAGGAAATCCTCGAGATCCATGATGGTCGATCCTTCTCCTAACGGCGTGATGTTTTCAAGAACGTTGAAGCCCAGCGCGCATGGCAGGGACAGGATGAAGACGAGGATCAGGTTGATGGCGCACGCCTTTTTCCGGCTCCAGCCAAACTGGTCCATCGTGCTCGAGATGATATTCTCGAAGACGGCCAGCACGGTCGAAAGGGCCGCAAAGGACATGAACACGAAGAACAGGCTTCCCCACAGACGTCCGAGCGGCATGTTATGGAACAGGTTCGGCAGCGTGATGAAGATGAGCGACGGGCCGGCAGAAACTTCCACATTATAGGCAAAGCAGGCGGGAATGATGATCAGTCCGGCTGTAATAGCGACAAATGTATCGAGCAGGGCCACGTTGACCGATTCGCCCATCAGGGCGCGGTCCTTGTCGATATACGATCCGAAGATGGCCATGGCGCCGATCCCGAGCGAGAGGGTGAAGAAGGCCTGATTCATGGCGGCGACGATCACGTTCATGGCGCCGGCTTCGTTGAACCGTTCAAGGCTTGGCATCAAATAAAACTGGAGCCCTTCCGAAGCGCCTTCAAGGAAGACGGAGTTGACTGCGAGCACGACCATGATGGCGAGCAGCGCGCCCATCATCCATTTTGTGATTCGTTCGAGTCCGTTCTGTAGCCCTAATGCGCAGATGCCGAATCCGATCACGACCACGATTGCCATGTAAAGGACAAGGGACCAGGGGTCCTGGTTCATTTCGGTAAAGTGCGCGGCCACTTTCTGGGGCGAGGAAATATCGAATGCGCCTGTGGACATGTCGACAAAGTATTTGAGCATCCAGCCGGCGACGACCGTATAAAACATCATGAGCAGGTAGTTGCCTGCTACCGCAAATTTTGAATGGATATGCCATTTTGAACCAGCAGGTTCCAGCTGGTCGTACATTTTTGCGCAGGAGCGCTTGGCAGCCCGGCCCATGGAAAATTCCATGGTCATGACGGGTATGCCAAGTACGACAAGAAAAAACAGATAAATCAATATAAAGATGGCTCCGCCGTTCTGTCCTGCGACGTAAGGAAACTTCCATACGTTTCCGATCCCGATCGCACAGCCGGCAGATAATAAGATAAAGCCAAGGCGCGAGCCAAGCTTTTCGCGTTCCATAAGAGCGTTCTCCCCTTTCTCGTAAGCTGTTCTTAATCTTATCATACCTGTAAAATATTTCATTTCATTTTTTAGAAATTTTGCTAAGATGGGGGTATGAACAACACAGTGAAACTTATATTGCTCGATATCGACGGAACGATCGTCGATTCCCAGTGGAACATGCTGCCGTATACCAAGCAGGTTTTATCCAGGATCCATGATAAAGGAATTCTTTTAGGGATCGCTTCGGGCCGTCCATGTGATGATATTGCTTTTCATATCAAAAAGTGGGATCTTCCTTTTGAATTTGATGTGTATGTAGGACTGAATGGATGCGAGATCAAAAACGACAGAACAGGACAGTATTCGCTCAGTCATGAATTGTCCTGTGCCGATCTGAAACGTTCGATCGAACTGATGAACGCGAACTTCGATTGCATCCCGTTTTTATACCGGGGCAGCGAGATCCATGCGCTCGAAGTCGATGAAGTGATCGGCAGTTCGGCACGAAAGTCCGGAAAAACGCCGAAAAAGGTAACGCTGGAGGAAATGTGCGCATCGCCGTGTGTCAAGGTCATGTTCCGAACGAAGAACAAGGAAGAGGTGCAGAAAATGGAACAGTACCTTGCGCATACCCAAACGCCGGGACTGAACTGGTTCAAGACCCAGGATACGCTGATGGAAGTGTCGCAGCCGGGCGTATCCAAAGCGATCGCTCTTCCCGTTTTATGCGATCAGCTCCATATCAAAAAGGAAGAGATCATGGCGTGCGGAGATACGACCAACGACAATGAGATGCTCAAAGAGGCGGGGATCGGCATCTGTCTTGCCAACGGCACCGACGATACGAAAGCGCTGGCAGATCAGATCACGCGGCTGGATAACGACCATGATGGCCTCGCTCATCACTTCGCGGAACACTATCCGCAGTTTTTTGAGTGATAGGAAATGATCGATAAGCGGATGCAGCAATAAAGGAGAAAAGATATGAATCTGGAAGAAAGAATTGCGCAGGCTTATGACAATCTGAACAATACCGATCGGCGGATTTTATCCCTGATCGTGCAGGATCCCGCTCATTTTGCTTCCTGTTCTGCTGCAGAGGCAGCCGGATATTGTTCGGTCAGCCGCGCAACGCTGCTGCGCGCGATCCGTAAAGCCGATATTCCTTCTTTTGCGGCGCTGAAATACTTATGCGGTACACAACACCAGGAAATCCGGGAAACCGGAAGCACGATCAGGGATATATACAAGGAATATGAGTCCGTTTTATATCAGCTGCTCTTGAAACCGTCTTTTGAAAAACAGGCAAAACTGATCCTGGAAAGTCGAAAAATCTATCTTTACGGCACCGGAAACGAGCAGAAAGCGATTGCGGGGTATCTAAAATCCCGTTTACTGGAATGCGGTATTTTAGCTCAGGAACTGTTTGATGAAGGAGAGATTGATTTTTGTCTTTCTTCTTTGAAAAAAGAGGATCTCTTTATCGTGATTTCTCTTTCAGGAACTTCTCCGGCACTGATCCGGCTCGTGCACAAACTGCACGTTCCCGGAACGATGGCCTGACACGTCTGAAGGATAATCCGCTTTCTCTTTGCTGCGACCATCAGCTGTATGTGAGTACAGCTTCTGTGCTCGAAGGAGAATATGAGCTGGTAGGCGCGTTTTATACGGTCATCGATCTGCTGATCGGGAAATGTCGTGATCTGCAGCAGATCGCGGATCCGGGCGAGCCCGGTTCCGGGAGCTCCCTGCGCCGTCAAATTCTTAAACATTATTCCCGGTTATCTGAAACGGATCGTTATATTGCCCAGGCTTTCCTGCAGAAGCCGGAAAACCTGATCGATCTGAGCATTTCCCGGTGTGCCCGTCAGCTTCATGTTTCACCATCCGCGTTGACACGCTTTGCGATGAAATTAGGATGCGAAGGGTATGCGCAGTTCCGGGCACTGATCCATGTCGAAGAAAAAGAAAGTTCGCCGGTGCAAAACAATATAGACTGGTACCGCAGTTATCAGGTCCTGTTTTCTCTGCTTCAGGAAATATCTTTTGCTCCTCTTCTTGAAAGGGTGAATCGCGCAAGCCGTCTTTTTTTCGTTTCTGCATACAGTCGTTATATTTCGGTCGTATCGGAAATGATGCGTATGTTTCTGCCATTGCATAAATCAGCATATTTTTATGCCGGGGAAGAGGCGGTGGCCTATTTGCCGGATCTTCTTGAGGACGAGGATGTCGTATTTGTCTTCGCACCGCAGGGAAACGATAAGCGGATCGATGATTTTTTGAAAAGCATTTCTTTTTCGAACTGTTTTGTCTGTATGATCAGCGCGCTGCTTCCTTTCCTTTCCTCTGAACCTCTTGATCTGCTGGTGCAGGTGCCTGGCATAGGAGAAAAGCACGATATGCAGCTCGGCCCTTTCTATGTCCTGGCTGAGCTTCTTTATGTGCAGTGTCGTGCCAATGAGTGAACATATTTTCATTGATTAAAAATCTGAACAGAATGTGCACATTCTTGATAAGCGCTTACAAAGGGTTGAGCGCTTTTCTTTTTGCCTATAAGATGAAGCTGTCAAAAGAGAGGAAGTGGAAAATGAAGAAATTACTCGTGTTTGATGTAGATGGAACGCTCTGGCATCCGTTTTCCGGCCTTTCATTCGCTTCGGAACAAGCCATAAAACAGCTGGCGGAGCGGGGATATCATCTTTGCATCGCGACAGGAAGAACAACAGGCTGTATTCCGGATCCAATCAGAAATCTGCCCATCCATTCATGGATCACAAGCGACGGAGCGAGCATCCGGTCATTATTCCTGCAGGAGGATCATACGATCGATCCTGTACAGGTACAGAATATTTGCTGTAAAGCAGAAATGAAAAACTGGGGAGTCAGCCTGGAATGCGAAGATCGCCTTTATATGAATGAAAAAGCCTGCATGATCTATGAGTCGATGAATCGAATGAAAAAGAGCGATCCGGATATTGAAAAAATAAAATACGAAAACTGTTTTGAAAAATGGGATCATACAAAACCTGTATTCAAAATATGTTTGATGGCACCTTCTGAAGAAATCGAACCGGAGCTCGTAAAAGGGCTTGATATGCTTGCTGCAGAGAATCTAGTAGAACTGCATCCGCCTGGAATACATAAAGGAACTGCCTTAAAGAGGCTGCAGCAAAGTCTCGGCATTTCTGCAGAATATACGGTCTGTTTCGGAGATGGTCTGAACGATCTGGCGATGAGACCGGCCTGCAGCTGTTTTGTTGCGATGGCAGAAGCAGCCGGCGCAGTGCAGGAACAGGCGGATGTGATCGCCACACGACCGATGGAACTTGCGATCGAACAGACTGTGTGTGATCTGGGGTTGATAAAAAAGAAAGAGTGGTCTGCCGCAGCAAGAAGGCAGCAGGAGAATATACGTGTATGAAACAACAGAAAAGAAAACCGGAGCAGGAAATCATTTATCAAATATATCCAAAAAGTTTTCAGGATACCAATCATGACGGAATAGGGGACCTGAGAGGGATCATCAATCATCTGGATGATCTGCGCGATCTTGGCATTACGATGATCTGGTTATGTCCGATCTATCCTTCGCCAATGGAAGACAATGGGTATGATGTGGCTGACTATAAAGCGATCCATCCCGATTTTGGAACGATGGAGGATATGGATCGTTTGATCGAAGAGGCTGGAAAGAGAGATATTTCGCTTATGCTCGATCTGGTGCTCAATCACACATCAAGCCGGCATAAATGGTTCGAGAAGGCGGTGCAGGATCCGGGATCCAAAGAGCACGGTTACTATATTTTCGAAAAAGGAAAGGAGGAGCCGAATAATTTGCGCAGTGTTTTCGGCGGCTCGGTCTGGGAAAAAGTTAGAGGACGAAATGAATACTATTTTCACTCTTTCGGAAAAGGACAGCCGGACCTGAACTGGGAAAACCCTGCGCTCCGCCAGGAAATATATCAGATCATCGAGTTCTGGAAGAGGAAAGGGATCAAAGCGTTCCGTATGGATGCGATCAATTTTATCAAAAAGCCGGAAAAATGGAGGAGGATGGAGGCGGACGGGCCGGACGGCCGATGCAAATGCACGAAAGTAGTGCGCAATCATCCCGGCCTGCTCGACTATCTTCATGAAATGAACGAAAAGTGCTTCAAATCGGACGGAATTGTAACGGTAGGAGAAACGGCAGGTCTACCTTACGATCAGCTTGAAGAATATATTGGCAAAAACGGCTGTTTTACGATGGTGTTTGATTTCAGGCACGCTGATCTGGATATCCGATCGGGGGATGAATGGTTCAGCCGGGCCGAATGGAAAACAGCGGACCTAAAAAAACGCCTGGAAGTATCCTGCAGCCACATACAAAAATACGGTCCTGGCACATCTTTTCTGGAAAATCATGATCAGCCGCGCGTAACGACAAAATATCTGCGGAAGGATCAGGATGATCCGTATGGGAAGAAGATGCTTGGAATGCTGCAGATGGGGCTGCGCGGAGTGCCGTTCCTGTTTCAGGGACAAGAACTGGGTATGATCAATTTCGAGCGTACGGATGTGTCGGAGCTGGAAGATATTTCTTCGATCGATCAGTTTGGACGGGCGAGGGAATGCGGGTATTCTGCAGAAGAGGCGCTCCATTTTGTCAATCTTCGCAGTCGTGACAATGCCAGGGTCCCTTATCCGTGGAATGAAGAGAAGTATGGCGGCTTTTCCGATGCAGATCCATGGCTTGCCTGCAATGAACAGGCACAGAAAAGAAGGATCTGTTTCGAAAATCAGAAAAATGATCCGGACAGTGTTTTATCGTTTTACAAGAAACTGATTTCTTTGCGTAAAAGCTCTGACTGGAGCGATACGTTGAATGCAGGAAGGATCCGTTTTGAAGAGGGAAATGAAGAAGTGATCGCTTTTACAAGACAAAAGGAAGAAAAAGAGCTGCTTGTCCTATGCAGTTTTGCGGATCATCCGGTAAAAACGTTGTGCAGAAAAGGGACACTGATCCTTGATAATTATAAAGAAACCGATATGAACGTAAAAGTGGATGAAGAAGGAATGATCATCCTGCGTCCATTTGAAGCAATGATGATCGAAACAGAAAAAAGGAGGGAAAATGATGAATAAATATGAAAAAATCGCAGTAGAAATTATTCATGTTGTTGGAAAGGATAATATTATCAGCGCGGCGCATTGCGCGACCCGGCTGCGCCTGGTCGTAAAGGATAAGGATCGGATCGATCAGAAAAAGGTGGAAGCGATCGATGAGGTAAAAGGCGTATTTTATACAGCCGGACAGTACCAGATCATATTAGGAACGGGGATCGTGAATAAAGTTTTTGAGGAAGCGCAGAAACTGGGCTTAAGCACCGTATCCAAAGAGGAGCAGAAGCAGGAACTGAAAAAATCGGAATCCGGTATGAAGAAGGTAATGACGACCTTGGCGGACATTTTTGTTCCGATCATTCCGGTCATTGCGGCAACCGGACTTTTTCTAGGTCTGAAAGGGTGTGTGTTTAATGATAATATTCTTGGACTGTTTGGCTTGAGCAGTGCCATGATCCCGGAATATATCGTAACGATGACGACAGTTCTTACGGACACGGCATTTGCGTTTCTGCCGGCCATTATAGTATGGAGCAGTTTCAAAGTGTTTGGCGGGACCCCGGTCATTGGGCTGGTCATCGGATTGATGATGGTATCGCCGGCATTGCCGAACGCCTATTCTGTAGCGGATCCGAAAGCAGGTGTCGAGGCTGTCATGGCTTTTGGCAGCATCCCGCTCGTTGGCTGCCAGGGATCGGTCCTGACGGCGATCGCGGCCGGCTGGATCGGATCGAATGTCGAGAAATATTTCCGTCGTCATATGCCGAACGTATTCGATCTGATCATGACGCCGTTCTTTACGATGTTCATCACTATTTTTGCGATCCTGCTCATCGTTGGGCCGATCATGCATACTATTGAACTGGGTATGGTGCATATCATTGAAATGCTCATTCATCCGCCGCTCGGTATCGGCGGATTCCTGATCGGTTTTACTTATCCGCTGGCAGTAATTACCGGACTGCATCATTCCTATGTGATGATCGAAACGAGCCTGCTGGCCAATACGGGATTCAACCCCTTGATCACGCTTTGCGGTATGTACGGATTTGCCAATGTCGGAACGTGCCTGGCATTCATGGCAAGAGCTCGTCAATCGAAAGTGAAACAGACAGCAGCCGGAGCCATGGCGTCCCAGCTTTTCGGAATTTCCGAACCGGTCCTTTTTGGGATCCAGCTGCGCTGGAATCTCAGGCCGCTGCTGATCATGTGCTTTTCTTCCGGGCTTGGCGCCTTATTGCTGTCATTGTTCAATATTCAGTCCAATTCCTATGGCTTGGCGGTCCTGCCTTCATATCTCATGTATATTTATCAGCCGGGACAGCTTCTGACCTACTTCCTTGTTTCGCTGCTGACTGGCGGAGTATGTTTTATGCTGACATGCCTTTTCGGAATTCCGAAGGAAGTTTTAGAGAAAGAGCCGGGAGCCGATTCTTTGGAACAGGTTGGAAAAGCTGATTTCGGAAAGGTTGTCGAAGGCACAATGATCCCTCTGGAAAAGAGCGCGGATCCCGTATTTGCCTCCGGAGCCATGGGAGATGGTTTTGCGATCCTGCCGGCAACCGGCGTGATCAAAGCGCCAGTTTCCGGGAAACTTGAAACTGTATTTCCTGGCGGACACTGCTATGGAATAAAGGCTGGAGAAGATGAAATTCTGATTCATTGCGGCATTGATACGGTAACGCTGAAAGGCGAGGGTTTTGATGTGAGAAAAAAACAGGGAGATACAGTAGAAAAGGGCGAGACCCTTTGTGTCATGGATCTGGATCTTCTGAAAGAAAAAGGGATCGATCCGACAGTGTTTGTGATCTTTCCTAAGCAGGTCAAAAATTCAGGAAGCAAGGCTGAACTGGCAGAAAGCTGCTGATCCATTCATATTTATGCCCGGGAAACCGGGCTTTTTGTATAAAAAATCGACCGCGATGGGTCGATTCTTTTGGTGATCTTTTTATTTGCTGTGGTCGAATTTTTCCTGATATTCATCAAGCGTATACATTTTCTGGTCATCTTTACTATTGGTACTTTGAACAGAACGAAAATAACCTGCTATGATCCCCGCGATTATCAGGATGAGAATAAGAACAGCTAGAATATATTTTTTAGTTTTCATTTATAAGTTTTAAATAATTGGTTTCAGAATTGCGATTTACTGAGGGTAAAATACAGCTGATCCGCTTTGCTGAAAATATCCATTTGAGAATGTGGCATAAACTACAATTCGATCTCCTGAGAAAGATAGACTTGAGTCGACACAAGGCCAGCCGTTATATGCGGATGGATGACCTAAGTAACATTTATCATATACGAATTGCGGCCTTCCTCCAATGATTGCGGTTTCTGCATCGAGCGCGACTGTACCAAGCTGATTGCCGCTCGCATCATAAATATATGAAGTATAGCGTAAATAACTAAATGGTGCGATGCCTGGATCCAGAGATGAGTAATCAGGTAAGATTATTTCATTGGAAGACATATCCTGAGAAAATGTCTTCATATACTCATCTAAAGAATACATTCTCGTGTCTTCGTTATATGGCTCTGAGTTTGCAGAAGGGTCTGGATTATCCGGGATTTCAGGGCCTACGGCTTCAGTTGCAAAAATGTGTCCGGAGCAAAGAGAAAAGCAAAAAATAGCAGTAATGATGATTTGACTTATTTTTTTACAATATTCATAATAGTTTTCCTTTTCTAAATATAAATCTCTGTTACCGGTATGAGGAGATTTTCTGTTATGCAAATAATTATTTGTTGATTCTATTATAAATAATTACTTATTTTTATCCAGTAAACACGAACAACAGGTATTTATTTTACTCAACAGGTTGCAAATCACTCAATAGCAATTCTATTTTTTCTTTTTTATATTCTTCTAGTTTTTGATGACGTATTTTTAAATGATATTTAGCAGCAAAGAAATCGTCAAAATGATCATCGAAATTTTGAGTTGATAACGGAATAAAACATTCAATTTTACGAAAAGACTTATTTCGTTTGCAAGTGATAATAATTGATTGATCTTCTTCAATAATTCGATATTCTGCACAACGAAGGATATTGTCTATCAATTGATAAAAAAACTCATATTGTTCCGATAAATTCATAAATTCAAAATCATTGATCGCGATTGTTGTTTTTAGTTGAAGCCCTGCCTGATGAATTCGGGGATGGAATTGCGTAATGATTGCATTGAATACATTTGATTCTGTGAGAATTCCGTTAAATTCCTGAAATGTATTTTGAGCCAGGGATTCCAGTGTGTATATTGCTTCGCGTTCATTCCCTTCTTTTATTAACGAGATAATTTTATTCTCTTTTTGTAAAAGATCATGTACAAACGACAGGTTTAACTTATGCTGCTGATTTAAAAATTCTATTTGATTTAGGAACTGTTTCTCTTTTTCCTTTTGCATTTCAAGTTCAGTTTCAATTTCCATTACAGATGTAAGTTTAGAGTGTAAAAAGGACAAGATGAAATTAGACACAACAAAAATGAGAAATAATGCAATAACTATGCGCTGCGATTCCAGTATCTTGAAATAATCTTCTGCGTTTAAAAATAAAGCGAAAATAGATAGCGGAAGAAATATAAAAATCCAACTATAGGAAGGAAGAACTTTTTGATCGAATAGCTGGAAAGTATGGATTAGTATTTTTATAAAATCCCAAAGGGTAAGGACAGCCAAAACGAGTGTTAAAAAATATACATTAGTATATATTCCATTTTGCGCATTAAAAGATATCTCAAGTATAGATAATAATCCTCCGATATATTTTGTAACACTTGCGATTGAAAAAAAGCAAAAAGCAACAGGAACAACTTTTGACCAGGGAAGTTTAAACAGAAAGCGGTATAAAGCAATCAAAGCGAAAAAAATCAGGATCTCGTTCCAGGAGCTAAACTTAGGAACATTTCCTAAATTAATAAACAACCCTAACACTGTAAGAAATATTACGTTCTTTTTTATAGAAATATGTGCAGAAGTAATTTCTTTTCCTATATAAAAGGCAATGGCTAGATAAATAGTGTTGAATAAAAATATGAATATCATTCGTAATCCTCGTATTGTAAAAAGTTGGTATATTTCTGTAAAAAGCTTTTTCGATAATGACGGGAAACCGGAACGGTTTGTCCATTCTTTAAATAAATATCCTGTTTGCCAATGGTTTTGATTGCTTTGAAGTTGACCAGAACGGACTTATGGGACTGATCAAAGGGCTGGTCTTTTAATATTTCGATCCATTCGGATAATGAATATTTCACGATACCGGATTTTCCGTTTTCTAATTTGATTTTTGTTTTTCGATTATAGGCCTCGATAAAAAGAATCTGATGGTAAAATATCTTTCCTGATTGAATTGTCCGGTCATAAAATCCCTGCTGGTTTTTGAAATAATCATTCATGATCGAATCCATTTCGATAAAAAACTCTATTTTTTCTATCGGCTTAAGTAAATAGCGGCGAGCGTTGATTTTATATCCGGAAATTAAATAATCCTGAAAAGCAGATGTGATGATGATCCGGCAGCGACAATTCATTGTTTTGATCTGCATCCCGATATCAATCCCGTTTTCATGATCTAATTCAACATCAAGAAATAAAAGATCACAGTCTTGAATAGAACTGTATATTTCGCTGGAATGCTGACAGATCTTTATTTCTTTAATAGTGAATTGTCTGTACTGACAATATTCATTGAGCAGGTGGGATAAATGATGAATATCATCAGGATCGTTATCGCAGATTAATATTTTCATACTTTACGCCCTTTCTGTTTTTTCTTTATTATTAGAGTAACAAATATTATATAGGATGAAAAGATACGTCTTGGGAATAAAAACAACCTCTTATGCAAATTGTGTAAAAAAGAAAGTAAGCGGGAAAAAGAACCGCGGGTATTCAGCCTCCAGTTCATTCAGTATATTGATGCTATGAACTGGAGGTTTTTTCATGAGCGAATCAAAACAGAATTCGAATACCTATTCTTCTTTTGCTGAAGTCCGCCTTCCTGATCCGGGTCCCAGGAAACAAACCGGATCGGATCGGCCAGCTATCGTTATTCAGTCTTCCAAAGGCAAGATCTATATCCATAATCATACGGAACCGGTGCTGATTCGAACGGTCCTCGATTCATTATGAGATCTCTTGATTTTAACCGCATCGATCATGTGTACATCCGTCCCGGCTACACGGATCTGCGCAAAGGCATTGACGGCCTGTGCCTGCTGGTTCAATCTTCCATGAAGCTGGACCCGCGTCAGAATATCCTCTTTCTGTTCTGCGGCAGAAAGACTTCCACCATCAAAGGACTGCTTTGGGAAGAGGATGGGTTCATGCTCATCACCAAGCGTCTAGAGAATGGAAAGTTTCAATGGCCCAGAACGGAGGAAGAAGTCATTGCGCTGAGCGAACAGGAGCTCAGATGGCTGCTTGACGGACTGAGCATTGTACAGAAAAATGCGATTCGTCCAGCACGAAAACGTGCATATATTGTGTGATGGAAAAGCCTTTCCAAGTGTGTTATAGTCGGGTCATGAAAGATGGTTACTTCGCACAGGACAACGGATCCAGCATGGAAATTCAAAAGATTCTGGAAATCATGAACGAGCAGCTGAAAAAACAGTCCGAGCAGATCGAGAAACAATCGGAACTGATCGAAAAGCTGTACGATAAGATCGAACAGAAGGACGAGATCATCCGCAAGCTTCAGAAGATGCTTTTCGGCCGGAAGAGCGAAAAGGCAGCCGCGCTTGAGATGATGGCCAATATGGAACCTCTGTTCACTATGGATTATCCGGAACCGAAACAGGAAGAACGTACAGGGACAGTCAAGGCGCATGAGCGCCGCCGCTGTCCGAACCGTACGGACGACCTGGACTCCCTTCCGCATGAAAAAGTGGTGATCGAAGCGACCGAAGAAGAAAAGAAATGTCCATATTGCGGAGAAGAAATGATCAAGGTGGGCGAAGAGAAAGCGCACACGATCGTAAAGGTCCTCCCTGCGCAGATCATCATCGAAGACATTTATACAGAAACCTACGCCTGCCCTGCCTGCATGAATGACGGGGAAGGCGTTCTTTATAAGACAGACGCGCCGGCCGCTTTGATCCCCGGTTCTTTTGCGAGCGCGCAGGCCCTGGCCTATGTGGCCAACGAACGGTTTGTCAAAGGCGTGACCTATTACCGGCAGGAAAAGGAATGGAAGAGCTGGAAGCTTCCTGTGAGCCGAAGAACGATGTCCAACTGGGTGATGCTGGGATCGGAGAGTTATTTCGAACCGCTGATCGAACGGATGAAAAGTCACCTGCTGAAAGAGGAGTATATACACTGCGACGAAACGACCATCCAGGTCATGAAGGAAGAGGGGCGCAGGAATACGAACAAGTCGTATATGTGGGTGTACAGTTCGATACAGGAAAGCGAACATCCGATGCGGCTGTTCGACTATCAGCCCGGAAGAGGCGGAAAGTATGCCGCCGATTATCTGGAAGGATTCGCAGGGATATTGATCACAGACGACTATGCCGGATACAATCAGGTCGATCATGACGAAAGAGCACTGTGCTGGGCTCATGCCAGAAGGTACTTTGTAGATGCTCTGGAAGGCCTGAAGGAAGCAGCAGGATCCGTGTCAGTGAAGATACTTACACAGATCATGAAGATCTTCCGTATCGAAGCGAAGCTTCAGAAACTGAAGCCAAAAGAACGAAAAGAAGAAAGGATGCTGCGCGAAGGAGGGCTCGTGGAGCAGGTTTTCGTGTGCGCAAAAACAGCCCTGGCCACAGAAGGCTGGACAACCCAAAAGGAAAAACAGGCCCTGAATTATCTGGTAGATAACGAAGAAGGACTGAAGATTTATCTAAAAGACGGCAATGTACCGATGACCAATTCGTTATCGGAAAGAACGATCCGAAGCTTCGCGATCGGACGGCGCAACTGGCTGTTCTCGGGAAGTCCGAGAGGAGCCCGAAGCTGCGGCGTACTGTATTCGGTCGTAGAAAGTGCGAAAGCCAACGGACTGGTACCGTACAAATACATACTGTACGTGTTGGAAAAACTGAGGGGAAAGATCGGGCAGCTGAGTGACGAGATCCTTGATCAGATGATGCCGTGGAATGCAGAAGTCAAAGAACAATGCGTATAACCCGAAAGAAAAAGGGCCCCTGCTTGCGAGAAGTATCTCACAGACAGGGGCCTTTAACTATACGCGGTTCTTTTTCCCGCTTACAAAAGAAATGCCAGAAGATCAGGGGATCCGCTGGCATATATATTATTGAAAATAAAGTTTTTGATCATTAGAAACGGATTCCATAGCTTTGGCACGCTTTCCGGAATTTAGGGTATCTTCGGTACATCCGTTCAAGATCAATGGAAAAATCAGTAGCTTTGGAAGGATAGCTGTTTGCATGACAAAAACCGATGCAAAGACTCGCGATCTGGGCTGCTTCATAGTAACGGCCTCTTTCCTGAAAGCGGGTGATGGTCTGGCAGTGTTCTATTGCGATCGAACTTGCCAGGTCCATGATTTTTATTTTCTGATCGGGTGTCAGGCTGGCTCGCTTTTTTGCCCGGTCAAACAGATTTTCTAAAAGAACATCCTCAGGTACTTCGGAATCCGATAACTCCATCGACAGCATATTCGCCTGATATGGAAGAAATTTTTCTTTCTGATTTCCTGCGTTAAGCATGGACAAAAGCAGACAGAAGTCCATCAGGGTTCCGCCGGTCTGTGCCTCTTCAAAAACAGGATCCAGGTTTCCTTCAAGCAGAGAATAAAGCTTTCTTTCGCCGGAATCTTTCGGGAGCTGCTGCACTACGTTTGTTTGATCCGCATCCGGATCGTTCTGGATAAGCGCATAATAGCGAAATAGAGCGGGCTGCAGCAGAAAAGCCTGCTTTAAGGCAGCATCTGCCGTGGATCCTCGATCATGCCCATAGATCCTGGCAAGCCGGTCGTATAAACGAGCTTGTTCTTTTTTGTTTTTATCCGGATCCTGACTGATATCTTTTAGTGCCCGGTCAATAAAAGCTGCTTGTTCTTCCGGATCTTTCTCTTTGTAATACATATCAAAGTACCAGATTGCCAGATCCGGAAAGTAGCGCAGTCCTTCCTGGAACAGACGATTTCTTTGCGCTTCGTCGAAAATCCATCCAAGGTATTCTTCAAAAGTTGAAGACTGGTCATAGAGATGAAAACCGGCGTACGTATGGCTTGTTCCGTTGAAATCAGCTAAAGAGGATTCTGCGAGTATAATGGCCGCTTTCTGCCGTTCATCTTTTGTCAGCTTTGCCGTCTTTACTGCCTTTTTCAAGGAATAAAGACTTCCATTGATTTCTTTTGTTCTCTCCGGAAGACCGGCCATGCGCTCTTCTATGGCACAGCTGGTGTCTTCCAGAAGGCAGAGGAGAAGATCATCCCACAGCTTTGTGATATTGGCGCTGAGCTGGTCCTGGTCATACAGGAAAGAGTAGGAATTCTCTCCATCTTCCAGTTCGCCATTTTCATCCATGGTATATAGAGGATGATCGACCAAAGTCAGAATGATTCTTTTTGCCAATAAAGGCTGCTGCAGATCCATGCACTGCTTGGCCACCACGGACATTTTATCGACCAGGCCGCAAAGATCCAATGGATCGCTGAACACGTAAACGTATTCATCATCCCAGTAATTGTATTGCCGGCTTGTTTCTTCTTCATCGATCCAGCATTTCAGGCATCGCACTTTTTCGCTGAGCCCGGTCCATTTTTCAATGAGCCCATGGGCTGTTCTGGCAAGCTCTATCAGTGCATCCTTGGGACTATCCGGCATCTGGTATTTTCTCTTTAACGCAGCAAGCGCTGTTTCCTGATAGGAATCATCCTGAATGTCCATCAGCTGGTGCCAGATATAGCCGCGCAGTTCATTCTCATTCATTTTTTTTAGCAGAGTTCTAAGCTGATTCTGGTACTCTTTGAAATTCATGATCGGCTCCTTCCTTTTGCAGTTGTATAAAATACAAACCGGTTCATCATGAGCCGGGCAGTTTTTTCTGATTTTCCCGGCACGATCAGGCTTATTTTATCATACGTTTTGTATGAGGGTTAAAAGAGCTTGCGGTTGCTCCATAAAAACATCAAGTGATACAATGAACATATGATTCGAGTACATCAAGTAAAAACAACAAGCAGCGAACCTGCCCAGATCAAGGCCGCTTTGCTCAGAAAACTGAATATGCCTCTCGAAGATCTGATCGACTGGCATATATACCGCCGAAGCGTCGACGCCAGAAAACACACAGTCACCTTTTCCTATACGATCGATGCCAAGGTCCATCATGAAAAGAAATATCTTAAAAATAAAGACGTGATCCGGAAACCGAATGAAAACTATCATTTTTCTCCTGCCGGGACCATTGAACTGGCCAACCGTCCTGTTGTGATCGGATTTGGCCCGGCCGGCATGTTTGCTGCCCTTGTCCTGTCGCAGGAAGGATACCGTCCTCTGATCATCGAAAGAGGGTCTTCGCTCAGAAAAAGGCAACAGGACGTGGACCGTTTCTGGAAAGAAGGCATCCTCGATCCCGAAAGCAACGTGCAGTTCGGCGAAGGCGGGGCCGGCGCCTTTTCGGACGGCAAGCTGACAAGCCGCACCAAAGATGTGCTGCTGCGCAAAGTGCTCGGGGAGCTCGTGCATTACGGCGCCAATCCTGACATCCTGATCGACGCCTATCCGCACATCGGATCCGATGCGTTCGTTTCGATCATTGAAAACATGCGCGAAGATATGAAGAAAATGGGAGCCGAATTTCTGTTCGACACCCGTCTTGAAGATGTGGTCGTTGAAGAGGACGATCTGAAAGCGCTGATCGCGAACCAGAAAGAAATGGACTGCCAGGCATGCATCCTCGCGATCGGCCACAGCGCCGCCGACACCGTTCATGTGCTGCATGAGCGCGGAATGGAACTGATCGCCAAACCGTTTCCAATCGGTGTGCGCATCGAACATACCCAGGACTTCATCAACGAAGCCATGCTGGGCGAATTCAGGAATGATCCGCGCCTTGTTCCCGCCCGCTACACGCTGACCACCATCGCATCGAACGGCAAAGGCGTATATACGTTCTGCATGTGTCCGGGCGGCTATGTCATCCCGAGCGCGGCGCAGCCAGGACAGCTTGTAGTCAACGGCATGTCGTACGCAGACCGGGCTGGCACCAACGCCAACAGCGCCCTGCTCGTACAGTGCGACACCTCCGATTACGGAAACGAATTGTTTTCCGGAGAAAATTTTGTTCAGGATCTCGAAAAGAAAGCGTATCATATGACCACGGGATTCAAGGTGCCGGTGCAGCTGGCAGCCGATTACCTGAACAATACGGTCAGCACGAAGCTGAACGGCGTGACACCATCCTATGCGCTCGGATACGAGTTTGCCGATCTGAACGATCTGTTTCCGCCCGCGATCAATAAAGCGCTCCATGAAGCGCTGATCGATTTTGAAAAGAAGGTGCCCGGATTCGTTTCGTCCGGCTCTGTGCTGAGTGCGGTAGAATCCAGGAGCAACCCGACCGTGCGGATGGTGCGTGACAAGGAAACGCGCATGAGCAGCATCCGCGGCCTGTATCCGTGCGGAGAAGGAAGCGGATATGCCGGAGGCATCGTGACCAGCGCGATCGACGGCATCAAAAGCGCGCACGCACTCATGAACACGTTTAAAAAGGGGGTGTACTGAAATGAGTTTATTCAGACCCGACTACTATGTAAGCAATTTTGAAAATATAAATATCGACCGGCTGAAAAAAAGAGGGATC
Organism: Erysipelotrichaceae bacterium OPF54; assembly: GCA_022834735.1. Lineage (GTDB taxonomy): Bacteria > Bacillota_I > Bacilli_A > Erysipelotrichales > Erysipelotrichaceae > Dubosiella. Next base: position 400,952 of record BQKD01000001.1, read on the forward strand.
AGGCTGCTGCTGTGCGATATCGACAATACGCTCGTCGCCTTTAACGATCCGGAATCCAACGAGAAGGTCAAACGCTTCCTGCGCAAGGTCGAGGAGAACGGCATCCATGTGGCCCTGTGCTCCAATGCCGCACCGGCACGTGCCAAACGGTTTGCCAGGGATCTTGATGTCGACAAAGTGTACTATTTATCGTTCAAGCCGTTATCGCGCAACATCAAAAAAGCAATGAAGCATTACAATGTTTCGCCCAATCAGACAGCGCTGCTCGGAGACCAGCTCATGACCGATATGCTCGGAGGACATCTGGCAGGCATCTATACGATCCTGACCGCTCCGATCATTGAAAAAGACAAGTGGGACACGCAGATCAACCGGTTCTTCGAAGGCTTTATCTACCGCCACTTCGAAAAGAAAAATATATTGAAGAAAGGAGAATTCGATGACTAAATACTGTAAAGGCTGCGGCGCCCTGCTGCAGAATGAGGATCAAAACGCCATCGGCTATGTTCCGACATTAGATTCCTCCTACTGCCAGAGATGCTACAGGATCCGTCACTATGGCGATGTGACCATCAATATGCAGAAAGGAATCGAATCGGCTGAAACGTTCGAAAAGATCGATAAGCTTGACGGCGTCGTGTTCTGGGTCGTCGATCTGTTTGCGTTCGAAGCGAGCATGATCCCCCGGCTCAATCAGAAACTGCCTGGCAAGAAAATTGTTCTTGTGCTGACAAAGCGGGATGTGCTGCCAAAAACGCTGACCGACCGCAAGATCCTTGAATTTGTTGACGACCGCCTGCACGAAGAAGGCATTCATGTGGAGGCTGCCATCATTCTGGGCGGACTGCTCAAAGGCGGCGAGGAATGCGAACATTCCATCGAGCTGCTCCAGGAAGCGCTGCGGCGCTATGCCCATGAGCAGAATGCCATTTTTATGGGCGTAGCGAATTCGGGCAAATCGACGCTCATCAACCGGCTGCTTTCATCAAGCGACCTGACAACCTCCCGCAATCCGGGCACGACGCTCGATGTGGTCACGATCATGAACGGGGACCACTTTATTTACGACACGCCAGGGATCGAGAACCACCACAGCATCCTCACTCATATTCCGGCAAAGGATCTCAAGACGCTCATTCCGATCAAGCCGGTCCGTCCGCTCGTGACCCAGATCTACGAAAACCAGTCGTTTGCGGTAGGCGGTCTGGCCCGCATGGACGTCTATACGAACGGCAAGGCAACGGTTGTCGGGTATTTTTCAAGAAGCGTGAGCGTCCATCGCGGCAAGCTCGAAAAGGCTGACGAATTATGGAAAAAACATCTGGGCGGCATGCTCAGCCCGGCTCTTGATACATCGCTCGAAACGATGCATACTTATCATGCCCCTCATTTTGAGGGCAAGCTTGATGTCGTGATCCAGGGAATCGGCTGGTTCTGTGTTTCCGGCGACATCAAAGATATTTACGTAAAAGTGCACAAAGGAATTTTTGTGACATTCAGAAAGGCAATGATCTAATGTTGAACAATCAGGATAAAAAATATTTAAGAGGACTGGCTCAGAACTTGAGCCCGCTGGTACAGATCGGCAAATCCGGTCTGTCCATGAACGTATATGATACGCTCGATACGGCGCTCGAAGCGCACGAGCTTGTCAAGGTCAACCTGCTCAAGACCGCTCCGCTCGAAACCCGGGAAGCGGCCATTGAATGCGCGGCCAACACGCATGCCGAAGTCGTGCATATAGTCGGCCGTACATTCATCCTTTACCGCCGCAGCAAGGAAAACAAGCTGGGCCTGAAAAAATGAAAAAAGTCGCTTTACTGGGCGGTTCCTTCGATCCGATCCATCAGGGCCATATAGCGATGGCGCGCGAAGCGCTGCGGCAGATCGGAGCCGATGAAGTGTGGTTCATTCCCACGTATCAGACGCCGTTAAAGGATCGGATCCTGACCAGCGACACGCACCGTACTGAAATGATCCGGCTTGCGATCGAAAGCGAGCCGCGTTTCCGGCTCGAAACGATCGAGCTCGAACGGAAGGAAAAATCGTATACGATCGATACGCTGCGCGAGCTGAAGGAAAAATATCCCGACATCCGCTTTTATTATCTGATCGGTTCGGATCAGATGGAGCAGTTTGACAAATGGCGCGATGTGGACGAGCTGATGCAGCTGGCCGAGTTTGTCGGCATCGAAAGAGAGAACACGTTCGGATCGAATCCGTGCCATCTGCGCTGCATGAACATGGAACAGGTGCCTGTATCTTCTTCAAAGGTCCGCAAAGGAGACTGTCTGCAGTATGTGGATGAAAAAGTGCTCGACTATATTTATAAGAACCGGCTGTATGTGCTCGATTTTGTAAGGTCGCGGGTGCATGAGCGCCGCTTCCTGCATTCGTGCTCGGTTGCCGATCTGTGCGAGCTGTTTGCGCTCGAAAACGGATACGATCCGGACAAGGCGTATCTGACCGGTCTGTTTCATGATGTGGCCAAGGAGCTTGATCCGCGGCAGATGAAGGCGTGGATGAAAAAGATCGCCCCCGAGTATATGGACGCGCATCCGGCCATCTTTCATGGCTTTGTCGGAGGACAGGTCGTCCGTTCGGTGTTCCGGCTGGATGATCCGCAGATCAGCAACGCGATCCACTGGCACGTGCTTGGCTTGAGCGCCGATCCGTATGCCATGATGGTGTATTGTGCGGACAAGCTCGATCCGACCCGAGGCTATGACAGTTCCGGGCTGATCGAGCAGTGCAAGAAGGATATATACAAAGGTTTTGAGCTGACCAAGGCCCAGAACGACAAATACATAACAGAAAAGGAGAACAAATAAAGAATGGATGTACTGAATACAGTGCTGAAAGCAATCTCGGAACGAAAGGGAGAAAATATTCTCGTTTATGATGTCAGCTCGCTGACCCCGTTTCTTGATACGATGGTCGTCGCTTCCTCTTCGAACCTGCGCCAGAACAACGCGATCGCGGCCAACATCCGCGACCGGCTCAAGGAAGCCGGATATACAGGAGAGATCCGCGAGGAAGGAACGAAAGATTCCAAATGGCTGCTGATCGATCTCAAGGATATCGTCGTTCATCTGTTCGTGAGCGACGAACGGACAATGTACGGACTGGACAAGCTGTATGGCGATGTCCCGGTATACACTTATGATCTATAATACTCTGGCAAAATATTATGATACCCTTGTCAGGGACGAGGAGGCGACCAGGGCCTATGTGGACTGGATCGTTTCGTTCGAGCCGGAAAGTCCTGTTCTCGAACTGGCGTGCGGATCGGGAGAGATCACGCATGCCCTAAGCGCCCTCGGATACGATATGAGCGCGCTGGATCTGAGCGCCAGGATGATCGAAAAGGCAAAGCAGAAGGATCTGGACAAAAAGATCTCGTTCACGGTGCAGGACATGCTCGATCTTTCTGATCTAGGAACGTTCAAAACGATCTTCTGCGTGTGTGACAGCTTCAATTATGTGCTCGAAAAGGAAGATGTAAAGGCTTTGTTCAAAGAGGCAGCGTCTCATCTCGAAACGGGCGGGCTGTTTTGTTTTGATACGCATTCCCTTGACCGGCTCGATGAGTTCGAGGGCGAATACAATGAGACCGGACAGTTTGAAGACGGGGTGCAGTATCAGTGGTCCATCATGTCGGAAGACGAATATATTTATCAGGATTTCGCGTTTTACAGGCCGGATGGCACGGTGCTCGAGGAGCATCATATGCAGCGCGTATATGATCCGGAATTTTTAATACAGGAGCTGGAAGAGTATTTTGATGTGATCTCGGTCAAAACGGATTTTGATCAGGAAGGGATCAGCGAAGGCGAGAAGTACTTTTTTGCGGCCAGAAAAAAGCGAGGCATACAATCATGACAGGAATAATTTGCGCAATGGAATCAGAGCTGCAGGCAGTTCTGGAACATGTGAACGAAGAAAAAACACGACAGGTCGGACAGGTACGCATCCACTACGGGATGCTGGATGGCAAAAAGGTCGCTGCCTGCCTGAGCGGGGTGGGCAAGGTCAATGCCGCTATGGCGACGACCATTTTATGTCAGGATCCTGAAATCGAACGGATCGTCAATGTGGGGGTTGCCGGCGGATTGAAAGAAGAACAGAGCGTTGGCGATCTGGTCATTTCTGATGAAGTGGCGCAGGCCGATTTTGATACGAGCCCGATCGACGGAGAAGCTGGCATCGGTCTGGTGTTCAAGGTGGACGAAGGTCTGGTCGAAAAGGCGTGCCTTGCAGCGCATTCCCTGAATATCCCGTATCGGATCGGTGGTGTGGCTACACAGGATCTGTTCATGTCGCGCGAAGAGGACTATAAGAAACTGCTTGGCCGTTTCCCGGAAAGCGCCTGCTCGGAAATGGAAGGGGGCGCAGTGGCCCAGGTCGCCACCGCATTCAATAAGCCGTTCCTGGTGCTGCGCACCTTGTCGGATGTGGCGGTCCATAACGACAATCCGCTTGAGTTTTCGGAATTTGCCAAGATGGCAAGCCGGCAGGCAGCGAATGTCATACGGGCATTTTGTGCTTTAATTTAGGAAGAGCGTCTGAGCTCTTCTTTTTTTCAGGACATAAATCAAGTATAATAAGTGCATGTCAAAAAGAAGCAATACAGTGTCTGAGAAAGACAATAGAAATAAAAATCACAGAAAGTATCACGGGCCGGGCACGACCTTGTCGCTTGCGGTGGTGCTTGTGCTGCTGGTCGGCATTCTCTGGTCGCTGTTTATCAGCGGGCCGGCACGCATTCATGATGAAGAACTGGCCGATGCCTATGCCCGGATCGAGGAAGAAGTGCCTGGCATCCAGGGGGTAGAGCAGAATATATTCGACTATATCACGTATCAGGGCTATACGGAGGATACGCTGTACTGGTTTGATCAGAAGCTTGATGTCATTACGACAAGGGATATTTCGACGCTTGACTACGACAAGGTGCGCGAGATCGCGCAGAAGGATTACGGGATCGAGCCGGATACGGTCCAGCTGACTTTTGGATACAACAGCCCGTGCTATGAGGTGATTGGTTCAAAAAGGATGCTTCTTCTCGACTACGATACGTTTTCGAGAGTGTATGAAAGGCAGGTGCGGTAAATGGCACAAAATTTCGACTGGAACGCGCCGTGGATGGATCAGTGCGCATGGATCTTCTCCAACCTGGAGAATCTGTCGCTGGATGCCAGGGAGGCGCTCATCGTTCTGCTGATTGCGCATTACAACGCGCATGGTCTTCCGATCAATACGGAGGATTTTTCGCAGAAGGCCAAGATCAGCGAAGAGGAGGTCGATACGATTTTTCAGATTTTATCGACCAAAGGGTATTTGACAGTAGGCTTTGCCAACGGCAAGGTGAATTTCAATCTGGACGGTCTTGTCAAGATGTCCAAAGTTCCTGGCAAGGGCCTTTCCAAAAGTCTGATTTCGGAGTTCGAAGATGAATTCGGACGGGATCTGAGCCCTTCGGAAATGCAGAAGATCCTCGATCTATCCGAAAAATTCGGGGAAAGACAGGTGATCTGCGCGCTCAACGAGGCAGCTGTATACGACAAACGCAATCTGACCTATGTGGAAAATGTCCTCATTTCCTGGAGCAATAAAGGTCTGACGACCGAGCAGATCGAAAGCGGGATCCGATCATGACCGGCAACGAAATTTTAGACGAGATCGAAAAGATCTTTCCGGATGCGCAGTGCGAGCTGTATCACGAGTCCGATTTTCAGCTCATGGTTGCGGTGATCCTGTCGGCACAGACGACCGACGCTTCGGTCAATAAGGTGACACCGGCCTTGTTTGCCCGTTTTCCGGATTCAAAGGCACTGGCTGCTGCCGATATCGGGGAAGTGGAAACGTGTATCAAAACGATCGGCCTGTACCATTCCAAGGCCAAAAACATCATTGCGATGGCGCAGGATCTCGAGAGCCGTTTTAACGGGATCGTTCCTGCTTCCTATAAGGATCTGCAGTCGCTGGCTGGAGTAGGGCGCAAGACGGCTAATGTCGTACGAAGCGTGGCATTCGACATTCCAAGCTTTGCGGTCGATACGCATGTGGACCGGGTCAGCAAGCGGCTCGGGCTCGCGAAATTCGATGACAGTGTGGAAAAGGTCGAAGAAAAGCTGAAACGAAAGATCGATCGAAGCCGCTGGAATCAGGGACACCATGATATGATCTTTTTCGGACGTTATTTCTGTACGGCAAAAAAGCCAAAATGCGAACAGTGTCCGTTCGTTTCCTTCTGCAAGAAGGATGGGCTGGAAGCGTATAAGAAGAGCGAGAAAGAGCGCCTGGCAAAGCGCAGGGAACAGCTCGAACAGGAAGCATAAAAGAATGCCTGTCCGTTTTAAACGGGCAGGCATTTTATGCGTTCAGACCGTACTGTCCGAACCGCTCTGGCCAGGGGTATCGGGAATGACTGGTTCCGGTTCGGGTGCCGGTTCGGGCTCTGGTGCTGGTTCGGGTTCGGGTTGCGGGGTCGGTTCCGGATTAGGTTCTGGGATCGGTTCCGGGGTCGGTTCCGGATCGGGCTGCTGAACAGGAGCGGATGGCGTGTAGACAGGGGCCTGGTAGGCTGGAGCCTGCTCCTGGGCCTGAGATCCGCTGTTTTCTTTGGATGGCGTTTGTTCCTGCCTTCCGGCATCCTTTTTCAAATTGTCCGGTTTGAATGTTTTCGCGTCAAAGTATTTTTTGTTTTCCTGTTTTGTATAGGAAATCGAGTTTTTCAGCGTACCTTTTTCTTTCTGGAGCAGGATCGTCGTCACTTCTTTTGGCTGGGAGGCGATGGAGATCGATGTCTGGCTGCCGCTGTTGAGAGCGTCCCAGGTCTGCTGGTTGAGCACGGTCAGTCCGTTGATCATGGAAGAGATCGTTTCCTGGCTGGCCACAGCGTCGGTGCTGATGACTTTTACCTTTACTTCCTGCTGGGCTGTGCTGCCGTTTTCGCATACGGCTTTGATCGTGACCGTTTCTTCTTTCGGGGCGGAAATATCGATCGGATCGGTTTCGATACGGACCGGGGAATCGGCAATAGCGAGGAAATAGTTTGCCAGATCGAAATCGATGGCGTTCTCCTCTACGACCACGAGCTCGGGCATGCCGATAAAGCGGGGCTGACCGGTGTTTTTTACGATAAGCGTGGATGCGGCTTTTTCGCTGCCGCGAATGAGCGTGATCGGGAATTCGCCAGGTTCGAGCGTATCTTTTCCTTTCGAAGTGACCTGACGGGTGGTTTTGTTGTAGGTGTAAAGAGATGAGTCGCTCAGCAGCGGGCTTTCGATCGTAATGTTGTCGGCTTCTCCTTCAACAAAGAGGGCGGGATCGAGACGGACAGGTTCTCCATAGGCGACTTCGACTTGTTCTCTGGCTTTGATTGGTTCGGCAGGGCGGAAGACAAAAAAGGCGATGGCGCCAAGGAGCGCGATCACACACAGACAGATGGCGATGATCCGGTTTCTTTTGCGGACCGTACTGGTTTTTTTCATATGCTCTCTCCTCTTGATTTTATAAAAATTACGATTTCGTTTCTTACTCATTATAGCAGAAGCGGTTCATGGTTTTGAAAAGAAGTTATAAACTTACGGAGAAATTGGCTAGGCTGGTCTGCAGGAGAAAAAAGTCTAATAAACTGTTGACAGCGCTTTCATTGCGCGTTAGTATATGGCTGTCAATAAGGTTTGTAACTCTTCGGAAGCATCACCTGAATAGCGATATGAATGTCGTTGGGTATGTGAATGAAGAGTTTTTTTGTTCAGGAAAGGAGAGCAGTATGCTGAGTTTTAAGAAAAAGGAAAGGTCGGACAGGCAGAAAGCGGCTGGGCACACACTGCATGTCGCTGCCCCGGTGCAGGGGGAACTGATCGATCTGAGCAATGTGGCGGATCAGGTGTTTTCGCAGAAGATGATGGGAGAAGGTTTTGCGGTCGTTCCAAGTTCCGAACATGTGGTCGCGCCGGTTTCAGGAAAAGCGGTGACTGTGTTTCCGACAGGACATGCGATCGGGATCCGTACCGCACAGGGAATCGATGTGCTTGTTCATGTCGGGCTTGACACCGTGAATCTGAAGGGAGAAGGATTCAAGGTGCTCATTCACGAAGGGGATGAGGTGCAGATCGGGCAGCCGATCGTGGATTTTGATCAGCAGGTCCTGCGCCGGCATAGTCTGGATGCGACGACCATGGTTATTTTTACAGAAGGTTTCAGGCAGAAGATCAAAGTGAATCCGAAAAAAGTCAAGGCGGGTGATGTTCTGATCGAGGCCTAGAAAGGGGAAAGGATGAAGATCATCAAGAAGATCAACAACAACGTGGCGATCGGTCTGGATCAGAATGGAAAAGAAGTGGTCGTATTCGGCAAAGGAATCGGATTTGAGAAAATGCCGTATACATTGACTGATCTTTCGAAGGTCGACCGTTCGTATTATGATGTGGATCCCCGGTATTATGAACTGATCAGCAGCGTGGACGAGAGGGTGCTTCTGCTTTGTACCAAAATGGTCAACGTGATCATGGCAAAACTGGAAGGGGAATGGAACCCGAGCCTCGTATTTGTGCTGGCTGATCATATCACGTTTGCGCTCGAGCGGTATCGAAAAGGGATGGCGATCCCGTTTCCTTATTCGGACGAGATCGAACTGGAATGTCCGGACGAAAACAGATGGGCTGTGTGGATCGTGAAAAATATCAACCACAATTTTCATGTGAAATTGCCAAAAGGAGAAGTGACGTGCATCGCGATGCATCTTGTCAATGCGCGGGCAGGAACAAAAACGGTCCGCAAGGAAACGAGCACGCAGAGAAAAGAGAGGATCCTGAAGTTCGCGGTCGATACGATCGAACACGATCTTGGGGTCAGCATATCGAAAAAAGATCTGAATTATTACCGGTTTAAAAGTCATATTTCATATTTTGTGAAGCGCAAAGATGAAAATACGCCAGTCAGCGACGAGGGCGGAGAACTGTTCGAACTGATGAAGACAACATATCCGGACGCGTATCGATGCGCAATGAAGATCAACAGCTATTTAAAAGAGGAATATGGATCGGATTGCTCGGACAGCGAGATCCTGTATTTGATGATCCACATCAACCGATTCATGCAGCGAGGATTGTAACCTGAAAGACAGGGCATTACCCAAAAACGAAAAAAGGAGTTTTTGGGTTTTATTTTTAGGAGGAGAAAAATGGAAAAAAATCAACAAATTGCCACAACGATCATGGAGCTTGTGGGCGGAACAGACAATATTTCGTTTGTCACCCATTGTATGACGCGTCTGCGTCTGAATTTGAAAGATGAAAGCATTGTCGACGACAATAAAGTCAAAGCTGTCAAAGGCGTATTGGGAATTGCACACTCCGGAGGTCAATACCAGATCATTATCGGACAAAACGTGCCGAAAGTTTACAAAGCCGTTTGTGAAATGGGCGGATTCAAGCAGGAAGGGGCGATCGAAGAAAACCCGGATGCCCCAAAGGAAAAACTGACACTGAAAACGATTGGATCTAATATCATGAATTATATGTCTGGATCGATGACACAGCTGATTCCGGGAATGATCGCAGCAGCCATGTTCAAGACCCTTCTTGTCGTGCTTGGTCCCGATATGATGAATGTGATCACTCCGGAAAACGACTTGTATATACTGCTTGATTTTGTATATGATGCATTCTTCTATTTCTTGCCGATATTCCTTGGCTATGCAGCCGCCAAGAAACTAAGATCCAATGTTATCTTGGGAATCATGATGGGAACAATTTTGCTTGTTCCGGACTTTGTAGCTTTGGTAGGAACTCAAGAAACCTTATCTGTTTACGGATTATTGAATGCGCCTGTTGCTTCTTACGGACAATCTGTCTTGCCGGTACTGCTTGCAGTATGGATCATGAGCTATGTGGAAAAAGGATGCAAGAAAATTGTCCCGGATGTGTTATCGACTGTGTTCGTTCCGACATTGGTTTTAGCAATCATGGTTCCAGTCCTTCTTTGCGTATGTGGTCCGATCGGATCGTATGTAGGAAGTTTTATTTGTAACGGATTGATCGCGTTTGGAAATGTAGGCGGATTTATTGCGATCGCAGTGATTGGAGCATTGTGGGAGTTCCTTGTCATGTCCGGCATGCACCCGGTATTGATCATGTTTGCCATGACGACCATGATGGAAACAGGAAAAGAGGCTTTTTTATCTCCGGCCGCAACATGTGCTACATTCGCAGCGATCGGAATGGCATTAGGCGCCTTCTTCAAACAAAAAAATAAAGAGGAAAAAGCGGAATCTCTTGGCTATTTTGTATCGGGAATTGTCGGCGGCGTAACAGAACCTGTATTGTTTGGAATTGGTTTCCGATATAAAAAACCGTTTATCGCAATGGCGATCGGAGGTTTCGTAGGTGCACTGTACAGCGGTATCTTCGGAGTATACGCTTCCTTTTTAGGAGCTACGAACTTTATGATCTTTTTAGGGTATGTGGCTGGAGGAACATCAAACTTGATTCATGGAATCATCGGCGGACTTTTAGCTTTAATTGTTTCTGCGATCGCTACATATATCCTTGGTGGCTTTGAAGAAGAGGAAGAAACAGAAACCAAAGAAGAGCTCGAGCCAGTCTTGGAAATCTAGGAAAGAAGCTAGGAAAAGTTTTCTTCGCGAATTCATCCTTTCTTTTCTATAATGAAGGAAAATAAAGGAGAAACAGCATGAAACTAGGATTAAGCGTATACCCAGAACAGGAAAGCACGCAGCAGATCGAAGCCTATTTGAAAACGGGAGCGGAATATGGCTTCGATCATGTCTTTACATCGATCTTTTCGGTCGACGGAACAAAAGAGGAGATTGTCAGCTATTTCAGGAACCTGACCGATATGGCGCATCGGCTGGGCTATATGGTTGACGGGGATGTCAATACGTGGTTTTTTGAAAAGATCGGGGCCAGCTGCAGCAATCTTTCCGTGTTCAAAGAAATGGGAATCGATATCTTGCGTATGGATGGTCCGTACGGGGATGAACGGGATGCGATCCTGATCAACAACCCGGAAGGGATCGGGATCGAATACAATACGTCCATGATCCGGGTGGTGGATCATGCGATCGCAAACGGAGCGAATATAAAGAACATATCTACGTGTCATAACTTTTATCCGCAGCGGTATACGGCACCATGTTTTGATCAGATCCGGCCGATGAACGATCATTTTCATAAGCTTGGAATTCCTGTGGCGATGTTTTTGAATTCGCAGGTGTGTGGAACGCATGGCCCATGGCCGGTTTCGGATGGGCTGCCAACCATCGAGGAACATCGCAATGTTCCGGTCGAGGTTCAGCTCAAGCATATGCTGGCCATGAAAACGATCGATCTGGCTTTGTTTGGCAATGCGTTTGCGGACCGAGCAGAATTCGAGGCTGTGAAAAAGGTAATGGACAGAGCTGTAGTTTCTACGGATTCGCTTGATGAAAATATGAAGGAAATGGCTCGTTCCATGTATGCGATGCATGGCCGACCGCTTCCAAAGGAAATGGTGCGCATCCCGTTTTCGATCCATCTGGAGGACGGAGTGAGCAATGTGGAAAAAGAACGGCTTTATTTTGGATATCATGCCGATCTTGGCGACTGTCTCAACTATATGATCCGTTCCCGTCTGAGCCGGATGGCTGGCAAAAAGGAAACGATCGTGCCAAGACCTTGCGAAAAGAAAAGGTTCGAGCGTGGGGATGTGCTCATTGTCAACGACAACTGCAAACATTATGCAGGAGAGATCCAGATCGTTTTGAAGCCGATGGAAAATGATGGACAGCGAAATCTGCTCGGTCATATCGACGAAAAAGAACATATGATCTTCGATCTGATCGAAGCAATGGATTTCTTTACTTTTATCGAAGCATAAATCAAAAGAAAAGAAAGGTGGGCTTATTATGAAAAAAATTATTGTACGTGCCGATGATCTCGGTTATTCAAAAGGTGTGAATCTCGGAATCGAAGAAAGTGTGCGAAACGGCATCATTCGTTCAGTCGGATTCATGACCAATATGCCCGAATCACGAAACGGATACGATTTGATCAAGGATCTCGATGTATGTCTTGGACAGCATACGAACATTTGTGTGGGCAAGCCTCTGTGCGATCCGAAGGATATTCCTTCGCTTGTCGATGAAAAGGGCGAGTTCAAGAGCTCAAAGACATACCGGAGCGCGAAAGAGGATTTTGTGGATCTGGACGAGGTGATCCTTGAAATCGAAGCGCAGTATGAAAAGTTCAAGGAAATCACAGGAAAAGAGCCGGCTTATTTTGAAGGGCATGCGGTCGCAAGCGACAACTTCTTTAAAGGTCTGCAGATCGTGGCAAACCGTCATGGCCTTGATTATCTGGGCATGAGTTTTGACGGGACTGTTCCTTTCCGGAATCAGAAGGTGAGGATGTGCATGGATTCCGTGAACAAGGAATACGATCCGACAGCGTTCTTGAAACAGATCGCAGAAGCAGAGGATAAGGAAAACACGATTCCGGTCATGGTATGTCACCCGGGCTATCTGGATGCATACATACTGCGTACGTCCTCGCTGCTTGAACCAAGAGCTCTGGAAGTCGAGATGGCGACCAGTTCAAAAGTGAAGCGGTGGCTCGAAGACCACGATGTACAACTCATAACCTATGATGATCTGAAGTAGCGCGACCAGGCAAACTGAATATGTTCGGTTTGTCTTTTTTGTGCTTTTTTCATCCCTGCACAGCCGTCAGGTGTGATTTTTTGATCACCGTTTATATCATGAAAAAAGAGAAACGAAGTAGTAGAATGAGATCGCTTCTCTATTTTAATGATTCAGCTGATAAGATAAGGAAGTACAAGCTTGCGGATATTTTCCTTATATCCAAGTGTATCGCAGGCTTCCTGGGCACTCATGCCTTTCTCGACCATGCGCTGCTGTGCCAGACGTACAAAGGTGGAAAGCATTTCGTTCAGCTGGAAATCTTTTTCCTGGATCTGCTGAGTCTGCGCTTTTAACTGTTCATGGTACTCCTTTTCTTTGGTCTGGTATTCTTTTTCTTTTGCCTGATACTCCTTTTCTTTGATCAGGTACTGCTGCTCCCGCTCCAGATACAGTTTTTCTTTCTTTTCAAAATAATGATCAAGTACACTTGCCATCGTCGTTTCTCCTTTCTTCGGGTTCAATTTGAATTTCTCAAGGTATTTCCAGCATCCTTCTCTTAGCGCTTCGTCTTTTGAAAAGGCGGCCAGGGTCATGAGCGTTTCTTCTACGTGTTCGATCTTCCAGCCTGCTGGCGGATCATATCGCGTTCTTCCTGCTTTTGAGCTTTTGCGCATCTGGACACAGTAATCGGCAATAAAACGGAAATCGCTGCCGATCGATGCGATCCGCTCCTCGTCCCACCACGCAATGTTTTCTAAGTTCATTGTATAATTTGAAACGAACGGTTTCAAGAACGATGGTGAGCGAGGGAACAAAGCAGGATAGAGAAAAAGGCAAAGAAGGACGGGAAGATTTGATAAGCTGGCTGCGCTGCCAGAAATAAGCGGTATCCGTATATCCCATCGCCCGGACTGGCATGGTCGGATCGTGAGCGGTCTGATTTTCGAAATTGACAATAAAAGAGGGATGACCGTTCGGATCGAGGACCATGGCGCTGGCATCGCGATAAACGGGATTCAAAGAGGAATCGTAATCGAACTGGGCCGGGATATCGAGAGGGCAGATCTGATCGGGATGAATGACAGGGCAGTGATCGAAAATGAGAAAATTAATAAGAGAGGCAAATACGTCGGGAAGGCGCAGAAGTGCCTTCTGGGTTAAGTCTTTATCAGACATACAGCATTAATTCCTTTCAATAATGAATTGATGAAAGCTTTCGAATAAAACAGTCGGAAGACTGTGCAAACATGTTTAACGGCATTATAACAGCTTCGTCAAAAAACACAATAGTAAAACAGAAAAAATAAAAAGCCGAAGAGTTCACTGCTCTCCGGCCTGCGGACAGTGGTCATGCCCCCATTTACAGAAGGCGCTCAGGATCGGCATCATGCTCTTTCCTTTTTCGGACAAGGAATATTCGACTTTTGGCGGAACCTGCGGATATTCAGTACGAATGATGATCCCGTCGCGTTCGAGTTCCTTGAGCTGGCTGCTCAGCATCTTATGGGTCACTGTGCCCAGCGCCCTTTTCAGCTGACTGTAACGCATGATCTCATATTTCCAAAGCCAAAATAAAATATGCATTTTCCATTTTCCGTCAATGAGCGAGATCGCATACGCAAACGGACGGATATCGACTTCTTTTTCTGCACAGGTATCTGAATTCATAATTATGCTCTCCTTTTTGATAGTATCTTCCTATAAAGTGCGTTCTTTCTTTTTGAAATCTATCACCCTATAATTGGATTGTCAATGCAGGAGGAACGAGTATGAGAATCATCGATACACCGTTAAAAATTAAAAATATGGAACTGAAAAACCGGCTGGTGATGCCACCAATGGCAACCGCAAAAGCAGGAAAAGACGGAGAAATCAGCAACGATGTATGCACCTATTATGATGAAAAGACAAAAGGCGGATGGATCGGGCTGGTCATTTGCGAACATAGCTTCGTGATGCAGGAAGGAAAGGCAGGAGCCGGGCAGGTATCCATTTCAAAAGATGAGGATTTGGAAGGCCTTCGCAGACTCGTCGATACGATCCATGCCAACGGAACCTGTGTGTTTGCGCAGATCGCTCATGCAGGACAGCGTGCAAAAAAGGATATAACCGGAATGGAGCCGGCCGGACCCGATACGATGGATAACCAGCACATTCAGGAAGTGATCGAAAGTTTTGCGGATGCGGCAAAACGTGCCAGGGAAGCCGGATTTGACGGAGTCGAGATCCATTCGGCCCACGGATATCTGCTCAACCAGTTCTATTCTCCGCTTGCCAATCATCGCACGGATGAATATGGCACAGATAAACTGAAAATTCATAAGGAAGTGATCAAAGCGGTCCGCAAAGCCGTGGGAAACGATTTTCCGGTTGCGCTTCGTCTGGGCGCGTGTGATTATGCCGAAGGCGGCAATACGATCTTGGAAGCGGTCGCGGCTGCAAAAGAACTGGAAGCATGCGGGATCGATCTGCTCGACATTTCCGGAGGCATGAACGGATACATTCGCCCCGGACATACGGAACAAGGATATTTTCAGGATGTAAGCGAAGCTGTAAAACAGGAAGTGAAGATCCCGGTTCTTTTGACGGGCGGGATCACAGATGTGAATGCGGCAGAAGATCTTCTTGCCCGCAGCAAGGCAGATCTCATTGGCGCAGGACGCGCGATCCTAAAGGATACGTCCTGGCCCGAAAAAGCGATGGATCATCGATGATCGTAAAAAAATCTCTTGAGAAAAGGAATTCTTTTTCCTGCAATGAGTTATGCAAAGGAGGACGAAATGAAAACACTGTATATGATCGCAGGAACGATGGGAGCCGGAAAAACGACCGTGAGCCAGCGCCTGAAAAACGAACTGCCCCGCTACGTATTTCTGGATGGCGACTGGTGCTGGGATGCAAGTCCTTTTCAGGTAACGGACGAGACAAAAGAAATGGTCATGAACAATATTTGTTTTCTGCTCAATAGCTTTCTGCATTGTTCCGCTTATGAAAATGTGGTATTTTGCTGGGTCATGCACGAGCAGTCCATCATGGACGAGATCCTGGGCAGACTGGATGTGAAAAATTGCGCCGTAAAGAAAATTGTACTTGTGGTTGATGAAGAAAGTCTGCGCAGAAGGCTGGCTGGCGATATCGGGCGCGGTCTGCGCACCGATGATGTGATCGAACGAAGCGTGGCAAGGATTCCTATGTATGAAGTGCTCGATGCGGTCCGGGTCGATACGAGCCATCGTTCAGTGACGGATATCGTAAAAGAAATCATGGCTCTGTAACAAAAAAAGACGCCCGCAGGCGTCAGGGGATCGATTAATGAAGAACGCCCGACTCGTTCAGGACAGCTTTCTGTACGTTGCCAAGCTTTACATTCGAACGGGCTGGCGCAATGCTTGACGGCATGCTCCAGTCAAAATCGCTTGTACGCGAGTTCATATATCGTCTGATCATTTCTTCTTTGTTCATTGAGTTGATTTTACTGTTTTTCATGTTAGTTCCTCCTTAACACATCCTCAATATAGTCTTGTTGGGTATGGAAATCAACTAAAAAACAATAAAAAAATTCAATATTATAAAAGTAAGCGTTTACTTTATATAAAATAAAAAAGCGCATATTTGGATGCGCTTTCAATGCTATTGTTCGTCTATATCAATTAATTCGTATTCCTTGGTTCCATAGCCGAGTGAGGCTGCCGCATCCACGGTATGGCGCCCATGCCTTGATTCGATCCGCTCAACGAGATGATCGCGTCCCGGATCTTTCGAGCTGTATACCATATCGAGGCATGCCTGATCGATCGCGACCGGATCGGTCGAGATCATGATGCCGATATCTTTCATGCAAGGATCTTCTGCCACATAGCAGCAGTCGCAGTCGACAGAAAGATTGACGAGCGAATTGATATACACCACATTGTCCTTGAACATTTCATGTACGCTTCCGGCCGCGTCTGCCATGGCTTCGAGGAACTCGTCCTGTTCCACAGGAATTGTCCAGCATGTTTTCATATCTGCGGATTTTCCGGTAGAGTGGATCCAGCATTTTCCGGCCGAGGAAGCACAGCCGATCGACAATTGTTTCAGCGCGCCGCCAAAACCGCCCATCGGATGACCTTTGAAATGGGACAGGACAAGCAGGGAATTATATTTGTCCAGGTCCTTTCCTACATAGTTTTCCTTGATGACCTTTCCGTTCGGAATTTCAAGTGTCAGATCCGGCCCTTCCGAGTCCAGGATATCCACATCAAAGTTTTCGGTCCAGCCATGCTCTTTCATGACCTCCATATGAGTGGTGGTGTTAAAACGGGCACCGCCCATATCATGGCCATAGGCAGTATTGCACTCAACTACCGTACCATTCACCTTGTCGATGATCGGTTTGACAAATTCCGGACGAAGATAGTTCTGGTTGCCCCGTTCGCCCGAATGCAGCTTGACGGCCACATTTCCTTTTAATTCTTTCCCGAGCGCTTCGTACAGGCGGACCAGACTTTTTGAACCGGTGTCTTTCGTGAAGTAAACTTTTGCTTTTTCCATAAAATGATCCTTTCCTTGATTTCTTTCATTTTATTCCCTGAACTTCGCTTTAATCAATAAAAAATAATATTTGTTGACAAAAAAAGCGCTTTCTTTTTTATAATTAAAATATGAAAAAGAAAGTATATTTGGTCCGTCACGGACAAACAGAATTCAACGTGCAGAAACGCTGTCAGGGATGGAAGGATTCTCCGCTTACCAGGAAAGGCATACAACAGGCTCTGGCCATACGCAGCTGGTTCGAAGAGCAGGATATTCATTTTGATCATGCGTATTCCTCGGATCTGCAGCGGGCCATGGACACGATGTTCCTCATTACAAGAGGGATGGATATTCCGTGCTATACGAGCAGAGGGCTGCGCGAAATGAGTTTTGGCAAATACGACGGCTGGAAGCATGCCGACATTCCGGAGATCGCCAATATCGACCGCGACACATATTTTAAGAATGTCGGTGGCGAAACGGCAGAGGAAGCAGTTCTGCGCGCCTATCGTACGATCGTATTTGTCATGCGGCAGAAAGATGTGGAACATGCGCTTTTTGTCAGTCACGGCATCCCGGTATCGGGCCTGTACAATTCGCTGCCCCATGCGCCTGGGGTCCAGGAAGCAAAAGATTTCCGCAACGGATGTATCAGCGTGTACGAATTCGAAGACGACGAAATGATCCTGGTCGATTTTGTCCAGATCGAAGAGGAGGAGTTTAAATTATGAAGAAAAAGCTGTATTTGATGCGGCATGGCGAAACGTGGTTCAATGAAAGAAAAAAGATCCAGGGATGGACAGATTCCCCTCTAACCGAAAACGGGATCGGGCAGGCCCGGAAAGCGAGAGACTGGTTCGAAGAACAGGATATTCATTTTACTGACGCGTATTGTTCGACTTCGGAACGGGCAAGCGATACGCTCGAGATCGTGACCGATCTGCCCTATACACGCTTGAAAGGGTTAAAGGAAATGAATTTTGGCAAATTTGACGGGGAGGATGAGTTTCTCAATCCGCCAGTGGATGAATATGAAACGTTTTTCGCAAAATACGGTGGCGGAGAAACAAGAAGAGATGTCCGCCGGCGCATGAAGGAAACGCTCGATGAGATCATGGCAAAAGAGGGCCATGAATGTGTGCTGGCCGTCAGCCATGGAGCGGCGTGCGCCAATTTCTACCGGGAATGGGAGCATGCGGCGAAAGCAAAGAAAACCGAACGGTTCTATAACTGCTGTATTCTTGAATATACGGTCGAGGACGGAACATTTATCCTGGAAGCGATCCACAATATCAACCGTCCGGAAGGGAAATAAAATGGAGGAGATCAAAAAGGTGCTTGTGGTAGGACGCGGAGCGGTCGGCGGCTTGTTCGGCTCTTTGATCGAACAGAAGATCGGCGGCGATTTTGCGTTCCTGTGCGATGAAAAGAGAAAACAAAAATATGACACGATCCCGTATACGATCAATGGAGTCGAAAAGAAATATAACTATGCAGTTCCCGCTTCTCCCTGCCCGGTCGATCTGATCCTGATTACCACCAAAGCCGGAGCGTTTCATGAAGCGGCAGAAATGATCAGACCGTTCCTGAAAGAAGATACGATCCTTATTTCGGGCCTGAACGGGATCGAAAGCGACGAACAGCTCATGAAAACATTCGATCAGCCGGTGATCCGCGCGATCTCGCAGAAGATGGATGCCCGCTATCATGATAACACGCTCACCTATACACAGACGGGCGAGCTCGTGATCGGTATGGAACGAAAGGAACAAAGGGAAAGCTTTGAACGGCTGATCCGCTTTTTTGACCGGATCGGCTTTCCTTATGTGAACTCAAAGGATATCGTGCACGATCAGTACTCGAAGCTGATGCTCAACTGCGGCATCAATCAGGTCTGTGCCGCATACAGAATCACTTATGGAAAAACAGTGAACGATCCGCAGTATCGCAAGCTGTTCATTGACGTGATGAAGGAAACAAGAGATATTCTTTCAAAATATGGGGTTTATATCACAGATCACGAAATTGCTGCGTGGGTCAAGGCGATCGAAGCGCTCGATCCCGACTCGATGCCAAGCATGGCGCAGGATGTCCTGGCACAGCGAAAGACAGAACGGGATCTGTTCTCGGGAACGATCATCCGGATGGCAGAAGAGAAAGGTGTCAGCGCTCCGCTCAATGAGCAGCTTTATGAACAAATCGAAGCAATCGAGAAAGAGTTTGCCTAGGCAGGCTCTTCTTGTTTTTTTTTGGACTATACTATAAATTGTCCAAATAATACGGTTATTGATTTAAAAAGCATCCTAGTCCTTGATAAGACACGAATTTATTATGCCATACTGTTCAAGTTATTTTTCAAGAATCATAAAGACACGTTAGAACTGATATTTCTGTTACCCTATTCATCAACCCTAAATATAATCGATGGTTAGTGAAATAATTGAAGAATTCTGTCATCAGCAATACATTCATTCATACAGAGCGGGAAATCAGTACAAGAGTATAGGAATTTGGGAAGTGAGTCAACCAGCATCCGCATCAAATTATCAATCAGCTTTGCTTAATTTAAATAAATTTTCTAGCCTTTCGGGTATTAAAAGTTTTACAGTGAAAACTCTATGGCGAAAAGGATAAAATGTTATGCTTAATTAATGTAGCAATTTTTCTTTCTATTGCAACATATTATCGCTTTAATAATTCTGTTTTTGTGATTTCAAGATTAATAATTTAAAAAAATATGTTTAAATATTAATTAAAAATATTAGCATTGATAAATTAGAAAAAATAATTAATATTATTAAAAAAGGAGAATTTTAAATATATGAATAGAAGAAAAAATGTCTTTGTATGTTGCTTTTTGTTTTTATTGGGAACAGGTGTTATATTTTTTCCGCAAGATGATAAATGTATTAAACAAGAGAATGTTTGCTTACCGATTGAGGATTCTGGGATTGATGTTCAATCTGGTAATAAGGGAGAAAAATAGTGTATAAATTTTCCCAAAAAAAGTTTATGGGAAGTCTATTAAAAAGTATTCGTACGGAAAAAGAAATACCTATTAAAAATATTGCTCTAGATCTAGGGATTAGTGAATCGACAATATCCCAATTTGAAACTGGAAAAAATATGCTTTCATCTGAATGGATGAAAGCAATTCTTTTGGTGTGTAATTGTGAGTTTGATTTTTCAATTAAGAGAACGGATATAATTAAATTAATTAAAGATGCATACTTTGATTACACTATGCTAGAAAAAGATAATATGAAAAAAAGGCTTAATACAATCCTTAAAAACAAATTATCATTGTATTCTTTTGCTCGTTTTGATTATTCTTTGGCGATGTATATGAATTTGATTATAAATCAGATTGATGATAAAAAAACACTAACGTTTGTTAAACTGATTTTAGAAAATTGTTGTGAATTTTTGGATGAATCTGAGCTTGTTATTTATTATGATATAAAGGCTTTGGAAGAAATGTATAAAATAAATAATTTTCAAGCCTTAAAATATTTAAAATTAAGTAGTGCATATGATGATTCGCAGTTAATGGTTAATTATCATTTTGCAAGTACTTATTTATGTTTGGGATATTTGAGTTTATCCCAAAAATATATATATAAATGTATTAATATTGCAGTTCAAACTGTTGCGTTTGATCGTTTATGTTATTTATTACTAAATTTAGGAGTTATATATTTATACGCATCAGTTTTCTGATGCACAATCTTTAAATGATGCATTGTTATATGAAAGTGAGAAAAGGAACAATGATTATCTAAAATATTGTGTTTTGTCAAATATATCTCTTTCTTATTTACTGCAACATAATTATCACGACGGAATTTATGCAATTGAAAAAATAAATGAAAAATATTCAACTGATTTTGATATTATTCTATATAAAGCCATATGTTACTATCAAGTTGAACGGATTGATGAAATTAAGAATAATATTAATGATTGGCTTTTAATTTGCCGTAAATCTAGGTATCACTGTGAGTTTTTGAAAGGATTAAAGTATTTAATAAACGGAAAAGAATTAAAAGCCATTGAATCTATTGAGAAATGTTATAATTTGACAATTAAAAATGGGGAAATTGATCGTGGAATGTTAGATTTAAAAGTACTAGAAGCTTTGTATTTAAAAAAAGAAGATAAAAAGAAACTTGAAAAAATTAAACAGTTAGAGAGAAAAATGTTTAAGATATGTTTTGCATCGAGTGTTCTAGAAGATATTTGTTTGGAACTTAATTAAAAAAAGGAGATTGAAGTGATCTCTTTTTTTTAATATAAATAAATAAAAAGGAGGAGATTTTAAAGTGAAATACCCTATATATGCAGATATAGCTCTAACACAAAAATGCAATTTAAACTGTAGTTTTTGCTATGCAAAAGCCAATAACCATTCAAAAGCCGAAAGAGAAATACTAAAATTAGAAGATTTTTCTAATATATTTGATCAATTGGATGAATTAGGAGTCATGAGAGTTGGATTTGAAGGTGGTGAACCATTTGTTAGAGAAGATTGGTTAGATATTTTAAAAGAAGCAGATAAACATTATTTTACCTATTTTATTAACTCTAATGCAACACTAATTGATGATCAAGTAGCTAAACAGATTAGTGAAACTGGTGTAGATAAAATTTGTGTGAGCTTAGATGGTTCATGCGCAAAAATTCATGATAGGTCAAGAGGAAAATATGGAACATTTAATAAAACAATTATGGGGATAAAGAATTTATTGAATAATAATGTAAATGTCGATGGTGTAATCACATTAACTCAATATAACCAAGATGATATCTTGAATATTATCAAATTATTAACTGATATGGGAGTTAATAATATCGTGATAATGCTATTAGCAATGGTAGGTAGTGCAGAAGCAAATAAAAGTACATGCAATTTATCATATTCAAAATTAAAATCCATAATTCTAAAATTAACTGATTTAAAAAAAGAAAAAATTATAATTCCTGACCTTAGTATAGTCCCGGTAGGAGAAGGAATAATACCATGGGAATTATATTTACCTTTTATAGAAGAAAATAGAATGGAAGATATAAAATATTGGATTGGTACAGAACGATTGGATACTCTAGAATCAAACTGTTATGGGTGTACAGCGGGAAAAGATAATTTTTATATAAATGCATTTGGTGATGTATATGGTTGCTCAATGATGACTTCTATACCTTCGTTAAGGGCAGGAAATGTTTTAAAACAAAGTATTTCTGAGATATGGAATACATCAAAAATATTTAACCAACTACGAAGTATTACAATGGATGAGTTAGAAGGAAAATGTAAAGAATGCGAATATTTGAAAATATGCAAAGCAGGATGTAGAGCGTGTGCATATTCTGCTACGAATAAATTGGTAGGATCAGATTTGAGATGTCCAGTGGAGGAGAAATGAAACTCGAGAAATTTAATAATTTAAATCAAAAATGTGTAGTTCGAATTGATCAAGATTGTGAAGAGTTCTTTTTATCATATAATGGAGGTGTTTATAAAATTAATGAAGTTGGCTATGAAATAATTAAGTTGCTTGACAAAAAATTTTCTGTTCCACAGATAATAAATATTCTTTCTACAAAATATAATGTTGTGTCTCAAGATATAAAAGAAGATGTTATAGAATTTGTAGAAAAATTAAAGGTTTTAAAATTATGCAATTAAATTGGAATCTAGATAATTTATATGGAAATAAGTCACAATATGATAAAGAGAAAGTATATTTGATGTCTTTGAAAGAAAATGTCAATGAAGAATTATTGTATAGATACGAAAAAATTATCGTTTCTTCGTATCTATATGCACTTAAAGGATTGGAGAAAATAGAAACTTATAATTATTTATATCAAAAATATTGTTATATATATGCAAAAATAAATAATTTTGATTATAACGAGTATGATGAAGATTCTTTCTTAGACTATAAAAGATTATATAATATTATTTTTGAAAATGGAGTAGTTATTCATAAACACATCAATTATATAAATCACAATAGTATGTATATGGATTATTATGCAGAATTTACAAATAAATATTTAATTCCTAATTGTGATAACATAATAAAACTAATTAATTTTTCAGTATACAATAATTCATCTTACGATAAACTAATTGATTTAATTGATAGAAAAATTAAATTAAGTGATTGGATTAATAAAAGTTTGCAAACAAGACAATCATTCTTAGGAAAGAAGAATTTAAAATTAATAGATATAGGAATTGAATTAAATAACTTTGGAGATTTTGAACTAGGTTTTTTAAAAAAAGGAATTAAAGAGATTAACACAGCGATTATAAGGGATGAATTTATTGAGAAAATGTTTAATGAAGGTTGGATTGATATAAATTCTAAAAATGAAAACATAACAATAGTTTCAAATTTTTTTCATCCATTTATTATGTCAAATTTTAATGGAAACTTAATCAGCAGTATGCAACTTACTCATGAGATTGGACACGTTATAAACCAATATTTGGAAATTAAAACAGATTTATATCAAGAAATTCTCCCAATTGTAGAGGAAATCATGTTGTGTAAATACATAGAAATGCACAATCAAGCTAAGGAGAGAATAAATAATCTGGTGATTGATCGTTGTATCATAGATATGATATTTTATTTAATTAAAATAAAAATGAAAAGAAATTGTTCTGATTCTTACCTATTGAGTAAAAAACTCAATGATGTTTGGATTTATTATTTGAAAAATTATTTTGATGAAAATATCTTGTATTCTGAAGAAGATAATTATCAATGGATGCTAATCGATTTTTCTAGCACAATGGAAATAGATTTATCGTATTTATTGGGAAATTATTTCTCACTTATGATATATAATGAAAAATTATCTTTTGATGAGTTAGTATATCATCTAAAAAATGGTTATGTAGAGAAAATACTCCTTGATGTAAATTAAATAAAAGCCAGTTTTATCTTATTTATAGATAAAACCGGCTATGTTAACGCGCGCTTTAGATTTTTTTATTACATTGGCATTGAGTGATGTTTTCCCCAAGCTTTTACTTGGAGGAGTACAGGTTTTTTATACATGTTTTTCTCCTTTCTATTAGGCCTAACTATATTTTATAGTAAAAAAATTATAATGAAATACCTAGTTTTTAATTAAGTGGTAGGAGGCATATGAATATAAAATTTTCTACATCGGTTCGCAATAAACAGATTATGTATAGAATATGTATGCTTATGAGCAGCATAACAATTATTTTATTTGAAAACATGCTGGCGCGCTGCATCAATAACTTTGAAGGATGGCTGGTTGGACTTGTCCTTTTTCTTTTGACTATAGTTACTGCTTTTCATTGGGCAAGTGATGATCTGGAAGAAAGGATCAAAAAAGAAGCGATGTTTGAGGTTCAGTCCGACTGGGTGAGCGCAGCACTGACTTCTGCGCAATATGTGGATAGCGGAGAAGCCCTGTATCAATATACAGACGACATATATGAAATGGTTCCATGGTACGCGAGCGGACAGATCAAAATGCAGATGGAAGTTGTCATGATCGTCGCACTGGCAGCCTATATGGCAACTGTAGATGTCGTAATGGCAATGATCGCGTTCCTTTTATTTGGCTCAGGGATGCTCATTTCCAAAACCGTCAGTCATGTGTTTGGCGAAATAAGAAATGAGAAGCAAAAGAAAAATGCCAGATTGAATCAGACTTTGATAGAAATTATTAAAAACTTGTCTACGATCATTCAGCTTCAGAAAAAGAAATATTTTGATTCTTATTTTCAAAAAAAGATGGATGAAGAATATGATGGCAGGTTTTTGAAAAAAATGATCAATATACAGGCTGGTTATATTTCGCAAATGGTATTTGTACAGGAAATTATTCCCGTTATTTTGCTGTTTTCCGGGCTGATCCTGGCAGTCCATGGGAAAACAACAATTGGCGGAGTGATCGTTATTGTCGATTTAGCCACGAGACTTTCTCAAAATATCCAAAATATCAGTGAATTGCTTCCGGAGAAGGAAATGGCTGCAAAAATCAGAAAAAGGGTCGAACCGGTATTGCCGGTTTCCAATGAGCATAAAATGATGGATCCATTAAAATATATGAAAATTGATATCAATGAATTCGGCTACAGAAATAGCGAAAATCCGGTTTTAAAGAATATTCATTTTATGATCCTTCCCGGGCAGATCTGGCGGATCACAGGCGCAAGCGGAACGGGAAAAAGCACTTTATTTTCTTTGCTCGTGCGAAGAAATGAAGAAAAAGAATATGAAGGTGAAATTACCTATAATGAGGAAGATATCCGGTTTATTGATCGCCAGGAATATTACCGGAAAGTTTTATGTGTTGAGCAGGAGCCTGCTTTGTTTCAAGGAACAATTATGGACAATATCACGTTTGGAAAAAACTATCCGGCACAAAAAATAGAAGAAATCATAAAAATCTGCGGATTAGAAGACTTGATCGAAAAGAAAGGAAGAGATGCTCCGATCGAAAATAATGGAAAAAACCTAAGCGGAGGACAAAAGCAGAGGATCGCATTAGCCAGAATGCTCATAAAAGAACCGGATGTTCTTTTGATTGATGAAGGATTAAGCGGAATTCACAAAGACCTTCGTAATAATATTGTTGATCGTCTTGTTTTATATGCTCGTCAGAACAACATGGCTATTCTGACTATTTCGCATGATCACGAATTTGATCATGCAGCAGATCGTGTGTTGAAAATCGGAGGGAAAAATGAAAAATCTGGCTCGTGAAATCGGAGTTCCGTTCAAATATAAACTGGTTTATGCTTTTTTCTTCTTCATGGGAATACTGACAAATCTGGTTATGATCAACGATACCCGGCAATTAGTAACTTTTGCGCTTGCGATGGATCTTTCCTCATTTCATTCGACACTTATGAATTTTCTTTGCTTTCTGGGATGCAATCTTGTTTTTACCTTTTTAGATCAAAAATGGTTCCGCACGATTACCAATCAGGGAGAACTATCTCTTAAAAAGTATACAATGAAGATGTATCTGAAAAATCAGGAGTATATAGAAAATGTAAATCCTGCTGCGCTATGCTCCAGGCTCAATCAGGACGTTGTTGTTTTAGCAAACTGGATCTCGATCGGAAAAGTGAATCGGATCTGTCAGTTTTTATTTCTTTTCATGTATGTGTGTGCCATGATAGGATACAGTTTTTTAATTACGATCTTTGCTGTTTTCCTGATGGGAATCGTATTTTATTTGACGAAAAAGATCAGTGAAAAGCAAGCCGTTTATTTTTCGCGGTTAAAAGAGGTTCAGGAGAAAATCAGTCTTGCCATTCATAATGATTTCCTGAATCAGTTTACCATTATGCAGCTTGGGATCGGTTCTTATGTACGTAAAAAATTAAGAGAAATAGTAGATAAGAAAGGGATCCGGAGATTTGCGCTGTATACTTCGCTCAATGAAGCTACGCTAGTGTTCATGACCCAATTTATTCCTGTTGTGATTTTGTGCGTCGGGATGCTGGTGCTCGGAAAGTACGAAGGAGGCCTTGGAACAGCATTGTCTTTAATGCTGATTGCACAGAAACTCAATGAACCTGTGATCGTTATTGCAGAATTATATTCAGATCAGAAAAATGCCGAACAGGTATATGCGCGTATACAGAATTTATATATGGCTCATGCAGATGAACTTGAACAAAAAAGAAGGATAGGAAAATTTGAACAGCTTGATCTGAGCATTGAATCCTATACCTATTCAGGACAAAGAGCACAAAGTATATATCCTTTGTTCAGATCGAAAATAAACAGGGGAGAAATAGTAGTGATTCAAGGGGAAAGCGGATGCGGCAAATCGACAATACTTAAATTGATCGCACGATTGATCGACCCCCAAGGACTAAATGGCAAAATTCTGTATAATGGAATGCCAATTGACACGTTCTGCCGTGATAATTTGTATGAACGATTGCTGCTGGTCGAACAGGAGCCAGCCATCATAGAAGGGACATTGCGGGAAAATCTGGAACTTGGAGATTCATTTTCTGAACAGGAAATAAAATGGGCATGCAAGCAGGCAGGACTTGATACTGTATGCAATGACCGCGGACTGGATATGATGGTCTCGGAAAACGGGACCAATCTGAGCGGCGGAGAAAAACATAGGGTGGCGCTCGCAAGAATGTTTCTGAGAAAACCGGACGTACTGCTTCTTGATGAAGCTTTTACAGGAATAGAAGAAACCGGTCGTCAGATCATAGGCCGGAATTTATTAAAAATGGTAAAAGAGCGCCAGGCAACATTGATCGCCGTTAGTCACGAACAGGACTTTTTGGAAACAGCGACCCAGATCATTCATGTGGAAAAATAAAAATGTGAAGCAATCGAGAAAGAGTTTGCCTAGGCAGGCTCTTCTTGTGTTTTGAAACCATTCTTTGTACAATAAACGCTGATGCAATTTCTGCAAGGAAAGGTTATATTATGCAAATTGTGATTCAAAATGCAGTCGAGTTTTTTCTGATCATGTTTCTAGGCTATATGTGCCGTCAGAAAGGACTTCTCAGCAAAGAAGACGGCAGAAAGATCGGCCGGATCATCGTGCTGTTCACGCTGCCGTGCGCCATTCTGTCCAATGTCCGTTCGATCAATATCGGGCTCACTTTATTTATTGCGGTCTCGCTCGCCATCTTCGCTCAGCTCGTGTCTCTTGGTACCGGATTCATGCTGGCCCGCAAAAGAAAGCCGGATGTGCAGGCTGCCTATGCGCTCAACACAGCCAGCTACAATATCGGCAACTTCGCGATCCCGTTCGCCCAGTACTTTTTTCCCGGAGAAGCGATTGCCTATATCAGCATGTTCGATATCGGCAATTCGATCATGGGACTGGGCCTGAACAAATGTATCGGAGCAGCGATTGCGGACCGGGAAAGCTCGTTCGACTGGAAAGCAAGCATGAAAAAGCTGTTTTCTTCGGTCCCGTTCGATACGTATCTTGTGATCTTCGCCCTTTCCGTGTTCGGACAGGGAGTGCCGGAAATCGTGGTCCGGCTGACTGCCCGTATCGGAGCAGCCAATACATTTTTATCCATGTTCATGATCGGGACGCTGCTGGATTTCAAAGCGCCGAAAAGCGAGCAGAAGGATGTGGCAAAGATCGTAACGGCCCGCATCTGTATTGCGCTTGCTCTGACCGCCCTGATCTGGCTTGTGCTGCCGCTCGATCCTCTGCCTAAGATCATGCTCACGATCGGAGTCATGTCACCATGCGCAACAGTCACGCCTCTGTATTCGCACGATGTCGGCTACCGGGGCGATATGCCAGCCATTGTCGGTTCTGTTTCCATGATCGTCAGTATCCTCATACTGTCTGTTCTGCTTTTGTTTATTTAAGAAAACCCTCTTTTCAAAGAGGGCTTTTTTGTGATCAGGATCCAATAGTTACTTTCAGGTGCTTACAGCACTTTAAAGTGCCTACTTTCTTTTATATCCTTTCAGGTACATAATAAAGCCAACAGAAGAGCTGAACAAGCCCGAAAGGAGAAAAAGATGAAAATTGCAGTAATCGGCGCCAATGGACGCGTAGGAAATCGTATTACAGAAGGTCTCGTAAAACATGGGGAGGATGTGACAGCATTTGTACGCAATCAGAACCATTCGGCCGCATCCCAGGCGGTCATCAAAGATGTATTCGATCTGAACAAGGACGATCTGGCAGGTTTTGATGTGGTCGTGGATGCTCTGGGAGGATGGACCCCGGAAACAGTCGACGTGATCGAAGACGGAGAAAAGAAACTGGCTGATCTGCTCGAAGGAACAAATATCCGCCTTGTTGTCGTAGGGGGAGCAGGCAGCCTGTATACCGACGCCGCTCATACAAAGACACTGATGGATGGCGAAGATTTCCCGGAAATCTTTGTGCCGGTCGCAACAGCGCATGCTAAAGCGCTGGCCGATCTTAGAAAGCGCAAGGATCTGAACTGGACCTATATTTCGCCGGCAGCCGACTTCCAGGCCGACGGAGAAAGAACCGGAAAAGTGATCGAGGCAGGCGAGGATTTCACCCTCAACCGCAAAGGGCAGAGCGTGATCAGCTATGCCGATTACGCGGATGCGTTCGTAAACGAAGTGCTCAACCCGACACATAACAAGGAGCGGATCTCTTTCCTGCAGGCTTAGAACGATAAAAACAGAAAAAAAGTTTAAAGAGCCGAAGAGGCTGCGGCAAGCGATTTCTGACTGATCTTTTTCGTTTCTTCGATATAGAGCAGGATCACAAGAAGTGTCGATAAAACGTTCGCAACCGGCTGTGCCCATACAAGACCCGGACTGCAGGATAAAGAAGACCGGAATAATCGCGAATCGAAATGCTCAAAGCCGATTTTTTCATCCAGAAAAAGGTCAGATAGAAAAGGGCTCCCGCTATATTTCCAATGTCTGTCGCGATGACCGCTCCAGCAATATCCTACTTGAATACGAGGATCAGGATCGGATCGAGCGTCAAATTCAGAAAATTGCCAAGCAGCTGCCCGCCCATAGCTGTTCCGGAAAACCCCTCGGCACGAATCGTATTGGAAAACCATGTTGAAATGAGGACAAAAGGTCCGGACAGACTGACGATCAATAAATACTGTTTCGTGTATTCTCATATAGAAGCGCTCGCCCCGATCAGTTCCAGGACCAGATCCATGCATAAGATCAGCGCAGCTGACATCATGATGCCCGCACCAATACAGGACCAGAAACAAAAAGAATTGATACGGCTTGCGGATTCCATTTTCTCCTGGCCGATCGCTCTTGATATCGCGGATGTTCCGCCGACCCTGAAAATCGTACCGACTGCCATGAACAGCAGGAAAACCGGAGTCGCAAGCGAAACGGCCGCCACAAGAAACGGATCGCCCGTCTGTCCGATAAAAAATGTGTCGGCCAGATTGTAGATCAGCACCATGAGCATGGCGATCATCGCAGGAACGGCATTTAGGGAAACTGCTTTCCAGCCCGGCGCCTCAGCGAATAGAGCAGCCGCTTTTTGATTGTTCATATATTACCTCCTTGATCAAAATGAAAGCATGCTATTGAATTGTGCGAAAATAAATCCCGTACAAATACGGGAACTTATAAATGATTTCTCACTTTTGAAAGAAGCTCATATAATTCTTCTTTTTCCTGATCGTTCAAAGAAGACAGCAGATCTCTTTCGACCTCATTGATCTTCTTTCGGGAAATCTCAATACAGGCCTGGCCTTTTTTTGTAAGCCGCACCTGCTTCGCTCTTCGATCCTGCAGGTTCATGACAACTTCGACCAGATCTTTCTGCTCAAGCCGTTTAACGATCCCTGCCGTAGTGGACTGGGCCACATGAAGCTTTCTTTCCAGTTCTTTGAAATCAAGAACATGATCCGGCGTACTGTCAAGAAACATAAGGACCGAATGCTGGGACATGGTGATCCCGAACATTTCCATTTCCTGATTGCCTTTCTTTTCCAGAATATCATTAATCTGTTTGATCAGGAATCCGCAGGTATTTTCGATCAATTCAATCACTTCCTTCTTCAATTTGATAGCATGCTATCAAAATGAGGGCAAGAAGAATCGAAAGATCGGGCACATGATCATTCATGTGACATGTCAGGAAGTATATGGACCTTTCTTTTTGCGCGCATCCTGTATAATGTTGTCATGACCCAGTACTTTATCCTGCTTGCGGCACTGCTGATCTTTTGTGCAGTGGCTGTGGAAAAAATGACATCAAAAATCAAGATGCCCATGCTGCTCGGCTTTATTGCGCTCGGCCTTTTTATCGGCAACGGATCCATGTCTATGATCCGTTACGAAGACTATTCGCTGACCGAAACGATCTGTTCGTGCGCCCTGATCATCGTCATGTTTTACGGCGGATTCGGAACAAGCTGGAAGGAAGCCAGACCGGTCGCGGTCTCAGCCGGCCTGCTGGCAAGCCTTGGCGTTCTGGCGACTGCCCTTTTGACCAGCGCATTCTGTATCGCTGTGCTTGGCTTTCCTCCTTTGACCGGACTGCTGATCGGTGCTCTCATCTGTTCGACCGACGCAGCCAGCGTGTTCAGCATTCTGCGCTCCCGTCATCTTGCCCTCAAATACCATACGGACTCGCTGCTCGAAGTGGAATCCGGCTCCAATGACCCGATGTCCTACATGCTCGTGCTCATCATACTGACCATGATGAAAGGGGGCATGACTTTTGAAAATATCGTTACGATGCTGGTGGCCCAGATCGCGCTCGGCCTGCTGGCCGGATGGCTCGTGTATTACGCAGCGAAAGTCTTTCTGGAAAAAGTGGAACTTGAAATTGCCGGCTTCCTGACCATCTTTGTGTTCGCATGCGCCCTGGCCTCCTATGCCAGCGCCGCTTTGATCGGCGGCAACGGATATCTGGCCGTTTATATGACCGGGATCCTGATGGGAAACGCCAAGCTGCGGGAAAAGAAAGAGCTCGTCCATTTTTTTGACGGGCTCAGCGCCCTGATGCAGATCGTGATCTTTTTCATTCTCGGACTGCTTGCCAAACCGGACCTTCTTCTTGCTATGCTGCCTATGGCGTTCGTGATCTTCCTGGCTCTTTCGCTGTTCGCAAGACCAGCTGCCGTTTTCGCGATCCTCGGTTTGAAAAAGGCGCCCTGGCAGCAAAGCGCCCTGGTCAGCTTTGCCGGACTGCGCGGCGCCGCCTCGATCGTTTTCGCCATCATGGCCATGGCTGATCAGGCAGAATTCGGGCTCGATGTATTTCATCTTGTCTTCGGTATCGTGCTGTTTTCGATCACCATCCAGGGAACGCTGCTTCCTTTTGCCGCCAGAAAGCTGGATATGGTCAACGGGGAAGGAAATGTTCTGAAAACTTTCAATGATTACAGCGAAGACGGAGATCTGTGCTTCTGCCAGGTCGTGCTTGACCAGCGCACGCCGCTGCACGGACATACGATCGAATCGCTCGCTCTGCCGTCCGGCCTTTCGGTCGCCCTGGTGCTGCGAAACCGCAAGCCCCTCGTTCCGCATGGCGGATTGATCCTGCACGCGCTGGATACGCTGATCGTCACGGGCACGAAATTCGAGTCGGCCGGAAAACTGCTCGATCAGGAACGGATCGAGGCGCAGGATGAGCGGATCGGCCGTGCGCTCATGGACCTGCAGGGCGATGTGCACCGCATCGTATGCATCAAAAGAGAAGAAGGCTATGTGGTGCCGGACGGAACGACCATCCTTCAGGAAGGCGATATGCTGATTTTTCTAAAATCATGAACCAGTAAAAAAGAAGATGCGCCGCATCTTCTTTTCGATTAGTCGGGATTGCCCGTAAATGAAATATTCTTCTTCTCGCCCCGGCCATAGGCAAGTGCGTCCTGCAGATAGCCATGGTAGACTTTTTTGAGTTTCTCAAACTGTTCGACTGCTTCTTTATCGTCTGCGTATACTTCTTCGGCAGCCTGGCACGCGATCGATTCGCTGCCTGTGACAACGGTCATCAGGACAACACGTGGGAAACGGCGCACTTCTTCGGCTTCGAATTTTTTGAATTCATCCGTCTCGACGATCGTACTGAATATTTTCGAGGTGATCTGCGGATACGTAAGGATCTGCTCGAGATCTTCATCGTTTCCGACAAATTTGCGTACTTCCTTGTAGCAGAATTCGGTCAGTTCAATGTAGCTGTCGGCATTATCCATGGATTTCGCTTTATCGATCAGCGCTTTTTCCTGCTCTTTCATTTTTTCGATCGTACGCTCATGTACCTTTTTTAACGTATCGTTCGTGAACATATCTGTTTTCATTCCTATCACTCCTTTGATCATGATTATCATACCTTTTTTATAACGTTTTAACTTTTCCGTTGCTCATGAATCGAAAAAAGCAGAAGATCGGCTCTTCTGCTTATTCAATGATCATTTCCTCTTTGATGATTTCTTTTGGCTTCGTTTCCTTGTTTTTTTCGTAGATCAGCTTCAATCCCTTAAAAATCAGGTTCGGATCGTACACATCGATCAGATCGGTATGATCGCAGATGACACGGCCAAGACCGCCGGTCGCGATGACCTTGAAGTCTTTTCTGATCTCCTTTTTGAATTGTTTGACAGTCTGCTCGAAGCCGCCAAGGAACTGGTAAAAAATACCGGCCTGCATTTCGGACTGCGTGTTTTTTGCCAGGATCGTTTCAGGCCGCTTGATCTCGATCTCGGGCAGCTGCGCCGTCTGCCCCCACAAGGCGTTGGCCCCCGATTCGATCCCTACGCTGATCGCTCCCGCTTTGAAGTGTCCTTCTTTTGTGACGTAGTCATATGTCGTTGCCGTACCGAAATCGACCACGAGGACCGGTCCGCCGTATTCGTGGAACGCGCCGGCACAGTCCGCGATCCGGTCGGCTCCGACACTGCGCGGATTCTCGAGCTGTACGCTGATCCCGGTCTTGATGCCCGGCCCGACGATGATCGGATCGATCCCGAGAAACTTGATGATCCCGTTTCGGAAGCTGTGCATGATCTTCGGAACAACAGATGAGACGATCACGTCGCTCACATCTTTCGTGTCGATGCCGGCAGCCGTCAGAAAGTTGACCAGGCTCGAACCGTATTCATCCGAAGTGCGCCGGATTTTTGTTGTCAGACGATAGCTGGCAATCAGATCGTCCTTCTTAAATACTCCGATCGTTATATTTGTATTTCCTACATCAATGGCTACCAGCATGCTTTTTCCTCCAGCTCTTTCATCGTATTCAGGATCACTTTTCCTACTTCTTCTTTTGTCATCGTGCCAAGCTCCATCTTATGATCCGGAAAGAAGATGGTCACGACATTTGTCGGTGTCTGAAAGCCCGCCCCTTTGGTGAACAGGTTGTTGGCAACCAGCAGATCGCAGTTTTTCCTGGACAGCTTTTCCTTCGCGTTGTGTTCCAGGTTTTCGGTCTCCATCGCAAAGCCGCAAAGTATCTGCCCGGGCCTTTTATGCTCTCCGATCCATGCCAGGATGTCCGGATTTTTCACAAGCTCGATACACATCTGATCGGCATTTTTCTTCATCTTCTGTTCATGGACGGTCTTCGGCCGGTAATCCGAAACAGCCGCCGCCATGATAATATAGTCCTTGTCGGCATATTCTTTCGTGAAACAGTCGAACATATCCTGCGCGCTCTTCGTTTCGATCATTTGCACCCCTTCGATATCCGGCAGGCTGACCGGACCGTGAACGAGCGTCACTTCTGCACCCAGCTCTCTGGCAGCGTGCGCGATCGCGTACCCCTGTTTTCCCGACGAATGATTGGAAATAAAGCGGACCGGATCCAGTCCTTCCTGGGTCGGACCGGCGCTGACAAGCACCTTTTTGCCGGCAAGGACCGGCTGTTCGAACAGATGGTCGATCGCATCGACGATCGTATCGACCGACGCGAGCTTTCCTTTGCCCACATCCTGGCATGCCAGCATTCCTTCTTCCGGCTCGACAACGATCCAGCCTCTGCTTTTTAAGATCTGCAGATTGTTCTGTGTCGCTTCATTTTCATACATATGCACGTTCATGGCCGGGCATACGATCTTTCTGGTATGGCAGGCGAGTGCCGTGGTCGAAACGAGATCGTCCGCTATTCCGTACGCTGCCTTGGCGATCGCGTTCGCTGTTGCCGGAACGATCACGAACGCATCGGCCCATTTGGCAAGCGTGATGTGCGCGATCGGATCCTCGTTGGTTTCATCGAACAGCGATGTTTCGCATTTGTGGTGGGAAAGCGCCTCGAACGTGATCGGCGCGACGAACTTCATCGCATGCTTGCTCATGATCACTTTGATTTCATAATCCTTTTTTGAAAGGCGGCTCACGATATCGCAGGCTTTGTAGGCAGCGATACCGCCTGTCACAGCGATCACAATATGTTTTTTGCTCATATATCATTCCATACATCGATAAGATGTTTGTTCCTTTCCTTTTTGTTTTTACCATTATAAAACATTGTTCTCCCGTTTCCAATGTTCCGCTGGATATTTCTGCGCTGTGAATTGTTCAATAATAGAGCGTGCGTTATAATGAATGCATGAAAATATTAATTGCCTGTGATTCATTTAAAGGATGCATGTCTGCACAGCAGGCGTGCGACAGTATAAAAAAAGGACTTCTGGAAGCGGACTGCGCCCAGACGATCTGCACATACCCCATGGCGGACGGCGGAGAGGGCTTCGCCGAGATCATGTGCCGCTATATCGAAGGGACCATGGTCGAGGCTTCGACGTATGATCTGCTTGGAAAACGGATCACGGCCCGTTATGCCTGGAATGAAAAGCGTCGTCTTGCGGTGATCGATGTAGCAAGCTGCATCGGCCTCAGCCTGTATCCGCGCGATCAGCGCAACCCGATGGCCGCCTCATCCTACGGGGTAGGTCTGCTCATAAAAGACGCGATGCGGCGCAAATGCTCGAAGATCATCGTCGGCCTGGGCGGGTCGGGGACCAATGATGGCGGAATGGGCATCCTGAAAGCGTTCGGCGCCCGGTTTTATGACGAGCACCGGGTCCAGCTGAGCCCGAGCGCCTACAACCTGGAACGGATCGCCTTTATCGACAAGAGGAGCTTTTATTTTGACCGGGATGTCAATCTGGTCGTAGCGTGCGATGTCAAAAACCGTATGCTCGGAAAAGACGGGGCGACCTATACGTTCGGAAGGCAGAAAGGGATCTTTCCATCCCAGATGAAACGGCTCGATCAGGCCATGGATCGATATGTGAAAAAGGTCGATCAGACATTCCATGTCGATATCGACGCCTTTGACGGATCAGGTGCTGCCGGCGGGATCGGCGGGGTGCTGCTTGGCGTGTTCCAGGCAAAAATGCGGCCAGGCATCGAAGTATGCATGGAATATGCCAAGTTCGAGGAAGCGGTAAAAAAAGCGGATCTCGTTTTCACGGGAGAAGGACAGACGGACGCCCAGACCTTGTACGGGAAAGTTCCGTTCGGCATTGCCCGGGTCGCAAAGAGGCACAAGGTGCCGGTCATTTGTCTGAGCGGAGCGCTCGGCCCGGGCTATGAACCATTATATAATGAAGGAGTCATTGGTGTTTTTTCGACAGCCGACCGTGCCATGGATTTTCAGACTGCCTTGTCGTGCGGCAGGGAAAAGCTGGAACAGCTGGCCTTTTCGATCGGAAAGCTGATCAACGGGATTAAGGAGATAGAAAGATGAAAAAAATCAAAAAGAAACTAATTGTATGTCTGACTGCTGTTTTTCTTTGTATGGGGCTGAGCGCGTGTGCAAGCGACCATACCTATGAGCAGATCGATATCACGATGGACGAGCTGGAACAGAAACTCGGGGACAAGGAATCGTTCAAGCTGCTGATCGAACGCGACAACTGTCCGTTCTGCGAACAGCTTAACGAATATATCCAGGAAACGAAGGCGGATCATGGCGTAACCGTATACCGGCTCGATGTGACCGATTTTGATTTCAAACGTGAAAACGAAGGCGATACGACTCTCGTATCAGAGAATGAAAACGGAAAGAAATTTCTGGAGGAATTTCCGTATTTCCTCTATACGCCAACCATCTATACGATCACTGATGGCGTGCCGGAACAGGCGGCAATAGGCTATAATGGCGAAGAACAGTCGATGAGCCTGTGGGATGTCGATTCGACCATCGACTGGGACAAAGCCGATACGATCGGCGTATGGGAGTATCTGGAAGAGTAATGAAAAATATTGTCATTATCGCGACTGGCGGAACGATTGCCGGCAGCGGGATCGCTTCGAGCTACAAGGCCGGGCAGATCGATGTCAACGAGATCCTTGCCACGATTCCCAGGATCAATGAGCTCGCTTCCATACGGCTCATCGACTTCTGCCAGAAGGATTCCAACGATATTACGGAAAAAGACTGGCTCGGACTGCGAAGCTTGTGCTATGCGCTGGGCTGCGATAAAGAGGTGGACGGGATCGTCATTACGCATGGTACCAATTCGTTTGAGGAAACGGCTTATTTCCTGAACCTGACACTTGATATCGACAAGCCGGTCGTGATGACGGGCGCGATGCGTCCGGCCACCGCGACCAGCGCGGACGGTCCGATGAATTTGTACGAGGCTGTGGCTCTGGCATGCCGTCCCAAGGCAAAGGATGCGGGGGTTCTGGCCGTTTTTGCGGATACGATCTATTCCGGACGGGATATCACCAAAACAAACAGTCTGAAAACGAACGCGTTCGATATGGGCGATGTCGGAATGCTTGGCTATATGCGGGATGATAAAGTGTATATGCAGAATCTGCCATATCGTCTTCATACGTATCAGAGCGAGTTTGCCCGTGCTGAATTTGATGTGCTGCCCGAAGCGGGAATCTACTATGTGCATACGGACTGTGATCCGCAGCTGCTCGCGTGGATGCTGGATCGCTATGATGGTGTTGTGATTGCGGGAAGCGGTTCGGGAAACTATCCGAAAGCGATCCAGGAAGTGATCGAAAACTATGAAGGAAGGGCGAAGATCGTGCGGGCCTCCAGGCTTCTGGAAGGATCGGTGTTCGAGTCGGATGTATTTGATCCTCTGCATAAAACGATCCCGGCATACCGTCTTTCTCCTCATAAAGCGCGGATCCTGCTCATGCTCGCCCTGGCGCAGGGATATGAACAGGCAGATCTTGACCGGGTGTTCGAATTGTATTAAAGAGCTTCTGTTTCGGAAGCTTTTTCTTTTGGTTGTTGTATAATGAGAAGGGAAAACAAAGAGGGAGCTTTCATGATAAAAATATTAGCGTTTGACCTGGACGGAACTTTACTGAATTCGAACAAACAGATCGATCCCCGCACGAAAGAGGCGATCGGGAAGGCCATGAAGGCCGGAATGCATGTTGTGATCGCGTCCGGACGGGATAAAAACGGATGCCGGTTCGTGTACGAGCCGCTCGGGCTCGAAAAAGGCGAAAATTTTCTTGCCCTTGTCAACGGACAGATCATTTATGATTTTGCGAAGAAGGAGTATGACCTTGACGATGTCCTTCTTCCTGAGGATGGGCTGAAGATCCAGGAAATCTGCCGCAAATACGGTGTGGAAGGGATCTTCTGCTGCGGATATGATTTTTACAGCTATGTTTCCACGATGGGACGGATGAAAAAGGCGGTAAAAAACACGCTGTTCGGCAAACCGGTCGATTACGGGCTGAAGGCTGGAGCGGAGAACCGCAATTTTATCAATCTGCCGTACAAGGAAAACACGTTTACCCAGGATATCAACAAGGTGTGTCTGGTCCATGCGCCGAAGTTTTTCGAAAAGAACCTGGAAAATCTGAAGAACGATCTGCATGACTATGATGTGCTTCTTGTCGGCCCGGGATGGCTGGAGATCATGCCCAAAGGGGTGTCGAAAGCATCGGCACTTGATAAGATCGCCCGCAGGCTCGGATATACGATGAATGAGGTCATGGCATTCGGAGATGCCGAAAATGATCTTGTCATGCTCGAAAAGGCCGGGATCGGTGTTGCGATGGGCAATGCCATGGAGGCGGCAAAAGAGGTGGCGGATGTCGTGACGAAGACCAACGATGAAAACGGGATCGGTGTCGTGATCGACAGCCTGCTGGATGGAAACGAGGATTTGTTGAGGGAAGGTATCATATGAAACATGTAAGAGAACTTGGCGAAAAGGATCGCAAAGCGCAGCTTGAACTGATCTGTGAAGGATTTCCGTGGAACACGCCCGAGGCTATGAAGGAGCGTTTCGATCTGCTGGCCGCTCATTCGGATTCCTTCGGATCATTCGAAGACGACGTTCTGGCAAGCCAGATCATTTCGACACCGTATACGATCGACTTTTACGGAACAAAGTATCCGATGGCCGGGATCGGGTTCGTGGCTACATCGCACAACTACCAGCATCAGCACCGTATTGACGATCTGATGAGCTATATTTTTGAAAAGCTGCATAAGGATGGTACGATCCTTTCATATCTTGCGCCGTTTTCGTATCGCTTCTACCGTCGCTTCGGCTATGAAACAATTTTCGATATGCTTGATTTCGCGATCCTGCGCACGGATCTTCCTGCCGACCGCAGCACTTTTTCTTTTGAAAGGATGGACTGGGATGCCGCGAAAGACATTGTGCATAAAATTTATGAAAAGACAAAAAATCTCGATCATGGCATGATGATCCGCGAGCCGTGGTGGGAGGAATACAAATTTCACTTGCGGAAGCCGTACGAATTCATGATCTGTTATGATCGCGATACGCCGATCGGATATATGGCGTTTTTGAGAAATGAAAAAGAGCTTGCGCTCTTCGAGATCGAAGGGTCGGATGATGCGCTGAAAGCAATGATCGGCCGGCTTCGCGAAGAAGATATCGATCGGATGACCTATACATGCACGCCGCAGCAGAACCGGCTGTATGAGCTGCTCGAGGACCGGTCGAAAGATTCGTTTGTG
Source organism: Erysipelotrichaceae bacterium OPF54 (assembly GCA_022834735.1). GTDB lineage: Bacteria > Bacillota_I > Bacilli_A > Erysipelotrichales > Erysipelotrichaceae > Dubosiella. The sequence goes on from BQKD01000001.1 coordinate 440,526, forward strand.
ATGATCCGGCAGGGCATGATGGCGCGGATCGTGGACGTGGCAGCCTTCCTGGAACAGTATCCGTTCGCAAAGAAGGCGGAATTTGCCCTGGAGATCCTCGAGGACCAGTATGCGCCTTGGAATGCAGGAATTTATGAAGTCCGGCATACAAAGGAAATGACGAAAGTCAAAAAAGTGTTTGCGACCAGCCTTCCTTGTGCGAAAATGGATGTCCAGGCTCTTGTCCGGCTGTTTTTCGGAAATATGGATCCGAAAGGGATCGTGGCGGATGAAAAAGTCTGGAAGATCCTGCGCAAGTGCCTGCGCCAGGATGTGGTGAACTTTTCGGATTATTTTTGAAAATTAATTTCAAAAAACTAATGAAAAACTTTCAATAAAGTTGTATAATGATGAAACCGGAGAGCCGCACCATGAGGAGGTCTTTATGCAAGCTTTAGAGAATAATGTATATTTTTGGCAAAAACTAGATACACTGCTTCTGTCGTGCACGTGCACGATCGACAGGCCAAAAGGATCAACCCATTTTAAATATTCCAATCTTGTTTACCCGGTCGATTACGGGTTTCTTGCGGACAGTGTCGGTTCGGACCAGAGCCCGATCGATCTGTTCAAAGGTTCGATCAAATCCAATCGTGTGGAAGCGATCGCTATTTCGGCGGATATTTTAAAAAAGGACTGTGAGGTCAAGCTGCTTGTCGGATGCACAGAGCAGGAAACAAATCTGATCCTGCAGTTTTTGAATCAGACGCAGTTCCAGAAGGCGATTCTGGTCCGACGGGGTTCGGAAATGCCGGGATGGGCATCCAGCGACTGAGATCGCGATCTATCCTTTTGCTGATAAAACGTGCTTTATCTTAAGATAGGGCGCTTTTTTTATGGATTCTCCTAAATGTATTCTTATTTTTAGGTCATTTCTGATGAATTCAGTGAAGAAATGAGAGAAAATACACGTATAGACAGGAGTCTGAAGGAGGCTGGATCTATGTACGATATGATCATTATTGGAGCAGGACCTGCCGGCATCGCAGCCGCCGTTTACGGAAAAAGCCGCGGAAAAGATGTGCTGGTCCTGGAAAAAAATAAAGTTGGCGGACTGGTCGGAAAAGTTTCGACCGTGACGCATTATCCGGCAATTGTCGAAGGGGAGACCGGGGAAACATTCGCCAGACGTCTGCTTGAGCAGGCAGAAGGTGCGGGCGTTCCGATCCGGATCGAAGAAGTTCTTTCGGCCGATCTGGTGCCGGAAATCAAAACGGTAAAGACCGGCAAAGGAACATACGAGGCAAAAACAGTGGTTCTTGCCAATGGCGGCAGTCCGAAGATGCTTGGCATTCCGGGCGAGGATCTGAAAGGTGTTCGTCTGAATGCGCCTAAGGACGGCAAAGACTATGCCGGAAAAGAAGTGTTTGTGATCGGCGGTGCCGATGGTGCTGTCAAGGAAGCTTTATACCTGGCTGACCTGGCCGGAAAGGTAACGATCGTCTGCGTGGAGGACGAGCTGGCCTGCATTCCGGAATTCAAGGAGAAGGTCGATCACAAGGACAACATCGAGATCATGCCGCACAGTTCTTTAAAGGCTGTATCAGGAAAAGACGGCAAGGCGGACACGTTTGAATTTATCGACAATAAGACGAAAGAAACGACCGTGATCACAGATCCGGAAGCGGGAGTGTTCGTTTATGCCGGTATCGTTCCGAATACAGAACAGTATGGACAGCTCGAACTGGATCCGGCAGGATTCATCGTGGTCAACGAGGATATGGAAACAAGTGTTCCGGGCGTTTTTGCGGCCGGGGACATCCGTTCCAAAAAGGTCCGGCAGGTGGCAACGGCTGTCAGCGACGGGGCGATCGCCGGTATCAATGCGGCATTGAAAGCAGGAAAATGATCCTGCTTTTTTCATGTTCACCTCGTTTGTTTTGTTTTTGAAAGAAGCATACAATGAAAAAAGAACGGAGGACTTATTATGTTTAATGTAGATGTAAAAGGCGAAAAAACTCTTCAGAACTTACAAACAGCTTTGACAGGCGAAATGATGGCCTGCATGAAGTACAGATGGTATGCGGATCAGGCATTGAAAGACGGATACCGTGTCCTTTATGATGTATTCAATGAAACAGCTACAAACGAGAACGAGCATGCGAGAATGTGGTTCAAGGCGCTGCATGGAGGCATCATTCCTGATACGCTGACCAACCTGCATGATGCATGGAACGGAGAAAATTACGAATGGGAAACGATGTACGAGAATTTTGCCAAAGATGCAGAAGCAGAAGGAAATCCTCAGCTGGCAAAACTGTTCAAGGAAGTTGGCAATATCGAGCATCATCACCGCGATCGTTACCAGTATTTCATTAATGAAGTGAAGAACGGAACCGTATTCAAACGGGACGATGTGCAGAAATGGATGTGCCTGAAGTGCGGATATATTTTCGAAGGAAAAGAAGCGCCGGCCAAATGTCCTGTATGCCAGAATTCCCAGGCGAACTTCCAGCTGCTTGAAGACTACAACTGCTAATCATACGATCAAGGAACAGAGTATAGAAGAAGGAGCGAACGAGCTCCTTTTTTTGGTATAATGAGGCATAGAAAAGAAATGAGGACAAATCATGAGTGTTGAAACAGAAATCAGACAGCATGTGGAAGAGATCGCGTACCCGCAGCTTGAGGAAATGATCCGCGAATGGATCGGGTCCGGAAAGCTCGGTTCGCCCTATTCGGTGCTGGAACGGATATTTATGATCATGAAGGCGAAAGGCGAAGTGATCGTTCCCGTATCGAATAAATATGATGAAGCCGGAAACAAGATCGGCTTTACGGTCCGTACGATGAAAACAGATGATAAAAAGCATTATGTGCCTGCTTTTTCAAGAGCGGTCTATGCCGAGAAGGGCGGCTCGCGGATGGATGTGATCGCATTTCCGCTCGAAAGGCTGGCGCAGATCGCGGCTGGCGACGAGGAGTGTGCCGGGATCGTCCTGGATCCATGGACGTACGATTTCGTGATCCCGCACGATGTGTGCCGGTTCTTCACAGAACAGAAGGCGTGAAAAAAGCAGCCTGCGCGCTGCCGCAGACTGCCAGATGAGTGAATGTAAACTGCTTTGTTTACAGTTTCATTATAAGCAGAACAGATCAGAAATGATCGGATTTTGATCATTTAAAAACGATATTTTCAAAAATCGGAGCAAATAGCCGGAAATACTGAAAAAACGTACCGGAACGATAAAAGAAAGGAATCAGAAGATGACCGCAAAAAATATCATGTCATGCGAGCTGGCGCTGCGTGCCTTGAAGGAAGGGGCTGCGCTCAAGGCAGTCGAACAGCCCGTCCTTGTCAAACAGAAAGAGAATAAACTGTTTGTGAGCCATCCGAACTGGCATGCGCTGCTGGCTGTGGCAGAGTTCAGGGACGTGTTCAGAAATGTGCATTTTACTGTGATGGAAAATACAGAAGGCATTGATGAAGAAAAGGATCGCGACTATTATGCATGGAGGAATAAATATTTATGAATGTGGATGGGCAGATCCTTTTATGGATCCAGAACAATGTCCGCAGCGAAACGCTGACCCCGATCGTGCTGTGGCTGACCAATTCGATCCCGTATGCAGCCGGCTTGTTCGTTGTGCTGCTGTTTTTCAGGAAAACGAGAAAATTTGCGATCTTTGCGCTGAGTGGCCTTGCCGTATGTCTGGTGTGCAACGCCTACGTGGTCAAACCGCTCTTTGCCAGGCCAAGGCCGTTTGCAAGCGTTGCAGGCCTGCAGCGGATCGGTCCGATGCCGGGCGGATCGTCTTTTCCGTCCAGTCATACGACCGCTGTCTTTGCGCTGGCATGGATGAGTGTCTGGTGCAGGAAAAGATACTGGATCGCGCCCCTGTTTGTGTATGCTTGTCTTGTAGCGGCAACAAGATTGTATCTTGGCGTTCATTATCCGACCGATATTCTGGGCGGGATCGTGGTGGCGTGTGTACTGAGCTATCTTACATATAAATGTCTTTCCTGGATATCTAAGAAATAGAATGAAGATGCCGCATGGTGTCTTTTTTTGCATGCTTTCCGTCATGATTTGAATTTGACTATTGTTTTTCCTATAGTAGAAGTGTAGAAAAAAGCTTTACAAAGAAAGGAAAAATGCAATGAAAAGAAAGTATTATATCCAGAAATCGTTAACGGATCTTCCGGAATATCGCACATTTTGCGGCAAGGCTGGTCTGGAAAACATCCATCTTTATGAAGATCAGAATGATCTTGAAAAGGCAGATGGTCAGGATATCGTTGTGTGCGATGATCGGGAATGGTTCCCAAAACTCGGGATCTCAGGATATCGCATGAGCCATCCGAAGGATGTTATCCGGTTTTCGACACTGGCTCCGTTCCGGTATTACTACACGGTCATGAATATTTTGTCGGGACTGATCGTCGCTGCGTTTCTGCTTTCGGTCGTGTTATTCTTTGCTTCTCCGTTTTCAATCGGTTCTTTGGTGCTCATGATCGCGCTGGCGGCTGTTTCGGGCAGTCTGATCTTCAGACCGCTTGATCCGGCAGGACTGCTCGTACTGTTTGCAGCAGGTATGATCTTTATATATAATTTTGCGTATTCGTTCTGAGTCTTCGAAAACGAAGTAAAGATAGAAATGAAAAACGAGAATTCCGGATCATTTCCTGCTTGAAAAATTTTTTTCGGCCGATAAAATACAGAGGTAAAAAATGGATCGGCAAACAACGACACATGTAGTGCGTCCGCACGTAAATCTGATTACGGGACGTGTTGCGGTGTCGTTTTTTTGTGGTCCGAAGGAGGAATTGAAATGAGCCAGAACATTGGATTAGGAACAGAACGGATCAGCCGGCTGCTGCGTGCTTTTGCGCTGCCGTGCATCTTTTCGCTGATTGTTTCCTGTCTTTACAACATCGTCGACCAGATCTTCGTCGGTAACGGGATCGGGTATCTGGGCAATGCCGCCACAGGCATCATCTTTCCGGTCACGGTCGTGGGCTGGGGCGTCTCGCTGCTGTTCGGCGACGGAGCAGCCGCATATCTGAGCGTGTGCGCAGGAAAAAATGACAAGGAAGCGATCCCGGGCGCGGTCGCGAATTCGATCGTCAGCGCGCTTCTTGGCGGTCTGCTGATCGCGCTGCTCGGCTATTGTCTGGGCGATCAGCTCCTGTACGGCCTGGGAGCCACCAAGGACACGATCTCTTTTGCGCGTGATTACGGATTCATCATTTACGCTATGATGCCGCTCGCGCTTGCGCAGAATGCTATGGCCTCGATCATCCGGGCTGACGGCAGTCCGAAGTACGCCATGACAGCCATGCTCGCCGGCGCCCTGGTCAACATCATCGGCGATCCGCTGACCATCTTCGCATGGGGAATGGGTATCTGCGGAGCCGCGTACGCTACGGTCTTCGGTCAGTTCGTCAGTTTCGTGCTGTGTGCCTGGTATTTTCGTAAAAGCAGGTTGTTCATGCTGGATCGGCAAAGCTTCCGGCCGGATCTGCCTGCGCTCCAACGAGTCGTACAGCTTGGCGCATCCAGCTTTCTGACCCAGCTTTCGATCGTGGTAGTGACTGTCGTCAACAACGTGCTGCTTGTTTGCTACGGCGCTGTTTCCAGCTACGGTCCGGACATTCCGCTGGCTGCATTCGTCGTCATCATGAAGCTATTCCAGATCGTTATCAATATCGCGATCGGGATCGCGGCCGGTGCCCAGCCTGTTGCCGGTTACAACTACGGTTCAGGCGCCTATGAACGCGTGCGCATCCTGTTTTTGACGATGCTGCGCTGGACCATCCTTGCTGGTCTTGCAGCCACGGCTGTGTTCGAACTCGTGCCTGGCTTTCTGATCAGCCTGTTTGGTGCGAATGGTGAACTGTATGTGGAATTTGCCACCGCATGCCTGCGTATCTATTTGTCGCTGATCGTCCTGACGTGCGTGCAGAAAGTGTGCGCGATCTTCCTGCAATCGATCGGCAAAGCGGCGCTGGCTGCTCCGCTCGCGATCGTACGCGACGTCCTGCTGCTTGTCTTCTCGATCGTTCTGCCGATGCATCTTGGCGTACAGGGCATCTTCTTTGCTGCACCGATTGCTGATATTGCCGCCATGCTTATCACCGTGCCGGTCATGATGAAGATATGGCATGAACTGAAACTGCCGCAGAACAGGCAGTACGAACCAGTTGCCCGGCTGGAAACAGACACAAATGATTGACCTTTGGAATGGACGCGTTTCTCGTCCATTTTCTTTTTTGAGCGTGTTCTTCTGGAACTGGAAGGAGACCATCAGCGAATACAGCGTGCTGAGCAGGTATTCGAGCGACGCTATCTGAACAGACTGGATCTGATCGAAAGAGTGGAAACCAAAGCAGAAGCTGAAAAGGAAAAGATGCTGGTCCTGGAATAACGCACAGACTATATGAAGAAGAGGTTCTGAAAAAACAGGACCTTTTTTGTATAATGAAGAAAAGAGAGGAAATGGAATATGGACGAGAAAACAAAAGTGACGGAGCTGGTGCTTCGCTACAAGGAAGCAATCTGCACACAGGATAAAGAAGCGTTTCGCGCTTTGTGGTGCGAGCAGGAGGGGAACACGCTCATTTCGGTAACAAAGCGGTTTGAAGGAACCGACCGGATCGTTGATGATTTTCTGATCGGAGGCATCCATGCCTCGTATGAAACGATCGATCTGATCGTAGACGATGTGGATGTGCGTCTGATCACGGAGGATGTGGCTATCGTGGTATTTGCATATTGTACGCAATGTATCCGCAGAGAGACGAAAGAGCCGTACGGCATCCAGGGACTGGAAACACAGGTCGCTATCAAAGAGAATGGGGAATGGAAGCTGGCGCATGTGCATTATTCGAAATGAAAAAACGAGAAACGCACTTAGCATTTCTCGTAGATTTCATAAATGAGCTGCTCGGTATCGTCCCAGCCCAGGCACGGGTCGGTGATCGATTTTCCGGGCACCATGTCTTCACATATATCCTGACGTCCTTCTTCCAGATAGCTTTCGATCATCAGGCCTTTGACTAGGTTTTTCAGTTCGGGATTGTAGTTTCTGGAGTGGAGCACTTCCTTTGCGATGCGGATCTGCTCTTTGAATTTTTTACCGGAATTGTAGTGGTTGCAGTCGACGATGACCGCCTGATTTTTCAGGTCGGTCTTTTTATATGCGTTTAAAAGGCGCATGAGATCTTCATAGTGATAGTTCGGAATGGCTGTTCCGTATTTGTCGACTCCGCCACGCAGGATGGTATGGGCGAGCGGGTTGCCCGTAGTTTCCACATCGTACAGCCGGTGGATAAAGTTATGCGGGTGCTGGGCTGCTGTGACCGAATTGAGCATGACCGAAAAGTCGCCGCTCGTCGGATTTTTCATGCCGACCGGAATATCGGCGCCGGAAGCGACCAGGCGGTGCTGCTGGTTTTCCACGGACCGGGCGCCTACGGCTTCGTAGCTGAGCAGATCGTCCAGGTAGTCGCGGTTGTTTGGATACAGCATTTCATCGGCAGCGGACAGGCCGGTTTCCTGCAGGATGCGCAGGTGCAGCTTCCGGATGGTCATGATGCCTGACAGCAGATCGGACGGTTCGTTCGGATCGGGCTGATGAAGCATGCCCTTATAGCCGTCGCCGGTCGTGCGCGGCTTGTTCGTATAGACGCGGGGAATGATCAGGATCTTGTCCTTGACCTTGTCTTCTATTTGTTTCAGCCGGTGTACGTATTCAACAACGGTTTCGGGGGTGTCTGCCGAACATGGCCCGATGATCAGGATAAATTTATCGGATTTTCCGGTAAATACATCTTTTATTTCCTGATCGCGCTGTGCTTTTATTTGTTTGGAATGCTCGTCGACAGGGATCAGTTCTTTCAGAACGTCCGGGCTCGGGAGCTCGTGATTGATCTTGAATGACATATCTTTCTACCTCTCTTTATATCCAGTATACCTTTTCTTCATTTGTATTCTTGTCCATTATACTCAAAATGAAAACATTTGAAAATAATGAAAAGAAAAAATATTCTTTCATATTTGCGTTTTCAGATGCTCTCATGCATAATGGATCGTGGAATTCCAAAATCTTGTTTTTTTTTTTTTGATCCATCCGGATCACGATCGACTCGATCAAAATTTCCATTTTTTATAATAAATATAAGGAGGATTGTTTTGGAAAAAGACAGAACGCTCAAAGCTCTGCTTTCCAACAAGGCCGTTTTCGCTTCTTTGATCAATACGTTCATTTTTCGACAAAATCATTTCATTGCTCCTGAACAGATCCTTTTTCTCGCCATCCAAGGCAAACTTCAATTTGATCATAATCTGCATTATTTTGATCGCGATGTTTTTGCGCTTGTTACTGATTCGAACGGGAAGCCGTGGTTCATGGCTGGTTTTAAAAACCAGTCGGCTATCGATCCGAATATGGATATCCGCAATCTGATCTATGATGCGACGGCCTGGGACTGGCAGCTGACAAAGATCAGGGAAACACGAAGAAAAAAAAGAAAAGCGCAAAAGCAGAATATTCCGCTGCAGGCAGTAACAGAGGATCTGGAGAAAAGGATCCGGATCGTTACAAAACCTTCTAAAGCCCACGGTTTCAACCGAATAAATATCAGAATATATAAATTACAACTCATTAAGAGATATGAAATCGTTGAACTAAGCTATGTATCTCTTTTTTGTGATATTTCATATATTCTGTATGTTTATTATTTTGATTTATAATAAAACTGGATATTTTGATGATGTTGTGTATAATTAAATTATGAATAAACGATACAGACTCTCGCAAGCCACCGTTTCCATGGTCCGCTATCATTTCGTTTTCTGTCCCCGCTACCGCAGGAAAATCTTCCTCATTCCCGGTGTCGAGGACCGTTTCAAAGAACTTGTCCGTCAGATATGCCAGGAAAAGGAACTGGATATCCTGGCTATGGAATGCGATAAAGACCATGTTCATCTTTTCATCGAAGCGTGGCCTCAGCAGTCCATCCCTTCCATCATGAAATGGATTAAGGGGCCGACCTCGCATATCATTCGAAACGAATTCCCTCAGCTTCCCGCGTCCCGAGCTTATGGACCAGAAGCTATTTCGTCAGCACGACCGGCGAGGTCAGCTCGGAGACCATCCAGCGGTATGTGGAAACACAGAAAACACGGTATGAGTAAGTCTTGTGTTACGGGCGACTGAGATAATCTGAACCGGCGAAACAGACAGGAGGCCGACCATGCATACATTGACATTAAAGCTCGAAACAAACGATGCCCAGGAACACGAACTGGATAAACGGTTCCGTGTCATGTGCCATATCCATAATGTACTGGTCAAGCGGTCCATCAAACTGCTCGGCCGGCTGTCTCATGACACATCTTATCAGGCTCTCAAAACAAACTATCTCCATAGCGGGAAGGAAGAAAAGAAAGCACTGTCCGCTCAGATGAAATCCTTCCGGGAATCGATTGGATTGTCCGAATACGGGCTTCAGTCCTATATCAAGGTATGCGGAAGAAAATACAAAAAGCTGGTTTCTTCCAGTCAGGTACAGAAAGAAGCGACCCGTGTATGGAAGGGAGTAGAAAAGGTCCTGTTTTCCGACGGACAACATCTTCATTTCAAAAAGGAAGAGGACTTCGACTGCATCGGTGGAAAGTCGAATACGAACGGAGCCAAGTTCGACAAAGAGAGTTTGTCTGTCGTATGGAACGGGCTGTATCTTGCATGCCGGAAACCGCGCAATGAAAAAGAAGTATGGTATGTCCATCAATCGCTGAAGGACGACATCTCCTACTGCGAGATCAAAAGGAAAATATTCAATAATAGATGGCATTACTACGCCATCGTCGTTCTCAAGGGCGAAGCGCCGAAGAAGCATCGCCAGGATCAGGCGCATCTGCGCAGTCCATAGAGCAAAGCTCATCGGCAGAGAACCTAGTCATTGCGGCTATATCATATCCTCTCAAGGATAGGTGACCCGAAAAAAGGAGGCAGTTTTTACACTGTCTCCAGGGAATCCCACGGTTTTAACCGTGGGAGGATGTCAAGAGCGAGTCAGCGCAGGAATTGATGCAGGACTAAGCGGTGTAGAAGGAAAACTGGCTTTGGCAGAACATCAATGGAAGCTAGCTGAGGAAAAGGCTGAACAGGCTGAAGAGAAAGCAAATCAGGCCGAGGAGAAAGCTGCTCTGGCACGGCAGCTGACAGGCGAAGCCCTTTCTGCACTTGTCGTTCTGGCACTGCGTCTGATGACCGATGAAAAGCTGAGCGCGCAGGAAGCGTGCGAACGGCTTGCGATTCAAGGACGTCTGCGCGACCATATAATGCCTTATTTAGTGAGCTGAACATGAGACCCGGACCAATGATCCGGGTTTTTATGTGAGGCATGGCAAACGGAAAAGATTCCTCCGGAAGGAGGGAAATAAAAGGATGATCATTTGTCCTGAAGTTCTTTGCCTACGTGCGGCATGATGAAGTTTTCAAGCGAATAGTTCCATAAAACCCTGGAACCCTGAGCAGAAGGCTCGTTGCGCTTCAACACCTGCGAGAGTTTGATCGCGTTGCGCTTCCACATCTGTCCGCCGGTCGTATCGTTGAGCATCGTAGGCTGAAAATTATCGAGGCAGCGCGCAAAGCGGGCTTCCGGACTCGTGCGTTCCTCGAACTCTTTCCATAAGGCAATGAAATATTCTTTCTGATCTTCAGGAAGGAGGCCGAAAATTCTTTGGGCCGCTTTCTGTTCACGTTCAAAATGATCTTCCTGCCCTTTTTCGTCGTAGGCGTACGTATCGCCCGCATCCACTTCCACGATATCGTGAATGAGCAGCATCGTTACGGTTTTGAGAAGGTCGATGGGTTCATTGGCATATTCGTGCAGCAGGATGGCCATCAAAGCGGCATGCCAGGCATGTTCGGCATCATTTTCAAAGCGGGATGCGTCCGAGATGAGCGTTCTTCGCTCGATCCGTTTTTCCTTGTCGATCTCTCTGGCAAAATCGATCTGGGAATTCAGGCGGGTATCGTTCATTTTCTTTTCCTCCGTTTTATATACGGTTCCATGTTACTCCTGTTTTTGAAAATTTGGCAGTTGAATCGAAAGGAAATAATTTAAGCGTCGAATGCGCTTTCATTTTTTGATAAAACCACTTGTTAAATTTTTCTTTATATTGTTTGTCCTATAAAGACATGGTAATGTAAAAAGAAAAAGAGGTGTAATAATATGGAAAACGAAAGAAAAACGGTCATTGTCACCGGAGGCGGATGTGTCCTTTTAAGCGACGGGCGTCCGGGCGCGATCGGTTACGGGATCGCGTGCGCTTTTGCACAAGAAGGCTGGAACGTGGTCGTTACGGGAAGAAATGTGAACAAGCTGACTGAAGCAAAGAAAAATATCGAGGAAAAGTACGGAGTATGTGTCCTTCCGGTGCAGGCAGATGTGGAGGCCGGAAAAGACAACGCGGCCACCGTACAGCATGTGATCGATGAGACGATCCGCGAATTCGGACGGATCGACGGGCTCGTAAACTGTGCCCAGGCGAGCGCTTCGGGCGTATCGCTCGAAGATCAGACGCTGGAACAGTTTGATCTGGCCATCTATTCGGGATTGTACGCGACCTACTTCTATATGAAAGCGGCCTATCCGTATTTGAAGGAAACAAAAGGCTCGATCGTCAACTTTGGCTCGGGCGCGGCCTTGTTCGGCAACCCGGGACAGTGTGGATACGCGGCGGCCAAGGAAGGAATCCGCGGTCTGAGCCGTGTGGCAGCGACAGAATGGGCGAAAGACGGGATCAACGTAAATATCATCTGTCCGCTGGCATGGACCGGTCAGCTGGAAAAGTTCAAGGAACAGTATCCGCAGGCGTATGAAAAGAATGTGCACATGCCGCCAATGGGATATTTTGGCGACCCGATGAACGATATCGGAAAGGCGTGCGTGACTCTCATGTCTCCGTCGCTCAAATATATGACTGGCGAGACGATCACTCTGGAAGGCGGATTAGGTCAGCGTCCGTAATGATGGGCCGGATCCCGATCTCGATGCGCAAAACGATCATTCAGGGGCTCAAGCTGGCTGTAGGAACGATCATTGCGATCGCCTTGTCAGAGCGGATTGGCATTTTGTCGCCCTATGCGACAGGAAGCATTGCGCTCATCACGCTGCTGTCGAGCAAATGGGATACGGTGCGGCTGACAGTGTACAGGCTGATCACGTATTTTATAACAGTTGCCGTAACATGGACGGTATTTTCGATCATCGGGCACCCGATCGTGACGTTCGGCATCGTGATGGCGTTGCTGTACTGGCTGTGCAAAGCGTGCAGCCTGATGTCGACGCTGGCGGTCAACGGCGTGATCTGTTCGCATTTCCTTACATATACAGATTTCAGTCCGGAAATGATCGTGCATGAGTTTCTGATCGTTCTGATCGGTGTGCTTTGTGCGCTGGTGGTCAATCAGTTCTACACGAAAAGAACAACACAGAAGGAGCTGATCCGGTATGTGCATCAAAGTTCGGACGATCTTGTGAAATGTATGCACAGCATGGCTGACCGGCTGGAAAACAAGGAGTATGTGCCGTTTTCGATCGATGCATACGAGGAAAAGCTGACGGACGCGTACGAACTGGCCAGAGATTTCGAGGAAAACACGTTTTCGAAGCATACGAATTATTATTCCAATTATTTCCGGATGCGTCTTTCCCAGTGCCATATATTGAAAAATATGATGGCCGAGCTCGAACGGATGCCTATGCATGTGCGCCAGGAGCAGATCGTGGTCCATTATATCCGCTATCTGGCCGCCTATATTACGGAAACGAATGCGCCGTACAAACAGGAACAGGAGCTCAGAACGATCCTTGATCATCTGGATGAGGAGCAGCTGCCCGCTACCCGCTCGGAATTTGAGAGCCGGGCCTATTTGTTCCATATCCTGATGGATCTGCGCGAGTTCGTGCAGTGCAAGCAGGCGTATATCGACAGCCTGAGCCCGAAACAGAAAGAGGAATACTGGAAGTCCTGAAACACAATTTACGGAAAACAAATAAAAACAGGCGTTTGTTGGAAACCGTGTTTCCAAATAAAGACCTCTTCTTGATGTATTTCATGAAAAAGAATAGGATGAAAACACATCTAGGAGGAGAATTATGATTGGAACGATCGCAGCATGTCTGACTACGGGAGCGCTTGTGCCTCAGGTCATCAAAACAATAAAAACGAAAGATACTTCAGGAATTTCGCTGGGAATGTATTCCCTGCAGCTTATAGGCGTGATCCTATGGCTGTGCTACGGTTTGTCGATCCATGATGGAGCGCTGATCATGGCCAACGGGATCACTTCGGTCCTGTCATCGATCATTCTGAGCTACAAGCTGAAAGAGGTGCTTGGCAAAAGAAACGATCTGGAAACTGTGCAAAAATAAGATCATAAAATAAAGGAAACGGGAAGCCGGCTGACGGAATGCCGGGAACCGCTTCCTTTTTTTCTGCCAAGAAATTTTGGGATCTAACGAGTCGAAAAGCCGCGAAGGGTAACAACGTAAAACCCGCTTCTGAAGCAGGTATGCTCATAATGGACGCTTTTCGTGATCGTGGTTCATTTGCGCAAAGCGAAGCGCATACCAGAGGATCAGGATCGCAAACGTGATCGAAAGATCATCGAGGGAAAAGGAGAAAAACTCGATTTCAGGATTCCATACGCTCACACAGGCACATAAGGCAAAGCAGGGAACAAGGATCCATAACAGGACGATCGTGGTGGAACGGTCTGCAAGCAGCAGCTTCAGCATATTTTCTCCTCCTTTATGTCTTGATTATAGGACGATCGAAGGGTGGTGTCTGAATTGTATGCCTGCTTTGAAAAGACGTTTTCATTTTTGAAAAGAAAGGATGCCAATTTTGAAAAAGATGAAAAGCTTCTGCTCTGTTCTATATTTCAATGGTTTTGAAATATTTTGTATCGAAAAAATATTCATATTGAGATGGTCTGAATTTGGCATAATCGATGCAAAACAGCCCGAATAGAATAAAAAATAAGAAAAAAGCCATAAAATTCATAGATTTTGGATGACATTTTTTCGGAAATGGGTACAATATGAGTGAGGGGATAGAATCTTCTGTATTGTGGAATACAAACAATAGTTTCATATAAGCGAAAAAAGAAGTCTTAATGACCTTTGGGCGTCATATCAAAGACTTCTTTTTCTTTTACCAGATCGGCATAGAGCAGCTGGAAGAAGATGATCCCAAGCGGAATGAGCGCGAACCAGATGGCCCGTCCTGCAAACATCAGGCACAGGAATGCGGACAGGGCACCTCCTGCCACGAAGACGGCCAGCATACCGATATGCAGCCATACCCGGCCGGAAAACATTTTATTGTCCGGATGCTTGATCGCTTTGACAATGTGGATGCCAAGCTGACGTACATGATTCGTACAGAAGGTGGTGGCCATCGGAATGCCGCGCGCCTGCCGGAATGTGTTGTACTGCATCGAGCACAAGATGTTGATCGCGATCTGCGTGATCTGAAACGGGGCGCTGTCAGGAATAAATCCGAGAACGATGACCGTTGCGATCTCGATGCCGATCAGGATCGTGTCCCAGCGGATCAGATGATGTTTTTTGATCGGGGAAGGGAGAGCTTCGGAAACGATGGTTCCTAATAAATAAGCTGTCATCGGAACGAGGTAATACAATCCTTTCATAATATTTCCGTTTCCGAGCGCCATCGCGAACAGTACGAAGTTGGCAGTCTGCGCGTTGCAGAATACTCCGCCCCGGATCGAATACGTAAACGCTCCGTAAAAACCGCCCACAAACATCAGCAGCAGGAATACATGCCGTTTTTCACATTCAAGGAATTCGAACTGAAATTCATTTTCCTGGCTGGCATCGATCTTTTCCTGTGCCAGCTCTTCTTTTATTTCGTCGTCGATTTCTTCATTGACTTTTTTCTGAAACAGGTTCATGCCTTTAATTATACTCAGGATGCGGATAAAATCGCATCAAATGGAACAATTATCGCAAAAAAGACCGAACAAAAAGGATGTCACCGCTTTCAAAAGGAAAAAGAATAGTTCGGATCGGCTTTTGCCTGTTTCTTCCATTATAGATAAAAAGCGGTCCATGACATTTCTTATCCGGCTTTCGGGTATTGGATGAAAAACATGAAAATTGTGAAAGTGATGTGTGAATCGTGATAAAATAAATCAAAAGAGAGGAAATTATTATGGGATTTCAAGAAGGATTTTTATGGGGCGGTGCCATTGCTGCCAATCAGGCCGAAGGGGGCTGCCACGAAGGCGGAAAAGGCTATTCGGTGGCAGATATGGCGCGCTACAAACCCGATATAGATATAACAGACTACAAGGCACATAACACCATTTCGCTCGATCGGATCGAGCAGGCGATCCATGAGGATGATCAGCTTTATCCTAAACGCCGGGGTATCGATTTTTATCACCGCTACAAGGAGGATATCGCGTTGTTTGCCGAGCTGGGCTTCAAGACGCTGCGCATCTCGATCGCATGGAGCCGGCTGTTTCTGCGCGGAGAAGAAGATTTCCCGTGCGCGGAAGGCATCGAATTTTACACATCCGTTTTTGAAGAGATGAAAAAATACGGGATCAAACCGGTCGTGACCTTGTCGCATTATGAAATGCCGCTCGATCTGGCATTGAAATACAACGGATGGACCAGCCGGAAGATGATCGATTACTTTTTGAATTTTGTATTTACCTGCTTTACCAATTTCGGAGAGTATGTGGAATACTGGCTCAATTTCAACGAGATCGATTCGGTGATCCGTCATCCGTTTACGAGCGGAGGCATCATTCCCGAATTGTGCGAAGAAGGAAAAGAACTCGAGTGTGCCTATCAGGCAGCCCATCACCAGTTTGTGGCAAGCGCCTATGCGAAGATCCTGATGGAAAAGATCTGTCCGCATGCCAGGATGGGATGCATGCTCACCAAGCTGACCACGTATCCGCGTACGTGTGCGCCGCAGGATGTGGCAGCAGCCCAGCAGGCCAATCTTGAAAATATGTTTTATTCGGATGTGATGGTGTTTGGCGAATATCCAAAACTCATTTTGAAAAAATTCGAGAATGAA
This sequence comes from Erysipelotrichaceae bacterium OPF54, assembly GCA_022834735.1. Classification (GTDB taxonomy): domain Bacteria; phylum Bacillota_I; class Bacilli_A; order Erysipelotrichales; family Erysipelotrichaceae; genus Dubosiella. The sequence goes on from BQKD01000001.1 coordinate 456,644, forward strand.
GGGATCCATGTCGAGATGCGTCCGGAAGATGCGGAAGTGCTCAAGGAAGGGACGGTCGATTTTGTTTCGTTCAGCTATTATATGTCGAGAACCGAATCGGTCGACCCAAATGCCGAAAGGACGCCGGGCAACACGATCGCAGGAGTCAGGAATCCGTATCTGGCAAGCAGCGAGTGGGGATGGCAGATCGATCCGGTCGGACTGCGCATTTCGCTGATCGAACTGTATGACCGCTATCATCTGCCGCTTTTTGTGGTCGAGAACGGAATCGGCGCAAAAGACGTGGTCGAAGAGGATGGCAGCATCCATGATTCCTACCGGATCGATTATTTCAAACAGCATTTTATCGAAATGGAAAAAGCGATCGATATGGGTGTCGAAGTAATTGGTTATACGTCGTGGGCGCCGATCGATCTGATCAGCGTGTCGACCAACCAGATGAGCAAACGCTACGGCTTTATTTATGTCGATCAGGATGATGAAGGAAACGGGACGCTGGACCGCATGAAAAAAGACAGTTTCTACTGGTATCAGAAAGTCATCCGGACAAATGGAAAAAGCCTGCATGACAAAGAGTGAAGCGCTGAATTTACTTTCTGCGCAGATCAACGATTTATATGGCTATGAAGGAGAGATCCCGCGGATCAATTACTGTCCATGCGGGATCTTCTCCTATTTGTTTTATAAGGAGTGGAAAAAGCGGTTCGAGGAAAAGCTCTGGTTCTGTTTCACGATCACGAAGGATCTGGAGGAATGCGATCATATTTTTCTTCTGTTCGAAGACGGTATCGTATTTGATGGCGGGAACGGGACCCATTCCTTTTCGGACTATGATGGCTTTTTCGTCGTGATCATGAAACGATTCGATCTGGACCTTCTCGACCGGATGGCGTACGGGCTGGACCGGACCTTTCCCCGATTCTGTCCGGCGTTTGATATAAAACTGACAAAGAAGAAAATACAGGAAACGCTCGAATTTCTGAAAGCAGGTGAACCATGAAAAAAGAAGATCTCGTATTAGCTTTTTTGAGAAAAGAGGACAAGGAAAATCCTGGAAAAGAATGGACGACATCAGAAATTTCCGAACGTCTGGCAATGCGCCGGACCAATACATCGGCGCTGTTAAATGAGCTGGTTCGAAAAGGCGTGGTGGAAAAAGGCGAACATCGTCCGGTTCTTTATCGGCTTCGCCGCTCCGGAACAGTGTTTGGTCCGGCTTTTTCAGCGTTGGCCGGATCAAAACATATATTGAAGCCTGCGCTTGACTGTATCCTGTCTACCTTGGAATTTCCGGCTTCATTTCTGCCTCATTTTCTGATAGAAGGAAAAGAGGGTTCCGGGAAATCGGAACTGGCTAGGAAAATTTATGAGACAATGATCGAAATGAAAAAGATCGATAAGAGAGCTCCGTTTTTCAAATTGAATCTCAAGTATTTCGAATCGAGGATACACGAGCTTGAAAGTATCATTCAGGCTTCCGGTTTTTCAGAAAAAATAAAGAATGGTGTTTTGTGTCTGGAAAATGTGCAGCTCCTTCCATTTCGATACCGCTATCTGGTTTATGATCTGATCACAGCTGCAAGAAACGGCATCCCGTCTTTTACGCTGATCTGTACTGTCGAAACAACGCCGGATCCTGATCTGCGCGGACTAGAGCTGATCGACTGCAGAGTTGAAATGCCGGACTGGAACCAATGGAATCTAGTCGATCGTTTTGAAGGGATAAGTGCTTTGCTGAAAAAGGAAAGCCGCAAGCTTCAAAAGCGGATATGGATCGAAGGTGCGATCATTCAAAATATTTGTATGCTGGATGATAAAGAGATTCAGATCAAGACGATCGGGAAGATGATCCATGAAGCGGTAAAAAAAGCAAACCGGAGCCGGAAATCCGATCATGAATGTTTTCTTTCTCTGGAGGATTTTCCTGAAGAAGTGGGTGGCCAGGAAGGCAAGCGGATAAATCGCCGGCACGAGCTCGAATCTTTGGTTTCCTCGATTGAGATGTATTGTGTTTCACAAGAAACGATAGAAAAGACGCCGGTTCTAAAAACGAAAAGAGAAGTCATTTGCAGCGAAAAGGAATTGGAAACGCTTGCGGTTGCGTATTTGGAGAAAGGAACCTATCCGGAAACCAGGGAATCATGGAATCGAATGATCGAATCGATTGCCAAAGCAAATAGCTGGGTCATTGCTCCTGCACAGGAAAATGCGCTTCTGTGGCTTCTTGACGATTTTCACAGCAAAAGAATCCGTTTTATATCGCCGGATCTGAAAGATGTCTCGCTGGATCACATTGTTTTGCGCTTTATAAAGGTGCTGCAGGAGCAGACCCGGAAAGAACCCAAAGCTGTTTTGCTGCTGGCAGTTCAAAAAGAAATCGGACAAGGAATTGCGGTTTATTTAACAAACCACTTTCCCAATACAGATGTATCGGCTTTGCCAATGGAAAATGTACAGGATAGCGAGGCGCTTTATTCTGCCATATATGAATCGCTCTCCTCCGTTCCGGAAACGTTGGAAATCATTGCTTTATATGATCTTGATCGAGTCAAGAGAATGATCGGACATGCTGCTCGAATACTAAACCGCAAGATTGCTTTTTTCTATATGCCAGTTGCTGCTGTATGTGATGATCTTGCCATAAAGATACAGTCTGGAAAGAGCGTGGATGAAATCCGTGATACGATGCATAAGGATTATGAATCCTATTTTCCTTATCTAGTTTCTCATTCAGACCGGTCTGCTTCGAAAGCGATCATTGCTTTTTGCGAGAACGGAATGGGCGGATCGATTCAGGTATGCAGATATTTAGAAGAGAGCGGAGAGTTTCCGGATGTCCGTTTTTTCCCGCTCTCCATCTCAGATCCGAATACGTTGTATTATGAAGTGGATCGTCTGGGAAAGCAGTATGCGATTCTGGGAATCGTAGGAATGAAGGATCCGCATTTGCGAGGCGTAGTGTATGTTTCTTTGGAAAAGGTCTTTGGCATTTCAAAGAAAAAGCTCCCGCTTTTGTTTGGAAATAAAGGAGAACTCGTTAAGCTGGAACAAGGATTTTCCTATGCGAAGTTATTTAAAAATATGGAGCGGTGCGTAACATTTGACCTCGAAATGGTCAAAAACGATCTTGTCAATGTGATGGAAACGATCAATAAAATTTATAATCTGGATCGGAATCGGAAATATGGCTTGCTTATGCATTTGTGTGGTGTGATCGAGATAAAAATAAAAGAGCGCTCTTCTCAAAATCACACCAATCGTGCGGGAAAGGAGAAAAACGTTGTCCTGGCAGAAGAATTAAAGCCGATCGAAAGAAAGCTCGGTATCTGTTTTGACCGTATGGATATTGAAACTATGCTTTTGATCATTGAGAAAAAAAAGAGTGTATAAAGTGTATAAAACAAGGCGGGAGCTTTTTGAACCACAAGAGTTGAACAGTCCCGCTTTTTTGCTAGTGTATACCGTAAAAAAAGATAGTGTATAAATTGAATCGGATCAGGCCCATCGAAGTCGTATTTGAGGGCTGAGGCAAAGGTTTGTATAGTAAAGATGCAAAGAGAACAGGATCCACTCGACGCAGAGATATTAGAAGGGAAAAAAACGATGACACACTTTATGCATTTTATTGAAGAGAAAATGACACCTTTAGCACATTGGATGGGAGGACAGCGGCATCTTCAGGCGCTTCAGAATGGCTTCATGTCCGTTCTTCCATTGATCTTTGTCGGCGCAGTCTTTATGATCATTGCCAATCCGCCTGTGACAGCCGAAATGATCGCAGATGGAGGGATCGCTTCCTTGTTTACAGGATGGTATGATTTTGCGACGCAATATAAGATGACAATATTGACCCCGTTCAATATGACCATGGGACTTCTTGGACTCGCGGTTGCGTTTGTGATCGCATATCAGCTGGGAAAATCATACGATATGAATGGACTGACGTGCGGTATGACATCGCTCATTACTTTTCTGATCGTTGCGGCACCGGCAAGCTATGTGCAGCTGGTGGATGAAAGCGTCTCCTTGATGATGAGCTGTACATATCTGGGCGCGCAAGGACTGTTTACGGCAATCATTCTCGCCATTTGTACGGTGGAAATCACGCGCTTTTGCGAACAGCATCATATTACGATCCGGCTGCCGAAAGTTTGTCCGCCGGCATTGACAGAGTCTTTCAACACGATCGTTCCGATGCTGATCAATATTGCGATATTTTTTGGGATGAATCTTGTGATCATGAATACGATGAACGGATTGACGCTTCCCGGACTGATCGAAATGATCCTGGCAAAGCCGATCTCTGCAGTCGACTCTATTCCAGGCACGCTGCTTCTGTGCGCGTTTACGTTGCTGCTGTGGTGCTGCGGAGTGCATGGAAATATGGTAACGATGGCTGTGACCACACCGATCACGACAGCCGCTTTCGCAAGCAATGCCGCTCTGGTTGCTGCAGGACAAGCTCCTGTATTTCATCCGATCTTCATGCTGATGGCAATGACATTCCTTGGCGGTACGGGAAACACGTTTGGTTTCTGCCTGCTTGCCTTTGCAAGATCGCGCTCTCAGCAGCTGAAAGCATTCGGAAAAGTATGTATCGTGCCAAGCTGCTTCCGGATTTCTGAACCGGTCTTGTTTGGGGCGCCGATCATGTTCAATCCGATCCTGATGATTCCTTTTCTGTTGAATGGACTTATTGTTCCGGTACTTTACTGGATCGTCTGTACTCTAGGTATCGTGACTTCGCCGTATTTGATGATCAGCGGAACTTATCCGATTTTTGTAAGCATATTTGTCATGTGTCTTGACTGGCGTGTGCTCCTGTTTGTGGCTGCCATGATCCCGCTTACTGTTTTGATCTGGTATCCGTTCTTTAAAGTGTACGATAATCAGCTGCTCGAAGAAGAAACGGCGCAGGCTGAGGATCCCGCAGCAGAAATAGTAAACAAAGAGAATTTAAAGGAGGAAATGGTATATGAAGGGTAATTTTCCGGAAGGTTTTCTTTGGGGAGGAGCGATTGCTGCCAACCAGTGCGAAGGCGGATTTGATCAGGGTGGCCGCGGTCTGGCCAATATGGACGTGGTTCCTGCAGGAAAGAACCGGTTTAAATATATGTTCGGCGAAGAACAGGATCTGACGTTCCGCGAGCATGAATATTATCCTGTATTGAAAGGAATCGACTTTTACCACAGATATAAAGAAGATATCGCGCTGTTTGCGCAAATGGGATTCAAGGTGCTTCGACTTTCGATTTCGTGGAGCCGGATCTTCCCGAGAGGCGATGAAGAAATTCCAAATGAAGAGGGCCTCGCTTTTTATGACGATGTATTTAAAGAATTGAAAAAATACGATATCGAACCGCTCGTGACAATTTCTCATTATGACTTTCCTCTTTATCTAGTGGAAAAATACAATGGGTTTGCCAGTTATGAAATGATCGAAGCGTACAAAAAATACGTATCGGCCCTGATCGCGCGCTATAAAGGAAAGGTAAAATACTGGCTCACATTTAATGAGATCAACGACGTAATGTATCTGCCGTATATATCGGCCGGTGCCCGTATCGATCCCGGGCAGAATGAAATGGCGCAAAAATACAAAATAGCCCATAATATTCTGACAGCAAGTGCCTGGGGCGTAAAGATCATTCACGAAGCGGATCCGGAAAGCCTGGTAGGCAATATGATCGCCAACGGATGCTGGTATCCCTATACGTGTTCGCCAAAAGATGTAATGGCCGCGATCCAGAAAAACAGAGATGCGTATTTTTTCGGTGATGTACAGGCACGTGGAAAATATCCTTCCTACGCAAAGAAGCAGATGGAGGCTCTGCAGATTCCTACATGGGAAGAAGATATAAAGATCATTTCTGAAAACACGGTAGATTTTCTTTCCTTCTCTTATTATGGAAGCCATGTCGTCAGTGCAGACGAGAAATTAAACGAGCGTTTGAAAAACGACAAGCTTGCCACACTGACCAATCCGTATCTTGGAGAAGTGCTGTATAAAAGGCAGGACGATCCGGAGGGATTAAGGATCACGTTGAATGAATGGTATGATCGATATCAGAAGCCGCTGTTCATCGTGGAAAACGGAACCGGTACGGATGATCAATATGTACCGGGGCAGCTGATCGAGGATGACCGTCATATCGATTATTATCGGCAGCATATCGAGCAGATGAAAAAAGCGGTGCTGGAAGACGGTGTGGAGCTGCTGGGCTATACGACCTGGGGCTGTATCGATCTGCTGAGCGCTTCATCCAATACGATGAGCAAACGATACGGATTTATTTATGTCGATCTGAATGACAAGGGCGAAGGAACTTTTGAAAGGGTTCCAAAGAAATCATTTTACTGGTATCAGAAGGTGATCGAAAGCAATGGCGAGCGATTGAACGGCTGATAATAAGATTCACTCATCGGATGCTGTGGGCAGCAGGCATCCTTTCCCAAGCCGCTTCGGCGTCTTTTTAGCTGGACGATTTTTTTTCTGCTGCAGGTTATGTTCTGAAAAGATACGAAGAACAGGCAAAGCATTGTAAAGCGCAGAAATAAACGTTTATAATATTACCGTAGAAAGAAGTGGATCATCATGGATAAAAAACTTAAAAGAGAAAATAAAGATACAGTGATCATTGAAGCTGTTGCCCCGAAAGATGAAATCGAAAAAGTCATGAAGGATGCGGCTGAACGTCAGCCGGATGCGGATGAAGCCAAGATCCGTGAAACCGCGCTGCAGTTCGAAGCGATGCAGCTCATTCAGGAAGCCGTGACAGAAGAAGGATTGAAGCTGGCTGCCCAGCCTGAAATGAAATTCAAAGATGAAAAAGATGGCGATGTGCTCATCACTTTGACATGCACGCTCGTTCCGGACGTGGATCTTGGTCAGTATACGGGCTTGGATGTGCTGAAGGAAGAGGTCAGCGTCAGTGATGAAGAAGTCCTTGAATTTGTGAACAATGAAATCAACAGCAAGGAATTGTGGGAGGATGTTGACCGCCCTGCCAAAGAACACGATCAGGTCGTGATCGATTTTGTCGGCGTGAAAGATGGCGTGCCTTTTGATGGCGGCAGCGCCGAGAATTTCCCGCTCGTTTTAGGATCGCATTCCTTTATTCCGGGATTTGAAGAACAGCTGATCGGCATCAAAAAAGAGGAACAGAAAGAAATCAATGTTTCCTTCCCTGAAGATTATTTTGAGCCGTCGCTCGCAGGCGCACCGGTCGTATTCCAGATCACATGCCATGCAGTGCAGGAAAAGATCGAGCCGCAGCTCAACGATGCATTTATCGAAAAGCTTGGTGTGGAAAATGCCAAGACGGTCGAAGAGTTCAAAGCAGCCGCAAAACACCATATGCATGAGATGAAAGAGCAGGAAGCCAAAAATAAACAGGCTCTTGAAATTCTGGATAAAGCCGTTGCCAATGCGAAAGTCGAAGTGCCTCAGGTCATGATCGATCAGCAGGTCGAGCAGGAACTTGGCCAGCTGAAACAGCAGCTGCAGCAGTATGGAATGCAGTTCGAGCAGTATCTGGAAATGGCCCAGACAACAGAAGAAGAGATGAAGAAGCAGATCGAGCCGCAGGCTGTGATGCAGATCAAACAGGCTCTGATCCTTATTGCGATCGCTGAAAAAGAAAAGATCGAAGCGACACAGGAGGAGATCGCTCAGGAGTACGAACTGATGGCCGACGCGTACCGTATGCCGAAAGAACAGCTCCAGATGTTTATTTCCGACGAAGTGATCCGTCCGCAGATCGTTCAGCGCAAGACACTCGATTTCCTGACAAAAAACAATTCGAAATAACAAAAAACAAAAGCCGGCATGACCGGCTTTTAATTTGCGCAATGGGTTTCGATTATTCATTTTCCAGGCACTCGATGGCCTGTGCGATCGAATCCACGATCGTTCTTGCTTTTTCCTGCACTTTTTCTGGTGCGTAAGGAAAGGAAAAACTGTTCGGGATCGTTTCAAACATGGGCAGGTCGTTGAAATTGTCCCCGATACACGCCATATCCTTTTCTTCCATGCCCAGATGACGGGCAAGCTTACGGATCGCGCCTCCTTTTGAACAGTCGGACCCGACAATATCCAGAAAGACGCCGTTCAGAAAGATAGAGCAGGAAAGACCCATGGCATTCAGTCTTTCATACAATGCAGACGCTTCCTGTTCGGTTTTCTTTTCAATCGAGATCTGAATAATCGGCTCGCTGATCTGATCGATCGATGTCATGATCACAGGATCGAGCGAAACCAGGCTCGAGGAGCCCCAGCCAAGCGAGTGGACATAGGCTGCATCCTTTGTAATCACGGCCATTTCCTGCAGATCGCAGCACTTGCTGATTTGTACAAGATCTTCATTGAAAACAAATTTCTGCTCTATGATAAGATCGGGATCCAGCGAAATGCACGCACCCGTCGAAGAAATAATAAAATCAAAGTGCAGTTCTCCGCTTTCCAGGTTCCATAAATAGGAAAAGGGACGGCCCGAACAAAGTCCGAACAGGTTTCCTTCTTTCTGGAACTGGCGAATCGCTTTCAGATCCGCCTTCCGGTACCCGGAATCCAGGAAAAGAGTGCCGTCATAATCACTGATCAGCACTTTCATGATCTTCCTCATTTTCCAGGCACTCGATCGCCTGCGCGATTGAATCCACGATCGTTCCGGCCTTTTCCTGCACTTTTTCTGGTGCATACGGGAAGGAAAAGCTGTCCGGGATCGTTTCGATCATCGGCAGGTCGTTGAAATTGTCCCCGATGCATGCGATATCTTTTTCTTCCAGCCCCAGATGACGGGCCAGCCTGCCGATCCCTCTGCCTTTGGAACAATCTGGCGCGACAATATCCAGGAACGCGCCGTTCTGGAATATGGAACACGCAAGATCAAGCTCTTTCAGTTCATCGAGAAGAACAGCAGCTTCCTGTTCGGTGCTCCTTTCGATCGACATCTGGATGATATCTTCCTTGATCTGATCTGCAGAAGTGAGCCGAACGGGATGGACAGCCACATTTCTGGCTGCCCAGCAGTCCAGGTCATCGACAAAAATGGTATCTTTCGTGACCACGACCATATGGGAGGGGCCGCAATGGCGCAAGATCCGCTCAAACGCTTCGAAAGGCAAAAATTCTTCTTCCACAATGCTCCCTGGCTGCCGGGAAATGCACGCACCCGAAGAGGCGATAATAAAATCAAAATGCAGTTCGTCGCTTTCCAGATCCCATAAATTGGAAAGAGGACGGCCTGAACAAAGCCCGAACAGGTTTCCTTCTTTCTGGAACTGGCGGATCGCTTCCAGATCCGTCTTCCGGTATCCGAACTCGAAATACAGAGTTCCATCATAATCGCTTGCCAGCATTTTCATAAACAAACCTCTTTTCTATCGCGTATATTGTCGCACAAATGATCGTGTAAAAAAAAGCCGGTTCCGAAAATATTTTCGGTCCGGCACTGGCAGGATCATTCATCCTGATCGTTTTCAAGCTTCATATAGCCATGCATATTGACGAAACCGAGCTTTTCGTACAAAGGGCGCCCGGCTTCGGAAGCTTCCAGATAAATTTTGGCAATGTTCCTTTTTTGTGCTTCGCAGATCAGCCATTCCACTACTTTTTTTCCGATCCCGCATCCTCGATAAGCCGGCCGCGTATAAATATTCATAAGATAGGCGCACTTTCCGTTCGGATTATCCGGTGAAGGCATTTCATGATACAGACACATCCCTCCGCATCCTGCGATCTTGTTATTGACCAGCGCAAAACACGCCACATGAAGCCCGCGCTTGATCGTCGCTTTGTAGTAGCGTTCGTTTTCCTTGTAAAGGCTGTCCATCAGCTCATGTTCAGGAATATCAAATACATCGTGGAGCACTTCCATGCGCCACTGCATCAGAACGGGAATTTCGCAGGCAGACACCTGCCGGATCGTGATCTTCATTTACTCGCCATCCTTCAGGACAACAGGAAGCTGCAAGTCGTCCGGCTTGCCGTTGGCATTGAGCGGGATATGATCCATCTGAACGAAAAATTCCGGGATCATAAAGGAAACGAGAGTTTGCGAGAGTTCCTTTTTAAGAGAGGACAGACAAATATCTTCCTGGTCCGGGACGATGTAGGCGATCATGTACGACAGATGATGTTCATCTTCATAAGGGCGCACGATCGCTTCGGCAATACCGGAACACTGGCAAAGGACAGACTCGACCTCCGAAACTTCCACACGCTTGCCGTAGATCATGATCTGGGTATCCTTGCGGTGGAGGAAGGCAAGATTTCCGTCCGGCAGCACATAGCCCAGATCGCCGCTGCGATACATTCGCGTATTGTCTGCAAGCGTGACAAACGCTTCGTTTTCTTTTTCGTGGCCGCCAATATAGCCGGACGATACGCCGCCGCCCAAAATACAGATTTCTCCAGCATGTCCCTTTGAAACTTCGTTTCCGTTCTCATCGAGTATTCTGATCTGCGTGCCTTGAACACTATGTCCGATCGGATATGTGCCGTCTTCAAGCATGCCGTCTTCCGTACACTTGTAGTAGGTTGCACATACAGTCGTTTCGGAAGGACCGTACGTATTGTACACTTCGACCTGAGCGAGAAGATGGTCGATATACTGGCTGCGCAGCACGTCGCCGCCGCTGATCAGCAGCCGCAGCGTCGAAGGGATTGTTTCGAGCCGGTTCATTTCCGCAAGCAGATACGGGAATCCGCTGATGATGGTTACATTGTGTTTTTCGACAAACTTCATCAATGATCGAAGATCGTGTTTATCCTGAGAGGAAGGAATGGCCAGGGAAGCTCCGTTGAGCAGGCTGGCAAATACTTCCTCGACAAAAATGTCAAACGAGCATACGGAATACTGGAGCATGATGTCGCCTGGACCGATATGAAATTCATGCTCGAATGCGCGTACATAATGGCACACGTTGGCATTGGTCACGCATACGCCTTTGGGACGGCCGGTCGTTCCAGAAGTATAGAGCACGTAGGCGGCAGATTCCGGACGGGCATGATCGATCGTGTCCACCTCAGTACAAGAGGTATCGGCGGTCCGGATCATAAAGCCGTCAAGCATTGATGCGCAGGCAGGATTGGTCAGAATAAAGTCCACGTCAGCCTCTTTCATCATGAAACGGATGCGTTTGATAGGAAAGGTAGGTTCGGCTGGAATATAGCGTGCACCACGTTTGAGCACCGCGAACATGGAAACGATCATTTCGATGCCATGATCCATGATGATGCCTATGCTTTTTATATGAGGCGGAAAGCAGGCGGCTTTCTGATCGACCAGATCGAGCAGCTGGGAAAAGGTGAGTGTCTGATTTCCTTCGATCAGTGCGGGAGCCTGCGGAAACTGCTGTGCTGTTTCCTTCAAAAGCCCGTATAGTGTATTTTCCATATTATCACTCCTATCAGTTTTATAGTTTATGAAGAAAGCTGCAGACAAGCGAAATGATTGAAAGAAAATAAAAAGAGCGGAATCATTTCTGATTCCACTCTGTCAGGCATTTGGCAGGGATTATTCCTCGAGCTCGGCACCGGCCGTTTCGATCGTATATTTATACCAGTAAAAGGAATCCTTTTTGATCCGGTCGAGCGTGCCTTCGTTTTCATCTTCTTCGCGGTCTACATAGACGAAACCGTAGCGTTTCTGATATCCGTTGAGCCAGGACAGCAGATCCGTAAACGACCATGTGCAGTAGGCCAGTACACGGCATCCTTCATTGATCGCTTTTTTGAGCTCGATCAGATGACGTTTCAGATAGTCGATGCGGTACGGATCATGGACCTTGCCGTCTTCGAGCTTGTCAAAGGCGCCAAGACCATTTTCGGAAATGACGATCGGCAGATCGTAGCGGCTCGTGATGTCGCGGCACGCAAAGCGAAGGCCCTGCGGATCGATCGTCCAGTCCCAGTCGGTGGTCGGCAGATTCTCGTTCTGCGGGTTTTTGTACAGTCCCGGAATGCCCTGAACGGTCGATGTTCCTTTTTTTCCGGTCGTATTCATCGTATTGGACATGCCGACCCCGTCGATCGGATTGTATTCAGCCACACAGGTCTGATAATAGTTGACGCCCATGAAATCAACAAGAGCTGCGGCTTCTTTCAGGATTTCCTCGTCGCCTTCTTCCAGGACCGGGGCAACGCCTTCGCTTTTCAGCTGGGCGATGGCTGCGCGCGGATAGCGTCCGTATGCGTAGACGTCCATCCAGAAATAGCTCTGCAGATCGTCGTAGTCCATTTTTGCCATCGCGTCTTCCGGCTTGTCGCTTTTTGCGTAGGAAGGTCCGAACGCAAAGCTTGAGCCGACCAGTGCGTCGGACCAGAGCGATTTGAGCGCAAGAACGGATTTAGCGTGGGCCATGAACGCGTGATGATTGACCTGATAGAACATTTTGCGGTCGTTGACTTTTCCTGGCGGATGGCTTCCCATCAGCCAGCCGTGGGCCGTAAATACATTTTGCTCGTTGAGGATGATCCAGTGTTTTACGCGGTCTCCGAACCGTTCGAATAGTGTTTTCGCGTAATTGACGAAATCGTCGACGATTTCGCGGCTTTCCCATCCGCCGTATTCGTCCTGGAGCGCCTGCGGCAGATCCCAGTGGTACACAGTGATCATCGGGACAATGTCGTTGTTGATCAGTTCGTTGATCAGACGGTCATAAAACGCGATCCCTTCTTCGTTGACTTTGCCTTTTCCTTCCGGATAGATCCTTGTCCACGCGATCGAGAAGCGGTACGTTTTGAGCCCGAGCTCTTTCATGAGCGCTACGTCCTCTTCCATGCGGTGATAATGATCGACAGCCTTGTCTCCGGTCGTCGCTTTGAATGTCTTGCCCGGAATGCGGACAAATTCATCCCAGATCGAACGTCCTTTTCCATCTTCGTCCCAGGCGCCTTCGACCTGGTACGCTGCAGAAGCCGATCCCCATAGAAAATCATCAGGGAATACCTGATTTGGTTTTGTGATATACATAAAATTCTCCTTTTTCTCATTATACCCGAAAACAAGGTGAAACACTGTAACGGTTTTCAAAATGGATGAACTTGTACAGTTTCGTAGGAAAAAGTCGGAAAAAGGAACACTGTAACGGCTTACATTCAGGAAATACAATGATACAATAAAGCCAGAAAGAGAGGATTCAGATTATGGCATTTCCTGAAAACTTTTTGTGGGGCGGCGCGGTAGCTGCCAATCAGTGCGAAGGGGCGTTTTTAGAAGACGGAAAACAGCTGTCTGTGCCGGATATGCTGCTGGGCGGCGACGTCAATACGCCAAGGACCTTCCTTCCGAAACTGGACGATACGGCTTTTTATCCTAGCCATGAAGCAATCGACTTCTATCATCATTACAAGGAAGATATTGCGCTCTTTGCTGAAATGGGCTTCAAATGCTTCCGTCTGTCGATCAACTGGGGACGTATTTTCCCGAACGGGGACGACGAGGAGCCGAATGAAGCGGGCCTCGCGTTTTATGACGCGGTGTTCGACGAATGTAAAAAATACGGGATCGAACCGCTCGTCACATTGTGCCATTATGAAATTCCGTGGAACATCGTGACGAAGTACGGCGGATTTGCGAACCGTGAAGTCATCGACATGTTCGTGAAATACGCGACCACATGCTTCAAGCGCTACAAGGACAAAGTAAAATACTGGCTGACATTCAATGAGATCAATATTCCTTGCATGCATGCCGGCGGGATCGGCCCTCTGTACGGTCTTGGTATCATGGATCAGGAAGATATCAATTCGGATCAGAGGATCCCGCTGAGCGAATTAAAGTATGATCTGCAGAAAACATTCGAAGGGCTTCATAATGAATTTGTTGCCAGCGCCCTGACCGTAAAGGCCGGACACGAGATCAATCCGGACTTCATGATCGGCAATATGATCGCGCATGAAACGACCTATCCGCTCACTCCGAATCCGAAAGATGTGCTGGCCTGCCTCGATGTGGATGATCTGCACAACAATCTGTGCGGCGACGTGCAGGTGCGCGGCGAGTATCCATCGTTTGCATGGCGCTATTTCAAGGAAAACGGGATCGACACGTCTTTCATTACGGAAGAGGATAAAAAGATCCTCAAGGAAGGCACGGTCGATATGTACACGTTCTCCTATTATATGACAAACTGTGTAACGGTCGATCCGAATGCGGAAAAGACATCCGGGAACATGTCGCTTGGCGCGAAGAATCCATATCTGAAAGCGTCTGACTGGGGCTGGCAGATCGATCCGGACGGACTGCGCTACACGCTCAACGTCCTGCATGGACGCTATCCGGATACGCCGCTCATGGTTGTCGAGAACGGTTTTGGCGCATTCGATACCGTAGAGGAGGACGGTTCGATCCACGACGACTACCGGATCAACTATTTCCGTCCGCATATCGAAGCGATGCGCGAAGCCATCGAGGACGGAGTGCCTCTGATCGGCTACACGACCTGGGGACCGATCGATCTTGTGTCGGCAGGTACGGGCCAGTTCGCGAAACGCTACGGTTTCATCTATGTGGACAAACATGACGACGGAACAGGAGATTTTGCGCGAAGCAGAAAAGACTCCTTCTTCTGGTACAAGAAAGTGATCGCAAGCAACGGCGAGGATCTGGATTGATACAATAAACACAGCATCATAGCGTATCGTTTCGGCGGTACGCTTTTTTCATTCGAGCAGAGCCAAAAGACGATAGCGTCTTTTTTTTCGGGTAAATGTGCGAAGCTCCTGTTCGAATACAGACCGAAAATACGGATCATCACAGGCCAGAGGCCACACTTCTTTCGTCAGTACATCAATAAGGATTTCATCGTTCATACGTTTTTTATATTTGAGCAGAAAATAGTTGAAATACGGATACAGGATGTCGTCGGGGTCGGCTTTGGCATCGAGCCATGATGCGAGCTTTTCGTCATCGTGCAGACGCGAAAAAGTAATGATCGCAACGATTGCCATTGTAAGCGGCAGGGAATTGTCCGGCGCATGAAGACACAACGCTGTTTTTTCCAGCTCGTTTTTCTCGAAAAACGCCAGGGCGAGATTGTAAATATGAATTTTCGCTTTGGATGCCAGTCTTGGATCTTCTTTATGCGAGCATATAGTATTCCAGACTTTTTCGATCTCTTCCGTTTCCGCTGGCGGCAGCGAAATAAATTTCAGGATCCATACATCAAACATCCGGATCGGATTGGTTTCAAAGGAAACTTCCTTTTCAAGCTGGTCCACATAAAGAGTTAAAGAATGATGACGCTCGTTTTCCCAAAGATAATACCCGTAGGCGATCCGGTTAGGAAGATACCGGCTTTTTTTCAAAGCGTCCTGGCAGGTAAATGGTGTGTTTTTCATCAGATAGATCCGGTAATGGAGCGCAAGAGCGATCTCGCGAACTGTTTCATTCCATACGGGATCCAGAAAACGCCATAACGAGACAATCTGCTCTTTGGTCAATTCATTGAAGACAAAATCGTGAAGGATTTCCGTGACATCCTCCCCCACCTATAGAGGTGTGGGCTTCCTTCCGCTTAAAAAGCGAACAGTCGGTTCTCGTTCGATGACGATATCTCGTCAAGCATAAGCGAGCTATCCCCGTGTGCCCCACGGTTCTTTTTTATTCACAGGCTATGCCAATGCGATCCGCATGCCTTCCGCTCTTATATTGATCGCGGCATTGAGGTCCCGATCGTGATGACTTTTACAGTTCGGACAATCCCATTCCCGCATGCCGAGATCTTTTGTTTCCGGGTTCTTATACCCGCATACAGAGCAGGTCTGGCTCGAAGGAAACCATCTGTCGATCCGGATCAGCTGCTTTCCCTCTTCTTCCAGTTTGTACTTCAGGAAAGTAGTGAACATGCCCCAACCGTTGTCATGGACCGATTTGCCAAAATGCAGCGACCTTGCCATCGCTTTCATATCCAGGTCTTCTATGCAGACGCAGTCATACGCATTGACAATCTCTCTTGATCGCTTATGCAGAAAATCCTTTCTTTGATTGGCAACCTTTTCATGCAGCTTTGCAACCTTGATCCGCTGTTTCTCCCAGTTTCTCGAGCCTTTCTGCATGTGCGACAGCTTGCGTTGTTCACGTTCCAGTTTCTTTTCCCATTTTCTGTAATACTTTGGATACTTTGCCTCGTTTCCTTCGCTGTCTTTGTACAGTCCGTTCATCGAGAAGTCGAGTCCAAGGAAAGTCTGCGGCTTTCTTTCCGGTACTTGGTTTTCGTACTCGAACAAAAGGCTTGCATGATACTTTCCGCTCGGGCTCTGGCTTACTGTCACCGACTTGAGGACATAAGATTCAGGCATCTCCCGATGCTGCTTCACCTTGACCTGTCCGATCTTCGGCAGTTTCAAATAGCCGTCGGACAGGAGGATGTTCTGATTGACGCAGACGGTCGAATAGCTGTTCTTTCTGTTTCTTTTGGATTTGAATGTTGGAAATCCTGTTTTCGGCTGATTGAAGAAGTTCTGGAAGGCCTGATCCAGATGGCGGAGCGACTGCTGCAGAGAAATGCTGTCCACTTCCTTCAGGAAGGCGTATTGGTCATTTTTCTTCATTTCGGTTAGTTCTTTGGCACAGAAAGTATAGCTCAAGGTCGTCTGGTCTTCTTTGTACTGGCTGATCTTTCGATCGAGCCAATGGTTGTAGACAAGGCGGACACAGCCGAATGTCTTTGCAAGGAGGATCTTCTGTGCCGGCGTTGGATAGAGTCTGAATTTGTAGGCTTTATTTGGCATATCGTTTCCTCCTCGCTTTCCCTGGTTTTATTATACTGCATTTTTGGATCTTTATCCACAGAAAAACTGAGTTTCACAATTTATCTCCCACCTATAGAGGCGGGAGTTTTCTTGCCTATAGTTGATAAACTCTACTGTGCCGTACGAAACCGCTTCCTGTTTTCTGCGATCTGTTCTTACAGGACTGCGATATTCGATCGTATGATCCGGCAGAATTATAAAGACTTTCACCAGCACTCGTCTGCCGAGTATCTTGCGATGCTTTCTGCCAACATGGAAACGATCAAAGAGGAGGCTTTTGATCCGATTTGCCGGATCGTCAGTTTAACGGTTACCGGAACTGGCGCCTTGATCATCATGATTTCCTGCAACTGGATCCTGACCGGTATTGCTCTGGCTGTCGCTTTAATTCCGCTGTACATTTCTTATCGTGCAGGAAAGCCATTGGCGTTATTGAATAAGGAAGCGGCCGATCAGCAGGCACGATTCGTGGAAAGAGCACAAAATCTGCTGAATAATCACAAAGATATCCTGGTGTCGAAAAGATATGAATTTGCGAACGGTCTCTATGAAAAACAGAGCACGAGCCTGGAAGAAGCTGCTTTGAAAAAGAGAAAATGTGTGCAGACGATGAGCTGGATCGGCGCTCTGAATGCGCTTGTTTCGCAATTAGGAATAGGCTGCGCAGGAGGGTGGATCGCCATACAGACCGGGACCTTGACGGCAGGACAGGTCGTAGTATTTATTCAGCTGCTGAATTATATCATCGAGCCGGTAACCGAGCTGCCTGCTTTATTGTCGCGTCAGTCAGGCGTTGTCCAGTTAGCGAAAACGATGGAAGAAACATTGAAAGAAAACCGGGACTCTCCCGCTTTGCTTCAAATCGATTCGATCGGCTTCGATCATGTATGTTTCCGCTTTCCGGGACAGGAAATCCTGAAGGATTTTTCATATACGTTTTTGTCGGGACGCTCCTATCTCGTACGGGCACCTTCGGACTTTGGAAAGTCCACCCTGCTTCAGCTGATCCTGGGAATTCATGAACCATCATCCGGGCGGATCGTATACAATGGAAAAAGTGGATATACGACCGATGCGCTTCTGGAAAACATTGCCTGGATGCCGCAGTCCCAGGAACTGCTCCATGGTACAGTGGAAGAAAATATCACATTCTCCTCTGTTTATCAAAAAATGGATCGGGTGGCGATCGATTTTAAAGGAAATGCCGATATTCTCTCGGGCGGCCAAAAACAGCGTGTGATCCTTAATCGCATCCTTAACCAGAATAAAGACTGGATCCTGCTGGATGAACCGACAGCAGGAATGGATCCCGGACTGCAGGAACGAGTATTGAGGTCCATTCTTGGTTCGAAGAAAACGTGTATCGTGGTAATGCATACGGAAGAGGAAAGCGTGCTTTCTTTGTTTGATGAAATTATAGACTTGTCATAACACGACAGACCAGCGATTGTAATTTTGAAAATTTTACATTTCCGATGCTTTTGTTTCAAAAATGCTTTCAAAATGAAAACAAATATGTTAAGGTATGCGTAATATAAAAACGCATTGAAAGGAAGAGTACTCTTTTCTCTTTGCTCATAGAGAGGTCCTGGATGGTGAAAAGGATCAGCAGAAGATGGAGGAACATGGTCCTGGAGCGGACAGCTTGATAGGTAAAGCTGCACGGAAGCCTCCGTTAGCGGGCCGGGGAATGACTGTTCCCGATGAGGCGGATCTTTGATCTGCGAATATAGGTGGTAACACGGCTTTTCGTCCTATGGATGGAAGGCCTTTTTGTTTTCAGGGAGGAGAAACATATGAGCAAACAAGGAATAGGAACAATTAGTGTACAGGGCGGTTACCGCCCGCAGAACGGCGAACCGAGAGAAGTGCCGATCGTGCAGTCGACCACATTCAAATTCGACAAAGCGGATGATATGGGAGCTCTGTTCGATCTCGAAGCGACCGGCTACTTTTATACAAGACTGCAGAACCCGACCAATGATGCGGTCGCGGCCAAGATCTGCGAGCTCGAAGGAGGCAGCGCAGCCATGCTCACCTCTTCAGGACAGGCGGCCAATCTGTTCGCGATCTTCAATATCGCAGGCTGCGGGGATCATGTTGTGTGTTCGACATCGATCTATGGAGGAACATACAATTTATTTGCTGTGACGTTGAAGCGGATGGGGATCGACTTTACGTTTGTCGATCCGGACGCTTCGGAAGAAGAACTGTCGGCTGCATTCCGCTCCAATACCAAAGCTATGTTCGGGGAAACGATTGCCAATCCGGCCCTGACTGTGCTGGATATCGAAAAATTCGCGAAAGTAGCGCATGCGCACGGCGTGCCGCTGATCGTAGACAATACGTTCCCGACACCGATCAACTGCCGCCCGATCGAGTGGGGCGCAGATATCGTTACCCATTCGACCACAAAGTACATGGATGGTCACGGGGCAGCGGTCGGCGGAGCCATCATCGATTCGGGAAATTTCGACTGGGATGCCCATTCGGAAAAGTTTCCTGGCCTGACTACGCCGGATGAAAGTTATCATGGCGTGACGTATACGAAGCAGTTTGGCCAGGGCGGCGCTTATATCACCAAAGCGACGACCCAGCTGATGCGCGATCTTGGCGCGATCCAGTCGCCGCAGAATGCATTTTATCTCAACCTTGGCCTCGAATCGCTTCATGTGCGGATGCCAAGACATTGCGAGAATGGCCAGGCTGTGGCCGAATTCCTGGAAAAGCATCCGAAAGTAAAAAAGGTGACATACTGCGGACTGAAATCGGATCCATATTATGAACTGGGACAGAAGTATCTGCCGAACGGTTCCTGCGGTGTCGTTTCCTTTGAACTGGAAGGGGGCAAGGATGCGGCGAAAAAATTCATGGAAAGCCTGAAGATCGCTGCGATCGAGACTCATGTGGCGGATGCCAGAAGCTGTGTGCTCAACCCGGCCAGCACGACCCACCGTCAGATGAATGACGAGGAGCTGAAGGCGGCAGGTATCGCGCCAGGTCTTGTACGTTTCTCCTGCGGATTAGAGGATACCCGGGATCTGCTCGACGATATTGCCCGGGCGCTGGAGGCATGCTGACATGCCCATCAAGATTCCTGAGGATCTTCCGGCAACAAAGACGCTCAATGAGGAAAACATCTTTGTGATGACAGAAAAGCGGGCGCTTTCGCAGGATATCCGTCCGCTGCATGTGGTGCTCCTGAATCTGATGCCGACCAAGATCGAAACCGAAACACAGCTGGCCAGACTGCTTGGCAATACGCCGATCCAGGTCGAACTGGAACTGATCCATACGAAAAGCCATGAGTCCAGGCATGTGTCGAGCCGGCATCTGGGCCGGTTTTATCGAACGTTCGACGAGATCCGCCACAATAAATACGATGCGCTGATCATTACGGGAGCGCCGGTCGAACAGATGCCTTTTGAAGAAGTCGAATACTGGGACGAGCTTTGCGAGATCATGGAATGGTCGAAGACGAACGTGTATTCGTGCTTTCATATATGCTGGGGCGCGCAGGCTGGTCTGTATTATCATTACGGGATCCGGAAACACGACCTGAAAGAAAAACTGTTCGGGGTGTATCCGCATCAGGTAGAGCGTGCTTCCTCGATTTTGTTCCGCGGCTTTGACGATACGTTCATGGTCCCTCATTCGCGCCATACGACTGTGCGGCGCGAAGATATCGAAAAGATCGATGATCTCAAGATCCTTGCTTCCAGCAAAGAGGCGGGTGTGTTCGCGATCTCGACCGAAGGGGGCCGGCAGGTCTTTATTACCGGTCATGCGGAATATGATCCGCAGACGCTCGAAAAAGAGTATTTGCGGGACAAAAATGCCGGGCTGCCGATCCACGTTCCATACAATTACTATGAAGACGATGATGACACGAAGCCGATCCGGATGACATGGCGTTCGAGCGCGAACCTGCTCTATGCCAACTGGCTCAATTATATCGTTTACCAGACGACACCGTATGATCTCGAAAAGATCGAGATGCTCAAAGAGTTTCGCCACGAAAAATAAGCTTCCAAAAGATTCCTTCGGGAATCTTTTTTCTGCAATAGCTGAAAAAGAGTACAGCTGATGTTCAAAAAACAAATCGTGAAACGGAAAAACCAAGAAAACAGGAAAAGGGATTTGTATTTTATTTATGCCACAATAAGGTATAAAGATATAACAAATAATGCTTGAGAAACCGTTTTCAAAATGAAATAATAAAATAAACAGGAAGGATAGTCAGAGCATAGAGGAGGAGGGATAAAGAAGCAGCAATAAAATCGGGCCGGATGGCTGCTGCACATAGCATGGGTCTGAGAAAAAATGCTGCGATCCAGAAAAGAAAAAGCGCACGATGAACAACGATTGCGTGTGCCGGACCGATCGCTACAACACTTTTATTCCGGATCGCAAGATGGAAATTCATAAATGCGCAGGTGTCTTCTTGTGTTATAAGGTAATGACATTTATCACTTACGAAACCGTTTTCATTTTGAGATAGTAGGGGTACAAAAGAGGAGAGTAGGAGAAGAAAGAAGTATGAAGAAACAGAAAGTTTTGCAGGTCGTTGCTGCGGGCACGATCAGTTTAAGTGCGGTTTTAGGAACAAATGTTCCGGTTTATGCATTAGAGCAATCCGATGTAGTCGATGAAAACGAACCGGTAACAGAAGTGCCGGAAACAGATCAGAATGCAGAGAATGATCTGAATGATGAAGCACAAACGAGTGATGAATCAGAAAATAATATTGAGGAGCAGAACAATAACTCTTCTGAAGCACAGGCTGAAGAAGGCCAGGAAATGAGTGATTCTGAAAATAGCCCGGAGAAAAAAGTTCGTGAAATTACAGAGCCAGAAGCGTCATCTGATACAGAAGTGACTCTGGAAAATACAGGCGGGAACAACCTGGTTTCCTTGGGACTTGGCAGTGCCAAATATTTTACGTTCAGTGCCACAGTTGCTTTCAATGATTATGAAACAGGTCAGCGGGCGGCCGCTCTGGCATTTGGGGATTATCGGGCAAATGTCCATGAACTGGTTGGTGACTGGGGAACGCCTGTCCGCATTTTTAATGATGCGAATCCATTTTCGGCTGATGTGGAAGGAGTCCGTGGGTCATCCAACCCCTGGCTTGCCAATAATGGAATCTCTCTGGCACAGCCCTTCACACTGAGTGTTTCTGTAAAAGAAGGAAATAAGGTCAGCTATTCCGTGAATGGAAAGCTTGCTATTACCACAACACTGCCAAATGACTATGAAGGCGGAGATATTGGTGTCATGACTTTCGGCTCCAGTGCCACCTTCTCCAACATCACACTGACCACATATGAAGAGGATCTGGACTATACCTCACTTCAAAAATTGGTTGCTACATGCAATACCTATACAGCAGATTCTTTTACAGAAGAGAGCTGGGCTAAGTTTGGACAAGCGTTGGATTCTGCTTCTGCCATGATCGCAAATCAGTCCGCATCCAGCCAGGATGAAATCAATGCAGCTTATGATGCCCTGAATTCAGCCCTTGCCGGCTTGAAGGAAAAGCCGTCCTCTTCTGAAAAAGGAACCTGGACAGTCAATGAAGATGGTTCTGTGACCGGCACGGATGACTGCCAGAACAACTACAATATTGCGCCGGAAGTTCATACCGGAGACTGGACCATGTCTGCAGACGTCAAGTACACAAAAGGTCTGGTCAATCTGTTCTATGCCACAGGAGATACGCCCAATGAAAACTCCTATACGGTACAGGTCGGAGACAACACCAATGTACGCCTGTTCAACTTCACAAAAGCGGACGATGCCACAGGCACTTTATCTGCGCCAATCAATGATGGTAAGTACCATTCCGTCTCCATTACTAAAAAGCGGAAAACGGTGACTGTCACCATTGATGGTGCCCAAGTGATCAAGCATACTTTTGAAACCATTGGTTCCAATTTCAATTCCGGCCGGGTTGGCTTCGGCTTGTGGGACGGAGAAGTGACCTATAAAAATCTGACCGTCACCACACCTGAAAAGACTGCCTATGATGAATTGCAGGAGCTGATTGAAAAGGCAGAATCCGTCAAACTGTCTGATTATTCCGAAAAAAGCAGCAAGGCACTGACAGAGGCATTGGAAGCCGCAAAAAAGATGGAAGAATCTGCTGCTGATGACATCAATGCCGCCAAGGACATTCTTGCGAAAGCCATGGACAATCTGGCATATGCGGTCATTGACCCCAACGGCTTTACCAACGTAGGTGATACAGACATGGCCATAGATGGGGATGCCATTCTTCTTGCCAACAGTGGCGGAGACCATTTTGCGATGCTTTCTTCTCAGGAGACAGCCGCCAATGATTTCTTCTATGAAGCGGATGTGCAGCTGCTGGAAGGCGCTCCTAATGAAAACTATGCTATGTCGGCAGGCATTGTCTTTGGGGCAGAATCACGCAAAACACCTGGGGCCAAATGGTATTGTGCCAACATCGACACCCGCAGAAGCAGCCAGACTGACTTTTTCCGGGTATTCGGCGCGGGTTCTGATATTGTAGGCGGGGGCATCATAAATGATGTTGATATAAATCAGCCTCTCCACCTTGCCATTGACGTAAAAGCAGACGGCTCCTTTACCTATACTTTTGGAAACAAGGGAAAAGAAGCACATTCTGTTTCCGGCCAGATTGAAAACTGGACAGGCGGTTTTGTGGGACTGCTCTCCTTCAACACCAAAGCAGCCTTCTCCAATGTGTCTTTTGTGGACCGTACCGTAAACAATGACGGAACCAAGCTGGACAATTCCGATGAAAAATGGAAAACAGATCTGGGCGATACCACCTATAAAGGCGGCAGCTGGACAACAGATAAATCCGGCCTAATTTCTGATGCAACGGGCAAAGGCGACACTTTCCTGCTGTCCAAAATGACAGGCACCAACTTTATTTACGAAACAGACCTGTCTTATGAGAGCGATTCGGGTGCGGCCGGCCTGCTGTTCCGGTTCAGCGAAAATGCCGATGGCAAGCAAGGCTATGCTGTCAATGTGGATGCGGGCAGCCATAAGGCCAAATTCTGGCGGTGGCAGGACAATGCCGCTCTGCAGCTGATCGATGAAAAAGACGTAGAACCTGCCGATACCTATCATCTGAAAGTCATTGCTATTGATGGCAACATGCAGTACTGGGTCAACGGCGTGCTGATTGCCAATCTGGGCGACCACACCCTGCAGAAAGATGACAAAGGACAATCTACCGTACAGGCAGAAGGATATTATGGGCTGCTCAACTGGAATGCCAAAGCCACTTTCCAGAATACGAACTTTACTGTGCTGGATGATAAGAACACACCGGCTGTTTCCGATGTGACTGTGGGCTCTCACTCTGGTGATGTGGACAAGAAGGCACAGTTCTTCCCGGAATCTGCCACCTGGATCCAGTATGTGAAAAACAATGCGGAAACTGTCTATCTGAAGGCAGACAAAGCAGAAGACACCACAGTGACCTTTGAAAAAGATGGCAACACCTACCAGGAAGGGGAAGATATTCCGGTATCCGAAGGCATCAACTGGATCACCATGCATGTGATCAATGGAGATGCAGAGCGTACCTATTCCCTGGACATTCACCGCTTCCAGAAAGACAACGTCTACTATAACGAACCCTACCGCGGCCAGTACCATTATTCTGTCAAGGAAGGCTGGGCCAACGATCCCAATGGACTGGTTTACTACAAGGGCAAGTATCACATGTTCTATCAGTTCTATGATGATACAAAGTGGGGACCTATGCACTGGATGCATGCTGTCAGCACCGATCTGATCCATTGGGAAGAAGAGCCGGTAGCCTTGTATCCGGATGTGAATGGCACCATGTTCTCCGGCTGCATCGTGGCCGATGAAACCAATCAAAGCCGTCTGTTCAGCACGAAGGAAGGTGGTCTGATTGCCTTTATCACGGTGGATGGCAATGGACAGCGTATAAAACTGGCTTATTCTGAAGACGAAGGCAAGACCTGGAAAAAGGTAGATCAGATTGCGGCAGACTGGACCAACGATCCGCTGCAGGATGCTGCCTTCCGCGATCCAAAAGTTTTCCAGTGGGAAGGCAAATGGTTCATGGTGGTGGCGGGCGGTCCGCTGCGCATCTATTCTTCCGACAACCTGGTGGACTGGAAATGTGAATCCACCTACAAAGACTTGCATACGGAGTGTCCGGACCTGTATCCGCAGGAAGTGGATGGACAGGTGAAGTGGATCCTGTCCAGAGGCGGCCGCTATTACAAAGTGGGCGATCTGAAGCAGGTCAATGGCAAATGGACCTATGTGCCGGACGACTACTACAAAGACAAAGATGGTGTCATGAATTTTGGACCTGATTCCTATGCGGCCATGACCTACTATGTGTCCAGTTTTGGCACAAGCAAGAATCCGACCATTCCGGATCTGATCGAACTGAACTGGATGAACACGTGGGCGGATGGCTATTGCAATCAGGTGGCAGACAAAGTGGGCCAGCAGTTCAATGGCACGTTCAACCTGCATCTGCAGCTTGGACTTGAAAAGTCAGGCGACCATTATGTATTGACCCAGACACCAATCGACGGATACCAGGATCTGCGTGATGAAGGCACAACCTACAGCGAAAAAGTTGGTGCTGACAACACGCTGCTGGACGGCTTCAAAGGCACTTCTTATGAAATCGTGTCCACATTCAAACCGGAAGCAGGCACCAAAAAAGTCGGTTTCCAGGTTCGTGTGGGAAATGGCGAACACACAGATATTGTTTATGATGTGGAAGCAGGAAAGCTGACGGTGGACCGTTCCCATTCTGGCATTTCCATTGCCGGAAATTCCGGAAATGTGAATTCTATCGATGTGGAAAAGAATGAAGATGGCACCATCGACCTGCATGTATTTGTGGACTCTTCCAGTGTGGAAGTGTTTGCAAAAGGCTATACGGCAGCCGGCGCCTATCAGATTTTCCCCAATCCAACTTCCCGGTCGGCAAAAGTTATTGTGGATGGCGATCCCTGCCAGGCAGACATCACCATCTATGATCTGACTTCTGTCTGGACCAAAGAAAAAGCCGACAAGACCATCAGCAGTCCAGATGCAACAGAGCAGGTTTTATATACGGGCAAATCGAGAAAGCTGAGTGCGTATGTGCTGCCGGCAGACAGCAGTCAGGCCATTGTGTGGACTTCCAGTGATGAGAAGATTGCCACAGTCAAAGATGGTACGGTTACTGCTGCTGCGCCTGGAAAAGCCATCATCACAGCCACAGCCAAAGAAGACCCCGGCGTGAAACTGGAATTCACCTTTGAAGTGAAAGATTCCACCTTCAACACAAACGTAAACGACTGGGTGATGGATGGTGTCTGGACACAGGATGAAAATGGTCTTGTGAACGACAATACAGGCTACAATGCTTACCATATTTCTAAAGACACCTTTAAGGGCGACTGGACACTGGAAACGGATGTGACATATGAAAAAGGTCTCATCAACATATTCTTTGCGACAAATTCCAGCCCGTTCACAGATTGTGCCTATGATGTACAGCTGACCAATGAAGGCAAGCTGAAGCTCATGCGCTTTGCAGGTGCTGAAGAGGAACCAGTCACACCATCTGTTAAAATCAACGATGGCCAGTCCCATCACTACAAGATTGTCAAAGAAGGAAAGACAATCACGGTCTATGTCGATGGTCAGGAAAATATGCGGGCTAATATCGAACCAGCACTCACCCATACTTATGAAACAGTAGATGCCCACTATAACGAAGGCCATGTGGGTGTAGGTGTCTGGGATGGCAAAGCCACGTTCCAGAACTTCAACGTAGCGCAGAAAGCAGATGTGGACAAATCAGCTCTGGAAGCCAAGATTAAAGAAGCAGAAGCTTTGAAAGAATCCGACTATACAGCCGATTCCTGGAAGCATCTGCAGGAAACTTTGAAAAATGCCAAAGCCATGCTGGAAAATGAAGAAGCAACCCAGGATCTGGTGGATGCAGAAACGGATGCTTTAGATTCTGCCATCGGCGCTTTGAAAAAACCAGAGACAACTGTGGACAAAACGAAACTGGAAGCAGCCATCAAAGAAGCGGATGCACTGAAGGAATCCGACTATACAGCCGATTCCTGGAAGGCCTATGAGAAAGCTCTGGAATCCGCAAACAAAGTATTTGCAGATGACAAAGCGGATCAGGAAGCGGTAGACCAGGCAGTGAAAGCCCTCAATGATGCGAAATCAGCGTTGAAGAAACCAGAGACAACTGTGGACAAAACGAAACTGGAAGCAGCCATCAAAGAAGCGGATGCACTGAAGGAATCCGACTATACAGCCGATTCCTGGAAAGCCTACGAGAAAGCTCTGGAATCCGCAAACAAAGTATTTGCAGATGACAAAGCGGATCAGGAAGCGGTAGACCAGGCAGTGAAAGCGCTCAATGATGCGAAATCAGCGTTGAAGAAACCAGAGACAACTGTGGACAAAACGAAACTGGAAGCAGCCATCAAAGAAGCGGATGCACTGAAGGAATCCGACTATACAGCCGATTCCTGGAAGGCCTATGAGAAAGCTCTGGAATCCGCAAACAAAGTATTTGCAGATGACAAAGCGGATCAGGAAGCGGTAGACCAGGCAGTGAAAGCGCTCAATGATGCGAAATCAGCTCTGGAGAAACCAGAGACAACTGTGGACAAAACGAAACTGGAAGCAGCCATCAAAGAAGCGGATGCACTGAAGGAATCCGACTATACAGCCGATTCCTGGAAAGCCTATGCGGATGCTTTGAAAGCTGCCAAGGCCGTACTGGCGGATAAATCTGTCAGTCAGAAAGAAGTAAATCATGCATTGGAAGTACTGACACAAAAACGGGCAGCCTTGGTCAAGAAGACTGATTCTGGCAAAAAAACTGTTGCGAACAATACTGCAGCTGTAACAGGACTGAGCTTGTGGGCTAGTGCTGCCGGCGCAAGTCTGCTGGCCATCCTTGGCTTGAAAAAACGCAAAAAATAAAAAAGTCTGAAAGCCCCCTCTCCTGGCTTTTGGATAAATAGAAAAAGGAATGGATACTAGGAAATAATATTAATTTCTCTCCAAAAAACGCTCGACTTTCCTATGAAAGCGGGCGCTTTTTTTATGGGTTCTTTTCATTGATTTTCTGTTCGAGCTCCATGAGCGCGATATCAAGATCTTCATCCCCGTCGATCATGGCACGAATGCCTGTATCAAGCTTATTTTTGACCGATTCATCCAGATACGTTTCATTTTGTGCGGAGTAGTCCATGATGGCGTTGATCAGCGATACCGAAATACCTAATGAATCGTAATACTGGATAATTTCAGGATCGCTGGCCACGGTCCGGACCGGACTAATACCCAGACCGTAAAGCACCACGTCTTTCTGGCTTTCCTCTTCATAGCAGAATGCCTTGAGCAGATGCCAGGAAAGGTCCGTGTGACGAGTGTGATTTGACATGCCCATATATAAAGCGGAACCGTCATAATGGTAAGCGTATCCGGTTTTAGAAGGCATCGGGACGCAGAGCCAGTCAAAATCCGAATACCGTTTGATACGCCATGGATAGGGGTTGTATGTAATAAATTCCGCATAGCTCATTGGCGCAAACGCCACTTTTCCCTCATCCAGATCGGCCTGCGAAGGAACGCTTTTTTCATAGAGAGCGTTTAGGTCGATGAGAGTCTGGATTGCCTTACGTACATCTGGCTGATTCAGATTGACCGAGCCGTCCGGATCGATCAGCTGGACGCCGTAGGCATTCAGGGCATCCTCCCAGTCAAAGCCGATCACACCAAACTGATCGATCGTATCGTTGCGGTCGCGATCCTTTGTGATCTGCCTGCAGATGGAGCAGAAGTCATCCATATTCCAGTTTTTGTCCGGGAGCGGGATCCCTTCCTGCTCAAGAAGCGATTCATTGACAAACATCATTCCCGGATTGTATTCAAACGGAAGCGCAAATTGTTCGAAATGATACCGGGCCTGTTCCAGGATCCCCGGATAATACGAACTCTCGTTAAATTCTTTGTCTGATGAAAGGAATGAATTCAGATTCTTCAAAGCGCCAAGCTGTACATATTCATAAAAATCTGTGTCAAGAACAAGAAACACATCCGGACACTGACCGCTTATAATGTGATCTGCCATCCATTCCGGATAATCAGCGTGGCGGATCCCCGACTCATATTGCACATATACGCCAGGATGGTCTTTTTCGAACCGCCGGATGATCGAATCAATGTATTCATAGGTGCTCGTGGAAGGAACGTTCCAGCTTCCTCCCGTAAAAATTCCAAGCTTGAGAACAACCGGTCTTTGTACATACCAGACAGAAAATGCCAGCACAGCACAAAGCATTCCTGCTATCACGATCCGCTTCTTACTTTTCATGCCGTTTTCCTGCGTAGCCGTTTTCAACAGCCCATATCGCAACCTGCGTCCGGTCGCGAAGGCCAAGCTTGCTCAGTATGCGCGACAAATAATTGCGGACCGTACCTTCGGAAAGAAAAAGCTTTTCGGCAATTTCCTTATTGGAACAGCCTCGCCCGATCAGCCGCACGACTTCCCATTCCATTTCGGAAATCGAGTCGACAGAGCGCTCATCCACATCGATGATCGGTGTGCTGCGCACTTGCGAAAAAAGATCGACCACCTTGCGCGCAATGCCCGGGTTGATCATCGCACCGCCCGAATAGACAGTTTCGATCGCATGGTGGAGCGTATCCATATCCCCGGCCTTGAGCAGATAACCGCTTGCTCCGTACTGCAGCGCAGAAAACACAAAATCGTCATCATCAAATGTTGTCAGGATGATGACCTTCGTATCCGGCCAGCGGGCTTTGACTTTTTTCGTGCAGAGCACTCCGTCCATGACTGGCATGCGGATGTCCATCAGGATCACATCCACCGCCTGCTTTTCAAGAAAGTCAAGCACCTCCGCCCCGTTTTCTACTGTTCCTTTCACTTCCAGATCTTTTTCGCATGACAAGATGATCTCAAGCGAACTGCGGATCATTTCCTGGTCGTCGGCAATCAACAGTTTGATCATTCAAATTCTCCTTTCTGCAATGGGATCCGTGCTTCGCACAAAAATCCATCGGTCCCCTCAAAATATAATGTGCCGTGGATCGTGCTGATCCGCTCTTTCATCTGCATGAGTCCGTAGCCCGGCTTCACTTTGGCGCACCCCGTTCCGTCATCCTTGACCCGCACGATCATTTTTCCTTCGCTGTCTGGATCCATAGCGATCCTGATATCAATATGTTTCGCTCTGCCGTGCCGTATTGAATTTGTCACACACTCCTGGATCATTCGGAACAGAGCATCCTCCTTGGTCTTTTCAAAGTCTATTTCCGGCATCTGGTAGATCAGGGAAATATCCACATCAGAAAGCGAAACAAATTCCTCGATCATCTTCCGGATCGCGCCTTCCAGCCCTCTTTCTTCCAGCGCGCCAGGCCGCAGCTTCTGCAGTGAATTGCGCACATCCCCGATCCCTTCTGTCACGACATGACGGATGCGCTGCAGCTGGACCTTGACCGCCTCCGGCTTTTTATCGATCATCACAAGACACGCATCGATGCCTGCCGCTATCCCGGTCAATGCATGACCAAGCGTATCATGGATCTCTCTGGCAATCCGTTTCCGCTCGTTGTTTTCAGCGATCTGTTCGGTCAGCGCCGCGTAATTGCGCAGCTCCTGGTTGACCTGATTGACCATATCGAGCTCCTGGGCAATACTTTCCTTCTCCTCGTACTGATTGATCATGAAACAGGCGATAAAGCTAAGAAAGATCAGCAGGTTCGCCCCTTCGAGCAGGGAACGCGATAATGTCAGCGCCGAGCCAGCCATAGCCGGAAACACCGTAAAGTATTTCTGAAGATCCGTCAGCGGGATCAGCTGGCTCATGATAGAAAAGTTCGTCAGGAAATACAGAAGGATCGAAACAGCCAGGATCCCGTACACCTGAGAAGATCGCAGCTCTCTGGCATGATACAGACAGTCGCAGATCACTAGAAGGACGATCGACTGGCTTGCCATATCAAGGAGCAGGATGATCAGAAAAGCAATGCCCCATTCGATCAAAAGGCTGGAAAATCGAAAAGGCAGCCTTTTGCTCAGGATCATTGCCAGAAAGAGGCCGTACAGCCCCATACAGCCTGACAGCACAAAAACCGGATTTTTCGGAACATGGGAAAGCTGCGACAGAAAGAAAAGACTTTTCTGCTGCGCTACGATGAATTTTGTTCCGATCAGGAACACGCCGGTATACAGGAGCAGGATCGCGTAATTGATCAGCACCAGGCTCGTACGCATCCAGTGGATCGCACGATAATAAGAACGCATCATTGCCACCCGCCCTTCGTATAACGGGAGATCGACTCTTCATCGACCAGTTCCACTCCGATCACGACATCTTTTTCCACAAGCTTCCCGTCAAGAAAAGCGTACATCGAATTAACAGCTGTGCGTCCGATCGTATACGGAGACTGGGCAACTGTCGCTTCGATGCTCGGATCGTTTCCGATCAGCGATTTCATTTCCGGCGTGCCGTCCACACCGTAAATGTGCACATCCTCTCTTTTGAGCTGTTTCAATGCCGCTTTCGCTCCCATGGCACTTGGATCATTCAATGCCATGATGATCGAAATGTTCGGGGTTTCCTGTATCATCTGCTCGGTCTGGGGCATCGCGATCTCCAATTGGCCCAGACACTCTTTTTCGTTGACGATCGCAAACCGTTCATCGGCATTGATCGTATCCAGGAATCCCTGGATCCTGTCGCTGGCAGACTGGACAGCAGAATGTTTGAGCAGGGCGATCGAGCCGCCCTCAAAATGTGTCATGATATGTTCTGCGCACTGCACGCCCGCGTCATAATTGTCGGAAACGATGGTCGACACGACAGAGGCGGAATTGCTGAGCGGCACATCGATCGCAATGACCGGAATGCCGGCAAGCTCTGCTTTGCGCAAAACCGGCTCGATCGCCTCGGAATCGACAGGATTGATAAATATTCCGTCAACATCCATGGAAATGAACTGTTCGATCTGTTCTGTCTGCTTTTCGAGATCAAGCAGAGGATCGCGGACAATGAGCTGATCGCCCCTTAATTCGATTTCCTTGCGCAGCTCGTTGTTGATAACTTCGTAAAACGGATTGTTCATGGTCATGTAGGTCACCCCGAATTTGCGGCAGGAAAAAAAGGATGGATCCGTGTAGATAAAATAGAGCGGCAGGACCATGATCAGTCCAATCACGATAAAGGAATAGGGAAATAGCCTCCTGTTCATTTTCAAAACAACCTTTCTTCTTTCTTCCTATTATACCGTCAAAGACGGATTCTTTCCTTGTCGAGTGTGTACATTTTGCTGAAAATTGTAACAATGAAAGGTGTTTCAAAAGAAAGTAAATTCAGAAAGTTCTTTCATTTGCTGATTTTATGACATTTTAATTGGTCAGACCATTTTTATTTGAAAGTAAAATCTAAAATTACCATAACAATTGAAAGCGTTTTCTTTCTGTGTATACTAGAGAATGCAAGAGCGATACAAAAGAAAGCAATCGATCAAATATCGCCAGGATAGGAGAAAAAGAATATTATGAGAAATTTAGAAAAGTATGAAGGAGTTATTCCAGCGTTTTATGCATGCCTTGATGAAGAAGGAAACATCAATGAGCAGGCTGTTCAGGATCTGACAAAATATTTCATCAAAAAAGGTGTCAAGGGTGTTTATGTGAACGGATCAAGCGGAGAGTGCATCTATCTGACCGTACCGGAACGCAAAAAAGTGCTCGAGAATGTCATGAAAGCCAACGACGGATCGCTGACCGTCATCGCCCATGTGGCCTGCAATTCGACCGAAGAATCAAAAGAGCTTGCCCGCCACGCCGAATCGTTAGGTGTGGACGCGATCGCATCGATCCCGCCAATCTATTTCAAGCTTCCCGACTACGCCATTGCCCAGTACTGGAACGATATTTCCGACGCCGCGCCCAATACGGATTTTGTGATCTACAACATTCCTCAGCTGGCCGGTGTCGCCCTGACACCAGCGCTTTATGCAGAAATGAGAAAAAATCCGCGCGTCATCGGCGTGAAGAACTCCTCGATGCCCGTACAGGATATCCAGATCTTCTGCCAGGCCGGCAAGGACGACCATATCGTATTCAACGGACCGGATGAACAGTTCATTTCCGGACGTCTGATGGGAGCCGGCGGAGGGATCGGCGGCACATACGGCGTCATGCCCGAACTGTTCCTGAAAATGAACGAATGCCTGGCCGAAAAGGATCTGGAAACCGCAAGAGCCATCCAGTACGACGTGAACGAGATCATCTACAAAATGTGCTCTGCCCATGGAAATATGTACGCCGTCATCAAAGCGATCCTGAAGAAAAACGAAGGACTCGAGCTTGGAAGCGTGAAAGCGCCGCTCGCCCCGCTCGCGAAAGAGGATGAAAAGATCGTCGAGGAAGCGGCCGAAATGATCAATGCCGCCAAAGCAAAATATCTGAAATAGCACAAAATAATAAGAGGAGAATTGTATGCAAGGTTTCACAGTCATCGACCTGATCATCCTGGTCGTCTATTTAGCTGCCGTTCTTGTTGCCGGTCTGTTCTTTGCCAAAAAGGAAATGAAAGGCAAGGAATACTTCAAAGGCGACGGAACGATCCCGTGGTGGGTCACTTCGGTTTCGATCTTCGCCACCCTTTTGTCCCCGATCTCGTTTTTATCGCTGGCAGGAAACTCTTATGCCGGAACATGGCTCATGTGGTTCGCTCAGCTCGGAATGCTCATCGCGATCCCGCTGACCATCCGCTTCTTCCTTCCTGTGTATGCCAAGCTGAACATCGACACCGCCTATCATTATCTGGAACTGCGCTTTGGAAGCAAGGCGCTCCGGGTGCTCGGCGCCTTCATGTTCATCGTATATCAGGTCGGACGTATGTCGATCATCATGTATCTGCCATGCATGGTGCTTGGCGCCCTCACCCATATCAATGTCAATCTGCTCATCATCATCATGGGCGTGATCGCGATCATCTACTCGTATTCGGGCGGGCTCAAATCTGTCCTGTGGACCGACTTTATTCAGGGATCGGTCCTCATCATCGGCGTGACTTTAGGATGCATCTACCTGCTCAGCAGCATCGACGGCGGAATTGGCGCCGTGTTCAATTCCTTCTGGACCGAACATAAGTTCCTTGCGCCCGATCAGCCGCTCTTCGACGCGAACCTGTTGAGAGATTCCGTATTCCTCATGATCTTCGGAGCCGGTCTCAACACGATGGGATCGTATGTATCGAGCCAGGATATCGTGCAGCGTTTCACGACAACGACCGATACGAAAAAACTGAATAAGATGATGAGGACAAACGGACTGCTCTCGATCTTCATGGCCACGATCTTTTATCTGATCGGAACCGGCCTGTACGTGTTCTATCAGCAGCATCCGCTTCCTCCAGCCGCAGCCCAGGATCAGATCTTCGCAAGCTGGATCGCATTCGAACTGCCGGTCGGCGTGACCGGACTGCTGCTGGCAGCCATTTATGCCGCAGCCCAGTCCACCCTTTCTACCGGACTGAATTCTGTGGCTTCCAGCTGGACCCTTGACATTCAGTCCCGCATTTCGAAAAAGGAACTGAGCTTTGCGCAGCAGACAAAGATCGGTCAGTACGTTTCGCTGATCGTCGGCATCTTCTCTGTCGTGGTGGCGATCTTTCTGGCCAACGGCAGCGTGACATCCGCCTACGAATGGTTCAACGGATTCATGGGACTTGTGCTCGGGATCCTGGTCGGCATCTTCGTGCTCGGCGTCTTCTTCAAAAGAGCGAACACATTTGGCGCTTTCATGGGATTTGCCGCCTCGTCGATCATCATGATCCTTGTCAAATATCAGTTCACGGATGTGTCCATCTGGTCCTACTCGCTCATTTCGATCGCCGTATCGATCGCAGTCGGCCTGCTGTGCAGCTGGCTGTACGAGAAGATCACCGGAAAGCATGTGGAACCGGCACAGTACACCACATTTGCCGACTTTAAAAAGAAAAACGAAGAAATCAACGCAAAGGAAGCCGTATAATATGATCTATGAACAGCTGAACAATACCGCCAATAAAAACCTTTCAGAAAAAGTAAAAAAAGTGATACGATTCGTTCAGGAAAACGACCTGAAACAGTTCGGGCCCGGATCGCATGCGATCGATGGCGACAGCTTGTTTGTCAACATCCTGTCCTATGAAACGACCGCTCCGGAAAACCGGTTCTGGGAAGCGCACAAGGAGTATCTCGACATCCATGTGCCGATCGAAAAAGAAGAACAGATCGACCTTGCCTTTCTCTCTGATATGCAGGTGAAAGGGTACGAAAAAGAAAATGATTTTGTGTCGATGGATGGCGAAAAGCGTGCCTCTCTTGTCATGAAGCCGGGCGAATTTCTCGTCTGCTTCCCGGAAGACGCGCACCGCACAGCCGTTGCGGTCAACGGTCATCCCGAAAAAATAAAGAAAGCTGTGTTCAAAGTAAAAATCTAGGAGGAGAGTATGAAAGCGTATGCATGCATTGATATCGGAGGCACGGCCGTCAAGTACGGCGTGCTCGATCAAAAGCTGAATATCATCGGAAAATGGGAAACCCCGTCCCGGGCAGCCGAAGGAAAAGAGGCTCTGGTAAAGCAGATCAGGGAAATCGCAGCGTTCCTTTTCGAACAAGGACAAACGATCTGCGGTATCGCGATCTCGAGCGCCGGCGTGGTAGATAGTGAACGTGCATGCATCCTTCATGCCAACGAATCGATTCCAGGCTATACTGGAACTGACTGGAAAGAGGAGCTGGCCTGCTTCGGGGTTCCTGTCGAAGCGGACAACGACGTGAACTGTGCCGGATTGTGCGAATATGAAACAGGAGCCGGCCAGGGCAGCCGTTCCATGCTCATGGTAACGATCGGCACCGGGATCGGCGGCTGCTTTGTAGAAAACGGTCATCTGATGCACGGCCATTCGAGCAGCGCGTGCGAGATCGGCTATATCCCGGTCGACGGAATGCAGTTCCAGCATCAGGCGTCGACCACCGCTCTTGTTCGCGACGTGGCGGCCCTGAAAAAGGAAGATCCGGATCAATGGAACGGGCGCAGGATCTTTGAGCTGGCAGAAGAAGGCGATCCGGACTGCATCGGCGCGATCGAGAGGCTGTGCGCTTCGATCGCCAAAGGAGTGGCAGCCGTGTGTTTCGTGCTCAATCCGGAAACGGTCGTGCTTGGCGGCGGGATCATGGCCCAGGAAAAGAAGCTCAGAAAGCCGATCGAAATGTATTTCGAACAATATACGATTCCTCTCATTGCCCGGAATACGAGGATCGAATTTGCAAAAAGCCGCAATGACGCAGGCATGAAAGGTGCTCTTCTGCATTTCCTGAAAAGGCAGGGACGATAAATGGCTGCTCCAAGCAAATCGGTGCTTCCCCGCATCGAATCGTCCTATGAGAAAATGACATACCTGGAAAAGCAGGTGGCTGATTTCTTTTTGAAGAACCGTCAGATCGTTGATTTTTCGGCAAAAGGCATCAGTGCCCGGCTGACGGTATCCGAGGCGACACTTTCCCGCTTCGCGCAGAAATGCGGATTTCGGGGATACCGGGAATTCATCTATTTGTATGAAGCTTCGCTCAATCAGTCCGAATTTTATGATACGGTCACGATCAGCTCGAAGCAGGTGCTGCATACGTATCAGAGCCTGCTGACAAAAAGCTTTGCGCTGATCGATGAGGATCAGATCAGCCGGGTGGCTGAAATGATCAGTCTGAGCGAACAGACCATCGTGTGCGGAAAAGGAAGCTCCGGCTTCGCGGCCAGGGAGATGGCCCACCGGCTGACCCGGATCGGCGAACATATCCATGCGGTGTTCGACGGCGAAATGATGCCTGTTCAGGGACTGATCCGTCACGAAGGAGAATGCGCGATCGGCATGACCCTTTCGGGCACGTCGAAGGAAGTGATCGATTTTCTGCAGTTCGCGAAAAAGAATGGGGCTTCGACCGTTTTGGTCACAGCCAGCTATGTGGAGGAACAGAAGGAATTCTGCGATGAAATTGTCCTGGTCCCTTCGCTGCAACGCCTGAATCAGGGAAATCTCATCTCTCCCCAGTTTCCTATTCTTGTGCTCATCGATATGCTGTATGCCAGCCTGATGGAAATGGACCGCGGCCGGAAACGGTTCCTGCACGAGCAGACCTTGCACATAATTACCGGCAGCTGATTAAGGAAGAAATTGTTTCTTCCTTTTTTTGTGGTATGCTTCTGTAAAAAGGAAGGAAAATTTTATGAGATATAGAAAACTGATGTGTGGCGTATTGTGCGTTTCGCTGCTGAGCGGATGCTCGCAGGCTTCGCTGGAAGCACAGTATCCAAAGACAGTCCGATACGATGAAAACAATTACGAGGCGTGGCAGAAAAACCGCGATGAACTTGAAAACCAGTATCCAGGCTACAACGAGGGAATGGATGTCTTTTATCAGACGATCTGCCGAAACATGTTCGATACGCAGGAAAACCGGACCGTATCGCCGCTGAATTTATATATGGCTTTATCGATGTGCGCGTCTATGACAGATGGACGATCCAGACAGCAGATCCTTTCTGTGCTGAACACAGATGAAGACAAGCTGGAGGAAAAGGCCCATGCCTTGTGGCTGGCCAACTATGCGGACGACGGGATCGTAACATGCGCGCTCAACAATTCACTCTGGCTTAATGAAGAGGCGTCGTACAAGGATTCGCTGCTGAGCAAGATGAAGGACGAATACTATGCTTCCATTTATAAGGGAAAGATGGGCAGCGGGAAATTTAATGAAAAGCTGCGTGCCTGGGTCAACGAGCACACAGGAAATATGCTGGCAAACAGCGTGAAGGGCATGGAACTTGAACCGGATCAGTTCATGAGCATTCTTTCGACCTTGTACTACAAGGGAGCATGGATCGATGAATTTGACAAGGAAAACAATACGGAAGAGATCTTTCACGGGATCAACGGCGATCAGAAAACGGAATTCATGAATCAGACGCTGCAGACCTTGTATGTGGACGCCAAAGAATATGAGGCTGTCGGCCTGGGAATCGAACATTCGGGAACGTTCTGGATCGTGCTTCCAAAAAAGGATATGGCATCGGTGTGGGAAGATATCGAAAAACCGACCGGAGAAATGATGGAAGTCAATTTATCGATGCCTAAATTTGATATCGAAAATACGCTTTCGCTCAAGGATACGCTGAAAAAGATGGGGATGAGCGATGTATTCGATCCGGAAAAAGCGGATTTCGCGCCTTTGACGGATACGCCCGTCTATTTGTCCGAAGTGGAGCATGGCGTGCGCGTGAAAACGGATGAAAAAGGGATTGAGGCGGCAGCGTATACAAAGATGGATATCGATGCGATGGCGCTGATCCAGGAAAGCGTGGATTTCAAGGTCGATCGTCCGTTTATTTTTGCGGTGCAGAGCCAGGATGGATCCATCCTGTTCTGCGGACAGGTGACGGAGCTTTCATGATGGAGGAGTTCAAGCGGGGACTGAAAGACGGACTGCCCATTGGTCTTGGCTATTTTTCGGTCTCCATCGCATTCGGTATGATGGCGATCGTGTTGAAAAGACCGGTGGCGGAGGCGGTGCTGATTTCCCTGACCAATCTGACGAGCGCGGGGCAGTTTGCGGGCCTGCAGCTCATCGCTGCCCATGGCGGGCTGGCCGAGCTGTTCCTGACGACGCTGATCATTAATGCGCGCTACTTTCTGATGTCGCTTTCCATCTCGCAGAAACTGGATCCGGAAGTGACATTGTGGCAGAAGCTGTGCATTGCGTTCGGGATCACGGATGAGATCTTTGCGGCGGCGATCGGACAGAAAGGCAGTCTGCGTTTTCCGTATATGATGGGTGTGATCGCGGTCGCGACGCTGGGCTGGACGTGCGGTACTTTTGCGGGGGCGCAGGCAAGCTCGATCCTGCCGGCTGTTGTGACAAGCGCGTTCGGGATCGCGTTGTACGGCATGTTCATTGCGATCATCGTGCCTCAGGCAAGGGATCATCGCAATGTGCGGCTGGCGGAGCTGCTTTCGGTATGCCTGAGCTGCATCGTGTTTTATGTGCCGGTGTTCTCGTTTTTGAGCAGCGGCTGGAGCATCATCGTGATCACGCTGATCGTGAGTGGCGTGATGGCGTCCGTATGCCCGGTCGACCAGGAGGAAAGGATGGAGGAAGATGGCGGTTTCAGCATTGATCGTGATGGCTCTGACAACGTATGTGATCCGGGTCAGCCCGTTTTTGATCTTTCGCAGGAAGATCACGAATAAGTGGGTGCAGAGCTTTTTGTTTTATGTGCCGTATGTGGTGCTGGCGGCTATGACGTTTCCGGCAATCTTTTATGCGACGAACAACAGGATGGCTTCGCTGGCTGGTACGGTCGTGGCGGCTGGACTGGCTTACAGGCGCAAAAGCCTGCTTGTTGTTGCGCTGGGCGCGGCCCTGGCGGTACTGGTGGTGGAATGTTTATGAATGGAATGCGAAAAGCACAGAGCGAAGATGTCCGTTTTGTTTACGAACGGATGTGCGATCTGGAAGAGCGGGTGTTTGACTGGCAGGTTTTCGAGCCGCTGTATCTGGAGCAGCTCAAGGATGAGACGATGGATTCGCTTATTTTTGAAGTGGATGGAAAGCGTGCGGGCTATGCGGCCGTGCGGTACGGGACCTATCTTCATCATTGCGTCAGGACGGCCGAGCTGATCGAGCTCAATGTCGATGAAACGCGCCGCGATCAGGGTATCGGCCAGGCATTTTTTGAGGAAATCGTTCGGCTCGCAAAGGAAAAAGGATGTGCGGAACTGGCGCTGGCCACGAATCAGAAACGGAAACGGGCGCATCGTTTTTACGAGAAAAACGGAATGAAAGCGACCCATTTCACGTACACGAAAAATATTTAAGAAAAGCTTAAGTATTCTATTGACATTCCTGCGGCGGTAGGATATATTAAGTGAGCAAGTTGTTTGGGGAAGCGACTTGTAAAATAATAATAAAAACAAAAGTGGTCAGGAAGCGAATTATACTTTCAGATGAATAATACTATCCTATACTCAATCCTTGATACCATATTCTGTAACACGAATTGTTTTTCGATAAAACAATTCCTGACCGCGAATGATTATGTGTGAGCAATTTACTCTGCATAACCCGAAAGAGAATATTGTGTTACGAAAAATCAGAGAGCGTCGGCTCTCTTTTTTTGCGCTTCAAAATGAAAATGTATTACATGTTGTTTTCATCGTTTTCAATAGTATATTAAAAGTGGAAAAAGAAAAGACAGGGAAACAGGAGGCATAAAAATGAACCAGCGCATGGCGCACGCTTCGATCGTTTTGAATGAGCAGACTGCATTGAGCCTGGAAAACGGCAAGATCAAGGTAAGCGGGAAAAAGAACCGCGTATAGTTAAAGGCCCCTGTCTGTGAGATACTTCTCGCAAATAGGGGCCCTTTTTCTTTCGGGTTATACGCATTGTTCTTTGACTTCTGCATTCCACGGCATCATCTGATCAAGGATCTCGTCACTCAGCTGCCCGATCTTTCCCCTCAGTTTTTCCAACACGTACAGTATGTATTTGTACGGTACCAGTCCGTTGGCTTTCGCACTTTCTACGACCGAATACAGTACGCCGCAGCTTCGGGCTCCTCTCGGACTTCCCGAGAACAGCCAGTTGCGCCGTCCGATCGCGAAGCTTCGGATCGTTCTTTCCGATAACGAATTGGTCATCGGTACATTGCCGTCTTTTAGATAAATCTTCAGTCCTTCTTCGTTATCTACCAGATAATTCAGGGCCTGTTTTTCCTTTTGGGTTGTCCAGCCTTCTGTGGCCAGGGCTGTTTTTGCGCACACGAAAACCTGCTCCACGAGCCCTCCTTCGCGCAGCATCCTTTCTTCTTTTCGTTCTTTTGGCTTCAGTTTCTGAAGCTTCGCTTCGATACGGAAAATCTTCATGATCTGTGTAAGTATCTTCACTGACACGGATCCTGCTGCTTCCTTCAGGCCTTCCAGAGCATCTACAAAGTACCTTCTGGCATGAGCCCAGCACAGTGCTCTTTCGTCATGATCGACCTGATTGTATCCGGCATAGTCGTCTGTGATCAATATCCCTGCGAATCCTTCCAGATAATCGGCGGCATACTTTCCGCCTCTTCCGGGCTGATAGTCGAACAGCCGCATCGGATGTTCGCTTTCCTGTATCGAACTGTACACCCACATATACGACTTGTTCGTATTCCTGCGCCCCTCTTCCTTCATGACCTGGATGGTCGTTTCGTCGCAGTGTATATACTCCTCTTTCAGCAGGTGACTTTTCATCCGTTCGATCAGCGGTTCGAAATAACTCTCCGATCCCAGCATCACCCAGTTGGACATCGTTCTTCGGCTCACAGGAAGCTTCCAGCTCTTCCATTCCTTTTCCTGCCGGTAATAGGTCACGCCTTTGACAAACCGTTCGTTGGCCACATAGGCCAGGGCCTGCGCGCTCGCAAAAGAACCGGGGATCAAAGCGGCCGGCGCGTCTGTCTTATAAAGAACGCCTTCCCCGTCATTCATGCAGGCAGGGCAGGCGTAGGTTTCTGTATAAATGTCTTCGATGATGATCTGCGCAGGGAGGACCTTTACGATCGTGTGCGCTTTCTCTTCGCCCACCTTGATCATTTCTTCTCCGCAATATGGACATTTCTTTTCTTCTTCGGTCGCTTCGATCACCACTTTTTCATGCGGAAGGGAGTCCAGGTCGTCCGTACGGTTCGGACAGCGGCGGCGCTCATGCGCCTTGACTGTCCCTGTACGTTCTTCCTGTTTCGGTTCCGGATAATCCATAGTGAACAGAGGTTCCATATTGGCCATCATCTCAAGCGCGGCTGCCTTTTCGCTCTTCCGGCCGAAAAGCATCTTCTGAAGCTTGCGGATGATCTCGTCCTTCTGTTCGATCTTATCGTACAGCTTTTCGATCAGTTCCGATTGTTTCTCGATCTGCTCGGACTGTTTTTTCAGCTGCTCGTTCATGATTTCCAGAATCTTTTGAATTTCTATGCTGGATCCGTTGTCCTGTGCGAAGTAACCATCTTTCATGACCCGACTATAACACACTTGGAAAGGCTTTTCCATCACACAATATATGCACGTTTTCGTGCTGGACGAATCGCATTTTTCTGTACAATGCTCAGTCCGTCAAGCAGCCATCTGAGCTCCTGTTCGCTCAGCGCAATGACTTCTTCCTCCGTTCTGGGCCATTGAAATTTTCCGTTCTCTAGACGCTTGGTGATGAGCATGAACCCATCCTCTTCCCAAAGCAGTCCTTTGATGGTGGAAGTCTTTCTGCCGCAGAACAGGAAGAGGATATTCTGACGCGGGTCCAGCTTCATGGAAGATTGAACCAGCAGGCACAGGCCGTCAATGCCTTTGCGCAGATCCGTGTAGCCGGGACGGATGTACACATGATCGATGCGGTTAAAATCAAGAGATCTCATAATGAATCGAGGACCGTTCGAATCAGCACCGGTTCCGTATGATTATGGATATAGATCTTGCCTTTGGAAGACTGAATAACGATAGCTGGCCGATCCGATCCGGTTTGTTTCCTGGGACCCGGATCAGGAAGGCGGACTTCAGCAAAAGAAGAATAGGTATTCGAATTCTGTTTTGATTCGCTCATGAAAAAACCTCCAGTTCATAGCATCAATATACTCAATGAACTGGAGGCTGAATACCCGCGGTTCTTTTTCCCGCTTACAGATCAAGATGAAAATCCGTCCGGTCTGCAAAAAGAAATGGAAAGAAGCTTTGAATGAGCACGCTCAGCACCAGGAGCAGCTCCGCAGAGAAAGAGACATATAATAGGAGGAAAAAGACAGTGAGCGGGCTGTCTTTTTTTGCGCCGATCTATGCCTGTTGTCTATAGCAGAACATATAAAATAAGTATTTGACATGTGTTTTCCCGGGATTAAAATAAAAGTAAAGAGGAC
This sequence comes from Erysipelotrichaceae bacterium OPF54, assembly GCA_022834735.1. Lineage (GTDB taxonomy): Bacteria > Bacillota_I > Bacilli_A > Erysipelotrichales > Erysipelotrichaceae > Dubosiella. Next base: position 499,441 of record BQKD01000001.1, read on the forward strand.
AGGGAAATGGAATACAGGACAATCAAAAAAACAGGCCAGAAAGTATCGGTGATCGGAATGGGGGCCAGTTCCATCGCGGAAAGCTCGCATGAGGAAATGGTAAGCGCGATCCGTCACGCGATCGATCACGGAATTAATTATTTTGATCTGGCGGCTGGCAGCGCAAAAGCCTATGCCGCATATGGGAGACTGCTGAAAAAGTCACGATTTTGAATCGCTCGGTTTATCAAATTTGAACATTAAAAAACAGGAGTCAGATTTTCTGTGTTAGAAATTCATGATTCCTGTTTTTCTTCGTTTTTATTCTCTTATTTTTGAAGATAGGAAGAAATCCTCTGATCTATGAGGGCTCTTTTTCACTTTTTAGACGCACTCCACCTATCTTTTCTTCTTCCAATTTTAAAATCCGTTTCATATTACTCATAAAAATTGCCGCCGCTCCCTGGATCTTCATGCTCTCTATTCCGCTTCCGTTTGATCGTCCGTATCCGTACCGTTCCTTCAGTTCCGCGTTTTTCGCTTCGATCTTATACCTTTCTTTTGTCAGCTCTTTATACTCTTCTGTTTCCATGAAATCCATCTGTTCTGTATGGATCGGATCTTTGATCTTCACTGAATACGTCTTTGTCGCTGTTCCTTTGTAGCATCCTTCTTTTAATGGACATCTTTTACATTTTTCAACGTCGAAATAATACGTTTCATGTTGTGTGTTCGATCCGCTCTTCGCCTTCTTCTGTCCGCCCCGTGCTTTTCTCGTTGCCATATGTCCGGCTTTGCATACATACATCCCTGCATCTTTATTATATTCGAATTTATCTTCATTCTTCCGGTTCCCGTGCCTCACACTTGCGCTTAGTTTGGCTGCCAGCCGATACCCTTCTTCTCCTGCTTTTTTCAGGTTCTCTTTTTCCGAATACGCACCGTCTCCGATCACCGCTTCCACTTCGATCCCGTTTTCCCGGCTTTTTTCTACCAGCTCGTCGAGCTGTTTGCCGTCGTGTTTCTCTCCGCTCGTCACCTTGGCGGCCGTGACAATCCTTTCCGGTGTCATGGCGATGTGCGTCTTGTATCCGAAAAAAGAACTGTCCGCGCTCTTGTGTCCAACCTTCGCATCCTGATCTTTCGAATACTGCAGCTCGGTCTGTGTTTCCTCCATCGCTTCCTTGAGGTAGTTCATTCTTTCCTGCACATTCGGCAATGCATCATATTTCTTTTCCGATTCGATCACGTCTACGACTTCCTGGCAGTATTCCAGCACATCTTCTACGATCCCGTTCGACGCTTTTCTTTTCGAGGGCATCCTGTCGTGCATTGTCTCATCATGCGCATATACGCTTTTGCGCAGATCCCTGCATCGGTTCAAAAGCTCTTCCCGTATGCTTACCGGCTGAAAACGCGCTGCAGTATGGGTTGCATCGACGATCAGCTTGTTCTTTGAAGCAATGACCCCTTTTTCCAGAGCGATCTCCACAGTTTTGGCAATGAGCAGATCAAGGACGTTGGTATCCGCTAAACGCATGGTCCGGAATTTGGAAAGCAGAGAAGGGTCGATAAGCGAAGTTTCTTCCGGCGCATAATCAAGGAAAAACTTCATTTCCATATCGACCCTGCATTTATGGACAAGATCGCGGTCCGAAAGTTTGTGATGATTTTTAAGAAGGATCATCTTGAAGAGTCGGATCGGATCGACGGCCTTGCGTCCGTAGGACAAGGTATATTGATCCTGGAGAGAATCGATGATAAAAGAAAAATCGATGTCGTGAAGCTTCCTCCAGAAATTGTCCTGAGGAATGAGAATATCATAAAGATCGGCAAACGGACTGAAAGCGGGCTGCTCGAAAGAAGAAATCATAGTCAAAGTCACCATCCTTGTTAAAGATATTATACCATAAAACAATACAATAATATATAAACATATTTATATTATATTTACGCAAAACAAAAAGAGTAATTCAACTTATGTGCTAAATTACTCTAGTTTTTTCAGCAGTCTCACGTTCGCGCATCTTGTTTGCGGAGTTCAAAGAGCCGGATACGATCTGCGTGTATCAGGATGGAATCGATAAAGGCCGCACGCTTTTAGCCGAAGAAGGGGTGCGGCAGGCGATGGGAGAAGACACAGACCTTTCGCAGCTGCTGATCGCGCATGAACTGTTTCATGTGTGCGAGCTGCGTGACCCTTCCATCTGGACGAAAACGTACTCAATAAATCTTTGGAAAATAGGACGGTTCGTCAACCGCAGCCCTGTCATGGTGCTCAGCGAGATTGCAGCTATGGCATTCGCGAGTCGGCTGAACAACGTCAATTTCTCGGCTTATGTGCTTGACGCTTTCCTGGTATTTGGCTATTCGCCGCTCGCAGGCAGCGCTTTATATGAGGAAATGATGCAGGGGGCCGGGCGTAAACCATCCCGGCCGGACGGGAAGCAATGAAAACAATTGTTCGTTCGCTGAGCGGATGTTCGAAAAAGGAACGGATCAGGCGGCTGATCCATATGCTCGAACAAAATGGTGTTCAGACTGTCATGCAGCAGGACAAGGATGCGGTCAATATCCTGGCTGGAGATTTTAATGATAAAACAAAACTGCCTATGCTGTGTGCGCATTATGACATTGTTCCTGAAAGTTCGGGCGCCAATGACAATCTCGCTTCGGTGGCGATCCTTGTCAGACTGCTGACCACATGCCGGTGCCGTGCCGTGTTTCTGGACGGCGAAGAAAGCGGTCATACGGGTGCGAAGCTCTTCTGTGCCAGGGCATCGAGATCCCGTATCGAATGCATCGTTGTTCTTGACGTGTGCGGGTATGGAAACTGCATAGCTTATTGGATCCGCCACGGACGATTCTGCCGCTTTTTCAGAAAACTGACGGCTGGCGGTATGAAAAAAAAATATCATCTGCTTTCTTTGCCCTTCCTGCCTGAAAGCGATGATCAGGTCCTCGTTTCTCTCGGCCGGCCGCTCATGCGTATGAGTGTGCTGCCTGAATGCGATGCGCAGGCTCTCCGCAGCCTGGAAACATATCCTGAATACATGGCTTCGCTACAGGAACTTGCTGCGTCGCTCGAAGTCTGCAAGACCATTCACGGAGGACCCTTGGACGATCCGGATATTGTGATGCCTGAGAGCATGGAAAACGTGTATCGTTCTCTGCAGGAAGCATTCAATTGATAGCGCATCCGTGCCGGTCTATTCATTCCGGGAGACTGGAAACGGGTGATGTTATAGAGTGGGCTTAACCCGCAAGTAATTGTATTTTAAATAATAGGAGGAATTATCATGAGTAGCATTATTATCGGTATCCTGCTTATTCTTTCTCTGATCGGACTGATCTACTACGCCGTAAAAGGAAAGAACCTGATGGTAGGATTCTTAATCATCACAACGCTTTGGCTTATTCTTGTTCTGATTGGAAACGCTTTTGCTCCGAATCCGCAGATGGCAGAAATGTCTGTGATCGATATCATTGGAAACGTCTTCCAGGCTGGACCGGAAGGGTATGCGAAATCAATTCTCGTCAATATCTTTTTCGGTGCATTCTTTGGCCGTGTCCTGATTGAGACGGGTATTGCTTCTACGCTGATCCGTAAAGTCGTTGAACTTGGTGGCGACAAGCCGAAAATCACGATGACCCTGCTTTGTTTTGTTGTATTACTCTGCTTTACATCTATGACAGGAATAGGTCCTGTTATCGCGATGGCTGTCATTGCGCTGCCGATCATGCAGGCTCTTGGTATTCCATCTCCGATTGCGCTGTTCAGTTTCATGGGTTCGATCATGTGCGGTATTCTGGCTAACGTAACAAACTTCAAACAGTATCAGGGTATTCTTGATGGAATGGATCCGGGCAAATTTGCTGATACAGCTTATACGTTTCAAGACTATTTCCGGTTTGGCGCAGTCGCTGCTGCCGTCGCGTTCATCATTATTATCATTGTTTCGTGTGTTGCGCTTTCCCGCCACACCAAATCGCATGCGTGGGCAGCTGTCACACCGAACAGCCAGCCGCAAGGCGACGCGCCGGTCATTTCGTGGATCTCAGTCATCCTGCCGATCCTTCTTGTTGTGGCTTTGAAGATTCAGGTTATTCCGGCATTCTTCATAGCAGCTCTGTTCGCGTTGCTGACGTGCGGAAAACTCAAAAACGGCTACGATAAAACAGCACAGCTTATTTCCAAACTCTTCACGGACGGATCGGTCGATGTTGCTCCGATGATCGGTTTCCTGCTTACGCTGGCAATGTTCAATAACGTGGCTGTGTATGCAGGTCCTTATTTTGAAGCGATCATTGGCGATTTCGTTCCGCATTCCGCATTGGGATTGTCTTTGCTTCTTGCAATTCTGATGCCTGCAGGCTTCTTCCGGGGTCCGACAAATCTGGTTGGATGTGGAACGGCTGTCGCGGTCGTAATTCTTGGCGCGGCTTCCTCGCTTCCTGTAGCCTTCCTGTATCCGCTGTTTGCGATCTCGACGATTGTTCCTCAGCATCTTGATATCACGCAGTCATGGGTTGCATGGGGACTGGGCTATACGAAAGTCAGCTCAAAAGGCTTCATGAAATATACGATTCCAGTTGGCTGGGCAATCGGAGCTCTGCTGCTGTTCATGAACTATTTCATGTATGGAATGGGATTATAATTGATCCTGTCTATACTGGTGTAAATACTGCGCAGAATAAAGGATGATGATTCCCGGAACACCATCCTTTTCCTGTATATGCATTTTTTTAACACCACATAGATGAAAAATGCAAAGAATTCAGCATAAATGGTGTAAAATCAAATCGAATGGACATTCCGAAATTTAGATCTGGATAGCCGTATCGACCAGGCTGTACGGAAATGCCGCAGGAGAGTTGTTTGAATTCCTCGGATTCCGTTAAAACAGGAATGCGGGAGGAAGTCATGCGAAAGAAGAATTCAGTTACGATCGCGGACATCGCAAAAAAGGCGGGTGTATCGCGGACGACTGTATCATTTTATATCAATCATAAATACGAAAAAATGTCGAGCAGAACCCGGGCTAAGATCGAAGAGGCAATCAGGGAGACTGACTTTGTTCCAAATGTGCTAGCCCGCTCGCTCAACAATAAACAGTCATTCATGATCGGAGTGATGGTGCACGCGAACACAAGCTGGGAAATGGTCCAGTTCATGGACGGGATCGAGGATTGTCTGAAAAAAAATAATTATCAGATGATCGTGGCAACGACTGGCTGGGATCTGGACGAAGAACGACAGCAGATCGAAAAGATGAAGGCGCAGAGTGTTGACGGATTTATTGTCAATCCAAGCGAAAGCTTTGATCTTTTGTGGAAAACGATTGGCGAAAACAGACCTCTTGTTGTATATGATCCCCCTCACGTGACACCTTACCGTTACTGGGTCCGGTCGAATGACTACGAGGCTGTCTATGATGCGCTCGAACGAATGGTTACAGCCGGCTACGACCGTCTGATCCTGGTGACGGAAGATCCGTCCCGTCATACAACGATCGCGCAGCGCTGCCTTGCTTTTGATCATCTTGTGGGCATTCGGCATGTGCGCAGCAAAACGATTTACGTTAGCGATCCATGCTTGCCTGAAAAGCTCGAATTTGAACTGCTCCAGCATATTCGGATCGAGGAGAAGACATGTTTTTTCGTCACAACGACCGAACTGCTCAAAACTGTCTTTCTTGTATTGAGACGTTATCATGATCTTATGCCGGATCGGATCGGGCTCATTGGATTTGATTCTGTCGAATGGGCTGCTATGGTGACACCTGGTGTCACGACGATCGTGCATCCTGCTTTTGAGGCCGGCAATCATGCTGCCCGTCTCCTTCTTGATGTGATCGCGGAAAAAAACGAAGAAGTGTCAGGAAAAATATTCGAATGCGCGCTTCATGAACTGGGCTCGACAATTCGTACCACAGACAAAAAGAAGAAGGAAGGGGAAGGAGAATGAAGGAAAACGAAGATGGAGGAAAAAACTAATGAATACATATATCGAATCTCAGTTTGGACTGAACGGAAAGGTGGCACTTGTGACCGGAGCGACCCACGGGATCGGATTCGGGATCGCGGCAGCACTTGGTCGTTCCGGTGCGATCGTTTGTTTTAATGGGCGCAGCGAAGCGAAAAATGACGAGGCGATGACTGCGTATGCCAAAGAAGGTATCCAGGCACACGGCTATGTATGTGATGTAACCGATGTAGCCCAAGTTGACGCAATGCTTGCCAGGATCGAAGCTGAAGTAGGGACCGTCGATATTCTGGTCAACAATGCCGGCATCATCCAGAGGACAAGCATGCTTGATATGACGGCTGAGGATTTCCGGAAAGTTGTCGATGTCGATCTGGCTGGACCGTTTATCATGTCGAAGGCGGTCCTTCCGGGCATGATTCGTAAAAATGCAGGAAAGATCATCAATATCTGTTCGCTGATGTCTGAACTTGGCCGTGAAACGGTTGCCGGGTATGCGGCGGCTAAAGGTGGTCTGAAAATGTTGACAAGAAATATCTGTGCCGAGTTTGGCGAATACAATATCCAGTGCAATGGGATCGGGCCGGGTTATATTGCCACAAGCCAGACCGCTCCGCTACGTCAACTGCAGCCGGACGGATCGCCTAATCCGTTCGATGCTTTTATCCTAGCCAAGACGCCGGCAAACCGCTGGGGCAGCCCGGAAGATCTGGAAGGTCCCGCTGTTTTCCTGGCTTCTTCTGCTTCCGATTTCGTGAATGGACAGATTCTGTTCGTGGATGGCGGTATTCTGGCAAGTCTGGGACGTACGCCACAGTAAAACAGGAGGTAAAGAGAATGAAAAGTACAATGGAAGTGCGGACGGCATGTTCGCCAAAGGACGCAAAACATTATGATACCGAGCGGCTTCGCGAAGAATTCCTGGTAGAGGATCTCTTTGTTCCGGATTCGATCCGGCTCGTATATAGTCATATCGACCGGATCATTTTCGGCGGTGTAATGCCTGTTCATGAATCGCTCAGGCTCGAAGCAAAGGATGAACTTCGTGCTGAATATTTTCTGGAGCGAAGGGAACTTGGCGTGATCAATATCGGTGGAGCCGGCACGGTCTGCGTAGATGGCGTAGAGTATGAGATTGGTTCGTTTGACGGGCTGTATGTAGGACGGGGCGTTCAGGATGTAGTTTTTTCAAGTGTGGCTGAAACAGATCCGGCCAAATTCTATCTGTGTTCCGGGCCGGCTCATCAGACATATCCGACCAAACGCATCTTGAAAGAAAAAAAGGCGGAGCATGAATACGATGTGGAGATCATGCCGGAAAATAAGAAGGAACTTGGTTCGCTGGAAGACTCGAACCATCGCACGATCACCAAATATATTTTGCCTGGCCAGGTGGAATCCTGCCAGCTCGAAATGGGAATGACTCATCTTGAGCCGGGCAGCGTATGGAATACGATGCCGTGCCACACGCACGACAGACGTATGGAAGTCTATCTTTATTTTGATCTTCCGGCAGATTCGTTCGTGATGCATTACATGGGCGAGCCGCAACAGACACGGCATATTGTCGTACGCAACGAACAGGCAGTCATCAGCCCTTCCTGGTCGATCCATTCAGGAAGCGGTTCGAGAAACTATACGTTTATATGGGGCATGGTTGGCGAAAATCAGGACTTTGACGATATGGACGAAGTCACAATGCAGGATCTTCGCTGATCATGACAAATAGAAGGTGTCAAAACGCATCTTCTATTTTTTGTTTCTTGAAATAAGAGAAACATATGGTCTGAAAGAAGAAAAGAAAATAGCAGACTGTAAAAACTGAGAAGCAGACTGCTTTTGAAAACATTATATAAACTGTAATTTTAGAAGCTATTCAAAATATTTAACAGCAACAGGAACGCATTTATCATTCCTTATAAAATAAACTGATTGATAAATTCAGTGATCCCGTCGTGATCGTTGTCTAATGTAATATAGTCGGCAACACTTTTTGTGAGTTCGGATCCGTTGGCCATGGCCACGCCGCATCCTGCCTGCAGCACCATATCATGATCGTTGTCGGCATCTCCGAATACGCATGCATCCTCAAGCGTCATTCCGAACGGCTCGATGGCTATCTGGATGCCGAGCGGCTTGCTGATGCGCGGATCCATGTATTCATAGAGGACGCTTGCTGTCTTTAACGACGCGGATTTGTACTGATCGTTCGTGAATGTTCTGGCCCGTTCCACGACAGCGTCCATCGTTTCCGGAGCGCAGACGATCATCACTTTCGGTTTCGGCTTTGAAAGGAATTCATCAAAGTCTGCGACTTTGTATGGAACATGATCGGCTTTGGAAAGCATCCGGATGTGTTCGTCGTCCTTTGGCGCGTACAGGATCCCGTCATACGGGATCGCGAAATTGACATCCATGTCTTCAAAGTGTTTTATGATTTCCCTGATGAGCTGGTCGTCAAGCGGATAGGCATCTTTGTGCCGGTTCCAGTTGAGATCGCATACTTCCGCACCGCCCGTACCAACAATAATGTCGATCAGATCATCGATCTTCCATTCTTTGAGCAAGGTGTCGCGTACACTGTTGACATCACGTCCTGTACTGAGTCCGAGCAGGATGCCTGCGTCATGCGCGTTTCTTAAAGATTCAAGTGTTTTTTCTGAAACGATCCCTTCGCTGGTGAGCAGGGTGCCGTCTACATCAAAAAATAGTATTTTTGGTTTGTTCATTTTCCCGTTTCTCCTTTATCTGATTTGATTATAAAAAAGCATGAAAAAAAGAAAAGGAACGAAAAGCGGGTTGAAAAAAAATTCTCATTTCTTCTTTTTTCGAAAAAGAGAGATGAGAATCGAAAATCAGAGAGGAATATCTTACAAAATTTCTCCGTTGGATGCGATGACATCCTTATACCAGTAAAAGGATTTCTTTTTGATCCTTTTCAATGTTCCGTTTCCGAGGTTGTCCCGGTCCACGTAAATAAAGCCGTATCTTTTTTCCATTTCTCCGGTCCCGTTCGAGATCAGATCGATGCAGCCCCATGTCGTATAGCCGATCAGATCGACCCCGTCTTTTTCCACTGCGTCTTTCATGGCTTGGATATGCTTTCTTAAATAATCGATCCGGTAATCGTCCTGGATCGCTCCGTTTGAAGCGATGGTGTCTTTTGCTCCAAGGCCGTTTTCCACGACAAAGAGCGGTTTTTGGTAGCGGTCGTAAAGCTCGTTGATTGTGATACGGAATCCTAACGGATCGATTTGCCAGCCCCATTCGCTGGATTCCAGAAAAGGATTGATCACAGAGGCGAAAATGTTGCTTTCGGTCTGCTGCCCGTTTTTTGGATCTGCGCTGCTCACGCGCGAAGAGTAATAAGAAAAGCTGATGAAATCCACGGTGTTGTCCTGAAGAAGTTCCTTGTCGCCTTTTTCAAAAGGAACATGAGCGTGGTTTTGTTCGATCCATTTCAGAGCGTAGGAAGGATAAGCGCCTTTGGATTGCACATCGATGAACATGTAGCTTTCGCGGTTATCGCACAAAGCTTTCCAGTAATCTTCCGGACGACACGTTTGTGGATAATAAGTTCCGGCTGCCAGCATGCATCCGATCCGGTTTTCGGGATCGATTTCATGACCGATCCTGGTTGCCAGAGCGCTTGCGACCAGTTCGTGATGGGCGGCAGTGATCATGGCTTGATATTCGTTTTCGTTTTGATTGAACCGCAAACCGGCAGCTACGAACGGAAAATGGAGGATCATATTGATCTCGTTGAATGTAATCCAGTATTTCACAAGTCCTTTGTATCTTGTAAAGAGCGTTCTTGCCAGTTTCACATATTGTTCGATCATTTTCCGATCGCGCCAGCCGCCGAACTTTTCGATCAAGTGCATCGGGCAGTCGAAATGGCAAATGGTCACCAAAGGTTCGATATCGTGTTTTTTGCATTCTTTGAAAATGTTTTCGTAAAATTTCAATCCTGCTTCGTTCGGCTGTTCTTCATCTCCGTTAGGAAAGATCCGGGTCCAGGCAATCGATAAACGGAATGTTCGAAATCCCATTTCGGCCATCAATGCGATATCCTGCACGTAATTGTGATAAAAATCAACGGCTTGATGGCTTGGATAATACGCTCCTTCTTCACAAGCATGGACAATTTTCTTTCCGGTCCCGATCGAATAGCGGTCTTTTCCGTGCGGCATGAGATCGACATTGGCAAGTCCTCTGCCGTCTTCTGCTACGCCTCCTTCGACTTGATTGGCTGCTGTGGCGCCGCCCCATAAAAATCCTTCTTTGAAACTCATTTGTTTTGTCTCCTGTTCTGTCTTTACGCTTACAAGATAGGAAAAAAGCTTGTGAAAAGCAAAAAAGTTTCCATAATGGAAACTTAAGGTGTTATCTGCAAGGTCATGATCAGCAGATTGATCACATAAGACAAGATGTATTCATTGTAGGTCCTGTTTTTTACAGGAACGCAAAACTGATGCTCGGAAAAATCAAGAGATGGATCGCAAGTGACGAGCCATTTACGCACCGGCATGGCTTTCAGCTTTCGCACACGGCGTTTTTCGAAATGGAACAGTTGTCCGTTGGTGCTTAATACGACCAAAAGGTCGCCGGCCTGAAAGAGAGGATCTTCGGAAAGCTTTTCATCAAGGATCATCACAGAGATGCCTTGGTATTTGAGCTCGCGCTGAATGTCGTAGCAATTTCCTCTCGTGTCTCCGTGGCCGTAAACATAAAGACGTCGGCACAAGCGTATTTCACGACAAAGAGCGTTCAGGATTCCAAGATCCATCTTATTGATCGTAAACCAAAGACATTGTGTATATTCTTTTGTGATCGAATCGATGTTTGCGCCAAGATCTTTGCGCGGATCGAAGATCGGTTTTTTCCTTGTCAGCGATTCCATGTATTCGACACATTCTTTTTTAAATTCCGCAAAATCGGCATAGCCGAGCTGTCTTACGCATTTCGAAACCTGTCCTTTGGACATGAAGCATAGTTCTGCCAGCTGGCTGATATTGATATGACCGATCTCTTCGATATTTTCTTTTACATGAAGGCAAAAATCCCGTAAAGAATTGTTTTCACCGTTGATGGTGTCGTTCAATTTGTCCAATATCATAAATTTCCGGTTCCTTAATCTTCGATCGAAGGGTTGAGACGATGATAGTATAAGAATTTTTTGTTCAGGTTCTCTTCATAGTCGGTCTGAAAATAAACGGCATATAAAACGTCCAGGATATACAGGATGCTCAGACGTGTGGCAAACGACGAGATCTTGCGGTAATGATGCTCGTCGTGTCCGATCAGGATATGGGCCTTTACATTTTTGAATTCGCTTTTGTATGTGGAGGAGCTCATAAGAAGAACGGGCGTTCCTGACTTTTCCAGGGCGCCGGCCAGATTGTGGAGAAGCATTCCTCTTCCTTCCATGGTCAGCACGATGGCCAGATGATCAGGACCCGAACTGGAGGCCATGAGCATCTGCTCATAGTCGTTTTCGACCATATGCACATTGACCCCGATCTCGCGCAGCTGAAACTGGAAGTTCTTGAAAAAGCCGAGATTTCCGGCTGTCGTATACAGGTCGATGGTTGAAGCGTTGTGCATGGCTTTGGCCGCTTCATACAACGAATACAGATCAAACAGGTTTTTCTGCGTATTGAGCGTTTCCTCGTAATCGGTCTTGAGCTGGGACAGGATCTCGTAATGTGTCTGCATCTGCGAAAACGGATAGTTTTTATCGACAGAAGATGTGGCATTTTCACGATGAAGCAGGGATCGGGATATTTCATTCTGCAAAGAGGAAAAGCCTTCCAGCTCCAGTTTCGAAAGCAGACGGTAGATCGTTGATGTCGAAACAAAACATGTTTTTGCCAGTTCCTTGAGCGAGGTGGTCAGGATCGATTCCGGATCGGCAAGGATATGATCTACTACTGTTTTTTCTGTATCGGTCCATGAAGTGGTGAGCGAAAGTCTGGTAAGAAAGTCCATAGTTGTCTCCTTTCTTTTAAGTTAGCATGAATGCGGGCGGGGTGTCGACAAAGAAAAATCAAATTGATGATTGATATCGAGGTTTTAAACTTGTTCTCATATTTTCTCAGATTCAAGAAGTGCAGAGAAGGGATCAGCATGAATCCGTATGGCGTCTATCTGCTTTCAAAAATAACGAGATCTACATGAATAATCATTAGAACTGAATAAGTTCTCTGTCAGCTTTCAACTGCTGCGCCAGAGGACTTTTTTCAGTATCCGAAAATTTCTTCCGCTTCTTTCATTTTCGCAATGATATCGACGCCAAACGGACAGCGTTTCATGCAGGCGCCGCATTCGATACATTCGCCCGCATGATGATCGAGCGCTTTATAATGTTCACGCACTGTTTCCGGGATCTCTCCCTGCACTTTGGCAAGCGCAGAGAACTTGTTGACCTGCGCGATCTGGATCCCGACCGTACATGGCTGACAATGGGAACAGTATACACAATGGCCGCTTAAAGAGACGTTGTCGACTTTTGCCAGTACGGAAGCAAAATCCTTTTCCTCTTCGGAAGCATCGAGGGCCTGGCACAATGTGTCGATCTGGTCTGGCGAATGGAATCCTGCCATGACCGCCACGACGCCCGGACGTGACAGTGCATAGTGCAGACACATCGCTTCTGTGAACGCCACGCCAAGCGGTGAATAGTTGGCCCGGAGAAGATCGCCGCCAAATGCTTTCATGACATCGATCGCGACCTCTTTCTGTTCGCACAAAGCGTAAAGTTCCTTGCGCAAAGGTTCGGTCGACAATTCGTTTTCATACGTTTTTTTCTCGAACAGTTCATCGATGTTTTCGGTTGCGGGAGCCATATCATAAGCCATATTGATCGAAAACATGAGCACATCGATCCAGTCGTTCTGGACGGCCTTGAGCGCAACAGCCGGATTGTGCGAGCTCATCCCGATCGCTTTGATACGTCCTGCCTTTTTCAGTTCCTTCACATAATCGAACAAAGGAGATCCGAATACTTTTTCAAGATCGCTCATTTCGTCGACATAGTGGATCATCCCGATATCGAGATGATCGGTACCCAGTTCTTCGAGCAGATCGTCGAAACCTTTTTTTACTTTTTCAAGGTCGCGGGTACGCAGATAGTCTCCGTTCTCCCAGATCGAACCGATATGCCCTTGCAGGATGATCTGTTCGCGGCGTCCTTTGATCGCGTTTTTCAGATGGGCCCGGAAGCTGGGATTGGGCGTGTACATATCAATAAAATTGATCCCTTTTTCCAGAGCGTGGTCGAACAGGACATCAAACTTTTCCTGATCCAGTTCGATAAATCCTTCGCAGCCCAGAGAAATTACGCTGGCTTCTTTTCCAAGGCGCGGTATCATGCGGTATTTCATAATCATTTCCTCCTTCTTCTATTGTAATGGTTAGCGTGCGCTTTATGGAACAGAAAAAAGGCCTCCGACGAGGCCTTTTTTCAAGAAAGTTTTAAGAAAGGGAATTTGATTATGAAGTGAGCTTTGTTTCAGCTCACTTGTATTAAACCATAGAGACGTCTTCTGACCAAATCAGACGCTCATCTTTTTTCAGAAAAGGAGCGCGATCAGCAGGGCCGGCAGCAGATTGGCTACTTTTATCGTTTTGGGATAGACCAGATTGAGCCCGACACAGAAGATCAGCACATTGCCTACGAGCGACAAATTGTCGAGCGCTCCGTCGGCCAGCAGAAATGTCAGCAGTCCGGAGACGAGCGTGATCCCGCCCTGAAGCAGTCCGACCGGGATGGCAGAAAAAAGACAGCCGATTCCCAGACTGGCGCTCAGCACGAAAATAATGATAAAGTCGAGCAGCGATTTGGCATACAGAGTGGACGGATCGTGAAAGAGCCCGTCCTGAATGGCTCCGACGATGGCCATCGCGCCGATACACACGGTCAGCGTGGAAGTGACGAAACCTTCCATGAACAGCTTGTTTTTTGAGTTGCCGCTCTTCTTTTTCAGCCACTGGCCAAACCGTTCGAGACCTTTCTCGATATCGATCACGTCTCCGATCACGGCACCAACAGCAAGCGAGAGGATGAGCATCATCGCATAGGAGCCGGAAAGCATTTTTTCCATCGCTCCCGAGATCCCAAGGAATAATACGGCGATCCCGTTGATCTTCATGAGCAGCTCCTGCGTCGAAGCTTTTAAAAATTTTCCAAGAACCATTCCGCCAAGCCCTCCCAGGACAATGGCGCCAACATTAACAATTGTTCCCATTTCTTTTCCTTTCTACTGCTTTTTGCGGATGAGTATTTTGCGAAAGCACAGACAAAGCATCAGGCCAAGCAGCCCGAGCAGAAAAATGAATGCGCCCGCTCCTGCGCCCCGGAACTTTCCAAACAGAAGCACAGGCCATGCTTCCGGGCTTGTCTGGGCAATGAAAGGTTCAAATACATTGTCTATGGCCCATCCGCCTGCCATCAGTCCAAGCGGGATCGTAAAAAACTGCAGCGCGTTGCGGCATGCGTATACGCGTCCCTGCATGAGGACAGGGATATCGCTGCGGACGATCACATCCAGATTGGTGTTCATGACCGGAACCAGAAAGTATCCGATTGCCTGCGCTATGCACCACCAGACAGGCCTTCTCAACAAGGGCATCATGAAATTGCATAGGGTCAGGGACACGAACATCGTATTGACAATGACCTTGACGCGGTCTTTTGGTGCTGGCATGAGCGAAGCACAGGCGCTTCCGGCAATCATAGCAATGCCTGCTGTCATATTGACAATGGCCAGCACATTTCTTCCTCCCTGCGGAACCGAGAGCAAAAAGGCGGGGAGTGCCGCATCGTAGGCAGAAGCGACAAAATTGACGCTGGCAAGAAATTCGATCAGGTGCAGCACAAGACGGTGCTCGTTCAAACACGACAGTCCGGCTCTGGCAGACCCAAGCAGGCTTTCCTGAACAGCCTCTGTTTCGGATCGGGGAATGGTGATCAGAAAAAGCAGCGCGGATGCTGCGATCAAAAAAGTGATCCCGTCAAGCAACAGCACGCTTTCGATCCCGAAAAGGCCGAACAAGGTAGTGGCAATCAGCGGATGAAAGGTTGTCGTAAGCGAGCGGGAAAATGCCTGCAGTCCGCTGATTTTCTGATACGCTGTTTCGGGGACAAGCAATGTGACAGCCACATCGCAGGCAGGAGCCTGCAGGGAATCCATGAGACCGTTCAGGGCGTTGAGCATGTACAGATGCCATGGCTCGAGCTGATCAAGATACAGCAGGATCGCGATCAGACAGGTTGTCAGAAAGGCGAACGTGTCGCATACAAGCATGGTGACCTTCTTGTTCCAGCGGTCTGAAAGCGCGCCGGCAAAGATGCTGACCAGCACATACGGGGCGTACGAGCAGATGGAAAGCAGTGCGGTCTGCAGAGCAGATCCGGTACGGGCGAACAGCCATAAGGAGAGCGCAAAGCTTGTTGACTGGCTGCCCAGCCGCGACAGGGACTGGGTACTCCAGAGAATATAAAAGTTTTTTAGTGATTTTTTCATATGACTTTACTCCTTTGTATGAATGAACAGGGGCAAAGTCCGAGGACAGATCGAAAAGATCAGGCTCCATGCAGTTTCCTCAAACTTTGCATGGAGCGGCTGCGAGTGCGGATACCATATAAGGAACCTCCTTTTATTTCGTTTCCATCTTAACAGAAAAAAGGCCTCCGACGAGGCCTTTTTCCAAGAAAGTTTTAAGAAAGGGAATTTGATTATGAAGTGAGCTTTGTTTCAGCTCACCTGTATTAAAACATATTGAGCTTTTTGTGCCCAACAGAATGCTCAGAAAAAATAAAATTTTATATCCGAATAGATTTGCCATCCAATTCAGCATACACAAGTTCATCCCCGATATAATCGAGGCGCATGTACCAGAGGGGAATGTCCTGCTGCATGAGGTCAAGAAAAAGAAGATCGCCTTTCCATAAATTGAGCGTGTCGATCTGATCTTTTTCGACCCACACCGGTTCTCCTTCGTCGCATGGTTTCAGATTGCCTTCAAAGTGTGTGCCTGTAAACAGGAACATGAGTTCGGAAAATACTTCGTCCTTTTCGTTTTCCTTGAAGTTAAAAGTAATGATGCCTTTCAATACCGGATCATGCCAGTCCAGTCCGGTCTCTTCTTTGCATTCACGTTTTATACAGTCGAGTACCGTTTCTCCTGGCTCCATCTTGCCGCCGATCCCGATCCATTTATCTTTGTTGATGTCGTTTTTCTTTTTGATGCGGTGCAGCATCAGGTATTTTCCTTCGTGTTCGATATAGCCGAGTGTCGTGTTGAGCATAGGTGCCTCTTCTTTCTTTTTTCAAATTGTAGCATGATCCATTGCGTTTGTAGACCAAAAAGAAAAGTGCCAATATATTGGCTGTGATAGATCCGATTGAATTTCTAAACAATTACCGTTTCGAAGATGTTGTGCTTCGCGATGTCGCAAGAGAGAAAAGAAGAGGCGCATAAGTATGAAAATCACGCAGAAAGATATGGCGGAGCGTACGGGAGTGAGCCTTGGTTCGATCAAGCGCTTTGAACAGACTGGAGAAATTTCTTTTCATTCCCTGCTGAAGATCGCTTTTGTTCTGGATTGTCTGGATGATTTTGATCAATTATTCGCTCAAAAATATTATCGTTCGGCAGAGGAGGTATTACGTGAAAGGCGTCGATGACGCAGCGGAGCGGTTCGATCTGGGCCATGATTCTCATGTCTCTATTGTGCCAGATCCTCTGGTTTTTCGGGCCATGGATCCCGAATGTATGGAACTCGTTCTATTCGCCGATCTGAATCATTATGCATGTTGCGCAGCGCACCACCTTTTTTTGTGGTTTTTTTAATCGAAGCGTACTATAATTCTAAGGTATGTCAGAAAAGAAGAATAAATTGTTGATCTACTTTATTGCGATCTCGGCAGGCGCTCTGCTGATATCCAATCTTTGCGCGATCAAATTGTGGAATCTGGGAGGCATTGCTGTCGACGGCGGTGTCGTCCTGTTCCCGGTCACTTATATTATCGGGGATCTGATCGTGGAGCTGTTTGGTCAAAAGACAGCTCGTTCGATCATCTATGCCGGATTTCTTGTCAATGTGATCGCAGTCATCGTTTTTTATATCGTGATCGCGCTCCCGCCTTATCCTGGATGGGAAATGCAGGACGCGTTTGCATCGGTGCTTGGCTTTTCGCCACGCATCATTGCCGGTTCTTTATGCGGCTATCTTGGATCGAACCTGCTCAATACGCATTTGTTTACGAAAATGCGCAACGGCAACGGCGTGTTTGCCAGAAGCTTTATTGCCAGAGCGTTAGGTTCTTCTGTATTTGCCCACATTATCGATTCCGCATTATTTGAAACGATTGCCTTTATCGGGGTACTTCCGTTCAACGAATTTGTCGCACAGGCTGTATTTGCCTATGTGCTTGGCCTGATCCTGGAAGTGGTGCTTTCGCCAGTCGAGATCCTGATCGAAAGAAAGCTGAGGACTTTATGAGCGAATATAAAAACAGCAACATATTTTCCTTTGAGATCGTTAAAAAGATCCCGGGTCACCTGGGACGGGCCGGGATCATCCATACGCCGCATGGCGATATCATGACACCCGCCTTCATGTGCGTCGGAACGAGAGGACAGGTTCCGTTCTTATCGCCGGAAGATCTGCGCGAGATCGGAGCGCAGGCCATGCTTTCCAACGGCTACCATCTGCGCAACGTTTCGCCCGAAATCGCAGAGCAGGGCGGTCTGGCAAAATGGTCGGGCTGGAATGGTCCGACACTGACCGATTCGGGCGGCTTTCAGGTCATGTCCCTGGGGTCGGGGCTTGGTAAGGTTGTCAGCATGGAGCGGGAAAAAGAAGTGACTAACCGTAAAAAGGAGGAGCGTCTGGCAATCGTGACAGAAACCGGGATCGAGTTTACCGATCCGGTCACGAAGGAGCTTGATTTTATCGGACCGAAGGAGTCGATGGAGATCCAGTGCCGTATCGGTGCCGATATCCATATGGCGTTTGATGAGCTGACTTCGCTGGCCGATTCGTACGAGTACAATGTGGAGGCGCTTGAAAGAACAGAGCGCTGGGCGCAGATCTCGCTGGATGTGCATCGCGAGCACGAATACGATCTGGGCTACAAACAGTCTTTGTACGGCGTGCTGCAAGGCGGCCGCTGGGAAGATCTTCGCCGTTCGACCGCAAAAAAAATGGGACAGATGGATTTTGACGGCTATGGTCTTGGCGGCGCGTTTTTGAAAAACAATCTGGGAGATATCCTGCGCTGGTGCAATGAGGAGCTTCCGGAAAACAAACCGCGCCATCTGCTTGGCCTGTCGCATCCGGACGATATTCTCATTGGTGCCCTGAGTGGTGCCGACACGTTCGATTGTGTGGCGCCAAGCCGCGAAGCGCGTCACGGACGCATCTATACGCATGACGGCTACTATGCTCTCAATAAATTCAAAGAAAGCGACGAGGTGCTTGAAGAAGGCTGCGACTGTCCGGCATGCACAAAAGGGTATACGAGAAAGCAGCTGTATGCGATGCTCAAATCGGAAGACAAAGCGATCCGTTATGAGTATTTCAAACTGGCGACCCAGCACAATCTTCGTTTTATCATCCGGCTGACCGAGGAGATCCGCCAGGCGATCCTGGAAGAGCGGTTCGAGCAGTACAAGGATGATTTCATGATGCGCTACTACAAACATAAGTAAAGAAAAAGAACGGTATCCGCCTTCGCTAACGGAAAGGCAATGCCGTTCTTTTATTTGAAAATTAACTAATTGCTGAAAACGTACCGATCAAGACGCTCAAGCGCTTCTTTGACACGCGAGGTCGGGACGGCCAGGTTCATACGGATCGTATTGTCCTTGAGGAACTGTTTTCCATCCTGCCAGATCACGCCTTTTTTCACGCCTTCCTTTTCCAGCTCTTCCAGTGTCATGTTGTGGTTTTTCAGCCATTGCGAAAAGTCGAGATACAGCATGTAAGTGCCTTCGGGCTTGAAAAACTCGACACCTTCTACTGTATTGAAATAGTCGGAAGCGATGTCGATATTTGTCTTCAGCACTTCATTGAGCTCATCGGTCCATTCGGCGCCTTCCGGACTGTATGCGCCGATCAATGCATGCATGGAAAGCACGTTCTGGGAATTGTAATGGGTGGCGGCTGAAGCGCGGGCCATAGCGTCTTTGAACTTTTCGTTGTAAAGGACATGATACGAACCGATCAGGCCGGCGAGCGAAAATGTCTTGCTTGGAGCATAAAAGGCAATGGTCCTGTTTTTAGCGTCTTCGCTTACGGACTGGGTTGGATGATGGACCATGCCCGGATAAAGGATGTCGGACCAGATCTCATCGGAAAGGACGAGGACGTCGTGTTTTTTAAAAAGCTCCATTGCTTGTTCGATTTCTTCTTTTTCCCATACTCTGCCGGTCGGATTATGCGGCGAGCAGAAGATGGCGGTACGGATATGCTGTTCGATGATCTTCTTTTCCATATCTTCGTAGTCCATGCGCCACGTGCCGGTTTCGTCTTTGTATAGTTCGCTTGTGACCATCTTTCTGCCGGTGTCGCGGAATACAGACTGAAAGCCGATATAGGTTGGCGAGTTGACAAGGACAGGTTCTCCTGGCTGGGTAAAGGCGCGGAACGCGCAGGCGATCCCGCCGAGCACACCGTTTTCATAGCCGATATTTCCGGGTGCCACGTCCATTTGTTTTCTTGTCTTGTGCCACCATGCAATGGCGTCATAATATGGTTTTGAAGCATGATAATAGCCGAAATGCGGCTTTTCGAGCCGGTTGTGGACCGATTCGAGGATGCTTGGTGCGGTTGGATAATTCATGTCTGCCACCCACATCGGGATCACATCGAACCCTTCTTCGACCTCAATTCCTTCGTATGGAATGATGTCTAATGCGAGTGCGTCCTGATCTTTTCTTTCCAGGATTGTTGTAAAATCATATTTCATCTTTTTTCTCCCTTTTCCTTCCATATTGTAATCGCTTTCTGCTGTTTCATAAAGGCGTATTTTTAACGAATAGATTTTCGTATGGTATGGTTAGTGATACCTGGTTTCAAAAAAGTGCGTACTTGTCAAAGGATATCCATATTTTATAATTAAGAAGCATACGGGTTGGAGCGGACTTTGGCCGTAACGCCGTTTCATCTTAACGAAGAAGGAAGATTTTTAGATACGGAATGCTTATAATGAAAGCGTATGACATATAAAGGGAAAGGGGAGAGTTTTGATTATGGAAAAAACTGTGAAGCTTGAATCGAACATGCTGCAGGGATCGCTTTGGAAGCCGGTCCTGCTTTTTGCGTTGCCACTGGCTGCGACGGGGATCCTTCAGCAGCTGTTCAATGCGGCCGATATTGCGGTGGTCGGGCAGTTTACGCAGGAGCGCGGGGCAATCGCGATGGCGGCAGTAGGGGCCAATTCGCCAGTGGTTGCTTTGCTGCTCAACTTTTTTGTCGGCATTTCGCTTGGAAGCAATGTCGTGATCGCGAACGCGCTGGGATCGGGCCATCACAAGGTGGTTCATTCGGCGATCGGGACATCGATCCTTCTTGCTCTGGCTGGCGGGGTGATCATGGGTGTTCTTGGAGAACTGATTGCCGGTCCGCTGTTTGCGTCTTTGAATGTTCCGGAGGAGGTCATGGAAATGGCTGTTCTGTATTTCCGGATCTATATGTTGGGTATGCCTGTGATCCTGCTTTACAACTTTGAGGCGGCGATATTAAGGGGTGCCGGAGATACGAGAACGCCGCTCATGGTGCTTACGTTGTCCGGAATCATCAATGTGATCCTCAATCTTGTGTTTGTGATCGGTATGGGCATGGCGGTCGAAGGGGTGGCAATCGCTACGGTCGTTTCCAATCTGGTCAGTTCGGTCGTATTGCTGTTCAAGCTGCTGGGTTCCGAAACGGAGATCAGGCTCGACATCCGGAACTTCTCTTTTGATAAAGGGGTACTGATCCGTATATTAAGAATCGGGGTGCCTGCAGGGATCCAGAGTTCTGTCTTCTCGATCGCGAATGTGATCGTGCAGGGGGCAACCAATTCGCTGGGCACGATCGTGATGGCGGCGAGCAGCGCGGCGATGAATATCGAGATCTTTGCGTTTAATGTGTTTCAGTCGTTTGGACAGGCATGCACAACGTTTGTCGGACAGAATTACGGGGCGAATCAGGTGGCACGGTGCAAACAGGTGCTCAAGGTCTGCTGGATCGAAAGTGCTGTGCTCACGATCCTGTCTATTGTGCTGATCATCAGCGTGGGCAAAAATCTGCTGGCAATCTTCAATGGAGATCCGGAAGTGATCGAGACGGGATATATGCGGATGTGTATTATTTTTCCGGCATACATTTTTTCGCTGACGTATGATTCGATTTCCGGTTATCTGAGGGGGTTTGGTATTTCATTGCTGCCGGCTGTCCTGACGACGATCGC
The DNA here is from genome assembly GCA_022834735.1 of Erysipelotrichaceae bacterium OPF54. Lineage (GTDB taxonomy): Bacteria > Bacillota_I > Bacilli_A > Erysipelotrichales > Erysipelotrichaceae > Dubosiella. Next base: position 520,870 of record BQKD01000001.1, read on the forward strand.
GATCTGCGGATCCCGAATCACATGGGTTTATTTTGTATTTCCTCTTGCGCCAACTTTCTTCACGATTATGGCAATTTTTCCGATTTCTCTTGGACTGGCTGCCTTGTTTTTGGTCATTGCGCTTTTTATAAAAAAGCCGGCTGGAACAATTTTGAAGAGACAGCAGGTACAGGCTGGATCTGTGGAAGAAGAAAAAGAACAGAAAATGGCTGTTCAGATGTAAAATATGAAATGACCACCGGCAAAACCGGTGGTTGTTTTTGCGAGGAGAAGGAATAGGGTTATGGAAAATTATAGATTAGCCCTGATCATTCGAGGATGCATTGAGAGCTATTAAAAACATTTAACACTGTGGTTTCATAAGCATCAATAAGCCTACATTCTAAAACCCAAACTAAAATAACTTACACAGTTTTCTTGACAAACCCAAAAATGTATTCAAAAAGACCTTTCTAAATCTAATTGAGCAAGCAATACGTCTCTTTCATTCATCTTATCCCTTCTTTTATTTGTTCGTTTTTCATATTTAACATTAGCCGTAAAATTTACGGCAAAAGGCTTTCAACCAACGAAGCAACCCTTCTTTTATCTTTTACATACGGAATTTTATCGGTTTCGCTCATCCAAAACTCGATGTCGGCATAATTCATGTTTTTCAGCACATGAATAGGCAATTCCTTCTTTAAAACATCAGAAACCTTTAAAGCAAACAATTCTGTTAATTTAACTTTAAAACCTGATTTATTCAACGGAGTCTTTAAGTGTTTTAGTTTATTTTCAAAGACTTGGCTATCCACATCTTCCTGCGAAAGACAAGTTGACGGAAACTTAATCAAACTTCCTTTATACCGAAAAAACCTAATCATTCTTCCGTTGCCAGAGTAATAATAATCTTCCTCTTGATTCTTTTTTAAAAGATCGACCGTAAGCGGCGACAAAGGATAAACTTCGTCATTATATACGATTTGATCGCCACCATTCCAATCTTCCTTCTTTATTCTAAGAAGATCTCCCCATTCTCTTATGCCATCGTATAAAAGCATAATCATAAGCTGATCTAGCTTTTTTCTGTCCGCTGGTTCTACATCAATATTGAGAAGCTCGTCGATCGGCTTCATCCTGCGTTGGTTCACTTCTTTCATATATCCTTTAAAAGGAACATTGTACCATTCGGCAAACTCTAAATCATATCCTTTCAATTTCGCATACTCTTCAATACGTCTCATATACTTATAAAACGTTTCTTTTGGAAGAACATGCGCGTTCTTCAGTTGTGTGCTATAGTCGTCATAGAAATTGACGAATTCCTGTTCTGTCATGTTTTGGAGCGTTGTGGAATAAGAATTTTCTATATTCTCAAGCATCTTATAATTCGTATTTTCCATAATTCCCTTCCAATCTATTCATTGTTTTCATAATATACTTTACTGTTGCTTCTGCGTCGTTTGCGTTCTTAACACCTCTTTATAAGTGTCTGCGATTTCTCCGACATATTCGCCTTTTTATTTTGCCATAATATCATTTCGGCTTTCGAACTTCATTTTTCTCTGCCGATCACACAACGATCATATGCATTTTCCTTTTATTAATAATTTGGTGATTTGATATACTTTATATATTGTTTCCCAGATCAAATGTTCAATCTATATCTGTCATTTTTAAGAATATTCTGGCAGACTGTTAAAAATCTTCCGTATACCCTAGATCAGTATTCTTTTTCCCTGAAGCTTCTGCTTTGTGGTCGATTCAATATAGAAATCATCCTTTATATTTTTTAACCAGATCTTTCATAATGAATTCGGCAATAGAAGTCTGGCAGATGATGCGATGCCATAAAAATATTTTTTATATGTTCAGCTCATTTTGTATAGGAGATCCGAAAGTAATCGAGATAGGTTTTATAGCGATCCTGCGCCGTAAGACACGTATCGATCAAATATCCTTTCTGAAAATCCCATTCTTTTAATCCCCGATAGTAAAACAGTTTTAATGGATCATCGATAATGAAAGGAACAATGTCGTATTTGAGACATTCCTTGAACAGGATCAGTCTGCCTACGCGACCGTTTCCATCCTGAAAAGGATGGATTCGTTCAAACCGCACATGAAAATCGAGGATATCTTCAAATGTTTTTTCTTTGACCGAATGATAACGATTCAGGAGTTCCTTCATCTTTTCCGATACTTCTTCCGGAAGCGCAGTCTCGATTCCTCCTACTTCGTTAGGCACTTTTTTATATTTTCCAACCGCAAACCAGTCTTTTTTCGAATCGCTTGTACCAGCTTTTAAGATCCTGTGCAGCTTTTTAATAAAGCTTTCGCTCAAAGGATCGTTGGCATGATCGATGATCAGATCCACACAGCGAAAGTGATTGACTGTTTCGATAATGTCATCGACATGTACTAGTTCGTTGCCAGCCAGAATTGTATTAGTTTCAAAAATATACCGTGTCTGATCATGAGTAAGCTGACTGCCTTCTATATGATTTGAATTATATGTCAGATCAATTTGCGTTTTATGGTAAATTCCGCCCGAATAACCTCTTTTTTTCTCTTCTTTCAAAACAGACAGTAAAGTCCGGGGGTTTTCTTTTTTGGTGCGAAGAAATATCGGCTTCTGCGCATTTTCGGGAATTTTCCATATCCGTCCCTCTTTTATGGCTCCTGCAATTTGTTTTCGGGCACAATAGTTTCGAACCGTATTATCGGATACGTTCCATTTATCTGCCATTTCCTTTACTGAAAAATATCTCATGATCCCTCCTGTTATAATAATATCAGTTATATCTGATAAAAATATAAATTTTTAAATTTCTTCAGTTATAACTGATAAAATATTTCTTGCGTTTATGCACTATTTTACAGTTCTGTATATTTTGAAGCATTTCCTTTTGCTTTTTCGATCGGATATTTTCTTTCATTCTGCGTCATTTTCATATTGACGATCTCATCTGCATCGAGTCCGAGCTTGTCCAGCAGATTTTGCGAGTAGACGATCACATCAGCCAGCTCTTCTTTTACATGCTGGAGATCGTAATCGGTATCGCTCCACTGAAAGCACTCAAGCAGTTCAGCCGCTTCGATCACGATCGACTTGGCCAGGTTGGCAGGACTGTGAAACTGATCCCAGTCCCGGTCTTCTGTAAATTTGCGAATACGTTGTATTGTTTCCTGTTTCATTTTTATCCTTCCTCTTAGATTTCCCATTTTTTGCTGAGAAGAAATTCACTAATACTTGTAGAATGATGCATTTTTTCCTTGATATTGTCATACAGAGTATTTACCAGATCATTTTCGGCATCCTTCATAAAATCCTTTTTAGTTCCTGAATATATAAGCATAAGTTCACCTCATCCTTTATTCCGATTCTTTTTCATTATAGCGAGCACTGTCAGGCATTTAAATCAAAGAAGATCCTTGATACAGTACGAGTACAGATCCTCATAATAAAAGCTTTGATCGATACTCTTTAGATAAATCGATCGACTGTTTACAGACAGAGCCTTATTTAAATAATACTTGATTTCAATATCCCGGATTGGACTTCGTTCCATCGCAAGCAGATAGTCTTCTTTATCCACGAGGCTCCAGTCCACAACAAGCCCGATCTCCTTTTCCAGCATCCAGTTAAGCCAGATCCGCATACTTCTGCCATTCCCTTCATTAAAGGGATGAACAAGATTCATTTCAACATACTTTTTTATGATTTCTTCAAACGTAGACTGTGGCATTTGCTCCACTGCTTTTATGGCGGACTTAAGATAATTTGCAGGCACAAATTTAAAACCATGTTTGATCAGATCAGTATTTCGTATAGTGCCGGCAAAATAATATATATCATCGAATAAGAATTTATGGATTGCTGACAGACTTTTCCAGGATCCTGGTTTAAACGATCTGCAATCAAATAGTTTGACTGCATTTTGCTTGCTTATTCTTTCTTCCTCTTTGATCAAATCAAAAGGATCAGCAATACCTAGTTTGTTTTTCATCATATATGCTCTCATACTCTCATATTGTGATTATTATATGCTTTATTTTAATAACATCCTACTGGAAACCTGACGAAAAGAGTAAAAGAAAAAATCAGCTGATTTTAATTCAGCCGATCCTTGATACGGACTCCCCGTTTTCTTCAGGCATATACCACCAGCTGTGAAAACCAGACATATAGGTCTTTGCACCCTTAGGCATCTGCGTCAAAGCATGATAAATATTGATATAGTCGCCAGCCCCCATCGATATCGAGCTCCATCCAAGACCAAGAAAGATCGCACAATGCGGAATGAACAGACCAATAAGGTAGGGAATGAGCCCGAAAACAAGACTTGGCAGCACAGACATGAAAACAAAGCGAGCCTTGCTCATCGGCTCGATTCCGATCACGAACAGCATGCCCTGCTTCAGGTTGGTATACAAATAGACATCCTCCCTGAAGCAGAGAGCATGGATGATCTCATGCGGAACGGTGCAGACCAGGGAAAGAAGAATTCCAATCCAGAAACCGAATCCATTCAGATCGATCGAACGTAAAAACACGATCGGAATAAATAAAGTGATAAGCAGGACGACCGCAATGATGTTTGCCTTCTTTCCCAGTTCTCTGGTAGATCCGGCTTCCTTGAACTGGACAGCCCCTTCTTTGTGCAAAGCAGCCGGCAGTGTTTCAGGATCCAGATTGTATTTTCCTTTGTAGTGAAGTTTCATGATCATACCCCTTTCTTTATCTTCATTATAACGTAAAAAGCGCCCGCAGGCGCTTAGCGATCAAAAGATTCAGATACCTTTTCAAGCAGATGGATGATCGAAAGATGCTGCGGACACACTCTCTCGCACTGCCCGCACGCAATACAGGCGCTGGCTGGATTGCCGGCATTCGCATATTTCTCATAGTACGTCTGGTAACGGGCATTTTTGCCATAAAGCTGCTCGCTGTTCCATGCAGTGAAAAGATCAGAGATCGAAATATGCATCGGGCATCCCGGAACACAGTACCGGCATTTGGTACACGGGATCGTATCAGCCGACAGGATCGCGCCCGTGATCTCTTTTACCGCTTTCTTCTCCGCCTCGCTTAATGGAGCAGGGAATTTCATGGTTTCCGCATTTTCCGTCATCTGTTCCGGCGCAGACATCCCGGACAGGATCGTCATGATCCCGTCTTTTTCAGCAAGGAATCGCAGCGCAAGAGCCGGCGCACTCGTCTGTGCAATATTTTGCTGGCAAATCTTCTCGGCCTCAGGAGGAAGGGAAGCCAGCGTTCCTCCTTTGATCGGCTCCATGACAATGATCGGTTTATCGAATTTTTTAGCCACCTCATAGTTGCGCCGCGACTGGATCACACCATTTTCCCAGTCCAGATAGTTGAGCTGAAGCTGGACGAACTCAAGCTCCGGATGATCAGTCAGGATCTTTTCGAGCAGTTCAGGACCATCATGATAAGAAAAACCAATATGACTGATCTTTCCCTGCGCTTTCATTTCTTTCAGAAATTCGAACGCACCCAGTCTCTCATACGTTGGCAGATGTTTTTCTTCCACACTATGAAGAAGATAAAAATCAAAGTAGTCAACACCAGCCGCTTCGAGCGACTCATTAAAGATCCGCTTCACGTCTTCTTTGTTTTTAAGCTTCCATGCCGGCAGCTTGTCAGCCAGCGTGAAAGAAGTGCGCGGATACTTTTTGACCAGCGTTTCCCGGATCGCGTTTTCGCTTCCCGCATACGCATACGCCGTATCAAAGTACGTAAAACCGCTGTTCATAAAATGATCGACCATGTTCTGCACCTGAGACAGATCGATCGACCCGCTTTCGTCTTTTGGCAGACGCATCAGGCCAAAACCAAGTTTTGAATTGCTAAGCATATGATTCCCTCGCTTTCTTATCCTTATTGTAAAGAAAAGAAAGAGGATCCAATATGAAAACGATCGATCTTAAAACCCGATTTACAATTCGATAGAAAAATTTCAGTTTTTTTCAAATACTGTTTCAATCATTGCGCTTTTTTAATTGATCATTGATTCGTTCTGCCTCTTTTATATTGTAATGGCGGAAAAGAAGAAAAAGCACTACGATCACAGCAAACTGACCGATAAAAACAGCAGCAAAGCGAACAGGATCCGCCAGGGATCCGATCCATCCCAGGGAAGCCGCGATCACAAAATAGACAGGAATACCGATACCAAGATGGATCAGGATCTGCATATTTCGCGATAGCCGCTGATCATGATAAACGATGGTTGGCAATCCGAACCCAAGCCCGATCCCCATACTGCCAAGCACCATTTTCGTAAACCGGTAATGCTCGAGAGAAAAATTCCCTTGATAGATCTGGTCAAATACAAGGCCGATCAGACAGAACAGCGTACATGCGGTCCCCATACTGATCAGCGTATCGATCACAACAGTTTTCCATTTATTTTTCATAACATTTCTCCATTCTAAAGCCCGATAGCCTTTTTAAAAGCAGGCAGATATTTGCGCGACACATAGTCCTGCTGTCCGTTTTTGAGCTTGAGCAGCAAAGCCGTGCCAAAGGATGGTTCGACATAGTCGATATGCCGGATATTGATGAGCGTTGTTTTCGAGATGCGGATCCAGGAAGGACCAAGCAGCTCCTCGACCTCGTACAGTCTCTTTTTACAAGTAAAGATCTCCTGTTTTGCATACAGCCTGGTCTGTCCGTTTTCCACACGCACCATGTACAGATCATCGGGCTGTACAGGCACGATCCGTTCATCCTGCAAGACGCATAAAGGAAGCGGGGAAGCAGACAGCAGAGAGAGAAGTTGTTCGATCTCGGAAGTGATTTGGCTGGTATGGATGACGATATGCGGTTCTTTCTGATCCGGATCGATCTGGATGCTGGTTTTCATGAAAAGCTCCTTTCTGTTCCTGATTATACAAAAATCAGTTGAAAACAGAGACGATTTCTCGCAAGAGGCAGAGCAAAGAAAGTAAAAGGACGAAAATAAAGAGCGAAATGAACAGAATATGTGCTAAGCTGATTGCGAGGTGAACCTATGAAAAAAATCCTGTTTATATGCCACGGCAACATCTGCCGCTCCGCCATGGCCGAATTCATCATGAAAGATCTTGTCAAAAAAGAAGGTATGAGCGACGATTTCTATATTGAATCGGCCGCCACGAGCACCGAAGAAACCGGAAATGATCTGTATCCGCCCGCAAAGCAGAAGCTTCGGGAAAAAGGAATACCATTTGCCCGTCACTACGCAAGACAGGTCACGAAAAAAGACTACAAGCTGTTCGACTATATTTTTGTCATGGACAGCAACAACCAGCGCAATATCAAACGCATCATTCCGAACAACCCCGATCACAAGATCCATCTGCTGCTGGACGGAAAAAGTATCGCCGATCCATGGTATACGGACGATTTTGAAACCACCTATCAGGATATCCTGAAAGGATGTCAGACATGGCTCGATCGACTGATCTGGGAAAAATAGAAAAGACCGGCTGATTCATTCAGCCGACCTTTTTTTGTCCTATGCTTTCTCTTTATTTTAAATGCCGACAGCCTTGAGCACCTGATCGTAGTGCGGCTCATGGCCGACCTCGTCAACATATTCGACATAAGTCAGTTTGCCATCTTCATCGGTTACAAATACACTGCGCGCCAGCAGACCGTTCTCGCTCATACGCGTACCCGTCTTCTTCGCAAAATCGTGTTCCTTGAAATCGCTAGTCGTCAATACATTTCCCTGATGTGCCTGGCACCAGCGCTCAAGCGCAAACGGCAGATCCATCGATACAGAAATGACCTGAACATCATCATATCCTTTGACATATTCCATGAATTTCGCAAGCTCCAGGCTGCATACGCCCGTATCCACGCTAGGAACCGCTAAAATGATCTTCTTTCCTTTTTCCTCCATCGGACGGAAAGGATGCATATCCGTCGTCACGACCTCAAAGTCAGGCATTTGTTCGCCAGCCTTTAATTGCGTACCTTCCAAAGTTACAGGATTTCCTAAAAATGTTGTCATTTTATATCCTCCTTCATTACTCTTCATAGTAGTGGTTTGACTTCAAAGTATAAAGCGAAACGCCCCCTAACAAAAACGTAATACGAAAAAAATACAATGCACTATAATGGATCCAGAAGAAAAAAGGAGGACAAGCCTTTGCACACATATATCGAAGTCATTCATACGGCACTGATCGCATTTCCGCTCATTGCCATGCTTTTCACCTTGCCCTACATGCTTTATAACTATCACAAGTACGGTTCTGTTTTCTCCCTGAAAGTCGTGATCGTCTATTCCTTCATCTTGTATATGATGACCGTATACTTTCTGGTCATCCTGCCGCTGCCCTCGATTGCCAGCGTGGCAGCCAGTCCGGGAGTCAGGCCGCAGCTGATCCCTTTCCATTTCCTGCATGATATTGCCGAATACGCAGACAAAAATCACGTTCCGCTCTGGAAAAACCAGGCCCTTTTCCAGGTCCTGTTCAATGTCGTCATGTTCATTCCTTTCGGAATGTATCTGCGTTATTACTTCCGGTGCACATGGAAAAAAGCGCTCCTTTATTCATTCTGCTTCACTCTGTTTCTTGAGACGACCCAGCTGAGCGGAATATACGGGATATATCCGAAACCGTTTCGAATGTTTGATGTGGATGATCTGATCGCCAATACGACAGGCGGAATGATCGGCTATGCTCTCATGAATATGATCCGTTTCCTTCTCCCTTCCAGATCGCGGCTTGATCAGAAAAGCTATGAACTCGGAAAACGGGTATCGTTCTTTCGACGGACGCTGGCCGTTTTATGCGACCTCGCTTTTTCCGCCACGATCGCAGGCATGCTCAGTCTGCTGATACCCCACACTTTTTCCTTGTGGTTCGTGTTGTATTATATACTCAGTACCGGCAAAACACGCAAGCGCACGCCAGGAATGGCCCTGACCAGCCTGCGCCTGTATTCCACGATACCGCCACACACAAAAAAGATCGAATTGTGGCAGATCATCATCCGCTATTTATCGATCTTTTCGGTCTTTTATTTCTTCCCGGCCGCCATGTGCCATCTGCTTTCTGCCGCACGATTAGGGACCGGCCTGTTCGTGATCGCCTATATGGTCTTTATGGCCGTGATCTTCTTTCGCATCATAGAACGCCGACCTGTCTTCTTTTCGAAATGGTCCGGCACGATCGTGGAATCGGATATCGAGGAACTCGAAAAACATGAAAGGCAAAAAGGATAGTTATGATCTTCCAACGAAAAAAGGCCTCCGACGAGGCCTTTTTCCAAGAAAGTTTTAAGAAAGGGAATTTGATTATGAAGTGAGCTTGTTTCAGCTCACTAGTATTAAATCAAAATTCTCTTTTTTGTTCCAACGCAATGCTCAGGAATTTCTCTTTTTTCTTTCGTAAGGTATAATTGAATTAAAATTGGAAACAAGGAGGACAGGATATGAGAATAATTTCCGGAAGTGCGCGGGGAACACACATCGAAGCACCCGAAGGGCACGATACCCGACCGGTAACCGACAAGATCCGTCAGTCTTTATTTAATATATGGCAGTGGGATATTCCGGGCAGCCACTTTCTTGATGTGTTTTCCGGCAGCGGCAGCATGGGACTTGAAGCCCTTTCGCGCGGCGCCGACCGTGTCGTCATGATCGAAAAAGCGCCGAAAGCTGTCAAAGTCATCAATCAGAACATAAAAAAATGTCATTTAGAAAATAAAAATGTACAGGTGCTCGCAGCCAATGTCTTTACCGCTCTGCCCGCGCTTCATGAAAAATTCGATATCATCTATCTCGATCCGCCCTATACGGTAGACGAAATCTTTCAGCCGGTCATGGAACTGCTTGGCAGCCTCGACCTGCTCAACGAGGATGGGATCGTAGTGATCCGTACCAGAAAGGAAAAGGAAATGGATGAGGAATATGGCAGGCTGGAAAAATACCGCGATAAAGTATACGGCATTTCCCGGGCCCATTTCTATCGTCTCAAGGAGAAGGAATCATGAAGAAAAACTACTTTACCGTCTCATCCGCCAGCGATCATACGCCGCTGAGCGTCATGGAAATGATCCCCGATCAGGTGGATGGGGTCATGCAGCTCGTACACGGCATGGCAGAACACAAGGAACGCTACCTTCCGTTCATGTACTATCTGGCCCGCCACAACATCGCCACCATCATTCATGATCACCGGGGACACGGTTACACCGCCAAAAATGAAGAGGAGCTTGGATTTTTCAATGAAGAAAACGCCCAGTATATCGTCGAGGACGTAAACGATATATACAAGATCATGAAAGCGCAGTTTCCAGACGTGCCCTATACTTTGTTCGGCCATTCCATGGGATCCCTGGTCGTAAGAAAATATCTGCAGCAGTACGATGACCAGATCGATCGGCTCATCGTGTGCGGCGCGCCCGGAAACAATCCTTTGGTCGACTACGGCCTGCTGCTCGTTGAAAAACTCGAAAAAAGATACGGCAAACATCACCGCTCAAAAATCGTTACGAGCCTTTCGACCGGAATGTATGACCGCAAATTCGAAGGAAAGCAGAAAAATCGCTGGATCAGCGCCGACGAGGACAATGTGCGCGCCTTCAACAGCCATGAAAAAGATGCCTTTACCTTTACTCTGAATGGTTATAAAAATCTTTTTCAGCTTGTCAAGGACGTCTACGATCCCGAAAACTGGAAAAAGGCCAATGTGAACATGCCCGTGCTGTTTATTGCAGGAGAAGACGACCCCGTCATCCTGTCTACAGAAAAATGGATCGAAGCGCAGCGCTTTTTAAAAGCCCAGGGCTATAAAAATGTCAAAGGCATCCTGTTTGAAGGCATGCGTCATGAAATTCTCAATGAAAAAAATAAAGATCTGGTTTACCGGCATATTCTCGAATTCGTGCAGGAAAGGAACGTATCATGAGGATCGAATGGAAAAACAACGAGACATCCAATGCGATCGAAATCGATACCACGTCTGATTTCAAGAAAAAATATCCTCATTTGTTTGACCGGACCCTTGTCGGCAAATCGATCGACGAGATCCATTTCTGCAAAGCCAATCACTACAAAAATATCACGTCAGGCAGCTTTGTGATGCCTGAAAAGCACGATCCGTCCGAAAGCCGGATCGTCTTCGCATTCTGTATCGCTGACAACACGTTGTATTTTCTTGACGATGCCAACAAGGTCGAGACGATGCTGACCGCCATGCAGAAGGAATTCGAATATATGCTCACGACCCCGATGGTCTTCCTGCTCGATTTTATGCAGTATATGATCACCGATGACGTATACTATCTGCAGAGCTATGAGGAACGGCTGTCCCAGCTCGAAGAACAGCTCAAGCACGGCATTGCAAAAAATCTCGATCAGCACATCATGGGAATCCGCAAGAATCTCAACAGTATGGGCATGTATTATGAACAGCTGCTCGATCTGGGCGAGACGCTCGAACAAGTCGTGCTGCAGGAAAAGGACGAGCTTGCCGACAATCTGCTCAGCCTGTACAATTCGCGCGTCAACCAGCTGTATTCGATGGTACAGACGATCAAAGACTATGCTTCGCAGCTTTCCAGCCTTTCGCAGAATCTCATGGCAGCCAGACAGAACAATATAACCCAGTTCCTGACCGGCGTCACCACGATCTTTCTGCCCCTCACGCTCGTGACCGGCTGGTTCGGAATGAACTTCCGGTACCTGCCCTTCATCTATACGCGCGAAGGCTTTATCGGAACATGCGCATTCTGTGTGATCGTTCTGGCTATCGAAATCATTATTTTCAATAAGAAAAACCTGTTCAAGTAAACAGGATAGAGAGGACTCATATGAAATTAGGAATGATCGGCTTTGGAAATATGGCAACCGCCATGCTCGAAGGCCTTCTTTTAAAAAACACGATCTGCCCCCGGGACGTGTACGTATGTGCCGCCCATTACGACACCTTAAAAGAAAGAGCACAGAAATATGGAGCCAATGCCTGTGAAAAGGCTCAGGAAGTCATCGACCGCTGCGACATGATCCTGCTTGCCGTCAAACCGTACCAGGCGCAGGAAGTATGTGCGTCGCTCGACTTCAAAAATAAAACGGTTGTTTCTGTGATGGCCGGCCAGCCCTTTGACAAGCTGTCCGGTATCGTAAAAAACGGCGCCCTGATCTGTACGATCCCCAATACCCCGATCGCGGTCGCGCAGGGCATCCTGCTTGTCGAAAACAGGACCAGCGCTTCAGAAAAGCAGTACGAGCAGTTCGAACAGCTGTTTTCAGCCGTCTCTTTGATCGTGCAGGTCGACGCAGAACACATGAATATTGCGATGGTGCTCTCGAGCTGCGCGCCAGCCTTTACCGAAATGTATCTTGAAGCGCTTGGCGATGCAGGAGTAAAATACGGGCTCAAACGCAGCGAAGCCTATGATCTGGCCGCTAAAATGATCGAAGGGGTCGGTGCCTTGTATCTGGCTCAGAAAAATCATCCTGGCGCTATGAAGGACGCGGTATGTTCGCCAGGCGGAACGACCATCAAAGGTGTATGCGCCCTGGAGAAGGAAGGATTTCGCAATGCCGTGATCTCGGCCGTGGACGCGATCGAACAATAGATCATGGAACTGAGAGTTTTAAGATATTTTCTGACCGTTGTCGAGGAGGGAAATATTTCTGCGGCTGCGCAGACCCTTTTTATGACCCAGCCCACTTTGTCCCGCCAGCTTCATGATCTGGAAAAAGAACTGGGAGCGACGTTGTTTATCCGGGGAAAACGCGAGATAACGCTGACCGAGGAAGGGATCCTGCTTCGCGAAAGAGCACAGGAGCTCGTTTTGCTCGCCGATCGGATGGGACAGGAATTCGCCGGCAGAAAAGGAGAGGTTTCCGGGACCATCGCGGTCGGCTGTGTCGAAAGCATGGGATCGCAGCTCATGACCAAGCTCATGGTCGAATTTTACAAAAGGTATCCCCGCGTCCGTTTCCAGCTCGACAACATGACGACCGACGACATCCGGATGCGTCTTGATCACGGCGTGCTCGATGTGGGGCTTCTGATCGAGCCGGCCGACACGGAACGGTTTTCCTTTCTGCGTTTTCCGCTCGATGAACGATGGGGGATCACGGTACGGGCCGATGATCCGCTGGCAGGTTACGAATATGTTCTTCCTGCCGATGTGGAAAAGAGAACGCTCATCATCCCATCCCGGCCGGCTGTTCGAAACGAATTCCTCAGCTGGTTCGGAAAATCCGAACATGAGCTTTCCATCATGTGTAGCGAGGCGCTGTTTTCCAATTCGATGTATCTTGTCGAGGAAGGGGCTATGTGGCATTTGGCCTGGAAGGGTGTGTAGGCGCCATTCAGAATCCGAACCTGAAATTCGTGCCCATTTTTCCGTATCATGCCACGCACAGCCTTATGGCATGGAAGAAGAACCGGACCGCCTCGGTCTGCGTGAAGACATTCCTCGATTTCTGCATCAATTACATAAAGGACAATACAAACTATGATAAAACTTCTGGCAGTTGACATGGACGGGACATGCCTCGATCCGTTGTCGCGATTTTCGAAAGCAACTCTCGAAGCCTTGTACAAGGCCAAAGCAGCCGGTATCGAGATCGTGCCGACAACCGGGAGGGCGCTGGCCTGTCTGCCGCATACTCTCAAGGAGCATCCCGACCTGTTCCGTTATGTCATTTCTTCCAACGGCGCACTGGTCAAGGACACAAAAACACAAAAGGAGCTGTTCAGGAACCGGATCCCGCCCTATCTGATCGAAGAACTCGTGCACCGGTTCAAAAAGGAACGCGTATTCGCAGCAGCTCATATTGGCAGCGAATACTGGGTGAACGGCAGGATGATGCAGATGCAGGGACGGCTCGTTTTCGGAAAGGATGCCAGAGAAACCGTTATTTCCAGCGATCTTTTTGCGGACCTGCTCAAAAATAAAAACTATGTCGAGGAAATTCAGCTGTATTTTCTGGGCAGAAGGCAGAAAGAACGGGTCCGTGCTCTGCTTTCCGACCTTCATGAACTGCATGGTGCCTTTACACCAGCTTACGTGGAAATATTCGACAAGGAAAGCTCGAAAGGAAAGGCCCTGAAAAAGCTGGCCGGACATCTTGGGATCGAAAAAGACGAGATCGCCTGCATCGGCGACGGGGAAAACGATGTCTTCATGTTCGAAGTGGCAGGAAGCTCGTTTGCGATGGGCAATGCAGAACAGGCCGTGAAGGAAAAGGCGGCTTATGTGACCCGTTCGAATCGTAAAAATGGTGTTGCTTGCGCAATAGAGCATATTTTAACAACTCCCTCTACAGGTGGGGATGAATTGCGTTAAGGAAAACTATGAAGCAATACAGAGAAGCCTCCGAATGCTTTTTTTGTAATGATTAGCTAATTATTGATTCCCATTTGGCAAATACCGAAGAAAAGTGCGGAATGACACAATTTCCGGCAGACTCAAAGAGATCTTTAAGTGGATGTCAGATTTTCCGCACGACCTAAAAGCGAATGATCGAAATTCATCAATGCCTGCAAGTCCGCTTCAAGCAGGCTGGCGAAAAGAAAATTCCCCGGGATTCGCCAGAAGCTATGGAAAGAGTTCTTCTGGTCAAGGAGCTCCCGGTCTTGGCCGCAGAAGATCCGCTGAAACGCGGTTCGTTGCAATGGTTGTATATTAGCTAGGCAGATCACTGCTGCCATGGAAAAGTGCATGAAATGGTCAATGTGCTGTATGTGTTTCTTAAAGAAATTATAAAATGAAGTTATGAAACTGGAAGACATGATCGAAGCGATCCAAAAGGATCCGCGCAATGAAAGCTATACGAAAAGGGGGATCCCGCCTATTGTGCAGATCAGTGAACGGGCAAAGATCCTTATCATTGGGCAGGCGCCCGGACGCAAGGTCGAAGAAACCTTGATCCCGTTCAACGATCAATCGGGAGCCACTTTGCGAAAATGGCTCGGGATCGATGAAAAGACGTTTTATTCGGACCAGATCGCCATTATGCCGATGGATTTCTATTTTCCGGGAAAAGGGAAAAGCGGCGATCTTCCGCCAAGGAAGTTCATGGCAGCCTATCACGAACAAATGCGAAAACTGCTGCCAAATATCCGGCTGACAATTCTGATCGGGAAATACGCGATCGACCATTATCTGAAAAAGGAAAAATATCCGACATTGACAGAAACGGTCCGTCACTATGAACAGTATCTGCCAGCCTATTTCCCGATCGTTCATCCAAGCCCGTTGAATTACGGATGGAGAAAGAAAAATCCGTGGTTCGAACAGGAAGTGGTCCCTGCGCTGCAGACCAGGATACACGCGATCCTGAAGGAAAAAGAGGTCTAGAACACTATGCTTTCAAAGCATAGACACTATGAAGAACAGGCATTTTACTGTGCCCGTTCTTTTTTTTAATATAGAAGCAACAAGGAGGCATAGAAAGATGTATCAGGACATTTTGAAAAAATATCATGAAGATCTGGAGGAAAATAATGGACAGATGATTTTCCGCTGGGAATACTTTGCGGCAGAAGATGTGGCAGGCCATTCAAAGCTTGACGGGAAAACACGCTGCATGGCCATCCTGGCTGTCCTGCTCGGCTGCCAGGGAAAAGAAGAATTCAAAAGAATGCTCCAGGTCGCGCTGGATTGCGGCGTGAGTCCGGTCCAGGCAAAGGAAATTGTCTATCAGGCAACGGCTTATCTGGGCATGGGCCGGGTCGCTCCGTTTTATAAGGTGGTCGACAAAGTTTTCAAAAAGAGAAATATCGTGATCGCGGACGATCGCCAGACAACAACGATGGAAGATCGTATGCGCAAAGGCAACGATATCCAGATCGCCTATTTTGGTGAAGGCATGAGAGATTCGTGGCAGAAAGCGCCTGAAGCTACGGCGCACATCCAGAAGTGGCTGGCTGCCAACTGTTTCGGAGATTACTATACGCGTGCCGGGCTGACAGACAATCAGCGCGAAATGATCACATTCTGCTTTATTCTCGGCCAGGGAGGATGCGAAAATCAGCTGCGCGGACACACGAACGGCAATATGAATCTTGGCAACGATCATGCGTTCCTTGTCGATGTGATTTCCCAGTGCGTACCGTTTATCGGCTATCCACGAAGCCTGAACGCACTGAATGTGGTCAATGAAATCCAGAAACAGAGAGAGGAGAATAAATAATGAGCGAATTTAAACCGGTCTTCACAAAAGGAGAAGTCAATCCGTTCGGACAGTTCTTCGAAGGAACGAGCTATCTGAACATGCTTTCAAAAGAAGATGTTAGCATCGGGGATGTCATCTTCGAACCGGGCTGCATCAATCACTGGCATATCCATCACGCAAGCCAGGGCGGCGGACAGATACTGCTCTGCCTTGCAGGACATGGCTGGTATCAGGAAGAAGGAAAACCGGCACAGGCTCTGGAAGCCGGAAGTTTCGTAAAGATCCCTGCCAATGTCAAGCACTGGCATGGGGCGGCCAAAGATGACTGGTTCGAACATATCTCGATCGAAGTGCCGGGAAAAGACACATCGACCGAATGGTGCGAACCGGTCAGCGAAAAGGAGTATCTTGCATTATGAGCAGAAATCTTGTAGCGTATTTTTCTGCAACCGGCACGACCGAAAAGGCTGCCCGAAAACTGGCAGAAGCCCTTCATGCCGATCTTTTCCGCATCGTGCCTGAAACAGCGTACAGCCGGGCCGATCTGGACTGGATGGATAAAAAATCACGCTCATCGGTCGAGATGAACGATCCGGACTGCCGGCCAGCCATCATGAAAGAAGAACTCGATCCTGCCTCGTATGATACGATCCTCCTCGGCTTTCCTATATGGTGGTATGTGGCGCCAAGGATCATCCAGACTTTTCTGGAAACATACGATTTTTCCGGGAAGAAGATCGTCCTGTTCGCGACTTCGGGCGGCAGCGGATTCGGCAAGGCAGCCGATGAGCTGAAGCAGGATGTGCCCGCTTCGGCTGTGATCGAAGAAGGAGCGATCCTGAACAGCGAACAAGCGGTAAAAGCGCTGGCAAAACGCTTTTCATAAGGCACAACACATAATATATACCATAATTTCACAAAATAAGGGAAAAGGTAATATTAAAATGTATTCGCTTTCAAAATGGAGCATTTTAATTTTCTTTTCTCCTTTTTTTTCGTATATTTTTGTCGATCAAAAGGAGGACAAACGATGAACAATGATCAAATCTTTGAAATGGAAATTGACGATATGCTTGCCCGCTTTATGTATAAGGAAGATGAAATGAAAGTGATCGTTCGGGTCAAGACGAGCAAGGAAGGACGCATCGTCCATTGTGTGGAAAATCTGGAATAGAGTGCATGATTAGGTAGAACGAACGGAATATGGTACGATAAAGACACCAAACCTCAAGGAGGTACGATTTATGGATAATAGTACAAACAAAATGAAAATAGTCATGCTGGTCGGTTCGCTGCGCAGACAGTCCCTTAACCGCCAGCTTGCCGAAGAGGCCGGAAAGCTGCTCGAAGACGAGGCAGAATGCACGATCTTCACACCAGCCGGCATCCCTTTGTTCGATCAGGATACCGAGTTTCCTGCGCCAGAACAGATCGAGACGATCCGCCAGGCCATCCGGCAAAGCGATGGCGTATGGATCTTTTCCCCCGAATACAATGGCGCTATACCAGGCGGACTGAAAAATCTGCTTGACTGGCTGTCCCGCCCGCTGTTCGAAAACGATCCGGACTGGAAAGACACGGCCGTATGGGGCAAAAAAGCGACCATTTCCGGCATAGGAGGCAATAATGCCACCCGTTCGGTACAGGATGCGCTCATCACGCTGCTTCATTTTATGGGTATGGATGTCATGACAGAGGATCGCGCAATGATCGCGATGTCGCCCGAAACGATGAAGACAAGCGACTTGTCAAAGACAGAAAATGTACAGAAGGCTTTAAGGACACAGGCAGACGCTTTCATGAAATTTATCGAAAAATAAACAGAGAACGGATCTTTATGCAAAGAAAGGTCCGTTTTTTAGCTGAGCATTCCAATTTGCTGAAAAGCTGTTTCTGTTATAATGGTCTCAAAAACAAAGAAAGAGGTAAAAAACGAACGTATATGGACAGTAGTATATTGTGGATGCTTTTGCTTCAGGTCGTGCTCATCGCCTTGAATGCCGTATTTGCCTGCGCGGAGATTGCAGTCATTTCCGTTAATGAAAACAAAGTGGAAAAGATGGCAGCCGAAGGGAACCGGAAAGCCGGAAAGCTGCTGAATCTGGTCAGCGATCCGTCACGCTTTCTGGCAACGATCCAGGTTGCCATTACTTTGTCAGGATTTTTAGGAAGCGCATTTGCTGCCGATAACTTTTCGGAATATCTTGTGGACTGGCTTGTCGGGCTCGGCGTCGGAATTTCTCCGGATATCCTGGATACGATTGCCGTCATCGTGATCACGATCATCCTGTCGTACTTCACGCTTGTTTTTGGCGAACTGGTGCCCAAACAGGTGGCGATGCAGAAAAAAGATCAGCTCGCCCTTTCCGTCGCCGGACTGATCACCGTGATCTCCAAAGCGTTCAAGCCGCTCGTTTCGCTGCTCACAGTTTCTACAAACAGCGTGCTGCGGCTGCTCGGGATCGATCCGGACCAGGATAACGATCAGGTGAGCGAAGAGGAGATCCGGCTCATGGTCGAAGCCGGCAGCGAAAAAGGAACGATCGATCACGAAGAAAATGAATGGATCCAGAATGTATTTGAATTTGATGATCTGCCCATCCGCGATGTCATGACACATCGCCGGCAGACCGTGATGCTCGATCTGGACGCATCCGACCACGAATGGGAAGAGCAGATCACAAAAAGTCCGTATTCCTTGTTTCCGGTCTATCAGGAAAACAAGGATTCGATCATCGGTGTGCTGAATGCGAAAAAATTTCTGCGGCTCAAGGACCGCTCGCGCAGCCATGTGATGGAAAAGGCAGTGTCCGGACCGTATTTCGTTCCGGAAAATCTGAAAGCCGACGTGCTGTTCGCCAATATGAAAAAGGACAGGGAAAAGATGGCTGTAGTCCTCGATGAATACGGAGGGTTCTGCGGGATCGTGACAATGAACGATTTGATCAGCGAGCTCATCGGCGATATGGATGTGGACGATCCAGCTCCGTACATAAAATAAAAACAACCGCAGATTTTGCGGCTGTTTTTGGATAAATTAAATATTCATCAAATGGCGGATCACCAGTTTTGGCACGATCACAGCCAGCACGATGATCAGTCCGATCAGAACGATGCCGGTCACGATCGTAAAAAGCATCAGATTTTCAAGGAGGAAGAACAGAGCCGCAAACAGTCCGAGCACGAGCCATGACAGGAACAGCTCGGCAATGACGTTCATGTTGTTTTTGACAGCAGCCGTCTCGTCTTCCCAGTTCAGCTTTGGATGCAGCCCGTCGATCAGGATCGCGATCTCGTTGATGAGCATGGTCGAAAGCAGAGCGCCAAGAATGAACACCACATCATAATATACCGGATAGGTAAAGATAAAATGGGCCGGGATAATGAGGATGAGCGTGCCGATCAGCGAGAAAAGGACACCTACGCTCATCTTTGCATAGATCTGTTTTTCCATAGCCATCGGGATCATCTTTACAAAATCTATATTGTTCCCGAGGCGCGAAAACGCAGTACCGCTGATCCCGTTGACCGATCCGAAGAAAAATCCACCGCCAGCCCCGATCAGAAACATGACGATCCATAAATTGAACATGGAATCGAGCGGGAGCGCCTTGGCCATCGGGATCAGTTCGCGGATCTGCGGGTTGATCAGCAGCACAGCCGCCATCACGATCGGCATGATGAGAGAACCGAGCACGCAGTTGGAAAAATAAGCTGGTGTGCGCACAAGCGTTTTGATTTCCACGAGCGCATAGCTGACCAGACCGTCTTTGCGGGAAATTGATTTTCTTTTCTTCTTTTTGGATCCGGACTGGCTCATTGTCAGTACAACAGGCAGATACAGTTTGTCGGCACATACAAAGAACAGACCGCCCAGCACAGCGATGATCGCGACGCTGACCAGCATGCTCAGCCATGAGCCGTCCACGATGCTTCGGGCCGCACTTGGCACATGGAAGAAGATCGTGGTCGCCATGCCAAGCAGCTTCGGATTGCTGGACAGGAAATTGACCATGACCTCGCCCGAATCGGCCGTGAAGGAGTTGCTCAAAACGCCAATACCGACGCCAAAGAAGATACCGACGATCCCGAGAATAAGATTGAAACGGTCTTTATTGGCAAACAGGGGTATGAAGCGCATGATCAGCATCGTGATGATGCCCATCACGAACAGCGGCGGCAGGATGTTCAGGAACAGCTGCACGATGAAAAAAACGATTCCCGCGATATTGCCCGGATGCGTCTGCGCAAAAGCGATCAGGACAGGCAGCAGAGCGATCAGGCTCAGGGATAAAAGCGAAATATAGTTGACAACAAACTTGGCCGCCACGATCGTCCAGGACGGCACAGGCAACACGAGCAGCTTGGGCACGTCGTTGGAAAAATAGAACGAGCTCGCGAAGGTGAACAGCGAGATCCAGAGCACAAGCAGGGCCGTGACAAACAGGAACAGCTCGATCCACATGAAATCGAAGCGCGTCTTTAAATAGGACATGCTTGAAAAATAAAGCATGGCGATCATCGGGATCAGCGATACGGCGATCACGATCCCCAGAGCGATCGTGCGCCCTTTCTTTTTTCCTAAGGAGAAGCTGTTTTTCAGCAGGGCCCTGGAAATGACGAACAGGCTATTCATGGGATACGACCTCAAGGAAGATGTCTTCCAGGCTTTCGCCTTCATGCTGCGCCTTGAGCTCGTCAAGCGTTCCGTCATATTTGATCGCTCCGCTGCTGATCATGACGATCTTGTCGCACAGCTTTTCGGCCACTTCGAGCACATGGGTCGAAAAGAAGACCGTATTGCCTGCTTCGGCGTGCTGCTTCATTTTTTCCTTCAACAGGTAGGAGCTTTCCGGATCGAGCCCGGTCATCGGTTCGTCAAGGATCCAGATGCTCGGATTGCACACCAGGGCTGCGATGATGATCGCTTTCTGGCGCATACCATGCGAATAGCCTGCCATCTGGGAATCAAAGTCGTTTTCCAGCTTGAATTCATGAACAAGCTGATCGAGACGTTCCTGTCTTTCCTGCTGGCTGATCCCGTAAATGTCCGCCATAAAGTTGGCGTATTCGCGCCCGCTCAGACGCAGGAACAGATCCGGGGAATCCGGGACGAGCGCAAACTGTTTCTTCGCTTCGATCGGATCTTTTGCGATATCGATCCCGTTGAGCGTGATCATGCCCGCATCCGGAGCCAGCACGCCGGTCATCATATGGATGGTCGTTGTTTTTCCGGCACCGTTCGGTCCGATAAATCCGGTAATGCATCCGGAAGGAATGTCAAATGAAATATCGTTGACAGCAATCTTGCTGCCGAATTTTTTCGTCGCATTTTCAATTCTGATCATAATACATATTCCTTTCACTAACTGTATTACGCAAATAATACAACCAGCCGGCATAAGATGCAACAAAAATGGACTGCTTTACCCTTACATTGAAAAAGACGGCTTTGCACCGTCTTTTCATGAATCACATCAGACCGAACCACATCGGTCCGGACAGGTCTTTGAACGCTTCCGCTTTGTCTTTGTTCAAAAAGGAAGCGAAAAGTTTCGGGTTGTTGATCGAAGCCAGGACCGGCATCTTCTTTTTCCACTTTAAGTTCGGATACAGCTTTTCCAGCGCTTCGTTGTGCGAAACAGAAATGTAGATCTTATCGCTGATCAGAGCCAGGTTCGAGAACAGCTGTTCCAGAGCGTCGGAATTGAGATACAGAAGAAGTTCGATATGAATGGCGGCTTCCTGCACGCTGTACACGGCCAGGCCGATCGGTTCGTAGTGTTCATCCATCATGATGTCGATCTTCTTTTTCGCCGCATGAAGATAGGCGAGTTCATTTTCGAACTGGCTGCGCTCGAGCCGGATCGAACCGTCAAAGTGCGCCATGAATTTTTCGTAAAGAGGATACACATCGATGTTCGGACGATATCTTCTCGTTCTTGAAAAGTTCAGCGTTTCCACACGCGATGAAGGAAGCGTGTATTCTTTCATGAACGTGATTTCCGAAAAGGGAAGACCGGCATAGACCTTCACAGACGAGGTTTTTACAAGCGAAACGAGCTCGTTGCAGGCGGCTTTCTGCATGAAAGCCTCTGCGAGCGCTTTATAAAACCCCTGGTTCCGCTTGTTTCCGGCTGTCAGTCCCATTTCGATCACGCTGACAGCCGCTTTTTTCTGATCGTACTGCAGGGTGCGCCGGGCATACTGAAGGCACGATACGATATGTCCGTCCTCTATGTAGAGAAACATGCGATCCGCATCAAATTTATATTTGAGCCATGCCTCGATTTCATGATCCTTGGCAAAGCACCATTGTTTCATAAATTTATAGAGCGCTTTTTCATAGCCTCTGGCTGTCTGTACGATCATGAGCGCGGCTCATCCTTTTCTTCGTATTCGGTGAATTCGACATCGATCGCGTCCGGCCTTTTTTCTCTTGTCTGAACACGAGGCTGTTCGTAGTCGTCATTCGAATAATACTGTTCATAGGTATTGACAAAATCGTTTTCCGCTTTGTTTTTCTGCAGCGCTCTGCGCACGGCCCCGATCAGCGAAATGATGATCAGAAACGGAACAAGGACCGGGAGCATGTAAAACGCGAACATGAACAGTCCCACAAGTATCAAAATAAAAATTAAAAATTCCATATATATCAACCTCCAAACGGCATGAGCGATTCCTGCGTGAACTCTCCGAGATATTCGATCAGAATATTGCCGGAAGTCAGCTCGTTCAGCTCTGCCTCCATATTTTCCCTGCTGCAGAATTCATAGATCACATCGCTCTCATACTGTCTGCTGAGCACCTCGATGCGGCCGGCCCTGAAAAACTGGTCGATCCTGCCGATCGCGCTGTAATCGAAAACGATCCGCCAGCGCATGAGCGTCCGGACCTCGACAAGCTGCGCGTTCTGCAGTGCCTCCTGCACGCTTGAGGAATAGGCACGTACCAGACCGCCCTTGCCAAGCAGCGTTCCTCCGAAATAACGGACCACGACCGCCAGAATGTCCTCCATATGGCTGCCCGCAAGCACATCAAGCATAGGATGTCCGGCTGTGCCGGCCGGTTCGCCATCGTCGCTTGAGCGCACTGTATTGCCAATGATCATGGCCGTACAGTGATGCGAGGCATCCGGATGCTCCTTTTTGACCAGTCTGAGAAATTCTTTTGCTTCTTCTTCGCTGTCTGTCCGGTGCAGATATGTGATGAACCGGCTTTTTTTTATCTCGATCGAATGTTCCGTATCGTTTTTTAATTTCGGCATTAGCTCTCCTTTGCATACGCTAATCATATTATACGCAGGAAAACCGTTCAGACTCAAGCAATCAAATGCCGAAACTGCACGAATGTATGATATTATAAAATCAATATTCAGGAGGCATTTTATATGAATAAAGAATGGATCGAACTGTACCGGAAAGAAATTAAAGAATTCGGTGAAGAGACCAGAGAATTCCATGACAAGGAAATGAACCGCAAGGACTACAAACATGTTTCCGGCGGCATGGGATCCTATGCGCAGCGCGACGCAGACCAGCATATGGTCCGTTTCAGGATGAATGGCGGAAATCTGACAAAAGCCAAATTGAAACATCTCGTCGACACGATCGACAAATACGATGTAAAACGTCTGAAGCTGTCCACATGCCAGACCATTCAGCTGCATGATCTGAAATACGATCAGGTCGCTCCGATCATCGAGGAAGCGATCGATGCCAAAATATACACGAAGGCAGGCGGCGGAGACAATCCGCGCAATGTCATGACCTCGCCGCTGGCAGGCCTGCAGAAAGGCGAGCCTTTTGATGTGATGCCTTACGCCACGGCAGCAGCCGATTACATGCTGTCCATATGCCGCGATTTCAAGATGCCGCGCAAGCTCAAGGTCGCTTTCTGTAACGGAGTGGACGACAGCGTGCATACGACATTCCGCGATATGGGCTTTGTTGCCAATCCGAACGGCACATTCAAACTGTATGTGGCCGGAGGGCTCGGAGCAAACCATAAAATGGGCGTGCTCGTCAAGGAGGATGTGCCGGCAAAAGATATTTTCTACTATATCAAGGCGATGATCGATCTGTTCTGTGCCAACGGAAACTATGAGAACCGCGCCAAGGCCCGCACCCGTTATCTGCAGGAAACAATGGGAGCTGAACCGCTCAAAGAGGAACTCCTGCGCCGTGCCGGCGAACTGGCGGCGCAGGGCGGACATGACTGCATCGTACAGAGCGACGAGCCGAAAAAACGGGGCACGAAAACGATCGAAGGACCGCGGATCATCGAGCAGAAGCAGGAAGGGCTGTACGCTGTCGAATACCATCCGATCGGCGGCGAGCTGCCGGTCGATATGCCAAAGAAGATGCTGGATGCTCTGAGCCGCATGGATGAGGTCGAATGCCGGATCGGACCGGACGAAACGATGTATTTTGTCAACTGCACAGCAGATGAAGCACAGGAATTCCTGGATATGACGAACGACGCGGCCAGTACACCATTCGAACATTCGGTCGCATGTATCGGCGCTTCGATCTGTCAGCAGGGACTGCGCAATTCCCAGGCCGTTCTTCGCGACTGCATCGAAGAGCTGAAAAAGCATCCGCAGGCAGCGGTGGTTCTGCCGAAAGTGCGCATTTCGGGCTGCACTTCCAGCTGTTCCGCCCATCAGATCGGCGCGATCGGCTTCCAGGGTTTTGTCAAGGTGGTCGACAAAGTGCCTCAGCCGGCATACCGCGTATTCGTGGGCGGCAGCGACAAGAGCGATCATGTGACGTTCGGGGATTTCGTGGATGTCGTCCTGGAAAAGGATATGCCTGCCCTGTTCGTGAAACTGGGCGAAGCATGCGCTGCAGCAGGAAAAGACTGGGACAGCTATGCGCAGGATAACCGCGAAGAGATCGTGGAGATCATTAAGTCTTTTGTGTAAATGAACGCAGAATCTGCATAAAATGAAACAAAAATGAGTGCTTTCATCAGGAAGGCACTTTTTTTCTTTGGAAAAAAGTATTGCGCTCGATTTAAAATTCGTGTAAATAAATGTTAAGCGTACTTAAATACGAAAGGGTAAAAAAAGGTGAATAACAGATTATGAGCGAGAATATTTTAATGGTCCTGAATTTACTGTGCGGGGTTGCGCTTTTTCTGTACGGAATGTCGTCCATGGGTGACGGCCTGAAAAAAGTGGCCGGCAACAAGCTGGAACTCATTCTGTACAAGCTGACAAACTCTCCGCTGAAAGGATTTCTGCTCGGCACAGCTGTCACAGCTGTCATTCAATCCTCATCGGCTGCCTGCGTCATGGTTGTCGGATTTGTCAATTCCGGCATGATGAGCGTATCCCAGGCGATCGGCGTTATTTTGGGGGCGAATATCGGAACAAGTATAACGGGATGGATCATCTGTCTTTCCTATCTGCCGAACTCGGGCGGATTCGCTTCGTTCTTCTCGTCGGCAACGATCACGGCTGTGGTGGCGATCATCGGCATCCTGCTGAAAATGTTCGCGAAAAAGGATACCCTCATCCATTTGGGGACGATCATGCTCGGCTTTGCCGTGCTCATGACCGGCATGTCGACCATGTCCGGAGCGGTTTCGCCTCTGCGCTCGAATCCGGCATTCATCAACATCATGACTTCATTGAACAATCCGGTGCTCGGCACGCTGTTCGGAATTGCGTTCGCGGCCTTGCTGCAGTCCGCTTCAGCCGCAGTCGGTGTGCTGCAGGCCCTTGCGACCACAGGCGCCATCGGTTTCGGGGCTGCATTCCCGATGGTCCTCGGGATCGGTGTGGGGGCGAGCGCGCCCGTGCTTCTCGCTGCTCTTGGAGCCAACAAGAACGGACAGCGGACCTCGTTCCTTTATCTGATCGTCGCGACGATCGGTATGATCATGGGTCTTATCGGCTTTTATGGACTGGATACATTTTTTCACTTCCCGTTTGCGGACATGACCATGGATCCGTTCGCGATCGCGATCACCAATACGGCATACCGCGCGCTGACCATGACCTTGATGCTGCCGGCATGCGGCCTGCTCGAAAAGCTGATCTACCGTCTGATCCCGGAAGTGCAGACCGACGAGGAGGAAAAGCCGGAATTCGATCTGCTCGAGGACCGTTTTCTTTCCAACCCGGATGTGGCGTACGAACAGAGCATGATCGTCATGAACGGGATGGCGAAAAAAGCCCGCAAAAATGTGGATCGTTCATTGATGCTCATCGAAAGCTATTCTTCCGAAGGGTATAAAAAGGTGGCGGAGCTCGAGCAGACCTTGAACAAATACGAAGACAAGCTCGGCTCCTATCTGATGAAGCTCACTTCAGCCGGTGTCAGCGAGGAACAGGGACAGGTCATCAACAAGGCGCTGCAGGCGATCAGCGATTTCGAAAAGCTGAGCGATTACGCGCTCAATATTGCCGATACCGCGAAAATGATGCATGATGCCAAGCTGACCTTTACTCTGAACGCGATCGACGAGCTGACCGTCGTATCGACCGCGGTAGATGAAATGGTCGATATCACGGTGAGCGGATTCATCGAAAACGATGTCAGAAATATCAAACGCGTGTTCCCGCTCAAGGAACTGATTGCCATGAACTGCAACGAGATCAAGAAGCGGCACGTGCTTCGGCTGCGTTCGGGCGAATGCCATACCCAGCCAGGCCTCGCATTGTACGATCTGCTCAACGATATGCTTCACATTGCCGATCACTGCGCAAGCCTTGCGCTGGACATTATTAAAATGGATGAGAAGGAATTCAATCTTCATCGTTTCCTGCGCCGCTATCAGGAGGAAACAGAAAATGAATATTCCGATCTTCTTCACGATTATGAAGTGAAATATTCGATTCAACTTTGATCAAGCTCCATAAGGAGCTTTTTTTTGAAGGGGGCATTTCAATGATCATAGAAACAGAACGTTTGTATTTTGAACCGCTAGGCAGCCAGGATCTCGATGCGCTCAAGCAAATCCTGCAGAACGGAAAGACGATGGAATCGTATGGCGGGGTGCGCAGCGACGAGGAATGCAGCCAGTGGATCGACCGGCAGCAGCAGCGCTACGAACAGCTAGGCTACGGCATCTGGTCCATACTGCGCAAAGACACCCGCCAGATGATCGGGCAGGGCGGGCTTGTCTACCATAACTGGAAAAAGGAGCCGGTGCTCGATCTGGTATATATCATAAAAAACGAATACTGGCAGCAGGGATACGGCAAGGAGGCAGCGGCCGCCCTGGAACGGTACGCTTTCGAAACGCTCGATGTCGAAGAAGTCAATTCGATCATCCGGGACACGAATGAGTATTCCCAGATCATTTCTCTCGGGCTCGGCATGGAAGTCATCGACCGCAAGACCGATGTGTACCGTGGCGTATCGAGACCGCACTACCTGTACAATGTGAAAAGGAACAAATGAGATGCAGGAAAGAGAAAAAAGGATCTTCGGTATGCTGGCCGGCTGTGCTCTGGGCGATGCGATGGGAATGCCTTCGGAAGGAATGGATGCCAAAACGATCCGCACTACGTTCGGGACGATCCGCCGTTTTCTTCCTTCGTGCGAAAAGGATGTCCTGGGGCGCTCGTTCAAGGCCGGACAGGTCACAGATGATACGATCAACACGCTGCTTGTCTGCGATGCTGTCATTGCTGGTCAGGGAAGCTTTGATCCGTTCGTTTATCTTTCGCTTCTGCAGACATGGATCTGCGAAAACAGGGGACAGAGCCAATATATGATCGGTCCAAGCACGAAACAGGCTCTGCAGGCCATCGCAGACGGTATCCCCCTCGAGGAAGCGGGCCGAAACGGAACGACAAACGGCGCAGCCATGAAAGCGGCACCGCTTGGCATCATTTCAGATTATAAACGCCTCGATCAGCTGATCGACCACGTTTCCTTATTGTGCCTGCCGACCCATCATACACCAGTGGCCATCGCGGGAGCGTCTATCGTCGCCACGCTGTCCAGCTATGCGCTGCAAGGCGGCTGCGATATGGAGGATATGTGGGAACTGGCTGAAAGAGTGTGCAGCCATCGGAGAGCTTATGATCTGGCTGCAGAACTGGACGATATCAGAGAATATATGATCAGGCATGAAAAGGCGGAGATTCTCAGATATCTTGAAAAAAAAGGGAACAGGCATCGAAACGATCCGGACGATCCCGGCCGTACTGACACTTCTCGAACTGTCCGGTCCGGATCCGTATGAATGTGCTGTTCTGGCTGCCAGTCTGGGCGGCGATACCGACACAATCGGCGCGATCAGCTGCTCAATCTGCGGAACCGTTCATCCGGATATTGATGAAACGCTCGTTTCAGTCCTGGAACAGGTAAACGGCATCGTTTTTTCTGCCTATGCCCGAAACCTTTCGAAATATGGATCATCATGAACAGGACTTTCAAAAAGTTTTCTGAAAATTGTTGACTTTGTTTCATTCTTTTTTTATCATTAGGGTACTTATTGGATTGAGAAAAAGCGTTGAAGAGGAAATTGACCGTAGTTTGCGATGCAGAGAGAGCTGCCGGAGGGTGGAAGGCAGCCATCGGATGATCGGCCATCTCGCCTTGGAGCTGATGGAGCGAATGAAGTAGTTTCATACGGAGCCCCGCCGTTAAAAGGGAAACAGTTGGCAGACTGTAAGTGGTCACGAATGTGGCAATGAGAGTGGTACCGCGGGAACAAAAGCTCGTCTCTCAAGGAATGAACCTTGAAGGCGGGCTTTTTCTTTCGCTTTCGAGAAAAACAGGAGGAAAAACGCAATGATGGATGCAAAAAAGTACAGGCCGGGCTATTTTCCGCCCCGGGAAAACGAATACCGTTGGGTAAAGAAAGATCACATTGAACAGGCGCCTGCCTGGTGCTCGGTGGATCTGCGCGACGGCAATCAGGCGCTGATCGTGCCTATGGATCTGGAAGAGAAACTTGAATTCTACAAAATGCTGCTGGAGATCGGATTCAAGGAAATCGAGGTCGGATTCCCTGCCGCCTCGCAGACAGAGTATGAATTTCTGCGCACGATCATCGATCACGACATGATCCCGGAAGATGTGACGATCCAGGTGCTCACCCAGTGCCGCGATCACATTATCCGCAAGACGTTCGAAGCGGTCAAAGGGGCGCCGCGCGCCGTGATCCATTTTTACAATTCCACTTCGCTTGCACAGCGCGAGCAGGTGTTCAGAAAATCAAAAGAGGAAATCAAACAGATCGCGATCGAAGGAGCCAGGCTCGTGAAAAAGCTGTCCCGCGAATATGAAGGGAACTTTTTGTTCGAGTACTCTCCGGAAAGCTTTACCGGGACCGAACCGGATTTCGCGCTGGACGTATGCAATGCCGTCCTGGATATCATGCAGCCGACACCGGAACAGCCGATGATCATCAATCTGCCGGTCACTGTGGAAATGTCGATGCCGCATATTTACGCCAATCAGATCGAATACTGCTCCGACCGACTGAAATACCGGGACGCGGTGATCCTTTCCACGCATCCGCACAATGACCGGGGCACCGGCGTGGCGGATACAGAGCTTGCGCTGCTCGCCGGCGCGCAGCGGGTGGAATGCTGCCTGTTCGGCAACGGCGAACGGACCGGAAACGTGGATGCCGTCACCCTGGCCATGAACATGTATACGCATGGCGTGGATCCGAAACTTGACTTTTCGAATATGCCTTCGATCGTCGAACGATACGAGCGGCTGACCCGGATGCATGTGTCGCCGCGCCAGCCTTATGCCGGCCAGCTTGTTTTTGCGGCATTCTCCGGCTCTCATCAGGATGCGATCGCCAAGGGAATGAAGCACCGCGAGGAAAACGATATTTTCCAGTGGAATGTCCCGTATATCCCGCTTGATCCTCACGATGTTTCCAGGACGTACGACAGCGATGTCATCCGCATCAATTCGCAGTCCGGAAAAGGCGGGATCGGCTACATCCTCGAAACTTCGTACGGCTATGCACTGCCTGCAAAAATGCGCGAGCATTTCGGCTATACGGTCAAGGATATCAGCGACCATGCCCACAAGGAGCTGTCTGCGGAGGAAGTGTACGAAATTTTCGAAAAAACATATGTCAATATCGAACGTCCCGTTTATGTGCGCGAGGCACATTTCAGACAGGGGCCGATGACCGAAGCGTCCGTGACCGCTCTGATCGGAGGGCACAGACACGAGCTCATCGCCAAAGGAAACGGTCGTCTCGATGCGGTATGCAGCGCATTGAAAAGCTGTCTGGATGCGGACTTCACCCTCCAGAGCTATCACGAGCATTCGCTTGATCAGGGATCGCATTCCAGGGCAGCCGGCTATGTCGGGCTGCAGTGGGCGGACGGACGTTTCACATGGGGCGCAGGCGTCGATACAGATATTATCCGCGCCAGCATCAAAGCGCTTACGAGCGCCATCAACAACGGATTAAGAGAAGGGGAATAATATCATGTCCATGACAATGTCACAGAAAATATTAGCAGCACATGCCGGACTGGACGAAGTCAAGGCCGGACAGCTCATCGAAGTCAGGCTCGACGGCGTGCTTGGCAACGACATTACGACACCAGTCGCTATCAAGGAATTTGACAAAGCCGGATTCGATCAGGTGTACGATAAAGAAAAGATCAATATCGTGCTCGATCATTTCGTGCCGAACAAAGATATCAAAGCGGCCCAGCAGTCGGCTGCATGCCGCAGTTTTGCGAACCGGTACGGCATCACGAACTTTTTCGATGTCGGAAAAATGGGCATCGAGCATGCCCTTCTGCCGGAGCAGGGGGTCGTGACCGCCGGCGACTGCATCATCGGGGCCGATTCCCACACGTGCACATACGGGGCGCTGGGCGCTTTTTCGACCGGGGTCGGCTCGACCGACATGGCCTACGGCATGGCGACCGGACAGGCATGGTTCAAGGTGCCGGCAGCCATCAAGGTCGTATTGAACGGAAAATTGAAAAAGCGGGTGACAGGAAAGGATGTCATCCTTCATCTGATCGGGCAGATCGGTGTCGACGGCGCCTTGTATGAATCGCTGGAATTCTGCGGGGAAGGCATTGCCTCGCTGTCGATGGACGATCGTCTGTGCATCTGCAACATGGCGATCGAGGCCGGTGCCAAAAACGGGATCTTTCCGGTCGATCAGGTAACCATCGATTATTTGACGAACCGTTCAAAAAGGGAGTGGACCGTTTACGAAGCAGACGAGGACGCCCTGTATGAGAAAACGATCGAGATCGATCTTTCTGCGCTCGAACCGACTGTGTCGTATCCGCATCTTCCGGAAAATACCCATCTGGCAAAAGAGTCCGAAGACATCGCGATCGACCAGGTCGTGATCGGTTCCTGCACGAACGGCCGCCTCGAAGATATGGAAGCGGCGTATGAAGTGCTCAACGGAAAACAGGTGGCGGATGGCGTGCGTGTCATCATCATCCCGGCAACGATGCAGATCTACAAGGAATGCATACGCCGCGGGTATACGGAAGCTTTTATCGATGCCGGATGTGTGGTATCGACACCGACATGCGGTCCTTGCCTTGGCGGGTACATGGGGATTCTTGCGGAAAACGAGCGCTGCATTTCCACGACCAACCGCAATTTTGTCGGGCGAATGGGCCACACGAGTTCTGAAGTGTATCTTGCCAGCCCGTATACGGCAGCTGCCAGCGCGCTGACGGGTCATATCAGCGATCCGAGAGAAGGAGAATAACGATGGAAAACGTACAGGGAAAAGTATTTAAATTCGGCAATAACGTCGATACGGATGTCATCATTCCGGCCCGCTATCTCAATACGCCGGATGCAGCCGAACTGGCGGATCACTGCATGGAGGATATCGATCCGGAGTTTGTGAAACATGTACAGAAAAACGATATCATCGTCGCGGGGTGGAATTTCGGATGCGGTTCATCGCGGGAACATGCGCCTCTGGCGATCAAGACGGCTGGCACAGGATGTGTGATCGCGAAAAGCTTTGCCCGTATCTTTTACCGGAACGCGATCAATATCGGGATGCCGATCCTGGAATGCGAGGCGGCAGCGGATGAGATCCGCGCCGGCGATACGGTGCACATTGATTTTGCCACGGGTGTCATTACGGATCTGACACAGAACCGGTCCTGGCAGGCTGAGCCGTTTCCGCCGTTCATCCAAAAGATCATTGATGCGGGCGGGCTGCTTGCTTCGATACGAAAGGAGCGCGTATGAAAAAGAAGATCGGTGTGATCCGGGGCGACTGCTCTTCTCCGGAAATCGTGGCGCAGACACTGCGTGTGCTGGACCGGATCGCGGAAAAACACGGGCATGAATTTGAATATACGAAGATCCTGATGGGCGGCGAAGCGATCGACGAGATGGGCGAACCGCTGCCGCAAAGCCAGCTCGAACTGTGCCTGCAGCAGGATTCGGTGCTGCTTGGCGCGATCGGCGGCCCGAAATGGGAAGGACTGCCTGGACCGATGCGTCCGGAAAAAGGACTTCTTGCGCTGCGTGCAGGCATGGGACTGTATTCCAACAACCGTCCGGCAAAGATCTGGCCGCAGCTTGCGGCCGCTTCTCCGCTGAAAAAGGAGATCGTCGACAAAGGGATCGATTTTATCATCGTGCGCGAACTGATCGGCGGCGCCTATTTCGGCAGGCATGAGCTGTATGAAAACGAGGGCGAGCTGTGCGCGCTCGACACGATGCCTTATAGCGAACACGAGATCGAGCGGATCGGACGGATCGGTTTTGAAACGGCGATGAAGCGAAGGAAAAAGCTTTGTATGGTGGACAAGCACAATGTGCTGGAAACTTCGCGCTTATGGGTCAAGGTGTTCGACAGGCTCAAAAAAGAGTATCCGGAAGTCGAGTATTCGACCATGTTTGTGGACAACTGCGCGATGCAGATCTGCAAAGATCCTGCTCAGTTTGATGTGATCGTCACCGAAAATCTGTTTGGCGATATTTTGTCCGATGAGGCAAGCGAAATTACCGGAAGCATCGGCATGATCCCGAGCTCGTCGCTGGGCAGCACGAAAAACGGCTTGTACGAACCGATCCACGGGTCGGCGCCGGACATTGCCGGAAAAAACATTGTCAATCCGATCGCGTGCATTTTATCGGCTGCCATGATGCTGCGCTTTTCCTTCGATATGCCGGCAGAAGCGGACGAGATCGAACAGGCAGTCAATGCGGTCCTGGATCAAGGATTGCGGACGGCCGATATGATGAGCGAAGGAATGAAGCGGGTCGGAACGAAGGAAATGACCGACGCGATCCTGGCGCAAATATAAGAAGGACGAAAAGATAGAGAAATTTTCTATCTTTTTTGTTGCGAATAATATTATACAATATATAATATAGTTAAAGGAGATAATATTATGGGATTTCAATATGGAGGAGCTGTCCTTGATCTTTGTGTCCTGGCCATTGTTGCCAAGGAAGATACATACGGGTACAAGCTCACTCATGAAGTGAAGGAAACGCTGAATGTGTCGGAATCGACGCTGTATCCTGTTCTGCGCCGGCTCACCAAGGAAAACTGTCTGTCCACATACGATAAGCCGTACGACGGACGCAACCGCCGCTATTATACGATCACTCCTGTCGGGAAAGAGCGGCTGAAAGCGGCACGGGAAGAGTGGAAACGGTATATCGGAAAAGTGGAGGAGATCTTAGAAAGGAGCCATGTATGACAAAAAGCGAATATATCCAGATCGTGCAGAGCCGTCTGAGCGGACTTGACAGGAAAGATGTGTCGGACGCTCTGGTTTATTTAAATGAATATTTCGAGGAGGCAGGGGCACAGCATGAACAGGATGTGATCGCGGAGCTGGGAGCGCCGGATCAGTATGCGGCCATTATCCGCGCGGATCTGGCTGCCAATGTGCCGCCGCGCATTCCGGTGGCTGCCAGGACCCGGGAAAGCGATCACTCCGCATGGAAGACGATCGGTATCATCGTGCTTGGCATATGCGCCCTGCCGATCGCCCTGCCGCTTATGATCGCTGTGCTTGCGCTTGTCTTTGCGGCTGTCGTGACCATGCTGGCGCTGCTGTTTGCGCTCGGCATGTGCGTGCTGGCTTTTGTGCTTGCCTTCTTTGCGTGCATCTATCAGTTTGTCGTCACGCTGGGAACAGATGGCATGGTCACTTTGTTCCTGCTGGGCGTGATCCTGGGCAGCGCCGGGGTCGTGATCCTGACCGTTCTTGCGATCGGATGGATCGTCAAGGTCGGCTTTCCTGCGCTGGGGCGCACGGTTGCCCGTCTGTACAGACGGCTGAGAAATCGAGGTGAATAAGGACGATGAAACATAAAAAGCTTTTCATAACTGGCGTGCTGTGCGTGCTGATCGGCTTCGTGTGCTGCACGATCGCGTACCGGGTGCGGGGCGATAGCCTGCTCCAGTATACGGAGATCCGCATTGGCAGCGAATCGACTCTGCTCCTTGGACGCAAAACGACCAATCCGTTTTCCGGTGCGCATGAAACGTATGCGCCGGCAGGAAATTTTACGAACTACCGGATCGAAGCGGATATGGCCGATATCGAGATCGTGAAAGGAGAGCAGTTCATGATCGAAACGTGGAATATGCCGGCACTTGGCGAAAAGGATGATACGATGATCTGGAACGAGAAAAAGGAAAACGGCACATATGCGAATACATTGCGTGTGCAATCAAAATTTGCCCATAATAATTTCAATGCCCGCATCCGGGTGACCCTGCCGGAAACGTTCAGCACTCTTGAAATCGAAAATCATCTGGGAACGATCGCTCTTGATCACCTTTCGCTGGCAGACTGCCATATCGAAGCGGATCTTGGGGATGTGGAGGTCAAGAACTGCCGTTTTGTCCATTCGGCTTTTGATCTTGCGATGGGATCGTTTGATTTTGAAGGTATGGTGAAAAAGAGGATGAAGGTCGACTGTGCCATGGGCGATGCCGATCTTGTCCTGCAGGGAAAGCCGGAAGACTATACGATCGAGGCAGACTGCGATATGGGCAGCGTCGATATCGACGGAAAAGAAAGCCATCCGTATCATGGCGATGCGCATGTCGAGCTGGATATGAGCATGGGCAGCGTCGATATCGGGTTCGAGGAATAGAAGATGTCCGAAATGATCCTGAGAGAAGCGCGAAGCAGCGATCTTGGACAGATCATCGCTCTGGAGCAGGCGTGTTTTCCGCCAGAGCAGGCGGCATCACCTTCAGCTCTGAAAGAACGGATCGAGAGGTTCGGACCGTATTTCCTGGTGGCAGAAAAAGGAGGAACGATCGTCGGGATGATCAACGGCATGCCGACCAATGAGACCGATCTGTGCGATGAAATGTACGAAGGGGCACTCCTGTATGATCCGGCAGGCGGGCATATCATGATCTTCGGCGTGGATACGCTTCCGGCATTTGAACATCAGGGAATTGCTTCCATGCTCATGGAGGCCTATATAAAATCCGCCCGAAAGGATGGACGAAAAAGTATCGTGCTCACGTGCCGGAAGCGGCTGATCGGATTTTATGAACAGTTCGGCTTCGTGTGCGAAGGAATATCCGGATCGGAGCATGGAAATGTCGTATGGTATCAAATGAGGATCGTTACAGGATGAGAGAATGAAAAAGGCGGGATGTCCCGCTCTTTTCGTTCGATCATTTGCTCAGAAGCTCTCTGGCTGTCTGAAGGTTGTTTCGGATCGTCTGCGCACACGCATCAAACCGTTCGCGTTCTGTTTCGGTCAGCGGCAGCTCGATGACCTGTTCGATGCCGCCGCTGCCGATCACGGCCGGAACGCCGGCAAACAGGCCGCTCTGTCCGTATTGTCCAGTAAGAGGTGCGGATACCGGCATGATCAGGTGTTCGTTTCGCAGCACGGCCCGGGCTAGCCGGGCACCGGTTGCCGCAATGCCGTATTCTGTACAGTACTTGCCGCTGAACGTGATCCATCCGCCGGCGATCGCATCTTTCTCGATGGCTGTCCAGTCGAACGGGCCGGCTGTGCTTTCGATCGAAGAAAGCGGCGCTCCCTTGAAGGAAAGGATGGAACGGGGAGCGAACTGTTCGTTTCCGTGTTCTCCAAGCATATAGGCGGTGATGGATCTTTCGTCTATCCCGGTCTTTTTCGATAATACAGACAGGAGCCGGGATGTGTCGAGGGCGGTTCCGGTGCCGAACACATGCCCTTTGGGGAGCCCGAGCGTTTCATCGAGCAGCGCTGTGATCACGTCGCACGGATTGGAAATATTAATAAGTATGCCGTCAAATCCGCTGTTTTTGATTTTTGCGGCTGTTTCTTTTAACTGCTTCGTATTGAAGGAGAGTTCATGGATGCGGTCATGATCGGCGCGCAGCAGTTCGATATCTCCCACACTGTAAACGATAAGATCGGTGTCTTTAAGATCTTCATACGTCCCTTCTGTGATTTTTACGGAATATGGGAGCATGAGCAGGGCGTCATTCAGGTCCTGGACCTCGGATCTTGTTTTTTTCGGGTCTTTGTCGATCAGAACGATCTCGTCCACGATTCCCTGGGTCGTCAGAGCAAAAGCAGCATGGGCACCGACATGGCCGACGCCGATGATGGCGGCTTTTCGAGCTTTCATAGTTGTATCCATCCTTTCCTGATTTTTTGATATAGAATAGTGATACCATAGGAAAAAAGAAAAGGATCCATGATTTGCCCGAAAAGTAGAGGGCGTCTTGCTATTCGTTGTGTGCATACTTGTGTGCATATACAATATTGTACTTTCCGGGTCCTGTTTAATAAGATATAGACAGGAAAAAAAGCGAGGTAGATCAAAATGGAAAAAACGAAATTGAATAATGATGTGGAAATGCCGGTCCTTGGACTGGGAACGTTTCTGATGCTGCCGGCACAGGCGGAAAAGGCTGTATACGATGCGCTTGAATGCGGTTATGAAATGATCGACACGGCGAATGCCTATATGAACGAAAAAGCGGTAGGCCGCGGGATCAGGAAAGCCGGAAAGAACGATGTGTTCCTCGTGTCCAAGCTTTGGCCGACAGTATATGAAGAGGAGGATGCGGTCGAAAAAACGCTGGCACGTCTGGGCGTGGATCATCTGGATCTCATGTTCCTGCACCAGCCGGCAGGAAATTTTATGACTGGGTACCGGCTTCTGGAAAAAGCGTATAAAAAAGGCCTGATCAAAGCGATCGGTCTGTCGAACTTTCATGATAAAAAGCTGCAGAAGGTGCTTGATGAATGCGAGATCAAACCCCAGGTCATCCAGTACGAGTGCCATCCGTACTATCATGCGGAAGAGGTCATGGATGTGCTCGCACCTCTTGGGGTCAAGCTGATGTGCTGGTATCCGCTTGGCCATGGTGACAAAATGCTGATCGGCGAAGAAGTGTTCAAGCGGCTGGCCGAAAAATACAATAAAACGAATGCGCAGATCATTTTGCGCTGGCATATCCAGAAAGGCCATATCGTGATCCCGGGATCGACAAATCCGGAACATATCAGGCAGAATGCGGATATCTTCGAGTTCGCCCTGACCGATGAGGAAATGAAGGAGATTGATGCGCTCAACTGCCATAAGCGCTACTATACAGCGGACAATGAAAAAGAGGAATCGTACGCTTCCATGATCCTTGATTTTGCGGATCAGGAATAATACGTATATAGAAGAAAAGACAGAACACAGAGAACGTTATGTGTTCTGTTTTTTAGTTTTTTGTTGTAAGCGCATACATCATGAAGTAAAATAGGAAAAAACAAAGGAGAACGATTATGGATCGATTAAAAAACAAGACCGCGATCATTACGGGAGGAAACTCCGGTGTTGGTGCGGCGACCGCAAAACTGTTTGCGGCAGAAGGCGCGAATGTCATCATCACGGCACGCCGGGCTGCTAAGCTCGAGGAAGTGGCTGAAAAGATCCGCCAGGCGGGCGGGGAAGTCATGGCTGTTTCCACGGATATTTCAAAGAAAGACGACTGCGAAAGCCTGGTGGCAGCAGTGAAAGAGAAATATGGTAAAGTGGATATTTTAGTCAACAATGCCGGGATCCTGGAAGCGGGACTCAAACCGGTCGATGCCTACGAGGATGACGACCTGGCCCGCCTGCTGAATACGAACACGGCAGGAACGATGCAGATGATGCGTGCTGTGCTTCGCGAAGAGAGCGGAGAAAACGCGATCAGTATCGTGAACGTGGATTCGATCGCGGGACTGCTTGGCTGCGGCGGCGCGGCCTATGTTGCCAGCAAGGCGGCTGTCCTGGGGATCACGAAACATACGGCGCTGCGCTACGCGGGGACGAACATCCGCTGCAACGCGGTATGTCCGGGCACGATCGTGACGCCGATGGTGGCGGGCATGAGCGCTGACAATATGAATATGAATATGTTTTCGCAGATGGCAAAGCATGCGGATCTGAAGGTGCGTCCGTGCCAGCCGGAAAATGTGGCGAATATCCTGCTGTTTTTAGCAAGCGATGAATCTGCTTCGATGACAGGAAATGTGCTGACGAGCGATTTTGGAGGCAGTTTATAAGTATGGCGGTCGTACAAGTCGATTTTTTCTCGCAGTCCCTGCTGAGAAATTCAACATTCTATGCGGTGATCCCGTGCGACAAAATGTATTTTGACGGCAGGATCCGCACGCCCGGGCCGTTCAAGACGCTTTATCTGCTTCATGGCGTGTTTGGCGACTATACGGACTGGCTGTACGGCACGAGGATCCAGCGGTGGGCGCAGGACCGCAACCTGGCTGTGATCATGCCTTCGGGAGAAAACAAGTTTTATGTGGATAATGAAAAATCGACCGACAAGTTTTCGAAATATATCGAAGAGCTTGTCGCTGTTTCGCGCCATATGTTCCATCTTTCAAACAAAAGGGAGGATACGTTCATTGCGGGCCTGAGCATGGGCGGATATGGCGCGATCACCAACGGGCTGAAATATTCCGGACTGTTTTCTCACATTGCCGGATTGAGCGCGGCTTTGCATATCGATACGTTTGTCGATGCGACAGAGGATGCACCTTTGCCGATCATGCGCCGTTCCTATCTGGAAAGCGTATTCGGCGACCTCGATGCGCTGCAAGGTTCGGACAAGGATTTTCATGCGCTGGCAAAAAGGCTGACTGAAGAGAATAAAGAGCTGCCGGAAATTTATCTGGCATGCGGTACGGAAGACGATCTGATCGGATGCAACCGGGCGTTCCGGGATGAACTGGAGCAGCTTGGCTATCCGGTCACCTGGAAAGAAGGACCGGGCGGCCACGAATGGGATTTCTGGGACCGCATGATCCTCGATGTGCTCGAATGGCTTCCGCTCGATGAAGTGGAGCAGGCGGTATCGAGCGGCAATGTGATGGAAAATGAACAATAAAGGTACACTTGTTCTTGATATCGACGGGACGCTGCTGAGCAGTGAAAAGAAGCTGACCAAGCGCACGAAAGAGGCGCTGATCGAGGCGCAGAAGCAAGGGTGGCTGCTCATCCTTGCTTCGGGCCGGCCCGTAAACGGGCTTATGCGTTTTGCCCGGGAGCTGAAAATGGATGCGTTCGGGGGCGCGCTGGTCGCGTTCAACGGCAGCAAGGTCGTGGATATGCGATCGGGCGAGGTGCTGTTCGAACAGCCGATGAGCGTGAGCGAAGGAAAAGCGGTGCTCGAGCATCTGAAAAATTTTGATGTGATCGTGCTGATCGACCACGACGAATATATGCTCACGAACGACGTATACCGTACGATCGAGCGAAACGGCCGTGATTTTGCGGTCATCGAATACGAGTCCCGCAGCAACAACTATCTGCTTTGCGAAAAAAAGGATCTGGCTGCTTTCGTCGATTTTCCTCTCAACAAGATCCTGACGGCGGCAACGCCGGCCTATCTGCAGGCGCACTGGAAAGAAATGGCGGCTCCGTTTCAGGATCGTCTGAACAGCATGTTCACGGCTGATTTCTATTTTGAATTCACGGCCAAGGGGATCGACAAGGCACAGGCGCTTCGAAAGACGATGGAGAAGCTTGGTTGCCGGCCGGAGGATATGATCGCGTTCGGCGATGCGCAGAACGACCGGTCGATGCTCGAGATGGCAGGTGTCGGTATAGCGATGGGCAACGCGACCGATGAACTGAAACAGGTGGCGGATGTCATCACCTGTTCGAATGACGAGGACGGGATCGCGGTGTATCTCGAAGAGCATGTGTTATGATATAAATGTTATGGGCATTATAATACAATTATTCGAGCGGATTTGTTAAGATAGACGGCGTAAGGAAGATATGGTATCAAGTATCTCGGACCTGCTTTCATGATTGAAAGGACTGGGTGCGTTTTCGCCTTTGGCAGATCTGGCCCGTTACTCCTTATGAACGATCCTTAACGGATGGAAACGCATCGATGGTGTAATATTATGACAAAAGAACAATTCAAGGAAATGCTGACGGAGAAAATCGGGGGAACTCCTTTTGCCGAAGAAGTAATTGAAGATCTGACCGTTAATTTTGATCCGGAAAAGTATGCGCAAAACGCGAAAGACCGTCTGGACGAGCGTAAAGGTTCGGTAGTCGGATGGGCCGAGAAGTTCTATGAAAAAGGACAGTATGCAAAAGCGGCTGAGGAATACTCGAAAGCTGCTGTAATTGCCAACGCTCTTGCTGCAATTGCTGCCTAGTCAGGCTATTCACCGCAAGGAAGATCTTCGGATCTTCTTTTTTTGTTGACTAATATATCGCAAGACGATATAATAATGCCAGATATAACGAGTCGCGATATATTTCGAGGCGATAGAAAGA
The DNA here is from genome assembly GCA_022834735.1 of Erysipelotrichaceae bacterium OPF54. Taxonomy (GTDB): domain Bacteria; phylum Bacillota_I; class Bacilli_A; order Erysipelotrichales; family Erysipelotrichaceae; genus Dubosiella. Next base: position 561,738 of record BQKD01000001.1, read on the forward strand.
GGAGAATATGAGTCAGGATCTGCCGTTGACGGAAACGCTCTACTACATCCTTCTTGTCCTGCACCGGCCGATGCATGGCTATAAAATGGCACAGGAAGTCGAAACGATGACGCAGGGAAGAGTAGTGCTCGGGGCCGGAACATTGTACGGGGCTATCAAAAATCTTTTGAAAAAGGGATGGATCCGGGTGTACCGGGATGATCAGGATGCCCGGCGAAAAAAGGAATACATCCTTACAGAAGAAGGGAAAAATGTGTTCGAAGAGGAAGTAAAAAGACTGGAAAAAATGCTGGAAGATGCAAAAAAGGCGGGACAATTATGAAAAAATTCAAGATGATGTTCGATAAGGACAAGGAAATTCAATGGCTGAACGAAATGTGCCGAAAGGGGTGGGCATTGAAGCGCTTTAAATACGGATTGTATACTTTCGAGCCGTGCAGTCCGGGAGAATACGTGTTCGAGACCGACCTGAACGACAGGATGTTTTCTCTTTCGCAGGAGTACAGGAATATCCTTGAAGACATGGATATCGAGTTTCTGTGCTGCTCGGGATTCTGGTTTCTGGTGCGGCGCAGGGCGGATAAAGGGCCGCTGGAGCTGTATACGGATTATGAGTCGAAGATCGCACAGTATACCCGCATCCGCAATATGTTCAAGAGGACGGCGCTGCTCGAGCTGATCGTCATGTATATGGAACTGTTTGTTTATATGGAGGTACGCAGACCATTCTTTCTTGTGATCTCGGTCTTGCTGTTTCTGATGTTCCTTGTGCTGTTCAGAGCAGCTCTGACCATGGATGAAAGAATGCAGGTCATGAAGGCGAAAGCCGGGAATGAGGATGTGGATCTGAGGCTGAAAGAGCGTACGGAGCGTGCGCGCAAAGTGCTGATGGCCGGGATCATGATCTCATGTCTTGGTCTTCTGGATATTTTTCCTGAAACAGTGAGCTGTTTTCTGATGGGGGCTGGTTTCGGGATCGAGCTGGTGTCTTTGTTCATCTTTGTATGGCGGAAAAAGCACCAGGGCATGGTACAATAGAAAAAAGAAGGGGGCAGGGATATGAGCATTACAGTGAACCTTTATTACACGGGCAAGGATGGAAGCGCGAAAGCATTCGTGAACGAAATGATCGAGTCGGGGGTCGTGGAGGCGATCCGCAGCGAAGACGGCAATGAGAAGTACGATTATTTTTTCAGCGCGGACGATCCGGAAACGGTGCTTCTGATCGACCAGTGGCGAGATCAGGAAGCGATCGATGTGCATCATGCGTCCTGGATGATGGATAAGCTGGCAGAACTGCGCGATAAGTATGATCTGCATATGCGGGTCGAACGGTTCGAACCGATCGGGATGGAAACGAAAGACGAAAAGTTCCTGCGCAGATGATCTCAAAGAAGCTTCGGCTTCTTTTTTTAATGTATTGGAATATTGAAATGCCAGCCGGAATTCAGTAGAGTGAATATATGAAAAGAAGAAAAATACGTAAAGGAAGACTCATGCTGGCTGTATGCGTGGCGCTTTTGCTTGTTTCCGGCACAGGATGGGGGATCCATGCTCTTTTCTCTTCTGCCAAAAAAGAAAAGGTGACCGAAGAGAAGGAAACACCAGGGACAGAGGAAACTGCTCTGATCACCGCAACAGGCGATCTTCTGCTTGAAGACGGATTCGTGAATGCGTTCGGAAAGGGAAGCTGGAACGATTATATGAACGATCTTTCGCCATGGTTTGCCAAAGATGACTGGACGCTGGCCAATCTGGAAGTGCCGATCGCCGGGGAAGAACTGGGACTGGCAGGGGCGGATTACTGTTTCAACGCGCCGGCGCAGACCGCAGGAAATCTGAAAACCAATTCGATCGAATATGTGACGCTGGCGAACAATCATGCGATGGACCGGGGCGTGGAAGGACTTGAAAAAACGATCGGGCATCTGGACGAGAATGAGATCGGACATACGGGCGCGTTCCTTTCGGAAGAGGATCGCGATACGGTGTCGTTTGCGGATGTGAACGGGATCCGGATCGGGATCGTATCCTGGACGTACCAGACCAATCAGGTGGCTGATACGGACTGGCGTGTCAATCAGTTTTACGATGCGTCAAGTTCCATGATCCCTGTGCTGATGGACGATATTGCCAGGGCCAGACAGGAAAGCGACTGCGTTATCGTATGCATGCACTGGGGCACCGAATTCACGTATGAGCTCAATGAAGCGCAGATGCTCCTTTCGCAGCAGATCGCGGATGCCGGAGCGGATGTGATCGTCGGGAATCATCCGCATACGATCCAGCCTGCAGCATGGCTCACCGGCACGAACGGAAACCGCACGCTTTGTTTTTATTCGCTTGGCAATCTGATCTCGAGCGCCTATATGGTGGATCGGGCCGACGAGACATTTCAGGATATGTACGAGGTGGGAGCGATCGCTCAGTTCCGCCTGAAAAAGACAAAAGACGGATCTGTTGCTGTTCTTGATCCGCATATCATACCGATCGTCAATCATTTCGAAGGAGAATATACGAATTTCCATATCTATCCTTTGAAGGAGTATACAGAAGAGCTGGCAGCCGTCCATTCGCAGCGGCAGTATTCGGATCTGTTTACGAAACAGTGGCTTCAGGATCAGGTGGAAGGCGTGTTTTCAGGATCTGGTATCCCGGTGGTGCTGGAGTAAATGGCATTGTTTGCGGGAAATTACGGAACTTCGGTTCCGTTTTTTATTGCATTTTGTGACAAAAACCAGATACAATATCAGTACTAAATAAAATGAAAAATATTTAGGGGGAGGTTTTATGAATGAAAGTGACGATTGCACAAATTGCCAAAGCCGCCGGCGTGTCCCCGGGATCGGTCAGCAACGCGCTCAACAATCGAAAGGGAACGATCAGCGAGCAGAAACGGGAACATATCATCCGGATCGCAGAACAGCTCGGCTATTTTAAAAAAGGAAAACGCACGGGCATTATTTCTCTTGTGCTCTATGACGCAGGCGAAACGATCGTCCAGACCGATCAGCCTTTTTTCTCGGCCCTGATCCGCGGGATGGAGGAAGGCTGTCATCAGTATGACTACCAGCTGCGGATCCGCAAAGTCCGAAGCGATGATCAAAAAGCGATCGAGACGCTCGATAATATCAGCGAAAGCGACGGTCTTCTCGTGATGGGAACCGAAATGCATTTCAAGGATGTGGAGAAATTCCGTCATTTCAAGATCCCTTTCGTGATCGTGGACAATGCGTATATCATGGAAAACTGCGATTTTGTCGCCATCAACAATAAAGACGGAATGTACGAGGTGACAAAACTGCTGATCGATAAAGGATACACAAAGATCGGTCTGATCAATTCGCTGCGCATGATCAATAATTTCAAGGAACGCAAGCTCGGCTTTCTTCAGGCGCTGGCAGATCACGATCTTTCATTCAACGGCGACGACGAGATTTTCGTCGAACCGCATATCGAAGAAGGAACAAAGGATTTTTCCCGCTTCCTGCATCAGCAGAAAGAGCTTGGCATCCTTCTGCCGGAAGCGTTTGTCGCGATGAACGATTATATTGCGCTCGCCTCCCTGCGCGCTATGAAAGAGGAAGGGATCCCGATCCCGGTCGTGGGATTCGATGATATCGAAATGGCGCGCTACAGCGAACCTTCTTTGACCACTGTGCGTGTCAATAAAGAAGACCTGGGCAAGATCGCGGTCGGACGACTGATCGCCAAATTCGAAAGACCGGAAGAATCCATGAAGATCCTTGTCAATACGAGCGTGATCGAACGAAATTCAACTAAATAAATAGATAAAATATTTAGTGTATTAATAGATAAATTTTAGCTGAAAACCTTGTTTTCGGCTTTTTTTGCGCTAAAATGAAACCAAGAAAACGGTTACATAAGCCGTAGGAGGAGATTATGGAAAACAACAAAACCATTGACAAGGTCCTGGAATTCGCTGCCAGATTTCAGGCCAACATCTATCTTGATTCCATCTCGAAAGGTCTGATGGGAACGCTGCCGATCACGATGATCGGATCGATCGCTCTGCTGCTCGCTGTCCTGCCGATCCAGGCATGGAAAGACTTCATAACAGCAATCGGCGTCGCCCCGTATTTGCTTGCGGCATCTACGCTCACGACAAGCTGCCTTTCGATCTATGCGTCGTTTCTGATCGGATATCGTCTCGCGCATCATCTGCAGGTCGATGAGATCCCGGGCGGACTCATTTCGCTGTTTGCCTTTTTCATCGCCACACCACTGACAGACGGCGCCCTGACCATGAGCTACATGGGAGCGCAGGGACTGTTCACTGCATTGATCGCTTCTCTGCTCGCAACCAGGCTCTATGCCGCGCTCATGAAATGCGACAAGCTGAAGATCAAGATGCCGCCAAGCGTGCCAGGCATGATCGCCACGACATTCTCTACCATGATCCCGGCTATCCTGGTCGGTCTGATCTTCATCGGCATTGCGGTCGTATTCTCTTATACGCCGTGGGGCTCGTTTGCGGAAATGATCTACTCGCTGGTCGCTACGCCGCTCATGAATGTAGGCGGAAGCATCTGGTCTCTTGTGGCCATCGTGCTCGTGCAGATGATCCTGTGGTTCTTCGGAATTCATGGCTCGCTCGTTGTCGGCACTGTGATCAATGCCGTTTACATGCCAATGGCTCTTGAAAATATGGAACTGTACGCTGCCGGAACGCCAGCTGGCGAACTGCCGCACATATTAGGAAATACCTTTTATGCCCTTTATGCAGGAATCGGCGGGGCAGGCGGAACGCTCTCGCTGCTCATCGTCATGTTCCTCTTTGCCAAGGCGAAACAGAACAAGGAGCTGGCCAAGCTGGCCGGTATTCCGGGAATCTTTGTCATCAACGAGCCGATCGTATTCGGATACCCGCTCATCCTCAATCCAGTGATGGCGATCCCGTTCATCCTTACGCCGATCGTGCAGCTGCTGATCCCTTACTTTGTGACGGCCATTGGCCTTATTCCGCCTCTTACTGGCGTGCAGGTCCCGTTCGGGCTTCCTGTGATCGTTAACGGCTTCATGGCCGGTGGATGGACAGCAGCACTGATGCAGATCATCGACATCGCGGTCGGATGTCTGCTCTGGTTCCCGTTCTTCAAGATTTCCGATGCGCAGATGTACAAAGAGGAAAAAGGCGAAACGATGGAACAGATCGCCGAGGAATACGAAAAGGAAGCACAGGAGGCATAACATGATCTGCAGGACGATACCGCTCAATGAAACAGCCCATCTTGATACGTATATACTGAACAATTCCAATGAATACAACGTAGGGAAAAAGCGCCCCTTTGTCCTGGTCCTGCCAGGCGGGGCGTATGCCTTCACGTCCGATCGCGAAGCGGAGCCGGTCGCGCTGCGCTTCAATTCGATCGGCTGCCATGCCGGCGTGCTCTGGTATACGACCCGTGATCTTGTGCCCAATGTTCCAAGAAACGCGTTCGAGGAAGCCATGATGGCCGTAAAGTGGGTGCGCGAGCATGCCGAAGAATATCTCATCCACACGGATCAGATCATTGTATGCGGCTTTTCGGCCGGAGGACATCTCGCCATCGAATGCGCAACGATGTGGCATGAATCCTGGATCGCGGAAAAGCTGCACTGCTCTTCCGACATGCTGAAGATCAATCTCGCCATTCCGTGTTATGCGGCAGGAAAAGCGGAAAAAATGCCGGTCGGAGAAAATGGTCCGTTGATGCTTCATGCAAGACAAAGCGGAAACATGCGCTTTTTCGGAAGCGATGATCCCACCGATGAACAGGTGGAAGCGTACAACTGCCTGCGCCGGATCGGCAGACATACCCCGCCAATGTTCATATGGCACACGTATGAGGATCAGCTCGTTGACGTCTCGAACTCCATCGAGCTGGCATGGAACATGAAAAAGCATGCCATTCCGTTCGAACTGCATATTTTTGAAAAAGGAGAGCACGGCCTCGCGCTGGCGGACCGGACGACGGCCCGCAAGGATTCGCATAAAAACGCCCATGTCTATCACTGGTTCGAACTGTGCGAGGAATGGCTCTCAAACTACATCGATATCGAGGAAGGAATGTACGGCGAGCTGCCGTTCAATCCTGATTTTATGAACAGGTAAAGGAGAATTTATGGAAACAAGGGAACTGATACAAAACGGAAACGAGCTCCGCAAAGATATAGTGACAATGTGCTATATGTCCAAAGCCGGCCATGTAGGCGGCTCGCTTTCTTCGATCGACATTTTGAATACGCTCTACAACGCGGAAATGAAACACCGGCCTGCACAGCCTGACTGGTCCGGACGGGACCGGTTCGTTTTGAGCAAAGGGCATGTCGCCGAATCGCTGTTTGCGGTGCTTGCACAGCAGGGATATATGGAAAAAGAGGAGCTTGGCACATTTTCCGCTTTCGGTTCCCGTCTGATCGGCCATCCCAATAACAAGATCGACGGCATTGAAATGAATACGGGCGCGCTCGGACACGGCGTATGTGTGGCCGTCGGAATGGCCATTGCCGGAAAGATGGATCATTGCCCATGGCGCGTGTATTGCCTGATGGGAGACGGAGAACAGGCGGAAGGAAGCGTCTGGGAAGCAGCGATGGCAGCAGCCCATTACAATCTCGACAATCTGGTGCTCATCCTGGACCGCAACGGTCTGCAGATCTCCGGAAACACGGAAGATGTCATGGCACTTCGTGATATTCATCTGAAATATGAAGCGTTCGGATTCAACGTGATCGAGACCGACGGGCATAACTATGAGGATCTGATGGCAGCCTTTACGCTGGCACGCCATACAAAAGAAAAACCGACCCTGATCGTTGCCAATACGGTAAAAGGAAAGGGAATTTCATTTATGGAAAACGTGGCAGCGTGGCATCACGGCGTACTCAATGAAGAACAATATATGCAGGCAATGAAAGAACTGGAGGAACAAGCATGAAAAAGGCCAATCGTGTCGCGATCTGCGACGCACTGCTCGAAAAAGCAAAAACCGATCCGGATATCGTGATCGTGGTATCGGATTCGCGCGGATCGGCTTCGCTGACCCCGTTTGCCCAGGCTTTCCCGGAGCGGACAGTGGAAGCCGGGATCGCGGAACAGGATCTTGTCGGGATCGCTGCCGGAATGGCGAGCGCAGGGAAAAAGCCGTTTGCCGCCTCGCCCGCCAGCTTTCTGACGATGCGTGCGATCGAACAGATCAAGGTCGATGTCGCTTATTCCAATGTGAATGTGAAACTGATCGGCATCAGTGCCGGCGTCAGCTACGGAGCGCTTGGCATGTCCCATCACTCGCTGCAGGATCTGGCCGTTCTTTCGGCTATTCCGAATATGCGTGTTCTGGTGCCGGCTGATTTTATCGAAACGAAAAAGATGATGGAGCAGATCATGGAGGATACGATCCCGACCTATATCCGGGTCGGACGAAATCCGGTAGAGCCGGTGCATGAAAACGATGATTTCGATCTCGAGATCGGCAAGGCGATCGAACTGCGGCCAGGCACTGATGCGGCGATCATCGCGACCGGGGAAATGGTTCGGACGGCTTGCGATACGGCCGATCGGCTGTGCGAAAAAGGACTGAAGGTCCGGGTCCTCGATATGCATACGATCAAACCGCTCGATGAACAAAGCATCATCCGGGCGGCCAGGGAAACCGGGACGATCATTACGCTGGAAGAACACAGTGTTGTGAACGGACTTGGGGCCATGGTGGCAAAGGTAGTGTGCGAACATGCTCCGTGCCGGCTGAAAGCGCTCGGTCTGCCGGATGAATCGCTTATTACCGGAGAGAGCGCCGAGCTGTTCGAATACTATGGCCTGATTCCGGAAAAGATCGCAGCCTTGATCAAGGAGATCGTATGAAATCGGCATCGATCGTGATCGATCAGAGCACGACGGCTTCCAAAGTGTATTTGATCGATGAAACCGGGACCATCCTCGATGCGTGTTCGAAAACCCACAATAAGTATTATCCGGACAAGGGCTGGGTGGAGCATGATCCGCAGCAGATCTGGGAACAGGTGCTTGAATGTATTCGCCGGCTTATCCTGGCTCATGGCGATGAAATGAAATTTGTCAGAGCCAGTATCACGAATCAGCGCGAAACGGTCGTTGCCTGGAACAAGGAAACGGGAAAGCCGGTCTGCAATGCGATCGTCTGGCAATGCGCGCGCACGAATGATCTGTGCCGGAAAATGATCCGGGAAGGACATGAACCTTTTGTCCTTCAAAGGACGGGTCTCAAGATCGATCCGTATTTTTCGGCAACCAAGATGAAATGGATCCTGGATCACTGCGAGGTTGATCGGCAGAAAGTGCGGTTCGGAACGATCGATTCGTGGCTTATTTATAAACTGACAAACGGCAAAGTGCATGCGACCGATCACACGAACGCTTCGCGCACCTTATTGTACGGGCTGGAAAGTGAAACGTGGGACGACGAGCTTTGTACTCTGTTCGGAATAGAGCGATCGATGCTTCCGGACATCCTCTGCTCGGATGATGTGTTCGGATGGACAGACCTGAATGGGCTGCTGAAAGAGCCGATCCCGATCCAGGGGGTCATGGGCGACAGCCAGGCTGCATTTTATGCGCAGCGCTGCGTGCATGAGGGGGATATCAAGATGACTTTAGGTACTGGCAGCTCGATCATGATGAACAGTTCGAAGCGGCAGCCAAGGATCGACGGGCTGGTCAATGTGCTTGGATACAAAATGAAAGAAAGCCGTGCTTACGGTGTCGAAGGGATTGTCAACTGCAACGGAGAAAGCCTGAACTGGGCAAAAGAGGATATGCGCTGGTTTTTTGATTATGACGAGCTGAACGAGGATCTGTTCGAACGTTCGTCTTCTGTGCTGTTCGTTCCTGCACTTACCGGTCTTTCGATGCCGTACTGGAATCCCGCTGCCCAGGGAATGTTTATAGGGGTTGGCCGCCAGAGCAGGAGGGAAGACTTCCTTCTTGCGGTGATCCATGGGGTGATTTGTCAGTTATGCGATGCGCTGGCGTGTTTTGGATCTGCAGGCATGCCGGTCCGTGTTGACGGAGGGCTTTCCAGAAACAAATTTATAATGCAGCTGCTGGCTGATTTGTCGGGACGCACGATCGAAGTGTGCGAGCATCCCGATCTGTCGGCGATGGGCGTATGGCTGGCAGGAAGCGGAAAGAATGATTTTAAGAGGAAGACGAATACGCTGTATCCGAAAAGGCCGGATGCGTGGCGGCAGGCGCAGCTTGAGCGATACCATAGAGCGATCGACTGCGTGCTCATGCTGGCAAATGTAAAGAAAGAGGAAACAGAAGATGAAACGAAAATATAATTTGAAACTGGGTGTTGTCGGAACCCGGCGTGATATCTTCAGCAAAGAGGATGCTCTGAAATATAATGCGCTGATCCTTTCCAGGCTGGAAGGGATGGGGATCGATTTTGCCGATATCATGGATGTGAATGAAGAAGGGCTTCTTTTTGACGAAAAAGATGTGGACGCGATCGTCGATCATTTGAAAAAGGAAAAGGTGGATGCGCTGTTTTTCCCGCACTGCAATTTCGGAACGGAGGATCTGGTGGCGAAAGTGGCAAAAGAGATCGGCAAGCCGGTTCTTCTGTGGGGGCCGCGCGATGAGGCACCTCTTGAAAACGGGGCGAGGCTTCGCGATTCGCAATGCGGTCTGTTTGCGACTGGAAAGATCCTTCGGCGCTTTCAGGTCCCGTTTTCCTATATGAATATGTGCCGCCTGGATGATCCGTATTTTGCATGGCGTCTGGACAACTTCCTTCGTGCGGCCCAGGTTGTCAAGGAACTGGACGGGATGACGATCCTGCAGATCGGAACGCGTCCGGCCGGGTTCTGGACGGTCATGATCAACGAAGGAGAGCTGATCGAAAAGTTCAATGTCCGGGTGCATCCGGTTTCGCTTCCTGAACTGAAGGAGGAAATGGAGCGGGTCGGCGAGCAGGAGATCGGCGATACGATCGCAACGATCCGAAAGACAATGGAGATCGGGGTCAGCACAGAGGCGGTCCGTCAGACAGCTGCTTTGAAATGTGCGATGAAGCGGCTGATGGATCGTTTTGGCTGCAAGGCGGCGGCGATCCAGTGCTGGAATGCGCTGCAGGGACATATCGGCCTGTTTCCGTGTGTGGCTAACGCGCTGCTTAACGATGAAGGATATCCGGTCGTTTGCGAAACGGATGTACATGGGGCCATCACTTCGCTGCTTGTACAGGCGGCTGCCAGAGGAGAGCATGTTCCGTTTTTTGCGGACTGGACGGTTCCGCATCCGACCAATGAAAACGGGGAGCTGCTGCAGCACTGCGGCCCGTGGCCGGTGTCGCTGATGAAGGAGAAGCCGCGTTTCGGGGCGCCGTTCGCGTTTAATTATTCCCATCCTGGCGCGCTGCATGGCGAGATCAGAGGCGGCGATATGAGCATTGTGCGTTTCGATGGCGATAATGGCGAATACCGTCTGCTGATGGGGCATGCAAAAGGGATCGACGGCCCGAAAAATCAGGGAACGTATGTATGGATCGAGGTGGAGAATCTCAGGAAGCTGGAGGCGAAGATCGTGGAAGGTCCCTATATCCATCATTGTGTGGGGGTGCATGCGGATGTTCTTCCTGTTCTTCATGAGGCGTTCAGGTTCATTCCGGACCTGACAAGCGACTATTACGATACAGATAATGATACAATGGATGCGGTATTGAGAGGAGAATGAATATGCTGAGCGTTTCAGTTTCGGGAAACTATCTGGAAAAAAACGGGAAGCCGTTTTTCTATCTGGCGGATACGTGCTGGTCGGCATTTACGAATATCAGCGATACGGAATGGGTCTATTATCTGGAAAAGCGCCGGGCGCAGGGATTCAATGTGGTGCAGATCAATATCCTGCCGCAGTGGGATGCGTCGCCTACGCTTCTGGAGCATGATCCGTTTGAGCGGATCGATGGGGCCTGGGACTATTCGCGCATGAAAGAGGAATATTTTGAGCATGCGGCTTCCATGTGCGTCATGGCCAAAGCCTACGGATTTGAGCTGGCACTTGTGGTATTGTGGTGCAATTACGTGCCTGATACATGGGCGAGCCGGTTTTACAAAATGGGGATCATGCCAAAAGATGCGATCGCCGCTTATATTGACAAGGTAAATGAGACGTTCAGCTGTTTTGATCCGGTCTATGTGATCAGCGGCGATACGGATTTCAATACGCCGCTTTGCGAATCGTATTATATCGAAGCGTTCGATCGGTTAAAGGAGCTGGCGCCGGATTGTCTTTTCACGACCCATATCAAGGGCCGGTATACGTATATCCCAGAAAGGCTGGCTGACGGGCTGGATCTGCTGTTTTATCAGAGCGGGCACAATCATAACGATCTTGCTATGCCTTACAAGCTGGCTCTTGAGATGCGCGAAAAATATCCTGGAAAGCCGATCATCAACGGCGAGCCGTGTTATGAGGAAATGGGTTTTTCCGGCGGCAGGAGCGGCCGCTGGCATCGGGCTGATATCGTAAGGGCGGCCTGGGAAAGTGTGCTTTCGGGCGCGTCTGCCGGTATTGCGTATGGTGCGGCGGGAATTTATTCGTGGCATATGGCGGGAACGATGTTTGGTTCCTCGATCGGGGAAGGTTTTGCGGCGCCGAAGCCGTGGCAGGATGCTCTGAATTTCGAGGGGGCGTGGGACTACGGTTTTCTTGCCTACTGGATCGGTCTGTATCAATTATATGATCTTGTTCCGGATCCGGGTTTTCTGGCTCGTGAATACGAGGGGGTCCGGGTCGCAAAATGCGCGCGTGGGCATGTGCTCTATATGCCGTACAATGTTCCGCTGAAAACGACGCTGGCTTTGAAGGGGGTCCGGGCGACAATCCTGGATCTGGAGCGGCGTTATGTTTCGGTCATGGAGATCCCGGATGAGACGGATACGCTGCCGATCCATCCGTTCCATCGGGATGTGGTCGTCCTTCTTGAAAAAGCGTGATCTTTTTTCTCTTTCCTGGCCTGGAATGTGCAGCATTCCGGGCTTTTTTGAAGGAAAGGAAACAGTGTTTCAACTTTTTTTAAAGCGTTTTCATCGGGACTGTGGTTTGCTACAATGAGACTGAAAGTAAAAGGAAAAAGGAGGAGAATATGAGCAAGATCGTATTTTTGGATGTGGATGGCACATTGATCGATTATTCGGCGCAGTGTCCGGATTCTGCGAAAGAGGCTGTTGAAAAGGCGCGCGCGAACGGTCATAAGGTGTATATCTGCACGGGATGTTCGAAGGCGGAGATCGAACAGCGCGATCTTCCTGAGCTTGACGGGATGATCGGGGGCAACGGCGCGTATGTGGAGGACGATGGCGAGGTTGTGATGCATCAGGGTCTTTCAAAAGAAGATGTCAAGCACATTGTAGACTGGTGCAATGATCGTCATCTTGGATTTTATCTGGAGGCGAATTCGGGAATGTACGCCAACGACTATATGAAAGAACAGGGTCCTGCGGTCATGTTCCAGTATGGTACGGGCAAAGGGGCAGATGAAATGACGGCTAAAGAATCGGCTGCCCATTTCGTGAATGGTTTTATTTATCTGGATGGCGAGGATCTGTACCGGGATGATGTGAACAAGATCAGCTTTATTCTTTCGGATTATCAGGATCATCTGGATTCGAAAGAGGAATTTCCTCATCTGATCGCGAATACGTGGGGTGGCAAGGGCGAGCATGCACTGTTTGGCGATCTTGGCCCGACGGGTATTACGAAAAAGCATGCGATCGAGGTGCTTCTTGATCACCTGGATGCCGATCAGAAGGATACGATTTCTTTCGGGGATGCGAAGATCGATCTTTCGATGTTCGAGCTGTGCAATTATAATGTAGCGATGGGCAATGGCGGAACAGAAATCAAGGAGGCTGCCGACTATATCACGGATGATGTCAACGAGGATGGCTTGTACAACGCGTTCGTCCATCTTGGCCTGATCGAAGAATAAAAACTGATTTTATGAAAAGCGCTGAAGGAGCGCTTTTCTTTTGGAAATAAAAATATCGTATAATGTGCATAATGGAAAGAAGGTAGTGATATGGCAGTCTATGTGATCGGTTCGCTGAATATCGATATGTTTTTTGATGTGGATCATTTTGTTCGCCCGAAGGAAACGCTGATGCCCCGACATACACAGGTGCTTCCGGGAGGGAAAGGGCTCAATCAGGCGTGTGCGTGCGCGAAAGGAAAAGCGCAAACGTGGATGGCAGGAAAGATCGGGACAGATGGTACGTTGCTGCTCGATACGCTTAATGAGGCTGGTGTCGATACAACGTTTGTTGAGACCGAAAAAGATAAGTTGAGCGGCAGGGCAGTGATCCAGAGAGACCGGAAAGCGGAAAACTGTATTCTTCTTGTTCCGGGTGCCAACCATGATCTGGAAAGAGCGGATTTTGAACGGGTGCTGAAAAATGTGAGGGAAAATGATATCGTTCTGATCCAGAATGAAATTTCGAATTTAAAGGATCTGGCGGAATGTCTGAAGGAGAAGGGCTGTTTTGTGGTTTTCAATCCGGCACCAGTCACAGAGGATATTCCGGAAGATCTTTCGTTTGTCTCCTGTCTTGTGGTCAATGAAGTGGAGATCGAACAGCTTTTGAAAATGAAGGGGAGTCCGAAGAAATTATGTCGGAAATGGCTGCGTCTTTATCCGGGTTCGTCAATCGTGCTCACATTGTCTTCGAATGGATCGATGTATGCAGACCGGGATGGTATTCTTTTTATGCCGGCTTACAAGGTGGATGCAGTCGATACAACAGGTGCGGGAGATACGTATACAGGATATTTCTGCGCCATGCTGGATAGAGGATATGGTGTTGAAGTTGCGATGCGCTATGCTTCGATCGCGTCGGCTCTGGCTGTCACAAAGCCTGGCGCCGCTTCATCGATTCCCAATTTCGAAACGGTAAAAGAAAAGATCGAACAAAACGAAGAAGTTTGTCCGATCAGGCGTTGAGCTGGTGCAGCGACCATACGATCCCTTTGGCAAGGCGCAGATCTGCGTTGACAAAGTGGTTGCCTGGGTTCCATTCCAGCACACATGGAATATGGATCTCTTTGTAGAATTTCTGGAGCTTTTCCATGAAGATGCCGGTTTGTGATAAATAAGGGTTGCGGGTCTGTGACTCCTTTCTGCCTAAGGATAAATAGATGGATCGCGGCTGTCCTTTCATGGCATGGGTGGTGGCGTATTCATAAAAACCGGGATACCAGACGGATCCGGAAGCGCAGACGATCGCGTCGAATTGGGTGGACTGGTAGGCTGCGTACAGGCTGAACAGACCTCCCATGGAGTAGCCGGACAGGATGGTGTATGTGTTGGGGCCGACGATCGTTCTGGCCCACTCGACCGCTTTTTCGACTGTTTTTAAGAATTCGGGCGCGTTGCCGGTGAAATGGTCGTCTTTCTGCACGATGGGTTCGTGGGGCCATGGGGAAAGGTCTTCGTCCCAGTTCAGATCATGAAAGCAGAGGGTATGAAAAGGCTGATTTTCATCAAGCGAATGGCATACTTTCTGCACCGTTTCTACGAGCTGATGGTTGACGATCAGGATGACGAGTGGCGCATGCTGAAGGGAGCAGACCTGAAGAGATACTTTTCGATTGTCTATGAGAGTTTGTTGGTTTTTCATGGCTTTATTATAAATGGTATGGGCGTAAAGGTGGTGCTTTACGCTTTTTTGAATAGGTAATTTGTCCAATCAAGTGCAACATCTAATGTAAGTGTTATAAAGTAAACACTTCGTTAGGTGTTTTAAATTCTAAATATTTCCGTGGCGTGTTATTCATTTTATCAAGATTGATCCGAAGCTTATCTTCGTCAACTAAAGATAAAGTCCATTCCTTTTGAATAATGCTCTCTCAATAATCCGTTTGTGTTTTCACTTGTTCCTTTTTGCTACTCACAATACGGATCCCCAAAATATGTTTTACAATTTAACTCTTTTTTATCTCTTTATAGTCAGGAAACTCCTTGCTTCTATCAAATGTAATTGTCTTTACAAGCTCATCAGAATATTCTTTTAATGCGTTGATGATGGCTGTGTAACCTCGGTTGCTGTTCTGGTCGTTTCCGGTTGTAGAAAAGCATAGTATCATCTTTTTCCTCCATGTTTTGTACTTAAATCTATTTATATTTCAACGGATTTAAGGTGAAATGTATAATGCTTTTTGTATGCGAAAGTATGAGATTTTTGCATAGTGAAAAGATGTTTTGCAATAGAACAATCAAGTATAAGTATAAACAAAAGCATATATAGAAAGTGCTTACTAAAAAGAATATAATATCAGTAATAACATGGGATAAAACATTTGCAGGGATACTTAATTGCTTCAGAGTTATAAAAAGACAGAAAAAAGGGCACATGTCCACTAAAAGGACCTGCCCGCCAAATGGTGGTGTGTTCGGTTCTTTCCAAACTGGAAAGCCTTATTTGAACTCACTTGTAAATTTCAAATAAATAGTATCACGGTAAGCTGTTTTGTCAAGGAGGAAAAGATTATGAATCAAAAAAACAATGAAGGTTACTTTATAGGATTGGATATGGGAACTTCTTCTGTTGGCTGGGCAGCTACAGATACTCATTACAATCTGATCCGCGGAAAAGGGAAAGATTTGTGGGGTGTTCGTTTATTTGAAGAAGCTTCTACAGCACAGGAGAGGAGAACGAACCGAACGAGCCGGAGAAGAAATCAAAGAAAAAAACAGCGGATTGCGTTTGTGAAAGAAAAATTCAGAGCAGAGATAGAGAAAGTGGATCCGAATTTCTTTAAGAGACTGGATGAAAGTCAGCTTTATTTGGAGGATAAAACAATCAAAGCTCCTTATTTGCTGTTTAATGACCGGAATTTTACGGATCAGGATTTTTACCGGCAGTATCCGACTGTTTTTCATTTAAGAAGCGAGATGCTCAATTCTGATAAAAAATTTGATATTCGTGAAATTTATATTGCGTGTTCTAGTTTATTCGAGCATCGGGGGAATTTTTTGAATAAATCATTGGGTAGTGATGTTTTGGATGGTGAGCAGATTTTTCATGATCTTAGTGAAGTTTCTGAACACTGCGGAATTGACTGGAATCTGAAACATACAAAGCTTTATGAAGTCAGAAAAATTTTGAGTGACAGAAATACTACCAGGACGAAAAAACTGGATGAACTAAAAGAATGCTTAGAGATTGATAAAAAAACAGAAAAAAATAAAATTGAATTTTTAAAGCTTCTATGCGGAAACAAAGCGGATCCGAAAATAATGTTCCCTCAATATACGTTTGATTCGGATTCAGTATCTTCTTTCACATTTATGGATGCAAACTGGGAACAAAGTCTTTCGGCAATCGAAGATAAAATATCTACAGATGAATATGATCTGATTCTTGTATTGAAAAGTATATATGACTGGAGCATTATAGCAAATCTAATGAAAAACGAAAAAACTGGTGGAATGTATCCTTATTTGTCTATGGCTCGTAAAGATTCCTATGATAAGCATAAAGAAGATCTTCATTTGTTAAAATCGGTTATCAAACGTCTGGTGCCTGAGGAATATAACCGCTTTTTTCGTGAATATAATGAAAAAGGTAATGTTTATACAAACTATATTGGTTCAGTACAGTATCATGGAAAGAAACAGCGTTTCAAACATAGCACTAGAGAAGATTTTTATAAGGAAGTCAATAAGCTTCTGAAACCTTTTGAAGGAAAGGACGAGGAAGTTGACAGGATTTTTAAAGAAATTGAGTTGGCAACTTTCATGCCTAAGCAGATCACAAATATGAATGGTGTGATTCCTAATCAGGTTCATGCAAAGGAATTGATAGTTATTTTAGAGAAGGCAAGCAAATATTATGATTTTTTAAATAAAATTGATGAGAGCGGTCTTACGGTTAAAGATCAGATCATACAGATGTTTACGTTCCAGATTCCTTATTATGTAGGCCCCTTGGCCAATTATAACGGAAAAGGAAATGGCTGGGCTGTCCGTAAGCCTGGAGAGGAAACGACGAAAGTTTATCCATGGAACATAAGTAAGGTAATTGATGAAAAAGAAACGGCAGATCAGTTTATTAAACGAATGATTAAGACTTGTACTTATCTTGGAGATGAATATGTTTTACCTAAATCTTCGATTCTTTATCAGAAGTTTGCGGTATTAAATGAACTAAATCCGTTAAAAATTGACGGACAGCCGGTATCGGTAGAGCTCAAACAAAGTATTTATCATGATCTATTCGAAAAAGGAAAAAAAGTAACTCAAAAGGGATTAATTAACTATCTAAAGAAAGAGGGAGTGATTCCTAAGAATGGAGAAACTGTCTTATTATCTGGATTTGATATTGATTTTAAAAATACACTTTCTTCTTATCGAAAATTCTGTGATGTTTTTGAAGCGAAATCTTTAAATGATAAACAAATCCAAATGGCCGAAAATATCATTGAATGGTTAACAGTTTTTGGAGATTCGAAAAAATTTGTTAAAGAAAAAATAGCGGAAAGCTACCCTCAGCTGAATAAACAGCAGGTCAAACGAATCCTGAGCTTTAATTTTAAAGACTGGGGTCAGTTGTCTAAGCAGTTTTTGGAACTGGAAGGAGAAGATCTGGAGACTGGTGAATACCATACGATCATTCAATCGCTTTGGGAAACGAATAATAATCTTAATCAGCTAATGAGTAATCGTTTTACTTATAAAGAACAACTGAATAAGAAACGTAAAAAAATCGATAAGGATCTTTTTGAATTTACTCATGAAGATCTAAATGATCTTTATATTTCAGCGCCGGTCAAACGTATGGCGTGGCAGACCATGAAAATTATGAAAGATGTTGTCACGGTGATGAAGGAGCCTCCGAAGAAAATTTTTATTGAAATGACACGTAGCGATGGAGAAAAAGTACGTACAGATTCGAGAAAGAAAAAACTAGCTCTGCTATATCGAAAAATCAAAGGAGAATCACGTGACTGGATAAAAGAAATCAATAAATATGAAGATAAAGATTTCAGAAGCAGGAAACTGTATTTATACTATACCCAGATGGGAAAATGTGCGTATTCCGGCGAGCCGATTGATATGGAGCGGCTGTTTGATAAGAACGTGTATGATATTGATCATATTTATCCTCGATGCAGAGTAAAAGATGATAGTCTGCTCAATAATTGCGTATTAGTAAAACGAGAGGAAAATACGAATAAAGAAGATCTCTTTCCTGTTCGTCCTGAAGTCCAGAATAAGCAGGAAAGCCTATGGAAATTCTGGCTTGAAAAAGGATTGATATCTCAGGAGAAGTTCAATCGTCTGACAAGAAAGACTCCATTTACTGATGATGAACTGGCTAACTTTGTAAATCGTCAATTGGTTGAAACGGGACAAGCGACAAAAACAATTGCGGATTTATTCAAATTTACATTTCCAAAATCGGAGATTGTTTACGTCAAAGCAGGCAATGTAACGGAATTTAGAAATAAATTCAAGCTCTATAAATGTCGCGAAGTCAATAATTTCCATCATGCGCATGATGCTTATTTGAATATTGTTGTTGGAAATGTGTATGATACAAAATTTACGAAAAATCCAAGAAACTATATTAAGGAGCAAAAGAAAGACGATTCAAAAGAAAAGTATCATATGAATAAGATATTTGAATATCCGGTATCAAGAAATGGTGTAGATGCATGGATTACGAAACAAAATGAAAGTATCAATATCGTGAAGAAAACAATATCCAAAAAAACACCAATTATTACAAAGAGAAGCTATAAAGCTTCTGGGCCAATTGTGAAAGCAACAATTTATCCAAAAAATAAAACAAAAGATGAAAGTTATCTTCCAAAGCAAACGTCTGTACCTGCTTTGAGGGATATGAAAAAGTATGGAGGAATGACAGATATAAAAGTAGCTTATTTCTTTTTGGTTGAGCATGAAGAGAAGGGGAAGAAGATTCGTACTTTAGAAGTTGTTCCATTTTATAAAATAAGCGAATTAAAAACGAAAGAACAACTACAATCCTATTGTGAAAAAGAATTACATTTTATTAAGCCTGTTGTGCGATGCAAAGAGATTAAAATGTATTCTCTTTTGAATATTAATGGTGTTTTATATTACATTACAGGCAAAACCGGAAAATATTGTTCATTAACCAATGCTATGGAATTGTACGTGAATCAGAAAGTTATAGATCATATTCGAAACATAGTTAAATATAAAAATATGGGATATTTCAATGGTGCAGAGGAAGATTTTGTTGCAGAAAACTTGAAATTATACAATTTATTGAAAGATAAACATTTAACTGTGTTTAATAAACGACTAAATCCAGAAGGAGAAAAGCTTGAAAAATATCAAACTGTATTTGAAAAATTATCTATAGCTGAACAGGTTGAAATACTTTTACAAATATTACGTTTAACTTCGACTAATAGAAAAACAGAGGCTGATTTAACTTTAATCGGAGGTAGTGCACACGAAGGAACACTTAAATTATCAAAAAATCTTACAAGATTTGCAAAGGATCAGGTTAAGAATGGACAAATACCGAAAATTCTTTTGATTAATCAATCGCCGTCAGGTCTATTTGAAAGTGAAATTGATCTGCTGACTGTATGAGCTGGCGTACTGTAGTAGTTACTCAAACGTGCAAGCTGGATTATCAGCAGAATTATCTGGTTGTTCGAGGAAAAGAAACGTTGAAGGTTCATATTCAGGAAATTGCGGTGCTGATGATTGAAAGCACCGCCGTTTCCCTCACTACATATTTGTTAAACGAGCTGATTAAAAACAAAGTAAAAATTATCTTCTGCGACGAGAAAAGAAACCCATGCAGCGAGCTTGTTCCGTATTATGGAAGTTTCGATACGAGTTCAAAAGTTCGTAATCAGATTCGATTTAATAAGGATATAAAAACAGAAGTTTGGACAAAAATTGTACGGGAAAAGATTTGTCAGCAAAAACAACTGCTTAAAGATTTAGAAAAAGAGGAATATCTTCTTCTTGAGCAGTATGAGAAGAATGTTATATCAGGAGATTCGACAAATAGGGAAGGCCATGCGGCCAAGGTGTATTTTAATTCTTTATTTGGAAAGTCCTTTTCAAGAAAAGAAGATAATTCGATCAATGCAGCATTGAATTATGGCTATTCTTTGATTCTTTCAGCTATCAATCGGGAAATATCTGCCAATGGTTATTTAACTCAGCTTGGTTTATTCCATAATAATGTTCATAATCCATTTAATTTAGGTTGTGACTTGATGGAGCCTTTCCGTCCTTTAGTTGATCGTGCAGTAGTTGATAATAAATTTGAGCAATTTGGAAAAGAAGAAAAACAATTAATGCTGGCGCTTTTATCTCAGGAAGTGATGATTAAAGGGAAAAAGGAAAAGCTACTCAATGCGATAAAGATTTACGTGAAAAGTATTTTTGATGTGCTCGAAGAACAGGATGAAAGCCTGATCAGCTTTTATGAGCTATAGGTATATGCGAGTAATGGTTATGTATGATTTGCCTGCGGTGACTGCAAAAGAAAAGAAGATTCATCATGATTTCCAGAAATTATTGGTTCAGTCCGGTTTTCTAATGATGCAGGAAAGCATTTATTGCAAGCTGGCTCAAAATCAACAGGCGGCTGATGCGATCATCAAACAGTTGAAGAAACAGTTGCCTGATAAGGGACTTGTTCAGGTCTTGACTATTACGGAAAAACAATTTGCCAAGATCGAATATTTGGTAGGTAAAAAAGTGTCAGAAGTCATTGATACAGATGATAGGGTCGTGATCTTATGAAACTTGTCTATTATGAATATGGAATCAAAATAAATTTTCGGGAAAATAGAATTCAAACATTAGTTCTTGAACGACCAAAAGTATTTGCTGAGTTTGTTCAAACGTTCTTTCAACAGTTCCAAGGCAAGGATGGAGCAATAATCCTTTCGGATCAAGATGAAATCAATATTCATAAAGAAGTTGAATTGATCATGGATCCGATCAATATAGATATAAATAACAAACGGGTCATTGGCCAACTCTATAATGAACTTCATAATATTGCCAATGAATCATTGGAAGAAAAATTTAAGATCAATAGTGAAATTGTTAATTACCTGGATCAATTAGTCTGGAAATCTTCTTATGAAAATTTACAATTGATACCCATACCAAAATGGGAGAACCTGTTTAAGCTTTATGAAATCAAAATTGATGTGGAAACAACATCTTTATTTGAAAAGCTGATTGAATATTTAAAAGTATGTTCTTCTATTCTTAAACTTCGGCTATATGTTTTCGTAAATTTAAGGCAATACTTTGAAGAAGCGGAGATGCAGGAATTTATAAATTGGGTAAAAAGGTTAAAAATTCATGTTTTATTGATTGAATCTGTTGAACCAGTGTATAATGCAGATACAGATGTTTATATCATCGATCAGGATTATTGCCTGATTGAAAAGATCTATTGAAATTTGAACCGATTTCACCAATTGGAAAAGTATCAGTGACAACTTATAGGCTCTTTTATACATAAAGAGCCTATTTTATCAATGTTAATTTGAGGTTTGAGATACTTGTAAATTTCATTAGTTCTAAAACTTTTCTTTGCATTCCGAATCTGCGTAGGAGGGTTTGAGATACTTGTAAATTTCATTAGTTCTAAAACTGTAAGAAAAAAATTGATACGGTGCAAGGCGTTTGAGATACTTGTAAATTTCATTAGTTCTAAAACGGTTCGGACGATCTCTGAATCCGGCATAGGGTTTGAGATACTTGTAAATTTCATTAGTTCTAAAACCGTTCATGATGACTTCCTGCACCTTCTTTGGTTTGAGATACTTGTAAATTTCATTAGTTCTAAAACAGCTACCAAAATAAAGACACCTTGCAGGGCGTTTGAGATACTTGTAAATTTCATTAGTTCTAAAACTCGCATCCCGCATGCCTTGGAAGTAAACCGGTTTGAGATACTTGTAAATTTCATTAGTTCTAAAACTTTTAATGTTCTAATTTTTGTTGTCTAAAAGTTTGAGATACTTGTAAATTTCATTAGTTCTAAAACCCAGAGGGAACACCAAAAGACTGCATAGCCGTTTGAGATACTTGTAAATTTCATTAGTTCTAAAACGCGAAACCCCTTGAGTAGAGGAACGATATGGTTTGAGATACTTGTAAATTTCATTAGTTCTAAAACATTTCAACACCTGACAGCGCTAAAATGTAGGTTTGAGATACTTGTAAATTTCATTAGTTCTAAAACTTTAAAGCGTTTCTCTCGGGGATGCATCCCGTTTGAGATACTTGTAAATTTCATTAGTTCTAAAACAGCTCAAAAGAAAGCTGGAGAGAAGTCAAAGTTTGAGATACTTGTAAATTTCATTAGTTCTAAAACTATTCAGAGTTTGAATGTAATCAATTACATGTTTGAGATACTTGTAAATTTCATTAGTTCTAAAACCATAAATGATAAGGAGCGACAAGAGGAGATGTTTGAGATACTTGTAAATTTCATTAGTTCTAAAACCCGCCATCAACTCTCTAAATTCTTCAATGGGTTTGAGATACTTGTAAATTTCATTAGTTCTAAAACTGCAGAAGACGTGACCGATATTGTAGAGGGTTTGAGATACTTGTAAATTTCATTAGTTCTAAAACCTATATCGATTTTTCTTGAGTCTGTACGCTGTTTGAGATACTTGTAAATTTCATTAGTTCTAAAACCCTAAAATAAGCCCCTCGGCGATTGAGAGCGGTTTGAGATACTTGTAAATTTCATTAGTTCTAAAACTGCGGATTAAACGCCTGCGTGTTGTCGCAAAGTTTGAGATACTTGTAAATTTCATTAGTTCTAAAACGGTATGTATATTGCGAGAAATACGATATGATGTTTGAGATACTTGTAAATTTCATTAGTTCTAAAACACACTCCAAGGAATAGCACTATCAACGGCGGTTTGAGATACTTGTAAATTTCATTAGTTCTAAAACTGATAACCCGTGGGCAATGTTCAAAAAGGGGTTTGAGATACTTGTAAATTCATTAGTTCTAAAACTAGAGACAAATCCATGACAATATCGCAGATGTTTGAGATACTTGTAAATTTCATTAGTTCTAAAACTCAGCAGACTTCACGCCGAGTATACTATTCAGTTTGAGATACTTGTAAATTTCATTAGTTCTAAAACTCACTTTTGATTTTGATGTCAAAGTGAATCTTTTTTATATCATTCCTCATTAATGCTACAATAACCCTATGAACAACAAAGAAAAATTTATTGAACTGTACAAGGAACATATCCATCGGGAAGGGGCGGACAAATTTCTTGAATACTTGTGCTCTTCCCATTCGGATTTCTTCGAAGCGCCGGCATCTACCCGCTTTCACGGCAACTATAAAGGAGGGCTTGTCGAGCATTCGCTTCATGTGTATGAATGTCTGAAAGACTATCTGGCAAGACAGCGCTGTCATGACGAATACAAGCTGAACTATTCGGATGAATCGATCGCGATCGTGGCCCTGCTGCACGACATCTGCAAGATCAATGTGTACAAGGAGTCGACCCGCAACAAAAAGGTGAATGGACAGTGGGTGCAGGTTCCTTATTATGAATTCGAGGACAAGATACCGTTCGGACATGGAGAAAAATCGGTCTACATCCTGCAGAGCTACTTTCATCTGACAAGAGAGGAAGCATTTGCGATCCGCTATCATATGGGCTTTTCCAATGATGATCCGGCACGCAACGTGGGATACAGCTTCGAGCATTTTCCGCTTTCTTTCGCCTTGAGCACCGCCGACATGGAAGCAACGTACTTTCTTGACCGGACCGAAGAGAATTAAAAAAGCATCATAAAAGCTTAATTTTGATCGGCTTTCTATAATAGGAATAGACCGGAAAACGATCGTTTTCCCAAGGAGGTCAGGATATGAGCATATTTAAATTATCACCTGTTACAGAAAGTTTTGAATGGGGAGGAGAAAAACTGAAGGATTACGGGATCGAAGTGGACGGTTCGGTTGCGCAGGCATGGGAACTTTGCGCAAACGGAGAAAATCAGCCCGAAATTGTGACCGGACCTTTTGCCGGAATGAAACTGGGCAGATACCTGGAAGAACATAAGGACGCTGCTGGAGAACTGGCAAAACAATACGATTATTTTCCTCTGACCGTAAAGCTTGTGGACAATCAGAAACTGACTGCCCTGCAGGTCAATCCGGACCCGGACAAGATCCATCTCATTTATGTGCTGGACGCAAAAGAAGACGCCCTCATTTATTACGGATTCAATGAACCAGTAACACGCGAAGCGCTCGAAGAAAAAGTGCAGGACGGTTCGTTGAACGAGCTGATCCGCAGCGTAAAAGTCAAGGCAGGCGATTCCTTCCTGATCGAACCAGGAACCGTATTCGCCATCGGGGAAGATGTGCAGTATGTCAGCATTCAGCAGGATTCTCCATTGAAAGAATTCACGTTCGAACAGGTTCTGGACGCCGTCAATCTGGACGTCAAAAATATGGAAGACGAAGAAGAACAGGAAGCGGTCGACGATGGACAGGCCATCACAACAATGCTTGCCAATACCGATGTATTCGCTACTTTCAAGACCGTATGCGACGGGGAAGTCACCATCAACCAGGAAGAGGATTCCTTCGGTTCGTTATTGCTGATCGACGGTACAGCCGTCATTTCGCTTGGCAATGAAACGATCCACGCCAAGAAAGGAGATTCTCTCTTTATTGACGCCGGAACCAGGGACATCAGGATCGTCGGAAACTGCACGTGTTTATATACGTTCCTTTCCGAAAATGATGACTGAGATCATTTGTTTCAATAAACAAAAACAGGATGCGAAACCATACCGATGTATGCGCCTAGCATCCTTTTGCTTTTATTCGACGATTATTTTTTGATGAAGCTGGCCGACAGCCTGCAAAGAAAGACCGGTCAGTTCAGCAATCCTTGGCAGGGGATACATGCCGTCTTTGATCAGACTCGCTGCAATCTCAGCTTTTCCTTAGGCTCTTCCTTCATCACGGCATTCTACCATTATAGAACATGAAAAATGAAATAGAATATAAAAAGCTGCTCCCCGCAGCTCTTTCAACCCAGCTTTCTTTCCAGTGCACACGCCTGGCCAAGGATCTCTATTTCCTCTTTGGCACACACGATCTCATGTTCTGGATCGCCCGCATCCCGGAACACCCATACATTCCCGTATTCATGGAACCGGCGGATCAGCCGGTCCCCCTCAAACTGTATGCATACGATCGAATTGGCCTTATACTGTTTTTTCTTGACGAAAAACACCAGATCGTTTTTCAGGATCCCTGCCTCTTTCATCGAAAAGTCGTTCATATATAAACAAAAATCGGCCTTGATATTTGTTTCGACCCTCTGCAGCGTTCCCAGGACCTCGATTCCCCGGACAGCAGGCTTTTCCTCGAACCCCATCAAATAAGAGAACGAAACACCAAGCGCATCCGCCAGCTTATGAACGATCTTGTCGCTCACCTCGCGCCCCTTTTCGATCTTATTAATCGACGAACGGGAAGTATACCCCATCTTCTTTGCCAGCTCGTCCTGCGAAAGACCAAGCTCGATCCGTTTTTTCTTTACTTTATCTGCCAGATTCATAACTTCATTATAAAGCACATTTTACTTTTTCATCCATAGATGAGAAAATAAAAACCAGGAAATATAAGGGAGAAGTTATATGAAACAAAATCTGCATACGCACACACAGTACTGCGACGGCAAAGATACTGTCGAAGAAATGGTGCTCGAAGCCATCTCGAGAAACTTTGATTCGATCGGTTTTTCAGGACACGGGACCAATTACCCCTACGATCCGTGCTCCATGGACGAGCAGCGGACCGATCTGTATATGCGCGATATTTACGCAGCCAACGAACAGTATCAGGACCGCATCCGCGTCTATCTCGGAATCGAGGAAGACTCGATCGGACAGCGCTTTTCGCACGAGGATTTCGAATATATTATCGGCAGCGTGCATTTTCTCATCCATAACGGCGAAGCCGCACCGATCGACTACAGCCAGGCACGCTTTGAACAAATACTCACCGACTGGTATGACAGCGACATCCTGAAAATGGCCAAAGCCTATTACGATGCAGTCAAGGAAATGGTATCCCGTCCCGAAGTCGATATTGTCGGCCATATCGACCTGATCGCCAAATACAACGAAAACGAAAAATACTTCCGATTCGAAGACCCGGCCTATTTAGCCATGGCCAAGGACGCGGCAGAAACCGCCATCGCCAACAATAAGATCATCGAAATGAATACAGGCGCTATTGCCAGAGGATACCGGACCAAACCATATCCCCATATCGCACTGCTCAAACATATTCATGAATGCGGCGGAAAGATCTGCATCAGCAGCGATTGCCATAACCGCGCCAACCTCGATCTTGGCTTTGAACAATGCGTAGAACTTGCCAGGCTCGCCGGATTCACAGAAATCACGATGCTCGGCGATGAAGGGTTTTATCCCGTCCCGATCGAAGAAGCCGGATGTTAAGGAAAAGGAAGTCTGAAAAACTAAAAGCTGCCGCGGCAGCTTTTTATTTACTCTCTTCTTTCTTTTTCCAGACAACCTCATACAAATCATTTCTTCTCTGCTTCCATAAAGGCATCCTTCTGCGGATCTTTTTTATTTCCTGTGCGTCAATATGATCCGTGATCCGTCCGAACGGATCGACGATCATCGAATGGCCCCAGGACCGAAATGATCCATACGAATATTGTGGAGCACACGCAGCCACATAGATCTCGTTTTCGATGGCACGCGCCTTGATCAGCGCCTCCCAGTGCGCTTCGCCCACCTTTTCGTTGAACGCAGCCGGAACGAACAGACACTCGATCCCGTCTTTTGCCAGCAGCCTCGTCAGCTCCGGAAACCGGATATCGTAGCAGACGATCAGCCCGCACTTCATATCGCCGATCATAAAAGTGACCAGATCGTTTCCGGGCTCAAATACATCGCTCTCAAAATAGTCGTGCCTTGCATGCACTTCCAGAAGGTGCATCTTGGAATACGAAACCATTTCCTTTCCCTTGTCATCATAAACAAAACATGTGTTATACCATTTGCCATCGTGCTCGTGACAGATCGTGCCCCCGATCACGTATGCCTCGTTTTCTTTTGCGAAACACGACATGGCACTTCGCGCCAGCCCTTCATAGGCCCTGGCCTCCAGGATCTTTTCGTTATCGAAAGGAACGAGCCACAACTCAGGAAGCACAAGAACCAGAGGATCCTTGTCCTTTTTGAATTTCATCCTTTTCAGAAGCCTGATATTTCTTTCGATATCCGCTCCTGTTTCAAATTCGATCAGCCGGACATCCATCCCTTTGCTCCCTGAAAAAGTTTTCCTTTAAAAATGTATAAATGCCGGCTTCCTTCACCGAAGGACAGTGGTTTTCGATCTTTGCCAGTACCCTGGCATCCCCGTCCGCCATGGCCGCGCCCAGCGAAGCGTTCTCCAGCATTTCCAGATCGTTGAGCGCATCCCCGAATGCCATATAGTCATGTTCGTTCAATCCGAAATGATCCATCAGCACTTTGATCCCTTCGTATTTGCTCAGATCCTTGCGCATGATATCGATCGAAGCTTCGTTGTACAGGATCTGGATATCCGGGATCGATTCGAATTCCGGCCTTCTTTTGCGCGTATCGCTCACGGCAAGAGAAATGATACAGAACTCGTCGTTTTCCGTTTTATCGCGGAACGGAACATCGACAATCGAAAAATCGTTCAGAAGCTGACGGGTCGGTCCATCGTCCCGGGTACAGAACGCGCAGTTTCCTGCCACGAACAGTCCGATCTGTTCTTTTTCTGCCCGATCGAAAATGTCATCCGCGCTCTTTTTCGGGATCACATTTTTAAATAGTTCCACACCCTCCTTGTCGTAAACGTAGGAACCGTTGCCGCATACGAATCCGTCCCAGTCCGCTTCGGAAAGGATGCCCAGATTCTGAAGCAGCGGCCATGCCCGCCCGGAACAAAGACAGATCTTTATGCCCCGTTCCTTGAGCATTTTCAGCATTTCCAGATGCAGAAAAGGAATTTCCTTTTTTTTGTGGTCGTACAGCGTCCCGTCCACATCGAAGAACGCTGCCTTGATATTTTTGTTTTTCATACGCTTATTGTACTGTTTCGGAAATGATATATCAACTTTGATTTTAGAGGATAATAAACATATAGATGATGCTTATAATTGACTAGACATAAATTTTGGACAGGTCTATAATAAAATCAAACAAGGTTTAAGGAGGAATGGTTAACCATGTCTATTATTCAATTGGAACCTGCATTTAAAGATTATATCTGGGGCGGTACAAAGCTGAAGGAAAAATACAATAAGCATACCGATCTTGATATTGTTGCCGAAAGCTGGGAACTTTCTGTTCACAAAGACGGCGCCAGCACAGTAGCGAGCGGCGAGTATAAAGGACTGAGCTTTCCGGAATATCTCGAGAAAAAAGGAAAACAGGTGCTCGGAACAGATTGTGAAAAGTTTGACCGCTTTCCGATCCTGATCAAATTTATCG
Source organism: Erysipelotrichaceae bacterium OPF54 (assembly GCA_022834735.1). GTDB lineage: Bacteria > Bacillota_I > Bacilli_A > Erysipelotrichales > Erysipelotrichaceae > Dubosiella. The sequence continues at coordinate 590,319 of BQKD01000001.1, forward strand.
ATGCTCTGCAGCCATTATCGATCCAGGTCCATCCGGACAACGAATACGCGCTGCGCGTAGAAGGCGAATACGGCAAGACCGAAATGTGGTACATTCTCGACTGCGAACCCGATTCGTTCCTGTATTTTGGCGTGAATCGCGAGATCACAAAAGAGGAATTCAGGAAACGGATCGAGGACAATACGCTTCTTGAAGTTCTCAAAGCCGTACCGGTCCATAAAGGGGACGTGTTCTTCATCAAGGCTGGAACGATCCACGCGATCGGTGCCGGAATCCAGATCTGCGAGATCCAGCAGAATTCCAACACCACATACCGTGTCTATGATTTCGGCCGTGTAGGCAAGGATGGAAAACCGCGCGAACTGCATATCGACAAAGCGATCGACGTATCCAACTTGTCGCCGATCGAGTCCGATTTCAAAGCATGCGGACCGGAAAGCGCCGATGACGGATCCAGAACCGTCAAGCTCGCATCGTGCGAGTATTTTACGACCTATGAAACGACGGTCGATACGAAAACAACGATCCATGTCGACCAGAGCTCATTCGTATCCATCATCGTGATCGAAGGCGAATGCACCATCACGAACGGCGACACAGTGATCCAGGCGCGCAAAGGCGATTCGATCTTCGCGGACGCCGGTTCCGGCGATGTGACCATCGAAGGAAAGTGCCAGTTCATCAAAACCTGCGAATAATACAAGTTCAGAACAAGCGGAAAATGAAAGTTCCGCTTGTTTTTTTTTGTGTGTTTGTGAAGTTATTCTCTTTCTTTCACTTTTGATATGAAATGTCTATAATAAAACCTATCTTGTTCAAATTACGGAGGAAACTATGTTAAATATACAGTCTGAAGCGCAGCGATGCCTTCAATGCAAAATACCGCGATGCCAGAAAGGATGTCCGATTTCCACAGATATCCCGAAAGCGATTGCCTTGTTCAAGCTAGGAAAGCTCCAGGAAGCGGCCCAGATGCTTTTCGACAACAATCCGCTTTCGCTCGTATGCTCGATCGTCTGCGATCATGACAAGCAGTGCGAAGGACACTGTGTAAAAGGGATCAAGGAAACACCGGTCGAATGGGGATCGATCGAACACTTCATTTCCGATACCTATCTCGAACGCGTACAGGTCAATAAAAAAGAGCCGACCGGCAGAACAGTAGCCGTGATCGGGGCCGGCCCGGCCGGCATGGGAGCAGCGATCGAACTGATCAAAATGGGACACGATGTCACGATCTTCGAGGAACAAAGCGAGATCGGCGGCATGCTCCGCTACGGAATTCCTGAATTCCGCCTTCCGAAAAGCATCCTCGACCGCTATGCGAAAAAAATGAAGAAAATGGGGATCCGGTTCCGCCTGCATACGGCAGTCGGCAATTCGATCACGATCGAGGACATGCGCCGCGACGGGTATGACGCAGTCCTGATCGCAAGCGGATTGTGGCGGGCCCAGCCGCTCCATGTGCAAGGCGAATCGCTGCCCAATGTATGTTACGGGATCCATTATCTGGCAAGCCCGGACTCGTTCGAAATCGGCAATCGTCTGGCCGTGATCGGGACGGGAAATACCGCGATCGATGTGGCAAGGACAGCCCTGCATAACGGCGTAAGCTACGTGACCTTGTATGCCCGCCGCAACCAGAGCAATGCCGATCCGAAGGAGCGCGAGCTCGCTCTTCTGGAAGGCGCACAGTTCAAGACCGAGATGCAGATTTCCCGCATTACCAAGGAAGGCCCGATGTTCAAAACGGTCCATCTGGATGAAAACGGACAGATCGCATCGATCGATGAAGAAGAAGTGCTCGAACCGGCCGATTTCACGATCATCGCAGCCAGCCAGGGACCGCTTTCCAAGCTGATCAATACGACAAGCGATCTGGAAGGGACAGAGCGCGGCCTGCTGAAGGTGGAAAACAATTACACCACTGCCGAAGGAGTGTTTGGCGCAGGCGACGTCGTGTATGGCGGACGTTCTGTGGTCGAAGCCGTGGCGGATGCCAAAAAAGCGGCACAGGCCATTGACGAGTATCTTAAAAACAAATAGATCGGACAAAGGAAAGAAAATGGACCGGATCATGGATCCGGTCTTTTCTTTTGAACAGAAAAAATATGAATTATAGATATTTAATTTTATAAAATACAGTAATATAATGAAAACATGAACACAATTCCCCAAAAATACTATGTAGATATGATCGTTCGGATCTGTCGCGACGGGCGGAAGGTTCCTATGTACGTCATCTGGGACAACCATGCCTACAAGATCGACAAGATCCGTTCGGTGCGCGAAACGTATTCGAAAGCCGGCGGATGCGGCGTGCGGTATGAATGTATCGTGTTCGGAAAGATCCGCTATATTTTCCTGGAACGCAATGATCGCTGGTTCATCGAATCCTATATCGCGCAATACCAGATGGATGATTTCTGAAACCAGGAATCATAAATTTCTGATATATTGATACTGTTTAGAAATCGAGGAGATCAAATGACAATGCAGACAGACCTGCTGGCATGGTATTACGCCAACGCACGCCAGCTTGCTTTTAGGAAAAATCAGGATCCGTACTGTATATGGATCAGCGAGATCATGGCGCAGCAGACCCGCATCGAAGCCATGCTCCCTTATTATGAACGATTCATGGCCCTTTATCCTGACCTGCCCTCTCTGGCGCAGGCGGATGACGAGCAGCTGCACAAGGCATGGGAGGGGCTGGGCTATTATTCGCGCTGCCGCAATCTGAAAAAGTGTGCCGTACAGTGTATGGAACAGTATGAAGGCAGGCTGCCGGCCACAAAAGAGGAGCTCAAAAAGCTGCCCGGGATCGGCGAGTATACGGCCGGGGCGATCGCAAGCATTGCCTACAAGGAAAAGGTAAGCGCAGTCGACGGCAATGTGATCCGCATTTTTTCCAGGCTGTACGATATTCATCTGGATGTGACAAAGGCTGCGGGAAAGAGAAAGATCAGCGAACTGGTCGAAGAGTCGCTGTGCAATCCGATCGAATACTACAATCAGGCGCTCATGGAACTTGGTGCACTGATCTGTACGCCCAAAAGCCCGAAATGCGATCTGTGCCCGGTTGGCCGATACTGCCGCACGACCGATCCGGAAAGCCTGCCCGTCAAGCCGAAAAAGAAGGAAAGGAAAATTGTCCGCAAGAAAATCTATGTGCTGACGGACGGATCCAGGATCCATATGGTCAAAAGGGGCCCGGATGGGCTGCTGGCCAACATGTACGAATTCGATGAAACACCGCCTGCTGAATATGAGCGTATGGAAAGCCTTGGACAGTATACACACATTTTTTCCCATGTGGAATGGCATATGGATGCCCAGATGCTTTATGTCAAAGAAGGAGATAATTTTTACACGATCGATCAGATCGAAAACGAGCTGGCTGTGCCGTCCGCGTTTATGCCTTTTTTCGAAGAAGCGAGAGAAAAACTCGAAAAAGAGATTGAATGACGAGAGGAAGAGATGTACTATTGTATTAGGTCAGTGATACAGTGAAAGGAGACAGAACCATGGCATTTACATTTTCCAATAACCGTCCGATCTATATTCAGCTGGTAGAGGATATCGAGCAGGCCATACTGACCGGTAAGTATGGGCCCAATGAAAAACTGCCTTCTGTCCGCGAATTTGCGTCCATGTATCAGGTCAATCCGAATACGATGCAGAAAGCTCTGCAGGAGCTGGAAAAGAAGAAGCTCATCTACACGGAAAGAACGAACGGGAAATTTGTATCTGAAAACTGTTCTCTGATCGATGATATCAAGGAGCAGCAGGCTGCCTTGATCGTGGAACGCTGTCTGAGCGAGCTGAAGGCATTAGGCTACAGCGTGTCAGACGCGCTCGCACTGCTGAAAGAGGAGAACGAAAAAAATGGAACCGATCGTTAGCATCAAAAACGTTTCCAAAACATTCGCGCACAAACATGTTCTTGAGAACATCGATATCGACATTCCGGCAGGAAAGATCGTGGGACTGGTCGGAAAGAACGGGGCGGGCAAGACGACGCTCATCAAACTGATGAACGGTCTGCTCCGGACCGATTCCGGAAAGATCCTGATCGAAAACGAGCCGGTAGGCATGCGGTCGAAAGAGCTGATCGCCTATCTTCCGGAACGCACTTATCTGGACCGTGCCATGAAAGTCGGTCAGGTGCTGGATTATTTTTGTGATTTTTATAAAAATTTCGATCGCGGCAAGGCGGAGTCGCTTGTGCGCACCTTAGGGCTGGATGAAGAGATGAAGATCGCGAAGATGAGCAAAGGAATGCAGGAAAAACTGCAGCTGATCCTGGTGATGTCGCGCCGGGCAAAGCTTTATATTCTCGACGAGCCGCTTGGCGGCGTCGATCCGGCGACCCGGGATTACATTCTCGACACGATCCTTACGAATTTTGAAGAAGGGGCGTCGATCCTTCTTTCCACGCATCTGATCTCGGATATCGAACGGATCCTTGACGAGATCGTTATTATCGAGGACGGGCATGTCCGGCTTCATGAAGAGGCGGACACGATCCGTTCAGAAAACGGCTGCTCGATCGACGAATACTTCAGGAGGACATACGCATGGTAGGAAAGCTGCTGAAATACAATCTTATTTCCGAAGGAAAGCTGTGCGGCTCTTACTGCCTGCTTACGCTGGCCTGTGCCGCAGCGTACCGCCTTTCCGGTCTGGGATCCAACGCGTTTTTTTCGATCATGCAGAAAGGGCTGCTGATCATGCTCGTTGTGCTTGTGATCGGAAGCATTCTTGTGCCGGTGGTGGAAGGCTGGGTGCACTACAACCGGCATGTATACAAGGATGAAGGCTATCTGACCAATACGCTGCCCGTATCCAAAGGGGCGATCTACTGGTCCGAATGGCTGAGCGGTGCGCTCTGTCTGTTCGTATGCCTGGCATGCGCCGTATTTTCCCTGTGGCTTGTCGTGTACTTCGAAGATCCGCAATGGATGCAGGCGACGCTTTCGGGCCTGGCCGAACAGCTTCATATCACGCATCCTGCCGGGATCGCGATCCTGATCGGGATCACGTATTACACGCAGGTCCTGTTTGTCATGACATGCGGCTTTGCGGGCATGACGATCGGTCATTACTTTGACAAGGACAAGACGGCAAAATCGGTCCTGTTCAGTCTTCTGATGTATATTGCAGGGATCCTGATCATATTAGGAATGGTGTTCCTGATCGGCCGGTTCGATCCTGAGCTCATGGAGATACTCAACAGCGATGTCATCCCGGACGTTTCAGTGTTCAGGCTGTTCATGGGCTTTGCGTGCGGATCGTATATCGTGTGTGCCATCCTGCTCGATCTGATCAGCATAAAGGTGATGAACAAAGGAATGGAACTGGAATAGGAGCACTTCGTGTGCTTCTTTTTTCGTTGGCGGATCTAAAAAAACTTGCAAAAGAAACAGGTATACGGTTAAATGGCATTTGTATGAACAGGTGTGTAAAAATATGTTTTTATGTACCATATAATGTGTTATTATAAAGAGAACGAAAAAAGGAGGTACTAATGGCCGGATTTTTAAATGGACTTTTTTCGGAAGAAAAAAGGGAATTAAACAAACTGGAAAAAATGGCAGACAAAGTGCTGGCGCTCGAGCCTGGCATTTCGAAACTGTCCGATGACGAATTAAAAAATAAAACTGTTGAATTCCGCGATCGGCTCGAAAACGGGGAAACGACAGAAGATATTTTATATGAAGCGTTTGCGGTAGCGCGCGAAGCCGCATACCGCGTGATCAACGAGAAGCCGTATAAGGTACAGATCATGGGCTCGCTTGCGATGAACCTGGGCGATATTGCCGAAATGAAAACAGGAGAAGGAAAGACGCTGACGGCAACCATGGCCGTTTATCTGAATGCCCTGGAAGGAAAAGGCGTTCACGTTATTACGGTCAATGAATACCTGGCCGGACGCGACGCGGCCTGGATGGGCGAGATCTACCGCTTTTTAGGGCTGACGGTCGGTGTCAACAAGCGTGAGCTTTCGCCGCGGGAAAAGCGCGAAGCCTATAACTGCGATATCACGTATACGACCAACTCGGAGCTTGGATTCGACTATCTGCGCGACAACATGGTGACCGATGTCAAGGATCGTGTCATGCGCGGACTGCATATGGCGATCATCGATGAGGTCGATTCGGTGCTGATCGATGAATCGAGGACGCCGCTCATCATTTCGGGAGGAAAGAAACAGACAGCCAATCTGTATATCGGAGCGGACCGTTTCGTGAAGACGCTCACTGCACCGGAATATGAAACAGACAAACACACGCATGAAAAGACGCTTGTTTCAGGTGATTATGATATCGACGAAAAGACGCGTCAGGTCATGCTTTCCGAAGAAGGTGTAAAAAAGGCCGAAAAGTTCTTCAATATCGATAACCTGTACGATATCGAGCATACCCAGCTCGTGCACCACATCAATCAGGCCCTGCGCGCCAACTACATCATGATGAAAGGTGTGGAATATGTCGTGAACGATGAGCAGGAAATCGTGATCGTCGACCAGTTTACCGGACGTATGATGCCGGGACGTGCGTACAGCGACGGACTTCATCAGGCGATCGAGGCCAAGGAAGGCGTGCCGATCAAAGAGGAAACTTCCACGCTGGCAACGATCACCTACCAGAACTTCTTCCGTCTGTACGAAAAGCTTGCCGGTATGACGGGTACGGCAAAAACAGAAGAAGAGGAATTCCTTTCGACATACAACATGAAGGTCATCGTGATCCCTACTAATAAGCCGGTCGTGCGCGATGACATGCCGGATGAGATTTATGCGCGCAAAGAGGATAAATACCGCGCTCTGGTCAACCGTGTCAAGGAGCTGCACGAAAAAGGACAGCCTGTTCTGGTCGGTACGATCGCGGTCGAAACTTCGGAGCTCATCTCGAAGATGCTCAAGAAGGAAAAGATCCCTCACGAAGTGCTCAATGCCAAGAACCATGCGCGCGAGGCGGAAATTGTTGCCAAGGCCGGACAGGTCGGTTCGGTAACGATCGCGACCAATATGGCTGGCCGCGGTACGGACATCAAGCTTTCTCCTGCATCCAGAGAGCTTGGCGGGCTTGCGGTGCTCGGCTCGGAACGTCACGAAAGCCGCCGTATCGACAATCAGCTGCGCGGACGTTCGGGGCGTCAGGGAGATCCGGGATTCTCGAAATTCTACGTATCGCTCGAGGATTCGCTCATGGTGCGTTTCGGCGGCGACAAGCTGCAGGGACTGTTCGACAAGATGGGCGATGAGCAGATCGAGTCAAAGACGGTGACGAAATCGATCACGATGGCTCAGAAACGTGTCGAAGGATTCAACTTCGATTCGCGCAAGCAGCTGCTCGATTACGATGATGTGCTCCGCCGTCAGCGCGAGATCATTTACGCGCAGCGCAACAAGATCCTCGAAAGCGAGAGTGTGCATGACATGGTCAAGGTCATTTTCGAAAAGGTGATCGATCAGACGCTGCAGGCCAATCTTTCGGATTCCAAAAAAGGGTCGGTCGATATTCCGGGATTGATCAAGTCGCTGGAAATGATGGGGCTTCAGGAAGACCGTGCCATCCATGCTGACGAGCTGGAAGGCAAAAACTACGATCAGATCAAGGAATACGTCTTCGACAAAGTGTGGACCGATTACGAAAACGAGATTGCCGATGTGAAAAACCAGTTCCTTCCGTTCGAGAAGACGGTGGTCCTGCGCAATATGGACCGCAACTGGATCGAGCACATCGACCGTATGGATAAATTGAGAAGCGGTATCTATCTGCGTTCATATGCTCAGAACAACCCTCTGCAGCAATACGTGCAGGAAGGATTCGACATGTTCGAGGAAATGAACCAGCGGATCGACCGCGAGATCGCGTTCTTCCTCCTGAAGGTGCGCATACGCCGCGTGACCACGAAGAAGGAAGAGATCGTCCAGAAAGCAAAAGCTGCCCAGAAGGCAAAAGGAGCGAATGCGTAATGGAACTTTATGAATTAAAACAAGAAGCCGCTGCTCACCTGGAAAAGTTGGACGTTCTGGGTGAGTCACTTTGACCTCGCGTCAAAAGAAGAAGAAATAAAAAAACTCGACGAACAGATGCTTGCGCCCGATTTCTGGAATGACCAGAGAGGGGCGCAGAGCGTCATCCGGCGCCGCAACAGCATCAAGGACATTATCGATTCATACAACGCCCTGCACGACGAGCTGGCTTCGCTCGACGAAACGGCGGACGAATTGAAAACAAACTTTGATGAAGAGCTCATGATGATGGCCGAGGAGGAGTACGCTCAGACCGCGAAAAAATTCGAGGACTTCGAAGTCAAGGTGCTTCTTTCCCACGAATACGACAACTCCAACGCGATCCTCGAGATCCACCCGGGAGCGGGCGGGACCGAAAGCTGCGACTGGGCCGGGATGCTGTATCGAATGTATACACGATATGCCGAAAAGCACGGCTATAAAGTGAGCGTTCTCGATTATCTTCCTGGAGAAGAGGCCGGGATCAAAAGCGTGACCTTCCTTGTCGAAGGAGAAAAAGCGTACGGTTATCTGAAATCAGAAAAGGGCGTGCACCGTCTTGTGCGGATCTCGCCGTTCGATTCGGGCGCGCGGCGTCATACGTCGTTTGCTTCGCTCGAGGTCATGCCTCAGTTCAATGAGGAAATCGAGATCGAGATCAAGCCGGAAGATCTGATTATCGAAACGAAAAGAGCATCGGGTGCCGGCGGTCAGCATATCAACAAGACCGATTCGGCGATCCGTATGGTCCATAAGCCGACAGGGATCGTGGCGACGTGCCAGTCGGGACGCAGCCAGATCCAGAACCGCGAAGAAGCGCTGCGCATCCTCAAATCGAGGCTGTATCAGCGCGAGATCGAGGAACAGGAAAAGAAGATCGCGGCTCTGAAAGGGGAGCAGGCAGCCAACGAATGGGGATCCCAGATCCGCAACTATGTGCTGCATCCGTACAGTCTTGTCAAGGACGTGCGTACCGGCTATGAAACGAGCCAGGTGCAGAGCGTGCTGGACGGCGACCTGGACGGATTCATCTTCGCCTATCTGAAATCGCAGATCCAGTAAGTCATCTTCGGATGGCTTTTTTTTGCGGATTCCGTATACTTGTACATATGGAACTTTATATGACTGCTTTTGAAAACATACAATCGAATCCTACTGAACCTGTTAACCGGATCGTGCTCGATCTTTGCTCGATGGAGGAAAAATGCACGTACGAACAGCTTCTCGATCTCTATGCGTATTGCCTTGTTCATGAAATTTCCCTGCACATCGAAAGTCTGCCGGGCTGTTTCGAAAAAGATAAAAAGGTATGGAACATTCCTGAAGAAAAGCGGAAAGAGCAGGCCGCAAAAGCGGGGCTTGATCTGGTGTTTCCTTTCAGACGCCGGTTTGCTTCGCTTTCCGGTCTTGAAAAGAGCGCCTTTCGTTCCTCTTTTCATTTGAACAAATTGCTGCTTGCTTATGCCCGGGAAAAAGGGATCGAAGTGTTGATCCGGCAGTCCATGGAACTGCTTGAACAGCGGCTTTTCGTTCCCGATCCGAAAAAGGATGGAAAGCAGACGCCGATGAAAGGACATCCTGTGTTCATTGCCCAGCATGCCACGGCCACGTGCTGCCGGGGCTGTCTGAACAAGTGGCATCATGTGCCGAAAGGAAGAAAGCTTTTAGGGCATGAAAAGCAGGAAGTGATGCTTCTGCACAAAGAATGGCTCGAAAGGGAAATGGCTCGCAAATAAGTGGCTGTTTTGAAAGGAATAAGGTATCATAAATGTCATGAAAAATAAGATATCTTTTAATAAAATATTCTGGATCGGCATGATGCTGTTTTCCATGTTTTTCGGTGCCGGCAATCTGATCTTCGCACCGTTCCTTGGGGTGCAGGCGGCTGGCCATACGCCGCTGGCCCTGCTCGGATTCATCTGCACTTCGGTCGTCGTACCGATCAGCGCGATCATTATCCTGGCCCGCTTCAAGGATGGCCGGAGCATGCTCGAACGCATTTCGAAACCGCTCGCTGTCGTGTTCATGTCGCTGGTCTATCTGCTGATCGGCCCGTGTATTGCCATACCGCGCACGGCCACGACAAGTTTTGAAATGTTCAGCTGGCTCATTCCGGATACGGGCCTGTTCCGCTTTTTGTTTGCCTGCCTGTTTTTTTGCAGCTCGTTTCTGGTGGCCCTGCATCCGAACAAGCTCAAAGATGTGCTTGGCAAGGTCATGTCGCCGATCCTTCTTATTCTCGTATGCGCTGTATGTTTTGGGGCGCTCATCATGCCCGATGCTGTCAGCCAGGTCATCGTTCATTATGACCAGGATCCGTTCGGGACCGGATTTGTCGAAGGCTATCAGACCATGGATATCCTGGCCGCGTTCTGTTTCGGCAATATCATGATCATGAATATCAAAAACGAGGGGATCCGTCATGAAAAAGCCGTTCATGGCGTGCTGGCCCGGGCTGCTGTCATTGCCGGGCTGCTGCTGGCCGGCATATACGGCCTGCTTGCTTTTTCGGGAATGCTTCGTTCCGAGACCCTGCTTTCGTGCACGAACGGGGCGCAGGTGCTTTCGGCTTTGTCCGGACAGATCTTCGGCGGTGCCGGGCAGATCATCAATGCCCTTATCTTCCTGATTGCCTGCTTCAATGTGTGCACGGGCCTGCTCAGCTGTGTGTCGGAATACTTTCATGACCTGCTGCCGAAGTGGCCGTATCGAAAGTGGCTGATCCTCTTTACGCTGGCTGGATTGATCGTGTCGTGCTTCGGACTGGATGTGATCCTTTCCGTTTCGGCGCCGATCCTTAATTTTCTGTGCCCGGTCGCGATCGTGTTTCTTGTCTACGGGATCTTTGCGGGACGCAGAAAAAGCTGAATTCTCCTTCTTTCGTGCCGTTAAGGCACTTTTTTTCTTGCCCGATTGAGCGTAAAATAATCCTAGAAGATTCAGGTATTGCGTAAATGTCCCGGATTTGTCAGCCGGGACCAGATGGGGGAATACACATGGCTGAAAATGAAAAAGCATATGAAAAAGTAGTGGAGCGTATCAAACAGCTGGTTGTCGAGGGAAAGCTTGTCCCGGGCAGCCGCCTGCCGACAGAACGGAGCCTTGCGGAAGAGCTCAACGTGAGCCGCAATTCGGTAAGAGAAGGGCTGCGTGTCATGCAGAATATGGGGATCCTTTCTTCGCAGCAGGGTTCCGGTAACTATATCGCGCTCAATTTCGATCAGAAGATGACAGAGCTTCTGTCGTTCATGTATTTTCTGAAAGGGATCGAGGAGGAGCAGGTCACGGAATTTCGGCTGATCATTGAAGAGGCGGCTCTGCGCTGCGCCGTGAAACGGGCGACGCCGGAAGACAAGAAGGAGCTTCTGGCCCTGCTGGACCGGCTCGACAAAGCCAGGAGCGAAGAGGAACGGCTGAAGTATGACAAAAAGATCCATGAAAATATCGTTCTGGCCAGCCATAATGATTTTCTGATCACAAACTACAATGCGTTCATCCGCTTCATGGACAAGCATATCGAATCGATGCGCGAGCGTGTCGTACGGGGCCTGGAGGATAATCATAAGCTGGAAGTGACGCATCGCGAAATGGTGTACGGGATCCTGCAGTCCGATCTGCGGCTGAGCATGCATGGTCTGGAAGGACATTTCGGTTATATCGAGCAATATGGTTCGCAAGGTTAGTAACCGCTTACAAAAAAAGTGGTGTTTCCCTTGTTTCTTTGCGGAACAAGGGTTATTTTATAGGTGAACAATTGGTAGTACCAATTTTGATACTTTATTTTTTTAAATGTCGATGTAAGCGCTAACAATAATTAAGATGAAGGAGAAGTTTATGAAAATTCTTGTATGTATCAAACAAGTTCCTGAAAGCAACAAGGTCGAAGTGGATCCGGTAACGGGCGTGATCAAACGCGACGGTGCCGCGTCAAAAATGAATCCGTACGATCTGTATGCGCTGGAAACTGCATTCCGTCTGCGCGAAACGACAGGCGGAACGGTCGATGTCATCTCGATGGGACCGCCCCAGGCCCAGGAGGTCATCCGCGAAGCGTTTGCGATGGGCGCGGATGCGGGCACGCTGATCTCGGACCGCGCGTTTGGCGGAGCCGATGTGCTGGCCACAAGCTATACGCTTGCGCAGGGAATCAAAGCGAGCGGAGCATACGATCTGATCCTGTGCGGAAAACAGACAATTGACGGAGATACGGCGCAGGTTGGTGCCGAGATCGCGGAATGGCTTGGTGTGCCGAGCATCAATAATGTATGCGAGATCCACGATGTGACCCAGGATTCGATCACAGTGTCCATGGATCTGCCGGAGGAAGTCGAGATCGCGAAAGTGTCGCTTCCATGCCTGCTTTCTGTCGACAAGGATATTTTTATGCCTCGCCTGCCGTCGTTTGTGCGAAAGATGGCGACAAAAGAAAGGCCGGTCACGGTTTTATCCCTGAAAGACATGAAGGATCAGGATCCGTCCCATTATGGACTGAACGGATCCCCGACCCAGGTACAGCGGATCTTCCCGCCTGAAACCGATCATGAAAAAGAAGTATGGAACGGTTCGGGAACTATGCTGGCAGACAAAATGTATGACAAGATCGTCGAGCTGAAGTTTATCTAGAAAGGAGTTTTTATGCCGAAACTACAACTGCATCCGGAAAATATCGAAGACCCTCAGGTCCTGATCGATTTGTGTCCGTTTGGCGCCATGCAGATGGGCGAAAACGGGCTGGAGATCAATGCAGCCTGCAAGATGTGCCGCCTTTGTGTCCGGAAAGGACCAAAAGGGGCTGTAGAATATATAGAAGACGAAAAGAAACCCGAAATCGACAAGAGCGAATGGAAAGGGATCGCAGTCTATGTCGACCATGTGGATGGCAAGATCCATCCGGTCACTTTCGAGCTGCTTGGCAAAGCGCGCGAGATGGCGGACAAGATCCATCAGCCGGTCCAGGCTGTGTTCATTGGCAGCCATATCCAGCAAGAGGCGAAGGAGCTGCTTCATTACGGTGCGGATCAGGTGTTCGTATACGACAAGCCGGAACTGGCCCGCTTTGCGATCGAACCGTATACGAACGTGTTCGAGGATCATATCCTGAAAAACAAGCCTTCTTCGATCCTGGTTGGTGCGACGACCGTAGGACGCCAGCTGGCGCCGCGTGTCGCTGCCCGTATGCATACGGGACTGACGGCCGACTGCACGATCCTGGAAATGGATGAAAACACCGATCTGAACCAGATCCGTCCGGCGTTCGGAGGCAATATCATGGCCCATATCAAGACGCCGAACCACAGGCCGCAGATGGCGACGGTACGCTATAAGATCATGATCGCGCCTGAGAGAAAAGAAGAAGCGGATGGGGAGGTCGTTGTTTGCGAAGTGGCGTCTGAGCGTCTGGAAAGCCATGTCGAGGTGCTCGATATCGTGAAGAAGCCGAAAGAGGAATCGATCGAGAACGCGGATGTTCTTGTGGTGGCTGGGCGCGGCGTGAAATCCGAACAGGATCTTGCGATGCTTGAGGAGCTGGCGGACATGCTTCATGGACAGCTGGCGTGCACGAGGCCGCTGGTCGAAGCGGGACTGATGCCGGCGAAAAAACAGATCGGTCTTTCAGGTCGGACGGTTCGTCCGAAGCTGATCATTACGTGCGGCGTTTCGGGTGCCGTGCAGTTTACGGCCGGTATGGACCATTCGGATCAGATCGTTGCGATCAATACGGATCCGCAGGCGCCGATATTCCAGACGGCCAATTATTGTGTGGTTGGCGATCTGTATGATGTCATTCCGCCGCTGATGGAAAAAATAAGAGCACAGAAAGGAGCCTAGCTATGTCTGAATATACCTATCATTCGATCGAAGAATACGATCTGGACCAGTTAAGACAGATCATTCCTGACGATCAGCGTCTGCTGTACGGGGAAGCGATCTCTCCTGATTATTCGCATGACGAGCTGGGCGGAACCGAGTCGTGGCCGGAAGTTGTCGTTCGTCCGACCAGTGCCCGGGAAGTTTCGGAAATCATGAAATACGCGTGGGAACACTGTATCGCGGTCACTCCTCGCGGCGCCGGTACGGGCCTTGTCGGTTCGTGCGTGCCGATGGAGCATGGGATCGTGCTCGATCTGAGCCTGATGAATCATATCCTGGAGCTGGACGAGGAAAACCTGACGCTCACTGTCGAGCCTGGTGTCCTGCTGATGGATCTGGCCGCATTTGTCGAAGAAAACGATCTGTTCTATCCTCCGGATCCGGGGGAAAAGTCGGCAACGATCGGCGGGAATATTTCCACGAATGCCGGGGGCATGCGTGCCGTGAAATACGGAGTGACGCGTGATTTTGTCCGCGGACTCGAGGTCGTGCTCCCGAATGGCGATATCGTGGAGTTCGGCGGCAAGGTTGTCAAGAATTCTTCCGGATATGATCTGAAAGATCTGATCATTGGTTCGGAAGGAACGCTCGGTATCGTGACGAAGGCGATCCTGAAGCTTCTGCCGAAGCCGAAAAAGGCGATCAGCCTGCTGATCCCGTTTTCGTCGCTGGAAAAGGCGATCGGAACGGTGCCGCTGATCATCAAGTCGAAATCGATCCCGACGGCGATCGAGTTCATGCAGCGCGAGGTCATCGAGGATGCGGAAGAGTATCTGGGCAAGCCGTTCCCGGACAAGCAGTCGGATGCGTATCTGCTGCTGAAGTTTGACGGCAATTCGCCCGAAGAGATCGAGGCGGCCTATGCCAATGTGGCCAACCTCTGCCTGGAACAGGGGGCGCTGGATGTGCTGATCTCGGATACGGAAGAACGTGAAGAAAGTATCTGGAAGGCGAGGGGCGCATTCCTGGAAGCGATCAAAGGATCGACCACGTATATGGATGAGGTCGATATGGTCGTTCCGCGCAACTGTGTCAACGAGATGGTCGAATATCTGCATGCTTTGCAGGACAAGGCTGGTCTGCGGATCAAGAGCTTTGGCCATGCGGGCGACGGCAATCTTCATGCGTATATGCTCAAGGATGATCTGAGCGATGAGGAATGGCAGAAGCGGGTCGACATGGCGATGGAGCTTGTTTATAAAAAGGCGGCCGAGCTCAGAGGCCAGGTTTCGGGAGAGCATGGAATCGGTTTTGCGAAAAAGCCGTATCTGCAGGAAAGTCTGGCAACCGACAATCTGGAGCTGATGAACGGGATCAAGCGTGTGTTCGATGCGAAAAATATCCTGAATCCGCATAAGATCGCACAGGCGTAGCCAATATAATTTACAAATAGAAACTAGGGACAGAAAACATCCCTAGTTTTTTAGATATTCGATGTATTTTTCCAGAACCGGACAGAGCGCATGCTCATTGTCTGTCTTCTTATAATGTGCAATGAGCATTTCATAGACAAACGGATCAATTTCCAGATCCTTCCACTGGGCAAGCTTCGGTACCAGCTGCTGTGCCTGATGCTCGAATGTTTCGTACTTTTTTAAAAGAAAGCTTTCCAGCACTTCCAGGAAGAGAAGGACCATTTTCGAACGATCATCTGTACGTTCCTGTATTTTGTATTGTTCGATTGCAGCAAGGGCAGATGGAATTTCGCCTAGTTTGTAAAAGCTATAGGCAAGGGTAATGTACAGATCACAAAAATCATAATCTAATTCAACGGCTTTACGAGAAAGGTTGATTGCTTCTTGATAATGTTTTTGTATGAACTGACTCCATGAAAAATTAACATAGATCATGGCTGCAAATCGTTTTGTATCAACCTGATCATAGGTTTGTAGAAGATTGAGGTGGATTTGATCCGCTTCTTCATATAGTTTCATTTTCATAAGACATTGTGCCTGATTAAACCGAAGATTCAATATTCTTCGATGTGCTCCGGCATTTTGGAAATCCCGTCCACTTTCTTCAAACAGAGGAAATGCTTTATGCGGAAGCATGGCCCGCAAATAAGTAATGATCAAATGATAATCGATCAGACCAAGCCATCCTGGGATATGGATCAGTACGCTGAGGGCTTTGGCAGACTGAAAACAATCGATGGCAGATTCATCATAGGCTCTTAGCTTGCTGAGTCCCTGCAGATCATAAATAAAGGATCTGGCAGTCTGATCAAACAGGTCCATATGTTGGATGAGGAATGGCAGGCGTTTCTGAAATTCCTGATCAGTAAAGTATTCATAGGTCGTTTCGATCAGTTTAGTTTCAAAAAAGGCATAGGAATGAAGGCTGGATGGATCGTTTAGATAGGTTTCCAGTTCCGGAACCAGATCTTTCTGGCTTCTGTATTCAAAGGCAGTGATACATTTTCTGATCAAAGCGTTTGCCTGTTTTTTCTTTTCTTCCTCAAAACAAAAGGAGTATCCTTCTTTTTTGTGTTCATAGAAGCGGATGACTGCTTCAAAATCCTCATTTCGGATCGTTTTGTTTCCCTGTTCCATTTTTGAGTACGTGCTGATTGAAATATAGAGAGAGTCGGCAATTTCGGACTGCCCGATATAAAACTCATCGCGCAGGTATTTCATGTAGGAGGAGCAAAATAGATTGTTCATAACAATACAATAAAAGAATTTTGCTCATATGACAATATGCTGCAGATAAAATAATTAAGCACAAATTGTGATAAGAATCAAGATGCATAATTTTCGAAAATATACCATATTTTATAAAACAAAGACGTGGCGTAAGATAAAAGTGTCAAAGGAGAAGTGGTTATGAAGAAATTATTAGTAGTATGTTTGGCAACAGTATTGATGGGAAGTTCTGTTGTTTTAAAACCTTGTGAAGTTCATCATAAATTAGATTTATGTTGGATGGAGCTAAATCCGAATGGAACTATTTACGGAGATGAGTGAGTTATATATTAATGAGGAAATAAATATGTATACAAATAAATATGTATTGAATGAAACTTCTCAGGGAAACCGATATTTATATTCGGTGGATGCTAAAAAGATATTCCAACTTGATGAAGAGACATATAAATATTTAGAAAAAAACATAAATAATGAAATGATGCTTCCTGAAGTTATTAAAGTTAATCAAGAGGATAAATCTTGTTTTGAATATATTGAATTCAGCGATAAGAATTTTCTTACTATTAAAGAATTATCAAAGCTGGTATTGGTATTAACAAATGATTGCAATTTAAATTGTTCATATTGCTATGCTGATGGAGGATCTTATGGATTTAAGCCAGAGTATATGAGTCATCAAGTGATAGACCAATTGTTTAGATTTTTATCAGAAAATGAAATATCTGTTAAAAATCTTATGTTATTTGGTGGAGAACCATTGCTTGCAATGGAGCAAATAAATGATGTTATGGATAGTATTCAGAAATATAAAGTTGGAATCAATCAATATTTAATGGTCACAAATTTTACTATCTTAACGGATGAAGAAATTGATTTTCTAATTAATAAAAATGTTCATATAACTGTTAGTTTAGACGGAAATAAAATAATAAATGATCAGTTAAGGAAGTATAAATTTAATAAAAATAAGAGCACATTTGATGAAGTTAAAAAAAATATAAATCGGTTTCGTACTGCTGGTGGTGCAATAGAGTCTATTGAATCTACTTATACTAAGAAGCATGAAATGCTGAATATTTCAAAAAATGACGTAATAAATTATATTAAAAATGAGTTTCAAATAGAAAATATACTTATTTATGATGTGATTGATAAAAAGCGAAATGATGATATATCATTTACGGAATTACGTAACGATGAAAACTTTCTGGATTGTGAACATCTTCATCCAAATGATTTAAAGTGTATCAATAAATTATTTAATATATCTCAACATAATTATCAAATATGCGAAGCCGGGAATACTATATTAACCATTCTATCTAATGGAGAAGTTTATCCATGCCAATTGTTAATTAATAGTAAATTCTCTCTAGGAAATGTTACAGAACCATTCATTCTCAATAAAGAGAAAACGAAGAAATATAATACTATGGTAAATTCTCTACATTCTAAAAAAGAATGTGAGAACTGTATAGCACGCAATTATTGTACTTATTGTCTTTATTTTAAGTTAAATTATTCATCTCAAGAATTATGCAACTTAATGAGAAATGGAATGATTCAAGATCTTGATCATATAATTGATAATAGAGTCTTAGAAAGATTGGATGAATTAATTAGATAATAATAGTTTTAGCATTAAAATAAGGAAAGAATTAAAACAATGTGTTAAAATTATTGTTATATAAAAACAAACAAAGAAGGAGACGCATATGAAAGAATTAGTTATTGGTAGAAACATTCAAGAAAAGATCCAGGCAAAACTTAATTATATGAATGGCGGCGCTGGTGGTCATAATTGCCATTGCGGGTCATAATAAGGAAAGATAATATTCTTTCCTTATTCTTTTTTAGGAGGGGAAAATGTGGAAGAAAGTCATAGGGGATTTTAAAAAGGAATTTACAGTGGTCTTTTTCGTCATATTGTTTGCGGCGGTTGTTGAATTGATCAAAGCTTCTGTGCTCGGGCTGCTGACTGATCATCTTCAGGATATCCTGGCATTGAAATGGATATTGGTTTTTGTCGGTTTTCTGATCATTCAGATGGTATTGTCTGTTACAAAGGATCTTACGTTTGGCAGGCTGAAACGAAAGATCCAGATCAGTTTTCTTGATAAGGGTGTCGGTCAGTACCTATCCGAGAATGAATACCGCTTTTCAAAATATGACCTGAATGAGATCATCAATAAGATGACAAGTGAAATTGAGGTCATCAATACACAATATATTCAGTCTTTATTAACTGTTATCAGCTGTATTGTGGAATTTATGCTGGCCACATTATATATCGGAAGCCTGAATGTTTGGTTCCTGCTGTTTTTATACGTATGCTCGTTCCTGATGGTTTTGTGGAATCAAAGATTCAAAAGTGTTTTGTCGGATAAACAGAAAGAAGTCATGTCTTCTAAAAAATCATGGATCTCATCGCTGCAGCAGTTTTATTTTAATTTTTCGGTCATCAAAGAGTACAGACTGGAAAAGATGGAAAAGGAACAGCTTCATGGTTCGGCCCGCTCGTGGATCGATGCCGATTATCGTTCCAATCTTCTGGTCGATCTTCTTGGCTCGGTCAATCTTGAGATCGGATTGCTTATGTTTTTCGGCGTGTATTTTATTTGCGGATTCACGATGAAGTACACAACGATGAGCATCGGGATATTGATTGCTGTTTCGCAGGCCAGCAATATGATCACCACTCCGATCATTAATTTTGCGTCCTTGAGAAACCGGATGAATGCGGCAGAACCGATCATTCAATCGTTTTACGACAGGGAAGAGAATGTGATAGCAGAAAGAATAAAGACGAACCGGATCGAGACCATTAAAATTGATCTGGACGAATTAAAAGAAGACGGAAAAGTTCTTTTGCAGGATATTCATCTGCAGTTTGATCGAGGAAAAAAATATATGATCATGGGGCCTTCGGGCTGCGGAAAAACAACCTTGCTGAAAATGATCAAAGGAGTTTACGATAGCGAGGCAGTGCAGATCAACGGACAGAAAAATGCGGATCTGTTTGAGGATGCGAGCTTCACGGCCCAGAAAGGAGCCCTGTTCCCATGGACGATTGAAAAGAATATTGCTCTGAACAAGAAAACAGATCCTGAACGCATGAAAACTGTTCTTGCACAAGTAAAGCTCGACCAGCTGGACAGCAGCCATCTTCTGCGGCAGGATAACGAAACATTGAGCGGCGGGGAAATTCAGCGGATCCATCTGGCAAGGGCGCTGTATCAGAATAAATCATGGATCTTTCTTGATGAAGCTTTTTCTGCATTGGATGCCCATACGACCACAGCAATCGAACGCCTGTTTCTTGATGATCCTGACAGGACACTGGTTCATATTTGCCATAAACCAATTGCAGAAAATGAAAAGTATTATGATGAGATCATTACGATGGAAAAAGGAAAAGTACATTCGATCTGGCGAAAAGAAAAGAGAAGTTTTTAGCAAAACGCAAAACTTCTCTTTTTTCACATTGTGGTGCTACCAGATATAGCCGGGTTCCGGAGACTGGTTCATCGCATTCAAGAACAAATTCGTATCGATCCAGTGCTCTTCTTCGCTGGCATATTCGATCTCGTACCATGGATCTTCGATACGGATCCGGATGATATTTCCTGCTTCGTCGGTTTCGATCCCGTTGATCAGGACAACATGGGTGGCCCGTATTCCCAGATCCGGATACAGAGCGTACGTATCGATCGCTGCCGAGAGCACATCCTCGCTTTCCATATCGGTTTTCAAACGCTGAAGAAAGAGGGCCTGATCTTCGGACGAAAAATTGTTCTGGCTTACGGTGTAGGAGCGGAATCCCGGCTCAGCAGCAGAGGATGGAACAGAGCCGAACACGTACTGGCTTGCCGTATTTGCCATATCCGCGTATTCGGTACCGGTCACGGAAGAAGTGTTCATCTGGACTGCCAGCTCGTTTTGGGAAGCGTTCAGACCATAGTGGCTGAGCAGCATCTGCATGACAGCCGGCCCGCAATACCATGGCTTTTCCTGGATTGAACGGGTCACAGGATAAACGGTCTGCGTATATCCTGCCAGAGCTGTATCAGCCGGCTCACGCTTTTCTTCGACAGGAACTTCCGTTTTTTCTTCGATCACGGGTTCGGTGACAGGGGCTGCGGCTTCCGTTTTCTGTTTGGGAGGCTGAGCGTTTTGAGACACGCTCTTTGTTTCCGGGTCTTGTCCTGTACAGCTGCTGAACATAAGAACGCCTATCAGTCCGGACAGGAAGACTGGTTTCAGCTTTTTCATCATATCACCCCTCCTTGTTGATACTATTGTACATTATTGATTCGTGAACACAAAACGTTTTATTCCTTTGTCCTCTTTTGTCTTTTTTGAAGAAGGATGCGGGCAGAAGTTTTCAAAAAAAGCCCGCTTTTGCGGACCTTCTGCCTAGACAGTAATTTCGATCTGGTTGTTCTCGAAGCCGAGGATACAGCTTTCATAATAGCCGTCTCCGGTCGTGCGCGGACCGCTGATCACCTCATAGCCGTCTTCCCTGAATGTTTTTGTCAGTTCATCGACCGCTTCTTTGGAACCGAGCGCAAACGTCAGATGAGCATAGCCGGTACGATTCAGCGGCTTTTCGAGATCGTCCATCACTTCTTTGTTCATGATTTCCAGACGGGCTCCGTCATCGAAGCTTAGGAAATAGGAACGGAAGCCGGTCTTTTTGTTGTGGTACAGCTCGTTAGGCACGGCATGGAAGTATTTTTCAAAAAATTCCTTTGCTCCTTCGAGATCGTTCACATACATCGCAACATGTTCGATTTTCATATTCTCTTTCTCCTTTTCTTTTTATTTTCTACAGCCGGTGGGGGATCGGCTGCATCCGATCAAATGTATAAAAGTGTTCGAAACCCATTTCCTTCAGTTCCTGCTTGACGGCCTCGATCTGATTGGCTACATAGTTGTGCTGGTGCGCGTCGCTGCCGATCGTGATGATCGTTCCGCCCAGCTCCTTATACAGGCGCAGGATGTCGCGGGATGGTGTCAGATCGTTCAGCCGGTACTGGAACGAGGACGTATTGACCTCGATCCCTTTGCCGTCCGCGATGACCTGTCTCAGAATTTTTTCGATGATTGGCTTTACCTTTTCAAAAGGATACGTGCCGTTTGGATCATAGCGCACGATCATGTCCATATGGGCAAGCACGCTGTAGTGTTTGAAGGTGCGGACAAGCGCAAGCAGCTCGTTGTAGTAGCCGGTATTGTACTCCTCCTGGCTTTTCTCTTTTTGATAATCCTGATTCCAGAACTCTTTGTTGTCGACCTGATGGATCGACAGCAGGACAAAATCAAGCGGCCATGTTTCATAAAGCTTCTCGAACTGGCCGATCGTATGGGTCTGGATCCCGAATTCAAGTCCTTTTCTGATCGTAATTTGTTCTTTATACTTGTTTTTCAGCGTTTCGAGCTGTTCGAAGTAGCGCGGATAATCGACATTCAGGACAGCGTCTTCCGGACGATCCGGATCATCGCGATCGTATTTGATCCCGTAATCCACGTGATCGGTGATACAGATTTCCTCCAGTCCCATATCGATCGCGTCCTGGACAAGCTGTTCGATTGGATAGGTCGAATCGTCGCTGAATTCCGTGTGCAGATGATAGTCTGTTTTCATAAAGTTCCTTTCTCTAGCTTTCTGTGTTTCAAGGTGTCGACCGCGATCGAATACATTCCGGCTGCAATGTACGGGTCCAGCCGATCCACATAGTCAATGACCGGTCTGTACGGTTCCGGTATCGTTCCGGCATCCTTTTGAAGAGGGGAAGACGTTTCGTCATAGACGGCAATGATCTTCGGTGCGATCACACACGATAACGTATCGATGAATACCGGCAGGGACAAATGATCAAAGGGCAGATAGCGCAGCTCGCCTGCGAAATGGTGCTGCCCATTGTACAAGCGCCCGTTCAGGACAAGGCCGCATCCGACCGGATCGTTTTTCGGAAGATACAGGAAGGCTGCGTCGTTTTGTCCGTGCAGCCGGCAGTAGCCGATACAGGCGCAGTTGACATCGTTTTCGATCACGCATTCGATGGCGAACCGGCTTCTGATCTCTTCTTTCAGATCATGCCCGAGAAACTGTTTCAGATCGCCGATCACGATCTGTCCGTCGGAACATATGCCCGGAAAGCTCACGATAATAAGATCAATCTTCGGATCCTGGCTTGTCAGATCCGCCGCCTGATCAAGAATGAATATCGGATCAAGCCGTTCTTTCTGGAATGTTCTGGTCAGGACCGGCGTATTCAAAAGATCGACCACTTCAAATACAGCATGTTCTGTGATGCTTTTGCGCAGACGGATACACAAGACATGGCTTCTTCCGGAATGAAGGACATACCGTTTGGACGGCCGCCCTCCGGTCGAATCGTTCGTTCCGTCGAACGCGATATAATTCAGTTCCATCAATCTGGAAAGATGTTTTGTGATCCCGGCCATAGAAAGGCTGGTCCGGACGGCCAGCTCGTTTTTTGTCCATGAAGGCCGATCGTAGAAAAGGTTTCTTGTGTTTTCGATCTGGTTCATGCTGCCTCCCTTCTTTCGATACTTAGTGTTGAAAGTGATTTTATTTTATCATAATGTTTCTGTTTCGCAAGAGTGAAAAGCTTTTATTTGTAAAAATGAACCTGTATACTGAATATATGAACGAAAAAGATAAAATGAAAAAAATAAAAGCTCTGTATGAGCAGGTGGATGACTACTTCATCAAGGAGTATTTTGATCTCGACAGTATGAAAAATCCGGATTGGAAGATCGAGGTTCTCGAAGGTCTTCTGGAAGGGAAAAAGCCGTACGAGCTCGAACACTATGACGACGTGCTTGAAAAATACCCGCAGAAGGAAGAGTTTGTCCTGGGAGATGTTCATGATCTGTTCGACAAGCTTTAGGAAAGGAAGGCAGAAAGATGACAATTCATACAAATATTCTTGATCTGGTGGGCAACACGCCGCTGGTCGAGCTGACAAAAATCGAAAAAGACGAACACCTCAAGGCAAGGGTGGCTACCAAGATCGAATCATTCAATCCGGCAGGCAGTGCCAAGGACCGTATTGCTCTCAATATGATCAAAAGCGCAGAAAAAGAGGGAAAGATCAAGCCGGGGGCGACCATCATCGAACCGACTTCCGGAAATACGGGGATCGGTCTGGCGCTCGTATGCGCGCAAAGAGGCTATCAGCTGATCCTGACCATGCCCGAAACGATGAGCGTGGAACGGCGCAACCTGATCAAAGCTTATGGCGCAAAAGTGGTCCTTACCCCAGGATCGGAAGGAATGAAGGGCGCGATCGCCAAAGCCAATGAACTGGCAGAAGAAATTCCGAATTCCTTTATTCCGGGCCAGTTTACCAATATGTCCAATCCGGAAATTCATTATTTGACAACCGGACCGGAAATCTGGAAAGATACGGACGGCAAGGTCGACATGTTCGTGGCGGGCGTCGGTACTGGAGGAACTCTGAGCGGAACCGGAAAATATCTGAAGGAAAAAAATCCGAAGATCGAGGTTGTCGCGGTGGAACCGGAAACTTCGCCGCTGCTTTCCAAAGGATATGCCGGACCCCATAAGATCCAGGGCATTGCGGCCGGATTCGTTCCCGAAACGCTCGATACCCGTATTTACGACGAGATCGTTACAGTAAGCGATCAGCACGCGTTCGAAATGGGACGTCGGCTGGCGCAGGAGGAAGGCCTTCTGGTCGGGATTTCTTCAGGAGCGGCTGCCTATGCGGCCGTAGAGCTGGCAAAACGTCCGGAAAATGAAGGAAAACTGATCGTCGTACTCTTGCCGGATACAGGAGAACGATACCTTTCTACAGCCATGTTCAATCAGGAGCAATAAGATCGGAATTCTTTTATTAACAAATATAGTATAAAAAATGTCCCATAAAATACGGGGCATTTTATTGTGCTTTGTTGCTTAATTGTACAGAAGCCGTTGTACGATCTCGCGAGTCTGCGAGGAATAGCCAAGAAGGTCGAATGCTTCAGAAGCGGCAAGTCCCTGCCGTTCCATGACACGCCGGGCAGCCTGGCTAGCTGAACGTCCTTGGATTCAATTTCAAGGTCCTTTTTCTCCAGCTGCCTGTTCCATTCCTTTTCTTTTGCCTGGTATTCTTTTTCTTTGGCCTGATACTCCTTTTCTTTGATCAGGTACTGCTGCTCCCGCTCCAGATACAGTTTTTCTTTCTTTTCAAAATAATGATCAAGTACACTTGCCATCGTCGTTTCTCCTTTCTTCGGGTTCAATTTGAATTTCTCAAAGTATTTCCAGCATCCTTCTCTTAGCGCTTCGTCTTTTGAAAAGGCGGCCAGGGTCATGAGCGTTTCTTCTACGTGTTCGATCTTCCAGCCTGCTGGCGGATCATATCGTGTTCTTCCTGCTTTTGAGCTTTTGCGCATCTGGACACAGTAATCGGCAATAAAACGGAAATCGCTGCCGATCGATGCGATCCGCTCCTCGTCCCACCACGCAATGTTTTCTAAGTTCATTGTATAATTTGAAACGAACGGTTTCAAGAACGATGGTGAGCGAGAGAACAAAGCGGGATAGAGAAAAAGGCAAAGAAGGACGGGAAGATTTGATAAGCTGGCTGCGCTGCCAGAAATAAGCGGTATCCGTATAGCCCATCGCCCGTATTGGCATGGTCGGATCGTGAGCGGTCTGATTTTCGAAATTGACAATAAAAGAGGGATGACCGTCCGGATCGAGGACCATGGCGCTGGCATCGCGATAAACGGGATTCAAAGAGGAATCGTAATCGAACTGGGCCGGGATATCGAGAGGGCAGATCTGATCGGGATGAATGACAGGGCAGTTATCGAAAATGAGAAAATTAATAAGAGAGGCAAATACGTCGGGAAGACGAAGAAGTGCCTTTTGAGTAAGATCTTTTTTTGACATTAAAATTCCTTTCGTTGGAAGAAAATTAAAAAGGATCGGCCGAAAAACCTTAAAGATGAAATATTTCTCTCCCATTACAGCAATCTTTTCGTTTTGCGCAAGAGCGAAATGTAAATGGCCTTGCTTTTATTGTTTTTATTGTTTGTAAGAAGAAATAATAAAAATTAATAACAAAATCCTTGCAAACAATAAAACGAGAGGTATAATGAAGCTGAAAGAAGAGGAAACACACATGCTAAAAACTCATCCAATGGATCCGCGGATCGCTGTGCTGAAAGACAAGATGCTTTCGGGCGACCGGTACGCCTCGATCGAGCAGGCACGGATCATTACCGATACGTATAAAAAACATGAAGATTTATCTGTTCCGAAAAAACGGGCCCTTTCCCTGAAAGCGGCTCTTGAACAAATGGAGATCGGTGTCGAACCGGAAGAGCTGATCGTAGGAAACCGTACAAAAGGTGTCCGTTACGGAGTCGTGTTCCCTGAAGCGGGCTGTTCGTGGATCGACCGCGAATTCGAAACGCTCCCGACAAGACCGCAGGACCGCTTCAAGGTCCGTGAAGAGGATATCCGGGAATTTCGCGAATCGATCTATCCGTACTGGAAAGGCCGGAGCATGGAGGATGTGATCCGGCAGCGCGACGGCGAGCATATCGACGCGATCGCCAAGGTCGTAAAGATCAACCAGAAAGATCATGCGCAGGGACATATCTGCCCGGACACGCAGCTCTGGCTCGAGCTCGGACCTGCCGGTCTGAAGAAAAAAGCGGAAGAGAAGCTTGCACAGTGCGATGATTCTGAACAGAAGGAATTTTACGAATGTGTCATTCTTGTGATGGAAGGCGCGATCCGTTTCATGGAACGCTATCATGATCTGATCATGAGCATGGATCGGTCCGAAGAACTGAGCGAAGTGGCGCAGATCTGCAGGAATCTCTCGCAGCGCGGTGCGCAGACGTTCCATGAAGCGCTGCAGTCGGTGTGGTTCCTGTTCACGATCCTGCACATGGAATCGAACGCTTCCTCGTTCTCTCCCGGACGCATGGATCAGTATTTGTATCCGTATTACGAAAAGGATATTCGTGAAAGAAAGCTGACAGAAGAACAGGCGCTTCTGCTGATCGAATGTCTGTGGCTCAAGTTCAATCAGATCGTGTATCTGCGCAATCAGAATTCGGCCAAGTACTTTGCCGGCTTCCCGATCGGGTTCAATATTGCCATTGGCGGCGTGGATGAAGACGGAAACGACACATACAATGACTTGTCCTTCCTGTTCCTGCAGGCCCAGTATGATCTTGGCCTGCCGCAGCCGAATTTAAGCGTGCGCCTGAATAAAAACTCGTCTTCCGAACTGATGCAGGCGGCCATACAGGTCGTTGCGAAAGGTTCGGGAATGCCGCAGTTCTTCAACGATGAAGCGATCGTCCGCACGATGCACGACGATCTGAACATTTCCATGAAGGATGCGAGAAACTACGCGATCGTCGGCTGTGTCGAGCTGACGACCCACGGAAACAATCTGGGATGGTCGGATGCGGCCATGTTCAATCTCAACAAGGCGCTCGAGCTGACCCTCAACCATGGCATATGCCTGCTGACGGGCAAAAAGATCGGTCTGGATCTTGGCGGTCTGGATACATACAAAAGCTATGAGGAGCTGGAAAACGCGTTTGGACAGCAGGTCGACTACTTTATTGATGAAATGATCAAAGCGGAAAATGTCGTGGAAAAAGCGCACCAGGACTGCCTTCCGACCGCCTTCCTTTCGAGCGTCATCGATGACTGTATCGAAGCAGGAAAAGATGTGACCAAAGGCGGGGCGAAATACAATTTATCGGGCGTGCAGATGATCCAGGTGGCCAATCTGGCCGATTCGCTTGCGGCCATGAAGAAGCTCGTATACGACGAACACAAGATCGAAGGGACCGAGCTTCTCGAAGCGCTCCGTCATAATTTCGAAGGATATGAGCTCATTCAGACCATGCTTCTGAACAAGGCCGAGAAATATGGTAATGATGTAGACTGGGTGGACGAGCTTGGTTCGAAATGGGCGGATTATTTCCGCAATAAGATGAAACAGTACACGAACTATCGCGGCGGACCGTACCATACGGGAATGTATACCGTATCGGCCCATGTGCCGATGGGCGAAAATGTCGGAGCGACGCCGGACGGGCGCAAGGCACTCGAGCCGCTGGCCGATGGCGGCCTGTCTGCTGTATACGGACGCGACCTGGCCGGACCGACAGCGGTCCTCAAATCGGTGTCGAAAATTTCTGATTCATGCACGACAAACGGCGGTCTGCTCAATATGAAGTTCCTGCCCGAATTTTTCAAGACCGAAACGGGCATGAAAAAGTTCGAGAACTTCCTTCGCGCGTTCGTGGATCTCGAGATCCCGCACATCCAGTTCAACGTGGTCAACAAGGAGGATCTGCTTGATGCCAAGATCCATCCGGAACGCCATCGTTCGCTGACGATCCGGGTGGCCGGGTACACCGCTTACTTTGTCGAGCTGGCCGGAAAGCTGCAGGACGAGATCATTGAAAGAACTTCGTATGCCGACATCTAAAGGACTTGTATTCGATATCAAACGGTTTGCGGTCCATGACGGCGACGGACTGAGGACGACCGTGTTTTTGAAAGGGTGTCCGCTTCGCTGCCAGTGGTGCCAGAATCCGGAAGGCCTTCGTGTCAATACGATGCCGGTCTGGTTCGATTCCAAATGTATTCATTGCGCGTCCTGCGCGCAGTGCAGCCATATTGATTTTAAAGAAGGAAGGCCGCACTTTATGTCAGACGAGGTCGACGAGGCGGTGGATGCGTGTCCTGCGGGCGCGATCCGCTACGATTCGCGCTGGTATGATGTGCCTGCACTGATGAAGGAGATCAGAAAGGATGAAGTCTTTTTCCGTCATGACGGGGGCGTGACCTTCTCGGGCGGCGAGCCGTTCCTGCAGTACGGCTTCCTGCTCGAAATGCTCAAGGAATGCAAGAAGGCCGGTCTTCATACGGCGATCGAGTCGAGCTTTTATACAAGCCTTGACAATGTGAAAGCGGTGCTTCCTTATCTGGATCGTATTTACTGCGATCTGAAAGTGTTCGACGATACGAAGCATCAGGAATTCACGTCCGTGAGCAATGAGCGGATCAAGGAAAATCTTGCCTTCCTGCTTTCGGGCGAACACGCGTCGAAGGTGATCGTGCGTACGCCGCTCATTCCTGACAGGACAGCGACGATCGATAACGTGAAGGCGATTGCCGGATATATCAGCACATTGTTTCCGGATGTGCGCTACGAGCTGCTCAACTACAATCCGCTTGCGTCGAGCAAGTACGAACTGTATGATGATCTTGAATACAGGATCGGCAACGTGAAGCAGTTCACCAAAGAGGAAATGGAACAATTCCGCGCCGCTGCAAAACAAGCGGGCGTAAAACATATCGTAATGGAATAGGAGGAACACAAAATGGAATTCATTATTGATACGGTTGATTTAAATGAGATCAAAGATGCCGTCGAGCATATGCCGATTGTCGGAGTAACGAGCAATCCGAGCATCGTAAAGAAGACGAGCCCGAAAAATTTCTTTGATCATATGCGTGCGATCCGCGAGATCATTGGCAAGGAGCGTTCGCTGCATATCCAGGTCATTTCGAAAACGGCCGATGAAATGGTCAAGGAAGCGCATCGCATTCATGAGGAAATCGATGATGAAGTGTTTATCAAAGTTCCTGTTTCCTACGAGGGCCTGAAGGCAATCAAAATGCTGAAGGCAGAAGGGTATCCGGTCACGGCAACGGCGGTATATGACGAAATGCAGGCGCTCATGGCACTGGCTGCCGGAGCCGACTACATTGCCCCTTATGTGAACCGGATCGGGAATCTTGGAAATGATCCGTATGAGCTGATTGCCAATGTGAGCGACCGGATCGATCATGACGGCTATGACTGCAAGATCGTGGCGGCAAGTTTCAAGGGCGTGCGCCAGATCCGGGAAGCGCTCGATTCCGGCGCGCAGGCGATCACAGCACCGGTCGAGATCTTGAAGCAGGTGTTCAAAAACCCGAGCATCGATAAGGCGGTCGATGACTTTAATGCCGACTGGTATTCCATGTACGGCGAGGGCGTAGGCATCTGCGACCTTTAAGCATTTATTTTGATCATTTTAAACGATGCACCTGGTATTCCGGGTGCTTTTTAGGTAAATAGGAAAAAGGTGCAAGTATGTTAAAAAGAAAAATGTACAGTGTTTTGAAAAAATGGAAAAAAGATGCTTCGAAAAACGCGCTTTGTCTGATCGGAGCCCGACAAGTAGGGAAGACTACGATTGTGCGGGAGTTTGCGAAACATGAGTATCATCAATTAGTCGAACTCAATTTTCTGGCGGATCCAGACGCAAAAAAAATCTTTGATGGATCGTTGCGGCTGATGAGATTTTGTTTAAGCTTTCTGCTTTTGTGAAGAAGCAACTTAAACCAAACGAAACATTGATCCTGTTTGATGAAATTCAGGAATGCCCGAACGCGCGCACAGCAATAAAGTTTTTTGTAGAGGACGGGCATTATGATTATATTGAAGAATTTCTGAGCCGCACTCTCCATCTATAGTTCGATAGAACTTAGGTGGAGTAAGGCGACTCATCTGGGTTATTATTTACCCTGGTTCTCGATGTAATGTTTTACGACGCTTTCAGTTACTTCTGAAACGGTTCCTATAAAATAGCTCCGGCTCCAGAATTACGGCTTCTAAACCGTCTTGAAAATTATTGATCAGCTTCGAAAGCTCTGTCTGCGGATTCTCCCGAAAAGGATATGGACATGATCCTTGACGAGCTTTTCATTCTTAAATACCGGGTAACTGTATTTTTAGATAAAAATAAAATGATAACTCAGAACGTCTATGATAAAATAAAACCATGAAAAAGTATACTAGCACAGCTTCCTGCAGGGTCCGGCTTTCTAATGAATGGACGCAGGCGGTTCAGGACACCATCCAATACTATCAGCATGCCGTTTCCTGGCTGATTCCTGTCGCGCAGGCGGAGTATGGTTCTTTTTCCATGCTCGGAGCGAACGCGAAGATGACGCATATGGAAAAGCTGGTACACTCCACTTCGAAACGAAAAGCGAAATACAAAGGTTTCGACAAAAAGTTCTACAAGATGCCGTCTTATCTGCGAAGGAGCGCGCTCGTTGCAACAATAGGAATCGTTTCTTCTTTTATGTCAAATCTTGAGAACTGGAAGAAAAACGGCATGAAAGGCAGAAAGCCGAAATTGCGTATCCATCATTCCAAAATGCCTTGCTTTTACAAGGGTAACATGTTCAAAGCCGACGAAGCCGGCAATACCTGCCAAATCAAACTTCGCTCGAACGGGGACTGGGCTTTCTTTTCGTTTCGCCTGAAGAAAACGGATATGGAATATATCCGCAGGCATTACGACCTCGAAGACGCTTCGGCGCCCACTTTGGAACGGGCTGGAAGAGGATATGCGCTCCGGTTTGCTTTCGAGAAAAAGTATGTTCTTGAAGAAGAGGTGCACCGCATCTGTGCTGTCGATCTTGGCATGAACAGCGATGCGGTCCTGTTGGTCATGGATGCAGAAGGCACTGTCTCTGCCAGGAAGTTCATTTCCTGCGCAGAAGAAAAAGACCGTCTGCATGCACTGCTGGACCGGATTGGAAAACAGCAGGCTTCAGGAAACAGAAAGAACAAGAAGCTATGGGCTTTTGCTCAGCATATGAACGAAGAAATATGCCGGAAGACTGTGATCGAAACCGTACGATTTGCCAGAGAACATGGATGCGGATGCATCGTGATGGAGCATCTGGACTTTTCGAAAAAGAGGAAAGGAAGCCGGAAGCAGAAGTTCCATCACTGGAGACACCGGTTCATCGTGCAGAAGATGGAATATAAAGCGCATCTGAACAGCATGCGTTTTTCGACCGTCAATGCATGGAATACGTCCAGGCTGGCCTTCGACGGGAGCGGAAAAGTCGTGAGAGGAAAAGAGATCCGAAACAAGAAGATACCGAAGGTCTACGGACTGTGCGAATTCACAAACGGGAAGATATACAACTGCGACCTGAACGCGTCATACAATATAGGAGCGAGATACTTCATCCGTCAAAAGACAGAGAAGCTTTCGGACTCCGAAAAAATAACAATTGGGGCAAAAGTTCCCCAGATGAAAACAAGAGCCTCGCAGACATTGGACACCTTGAGACAGCTGAATGCTGTCCTGCAGTACGCATAGGTGTGCAGTGGCGGTTCTGTCTGTCCTGGTTTCGTGCGGGTCCTGAAGACAGCCGTTTTCAGGATGCTGAGCGATTCTGTATGACAGACGGGATAATCTTCAGTCCCTAAAGGACAAAACGCCTCTATCTATAGAATAGGGGCGCAGAGAAGAAGCACCATCTATAGTTCGTCAGAACTTAGGTGGTGAGGTTCACCTGGAGGAATTCTTATGGGCAAACGGAATCAGCGAAGAAGTGATCGAGAGGCTCAGGATCAGTTTTACGATCTTGCCCGCTGACTTCTTCAGGATACCGATCGAGATAAAAAAAGCGACCAGCATAAACTGATCGTTGTCCAGGAATTATGATTGGTCATCGTTTGCGCGGTTGACCATATCCTGCAGAGAAATCGAGCGCAGATACTCGCTGGTCACTTCGTTCAGCCCGGCCCAGACCCATCGTGTGGCACATTGTTCCTTATCGCACTGGCCGTTTTCCTGCAGACAGGCTGGCGAAGAAGACATCGACTCTTCGGTGAGGCTGAGGATATCCCAGACCGAAATGTCCTGAGGATCTTTGATGAGCTTGTATCCGCCCTGCACGCCGCGGGTGGATGCGAAGATCTCGAGCGGATTGAGAGCGATCACGATCTGCTCGAGATATTTTTTTGAAATGTCCTGACGTTCTGCGATTTCTTTCAGAGAAGTGTATCCCTGGTCGCGATGTTCTGCAAGATCGACGAGCATGAGCAGAGCGTATCTGCCTTTTGCAGAAATTTTCATTGCACTACCCCTTATTTCATATATTTTTTAATTTCGTGCTCATTAAAAAGCATAATGATTCCTTCTACGATGAGGAATACGCCGACCACCTGCAAAATGAAGGCGAGGGTCTGGATCGGCTGGAGCAGGACCACGATGCCTGCCACCATCGTGACGACGCTGATGACAAAGGTCCAGAGCCAGTTGTCGAATCCGTGATC
Organism: Erysipelotrichaceae bacterium OPF54; assembly: GCA_022834735.1. Classification (GTDB taxonomy): domain Bacteria; phylum Bacillota_I; class Bacilli_A; order Erysipelotrichales; family Erysipelotrichaceae; genus Dubosiella. The sequence continues at coordinate 623,021 of BQKD01000001.1, forward strand.
TTTCAGGATGAACGAGCGCTGCATCTGCATGATCGAATTCACGATCAGGATGACACCTGCCAGCACCGGAATGATGGCAATGAGCGACTGCGGAGAAAAGACCATGAAAAGGCCGGCCAGGGTGCATGGCAGTCCGGTATACAGCGGGATGGCCGTGACATTCTGTCTTCTGACAAAGTAAATATAAAGTTCGAGAATTCCGTAAGCGAGCAGGATCACGCCAAGGACCCTTGCTGCCATGATCAGGATCCCTTTATTGAAAAAACATAAAATGATCCCGAAAACGATATATATGATGGCAAACAAGCGCTGCTGGGAATTCGTCTGTTTAATAAAATTATTCATACATCCTCCTGGAAATTATTATAACGGCCGGATTGAAAAATAACCCATGAAATGCTTTTGCGAAAACGTTTGGGCCGAATTCGGGTATACTAGTGTTGAGGTGAATGAAAATGAAAAAATGCGCGATCATTATGGATAATGGTTTTGAAGAGCTGGAGGCCATGGGGCCGATCGCTCTGTTAAGAAGAGGAAATGTGGATGTGGATATCGTGAGTGTCGAAGGAAAGGAAGTCACAGGACGTTTTGGCGTGACCTATTCTCCGGCCATCCCGATGGACGAATACGATTTTTCGCAGGCCGACTGTCTGATCGTTCCGGGCGGTCCGCACTACAAGAAGATCGAAAACAACGACAAAGTGAAAAAGGTCATCCGCCGATTTTTCGAAGATGATACGAAAGTGCTGGCAGCCATCTGCGCGGCCCCGACCATTTTAGGAAAAATGGGTCTGCTCGAAGACAGGAACTATACTTGTTTCGAAGAGATGAATGAGGATTTTGGCGGTCATTACCATTACGAGTATACGGTCACGGACGGAAATCTGATCACGGGCATTTCGGCTGCGGCGGCGATCGAATTTGCGTTTGCGATCATGGAAAAGCTGTGCGGCAAAGAGCATACGGACCAGGTCAAAGCTTCGATTTATTATGACGCCGCTCGCTAGATATTTTGAATCGGGCATCAGCCCAAAATCTCATTCTCTTGGGCTGGAGGTCGAACATTTTATCCTGAACAAGGAAACGGGCATGCCTATGGATTACGAGCTGACGGCACAGCTGCTCGAATATCTGGCGCCCGTATATGACAAGGTCATCAAGGAGGAGGGGCGGATCATTGCGCTCGATTCCGAAAATGTCCTGATCACGCTGGAGCCTGGATGCCAGCTTGAGCTTTCTTTCCGCAACACGTCCGATATCGGGAAGATCCGGTCGTGGTATATCGAGGCGATGGGGCCTATATACCATTTCGTGGATGAGCATGGCTATGCGATCGCGTATTCGGGCGGGCTGCCGACCGTGCCGGTCGATGATGTCGTGCGGATCCCGAAAAGACGGTATGAGCTGATGGAAAAATGGTTCGAACATGCCGGCACCCGGGGCAAGGAAATGATGAAAGGAACGGCGGCTGTGCATGTGTCGATCGATTATGACAGCGAAGCCGATTTTGTGAAAAAATATGTGGTGGCCAATTACCTGCATCTGCAGTTTTCCTTTTTAAGTGCCAATTCTTCTTATTATGAAGGAAGGAAAAACGACGATATCCTGCTTCGCGATTCGATCTGGGAAAATACGGATCCGGCAAGGACCGGGTATATGCCGTATACTTTTGACAAGGATTTCGGATTCGAAGCGTATGGAAAATGGGTGGAGTCGGTGCCGCTCATCCTCGTGCATGACGGGGAGCAGTTCATTCCGGTCGGAAGCATGTCGTGTGCCGAGGCGGCCGAGAAATACGGATGGTCCGATGCGCTGATCGGCCACTATTTATCGATGGTCTTTCCGTTTGTGCGGGTCAAGAAATTTATCGAGATCCGGTCTGCGGACTGTATGCCGCTCGAATACACGCTGGCCTACTGCGCTTTGCTCAAAGGGATCTTTTATGATCCGGAAAATGTCGCTTATTATTATGAGCGGGCAAAGGACTGTTCGATCGAACAGCTTCATGAATACAAGCGGCAGATCGAAAAGGATGGCTGGAACGCGTGCGTATACGAGGACAGTTCTCTGCAGCATGTTCTGCACGTTCTGCTCGAGAAGGCGCGCGAAGGTCTGACCGAAAAGGATGGACAGTATCTTGACTGGTTTGACTGGCTGGTCAAAGAAAAAAAGCATATTTTTGATTAATGAGTTGTATAGAGTATGGAAGAGTTTAAAAAATTTAAGAAGTATATCGACGGGCATCGTATCGAAAGCAAGGAGAGTGCTTTGAAGGTCACGATGGCCATACAGAGCAGCGAGCTGAATGCGGGGCATGGAAACTATACGAGGACGCTTCATGTTCCGAAAATGTTTTCGCAGGCAGATAAAAAGAGATTTGAAAAGATCGTGGACACGACGTATACGATCTTTTCGAAGACGATCGAGGCGTACCGCAAGGATCCTGCGATCCGGAAACTGTTTCCTTTTTCAAAGGAGCTGGAGGAGCTGATCCTGCTCAGGCCGCAGTATCCGATCCCGATCCCGATCTGCCGGATCGACGTTTTCTATGATGAAAATCTCAAGGAATTTCATTTTTGCGAGTTCAACACGGACGGGACAAGCGCGATGAACGAGAACCGCCGGCTCAACGAGTTCCTTGATCTGAATAACGCGTTCACGGCTCTGAAGCCGGACTGCGAGATCATGGAACTGATGGAGTCGTGGGTCGACGCGTTTTTGCTGACGTACGCATCTTCGTTCGAGGCGAAGAGCGATCCGCACATCGCGATCGTGGATTTTCTTGAGAACGCGTATCTGAGCGAACTGTATGAATTTGAAAAGCTGTTCAAAAAGCGCGGCTTCGTGTGCGAGGTCGTGGATATCCGCGATCTGAAATATGACGGAAGCAAGCTGGTCAACGTAAAGACAAACACGACTTTCGACGTGATCTACCGCCGGGCAGTGACCAAAGATGTGATGGAACATTACGACGAGCTGAAGGATAATTTCATTCAGTGTGTCAAAGACGGCAATGTGGTGCTGATCGGAGCGTTCCAGACACAGATCGTACACCATAAATGTATCAATCAGGTGCTGTTCGACAAGACGATGCGCACCTATTTTACGGAAGAAGAGTGTGCTTTTCTTGACGAGCATCTGCCAAAAACGTACGATCTGACCCTGGATGTGGCAAACCGGATCGTGCTGCAGAAGGCGGACTGGATCATCAAGCCGAAAGATTCCTATGCGGCCAAGGGCGTATGGGCCGGATGCGATCTGAACCAGGAACACTGGGCCCAGGTCCTGTATGATTTTGTGGACCATGATTACATTGCGCAGGAATATATTCCGCCATTCAAGTCCGAAAATATCGATCTGGTCAACTATGACCACTGGATGATGTATTCGAATCTGACCGGACTGTATACATACAATGGTGTGTTTGCCGGTGTCTATTCCAGAATGAGCGATTCGGGCATCATTTCCACCCAGTACAATGAAAAGACAGTTCCGACATTGTTCCTGTCCAACGAGGAGTAGAAATCAAAGAAAAAACCCATCTGTGCAAAGCGATGATCTTTGCGGATGGGTTTCTTTTTTAAGCGATTCCGGACCGTTTCAGGGCTGCCAGTACATATACCAGCAGGGTCACCAGCGACAGGACGAGCCCCAAGGTCATCATCATATTCCGCTGTTTGTATTTCAGCCAAATATAAATATACATGGCAATACCGATCAGCGAGCATCCGGCAAAATAATTCATGAAAAACGAGATGATGCCGCATAATTGCAAATTTTAGGGATCCCTTGATTTATTTTCTGTTTAAGGAAGACTTAAATTTGAAAAGCAGGATTAAAAAAGATTCACTTAATAAAATGAGAGTTAGTATAATCGTTAAACTACAATTTATAAAAACAGATGTATAAAAAATTATAAAATAAGCAAAAATAACTATTTTTCTGGCTTCATGGAATTGCTTGAAAATGGCTAATAAAAATAGAAATGGCGCAAAGAATGATATATAAAAAGCAAATGTTGGCTGCGTTATCAGAAAACGAAAAGCGAACAAATTAAATAATAAAAGAAAAGAATAGGAAAGCGTACAAGTAAAGATTGTTTTACAATGATAACTTGTAAATTGTATTTTTAAAGGACTGAATAATGCGATAAATAAAATCGCAAAATACGTTCCATTAAATAAAGAACAGATAAGAATCGCACTCGAAAAACAAAAGATTGTAGAAAATATAGCGGAAAAACTATATTGGACGATAGAAATCTCAAGTTGAGTCTTTTCAGATATGTATTTATAAAAAGTTTGCATAATATTTACCTCAATTTTTAATTTTCCAACAATAAATTTAGCCTAAATGTGGGTGTATATTGAATGTTACAGTCGGCGTTGTTTTGCTGAATGATGAATAACACGTTTTTCAGCGATTCGGCATTTTTAATTTCATATAAAGGGGCGTTTGTTACAAAGGATAAGATGAGCTTGGTCCCTACGGGAGTTTTTGTGACGAGAAAAGAGCTATACGGTTCTTTTTCGGCAAAATCTGAGATCAGATCTAAAATGTTTCCAATCAGTACGATGACTTCTTCGTTTGTAATGGCTTGGATATCAGTTTCGAAAATACACTGGATATTGTACTGATTGTAATGGAGGTTAGCTAATTTCGAATTAATGACATAATCAAGGTCAGGATTGTTTGTGAAATCGATGTTCTCATTTTGCGATAAGGCAAAAGATTCCAAAATATGTATGGCTTGTCGGGTATTGTTTTCTTCCAAAGCTTTTCGAAGCAGAATCGTTTTTGTTTTGATTTCGTGCAGAATATGGTCCTGCTGTTCATAAAGGAGTTTGTTTTCCATATATCCGGAAGCATAATTCTTCAACGATTCGTTTTTCATGATCAAGTACAAGCTCTTTTGCTTGTATTTAAAAAATTGAGACAGGGCGATCAGTAAAACGAAAAATGCTTTATATGTAATACTTTAAATGGTAAGCTGTTGGTGATTACTATTAATTTGAATTTTTGTATCTCTATATTTTTATCTTATTTGATTAGGAAGTCACTTTATTTGATAGAGAAGAATGTGAAAAGAAAATAATCGTTCCAATTTCCATGTTGATTATTGGGCTTCTGAACTCTTAGAATGTCATGAAATATTGATCTTTCTAGCCATTAGAAGCAAACTCATTGATTAACAGTTTTTCGGTATAAGTCTTCTCTTCTAATCAGCTTTCATTACCGAAATATATGCAGATTAAAAACAAAGATATAAAGAAAGCAGAGGAAGGAAAAAATGAAAACTTATTATATTTTATATATAATTTATATATTGAATATAATTTTTAGTCCATTATTTATTTCGAATAAAAAAACATTGTGTGATTTTTTAATTATAAATAGCTATATTTTTATAGTGATTTTATCCTATTATATTTATAAATATAGAATGATAAAATTAATAACAAGAGTTTCTTATTACGGTGATTTTGATTGTAATAACAATTATATTGTTGATAATTATTTAAAGTATATTTATAAATTAGCATTGATACTTTTTGGCGGAGGGTCAGTATTGACTATAATTTTCAAAATTATAAAAGCTCCAATATTCATTGATATAAGTGTTTTTATAATCTTGCTGTTTATATGGACTATTTTAGGTTATAGGTATTCAAAAAAAATAAGTAATAAGTAAGGATTTAATCTCTTATTTGTTGAATTGAATATTACGTAACTTCAAGTTCACCCAATACGCTAAAATAAGTCCACTGGAAACGGTGGCAAAGTCCACCTGTTCCGCTAGAGAAGCCCATTACTTTTCGATATATCCTAGCCTCTTGACTGTAAGATAGTGATAAGTATTTGGGTAACCAAAAACTTTAGGGGTCTAATTAACGACTGCAAAAAAAGAAGCTTGCTCCTAAAGTTAAAAATAAGAAGCTGGATTAAATCACCAGCTTCTTTTCTGGCTAACCAAAATTTTTAGGAGTTTGCCAAGAAATTTAGGGGTCTAACTAGATGGAATCCAAAGCTTCTTCGTTTTTTGGATAAAAGCGTAATGTCCTTCTTCGATAAATTTCTTCGACTTTCTGTTGATAATATAAGAATTTTTCGAAATTGTTTGTTTCTTTAAATAGTTCGCAAAGATACTTCCAGATCCATACGGACCAGTCCAGGATCATGCGTTCTTCTGTGTCTTTAGCTGCTGTTTCAAAGCATTCGATGGCTTTGCTCAGGTCTTTTTTGATCAAGTAATCGAGACCTAATAAAAGGTCATATAGATAAGGGGTTCCTAAAAGCATCTTTTTGGCAAAGGTGAAACCTTGCTTATAAGCGGTCAAGTTATTTAATTTGTATTGCGAAAAGGCAATGTAGAAATAGTGATCCAGCTTCCTGTTATTTTTTCTTTCAAGCGAAAGCAGTGAGTACTTTAATGTGTTGAAATAATCTTCATCGACGAAACACGTGTAGGTGATATTGTCAAGAATCGAAGACTTAATAATATCAATACCGTATTGATCTGCTTCATGAAGAAGCTGGAAAAGATAATGAAGAGCAGGAGCCCTTTCTCCGTTATCCGCCATGATAGCTGCTTCCAGAAGCCCGATCTGCATGAACCGGTAAATGCTGTTGTTTGAATAGAGCAATCGTTTGCAGTTTTCAAGATATGTCAATGAACCTACCAAATATTGGTTTCTTTGCAGATTCATTACAAGATGTATATTGATCAAAAATGAATTGGGATTGTAATCATACGCTTTCAATAAAAGATGTGTCACATTTTCATTAAGATCATTTTCAGAAGCATCAATGTAAAGAAGATCATAAAAAGTCGCGATTTCTTCATTAGAGAAAAAATACAAATTCTCTTCGATAATATTTTTAAGCTGTTTGCGTTTTCCGCAATCTTTTCCAGTGTAGACCAAATAGTAAAAATGAAGTAAGTGATATTGAAAAAATAAAAACGAAGACTGCAGTTCCTCATTTTTTAAGATCTTTTTCAAATACTCCAGCATTTCATTGATCTGTGCTGTAGAGTGAAGATAAAGGATGTGATCCAATATTTTTTTATATAATTTCTTTTGATTCAGATTATTCATGAACCGTTCATAACCAAACAATCTGGCAATCTTATTTCTGCTTTCTTCGTCAATATTGCTTATCCCTTGTTCTATATTTCGAATGGTCGAATATGCAAAATTAGAAGCTTTTGCAAGCCCCTCAATTGTCCAGCCATTGATTCTGCGATTTATGGAAACGTATTTCCCGAATATTTCTGCTTCTAATTTATTCACAACTTCATCCCTTGATTTTCCTTTTGAGGCGTTTCAAGTATTTCCTTCCTATAAAAAAAGTATAGCAAATTAATTTTACTGAATCCAATTCAATGAAAGCGGATTCAATCACACAAATTAGTAGAGTGATTAAGATTATTTTGGATATTTAGAGAGAATAACGGCATTTTTTTCTTATTTTTCTTATTATTCTTTTATATATTTCACATTTTGTTAGCTATGATACCGATAGATTATTGATGAATAATTTAATATTATATTTGTAAAGAAGAAAAGATCGGAAGGGAGTAATGGAAAAAATACACGATATAGAAAAATCGTCATTATGAGACGACAGAATGCTAAAAAACGACGGCGAAAAAATTATTTCCGGATCGCTTTGCAGGAACTATTTATAAAAACATTATCGCTTTAAATGATTCGGAATACGATTTTGTCGAAGTTGAAAAATTAGTGCAAAAATTAGAAATGAACGATATTTTTGCAAATCATGCGTATGGGATTCATTCGAAATTATCAGAAAATGCATTAAATTTATCAGGAGGACAAAGGCAAAAATTGTCACTGCTTCGTGCACTGATCAAAAAACCGAAAGTCTTGGTTTTAGACGAAGCAACTTCTAATTTAGATTTAAACAGCGAAAAGAAAGTAATCGATTATCTTTTGTCTTTGAAAGATACCACAGTGATCTTCATCTCGCATAAGAAATATCTGAATGATCGTTTCGATAAAGTATATGAATTCAATAATGGAAAACTAATAGAACAAGGAGTATGAAAATGAATAACACTATAATATTTGTAATTGGAACGGTTTTATTGCTTGGAATTTGTTTATGGTACTTTATAAGACAAATCAAGAAAAGCAGCGGAAAAGATCTCCCTACAAGAAATACATGGTATATATTTTTTCCCGATAAGAAAATAGTACCAGATTTAACAAAATCAGAAGAGCTGAAAAAATTTGGTAAATGGAAGAAAACAGGAAAACAATTGTACTCAATAAATGGTTCAATGACCTTAACTAAAGAAATGTTGGAAAAAGCTATTAAAGAAGAGTATAAAGGAATAAAATTTGATATCTCTAATACATCGGAGTTATATAATGCCTCTGTAATGTTTAAATGAAATCTTAGAGATTTTCAGAGAAAAGACGTTTCGAATGGACGACATCTCGCTTATACTAACACATTTAATCTTTCCTGATCTATATGGCGTAAGCGGAAAACTGGACCGCTGACATGAGGTCTTCTGTTCGTGTAGGGAACAGAAGGCTTTTTATTAAGGCGACCATTTTTGCTTTTGCTAAATTTTGCTGTTTGTTCAATGATTGCTTTTGTTTTGTTTATATTTTCTGGTTTATTATGGTAATCTATGAATATAGATCGAATTAATTGGTTTAGCAGTATAGATGGTAGTATTGTTTTGCACTGTCTATTATGCATTACTGTTGAAGATCAGGAAAGGCCTGTATTGGCGGTTGGGGGGGGAATACCAAATGAAGGATCAGCTCTTTTATTGCTACGTGTCTGTGGATTCAAAACCTGTGTTTCGTGGACATCAGCAGGGAAATCCATTAGTGTATGATGTGAATTTTACGGAACAGGAAATGAAGATCACGGCCCATCTGGAAGATTATGAACAAATATTGTTTGAAAATGGGGTCCATGAGATCGTGGTGCCTTATGCAGAGATCGAGCAGGCGACTTTGTCAATCTGCAGTCGGGTATGGGGGATGAGCCTGATCATGGTCGGACATAAAATATACAATTTCGATCTGCAGATACGGACCCGGGACTGGAAAAAGATCCATTTGGAATTCATGGCATTTTACGAATGGAAAGAAGTTCTGGAACGTATGAAACGAAATAACGTGAATATCATTGACCAATGCGGAATTTACAAAGAATTTTCCAGCAAAGAGGATTTCAATAAGAATTTCCATGCGTCTATGGAAGACCGGTTTGAACAGCTGGCTCGTCAGTATGATCTGGATGATCCGTGCGTAGGATACAATGAAAAGCTTCAGTCAATGTGGAAGGAAGGGTGAGGAAGAGATAATGGAAAACGAGAATGGATTCATCAATCCGAAAACGATCAAGGTCTATCGCTTCCTGGCCATGCTGGGAATGACCGTGGCGGCAGCGATCATGTTCGTGGTCAACAGAACGCTTGATTTCATGGTGATCTTTCAGTTTGTGCTCTACTTTCTGCTCTACATGTCTTTGATCAATGAGAAGAAAGGAAAATTTACATCGCAGGATGCCATATGGATGATCGTCACGATCTTCTATTCGATCGTGATGTGCGTATATTTCGGGATGGACCTGCAATTTTGAGAAAGCATAAAAAAGAGGCTGAAACGCATCGTTTCGGCCTCTGCTTTTTTCAATGGCGCGCTCGATAGGGCTCGAACCTACGACCCTCAGAATCGGAATCTGATACTCTATCCAACTGAGCTACGAGCGCATGAACTGTTCCATCCAGAACATTATACGTGATTTTGTGAAATTTGCCAATTCTTTTTTTTGTTCTTGAGTTGATATATAGATGATGGTATAAATTAGGATGGTAAAAAAGAAAGCGAGGTTTCTGAATGGCAAAAAGAATCATTCAAGTTGAAGAAAAAGTGCCATTTAAAATGCTGGTGCCGCTAAGTATCCAGCACTTATTTGCGATGTTTGGAGCCACAGTGCTCGTACCGTTCCTGTTCGGGATCAACCCGGCAATCGTCCTGCTGATGAATGGAATCGGAACATTACTGTTTATTTTTGTTACAAAAGGGAAGGCGCCAGCGTATCTGGGATCCAGTTTTGCGTTCCTTGCGCCCGGCAATATGGTCATTGCGCAGTTCGGGTATGAATACGCTCTGGGCGGATTTATCGCCGTCGGCTTTGTCGGCTGCCTGCTCGCCTTTATCATTAAAAAATTCGGCGTCAAATGGATCGATGTCGTACTGCCGCCGGCAGCCATGGGACCAGTCGTTGCCCTGATCGGTCTGGAACTGGCCGGATCCGCCGCCAATACGGCAGGACTTCTCGACGAAGTTGTCAACATGAACAATGTAATCGTGTTCCTTGTTACTCTGCTTGTCGCCATCATCGGATCTGTCTGCTTCAAAAAGTTCTGGTCCGTCATTCCGATCCTGATCGCCGTCGTTGCCGGCTATCTGACAGCCGTTTGCGTCGGGATCGTCGACTTCACACCAGTCATGGAAGCGAAACTGTTCGCGCTCCCGAACTTCACAGCACCAAAATTCAACCTGGACGCCATCATGATGATGCTCCCGGTCATCCTGGTCATCGCTTCTGAACATATCGGCCATCAGGTCGTCACGAGCCAGATCGTCGGACGCGACCTCATCAAAGACCCGGGACTCGACAGAACATTGTTCGGAGACAACTTCTCCACGATGATTTCCGGATTCCTCGGATCCGTACCAACCACAACATACGGAGAAAACATTGGCGTCATGGCCCTGACCGGCGTTTACAGTGTCCAGGTCATTGCCGGAGCAGCCATCCTTTCCGTCATCTGCTCTTTCATCGGACCGCTTGCAGCCCTGATCGAAACCATTCCGAATCCGGTCATTGGCGGCATTTCATTCCTGCTTTACGGAATGATCGGCGTCAGCGGCCTGCGCATCCTCGTCGACGAACATGTCGATTACGGAAACAGCGTCAACATGATGCTCACTTCGGTCGTGTTCGTAACCGGACTGAGCGGCGTCGCCCTGCACATCGGAAACATTTCTCTTTCCGGAATGGTCCTGGCCGCCCTCGTTGCCATGATCATGTCCCTGGCCTTCTTCATCTTCAGCAAGCTGCACTGGCTCAATGAAGAAAGCGAAGAACCAAAAGACATGCTTTGATACAAAATAAGATTAAAATAAAATGCGATAAAGTAAAATGCCGGACAGATCGATCCGGCATTTTTGTCTTTACTGTTTCTGAATGACAGGCACCCAGATCTCGCTTTTGTAATCGGGACAGCTCATATCGCCATCCGTATACGCTTCGATATCCATCTCATAGGTCGGCACATAGCCGGAAGTCGGGAAAAACGTCGTGACAATTTCATTCCATTTTTCCTGGATCGCTTCCGGCATTGCCCCTGTGCATTCGAACACAGCCCATGTGCATGCCGGAATGGTCGTTTTCCGAAAACCTTCCGGCACCATCGTGTCTTCGCCACAGACCGCCCCGATCGCGTATTCGAACGTTTCCGGGCTCTCTTTGCCATTTCCATAGCAGATCCCGAAAAGAAATTTCTGATCAGATGCCAGTTCGAGCAGCTCTTCGATCGTGCCATCCTTGCGCGACCGGGACCAGAAATCCGGGATCGTGTGCGTGTTTTCTCCATTATCCAGCGAATGGATCTCTGCTTTTTCCACCACATCGAACGCTTCTTTTTTAATGATCTTGTACTCCATGCTGTTACCTCCATTTATGATCAATTTCAAAGAAATCCGGGAAAAGGACCTGAGCTTCGTGCTCTCCTTTTTTGCCATCGAAGGACTGACCCCGTGAAACTTCGAAAATGCCCGGGAAAAGCTTTCGGGACTCTCGTAGCCATACTTGAGAGCCACATCGATCACTTTACATCGGCCGCTTTTCAGCTCGCTGCCGGCAAGAGCAAGCCGTCTGCAGCGGATATATTCCCCAAGAGAAATCCCGCACAAGCTGTGAAAGATCTTCTGAAAATAGAAGCTTGAGCTGGCAGCCTGCCCAGCCACCGCTTCATAGTCGATTTCTTCGCATAAATGCTCTTCCACATAATTGATCGCATTTTGAATGCCAGTCGTCCAGTCCATCGTATTCCTTCTTTCTTTGTGCCTTCATTATAAAGAAGGCAGATCATAAAGTTCTGATCGTGTGTGCTCTCTTGTGTCAGATATTGCACATTGACATCGTTTCAAATGAAATTGTATAATATTCCTGTTCCTGTCGCCATAGCTCAGCTGGATAGAGCAACCGCCTCCTAAGCGGTAGGTCGGAGGTTCAAATCCTCTTGGCGACGCCATAAGAACATCACGCCGAAGATCATAAGGTCTTCGGCTTTTTTTTTACAAAAAAAACGGCCGATCGGATCAGCCGCTGCATGTTCAATGTTCAAAAAGAGAGGTCGATAAATAGCGGTCGCCCGCATCCGGGAAAAGAACGACAATGTTCTTTCCTTCGTTTTCCGGGCGCTTTGCCAGCTTGATCGCAGCCGCCAAGGCCGCCCCGCTCGAAATCCCGACAAGAATTCCTTCCTCTGTGCCGACACGCCGCGCCGCGTCAAACGCCTCCTCGTTCGAAACCGTGATGACTTCATCATAAATATGGGTATCCAGCGTGTCCGGAACAAATCCGGCACCAATGCCCTGGATCTTGTGAGCGCCCGCATGCCCTTCGCTCAGAACAGGAGAGCTTTCCGGCTCCACTGCCACGATCCGCACATTCGGATCTTTTTCCTTTAAATAGGAACCGACGCCGCTGATCGTGCCTCCGGTACCGACACCAGCCACAAATATATCCGCTTTTCCATCCAGATCGGTCCAGATTTCCGGCCCGGTCGTTTTTTTATGAATTGCCGGGTTGGCCGGATTGGAAAACTGGGAAGGGATCCAGCTGTCCGGGATCGTTTTCGCAAGCTCTTCGGCTTTGGCAATCGCCCCCTTCATCCCTTTCGGTCCTTCGGTCAGAACGACTTCTGCACCGTACGCTTTCATGAGCTGCCGGCGCTCGACACTCATCGTTTCCGGCATCACGATGATGACCGGATACCCTCTGGCCGCTCCTACGGCAGCCAGGCCGATCCCCGTATTGCCCGAAGTCGGCTCGATGATCGTAGCACCCGGCCTTAACAAGCCTCTTTCTTCGGCATCATCGATCATAGCTTTGGCGATCCTATCCTTAACAGAACCGGTCGGGTTGAAATATTCGACTTTGGCGAAAAGGGCAGCCGGAAGCTTTTCGCTTTCTTCGATGCGCGTCAGGCGCAATAGCGGTGTATGGCCGATCAGCTGATCAGCCGAAGTATAATAACGGGACATTTGTCACTCCTCCTTCTTTCTTTTCGAAACCGCCTGGAAACCTTGTTCCAGATCGGCAAGGATATCGTCGATATGCTCGATACCGATCGACAGCCGGATCGTGTTCGGACCAATCTGCTGCTCCTTGAGCTCATCGGCCGACAGCTGCGCGTGGGTCGTCGTCGCCGGATGGATGACAAGACTTTTTGCGTCCGCCACATTGGCCAGAAGAGAGAACAGCGACAATCCGTCAATAAACGCATGCGCCTCTTCCCGGCCGCCCCGGATGTCGAACGTGAAGATCGATCCGGCCCCGTTCGAAAACAAGCGGGAGTACAGATCATGATCCGGATGCGTCGTCACGGCCGGATGATTTACCCGCTCCACCAGCGGATGGTTCTCCAGGTATTCCACGACACGCAATGCGTTTTCGACATGCCGTTCCACCCGCAGAGACAATGTTTCGATGCCCTGCAGGATCAAAAACGCATTGAACGGAGAAATCGTGGCACCCAGATCGCGAAGCAGGATGGCCCGCACATAGGTCACGAACGGAGCGTCGGGAACAGCCGCCGCGAAAGACACGCCATGATAGCTCGGGTTCGGCTCGCTCAGCGCCGGGAACCCGCCATTGTTCCAGTCAAACGATCCGTTTTCCACGATCAGACCGCCAAGAGAGGTGCCGTGTCCGCCAAGAAACTTTGTCGCCGAATGGACAACAAGATCGGCCCCGTGCTCAAAAGGGCGGATCAAATACGGAGTGCCGAACGTGTTGTCGACCACAAGCGGGATATGGTGCCTGTGCGCGATCCTTGCGACCGCATCCAGATCAGGAATATCGCTGTTCGGATTGCCCAGCGTTTCCAGAAAAACGGCTTTCGTCTCAGGACGGATGGCAGCTTCCACAGCCGTCAGATCATGGGCATCCACAAAAGTCGTCGAAATGCCGAAGTGGGGAAGATCATGGGCCATCAGGTTATACGATCCGCCATATATCGTTTTCTGCGCCACGATATGGCCGCCATCCTGCGCCAGCGCCTGCAAAGCATAGGCGATCGCCGCCGCGCCCGAAGCCAGGGCAAGAGCTGCCGTGCCGCCTTCGAGCGCCGCCACCCGCTTTTCCAGCACTTCCTGTGTCGAGTTTGTCAGCCGGCCGTAAATATTGCCGGGATCGCCGAGCGCAAAACGGCTGGCTGCCTGATCGCAGCTGTCGAAAACGTACGAAGTCGTCTGATAGATCGGGACAGCCCGCGCACCCGTTGCCGGATCCGGCAGTTCCTGTCCAACATGAAGCTGCAGTGTTTCAAAATGAGGAATTGTCATGTAGTATAGCTCCTTTCCGGGATGGTCAAACTATATTCCTATTAACCTACTTAGTCAATAGGTAAGTGAAAGAAAATGTAATTTATTGTAACAAATGAAAATGGACAAATCATGATAAGATGAGGGAAACAGGAGGAAGTATGCTCATTTCAACCAAAGGAAGATACGCTCTGCGGTTTATGATCGATCTGGCCGAGCACGAGCAGGACGGCTATGTGCGGCTCAGGGATATCGCCCAACGCCAGGGGATTTCCGAAAAGTATCTCGAAGCGATCGTAAAAGAACTGTCGCGGCAAAAGATGATCGCCGGTCTGCGCGGAAAAGGCGGCGGGTACCGGCTGGCCAAAGACCCCGGGCAGTACCCGGTCAAAGAGATCCTTGAATGCATGGAAGGTTCGCTGACACCTGTCGCGTGTCTTGAAAAAGGAAGCCAGCCATGTCCTCACCGTGATGCGTGCCGCACGATCCCGTTGTGGCAGGGACTCGATACGGTCATCTCGGACTATCTGGATCAGTTCACGTTAGCCGATCTTGTCAGACCGGAACGATAAGGAATGGAAAAGCATAAAAAGCGGCAGGCAAAAAAAGCCTGCCGTTTTTCAATTCTTATTTGCATGAAGCAGCTTTTTATACGACCAGTCGATCGCAAATGCTCCTAACGGCGCAGTGATCACGATCGCGAGCACCGCTACAGTCAGCACGGTATCGCCGCACGCGAACCCTAACGCAAGCGGAATGCCGCCAATGGCCGCCTGTACGGTCGCTTTCGGCGTATAGGCGATCATCGCGAACAGCTTCTCCTTTTTCTTTAATGGAGTTTTTGCCAGGCACAGGAAGACACCGAGCATCCTGAAAAGCAGAGCGCCAAGGATCAGGATGACGGCCGGGATGCCGACCCGGCCGAAATAACGAATGTTCAGTGTCGCGCCGACAAGCACGAACAGGAACACTTCGGCCGCCACCCACAGCTTGCCGTATTTTTCGGAAAGGCGCTGCGCCGTTTGTCCGCTTTTTTTCTGCAGACCGATCCCGATGAACAGGATCGCGATCAGCGCCGAGAATGTGATCGGCGTTTTCAGGCTGTCTTCGATCGCGGCCAGCAGGAACGAGACGCTCAATACGATCAATACCTTGGACGTGTCCCGGATCCTGGCCTTCTTAAAGAACGCGGCCAGCAGGAAGCCGGCCAGCAGACCGATCGCGATCCCAAAAACGATCGATACCGGAATGTTCACAAAGCGGAGCACAGAAATTCCTTCTCCCTGCATCATGCCTGTAAAGGTCGAAAAAAGCACGATCACGTACACATCATCCACGGAAGCGCCGGCAAGAACGAGCTGAGGGATTCCTTCTTTCACCCCGTATCCTTCGTCCATGAGCCTGACCATCCTCGGCACGACCACGGCCGGCGATACGGCAGCAAGAACCGTGCCCAGGATGGCTGATTCGAGCATCGTGAGCCCCAGCAGCCTGGGCGCAAGCGCAAGGACACCGATCAGTTCGAACGTGGCAGGAACAAAGCACATCAGCAAAGCCGGCCGTCCCAGTTTTTTGAGTCCCGAAACGTCGAGGCCCAGACCGGCTCGTGTCAAGATGATGATGAGCGCGATCTTGCGCAGATCGGCAGAAATGTTCAGGATATCGGGATCGAGAAGGTCGAGCGCAAAAGGGCCGAGCACGATCCCCGTGACGAGCATGCCGACCAGCCCGGGCAGCCTGAGCTTGCGGCAGATCCATCCCATAGACATGCCGACCAAAAGAATGAGCGAAATACTTAACAGCATAGAGTACCTCCTTCAAAAAAAAGCTGATGATCCCTGCCTAACGCAGAAGTCATCAGCTTAACAAGCGGTTCAAGTATGATCCATACTTCGGGAGACATTCATTCCCGTAATATGTTTCAGTTTACCATATCGTCCGGAGAAAAAACAGGATATCGTTAAGAAAAAGGAGGATTTTTTTTATGGCTGCAAGTTTGCCGGCCGCTTTTCTTTACCACTTGGTCGGGGAATGCGACCACTTGGTAAAGAGGTCTTTGTTCGTGTGGCGGATTGTGCTATAAAAAAGCCATGAAGATAACTGTAGAAGTGGATGAAACGCTTGCGTGTCCTGAAATAACGATCCGCACGCCCGAGCTGAACGAACACATTGCCTGCCTGCAGCGTCTGCTTGCTCAAAGCACGACAACACTGGCCGTATTCAAAAACGAGAGCGAATATTATATTTCCCTGCAGGATATTCTCTTTTTCGAAACCGACGACAAGACGGTCATGGCCCATACGGTTTCAGAACGGTATGAAACCGGTCTGCGTCTGTATGAGCTCGAGGAAAGGCTTCCGGGGTCGTTCCTGCGCATTTCGAAATCGGCCATCGTCAATATGGACCGCATCTTTTCGCTGACAAGGCACATGTCCTCATGCCGGATCGAGTTTCAGGACACGCCCGAACATGTCTACGCGTCACGCCAGTACTACAAGCATCTCAGAGAAAAACTGGATGAGAGGAGAACACAATATGAATAACAGGAAAGGCAGCAACTGGATCTGGGGAAGCTTCTTTATCGTATGCGCCCTGCTCGTGGTCCTGAACGGACTGAACGTATTCAGCCTGACCGGCTTTTTATGGAAAATCATCGTAACCTTGTTTTTCGTGCTCTGGTTTATCGAGAGCCGGCAGAAAAAAGATACGAGCGGCATGGTGATTTCCGGACTGGTCATCTTTATGATGTGGAAAAATGTGATCGGGCTCGGCTTCCTGTCGATCGGAACGATCATTTTGGCAGGCATCCTGCTGCTGGTCGGGATCGGCTTTCTGAACAAGCCGCACACGGATCATGCGCCCGCGTCGCGCAATGTGTTTGTCAATGATGTCGACTCGGACACGCTCAATGTCAAAGGGGCGTTTAATTCCTCGTCGCATTATCTGCGGGGAAGCGCGGTCGAAACCGTATATATTACGCCGTCTTTCTGCTCGATGAGCGTCTATCTTGATCAGCTGACTACCAAGAGCGGCACGCTCGAAGTTGTCGTGGATGCCGGTTTCTGCTCCCTGAATATTTATGTGCCGAAAAAATGGAAGGTCCACAATGAGATGCATGCCATGTTCGGCCAGATCGTTACCGAAGGCATCCCGCTTCCTGAAACCGAAGACAAGGTGTACTTCAAGGGAGACGGAAACTTTTCCACTGTACGTATCCTTTATATCTGATCGTGCAAATGTAAATAAAATGAAAATAGATCCCGCGCTTACATTTTTGAAGGACAGCGCACGAAATACATGGAACAATTATACGCCTTATCTTATAAAATGCGAAAGATAAGGCTTTTTTTAGCATATGAGTGTTACACACGAAACCAAATATAGTATATATAGGTTTGTCGCGGCGTAACAGTGTTTCGCAAAATCTTTTCATAGATGAAAACGCTTTACACCAAAGCTTTCCCTGAGTAAAATAAAAGTACAAAGTTTACTTGAGTAAGAGAAGTAGAGGAGAAAACTATGGACACGAAACTGGATATGATGTCATTTTCAATTCTGAGGAACGCAAGAAAAGCTAAGAATCTCGCATACAAAGCTCTGAAGCAGATGAAGGCCGGGAACCTTGATGAAGCGAAAGAGCTGATCACGCAAAGCGATGAAGCGACAAATATGGCACAGGCTGCCGAGAACGATCTGCTTGATTTCGTACAGGGAAACGAAGATCAGGTCGAAACGTGGCTCGAACATTCGCAGGATCACCTGATGAGCAGCATGCTCGCTACCGAAACGATCAAGGAAATGATCGAAATGTACGAAGCGGCACGTGCCTAGAGAAACGGACAGGGTAAAATTATGACAGAAAAAGTGTATGAATTTCCGGCAGGATTCCTGTGGGGAGGAGCGACTGCCGCCAATCAGTACGAGGGCGGGTGGCTCGAAGGCGGAAAAGGCCCGAATGTTCCGGATCATATTACCGGCGGAACGGTAAGCACGCCAAGAAGATGGACGCGCGCAATCGAAGAGGGAACGTATTATCCGAGCCACGAAGCCACGGATTTCTATCATCACTATAAGGAAGATATCGCCTTGATGGCCGAAATGGGATTCAATGTATTCCGTCTTTCGATCAACTGGGCAAGGATCTATCCCAACGGGGACGACAAGCTTCCGAACCAGGAAGGGATCGACTTCTACCACAGCGTATTCAGGGAATGCAGAAAATACGGGATCGAACCGCTCGTCACCTTGTCGCATTATGAAACGCCATGGGGGCTGACCAAAAAATACAACGGCTGGGAAAGCCGCGAAGTGATCGACTTTTTTGTACGGTATGCATCGACCTGCTTCCAGGAGTACAAGGGGGAAGTAAAGTACTGGCTGACCTTTAACGAGATCAACTGCGCGATGCAGTCTTTCGGAACGATCATGGGACTTGGGATGGTTCCTGAAGATCCGACAATGGACTTTGGCACGGTCGAATCGCCTGCGCAGGTACAGAAACGTTTCCAGGCTCTTCATCATCAGTTCGTTGCCAGTGCGAAAGCGGTCCAGATCGGCCATGCCATCGATCCGGACAATATGATCGGATGCATGATCGCCGGCGGTCTGGCGTATCCGTATACATGTAATCCGAAAGACGCTCTGGCAGCCCAGAACAAAAACAATATGTCCAACTATTTCTGCGGAGACGTTCAGGTGCGCGGAGAATATCCGTATTTTGCGAAACGCTTCTTCAAGGAACACGACATTCATCTGAATATTACCGAAGAGGATGAGATCGAGCTGTTCAACGGAACGGTCGACTTTTATTCCTTCTCCTACTATATGTCCTCGACTGAAACGGTGGACGAGGAATTGAAAGCGGCAAAAGGAAATATCTTTGCCGGCGTGCCGAATCCGTATCTGGAAGCGAGCGAATGGGGCTGGCAGATCGATCCGGAAGGCCTGCGCTGGTATCTCAATGACGTGTACGGGCGTTACGGCATTCCTTTGATGATCGTGGAGAACGGTCTGGGCGCCGTGGATGTGCGCGGCGAGGATGGCAGATTCCATGACACGTACCGTATCGACTATTTAAGAAAACATATTCAGCAGATGGCCGAGGCTGTGGAAGACGGCGTCGATCTGATGGGCTATACGATGTGGGGATGCGTGGATCTTGTTTCCGCATCGACGGGCGAGATGAAAAAGCGCTACGGCTTCATCTATGTCGATAAAGACAATGACGGCAACGGCGATCTGCATCGGGAAAAGAAAGATTCGTTCGACTGGTATAAGAAAGTCATCGCCTCGAACGGAAAAGATCTGGATTAAGAAAGGTTTACAAAGGTTCTGCGGAACCTTTTTTTAGAAGGAGGAAAGAGAATGAACATTTTACTGGTATGTGTGGGAGGCATGTCGAGCTCGCTGCTGATGGACAAGATGAGAAAGTATGCGGCAGATCACAACGAGGAGCTCAGGATCGATGCCGTAGGCGAAATGGGACATGCCTATGAAAAGGTGTACAAGGATTATGACGTGGTCCTTCTTGCACCGCAGGCAGGGTATCGCAAAAAAGATGTCATGAAACGGGTCGATATTCCGGTCGGGGTCATCGATATGGCCGCATACGGCCGGGCCGACTGTGCGAAAGTGTTTGCGCAGGCTAAACAGTTAAAGGATAATTCATAGATGAAAATGAACAGAAATCGTTTTCATTCGGCACGATTTCCTATAAAATAAAACTGTATATCGTCAAATCAGAAAGGGGATTCACTATGAGTCATTTTCCAAATGGATTTTTGTGGGGCGGCGCAACAGCCGCCAATCAGTATGAGGGTGGCTGGAATGAAGGCGGACGCGGACCGGCACTGACCGACGTGACAACCGGCGGTACGGTCGATACGCCGCGCATGATCACATGGATCGATAAATACGGCAGCCCGCATGCCAGCCCGAGCCACGGCTTTACGCTGCCGGAAGGCGCTTCCTATGCCGTGCTCGAAGATTATTATTATCCGAATCATAAAGGGACCGATTTTTATCATCACTGGAAGGAAGATATCGCGCTTTTTGCCGAAATGGGATTCAAGATCTTCCGGATGTCCATTTCCTGGAGCCGTCTTTATCCGAAAGGGATCGAAGAGGAACCGAATCAGGAAGGGATCGAGTTTTACCGTAACGTATTCAAGGAACTGAAGGCGCACGGCATCGAGCCGCTCGTTACGATCTGGCATTTTGACACACCGCTCTATATCGAAGAGCAGATGGGCGGCTGGGCCAACCGCGAAGTCATCGATCTGTTCATCCGTTACGCGACGACATGCTTTGAAGAATACAAAGGTCTCGTAAAATACTGGCTCACGTTCAACGAGATCAACAATACGATCATGTTCCTCGATATGGCCGGGGCAGCAGCGGACGAGCGCTACACCGAAGCGTACCAGATCCTGCACAACGAGTTTGTCGCCAGCGCCAAAGCGGTGCAGATCGGTCATGCGATCGATCCGGACAACAGGATCGGATGCATGATCTGCGGCATCTGCAACTATCCGCTCACACCGGATCCGGACGATATGCTCGCTTTCCAGAGAGCGTGGGAGAAAAATATTTTCTACTGCGGCGATGTGCAGTGCAAAGGAGAGTATCCGATCTTTGCCAGACGTCTGTGGAACGAGCACAATGTCCACCTTGACATCACAGAAGAAGACCTGAAGATCCTAAAAGAAGGAACGGTCGATTACTATACGTTCTCCTATTATATGTCCAACGCGGTCACGACCCATGAAATGGACGAAAAGGCGGGCGGCAACGGTGTCATGGGCGCGCGCAACCCGTATCTGGAATATTCCGACTGGGGCTGGGCCCTCGATCGAGACTGCTGAAAAAACTAGAGTAATTTAGCACATAAGTTGAATTACTCTTTTTGTTTTGCGTAAATATAATATAAATATGTTTATATATTATTGTATTGTTTTATGGTATAATATCTTTAACAAGGATGGTGACTTTGACTATGATTTCTTCTTTCGAGCAGCCCGCTTTCAGTCCGTTTGCCGATCTTTATGATATTCTCATTCCTCAGGACAATTTCTGGAGGAAGCTTCACGACATCGATTTTTCTTTTATCATCGATTCTCTCCAGGATCAATATACCTTGTCCTACGGACGCAAGGCCGTCGATCCGATCCGACTCTTCAAGATGATCCTTCTTAAAAATCATCACAAACTTTCGGACCGCGATCTTGTCCATAAATGCAGGGTCGATATGGAAATGAAGTTTTTCCTTGATTATGCGCCGGAAGAAACTTCGCTTATCGACCCTTCTCTGCTTTCCAAATTCCGGACCATGCGTTTAGCGGATACCAACGTCCTTGATCTGCTCATTGCCAAAACTGTGGAGATCGCTCTGGAAAAAGGGGTCATTGCTTCAAAGAACAAGCTGATCGTCGATGCAACCCATACTGCAGCGCGTTTTCAGCCGGTAAGCATACGGGAAGAGCTTTTGAACCGATGCAGGGATCTGCGCAAAAGCGTATATGCGCATGATGAGACAATGCACGACAGGATGCCCTCGAAAAGAAAAGCGTCGAACGGGATCGTAGAAGATGTGCTGGAATACTGCCAGGAAGTCGTAGACGTGATCGAATCGGAAAAGAAATATGATGCATTGCCGAATGTGCAGGAAAGAATGAACTACCTCAAGGAAGCGATGGAGGAAACACAGACCGAGCTGCAGTATTCGAAAGATCAGGATGCGAAGGTTGGACACAAGAGCGCGGACAGTTCTTTTTTCGGATACAAGACGCACATCGCCATGACACCGGAAAGGATTGTCACGGCCGCCAAGGTGACGAGCGGAGAGAAACACGACGGCAAACAGCTCGACGAGCTGGTAGAAAAAAGCCGGGAAAACGGGATCGAAGTGGAAGCGGTGATCGGAGACGGTGCGTATTCGGAAAAAGAGAACCTGAAAAAAGCAGGAGAAGAAGGGTATCGGCTGGCAGCCAAACTAAGCGCAAGTGTGAGGCACGGGAACCGGAAGAATGAAGATAAATTCGAATATAATAAAGATGCAGGGATGTATGTATGCAAAGCCGGACATATGGCAACGAGAAAAGCACGGGGCGGACAGAAGAAGGCGAAGAGCGGATCGAACACACAACATGAAACGTATTATTTCGACGTTGAAAAATGTAAAAGATGTCCATTAAAAGAAGGATGCTACAAAGGAACAGCGACAAAGACGTATTCAGTGAAGATCAAAGATCCGATCCATACAGAACAGATGGATTTCATGGAAACAGAAGAGTATAAAGAGCTGACAAAAGAAAGGTATAAGATCGAAGCGAAAAACGCGGAACTGAAGGAACGGTACGGATACGGACGATCAAACGGAAGCGGAATAGAGAGCATGAAGATCCAGGGAGCGGCGGCAATTTTTATGAGTAATATGAAACGGATTTTAAAATTGGAAGAAGAAAAGATAGGTGGAGTGCGTCTAAAAAGTGAAAAAGAGCCCTCATAGATCAGAGGATTTCTTCCTATCTTCAAAAATAAGAGAATAAAAACGAAGAAAAACAGGAATCATGAATTTCTAACACAGAAAATCTGACTCCTGTTTTTTAATGTTCAAATTTGATAAACCGAGCGATTCAAAATCGTGACTTTTTCAGCAGTCTCCCCTCGATCCGAAAGGTCTGCGTTACTATCTCGAGGTCGTGAATGACCGCTATCATAAACCGATCATGATCGTGGAAAACGGTCTGGGCGCCTACGACACGGTAGAAGAGGACGGCAGCATCCATGATCCGTTCCGGATCGATTATTATCGTGCCCATATCCGCGAAATGGATAAGGCCATCGAAGAAGGGGTCGATCTGATCGGCTACACGACATGGGGATGCATCGATCTTGTTTCGGCCGGAACCGGCGAAATGAGAAAACGGTACGGCTTCATTTATGTGGATATGGATGACGAAGGCAAAGGCACGATGAAGCGGACGCCGAAAGATTCATTCTACTGGTATAAAAAGGTGATCGAATCGAATGGCGGGGACCTCGAATAAACAGCTGCAAAGCTGTTTTTTCTTTTCTTCTTATGGTACAATCCATAAAACAGGAGAATTTGTATGAGCATCAACGAAAACAGACGGATCGAGATCAATGGCGTCTTTCAGCACATTACGATATTATCGCAGAACCGGAACCTTCCCCTGCTTGTCTATGTGCATGGAGGTCCCGGGGACGGGGCGCTGCCCATGCTGCTGAAATATCAGAGCGAACTGGCCGATCATTATACGTTCGTGATCTGGGAGCAGCGCGGGGCCGGCAAATCGTATTACGCGTTCGGCGTCAACGAAACCGTAAAGATCGATGACTATGTCGAGGATCTGCATGTTCTGGTCGGGTATCTGACAAAACGATTCGATCAGAAGCAGGTCTATCTGCTCGCCCACGATACGGGCACGATCATCGGATTGAAATACATCATGAAATATCCGGAAACGGTAAAAAAATATATCGGATGTTCCCAGGTCGTCAATATGGAAAAGACGATGCGTCTGCGTCTGCGCTACGCGATCGAAAATTCTTCGAAAAGCGTGGCCAACAAGCTGCTGCAGATCGATCCGACCTTTTCCTCGCCCGAAAGCATGAAGGATCTCAATTATCTCGATAAGCAGATCACGAAACTGAAAGGAAATCTGTACAATCAGAAAACGACCCTCAGCCACCAGCATATTTATTTGCGTTGCGGATTTTATACTTTGTTCGATTACCGCCGCTATCTGCTCGGGATGGAACAGACAAGCGCGAAACTGTGGAAAGAGATCATGACCATTGACTTCGAACAAGTCACAAAACTGCCTGTACCGGTCGTCTTTGTGGAAGGGCGCCATGACAAACGTCTCTCTTCGGCCCTGGCCAGGACCTACTATGATAAGCTGACCTCGGCGAAGGAATGGTACTGGTTCGAGCGCTCGAGCCATTTTCCGCAGTGGTGCGAGCCCGAAGCGTTCAATGAACTGATGATACGTATCAAAGAGTAGATAACAAATCTGCTCTTCTTTTTATTTTCAGGCAACTCGCTATTTTATTGAAACGAAAAATGGTTTGATAAGTATAGAAATTGGCTCACATGCAGGGAGGTGTAGATATGAATCCCATTTCGCAAGCATTAAGAGAGTTTTTGAAGGATGAAGAAATCGAGATCTTCGACAACACGCAATATCAGTTTTCCTCTTTGGAAGATGACGAGGAGATCATTGTGGTGCTGAATTACTTTGGAGATGAAAATCTATATATACAGACTGGAGAAGAGCAGGCTGTGCTTGCGTTCGGCCAGTGGCGAAAAACGTATGACGACTCCTATGAGGATATCGAGCTCCTGAAAGACGATATTGCCCAGATCATGACCAATAATTCGTATGTCTGGACGATCATCGATTCGCGAAACTGCATTGTCGGATATGTCGATCATCATGGCGTGCAGTATCTGGAAAGCACCAATGAGCTGGGCTGGGCCTACCGCAGCTCCAACGAGTTCTTGAAAACGATTGCCGCAGACGAAGGTTCGCAGAATTTCCTTTTCTGGGACCCTGCACTCAATAATGCGGTACAACCTTCTCAATTCCTGATCTGATGATTCTGATCATTTGAAAGAAGTCTGCTCTGTCCGGGCCGGCTTCTTTCGTGTTTTCCGCAAAAAAAACTGCCGGGTTCCTTTCCGGCAGCTGAAACGATCGGATCATTTATGCAGATCTTTTTTTATATCCTCTTCGATCTTTTCGATCTTTTCCTTGACAGCAGAAGCTTCGGACTTCATTTCTGCCCGGTCCTTTGCCATTTCCTTTTCGAGTTCGTGATCCTTTTCGTTCTTGAATTTTTCGAATTCCTCGTATTTCTTTTCAACGTCCGCTTTTTCGCGTTCCATTATATCATCCGCGTATTTTCCGTCCGCGTGATTTTGTTCGTAATGATTGTTTACCATAATGCATGACCTCCTGTGCTTTCCTTAATGATAGAAGAGGAAAATTTTAAATTCAAATGTAAAGCTTATGTTTTCAAAATAGTTCAAATTTGATATAATCGGTTGCGTTGGAAAGGAAAATCTACTATGAAGAATAAATCATCTATGAATCTTGGCAGCGGATCGGTCGCAAAACTGCTGTTCTCGCTCGCCCTGCCAAGCATCATTGCCCAGATCATCAATGTGCTCTACAACATTGTTGACCGGATGTATATCGGACATATCCCGCAGAGCGGCGCACTGGCGCTGACCGGCGTGGGCGTCACGCTGCCGATCATTACGGCCATTACCGCATTCAGCGCCCTCGTATGTATGGGAGGAGCACCGCGAGCCGCCATTGCTTTAGGAAAGAACGACAAGGACGAAGCAGAACACATCATGTCCAACTGTTTCGTACTGCTCGTCATTGTCGGCATCCTTTTGACCGCTGCGGTCCAGCTGTTTGCCGAGCCGATGCTTTCGTCCTTCGGCGCAAGTCCGAGCACGCTGCCGTATGCGCTCGACTACATCAAGATCTATGCGCTCGGCACCGTTTTCGTTCAGACCGCGCTTGGAATGAACGCGTTCATCAATACCCAGGGACGCACGATATTCGGTATGGCAAGCGTCATGATCGGCGCCGTGACAAATATCATCCTCGACCCGATCTTTATTTTCGTGCTCGGACTTGGTGTCAAGGGGGCCGCGATCGCCACGATCACGTCGCAGTGTATTTCGGCGATCTTCGTATTGTGGTTCCTTGGCTCGAAAAAGAGCGATCTCAAGCTGAAAAAGCAGTATTTCAAGTTGTCGGCCGGAGTGATCGGTCCGTGCCTGCTGCTCGGCCTTTCGCCTTTTGTCATGCAGATCACGGAAAGCCTGCTCACGATCTGCTTCAACTCTTCGCTTTTGAAATACGGAGGCGATACGGCAGTCGGCGCGATGGCGATCCTCGCTTCTGTCATGCAGTTTTCCATGCTGCCGCTGTCGGGACTGACACAAGGCTCGCAGCCGATCATTTCGTTTAATTTCGGCGCGAAGAAGTACGACCGCATCAAGGCGGCATTCAAGGTCCTGCTGATATCGTCGCTGACGTATTCGACCCTGATCTGGTGCGCGGCCCAGTTTGCTCCGCAGCTGCTCGCCAGCATGTTCACCAACGACCCGGAACTGATCGACTATACGTGCCGTGCCCTGCGCATCTATATGGCCATGTCGCTGCTCTTTGGAGCACAGATCGCGTGCCAGCAGACTTTCATCGCGCTCGGAAACGCGAAAACTTCGCTGTTCCTTGCGCTTCTGAGAAAGGTGATCCTGCTGATCCCGCTCATCTTTATCCTGCCGAATTTCTTTGCGGACAAGGCGTTCGCTGTGTTCCTGGCCGAGCCGGTTGCCGATACCCTGGCCGTCATCACGACATGCACGCTGTTTGCCCGCTACTATAAAAAGACACTGAATGGGCCGGAGGCTGCGTATGATTCGCCTGTTCGCAAGTGATCTGGACGGGACCCTGCTGAATAGCCGTCATGCGTTTGACGAGCATATCGTAGACGGGATCGGCTTTCTGACCAGTCATGGCGCGAATTTTGCGGTAGCGACCGGACGCGGCATCCGCCAGTGCATGCTGCCCTCCATTAAAGACCAGGTGTATAAGATCTGTATGAACGGAGCGCTGATTCTCGATCAAGAGGATCGGATCCTTTTCATGAAGGAAATCGATAAAGAAGTGCTTGCGCAGCTGATCGATCAGTTTGCCGCTCTTCCTTTTGATTTTGTTACGCCGGAAAAGACATACACGCTCCAGTCCAGAGATAATTATATTGCCAATAAAGTGAAAACCAATGATGACGAGGCGTGGAAAGAACGGTTCATGCGCGATTTTGTTTCCCATATCGAATTTGATGCGTCAAAGGAGAAAATCCTCGCTCAGCCGGTATGCAAGGTGAACCTGCGCATCGACCGGAACCGCTCGTATGACGAGGTGGATGCGTTTCTTGCCCGATATGCTTCAAAGATCATGAATGCACCAAGTTCGGCCGGTCTGTATGAGCTGACCGATCCTGCGGCCAATAAAGGGGAGGCGGTCGCGTTTCTTTGCCGGTATCTTGGCCTTGACGAGGACGAGGCGGCCGTCTATGGCGATGGCGGCAACGATCTGAGCATGATCGAACGGTTTGCCCATTCGTATGCGCCCGAAAACGCATTGCCCTTTATTAAGGAAAAAGCATGTCAGGTCATTGGACATGCGTATGATCACAGTGTGATCGACCATATGAAAAAGACTCTGATCAGTTAAGATCAGAGTTCTTTTTTTCGATATATTCAACGAGTTTTCCGGCAGCGTCCGGATCGATATTTGCGCGATCCGCTGCGATCATCTGCTCCTTTTCGGCCGGATCCTGCAGGCGGATGATGGCCGGAAGCAGATCCTGACTGACATCTTTGACCCAGATAGCCATGCCGTGCTGCTCGAAATACGCGGCGTTCTTGTCTTCGCATCCCGGGATCGGGGTAATGATCGCATACGGGATGGCTGCGGCAGCTGCTTCGGTGGACGAGAGCCCGCCTGGCTTGGAGATAAAGATCTCGCTTGCTTTCATGTAGTAGTAAACGTGGTCGGTCGGCTTGATCAGGTGCAGGACGTGTACGCCCTGGTAATTGATCATCAGGTTTTCATACAGATGAAGATTGTTGCCGACAAGGACAAGAATTTCGTACTCCTTATGGGAAAGGATGAAGGTGAGCAGATGATCGATCGTATCGTAAATGTCTCCCACCCCGATGCTTCCTCCGGAAATGAGGAAGTATTTTTTCTTCGGATCGAGGCCGACGGCCCGCTTTGCCTTGTCAGGCGCAATGTCTTCATGGAACTGGGCGAGGGTCGGGATCCCGAACGGGAGCATTTTCTCTTTCGGGATGCCGTAGCCTGCGAATGTGTCTTCCAGATCGGCTGCCGGGATAACGAAATGGTCTGCCTGCACTTCCGCAACGAACGGGGAGCATGTGTAGTCGGTAGCGACAAAGTAGACGGGCGGCAGGGTGACATGTTTTCTTTTCAGCCGGGTCAGTATTTCGCCGCAGAACAGATGGGTCGTGATGATGACATCGAAATGGTGTTCGCTGATATAGTTTTCGAGCAGTTTCGAAGTTTTGTTCTGTACCGCGTATACCGGAGAGGGAACGGGGATCTTTGTCTGCATCCGGGAATAGGCGTCGCCAAGCGCGTACACTTTTCCAAAAAGATCGGGCGTATGCTGGACGAATTTGATATAGGTCATGCCGATCACGTTGGCAAAATGCGTGCTTTTGAGCGAATACGGATCAAAGAACGTTACTTTGTGATGCCTTTCCTGCAGCGCCTGCACGATCGCTTTGGCAGCGGAATTATGGCCTCCTCCTGTCGAACAGGACAGCACTAGCGCTTCCATATCGGCTCCATGGAAAATTCATCTTTGGTTTCCTTGCTGGTGAGCAGACGGAAGAGCACGACGCCGGCAATGAGCATGGCGCCGGTACCGACGGCAATATTGATCTGCAGCGTCATGATGCATGGCAGAAAGATCGCGTAGGTGACCAGGGTGCGGTAATAGTTTGGCGTGATCCTGAGCACGGTCGAGAAAAAGACGAACAGGATGGCCAGCAGGGCGAGTGGCTGCCAGATCGGCAGCAGGGCCGCAAGGCTTCCGAATGTCGCGGTAATTCCTTTTCCGCCTTTAAAATCGTAGAAAACGGGATAGATATGTCCGATGACCGGAGCGGCGATCACGAAGGCTGCGCCGATCGACCATAAAGAATGGGCTGTCAAGTGAATGTATAAATACACGGGCAGGAACGCTTTCAAAAAGTCGCCGGCCAGAGTGAACAGGCCGCATGCCATGCCGCCGTTCTTAAAGGCGTTGGCCGCTCCCGGGTTATGATCGCGCGAATTGATGCGAATATCGTCTGTGTGGAACAGTTTGCGGTAAAGCAGGGAATACAGGACACTTCCTGACAAATAGCCGATTAATGTATAAAGTAAAACATCTGTTAACATAAGAAGCTCCTTTCTGTGGATTTTCTAACTAAAATATACTAAAAGTGCAAAGTTGGGACCAAGTGAGATGCTTTTGTTCCTCCTGCCGGTTGAAAAGTTGGCCTTTTCCCATTACGATTAAAATATCGTAATGGGGAGATGAGTATGGAAATAGTAATTATTGGAGACGGGAAAGTCGGATTCGCGATCGCGGGCCAGCTCGATCGGGAAGGACACAATGTGACGGTCATCGACAGCAACCAGGCTGTGCTCGACAAAACAAGCAATCTGCTGGATGTCGTTGGCATTTACGGCAACGGGGCGACGCCGCAGACGTTAAAGGAGGCTGGCGCGGATCATGCCGATCTTGTGATCGCTGCCACGTCAAAGGATGAGATCAATATCCTGAGCTGCCTTCTTGCCAAAAAAATGGGGCGCGGCATACGATCGCACGCATCCGCACGCCTGAATATGTGGATTCGCTCAATTATGTCAAGGAGGAGCTGGGGCTTTCTCTGGATATCAATCCGGAACTGGCGGCGGCACGGGAGATCCGTCGTTCTCTGCGCTTTACTTCGGAAATTCATACGAGCTCGCTTGCCAAGGCGCGTCTGGAACTGGCTGAGATCAAGGTGTTCGATCATTCGCCGCTTGCCGGAAAAACGATCATGGAAATTTCGAAGGCCTATAAACAAAGTGTCCTGTTCTGTCTGATCGAACGGGACGACGACCTGATCATTCCTAGCGGCAATACGATCGTGCGCGCCAATGACAAGCTGGTGCTGACAGGCCGGACCAAGCAGCTGCAGTCATTTTTCAACGAACTGAAGATCCTGAAGAACGATCCGATCAAGGAAGTGATGATCATCGGGGGCGGGCGGATCACGTATTATCTGACGCCGATGCTTTCGGAGCTTGGTATCGCGGTCACGATCATCGAAAAGGATGCAGAGAAATGTCTGAAGCTTGTGGAGAGCTTTCCGTATGCCACCATCATTCATGGCGACGGGACGGATCACGAGCTGCTGATGTCCGAAAATCTGGAAAAGATGGATGGTTTTGTCGCGCTGACCGACAACGACGAGGAAAATGTCATGGTTTCGATGTTCGCGGCTGCCAAAGGGGTCAGTCATGTGATCCCGAAAGTCAACCGGGTCGAGCTTGGGTTCATTTTCGAAAAGCTTGGTCTGCGCAATGCGATCACGCCGAAAAATATTACGGCCAACCACATCGTTTCCTATGTCCGGGCGATGCAGAATTCGCTTGGCAGCAATGTGGAGTCTCTGCTCAAGATCAAGGATGAGCGGATCGAGATCCTTGAATTCAGGGTCCGCCAGAACTGCCGCCTGATCAGCAGACCGATCATGGAGATCGGTTTTAAACCGGGAATCCTGATCGCGTATGTCACGCATCACGGAGAGCCGAAGGTGGCTGACGGCCAGACAAAAGTTGCGCTCGGGGATACAGTGATCGTTATTTCCAAACGGAAAGGACTGAGTGATATCAATGACATTCTGGCTTAACCGCAATATGAACAAGCTGAACTGGCGGGTCATATTCAACATGATCGGCTATGCGCTTCTGGCTTTGTCGGCTCTGATGCTCCTTCCGGTGATCGTGGGCCTGCTCAATAAGGAATATGTGCCGCTGAGAGCGTTTGCGAAAACGATCGTCTTATGCATGGCGCTTGGCCTGTTTCTGTCGAGGCTGAAAGTGAAACGGAACGCTTATTTTGCACGAGACGGCATGATCGCAGTCGGTCTTGTGTGGGTGGGCGTATCGTTTTTCGGCTCGCTGCCGTTTTATCTGTCGGGACAGATCCCGTCTTTGATCGACTGTTTTTTCGAGACGGTTTCTGGCTTTACGACAACAGGCGCGACGATCCTGACCGATATCGAGGCGCTGTCCCGCTGTCTGCTTTTCTGGCGCAGCTTCACGCACTGGATCGGCGGCATGGGGGTGCTTGTCTTTGTGCTGGCGTTCCTGCCGAAAAACAACGAGCATACGATGTATATCATGCGGGCCGAAGTGCCGGGACCGACGATTTCCAAGCTGGTCTCGCGGCTGAAGACGACGGCCATGATCCTGTACGGCCTGTATATGGCGCTGTCTGTGATCGAGCTGATCTTTCTGCTTGCCGGGGGCATGCCGCTGTTCGATGCGCTGTGCAATACGTTCGGCACGGCTGGTACGGGCGGCTTTGCGATCTACGGGGCGAGCATCGGGGCGTATCACAGCGTGTATGTGGATGTTGTGATCACGGTGTTCATGTTCCTGTTCGGGGTCAACTTCAATATGTATTTCTTCCTGATCCTGCGTGATATCCGGCCGATCTTCAGGAACGAGGAGCTGCGCTGGTATTTCGGAATTGTTTTTGGCGCGATCGTGCTTGTGACGATCAATATCCTGGGCATGTATGATTCGGTTCCTGAAGCGGTTCGTTATGCGTCGTTCCAGGTCGTTTCGATCATTACGACGACCGGGTATGCGACGGCAGACTTCAATTTATGGCCGACCTTGTCGAAAATGATCCTGTTCTTCCTGATGGTTGTCGGTGCGTGTGCGGGCAGTACAGGGGGCGGCATCAAGGTGACGCGCCTGATGATCGTGCTCAAAAAGATCAAGCTGAACATTCAGAAGCTTTGGCATCCGCATAAGGTGGAGGCGATCATGGTGGATAGCAAGATCGTCAATAAGGAGACGGTCGATCAGATCATGGCGTTCTTTGGCGCGTGGATGATCATTATCGCGGCGGCGACGCTGATCGTCGCACTGGATAATTTTGATTTTACGACGACGCTGACTTCTGTCTATACGTGTCTTGGCAATGTCGGGCCAGGGCTTGGCCTGTGCGGACCGTCCGGCTCTTTTGCGATGTTTTCGGGCCTTTCCAAGATCGTGCTTTCGGTCTGCATGCTGCTTGGACGTCTGGAAATTTATCCGATCCTCATTTTTCTGTTTCCTATGTTCAATCGTCAGCGCCGGCTGCTGGAACGCCGCCGCACGGATACATTATAAAAAGGGCCTGCGCTGGCCAATGTCATTAAGTTAGGCGATTTTCGCCTCAGGAAGACTCTCTTATGAGAATAGAGGGTCTTCCTTTTTTCGAGTTTTTTTGTTCAGCTGATCTTCGAAATTTCGCAAAAAACACTTGACAAGCTTTTTCGACGCTTAATTTCATAATCCGAAGGAATTGTAGGAGGTATTTTTTATGAAATCTTATAATTCCTTATGCACTATCCGCCGTCAGTTCGAATCCGCTGTTCAATCCGTTGTCGATGATATCGCCTGTTATTCGTCAGACCCCATTGCCGACTTTTCCAGAAACCGCAAGCTCCCTGCCCGCATCCTCATTCCGTTGATCATCCAGATGGGTTCCGCTTCTTTGCCGACCGAACTTGCCAACTTCTTTGATGATCCTAAATTCTCTGTCACCGCTTCTGCTTTCTGCCAGCAGCGCAGCAAGCTGGATCCCGAAGCTTTTCTGCACATCCTTCATCTCATGTCTTTTTCCCGTTCTCCTTCTTTGCTCAAAGGATATCGTGTATTAGCCATGGATGGATCGGATGTCAATATCCCTTTTGACCCCGATGATGAAGAGACCTTATGCCAGACCGGCTCGGCACGTCCGTTCTCCCAGCTTCATCTCAACGCCCTCTATGATTGTCTCAACGATCTCTTCCTGGATGTTTCGATCGACTCGTCCCGCAAGACGGGCGAATGTGCCGCTCTGAAAAGGCTGATCCGTGATCATCGGTATCCGGCCGGATCGATCATCTGTGCCGACCGGGGATTTGAAAACTATGAGCTGTTCGCTTTCTGTATGGAGAACGGCCAGAAGTTTGTGATCCGCTGCAAGGATATCCGATCGAACGGTATTCTTTCTGCTTTTGAGCTGCCGGATAGCGAATTTGATCAGAAGATCAAACGGATCCTGACAAGAAAACAGACCAATGAAGTGAAAGAACATCCTGAGCTGTACAAATATTTTGCATGGAATATCAATTTCGAATATATGCCAAAAGGCGGAGCCGAAGAATATCCAATTGAATTCCGGGTCGTCAGGATCGAGGTGAAAAAAGGAGAATACGAGTGCCTGATAACGAACCTGCCGCCAGAGAAGTTCTCTCTCGATGATCTGAAAGAGCTGTATCATCTGCGGTGGAACGAAGAAGTGGGATTCCGAAAGCTGAAATACACGATCGGGATGCTTGATTTTCATTCGAAGAAAAGAAAATTCATCCGCCAGGAAATCTATGGTGCACTGACCCTCCATAATCTGGCCGCGCTGATGATCCATGCGGTGCCGATCGAACAGAAGAAAGATAGGAAGTACGAATATAAAGCCAATTTCAGCATAGGAACGACAAACATCAAAAAGTTCCTGAAAAGAAAGATCGGAGCCAGGGAGCTGGAAGAAAGAATCAAAAAAGGTCTGATCCCAATCAGACCAGACCGCTGTTACAAACGGAATATGAGAGCGCAGCGAGTACATGCATTCCAGCATAGACCGGCATAACAGCCACTTAAAAACAGTGATATTCTACATCACAAATGGGACAAATAGCAATTTTTTTAAGAAGAAAAAATTGTCTTTTCGTCGTGCGCCGGAAAAAAAGAAAGCTCCGGGTCTCATTTGACCTGAAGCTTAACTTAACAAGGATATCATGCGTTAAGTTCGATGATCCATCTAACTTAATGACATTGCTGCGCTGGCAGGTCCTTTTGTTCGGGTCTTTTACAGTTTTAAAAAAATAATTTCCATTATTCTCTAAAATTCCAATGATATTACCAGTCGTCTTTTTCTTTGCCAATTCTGATGCTTTTTTTCTACTTCTTTTGATTCATTCCTTTTTGCATGTCTCTTTTTCTCTGTCAATTTTTCAGTCATTTTAGTTTCGCCCTATTTCGCCATATGCTATACTCTTTCCAGAGGTGATCTTTATGTCCATTCGTCTTCACTCCACTTCCTCTAAAAACAGTGTCTGCTACTACATCAAGGAAGACTATGTGAATCCCAAGACAAACAAACGTACGACCCGCAATCGCCAGTCCCTAGGCAATCTGGCTGCTCTTATGAAACAATTCGGTGTCTCTACGCGCGAAGAAGTCGAAGCCATACTCCGTGATCAGATCGAACAGTTGAAAGCCGATGACAATCCGCTCATCCCTATGACGTTCAATCCTCATGAGCTCATACCCATGGGCGTGATCAATTCTTTCAATGTCGGTTATCTTTTTCCTCAGAAAATTCTGTCGATGCTTGGGATATCCGATATCTGCCGCAGTATCTCTCTTAAATACCGTTTTAAATATGATCTCGAAACGATACTGCGTCTGCTTGTCTGTGCACGCATCATCGCGCCAGCCTCAAAAAAAGCGACGTTGGATACAGCTCGCTCTTTTTACCGCTTTCCGCTTCCCGATCTGCATGATATTTATCGCGCCTTGCCGGTGCTGGCTCAGGAACGGTATTTTATAGAAAACCAGCTGTATAAAAAAAGCTGCGGTATCTGCCAACGCGATACCACCATCCTCTTCTATGACTGCACGAACTTTTATTTCGAGATCGAAGAAGCGGATGATTTCCGAAAATATGGAAAGTCCAAGGAAAACAGGCCGAATCCGATCGTGCAGTACGGGATGTTCATCGACAGGAACGGCATTCCTATTGCCGACCTGTGCTTCGAAGGAAACAGGAACGAATCCTTTTCCATGCGGGAACTCGAAAAAAACGCTCGAAAAAGATTTCGGATTCAGCCGCTTCATCGTCTGTGCCGACGCAGCACTGAACGGTTTCGAAAACAAGATATACAACGACAGAAAAGCGAACGGCGCTTATATCGTCACCCAGCCGATCAAAAAGCTGAGTGGCAAGCTTCAGGAGTGGGCGCTCGATCCACAAGGATGGCAGATTCCCGGATATCCGGAGATATACAATCTGAACAGTCTGGAGAAAACGGTCAAGATCGCAGACAAAGAGGTTCCCACAAAAACTGTAACCTTCTATAAAGACAGATGGATCAAGACGAATAAAAAATCACAGGAAACCGGGAAAAGAGAAGTGCTGGAAGAACATCTTATTGTGTCCTTCAACACAAAATACCGGGATTATCAAAGACGGATCCGCGAAAAGAAGATAGAATGCGCTGAAGCGCTGCTCAAGGATCCGGGGAAGATCGCGAAAACTACAGATCAGAGAAACCCGAGATATTTTATCAAGCCGGCAGACAGCGAAGACGATAAAAATCAGAAATACGAACTGAACATCAGACGGATCACCGAAGACATGAGATATGACGGATTCTACGCAGTAACGACAGACCTTGAAGACGAAGATATCAGGCTCATCATCAAATCGAATCATCAGCGCTGGGAAATAGAAGAAAGCTTCCGGATCATGAAAAGCGAACTGGAAACACGGCCGATCTATGTGAGCCGTCGGGAAGCGATCGAAGGGCATCTGCTCACATGCTTCCTGGCATTGATGGTATATCGGATCATCGAACAGTATCTGAAAGAGAAATATACGATCGGACAGATTATCGATACATTGAGGACGCTGAATATAGAGCAGGTGCAGGGAGCGATCTATAAACCGGGTTTCGCAAGAACAGAAATAACAGATCAGCTGTCAGAAATATTCGGATATCAATTTGCGTACAGAGTCATGGAAGAAAAAGAACTGAACAAGATCGTAAAAAATGCGAAAGCTAAAAATGTGGCGAAAATGAAAAATAATAAAAAAGGCGCTGAAACCCTTTGAATAAAGGACTTAGCGCCTTTTGCGCTTTTAAAACTGTAAAAGATGAGATATTCTACATCACAAATGGGACAAATAGCAATTTTTTTAAGAAGAAAAAATTGTCTTTTCGTCGTGCGCCGGAAAAAAAGAAAGCTCCGGGTCTCATTTGACCTGAAGCTTAACTTAACAAGGATATCATGCGTTAAGTTCGATGATCCATCTAACTTAATGACATTGCTGCGCTGGCAGGTCCTTTTGTTTCATCGACAGATGATATAAGCGGCATAAACAATGTACAGGATGACCATCATGGCGCCGCGCGCGCGGGACATTTTGTCGCTGCGCATGGTCATGAAGTAGAGCAGAAGGGCGATCATGCACAATATGCAGATGTCGATCAGATTGAACATGGTCACGCTGATCGGGTGCGAAAGGGAAGCGATACCTAAAATGAAGGCGATGTTCATGATGTTGCTTCCGATCGCGTTTCCTAGCGAGAGCCCGCTCTCGCCTTTTTTTGCGGCCACCATGCTCGTAACGAGTTCTGGCAGCGAGGTGCCGACCGATACGATCGTGAGCCCGACCAGTGTTTCGGACATGCCCCAGGCCTGCGCGATCCATGTCGCGTTGTCCACGACCAGATTTCCTCCGCAGATGATGCCGGCCACGCCGATGCATATAAAGACCAGGCTTTTCGGGACGGTCATGATCTTTTCTTCATCCTCGCTGCCGTTCTGTTTGGTCTGGTGCTGTTTCGTGCTTTTGATCAGTGTCGCGATATAGCACGCGAGCAGCACGAGAAATACGAGTCCGTTGATCCATGTGAGCTGGCGGTTGAATACGGCTAAAAGGAGCACGAATGTGATAAAGATGTTCCAGAGCAGATCGCGTTTGACAATACGGCGTTCGATCACGAACGGACGCATGAGCGCGGAACATCCGACAACGACCAGTGTATTGAAAATATTGCTCCCGATCACGTTGGATAAGGCAAGCTCGTTGCTTCCGGATAGTGTGGCGGTCACGGATACGCTCAGTTCGGGCAGCGAGGTGCCGAGCGCGACGATCGTGAGTCCTACGATAAATGTCGGGATATGAAATTTGTAAGCGATGGATGCGCTGCCGTCGACAAAGAGGTCTGCGCCTTTGATGAGCAGTGCCATTCCGATCAGTAATAAGATATACGCCATAAAAACCTTTCTTTAAAGTCCGAGCGTCTCAAGGGCGCGGACAATTCCGTCTTCCTTATTGGACAGAGTGACTTGCGAGGCTTTTTCCTGAACAAATTCCCTAGCGTTTCCCATGGCGAATGAATGGGTTACGGTTTCGAACATGGATACATCGTTTTCCCCGTCTCCGAACGCAATGACCTCGTCCTTGCCCCACCCGTTCAGATTCATGAGGTAGAGTAGCGTTTTTCCTTTGTTGAAGCCTTTTGGAAGGGCCTCAAGCTGTCTTGGTGTCGTACGGAAGATCTCGAATCCGTAGCCGTATTTTTCCTTGAGATCCTCGTAGATCTTCAAGAGCGGCTCTTCCTCCTGCATGATCTGCAGTTTGTTGATCGGGATCGTGATCTCCTGCGGAGAATGTATGTATTTTATGTTCGGATAGCCGTCGCGCATGTCGGCAAGCCATCCCCAGGGACCGGCTGTCCACGGAAAATCAATAGGCAGGTGCTGCTGCTGACGGATCTCCTCCTTGACGCTTCGCAGGCTTTCCGGGAAGTAGTCGAACAGGCCGTCATCAAAACATGCCATCGATTCGCAGTTCAAATTCATCAAATATTGAAAGATCGAATAAATTTCCTCCGGTTTCATCCGTTTGAGTATGTGGCGTTCTTTTTTTTCCAGATCGTACCAGGCAATGCCGTCGACTTCGATCAGAAGGCCGCCGTATTTTTCCATTTCCAGTTCCCGGGCATACGGAAGCAGGCGCGTATACGATCGTCCGCTCGCTAAAATGAGCCGGACCCCTTTCTTTTCCAGTTCAATGAGTTTTTCTTTTGTGGCCGGAGAGATCTTATTGTTTGGATCCAGTAAGGTTCCGTCCATGTCCATAATGACTGCTTTGATCATTGATTTCACCTCGCAAACGATTTTAGCATAAAATGGCGCAGTGAGGGATCATAAGGAACAGGGAAACAAGGATTTTTGACAAAAAAGGGGAAGCGGGAAAATGAGAAAAAGAAATTAAAAAAACTGTTTGCCTTTTCTGAAAATAGATGGTATTATAAACGGGCATTAAGGAATTGCCTGAATAGCTCAGTCGGTAGAGCATCCGGCTGTTAACCGGCAGGTCACAAGTTCGAGTCTTGTTTCAGGCGCCATTATGTAAGATGAGCTGACTTCGGTCGGCTTTTTTTTGCTTTATGGAGAGAGATGTGCTATGATCGGAGCAATC
This sequence comes from Erysipelotrichaceae bacterium OPF54, assembly GCA_022834735.1. Classification (GTDB taxonomy): domain Bacteria; phylum Bacillota_I; class Bacilli_A; order Erysipelotrichales; family Erysipelotrichaceae; genus Dubosiella. The sequence continues at coordinate 661,774 of BQKD01000001.1, forward strand.
AGATCATACAGCCACCGGGTTGTCGGCATTCGATCCTGTTCGTTAGGTCTTGGAAGAACAGGATATCGGGTGCCGTTTTTTTTAGGAGGAGAAAACATGATACGGAAAAAGCTTTCGCGCAAAGAACGCCTGTTGTGGGGAGGATCGCTTCTGGTTCTCACTGTCGTGTTTTTTTTTTCAAGAAGCACACGAATGGCATGGGCCGCCTCTCTTGCAGGAGCAAGGCTCTTATATTCTGCGCCCGGGCCGAGCCGGTCGGACAGGCACTTATGATCGGATTCAGTATTTTGTACGGGATCCTGTCTTTCCGGTGCGCCTACTATGGGGAAATGATTACTTATTTGGGGATGAGCAGGCCCATGGCAGCTCTATCCATGGTTTCCTGGCTGCGTCACCCCTTTGAAAAAGGAAAGTCGCAAGTGCAGATCGAGCGGCTGAGCCTGAATAAAATCGTCTGTCTGTTTTTCTTTTCGCTGCTCGTAACTGGTATCTTTTACGTGGTGCTGAAAGAACTGAATACTGTCCATCTGAAATGGAGCACGATTTCGGTGTTCACAAGCTTTGCGGCCGTTCTTCTGACTTTCTGGCGAAGTCCGTATTATGCGCTCGGATACGCTGCCAATGATCTGGTACTGATCGTGCTGTGGACGCTGCAGCACGATATCGTGATGATCCTGTGCTTTGCCGTTTTCCTGATCAATGATCTGTACGGCTTCTGCAACTGGAGAAAAATGGAAAAAATACAACAGGAGGGATAAAGATGTTCAGAGAAATGCGAAGAAAAAGACAACAGCTCAAAGAAAAAGAATGCCGGCGTATCCTGGCGTGCCGCAGTGCCGGTGTGCTTGCCTTGTCAGGCGATGAAGGGTATCCGTACGCGGTGCCGGTCAGTTACGTTCTTGACGGGGATACCTTGATCTTCTGTAGAGCGTCGTCCTGCTATCCTCGCTTATTTATAAAGACAAGCAGAATAAATTCATCATCGATCATTTCACGATGAATTTATTCTGCTTTTTTTCGTCACATTATTTTCATTTTATGAGATGATTGACATGGAAAGGTGTTAGGCGCAAAAAAAGAGAGAGCCCTAATTGTTTTGCGAACAAACTCTCTCCCGTCCTAACGAACAATTTTATGATAATCAATTTTTCGGCTTTCGACAACCCTTTTTCGCATGATTTATCCTGCCCGTCCTGCGGGGCGCGCGGCCAGATGCTCGATTACTCATCCTACTCCCGTTTCTGCCTCTCTCCTTCCAATCCGACAAAACGCTTACGGGTTCGTGTCGTTTTTTGTCCTTCCTGCGGCTCCTATCATACCATACTCCCTTATGATGCCCGTCCGTTTTCTTCGTTTTCCTATCCTTTTATTTTTGAAGTGCTCTTTCAGTACTGCTGCGGACCTTGTGCCGGCAACAAGTCGAGAACGGCTGCGCTTTTTGATATTTCCAGAACGACCCTGCGCCGATGGATCGACCGCTATTCCTCTCTGCTTTTCCTCTCCTGTATCATGATCCGCGATCTTGACCGTAGCCCGTATGATCTTCTTGCTCATATCCGTTCTTCTATGCATGCCTTTCTGAAGAGTTTTCTTCGTTTTCATGAATGCGCCTATTTTTCGCCTCACACTATTTTATCTGCACCCTTTGTCTATGGTCTTTTTTCTCCTTCCTGAATCATTTGTCCGTCGCTTTCCTCTTTTTAGCCCGGTACAGTAATCTCAAAGGAGGATTCTGCTTTATGGATCAAACCGACAAGGAAAAAATCGCTTTATGGAAATTCGGGATCATCGCTCCTGTCATTTCCGGCACTCATCCTTTTTCGACAAACCGTCAGTTTTACCGTCATCTTGCCGAAAAAGAATTCGAAAACCCGGTCTCCGGTGTCAAAAAATCATTTTCATGGCAGACTTTCGCTCACTGGGCCTATGAATACCGTTCCGGCGGATTCGATGGACTGATTTCCCGTCCCAGGAGCGACAAGGGGACTTCCCGAACTCTGAGTCCCGAGGCGCAGGAACGCATCATCGCTCTGCGCCGGCAGTATCCGCGCATCATCAATACGGTCCTGCGTGCGCGGCTCATCGAAGAAGGGTTTATCCCGGCCCGCGTTTCCCAGTCCACGATCGATCGTTTCGTGCGTTCTCTGCCTCAGAGCCGTCTCGAACCGATCCATCAGGGAAAAGAGCGCAGAGCGTTCGAGAAAGAATTTGCCAACCAGGTCTGGCAGGCCGATACATCCTATCTATACAGGCTGGCCGGACACAGGCTGTATCTGGTTTCTATCCTGGATGACGCATCCCGGATGATCGTGGGCTGGGGAATCTTTGAAGCCGATACGGCCGTCAACTTTCAGAAGATCCTGAAGAACGCGGTCATGACTTACGGGATCCCGTCTGTACTGTATGTAGACAATGGTTCGCCTTATGACAACCACCAGCTGAATATGATCTGTGCAAGACTGGGGGTCGCCCTGGTGCATGCGCCGGTGCGGGACGGAAGCGCGAAAGGAAAACAGGAGCGCGCATTCCGAACGTTCAAGGACCACTGGCTGCGCTGTTCGGACTGGAATGCCTATCAGACGATCGAAGAGGTCCGGGAATCTTTCGGGGACTATCTTCAGAAATACATCAACTGCCAACACGCTTCGCTGAAAGATATGACGCCGCGCCAGCGCTATCTGAAGGATGCACAGCGGTTCCGCTTCCTTCCTGACGAAGCGGTGGAACAGTATTTCCTGCATACGTACGAAAGAAAGGTGAGGACCGATTCGACACTCGTGATCGACGGGATCAGCTACGAGGTGCCGGCCGAATACATGCGCGAGACAGTAAAGGTGAAGATGGATCCCGAAGACAGGAGAAAGGCCTGGCTGCTAGGGATGGACGGAAAGCTGATCCCGATCCGGACGGTCGACAAGGTGGAGAACAGCCGGATCAGAAGAAGGCAGCACATGCGCTTCAGAGAGGAGGAGTAATATGGAAGCCAAAGTATTTTACGGACTGAAGCAGATGCCGTTCGAGAAAGAAACGAAATATCACAAATTATACCGGAGCGAAGATACGGCGAACCTGAAAGGACGGCTGGACTACCTGAAAAAAGCGAAAGGGATCGGATTGTTCACAGGAAGTCCGGGAACAGGAAAAACATCGGCCATCCGCGAATTTGCCGGCAGTCTGAACCCGTCGCTGTACAAAGTGGTCTACATCCAGATGTCTACGGTATCGGTCATCGACTTTTACCGGCAGCTGGCCTGCGGGCTGGGGCTGGAGCCCAAATTCAGAAAGAGCGACCTGTTCCGGCAGGTACAGGAAGCCATCGAATACATGGCAAAAGAAAAGAAGTGCACGCCGGTCATCGTGATCGACGAAGCGCAGTATCTGAGCACGAGCGTCTTCAACGATCTGACCATGCTCCTCAATTTCGAGATGGACTCGAAGAACTACTGTATCCTGATCCTGAGCGGGCAGACGAGCCTGAACACGATCCTGAAAAAGCAGGTGCATGACGCCCTGCGCCAGAGGATCGTGATCAATTATTTCATGGAAGGTCTGAAAGGAGAAGAGGCACAGGAATATGTGGATTTCTGCATGAAAGAATGCGGAAGCAGAGAAAAGGTGTTCGAAGAAGACGCGGTGCGTGCCGCATATAATATCGCAGGCGGATCAATCCGGAAACTGAACAATCTGTTGTCGAAATGCCTGATCGAAGGAGCGAACGAAGAAAAGCGGATCATCGACGCAGAGATCGTGATGAAAGCACATAACGAAGTAGAACTGGGGTGAGAACATATGAAAGAAGATGAACGGATGTTGATCAACTGGCCGACGACGAGAAAAGTGATGATCGAACAGCTGAAAAGAGCGATGAAGATGTACGGAGCCTATAAACTGAGCAATGAAGAGCTGATGTATTTTGTAGAAAACTATATGAATAATTTTGGCCATTTATTCTTCAAGAATGATTTCGAGATCCATCCGTCGATCAGAAAAGCGCTGGGAAAGAGGAACAGCTGGATCCTGGCATGTATAGTGGAAAGAGTATACCAGAAAGAATTCGAGAACATAGGAAATTATTGATTAAAAGCCGTTTTTGACAAGACGGCTTTTTTTGAACAGAAAGAAATAAAATAAAATGCTTCTGAAGCCAAAATAAAGCGAGGCCGGACAAAATAAAGTGCGTTTCTCTTCCAGATGTGTATAAAAATATTTGACGTTTCCGACTAACAGAATTTGACGCGCTACAATCTTCCACAGCGCAAAGAGCGGACACAAGATCGATGCGATCCGCCATTGCGATAAAGCGTCGTTCTGCGTGATCGATCAGGATGAGATCGTTCCGGAACGGTTTACGACGTATTTTCGCAGCGTGATCGCGTTCGGAAGGATCGGAATTGTCGAAGACGAAAAAGAAAAACGAAGAGCGATCGAAGTGCTGGCACGTAAATATTCTCCCCAGCAGCCGCAGGCGGATGTGGATATGGAAATCGAAAAAACCTGGAAAGCGCTGACGATCCTTGAAATGAAGATAGAACATTTGAGCGGAAAGGAAGCGATCGAGCTCGTTAATCGTTTTAAAGAAAATTAATTATTGGTGGTTGCGGTTTGGAACAGGGCGTGCTATTATAAATGGGCATTGAGGAATTGCCTGAATAGCTCAGTCGGTAGAGCATCCGGCTGTTAACCGGCAGGTCACAAGTTCGAGTCTTGTTTCAGGCGCCATCATGTAAGATCAGCTGACTTCGGTCGGCTTTTTTTTTATGTAAAAAAATCCGCTTAGAATTCGCGGATCATATGGATACGAAACAGATCGATCCTTTTTTGCTGATAATGAAAAGCGAGCTCGGTATCTTCTGCTTTTCGGGCAAGTTCGATGAGACAGTCCAGCATCCAGCTGCGCAACGGGTCCATTTCAAAAGTCTGACAGCATAGTTCGAGCTGACCGATCGCTTCGCGGTATTTTTTTTCATTCCAGGCAGCGATGCCATCGATAAAATGATTCCATGGCATGCGTCGGCTGAATGGATCGTCCAGTTTCATGTTGTCCTTTGCCCGATGGATGAAAAGGGGAAGGCGGGGGTCCTGAAGCCGAAACGCTGCAAAGATCGCCACCATATAGAGGGTCGGATGTCCCGATCTTTCCTGCAGGCCCGCTTCCGCATAGCCCAGTGCGCTTTTCATATCATTTTTACGCATAGATGCATAAGCCATCAAAGACAAAACTTCGCTGGAAGAATAGGGATCGAGCTTTTTGCATTCGAGGCCGCGCAGAGCATGAAGACAGGAAAGCGCTTTGTCGACCTGTCCGAGATCGATCTGGATCTGCGCTTCCAGAAGGGCGATCTGAACAAACCGCGAATACGATCCGAATTCAAAGACGCGTGCCTTGCACCGGTCCAGACAGGTCATAGCTTCGGCAAGATGCTGCTGAAAGTACGCCTCCATCGCCATATGCAGATTGATCAGAAAAGAGTCCGGATCATAGCGGAACGCTTGCTGGAAATAGCGGGTCTTCAGGGCCGGATCTTCCACATGCATACCGCACAGATCGTAATACTGTCCAAGCTCTTTGACAGAGAAAAATTCAAGTGCCGGTTCCATCTGCCTGCACAAGGCGGTGAATTGCGATTGAGATCCGTCGCTCAGGACGAGTTCGAAAAGCACTGCGAGCAGATACTCCGGGAACAGGAAGGAAGCGGCAAGCGCGCGATCTGAAAGAATTTCCTGAAGAAGTGCCTGTCTGCGTTCGCGAAGCAGAGAATTATGAGCATTCTGGATGTGCTGAAGCTTTTCCTGCATCGTATCTTTCTGGTCGTAATTATCAAGAAATCCGGAAAAGCCGAACAGCTTCGCAAACCGGTCGCGCCCCTCTTTGTCGATCTGGCTCGTTCCTTTTTCTATGGAACGGATCATGGAATAGGAATAATGGGTCGCGTGGGCCAGGCTTTCCAGCGTCCATTCCTGCTCTCTGCGCATCGTCGCTACAAAAAATCCGAAGATCCGTGCTTCTGTCTGATTCATATTGTTCTCCTTTTTTACTATCTTATCATGTTTATCATTCTTGAGAAAGAAGACTCCTGCCTCTATAGGTGGGGGAGGATGTCACGAAATGTCTGCCGAAATTCAGCGCGACAGGTAGCCGTGTGATGCGCTTTTTGTTTAAAATACAAATATAATGGTTGAAATTGTTGATATAAGAATAAATATACATAAAAACTGTATTCCATGTCTGCCATAAAAGCGTTCGCTTTTCGGTTTTTCCTGCTTTATCGTAAAGGAGGAAAGAAGGAAAGATCATGAAACTTCTCATATCACAAAACAGGAAAGGATTTGTTTTGGCGATCACAGCCATTGTCATGAATTCGGTGCTGAACATCCTGCAAGCTTCGCTGCTTGGCGTTTTATTCGATCATTTATCCGACATCATGCAGCCGTGGCTTCTTGGTATGGTCGTGCTGTATCTTGTGTTAACGATGACCGCTTCGCTGTATATCGATTTTGCCAAGGAGTCGCTCAAGAAAAATATTCGCGGCTTTCTTTTGAAAAACGGGATCAGAGCGTATATGAACATGGACGAGCTCGCTTTCGAGAAAAAGGAAACGAGCGTGTATATCAATGAAATGACGACTGAAGTCGACATGGTGATCGATCAGTACGTTACGCCTCTGCTCAATACGTTTGCGCTGATCACGTCTTTTGTCCTGGGAAGCGTTTACTTCCTGTTTCTGGACTGGCGGATGCTTTTGTTTCTGTATGCCGGCAGTTTGGTTACGCTTGCGATCAACAGGATATGCCAGGCGCGGCTGGCCAGGAACCAGCAGTCTATCCTGGAAACGAAAAATGAATGGATCTGCACGCTTCAAAGCTTTTTCAGCAACTTTTCCGCCATCAAGGATTTCGGACTGGAGGAAAAGGAAACGGAAGTGCTTGAACGGGCAGGAATGCACAATGTGAAAGCGTATTATAAAGCGGGCATCGAACTGGCAAACCTTGATTCCATTGATCTGGAAATCGGTTTTGCCTTGTTTTTCGGGCTGATCGTTTTATGCGGGACCTTGTTTTCCGGGACGATATCGGCCGGGATCGCGATCACTGCCGTACAGCTGACCAACAATATCGTCAATCCGATCATTAATTTCACGACGATCTGGAACCGGCTGAACGCTTCGAAGCCAGTGCTTGAACGGCTGCTTTCCATGGGAAAAGACAGGCAGGAAAAGACGGCTGAGGAAATCGATGAGGTGGTGGACACGATCGAAGTGGATGCGCCGCTGATCCAGGTCGGCGATGCCAAACTGCTGCATGACATTCATCTGCGGTTCGAGAAAGGTGGCAAATATATGATAACCGGACCGTCCGGATGCGGAAAAACGACTCTTATTCGAACTTTGAAAGGAACGATCCCTTCTGCCTGTGTGCGTCTCAATGATCGATCCGGAAAATCGATGAAAGAACAGCTTTGTGTGATCGGACAGAAGACGTCGCTCTTTCCGTGCACGCTGGCGCAGAATATTGCCTTGAACAAACCGATCGGCAAAAAAGAGATCGAACGGCTGCTTGCCAGGGTTCATTTGTCTCATCTTGATCCGGATCGGCCGGTCCGTCTTGATCATGACACGATGAGCGGAGGAGAAAGACAGCGGGTCCTGCTCGCACGTGTCATGGCACAGAACAGGCCGTGGATCTTTCTTGACGAGGCGTTTTCCGCGCTGGATCATGAAACGACCCGTCTGCTTGAAAGAGAGTATGTAACGGATCCTGCGCTCTCGGTTGTATCGATCTGCCATAAGCCGGTCCTGGAAAATATCCAGTATTACGATCAGATCATCATGATGGAAAAAGGGACGGTCAAAAAGGTCATGACGCCTGAGGAATGGATACATTCTCTGTCCTGAAGACCGGGATGGCTGCCTTGAAGGTTAGCAGTGACAAACTTTCGTTGACTTTACTATTCTTTATCGGTATATTTATAGCGTACGCTCCGGATACGGGGCGGATAAAAAATTGTTAAGGGAGGAGTCATATGAAAGAACAATGGCGTGGATTTCACGGAACAAAATGGCAGGAGGAAGTCAATGTCCGTGATTTTATTCAGAACAACTACACTCCATATGATGGAGACGAATCGTTTTTAGAGGATGCATCAGAGTCGACCAATCTGCTCTGGGGCGAACTTCAAAAGCTGCAGAAGGAAGAGCGTGCCAAAGGGGGCGTTCTCGATATGGAGACCGAAGTAGTTTCGAGCCTGACTTCTTACGGCCCTGGATATATCAACGAAAGCATGAAGGATCTCGAGCAGATCGTCGGTCTGCAGACAGACAAGCCTTTGAAACGTGCTTTCATGCCGTACGGAGGCATCCGCATGAGCGAGGAAGCGTGCACGACGTACGGATATCAGCCAAGTGAAAAGCTGCATGAAATTTTCACAAAATATCATAAAACACATAACGATGCGGTATTCAGCGCATACACGCCGGAAATGCGCCTGGCACGACGCAACAAGATCGTGACCGGACTTCCGGATACATACGGCCGCGGCCGTATCGTAGGCGACTATCGTCGTGTCGCTCTGTACGGGATCGACTTTCTGATCCGCGAAAAGGAGCACGATCTGGCATACTGCGGCGATGGAACGATGACAGACGATGTCATCCGCCAGAGAGAGGAAATTGCGGATCAGATCAAAGCGCTCAAAGGCATGAAGGAAATGGCTGCGCTTTACGGTTATGACATTTCAGAACCTGCCAGAAATGCGAAGGAAGCAGTTCAGTGGCTGTACTTTGGCTATCTGGCAGCCATCAAGACGCAGAATGGCGCAGCCATGTCTGTCGGCCGTATTTCCACGTTCCTCGATATTTATATCGAGCGCGATCTGAAAGAAGGAACGCTGACCGAAGCAGAGGCCCAGGAAATCATCGACCATCTGACGATGAAGTTCCGTATGGTCAAATTTGCCCGCATCCCTAGCTACAATCAGCTGTTCTCGGGAGATCCGGTCTGGGCAACGCTCGATGTGGCCGGACTTGGCATTGACGGCCGTTCCATGGTCACGAAGACATGCTTCCGCTTCCTGCATACGCTTGAAAATATGGGACCGAGCCCGGAACCGAACCTGACCGTGCTTTATTCTTCCCGTCTGCCGGAGCCGTTCAAATTGTATGCGGCAAAAGTATCGATCGATACCAGCTCGGTACAGTACGAGAACGATGATGTCATGCGGGTCGAGTGGGGCGATGACTATGCAGTCTGCTGCTGCGTGAGCGCGACCCAGACCGGAAAGGAAATGCAGTTCTTCGGAGCGCGCGCCAATCTGGCAAAATGTCTTCTTTACGCGATCAATGGCGGTGTGGACGAAAAGACAAAAACGCAGGTCGGCCCGGAATACAAGCCGATCACGAGCGAATACCTCGATTACGAGGAAGTCATGCATAAATATGACATCATGATGGACTGGCTGGCAGGCCTTTATGTCAATATTTTGAACCTGATCCAGTATTTCCATGACAAATACTATTATGAGGCGAGCCAGATGGCACTCATCGATACGGATGTGCGCCGTACGTTTGCGACCGGTATCGCGGGATTCTCGCATGTCGTTGACTCGCTGTGCGCCATCAAATACGCGAAAGTCAGAACGATCCGCGACGAGAACGGAATTGTTGTGGACTATGAAACAGAAGGGGATTTCCCTCGTTACGGAAACGATGACGAGCGGGCCGATGAAATCGCAGTATGGCTGCTCAAGGAATTCATGAACAAGATCCGCAAACACCATACATACCGCGATTCGGAACCGACAACATCGATCCTGACGATCACATCGAATGTCGTGTACGGAAAAGCGACAGGCGCGCTGCCGGATGGCCGCAAGGCAGGAGAACCGCTTGCTCCTGGGGCCAACCCTTCCTACGGAGCGGAGCAGAATGGTCTGCTGGCATCCCTGAACAGTGTGGCAAAGCTTCCGTACGAATACGCGCTTGACGGCATTTCGAATACACAGACCATGAATCCTTCGGCACTTGGTCACGATGAGCAGGAGCGTGCGGAAAACCTTGTCCATGTTCTGGATGGATATTTCGACCAGGGCGCTCACCATCTGAATGTCAATGTGTTCGGTATGGAAAAACTGTATGATGCGATGGAACATCCGGAAAAAGAAGAATATGCCAACTTCACGATCCGTGTTTCAGGATATGCTGTCAAATTTATCGATCTGACTCGTGAACAGCAGCTGGATGTCATTGCCAGAACGTGCCACGATCATCTATAAAATAAAAAGTCCGACAAGCTCGGGCTTTTCTTATGAAAGGAGAACTTTATGACTCAATTAGGAGCTATGCATTCATTTGAAACTTTTGGCTCGGTCGACGGACCGGGTGTGCGCTTTGTGGTCTTTCTTCAAGGCTGCCGTATGCGGTGCAAATTCTGCCACAATGCCGACACCTGGCAGATATGCCAGGGGGATACGGCAGCGCAGGATGTGCTCGAGCGCGCTTTGCGCTACCGCACGTACTGGCGCAACGGAGGCGGGATCACGGTCAGCGGCGGAGAACCTCTGCTGCAGATCGATTTTGTGACCGAACTGTTCGAGCTGGCAAAGAAGGAAGGGGTCCATACGACGCTGGATACGTGCGGACAGCCCTTCTCCGCCAATCCAGAGAGGATGGCAAAAATGGAAAAACTGATGGCTGTTACCGATCTTGTCCTGCTCGATATCAAGCATATCGATCCTGAAAAACATAAGCAGCTGACCGGTCATCCGAACGAAAACATTCTCGATTTTGCCCGCTATCTTGATTCGATCGGCAAACCGGTATGGATCCGTCATGTCCTAGTCCCGACCATAAATGACCAGGAGGAATATCTGACCAGGCTGGATGATTTTATTTCCTCTTTATCTAATGTGGAAAGGATCGAGGTGCTTCCTTATCATACGATGGGAGCCTACAAGTGGAAAGAGCTTGGCATGGCATACCCTCTGGAGGGGATCGATCCGCCTTCGCCACAGGATGTGAAAAGGGCGAACGAGCTTCTCCATACGGGAAAATCATTTTAGTTTTTTTCAGACTTTGAAAGTATTTTTGAAAAAACATTGTCAGAATGTATCAAATCATTCGAATTTGATCAAAAAGACTGCGATAATTTGAATGTAAAGAAGAAGCAGTGCTCAAAGGCGAAGTGGTCAGATCATGCGCAGGTCCCGGATCGCAGGATACAAAGCATAATAGATCATCATACGAATGACTTCCGTGCGGTTCCGGCCGGATCGAAAGCATTTCGTCTTTCTGTTTTATAAATGGCGTCCGGCAATTCCCGGGCGCTTTTTGCATGAAAAAAGACCGCTTAGCGGCGGCCTCGTTTTTCGCGTCTTGTGGTTTTTCTGGCAGCTTTCCATAGCTTATACTGTTCTTCAAGCTTTGCGGCCACCTTTTTCGGTACCGAGATTTCCTTGCTGCCAAAAGAGACAACGGCCGGCTTGAACAGTCCGGAAGCGGGAACGATCTTGGTGATCAGCTTGTATTTGTACGCTTCCTGATCATAAAAGAAGGTGTCCTGCGAAAAGAAGATCTTTTTGGTCGTATACGTTTCCATGACCATGCTGGCGGCCAGAAAGATGATGGCGGTATACAGAAGCATCGTTCCGTATCGCTCGGACATTGTGGCTGCGGAAGCCGGAAGGACGACGGCCAGGATAAAGCAGACCACGATCAAAATGATCTCAAGAATGATCGTTCCTTTCGAATTATCGAATTTCTGCGCATCTTTGTGGTTATCCAGATACACTTTCATTTTTTTACGATAGTCATTGTACCGTTTGGAATTCATGAAGAACATGTAGATCCCGATTAAGTTTAAGATGATCGTAATGATCCAAGACAATATATTCATGTTTTTATTCTCCTTATGTGCATTTCCTATTTTAGCATATCGCAAGAAAAACCCGTAAAACTTTTTGCTTTACGGGTTGGTTGTGACTTACAGCCAGCTGAATAAATTGAAGATGCCTCTGAACTGAGGGAAGATCAGTCCGGACGGAACGTCGGTTCCGCCTCCGGTATTGGATCCCGGATTGTCGCCTCCTCCGGTCTCGGTTCCGGGAACATCGGTCCCGCCGGTGTTTCCGCCCTGGTTTGGATCATCGACAGGCGGATAGGTACATACACCGTTGTAGTAGGTTCCGCCATTGTTGATACATTCGTCGATGGCCGCCTGTTCGCTGTCATCCGGCTTCTCTTCTTCTTCCTGGACTGCCTGGCAGGCGTTGCCGTTCAGTTCATATCCGTCCGGACAGCTGCACGCTCCATTATCCCAGGAACCGCCGCTTCCTTCGCAGGCAGTCTGATCGGTATTCTCTTCCTGTTTGGTGATACAGATGCCAGCCTCGTCATCCCATGTTCCGCCCTGATATGCGCAGGCTGTCTGGGCATCGTATGTCGTGCTGGCCGAACTGGAATCGCCCTGATTCAGGAATTCGGTCTTGATATAGCCGCCTTTATAGTCGCTCACGCCATCCGGTCTTTCGATCGCGTGGTAGTCGCCGTACTGCTGGCAGTAGTCCAGCAGATAATGGGCAATATGGAAGGCGGTCGCCTGGTTCAGCTGGGCCATATCGATATAGTAGCCCTGCTGCCGGTACTGGTCGGTATAGCCGGACCAGACAGCTACAGAGAACTGGCTCGTATAGGCACATGACCATTCGTCCTTGATCACGCCGCTAGGAATACCGTACTGTAATCCGTAGTTTTCCCAGTCGGATGTTCCGGACTTGGCATAGACCGGATAGCTGGACTGAAGGATCTGATTGAAGTTGTTGTAGCCGCCCGTAACGACTTTTTCGAGCAGTGTCGAGATCATGAAGGCAGCCTGTTCGGAAATGACTTCATTGGTCTGCGCGTTGGACGCGATCTCGACCTGATCGGAGCGGCGCACGACCTTGCGGATCCGGTGCGCGTCGATATGCTGTCCTTTGTTGGCGAATGTCGAGTAGGCACTTGCCTGCTGTATTGGCGAGGCATACATATCCGAACCGCCGATAACATACTGATCGTTGAAGTTGGCGGCCACTTCTTCGTCATAGCCGAGCTTGCGGCAGTAGTCCTGCCAGTATTCATAGCCGGTCTTGGTAGAAAGCTCGACCATCGTGGCGGCAGCTGTCGTGTTCTTGGAAACGCCCAGCGCATCCTGCAAAGACATATTTCCCTGGTAGCGGCCGTCCGAGTTTCTCAGGTTGGTGCCGGAGTGCCAGTAGTCCTTGGCCACGTCCTGTACGGTGTGCTTGGTCGACCATCCGAGAAGGTCGAAGGCCGGCGCATAAGCGAGCAGTGGTTTCATGGAAGATCCTGGCTGCTGCGCTCTTATGGAAGTATCGAGGTTCGTATCGTTGTGGTAATTTCTTCCCGGACCGACTGCGATGACCTCGCCGCTGGCATTGTCTACCACGGCAAATCCGACATCGAAGGCTTCGTTCGGGAACGGAATGACATTTCCGTTGCAGATCTCGTCTGCCTGCTTCTGCACGTCCTGATTGAGCGCGGTGTAGATATCCATCGGGATGACGGCCGGATCCTGTCCGGTCAGCGTCTTGGTTTCCTGCATGACCTGTTCGATGTAGGCTGCGTTCGGGTCGATCTGCACTTCCAGATTGGTCTGCAGCTGGAATTCGAGCCTTGTGTTTTTTGCCAGCTCGTATTCCTCTTCGGTGATGTAGCCGTGCTGGAGCATGAGCTGCAGCGTCGTGTTCCGGCGGTTCGTCGCGGCTTTCAAAAAGTCGGTTTCCGTGCTGTTGCGGTTGTTGAGCGGGTTGTAGTTGTACGGCGCGTTGATGGCTCCGGCCAGGAACGCCGATTCTCCGAGATTGAGCTCGCTGACATCTTTGTTGAAGAAATACTTGGCTGCTTTCTGCACGCCGCGTGTATTTCCTCCCGAACCGAACCAGATCCGGTTGACGTAGAAGTCGAAGATGTCTTCTTTGCTGATGCTCTGTTCGGCAATGAGGGCCAGGTAGATTTCCTGGATCTTGAGCTTGAGCTGCGTAAGCTTGTTGTACTTGCCTTCGTTTTCAAGCTTTTCCTCCTGGTTTTTGGTAAATGCATTGTCGATCATCTGCATGGTGAGCGTGGATCCGCCCTGGGAAAAGCCTCCGCTTCGCAGGTTGGCGATCCCGGCTGCCATGAAGCGCGGCAGGTCGAATCCGTTATGATCGAAGAAACGCGAATCCTCGATCGACAGGAAGGCGTCGACAAGCGACTGCGGGATCTGATCGTAGGTAACGTCCTCGCGGATCTCGTCTCCGAATTCGAAGATGAGATTGCCTGCTCCGTCAAAGATCCGGGAATTGGACAATGTGGAAAGTCCGTCCTGGGAGAATCTCATTCCTTCCGGATCATTAATAATATTGACGAGTATGAAAAATACGGATATACATCCAACGAGAAATAAGGATAGCACGCATACTGCGATCTTGTTCCAGATATCGAGCTTTCGCCTTTTCGGCTTCGGTGCCGATGCATTAGATTGTTTTGGTTTATCCGGCATTAATTTTCCTCCTTAAAATATATTGCTTCAACGACTTTCAGATAATTTAGCCGCGGATAAAGGCCTTCGCGTATGAGGTGTCCGTTGGCGGCGAACCATTCATACGGGATGGCATACTCGGTCGTCTGACTGATTTTTTCAATGAGCAGCCCAGCATCGACTAGATATGTCTTATTATAATACGTGAAACGGATGATAAAGAAGCCGATCCCTCCGTGTTTCTGGACGAGCTGGAGGTGCTTGATCTGATGGGCGTGGATCATTTGAAGGGGAAACCGCATTTTGTTTTTCGTTTCCTTGGCTTCAAAGTCGATATATTTTCCTTTATATATTCCGTTGTAATCGGTGGTCGATGGCGTACGGTAATACGCTTCGACGATCTTGGCCCTGTCCCTTCTCGGATAGTCGACCTTTACGACCTGTATGGGAGTCGGCTTCTTGTAGATCAGGGCAATATCGAGTTCCCTGTAATAGGTATTCGATGCATTGATATCTTTTTCTAATGTGGCGCCGCGGCCCGAATGATTGTCCAGATTTTTTGCTTCGTGCCAGACGCCGCCTCCGTTGGGATATTGTATTGTGCTCATCTAACACATTATACCGTAAAGATGCAGTTTTTTTGTATGAAAAATGAAAAAGTGAGGTTTCATTTTATTTCCATAGGGATCCGGGCTATGGCAAAGCGGGGAGTCAGAAAACCGCAGAATGAAGGCAGAGACGGTTTGTGTTGATTTTTTAATTGCGAAAATGCATAATATAATAGTTAATACCGGGAGGGATCACGATGTCTAAAGATATGAATTTAACAGCGCAGGTGATTTACGAAAAAGAATTTCACGTTGACTTAAAAGGTTATGCACCGGGTGAAGTTGACGAGTTCCTCGATTTAGTTATTGAAGATTATCAGAATTACGATGAAAAGATCGAAGAGCTTGGCAGTGCATTGACGCGATATGAAGCAAAGATCAAAGAGCTCCAGCAGCAGGTTTTTGCGCTCCAGACAGAAAATCAGAATCTTAAGGAGCAGAAGGAGCAGGATTTTGTCAATGCCAACACGGATCAGGTTGATATTTTGAAACGTATTGCCCGTCTGGAAAAGGCAGTATTCAATCAGAACTAATAAATGAGAATATCACACTTTCTAATTCGGCAGCTGCTGGCCGCTAGGTTAGAGGAAAGTCCATGCTCGCACAGTCTGAGATGACTGTAGTGTTTGTGCTGGATCAATCAATAAGTCCAGGCACGCTTATGGCGTGACGGCTGGCTCGATTCCTAAGGCTTCGTGCTATGGAAAAGAGCCTTTAAAAGTGCCACAGAGACGAGCCTGTACGGAAACGTACAGGGTGGAACGGGTAAACCCCGCAAGCGAGAAACCCAAATTTGGTAGGGGAACTGGCAAATGCAAATAAGGAAGCGGATGCCGGATGCGCTGTTTTGTACAGTGCATAGATAAATAGCTGCTGCCGGGCAACCGGAACAGAACATGGCTTATGAATTAGAGAGAAAAGCGAAACGTATTGTTTCGCTTTTTTTAATTTTCAGTGATACAATACTCAACAGAAAGAAGGTGGAACTATGTCTCCTGACCCGCATGAGCGACTATGTATGAATCAAGAGGAATATGGAGGCAGCACAAAAGCCTCCGGCGAATAATGAATAGGAGGTAGTAATGTGTTAGAGTTTTACAAAACAAACGAAAATGGAGCTACTTTGAAAATTGAATACCCGGAACCGGGCTGCTGGATCAACGCGGTTGCTCCGACCCATGAGGAACGGGATTTTCTGATCGAAAAAATCGGGATCCTTCCTGAATTTATCAAGTCTTCGCTGGATGAAGAGGAGAGCTCCCATATCGATTACGACGATGATGTGGACCAGACCCTGGTGATCTTTGACTATCCGAACGTTAATGACGCGGATGATCCGATCCGCAAGCATTCCGGAAAGGAAAAGGAACTGACGCTGCAGTATATGACGCTTCCGCTTGGCGTGGTGATCCTCAAAGGGTATATCGTAACGATCTGTCTGTATGAAAACAGCAATGTGGATGATCTGACTTCCGGACGGGTCAAAGGGATGGATACGCGTCTGAAGACAAGATTCCTGCTCCTGCTCCTGCTGCGTATTTCCCAGCGCTATCTGATCTATCTGCGGCAGATCGACCGTCTCTCTTCGAGAACGGAAAAGAAGCTGTACCAGACGCCCGATAATAAAGAGCTGATCGATATGCTTGGGCTGGAAAAATCTCTCGTGTATTTTTCCACGTCTTTGAAATCGGATGAGCTGACGCTTTCCAAGATCATGCGCGGCCGGCAGATCAAGCTGTATGAAGATGACGAGGACCTGCTCGAGGATGTGATGATCGAGATCAAGCAGGCGATCGAGATGTGTTCCATTTATTCGGGCATTTTATCGAGCACCATGGATACGTTCGCGAATGTCATTTCGAATAATCTGAACTTTATCATGCAGATCTTGACGGTCATCACGATCGTGATGGCAATCCCGGATCTCATTTTCGGATTTTACGGAATGAACGTGGATGGGCTGCTGCTGCCGCATGCATGGTTTCCGATCGTGCTTGCGGTCGTGCTGTGTCTGTTCGCGGTCATGATCTTCAAGAAGAAAGATATGTTCCGTTAAGGATCGATTCGTTCGATTCTTTTTTTGGGATGGACTTTTAAGATATAAAGATATACCATAATGATGAGAGAGGTGTAGTATGGAAAAATGTATCATAACCGATCAGGTGGATGATGATCTTGAAAGTGCTCTGAAGCAGATCAGGGACAAAGGAATTCATTGTGTGGAACTGCATAATGTGCATGGAAAAAGTATCGAGGCATGCAGCGATGAGGAAATCGAACAGATCAAACGGCTTCTTGATGCGTACGGGATGAAGGTCAGCTCGATCGCATCGACCATATTCTTTTTGTGCCCGCTGTATGAAAGCGACCAGGTCAGCCTGTTCAATCCTGCTTTTTATACGATCGAGGGAGATGCGGATGCGCATCTTGCCTATGCGGGAAGAGCCTGCAGGATCGCGAAAAAACTGGGAGCCAGTGTCGTGCGTTCGTTTCCGTTCCGGGCGCCGGACAATCGGAAGGGTCCGTTCGGAACGCCGGCCGATTATGAAAAGATCGTGGCGAATATGAGACGGCTGGCGCAGGTGGGCGAGCAGGAAGGTGTTGTCTTTGCGGTGGAGAACTGTCCGTATTCTCATCTGCCGAAAGGGGAAATGACACTTAAGCTGATCAAAGAAGTGGATAGTCCGTATATCCGGCTGCTGTGGGATCCGGCCAATTCCTATCGGGCCGAAAAAAAACAGGTGCCGGATCAGTATAAAACGTGGTCGCTTCTGGATGAGGCCAGAGAACTCCTGCCATATATTCATCATGTGCACCTGAAAAACTATGTATATGACGAGGCTTGCGAAAAACCGTTCGTGCATGTGCCGTTCCTTGACGGAGATATCGATTTTGTCCCGATCCTTGCGTATTTGAAAGATCATGGATATGCGGGGGCCGTATCGCTCGAGCCGGAAGTGGATCATAAGGATGCGCTTCGCTGCATCGACGAGCTGAATGCGTTAAATGATTTATCATAAGCGTTACATTTAACGTCTGTTTTTATAAAGTGTAAACTATTTGTGAAAGGATTGGTAATTATCTATGGAAGCAAAAGGAAGCACTTTATTGAAAGTCGTTGGCTATATTTTTGTGATTCTGGGCATTTTAGCTTTATGTATCCAGATCGGAGGTCTTATTTCGGATGATATCATCGGCACGGTACAGTCCAATGTGATCGGGCAGATGTTTATTATTGATTCCGGTTCGCTTGCGGTCGGCATGCTCGTATCGGTCGTGGAGATGGCAGCAGGGTATATGGCAGTCAAGATGTCGTCGAATCTGCTGTATGCCAAAACTCTGATGTACTACGGGATCGGCCTGGTCATTATATTTGTGATCGAAGCGCTGTTTTATCTTGGTGCCAACCAGAATATCAGCTGGTGGCCTTATGTGATCGTTCTCGTACTGTCGGTCCTGTATATTGCCGGGGCTTATATGAATGTGAAAAACGCAAAAAGATAAATAATAATGAAAAAGAAGATGTTCGAACATCTTCTTTGTTTTTAAAAAAATGGTAGCGCGTACGGGATTCGAACCCGTGATACAGCCTTGAGAGGGCTGTGGCTTGACCGCTTGCCGAACGCGCCATGTGCATAAACGATTATAGCACAAATAATAAAAAAAGATACAGGATTCTATATCTTTTTTTATAAATTTAAGTGCTTTTCGAAATTAGATCGTGCCGATGACTTTTCCGACACAGCGGATATCCATTTCCGGGGTAAACATGATGTCCGGATATTCGGGATTGAGCGAGTGCAGGGAATTGGCGCGGTACTCCTTGATAAACGAATTGCCGTCCACGATGAATATGCCGACTTCGCCGATCCCGATCGAGGGCTGACTCACGATCTTGACCAGTTCGCCATCCATGTAATTCGGCTCCATACTATGTCCGTCTACACGCAGGATAAAGTCCACTTTGCGGTTTTCCGGCGTATCCGGGAGCTGAACGGTTTCTGTCGCCATGTCGTCGTTGAGATAATTTCCTGCTCCGGCGGCGGGAGAAACCTGGAAAAACGGAATCGTGAGATAGACAGGCACTTCTTCTTCGGCAACTGTCGCATGATCAAGAAATTTATTGATCAGATCATCCACGATATTTTGTTCCCATGGACTGAGGCTGCGATACTTTTCGATATGAAAACGCTCAAAGCTTGTCAGTGTATTTTCGTCCTGCCAGTCAAGCAGTTCGTTCGGATTCGAATTCAGCAACCGGCAAAGGCTCAGGATCGTATCCGCATCCGGCTTGTTGTCTCCCCGTTCCCAGTTCGAGATCACGTTTTTTGTCTTGCCGAGCATCTTGGCAAGATCGCCCTGTGTAATTTTGCTTCGTTTTCTGGCTTTTTTGATTTGTTGCTGCAGTGGCATGATTGTTACCAGTCACCATGGCTTAGGTCATGGGACGCTTCCTTTCTAGTTTTATTCGATTCAGAGTACTAAAATAGCAGACTCTTCCTGTTTTAATATTAGCAAAATCCTGTACCGTTGTCTAATAGAAAAACAGAAAATTTGACAGTTATATGGTTGCAGAACCATTCTACCTGTGATAATATGCAAATGTACAGATAATATGTATAAATCAACAGTAGAAAGGAAGTATTATTATGAGTTATGAATTTATGAATATGATCAGCAGGAATGTGGAGTCGCGCCTTGAAGATGAACAGATCCACCAGATGAACGAAGAGCGTTTGAAAGTGCGGCGTATGCAGAAGCTTGGGCTGACAATATTCACAGCTGTTCTGATTATGATTACTTTCTTTTTGGACACTCCGCATTAGGCATGTAATTTGAACGGGATGTATGTTTCAGTTATGATGATCCTAAATAAAGGAGGTTTTCTCATGACTGAAAAAACGCATCATGACGCGATCCGTGAATACGGTTATAAGATCGGGCCGGCCGAAGTCAATACAAATACCGATCCGGCCGATTATTATCTCGAGGATGAAAAGGGAAACCGTACGAAAATTACGAATAATGAAGCTCTGCAGTATATTGCCAATGTAAAGATGGGTGATCCTGCCGGGGGAATCAATACGTATGATAATTATACGAAGCTGTTTACTATTTTAGGCATACGTCCAAAATTCTGGTGACCGATTTCAATAAAATCGGTTTTTTTGTGGGAAATTAATGGTTAGAAGTCAATTAAAGCGTTTACATATTTTTTTCAAAGGTATACAATGCTAATATCTTTGAAAAAAAGAAAGGAAGGAAGAAAAATGGAGTTTGATTCTTCACAGATGCGGACGATCCTGCTGGTCGTTATCGCAATCACGCTTTTGGCGCTATGCTATGCTGCGAACCTGTTCGTGACCATAAAACACGAAAGTTCGGGAAACAAGCGCATGAAGGCGCTGAGTTCGTACATTCATGAAGGGGCAATGGCCTTCTTGAAGCGCGAGTACAAAATTATCATTATTTTCATTGTAATCATTGCCCTGCTTCTGGCAGGCCTCGGATTCATTCCGTCACTTCAGGGAATTGACGGTGTCGGGATCAACGGGGCGGTCTGCTTTATCATTGGAGCACTCAGCAGCGGGGTTGCCGGTTTTATCGGTATGCAGGCAGCCACGATGGCCAATGCGAAGGTTTCGCAGGCTGCGCGCGAGAACGGCATGTCAAAAGCCTTGAATGTCGCTTTCAATGGCGGATCGGTGCTTGGTATCAGTGTCGTAGGATTCGGACTGCTCGGACTTGCGCTGCTTTATATGATCTTTACGTTTGTCCTTGGCGATCCGATCGAGGCGGTACCGGTCGTTGCCGGATACAGCCTTGGCTGCTCGTTCATTGCGCTGTTTGCCCGTGTCGGCGGCGGAATCTATACGAAGGCTGCTGATGTCGGTGCAGATCTGGTCGGAAAGGTCGAAGCCGGCATTCCTGAAGATGATCCGAGAAACCCGGCGGTTATCGCGGATAATGTGGGCGACAACGTCGGCGATATTGCGGGTATGGGTTCTGACCTGACCGAGTCTTATGTCGGCGCGATCGTTTCTGCCATTTCGCTTGGTCTGACCGTAACGATCATGGGAAATAATTATACGATGCAGGCGATCCTGTTCCCATTCATGATTGCGGCAGTAGGTATTATCGCTTCCATACTTGCTCAGCTGTTCGTACGCCTGAAAACATGGGAAAATCCGCAGAAGGCGCTTTCGATTGCGACATATGTGGCGACGGGCATCGTCATCATTGCTTCTTATCTGGCAAGTACATGGCTGTTTGGCACCATGAATCCGTTCCTGTCCGTACTGACTGGTCTGCTTGTCGGGATCCTGCTTGGCAAGATCGCCGAATACTATACTTCGGACGAGTATAAAAAAGTGAAGGAGATCGCTTCCGAATCACAGACAGGTCATGCAACAAATATTATTTCCGGATTCTCGGTTGGTATGGAATCGACGATGATGACTGTTGTCGTTCTCGTTCTTGGTATCGTTTTATCGTTCCTGTTCTTCGATATGTACGGTATTGCCTTAGGTGCGGTCGGAATGCTTTCGACATGCGGTATCACGGTTTCGGTCGATGCGTACGGACCGATCGCGGACAATGCGGGCGGTATCGCCGAAATGGCGGAACTTGATCCGCATGTGCGCCAGATCACGGACCGTCTGGATTCGGTCGGAAATACGACAGCTGCCATGGGAAAAGGGTTCTGTATCGGATCGGCTGCGTTTACAGCGCTTTCGATGATCGTGGCGTTTGCCGAGGCTGCCGGTCTTTCGGTGATCTCGCTGCTGCAGCCGGGCGTTCTGGTCGGTATGCTGTTTGGCGCCATGCTTCCGTATTTCTTCACGGCCCTTACGATCAAGTCGGTCGGACGTGCTGCCAACCATATGATCAATGAGGTGCGTCGTCAGTTCAAGGAGGATCCAGGCATCATCAAAGGAACTTCGAAGCCGGATTATGCCAACTGTGTCGATATTTCCACCCAGGCAGCGCTTCGCGAAATGATCATTCCGGGATGTATCGCGATCGTTTCTCCGGTTCTGATCGGTCTGCTGCTTGGCTGCGAAGGTCTTGGCGGCATGCTTCTTGGCGCGTTGTTCTCGGCTATCATGCTGGCTGTCTTTATGGCCAACGCGGGTGGCGCATGGGACAATGCGAAGAAGTTTATCGAAAGCGGCCAGTTTGGCGGAAAAGGGTCTGAAACCCATAAAGCGGCCGTTACTGGGGATACGGTCGGCGATCCGTTCAAGGATACGGCCGGACCGGCAATGGATATCCTGATCAAGCTGATGTCGGTCATTTCGCTCATGCTTGCGCCGGTGCTCATTCAGATGGAACCTCTGCTTTCATTCTTGTTTAAATAATTATTCAGGACTGCTTCGGCAGTCTTTTTTGTTCCTCTACGGAAAATGTGGCAATTTTTGAGCTGCGCGGAGCAGTTCTGTACGGAAAATGTGGTAATATTTGCGATTTCTGGTATACAATATAGTAAATGAGGTAGAGATAGAGAGGAGATCAATCTATGATGGGGGTTCGTCTGCAGGAATTGTATTCATTGATGAGTCATGATGAATATCGTCCGGCATCCTATTTTTCCGAACAGCTGAATGTCAGCTTGAAAACGGTAAGAAACGATATCAAGAAACTGGATTGCGAATTAAAGCACTGCGGGGCATCCGTAGACTCGAAAGCACATAACGGCTACCGCATACTGGTAGCCAATGAAGAAGAGTACAATGCGTGGCGGGAAAAAAAGAATCTGCAGCCGCGGCTGCAGGAGAACGGGAACAGGAACGCGCAGGTGCTCGGCGCACTGCTTCATGCCAGTTCCTATATCAAGATCGACGAGCTGTGCGATACGCTGTATTTGTCGCGTTCAAGTATAACGACATCGCTGAAACAGATCGACGAGCTCCTTGCCCAGTACAAGCTCAAGCTTGACCGCAAACCGGCATTCGGGATCCGGATCATCGGCGATGAATTTGATATAAGGCGTCTGATGTGCTACTGCAAGATGAAGTATCACTTTTTTGAAGAACCGTTTCCTGCCGGGGAAAATTCGATATGGCTCGGTCAGACGATCGTTTCGCTTTTGAACAAATATGATCTTCATCTGACAGAAGTGGCGTTCAACAACTTTGTGAACTATGTTTATGTGGGCATGGACCGGATCCTTGACGGCCATATTGTCAGCCTGAAACTGAATGTGGAAAGCTTTAGCGCGATCGGGATCAAGGAATCCTCGTTCTGCACGGAGCTTGTGAGCCTGCTTGAACAAAAGTTCGGAGTCACCTATACGCGGGATGAAAAAAATTATATCCTTTTGTATCTGGGCGGCAAGCAGATGACAGGAAGCGGAGACTATTCGATCGAAAGCGATGACAACTTTATCTTTAACCAGGAGATCGATCAGCTTTCCTATGACATGATCGAGCTGCTGCGTCAGGAATTCCAGATCTCGTTTTCAAACAATTTTGAACTGAGGATGACTTTGAACCGGCATCTTGTCCCGCTTGATATCCGGATGCGGTACGGGCGTCCAGTGTATTAAAGGAACATTATCACAGCGATCTTTCGGAAGACGAGATCGGGTATCTGGCACTGATCTTTGCGCTGCAGATCGACAAGGATTCCAATAATCCGATCCGTAAATCGAATGTTCTGATCGTCTCGAATGAAAATGTGTCGGTCATGAACCTGTTCAAGCAGAAATTTGAGCAGATCTTTTCTTCATCGATCAACAATTTATATATTTCGGATCCGATCGGCCTGCGCAATTTCGATTTTTCGCTCGTGGACTATGTCTTTTCCACTTTGCCGATCATGATCGAGATCCCGAAGCCGATCTTCGAGATCAATCCGTTCATGGAACGGGACAATATAAAAAGCATCGAGGAGGCGCTCTGGCAGGCACAGTCCAATGAGCTTCGCCGTTTTTATACTCCGGTCCGGTTCCTGACCCATTTAAGAGGCCGCGATAAGCAGTCGGTGCTCAAGGAAATGTGCGAGATTATCGAGATCCAGGAAGATGTATCAGATGATTTTTACGATCTGGTCATGGAAAGAGAGGAATATCCTCACATGATGTATAAAAACCAGATCGCGCTGCCGCACCCCAGCAGGCTCTGTTCCACGTATACATTCGCGTACATTGCGGTACTGGACGAGCCGATCGAATGGAACGATGAAATGGTGCGGGTCGTCCTGCTTTCGTCTCCGGGCTCCCAGGACAGCAAGAACCGGCAGAAGTTCTACGAGATCACAGCAAAATTCGCGCTCGATCATGATGCGGTTGAGGCTCTGATCAACGATCCGCAGTTCCCTAAGTTCATCGAACTGCTCGGGATCTGATCTTGCCACATTGAGATTTTCTTGAGGTTTGTTCCGCCTGCTGCGGATCAGACCTTCTTTTTTGAAGGCGTTTTGGCCGTTTGAATGTGGCAGTCCGGAAATTCTTTTGATCCGGCTGATAACAAATGGATTTCTCAAAAGGGACATAAAGCGTTCGCAGGAAAATGTCTGAATAAAAATGTGGAAGAAAAGTGTATACTTTGTATAATTTATGTGAAAAAAAGGGAACAAATTTTAGAAATATGTGGATACTTAAAGGATAGTTGAGTATAATGATTTTAGAAGCGGTTACTTACCATATAAATGTGGTAAATATTTATGTGGTAATTTGAAAACGAACGCATATAATGAAATATGTGTTGAGCTTCGAAAACGCTCACATTTATGGAGGTTGAGACCGTCGCTGCACGGTGCCAATAAAAAAAGAAAGGAGTATTGCTATGTTAACTGTAAGATTATTCTGTGCTGCCGGAATGTCAACAAGCTTGCTGGTGAACAAAATGATCGAGGAAGCAAACAAGGAAGGCAAGGAAGTAGATATCGTTGCTTATCCTGTAAACGAACTGGATCGTCGTCTTGACGGCGTGGACGTTGCTTTGCTCGGACCGCAGGTTGGTTACATGAAGAAAAAAGCACAAAAGATCGCCGGTGACGCGGGAGTTCCTCTCGATGTGATCCCAATGGCCGATTATGGACGCTGCAACGGAAAAGCGGTTCTTGGGCTTGCTGAGAAACTGGCGAAAAAATAAGGTTTTAAAACAAAAAACAGAAAAGGAAAATAGGAGAGAAAAAGATGAGTGAATTTATTAATGATAAAGTCATCCCTCCAGTGATGGGCTTTATCAACACGAAACCTATGCAGGCGTTGAAAGACGGTTTGCTGTATTCGATGCCTCTGATGATCGTAGGTTCTGTATTCTTGCTTTTGCAACAGTTCCCAATTTCTGCAGTTGGTGACTTCTTGACCAATGTTGGTTTGTACGACATCTTCACGACGACGTACGCGAACACGTTTAACATTATGTCTTTGATCGCTGCCATGGGTATCGCCTACACCTACGCGAAAAACGAAGGATTCGAAGGTATGCCGGCCGCGGTTATCTCGCTGTCTGTTTGGTTGATGTCCCAACCGCAGTCGGTCATGTTCAACGACGAGGCCGTTGGAAGCGTCATTGACCGTACTTGGCTTGCTGGTCAAGGTATGGTTGGTGCCCTGATCTTTGGTGTTATCGTTGGTATTATCTACTGCTGGTTCCTGAAAAAGGACATCACGATCAAAATGCCTGCCGGCGTGCCACAAGGTGTTGCCAACGCGTTTACGGCGTTGATCCCAGCCGCGGTTATTATCGTTGGATGGACGGCGATCGTTTACGTGGTTGAATTAGTCGCTGGTACGACGGTTATGGAGTTGGTTTACAGCGCGATCCAGGCTCCGCTGCAAGGCTTGACGGACAACCTGGGCGGTGTCATCGCTCACCAGTTCCTCGTTACGTTCCTGTGGTGGTTCGGTATCCATGGTGCGACGGTTGTCGGTGGTGTCATGGGTGGTATCCTGACAGCCAACGTTTCGGACAACCAGGCGATTCTCGACTCCGGTCGCGAACTGACAGTTGCCAACGGTGGACATATCTTCACTTCGCAGCTGATCGACCAGTTCTGTACAGTTACTGGTTCCGGTCTGACTCTGGGACTTGTAGTCTACATGGTATTCTTCGCTAAGTCGGAACAGCTGAAATCGATCGGTAAGCTCGGTATTGGTCCAGGCTGCTTCAACATTAACGAACCGATCCTGTTCGGTACGCCGATCGTATTGAACCCGATGCTTGCGATTCCGTTCATTTTGACTCCGGTACTTTCCGGTGCATTGACTTACCTGTTGATCGACTGGGGAATTCTCCCTATGTTTACTGGTGTCGTTGTTCCTTGGACAACTCCTCCAATTATCTCCGGTCTATTGGTAAACGGATGGAAGACCATGGTATGGCAGATCATCGTAATCGTTGGTTCGTTCTTCACTTACTTCCCATTCATTAAGATGTACGACAACCAGATGTACAGAGAAGAGCAGGAAGCCGAACAATAAAAAATTAAAAGAAAGGAAAACACTTCATGGAAGGTTTAGAATTGATTTGTTTCCAAATTATTTCAGCATCCGGCGGAGCGAAATCCGCATATATGGCTGCTTTGGAGGCTGCTAAAGAAGGCAACTACGAAGAAGCTGAGAACATGATCAAAGAAGGAGACGAAATGCTCAATCAGGGTCATGCTCCACATGCTACATTAGTACAGCAGGAGGCTGCAGGACACTCTCCGGAAGTATCATTGATCCTTATTCATGCTGAAGACCAGATGATGGGCGCAGAAACGTTCAAAGCAATGGTTGAACAGCTGATCGATGTATATAAGGAACTTGATGCTTTGAAAGCAAAAGTTGCTTAATGTATTAAATTAAAGAGATCCGAATTTCGGGTCTCTTCTTTTTTGTTTTTAGATTGAATAAATAATATTATTTTGATAAAATATTAATAATAAAAGGAGAAAATATATGCTGCAATGTCATTAAGTTAGGCGATTTTCGCCTCAGGAAGACTGTAAGCGGGAAAAAGAACCGCGTATAGTTAAAGGCCCCTGTCTGTGAGATACTTCTCGCAAATAGGGGCCCTTTTTCTTTCGGGTTATACGCATTGTTCTTTGACTTCTGCATTCCACGGCATCATCTGATCAAGGATCTCGTCACTCAGCTGCCCGATCTTTCCCCTCAGTTTTTCCAACACGTACAGTATGTATTTGTACGGTACCAGTCCGTTGGCTTTCGCACTTTCTACGACCGAATACAGTACGCCGCAGCTTCGGGCTCCTCTCGGACTTCCCGAGAACAGCCAGTTGCGCCGTCCGATCGCGAAGCTTCGGATCGTTCTTTCCGATAACGAATTGGTCATCGGTACATTGCCGTCTTTTAGATAAATCTTCAGTCCTTCTTCGTTATCTACCAGATAATTCAGGGCCTGTTTTTCCTTTTGGGTTGTCCAGCCTTCTGTGGCCAGGGCTGTTTTTGCGCACACGAAAACCTGCTCCACGAGCCCTCCTTCGCGCAGCATCCTTTCTTCTTTTCGTTCTTTTGGCTTCAGTTTCTGAAGCTTCGCTTCGATACGGAAAATCTTCATGATCTGTGTAAGTATCTTCACTGACACGGATCCTGCTGCTTCCTTCAGGCCTTCCAGAGCATCTACAAAGTACCTTCTGGCATGAGCCCAGCACAGTGCTCTTTCGTCATGATCGACCTGATTGTATCCGGCATAGTCGTCTGTGATCAATATCCCTGCGAATCCTTCCAGATAATCGGCGGCATACTTTCCGCCTCTTCCGGGCTGATAGTCGAACAGCCGCATCGGATGTTCGCTTTCCTGTATCGAACTGTACACCCACATATACGACTTGTTCGTATTCCTGCGCCCCTCTTCCTTCATGACCTGGATGGTCGTTTCGTCGCAGTGTATATACTCCTCTTTCAGCAGGTGACTTTTCATCCGTTCGATCAGCGGTTCGAAATAACTCTCCGATCCCAGCATCACCCAGTTGGACATCGTTCTTCGGCTCACAGGAAGCTTCCAGCTCTTCCATTCCTTTTCCTGCCGGTAATAGGTCACGCCTTTGACAAACCGTTCGTTGGCCACATAGGCCAGGGCCTGCGCGCTCGCAAAAGAACCGGGGATCAAAGCGGCCGGCGCGTCTGTCTTATAAAGAACGCCTTCCCCGTCATTCATGCAGGCAGGGCAGGCGTAGGTTTCTGTATAAATGTCTTCGATGATGATCTGCGCAGGGAGGACCTTTACGATCGTGTGCGCTTTCTCTTCGCCCACCTTGATCATTTCTTCTCCGCAATATGGACATTTCTTTTCTTCTTCGGTCGCTTCGATCACCACTTTTTCATGCGGAAGGGAGTCCAGGTCGTCCGTACGGTTCGGACAGCGGCGGCGCTCATGCGCCTTGACTGTCCCTGTACGTTCTTCCTGTTTCGGTTCCGGATAATCCATAGTGAACAGAGGTTCCATATTGGCCATCATCTCAAGCGCGGCTGCCTTTTCGCTCTTCCGGCCGAAAAGCATCTTCTGAAGCTTGCGGATGATCTCGTCCTTCTGTTCGATCTTATCGTACAGCTTTTCGATCAGTTCCGATTGTTTCTCGATCTGCTCGGACTGTTTTTTCAGCTGCTCGTTCATGATTTCCAGAATCTTTTGAATTTCTATGCTGGATCCGTTGTCCTGTGCGAAGTAACCATCTTTCATGACCCGACTATAATGTAGAGCGTCGTCCTGCTATCCTCGCTTATTTATAAAGACAAGCAGAATAAATTCATCATCGATCATTTCACGATGAATTTATTCTGCTTTTTTTCGTCACATTATTTTCATTTTATGAGATGATTGACATGGAAAGGTGTTAGGCGCAAAAAAAGAGAGAGCCCTAATTGTTTTGCGAACAAACTCTCTCCCGTCCTAACGAACAATTTTATGATAATCAATTTTTCGGCTTTCGACAACCCTTTTTCGCATGATTTATCCTGCCCGTCCTGCGGGGCGCGCGGCCAGATGCTCGATTACTCATCCTACTCCCGTTTCTGCCTCTCTCCTTCCAATCCGACAAAACGCTTACGGGTTCGTGTCGTTTTTTGTCCTTCCTGCGGCTCCTATCATACCATACTCCCTTATGATGCCCGTCCGTTTTCTTCGTTTTCCTATCCTTTTATTTTTGAAGTGCTCTTTCAGTACTGCTGCGGACCTTGTGCCGGCAACAAGTCGAGAACGGCTGCGCTTTTTGATATTTCCAGAACGACCCTGCGCCGATGGATCGACCGCTATTCCTCTCTGCTTTTCCTCTCCTGTATCATGATCCGCGATCTTGACCGTAGCCCGTATGATCTTCTTGCTCATATCCGTTCTTCTATGCATGCCTTTCTGAAGAGTTTTCTTCGTTTTCATGAATGCGCCTATTTTTCGCCTCACACTATTTTATCTGCACCCTTTGTCTATGGTCTTTTTTCTCCTTCCTGAATCATTTGTCCGTCGCTTTCCTCTTTTTAGCCCGGTACAGTAATCTCAAAGGAGGATTCTGCTTTATGGATCAAACCGACAAGGAAAAAATCGCTTTATGGAAATTCGGGATCATCGCTCCTGTCATTTCCGGCACTCATCCTTTTTCGACAAACCGTCAGTTTTACCGTCATCTTGCCGAAAAAGAATTCGAAAACCCGGTCTCCGGTGTCAAAAAATCATTTTCATGGCAGACTTTCGCTCACTGGGCCTATGAATACCGTTCCGGCGGATTCGATGGACTGATTTCCCGTCCCAGGAGCGACAAGGGGACTTCCCGAACTCTGAGTCCCGAGGCGCAGGAACGCATCATCGCTCTGCGCCGGCAGTATCCGCGCATCATCAATACGGTCCTGCGTGCGCGGCTCATCGAAGAAGGGTTTATCCCGGCCCGCGTTTCCCAGTCCACGATCGATCGTTTCGTGCGTTCTCTGCCTCAGAGCCGTCTCGAACCGATCCATCAGGGAAAAGAGCGCAGAGCGTTCGAGAAAGAATTTGCCAACCAGGTCTGGCAGGCCGATACATCCTATCTATACAGGCTGGCCGGACACAGGCTATATCTGGTTTCTATCCTGGATGACGCATCCCGGATGATCGTGGGCTGGGGAATCTTTGAAGCCGATACGGCCGTCAACTTTCAGAAGATCCTGAAGAACGCGGTCATGACTTACGGGATCCCGTCTGTACTGTATGTAGACAATGGTTCGCCTTATGACAACCACCAGCTGAATATGATCTGTGCAAGACTGGGGGTCGCCCTGGTGCATGCGCCGGTGCGGGACGGAAGCGCGAAAGGAAAACAGGAGCGCGCATTCCGAACGTTCAAGGACCACTGGCTGCGCTGTTCGGACTGGAATGCCTATCAGACGATCGAAGAGGTCCGGGAATCTTTCGGGGACTATCTTCAGAAATACATCAACTGCCAACACGCTTCGCTGAAAGATATGACGCCGCGCCAGCGCTATCTGAAGGATGCACAGCGGTTCCGCTTCCTTCCTGACGAAGCGGTGGAACAGTATTTCCTGCATACGTACGAAAGAAAGGTGAGGACCGATTCGACACTCGTGATCGACGGGATCAGCTACGAGGTGCCGGCCGAATACATGCGCGAGACAGTAAAGGTGAAGATGGATCCCGAAGACAGGAGAAAGGCCTGGCTGCTAGGGATGGACGGAAAGCTGATCCCGATCCGGACGGTCGACAAGGTGGAGAACAGCCGGATCAGAAGAAGGCAGCACATGCGCTTCAGAGAGGAGGAGTAATATGGAAGCCAAAGTATTTTACGGACTGAAGCAGATGCCGTTCGAGAAAGAAACGAAATATCACAAATTATACCGGAGCGAAGATACGGCGAACCTGAAAGGACGGCTGGACTACCTGAAAAAAGCGAAAGGGATCGGATTGTTCACAGGAAGTCCGGGAACAGGAAAAACATCGGCCATCCGCGAATTTGCCGGCAGTCTGAACCCGTCGCTGTACAAAGTGGTCTACATCCAGATGTCTACGGTATCGGTCATCGACTTTTACCGGCAGCTGGCCTGCGGGCTGGGGCTGGAGCCCAAATTCAGAAAGAGCGACCTGTTCCGGCAGGTACAGGAAGCCATCGAATACATGGCAAAAGAAAAGAAGTGCACGCCGGTCATCGTGATCGACGAAGCGCAGTATCTGAGCACGAGCGTCTTCAACGATCTGACCATGCTCCTCAATTTCGAGATGGACTCGAAGAACTACTGTATCCTGATCCTGAGCGGGCAGACGAGCCTGAACACGATCCTGAAAAAGCAGGTGCATGACGCCCTGCGCCAGAGGATCGTGATCAATTATTTCATGGAAGGTCTGAAAGGAGAAGAGGCACAGGAATATGTGGATTTCTGCATGAAAGAATGCGGAAGCAGAGAAAAGGTGTTCGAAGAAGACGCGGTGCGTGCCGCATATAATATCGCAGGCGGATCAATCCGGAAACTGAACAATCTGTTGTCGAAATGCCTGATCGAAGGAGCGAACGAAGAAAAGCGGATCATCGACGCAGAGATCGTGATGAAAGCACATAACGAAGTAGAACTGGGGTGAGAACATATGAAAGAAGATGAACGGATGTTGATCAACTGGCCGACGACGAGAAAAGTGATGATCGAACAGCTGAAAAGAGCGATGAAGATGTACGGAGCCTATAAACTGAGCAATGAAGAGCTGATGTATTTTGTAGAAAACTATATGAATAATTTTGGCCATTTATTCTTCAAGAATGATTTCGAGATCCATCCGTCGATCAGAAAAGCGCTGGGAAAGAGGAACAGCTGGATCCTGGCATGTATAGTGGAAAGAGTATACCAGAAAGAATTCGAGAACATAGGAAATTATTGATTAAAAGCCGTTTTTGACAAGACGGCTTTTTTTGAACAGAAAGAAATAAAATAAAATGCTTCTGAAGCCAAAATAAAGCGAGGCCGGACAAAATAAAGTGCGTTTCTCTTCCAGATGTGTATAAAAATATTTGACGTTTCCGACTAACAGAATTTGACGCGCTACACTATAACACACTTGGAAAGGCTTTTCCATCACACAATATATGCACGTTTTCGTGCTGGACGAATCGCATTTTTCTGTACAATGCTCAGTCCGTCAAGCAGCCATCTGAGCTCCTGTTCGCTCAGCGCAATGACTTCTTCCTCCGTTCTGGGCCATTGAAATTTTCCGTTCTCTAGACGCTTGGTGATGAGCATGAACCCATCCTCTTCCCAAAGCAGTCCTTTGATGGTGGAAGTCTTTCTGCCGCAGAACAGGAAGAGGATATTCTGACGCGGGTCCAGCTTCATGGAAGATTGAACCAGCAGGCACAGGCCGTCAATGCCTTTGCGCAGATCCGTGTAGCCGGGACGGATGTACACATGATCGATGCGGTTAAAATCAAGAGATCTCATAATGAATCGAGGACCGTTCGAATCAGCACCGGTTCCGTATGATTATGGATATAGATCTTGCCTTTGGAAGACTGAATAACGATAGCTGGCCGATCCGATCCGGTTTGTTTCCTGGGACCCGGATCAGGAAGGCGGACTTCAGCAAAAGAAGAATAGGTATTCGAATTCTGTTTTGATTCGCTCATGAAAAAACCTCCAGTTCATAGCATCAATATACTCAATGAACTGGAGGCTGAATACCCGCGGTTCTTTTTCCCGTTTACGGAAGACTCTCTTATGAGAATAGAGGGTCTTCTTTTTTTCGAGTTTTTTTGTTCAGATGATCTTCGAAATTTCGTAAAAAAACACTTGACAAGCTTTTTCGACGCTTAATTTCATAATCCGAAGGAATTGTAGGAGGTATTTTTTATGAAATCTTATAATTCCTTATGCACTATCCGCCGTCAGTTCGAATCCGCTGTTCAATCCGTTGTCGATGATATCGCCTGTTATTCGTCAGACCCCATTGCCGATTTTTCCAGAAACCGCAAGCTCCCTGCCCGCATCCTCATTCCGTTGATCATCCAGATGGGTTCCGCTTCTTTGCCGACCGAACTTGCCAACTTCTTTGATGATCCTAAATTCTCTGTCACCGCTTCTGCTTTCTGCCAGCAGCGCAGCAAGCTGGATCCCGAAGCTTTTCTGCACATCCTTCATCTCATGTCTTTTTCCCGTTCTCCTTCTTTGCTCAAAGGATATCGTGTATTAGCCATGGATGGATCGGATGTCAATATCCCTTTTGACCCCGATGATGAAGAGACCTTATGCCAGACCGGCTCGGCACGTCCGTTCTCCCAGCTTCATCTCAACGCCCTCTATGATTGTCTCAACGATCTCTTCCTGGATGTTTCGATCGACTCGTCCCGCAAGACGGGCGAATGTGCCGCTCTGAAAAGGCTGATCCGTGATCATCGGTATCCGGCCAGATCGATCATCTGTGCCGACCGGGGATTTGAAAACTATGAGCTGTTCGCTTTCTGTATGGAGAACGGCCAGAAGTTTGTGATCCGCTGCAAGGATATCCGATCGAACGGTATTCTTTCTACTTTTGAGCTGCCGGATAGCGAATTTGATCAGAAGATCAAACGGATCCTGACAAGAAAACAGACCAATGAAGTGAAAGAACATCCTGAGCTGTACAAATATTTTGCATGGAATATCAATTTCG
The DNA here is from genome assembly GCA_022834735.1 of Erysipelotrichaceae bacterium OPF54. Classification (GTDB taxonomy): domain Bacteria; phylum Bacillota_I; class Bacilli_A; order Erysipelotrichales; family Erysipelotrichaceae; genus Dubosiella. Next base: position 695,459 of record BQKD01000001.1, read on the forward strand.
AATATATGCCAAAAGGCGGAGCCGAAGAATATCCAATTGAATTCCGGGTCGTCAGGATCGAGGTGAAAAAAGGAGAATACGAGTGCCTGATAACGAACCTGCCGCCAGAGAAGTTCTCTCTCGATGATCTGAAAGAGCTGTATCATCTGCGGTGGAACGAAGAAGTGGGATTCCGAAAGCTGAAATACACGATCGGGATGCTTGATTTTCATTCGAAGAAAAGAAAATTCATCCGCCAGGAAATCTATGGTGCACTGACCCTCCATAATCTGGCCGCGCTGATGATCCATGCGGTGCCGATCGAACAGAAGAAAGATAAGAAGTACGAATATAAAGCCAATTTCAGCATAGGAACGACAAACATCAAAAAGTTCCTGAAAAGAAAGATCGGAGCCAGGGAGCTGGAAGAAAGGATCAAAAAAGGTCTGATCCCAATCAGACCAGACCGCTGTTACAAACGGAATATGAGAGCGCAGCGAGTACATGCATTCCAGCATAGACCGGCATAACAGCCACTTAAAAACAGTGATATTCTACATCACAAATGGGACAAATAGCAATTTTTTTAAGAAGAAAAAATTGTCTTTTCGTCGTGCGCCGGAAAAAAAGAAAGCTCCGGGTCTCATTTGACCTGAAGCTTAACTTAACAAGGATATCATACGTTAAGTTCGATGATCCATCTAACTTAATGACATTGTATATGCTGTCCCGTTTTTACTTTTCCGATCTCTTTCTTTACGGTAAGGAGATCACGCCTTATTTTATGCCCCGGTTTATTTTATCCGGAAGGAAGGACAGTCCTGCGATCAATTATCCATTTATCTACAGCTGCAATCTAACGGAACACGGTATCGAACTGCACAGCCTGCCGCATCCTCAGATCGGATGCGATATTTCCTATCAGGACGTGAAATGGATGGAAATGTTCGTGATCCGGCGCGTATGAGGCACAGCATGGACCACGATCATTGCGCCGAACTTCAATTTGGACTTTATCGTGCATACTTGGGATCATGACCTGGAAATCGAGATCCCGGCGTGTTACGAAGGAAAACGAGTATGCGATATTTTGAAAGAACATGGGATCCCGGTTTACGACCGGTTTGGTGTGTTTGAAAAATTCGATGATCATGAATCCTTTCATAACGGCTTCGCACAGTATTTTTCCGCACATTATCATGAGCTTGCCGAACAATATGATCTGGAAGATCCCAGGGTTGGGTTCAAAAAGCCTGATACGTTAAAAGGAATGAAATGCAAAAAGTTATAATTCCTGCGGACCGGAAAAACCGATTCTCGGATTATCCAGCCCATATTCATAAGCGAGCGAATCGTAGTTTTTGTCAAAGTATGCGGCATATCCTTCTTTAAAATCTTCGCTGCTTTGAAAGCGTCGGAACAGGCCGAATACATCATCGACAAAGATATGGCTGTTTTTCAAAAGTTCAATGATCTCGCGAAACGCATAGGTGGCCGGAAATTCAATTTCGATCCGTTTTTTATTGCGTCCCTGTCCGCGAATATGAACAATAAGATCCATATTATAGTAAGGGATTATCATGGAAAGTAGACTGCCGCCAGGCCATTTGCGGCGTATGACGAAAAGTTCGATCTGCTCGATTGTCGAATAGGGAATAGACAATGCCATCTTATGAGTGAACTGGCGCATCAGCTCGATCCTGCTGTTTGTAAATCGGCATTGATACAGCATTCCATATGTGGTCAGCCATGAATAGAACGGAATGACAAAGATCAATATCCGTGCACTTGTCATTTTATGCTTTTCCATATAAAGATTGGAATAGTAGAATTCGCTTAACATAGCAATCTCCTTTACGCTATTGTACGATAATTCAAGAAGATTTTCATTTCACGCTCTCTTTTCTTCGAATTGGCTTCATTGTTATATTTATCTTATTATTCTTATTTTATTTGTTGTATTTCATATCGAAGAGGCGCATAATGAAATCAGAAATACAATTATCACAATTATTTATGGAAGGGAGAAAATTGTGTTAGACAAATTTTATTATGCTGATGTCTTCGTGAACGGTGAGGAAAAGACACCATGGTATGTTCCGCAGTTTATGTTCGGGCGATCCAGCCGGTTTTCTATGTCATTTCCTTATATTCACTATTGCGATTTTCGTTATGACGGGATCCATATTCAATCCTCCGGCAATCAGAACGAAATACTTTTTGTCCCGTATTCAGCCATCAAATGGATTGATCTGTTTGTCGTGCGGAGACGATGGGGAACAGGGATCTTGACCATGATGATCCCATGGTTTGATTTTGATCTGATCATCCATCTGGAACATGACGAGATCGAGATCGAATTTCCGGCATTCTTTGAATTCCGTGATGTGATCGAAAACTGGAAGGAAAACGGCTTATATGTTATGGATCACCTGGATCTGTTCAAACGGTTTCCGGATGAAAAGGCATTCAAAGAAAATTTTTCGGCTTATTTCGAGAAAAACTATCATGATATTGCACAGCAGTACGGCCTCGAGGATCCGAGGATCAGCTTCAAAAAGACACAGTGGTGAAAACCGAAGGAAGGGAACAAAATGAAACAAAAATATTATTATGCCCGGCTCATGACAGAAAAAAGGAAGAAATCCTATGCCAGCAGGACAAAAACATTGATGAAACGAGTGGCTGCGATGTCAGGCTTTGCGGTCGATCCGTCCATGAGCATGTCGCACCCGTTTATCCGCGGCTGCGAATTCCGCTATAACGAAATGGAACTGTACCGGCTGCAGGATCTCAACGACACGATCACCATCCCGTATAACGAGATCAAATGGATCGACTTTTTCGTGGTTGCCAGACGCTGGGCTGGCGGCGGTGTGATGATGGCACTCAACGTCATGTACAATTTCGATCTTGTGATCCATCTGGAAGGAGACCGGGAAATCGAAGTGGAGTTTCCATCCGATTATTCGTTCAAAACGATCATCGAGCAGCTGAAACCGGCCAATGTGCCTGTGATCGATCAGTTTGATGTTTTCGTGAATTTCCCGGATGAGCGCACGTTCAAAAAGGAATTTGTTCCGTATTTTCAGGAGCATTACTCAGATCTCGCGATGGAAAACGGACTGGAAGATCCGCGGGTCGCCTTCAATCCAATGTAGTTTTCTGGTTCATTTTCATATTGTTTTTCCTTGATGAATGAGGTAAAATTTTTCTAGAAACCGATTACATTTTGAGGAGATGTAATCAAAAAGGAGGAAATTATGTTAACTGTAAGATTATTCTGCGCTGCAGGAATGTCAACAAGTTTGTTGGTAAACAAGATGATCGAAGAAGCAAACAAAGAAGGGAAAGAAGTCGATATCGTAGCGTATCCGGTAAACGAACTGGATCGCCGTCTTGATGGTGTAGATGTTGCGCTTCTTGGACCGCAGGTTGGCTACATGAAGAAAAAAGCACAGAAAATTGCTGGTGATGCCGGAGTACCGCTGGATGTAATTCCAATGGCTGATTACGGACGCTGCAACGGAAAAGCTGTTCTGGCATTGGCAGAAAAATTGGCAAAATAGTAAAGGAACAAAAATGCTCGCAAGAGCATTTTTTTAGAAAGGAAAGTTATGCTGGATCTAGGAATTGATGTGGGCGGAACATTTATAAAATACGCCATCGTGGATGAAGAAAACAATATTATACGCCGCTGGAAAAAGGAAACGATAAAATTCGATACACCGAAAGAGTTTTACGATTATTTATGCGCCGATGTGCCAGTCGAAAATATCCGGTATATCGGACTGAGCGTGCCAGGTGTCCTGGCACCCGATTCTACGATACTCTCGGAAGCGGCAGTCAATGTGCGCGTCATGTATCATACAAACGTCAAACAGGAAATCGGGTCGAGGCTTGGACGTCCGGCCCATGTCCTGAACGATGCGAAGAGCGCCGGTTTCTGCGAAATGCAGCTCGGCAACGGAAAAGGAGCCGCATCCAGTGTTTATTTTGTGATCGGAACCGGGATCGGCGGCTGTGTATGCGATGATCATCAGGTCATAGAAGGTGTAAACCGCGTGGCCGGGGAATTTTCCAATCTTGCCTGCGGTTTTCACGAAGACGGATCGATCAAGCATTTATGGGAAATCGCTTCCATGAACGCACTGATCGACATTTACAATGAGATTGTCGAAGAGGACCGAAAGGAACGCTATGGAACAGAAATCACGAAACGTTATCATGCCGGCGAAGCCGCTGCGCTGCGCGCCATGGACCAGTGGTGCCGCAATATATGTCTCGGATTCGAGACCATCATCACCTTTTATAATCCGGAAGTGATCTGTGTAGGAGGCGGGATCTCCAAGGAAGACTGGTTTATCGAAAAGCTGCGCGACACGATGCAGCAGGAAAATCTGAAACGGGCATTCCCGGAACTTGTCACGACACGGATCGAGCGCTGTCTTTATGACAACGACGCCAATATATTAGGTGCACTGCTGTTTGCACGACAAAAAGAATCAGAAGCGTAAGTTTCTGATTCTTCGTTTAGAAAGGACCCTAATGACACGAAAAAGCGATGAACGAAGACAGACCATATTCGCCTATGTAAAAGGGCAGGGCACTGCCGGCATCCAGGAACTGGCCGAATTATGCCATGTTTCCGATGAAACGATCCGCAAAGACCTTGAGGTCCTGGCTCATCAGGGACGGATCGAAAAGAAGCACGGCATAGCCAAGCTGATCGAAAACTATAACCATGTCCCTTTGATGATCAAACGCGAAGATCATCTCGAGGACAAGATCGCGATCGCCTCGCAGGCCGCCACCCTCATCAAGGATAATCAGTTTATCTGGCTCGACGCCGGCTCAAGCGCCTATACGCTCCTGCGCTTTCTCAACCAGAAAAAGCATCTGACCATCGCCACCAACTCGATCGAAATCGCAGCCGCGATCGCCAACGGCCCCCATAAGCTTCTGGTCGTCGGCGGAGAACTGGAACCGATCGGACAGTCGCTGGTCGGCCCTTTTGCGAATGAACAGGTGAATTCGCTTCATTTTGACATTGCCTTTTTAGGAAGCGACGGCTTCAAGGACGGAAACGGACCCACGACTTTTGCGTACGAAGAAATGCAGATCAAGCGCACCGCCCTTATCAAATCCAATATGAGCGTGCTGCTCGTGGACGACTCCAAACTGTTCGAATGCGCGCCGTACTGCTACGCCCGCTTTACCGAGTTTGACCGGATCGTTACCACGATCGATCCTTCCGTTTTTCCGGAACCGGAAAAGGTCATTCGTGCGCTACCTCGATAACAACATATTCGCTCGTTCCCATCGTCCGGGCCGGGAACCCCCACGCATTGACACCAGAAGAAGTGATGGCCGTCAGGCTGCCCTGATCGCTGATCCCGTAGCGCAGATCGCAGTTCCAGTAAAGATTGAGCAGATAACCGAACGGAAACAGCTGGCCGTTGTGCGTATGCCCCGAAATCATCAGATCCACTTTACCGCTGTCGATCAGTTCTCTGGTCTCGATCGGCTGATGATCCACCAGGACCGTAAAACGATCCAGATCGATATTTTTCAGAAGACTGTTTGCATCCATGCGGTTTTTGAGCGCATAGTCGCCACGGCCGATAATATTGATATTGTCATACACCGTGCTCTGGTCATTCAGGATCGTGATGCCAGCCTCTTTGAGCCGCGCTTCAAATTCATCCTGAGTAAATTTCTTGTTTCGGATCTTTGGCTGCAGATCATGATTGCCGTAAATATAAAACACTTTTGATCTTTTTGCCAGTGGTGCCAGGGCCTGGATGCACTGTTCCATTTCAGCCTTCGAAGTCTGTTCGTCAGTCAGATCGCCGCCAATCAAGGTGATATCTGAATTCGTATCGATCAGATCATCCACAAGACGATCAAGCGTTTTCCGATCCATTCCGTTGGGATAATGGAGGTCGGAAATGAAGAGGATCCTGGTCGGATCCACCTCCTTTTCCGTTTTTATAGTGTAATCCACCTCGATCCGTTTCTGAAAATGAACATAACCGTAAGCAACATATCCGCCCGAACAGAGAATACATAACACAACCATCCAGATTCTGACCGGCTTTTTCATGATCCGCAGGATCAGCTGGATGATCAGGGTAAAAACGAGAATATAGATCACAAAAGGAAAATACAGCGAATGCTTATACATGCCCGGAGCCAGAAAGAGGGTAAGAACAACGGCCACAGCCACCTTGTTCCAGGAAGGGCGCGCTTTCGTTATGATCCGGTAAAGATCCCAGATCAGAAATAAAACATATGCGCAAATAAGAATTTGAAAGAATATCATAAATTGCCTCCGCGAAAAGTGTACCATTTTCGCGGACTGGATAAAAATGCCATGATTAGCAGCGAAAGGAGGATGTATGGCAGTCATCGTTACGGATGTGGACGGCACCCTGCTCGTGCACGGAAAAACCGACCCGGGATCGATCGCTATTTTAAAAAAACTGCAGGAACGCCACCACCTCATCCTGGCCACCGGAAGAGATCAGGAAAGCGTGCGCTTCCTCGTGGAAAAGCTTGATATGGAACATTATAAAACGGGCGCACTTATCCTGCTCAACGGGATGGAAATGATCGATTTCAGGGACAGGGAGCATATCAAGAAGCCGGGACTGAGTTGCGAACAGACGCTTTCTGCCATAAAAGCGCTGAAAAAATACTGTTTGCAGGTGTATGTCGTGGGCGAAGGAACACACTGGCGGATCCCTTCCGTTTTTGAACCCCTGTTCCATCTGGTCCCGATAAAAAAAGTAAAAAAGGTGCTTTCCCGTCCCAGGATCGAACACCTTCCTTCCTCGATCGATAAGATCGCGATCCTAGGCTATTTCGGAACAAAAAGAAGGCTGATGAATTTGGAACGCAGCGAAAATTTATCGTATATAAAGATCGGAAAATTCTGGGATGAGATCGTTCCGGAAGGCTGCGATAAAGCAAAGATGGTCGAACGGTATATGTGCAAATATCATATACCGTTCGATGATCTGTATGTCTTCGGAGACGGACAGAACGATGCAGCAATGCTGCAGCTGACCGGAAATTCCTATGCCCCCAAAAACGCGCTGCCCTGTGCAAAAAAAGCTGCCCGGCATGTATTCGAACCAGGCAGCATGGCAAAGGTGGCGTATTCAGAACTCCATGCGCGCCATGATCTTCATGGACAAAAGCACAGAAAGGAACAGAAGGACCACTGAGCCGCACAGGATGCTTCCCCCTAAAACAAAAGGGATCTGCATGAAAAATATAGAAAGATCGGAAGTGAGCAGGACGCTGCCTCCAACCGAAAAAACCACAAAGTAGCCGGCCAGAAAGTTCTGGGCAGCAGACGGACTGAAAAACAGCAGGGTCGGCACCGAGAAAGCCGTAAACAGCAGCAGGACCGCTATATTTACAGCCAGTAAAGTTTCATCCAGTTTCCACAACACGATGCTTTCAAACGAGGCAATTGCCGTAAACGGCAGGGAAGCCAGCAGGATCAGGACATATTTTTCCAGCACGTACTGCCGGCATGAAAACGGAAAGACGAACAATGCTTTCCAGCCATGCTCCGCCTTATCGCTCGTGATCGTTCCGGCTGCGAACATGACAAGCACGATCGGGAAGAACAAGGTCAGCACCGGGATGATAGAGAAGAAGCCCGCAATACATAGCAGTCCGGCAATGAGCAGCATATGTTTCTGACGAAGCAGACAGTAATCTTTGATGAACAATCCTCTCATGATTTCCTCTTTCTTTTCATTGGAACGCTTTTTTGATCTTCTCCAGATCTTCTTTCGTATCGATCCAGTTTTCGACAAAACCGCACCGGCTGCAGACATAGCGGACGACCGGTATTTTCCCGATCAAGGTCGCGCGGGATGTGTAAATATTGTTTCCGCTCGCATAGCGGTACGGATTGTCAGGGATCCGGATCATCGACGACTGGCATTTTGGACAGAAATGCTCCATCAAAATTCCTTTCCTGCCATGATCTTGAGCGCGGCCGTATAGGAAATGCCCAGGACAAGAAGCATGGCCGCACCGGCAAGCCAGAGCACGAGCGGATCATTCAGCACATTTTTTTGAGCCAGGAACATCTGCGGATCCGACAAAGTAGTGATAAGGAAGATCGCGACCATTAAGATCGCCACATTCACGATCTTTCCTTTTTCCATGCCGAATTTCAAATAGCACGGAATAGCGATCCCTCCCATGAATACCGTAATGATAAACAGAGTAATAAAGATCATTCCAAGATCGGAAAACGTGATCATGCCGCAAAGCGCGCATACAGCACACAATATGAACGGGATCACGACCCCTGCCGTCAGGACGAGCACATACTTTTCCTGCACATACTGTGCGCGGGTGACTGGCAGGGTAAACAGGGCCTTGAAGCCATTGTTGTATTCATCGTAGCTGATCGTGCCAAGCGTGTCTGTCACAAGCATGAAGCCAAGATACGGCACGATAAAATAAATCGACTGGCCTGGTACGATAAGCATCCCGATGAACAGGATGGCTGTGATATATAGAAATATCTTGTTCTGCAGGACAATGTAAAAATCTTTGACAAATAAGCCTTTCATAATGATTCTCCTTGTACGACAATCGAAAACACATCGTCCATCGAAGCGGGTTCGATCACTAGATGCGGAAAATTGTCGATATAATATTGTTTCTGATCGGTCAGCACCGACCATCCGTACGGTGTTTTTAACGCTTTCAGCGCATAGCTTTTATCGATCTCATCAAGAGAGCCGGCTTTCAGGACACCATAATTGTCCATCCTGTCCATCGTTTCGTGCATGCGGATCGTGCCGTCATGGATGATGTAGAAATCGTCGCATAAATGTTCGAGATCCGAAGAAATATGCGAACTGATCACGATCGAATGACCTTCCTCTTTCATGAAGCCGCGCAGCATATCGAGAATTTCCTCGCGCACGATCACATCCAGACCGCTGGTCGGCTCGTCGAGGATGAGCAGGTCGGCTTCATGGGTCAAAGCGCAGATCAGCTTGAATTTTGCTTTTTCGCCCGTGGAAAAAGAACGGATCTTCGATTTTTTCGGCAGATGAAACTGATCGATCAGTTTTTCGAAACGGGCCTGGTCAAAGTGCGGATAGGAAGCCTTCATGATCTTCTGCACATCTTTGATGGGAAGATATTCATTGACGATAGAATCGGGGAACACGACACCGATCTTCTCCTTGAAAGAGGGAGGCAAAGAATCGACCGGCGTTCCGTCGATCGCAATGGAACCCTGATCGACATGAATGAGGCCGAGGATGCTTTTGAACAGCGTGGTCTTTCCGGCTCCGTTCGTTCCCAGGATGGCTGTGATCGTGTTGTCGCCGATCTCCATATCGAGATCCAGCTCGAATTCAGGATATTTCTTTTTTATGTTATCGATTTTTATCATATTTTTCCTCCATGAGCAAATTGAACATTGTAGTCACGTCTTCGCGTGAAAATCCTTGCCGGATCGCTTTCATGATCCATTCCTCCAGTTCGTTTTCCAGGATCTTCTGCTGTTCCTCAAGCACGACATTGACAGAAATTTCCGCCACATAGCTTCCTTTTCCGTGGATCGTGCGGATGAACCCTTCTTCATCCAGAACGTCGTATGCTTTTTTTACGGTCAGGGCCGAAATTTTGTAGTCTTTCGCAAAGGAACGCACCGAAGGGAGAGGATCACCGGCCTTCAGGGCCTCCGATTTGATGAGCTTTTTGATCTGATCGGCAATCTGCTCATAGATCGGAGTCATAGATGATGTATTGATCAAAATCTGCATGCGATATCACCTCGTAAACACTATATAACAGTAGTAAACACATGTCAACAGTGAACTCGCTTCAAGTCGATTTTGCTGAAAGGATGCAGTATAATAAAATAAAAGAAGGGAGAAAGAAGATGAAGAAATTAGGATTTGGAACGATGCGGCTGCCGCTCAATGATCCGAAAAACGTAAAAGACATCGATGTGGCACAGACCGAAAAAATGTTAGATCTGTTTCTCGACAGTGGATTCGAGTATGTGGATACGGCCTATCCGTATCATGAAGGAGAGAGCGAGCGTGTCGTACGAAAGGCGCTTGTCGAACGCTATCCGCGTCATGCGTATAAGCTGGCTACCAAGCTGCCGACATTCAACCTGAAAGAACCGGAAGACTGCGAACGCTTTTTTAACGAACAGCTCGAAAAGACAGGAGCCGGTTATTTTGACTACTACCTTGTGCACTGTCTGACCACCGACCTCTACGAGGTGGCAAAAAAGTGCAGGGCATTCGAATTTGTGAGCCGGATGAAAGAAGAAGGCAAAGTGAAGGAAATCGGATTTTCCTTCCATGATACGCCGGAAAAACTGGACGAGATCCTGACCGATCACCCGGAAGTGGATTTTGTACAGCTGCAGATCAACTATCTTGACTGGGAAGCGCCGAACGTGCAGTCAAGAGGCTGTTATGAAGTGGCCAGAAAGCATGGCAAGGAAATTGTCGTCATGGAACCGATCAAAGGCGGCAGCCTGGTCAATGTGCCGGAAAATGTGAAAGAGCTGCTCAATAAAATGGATCCATCCATGTCGATCGCGTCGTGGGCGATCCGCTTTGCCGCTTCGCTTGACGGTGTCCGCATGGTGCTGTCGGGCATGTCCGACCTTGCCCAGATGGAAGACAATCTTTCGTATATGAAGGATTTCAGGCCGCTGACAGACGACGAGATGAAAACCGTTCTGCATGCCGGCGATATGATCCGTAAAACGATCGCGATCCCATGCACGGCTTGCGAATACTGTGTGGCGGGCTGTCCGCAGCACATCTGCATTCCGGATTATTTCAAGCTGTACAATGAACGGCAGCAGACTTTGTCGCACGGAAAATCGAAAGCGTACGACGAGCTGGCCAAGACACATGGCAAGGCGAGCGACTGTATCGGATGCGGCCAGTGCGAAAGCATGTGTCCGCAGCATCTGCCGATCATCGAGAATCTGAAAAAGGCAGCAGAAAGCTTCGAATAGAATGAAAAAAAGCCGTTATCCGGCTTTTTTGTTGTTTTCGCGGTCGACAAGCTCAACCTTGATCGCAGGATGGGTCTTTTCGTATACCCGTTCGCTCAGCGTTTTTCTAGGATGGTCGGGATGGTCTTTTTCTTCCTGTTCCTGCTCGATACCACTCAGCTCCCAGTGGATCAGCCAGGTCATGGCTGCCTTGATGACGATCAGCATCGCGATCTGCAGGATCTCGTCCATGTTGCGCACAGTAACGGTCCGCAGGATCTCGCTGCCCAGCTTGAAGGTCAGTCCGATCGACTGGCCGTGCAGCAGATAGATCCGGGCGTTCGGATCCTTTTTCAAAAGCTTTACAAAGGCCTGGACGGTCGTGAACAGGATGATGCCGATCGACAGCAGTTCCATGATATCGATCGAGATCCCGGCAATATCATGAACGAATGAAGTGATAGCTTCATGCATAATTGTAATGATTCCTTTCTTTATTTGCCGAGGCAGAATTTGGAGAACAAAGTATCGATCAGATCCTCCCTGGATACTTCGCCCAGAATTTCCTTTAAATGGTCATGTGCGGCCATGATGTCGATTTCGATCAGATCCGGCTCGATCTGCATTTCCATTGCCTCTTTGGCTCTTATCATATCGGTTCGCGCGAGTTTGAGCAACCCGATCTGCCGCTCATTCGACAGCACCGGCTCGTCCTTGAGCACATTTTGTTCATAAAGCTCGTTCAGCGCGTCAAGAAGCGGCTCGATCTGGCCGTTTCTGGCAGAAATCGAAATGCCTTCCGGAATATGGATCGTATCCGTGTGCAGATCCGCTTTATTGATGACGATGAGCCGCAGCTTGTCTTCGGTCAGCGCGATCAGCCGCCTGTCCTCTTCGGTCAATGGCGAGCTGCCGTCAAGCACGAGCAGGACGAGCTGGGCTTCGCGCAGCTTCTGTTCCGATTTCTGGATCCCTATTCTTTCGATTTCATCGTCGGCTTCCCGGATCCCGGCCGTATCGATCAGATTGAGCTGAACAGAACCGAGCCGGATCTTTCCTTCGACAATGTCGCGTGTCGTTCCGGCAATATCGGTGACGATCGCCTTGTCCTCTTCGAGCAGGGCATTGTGTAGAGCGTCGTCCTGCTATCCTCGCTTATTTATAAAGACAAGCAGAATAAATTCATCATCGATCATTTCACGATGAATTTATTCTGCTTTTTTTCGTCACATTATTTTCATTTTATGAGATGATTGACATGGAAAGGTGTTAGGCGCAAAAAAAGAGAGAGCCCTAATTGTTTTGCGAACAAACTCTCTCCCGTCCTAACGAACAATTTTATGATAATCAATTTTTCGGCTTTCGACAACCCTTTTTCGCATGATTTATCCTGCCCGTCCTGCGGGGCGCGCGGCCAGATGCTCGATTACTCATCCTACTCCCGTTTCTGCCTCTCTCCTTCCAATCCGACAAAACGCTTACGGGTTCGTGTCGTTTTTTGTCCTTCCTGCGGCTCCTATCATACCATACTCCCTTATGATGCCCGTCCGTTTTCTTCGTTTTCCTATCCTTTTATTTTTGAAGTGCTCTTTCAGTACTGCTGCGGACCTTGTGCCGGCAACAAGTCGAGAACGGCTGCGCTTTTTGATATTTCCAGAACGACCCTGCGCCGATGGATCGACCGCTATTCCTCTCTGCTTTTCCTCTCCTGTATCATGATCCGCGATCTTGACCGTAGCCCGTATGATCTTCTTGCTCATATCCGTTCTTCTATGCATGCCTTTCTGAAGAGTTTTCTTCGTTTTCATGAATGCGCCTATTTTTCGCCTCACACTATTTTATCTGCACCCTTTGTCTATGGTCTTTTTTCTCCTTCCTGAATCATTTGTCCGTCGCTTTCCTCTTTTTAGCCCGGTACAGTAATCTCAAAGGAGGATTCTGCTTTATGGATCAAACCGACAAGGAAAAAATCGCTTTATGGAAATTCGGGATCATCGCTCCTGTCATTTCCGGCACTCATCCTTTTTCGACAAACCGTCAGTTTTACCGTCATCTTGCCGAAAAAGAATTCGAAAACCCGGTCTCCGGTGTCAAAAAATCATTTTCATGGCAGACTTTCGCTCACTGGGCCTATGAATACCGTTCCGGCGGATTCGATGGACTGATTTCCCGTCCCAGGAGCGACAAGGGGACTTCCCGAACTCTGAGTCCCGAGGCGCAGGAACGCATCATCGCTCTGCGCCGGCAGTATCCGCGCATCATCAATACGGTCCTGCGTGCGCGGCTCATCGAAGAAGGGTTTATCCCGGCCCGCGTTTCCCAGTCCACGATCGATCGTTTCGTGCGTTCTCTGCCTCAGAGCCGTCTCGAACCGATCCATCAGGGAAAAGAGCGCAGAGCGTTCGAGAAAGAATTTGCCAACCAGGTCTGGCAGGCCGATACATCCTATCTATACAGGCTGGCCGGACACAGGCTGTATCTGGTTTCTATCCTGGATGACGCATCCCGGATGATCGTGGGCTGGGGAATCTTTGAAGCCGATACGGCCGTCAACTTTCAGAAGATCCTGAAGAACGCGGTCATGACTTACGGGATCCCGTCTGTACTGTATGTAGACAATGGTTCGCCTTATGACAACCACCAGCTGAATATGATCTGTGCAAGACTGGGGGTCGCCCTGGTGCATGCGCCGGTGCGGGACGGAAGCGCGAAAGGAAAACAGGAGCGCGCATTCCGAACGTTCAAGGACCACTGGCTGCGCTGTTCGGACTGGAATGCCTATCAGACGATCGAAGAGGTCCGGGAATCTTTCGGGGACTATCTTCAGAAATACATCAACTGCCAACACGCTTCGCTGAAAGATATGACGCCGCGCCAGCGCTATCTGAAGGATGCACAGCGGTTCCGCTTCCTTCCTGACGAAGCGGTGGAACAGTATTTCCTGCATACGTACGAAAGAAAGGTGAGGACCGATTCGACACTCGTGATCGACGGGATCAGCTACGAGGTGCCGGCCGAATACATGCGCGAGACAGTAAAGGTGAAGATGGATCCCGAAGACAGGAGAAAGGCCTGGCTGCTAGGGATGGACGGAAAGCTGATCCCGATCCGGACGGTCGACAAGGTGGAGAACAGCCGGATCAGAAGAAGGCAGCACATGCGCTTCAGAGAGGAGGAGTAATATGGAAGCCAAAGTATTTTACGGACTGAAGCAGATGCCGTTCGAGAAAGAAACGAAATATCACAAATTATACCGGAGCGAAGATACGGCGAACCTGAAAGGACGGCTGGACTACCTGAAAAAAGCGAAAGGGATCGGATTGTTCACAGGAAGTCCGGGAACAGGAAAAACATCGGCCATCCGCGAATTTGCCGGCAGTCTGAACCCGTCGCTGTACAAAGTGGTCTACATCCAGATGTCTACGGTATCGGTCATCGACTTTTACCGGCAGCTGGCCTGCGGGCTGGGGCTGGAGCCCAAATTCAGAAAGAGCGACCTGTTCCGGCAGGTACAGGAAGCCATCGAATACATGGCAAAAGAAAAGAAGTGCACGCCGGTCATCGTGATCGACGAAGCGCAGTATCTGAGCACGAGCGTCTTCAACGATCTGACCATGCTCCTCAATTTCGAGATGGACTCGAAGAACTACTGTATCCTGATCCTGAGCGGGCAGACGAGCCTGAACACGATCCTGAAAAAGCAGGTGCATGACGCCCTGCGCCAGAGGATCGTGATCAATTATTTCATGGAAGGTCTGAAAGGAGAAGAGGCACAGGAATATGTGGATTTCTGCATGAAAGAATGCGGAAGCAGAGAAAAGGTGTTCGAAGAAGACGCGGTGCGTGCCGCATATAATATCGCAGGCGGATCAATCCGGAAACTGAACAATCTGTTGTCGAAATGCCTGATCGAAGGAGCGAACGAAGAAAAGCGGATCATCGACGCAGAGATCGTGATGAAAGCACATAACGAAGTAGAACTGGGGTGAGAACATATGAAAGAAGATGAACGGATGTTGATCAACTGGCCGACGACGAGAAAAGTGATGATCGAACAGCTGAAAAGAGCGATGAAGATGTACGGAGCCTATAAACTGAGCAATGAAGAGCTGATGTATTTTGTAGAAAACTATATGAATAATTTTGGCCATTTATTCTTCAAGAATGATTTCGAGATCCATCCGTCGATCAGAAAAGCGCTGGGAAAGAGGAACAGCTGGATCCTGGCATGTATAGTGGAAAGAGTATACCAGAAAGAATTCGAGAACATAGGAAATTATTGATTAAAAGCCGTTTTTGACAAGACGGCTTTTTTTGAACAGAAAGAAATAAAATAAAATGCTTCTGAAGCCAAAATAAAGCGAGGCCGGACAAAATAAAGTGCGTTTCTCTTCCAGATGTGTATAAAAATATTTGACGTTTCCGACTAACAGAATTTGACGCGCTACAGGCATTGAGAAGCGAGCTTTTGCCTACGTTCGGCCGCCCGATGATGACCGTATCGATTCCCTGTTTGACGATCTGGCCGCTCTGCGCCCTTTCCAGGATGCGGTCGAGCTTTTTGAGCCAGTTTTCGGTTTTAGGAAGCAGATCTTGGGATGTCAGCGTCGCGACATCCTCATATTCGGGATAGTCGATATTCACCTCGATATTGGCAATGATATCCATGATATCGTCAATGAGAGGCTCGAGCAGACGGCGTACGCTGCCCCGGATCCCGTTTATTGCCAGACTGGCGCTGATATCGCTTGTCGCTTCGATCATATCCTCCACCGCTTCGGCCTGGGACAGATCGATCCGTCCGTGATAAAAAGCGCGCATCGTGAATTCGCCAGGCTTTGCCATGCGGGCTCCGTTCGCGAGCAGCAGCTCGAGGATCCGGCGTGTAATATATATGCCGCCGTGACAGTTGATTTCCACGACATCTTCTCTTGTATACGTTTTCGGTGCCCGGAAGACCGAAACGAGCACCTCGTCGAGGATCTGCCCGTTTTCCTGGATATATCCGTAGGAAATCGTATGGGATTTCTGTTTTGCGAGGTCTTTGGAAAACACTTTATTGGCAATTTCAAGAGCGTCCTCGCCGCTCATGCGCACGATCGATATGGCCCCTTCCTGCAGCGGGGTCGAAATGGCTGCGATAGTATCTGAAAACATACATTGCTCCTTTCGCTTGTTTATTGTAACACGATTTCGATATACTAAAAAAAATGAAGGAGTGAGATCGATGAAAATATACACATGGGAGGATATGGAAGACATTGTCCAGGCGGTAAAGGAGAAAAAGATCATCGCATTTCCGACCGATACGGTCTACGGGGTCGGCGTGCTGTTCGGGGATCTGGATGCTTTGTCGCGCCTGAAGCAGGCGAAACACAGGCCCGAGGAAAAGCCGATCCCGATGATGATTTCCAGCATCGCTCAGATCGGGCAGATCGCTGAAGTGTCCGAGCGGACAAAACGACTGATCGACGCCCTGATGCCAGGCGGACTGACGATCGTCGTCAAGCTGAAGGATCCTGTTTCCAGACAGTATACGAACGGCAAAGACACGATCGCTCTGCGGATGCCGGATTCCGGGCCACTGCTCGAACTGATCGAGAAGGCGGGCGGACCGATGATGGTCACTTCGGCCAATATGTCCGGAGAGCCGACGGCGCTGACGTTTGAAGATGCGCTTGCCCAGCTCGGGCATATTGACGGTATTGTCAAAGGAGAATGCCATGATCTGATGGCCAGCACGATCGTGGACTGCACGACCGATGCGTTCGTGATCCTGCGTCATGGCGCAATTCCGGCTGAAAAAATACAAAATGTGTTGTAAGCTTCTTTTTTTGTGTTTTTCGCTATAATAGGGAAAACAGAAATGAAAGGAAAGATTTTATGAGTGTACAATTAATAACCGATTCCACGAGCGATTTCACAAAAGAGGAATGGACCAGCCAGGGTGTTGAGGTCGTTTCCTTAAATGTGGATTTTGCAGGAAATCAATATAAAGACCGGCAGGATCTGATGCCCGATGCATTTTATGAGCTGCTCGAGGAAAGCGAGACGCTTCCGAAAACCTCGCAGCCTGCTCCGGGCAGCTTTCTGGAAGTTTTCGAAAAGTATCCGGACCAGGAAATCGTGGTCCTGCCTATGTCAAAAGAACTTTCAGGAACGTACCAGTCGGCGCTGCTTGCCAGACAGATGAGCGGACGCGATGATATTTATGTCGTGGATACGCTGCAGACAGCACAGGGACTGCGGCTGCTTGTCGACGAGGCGATCGCACTGCGGGACGCGCAGAAAACCGGAAAGGAGATCGCGGATGCGATCACTGAGCTGAAAGATCACATCCAGCTGATCGCAGTGGTGGATACGCTGGAGTATTTGTACAAAGGCGGCCGGCTGTCCAGATCGGTGATGATGGCAGGCAATTTCCTGCACATCCATCCGGTCATCGGCCTGTCGGATGGAAAGATCGTCATGTTCTCGAAGGCGCGGGGCAAAAAGTCGATCGTGCGCGAAGTGGAAAAACTGATGGAACAGCACGAGGTCGATCCGTCCAGAGCGTATTTCGGATATTCCGGAAAAGAGGGGACGGTCGAGATGGAAGCTTTCCGCGACCCTCTGGTGGAAAAATATGGCTTCAGGAAGCATTCGACTTCGCAGATCGGCGCTCTGATCGGGACCCATACCGGGCCCGGGCTTCGTCTGATCGTTTATAAATTCCGTTAAAAGATCTTTGTGATCTTTTTTTTGCTCTTAATGTTGACAAATCAACAAATATTCGTAAAATCAGAAAGCAGAAGAAAGAGAGAAAGAATCATGGTAAAGATCATTGTAGATTCAGGAAGCGATATGACAAGAGAGCTGGCGGAAAAGCTGGATGTGGATATCGTTCCTTTGCATATAAAACATGAAGAAAACACTTTTCTGGACCGGGTAGATATCGAGCCCGATCAGCTGTACGATCTTCTGGAAGGAAGCAGCGTGCTGCCGCATACTTCGCAGCCGTCCCCGGCAGCGTTCATGTCAGTATTTGGAAAATATCCAGACGAGGATATTGTCGTGCTCACAATTGCCAAAGAGCTGTCCGGCACGTTTCAGTCGGCGAATCTGGCAAAACAGATCAGCGAACGGAACAATATATACATTGCCGATACCCGTCAGGTCACTTTGCCGCTGATGGATCTGGTGTTGGAAGCCTGTGCTCTGCGCGATCAGGGAAAAGGCGCAGAGGAAATCGTTCAGAATGTTGAAGCGCTGCGCGATACGGTGCGGATCATTGCGGTGGTGGATACGCTGGACTATCTGCAGAAGGGCGGGCGTTTGTCAAAGACAGCAGCGGCTGCAGGGAATTTTCTTAAGATCAAGCCTGTGATCGGTGTGAAGGATGGCGCGGTCGAAGTTCTTGCCAAAGCGCGCGGGAAAAAGTCGGTCATGGCACAGATCCTGAACCTGCTCGAAAAGGACGAGGTCGATCTGGATCATGCGTATTTCGGTTATACGGGAAAAGACGCCGGAATTCTTGAAGAGTTCAGCGCTTCGATCCTAGAACGCTATCCTTTCAGGCAGACGGACAGTTTTCAGATCGGGGCGGCGATCGGCACGCATGCGGGCCCGGGAGCAAAAGCGATCGTATACCGGATATCGAAGAAAGAAAATTGACAAACTCTGATACATTTTGTAGGATATCGTTGTTAAGGCGTTGAACGGGAAGAGTACGGGACTGGAACTTTCAGAGAGCTTTCGGATGGTGCGAGAAAGCAGGGAATGTCCCTGAATAAAGGCCCTGGAGCTGTTTGTATTCCTGCATTAAAGGAGTTCCAACGATGGAAATAAGGTCTTGCGGGCAACCGGAAGGCGAATCAGGGTGGTAACGCGAGCACTTCGTCCCTGGAGTGCTCTTTTTTTATGGAAAAGGAGATCATATGGCGGAAAAAAACAAAACAATGAACAAACTGTCGGAACAGGAAAAGGTAAGAAGACAGAAAATGGAAGATCTGCGCTCGATGGGTGTGGATCCGTTCGGATCGGCGTTCAAAAGAACACATCGTTCCGGAGATATCATTCCTGTCTATCAGGATAAGACCAAGGAAGAACTGGAGGAAATGCAGGTCCCGGTCACGGTGGCGGGCCGCATCATGACAAAGCGCCGGATGGGAAAAGCCGGATTCATGCATATTCAGGACCTGGACGGCCAGATCCAGATCTATGTGCGCAAGGATACGATCGGCGATGAACAGTACGAGATCTTCAAAAAGAACGATCTGGGCGATATTGTCGGAATTTCGGGAACGCTCATGAAAACAGATCACGGCGATCTGGCAATCCGTGCAAAAGAATACACGCATCTTTCAAAGGCTCTTCGCCCTTTACCGGAAAAGTATCATGGACTGACGGATACGGAAGAGCGGTTCCGGCGCCGGTATGTGGATCTGATCATGAATCCGGAAGCGAAGAAGATCGCCGTCACGCGTCCGCGTATCATCCGTGCTATCCAGGAATATCTGGACGGTCAGGGACTGATGGAGGTGGAAACGCCGGTCCTTCAGCCGATCCTTGGCGGCGCGGCTGCCAGACCGTTCGTCACCCATCACAATACGCTGGATATGCCGTTTTATCTGCGGATCGCGACCGAGCTTCCTTTGAAGCGTCTGATCGTCGGTGGTCTGGAAGGCGTTTATGAAATCGGACGTCTTTTCCGCAACGAAGGAATGGACGCGACCCATAACCCGGAATTTACGACGGTCGAAGCGTATGTTGCCTATTCCGACCTGCACGGGATGATGGATCTGATCGAGGGCCTGTTCCAGTTTGTTTCCGATAAAGTGCTCGGCACGACCGATGTGGAATACCAGGGCACGATGCTGCATTTTGGCGAACCGTTCCGGCGGATCACGATGTGCGATGCGATCAAGGAAAAGACAGGGATCGATTTCAAACAGGAAATGAGTTTTGAAGAGGCGAAAGCGCTTGCCGCCCAGCACGGGATCGAACTGGAAAAGAAACACAATTCGGTCGGTCACATCATTTCGCTCTTCTTTGAAAAATATGTGGAGGAAACGATCGAACAGCCGACATTCGTTTACGAATATCCGATCGAAATTTCTCCTCTGGCCAAGAAAAACGCCGAAGATCCTCGCTTTACGGATCGGTATGAACTGTTTATCTGCGGCCATGAGTATGCGAATGCGTTCTCGGAACTGAATGATCCGATCGACCAGCGCGAGCGTTTCGAAAAACAGCTCGAACTGCGCGATCTGGGAGATGATGAAGCGAATGAAATGGATATCGATTATGTGGAAGCGCTCGAATACGGAATGCCGCCGACCGGTGGTGTAGGTCTTGGGATCGACCGTTTCGTGATGCTGCTGACAGATCAGCGCACGATCCGGGAAGTGCTCCTGTTCCCGCATATGAAAAATAAATAATGAGCACACATAAAGAAACAAAAAACGCATCAGGGTGCATGAAAAACCTGATGCGTTTTTTCTTATTGAACCTGAGCGAAGCTTGTCACATCGAGCGCATAGGAGCCGTCGGCCTGTTTTTCAAAAGTCCCTGTCAGCTGGGCAGGTACAGAAGAAATGCTGACAGGATAGCCTGTGAGCTTCAGGCCGTCCAGGCTTGTTCCGCTGTCATTGAGCGTTCCGACAACCGTTACAGCTTTTCCGGCATATTTGTCCGGGCTGGCCGTCAGATCAGAAGCGCTGAGGGCGTTTTCATCCGCTTTTGGCGGAATGTACGGCTGGCTGTTATCCTGATCATTGTTTTTTGTCTGATGCCGGTTTGTGTTTTCTGTCGTCGTATCGGCATCCGGTGCCGGCGAAGCGGCCGGACTGCTTTCTGCCTGTGATGACGCTGTATTCTCGGAAGCGTCGCTGTTGTCGGTGTTGGATCGGGTCGTGTTCGTATCGGTTTCTGATTTTGGATCCAGTATGTCAGATTTTGCCAGTTCGGACTGCTCCTGGACAACTGTAATAATGATCGTGTTGCTCGTGATTCCATCTTTTTTTACAGTGATCGAATACTTTCCTGGCTGCGAGGCCGAGAATTCTGCGCTGTTTTTGCCAACATCTATGTTGCCGCCTTTCGAAACAGTAAAATCGGAATCGGTCAGCTGCACGTTTTCCGGATCGGTAACGATCGCAATGTCGGTATTTGTGCCGACAAGCACTTTATTCGCTTCCGGGTCGAGCTGAATGCTTTTCACTTCTTTTTTTCCGGCGCATCCTGCACATAAAACCATGGCGCACGCAAGAAAAAGTCCAAAAATTCTTTTCATGATATCCTCCGTTTTCTTCATTTATCATAGGATGGCTGTCGAAAAAAACAAAGAGTAGTGCTTATTTGCCGATACGATAAGTGACAAATCGCAAAAACCTGAAAGCTGCCAATGTTCACGCAGTGTTTACTTATGTTTTACAGATCGAAGGTAATACGCTTAACACAAGGTACGTATACTGAAATTGTCATCAGAAAGTAATCAGAAACGGAGGAGATCATGATGAATATTAAAAAAGTATGCGGCTTGTCACTGGCGGCACTTTGTATGTTTTCTATGCTGACGGGCTGTCAGAACAGTACGACCGAAACGGTGGCTACAGACGGCTCCACCTCGATGGAAAAGGTGATTGGTTCTTTAAAAGAAAGTTATGAATCCGATCATCCTGGAGTCACGATCACTTATAATCCGACAGGTTCGGGTTCAGGGATCGCCGCCGCAGCCAGCGACCGGTGCGATATCGGACTTTCCAGCCGGGATCTGAAAGAAGAAGAAAAGACGCAGGGCCTGAGTGAAACCGTGCTGGCATACGATGGGATCGCCATTCTTGTCAATCCAGAGAATCCTGTCGATGATCTGAGCGTCGAACAGATCGGAAAGATCTATACCGGACAAATCACGAACTGGAAAGATGTAGGAGGGCCGGACCTGGAGATCGTTGCGATCGGCCGGGAAGCGGGCAGCGGGACCCGCGACGGGTTCGAATCGATCACAGAAACAGCCGATCAGTGTGTCCTGAAGCAGGAGCTTACTTCCACAGGCGATGTGATCACTTCGGTCGCAGGAAATCCGGCAGCCATCGGATATGCCTCGCTGGCATCGGTAAAAGATAATGTAAAAGCCTTGAAAGTCAATGGTGTCGCGCCAGACAGGACAACCATCAAAGATAAAAGCTATCCGGTACAAAGAGATTTTGTGCTTGTCACGAAAAAAGACAATTCTTTGTCAAAACCGGCCCAGGAATTTTTTGACTTCATGATTTCCGATGAGGCGATCCCGATCATTGAGCAGGCAGGAGCTGTGCCAGTCAAATGAAAGTACTCAAAACAGACCATCCCCGCATGCTGCATGCGTCAGTGAATAAAAGATGGATCTCGAACTGGTTCGAAAAAGGGATGCACGCCCTGTTCTTTGCGTTAGGCATGGCGACCGTAGGGTGCGTCGTTCTGATCACAGTATATCTCATCGTTTCCGGACTGCCGGCGATCCGGAAAATCGGAATCCAGGAGTTTCTGCTGGGAAAGGTGTGGGCATCAACGGCTGCCAGCCCGGCCTACGGCATCCTTCCTTTTATCCTGACAAGCATTTACGGGACAGCTGGCGCCATCGTTCTTGGCGTTCCGATCGGATTTCTGAGCGCGATATATCTGGCGAAAATGGTGCCCCGGCCAGTCAAAATCGTGATGGAAAGCGCAATCGGACTGCTTGCCGGCATTCCTTCGGTCGTCTATGGTCTGGTGGGAATGATCGTGCTCGTTCCTGCCATACGGGATGCCTTTCATCTTGCTGACGGAGCCAGCTTGTTTGCGGCCATGATCGTTCTTGCTGTCATGATCCTGCCTTCGATCATCAAAGTATCGATCACGGCTCTTAAAGCGGTTCCGAAAGAATACGAGGAGGCTTCTATGGCATTAGGCGCCACGCCGATCGAAACATATTTCCGGGTCACGGCTCCTGCCGCAAAAAGCGGGATCGCAGCAGCCGTGGTCCTGGGTGTGGGACGGGCTATAGGAGAAGCGATGGCTGTGATGATGGTTGCCGGCAATGTGGCCAATATGCCTGCTCTTTTTGGCAGCGTGCGCTTTCTGACGACCGCCATTGCTTCGGAAATGTCTTATTCGGGCGGTCTGCAGCAGCAGGCGCTGTTTTCGATCGGGCTCGTTCTCTTTGTGTTCATCATGATCATCAATATGATCCTTAATTTCTTTTTGAAAGCAGAAAAGGCGAGCGGAAAATGAGCGGGCGCCGAAAAGGATATGCCATAATGATGAAAGTCCTGACAGGCAGTGCCGCGCTTTTGACTGGCACGTTGATCGCAGCTCTGACAGGGTACATTTTATGGCGCGGAATACCGTATATTACGGGCGATCTTCTGCTGACAGGTCCAAGCTATCTCGATGGACATATCGGAATTCTGCCGGACCTGATCAATACATTTTATATCGTTGCGGCAACTCTGGCTTTTGTGCTTCCCCTAGGAGCAGGATCCGCAATCTACTTGACTGAATATGCAAAAAACAAGCGGATCGTTGGACTGATCGAATACGCCGCAGAGATCCTGTCTGGTATTCCGTCGATCATTTATGGACTGGTGGGAATGCTTTTCTTCTGCCAGTTCCTCAATATGAAAACCTCGCTTTTAGCGGGCGCGCTTACACTGGGCATCATGAATGTGCCGACCGTGATGCGAACGACCCAGGAAAGCCTGAAAACCGTTCCGCAGGGTAGGCGACTGTTGCCACAAAAAAGGAATATTTGGATTTGATAATCATTAAATCTTGTTTATTGCTTCGTCGTCTGGCAGAATACTCTTAAAGAGGTGTTCTTCATGATCAGAAAAAGCGAGCTGACAAAAGATTTCTACAAGCCAAAAGAAGTAGGCAATATGATTGGCAAGGGGCAGAGGTGTATTGCCGACATGGTCCGTTCCGGAAAACTGGAAGCCATGCGAAGCGATACCAACCGCATCCTGATCCCCAAAGATAATGTAATAAAACTGCTGGATCAGGTTGGACTGCTTGTTGAAGACGAAGAAAGAAGAGATGCTGTTTATGTCCGGGTTTCGTCCCATGAGCAGAAAAACAGAGGAGATCTGGAAAGACAGGTCATTGACATCCTGAATGCCTGCGAAAAAGAAGGCCTGGATAAGCCGGTCATCATTCGGGATACCGGCTCCGGCCTTAACACAAAGAGAAAAGGGCTGACCCGGCTGATCGAGATGGCGAAAGACCATGAGATCAAGAGGATCTTCATTACGAACAAAGACCGGCTCACGCGTTTTGGCTACGAGTACCTGGAAGAACTGTTTTCCATGGCCGATGTCGAACTGATCGCCCTGCAGGAAAAAGAAAACAAAGAGCTTCAGGAAGAGCTGATCGATGACATGATGAGTCTGCTGGCTTCTTTCTCCGGAAAGCTTTACCGGATCAGAGGAAACCAGAAAAAGAGGATGCGGGAAATCATAGAATCCGTACCCGACCAGGAGGACGAAGAATGAACAGAACGAAAACGATTCAGGCCATGCCTGTTCCTCCTGTTTACGAACAGCCGGATTCTATCGTCATTCCTCTGGAGATCCGGCTGGACAAAAGACTCTGCCCGGAAGTCGTCACCTGTATCGACAGCGGGTTTGCTGTCTATTCCAAAGCGTACAGAACCGCCTTTTCCCGGATCAACCGCGGGCAGAGAAACCTTGGCCGGCTTACAAAAGAGATTCAGGACGAATACGGCCTGAAAAGCCGGACGGCCAATTCCATCGCCAGAGATGCAAAAGCCAGACATAAGGCCGGACTGGAGCTGGCAAGGACGCAGACGGAAAAACTGCGTGCTTCTGTCGAGTGCAAGAAAAAGAGAAGGAAGAAACTGCAGAAGACAGCAGATGAAAAAACCAGAGAGGCTACAGCCAACCGGCTGGATCCCGATGAACTCCTTCAATACCGCAGGCAGAAGCAGGAGCTGTGGCATCTTGGCCAGCTGATCCGCAGGCTGGAAGCAAAACTGAAACGATGGGCGAAAGATCTGAAAAACAGACACGTCCGCCTCTGTTTCGGCACAAAAAAGCTTTTCAACGCCCAGTACCATCTGGAAGAAAACGATCTTTCCAGCCACGAGGAGTGGAAAGAGATGTTCGTAAGAAGCCGTGATCGGATGATGTATCTTTGCGGCAAAAACGACGAGAAGAACGGAAACCAGCTCTGCCATCTGCTCCGCATGGAAGACGGGTCCTGGAAGATCGGAGTTCTTCCTGTAATGAAACCCGAGAAAGGAAAGGACATGATCATCACCGGTCCGGTCAAGATCACCCATGCTTCCGGTCTGGAGCTGCTCAATAAGGCATTTGACGGCTTTGAAGCCGAAAAACCGGTAAAACAGGCAATCAGTGTCCGGATCCTGAGAAGGAAGAAGGGATATTATGTCCAGTTCTTTCTCCATCTGCCAAAACCTGAAGGATGGAGCACTTCCTCCTTTGAAGGGGCGATCGGCCTGGACTTTAATGCCGACCATATCGCTTTATGCGAGACAGACAGAGGCGGAAATATCATCTATGCCAAAAAGTTCAGCCTTTCCGGACTGAGCAGAAAGAACCACAACTATAACCGAGGAATAACGCAAATGATGGCTGCCATAAAGGAGATCGCAGCCGAAGCCCGCTTCAAAGGCAAAGACCTTGTCATCGAAGATCTCGACTTCTCGAAAAAGAAGTCCGATCTCCAGAAAAACAGAAACTATAATCGGATGATCACCCGGCTTGCCTATGGTCAATATACTGAAGCTGTAAAAAGAAGATGTTTTAAAGACAATGTGGAACTGAAGATCGTTGACCCTGCTTATACTTCGAAAGAAGCACAGAAGACGGTATGCAGAGAACATGGCATCAACATCCATCTGGGTGCCGCCTGCCTGATTGCAAGAAGAGGTCTGGGCCTCTTTTAGCAGTAGAACGTAAAAAAATCCCCTGCAGGGAAGATCGGAACGCCAGAGGATGTTCCCTTCGGGCCCTGCGGGGGAAGCTGTTCAGAATGCTGTCCGGCTCAATGCATCAAGGTGCAGGCCCCGGAACAGAACTGGCATCAGGCGTAGGATGCCGGCCCGTCAAAAGCGGGATGGAAAGCCTGGATCCAGATTTTCCAATTATTTGCTACGCTTATCGGGAAGGAGCGTTCGGGCTAGGTGCCGGCAAATGGCATGTGATCCGGACGGTTGTGCTGCCCAGCAGTATCGAAGGCATCCTGGCTGGATGTATATTGTCGATCGGGCGGATCCTGTCAGAATCGGCAGCTCTTCTGTTTACCGCGGGCTTCGCTCATGAGATTTACGGATTTTTCGCTGGCCTGCAGAATTCCGGAAGCACGTTAACAGTGGCACTGTACGTATATGCCAAGGAGCAGGGAGAGTTCGAGGCTGCTTTTGCGATTGCTGCGATCCTGATGCTTATGGTACTGCTATTACAGATCATTCCCGGTTTTCTTCATCGTGCGCTCAAAGCCCGGGATCGTTAGATCCTTTTTGATCGAAACAGTCTGCGGACTGTTTTCTTTTTGCATGCAGGTGGGATCGTGTTATTTTTCGTCCGGATAGTGTGAGAAGCAAAACAGACAATTTGTTAAAATAGGGCCATAAAGAAAGAACATAAAGGAGAACAAGATGAAACAGAACGAAACGTGGTGGAAAGAGAGCGTAGTGTATCAGATTTATCCGCGCAGCTTCAATGATTCGAACAACGACGGGATCGGCGATCTGAACGGGATCCGGGAAAAACTGGATTACCTGGCCGATCTGGGAGTCGACGTGATCTGGCTTTCGCCGATCTATCAGTCCCCGAATGCGGACAACGGCTATGACATTGCCGATTACGAACAGATCATGGACGAGTTCGGCACGATGGAGGATTTTGACAATCTGCTCAAAGAAGCGCACGAGAAAGGGATCCGGATCGTAATGGATCTGGTGGTCAATCATACGTCGGACGAGCATGCGTGGTTCGTAGAAAGCCGAAAATCCCGGGAAAATCCGTATCATGATTATTATATCTGGAAAGATGGTACTCCGGACCAGGCACCGAACAACTGGGGATCTGCGTTTTCGGGATCGGCATGGAAATACGACAAAGATCTCGGACAATGGTATCTGCATTTGTTTGCTGAAAAGCAGCCGGACCTGAACTGGGAAAACGAAAAGGTCCGTCATGAAGTGTATGACATGATGACGCGCTGGTTCGAAAAAGGCATTGACGGCTTCCGTATGGATGTGATCAATCTTATTTCCAAGGATCAGAGCTATCCGGATGCCAAGGTGCATGGCGGGATTTACGGCAATTCGATGGAATACTGCTGCAATGGCCCGCGGGTCCATGAGTTTCTGCAGGAAATGAACAAAGAGGTGCTTTCGAAATACGATATCGTTACGGTAGGCGAAGCGCCGGGCGTGACGGTCGAAGAAGCGAAAAAGTATGCCGGAAGCGACGGCAGGGAACTGAACATGGTCTTTCAGTTCGAAATGATGGATATCGATCACGGACCATACGGAAAGTGGACGCCTGTGCCATTTGATCTGAAGGCCATGAAAGCGAACTTCAACAAATGGCAGAAAGGGCTCGACGGCACAGCATGGAATTCCTTGTACTGGGATAATCATGACCAGCCTCGTATTGTTTCCCGCTGGGGAAATGACAGCGACGAGTATCGCGATAAATCGGCCAAGATGCTTGCTTTGTGCCTGCATATGCACCAGGGAACGCCTTATGTGTATCAGGGAGAAGAACTTGGTATGACCAATGTCCATTTTGACTCGATCGAAGATTACAGGGATATTGAAATTCTTAACGCGTATAAGGAGCTTGTTCTTGAAGCCAAAGTGCTGAGCGAAGCCGAATTTATGAAAGGCGTACATACGCTGTCGCGGGATAATGCGCGGACACCGATGCAGTGGGACGATACGGAAAATGCCGGTTTCAGCAAAACCGATCCGTGGATCAAGGTGAATCCGGATTATACGAAGATCAATGCGGCCCGTCAGATCGATGATCCGGATTCTGTATTCAGCTTCTACAAAAAGCTGATCCGTCTTCGCCATGAAAACAGGATCATTCCTTATGGAAGCTATGAACAGTATGATCCGGAAAACGAAAATACCTACATGTTCTCGAGAAGCTATGAAGGAAAGAAACTGATTGTCATGTGCAACTTTACCGACGAGGAGCAGAGGATCGATCTGCCGGAAACATTGTACGAAGACGGATATTGTGTGCTGATTTCCAACGATATGGAAAAACCGCTGGAAAAATCAATGCGATTATCGCCGTATGAAGGAATCGTATACATTTTGTAAGGGGTTACAAACCGGTTTTAACCTTACGAAACATTCGATTTGAATTGATTTTGGTGATACAATATGTTTAAATAGAACAACAATCAGTGACTCCATCGCTGATTGTTGACAGCCGAAAGTCTTCAGCCCATCAATGGAGGCTTTCAACTCTCCCGAAAGCTACCAGGTATTATCCTCCTTTGGTAGCTTTTCTTTTCAGGAGAGCACGGAAAAGAAAAAATAAAAAAATTCATAAAAAATTTAAAATATCCATTGACATTATCAAGGGTTCGGGATATTATAAATGAGCGTTACGGAGGTTTAGCTCAGTTGGGAGAGCGTCTGCCTTACAAGCAGAGGGTCAGCGGTTCGAGCCCGTTAACCTCCACCATTTATGCCGACTTAGCTCAATTGGTAGAGCAACTGACTTGTAATCAGTAGGTTGTGGGTTCAATTCCTATAGTCGGCACCATGTGACCCGTTAGCTCAGCTGGTAGAGCATTTGACTTTTAATCAAAGGGTCGGGCGTTCGAATCGCCCACGGGTCACCACTTATTGATATGCAGGTGTAGTTCAATGGTAGAACTTCAGCCTTCCAAGCTGACTACGTGAGTTCGATTCTCATCACCTGCTCCATTCGAAACTGCAGACCGGTCGAAAGGCCGGTCTTTTGTTTTGTGTTACATGAAAAGGGAAGTATGTTATTGGGACGACATAACAATTCAACAATATGGAAGGATCGATTTTCTTTTTTTTGTGAAAAAATGATTAAAATTATTATAAAATGCGTAAGCGGGAAAAAGAACCGCGGGTATTCAGCCTCCAGTTCATTCAGTATATTGATGCTATGAACTGGAGGTTTTTTCATGAGCGAATCAAAACAGAATTCGAATACCTATTCTTCTTTTGCTGAAGTCCGCCTTCCTGATCCGGGTCCCAGGAAACAAACCGGATCGGATCGGCCAGCTATCGTTATTCAGTCTTCCAAAGGCAAGATCTATATCCATAATCATACGGAACCGGTGCTGATTCGAACGGTCCTCGATTCATTATGAGATCTCTTGATTTTAACCGCATCGATCATGTGTACATCCGTCCCGGCTACACGGATCTGCGCAAAGGCATTGACGGCCTGTGCCTGCTGGTTCAATCTTCCATGAAGCTGGACCCGCGTCAGAATATCCTCTTTCTGTTCTGCGGCAGAAAGACTTCCACCATCAAAGGACTGCTTTGGGAAGAGGATGGGTTCATGCTCATCACCAAGCGTCTAGAGAATGGAAAGTTTCAATGGCCCAGAACGGAGGAAGAAGTCATTGCGCTGAGCGAACAGGAGCTCAGATGGCTGCTTGACGGACTGAGCATTGTACAGAAAAATGCGATTCGTCCAGCACGAAAACGTGCATATATTGTGTGATGGAAAAGCCTTTCCAAGTGTGTTATAGTCGGGTCATGAAAGATGGTTACTTCGCACAGGACAACGGATCCAGCATAGAAATTCAAAAGATTCTGGAAATCATGAACGAGCAGCTGAAAAAACAGTCCGAGCAGATCGAGAAACAATCGGAACTGATCGAAAAGCTGTACGATAAGATCGAACAGAAGGACGAGATCATCCGCAAGCTTCAGAAGATGCTTTTCGGCCGGAAGAGCGAAAAGGCAGCCGCGCTTGAGATGATGGCCAATATGGAACCTCTGTTCACTATGGATTATCCGGAACCGAAACAGGAAGAACGTACAGGGACAGTCAAGGCGCATGAGCGCCGCCGCTGTCCGAACCGTACGGACGACCTGGACTCCCTTCCGCATGAAAAAGTGGTGATCGAAGCGACCGAAGAAGAAAAGAAATGTCCATATTGCGGAGAAGAAATGATCAAGGTGGGCGAAGAGAAAGCGCACACGATCGTAAAGGTCCTCCCTGCGCAGATCATCATCGAAGACATTTATACAGAAACCTACGCCTGCCCTGCCTGCATGAATGACGGGGAAGGCGTTCTTTATAAGACAGACGCGCCGGCCGCTTTGATCCCCGATTCTTTTGCGAGCGCGCAGGCCCTGGCCTATGTGGCCAACGAACGGTTTGTCAAAGGCGTGACCTATTACCGGCAGGAAAAGGAATGGAAGAGCTGGAAGCTTCCTGTGAGCCGAAGAACGATGTCCAACTGGGTGATGCTGGGATCGGAGAGTTATTTCGAACCGCTGATCGAACGGATGAAAAGTCACCTGCTGAAAGAGGAGTATATACACTGCGACGAAACGACCATCCAGGTCATGAAGGAAGAGGGGCGCAGGAATACGAACAAGTCGTATATGTGGGTGTACAGTTCGATACAGGAAAGCGAACATCCGATGCGGCTGTTCGACTATCAGCCCGGAAGAGGCGGAAAGTATGCCGCCGATTATCTGGAAGGATTCGCAGGGATATTGATCACAGACGACTATGCCGGATACAATCAGGTCGATCATGACGAAAGAGCACTGTGCTGGGCTCATGCCAGAAGGTACTTTGTAGATGCTCTGGAAGGCCTGAAGGAAGCAGCAGGATCCGTGTCAGTGAAGATACTTACACAGATCATGAAGATTTTCCGTATCGAAGCGAAGCTTCAGAAACTGAAGCCAAAAGAACGAAAAGAAGAAAGGATGCTGCGCGAAGGAGGGCTCGTGGAGCAGGTTTTCGTGTGCGCAAAAACAGCCCTGGCCACAGAAGGCTGGACAACCCAAAAGGAAAAACAGGCCCTGAATTATCTGGTAGATAACGAAGAAGGACTGAAGATTTATCTAAAAGACGGCAATGTACCGATGACCAATTCGTTATCGGAAAGAACGATCCGAAGCTTCGCGATCGGACGGCGCAACTGGCTGTTCTCGGGAAGTCCGAGAGGAGCCCGAAGCTGCGGCGTACTGTATTCGGTCGTAGAAAGTGCGAAAGCCAACGGACTGGTACCGTACAAATACATACTGTACGTGTTGGAAAAACTGAGGGGAAAGATCGGGCAGCTGAGTGACGAGATCCTTGATCAGATGATGCCGTGGAATGCAGAAGTCAAAGAACAATGCGTATAACCCGAAAGAAAAAGGGCCCCTGCTTGCGAGAAGTATCTCACAGACAGGGGCCTTTAACTATACGCGGTTCTTTTTCCCGCTTACTAAAATGCAAACGTATGTGTATAATTAAACTATGTTGACAAAAGAGAGATTATTTTATCTGCTCGACAAAGTGGAGCAGAATCGTATTATTCATGTGAAAGAGCTTGCGAAGGAACTCGATGTATCGGAATCCACGATCCGCCGCGATCTGGCCGAACTGGAGGAAAGCGGAAAGCTTCGCCGCATCCGGGGCGGTGCGATAAAAAGCAGCGGCGGCGATATCGTGACCGATCATAAAGAGATCCTGATGCAGGACAGGATGCGGATCCACTATGATCTGAAAGAGAGGATCTGCAAAAAAGCCGCAGCGCTGGTGAAAGATGGAGAATGCGTGTTCATCGATGGCGGGACGACGCTCGTGCCTTTGATGGAATATCTGCAGGATCGTCCGGTCCGGATCGTGACGCACAATTATCTTGCGGTAGCAAAGCTGAGAAATCCAAAAGCGCTCGTTACTGTGATCGGGGGCGAGTATATGTCCCGCTATGATATGGGCGGCGGTACGATGGCTGCAGCGGATCTGGAACAGTTTCAATTCGATCATGCGTTTATCGGATGCGCGGGGATCGACAGCACGACCGGAATCGCCTATACGACCGAAATGGAAACGCGCGAAATGAAAAAGATCGCGATGGAGAACAGTGCGCACAGCTATCTGCTTATCGACCACAGCAAGATGCAGGTGCATGGCTTCTGCAAGTTTTCGCCGCTCGTCGCTTTTGATTATGTGATCACGGATGAAAATGATCTGGAAACCGAATATACGGAAAACTTTCTGATCGCTGAGTGAATTTAAGCTTGGTTTAAGGAGACGACTGTATAATGACCTCGATTTATGAAAGGAGATCATATGAAAAGGAAAACAAATACTCCTGAGGTTTATACAGCACGAAAAACAAGCAAGGCTGTCACGGCTCTGGGAATCTGCGCAATGATCGCGGTTTCTTCTGTTTCAGGATTTGCCGGAGGCTATCTCTGGTCGCGGATGAATGAGGATGGACAGGCAAATAATAAAACATCGCAGGTCCGTAATGTGAAAACGGTCGTCTCGAATGATCTGAGCGAAGTGGTCGATACATGTTCGAAAAGTGTCGTGGAAATAACGACCGAAAGCGTAGCTTCCGGCAATCATGCGTTCGGCCAATATGTTCAGCAGGGGGCTGGAAGCGGCGGTGGTCGGATCGTCGGCCGACCTGGAAGTCGGAGAAACGGCGATCGCGATCGGCAACCCGCTCGGGTCGCTTGGCGGCACGGTGACAACAGGCATCATCTCGGCGCTTGATCGCGAAATCGAGGTCAATGGCGAAACGATGACCCTTCTGCAGACCGATGCGGCGGTCAATCCCGGAAATTCCGGCGGCGGTCTGTTCAATACGGCTGGCGCGCTGATCGGCATCGTCAATGCCAAAACAAGTTCGGAAGGAATCGAAGGGCTCGGATTTGCGATTCCTGTCGATGAAGCGCTGAGCGTGGCGCAGGAATTGATGGAAAACGGCACGGTGAAAAACCGGGCTGCATTGAATGTAAGTCTCTATGATACGGATCAGGGTGTCATGATCGTGCAGGTCCTGCAGGGCGGGGCGGCCGAACAGGCTGGACTGCAGGTCAATGATGTGATCCTGTCTGTTGACGGCCGGAAAGTTTCGTCAGTCAGCGATGTGAAGAAGATCATCCGTTCGCATGCTCCTGGCGATGAACTGGTGCTCAATGTGGTGCGCGGCGAAAACGTTCAAGCAGTTTCCTTGAAGCTGGGCACTGCCTCTTAGATAAAGCGGACGATCGCGGGATGGAGCTGCGGCTCCTGAGAAATATTTTCCTTTCTGGGCGGATTTCTTCCGCCTCTTTTTTCGCTCAAATATGCGTGAAAATGCGTATAGATGATTGAAAACAAAAAAACAAAGGTTTATGATAAATTCAGGAAGAGAGGAAAAGAGTATGAAACACCCTGATAAACGTGCGGAACAAATGGATAGAAAGGAACTTGCGTCGTATATCGATTATTCGGTTCTGAAACCTGAATTTACTGAGGAGCAGATCATTGATCTGACAAAGGATGGTGCTGCGCTTGGCTGCGCGACAATTTGTATCAATCCCAAATATATCGGGCTGTGCGAACCGTATGTCAAAGGAACGGAAACGATGCTTTGTCCGGTAACGGATTTTCCGTTTGGCGCGAGCAGCACAAAGTCGCGTGTGGAACAGATCGAAAATGCGGCCAATCATGATTCGGTAAAAGAAGTGGATATCGTAGCGAATTTTGGCGAGATCCGTTCGGGCAACTATGAGAACGTGCTTGCGGATCTTAAAGAGTGTGCGGCGGCTGCTCATAAATACGGGAAAGAGCTGAAGGTCATTTTTGAAACGGATGCGCTCGATGAAGAACAGATCCGCAAAATGGTCCATGTATGTATCGATGCGGGCGCGGATTTCGTGAAGACAAGCACAGGATTCCTGACTGGATACGAGGCGCATGGCGCCACGCCGGAAACGATCCGGATCATGATGGACGAGGCTGGAAATAATATCAAGATCAAAGGAAGCGGATGTATTCGGACCAGAGAACATTTCCTGAAGCTGATCGATATGGGGATCGACCGGATGGGCGTAGGCTATCGCTCGGTTCCGGTCGTGCTCGATCTGCAGAAATAGATCTTTTGTGTGCTGGAAAGGGATGCCTGCCTGAGCATCGTATAAGTTTTTTTTCTGTCTCGTGCATATAATGAAGATGGCATAAGAAAGAGCCTCGAAGTCTTATCGAAGGGATATGAAGTTATGATTTAGGAGGCAAATTATGGAAAAGAAAAAAACTTGGATCACTGTAGTGATTGTTGTGGTTGTTGTGATCGCGCTTGTCGCCGCAATCTGGGCTGGAAATAATGGTCAGTCAGCAGAAGAAGACAAGATCGAAGAGGATCAGACTGTCGAAACGACGACCGGAACCGATGAGACGGCGCCTGAAAATGACAGCCAGGTCAAAGAAGAAGGTGACCTGACCCAGCAGGAACAAAACGAAGCGACAGCGGAAGAAGAAATGGTTGAAGGAACCGAACAGAATTAAGCAAAGTATTGAAAAGGCGGGCCGAATGATCGTGCCCGCGTTTTTTTATGCCATCTGTGAAAGGACAATTTCAAGTCCGGTAATGATCGTATACAATGGCTGGTCGGTGAGATAGACCGGGCAGCCGATCAGTTCCTGCAGACGTCTGCGCATGCCGGTGATCGTGACAAAGCCTCCGGAACATACGATTCCGCGTGTCATGATATCTTTCTGCGTGTCGACCGGCAGCCTGGACAAGAAGCGCAGGATCCACTGCGACAACTGCTCGGCCAAAGGAGAGAGCAGGAACGCGATGTCGTTCGAACTGATCGAAGCGCTGGTCAAAGTGTGGTTCTTTATGTCGGATCCCTGGATCGACAGGATGATCGGGTCGGTTTCCTGAACGACTGTGCCCAGCGTGCGGACAATATTTTCAAGTGTCGCTTCGGTCACGTGGATGCCGTGCGCTTTTTTCAGGTAATTGCGTATGGTGGTGTGAACAAGGATGCCGGCAATCGATCCCTGGCTGTAATGCTCGATCTCGCCTTTTCTGAAAATGGCCATGTCGCAGTTGCTGAAGCCGATGTTCATGACACAGCTTGCGACAGGAAGGTTGAGATTGAGCTTGGAACCGATCGCTGCAAACCATATTTCCCGGTCGTAGTATACCTGATTGGCTCCAAGATCGAGCAAGGTGTTCTTTATTTCTTCGCAGACTTCGTTGGAAAGGCTTGTCGGATAAGAGAACAGGATCGTCGTTTTTGTAAAAAAACGAAAGATCTTGAACTGATAACAGAGCTGCTCGAGCAGAAGCTTGAGCGAATGGATGTCTACGTGGTGAGAAGAGATGGGTGCGACGATACGGACATCGCTGTTTTCCAGGCCTTTCATTTCGAATGCTTCGCTGCCGATCGCAAGAACGTGGTCGTGGCTGTCGATAGCTACCATGCTCGGTTCGTCAAATATTATCCCGTCATCTGCTGAAATAAGCCGGATCGAGTTTGCTCCCAGGTCAATTCCTATTTTGATCAAATCATTCACTTCCTTTCAAATGTGATAGGTTTGTGCTTTTCATATACTATCGTATTTTTCTTTATGTTACAATGTTTAAACGAATGGAGATTGCGATGACAGAAAATTTATGTCCGGCTGATCTGGTTCTTGTGGTGACGCTGCAGGACCTGCATACAAAAAAGGCGTATCGTTATTTGAGCCTGCTCATGGGGTTTTCGCGCCTGTTCGAACAGCTTGATGTCCGGGTCTTTGTCTGCTCGCTCGAAGATGAGGGACAGACATGGTACAATCCGTGTCCGTTCACATTTATCCGTTCCAGAGAGATCATTTTTCATTTGGATGCATATAAGTCAAAGACCGTTTTTGGCAGGGAACGGATGCAGGTTTATTCCTACTTATATTTATTCGAAAAAAATGAAAAATTATGTTTGCTAAAAAGAATAAACTATGATAATCTAATGGAGGTTTGCCAAAGAGCTTTAAAAAAGCGATATGAAATCGCTTCAAAAAATTTAAAAAAGCTTGTTGACATTCCTGAACAATACTGATAATATTGTTTATGCCTTAAATAAATCAGATGGAGGTTTAGCTCAGTTGGGAGAGCGTCTGCCTTACAAGCAGAGGGTCAGCGGTTCGAGCCCGTTAACCTCCACCATCTTTGTGGAGAGATAGCGAAGTGGCTAAACGCGGCTGACTGTAACTCAGTTCCTTTTGGTTCGGCAGTTCGAATCTGCCTCTCTCCACCATTTTTATTTATTGGGGTATAGCCAAGCGGTAAGGCACAGGACTTTGACTCCTGCATTTCTCTGGTTCGAATCCAGATACCCCAGCCACTCATTCTCTGCAGGTGTAGTTCAATGGTAGAACTTCAGCCTTCCAAGCTGACTACGTGAGTTCGATTCTCATCACCTGCTCCATTGAATTTTCAGCCGGATGATATGCCGGCTTTTTTTTATGCGTGTCATACGGAGAGAAAAATGTTTACTTGAGTAATTTTAAAATGTCATATAAAAAATATGAGCATTGGACCGGCAAGACGGATAAAAATTGATTATCATATGGTCGAAGATAAGTTGATCTGCAAGGAATTGAATGTGAAGTTCCCGAAAAAAGCAGGAGAAACTTATGAAAATATACAAATGGCTGTTATGCATCCTGTCAGCCGCAGTTCTTGCTTGCTGTGCAGCAAGTGCAGTGTCTTATGCGAAAACTAATAAAATATATGATATGTCTCAGAGACAGGAACTGGCAGAAGCAGGGGAAACGAAAAATTCCTTTATATCTTCTGCTGGTTCGGCGGTCGGGTATGCCGGTACGCTTCTTCCTGCCGCAAGCCGGACCGTGGAACAGCGTTCGGAGCAGATCGTCTCGATACAGCCTGCGCAGGCTGAGGAAGGCCAGCCAGTATGGTATGTGTCGTACGTAAACTGCCGCGGGGCAGATTCTGCTCCTGCTGATGGCAGCGTGGGACTATACAAGGATGGATGGTTCGTGGCACATAGTCATCTGTGGGGCGGTATGATGATCGCCTCGCAGCCCGAGTATGTGGTTGTAGACGGAATCACCTACCAGAGAGCGTATTCCAAGATAATCGGCGAACATGAGTATCCGGGAATGGAAGAGGAAATTCATTTTCAGGACGGGATCATGTTTCAGACGTGTGCCGGACCGGAAAACAATCTTTTAGTATTTTATCATCCGAAAAAATGAAAAGTGATTGATGCAAAGAGAGGTATACGATGCTGAATCGGATCGATCGGGAAAGAAAATATTAGTAATTTGTTTGACAAAGAAAAAGTGGCATGCTAATATTCAATACGCAACAAGCGAATGCCGACTTAGCTCAATTGGTAGAGCAACTGACTTGTAATCAGTAGGTTGTGGGTTCAATTCCTATAGTCGGCACCATGTGACCCGTTAGCTCAGCTGGTAGAGCATTTGACTTTTAATCAAAGGGTCGGGCGTTCGAATCGCCCACGGGTCACCACTTATTGATATGCAGGTGTAGTTCAATGGTAGAACTTCAGCCTTCCAAGCTGACTACGTGAGTTCGATTCTCATCACCTGCTCCATTAGAAATTACAGACCGGTTGAAAGGCCGGTCTTTTGTGTTTGCGTATCGGGAACTTGCAGATCTTCAAGAACGAGAGATTCATAAGCGGCCGGTTCCTTTAAAATCAATTGTGGTAGTAGGGGAGCTGATATCTGTTGGCGGCAAGCTGGGCAGCAAAACAGTTTTCGAGCAGATTTCATGCGTTAAAATCCATGCGTTCCTGCAGGATCACATATTGAATGTTTCCTGGGCTTATCGGGCAGGATCAGAGTTTCATCTGGAATGAGTTCCTGTAAGAAGAATGCGGCGATCGAGGAAATTGCCGAAAATTCACATAAGCCGAAAAGGAAAACTGCAATATGTGAGAAATTTTTTGAGTCAAGGAGTTGACTCGAACGCTGATTTTTTGTATTATCATCAAGCATTTGAAATGAAGCTCAAATCTGTCATTAAAAAATATTTAAAAAAATATAAAATATTTGTTGACAGATAAAGATTCAAATGTTAAATTATATGAGCGCCGAACGAAGCGCAAGCAGAAATCGATCTTTGAAAATCATCATACACAAATTTGAAGAAAAGACACAATAGATAAAAAGAGAAGAGGTCTTGAAAGCAAGTTGTGGAAGATAACACTGAGAAACAGTTAAAGAAATAACAGTTTTCATCAAAAGAAGAAAAATCTTGTAGAAAGCACATTGAAAGAAACTAGAGAACCAACTGATCAAGTAGGCAAGGGCGTACGGAGGATGCCTGGCCACTCGAAACTGAAGAAGGACGCACCGAACTGCGAAAAGCGGCGCCGAGCTGTAAGGAAGCGAAGACACGCCGATGTCCGAATGGGGGAACCCGGCATAGAGAAAGCTATGTCATCCTCGGATGAAAAAGATAGTCCGAGAGAGAGGTACCCGGGGAACTGAAACATCTAAGTACCCGGAGGAGAAGAAAACAAAAGTGATTCCCCGAGTAGCGGCGAGCGAAAGGGGAGCAGCCCAAACCATCGGGAGATGGGGTTGAAGGGGTTCTGAGAAAGCAGAAGCAGAAGATAGCCGAACGTGAACGGAAGCACGGCCGAAGAAGGTGAAAGCCCTGTAGGCGAAATCGGAAGCGGAAGCGAGGAACACCCTGAGTACGGCGAGACACGAGGAATCTTGTCGGAAGCAGGCGGGACCATCCGCCAAGGCTAAATATAAACGAGTGAGCGATAGAGAAAGAGTACCGTGAGGGAAAGGTGAAAAGAACCGCGGGAGCGGAGTGAAAGAGAACCTGAAACCGTATGCCTACAAGAAGTCAGAGCCCGTCAAGGGGTGATGGCGTGCCTTTTGTAGAATGAACCGGCGAGTTGCGTCAGGATGCGAGGTTAAGCTGGAAAGAGCGGAGCCGAAGCGAAAGCGAGTCTGAATAGGGCGAAGAGAGTAGACTGATGCAGACCCGAAACCGGGTGATCTAGCCATGGGCAGGTTGAAGCAGAAGTGAAATTCTGTGGAGGACCGAACCGACTACCGTTGAAAAGTTAGCGGATGACCTGTGGCTAGGGGAGAAATTCCAATCGAACCCGGAGATAGCTGGTTCTCCCCGAAATAGCTTTAGGGCTAGCGTCGGCCGATGAGCGAGGGAGGTAGAGCACTGAATGCATGATGGCCCCATCCCGGGGTACTGAATGCAATCAAACTGCGAATGCCCTCGAAGGAGAAGGCCGGCAGTCAGACTGTGGGTGATAAGGTCCATGGTCGAGAGGGAAACAGCCCAGACCGCCAGCAAAGGTCCCGAAATACAGGCTAAGTGGAAAAGGATGTGGGGACGCACGGACAGCTAGGAGGTTGGCTCAGAAGCAGCCATCCTTTGAAGAGTGCGTAACAGCTCACTAGTCGAGTGGCCCTGCGCCGAAAATGTACCGGGGCTAAGCCTGATACCGAAGCTGCGGATATGGAAACATATGGTAGGGGAGCGTTGCATGCAGGAAGAAGTATCATCGCGAGAGGATATGGACAGCATGGAAGTGAGAATGCCGGTGT
Organism: Erysipelotrichaceae bacterium OPF54; assembly: GCA_022834735.1. GTDB lineage: Bacteria > Bacillota_I > Bacilli_A > Erysipelotrichales > Erysipelotrichaceae > Dubosiella. The sequence goes on from BQKD01000001.1 coordinate 735,017, forward strand.
GAGTAGCGAGATGCAGGTGAGAATCCTGCACACCGGAAGCCCAAGGATTCCAGGGGAAGGTTCGTCCGCCCTGGGTAAGTCGGGACCTAACGCGAGGCCGAAAGGCGTAGCGGATGGAAAGCAGGCGGAGATTCCTGCACCCGCGCGATACGAGGCGAAGGAGTGACGGAGACGGGATAGGCAGCCCTCTGAACGGATTGAGGGCCAAGCGCAGCAGTCGGATACCAGGCAAATCCGGTATCGGAAGACAGGGCGTGAAGGGGAAGCGAAATCTGCGGAAAGTAGCGAAGTGCCGAATACGGCTTCCAGGAAAAGCTTCTAGCATAGGGGTATCGAGCGGCCCGTACCAAAACCGACACAGGTGGGCAGGCAGAGAATGCCGAGGTGAGCGAGAGAACTGTTGCCAAGGAACTCGGCAAAATGGCCCCGTAAGTTCGCGAGAAGGGGCGCTCATGAAAGTGAGCCGCAGTGAAAAGGCCCAAGCGACTGTTTAACTAAAACACAGCTCTCTGCGAAGCCGCAAGGCGAAGTATAGGGGGTGACACCTGCCCGGTGCTGGAAGGTTAAGGGGATCTGTCAATCGGAGACGATGAAGCAGTGGTCCGAAGCCCCAGTGAACGGCGGCCGTAACTATAACGGTCCTAAGGTAGCGAAATTCCTTGTCAGGTAAGTTCTGACCCGCACGAAAGGTGTAACGATTTGGGCGCTGTCTCGGCAGCAGGCTCGGTGAAATCTTAGTACCTGTGAAAATGCAGGTTACCCGCAACTAGACGGAAAGACCCCATGGAGCTTTACTGCAGCTCGGCATTGGGTACTGGACGGACATGTACAGGATAGGTGGGAGACGAAGAGACATACACGCCAGTGTATGAGGAGTCGATGTTGGGATACCACCCTTGTGCGTCCGGGGCCCTAACCCAGGTCCGTGAACCGGATCGGGGAGAGTGCCAGGCGGGCAGTTTGACTGGGGCGGTCGCCTCCCAAAGAGTAACGGAGGCGCCCAAAGGTACGCTCAGGCTGGATGGAAACCAGCTGACGAGTGCAAATGCAGAAGCGTGCCTGACTGTGAGAGCAACAACTCGAACAGGGACGAAAGTCGGGATTAGTGATCCGGCGGTGCCGAATGGAAGGGCCGTCGCTCAACGGATAAAAGCTACCCTGGGGATAACAGGCTGATCTCGCCCAAGAGTTCACATCGACGGCGAGGTTTGGCACCTCGATGTCGGCTCATCGCATCCTGGAGCTGGATTCGGTTCCAAGGGTTGGGCTGTCCGCCCATTAAAGCGGTACGCGAGCTGGGTTCAGAACGTCGTGAGACAGTTCGGTCCCTATCTGTTGTGGGCGAAGGAGATCTGAGGGGAGCTGTCCTCAGTACGAGAGGACCGGGATGGACCTGCCTCTGGTGCATCGGTTATCACGCCAGTGGTACAGCCGGGTAGCCAAGCAGGGAAGGGATAAGCGCTGAAAGCATCTAAGCACGAAGCCCACCCCGAGATGAGATCTCCCATTCTGAAAAGAAGTAAGGCCCCTCAAAGACGATGAGGTAGATAGGCCGGAGATGGAAGCGCAGCGATGCGCGGAGTTGACCGGTACTAATCGGCCGAGGACTTGATCAGAAGAGATGAAGACGTCCGCGACTTGCCAAGACCGATTGTGGAAGAGGGTGTATGGTGATTTTGAAAGATCGATGGAAAGCGTGAAGAAGATCCGGTGGCGATGGCGGGGTGGAAACACCTGTACCCATCCCGAACACAGAAGTTAAGCACCCCAGCGGCGACGATAGTTGGCCTTGCGCCTGCGAAAATAGCTCGCTGCCGGGTCTTTTTTTTTGATGTTATTGTGCGAATCAATACACTAAACGTCATAAAAAAAATATAATAAATACAGTCGAAAGGAGATTCTTTGTGGAACCAAAAGAAACCAGTCAGCTGGCCCGCATTGTCATGCGGACAGGAAAGATCCTCTTGTCAAGCGGTGGCGACGTGGTCAGCGTAAAAAATGCCATGAAACATGTATGTGTTTCGCAGCCTCTTGCGACAAAGCCGGAAGCAGTCATTTCATCCAACACTTTACTGTTCTCGTTCAAAGCGGAACACCAGATCATCACCCGTGTCAGTGAAGTGAACAAGGTAAGCAACGATATCAATAAAATTGCTTTGATCAATCAGTTTGTTCAGAATTCCCATAGTATGACTATGAAGGAAATGGAAGAGGAACTCGATCGGATCGAACAGGAAAAGCCTCATTCGCGAGCAATGCGTATTCTCGCGTCCGGGATCTGTTCGGCCGGATTCGGCTTCTTTTTCAGTGACTGGGCCGATGCGATCTATATTTTCTTCATCGGACTGGGGGCCGGCTGGATCCTCACTTCAAAAATCAACCGGATCCTGGCTATTATGGCCGCCGCGTTCTTTGTTACGATCTGTCCGATCCTGCTTCAGATGATCCATATTCCGATCGGGATCGAGACGACTGTCGTCTCCAATATGCCCCTCATGGTCCCCGGGATGGTCATTTTTAATTCGATCCGGGATATTATCAATGCCAATTATCAGGCAGCGGCAGCCCGTTTTGCGGAAGCGATCCTGATCGCCGCTTCCATTGCGGCGGGAACAGGAATTGCATTGGCGGTGGTCCTTTTATGATAGTTCAGCTTTTAAACTCGATCGGAGCCATGATCGTATGCAGCATGTGTTCCGTCCGCTTTAACGGAAAAGGAAAAGATGTCCCGATTGCCGGGATCATCGGCTTCTGCGCCGCATTCATGATGGGCTTTTTCACAGGCCTCTACCTGCGTGCTTTTGTAAGCGGATTAACCTACAGCATCCTGAGCGAGATCTTTTCGCGCATTACGAAACGTCCGGTTGCCGTCTATCTTCCGGCCGTACTGGTGCCTTTTGTGCCTGGAAAACTCACCTTTTATATGATGGGAGAGTTTGTTCATGGCGACCGTGTCGCCGCAATGGACAGACTGGCAGAAATCATGGGAGTGTGCGGAATGATCGCTCTGGCCATCCTGCTTACTGAAACGGCGATCAAATTCTGGCAGACCAGGATCAGGAAGATCCCCGAAGAGGAATCCAACTGGTAATGCAAGGCCTCATCTAATAATACGAACCTCCTGAATGTCATAGTGAAGAGAATGAATCAGGAGGTTTTATTATGGATAATTAAAAACGAATTCCGATGAAAACAAAAAGGGATTTATTGCGGTGCTGGAGGAAAGGACTTGAAGAGATGAAAAACCACTTAAAATACTGTTTTCATGCTAAAATACATTGAAACCATCGATCAAAAAAAGACTGAGGAGAATGAATATGAAAATAGGTGTGATTCAAGCTTCTTCTCAAATTGAGAAGAATTCCCTTTTATACCGTTGCACGCTGGATGCCGTAAAACAGTATGACTACGAAGTGATTAATTTCGGATGTTTCGAAAATGAATCTTCCTCCTATTCCTATGTGGAGATCGCGGTGGCGATCAGTTTTCTGCTGACAAGCGGGGCCGTAGACTTTACTGTAACGGGCTGTTCGTCGGGCCAGGGAATGATGCTGGCCTGCAACAGTGTGCCAGGAGTTCTTTGCGGCCTGGCTGTCAGAGCGCAGGACGCATTTTTGTTCGGAAGGATCAATGACGGAAATGCGATATCGATCCCTTTAGGCAATGGGTTCGGCTGGGATGGGGAAGAAAACCTGAAAAGTATTTTGAAAGAACTGTTCCGCGGACCGTTCGGATCCGGTTATCCGGCCAGGGAGGCTGAAAGAAAAAGAAAAGACACGCTGCTTATGAAAAAGCTCAACCGCATGACGAAGAAAAACGCGCTTTCGGTATATTGCCAGCTTGATAAGGAACTGGTGCGCAAGGTGCTCAGAAAGCAGAAAATTGCTGAATACATCATACAGCACGCGAAGAACAGGCAGATCGCGGAGTTCATCCGCAAGGCGGTCATCGAAACACAGGATCGAAAAGAAGAATAAGTTCGGCGGTTGTAAAAACCTGGATCATTTGTTAGAATGATAGATGGCTATTTATGCCTGTATCATTTCATTTATTAGTAAGGAGGCGTGTATAATCCATGTCAAAACAAGATATGATCGAAATTGATGGAATCGTTGTCGATACATTACCTAATGCCGCATTCAAGGTCAAATTAGAAAACGGACACGAGATCTTAGCTCACGTTTCTGGTAAAATCCGTATGCACCACATTCGCATTTTACCAGGCGACCGTGTTACCGTAGAAATCTCACCATATGATCTAACACGTGGGCGAATTACATTCAGACGAAAATAAGGAGAAAAGCACATGAAAGTAAGACCATCTGTAAAACCAATCTGTGACAAATGCCGGGTCATCCGCCGCAAAGGAAGAGTGATGGTAATTTGCGAGAACCCGAAGCATAAACAGAGACAAGGAAACTAATTAGGAGGAACGAATGGCACGTATAGCAGGAGTAGATATTCCAAACGATAAACGAGCAGTCATCTCATTGACGTATATTTATGGAATCGGCCGTACGACGGCAAAAGAAGTATTGGCAGCAGCGAACGTAAGCGAAGACAAGAGGATCAAGGATCTGAGCGAAGCGGAACTGAATGCGATCCGGAAGGAAGTAGACAAGATCAAGGTGGAAGGAGATCTTCGCCGGGAAGTGCAGCTGAACATCAAGCGGCTGATGGAGATCGGATGCTACCGTGGGATCCGTCATCGCAAAGGGCTGCCGGTACGAGGACAGAGAACAAAGACGAACGCAAGAACGAGAAAAGGCAAAGCGAAGACAGTTGCCAATAAGAAGAAGTAGGAAGGAGAGCAGACATGGCAAAAGTACAGAAAACAAGAAAACGTCGTGTTAAAAAGAATATAGCCAGAGGATGTGCTCATATTCACTCGACTTTCAACAATACGATCATTACGATCACGGATGAGGCAGGAAATGCCGTATCATGGAGCTCGGCAGGAGCATTAGGATTCAAAGGAAGCCGGAAGAGCACGCCGTATGCGGCGCAGATGGCGGCCGAAGCAGCCGGAAAAGCGGCAATGGATCATGGAATGAAGAGCGTGAGCGTAGAAGTAAAAGGACCTGGACCTGGACGCGAAGCGGCAGTAAGAGCCCTGCAGGTAGCAGGATTAGAGATCACAATGATCAACGATGTGACGCCGATCCCTCATAACGGATGCCGTCCGCCAAAAAGACCTCGTGGATAATAGGTAAGGAGGAGAGAGGATGCAGGAATTCAAAAGAGCAACCTTCCACAAAGAATTCATCGATGAAGAAAATAATTCAGCTTCATTCGTATTTGAACCGCTTGAACGCGGGTTTGGAACCACAGTCGGCAATGCAGTATGCCGCGTGCTTATGACAAATTTGCCGGGAACAGGAGTTGTCGGATTCGAAATCGCCGGAACCGATCCGGACGCGGTCGTATCCAACGGGATCCTCGAAGATATGACAGGAATCATGCTGAATGTCAAAGCACTTCAATTCACAAGCGATCTGGATGAAGTCGGAAAGGTTCACATTACGAAGATCGGCCCAGCCATCATTACGGCCGCTGATATCGTCTGCCCTGAAGAAATTGATATTCTGGATCCGAATCAAATCGTTTGTACTCTTGAAAAAGATGCAGTCCTGGATATGGACTTATATATTGCAAACGGTATCGGATTCAAGAGCGCTGCTGAAAACAGGGAAGAATTCAGCCTTCCTGAAAGCGTGAGAGCAGTGGATACCTTGTTCACGCCGATCCGCTCAGCCGATTATCTCTCTGAACCGGCACTGATCGGACAGGACCAGAAATATGATAAGGTTCATATTAATTTAACTACAAACGGAACGATCACACCTCTGCAGGCAGTATCCGAAGCTGCCGATTTCCTCATAAAGGAACTGGACGAAATCGTTCCGCTCGCCAATCTTTCTCTTGAGGAAAGTTTCACGATGCAGCAGCCTCAGGTAGAAGATGCAAAGAAGACGAATACGATGATGATCGAAGATCTCGATCTTTCGGTTCGTTCCTATAACTGCCTGAAGAGAGCAGGAATTCAGACAGTAGAAGAATTGACCCAAAAAACTGAAGATGAAATGATGCATGTGAAGAACTTGGGCAAAAAGTCATTAAAAGAAGTGAAGGACAAAATGTATCAGCTCGGATTGTTCTTCAAATCGTATGAGTAGGAGGACAAGAATCCATGCGTAATCGTAAATTAGGCCGTACAGCTGACCATAGAAAAGCCATGCTTCGCAATTTGGCGACTTCTGTGATCCAGTATGGCCAGATCGAAACAACAGAAATGAAAGCAAAAGAAGTCAGTGCAGTCGTAGAGAGCCTGGTAAGCCTCGCCAAAAGAGGAGACCTTCATGCACGCCGTCAGGCAGCCGCTTATGTGCGGAACATCGAAGTGGATGAGAACGGAACGACCGCACTTCAGAAACTGTTCAACGAAATCGGACCGGAATATGCGGACCGTAACGGAGGATACACGCGTGTCGTTAAAACACGGATCCGCCGCGGCGACGCAGCCCCAATGGCCATCGTAGAATTTGTAAAATAATTTTTAAGCCGGATCTTCCGGCTTTTTAACTATAAGGAGAAAGGTATGCTTTTATCAGCACAAAACATCACACAGAAAATTAACGAAAAGGTTTTGTTTGATCACATCAATTTCTCGATCGGCCCAAAAGATAAGATCGCGTTGATCGGAGTGAACGGTACAGGAAAAAGCACGCTTCTAAAGACAATCGCAGCTCGTGACGAGCAGGCCGGACAGTTTGTGGTTCGATCCGGGCTCAGGATCCATTATCTGCCGCAGACCCCTTCATTTCACAAGGAAACGATCTGGGAGGAAATCACATTCATCAATTCGAAAAATCCTTTTCCGATCGAAGAATATGAATTAAAGAGCGCGCTGAATCGTTTCGGTCTGTATGACCATGACCGGAAAATATCCGATCTTTCTGGCGGGCAGCAGAAGCGACTTGCGCTTGCCATTGCTCTGATGTCCCGGTGCGATCTGCTTTTGCTGGATGAGCCGACCAATCATCTGGATGAGGCCATGATCGATTATCTGGAAAATCAGCTCATAAAAATGAACAGCGCCCTGCTCATGGTCACCCATGACCGGTATTTTCTGGATCGGGTCTGCACGAAGATCTTTGAGCTCGATCAAGGAAACCTTTATACCCATGAAGGAAACTATGAGGTCTATCTGGAAAACAAGCAGATCCGCCAGGAACAGGAGCAGCGCCAGAAAGAAGTCTACAACAATCTTTACAAAAAAGAACTGGCCTGGGTCCGTGCCGGTGTGCAGGCCCGCTCCACTAAATCCAAATCCCGTCTGGACCGTTTTGAAGAACTGCGGAACAAACGTTTTAAACAGCAGGAACAGATCCTTGAGCTGACCCATGTATCTTCCAGGCTGGGAAAACAGACGATCGAATGGGAAGATCTAGGTTTTCATTATCCCGGGCAGGAACCTTTGTTTACCGGTTTTTCCTACAATATGCTGCGCAATGACCGGATCGGGATCATTGGCAGCAACGGCTGCGGAAAAAGTACATTGCTGAAGATCTTTGCCGATCAGCTGCAGCCAGTCCAGGGAACGATCAAGCGAGGAACCACAGTACAGATCGGATTTTTCAGGCAGCAGGATGAAAATGTGGATCTTTCGATGCGCGTGATCGATTATATCGAAGAACATGCTGCCGTCGTAAAGATCGGGAAGGACTCCTATACCTCTTCCCAGATGCTCGAACGATTTCTCTTTCCGAAAGAAATGCATTATACGACACTCGACCGTCTATCGGGCGGCGAGCGCAGACGCCTGTATTTGTTAAAGGTATTGATGCAGGCTCCAAACGTGCTTCTTCTCGATGAACCGACCAATGATCTCGATCTTCTCACCCTGGACGTGCTCGAAGACTATCTCGACACGTTTCCTGGTATTGTCGTGGCCGTTTCTCATGACCGCTACTTTCTTGACCGGATCGCCGATCATACGTTCGTATTTGAAAACAGGCAGATCCATAACTATCCAGGCGGATACAGCGATTATTTGATACGCAAAGGGGAAGAGAAGAAAGAAGTACGAAAAAAGAACGAAAAAACACAGTGGAAAGTACGCAATACGAATAAGCTTTCTTATATGGAAAAACGGGAACTGGATGCGTTGCCGGGCGAAATGGAAGCCTTGGAAACCGAAATTGACGCGCTGAATGAGAAGATCATGCAGAGTACTTCGGATTTTGACGCCATGAATAAATATACGCTCGAACGCGACCGTAAGGAAGAAGAGCTCGAAACCAGAACACTGCGGTGGATGGAACTGGAGGAAAAGAAGGAACAGGTATGAAAAACACAGTCTGGACCAATCCTTTTACTGTATTTCTGCTCGCTTTTCTTTGCTGCGCCTTGTGGGGCAGCGCAGCCCCATTTATCAAATTCGGATATGAATTATTCTCCATTGATACCAGTCAGACAGGACAGATCCTCCAGTTTGCCGGAGCCAGATTTGCTGCAGCCGGAATTCTCGTGATCCTCGTTGGTTCTTTTGTATTCAAACATGCGCTCGTACCCGAAAAACAAGATATCGTACCTGTTCTCGTGCTTGCGTTCTTTCAGACGGCCGGGCAGTATTTCTTTTATTATATCGGTGTTGCTCATACGACTGGCGTGAGCGCAGCCGTCATAACAGGAACAGGAGCATTTATTGCGCTGCTGGTCGCTGCGCTTGTTTTTCGATATGAAAAACTCACGATGCTGAAAACGGCCGGATGCGTTCTCGGGTTTTTCGGGATCTGGATCCTGAATGGAATGAAGACAGGGTCGGGGTTTTCGGTTTCAGGAGAAGGACTTGTCCTTGTTTCCCAGCTGTTCAGTGCTTTTTCGGCTGCTTTTATCAAGCTCTTTTCGCAAAAACGCAATGCTGTGCTTTTGAGCGGATACCAGTTTCTTGCCGGAGGCATCATGCTGTCTGCGATCGGAATAGCGATGAGTCCGCACAGCACGCTGACCATGAACTGGCAGGGCGGGGGAATCCTTTTCTACCTGGCGTTTGTATCGGCAGCCGCTTACTCGATGTGGAGCTATTTGTTAAAATACAATCCGATTTCTAAAATAGGAATGTATGAATGCTGGATCCCGCTGACCGGGGTGTTATGGTCAGCCATCCTTCTGCAGGAAATTTCCCAGGCGCTTTCCTGGAATACACTGATCGCGCTGCTCTGCATCATCCTCGGAATACGATGTGTCAACAAGGAAGATACGATCTGAGTCTGCTAAAATAAAAGCAAAAAAAGGAGTATTGAGGATGGATGAAGAAAAAAAAGCGTCCGGATGGCATAAAGCGGCTGTAGTGATCGGACTGATCCTTGCCGGTGCCATGGTCGTTGCATTCGTACTGTAAAAAGAAAAACAGGATCAAGCATCCTATGGCTGAGCTTGATCCTGTTTTTTTAGTAACGAAAAATCACGAGCCACATCTTTTGGATAATGGGCATCGCTTGCGGTAATGATCTCGACGCCCTCATCCATGAGGATCTGGCGAAAGTCATCGTTCAGACCGACATCTTCATGATGATACCGGTAATGTGCGCCGGTATTGTCTTCCATTTTCACATGATGCTCTTTTGCGGCTTTCGCAAGCATATGATAGGTGGGAAGCAGATCATAACCGGCAGGATAATTATACATTTTTATAACATCCGGGTGGCCGATCTGCGTGAACAGACCGGATTCGATCGCTGCTTTGACACGGTCGTAGTAACGTTTGTAGATGGAGGAAATATCCTGCTTCTCCCAAAGAAGCTCTTTGGAAAAAGCATCCATATCATAAAGCAGACCATCGATAGAATGGACGCTGCCGACTAAAAAATCATAAGGAAATTTGGCAAGTATTTGTCTGAGAAACGGTTCGTTCTCCGGGCTGTAGCACACTTCCAGTCCGAATCTCACTTCGATCGGAAACGCTTCCTTTTTCATTTCTTCGATCAGGTTCTGATATTCCTTGATCGAATTCACCTGTTTTTTTTCAAACCATTCTTTCTGCTCCGCAGCACTCTCATAAACGCCCTTGTACATATCGTGAAATTCATAAAAGCGATGCGTATGATCAAGGATCTGAAGCGTTTCGATCCCTTTCTTTTGTGCGCTGCGTACAAATTCCCATACATATTCTTTTGTCAAGGGACCGTTTTCCAGATGAACATGGCCGTCGATCGTTTTATTTTTCATACACTTCTACCCGGACGATCCCATTGATCTTCCTGATCTTGTCAATCGATTCATCCGAAGGCTTGCAGTCAAGATCGAGGATCGTATAGGCAATTTCTTTTTTTGACTTGTTGAGCAGATTATCGATATTCGCATCTTCACGTGCAAGGCAGTCCGTGATCTGCGAGATCATTTTCGGCTTGTTGTCGTGCATGACACAAATGCGGTAATTGCCAGTGAACGGCGCAGAAGCATTCGGCATATTGACCGAATTGACGATATTGCCGCTCGTCAGATATTCCATGACCTCATCCGCGGCTTTGATCGCGCAGTTTTCTTCGGATTCCTCTGTACTTGCTCCTAGATGCGGGATCGGTACGACATTCGGATGACCGGCCAATAAAGGAGATGGGAAGTCGGTCACATAGACAGATACCTTGCCTGAATCCAGAGCCTCGAGCATATCTTCCTCGTTGACAAGGCCGCCGCGCGCAAAGTTGAGGATCTTGACACCATCTTTCATCAATGAAAGCGTCTCCTTGTTTATCGTGTTTTTTGTCGCATCCATCAAAGGAAGGTGAAGCGTGATGTAATCTGCAGTAGCGAACAGTTCCTTTTCGTCTTTCACGTGATTGACCCAGCGCGACATGCTCCACGCATTGTCAACAGAAATATACGGATCATATCCTTTGACCTGCATGCCGAAGCGAAGAGCCAGATTGGCAACCTGGATGCCGATGGCGCCGAGCCCGATGACACCAAGCGTCTTTCCGGTAATTTCGTTTCCCGCATATTTTTTCTTTTGTTTTTCGACATCCTTCGCCAGATTCTCGTTATCTGTCTGGGATTTGCACCATTCAATGCCGTGGTATACATCACGGCTGGCAAGCAGCAGTCCTGCAAACACGAGTTCCTTTACTGCATTGGAATTGGCGCCAGGCGTATTGAAGACCACGATACCGCGCCGCGTGCATTCATCCAGATCGATATTGTTCACGCCGGCTCCGGCACGCGCGATCGCCTTGAGAGAATCTCCATACGCGAGATCATGAAGGTTTGCGGAGCGTACAACAATCGCATCTTCCTGATCCAGCGCATCGCTGACTTCAAACTCTTCGGTAAAACGGTCAAGCCCTTTTTGGGCAATATTGTTATAGAGCTTAATTTTATACATATCTTTATTCCTTCACATTTTCTTCTTCGAATTTTTTCATGAATTCAATAAGCGCTTCCACGCCTTCAACAGGCATTGCGTTGTAAATGCTGGCGCGCATGCCGCCAACGGTCCGGTGTCCTTTGATATTCACGAAACCGGCTTCTTTTGCCTCCTTGACGAATTTAGCGTCCAGATCCTTGTCCCCTGTGACAAATGGAACGTTCATGTAGGAACGATCCTCTTTCGCAACAGGGTTTGAATACAGTCTGGAATGATCGATGTAATCATAAAGCATATCAGCTTTTTTGTGGTTGATCTTTTCCATATTCTCCAGACCGCCGATCTCGTTTTCGAGCCATTCGAATACGAGCCCGCAAATATAGATTCCATACGTCGGAGGCGTATTATACATGGAATTATTATCCGCGTACGTTTTATAGTTCAGCATGCTAGGCAGCTTGTCGTTGTCTTTAAGAAGATCCTTGCGGATGATCACGACCGTGACGCCGGCCGGGCCGATGTTTTTCTGGGCTCCGGCAAAGATGAGGTCATATTCGCTCACATTGACAGGTTCGCTCAGTATGCAGCTGGACATGTCCGCGATCAGCAGTTTTCCTTCGTGAGGCGGACGCTGTTTATATTTCGTTCCGTAAATGGTATTGTTTTCGCAAATATAAACGTAATCGCTGTCCGGCGTCAGATCGTCCTGCGTGATTTTCGGGATATACGTGAAATTGGCTTCCGCGCTGGAAGCGATCACATTTGTTTTGCCAAGCTTTTTATGTTCGGCGATCGCTTTTTTGGTCCATTGACCCGTGTTGATGATATCTGCCCCGTGTTCGAGAAGATTCATAGGGATCATGGAAAACTGGAGCGATCCGCCTCCCTGAACAAACAGAATTTCATAATCTTCCGGAATGTCCATCAAACGGCGCAGCCGGTCTTTTGCGGTATTGATAATGTCTTCGAATTCACTGGATCGGTGGGACATCTCCATGACACTCATTCCGGAGGAATGAGCATCCAGCATTTCTTCGCTGGCTTTGTTTAAGACCCATTCAGGCAAACATGCGGGTCCTGCACTAAAGTTGTAAACTCGTGTCATATTTTTTCACCCTGGTGAACTGTATCCACCTTTCCTTTCGTTAATGATAATCATTATACGATACTTTTTTTATTATGCAAGGTAAAACGTATAAAAAATAAGTGCAAATGTTTAAATACAGTAAACAATAATGGGAGAAAATGGTGAAAAAAATCTATATACAAATCATTTGCTTTCAATTCGATTTACAAAATATTTCAGGAAAGCATCCTGTTTGCACATTGAAACCGCTTTATTTATGATGGAATCAATAAAGTATAGGAGGAAAAATCATGGCAGATTTTTTTAAGAAAGCCGCGGAAGATATCAAAGACGGTTTTGATGATTTAAAAGACAGTGTAGAAAAAGAAGCGAAAAAGGTGGCTGCAGAACACGATGCAAAAGAAGCAGAACGCAAGCTGAAAAAAGCCGCTGAAAATGCGAAAAAGGATCTGAAGGACGGAGCCGACAAAGCAGTCGATGCTGCAAAAGAAAAAGCGAAAGATGCTGCCGGAACCGTGAAGGATGCCGTGAACAAAGTGGTCAATAAATAAAGAAAAAGCAGGACGATACGTTCTGCTTTTAAAATAGAAAAACCGCTGCATCAACCGCAACGGTTCGAAATTCAAAATATGGTGGAGCGTAGGAGGATCGAACTCCTGACCCCCTGCGTGCAAAACAGGTGCTCTCCCAGCTGAGCTAACACCCCACATCTGTTAACATTGTAAAAGAAAAAGAATTAAAAATCAACCCTGTTCTATGATAAAATAAATAAATAAAGAAACGAGGCTTATATGAGTAACTATAAAACAATTGCCGAAAACAAAAAAGCGCGTCATGACTATGAACTGTTTGACCGCTATGAAGCCGGGATCGAATTAAAAGGAACAGAAATCAAGAGCGTAAGAAAAGGGAAAGTTCAGCTGAAAGACAGCTATATTTCTTTTCATGACAATGAAGCGTTCATCAAGGAAATGCATATTTCTCCCTATGAATTCGGAAACCGCTTCAATCATGATGAAACAAGAGAGAGAAAACTGCTTCTGCACAAAAGCGAGCTCTTAAAACTTTCGCAGGCTGTACGGATCAAAGGGTATACGATCGTGCCTGTAAAGATCTATATTGCTCATGGCCTGGCAAAGATGGAAATCGCGCTCGCAAGAGGAAAGAACCTTCACGACAAGCGCGAATCGCAAAAGGCCAGGGATGCGAAGCGCGAGATCGAAAAAGCCATGAAGTACAGGTATTGATTCCTGTTCGCCATTTCATTATAATAATGGGACCGGGGGTGTTATCTGGCATTCGATGAGCAAGTGTTTGAATTCAGCCACAGCCGTGAAGGAACACGTAAAAACCATTACAAATTAAACGCTAAAACAAGAATCGCTAATGTATTTGGTGCAAACCAGAGCATGGCATTTGCTGCCTAATTAGACTAAGTTTGTCTTGCAGCCCGTATTTGCGAGTTCGCTTTCTTTTAGCAAATAGCGTGTGAAACAAAGAAGACCGGAATAAGAGTCGATCTGTTACTTATTCTTAAAACCGCAGATCATACCGTATGCTGAATTTGTCCGTTTGCCGGCATATGGACCGAAAACGGAACAAGCTGTAAACGCTGTCTTGTGGGACCTTGCTTAGACAGGAGTTCGATTCTCCTCACCTCCACCAGTAGACAATGATCGTGTCAGGTTTCTGGCACGTTTTTTATTGTTGGTGTCGAAATTCCAGGATAAATAATAAGAATTCCGTTCTTGAAACCAATGTTTCCATCGCTCTATACATTCAATAAAAATCTGATATGATGAAGGTGCCTAAAGAAGGGCATGAACAAAGGTTAAAACACAGAAAACAAACTGTGTTTGGTTCGGTAAAAGAAGATCCAGACGGTTCCTCGTCACAAAAGACGTAAAAATGAACTAAAACTGGATCGGAAGGCATCGGAAAAAGAAGCGTGTATGGTGTAAAGAAATCAAACAGAAGCGGTGCCAGAAAAACATGACGACCGGAAGGCGTCAATGAAAAGCTTGGAAGATTCGTTTGTCAACAGACAAAAACTAAACGGAAACGCATAAAACAAACCAAATAAATAAGCATGGATCTTCATACCGGACAATAACAAAGAGGGCAGTCAGAAAAATGATTGCCCTTTCTTTTTGTGAAATAAATGATACTATATTTAAAAAAGGAGAAGAACATTATGCTGGAAATAGGAAGTAAGGCCCCTGATTTTTTACTGCTGGATCAGGATGGAAAAGAAGTAAGCCTGTCGCAGTTCAAAGGAAAAAAGGTGATTTTATATTTTTACCCGAAAGATAACACGAGCGGCTGTACGAAACAGGCGTGCACCTATACCGAGCTGTATCCGCAGATCAGCGAAAAAGGAGCTGTCGTTTTAGGCGTATCCAAGGACAGCGTAGCCTCGCATAAAAAATTTCAGGAAAAATTCGGCTTCCCGTTTGATCTTCTGAGCGATCCCGACCATAAAGTGATCGAAGCATACGACGTATGGAAGGAAAAATCGATGTACGGCAAAAAATATATGGGTATCGTACGAAGCACATATCTGATCGATGAAGACGGTATGATCGAAAAAGCGTTCGAAAAAGTTAAACCGGCACAGGATCCCCAGAACATGCTGAACATTCTCTCCAAATAGAAAAGGAAATGGAATTTATGAGCAAAATTATTACAGTTTCCCGCGAATTCGGCAGCGGCGGACGTGAAATCGGAAAAAGGCTGGCCGATGAGCTCGGCTTTGCGTATTACGATCAGGAAATCATCAAGGAAATATGCAAGGAAACCGGCATGCATGACGGGTATGTGGAAGGGGTTGCCGAAAAAGCGCTCACGCTCGTAGCGACCCAGTTCGGGCACACCTTCTACAATCAGCAGCAGATCGACGTGCTCGTTTCCCAGCAGAAGATCATCCGGGATCTGGCTATGAGAGGCGATTGTGTCATTGTCGGACACGGCTGCGCCGAAATTCTTGCAGAGCTCGAACCGTTCAGCCTGTTCGTATATGCGGATATGGACGCAAAGATCGCCCGATGCCGCGAACGCGGCCCGGAAGACGAACGCCTGAGCGACAAGGAGCTCGTACGAAAGATCAAGGATGTGGATAAGAACCGGAAAAAGATCCATGAAATGATCGCGCCGACCCGTTGGGGCGACAAAGAAAACTATGATCTGTGCATCAATACGACACACGTCGAAATAAAAAAGATCATCCCTTGCATTGCCCAGTACGCGAAAGCCTATTTCGGATAAAAAAGAAGCAGAGACTGCTTCTTTTTTCGTGCTTTATTTTAGTAATATGCGCGGTTGCCCACATACTGCGAACTGCCGAAACCTAAAATCAGCGTGAACAGGAACGGAAAGAAATACAATCCAAGCGCAAACCACATGCCGTGGCCGTAGCTTGCCGAAAGCTTGAAGGCAAGATTGCACAGGATGAGCAGCTGAACAAATCCGATGATCCATGCTGCATAATACATAAAACCGTTCGCATCGCTGGCAGAAGCGCCCATAAATCCGGAAACAACCGTTAAAGCGAGCCAGATCCAGAAATACATTCCCTGCCAGGAAATTTTAAAGGCGATATACAGATTGTAAAGCGGGATGAGAGCTTTCCATCCGGCTTCTCCGGCTTTATCGAACATTTTCCATGCGCCGATCGCTACAAAAATATACCAGACCAAAGCGAGCACCCCATATCCCATATTGAATGTCGTAAAAAACATAATACTACCTCCTTGATAATTCAAATATACGAATTTCCAGGACTGAATTCTATTTAGATGCTTTAGGTAAAAAATCAAATGTGCGGGCTTCTTCAAAGCTGAATTTCACACCATTGTATGGTATAGTAAAGCTAATCAGAAACATCAGCCTATGGAGGTTAGAACATGATCAAAAGAATAGGTATCTTAACTTCCGGCGGAGACTCGCCGGGAATGAACGCGGCAATCCGTGCCGTAACACGCGTCGGATTGAATGCGGGACTGGAAGTATTCGGCATCTATAATGGATACAAAGGGATGGTAGAAGGGTATATCGAACCTTTGACCCGTGAAGATGTCAGCGAAATCGTGAATCGCGGAGGAACGATCCTCGGCTCTGCCCGTCTGCCGGAATTCAAGGACAGCGATGTCCGCCAGAAAGCAATTCGCCAGCTCGAAAAAAGAGGAATCGAAGCTGTTGTCGTGATCGGCGGGGACGGATCCTATCGCGGAGCCCTTTCCCTGACGGAAATGGGAATCAACTGTATCGGTCTGCCGGGAACGATCGATAACGACATTACGTGCACGGATTTTACGATCGGCTTCCAGACGGCTCTGGAAACAGTCGTGGATGCAGTCGATAAACTGCGCGATACATCCAATTCGCATCATCGCTGCTCCATCGTGGAAGTCATGGGCAACCGCTGCGGCGACCTGGCTCTCTGGGCCGGAATTGCGTGCGGAGCCGAAATTGTCGTGACAAGCGAAACAGGATTTGATGAAAACGAAATTCTTGACCGCCTGCGCGACCTTGACCTGATCCGCAAGAAAAAGCATGCTATTATCGTGATCAGCGAGAAAATTACAGACGTTCATCAGCTGGCAAAAAAGATCAGTCTGAATACCGGCTTCTCGGGAAGAGCGACCGTACTAGGCCATATTCAGCGAGGCGGATCGCCATGTCCGTTCGATCGTATGCTGGCTTCGCAGATGGGAGAAAAAGCGGTCGACCTGCTCATGCAGGGCATTGGCGGACAATGCGTCGCCATCCGCGACAACAAGATCGTCGCGTATCCGATCGAGAAAGCGCTTTGCATGCCTGCAGAGTCAAGAAAACCATTGACAAATCTATTCGAACGTTTAGGATAGAGTAGGTGTGAGTTTTTTTAAGGAAGGAAAAGGATTACTAGAAAGGAAAAGTATGGAAAAAAAGACAAAAATTGTATGTACTATTGGGCCTGCAAGCGAAAACAAGGAAACCTTGACGAAACTTGTGAATGAAGGTATGAATATCGCGCGTCTGAACTTCTCTCACGGAAGCTACGAAGAACACGGAGAACGTCTGAAAATGATCCGTGAAGTATCAAAGGAAACGAAAAAACCGATCGGTATCCTTCTTGATACGAAAGGACCGGAGATCCGTTTAGGAGATTTTGAAAACGGAGGCGTCGAGTTTGCCGAAGGCGATGAAGTAACGATCGTAAAAGAAGAAGTGCTTGGAAACAAGGAACGCTTTACTCTGCGCTGCCCTGAAGTATTCAATGATGTAAAAAAAGGCGACTACATTTTGATGGATGACGGAAAAATGCGCGTCGATATCACTGAAGTGGAACCGGGAAAAACGATCAAAGGCGTTGTCGCAAACCCTCATTTCCTGAAGAGCAGAAAAGGATGCAACCTGCCGGGAATCATTTTGAGCATGCCTTTCATTTCCGATAAGGACGAGGCGGATATCCGTTTCGGTGCCCAGAATGATGTTGACTACATCGCAGCAAGCTTTGTTCGCCGCAGAGAAGATGTTCTCGAGATCCGCAAGATCCTGATCGACGAAAACAAGGACAGCATCCAGATCATCCCGAAGATCGAAAACCAGGAAGGCTTTGATAACCTGCGCGACATTCTTGAAGTCAGCGACGGAGTCATGGTCGCCCGCGGAGATCTGGGAGTCAACGTATCCCTCGAATACGTACCGATCTATCAGAAGCAGATGATCAAAATTGCCAACGAAATGGGAAAACCGGTCATCACAGCGACCCATATGCTCGAAAGCATGCAGGACAATCCGCGTCCGACACGTGCGGAAGCAAGTGACGTGGCAAATGCCATCATGGACGGAACTGACGCGATCATGTGCTCAGGAGAAACTGCCGCAGGACACTACCCTGTGGAAGCCGTACATACAATGACAAAGATCGCCAATGCGATCGAACCAATGATCCCATACAAGGAACGCCTGAAACAAGGAATCAAGTCAAGCCGTCGTACGATGAACGATGCGATCGCCATTTCTGTGGCGGATACTTCGCTTGCGATCGATGTGAAATGCATCATTGCGTTTACCCAAAGCGGAAATACGGCCAAACGTCTGGCAAAATTCCGTCCGGAAGCGCCGATCATCGCCGTATGCTTTGACAGTGTGACAGAGCGTTCGCTCCTTCCTGTATTCGGCGTCTTCCCTTATGTGTCGACCTATCAGAACTCGCAGGAAAACGATGTGCAGCTTGCCCGCAATATTGCACAGGAATACGGATTCAATAAAGGAGACAATATCATCGTAGTGGCCGGCTATCCGGTAGGCAGCGGAAGCACGAACATGATGAAAATTGTTCAGATTTAATTTGCGATTCGAAGATCTCTCGTAAGAGGGATCTTTTTTTGTTACAATGAAAGAAAGCGAGGAGTTTTGTATGAAAAAATTTATAGGAATCGATCTGGGAGGGACGAACGTCCGCACAGCCATGATCGATGAAGAAGGAAAAGTTCTTGATGTAAATAAGAGCGCTTCCAATCCGGAATTAGGACCTGAGCATGTCGTCGACACGATCGCCGCACTTGTAAAACAGCTCGATCACTATGAGGAAGCAGTCAGTGCCGGGATCGCCGTGCCAGGCCTGATCGATCCGGAAGCAGGAACGATCACAGCAGCCAATAATCTTGCGCTGCTCGTTGACTATCCGCTCACCGCATCCTTGTCGCAGCAGCTTCATGGCATTCCGGTATATCTTGCCAATGACGGCAAGGCGGCTGCTGTCGGGGAAGCGCTGGCAGGAGCCGGAAAAGGAAAATCCGTCGTCTACTATATTACGGTGTCGACAGGGATCGGCGGCGCAGCCGTCATCGATGGCCAGGTCCTGATGGGACGTCATGGCTTTGCCGGCGAAGTAGGCAATATGATCGTCAATCAAAGAGATGACAAGGCAGGGATCATGAATAAAGGGGCGGTCGAAACATCAGCGAGCGGGACCGCGCTCACCCGCAAAGGGCAGAAGAGGATTGATCCGTCCATTCAGCATGCCGGACAGGTTTTTGATCTGGCCAGGCAGAAAAATGAGCAGGCCATGCAGATCGTCGATGAAATGACCGAAGATCTTTCGACCCTGCTTTCTTCCGTAGCGCTTGTCATGGATCCGGATGTGATCGTGCTGGGCGGAGGCGTTATGAAAGGGAAAGACGTTTTCTTCTCTGACCTGAAAAATAAGTGGCAGGACAAGATATTCGACGCCATGAAAGATACGCAGCTTGTCGAGGCCGGACTGGATGAGCCGGGGATCATCGGGGCCGCAATGTATGCGATGACCTGCAATATGGACTAGACCAATTGGAATAATTGGTCTTTTTTTGGTATAACCCGATTTTTGCTGAAAGCGATATCATTCAGCTTGTATTCCGGCATTCGAATGTGTTTAAATGAAATCGACCAAAAAAATACCATAATTATGCGTCAATTAAAGTGAAAATCTGTAAAATAATAGATTTTGTAGTTGACAAAGCGCTTACATTGAAGTTTAATATTGGTATAGACCAAGTGAAGACTTGGAGAAAGGATTTTAATAATATGAATGGTTTTTTAAACTGGATGGAAGAGCATTTCATGCCTGTTGCTGCCAGAATCGGTAACCAGAAACATCTTGTTGCGATTCGTGATGCTTTTATCGCGATCATGCCGATTACCATGGTAGGAAGTATCGCGGTACTGCTCAACGTATTCTTCCGTGATCTGCCGAATTCATGGTGGGGCGATGGAAACTCTTTCGTGGCAGCTATGTCGCCGCTCATCAGTGTCAATGGAAACGTGTACTTCGGTTCCATCGTTATTTTGTCTCTTGCATTCTCGTTCGCGTTAGGATATCAGATCGCGAAGACCTACAATGTAAACCCGATCGCCGGCGGAGTTATCGCGTTCTCGGCTGTCGTTACATGTATGAATCAGAGCGCTGCATTCGACTTTACGCTTCCAGGCGTTGATGCAGGCAGTCTCGATGCCCTGAAGGCTCTTGGCGTAGATGCCGTAGCTTCCGGCGATGCAGTCAATATTTCCGTTTCCGGATGGGGTTATATGGGCAGCGGTTATACTGGCGCAGGCGGATTGTTTACCGCACTGATCGTCGGACTGCTTTCCTCTCTGATCTATGTAAAATTAATGATCCATAAAATTACGATCAAAATGCCGGACAATGTGCCTCCTGCAGTAGGTAATGCGTTTGCCGCCATTATTCCAGGATGTGTCGCAATTTACGTTTTCGGTATCATCACACAGATCTGTGTGGGAGCAGCCGGAATGTATCCGAACGAATTGATCCAGAAATGGATCCAGGCTCCGTTGATGGGTCTTTCCCAGAATATGTGGAGCGCGATCCTCGTATCGTTCCTTGTTCAGCTGTTATGGTTCTTCGGTCTGCACGGATCCAATGTCATGGCACCGTTCATCGAAGGTGTTTATACTCCTGCGCTGCTGGAAAACCTCGCTTATTTTGAAGAACATCATACAACAAAAGGCATGCCTTATGTATGGACACGCGGTTCGCTGGATGCGTATGCCCAGATGGGTGGTTCCGGTGTAACATTAGGTTTGCTCATCGCGATCCTGATCTTCTCGAAACGCAAAGATGTGCGCGAGGTCGGAAAGCTCGCAGCACCAATGGGTGTATTCAATATCAATGAGCCGATCATCTTTGGTCTGCCGATCGTGTTGAACCCGATCTATCTGATCCCATGGCTTCTTGTTCCGCCAGTATGTACGCTGATTGCCTACCTGTTCACGGTTGGCGGAATCATCCCTCCGGTTTACGTGCAGGTTCCTTGGGTAATGCCGGTAGGTATCTATGCGTTCCTGGCAACAGGCGGAAGCATCATGGCCGGAGTTGTCGCACTGATCAACCTGGGTGTTTCATTCCTTATCTGGACACCGTTCGTATTGTTAGCCAACAGAACACAGGAAGTGGAATAATTATTTGAATGACACGAAAAGGAAGGTTGGCCCTTCCTTTTTGTTTACTTGACAAGGGAGGATCTATGAAAGATACAGAACAGCCGAAAAAATGGGGATCGTGGGAATTGTTCGTGATTGCCCTGGGATTCCTCGTGATCGTGACGGCACCTATGTATGACAAACCGATCATGATCGTGATCGAAGGTCTGACTATCGTTCTGATCGGCGTGCTCATGATGCGTGTCAGCCGGAAAAATCAGGAACTGAAAAACCGGAAAATGCGTCCGAAGCCGAAAAACTATAAACCAAAATATCAGCCAAAGAAAAAATAAGGAGAGAATAAAAAAATGCGTAGATTAGGAATTTCTATTTATCCGGAACATGCTTCGCTGGAAGAAAACAAAAAATATATCGATCTGGCTTCAAAATACGGATTTAAGCGGATTTTCACATGTCTGCTTTCCGTGGACAAGCCAAAGGATGAAGTGAAAAAGGAATTTAAGGAAATGATCGATTATGCCCACGACAAAGGGATGGAAGTGATCATGGATGTCGCGCCGTATGTATTTGAGCGTTTAGGGATCACTTACGATGATCTGTCCTTTTTCAGCGATATCCATGCTGACGGGATTCGTCTTGACGAAGGATTTGACGGTCAGAAGGAAGCGCTGATGACATTTAATCCGGAACACCTCAAGATCGAGTTCAATGCCTCGATCGATAATAAATACATAGAAAATGTACTGAGCTACAAGCCGAATACGGATTATGTCCTGACATGCCACAACTTTTATCCGCAGCGTTACAGCGGACTGAGCTATGACACGTTCGAGAAAACTTCGAAAGCGATCCGCAAGCATAATCTGCCGATCGCAGCATTCGTATCGAGCCAGCAGCCGGGAACGTTCGGACCATGGAACGTATATGAAGGACTGTGCACTCTGGAAATGCATCGTGATCTGCCGATCGATCTGCAGGCACGTCATCTGTTCGCGACCGGCCTGGTCGATGATGTGATCATCGCCAACTGTTTCGCATCTGAAGAAGAGCTCAAGGCGCTTTCGGAACTTGAACCGGGAAAACTGACGTTCCGTATCGATCTGGAAGGCGAGCCCAACGAAGCCGAGGAGAAGATCATCTTTGAACATCCGCATTTTGTACGCGGAGACATGAACGAATATTCGGCCCGCAGCACGATGCCTCGGATCACATTCAAGGATGCGTCGATCCCGCCGCGCAATACAAGAGATCTCAAGCGCGGAGACATCGTGGTCGTCAACGACAATTACGACCGCTATAAAGGCGAACTTCATGTGATCCTGAAAGATATGCCCAACGATGGCAGAAAAAATGTGGTCGGACACCTGCCGGAAGAGGAACAGGTTTTACTGAACTATCTGGATGCATGGAAAACGTTTGCATTCAAGAAATAGTGAAAAAAGTCAACAGGACTGTTGGAATGAAATTTTGGCTTGTACGTTCTTGTTGATCGCATCGATAGAGAGGAAATAAAATGAGTATGAGCAAGCCTTTGTATCAGCAGATAAAAACGCAGCTGCTGCAGAAGATCAGCTCTATGCAGCCCAATACGGCAATACCGGCAGAACGTACCCTGGCATCCGAGTTCAATGTATCCCGTATGACAGTCAGAAAAGCCATCGACGAGCTTGTTGATGAAGGAATGCTGTATCGGGATAAAACACGAGGCACCTTCGTTTCCGGCAGAGAGCTGGTAAAAAAGAACAATGTAGCTACTCTAATAAAAGAGGATACGACCCATGTGCTTTACATGAACCGGCGGACTTTTGAAGAGATCGCACCGATCCTGAATCTTCCTGTGTATGAGGAAATTGTCCGTATCGTTTTCGAGTGCGTGCGGGATTACGATGTTCTGCGGATCGATGAAGTATATACAGCGTCCTCGTATTACCGCGAGGAAATCGGAAACATAGAGAAAGTGCTGAGCATCATCAACAGCCAGGGCAGCTACCGCATTACCCATACCTTCATTCCGATGCTCGTACCGGTCCAGTTTATCAATCTGCTGAATATACCGATGAATACGCCGATCATTATGGTGCGTTCGATTTACCGGGAAATGAACGGAAAGATCATTCTGATGAGGAAAACCTATTATAACCCGCTAAAAGACACGATAGAAATTTCCAATTGAAAGGATCTGTGTTAGAATAAGGACATTCTGAAAAAGATTAGGGAGGAAGCTGGAATGATCGAAGTAAATCTTGAAATGGAGGTTACTCCTGAAGAGCTGTTTGATGTTATTGTTCCGTCAATTTTATACGATATCAAGGAAAGCACAGGAAAAACCGTAAAAGTAAATCAGCTTCATGATAACTACACATACAAAAAGAAGCTGAAATCCAAAATGGGAAAGGAAGCGGGAGTACGCGTGACGATCACCCGTTTTGAATACCCGGTCGTTTACGAGGCAAAATTTGAATCCGCCTCCGGCGACAATCTGATGCGCTATGAAGTAGAGCGTCTGGAAAATGGAAATAGCGGTCTGTCCTATGTGGAGGATTTTGCCGGAAGCGGCAAGATGGCGGCCATGAATGGATGGCTGATCGGCCTTGTGTATAATCATAAAGCGAAAAAAGATATCGCTAAACGTCTGCGTGCCATGGAAAAATCAATCATTGATAACCGGGCATTGGATGATGATGAATTTCTCAAGGAAACGGAAACATCGGAAAACGAAAATTAAGTGCTGCAAAGCACTTTTTTTGAGCATACCAATCACATAAAAATTCCGAAATCGTTATGATGTAAACAGGTGATGCATATGCGCAATATGATGAACAGAACAGAAAAAAGAGATTGGATCCGCGGTCTGTTTTTAGTGCTGTCTCCAATAGGAAGCTCGCTGCTGTTTTTATTCATCCGCAGCCAGCAGACCATAGTCGGCGACGAGATGAACATGTACATGTCATCGAAAAGTGCGCCGCTCGTGTATTTGTTTTTCGGGATCTGCCTTGTATTATGGGTCAAGCTGTATGAAAAACGGCCGAACAGACTGTTCGGATGGATCCTGGTCATCGTGCAGAGCGTACTGTTCTTTACCGGCTGTCTGCACATGATCGCTATCGAAAGCGCGTTGCCGGCTATCCTGATCTGGATCGGTACAATGGTCACGATCATCCTTCTTTCCTAAACAAATTAAAAACAGGAACTTACGCTTGAATAAGTTCCTGTTCTTTTTATCAACTATAGGCAAGAAGAATCCCACCTCTTCAGATGGGGGAGGATGTCACTCGACTGCTTTTAATGATTCGACCATCTTGATCTTCCTGAGCTTGAACTTCATGACAAAGTTCACTATCAGGGCAAAGAAAATAGTCATCAAAAAGGCAATGAGGAAAGATTGCGGCAGGATCGTGCGGCCAAACATGATATCATCCAGCTCAGCCAGATTCATGATCAGATGATGCAGCCCGATCCCCACACCAAGACCAAGCAGGGAGCCGATGACAGCCAGTATGACGCTTTCCCGGTTCACATACGCATTGACCTCTTTTTCCGTGAAACCAAGGACCTTGATCGTCGCGATCTCGCGCATGCGCTCCGAAATATTGATATTGCTCAAATTGTAGAGCACCACGAACGCCAGGGCCGCAGCCGAAATCACAAGGACGACCACGATCATCCGGATCGAGCTGATCATATTCAGGAAGTTTTCTTCAAGAGCCGAGTAAAAGGTAACGCTCTTGACATCCGGGATCTCCATCAGCTGATTGCCAAGCCTGGTCTGCGCTTCTTCCGAAGTGTCACGCAGCTGCAGCAGATAAGTCAAGGTAGGAGTCTGGGTCGTTTTCCACGTTTTGAATTCGCTTTCTGTCACATACATCTGATGGCCGATATAATTTTCGAAAATACCAAGCACCTTCGCGCTCAGCTCTTCGCCATCCAGATCCTTGAAATGAAGCGTGTCTCCGATATTCAGCTCCATTTTGCGCGCCATCTTTTCAGAAATATAAATGCCGCCGTTTTTCAGGCTGATCGGATCGTGACCTTTCATCGTGCGCAAAGTCGTGAACTGATCAAAACGGCCGATCTGCGAATCCGGGATAATATGAACCGTTCCCGACATGTCCTTGTCGTCGATGGTCAGCTCGACACTCAGGTTTTGTTCCGCGAACACTTCGCTGACATCATTTGTCTTCTCGACCTTGCTCAGTTCGGCACCGCCTTCGCCATCCAGAGTTACCGAGGCATCCATATGGTAGATTTCGTCATACTGCAGATGCACGATATCCGAAATAGAATCATTGATCCCGAAGCCGGCAACAAGCAGGGCCGAACAGCCCGCAATTCCGATGACCGTCATCAAAAAACGCTTCTTGTAACGGAAAATGTTACGGATCGTCACCTTATGCAGGAACGATACACGATTCCATATGGCCGGAAACCGTTCGAGAAGGATCTTTTTGCCCGCCTTGCCGGCTTTCGGACGCATGAGCTGGCTCGGGACCTCGAGCAGCTCCTTCCAGATCGAAAGGAAGGTCGCCAGCAAAGTGATCCCTGTTACCGACGCGCTGGCAGCCAGCATGAGGCCCGGCTGAAATTCAAACTGGATCTGATCGATCAGATACATCGTATTCCACGCATAGAAAATAATGTAAGGGAACACGAACATTCCGATCGCGCAGCCAATGATCGAACCAAGAATGCTGGCAAGAAAAGCATACATCAGATATTTCATGGCAATCTGCCATTTGGAATAGCCCAGAGCCTTCAATGTACCGATTTCCGTACGCTGTTCATCGACCATACGGGTCATGGTCGTCATGCACACCAATGCAGCCACAAGAAAGAAGAACACCGGGAAGACGGAAGCGATCCCGTCCATGCGGTCAGCGCATGCTCCGTAGTCACGGTAGGAATACAGAGAATCCCGATCAAGCACGATCCATTTTCCGTCCAGATCATCGATCTTTTTCTGACCTTCACTGATCTGCTCTTTCGCTTTTTTCACTTCGTCGTCCAGCTTTTTCTGGCTGGCCTCGATTTCCTGTTCTCCCGAAGCCAGCTGACGGCGCGCCGCCTCGACCTGCTGCACGCCCGAATCGTACTGCGCCTGGGCCGATGCGAGCTCATCATAGGCAGCCGTCAGCTGAGGGTAGGCAGCCAGCAGCTGGGCTCTTTGTGCGATAAGCTGCTGTTTCTGCGCGCTGGCCTGCGTCAGCTGCGAAAGACCCTCTTCGATCTGAGCGATCCCGCCATTGATCTGATCAAGTCCGGCATTCAGTTCCTGCAGCTGGCTTTCATAGACAGGCAGCAGTGCTTCCTGTGCCTCGATCTGAGCGATGTCGTTTTCGATTTCGGCCTGCGAAGCAGCCAGCACGTTTTTCTGTGCAGCAAGCTGCTGTCTTGTTTCTTCCGGCAGATCCGGGGCAGCAAGCTGTGCTTCGATCTGAGCGATGCCGTCCTTTATTTCAGAAAGCTTAGCTGCGAGGGCTTCTTTTTGGGCGGCCATCGCGCTGATCTGGGCAATTCCTTCCTCAAGCTGTGCTTTCTGATCTGAAAGCGTTTCTTTCTGCGCATTGAGTTCTTCGAACTGCTTCTGCAGACCGGGAATTTTCTGTTCCTGCGCGCTGATCTGAGCGATCGCCTCGTCAAGTTTTGGCAGATTTTCATCTGCGTCAGCTTTGTTTTTCGAATATTCGGCCCACCCGGAGTCGAGCTGTGCTTTGGCGCCGGCCAGTTTGTTTTCCTGCGCGGCGAGTTCGGCTTTTCCGCTTTGAAGCTGTTCTTTCGCCTCCTTGATCTGCTTCTGGCCATCTTCCATTTTTTCGAGAAGTTCTTTCCGGGCATTGTCGATCGTCTTCTGCTCGGACGCGATCTGCGCTTCGACCTGTTCATCCGCAATGCTTTCGATCCGCTCGAGCACCGGATCGACCACATCAAAGTAGGCATCGGCGTATGTATTCAGCTGCCTGGCACCTTTGACCGTTACATCCACTTCGGTATAATAATCAGTTTTAAAATCGGCTTCCGGAATGAAGATAAAGGAATTGACCGAGCCGGATCCGATCGAGGAAGTGCCTTTTTCGTACGAAAGGTAGCGCGGCCAGTAGCACGTTCCGACCACTTTGTACTCGTCGTATTTCAAGGAATCGCTTAGTGGTTCTTCTGTACCCGAATACAGCTTGATCGTATCGCCGATCTTATAGCCTTCAAATAGTTCATTCTGTACATTGGGCGCTTCAAGAAGGCACTCTTTATCGTTTTCGGGCATCCGTCCTTCTACAAGGCGGATCTTGTTGATCGTGCTGTTATCGGGCAGCGAAAAGATCTTGTATACCAGTTCGCTGGCACCAAGCCGTGTCAGCGCATCCATCGAATGGAGAGCCTGTACATTTTCGACACCATCGAGCTTTCTGATCGCATCGATATCGGATCGGCGCAGGCCGATCGTCGAGAAGACCTGAATGTCCTGTGTGTCGTATTTGTCGAAGTAGGTGTCCGCACTGTATTTCATGTCCGGCGCGCTCGCTTTGATTCCCGCAAAGAACGCTACCCCAAGCGCTACAATGCATAAGATGGAAAAAAAACGTCCCAGCGAATGCCGGATCTCGACAAAAAGATCCTTCCAGAGAATTTTCGGCATCAGTATTCGATCCGTTCTACATCCATAGGGTGTGGATTGATTTCGATGCTTTCGATTTTTCCGGAACGTACCTTGATGACCTTGTCGCCCATTGGAGTCAGAGCCAGATTGTGGGTGATGACGATCACGGTCTTGTGCTGCTGTCTGCACGTGTCCTGAAGCACTTTGAGCACCTGCTTGCCGGTCACGTAGTCAAGGGCGCCGGTCGGTT
This sequence comes from Erysipelotrichaceae bacterium OPF54, assembly GCA_022834735.1. Lineage (GTDB taxonomy): Bacteria > Bacillota_I > Bacilli_A > Erysipelotrichales > Erysipelotrichaceae > Dubosiella. Next base: position 763,233 of record BQKD01000001.1, read on the forward strand.
CATCGCACAAAAGCAGTTTCGGATTTTTTGCCAGTGCCCTGGCGATCGCGACCCGCTGCTGTTCTCCTCCGGAAAGCTGGGCCGGGAAATTGCTGATCCGGTCCGTCAGTCCGACCATGTCGATCGTCTTTTCGATATCGAGCGGATTCTTAGTGATCTGGGTCGCCAGTTCCACGTTTTCTTTCAATGTCAGGTTCTGGACCAGATTGTAAAACTGGAAAACGAATCCTACATCATAACGCCGGTACAATGTCATCTGTTTTTCGCTGTAATCGGAAATGACGCTGCCGTCGACAGTGATCTGTCCGCTCGTCACCGTATCCATGCCGCCAAGCAGGTTCAGGATCGTGCTTTTTCCGGCACCGCTGGCGCCGGCAATGATCACGAACTCGCCTTCCTTAATGTCAAAGGTGACGCCGTTGAGGGCGTGGATCTCGACCTCGCCCATCTTGTATGTTTTTTTCACGTCTTTAAAAGAAATAAAGCTGCTCATATGATAACCTCTTCTACTGGTGTCTTCTGGACACTTCACCTTACCCTATATTATAATGGTGTTCTTTTTAATGTTCCACGGCTACCTCAACAAATTTGTGTTGGTAGTTTGTCATGATTCGTGATACCATTCATGATGATTATAAGATCCAAAGGAGAATAAAATGAAAGTTAAAGTGATTACTGACAGCGGTTCAGGTCTTTCGAAGCAGAAAGCCAATAACCTGGGAATTGATTTTTTACCTCTGCAAGTTATCGTAAATGAACATACATATTTAGACGGCATCGATCTCGATATCGATGATCTGTACGATTACATTGAACAGGACGCAAGCGTACAGACCTCGCTGCCGCCATTAGGGATGATGGAGGACCTGCTCGAAAAATACGAAGAGGATGGTGTGACGGATGTCGTTCTGATCACGCTTTCCAACGGCTTATCGAGCACGAACAATACGTTTCAGGCAGCGGCCGGCCGCCACGGCATCAAAGTGCATACGCTCGATCTTTATACGACGCTGGCTGTGGAGAACTACTGCGCCATAGCAGCAAGCCGTCTCAATGATCAGGATACAGATCCGGAGCAGATCGTTGCGCAGCTGAAAGAGAGCATCGATCATTCGGCTGGATTCCTGATCGCGGAAGATCTCGACCATCTCGCCAAAGGGGGACGTCTGACGCCGATGGCTGCCGCTTTAGGGGGACTGCTCAAGATCAAACCGATCCTGGCCGTATCCAAAGATACGCAGGGGAAAGTGGATGTCTGGGGCAAGGTGCGCACGATGAGCAAGGCGATCAAGACTGCTGCAGACGAGATCGGAAAAGAAATCGATGATCCGGATCAATATGTGTTCTTTATCCTGGATGCCCGCAATGAGGATGGTGCGCTGGCTGCCGAAAAGGAACTGCGCACGATCCTTGGCGAGAAGGCGGACATCCGCCGCCATCCGATGTACGCAGTCATTGCATGCCATACCGGAATGAAAGCGGTCGGTCTGCAGTACATTAAGAAAGTTCAGGGGGCATGATGTATGAATATAGCGTTTGTGACTGACTCGGGAACGGGAAAGTCAAAGGAATACTGGGCCGAGCAGGGCATTTATTCCCTGCCTCTTCAGATCGAAGTGAACGGACACAGTTTCGATGAAGAGGAAAATATAATGATCCCGGATGTTTTGAACTATCTTCATGCGAATGTGCCGATGAAAACATCCCTGCCAAAGCTTGGCGAAATCGAGGATCTGTTCGAATCGCTGAAGGAAAAAGGATACGACACGATCTTTGCGGTCCCGATCTGTACGGGTTTATCCTCCACGATGAATGCGCTGGAAATGGCAGCCAATATGCTCGGGCTCGAATTCATCGGGATCGACTGCTACACGACAGCCGTCGTGCAGGGGGAAATGATCCTGACCGCAAAGAAAATGTGGGAGAGCGGCCATTCGATCGACGAAATTGTCCGTATGCTCAACCGCATTGCGGATTCCTGCGATACGATCCTGCTTGTTGACGATCTGAATCATCTCAAACAGGGGGGACGTCTGACGCCGATGGCAGCCGCTTTAGGCGGGCTGCTAAAGATCAAGCCGGTCCTTCATCTTGACATGGAAACGGAAGGGCGGATCGATGCGCTTGCCAAAGTGCGGACCATGAGCAAGGCGCAGGATTATGTCATCAATCGCTTGAAAGAGATCGGGGTCAATAAGGATTACACGATCATCGTGGCCCATGTCGATGCCAAAGAAGCGGCAGAGAAGTACAGCGAAAAGATCAGGAAGGCGATCGAAGGGGCAAAGATCAGACTGATCGATCTTGTCAGCACGGTCAGCATCCATACGGGCCTGGGATGCCTGGCGGTCGAGGCTTTCCTTCCTTACGAAAAACAGAAATAAACAAATGCACATAAAAATCCATGGTCAATGAAACCATGGATTTTTTCTTCTATTTTTCAAGCTTTGCGGCTTTGGCAAACAGGAAGTATCCGATCAGGAACATAAAGGTCAGTGCCGCTACACCAAGATTCTGCTGACCGGTATACTGGGTGACGATACCTACGACCAGCAGACCGAGGAAACTGGCTCCTTTTCCGCAGATATCGAACAGGCCGAAATATTCTCCGCTCGCATTATCCGGAATGATCTTGGCATAATACGACCGCGAAAGAGCCTGAATGCCTCCCTGGAAGCATCCGACCGCGCCGGCCAGGATCCAGAATTCGACGATGTTGTCAAGCTGGATCGCAAAGCATGCGATACAGAAATAAGCCAGGATACAGATCTTGATCAGTTTCGCGGTGTCCTGCGTCTTGGAAAGGCTGGCAAACAGCAGACTTGCAGGGAAAGCGACGATCTGGGTAAAGAGCAGAGCGAGCAGCAGCCCGGTCGAATCGAGACCTAAACTTGTCCCGTATGCGGTCGCCAGATCGATGATCGTATATACACCATCTATGAAGAAGAAGAACGCAAGCAGGAACAGGAAGATCTTTTTCTCTTTTTTGATCGATGAAAGCGTTTTTCCCAGGCGCGCGAACGTATCATGAATGACATGGCGTTCCGGTTCGATATAGTGTTTCTGCTTATAGGCTCTGGCTAGCGGCAAAGTGAATACGATCCACCATACGGCGTTCAGCACGAAAGCGATCATCATAGCCGTATGCATTGGCAGCCCGCTTGCGAGAATGATGAACAGCGAGATCACGAACGGGATGCAGCTTCCAATATATCCGAACGCGTATCCCTGGCTCGATACCGAGTCCATATGGTCTTCGCTTGTCACATCCACGAGCATGGAATCGTAGAACACAAGAGAAAGCGAATAGCAGATCTTCGCACAAATATAAAGGACCAGAAAGCTCAGCCAGTGAGACGGGATCGCAAAGCAGGCCAGCGCAAGGGCGCCAAGCAGGGCGCTTGATAAAAATACTTTCTTTTTATTTCCTCTGTAGTCGGCGATCGTCCCCAGGATCGGTCCGAGCAGGGCGACGATGATCGTCGAAATACTGGTCGCATACGACCAGTAGCTTAAATAATCGCTTTCGGCTACTCCAGCAGCGTCAGAAAGTGAATTGAAATAGATCGGCAGGATCGTGGAAACGAGCAGGATAAATGCCGAGTTTCCTATATCGTAACAAATCCACTTGAATTCAAGTTTCGTGAGTTTTTTCATAGTAATATATCCTCATTTCTTTATTACAGGTTATATAATACACGAAAACACGAATAATCAAACTTTTTTTTCAATTCGTTGGAAAACGGATCATTTCCTTTATGCGTTTCAGTTCCGCCCGTATCCCTTCTCTTGGTAAAATAAAAATACGGAAAAGGAGAACGAATTATGATCGAATGGCTTGATGCCTATTTTTATTTTATCGTATACAGTATTGCCGGATGGCTTTGCGAAGATGTTTATGTCGGGATCGGAAAAAGAAAATTTGTCAACAGAGGTTTTTTATACGGACCGTACTGTCCGATCTACGGCTGCGGAGCGCTGATCGTCCTGTATCCGCTCATGCTGCTCGGCGATCATCCGGTCCTCGTGTTTTTTGGCGGCATGATCCTGACCAGCGCCCTGGAATATTTTACGAGCTGGCTCATGGAAAAACTGTTCCATGAAAAATGGTGGGATTACAGCACCTATAAATTCAATATCAACGGCCGTGTGTGCCTTCTCAATTCGACGCTGTTCGGGCTGATGTCTCTTGTCGTGGTGTTCGGCATCCAGCCGTTCGTGGAACGATGGGCACGCTCGATCCCGCTGCAGACGATGGAAATCTTTCTGGGCGCTTTCACGGTATGCTTCGTGACCGATCTGATCGTAACGTGTGTTCATCTGATCAAACGGCGCAACGTGCTGCAGAAGATGCATGCGCAGATCGAAACGATGCGCGAGCAGTTCGAAGCGGATACGATGCAGCGTCGTCTTGATATGGAAACGCAGTTTGCCGAGCTGGGCGAGCGGATCGGGGAATGGGTCGATACCCGGCCGGATCTCGAGGATCTGTTCCGCGACTTCAACGCGAATATGGAAAAGATCCAGAAAATCGGTTCGCAGCGCATTTCCAAAGCGTTTCCTGCCCGCCGGATCACTGGCGTTTTCGCACCATCCCACAAGATTGCCCGGACGATCCGCGAGCGGATCGCAGATGCGGTAAATGGCGAAGAAAAATAAGAGGGAATGAAAAAATAAGTTCAAATCACCTGAAAACCTTTCAGGTGATTCTTTTTTTGGATATAATGGGTTCGATGAAGAAATCAAGCAATCCAAACCGTACCCGGTATCAAAAATACAGGCTGCTTTTTTATTTATGTCTTCTTTTTATCGCGCTGACGATCGTGGTATGTGTGGAATACAGGACATGGATATCCATGATCTGGACGATCGTATTTGCGCTTTTTGCGTGGCAGTGCCATGTGCAGGCGAAAATCTCGCGATGCGGGCTGGCTGGCGAAGAGAAGACCTATGATATGCTGCTCAATCTGCCCAAAGCATATACGGTCCTCAACAATATCGAACTGGAGGTCAACGGGAAGAAAGGGGAGCTCGATCTGCTGGTCATCAGCGAATTCGGACTGTTTATCGTGGAGGTGAAAAACCACAGCGGGACCATCATCGGCAGAAAAGGACAGAACACGTGGCGGCAGGAAAAAATATCCGGGACCAAATATATGAAAAATCCGATCCATCAGCTCGAAAGGGAAATGAGGCTGCTTCGGGAAATGCTCGATCCGTTTCAGATCCGGATCCCGATTTTCGGGTGCGTGTACTTTTCCAATGCCAAAAAGGTGGAGACCGATTCCTCGAATGTCATCATGGATCCTGACCGGCTGATGGACCGGATATGCGCCTTTAAAAATCCGATCCTGAAGAAAAGCGATATCCGGAAAATTATTCGAATTTTGCGTTGATTTATTTGATTTGATTTGATAATATATTGGAGCAAGTTTGTGCTTGCTCTCTGTTTCATTTATTGAAACCAAACAGTCCAAAGGGAGGTGTACGCATGAAAAAATATGAAATCATGTATATCGTAAACGCGTCTTTAGACGATGCACAGTTCGAAGCGCTGGAAAAGAGGATCTATGCTCCGATCCTGGAAAACGGCGGATCAATCGACAACGTTGACAACTGGGGTGTTCGTGAATTCGCGTACGAGATCGATCACATGAAAAAAGGTCACTATGTAGTTATCAATGTTACTGCAGACAATAAAGGAATCGAAGAATTCCAGCGTCTTTGCCGCATTAACAATTCAGTGATCCGTTTCATGGTCGTTAAAACTGAAGGCGAAAAATAATAATAGAGGAAAACAATATGATTAATCGAGTGGTATTGATAGGACGGCTTACAAAAGATCCTGAACTTCGCAAAACGCAGAGCGGAACGAGCGTTGTGTCGTATACGATCGCGGTCAACCGCCGCAGCCAGACTCCGGGCCAGCCGGATGCCGATTTTATTAACTGCGTAGCCTGGAACAAGACGGCTGAGCTCATGGCTCAGTATCTTCACAAAGGTTCGCTGATCGGTGTGGAAGGGCGTATTCAGACGCGCAGCTATGATAACCAGCAGGGACAGCGTGTATATGTGACTGAGGTCGTTACCGACAGTGTTCAGTTCCTTGAACCGAAAAACGCTCAGCCGCAGCAGAATTCGTATAACTCATACAATTCCTATTCGCAGCCGGCTCCGGTGAATCCGTATGCAGCTCCTGCAGACAATTCATTCAGTTCAGCTTTCGATGCGGATGATACGCTGGATATTGCCAGTGATGATCTACCATTCTAGAAAGGAACAAAAAGATGGCTTTTAAAAAACAACGTATGGGTCGTAAAAAAGTTTGCTATTTTACGAAAAATAAAATCAAGGAAATCGACTACAAAGATGTAGAGCTTCTGAAACGTTTCATCAACGCGAACGGGAAGATCATTCCTAGACGTGTAACTGGAACTCGTGCAAAATATCAGAGAATGCTTGCAACCGCAATCAAACGTGCACGCCAGATGGCTCTGCTGCCTTACGTAGTAGACTAATTTTCCACAGGATACCAGACGGGCTTCGGCCCGTTTTTTTTTATATAGGAAAAAGAAACGTTTCGTATTATAATTCTTCTATGAATTCAACAGTAAAAACCCGACAAATTACCAGGGGCGCCATGGTGTGCGCGATTTACGGCATCATGCTGTTCGCCAACCAGCAGTTTGCCCTGGCGATCGAAGACGGCATGTCATGGATCTTCGCGTTTCCGATCCTCATCTATGCTGCGCAGAATCCTTCTTCGGTCGCCGCGGTCTGTGCAGCGGCCATGGCGCTGGAAACCTTTTTATTCGGAGGCTTTACGACATGGTTTTACAGCTGGACCTCGATCGTGATCGGATACTTGTACGGTATCGGAATCTACAGACGCTGGAGCAGCGATATCAAGCTCGTTGTGACCTTCCTTTTATCCCTGGGATCCTATATTTTTATTTTCTGGATGTGGGCAGGCATCTTCGGCCTTGACTATTCGGCTGATTTTCAGATGATCCATGAGATCATGCCATTTATCGATATGAGGGTGTTCCTTGCCGCCATCATTTTTGTGCTCTCCTTGCTGCAGACCATCTGCATCCATCTGCTGGCTACCTTGATCTGCATCCGGATGAAGATCCCTACGGTTCCGGTCAAGAAGATTTCCCAGCTCAGGCCAAACAAAATGGTCGGTATCGTTTCGATCGTGATCGGGGCACTCTTTTTCCTGAGCCAAAATGTGCTACAATGGAATGCAGAAGTCAAAGATATCATACTGATCGCTTTAATGATCGATCTATGCGCGCTTGATTACTACGGGATTTTGTATATGCTCGATCGAAGCGGGCGCAAAGCGCAGAGAAAGAGATCCTTTTTTGCGATTTTCGGCGCTTTTGTTCCCGGGATCAATGCGATCTGGATCATACTAGGAGAACTGGACTGCCTGTTCGATTTGAGGAAAGTAAGAGGATAATATGAAGAGTTATACCAAATGGCGCAACTGGATGTTCGCCCTTGTGTTATTGATCGTCGCCATGTGCGCCTACGCGCTCTGGATCCATGACTGGATCGCGGCAATCTGTATCGTGGTGATCACCGGAGCATTTACTGTGATTTTTATCAGTTTCTGGCATGCACTGAAAAAACGCGGACTGCAGACCGAGTTCGATATTTCGCGCGTTCTGGGCCGGGATGCCAAGGAAGCGCTTCAGGTAGGAGATGTCGGGATCCTGACATACAACGATGAATTTGTCGTAACGTGGACAAGCGATTTTTTCCGGGAACGGCATATCGATCTGGTCAACCGCAAGATCACGGCGTGGATCGAAAATGTCCGGGAACTGTTCGATGAAGATATCGACTCGGTGATCGGAAAATATGATCACCGGATCTATGAGATCCTGAAAAAGGAGGATGCGCAGGTCCTTTACGTTCGCGATATCACGGAAGTGTATAAACTGCGTCATCATCAACAGCAGAACGAAGTGGTGGCCGCCCTGATGCAGCTCGATAACTATGTAGAGTACCAGTCGTACGAAAACGAGGAAGTGATCGCCAATATCAATACGCATCTGCGCACACCGCTTATTACATGGGCCAAGGAACATCACATGCTCGTGCGGCGCATTCGGTCGGATCGTATTTTCGTTCTGTTCAATCATGAGATCCTTGACCGGATCCGTCATGAGAATTTTACGATCCTGCAGGAAATCAAGGATGAAGCCGCAAGGATCGACGTGTCGATCACGTTAAGCATGGCGATCGCCTACGGCACGAACAATTACGAAGAGCTCGATAAAATGCTCAACGAACTGATCGAGCTGGCCCAGAGCCGCGGCGGAGATCAGGCAGCCATCCAGTGCGCGGGCAAGCGCGTCCATTACATTGGAGGAAATTCTGAAACGAGCTCGCAGCGCTCAAAAGTTCGCGTGCGGATCATGGCCCAGTCGATCCAGGAAGCGATCAAGGAGAGCGGACGCGTCTTCATCGTAGGGCATGTGAATACGGATTACGACTGCATGGGAGCGGCCCTTTCCATGTCCAACTGGTGCCGGGCTCTGCACCGCAACGCATTTATCGTGCTGCAGAACGTGCCGAGGGATTATCAGCTGCAGGATACGATGGACCATTATAAACAGGCCATTCGCGAAAGACATCAGTTTATCACGATTTCGGAAGCCGTGGATATGGTCGATCCGAAAAACGATCTGCTGATCATGGTCGATCATGCGGTGCCGCAGATTTCGTCAGGAAAGACATTTATCGATAAATTCGAACGGATCGTTGTGATCGATCATCACCGGCGAAACGATCAGTTTGTCGTGCACCCGCTCATCACGTATGTGGAAAGCCAGGCTTCCTCCACCTGCGAGCTGATGGTGGAGCTGATCCAGTCGATCCCGAATCACATTCCGATATTCGAAGCGGAGGCGACGATCATGTATCTCGGGATCCTGGTAGATACGAACCGGTTCAAGATGCACACGTCGGCCCGCACGTTCGAGACCGCGGCCACGCTGCGTATCTGGGGCGCCAACGCCAAGCTGGCTGAAAAAGCGCTGTGCGAGGATCTGGGAGATTTCAGGCTGCGCACCGAGCTTGTTTCTCTGGGAGAAATGTATTATGGTCATTTTGTGATCGCAGCGATCAAGGATCTGGAAATCGACCGTACGATGATGTCTCAGGTTTCCGATTCGCTGCTCAAGATCAAAGGCTGTCTCGCTTCGTTTACGATCGCGCGTTCTAAAAACAATCCTGAGGATGTGGCGGTCAGTGCGCGAAGCGACGGCTCCTACAATGTGCAGAAGATCATGGAAAAAATGAACGGGGGCGGCCATTTTACGGCGGCGGCGCTGGAAAGAAAAAATACAACGGTGGAAGCTGTGAAAGAAGAGCTTTTAGGATATTTGAAGGAGGATGCAAAAAGTGAAGGTTATATTGCTGAAGGACGTTAAGAATGTCGGGAAAAAAGATGAAGTGAAGGAAGTCAATGACGGATATGCGTCGAACTTCCTGTTCAGAAATAAAATGGCCATCCCTTATACAAAGGGGAGCAAGCGTGTTCTCGAACAGCAGATGGAGGAAAAGGCGGCCAATGAAGCCCAGCTTGAAAAGGAGGCGGAAGAACTTCGCGAGCGCCTGAAGGGCATGACGTTCGAATTCAAGCTGAAGGTCGGAAAGAACGGCAACGTGTTCGGTACCATTTCCAATAAACAGGTCGTGCAGGCTCTGGCTGATCAGGGGATCCATATCGATAAACGCCGCATCCGCAAAGAGGATCCGATCAATTCTTTAGGAACGACGATCGTAAAAGCGGATCTGTACAAAAATAAAGTAATTGGCGAAATCAAGGTCCATGTGAGCGAAAAGGAGTAGCTCATGGCAAAGGAACTGCCTAATTCGCCAGGCATAGAACAAGCCCTCCTTGGCTCCCTGATGGTTTATTCGAGTGTCATGTCCGCATGCACCGAACTGGACCTCGAAGCCAGGGAGTTTTATTTGCCTGCGCATGAACGCATTTATTTATGCATGAAGGAACTGTTCGATTCGGGACATCCGATCGATCTGAACAATGTGGTGACCCGTCTGCAGGATAAGGAAGAGCTCGAACGGGCAGGAGGAGCCGATTATCTGATCAAGCTCATGGATTCTGCCGTGTCTCCGGCCAACACCCATTCCTATATCGAAACGATCAAGAACAAAGCGCAGATGCGCGAACTCATCCTTGCGGCCGATTCGATCGCGCAGACGACATACGAATCGACCGAGGACATCGATACGCTGCTCGATGAAGCTGAACGAAGCATCATGGATGTGACAAGACATCGGCGCGGGACAGAATTTGAAAGCAGCCGGGCCATTGTCGAACGGGTCATCGACGAGCTGAACCGGCTGAAAAACATGGATGGCGTGACCGGGATCAAGACCGGATATTCCGATCTGGACAGGTATACCAACGGCTTTCAGCGGGGAGACCTCATCATACTGGCGGCCCGTCCGGCGATGGGAAAATCGGCTCTGGCGCTGAACTTTGCTTCCGAGGTCGCAAAGCACAACAAGGATGAAGCGGTCGCGATCTTTTCGCTGGAAATGCCGACCGATTCGCTGATGAAGCGTCTGCTCAGCGCCGAAAGCGATGTGCAGGCGACCAAGCTGCGGGACGGATCGCTTTCCAACGATGACTGGTCCAAACTGTACGAAGGCGGGAACCGTCTGAGCGAGCGAAAGATCTTTATCGACGATACATCGAGCATCAAGGTTTCCCAGATCTTTTCAAAGTGCCGGAAGCTGAAAAGCGAATATGGATCGCTTTCGCTGATCGTGATCGATTATCTGCAGCTGATCACGGGAACCCGGGCGGATTCGCGCCAGCAGGAAGTGTCCGATATTTCCCGAAATCTGAAAATCCTGGCCAAGGAACTCGATTGTCCGGTCATCGCGCTTTCCCAGCTGAGCCGGGAGGTCGAAAAGCGGACGGATCATCGGCCGCAGCTTGCGGATCTGCGCGAGTCCGGTTCGATCGAACAGGATGCGGATATCGTCATGTTCCTGTACCGGGAAAAGTATTACGAGCGGGACGAAGAGGAAGCGGATAAAAAGGATACGGAACTGGTCGATCTGACGCTGGCAAAACATCGCAACGGCGGACTGGGCGATATCAAGCTCGTTTTCCAGAAATCGATTTCCAAATTTTCGACATGGGATCAGACAAATCGGGGAGATGATATTTATGCGGGTTGATCTTTTATGCAGCGGTTCGAAAGGTAACTGCTGTCTGATCCGCAGCGAAAAGGCACAGATCGTGATCGACTGCGGTTCCACGAAACGGCATCTGATGCAGGCCTTCAAGGCTGTGGATGCTGTCCCTGAAAATACACATGGAATTTTTATAACACACACACATTCTGATCATATTTCACAAAAAAAAATATTTGCAAATATTCCGATGTACTCGTATTGTGATATAGGAGACGTTGAATGTCCTGTTCATGTAGAACCGTTTCAGGTCATCGGGATCGAAGATCTGCGCATACAAGTCATTCCTTTATCGCATGATTGTCCGAAAACAGCAGGGTATGTTGTTACTGATGGCAGCCAGACGCTCGTGTATATCACGGATACAGGATATTTGGCGAATTCAAACAAACCATATTTGAAAAATGCCAATTACTACATTTTTGAAAGCAATCACGATGTGGCGATGCTTATGGCGACAAACAGGCCTTTGTTCCTGAAACAGAGGATTCTTTCGCCCAGCGGGCATCTCAACAATGAGGATTGCGCCAAAAATCTGACCGAACTTGTGGGTGATCAGACGTCGCAAATCATCCTGGCTCATATTTCTCAGGAGGCCAACACTGCCGAGCTGGCCTTGAAAACAACCTATGAAGTTTTTGAAAGAAAGGAAATCAGCCTGGAGCACATTACTGTGCGTGCGGCGGGACAATATGATATTGAAACTATCGCCTAATGTTCGTTGCGCGGTAGTTTTTTTTGATTCAGGGGTTTGTTATAATGAGAAAAATGAAGGTGGTGAAAGAAACATGTTAACAGTTATTGAACATCCGCTCATTCGTCATAAACTGACAGTCATGCGTGACAGGAACACCGGCACGAAAGACTTCAGGGACAACCTGGATGAAATCGGCGGACTGATGGTTTATGAAGTGACTAGAGATCTTCCGCTCAAGGATGTTGAGATCGATACACCAATCTGCCACTACACCGCAAAGACCCTTGCAACACCAATCGTGGTTGCTCCGATCCTGCGTGCAGGGCTGGGGATGGTCAGCGGGATCCAGTCTTTGATCCCTACCGCAAAGGTAGCGCATATCGGACTGTATCGCGACGAGGAAACGCTCGAACCGCATACTTATTTTGAAAAGTATCCGAAGCATATGGACGAATCGACCGTAATTATCGTGGATCCGATGCTGGCGACCGGCGGATCGAGTGCCGCAGCAATCGATATGGTGAAAAAACAGGGTGCCACGAACATCAAGCTGGTATGTCTTGTCGGCGCGCCTGAGGGTGTCAAGCTCATTGAAGAACTTCATCCGGATGTGGATATTTATCTGGCAGCTCTGGATGACCATTTGAACGAAAACGGATATATCGTTCCGGGTCTCGGAGATGCGGGTGATCGTATTTTCGGTACGAAGTAATGAAGCCGGCACAGTTTCCGGGCTTTCTGCTCGCAAATCTGCTGGTTTGTCTGCTGATCGGGTTTGGGCTGGACAAATGGCTTGGCACAAGCCCGGTGTTCCTTTTGGTGCTGCTGCTGTATGCAATGATCGGCAGTTTCGTGCTGCTCCTGAAAGGAAAAAAACATGGGTGATCTGAAAAAGCTGTTCGTGCAGACGGGCATTTATTCGCTCTTTCTGGCCGTTCCATGTATTTGTATTGCTTTTTTTGCGTTTGGCTGGCGAAGCGCAGCGGGCATCGTGATCGGACTTGCTCTGGGCATGACGGGTCTTTTCATGATCATCCGGTTCGCGCGCAGCATCGGTACGGATCCGAAAGCCAGACGGGCAGGACTTATTCAGTATGTCCTGCGGTATTGTTTGTACGGAATCGTGATGGCTTTTTTTGCCTGGAGAAGCATTCCTGTCCTGGCTATGCTGGCAGGCTTCATGTGCACGAAAGGCGCGATTCTGATTTATTCTCAAAAGCTCAGAAAGGAGGCAGACGATGTCTCAAGTTAGTGAGGTCATCATCCGCATCGGCGGACTGAAGATCGAGATCCAGCAGTCCATCTTTGTCTGGCTTTGTATTTGTTTTGTTGCGATGTTCTTCTTTTATTTTGCAGGCAGAAAGATCGAAAAGACGGATCCTGCCAAGGCGCCCAAAGGCCTTGTGTACTGGTGCGAGGAAATTTACAACCTGATCCTGTACGTGATCCAGGGCAATTTAAAAGAAACAACAACTCATTACATTCCTATGTTCGGCACGCTCATCCTGCTGATGGTTGTAGCGAACCTTACCGGACTGATCGGACTTCAAAACCCGACTTCGAACGTAAGCTTCAACGCGACGCTGGCACTGACCTTATGGCTGATGATCCAGTTCAACGCGATCAGAAAGAACGGGCTCAAGGCCCGGCTCAAGGAGCTTACAGAACCGATGTGGCTGCTGACGCCGCTCAACATCATTGGCGAACTGGCATTGCCGATCTCATTGACAATGCGTTTGTTCGGAAACATCCTGGCAGGAAGTATCATCACCCTTCTGGTGTATACATTGATCAAAAGCATCGCCCCTTGGGGTTACCTCGGCCTGACACTTACGCCGTTTTTGCATATGTATTTTGATATTTTCTCCGGAGTCATTCAGACTTATATCTTCTTCACGCTCGGCTCGTTCTTCCTGGGACAGCAGGTGAGCAGGGAAGAGGAATAAGATAAATTTTTATAGGAGGAAACAACATGGAGTTTAACCAATTTTTCGTACAAGGTATGGCACTTTTGGGTGCAGGTATTGCGATGGTAGCCGGACTCGGTCAAGGTATCGGTCAGGGTTTTGCTGCCGGTAAAGGTGCTGAAAGCGTAGGACGCAATCCGGAAGCGGCCGGCAAGATCCAGTCGATCATGGTCCTCGGTATCGCCCTTGCCGAAACAACCGGTATTTATTCACTTGTCATCGCGATCCTGCTGATCTTCATCAAAGGATAAGATCGTAAAGGTAATCGGTGATGATAGATTTTAATATTGACAACTATCTGCGAATTTCACTGACCGACGTTATTCTAGTATGTATTTCGACATTCCTTATTGTTATGTTCGCGAAGCATTTTTTCTGGAACAAGCTTGTCGCTTTTGTGAAGAAAAGACAGGATCTGATCCAGGAAAATATCGACGCTTCCATCGAACTGAAAGAGGAAGCACAGCAGACCAAGGCAGCATACGATGACAAGATGAAGGAAATCGGAAAAGAAGCGCATTCGATCATCGAGTCTGCAAAACAGCAGGCGGATCAGGAGAAGGCGCAGATCCTTTCCGAAGCCAATGCGCAGGCCTCCCGGATCAAGGAAGCTGCTCATGAAGACATAGAACGCGATAAACGCAAGGCAGAGGCCGAGATGAAAACAGCGATCAGCGATGTGGCGATCGAAGTGGCGAAAAATATCGTTCATAAGGAAATGGATGAAAAAACGCAGCAGGCTTATGTCGATGAATTTATCGAACAGGCAGGGAAAAGCGAATGGTAACGAATTTCAGACCGTATGCCAACGCACTGTTTGAAATCGCACAGGAACAAAGCAGAGAACAGGAATACCTGGACCAGCTAAGAGAGCTTGAGACCGTCTGGAAATCCAATCCGGATTTCGCGATGGCGCTCTCGCATCCGAAAATCGAAAAAAAGAAAAAAAAGGAATGGATCGCTGAGATCTTTGCGGATCAGGTCGATCCGCTCATCCTTAATTTTCTGTATGTCATGAACGATCACGGATTGGCTGCATTCGTTCCTCAGATCGCAGACGAGTATCAAACACTGTACCGCGAAAATGAAGGAATCGAAGAAGTATTTGTTCAAAGTGCAGTCGAACTCAGTCAGACGCAGATAGACGCTCTTTCAAAAATGCTGAAAGAAAAACTGAAGAAAAAAATCGAACTGAACGTTGAGGTCGATCCAGATCTCATCGCCGGTCTGAAAGTCAGGGCAAAGGATCTTGTGCTGGACAATACAGTCAAAAGCCGCCTTGACAGTTTAAAAGAGAAATTAATTGAAAAGTAGGTGAAACAAATGAGTTTAAACCCGGTAGAAATCAGTAAGCTGATCAAAGCGCAGATCCAGAACATCGATCAGGATCTCGAGATGAGCGAAACCGGAACCGTTCTTTCGGTCGGAGACGGGATCGCGACAGTTTACGGGTTGAAAGATGCCATGATGTCCGAGCTGCTTTTGTTTCCGCACGACGTTTACGGAATGGTCATGAACCTGGAGGAGGACTCTGTCGGAGTCGTTCTCATGGGCGAAAACTATGATATCAAAGAAGGAGACCTGGTCAAGAGGACAGGACACATTATCGAGGTGCCGGTCGGAGATGCGATGATCGGGCGTGTTGTCAACGCGCTCGGACAGCCGATCGACGGCGACGGACCGATCGAAACCGCAAAGTCCCGTCCGGTAGAGCGTGTCGCTCCCGGCGTAATGACGCGCAAGAGCGTATCCGTACCTCTGCAGACTGGTCTGAAGATCATTGATTCCATGATTCCGATCGGACGCGGACAACGTGAGCTGATCATCGGAGACAGACAGACTGGAAAGACAGCCATTGCGATCGATACGATCATTAACCAGAAAGGCAAAGATGTCCTGTGCATTTATGTTGCGATCGGACAGAAAGCCAGCACGGTCGCACAGATCGTTGAAAAGCTGAAGCAGCATGATGCGATGCAGTATACGACAATTGTCGTGGCGACTGCCTCGGAACCTGCCCCGCTGCAGTACATTGCTCCTTATGCAGGATGCACGATCGGCGAGGAATGGATGGAGGAAGGAAAAGATGTGCTCATCGTTTACGACGACCTGAGCAAGCATGCGGTCGCTTACCGTACGATGTCCCTTCTGCTGCGCCGTCCGCCTGGACGCGAAGCATACCCTGGCGACGTTTTCTATCTTCATTCCAGACTGCTCGAACGCGCGGCCCGCTTGAATGAAAACTATGGAAACGGATCGCTGACCGCTCTGCCGATCATCGAAACGCAGGCCGGAGATATTTCGGCTTATATTCCGACCAATGTCATTTCGATCACGGATGGCCAGATCTTCCTGAAAACGGATATGTTCAATGCCGGTATCCGTCCTGCGGTCGATTCCGGTCTGAGCGTTTCGCGTGTCGGGTCGGCTGCCCAGATCAAAGCGATGAAGCAGGTTTCAAGTTCTCTGAAGCTTGAACTGGCACAATATCATGAAATGGAAAGCTTTGCCAAGTTCGGTTCCGATCTCGATGCTGCAACGACAGAAGTGCTCAATCACGGCGAACGTCTGACCCAGCTGCTCATTCAGAAGCAGTATGATCCGATGCCTGTGGCTCAGGAGGTCCTGGCACTGTTTGCGGCCAAATACAAATATCTCAAGCCGGTTCCTGCCGACAAGGTACTGACGTATGAGCACGATATGCTTGCGTTCATCGAACGCGAATATCCATATATCATCGATCAGATCAACAGCGAAAAAGCGCTGTCGGACGATCTGATCGCCCAGATCAAAAAAGCTCTGGATGAGTTTGCCCGTGAATTCGCCGTAACAGAAGGATCCGGCAATGGCACAAAGTAGACAGGATATTCAATCCCGCATTGCTTCGGTCGATTCCACAAAAAAGATCACGAAGGCGATGC
The DNA here is from genome assembly GCA_022834735.1 of Erysipelotrichaceae bacterium OPF54. Taxonomy (GTDB): domain Bacteria; phylum Bacillota_I; class Bacilli_A; order Erysipelotrichales; family Erysipelotrichaceae; genus Dubosiella. The sequence continues at coordinate 780,068 of BQKD01000001.1, forward strand.
AGCTTGTTGCCAGCAGCAAGCTTTCCCGGCAGCGCGATGCGATGGAACGCAACCGCGAATATGCCCATTCGCTCCAGACACTTCTTACGAATATCGTGAATGCGGCTGGAAAGAACGACCCGTTCTTAAAGGAAAACGAGGGGAAGCGGGCTTTCGTGTTTGTCATCACTTCGGATATGGGGCTTTGCGGAGGCTATAATGCCAACGTGTACCGTACGGTCCTCAACGATCTTGGCACAGATGACCATATCGTCATGATCGGCAGCCGCGGCAGCCAGTGGGCCAAAGCGCGCGGTATCCGCAGCGATGCGGCTTTGATCGATCTGAACGAAGACACAGCCTATATGGATCTGGCAAATCAGATGCAGACGGCCCTGGATCTTTTCAGGGAAAAGAAGATTTCCAGGATCCAGGTACTGTATACACACTATAAAAATACACTGACATTTATTCCGGTTCTCGAAACGATCATTCCGGTCCGTGTCGAGAAAGAACAAGATAAAAAAAGTCACATTGATACGATCTTTGAACCGGGCAAGGAACACATGCTTTCGACCATCGTACCGATGGCTGCAAAATCCCTGCTTTATTCATTGTATCTGGAATCGAAAACGAGCGAACAGGCTTCGCGAAGAATGGCAATGGAATCAGCGACCGACAATGCGACCGAGCTTCAGGAAGAGCTCGAACTTGCTTACAACCGGATCCGTCAGGGCGCGATCACTCAGGAAATTACCGAAATCGTGGGTGGTGCGAATGCGCTCGCATCCTAAGGAGGTAACGGATGGAAAACGTAGGAACTGTCGCCCAGGTCATCGGACCGGTAGTCGATGTCAAATTTGACGAAGACCACCTTCCTGATCTGCTGACGGCGATCAAAATAAAGAAACCCGATGGAGATGACCTTGTTGTCGAAGTGGCACAGGGGATCGGTGCCGATATGGTCCGATGCATTGCCATGGGAAGCACGGACGGGCTCGTTCGTGGAATGAAGGCTATTGATACGGGAAAACCGATCGAAGCGCCGGTAGGTGACGGCGTTCTGGGTCGTATGTTCAATGTGCTTGGACAGCCGATCGATGGTCTTGGAAAAGTGAACACAGATAAGGAAATGCCGATCCACCGCAAGGCGCCGGCATTTGACGAGCAGGCTACTTCCAGCGAGATCCTTGAAACAGGGATCAAGGTCATCGACCTGCTGTGCCCTTATGCCAAGGGCGGAAAGATCGGTCTGTTCGGCGGTGCCGGTGTCGGCAAGACCGTACTGATCCAGGAGCTGATCCACAACATTGCCAAGGAACACGGCGGCAAATCGGTCGTTGTTGGTGTCGGCGAACGTACGCGTGAAGGAAACGACATGTACTGGGAAATGAAAGAATCGGGTGTCCTGGATAAAACCGTGCTCGTTTACGGACAGATGAACGAATCACCGGGAGCGAGAATGCGCGTCGGTCTGACCGGACTGACGATGGCGGAGTATTTCCGTGATGCCGAGCATCAGGACGTGCTCTTGTTTATTGACAATATTTTCCGTTTCACACAGGCTGGTTCGGAAGTCAGCGCCCTGCTCGGACGCGTTCCGAGCGCCGTTGGATATCAGCCTACGCTGGCTACGGAAATGGGCCAGCTGCAGGAAAGGATCACATCCACGAAGGATGGTTCCATCACCAGTATCCAGGCAGTTTATGTGCCGGCCGATGACCTGACCGATCCGGCACCGGCCACGACATTCACGCATCTGGATGCCAAGACGGTATTGTCGCGTGATATTGCGGCACTCGGTATTTATCCGGCTGTCGATCCGCTGGATTCGTCATCCCGTATGCTTGATCCGCTTGTTGTCGGAGAAAAGCATTACAAGGTGGCCCGAGGAGTGCAGAGCATCCTGCAGCGCTACAAGGAACTGCAGGACATCATTGCGATCCTCGGTATGGATGAACTGTCTGAAGAGGATAAGAAGATCGTAAACCGTGCGCGCCGCGTACGTAACTTCCTGTCCCAGCCGTTCAACGTGGCGGAAGTATTCTCGGGCGTTCCGGGACAGTATGTGCCTGTAAGCAAGACGATCGAGGATTTCGAAAAGATCCTGAACGGTGATTACGACAACCTTCCTGAACAGGCATTCCTGCTTGTCGGAACGATCGAAGATGCGCAGGCGAAAGCGAAGAAGATCGAGGAAGAATCATGATCACGATCAGGGTCGTGACACCACATGGCGAATATCTGAAGCAGGAAGTCAAAAGTCTTCACGTAAAAAGCGTGGAAGGCGAAATGACGATCCTGCCAAAACACATGCCGATCGTGGCTGCGCTCGTGCCCTGCCGTCTGAAGCTTAAAGATGCAGAAGATAAAGATCTCGAATATGCGATCTCAGGCGGATTCCTTCAGTTCGGAAATGATGAAGCGATCATCCTGACCGATGCGATCGAAGGAAAAAACGAGATCGACCTCGAACGGGCAAAGCGTGCCTATGCACGTGCGCGCGAGCGTCTGGATAAAAAGGACGAAGGAACGAATCTGAAAAGGGCAGAACTTTCTTTGCAGAAAGCGATCAACCGGATCAGCGTTCACGGTTAAAAACCAATATAAAGAAAAGTCATGAGAGATCATGACTTTTTTTTTGTAAGCGGAAAGCAGATTTCATCAGTGGATCGTACCGGGATCAAAATCCCTGCTTTCATGTTCAGATTTGACAAAGCAGGCGATCCAACACAGCCCCTTGATCTTTTTATCGATGACCCATTGCCATCGCAGTAAGGTTCGATGAAGCAGATCGAATAGGAACTGCAGGATCATATCTACAAAAAAATGATTTCGATCCGGATGCTCTTTGATTTCTTTCATGATCTTTTCTTCAAGATCTTCTTCCTGTTTTGCTTTTTCATTTTCGGCAGACTTGCTTTGATCGTTGTTCATCGTTCATTCTCCTTTCTTAAAGACGATTTGCGCACATCCATCACTCAATCGCTACACGAATTATATCTCCATTTTTCTTTCTTGAATATAAATCATAATTGGACATTTCTTGTTGCCATCCATCTGGGCGATGAAAGCGTGAACCAGAAACTGCATCAGAAATTAATGCAAAGCTTAGCAGCAATTATTATTTTGGGAAATTTTGTGATTAGTTTGAATTAACTTAAGAGTTATATTATACTAACTTTCGTGTTAGAGGAGTGTAACTTATGATAAACAAAAGACTGCTGCATGCTTTCCCTCAAAGCATGACCTACATAAAAAAGAATGTACTTTGTCAGTGGATCGGTCTGCTGGCCAGCACCGTATTAAGCGGAAGCATTGCCTTTATGATCGCTTCTGTGCTTGCTCATCAGAAGATATCGTACGGTCTGATCCTGATCCTTATGATCGGATGCATCGTGATCCGTATCCTTATGAACAAAGCGGCTGTCACAGCCAGCTTTCGGTCCAGCGAAACGGTCAAGGAGCAGATGCGTCAGAAGCTCTTTTCCAAACTTGCCCAGATCGGACCATCCTATCTGAACCAATGGTCGACTGCCGAGATCGTCCAGCTGTTTTCGGAAGGCGTGGATCAGCTGGAAACGTATTTTGGAAGTTATATTCCCCAGTTTTTCTATGCACTGCTCGCGCCGTTTACGCTTTTTCTGATCACATTGTTCCTGAACTGGAAGGCCGCGCTCGTCCTGTTGGTGTGCGTGCCGCTCATTCCGGCGTCGATCATCGCAGTGCAGAAATTCGCCAAAAAGCTCCTTAATAAATACTGGGGACAGTATACCCAGCTAGGCGACAGCTTTCTGGAAAACCTGCAGGGATTGACGACATTGAAAATGTATGAGGCGGATGGTGCCCGTCATCAACAGATGAACGAGGAAGCCGAGCTGTTCCGCAAGATCACGATGCGTGTGCTCATCATGCAGCTCAACTCCATCTCTGTCATGGACCTTGTTGCTTATGGCGGGGCTGCTGCCGGCATCCTGACCGCCTTGTTCGCCTATCAGAACGGGATGGCGACCCTTTTTCAGACCGTTTTTATCGTTCTGCTTTCGGCAGATTTTTTCATCCCGATGCGTACATTAGGATCCTATTTTCATATTGCCATGAATGGCATGGCTGCCAGCGACAAGATGTTTGCGATCCTGGACGAGAAGGTGAAGCAGGGATCCGGAAAAAAAGCGGGACCGCTCGAGCAGCTGAAAATGAATGATGTCAGCTTCGCGTACGATGAAAAACCGATCCTTCATCATGTCGATCTGCTCATCGAGCGTGGCAGAAAGACAGCGATCGTCGGCGAGTCCGGCTCCGGAAAAAGCACGATCGCAAAACTTCTTCTTGGCCAGATCGGCCCGGAAAAGGGAATGATCGCATGGAACGATACTTCGATCGATGAGATCGATTACGAACAGCTGTATAAGCGAATTTCCTATCTGGGTCATGAATCGGTCCTGTTCAAAGGAACGATCAGAGAGAACCTGCGAATGGCCGATCCGGGTGCAGAAGATGAACAAATGATCCATGTCCTGGAAATGGCAGGAATCTGGAATGATCTGTCGAAGCAGAACGGACTGGACGAAAGGATCGAGGAAGGGGCATCCAACTTTTCGGGCGGACAGAAACAGCGTCTTGCGCTGGCACGCCTGCTTTTGAAACCGGCCGATCTGCTGATCCTCGATGAAGCAACAAGTAATGTGGACGCTATGACAGAAGATGGCATCATGCGGGTGATCGGCCATTTGAAAGAGAAGACAGTCCTGTGCATTTCGCACCGTTTGAAAAACGTGATGGACGCGGATTCGATCTATGTTCTCAAGGACGGAGCGATCGTTGAACAGGGAACACATGAACGGCTTCTTGCGCAGAACGGGGAATATGCCCGTTTGTGGAATGCGCAGCAGCAGCTTGAACGCTATAGTCAGGGGGAACAACAATGAAACGGAATAATTTACAGATCCTGTCCAGGCTGATCGTATTTGTCAAACCGATGATCGGGATCATGATCGTTGCTGTTTTGATGGGTGTTGCCGGATTTATGGCAGCGATCCTCATCCCGGTGCTGGGCGCATACGGTATTTACAATGTGCGTACCGGACAGCCGCTGACCACGATCGTTGCGGCGATGATCCTTTGTGCCATTCTGCGTGGCGTGCTTCGGTATGCCGAACAGGCATGCAATCATTATATTGCTTTCAAGCTGCTTGCCCACATACGCGATATCATTTTCGGCAAGCTGAGAGAACTTTCGTTTGCCAAGCTCGAGGTCAAAGACAAGGGCAATCTGATTTCACTGATCACAAGCGATGTCGAACTTCTCGAAGTGTTTTATGCGCATACGATCTCGCCTGTATGTATCGCACTGATCGTCAGTCTGATCTGTATCGTATGGCAGTGGAGCATGGACTGGAAACTGGGGGTGTGCGCACTGGCAGCCTATATGAGCGTCGGGATGGGCATTCCTTATGTTCTTTCAAAACGAAGCTCAGCATCCGGAAGAGAGCTGCGCAAAGAGTCGGGCGAGCAGATGGCATTTGTGCTCGAATCGGTACGCGGCCTCAAAGAACTGATGTGGTTTCATGGTGTTCAGAAAAGAGAAGAGGAAATTCTTAAAAAAACAAAAGAACTGGCTCAAAAGGAAAAAAGGGTCAAGGAAGTGATGGCGCAGGGCATGTCGCTGACCAATGCGGCAGTGATCGTATTTACTGTTATTATTTTTGTCCTGGCTATTCATACGTCTGATCGTCAGTGTGCTGTGCTGATCTCTCCGATCCTGATGATTTCCTCCTTTGGTCCTGTCATTGCGTTATCGAATCTCGGAACGGGCCTGGCCCAGACACTGGGTGCGGGAAACCGCCTTCTGGATCTGCTGGAGGAAAAGGTGACGGTCGAAGAGGTGACGAATGGAAAAAATACCGGTTTCGACGATCTGCAGGCAGAAGGGATCGACTTTGCGTATGACCAGGAGCAGGTGCTCAAGGATTTTTCGCTGCAGATCCCGCAAAACAGGATCCTCGGCATTCAGGGAAAAAGCGGCTGCGGAAAATCGACACTGCTCAAACTGCTCATGCGTATGTGGGATGTGGATGCAGGAAAAATCACGATTGATGGAGAAAATATAAAAAATATCAATACGCACTGTATCCGCAGCCATGAAAGCCTGGTCAGCCAGGAAACGATGCTCTTTCACGATTCGATCGCTGCGAATCTGCGGATCGCCAAAGCCGATGCTGCGGATGAAGAGCTTGTCGAAGCGTGCAAAAAAGCAAATATCCACGACTTTATCATGACGCTGCCGCAAGGGTATGACACGCGGGTTGCCGAGCTTGGCAGCAGCGTGTCCGGGGGCGAAAAACAGCGGATCGGTCTTGCCCGGGCGTTCCTGCATGATGGCAATGTGCTTCTTCTTGACGAGCCGACGAGCAATCTGGACAGCCTGAACGAAGGGGCGATCCTAAAAGCGGTGGATGATCATAAGAAAGGAAAAACGATCATTTTGATTTCGCATCGCGCGTCTTCGCTTCAGTTTGCGGATCAGATCGTAAAAATGACGAAATATGAAAAGAAATAAAAATGTGAATAAAAAAAGAGAAGACGAGATGCGTCTTGTGACAGAAATGATCCGTTTATATTATAAAAAGCATGAGGGAGATGCGCAGGAGCTGATCGACTATGCGGCGATGCGGATCAGCAAATGTCCTTTCATGGAGACGAAGACGTTCTGCTCTGCCTGCAAAGTGCACTGCTATGAAAAAACGAAGCGGGAGCAGATCCGTGCGGTAATGCGCTGGAGCGGGCCGCGAATGCTTTTTCGCCATCCCATCCTGGCAATACGCCACCTGATTGTGGAAAGAAAACAGAAAAAGGAGCTGAAAACTGTATGAAGATCATTTATTTGACAATAGGATTTATCGGCCTGGGACTTGGGGTCGTGGGCGCAATCCTGCCTCTGCTGCCCGCTTTTCCTTTTCTGCTGATGGCGGCGTTTGGATTTGGTAAAGGGAGCGAACGTCTGCATGACTGGTTTGTGTCGACGAACCTTTATAAGGCCAATCTGGAAAGCTGGGTCAAAGAGCGGGGAATGAATAAAAGAACGAAGATCCGGGTCATGGTCGTTATCACGCTGACGATGATCTTCGGTTTTGTGATGATGGATGAGGTGCCGGTCGGACGGATCGTTTTGCTGATCGTATGGATCGGGCATGTGATCTACTTCCGGTACGGCATGAAAACGCTGGCTGAATAAGAAAATCAGAACATTTAATAAAAAATTGAGTTTTTTGACTTTACAAATGGAGAAATGTTCGATATTATAATTGAGCATATGGCGGTTGTGGTGAAGTGGTTAACACAACGGATTGTGGCTCCGTCATTCGCGCGTTCGATCCGCGTCAGCCGCCCCATTATGTAGAACCGGACGTGTCAGGACTTTGCTGACACGTTTTTTATTTTATATCGATGAAAAGGGGAGATTTCAATGTCAAACTACGAATTTACAACGCAGATCAGCCAGGATGAATATGATGGATTTGTCAGGAATCATCCGAATGCCAATCTGCTCCAGAGCTGGAACTGGGCCAGGATCAAATCCAACTGGGATCATGTATATACGGCTGTGAAAAAAGATGGACAGATCGAGGCGGCTGCGCTGGTGCTGATCAAAAATCTGCCGGCAGGATTCACGATGCTCTACATCCCGCGCGGACCGGTCATGGACTGGAACGATCAGGAACTTCTCGATTTTTATATGAAAAATCTGAAAAAGGAGGCAAAAAAGCATCATGCGCTATTTGTGAAAATGGATCCGCCTGTTGTGATTGGTAAGTATTATTCACACAATAAGGAGCGACCGCACAATGGTAATGAACAGCTTGTGAATGCGTTTGAAAAAGCCGGATGCATCCACCAGGGATTTACGACCATGATTGAAGAAAGTATTCAGGCGCGTTTTCAGTCAATCATTGATAAGCCGGAAGATTTGATGGCATCGCTTCCGAAAAAGACGAAAAAGCTAATCAAAGAGGCGGAAAAACGTGATTTGGAAATTATCAGTGGCAGAGAGGAGCTTGTTGACGAATTTACCCACCTGGTCGAAATGACAGAATCACGCAAACATGTTTCACTGCGCAATCGGGAATACTTTACAAAACTTCTGAATACTTATAAAGAAGATGCTATCATCATGCTGGCAATTGCCGATCCGCAAAAGATCATAAATAAAAACGAAAAGAAGCTAGCGGACCTTGATGCACAGCTGGCTGCGCTGCCTGAAAATCACAAGAAAAAACGTTTTATTCTGGAGGAACAGAAAGCGGGCGTTGTGAAGGACATTAGCAATCTACAGGAAATCATTGATTCACTGGAAGATGGAACATCTCCAGTTGCGGTTGCAGGAGTGCTGACGATCGTTTACGGGGAAAATGCCGAAATGCTGTATGCAGGAATGGATGAACGCTTTCGACGGTTCATGCCGCAGTATAAGACGTATATCGAAAACTTTCAATGGGCTTTTGACCATGGTTGCACCGAGTTTTCGATGGGCGGTGTGGAAGGAACATTGGATGACGGACTGACACATTTCAAAGACAACTTTGCACCATATATTTATGAATATATCGGCGAATTCGATCTGCCGGTGCTGTTCTATAAGCCTGCAAAAATGCTGTATGAGAAAAAACGCCATTCGATGAGGGAAAGCTGATGAAAAGAGTTCTGCTCCCTCTTTTTTGCATCTGCGGTTTTTGTCTGCTGATCACAGGATGCAGCGAACTGGAAAGCCGAAAACAAACGGCAGCATGCAGTCCGGATCAGGGAAATGCCTGTATTGCTGAAGGAACGGAAACGGAAAGCGGATTCGAACCGATGACCTTTGATGAATCGATCGCTCTGTTCGAAAATAAGGGATCCGGCATCCTGTATTATGGATTCAAGGATTGTCCATGGTGTGTCGAGGCTGTGCCTGTCCTTGAAGAGGTCAGAAAAGAATATGATCAGACGATCCATTATATAAGAACCCGGGATGAAAACAGGGAACGGCTGTATACTGATGAACAGAAAGAAAAGATCGCTCCGTATTTAAAAGACTATATGTCGGAGAATGAGGAAGGGATCCTGACCTTATTTGTTCCTTGTGTGGTCGTGGTCAAAGATGGACAGGTCGTTGACGGGCACGTAGGAACGGTCGAAGGACATGATGCCCATGAGCGGAAAATGACTGCCGAAGAACAAGAACAATTGAAAAAAAAGTACGAAGACATGCTTTCCGGATCAGCTTCGCACTAAGCGACATCCTCCCCCACCTATAGAGGTGGGAGTCTTCTTGCCTATAGTTGATAAATATAACGAATACCGTACCAGATGGATAGGATGAGAAGCGGGATCACAAGACCTTGATCGAAAGCGATCCAGTTATTGTGAGCCATGCTGCTGACCAGGGACTGGTACGGTATTTCAGTTCCGGAAAACAGGATCGACAGCGCAAAAGAAGAAAGCAGCGCAAGCATATTGAGCACACAGGTAATGCGCAGCATGATGCGTGTCGTTGCCAGGTCTGTAAACAGTACGCGAAACATTAAAAAACCTCCTTACGCATATTATAAATGGTATAAAAGAAATAATATATTTGCACGCCCCTGTATTTGAAAAAAAACTTAAAAAAATTTAAAAAACAGGTTGCAACGGTATTTGAATCATGTTAATATAAGTGAGCGCTGATGAAGAGCGCCGACTAAAGATTCTTGGAGATGTACTCAAGTGGCTGAAGAGGTGCCCCTGCTAAGGGTATAGGTCGGGAAACTGGCGCGAGAGTTCAAATCTCTCCATCTCCGCCATTCTTTAGATTTCATATAATTGGTCCAGTGGTGTAGTGGTTAACATGCCTCCCTGTCACGGAGGAGATCGTGGGTTCGAGTCCCATCTGGACCGCCATTTTTCTTGAAATTTAAATAAAAGATGTTATAATTGGTCCAGTGGTGTAGTGGTTAACATGCCTCCCTGTCACGGAGGAGATCGTGGGTTCGAGTCCCATCTGGACCGCCATCATGCAGATGTAGTTCAATGGTAGAACACAGCCTTGCCAAGGCTGATACGCGGGTTCAATTCCCGTCATCTGCTCCATCTAGTTGAGTTAAAAACCGCGTAATGCGGTTTTTTGCTTTATATAAAGGCAAATTCAATATCTTAATTAATTAAGGAAGTTGGCTTTGCGTGTAGTTTGCGTGTAGTTTTTTGCCCCGTTCCTCTTTTTTCTTCCGGCTTTTCTTTGCAGAGCCATCTTCTGCTCCAGCTATTTTCCAAAAAATTTTAATGCACTGTACCGGTTGTATCTAGTTGAGCGAAAGCAGCAGAATACGATATCATAAAATAGAAACAGAAAGAGGGAACAAAATGAACGACTTTTCAAAAGGAAGCGTGTCTGGTCATATCCTCAAGCTGGCGCTTCCAATGATCCTCGCACAGCTCATCAACATTTTATACAATATGGTCGACCGGATCTATATCGGACGGCTTGGACAGGATGCCGCCTGTGCAATGTCCGCCCTGGGAATCTGTCTGCCCGCCATTACGATCATCATCGCCTTTGCCAATCTGGTCGGAATGGGCGGCTCTCCGCTCGTATCGATCGCCAGAGGAAAAAAAGATATCGGCAGAGCACAGAATATCCTGAATCACGCTTTTCTCTATTTGTGCTTTTTGAGCATCGTGCTCTTTCTCATCGGTTTTATTTTTGCCCGACCTATCCTTTTTGCCTTTGGTGCCAGCCAAAGCACCATTTCTTATGCATTGATCTATCTGCGTATTTATTTATGCGGCACTCTTTTTACGATGATCTCGCTAGGAATGAATTCATTTATCAATGCCCAGGGATTTGCCAAAACCGGCATGATGACCGTGTTGATCGGCGCCATCCTCAATATCGTGCTTGATCCCGTTTTTATCTTTCTGCTGCATATGGGAGTAGCGGGAGCCGCCCTGGCCACCATATTATCCCAGTTCGTTTCCATGCTTTGGACCATCCGGTTCCTGCGGTCCGATAAAACGATCATCCGTCTTGATCTGAAATCATTTCATTTCGACTTTTCGCTGACCCAGCAGATCACCCAGCTAGGCATGGCAGGCTTTATGATGGCCGTCACCAATTCGATCGTATCCGCCGTGTGCAATAATGTCCTGCAGATATGGGGAGGAGATCTGTATATTGCCGTCATGACAGTCATCAATTCGCTCAGAGAACTCGCTTCTCTTCCTGGCCAGGGATTTGCCAACGCAGGACAGCCTGTTCTCGGATTCAATTACGGCGCCAGACAGTTCGGCCGGGTCCAGAGCGGGATCAAAGCGATCACCCTGTTCACTGTTCTGTCGATGACAGTATTCTGGATCTTTATTTTATGCACGACCAGCTTTTTGTTCCGGATCTTTACCAATGACGCCGCTGTGGTCGCAGCCGGGATCCATTCCGCCCATTTATATTTTTTCGGCTTCTTCATGATGGCCTTTCAGATGAGCGGACAATCCACAGCCATGGGACTAGGCCGCGCAAAACAGGCCATCTTCTTTTCCATATTCCGCAAAGTGATCGTTGTGGTGCCGCTGACCCTTCTGCTGCCGTACTGGCTTGGCGTAGACGGTGTATTTATCGCGGAAGCAGTATCCAATTTTATTGGAGGCGGGGCATGCTATATTACGATGCTGCTGACAATCTGGAAAAGTCTGAAAACACAAAAAAATTAAAAAAAGGTCCACTAAATCTATTTTTATACGTATATAAATAGTATGAGAATTAAAGATATGGAAATACAGCAGCGTCCTAGAGAAAAAGCTCTGCGTTCCGGCGTGAAATCGCTGAATGATGCTGAGCTGGCCGCGCTGCTGCTCTCTAGCGGAGTCAAACAAAGAACAGTAGAGCAGATCGCTCATGACCTTGTCAGAAAATCGGAAAACTTCAGCAGGCTTCCGAAAATGACACTCGAAGAACTGATGGAAATCGAAGGCATCCGGGAGGCGAAGGCCTTTCAGATCCAGGCCGCTCTTGAACTAAGCATGCGCGCCATGCGTGCCCAGTCCTATGCACGCCCGATCCATAAACCGCAGGATCTTGTCCTGTGGTTCGAGATGGAGTACGGGATCCTTGCCCAGGAACATTTTGTGTGTGTATATCTAGATACGAAAGGAGAAATCATTACCCACAAAGTTCTTTTCAAAGGATCGCTTAACGAATCGGTCATCCATCCGCGGGAAATCTTCCGCGAAGCTTTCATCCACAACGCGAATTCGATCATCCTCGTGCACAATCATCCTTCCAACGATGTCACTCCTTCGCCGGCAGATCTTTCGACGACCTCCCTGCTGATCAACGTATCGAAGACTATGGGAATAAAGATCACAGATCATATTATTGTAGGACAAAATAAATATTACTCCTTCAAGGAACATCGTGCGCTCCATTGAATTGAATGTATTTAATCGTTATAATAAAGCCAAATGATCTGGGGGAAGAAATGAAAAGATTTACCAAACTTCAACGTGTTCTGATCAGTATGATCGTGGTCGTTATCGTTTTCGGCTGCATCATGCTCGGTCTGCGCCAAAATGTAATGACAAATCCGGGCTACAGTGCCTGGACTTATATAAAATACGGACTGATCGATTATCCGATGACCTCGATCGGCAACGCCGTATCCGACCTATCCAATTTATGGCATGTTTATGACGATAACGTGTATCTGAACGAACAGCTCGCCATCCAGCGAAGCTATCAGACAATGTATCAGGATGAAAAGAACCGGAATCAGGAACTGACCGACATGCTCGATATGCAAGGACAGCTCGAAGATGCCATGCACATCAACTGCACGGTCCTCGAACGGCCGGTGCAGAGCTGGGACGAGACCGTGACCATTTCGGCAGGAAAGAACAAGGGCATCGAGGAAAACATGCTCGTCAGCACCTCGCAAGGCGCGGTGGGGCTCATCGAACATGTCGAGACCGCCACGAGCACTGTCCGTCTGCTCGTTTCATCAAAGCTTCACAACAATATTGCGGTAGAGATCCCGCTCGATGACGGAACAAGCGTAGAAGGCGTGCTGCAAGGGTATGACACATCCCGGAAAGCCTATATCGTCAATCTGTTCGATCATGACGCGTCGGTCACCAACGGTGCACAGGTCGCAACGAGCGGCAAGGGAGGAAACTATCCGGGAGGAATCTATATCGGCACCGTGACCGATACGGTCATGAATGATGATGCGATCATTTCCACCATCTATGTCAGACCTGTCGCAAATATGCAGAGCTTCAATTATGTCACTGTGATCGGAAACAAAAAATCATGAGAAAGGCACAGATCATTCCGCTCGGATTTCTCGGACTCGCTCTGCTCGACTCGCTCGTAACGTTCGGATTTCCGATCGATTTTACTTACATAGACTACAGTTTTGTGCCTCATTTTACTTTTATAGGCATGATCATTTATTTGAATGATAAAAAGTGGCTGAACCGGCTGCTGATCGGAACTGCGGTCGGTCTTCTTTTCGGTATCCTGTTTACCGGAACACCTGTACTGGATACGATCCTGTTTGCGGCCGGCGCATACTTTATTGGCCTTTTCAACAAATATATGCAGTCGGACTGGCAGAAATTTGCATGGTACATGCTGTTTGTTTTCCTTTTCGATCTGCTCCCGTATATATTCATGAAACTGACCAGTCCGCATTATCCGGACCTTGCCGTCTGGTTCATGCATATCGAAGCGCTTACCCTCGTGCTTGATCTTGTATCCGTACTGTTCCTGCTGTACATCGAGCAGGTCATGTCCCGCTTTTTCAAGATCCGGGAACTGCGCGAACAAAAAGCAGTCAAACAAAGATTCAGGTCATTCACGAAATAATGGCCGCCTCGCTATGCGAGGCTTTTTTTTGCGAGTGTGCTACAATAGAACTAATCTCAACATAAGGAGGAACAACGTGAAAAAGTTATTATTGATCGACGGAAACTCCATGCTGTTTCGGGCATATTATGCGACCGCCTATACCAACCGCATGTCCACTTCCTCGGGCATCCCGACCAACGCGGTATTCGGCTTTATCGTCATGATGCAGAAAGCGATCCAGCTAATCCAGCCGGATGCAGTGCTCGTCGCATGGGACGCAGGAAAGCCCACATTCCGTCATGAAGCGTATTCAGAATACAAAGGAACACGAAAGGAGCTTGACGAGGATCTGATCAGCCAGATGCCAATCGTGCGCGAATACCTCGACGAAGCCCGCATCACCCGTTATGAGCAGGACGGCTACGAAGCCGATGATATTATCGGATCGGCCGCAAAAGCAACGCCCGATATGGACACGACCATTTTGACCAGCGACCGTGATCTTCTTCAGCTCATTGACAGCACGACCCGCGTGCTTCTCATGAAAAAGGGCTTGAGCGAAATGGACCTCATGGATGAGAAGGCACTTCAGGAAGCGTACGGACTGCGTCCGGAACAGATCATCGATCTGAAAGGACTGATGGGCGATGCCAGCGACAATATTCCCGGAGTAAAAGGTGTCGGGGAAAAGACGGCGCTCAAGCTGCTCCACCAGTATGATACGGTCGAAGGAGTATATGAACACATTGACGAGATCAAAGGAAAGATGAAGGAGAAGCTCGAAAACGGAAAGGAATCCGCTTTTCTTTCCAGAGAGCTCGCAACGATTTATACCGGAATGGATCTGCCGTTCTCGCTTGCCGACCTGACCTATGCCGATCATGACGCAAGCGGCTTTTACCAGAAATACGAAATGCGCTCTCTTGTTCATGAAGAAGAAGCCCGCCCGGTCCGTTCCTATCCGATGAAAACCATCGCTTCGATCCGCGAAACCGGTAAGACCGATTATGAGGAACTGCTCTTTTTTGCGGTTGCCGACCATGAACCGTTCATGGAACAGAAACTGTACGGCTTCATGTTTCCGACACGCACATGCGCTTACTATCTTCCGCTCGACAAAGCTGCCGCAGACGAAGAGTTCATTGAACAGCTGAAAACGAACAGGACGCTGGAAACCTGGAATGCCAAGATGGTCATGCATCTGCTCGACCGTCACGGATTCCCGGTCCCTGTATTCGCCCAGGATTATCATATTGCCAGTTTCCTCTTATATTCGCAGGCCACCAATATGGATTTTCTGCTTGAAGCGCTCCAGATCGTGCTCCCTGAACCATGGAAAGATCTGGCCAAAAAGACGTTAGGCGGTTACAGCGAAGAAAGAATGATCCCTGAAATGTGTGCGCTGGCCATGCAGGTCGAACAAAAGAAAATGGTTATCCTTGACGAGATCGACGCCCAGGACATGCACGAGCTCTACCATGAGATCGAGCTGCCGCTTGTCCCTATTCTTTATGATATGGAACGTACAGGGATCCATGTCGACGAGGTGCGGCTCGAAGAACTGCGTCAGGAATACCAGGCTCATATGGACGAGCTTGCCGACCGTATTTACGGATATGCCGGGCATTCATTCAATATCGATTCGCCAAAACAGCTTGGTATCGTCCTGTTCGATGAACTGGGATTAAAGACGGGCAAGAAACGCTCGACAGCAGCCGATGTGCTCGAAAAACTGAAAAGCGCCCATCCGATCATTGAAGATATCCTGGAATACAAGAAATACTCGAAGATCATGTCGACCTATATTATCGGTCTGGCCCGTTATATCATTGGCGGAAAGATCTATACGACATTTAATCAGACCATGACCCAGACGGGCAGGCTTTCCTCATCGGATCCGAACCTGCAGAACATTTCGGTCAAGGACGAGGAAGGAAAGGAAATCCGCAGGATCTTTGTAGCGCCGCCAGGATACAAACTGCTTTCTGCCGATTACTCGCAGATCGAGCTGCGTATGCTTGCCGATATGGCAGACGAGTACAATATGATCGACGCCTTCTGCCATGATATCGATATCCATACAAAAACGGCATGCGAACTGTTCGATGTCGAAGCCGGTCAGGTCGACGCGCATATGCGTCGTGTGGCCAAGACCGTCAACTTCGGGATCGTATACGGGCAGACCGAATTCGGTCTGGCCCAGACGCTGGGCATATCCCGCCAGGAAGCCAGAGATTTTATGGCAGCCTATTTCGAGTCGTATCCGAACATTCGTCAGTATATGGACCGGACCATTTCGTTCTGCGAAGAGAACGGATATGTTGAAACGTTGATGCACCGCCGCCGCATGATCCCGGAAATCAACGATAAGAACTTCATGACCCGCGAATTCGGAAAGCGGGCAGCCATGAATGCCCCGATCCAGGGCAGTGCGGCCGATCTGATCAAAATTGCGATGATCAAAACGAACGACGCTCTGGCAAAAAACGGCTATGAGGCCAAAATGCTCCTGCAGATCCATGACGAGCTCATCTTTCTTGTGCCCGATGAGGAAGTGGAAGCGATCCTCAGGCTCGTACAGGATACGATGGATTCGGCCATGAAGCTCAAGGTGCCTTTAAAAGCATCGATCGAGTACGGTCAGAACTGGTATGAGGCCAAATAATGCCGGAAGCACCAGAAGTTCAGACCGTACTGACAACGCTCGAAAAGCAGATCCGCAATGCACGCATAGAAAAAGTGGAGATCTTTCATGAAAAGCTTCCGGAAAACCTGGGCGTGCATGAGTTCGAAAAAATGCTGGAGAACCAGAAGATCCTGCGCTTTTTCCGGCTCGGCAAATATCTCGGCTTTGAAACCGAAGAGTATGACTGGATCGTTCATCTGCGCATGGAAGGAAAGTTCTTCGTTTTTGATTCGTATCCTGATCCGAAGGACAAACATATTCATGCCATCTTTTCATTAAGCACAGGACAGTATTTGTGCTATCACGATACACGTAAATTCGGGCGCATGTACCTCTATCCGA
This sequence comes from Erysipelotrichaceae bacterium OPF54, assembly GCA_022834735.1. Lineage (GTDB taxonomy): Bacteria > Bacillota_I > Bacilli_A > Erysipelotrichales > Erysipelotrichaceae > Dubosiella. The sequence continues at coordinate 796,930 of BQKD01000001.1, forward strand.
AAACAGAAGATATCGCGTCCCTGCCATGCTTTCAAAATGTAGGGATCGATTTTTCCAAAGCTTCGGGTACGTATTTATTCGACAGGACGCGGAACAGCAAGCGGGATATCAAGAGCGTCCTGCTCGATCAGTCTGTTATCGCGGGGATCGGCAATATCTATGCTGACGAGATCCTGTATGCGGCCAGGATCGATCCGCGCAGCATCGCCTCTCATCTTGACCGGGACGACTGCGAGACGATCGCCGCACAGACAAAGCGGATCCTGAACGAAGCGATCGAAGCGAAAGGGACGACGATCCGTTCGTACACGTCTTCGCTCGGTGTAGAGGGCCAATACCAGCAGCAGCTCAGAGCCCATACAAAAGAAGGAAAGGAATGTGAGCAATGTCATCAGCCGATACAGAAAATCAAGCTCAAAGGACGGAGCACGTATTTCTGTCCGGAATGCCAGGTCAGAAAGTAATTGCACTGACCGGAACGATCGGTTCAGGAAAAAGTACGGCAGCCCGTTATGTGAACAGACAGTTTCCGGTCATTGACTGCGACAAGGTAAATGCCGAGCTGCTTGAAAAAGGCCATGAAGGCTATGATGCGCTTTGCGCGTCCGGCCTGGTTTCTCTTGATAAAAACGGAAATATCGACAAAGCGAAAATGGCAGAAACGATCTTTACCGATCCGGATAAAAAGAAAAGAGTCGAGGCGCTCCTTCATCCTATGATCTTTCGAAAGGTCGACGAATGGATCAGAAAACAAAATGCCCGGGCCGTATTCGTGGAAATGCCGATCCTTTTCGAGATCGGAGCAGACCGGTATTTCAGGACGATCTGGTGTGTCGTATGCGATCCGGACACGGCAGTAGACCGGCTGATGAAGTACCGCGCCTTTTCGAAAGAGGATGCTCTGCGGCGTATTGCCAGTCAGTGGAGCGCAGAAAAAAAAGAAAAACAAAGCACGCTGGTCATCGACAATTCGGGAACCGAAGCGCAGCTTGAACAAAAAATAAAGCAATTGATGGAAAGGTTGTGAGAATCGGATGAAGAAAGGAAACGCACAGATCCGCGTGAGCCCGGGCTATGAGGCTGACTGGCAGCATGTTCTCGTGCTTTTATACAGACCGCTGCTCAAGCAGGACGGCTTTCTTCTGTATCATATATTTCATGCGCTCGATGGTCTTGAGATCGAGATCGAACAGCTTTGCCGCATGGGCGGGATGAGCATGAAACGCTTTGAAAAGGCGCATGAAACGCTGGAGGAGTTTCGTCTGCTCAAGACGTATGTAAAGCCGGGAGGAAAGGAATATCTGTTCGATCTGTATCCGCCCATGAGCGCCTATGAATTTCTCAAAGACAATACGTTCGGGCGGCTTGTGGTTGCCGGGCTAGGCTCAAAATACTATGATACGCTCAAAATGCACTTTTTGAAAAAACCGGAACAGCCAAAAGGATGGATCGAGATGACCAAGCCGTTCGACAGTTCGCGCCTGAACGGCTGGAACGATGAGCAGGAGGCGCAGATGGCGTATCTGCGGCCGAACGCGCCATCGAATCAGTTTGTGCAGCAATTCGATTTCGATACATTCTTTACCGGTATGGAGCGCATTTTCATGCCCCGCTACCGCACCCGGAGCAATCTTGATCTGATCGCTTCTCTGGCCCAGACCTACGGGATCGCACCGGAAGATATGCGCAAATATGTGAACAGGGCCTGCAACCCCCATACGCATGAATTCAATGCGAATACGCTCGAGAAGGTCGTGCATTCTTCTTTGAAGAAGCCGGCGGCTGCAACGAAGGATCCGTATCAGATGCCGCCAATGCAGTTTTTCCAGATGAAACAGAGCGCGCCGGTAGCTGGTGCCGACGAAAAGCTGATCAAGGATCTGAGCATGAACTACGGCTTTTCCACGGAAGTGGTCAATATCCTGATCGAGTATGTGCTCGAGGCGACCGGACAGAGCTTTCAGCGCTCCTATGTGGAAAAGATCGCATCGTCATGGAACCGTCTCAAGATCAGGACAAGGGAACAGGCGCTTGCGCGCATCCAGCAGGAAAGCCGGCCCGCATACAATACAGGAGTCAATACCGGTCTGCCCGAATGGTATGCGAATACGGAAACTACGCCTGTGAATAGCGACGTTCTGGCAAGAGCGCTGGAAGCACAGAGGAAAGCGTCGGAGAATAAATGATGGAATCTACGAATTTAAAACTGGCATTGAATGATGAACAGCAGATCGATCGTCTGCGTCAGATCGATGCGCTGAAAAAAAACAGGATCGTGCTCGATTTTATGAAAAGGCACGATCTGCCTGTCCGTGTGCTGGAAGAGCATTCGTCCCTGTTTGCGGACTGGATCAAGCGCCTGGAAAAATGCAGCGGATGTCAGGGGCTGAACTATTGCCGGCAGCCGATGAAAGGTCGTGTGAAGACGCTGTGTATCGACGAGGAAGGGTTCCTGAGCGATTCGTACATGGCGTGCCGCTACGAAAAGAAGGAAGAGGAGCGCATGCGTCATCGCAAGAACTACCGGATCTTTGATGGTTCGTACAATGATCTTCTTATTGATCAGCATTCTGTGCATCTTGAACAGGAGACCAATGAATACGCGCAGGCGTATACGCTCATGATCGACTCGCTGGATCTTCAGAAAGGGGTGTATTTGTTCGGCCAGCCGGGAACAGGCAAGACTTATTTGTCGAGGATTGCGGCGAACTGGTATGCCCATCATGATCATACGGTCGCGTTCGTGAACATGCCGCAGTGCATCCAAGCCATGAAGCAGAATATGACCGATGTGCAGTACCGCATGACCATGATCTCGAGGATGAAGTTTTCGGATGTCCTCTTCCTGGATGATATCGGGTCGGAAAGCATCAGTGCGTGGACGCGGGACGAGATCCTCTTTCCTATACTCGAATACAGGATGAATAACCGGCTGAAGACGTATTTTACGTCGAATTATACGCTTGAAGAGCTGAAGCTTCGCTATGGAAGGGTCCGGGAGGAAAACTCGGAAGTGGCTTCGCTGCGCATCATCGAACGGATCCGTACGTTAGCCATCTTATGCCCGCTTCAGGGAAATTCGCGCCGATAGTGTATTCTTCCGGCAATTATTTCAGCGGTTTCATTTTTCTCTTTTCAAATGTTTAGGGATGGAGTAAAATGTTAATGATGATAAGGATTTACTAAAGGAGGAATAGTAATAATGTTAGTATCTGCTACTGAAATGATCAACAAAGCTCATGAAGGGCACTATGCGATCGCTCAATTCAACATCAACAACATGGAGTGGATCAAATCGATCCTGCTCGGCTGCGAAGCAAAAAAATCTCCTGTGATCTTAGGTGTTTCTGAAGGTGCGGCAAAATACATGTGCGGCTACAAGAACGCTGTGGACATGGTTAAAAATATCATGGATTTCTATGGTATCACCGTTCCTGTTGCGATCCATCTGGATCATGGAACATACGAAGGCGCTAAAAAAGCCATCGAGGCAGGATTTACTTCTGTTATGTTCGACGGATCTCATTTCCCGATCGAAGAGAATATTGAAAAATCAAAAGAACTGATCGAGCTTGCTCACAGCAAAGGCATTTCGATCGAATGCGAAGTCGGCGGTATCGGCGGCGAAGAAGATGGTGTCGTATCGGCAGGCGAAGTCGCTTCTCCGGCAGAATGCGCTGAGATCGCAGGTCTTGGTGTGGATTTCCTTGCTGCAGGTATCGGAAATATCCACGGTAAATATCCGGCTGACTGGGCAGGATTGAACTTCGACGTTCTTGAAGAGATCCAGAATGTGACAGACGGAAAACCTCTCGTACTTCACGGCGGTTCAGGAATCCCTCAGGAAATGGTTAAAAAAGCCATCACTTTAGGTGTTTCCAAAGTAAACGTAAATACAGAATGCCAGCTCGTATTCGCTGATGCTACGAAGAAATATATCGAAGACGGCGGAATCGACAAACCAAAAGGTTACGACCCTCGTAAACTTCTCAAACCAGGTGCTGATGCGATCCAGGCTCTTGTAGAAGACTACGTAGTGAACTTCTTCGGTTCAGCTGACAAAGCATAATAAATGATCATTCAAAGGGTGGAGCTCCACCCTTTTTTTTCAGGAGGGAAAAGATGAAACCAGTACAGATCAATGACTTGTATACATACGTTTTTTTAGGCAATCTGAAAACAAAAGGAGATCGTGCGGTGTTCGTGGGATCTGTGGCAGAAGAAGAAAACAATGCGTATCGCAGCGTGCTGTACACATTGAAAAACAATAAGGTCAGCCCGCTGACTGCCTACGGAAGCGAAACGGATTTTGTGTTCAAAGACGAAAATACCGTGGCATTTTGTTCCAACAGGGAAAAGGAAAAAGACAGGACGTTTTTATATGAGATGGCACTTAATGGCGGGGAAGCTATGCAAACAGCCCGGATCGATCGGGACAATGCTTCGCTGATCGGATATCTGAGCGACGGTACGGCCGTTCTTTCTGTTCAGGAACTCATGCAGCCGAAGGAAACAGATTATGATGTGTTCGATGAAATTCCGTTTTATTTTAACGGGGCAGGGATCACGAACAAGAAGCGGAACCATATCTACACGCTCAAGGATGGCAAACTGAAAAATCTGACGCCGGATCTGTTCAGCACGGACAGCATCAAACTGTTCGATGACAAGCTGTATGTGGTCGGGGATGAATTTGTTCGGAAAAATTCGCTCATGCCAGCCTTGTATGTGATCGATCCGATAACCGATGAATGGCACACTCTCATTGAAAAAGACGAGCTGTCGATTCATCTGTTTGAACCTTCAGCCGATGGAGTCTATGTTTTCGCTTCCGATAATAAGTCTTTCGGCCTGAATCAGAATCCGGATCTGTACTTTGTCCATGATGATCATGTGGAAAAACTGATGGATTGGGGATATTGTGTCGGCAATACGGTGGGCAGCGATTGTGCCTGCGTCGGCGGCAATACGTCTTTGATCCATGACAATATTTTATACTTTACGACAACAGTCAAAGATCATGTGGAACTGTATAAATACGAAAACGGGTTCGAACCAGTTTACAGAAGCGAAGGAACGATCCAGTCGTTCGCGTTCCTGAACGATGCCCTGCTGCTGATCGAAGCAAAGCCAGCACAGCGTCAGGAACTGTATGAAGTCAAGGGGGACGAAACGGTCTGTCTTTCGGATTTCAACAAGGATACGGATACATCGATCTCGATCCCGCAGCCTGTTGAATACACCGGGTATGATGGCAGTGCGATGACAGGATGGGTGCTGTATCCGAAAGATTTTGATAAGAAGAAATCGTATCCGGGCATCCTGGATGTGCATGGCGGTCCGAAAACTGTCTATGGAACAGTATTTTATCATGAAATGCAGGTGTGGGCTTCGCAGGGATATTTTGTGTTCTTCTGTAATCCGCACGGATCGGATGGCGGATCAGATGAGTTTGCGGATATCCGCGGCAAATACGGAACGATCGATTATGAGGATCTGATGCTTTTTACTGACACGGTGCTCAAGGCGATTCCTGAGATCGATCCAAAGCGGCTTGGCGTTACCGGAGGAAGCTATGGCGGATTCATGACCAACTGGATCATTGGCCATACAGACCGGTTCAGGGCGGCAGCGAGCCAGCGAAGCATTTCCAACTGGATCTCTTTTTCCCAGACAAGTGATATCGGTCCTTATTTTGCGCTCGATCAGCAGGGCGCTTCCATGGATTCGGATCCGGAAAAGCTCTGGTTCCATTCGCCGCTTCGTTATGCGAAAAATGTAACGACACCGACCTTGTTCATTCATTCAGATGAGGATTACCGCTGTCCGCTTTCGGAAGGTCTGCAGATGCTCAATGCGCTGCTTGAGTGTGATATCGAAGCGAGAATGTGCGTGTTCCATGGCGAGAACCACGAACTGTCGCGTTCGGGAAAACCGGTGCACCGGGTCCGTCGTTTGAATGAGATCACGGACTGGATGAACAGTCATCTCGAAAAGACGGAAAAATAAACCTGTATTTAGGAGTGGCGGGAAATTACCTTATAGTTTATAATGGTCTGGAATTAGGAGGTCAAACGATGGAAGAAGTTATTAAAATCGAAGGTGGTCATCGTTTACACGGAACAGTTCGTATCAGTGGTTCTAAGAACTCTACTGTGGCTCTCATTCCGGCCTGCGTATTAGGGAATGCGCCGGTCACAATTTACGGAGTGCCTAATATTTCCGATGTGAAATCTTTGACAGTTTTACTGAGGGAACTGAATGTCGAAGTCAAACAGCTTGATGAAGAAACATTATATATAGATCCAACTCATATGGAAAACACGCCAATGGTTTCCAATGCAGTTTCAAAGCTTAGGGCAAGCTATTACTTTATGGGCGCGCTTCTCGGGAAATACGGGCATGCCCAGATCAAAATGCCTGGGGGCTGCTATCTTGGTCCGCGCCCGATCGATCTGCATCTAAAGGGGTTCGAGGCACTGGGCGCTACAGTGAAATATGAGCACGGGTGCTATATCCTGCACGCCGACGAACTTGTGGGCAACCGCATATTCCTCGATATTCCCAGTGTCGGAGCGACGATCAATATCATGATGGCGGCTGTTTATGCCAAAGGACGCACGGTCATCGAAAATGCAGCCAGGGAGCCGGAGATCATTGACATTGCGACGCTGCTTAACAAGATGGGTGCGCGCATTACCGGGATGGGCACGAGCACGCTGACGATCGATGGAAGCGTTCAGCCGTTGAAAGGATGTTTTCATGAGATCATTCCGGACCGGATCGAAGCGGCTACCTACATCATCATGGCGGCAGCCATGGCGGATGATATGGTGATCGAGAACATTATTCCGCAGCACATTGAAGCGATCTTGATGAAGCTGGAGGAGATCGGGATCAAAATGAAAGTTGGTACCGATTTCGTACAGATCTACGGCAGGGAGGGCGAGCTTCGTCCGACCGAGATCCTGACCAAGCCTTATCCTGGTTTTGCGACGGATGTCCAGCAGCCGTTTACTGCGCTGCTCACACAGGCTAAAGGGCAGTCGATCGTAACAGAAACGATTTATACGGAGCGTTTCAAGCATTGCTATGAGCTCAATAAGATGGGAGCCGATATCGATGTGCGCATTCCGAGCGGATTTATCAACGGTTCGACACCGTTGTCGGGTACGAGCGTGGTGGCGACCGATCTGCGCTGCGGCGCGGCCCTTGTCGTTGCCGGGCTGATGGCAGACGGGATCACGGAGATCCATGATGTATACCATATCGATCGCGGATACGATCATCTCGATGAAAAGCTCAGGTCTCTGGGAGCCGTTTTCTGGCGGGAAACAGTCGAATAAATAAAAGAAACGGAAAACGCTTACAAATGCGGGTTCCGTTTTGTTTTCTTTCTTGCGTGCATTATTTTTTCGCTCTATAATAGAAAAAGAACAGGCAAAATCGGGAATAGATATGATACGAATAGCAATTTTAGAGTACGAAAAAGAATCAAAGGAAATTATTTTCCAGTTTGGAAAGATCTTTAAAAATGTGGACTGGACCTTTCGTCATTTCTGGAAGGCTAGCGAGCTTGCCAAAGCAATGAAAGATGAAGAATATCAGATTTTCGTGTTTGATGAAATGTTTAAAACGCCGCGGCTGGAAAGCGTGTTTGTGCATGATAATCCCAATGCACTTTTTATTTATATTTGCGATGATCCAACGCAGGTAAAAGGGGAGGATGGCCGTGAGCGCATGATCTACATCCAGAAGAATGCGCTGGTGAAAGATCTGGAAGACAAGGCGCAGATCATCATGCAGCAGGCGCGACAGAGCGAAATGTATTCGCTCGTGTATAACGGCGTTCATGTGAACCTGCCGTTTGATACGATCTACTATCTGGAAAAAGAGGAGAAGATGGTGATCTTCCATACCAAGAAAGGGACTTTTCAGAAACGTGTCAATATGAGCGACCTGGAGGCAGAGTTTGCGCCATACGGTTTTCTGCGGGTACATGTTTCATATCTGGTTAACTCCAAACACATTACTTCATGGCAGAAGGATGAAGTAGAGGTCAATGATGAAGTGCTGATCCCGCTCTCAAGAGCCCAGAAAAAGCGGATCATGGCATCGAAAAAGGAACGAACGTAAAAAAGAAGCGAGTAATTCGCCGCTTCTTTTTTAGTAGAAATTTCATAATGTACGCAAAGCGTCGATCAGCTCTGTCTTTGACGCTGCCTTTTCATCTTTTTTCTTGATGATCTTTGCAGGGCATCCTGCCACGACAACATTTTCCGGCACATCTTCGGTCACGACCGCACCAGCTGCCACAACAGAATTTTTTCCGATATGCACGCCTTCGATCACGACCGCATTGGCCCCGATCAGGACATCATCCTCGACAATGACCGGTGTCGCACTGGCCGGCTCGATCACGCCGGCAAGAACGGCTCCCGCCCCGATATGACAGTGTTTTCCGACCGTTGCCCGGCCGCCAAGAACAGCGCCCATATCGATCATCGTGCCTTCGCCGATCACAGCGCCGATATTAATGATCGCTCCCATCATGATCACCGCGTTGTCGCCGATCGTAACATGATCCCGGATAATGGCTCCCGGTTCGATGCGGGCTTTGATATTTTTTGTATCCAGCAAAGGAACAGCCGAATTGCGGGCTGTCGTTTCGATAAAGTAATCTTCGACAGTCAGCAGATGGCTGCGAAGTACCGGTTCGATATCTTCCCAGTCGCCGATGATCACATCCCCGAATCGTTTCGTGTTGGGAAAAACGATTTCCTTATCGCATTTGATATACAGTTTGACCGGCGTTTTCTTTTTTGATGTCTGTATGTATTTGATAATTTGTTCTGCTTCCATATCTTTCTCCTATTTCAGTAAATCAACCATCGAATAAAGTCCAGGTTCCTGGCCGCACAGGAAACGAGCTGCCTTGAGAGCGCCGTCCACGAAGATCATCCGCGAATTTGCTGTATGCCTGATCTCGAGGATCTCGTCGTTGCCGTAAAAACCGACTTCATGGATACCCGCTACCGTTCCGCCGCGAAGAGCGTGGATCCCGATTTCCCGGCCCCGCTTTCCGATCACACCTTCCCGTCCGAAAACAGGATCATATTCCTTGCCAGGATCGATCGTTTCAAGCAGGGCAAGGGCTGTACCGCTTGGCGCATCCGCTTTCTGGTTGTGGTGCGTTTCCACGATCTCGATATCAAAGCTGTCCTTTAAAAGCGGAGCAGCCAGTTCCAGGATCTTGTGGAACACAGCAATACCATAGGAATAGTTGGCAGAATAGAAGACCGGATTGTCTTCTGCCGCTTTTTCCATCGCTTCCTTCTGTTCCTTTGACAAAGCTGTCGTACCTTCGACAAGAGCGATCCTTGTTCCCCGGATCTGTTCGAGGATCCAGTTCAGGTTGTCCGGATGCGAAAAATCAAGAATAACATCGATACGGTCTTTGTTTTGTTCAAGAAGAGAAGGGTCGAGCACATCACAGCATCCCAGACAGTTCATCCCGAGTTCTTCGGCTCTGTTTTTCAGCAGGCAGCCCATCTTTCCTTTGCCGACGATCAGCACGTTGATCATAGCAGACCCGCCTCCTCAAGACGCTGTTTTATAAGCTCTTTATGGTCTTCGCTCATTTCCGTAAGCGGAAGGTGGTAGCCGCCTGCATTCATGCCCATCTGATTCATCGCCTCTTTGACCGGGATCGGGTTGACCTCGACAAACAGGGCATGGATCAGATCGAGATACTGCTGCTGCAGCGCCAGCGAACCTTTCGTATCCCCGTCAAGGTATTTTTTGACCAGCTCATGCGTCTGTTCAGGAAGGATATTGGCAAGGACCGAAATGACACCGCTCGAACCGAGCGAAAGCATCGGCACGATAATGTCGTCGTTTCCCGAATACATCACGAAATCATCATTCAGGTATCTGGATATATTCATGGCATACGACATATTGCCGCTCGCTTCCTTGATCCCTTTGATATTCGGATGTTTGGAAAGCACGCTGACGGCATGCTCGGAGATCGAGCAGCCGGTGCGGCCAGGAATATTGTAAAGAATGATCGGGATGTGCACGGCATCCGCCACGGTTTTAAAATGCAGGATCATGCCTTCCTCGTTCGTTTTATTGTAATAAGGGGAAATAAGCAGCAGCTGATCCGCTCCCATTTTTTCATAGTCGATACTTTTTTTCAGCATAGTGGCTGTATTGTTGCTTCCAGCCCCCACGATGACCGGAACCCGTTTGTTCACGGTTTCGATGACACAGGCCACGACACTGTCATCTTCTTCATGGGTCATGGTCGAGCTTTCGCCAGTCGTCCCGAGAACGAGGATGCCGTCTGTCTTGTTGGCGATATGCCACTCGACGAGCTCTTTCAGCTTTTCGAAATTTACCGAACCGTCTTCATGGAACGGCGTGATCAGCGCAACGATCGAACCTTGAATCATATCAGTCATAATAGTATTCTCCTTTGGCAATTTTTTCTGCCGGTCCCTGCATGATGAGCGTGTCATCCGCAAGGATCTCTATATCCAGTGCGCCTTTCTTCATTTCCACATGAAGTCGGGAGGCACATCCTTTTTCCTTGTAAGCTACATAGGCGCTCGCACAAACGCCGGTCCCGCATGCCAGGGTCACGCCGCAGCCGCGCTCGTACGTTTGTACCTTGAGCGTATGATCGTCAACGATCTGAACGAAATTCACATTTGTCTGCTCGTGGAACATTTCATGCTCGCAGATTTCCCGCCCTATGCTTTCAATATCTGCAAAAGCATTTTCTACGAATACTACCGTATGGATCGTCGACATGAATAAAGTGTATAAATGCATGTCTTTGTATTTCATGTTCCAGATCGGCTGATCGATCTTGCAGAGCCGGGTGTCAAAGAGCGGCTTTTCCATGTTGACCCTGAACCAGTCATGACCGCAGGACTCGATCACCTTTGTTCCGGCCAGCGTTTTGATGGCGAAGCTTTCCTTTGTCACGATCCCTTCGTCAAGACAGAATTTTGAAAAGCAGCGGATGCCGTTGCCGCACATCGGCGCGCGGGAACCATCCTGATTGTAGTAGATCATTTCCAGCGGATCGGTCTTTGCGATCATGAAACCGTCCGCGCCAATGCCGCAGTGGCGATCGCATATCGAAACAATGAGCGAAGGCAGATCAGCCTTTTTGACCGCATCCTCTTTGACCAGGATGAAATCATTGCCGCATCCATGGTATTTTGCGAATGGAATTTTCATAAGATATCTCCTTCGTCCCTTTCGATCAGGTCTTCAAAGCTCTGCCGGCGAACGACCAGGCTCGATCGGCCGTTCTTGACAAACACCACAGCCGGGACACAGAGCATATTGTACCGGGATGCCATCGAATAGCCGTAGGCGCCTGTCGTATACACGATGAGCTGATCTCCCGTCACGGCACAGGGCAGATCGGTCTTTTCGATCAGCACATCGCCGGACTCGCAGCATTTCCCGGCAATGCATACTGTTTCGGTTTTTTTGTCATTCATCCGGTTGGTCAGATCAGCATCGTAGGCAGCCTGGTACAGGGCAGGCCGGATATTGTCGCTCATTCCTCCATCCACAAAAACATATTTTTTATGAGGCGTGATCTTGGTAAAGCCGACCGTGTACAATGTGGAACCGGCTTCGGCCACGATGCTTCGTCCCGGCTCGATCATGAGCCTTTTGAGATGCAGATCGTATTTCTCGTTGATCAGCGAACACTGATCGATCAGAAGAGCGCAGACTTCATCGATCGGGATCGGCGCATCCTCTTTCGTATAGACGGCCGCAAAACCGCCTCCCAGATCCAGTGCAGGAAAGGAACGGCCTGTCTTGTTGATCATTTCTTTTATAAAAGAACCCATCGTCTCGATTTCCGCCCTGAAAGCGTTCTTGTCGAAGATCTGCGAGCCGATGTGGGCGTGGAACCCCTGGAAGGAAAGCGCTTCATTGGATTCGATCGTATCGATGATCGACCGGATCGTTTCCGTATCGGATTTCAGGATCCCGAATTTTGAATCCACATGAGCGGTGACAATGAATTGATGGGTATGAGCTTCCACGCCCGGATTGATGCGTAATAAAACATTTATTTTCTGTTCAAAGGACAAGGCAGCAAGCTCTCTGGCCTCCGCTTCATTATCGATGACAATTGTTCCTGCACCGTACCGGACTGCCATTTCGAGCTCCTGGACCGACTTGTTGTTGCCGTGGAACACGATATGCCTCATATCGAAGCCAGCCTGCGCAGCAACGTACAGTTCACCGCCAGAAACAACGTCCATATACAGTCCGTGCTTTTTGACAAGTTTTGCCATTGCGGTGCACAAAAACGCCTTGGAGGCGTAAACCACATTCGTTTCAAAATCCGAAGAAACAAAATGGGCTTTAAAATCATCCATTTTCTGTTCGATCAGCGCCTGATCGTAAATGTACAGCGGGGTGCCGTATTGAGCAGCAAGCTCTTTTGTGCTCACATTGCCGATATACAGTGTGTTGTTCTTAACTTCTTTCATAAAGAATCCTTCTTTCCTGAAAAAGCCGGCAGATCGGATCGGCCGGCATTGAAGTGCATTTGATGTATCCGATAGCACTCCTGCTTTGGCAGACAGTCCAACAAATATTCTTTATTGGCCCACCACATTGCCGCGCCCGGCACTGCAGTTCGGCAGAATTGCTCTCATACAAGCTCGAACGCACGCCTGCTTGCCTGGATGAAGTCGTTTCTGCGCCTCTATCATTGTTTATGATTCTATCACAGCCTGACAGCAATTCCAAGAAAATATTTTCAGAAACGAAATGAAAATAAATAAATCCAAGGAATGTGTGATACGATGTAGGAAATATCTTGAAAGGAAACTATATGATCGAACAAGTAACAAAATATCGCCGGGATCTGCACCGCATTCCCGAACTGGAACTGGAACTGCCCTTAACATGCAAGTATATAACGCGGGAACTCAAAAAACTCGACTGCACTCTCGAACATCCGATCGAATATGCGGTAACCGCTTTTTTTGATGCCGGAAAAGAGAAAACGATAGTTTTCCGCTCCGATATGGACGCGCTGCCCGTTACCGAGGCGACATCGTGCGAATTCAGGAGCCGTCACATCGGCTGCATGCATGCCTGCGGCCATGACGGCCATATGGCCATGCTGCTCGGATTCGCGCAGTGCCTGAACACGTTTTATAAAGAGCTGGATCATAACGTGCTGCTCATCTTTCAGCCCGGCGAAGAGTCGCCAGGCGGCGCCCATCTCATATGCCGCACGGGAATCATGGAAAAATACAATGCCGTATGCGTGTTCGGGACGCATCTGTGGCCGATGATCCCGGAAGGCGTCGTAGCGACCCGCAAAAATGAAATGATGGCCCGCTCCAGCGAAGTCAATGTTAAAATTGAAGGAAAATCCAGTCATATTGCCAAGTACAAGGAAGGGGTGGATGCGATGGAAGTCGCTGCCCGCTATCTGCTTAAATGCTATGAAATCGAAAAGATGTATCATCCTGACGTTTACCGTCTGCTCCGTTTTGGAAAATGCGAGTGCGGAACAGTACGCAACGTCGTTGCCTCCCAGGCAAGGTTGGAAGGGACGCTGCGCGCCTTTCAGGACGAGATCTACTGGGATCTGCGCAAAAATATGCACCATATCGCCTCGTACCTCGAGCGAAAATACGAGGCCAGGATCGAACTGGAGTTTTCGCTCGGCTATCCGGCTGTCATGAATGATCCGCAGCTGACAAACCAGGTGCTTGCGATCGATCCGGACATCATGGTACTTCCGGAACCGGAAATGATCAGCGAGGATTTCGCCTTTTATCAGCAGGAAGTGCCGGGCGTATTCTTTTTCCTTGGGACCGGGACCGGGATCCCGCTGCACAATGCGCACTTCGATTTTGACGAGCATATTTTATTAAAGGGAATCGAGCTGTATACAAAAATAGTAAAAAATCTGAAAATATAAGTTCATATGATTATTTTCTTTGAAAAAAATGTGGCATAATAGGCTTAACCAAAGGAGGAGAAGTACTTATGGCAAAATATGTATGTGATGTATGCGGATGGATCTATGACGAGGAAGCCGGATATCCGGAAGGAAACATTGCTGCCGGAACAAAATGGGCAGATGTTCCTGCTGATTTCGTATGTCCGTTATGCGGCGTAGACAAATCGCAGTTTTCATTAGTTGAAGAATAATCGGGTTTCATGAAACAGGCAGACACAGTGCTGCCTGTTTTTTTCTTTTATAAAGAGTAAACTGGAATTACAGAAAGAGAGGAAAGAGTATGAAAGTATTGATCGTCAATGGAAGTCCGCATCCGAAAGGAAATACGGCCATCGCGCTGCGCGAAGTGCAGAAGACCCTGGAGGAAAACGGGATCGGGACAAGCTGGATCGATATCGGAAATCAGGATATCCGGGGATGCATCGCGTGCAATTTCTGCAAGAAGAATGGACGATGCGTCTTCAATGACCTTGTCAACGAAAGTGCGGCTGTATTTGAAGAAGCAGACGGGATCGTAGTCGGCTCGCCAGTCTATTTTGCCCAGGCCAATGCGACGTTGAGCGCTTATATGACGCGGCTGTTCTATTCCACTTCGTTCGATAAGACGATGAAGGTCGGCGCTGCCGTTGTCGCGTGCCGCCGGGGTGGTGCCAGTGCAGCCTTTGATCAGCTGAACAAGTTCTTCACCATTTCTCAGATGCCGGTCGTCAGTTCGCAGTACTGGAATTCGATCCATGGACGCGATCAGGGCGAAGCGGTTCAGGACGAGGAAGGCCTGCAGACGATGCGTACCCTGGGAAAGAACATGGCATTCATGCTTCAGGCCATCCAGGATCAGAAAGACCGGTCCGGCCTACCCGAAAAAGAACCAGGAATTTCCACTAATTATATTCGTTGAACCGGAGCTTCCGGTTTTTCTTTTCTTACAAAATCATAAGAAAATCTTTAGATTCGTGTCAGGTATCATTTAGATTTTACCGTTAATATGAAATCAGGTGATACATATGACAAAAAAAATCGTGCAGTATTCGACATGGATGACGACCGCAGCCTTTCTCGTTGTGATGGTGTGGTTTTACATGCAGGGCTATTTTCAGGATCCAGCCTCCCTGCAGACCCTGATGAGCCGTACCGGCCTGTTCGCGCCCCTGCTCTTTATCCTGATCCAGATCATACAGGTCGTGATCCCGATCATTCCCGGAGGACTGAGCTGCGCTGCCGGCGTGCTCGCGTTCGGACCGGTCAACGGATTCCTATACAATTATATCGGTCTCGTTCTTGGCTCGATCATAGCCTTCCTGCTCGTAAGACAGTATGGCAGGCCGTTTATTCTCAAATTCGTAAAGCAGGAGCAGTATGACAAATACATCGGCTGGCTCGACAAAGGAACAAAATTCGACTGGTTCTTTGCGGCAGCCATCTTCTTTCCGTGTGCGCCCGACGACCTGCTCTGCATGATCGCGGCGCTGACCAAAATGTCCCTGACAAGATTTACACTCATCATCGTGCTGGGCAAGCCGCTTGCGCTTCTTGCCTACAGCATGTCGCTGACCACCCTTCTTTCCATGATCCCCCATTAGGAAACCATATCATACCGGTTTCCTTTTTTGGTATGATAGAAACAGAGAGAGGGAAGAAAGATGAAATCATTACAGTTCAGTTCAAAAAGAATGTGCGTATATGCACGCAGGGGCATGGTCACGACCGGCAATGCGCTCGCATCGAGTGCCGGGATCAGGATGCTCGAGAAAGGAGGAAATGCCGTGGATGCGGCGATCGCGTGCGCTGCCGTACTGTGTGTGGTCGAACCGACCGCCAACGGACTTGGATCCGATAACTTCGCATTGATCTGGAACAAGGATCGTTTATACGGCATGAATTCGTCAGGAAGATCGCCTGCGCTTTTCAGCAAGGAAGCGGTCCAGGCCAAGCATGGAAAGGATACCGAAACCATGCCGGTATCCGGCTGGACACCTGTTACAGTGCCCGGTGCGGTGGCTGGATGGGTCTCCATGCATGAAAAGTTTGGAAGCCTGCCGTTCGAACAAGTGCTCGAACCTGCCATTTCCTATGCAGAGAACGGATTCCCGATCGGGCAGGAAACCGCACGGATGTGGAACAAAGGATACGAAAAAGCGAAGAAAAACTGGAAAGGGAGCGAATACGACGGATACTTTGAAACATTCGGCTGCACGGTGAAACCCGGTCAGATCATAGCGGAAAAGAGCATCGCGCAGGCACTGCGCGATATTGCCGGAACGCGGGGAAAAAGCTTGTATGAAGGACGTCTGGCAGCACGCATTGACGAGGAAAGCCGGAAGCATGGCGGATTTGTGCGCAAAGAAGATCTGGCTGCCCACAAAGTGCAGTGGGTCGACCCGGTCAGCATCGGCTATAAAGGATACGAGGTCTGGGAGATCCCGCCAAACGGGCAGGGAATTACTGCGTTGATGGCTCTCAACACGATCAAGCATTTTCCTTATGACAAACATGTGCACATTGAAGCGATCAAACAGGCTTTTGCCAATGCAAAGGCATACATTACCGATCCGGACTGGATGAAAACCGATTATCATGCGCTTCTTTCCGAATCGTTTGGCGCGCATTGCGCGTCCCGGATCGATTTAAATCAAGCTAAAGAGCACGGTCCTTCCGACCCGGCGTGCTCGGGAACGGTCTATTTATGCGCTGCCGACCAATATGGAAATATGGTGTCGATGATCCAGTCGAATTACATGGGGTTTGGCAGCGGGATCATGGTCGACGGCGTTTCCCTGCAGAACCGGGGCGCCGATTTTTCTCTCAGCGAAGAGGATATCAATTTTGCCGGACCGAACAAAAGAACATACCATACGATCATTCCGGGTTTTATCACAAAAGACGGAAAAGCGTTTGCGGCATTTGGTGTCATGGGAGGGTACATGCAGCCCCAGGGACATGTGCAGGTCGTTACCAATGTGATCGACAGACACATGGATATCCAGAGCGCGCTCGACGCGCCGCGCTGGATGTGGGACAGGAACAATGTCGTCCATGTGGAGCCGGGCATGGAGGAAGAAACGGTTGCCTGGCTGCGAGCAAAAGGTCATACTGTGGTGATCGAGAACGAATATTCGCTTTTCGGACGCGGACAGATCATTGTCCGTATGGAGAACGGTGTGTACTGTGGCGCATGCGAACCGCGTACCGACAGCAACATTGCATGCTGTTAGTGCTATTCCCATAATTATGTGATATTATAAAACAAATGGACATTGCGAATAAAGAGAGGAAAAAAAATGAAACTTTTAGCTAGCGATTACGATGGAACACTGCATTATGGTGATTCGATCATGGAAGAGGACCTGCACGCGATTGCCGGGTGGAAAGAGGATGGAAATGTGTTCGTTCTTGCGACCGGACGCTCATGGCCTTCGATCAGAAAACAGATGGAAAAATTCGACCTGCCGGCCGATTATATCATTACCAACAACGGAGGAATGGTTTTTGACAAGGACGGAAACGAACTGCTTTCCAACTATCTGGATTATGTGACGGCGCTTGATATTCTTTATGCGGCCAAGGAGTCGGAAAACGTAGCGAGCTATGTGGTCAATGACGGCTACAGCCGTCACAAAGTTGTCGTGGATCCGACAGTGACGGATCACCGGTATCCGACGATGCAGCCTGATCTGCCCGAAGAAGATGTGATGGATCTGGGAAAGTTTGCGCAGATCGTGCTTTCCATGGCAAGCGCCGATGCGGCGCTCGATATGAGCGAGCAGATCAACCATTTCTTCGGAGCGTCTGTGACAGCCTATACGAACAACACCGTTGTCGATATCGTCCCGAAAGGCGTATCCAAACAGAGCGGGCTTGATTTTGTCCGCGCCTTTATCGATGTGAATGACGAGGACGTATACGCGATCGGCGATTCCTACAACGATGTGCCGATGCTTGAAAGCGTGGAAAACAGCTATGTGCTGGCCACTGCGCCTGAGGATGTTCAGAATCAGGCCCGCCATGTCGTGCTTTCCATCAGCAATCTGATCGAACAGACAAAACAGTTTTAACAATACGGAACAGGGGGAGTGTCATGAATGTATCATGGGATGACATCTCAATGATCATAAAGCTGCTGCTGGATATTCTGGTCGTCTGGGCCCTGATCTATTCTGTGCTGCGGATCATACGCAACAATTCGCGGACGATCCAGATCTTCAAGGGGATCATCGTGATCCTGCTGATCAAGATGATCGCTATGGTCATCGGACTTCACGCACTGAATCATCTGATCGATATTTTCCTGAACTGGGGCGTCGTGGCCGTGCTGATCCTTTTTCAGCCGGAGATCCGTTCCATGCTTGAAAAGGTCGGCAAGACGACCACGATCTTCAATATGAACGTCTCGGAAGGCGAATATGTGCATATGATCGATCAGCTGGTCGATGCCTGCGCAGCCATGTCCAAAACAAAAACGGGCGCCCTGATCACCATACAGCAGTCTCAATCGCTCGAGGATTATATCGAGACAGGGATCCGTATGGATTCGGAGGTTTCCAGCGAGCTGATCAAAACGATCTTTCAGTACGGTACACCGATGCATGATGGCGCTGTCATCATTCAAGGGGTCAAGATCGCGTGCGCGGCAGCGTATTTTCCGCCCACGACCAAGGATCTGCCAAGCAAATACGGAGCCAGACACCGGGCGGCGGTCGGGATCAGCGAGATCACGGATTCGATCACGATCATCGTCAGCGAGGAAACAGGGAACATTTCGGTTGCGATCCGCGGACAGCTGACGCAGTACAAGCCGGAAGGGCTGCAGCGTCTGCTCACCAACAAGCTGATCGTAAACGAAACGAAAGCGACCTTGTTCGATCCGGTGCTCAGAACGGCCCGCAGCTTTTCGCTGAACCGCACAAGAAGAAGCGAGGAACGAACGCCGCAGAAAAACGGTGACGAACGGATCAAGCCGATCGAAATTGTCGATCTGTACTCGCATAGTGGAGGAAAAGAGCATGGACCGCAATGACGCCAGAAGTTTTTTTGGTAAAGTAAAAAAGTTTGGATCGGCCTTGTTTTCAAGGCTTTCCAAACTGTTCGATAAAATCGTCTATCACAAGACCAGCTCGGTCATCGTATCGCTTCTCGTATCGATCGGGATCTGCGTGGCCGTCAATTTTGATGATATCCGCTATACTTTTTTTAACAGCGATATGACCACGCTCAATCTGCCGGGCGTTCCGGTCGAGGTCAAGGCTGATATGGATACGTATGAGATCAGCGGGATCCCGTCGACGGTCGATCTGACACTGACAGGGGATCCGGCAGACATCCAGTCTTTCCGCAACCAGAGCAGCAACGCCGTTGTCGTGGCTGACCTGAGAAGCTTCGCGGAAGGCGACAATGTCGTTTCGCTGCAGGCCAGCAATGTGCCGAGCCAGATCGAAGTGCAGATCAATCCGTCCACGCTCAATGTGGATCTGGAAAAAAAGATCACAAAATCGTTCCCGGTCGATGCCGAACTTCTGATCGGTGTCGGGCAGAAGCGAAGCGACTTCGATACAGCGACGCCGGCGCAGACTTCGGTACAGATCAAAGCAACGCTTGAAAAACTGCAGTCCATCCGCAAGGTGGAGGCGATCGTGGATACGACAGGAAAGAGCGCGGACTTCACGATCAATGCGCCATTGGTCGCCTATGATGCCAACGGCAGCAAGGTGGATGCGCAGATCACGCCGTCCAGCGTGGAAGTCAGCGTGACAGTAAAAACGAACAACAATTAGAGGAGTAATGAATATGGGTAAATATTTTGGAACAGACGGAGTGCGCGGCAAAGCCAACGAGGACCTGACGCTCGATATGGCGCTGCGGATCGGACAGTATCTGGGCGCCTATTACGGAAAGAACAAACATGCGAAAATTCTGATCGGCAAGGATACGCGGCTTTCCGGCGATATGTTCGAGCTGGCGCTTGCGGCCGGCGCAACGAGCACCGGAGCGCAGGTGTATCTGCTTGGCGTATGTCCGACACCGGCTGTGTCTTATCTGGTAAACAAGGAACGCTTCGACTGCGGGATCATGGTTTCGGCCTCGCATAATCCGTATTACGACAACGGGATCAAGATCTTTGATCATCGCGGGCAGAAGATGGACGAAGACATCCTGCTCGAGATCGAAGAGTATATGGATGGCAATAGCGAACTGGATCTGGCGACCGGCGAAGGCGTAGGCGAATATTTCGACTGGCAGGACGGGCTGGAAATTTACATGTCCTGGCTCAAGAGCATCGTTCCGGTCGATCTGAACGGCATGAAGATCGCGGTCGATCTGGCCAACGGTTCGGCGACGAGCACGGCGGTGGAAACGTTGAGCTCGCTCGGCGCGACGGTGGAGGCCATCAGCAATTCGCCAAACGGGATCAATATCAACCTGAAATGCGGATCCACGCATCCTGAAGCGCTGATGCGGATGATGAAGGAAAACGACTACGATATCGGTCTTGCGTTTGACGGGGATGCTGACCGTCTGATCGCGGTCAACTCGGACGGCGAGCAGATCAACGGGGATTATATTCTCTATATCTGCGGACGTCATTTAAAAGCGCAGAACCATTTGAATAAAAATATGGTCGTCACGACGGTCATGGCCAATCTTGGCCTGTACAAGGCTCTTGATTCATCCAAGATCGATTATGTGCAGACCGATGTCGGCGATAAATACGTGTTCGAGGAAATGCAGAAAAACGATTATTATCTGGGTGGCGAGCAGAGCGGCCACATCATCTTCTATGAACATGCGGTCACTGGTGATGGCCTGCTGACAGCGCTCAAGCTGCTGCAGGTCATGAAAGAGACAGGCAAAACGGTCCAGGAGCTTTCTGAAGGACTGTTCATTTATCCGCAGCTGCTCAAAAATGTGAAGGTCAAGGATAAAAAGGAAGTGCTCAATGATGAACAGCTGAAGAAGGTAATCGATTCCGTGAACGAGGAACTGTCAGGAGACGGACGGATCCTGGTGCGTCCAAGCGGAACAGAACCGCTTATTCGGGTCATGGTTGAAGCAAAAACGGACGAATTGTGTAAGATGTATGTAGACCGTGTTGTGAATTATATAGAAGAACGCGGATTCTGACAGGAGGATTTTATAGATGAAACGAGTAGTAAATATCGTTGAAGACGAGAAAGATATCAACAATCTTGTGGCGCAGTATCTGCGCAAGGAAGGGTATGAGGTTCATTCGTACTATACGTATGAAGAAGCGAGCGCACATGTTGGGGATGACGATGTTCACTTGTGGATCCTGGATATCATGCTGGATGATAAATCAGGATTTGACCTGCTGGAGGCGATCCGGCTGCAGGCTCCGGATATTCCGGTCATCTTTATGTCGGCAAGAGATAAGGAATTCGACCGGATCATTGGTCTGGAAAAAGGCTGCGATGACTATATTACGAAACCGTTCTCTCCCAAAGAGGTCGTGCTTCGCGTAAACAATATCATCAAGAGGGCATACAAGGACAACAGTTCGCGGATTTCGGTCGATGGATACGAGCTCGATGAAGTGCAGCGCAAGATCTATACCGATAATGTAGAGATCGAACTGACGACAAAAGAATTCGATCTGCTCATGATGTTCATAAAAAACAAGGGTATTGCGTTCTCGCGCGATAAGATCCTTGAAAATGTATGGGATGAAAACTACTTTGGCTCGGACCGTGTCGTAGATGACACGCTTCGAAGACTGAGAAAGAAACTGCCGAATCTGAATATCCATACGATCTACGGATACGGATATCGTCTGGGATAAGCAATGGTCAATAAACTTTCAAGAAGCTTTAAAAAATTATCGCTGACCCAGCAGGTGCTTATGATCATCCTGCTCATGCTCATCTTTCTGGCTTTGTTCTTTACATTTTTTCTGAATAAAAATATCGAAGTGACGATTTCGAATCAGATGTATGCGATGATGGATTCCAGGCAGAAACCGATCATAGGGGCTCTTGAAGCGGACGAACCAGCCGATTTCAACAATCAGCTGTATAAATATCTGTCAACCGATTCGATCCAGACCAACTGCATCATCCGCAACGACCAGGTCGAATACCTGACAATTCCGGACAGCAGTTTTACGACACCTGAATTTACGGAATTCCTGCTGAAAAAAGCGCAGTGGCTCAGAAATTCGAAATCGGATGAAGCGCTCTACGGCACCTTTGACTGCGACAAGGGAAGATACTATTATCTGCTCGAAGAATGCGAGTCGCAGGGAAAACCGGTCATCGTGGCAAGCTTCATGGACGATACGTATGCGGCCAGGTTCCGGGCATCGCTCATCGACTCCAACGTCTATGTGATGGTCGTAGCGTTTGCGCTGATCCTGATGATCCTGATGCTGTGGGCCTTTTCGATCATTCATCCGCTCAATCAGATCCGCCTTTATATTTCCCAGATCAAGCAGGGAAAAGAGGTGGAGCTCAATATCAACCGCGAAGATGAGATCGGCGATGTAGCGCATGAACTGATCTCGATGAAAGAGGAGCTCACGAAACAGGAGAAGTCGAAAGAGGAAATGATCCACAATATTTCCCACGATCTCAAGACACCGATCGCAACGATCAAATCGTATTCCGAATCGATCAAGGACGGGATCTATCCGTACGGCACCCTGGAAAAGAGCGTGGATGTCATTCTTGACAACGCGCAGCGTCTCGAGGACAAAGTGCACAATCTTCTCTATCTGAACCGGGTTGAGTACCTGATCACGACCGACGCGGAAGGCGTCGTCACGAACATGAAAGATGTGGTGGAGCAGGTCGTTCTCAACTCCGCCGTGATCGATCCCGATATCCGGCTGATCACCGATGTGGAGGAAGTATTCTTTGACGGACTGATCGAATCGTGGCGCGTAGCCATCGAAAATATCATGGAAAACGCGTTCCGCTATGCAAAGACATATATCAAGATCGTCGTGCGCGAGGATGATCTGCGGATCTATAACGACGGACCGAAAATGCCGGAAGACCGTATCGAAACCTTGTTCCGTCCCTATGAGATGGGGGAAGGCGGACGCTTTGGTCTGGGGCTGTCGATCGTTTCGAAAGTCACAAAAGCGAATAATTATATTGTGAAAGGCTTTAATACAGAAGATGGTGTATGCTTCCATATTTACAGGGAGCACAAGGTTTCTAAAAAGCACCAGAACAAGCGGGGCCGCAAAGCCTGAACGGAATAAATAACGTGGATAAATCAAAATGAAAACCGTCGGCAGAACCGGCGGTTTTTTTAAAAGGAGGAGATTATGATGAAAATCGCAACAATAGGATCCGGGATCATCGTGGACCGGATGATCGATGCCGTTTCCCAGGTCAACGGGATCGAACTGTACGGAGTGTATTCACGAACCGAAGAACGGGCACAGGAGTTTGCGAAAGCGCATGGCGCGCAAACGTACTTCTGGGATCTCGATACCATGCTCCAGGATGAAAAAGTGGATGTGGTATATATCGCCAGTCCGAACAGTCTGCATTATGAGCAGGCAAAAAAGGCTCTTGAAGCCGGAAAGCATGTCCTGCTCGAAAAGCCGTTCTGTTCGACAAAGAAAGAAGCGGAAGCGCTGTTTGCCCTGGCAGAAGAAAATGGTGTCATGCTCATGGAAGCCATTACGAATGTGCATACGCCCAACTACAAGGCTGTAAAGGAGCATCTGCCGGATACGGGCGAGATCAAAATGGTACAGTACAATTTTTCCCAGTATTCTTCGCGCTACGAGCTGTTCAAACAGAAAAAGCAGACCAACATTTTCGATCCGAAGTTTGATGGCGGGGCATTGATGGACATCAATGTGTACAACCTTCATTTTGTGACCGGCTTATTCGGGATGCCCGATACGCTTCATTATTATGGAAACAAAGGATACAACGGGATCGATACGAGCGGAGTGATCCTTATGGAGTATCCAGGCTTTATCGCAATCTGTACAGGTGCCAAGGACAGTTCCTCGCCATACTGTGTATATATTCAGGGAGATCGGGCGACGATCCGGGTGGATCGGGCATCGAGCGGCGTGTGCGAGCATGTGGATCTGCTCCTTCCAAAAGGCGATACGATCGGCAGGAAGGACAGAGCGGAAATCACGAAAGAGATCGGGATCGATCAGGGCTTTCATATGTTTTATGAGCTGAGCGATTTTGTGCGGATGATCGAGCACGATGATTTCGAGCAATATGATCAGTATAAAAAACAGACCTTAATGGTCATGGAACTGCTGGACGAAGCAAAGAAACAGCGGGATGAAAGATAATAAAACAGTAAAAGGAAGCGGAAAAGCTTCCTTTTACTGTGTATGGACATGCCGATACGTTTTTATACGCGTTACTTTCAGCGCGTCTGGTTCATCCGGAAAATGAACCGGGTTTTGCCTGGTCTGTTCAAAAATCTCCATGACGTCCACGATATCTGTGTACAGTTCCATGACATCCACAGGACCGTACATGCGGATCGGCAGAACATAAAGAGGCCGGTTGTTTCTGCAGTAACGTTCATTGAACTTCCGGACATCTCTTGAAAGGTGCGGACAAAGTATGAAAATATCAAATTCATCCAGCTTTTTTGAAGTGAGCAGAAACGGGCAGAATTCGATCGACAGCTCCTGTTCGAGATGATAGACCTTGATTCCTTTTTTAATATGTTCAGCCATCGTGCTGGAAGAAAATCCTCCGCCGCAGCAGATCGCAGCTTTGATCATGATCCTTCTCCTTTCGGACAAAACAGTTCGATGTGTTCTCCTAACGGCTCGCTGCAAAACGCCATACGAAGCCGATAAGGAGGATCACAAGGAATGACGCGGTCGTCCGGATCGATAAATACATCATAACCGGCTTTGCGGATCGAATCGGCCAGCCTGTCGACATCCTCTGTCAAAAGCGCGAAATGACGGATCGCGCCAACCTCTCCGGTGTTTTCCTTGCCGGCAAAGATCTCGATGATCCCGGAACCGGTATCAAGCAGGATGCCTTCGTTCCATTCCCGGAATACTTTTAAGCCAAGGACGCCAATATAAAAATCTTTTGCTTTTTCAAATACGTCGTCTGTTGAACAGTTCATAGATACGTGATGGATCCCTTTGATGAGCATGTTTTTCCCTCTTCTTTCTTTGCAGATCGTTTTCTGAATTCATTGTATGTTTACGCACATCAAAAGACAAGCTCCATCAAATGGAGGATGTGTTCCTGCTGGGAGCGTGGTCTGCAGAAATACCACTTTCCTCAATAAAGTAGAGCGGGCGGTGTTTTGTTTCGATCAGGACCTTCTGAAGCAGAAGCGAGAGCAGAAGGAGAAGGCTGGTCTGCATCGTGAAAGCAAGAAGGAGCAGAACAAGAGACATATTTTTCTGGATCATGGCAACGAGTGTCGAACAAGCCAGTAAAGCGAAAACAAAGCCGAAGACCGTTTTTATGAAGGTTTCGGAAATCAGGAGATCCCGAAGCGCATAGGAAACCAGGCTTTTTATGTTCCATTTTGTTTTTCCGGCTTGGCGTTCCACATTTTCGTATTCGATCCATCGCGTGCTGAAACCGATATGATCAAACAGACCTTTCATATAGCGGTCCGATTCGCGGCAGGAAAGCAGGGCTTTGATCGCCATTTGATCCATCATCCGAAAATCGGTGGCACCATCCGTACACCCGGAAAAACGGGCATACAGTATCGATCCGCTCCGGCGTAGAAAAGACTGGTCCTGCCTTCCTTTTCGTTTTGCGCCCGCAATATGGACCGAGGGATCCTCGAGAATTTCAAGCATTTGCGGCAGCAGACCGCACGGATGCTGCAGATCGGCATCCATGCACACCGCAAGATCGGTGCGGACCTGTTCAAGACCTGCCAGCATGGCCGCTTCCTTGCCGAAATTGCGGGAAAAGGACAAATAGGCAACACGTCCATCTTTTTCGGAAAGGACCCGGATCTTCGGCAAGGTGTGGTCGCTGCTTCCATCATCCACGAACAGGATGTGCCAGGCTATGTTCCTGTCTTTCATCACGGCAGAAACTTCATTGTAAAACAGCGGGATACACGCTTCCTCATTGAAGCACGGAACGATGATCGTCAATGATTTCATGGATTTCCTCCTTCCTGAAAATACGGGTCCTGCACAGGATATAATTGGCGAGAACGACAAATACAGCAGCCGCCGCTTTGGAAACAAGGGGACTAATGTTCATTTGCAGCAAGCCTTCAAGAAGGAGCGTTTCGGCACCCAGCGAAACAAGACGAAGACGTACAAAACGGATAAATGCAGAGAGATGCACAGGCTGGCAGAAGACAAAGCGGGCATTGGCACCATAAGCAAAAACGACAGCGCCGGCCCATGCTGCCGCATTGGCCAGGACCACTGGCATCCAGCAAAGCCCGAGCATAAATAAAAGCGTATTGATCAGCGTTGTGATGAGGCCAGTCACAATATATAAGATACCTTGTTTCATTTTCTTTTCCTCCTTATCCACAGGACACATCCGGCCAGGCCGGAAACGCTCAGGATTATGCCTGCTTTTTTTCCGGGCGCCTCAAAACGGATCTCGATCGTATGATTCCCTTTCGAAAGCGCACAGCCGGCAAAGGTCTGATTGATCCGTTCGACAGGAACTTTCCGGCCGTCGACTTCGATCGAAAATCCGTTCTGCATCGCAAACGGGGTGCACAGGATCCCGTCTTTTTCCAGGCTGGCTTCGATGGTCCATCGTGAACTGGTTTCGCGGACAGTTACCGGCTGGATGTGTCTGAGACGCTGTTCAAAAAGACGGGCATCGATCGAATGCCAGACCGTATTTTTTACGACATAGCTGCCTGAGCGAAAATCAGCCGTAAGCGGCACCGAAGTCATTTCTCCTGAAAGAAAATAGGTGAAATGCGTGTTGTGATTGTAGTATACCGAGGAAGCAGAAGATAATTTGTTGCGCATACCGCATACATCGATCACGACAGGCTGATCGGGCGTTGTGTTTTCTATATCCATTTCCAGGACATAGATGCGTTCCGGATCGAGATGAAGATCGTCATACGATACTTTCTTTCTTTTTGTCACGGCCTGATCGAGCGAAGGAAGATTTTCCTTTCGCCACCGGCTTGTAAACGGGCTGGCGGAACGCTCTGCGCCTGAAACGGATGGCGTTTCGACAACAGCCTGAAGGCTGTCAGGAAACGACAGGGAATCCATTTCTTTTTCGCTCATCCAGTCATAGGTGACCCAGAACCGGGGAAGGACCGATCCGTTATGCGAAAGAGTGCCGCTTTCTTTTTTATAACCATAGGGGACCTTTTCGGATCGTACGGTATCGATCGAGCGTGTCCACAAATAAAACGGATTCAAGCTGTCCAGGATGGCGGTCCGGTTGTTGATCGGAATGTTGTTTTTGAGCATGTCGAATATGTAAGTGTTGTAACGTGCCGGATAGATCGAAGAGTAGCCGCTCGCGCGGTACGCCTGCAGGCCGAACGTTTCATTGACCAGGTCGTTTTGATTCATAAGAGCAAGCGTTGTGCCGGGATGGGCACGCGTCCAGGCAGTCATCTCACCGGTTTCAGGCAGCGAATCCAGATAGGAATCGGACGGGTTCTGTGCATGCCAGATCATCAGGGCCGGAACGAGCAGAAGCGGGATCGTTTTTCTCTGGTCTGTGCCGATGAGCATTACGAGCAGACAGATCCCTGCATCCCACCATACGATGGAATTGCGGATGGCAAGCAACGGCCACAGCAGAGCGACGGGAACAAGAAAGAGGGCAGCATCTTTTTTCAGGTTTTTCAATGTGCTGGCTTCGAGCAGCACGACAAGAGGAAGCATAGGCAGCAGGGCTTTGGTTCTTGCGTATAAAAAGCCGCTCAGAACATACCAGCACACAGGAAACAGAAAGAGGACAAGCAGGATCATGGCCAGCTTCCGTGTCTTTTTTAAGAAAAGCGAGAAGACGAGGCTGATCCATGCCAGCAGGGGCTGTCCGCATCCGTAGCGCCCGTACAGCAAGCCGGTCAGTTTCCGGTCCGGTCTGAACAGCGAAAACAGATCGACTGGCGCAGAAGGCCGGTTGTTTTCAAGAAGATAGAGGCCGGTTGGCAGCCAGAGCATGGCTGTGATCGCTATGATGAACGCAAAGCCGAACAAAAACGGCTTCCAGTGTGTTTTCCATCCTTTTTTGTAAGTAAAATATAAAATGCATCCCAAAAAGCTTGCGGGCGCGAAGTAAAAGCTGTGCAGGACAACAAAGGTGCCGCACAAAATGAAAAGGGTGCATTTCTTTTTTTCGATCATATGATCGATCCCGGTCAGCATGCCGAACAGGAAGGGAATATAGCTGACGAACATGATCTGGCGATGGGACTGGAAAAAGATGGTGGAGCATGGAAGCATGAGCGAAAGCACGAGACAGACCGGACCGGAAAATCTGTTTTGTTTCAGAAAGACATAGGCGCTGATGCTGCCAAGTCCCATAAGAAAGACGGCATATGTGCTCAGTATCGATACAAAATCGATTTGCGCAAACAAGCTGCTGAATACGATGTCGGGGCGCAGCGCTCCATAATAGCTCAGGGCATAAAAATTTGTTCCGCCAAAAAGCTGAGGAACGAAATCGGGAGCAAGAGAGTGGCTGGCGATCATGGTGTCGCGCAAGGTCTTTCCGATCACGACATGCTGGCTGTACCAGTCGACAGGATTGCCGAAAAGGATCGGATGAGCGACGAATACGAGCAGGGCAGGCCATACGAGCAAGAAAAAGAAAATTCCGGTTTTTCTGAACATAGACATCAAATCACTTCCTTGCGCGTATCGTATCAAATAGAACAGAAGTTCTGCCGAAAGGAATAAAAAAGAACTGTGAATGAAATCTTAAGAGAAATTAAGAAAATGAACGTTCCGGTTCTGATACAGTAAAGGAAAGAAACAGAAGAGGGGGAAGAACATGGCGTACCGGATCATGGTGGTGGATGACGAGCCGGAAATTGTCGAGATCATAAAAGTGCTTCTGGAAGGAGAAGGATACGAAGTGGACGGATGCACTTCAGCAGCAAAGGCGCTGGAAAAAATGAATGAAAAGACTGATCTGTTCATCCTGGACGTGAAGATGCCGGATATGAATGGCTATGAACTTTGCCAAAAGGTGCGGGAACGTTCCAGGGCGCCGATCATGTTCTTGACGGCAAGGGGGATGGAAAATGACAAGCTGATCGGCTTTTCATGCGGTGCGGACGATTATCTTGTCAAACCATTTTCCTACGCGGAGCTGCGTATGCGGGTCATGGCGCTGCTGCGGCGCGTGTATACGTATTCGGACGCAAAAGAAAAACGGGATGGTCCGGTCCGGTTCCGGGATCTGACGATCGACGAAAAGATGCGCGATGTGCGCAAAAACGGGAAAAAGATCGAACTGACGGATCGGGAGTACGAGATCCTGCGCTTTCTCATTGCTCACAAAAATCAGGTGCTGGCCTTATCGCAGATCTATGAAGGCGTATGGAACGAAGAGGCGTATTACGGAGTGCAGAATACGGTGATGGTCCATGTGCGGAATCTGCGCAAAAAGATCGAGGAGGATCCGAAAGATCCGCAGATCATCAAAACATTGTGGGGAAGAGGGTATTACTGTGAAGAGTAGACTGCTGCGGGCCTATCTCGCTTTCATGATCGGTTTCGTCGTGTGGACCGGGCTTTTTCATCTGTATCCGAAAGCTCTTTCGCTGGCTGCCGATCATGGCTGGGTGCAGGTGGTGTGCACGAACGGACAGCTTGATCGGATCGAAACGATCGTAAGAGAGGGAATAAGACAAAAGGTGCCGGTGGAAACGATCGGGGAACAGATCGACAGGCAGATGGGACACAAATTTTATTCGCAGCTGGTGATCAGTGCAGATCACGAGGGATACAGCGATCGCTCCATCCTTACGTTTCATGGGATGGTGCCCAACGAAGCGGTCAATAAATACAGCACCCTGATCCAGGATCCGGAATTTGTGGTGGAAATGTTTCCGGTGCTGCAGAGCTTTTTTATCCAGTATGAAAGCCTGATCTTGTGCGCTGCCATCGCTGCGGCGACCCTCTTTTTTGTGCTGGCCAAACATATCCCGGTCCTGAAACTTCGTCCGGTTCTGTCGTTGTCTTTTGTGAAAACGATGACGGGCCAGCTTTTTGGCATTTTCGGGGCAGCGATCATATCGTTTTGTGTGCTGTTCGGTTTGATGTATATGGAGCGGTACACACTGATCGACGGGATCCAGAATCTGGTGGACTGGCGTCAGAAGATGGATGAGCGGCTGCAAAAGATCGAAAAGGAGCTGAGCAGTTTATCGGAAGACAAGGAAATGCACAAAGCGATCCGGAAGTATCTTCCAAAGAGCGCACAGGCGTTTTTATACGGCTCGGACGGCAACTTCATGGATGCCATCAATTCGAGCGATCCCGATATGCTGGATTACACGTCGCATCTCGAACCGGTTTATTATTCGAAGTATATTCCGATCGATTCCGGAAAGGATGAGGTGCTGCTGACGATCACGGATTATCCGTTCCTGAAAGAAATCAGGATCTATGTGGCTGGGGCATTTCTGTACAGTTCGTTCATCGTGCTTTTCTGGCTTCATTTTTATATGAGCGGGCTGATCACAAGGATCCGTATCCTGGAAAAGCATGTGGAGGCGTTTTCGCTGGGCGACTGGGAGTATCCGATCGCGGCTGGGAACAAAGATGAGCTCGATCATCTGGGAATGGAGCTGGAACAGATGCGTATTTCCTATATGGAAAAAACGGAACAGGAACGAAAGGCGCAGCGGGCGAATCAGGCGCTTATTACCGATCTTTCTCATGATCTGCGGACGCCGCTGACCGTGTTGAAAGGATATCTGGAAATTATAAGCCGGCAGGATCCGATCGGGGACGAAAAAGCGAAAAGGTATATCGTGCTGGCAAACGAGAAAGCGGATCAGATCAAAGAGCTTTCCGATCGATTGTTTGAAGTGGCGCTGGTGGGCCGAAAAAGAGTGACGCTTCATAAAGAGGCGGTAAAAAGCTGGCGTATGGAAAAGATGGTGGAGGAGCGCTGCCGCAGTCTGGAACAGCGTGGTTTTACTGTATACAGGACAACAGAGGTCAAATACGAAGAGTATGAGATCGACCGGATCGCGTTTGTACGTATCCTGGATAACGTGTTTTCCAATCTAGAAAAATACGCGGATCCGGCATGCGGGATCGAGGTCCGTTTTATGGCAGATGACAGTATGAAACTGCATGTCGTCAATGCAAAACGAATGAAAAAGGATCAGGAAAGCGCGCGGGTCGGTCTGCAGAGCGTCCGCAAGCTGCTCAAGGCACAGCAGGGCAGCCTGCAGATCCGCGAGACCGAAACGATGTTTGAACAGACGATCCGGATCCCTCGATCAGGCAAGGAATAGAAGACGATCCTATAGCGAAAAGGATGACAATTTTATAAGTATTATGTACAATGTATATATAAATAGTATATAGGAGGTATATATATGCCACAAGTTAGCGTAAATATAAGAATGGATCGCGAATTGAAAAAAGAGTTTGAATCATTTTGCAGCGAAATGGGCATGTCTATGACTACAGCTTTTACGATTTTCGCAAAAAAAACAGTCCGTGAAGAGAGGATACCATTTGAAATCGGCTTTGAATATCCAAACGGACAGCTCTTGAAAGCAATTGAGAATGTGGAAAAAGGGAAAAATCTGAGTCGTACATTTTATTCAATTAAAGATTTGATGGAGGACCTGGATGCTGGCGATTCGATATGAAAAAGGATTCAAAAAATCTTATAAAAGAGTAAAAAAGCGTGGTTATAATACTGCTTTGCTATATGATGTGATACAGTTGCTGATTGAAGAAAAAAGTTGCCAGAACGGTATCGCGATCATGCTCTGGTCGGATTTAACAGAAATATTCGGGAATGCCATATTACTCCCGATTGGCTACTAGTATACGAAATTGATCATGATGAACTAATCCTTTATCTTGTAGATACAGGTTCGCATAGTGATCTTTTTAGATAAAAACAAACTCAGGAGATTCTCCAATGTCATTAAGTTAGATGGATCATCGAACTTAACGCATGATATCCTTGTTAAGTTAAGCTTCAGGTCAAATGAGACCCGGAGCTTTCTTCTTTTCCGGCGCACGACGAAAAGACAATTTTTTCTTCTTAAAAAAATTGCTATTTGTCCCATTTGTGATGTAAAATATCACTGTTTTTAAGTGGCTGTTATGCCGGTCTATGCTGGAATGCATGTACTCGCTGCGCTCTCATATTCCGTTTGTAACAGCGGTCTGGTCTGATTGGGATCAGACCTTTTTTGATCCTTTCTTCCAGCTCCCTGGCTCCGATCTTTCTTTTCAGGAACTTTTTGATGTTTGTCGTTCCTATGCTGAAATTGGCTTTATATTCGTACTTCTTATCTTTCTTCTGTTCGATCGGCACCGCATGGATCATCAGCGCGGTCAGATTATGGAGGGTCAGTGCACCATAGATTTCCTGGCGGATGAATTTTCTTTTCTTCGAATGAAAATCAAGCATCCCGATCGTGTATTTCAGCTTTCGGAATCCCACTTCTTCGTTCCACCGCAGATGATACAGCTCTTTCAGATCATCGAGAGAGAACTTCTCTGGCGGCAGGTTCGTTATCAGGCACTCGTATTCTCCTTTTTTCACCTCGATCCTGACGACCCGGAATTCAATTGGATATTCTTCGGCTCCGCCTTTTGGCATATATTCGAAATTGATATTCCATGCAAAATATTTGTACAGCTCAGGATGTTCTTTCACTTCATTGGTCTGTTTTCTTGTCAGGATCCGTTTGATCTTCTGATCAAATTCGCTATCCGGCAGCTCAAAAGTAGAAAGAATACCGTTCGATCGGATATCCTTGCAGCGGATCACAAACTTCTGGCCGTTCTCCATACAGAAAGCGAACAGCTCATAGTTTTCAAATCCCCGGTCGGCACAGATGATCGATCCGGCCGGATACCGATGATCACGGATCAGCCTTTTCAGAGCGGCACATTCGCCCGTCTTGCGGGACGAGTCGATCGAAACATCCAGGAAGAGATCGTTGAGACAATCATAGAGGGCGTTGAGATGAAGCTGGGAGAACGGACGTGCCGAGCCGGTCTGGCATAAGGTCTCTTCATCATCGGGGTCAAAAGGGATATTGACATCCGATCCATCCATGGCTAATACACGATATCCTTTGAGCAAAGAAGGAGAACGGGAAAAAGACATGAGATGAAGGATGTGCAGAAAAGCTTCGGGATCCAGCTTGCTGCGCTGCTGGCAGAAAGCAGAAGCGGTGACAGAGAATTTAGGATCATCAAAGAAGTTGGCAAGTTCGGTCGGCAAAGAAGCGGAACCCATCTGGATGATCAACGGAATGAGGATGCGGGCAGGGAGCTTGCGGTTTCTGGAAAAATCGGCAATGGGGTCTGACGAATAACAGGCGATATCATCGACAACGGATTGAACAGCGGATTCGAACTGACGGCGGATAGTGCATAAGGAATTATAAGATTTCATAAAAAATACCTCCTACAATTCCTTCGGATTATGAAATTAAGCGTCGAAAAAGCTTGTCAAGTGCTTTTTTTGCGAAATTTCGAAGATCATCTGAACAAAAAACTCGAAAAAAAGAAGACCCTCTATTCTCATAAGAGAGTCTTCCTGAGGCGAAAATCGCCTAACTTAATGACATTGGGAGATTCTCCTGAGTTTGTTTTTGCGTATTTACTTGATCTTTTGAAAGATATACAACGTTTCATTGGAACGTTCCGGACAGAATCTGAAGTCCTGGCGGTCGAATTTCTGGATCTGTTCGATCCGCTCTACCTTGTTTTCGGCCATATAGCGCACCATCTCGCCGCGCGCCATCTTGACATAAACGCCTTTTTCTTTTCCGTCCGCATCCAGAAAGCGCACATCGATCAACGGCTTGTAGGGCCGGATGCATTTTGCGTATTCCTCGCTGGCCAGATTCAGGATCACCTCGTCGTTCAGCGCGTCCGCGATCTTTTTGTTCCAGAACGTATACAAGGAGCCGGGAGAAAAAGGAAGCTTTGTCTGCATTTCCAGACGGTATTCCTCGATCTCATCGAGCGGCCGGACAAGGCCGTACAGTCCGGAAAGGATGCGCAGGTGCTCGTTCACATAATCGAGCTGTTCATTAGTAAATATGCCGGGAGCCATATACTGAAACGCGATTCCGGAATAACAGAGCAGGGCACAGCCCCGGTTGGGATGTTTTGTATGAAACAGGTCGTACACTTTTGGAAGCATCCTGTCGCTGATCTTCATCGTCTTTTTCAGTGTGTCTGGATCAAGGGTGGAAAGTTCCTTGCGCA
Source organism: Erysipelotrichaceae bacterium OPF54 (assembly GCA_022834735.1). Taxonomy (GTDB): domain Bacteria; phylum Bacillota_I; class Bacilli_A; order Erysipelotrichales; family Erysipelotrichaceae; genus Dubosiella. The sequence goes on from BQKD01000001.1 coordinate 831,330, forward strand.
GAAGCGCGCTTTCCTGCTGAAAAAGCGGCGTTGTATAGGGAAGCTCGAAATCGTCCTTGAACTTCATTTGTTTCGTTGGCGCAATAATAATTTTCATGGCTACATCTTAACAGTTAGAAAATATCGTAACAAATACAACATCCTCTTTTCAGGAAGATCTGGTGGGCAGCGATGCCTGCCTTTTTGCCTGACGCCCACTGCAGGGCGTTTACCTGCTCGGCTGGTCTTCCGGCCTCTGCAGGGTACTTTTAAGATCTTGGGACCTTATAGCGGACAAGGTCCGTCTTTAAGTTGTGTTCCACACACTGCCGATAGAGTGTGTCGTTCCATGCGTCCATCTTCTGCATCTCCTTTTTGAGGATGTTCAGACTTCCATTCAGGTCCGCATTGATCACGGTGCCGTCATGGCTCCGGAACAGGCCGCGGTGCACACGACGGCCCATGTATTCCTTGTGCTTCCTGCATTCCTCGTCGTCAAGGAAGCTGCACTTGCTGGTATAGCTCTCCTCCGTGCAGACAGCTCTTATGCCTGCCATCCGGCATTTGTAGCAGAGCATGCTGATGAACATATTGAAGGGAATCTGGCAGAAATTCTGGTTCGTCCGCTTTCCCATATCCGTGTCTTGTTTCCATCCTTTGCTGTGACCGATGACCACCGTGTCGATCTGGCTGGAAACGAAATGATTCACGAGATATCGGGTCGCTTTGTGCATGTAATCCAAGATGCGGTTGTTTCTTCTCAGATACATCGCACGGATGCGGACGGTCATGTTCTGCCCGTTTTTCTTCCTGGCTTCCGCCTTCGCTTTCGCTATCGCCTTGTTCGATCTCTGATTGATCGATTTCAGGTACTTCCCGTCAATGAGGACGGGTCCTGATACATTGGAACAGCATACGGCCAGGTTGTTCACGCCGAGATCCAATGCCGCGATGCGGGACGGTCCTTCTTTAAGTTCAGGGAGCTCTTCCCTGTAGCCGACCTCTACCGCAAAGGCACCGCCTGCAGGAACGATGCGGACGAACTGTACCTTGGCCGGATCCGCCCCGGTGGGGATATAGAGTTCCGTGCCGGAAAGGTGGATGATGCCTTTCTGAAGCCACGGACGGCTGATGGCACCTTTTTCATAATGGAGCACCTGCCTCCCCTTTGTCTTGTCCATGTATCCAGGCAGTTTGGGACGATCCTGCAATTTTCCTTCCCGGTGCAGAGCGTTGAGGGTCAGAAAAGATCTGCAGGCCTCGTCCGCCATCATCTGCACATGTTTGGCCACCTTGGCGGGAAGAGCACGGTAATCCGGCTGATTCTCATGCGTGAAGTCCGCGTTGACCTTCCGGTATCCCGGAAAACACCGATGCTCGAAGAAATACTGACGCATCGCATAGAGCGTCGAATTGTAAAGGTTCTTGCTCCGGAATGTCAGATCGTCGAGTTCCCTGAAGGCAGGATCATCCTTTCTGAACAGATGCTTCTCTGTCAGGGTGATGGTCTCTGCCTTTCTCTTCCTGCTCTTCTGGTTCATGCTTCTCATGGATGTCCTCCTTTCCATCGTCTGAAAGCATCATCTCCGCTTTCTCTTTGACCGTTCTCCGCATGCCGTACAGCTTTCCGGAAAAGGAGTGAATGATAGAGATGATGTCCTGAGCGAGTTCCTCTTCCATCGTCTTGTCTTCGCTGGAGACGACGATGATATCCGTGTCGAAATGGCTGCATACCCTCTTCAGGTAATTGAACCCGAAGCGGGTCAGTCTGTCCCTGTAATGGATATAGATCCGGCGAATGTTGCCTTGCATGACCTCGTCCAGCAGGGCATTCAGTCCTTTTCGGTCGTCGTTCAGTCCGGATGCGACATCCGACCACACGGTCAGCTGATGCGGATCATGAAGAGCGGCGTAGGCACAGACCTTCTCGATCTGCCTGTCTAGGTCGCCCCTGGTCTTCTGCTTGTGTGTGGATACCCTGGCATAGACGGCGTCCTTTCTCTCATTGTTGCGGTCGTCGATGAGCAGACCGGCCGAAGCAAGTACCTTTTCCAGGGAATCCCGGGTGATCATCCGTCTTCCGGTCTCCGTGCGTATGCATTTGAGCTGCCCTTCGTTGCAGTATCGTTGGACGGTGCGGACGTGGATATTGAGCATCTCGGCGGCTTCTCCGGGCTTGTAGAGGTCCTTGTCCAGGGATGTGAGTTTTACCATGGCGGTTCCTCCTTTCCTGATGCATACATGATACCGTGTTTATCATGAAAAAGAAAGAAGATATGCACTAAAAGCAACATATAATGTCATATGTTCCAATATATAGGATCTGATGTCAACACATTTTTTTGTTGTGCAGAGCATAGAGACGGTCGGCATTGTTGATAAGCAGAGGCCGGTGGGTCGTGATCACAATAACTTTTTTCTGTTTCAGTTTATTCAGAGCTTCATAGACTGTTTCTTCGCTCTTTTGATCGAGGGCAGACGTGGGTTCGTCAAGCAGGAGGATATTTGCATCGCATACGAGTGCCTGCATCAAAGCGATCTTCTGCCGCTGGCCGCCCGACAGATTCGAACCACCTTCTTCGATCATCGTGTCCATTTCGCATTCGTTCCAGCCGACCGATTTCGCAGCTTTTTTCAGTTCTTCTTCGTTTAAAGGTCTGGATGCGGCCAGTTCGATATTTTCCCGGATGGTTCCGCGAAACAGGACGGGATCCTGCCCGAATAAGCGGATCTTCTTTCTTGTATCAAAAAGGCCGGATCCACGTTGTTTCCCATTCCACATGATTGTTCCGTGTTCTGCGCGCTTCCATCCCTGGATGACATCGAACAAGGTCGATTTTCCGCTTCCCGAAGGCGCTTTTAAAACAGTCAGCTCGCCTTGTTTCGCAAACAGACAAACGTCCTGCAGGATCGGCTGGTTTCCATAGGAAAAATCGATGTGCTCCACCTTTAAAGACGTAACCAGTTCTTGAAAAGATGCAGCTTTGTCTTCTTTTCGTTCAGCCCCGTTCAGCTGGCTGATCGTATCGAGCACCCGGCGGGCATGGATAGCTGTTTTGGCCAGTTCGTTGTGCATCGTTCCAAAGCCGGCAAACAAATTGTTCACGAACGTCTGCATCGAGACGGCCAGAACGACATTGCCGACAGGAAAAGCGGGATCCAGAACCGAAAAACGCAAGGTGAAGACGATCAGGATCAGTTCGCCTAGTCTGGGCAAAGTCTTTAATAAGACTTCTGTTTTTGCCAGCTGGTCGGCCATGGTCCGGATCTGAAAGCAGCATCGGTCGAACTGGTCCAGTTTCAGCGATTTCAGATCCATCGTTCTGATGGTTTCCATGTTGGCCAGATTGTCGTTGAAAACCTGGTTCAGATGGTCGTTTTTTGTTTGCAGCGCAGCATGCAGATCTTCGATCGTTTTTGTGAACCGGATCGTGAAGAGTGACAAAACGAGACCGAGTCCGATCGAAAGCAGGGCGATTTTCCACTGCAGGATCCAGAGAACGGCTAGTGCGCTCATACCGGTCAGGACCGGTTCCAGTATTTTCAGACCGAAACCTTGAAAGAAGAATTCGGAAAGGCTTTGCGCGCAATCGTTCAGGATCCGGGTCAGTGTTTCGTCGAAAGATACGAAAGAGGCGGACGGATCTCTTCGGTTCCATGCGCAGAGCAGTTTCCATTGAAAGCGTGCGGACAGCTTTTCGGCAGCCCATGAATTGAGGCGGTATCCGTATACGACCGGTACGCGCAGGCAAACGATCACAAAAAGTACGAGAACGAATGTGCTGAGCGGATCCCAGGCCCAATCGTTCACCCGATCAATGGCCCTGGCAAGAAACCAGGATACGATCCATGCCGAAGCGAACCACGGCAGGGAAGCAAGGATGGCGCCCAGGATGGAAAGGTTCCAGTATTTCGGGCTTTCTTTTATGAGAAGCCCGATCGTTTTCCATGTCTTATTCATAGAACTGCCCTTCTTTCGTGCCGAAGACAAGTACCCGGTCGTATAAATCGTGCAGGGATGGATCGTGTACGATCGAAAGAATTGTCAGACCGGGTATGGATGTCAGAATTTTATGAATGGTGCGGGCGGTTTTCGCGTCCACGGCATTCGTCGCTTCATCCAGAAGCAGAAGGTCCGGGTGTTCGAGCAGCGCTCGAATGATGGCCAGACGCTGCTTTTCGCCGCCCGACAGATCAGCCGGGATCTGATCGATCCGGTCGCATACAGAGTCAAGACCGAAAGCTTGAAGACAGGCGCAGATCTCCTGATCGGAATGGGTATGAAATGGATCGAGATTGTCGCGGAAACTGGCGCAGAACCATCCTGCACGCTGCCCGGCGTAACGGATCCTGAGCGTTTCTGATCGGGCAACTGTTCCAGTATAGCGGGAATACAGGCCGGCAATGCAGCGCAGGAATGTTGTTTTTCCGCATCCGTTTTCTCCCGTGATGGCAATTTTTTCTTCAAAACCGACCTTTAATGACTGATGAATAAAGACTGGTGTTTTGTCACGATAGGCATATCCCAGATCTTTGATTTCAAGAATTGCTGGATCTTCTGAAATAGGGCATGAAATGGTTCTTTCTTCTGGCATGTTCCAGATTTGATCGAGGTCGCGGTAATTGGCAAGCAGTCCGGGCAGGTTGCCGAATACGACGTCGAGCCCTTTCCATTCCTGGGCGCAGATGTTCCAGAGAAACAGCAGCGCGAAAAAACGGTCCGGAGACAGTGCATGATGGCGGACCGCAAAGACGGCCAGGACACAAGGGATCAGGATGGCGCAGTCATTCAGGATCCGTGCCGGACCGAACGCAGACGCCAGGTGCTGCATGGCTTTGGAAAAAGAAGAGATAAACTGTCCGGATGACAGATGGAACCGTTTGTTTTCGAAAGCTTCCAGATCGAAAATCTGGATCGTTTTTGTCTGGGAAAGCAGTTCATGGATGCAGGAGTCCCGCGTGTTGCGCATGGCGATCATTTCGTTCATCGGCTTTTCGCAAAATTTTCCGCCATACATCTGTGCACTCAGCATGAGCGTGCATAGGACAGCAAAAACAGCAGAAAGGGCAGGCGCAAAGCCGAAGGCTGCGATCAGCGTGAGTGTTCCAATCACGATATGCCGGAAAAGATCGGGCAGGAACATGCCAAGGTTGTCGGCCAGATCGAAGGCCGATGCCTGGATCTTATCGACAAGCTCGCCTTTGGAAAACATTAGAAAATATTCAAAATCCATATTCATGATGGCATGCATCATTTCATGGCGCAGTCCGGCAATCATGGCGTTGCGGTTTTTCCGGCCCAGCCAGTCCATCATTGTCTGAAAGAGAATGGCTCCGCTCTTTGCCAGACACAATCCGCAGACGAGCAGAACGGGCCATAACGCGTCAAGCATAATTTCATCCATGATCCGGGCGTATGCCATAGAAAAAAGGATCTCGAAAAAGCCGGCTCCCAGCGCGCATAAAAACAGTTTTACGGTTGTGTTCTGAAACTTCATCCGCACGAGCAGATGAAAAAAAGATTGAAGATGAGAAGCAAAATTTTTGATTTCGTTTGTGATTTTCATTCCTTTGACCTTTCTATACAAAAATAGGGCGGTCAATGGATTCATGAGGAAACGATCTTATAGAAAAAAAGAAGGAGACACCATGAATCCATTCGACCGGTTTGCGATGTTCTGTTTCATAGGGGTCTCCTTTCTATCCTGCGATAAGGATCCGTGATAACGGTATATCACTAGCTTAGCAGAAAAATGCCAATGTGTAAATTTAATTTTTTGTGCTTTTTGCGAATCATACTCTGATCCAGCGGCTGATCTTTTTTCATAAAAAGTTTTGTATCCGTCTTCTGCGTCGTATAATGAAAGACGGTAAAGGAAAGAAAAAAGGAAGTGTTTTTATGCAAGAAATGCCACATGTAGATGAAAAAAGACTGGTCGAGCTGTTTGAGGAACTTGTCAATGTTCCTAGCGTTGTCGCCTATTATCCCGAGATCGACAAAAAGCTGGAGGACATCTTTTCTTCTATGGGATATGAAGTGTCCTACGACAACAAGCACACCTTGTATGTCAAGGTAAAAGGGCAGGATCATTCGAAGACAATATGCTTTGGAGCCCATCTTGATACGATCGGTATGATCGTACGGCATGTCGAACCGAACGGATGGATCGAAGTGCGTACGCTGGGCGGTGTCAATTTCCATTCGCTGGAAGGAGAGAATGTATACATCCACACACGAAGCGGAAAAACGTATTCAGGAATGGTCATCCACAAGTCCCATTCGGTCCATGTGTTCGATGACGCGCGCAGTTCGGAACGCGACATTACTACCATGCGCATCCTTCTTGACGAAGATGTGGAAAATGATCAGGACGTTTACGCGCTCGGGATCGATCACGGCGATCTCGTTTCGGTCGAGCCGCGCTGTATCGTGACCTCTTCGGGCTTTATCAAGTCGCGCCATATCGACGACAAAGCATGCGTGGCAGCGCTGATCGAAGCCATGCGCATCATGAAAGAAAAGAACATTGTTCCAAAATATGATACATGGTTCGCGTTTCCGATCTATGAGGAAATCGGTCATGGAGGCGCCTATGTGCCATCCGAGGTGGATGAGTATGTTGCGCTCGACATCGGTCTGATCGGCCCCCATTATCATGGTGCCGAAAAGAAAGTATGCATTGGCGCGGCCGATAACTACTCGCCGTATGACTGGGAGCTGACCACGAAACTTTACGATCTGGCCAAAGCGTATGAGATCGATGCCTGTCTCGATGTGTATTATCATTTCGGAAGCGACGCGACAGCCGCATTGCGGGCCGGTCATGACATCAAGGCAGCCGTCTTCGGCATGGGATGCATGAACAGCCATGGATATGAGCGGACGCATAGCAGCGCCATCAAAGGAACATGCGAGCTGACACTTGCCTATCTGATGAACGAATAACTCAAAAGCCATCTTTCAATTGGGAAGGATGGCTTTTTTTGTTTTTGCTTATTCGGTGATGATTTTCCAGTTCGGTTCGCTTACAAAACCTTCTAAAGCCCACGGTTTCAACCGTGGGACGAACAAATATCAGAATATATATATTAACTCATTAAGAGATATGAAGAGTTGAACTAAGCTATGTATCTCTTTTTGTTTAATTCTGTATATTTCTTATCGATTTTTATAAAAAATACTTGAATTTTTGGGAATATTGTGGATAATTAAATTATGAACAAACAATATAGGTGCTCGCAGACCACCGTTTCCATGGTCCGCTATCATTTCGTTTTCTGTCCCCGCTACCGCAGGAAAATCTTCCTCATTCCCGGTGTCGAGGAACGTTTCAAAGAACTTGTCCGTCAGATATGCCAGGAAAAGGAACTGGATATCCTGGCTATGGAATGCGATAAAGACCATGTTCATCTTTTCGTCGAAGCGTGGCCTCAGCAGTCTATCCCTTCCATCATGAAATGGATTAAGAGGCCGACCTCGCATATCATTCGAAACGAATTCCCTCAGCTTTCCCGCGTCCCGAGCTTATGGACCAGAAGCTATTTCGTCAGCACGGCCGGCGAGGTCAGCTCGGAGACCATCCAGCGGTATGTGGAAACACAGAAAACACGGTATGAGTAAATCCCGTATTACGGGCGACTGAGATAATCTGAACCGGCGAAACAGACAGGAGGCAGACCATGCATACATTGACATTGAAGCTCGAAACAAACGATGCCCAGGAACACGAACTGGATAAACGGTTCCGTGTCATGTGCCATATCCATAATGTACTGGTCAAGCGGTCCATCAAACTGCTCGGCCGGCTGTCTCATGACACATCTTATCAGGCTCTCAAAACAAACTATCTCCATAGCGGGAAGGAAGAAAAGAAAGCACTGTCCGCTCAGATGAAATCCTTCCGGGAATCGATTGGATTGTCCGAATACGGGCTCCAGTCCTATATCAAGGTATGCGGAAGAAAATACAAAAAGCTGGTTTCTTCCAGTCAGGTACAGAAAGAAGCGACCCGTGTATGGAAGGGAGTAGAAAAGGTCCTGTTTTCCGACGGGAAACATCTTCATTTCAAAAAGGAAGAGGACTTCGACTGTATCGGCGGAAAGTCGAATACGAACGGAGCCAAGTTCGACAAAGAGAGTTTGTCTGTCGTATGGAACGGGCTGTATCTTGCATGCCGGAAACCGCGCAACGGAAAAGAAGCATGGTATGTCCATCAATCCCTGAAGGACGACATCTCCTACTGCGAGATTCAGAGGAAGATGTTCAACAATGGATGGCATTACTACGCCATCATCGTTCTCAAGGGCGAAGCGCCGAAGAAGCACCGCCAGGAACAGAAAGCATGCAGTGCAGGAAGGACCGGTATCGATATCGGCGTATCGACAATCGCTGTCGTCAGCGAACAGGAAGTCATCCTTCAGGAGCTTGCGCCAAGGATGAATGAATTCAACAGGAAAATCGAGCGCATCCTTCGGAAGATGGATCGTTCCCGTCGTGCTTCTAATCCGGGCAAATACAACGGGGACGGCACGATTAACCGCAAGGACCGGACAAAATGGGTATTTTCCAATCATTACCGGAAGCTGAAAAGAGAGCTGAGAACGGCATACAGGCAGAAATCGGCCTACATCAAACAGAGCCATAGAGAACTGTGTGCTATCCTCATACAGAACAGTAACGAATTTTATGTGGAGAAGATGAATTTTCGCGGACTTCAGAAAAGAGCGAAAAAAGGAACAAGGAAAAAGCGGTTCGGGCGCTCCCTTAATAATCGATGCCCCGCCTTGTTCGTATCCCTGCTGAAAGAAAAAGCAGCACAGTACGGACTGTCTGTCATGGAAGTGGATACCGTCTCTTTCAGGGCGAGCCAGTACGACCATATCACCGATACCTATACGAAGAGCCGTTTAAAAGAGCGCTGGAAGAAGATTGGTTCCTGCATGGTCCAGCGAGACCTGTACAGTGCGTTTCTTCTGAAGAACAGCGACAGACAGGGAAAGCATGCGGACCGCATGTTATGCGATAGAAGTTTCAAAGAATTTACAGCGATGCACGATAAAACGATTCGAAAGATGAAGAAGGACGGAATCAGCCGGAAGTGCTGTTTCGGATTTTAAAGAAAAAGATAAAACAATTCAAAAGGTTCAGGCATCGACCTTCTGCTGACAAGGATCAGGCGCATCTGCGCAGTCCATAGAGCAAAGCTCATCGGCAGAGAACCTAGTCATTGCGGCTATATCATATCCTCTCAAGGATAGGTGACCCGAAAAAAGGAGGCAGTTTTTACACTGTCTCCAGGGAATCCCACGGTTTTAACCGTGGGAGGATGTCAAAATAAAAACATCTGAATAAAAGAAAAGGAATAGGATATGAATCTGAAATATATAAAAAAGAAACTGATCCTGGCCTCCAAGATCGGGATCGGCTCGGCCCTCGCCATCTTTCTGGCCCATCTGTTCGGGCTGGAAAACCCGATGGGCGCCGGCACCATCACCTTGCTCACCCTGCTCACGACCAAAAAGGGAACGTTCAAGCTGACACTTCAGCGTCTGGCCACCTTTGTCGTAACCGTGATCCTGTGCATGCTCATTTATCCGGCCCTGCCATCCGACTTTGTTGCGTTCGGGATCGTTATTTTCCTGCTCGTTCTTGTGACCGAGTTTTCGAACACCCAGGCCACCTTGTCCGTCAACGCCCTGATCGCCATGCACTTTTTTACAAGCACTACGTATGCGCTGCCGTTCGTTCTCAACGAACTGTATCTGCTGCTGCTCGGGATCGTGATCGCCATCGTGCTGAACCTGTTCAACGATTACCGCGCAACGACCGTCGATCTTGTCTCGAAAGTGCGCGAGACCGATACGAAAATGCTCGAACTGCTCGCTCAGGTCGTGGAGTATATGGAATCGCAGAAAACAAACACCACCTTGTGGAAGGAGCTGAAACAGACCGAAGCCGAATTGTACACTTATTTAAGCGAATCGATCGAATTCCAGGACAATACGTTTTCCGATCATCCGCAGTACTTTATCGACTACTTTAACATGCGCATCCGGCAGTTCCATGTCATACACAACCTGCATTATGAAATACGCAGGATCCGTACCATGCCCGTGCAGTCAAAGATCATCATCGAATTTCTGCAGGTGTGCTGCATGAAAGTGTATGAACATGATATTCCCGAAACACAGAGCCATATCCTGGATCAGATCTTCGAGGTGATGAAAACCGAGCCGATGCCCGTTACGCGCGCCGAATTTGAAAGCCGGGCCCTTTTGTATCACATCCTGATGGATCTGGAAGATGTCCTGAAAGCCAAGGAGGAGTTCATCGCCAATCTGGACCCCGAAGCGCTTGCCATGTACCGCTCGGATCACACAAAACATGTCATCCCGGTCGAGGAAGCGGCCAGCAAAGCGGTTCTGTAAACAAAAAGATCATCGCCTTATTCGTGATGATCTTCTTTAATATGTTCGAGCGCCACCTTGAGCACCGAATGGATATGCTCGTCATCCAGTTCGTAAAATACGGTTTTTCCATCCCGTCTTGACCGGACAAGCTTGGAATCGCGCAGCGTTTTCAGCTGATGGCTGACCGCGCTGCGCGACATGTTGGTCACATTGGCCAGATCGCTCGCGCACAGCTCGCCGGTCTCAAGAGCCATGAGCAGCCTCAGCCTTGTCGGATCGCCCATCAGCTTGTAGAAGTTTGCCAGCGCATCGATATAGGACTGGCAGGGAAGATGCTCGAGCGCGCATTCGACCCGGTCGCTATCATATACTTCGTAAGGAAAATTGCCTGTTTCCATTTTTTGCACCTCAATCATACCCATTATAAACAATGAGGATCAAAAAAACCATGTATTGCATTTTCGCAAACCGCAAAATCGTGTGGTTTGCTTGCCAAATACGAACGGACTTTTTAAAATGGATAGTGGAATTAGTCTTAACTTATTCTAGAAAAAGGAAGTTAACCATGAGCTTAAATGAAATACAGATCGGACAGGAGGCAACTGTCCGCAAGATCAATGCCACCGAACAACTTATGCACCGCCTGCGCGCCCTGGGCATGCTGGAAGGAACCAGGGTAAAGGTCGTGCAGCGCAAACACAACGGGACCCTCGTCATCAATCTGCGGGGCACCCGGTTCGCCCTGGGAAAAGAACTCACAAGAGAAATCGAGGTAGCCGTATGAAAAAGGAAATCACGGTCGCCTTTATCGGCAATCCGAACTGCGGAAAAACCACGTTGTTCAACGCCTATACAGGAGCCAATCTGAAAGTGGCCAACTGGCCCGGCGTCACGGTCGAGCGCATGGAAGGCGCCATCCAGGATCACGGCAAAACGATCCGCCTGATCGACCTGCCCGGAACCTATTCGCTTTCTTCCTACACGATGGAGGAAAGGGTGTCGCGCGACTTTATCGTATCCGATGAAGTGGACGTGATCGTAGATGTCGTGGACTCGTCCACGCTGGAACGTTCCCTGTATCTGACCTTGCAGCTGCTCGAGCTCGACAAACCGCTCGTGCTCGCCATGAACATGATGGATATCGTCGAAAAACGGGGGATCGACCTGGACCTGCACCGCCTTTCGGAAATTCTTGGCGTACCTTGCGTACCGGTCACGGCACGGAAGAAGAAGGGGCTCAAGGCGCTCATGCATGCCGCGCTTCATCAGGCAGAAGATGCCGGCGCCATCAACCACCGTCCGATGGAGATCCATCGCGAAGCGACCCGCAAATACACGATGATCTATTCCTCCGATCTGGAGGAACAGATCGGGAAAGTGGAAAACCTGCTTCCCGAAAAGATCGGCAATCCGCGCTGGACAGCGATCAAGCTGCTCGAAAACGATGAAGCTGTCAGAAAGACGTATCCCGATCTGGATGTGAGCCATATTGCCGACAAGAATACGGCCGATCGGATCATCAATGAAAAGTATGACTATATCGAGGAAATCATGCATGAAGCCCTGCTCGGAAAAGAAGGAAAGGACGATCTGACCGACCGGATCGATTCCGTACTGACCCATCCGGTATTCGGGCTGCTGTTCTTCTTTCTGATCATGGCTCTCGTGTTCGTGCTCACCTTCACATTAGGCGACTGGATCAGCGGATATTTTGAACTGTTCATCGAATGGATCAGCACGCTCGTTACGACCGGTCTGACCAGCATCCACGCTGCCGACTGGCTGATCCGTCTCATCACCGAAGGTATCATTGCCGGCGTCGGCGGCATCCTCACCTTCCTGCCCAATATCGCGATCCTGTTCATCGCCCTGGCCTTTCTCGAAGATTCAGGCTATATGGCACGCGTCGCCTATGTGATGAACGATCTCATGGGACACCTTGGCCTTTCGGGACGCGCCTTCATTCCGATGGTCCTCGGATTCGGCTGTTCCGTACCAGCCATCATGGCAAGCCGTACCCTCGAAACCGAACAGGACCGCCGCAGGGTCATGCTTGTGACACCGTTTATGTCGTGCTCGGCCAAACTGCCGACCTATATCCTGTTCTCGGGCATGTTTTTCGGCAGCAACGCGATGTGGGCAGCCTACTCCATGTATATAATCGGATTTGCGGTCGCGCTTTTGATCGCATGGATCACTTCGAAAACCCGGAAGGCTAAAGAAATCAAGCCTCTGCTCATCGAACTGCCGATCTATAAGCTGCCAAGCCTGTATACCGTATATATTTATGTATGGGAAAAGGTAAAGGACTTTTTATCCAAAGCAGGAACAACGATCTTTTTTGCCTCGATCGTTTTATGGCTGCTGCTCAACTTCGGCATCCACGGATTTACTGAAGATGTTTCCGCATCGTTTGCCGCCTCGATCGGCCATGTCATTGCGCCGATCCTTGTTCCGGTCGGACTGGGCTGGTGGCAGATCGCGGTCGCGCTGGTTGCCGGCATCTCCGCCAAGGAAGTGGTCGTATCGAGCATGGGCGTCCTGTTCGGGATCAGCAGCCTGAACTCGGCAGCCGGCATCTCCGGTCTGCAGACCATCCTGGCTTCGATGGGCTTTGGCGCGCTCAACGCCTACTGCATGATGCTGTTCTGCCTGCTGTATATTCCGTGCTTCGCGACACTGGCTACGATCCGCAAGGAATCGAATTCGACCGCTTATATGTGGAAAACGGCCGCGTTCCAGCTGGCCGTGGCATGGGTCATCACGTTTGCGGTATTCTACATCGGACGGCTGTGCGGACTCGCGTAAATATCCGGATCGGAAAATCGACAGGTTTTCCGGTCTTTTTTCTTTTGAACTTTTGAATAGTTTCTGTTGCGCTTTACGGAAAGTCTGCTATACTGGAATCAGATAATAGTTGAATGATTATTCAATCGTTCAACTGAGGAGGACATATTATGAAAAAAACATACAAAGTGGAAGTGGATTGCGCCAACTGCGCAGCCAAGATGGAAGACGCGATCAGCCAGATCGAAGGGGTGGAAAACGCCCGCGTAAACTTCATGACCCAGAAGCTTGTGATCCAGACCGCAGACGGGACCGACATCGATGAAATTATGAAAAAGGCACAGAAGGCGGCACGGAAAGTGGATGCGGATGCGGAAATTTTCTGCTAAATAAGATATGACAAAAAAACAGAAAAAAATGCTGCAGCGTATCCTTGTCAGTGCTGTACTGTACGCGGCAGCCATCGTGATCAAGCATACGATCGGCCCGGCAAAATGGGTCGAATTCGTTTTGTTTGCCGTCCCTTACCTTTTTATTTCATATGATGTATTGATAAAATCGTGCAGAAATATCATGCACGGACAGGTTTTTGATGAAAATTTCCTGATGGCCCTGGCATCGATCGGTGCCCTGGCGCTGGGAGAATACAGCGAAGCGGTCGCTGTCATGCTGTTTTATCAGGTCGGCGAATGGTTCCAGTCCTATGCGGTCAATAAGTCGCGCAAGTCGATCGCGGCCCTGATGGACATCCGTCCCGAATTTGCCAATATCGAAGTAGACGGAAAGCTCGAAGAAGTCGATCCGGAAGAAGTGCAGGTCGGACAGACGATCGTGATCAATCCGGGCGAACGGGTCCCGCTTGACGGTACAGTGATCAAAGGGGATTCCTCGCTCGACACGTCCGCGCTGACCGGTGAATCGGTCCCGCGCTCCGTTCATGAAGGCAGCGAGGTCATTTCAGGCTGTATCAATCAGGCTGGCGTGCTGTATGTGAAAGTAAGCAGGCCGTACGAGGATTCGACAGTCGCGAAAATTCTCGATCTTGTAGAAAACGCGACCAATAAAAAATCGAGATCCGAACAGTTTATTACGAAATTTGCCCGTATCTATACACCGGTCGTCGTATGCATGGCTCTTGCGCTTGCCGTGCTTCCGTCGCTTTTTGACGGACAATGGAGCGTGTGGATCTACCGTTCGCTTTCGTTCCTTGTTACGTCGTGCCCGTGTGCGCTCGTCATTTCGGTCCCGCTTTCGTTTTTTGGCGGTATCGGCGGAGCAAGCAAAAAAGGCATCCTTGTCAAAGGAAGCACCTATCTGCAGGACCTTTCCGAGGTGAGGACGCTCGTGTTCGACAAGACAGGAACGATCACCAAAGGAAATTTCACGGTGACCAATGTGGAGCCGGTTGGTATGAACAGCGAGCAGCTGCTTGATCTGGCAGCGCTTGCCGAATCCCATTCCACCCATCCGATCGCCTTGTCGATCCGCAAAGCGGCTTCCAAAGATCTGGATATAAACCGGGTACAGGATGTCCGGGAAATTGCCGGCCACGGCATCGAAGCGCAGATCGACGGCCAGAAAGTCTGCGTGGGCAATGCGAAAATGATGGATCAAAAAGTTCCGGAAGGAAACGGCTTTGGAACATGTGTTTATGTCAGCGTGAATGGCGGCTACAGAGGCATGATCGAAATTGCCGACGAGATCAAGGAAGATTCGAAGACGGCGATCGATCTGCTCCGTCACTTTGGCGTAAAAAGATTTATCATGCTGACTGGCGACACCGAAAAGGTAGCACAGAAAGTGGCTGGCACGGTCCATATCGACGAAGTGCATGCCCAGCTGCTTCCTGATCAGAAAGTGCAGATCCTCGACCAGATCCTCAAGACGAAAAACGAGAAGGAAAAGGTGGCGTTCGTTGGTGATGGCATCAATGATGCGCCGGTGCTTACGCAGGCCGATGTCGGTATTGCGATGGGCGGTCTTGGAAGCGATGCGGCGATCGAGGCAGCCGACATCGTACTGATGGAGGATCAGCTGAGCCAGATCGTCACGGCGATGCAGATCAGCAAGAAAACGCTGCGGATCGTTTATGAAAATATATGGTTCGCGCTGATCGTCAAGGCGCTCGTACTGATCCTGGCTGCCCTGGGGATCACGAATATGTGGGCTGCCGTCTTTGCGGATGTCGGCGTAAGCTTCATAGCGATCCTGAACGCGATGCGCGCATTGAAAGTAGATAAGATCAGACAATAATGAAAAAAGGAAACGCGATATGTTTCCTTTTTTTGTGTTAAAATAATAAAAAGAGGACATAGAAATGAAAAAAATGATTGAAGTGATGGATCAGGCACAGGACAATGTGCTTGATGAAATTGAAAAAAGCCAGGATCCCCGGATCAAGAGAGCGCTGAGCGCATATCGGAAAGCAGTCAATGATGACGATCTTGTAAGAAAGGTTTTGAAACAGTTGGTACCGGGATTCATGGAATTTGCCAATTTGTCCGATACTGATGAGAAGATGATGAATGAATTTATCGCTGACACGCTTAGGGAAGCAAGGCATGAAGTGCTTGAAATGAGCAAACAGTACGTTTTTTGCTGCGAGGCGGATGGAAAGGGTACGGCTGGCGCGTATCGTATTCTTTCTATACCTGCGTCGGATTCATGGGCGGCTCTGGCATACCATATTCTGGCAGCGTTTGGCTGCAGGGACTCGATGGAATTCTGTATCGAACATGATAATGATATGTACGGACCAATCGAAGGATATAATGAATATGGCGAACTGATCGAAGATGGTCATGGTGTTCCTTTATACATGAGCGGTCTGCGCAAGAATTCTAAAGCTGTCCTTTCGTTAAGCGACATGGAGGACGTGACGATCGAGTGCCGGATCATTCGTACGATCCCGGCGAAAACTCTGAAGGTTCATGAAGTGCCTGCACTGCTGGATGGCGAAGGAGAAGGACCATTCTCGGATCCGTTTGATGTGGAAGAGCGGAAGACGAGCCTCGATAAAAGAGCAGCAGACCTTTTAGACCAATTTGTAGCACAGTATGATGGCTGGGACGAATACGACGGCCTTTCGGACCAGGAGATGTCGGAGACTCCGGAAAGTGAAGATAAACTGAAAGAAAAATTAGAGGAATTGAGAAAAAAGCTGGAAAAAGAGAAGGGACAGTCATTATAACCGCTCGTCTGCAGGGGCACGATCAGAATCCCTGCCGGACAGCAAAGAATATGGGATTCGGAGGAAACGGAAGGGAACTGATATGGACAGTGCAGGATATTGTGTCTCTCATGACAGGGAAAGAAAAAGACATAAGACTTGAAACGATCCTGGATCTGTTTTATACTCAAAACAACGATAACGAGAAGGATATGGTACGGATCACTCGAATCCAGAGAGGAAAGCGGCTGGTGTAAGCTTTTCGCAGAGCTTCGTGCTACTCCCTTTGAATCGCCCTTGAAAAAGTGTGCCGTTGCTCTCGCGTTAAGAGAAATTGAGGTGTACATGCCGGGTACGGCATGTAAACAAAGGTGGTACCGCGTGCGACAGACGTCCTTTGGGATGCTGTCGCTTTTATTATGGAAAAAGGAGAAGAAACACTATGGAACTGATCAACGTTTTGGAAGATGAACATTTGAAAACATTGAACCATTCGGCCGCTCACATGATGGCGCAGGCAGTCAAACGTCTGTATCCGCAGGCAAAGTTCTGGGTCGGACCGGTGATTGCCGAAGGATTTTACTATGACATGGATCTCGGGGATGTCAGCCTGACAGACGACGATATTGCCCGGATCGAGAAGGAAATGAAGAAGATCGCCAAGGACGGAAAGCGTATCGTGCGCCGCGAAGTCACGAAAGAGGAAGCGGTGGAAATGTTCAAGGACGATCCGTACAAAGAAGATCTGATCAAGGATCTGGAAGACGGAACGATCACGGTCTATTCCCAGGGCGAGTTCACCGACCTGTGCCGCGGGCCTCATGTGGACAGCGTAAAAGAACTGAAGAATTTCAAGCTGCTCAAGCATTCCGGCGCCTACTGGAAAGGCGATGCCAAAAACAAGATGCTTCAGCGCGTGTACGGTATCGCATTCGATACGAAAGAACAGCTTGAAGATCATCTGGCAGCTCTTGAAGAAGCAAAGAAGCGCGACCATAAAAAACTAGGCCGCGAAATGGGTCTGTTTACTGTGTCGGAATACGCGCCAGGCATGCCGATCTTTTTGCCGAACGGAATGATCCTGCGCAACCTGCTTGAAGACTACTGGTATGAAGTCCATACAAAAGACAATTATAAATTTATCAAGACACCGATCATCATGTCGCGCGAGCTGTGGGAAACTTCCGGCCACTGGGATCATTACAAGGAAAACATGTATACGACCAAGGTGGATGAGCGGGATTTTGCCATCAAGCCGATGAACTGCCCGGGCGCTCTGCTCGTCTACAATACAGAACTGCACTCCTATAAGGATCTTCCGCTCCGTATTGCCGAGCTTGGCCAGGTACATCGTCACGAAGCAAGCGGTGCATTGAACGGATTGTTCCGTGTCCGTACGTTCACACAGGATGATGCGCACATTTTCGTCACACCCGATCAGATCGAATCGGAAGTCAAAAATGTTTTGTCGCTGATCGATGAAATGTACGGCGTATTCGGCCTGCCGTATTCGATCGAGCTTTCGACTCGTCCGGAAAGCGGATATATCGGAACAGAAGAAATCTGGGAACAGTCCGAACAGGCACTGGCCAACGCATGTGTTCATGCCGGCAAGGATTATGTCGTCAATCCGGGCGATGGCGCTTTCTACGGGCCAAAGCTTGATATTCATATCAAAGACAGTCTTGGACGCGACTGGCAGTGCGGAACGATCCAGCTGGATATGAACCTGCCTGAACGTTTCGGCTGCACTTATGTGGACCGCGACGGAAGCAAGAAAACCCCGCTGATGCTGCACCGTGTCGTTTACGGATCGATCGAACGCTTCATCGGTATCCTGATCGAACATTTCGGCGGACACTTCCCTCTGTGGCTTGCTCCGCAGCAGTTTGTCATTATTCCGGTCCATCATGAAAAACATCTTGCGTATGCCAACGAAGTGCGGGATGCGCTCGAAAAAGCCGGTATGCGTGTGGAAGTGGATGCACGCAACGAAAAGCTTGGATACCGCGTGCGCGAAGCGCAGATCAAAAAGATCCCTTATCAGATCGTTGTCGGAGAAGGGGAAGAAAAAGACGCGACCGTAAACATTCGCCAGAACGGAAAGAAGGAAAGTATCACGCTTCCGCTGGATGAAGCCGTGGAACGCTTTAAAAACGAGGTAGAAACAAAATGCATGTTCGGAAAATAGGAAAATTACTGACTGCAGCTGCGCTGGCTCTTGGGCTGGCAGCCTGTTCATCGCAGCCGGCAGAACCGGTATCGTACAATGTGCTGTGTCCTACAGGGGCGCCGGCACTGGCTACATTAGGCGCGCAGGACGTGGAAAACACGACCGTAACGTATACGGACGGAACAGATGCCCTGACCGCTGAGCTGGCAAAAAAAGACGGTGAATACGATGTCATTGTCGCACCGGTCAATCTGGGAGCGAAGATCTATGAAAAAGCAGACGCCTATCAGCTGGAAGCTGTCGTCACCTGGGGAAATCTGTATATTGTCGGTACCGAGGAGAAGGAATGGGAACAGGAAGGCAGAACGATCGCTTTATTTGGCGAAAATGCGGTTCCTGGCCTTGTATACAATGATGTGCTGGCATCCGATGTGAAAGCGGCTCCAACATGGTACAATGCCGTATCGGATGCGCAGCAGGCCCTGCTGGCCGGAAAAGCCGATATGGCTCTGCTGGCCCAGCCGGCTGCTGCCGCAACGATTGCCAAAGCAAAGGAAAACGGAACGGATCTCAAAGTGATCGCCAATCTGCAGGAACTGTGGACTGCAAAACAGGGAGATGACGAAACCGGGTATCCGCAGGCTGCTGTGTTCGTGAAAAAAGGTTCGGAAAAGAACGTAGATGCGCTCATGAGCGGAATCGAAACGTTTATCGAAAACGCAAATACGGATTCGGTCGAAAAGGCGGTCGAAGCCGTTGGTGCGGATTTGCTCGGTGTCCCGAATGCGCAGATCGCAGCCAAAACATGGGATGCGCAGAATATCCGCTATGTCGCCGGCGCGAACGCGAAAGATCAGATCCAGCAGTTCCTTGGTCTGTTCCAGATCGATCTGCCGGATACATTGATCACAGAATAGCATGAAAAAGAAGATGCAGACTTAAGATATGTCACATCTTCTTTTCTTTTTCCTCACAAAACTGTCACTTAAGTTGCTTAAGTGCTATCAAACCGATATAATAGAAGCAAGATGATTTGGAGGGAAAACGATGAAAGACATAAAATTCAGTTTTACAATGGGATGTATGGCTGATCCCGCATCCCGGTTCAAGGTCATTTCCGACGGGGAAATCATTCGTGTGGAGGGAGTCGATGAAAAAAATGAACCCTTAACGATTCAGTTCGATCTTCCGCTCGAAGGACTGCGGCAGTTTCAAAGCGATGTCCAGCCGTTTCTTGTCAGTACAGATGGAGTGGATCTCGAGGATCCGACCAATTACGACTGGACATTAAAATACGATGCCGGAGGAATGTCGATGAGCACGACAGGAATTATCGTCTCATCGGAAATCTTCAAGGATATGAAGGTCAATGTGCTCAGAACACTGTATGAGATCCAGCAGAAATATGACGCCTCTCTTAAAAACGAGATGGAACTCAAGAAACTTGTCGATGTGATCGATGAGAAGATGGACCGGCAGCAGGAAATGAAAGAGAAAAAAAGATCCTGATCATAGAGAAATCAGTACGGTTTCTCTTTTTTTTGCTGATATAATAATAAAAAAGAGGAGAGAGATGAAAACCGTATTGAATGTATCGCATCTGAAGAAATCATTCAGGAAAAGAACCGTTCTGGACGATGTGTCGTTTTCATTGAAAGAAGGGGAAATCGTAGGGTTTGTCGGAAAGAACGGTGCCGGAAAATCGACGACGATGAAATGTATCGTGGGGCTCCTGAAACCGCAGGACGGGCTGATCGAAGTGTCAGGAAGAAATATCGTGACGCAGCGCGAAACGGCCCTGCGTTTTATCGCGGCGCAGATCGAGGACCCGGCTTTATTCGAAACAATGAGCGGCCGTGATAATCTGCGATTGTTCGCATCGCTGAATCATGTATCCGGAAAACGGATGCTGCAGATGGAACAGTTCTGCGGTCTGGGCAAAGCATTGAAAAGACGTGTCGAAACCTACTCCATGGGAATGAAACAGCGTCTGGCTCTTGCGATCGCTCTGCTGAAGAAGCCGCGGGTGCTCCTGCTCGATGAACCGATGAACGGGCTCGATGCGCAGGGCGTCCAGCAGCTTAGGACCGAGCTCAGGGCGCTTGCAAAAGAGGAAAAGATGGCCATACTCATTTCGAGTCATCAGCTGGCGGAAATCGAGAAGATGTGCGATCGGATCATCGGCTTAAAAGATGGAAGGATCTATGATCTGTGTCTGGAGGAAGAGTCATCCTTTTACTGTATCCGGACGGATCATCCGATCGCAGACGATCATGGACTGGAAATTGTGGAACGATGCATGTACCGTTTCGAGCTGAACGGCAAGGATCTGACCCGCAGTCTTTGCGAAATTGAGCAGAAGTATCATGTGAAGATCGTATCGATCGAGCCGTCGCGCCATGATCTCGAATCCGTATACAATGAATTTCAGGAGGCAGGCCATGACGTATGAATGCGCAAGGTTTTTCCGCACTCCCCGAACGTGGATCGTCTATTCGTTTTTCCTGACCGGTCTGCTCCTGTTTTCCGGTCTGTCGATCGTGGAAAATGAACAGGCGCAGCAAATAGAAGCGAATCGTTTCTCCTATATGGCATACACGGCCAATAAACGCTTTCATGATCTGTCCAGACCTCTGATGGCAGGCGAAAGCGAGTTTCTGTATGAAGTTCACGACGTGGCCGGCACATTGGCACGCAGGATCGAAAAGGGGGAGAATGCGACCCTTGAATTTGTAGAGCTGAAGCAGGGCTGGGACGAGCTGATCGAAAAAGCCGATGAAAACGGCTATCCGTATGAGGATTTCGGATATGTTTCTTCGGTCAGCGCGCAAGCTTATGTGCAGCAGGACGAGATCTGCCTTGATGAAGACCTTGTGCTGCTGACCTCTTCATGGCAGCCGGATGCAGCGAACCTGAATGTGCAGTGGATCCTGAAAGGAGGATGGCTGGGCATTGCGCTGTTCTGTCTGCTATTGTGGATGGACACGGTCGGGGCGGAAGTGGAGAGCGGGACAGCGAAAACTGTTTTTACGTCCTCGACTCCGCGAAAGATCATTTTCAAAGGGAAAGCAATCTTTTCGCTTTGTATCCCCTTTGTCCTGAATTTAACTGTTTTTCTTGTTCTGGGGGCGGCCGGGTTCATTCATGGCTCAGGGACTTTCATGTATCCGTATATCGTAAACGATCATATTATGCGGGGAATATGGATCCTTGTATCGGGATGGACATTGTGTGCCTGCGCGATGACCGGATTGTTCGGATTGTTTTTGCGGGTGTTTTCCTGGCGCTTGAAAACGATGGATGCGTTTTGTGTCTGTCTGCTCGCTGTTGCGGTGCTTTTTGGAGCGCAGGCATGGAATGTGAGCGCCGTGCTGACAAGCAGAACGTGGATCCTGGGTATTGCCGGGCTCGCTCCGGCAGGGATCCTGCTGATGTTTGCCGCTTTACATGTTCTCGAACGAAAGGAGCTGGGATAATGAATGCGTATGTTCGGTTTGTCTGGAAACGCTGGTTCAGTTCGAAAAGAAATATCGTGCTTCTTGGGCTTCTTGTCGCGATCGAGATTGTTTCGCTGCAGATGATGAGCGGGATGGATCAATTTACTGATCCGGTGCCTATGTCGGATCCGGAAGCGGTCATGATCCGTCCTCTGAAAAGAAAAGAACAGTTTTCCATGCTGTCCGCGGAAAAAAAGGACGAAGCGTATGAACTGATCGCTCAAAGCGAAAAAGATCTGGAATTTCTTCAGAATAATCTGGAGAAGGCGGATCTGGCAAAACAGCACAAAGACTGGCCCGCTTATCTGCAGGAGTCGATCGTCAATTTTCTGATGCTTGCCCGGCTTGAAGAGATCAGCGAAGCAACCAGCTTTCATGAGCAGGATTTCATTCATGAAGAGCAGCTCGAAAAGCTGTATGAAAAGTACGATGTCGTGGATCTGGCAAAATACCGTTCGATCGCCAATCTGCCGATGGGACACTCTATGTATCCGGTTTATGAAAAATATGTGCGTTATTTCGATTATCTTGAACAAAGGCAGCTCGAACCTGCCTCCATGTATGATGTCAGTTCCGGAACTGTGTTCATACAGCTGGCTCGTTCGATCCTTCCCTATGCAGCCGTTGTTCTTGTCGGATTTCTGTTCTGGCAGACGAAGAAGGACCGGAAAGCGCAGAAGACGCTGCTGACGATCCCTCATTTTAAAAATAGATTTGTGGCGCAGGAAAGTCTGGCCCGCATAAGCATGGCTGGCTTCTGCCTTCTTGTTCCTGCCGGGATCATGAGCATCGGGCTTGGGATCGCAAAAGGATGGACCTCATGGAATACGCCGGTATTCGTGTTCGGGCCGGGCCTGCGATCTTTTGCGGTGCCTTATGAACAAATAACGAACGGAATGTCCATGGTCCCGATCGGCATCAGTACGCTCAACGGGACGACGTATGTGGAGCCGGCCATGGAACTGATGCCCTGCTGGCAGGTATGTGTGCTTGTGCTCCTGCTGGGCGCTCTGTTCGTCTCTTTTCTCGTGCAGTATGAAATGTTTCTCGAAAAAGTGGCGAATGCATCTTTTCTTTCGACCGTCCTCTACTTTGTGTCGGCCGGCTTGCTGCTCGTGCTTCCTGGAGGGTGGTGGGATCCGCTGCGTTACGCCGATCCGGTTGCGGTCCTGTGCGGGAATGCGGGCGTTTCCTACCTGTCCGGTTTATGTGTTCTTGGTGTCTATACGCTCGTGCTGTTCCTGCTTAATGGTCTGCTCATAAGAAAACACGCCTGAGGCGTGCTTTTTTTGTGGTTATACGCGTTCCTGCACGATCTGAAAATCGTTGGACTGCAGATCGCGTTTGATCTGTTCGATATGTTCATGATTTCGTGTTTCCACGGTCACTTTCAGGAAGCAGGCATTGATATCCATATCCGGGTCGGCGTTGTCATAGTCGACCGTCACGACATTGCCTCCGTTTTCGGAAATGATCTTCGAAACGCCAAGCAGCTGTCCCGGCTTGTCGGTAAGAGCGATCGTGAAGCTTGTTTTTCTTCCGCTCAAAAGCAGACCGCGGGTCATGACACGGTCAATAATATTGACGTCGATATTTCCTCCAGAAATGATACATACGACATTTTTTCCCTTGAGCGGCAGTTTATTGAACATGGCTGCCGCAACCGAGACGGCACCCGCCCCTTCGGCGACGAGTTTCTGCTTTTCCATCAAGGTCAGTATGGCGGCGGCGATCTCGTCTTCTGACACGGTCACGATATCATCTACATACTGGCTGACGAGCTGGAACGTGTTGTCGCCTGGATGCTTGACCGCGATCCCGTCCGCGAACGTATTGACCGTATCGAGGGTCAGCTGTTCTCCTGCG
The DNA here is from genome assembly GCA_022834735.1 of Erysipelotrichaceae bacterium OPF54. Classification (GTDB taxonomy): domain Bacteria; phylum Bacillota_I; class Bacilli_A; order Erysipelotrichales; family Erysipelotrichaceae; genus Dubosiella. The sequence continues at coordinate 855,211 of BQKD01000001.1, forward strand.
GCGATTGATTCATACATGCTGGCTGCCTTGGATGCCTGCACGCCGTATACCTTGATATTGGGGTTGAGGCTTTTGATCGTGAAGGCGATCCCGGAAATCAATCCGCCTCCGCCGATCGGAACGACGACCGCATCGATATCATCGAGCTGTTCGAGCAGTTCGAGCGCGATCGTCCCCTGGCCGGCAATGACATCCTCGTCATCATAAGGGTGGATAAATGTCAGTCCCTGTTCTTCGCAAAGCTCGACCGCTTTCGTATAGGAGTCGTCGTACGCGCCTTCCACCAGCACGACGTTGGCACCGTAGCCTTTCGTGGATTCGACTTTGGAGATTGGAGCGCTGTCCGGCATGCAGATGGTACATGGTATGCCGGCATGCTGGGCGGAAAGCGCAACGCCCTGCGCGTGATTTCCTGCAGAGCTTGCGATGATGCCGTGCGCTTTTTCCTCTTCGGTCAGCTTGCTGACTTTATAGTAGGATCCGCGGATCTTAAAGCTGCCGGTCATCTGCAGGTTTTCTGTTTTTAAGAACAGATGATTGTCGCAGGGGATATTTTTCGCTTCGATCAGATCGGTTTTGCGGATCACTTTTTTCAGGACATTATTTGCGTTATATACTTTATCGATGGTTAACATTTTTCTCAAAACCTTCTTTCCAATGCTCAAATGAATGGTAAAATTATAGCACAAAATACATAAAAAGAAAGGGAATGAAAATGGATTTGGAAATTTTTGAAAGAAAATTACATTCTTTGACCGTGTTTCATACATTGATGGAGCAGCCGCTGTTCAAAAAGCTCGTGCAGTGCCTGCAGAGCAGGAACGAGTCCGAGTTTATCGAACGGTATTCGGCGCTGTGTTCCTATATTTATTCGCTGCAGGGAAATCTTTCCCGTGCCGTATATGAGCAGGTCATGAACGATGAAAACTTCTACGTGATGAAAAAGGGCGCAAAAGAGCCGGTCAGCTTTTGTATGGAAGCTTCGGTACAGCGCGAGCTAGGCATCCTGCAGGAAGTGCTTGATCTGAAAAGCACGGATCTGAAAACGATGTTCGATACGGGGATCGAACTGGCGGACTGGGATAATGAACCTTTTGATCTGGCAGCCGAATACGCAAGACGGATCAGCGAGCTTTCGAAAAAAGGATATGGCATGTTTGCGCGCTTCCACATGTTCGGACTGGATGAAAACGGTTTGTTTCCTATCCAGCATCCGGATCCGCAGCTTTTAAAAAACATGACAGGATATGAAAGGGAACGGGATCTGCTTGTCAAAAATACGCTCGCTTTTCTTCAGGGAATGAAAGCGAACAATGCGTTGCTGTACGGCGATGCGGGGACCGGGAAAAGCTCGACCATCAAAGCGATCGTGAATGAATACTGGAAAGACGGCCTGCGTCTGGTCGAGGTCAAGAAGGCGCAGATCCGCAGGCTGCCTGCGCTGATCGAATCGCTGGGCGACAATCCGCTCAAATTTATCATTTTTATCGACGATCTCAGCTTCACGACCGGCGATGATGATTTTATCGCGTTCAAAAATATTCTCGAAGGAGGCAGCGTGGCACCCAACCGCAATGTGATCGTGTATGCGACAAGCAACCGGCGTCATCTGGTCAAGGAAAGCTTTGCGGAGCGCGACGGATCGGAGATCCACCGGTCCGATACGATCCAGGAAACAGCCTCTCTGGCAGCCCGTTTCGGTTTGACGATCACCTTTTCAAAACCGGCAAAAGATCTGTATCTCGATATCGTCAAAAGCTATGCGCAGCAGTACGATCTGGAGTTGAAGGACGAGGAGCTGTTTGTCAAAGCGGAAGCGTTCGCCCTTCGAAACAACGGGCGGTCTCCGCGTACGGCCAGACAGTTTGCGGAACATCAGAAGATCCTGGAAACGATGAAAGACTGAAAAAGCCTCCAGAAGGAGGCCTTTGTTATTAGTCGAGATCTTCACCGTTGGATTCGTACACTTTTTTCATATAGTAGAAGGAATCCTTGCGGCTTCTGGATAGGTCGCCGTTGCCGTCGTCATCCATGTTGACATAGACAAAGCCGTAGCGCTTGCGCATTTCGCCGGTTCCTGCCGAAACGAGATCGATCGATCCCCATGGCGTGTAGCCCATCAGATCGACACCGTCGATTTCCACCGCATCCTTCATCATCTTGATGTGATCGCGCATGTAGTTGATCCGGTAATCGTCATGAATGCTTCCGTCTTCTTCCACCTGATCCAGGGCGCCTAATCCGTTCTCGACGATCATGACCGGGATCTGGTAGCGGTCATAGATCTCATTGAGGGTGATGCGCAGCCCGAGCGGATCGATGGTCCAGCCCCATTCGGATGCCTGCAGATGCGGGTTCTTCACGCCCTGCGACATGTTTCCGTGACTCGTTTCCTTGTCGTCGGTCGTGGCTGCTATAGCCTGCGAACTGTAATAGGAGAAGGAATAGAAATCGACGACACCTTCTTTGAGCAGCTCGTCGTCGCCCGGATCCTTATCGAGCGTGATTCCTTCGCGTTCCAGCTCGTTTATTTTCCACTGCGGATATTGTCCGCGGACCTGCACATCGCCATACAGCCATTTTCCGTGACGGCTGTCATCCAGCTCGGCAAATACATCTTTCGGATTGCACGAATACGGATAGGAAACGCCGTGCGCGATCATGAGGCCGATCTTGTTTTCCGGATCAATTTCATGACCGGCTTTTACGGCATAGGCGCTGCCGACAAATAAATTGTATCGTGCCTGTTCCGCGTTCTTACGGTTGGAAATGTGATCATGGACGCCATTCATCATAAAATTTGTATTGATATTGATCTCGTTGATCGTCAGCCAGTAATGGACGAGTCCTTTGTAGCGCTCGAACAGCAGCTTCGCATAGCGTTTGAATGCTTCGAGCGTATGCTTCGACACCCATCCGTCGTATGCGTTGGCCAGATGCAGCGGGCAGTCGAAATGATACATCGTAACAAGCGGTTCCATGCCCAGACGTCTGCATTCCTTGAATACTTCTTCATAAAATTTCAGGCCTTCCTCGTTTGGTTCTTTATCGTCGCCGTTAGGGAAAATGCGGGTCCAGTTGATCGACATCCGGAAGCACTTGAATCCCATTTCGGCGCTCAGCGCCAGATCTTCTTTCCAGTGATGATAAAAATCGGTCGCTACATGACTCGGATAGTACGTATTCTCGTCGATGATGACTTCGGCACCTAACGGGATCTCCTCCATGCCCGTGAATGTGCGTGTCGTTCCGTCCGGCATCTTGGCGATAAATCGCCGCGGCACTCCATGAATGCCGTCGCCTCCGGTCAGGGCATCCGCTACCGCAAGACCTTTTCCTCCGGAAATATACCCACCTTCATACTGGTTGGCTGCACTGGCGCCACCCCATAAAAAATTCTCTTTAAAACTCATAATTTGCCTTCCTTTCTGTTCTTTGTTTCATTATCAAAGCTTTTCCTGTCAAATGCAACCGCTTTCTGAAACAGGAAACAATGTTTCGCCTGTTCACGGAAAACAAATGGAAAATCACGAAAGATTGATTATTTCTTCTTCGTCCTGTACCATGAAATCGATTAATTAGAAACGAGGACATTTATGGCTTTTTTACCAACAACAGCACAGGAAATGCGCGAAGCCGGGCTCGATCAGGTCGACTTCGTGTATGTATGCGGCGATGCTTATGTGGATCATCCCTCATTCGGCTGTGCGATCATCACCCGGACGCTCGAGACATTCGGGTATACATGTGCGATCCTTTCGCAGCCCGACTGGAACAATGACGAAGAGTTCCTGCAGTTCGGCACGCCTCGGCTCGGATTTCTTGTCAGCGCAGGAAATATCGATTCCATGGTCAATCATTATTCTGTCAACAAACGACGCCGCGACAAGGACAATTATACGGACGACGGCGTCATGGGAAAACGGCCTGACCGGGCGACGATCGTATATTCCCAGGTGCTCAAACGTCTGTTTCCGCATGTTCCGGTACTCATTGGCGGCATCGAAGCGAGCCTGCGCCGTACCGCGCATTATGATTACTGGGACAACAAGGTCCGCCGCTCGATCCTGATGGACAGCCAGGCCGACCTGCTGATGTTCGGGATGGGCGAAAACACGATCATCGAAGTGGCGGACGCGCTCGCCAGCGGAATGGATGTCAGGGATCTGTGCTACATTCGCGGCACCGCATGGAAAACCAAGTCGCTCGATCATATCATGGATGATTACATTGTGCTTCCTTCCTATAACGAGGTCAGCACCAGCCGGAAAACGTATGCCAGAAGCTTTATGACCCAGTATGAGAACCAGGATGCAGTCAATTCGAAAATGCTGATCGAACCGTATGACGGCTGGTATGTGGTCGTCAATCAGCCGCCCCTGCCCCTTACGCAGGAGCAGATGGACTTCACCTATTCGCTGCCGTATGAGCGCACCTTTCATCCGAAGTATCATTATGTGCCGGCGATCGAAGAAGTCCAGTTTTCGATCACGAGCAACCGGGGGTGCTTCGGCAACTGCACGTTCTGCGCCATCACGAGCCATCAGGGACGCGTTATTTCCACACGGAGCACAGAAAGCGTGGTCGAGGAGGCAAAGCAGATCACGGCAATGCCGAATTTCAAAGGCTATATCCATGATGTCGGAGGTCCGAGCGCGAACTTTTCCAGACCAGCCTGCGACAAACAGGTCGAACATGGCGCCTGCGCTTCCAGACAGTGCCTATGGCCCAAAGCATGTCCGAATCTGAAAGTCGATCATTCCCATTATGTCGAAATGCTTGATGCCGTACGGTCGCTGCCGAATGTAAAAAAAGTATTCATCCGTTCGGGCATCCGTTACGACTATCTCATGTATGATAAAAATGACGATTTTTTCGACCGGCTCGTAAAATACCATATCAGCGGGCAGCTGAAGGTCGCTCCGGAACATGTAAGTGCCCAAGTGCTGGACAAGATGGGCAAACCGCGCAAGGAACTGTATTTTAAATTTGTGGAAAAGTTCAATGAAAAAAATGAAGAATTCGGTATGAAGCAGTTTCTTGTGCCATATCTGATGAGTTCGCATCCGGGCAGCACGCTCAAAGATGCGATCGAACTGGCCTGCTATTTAAAAAAGATCCATCATACACCAAAGCAGGTGCAGGATTTCTATCCGACGCCGGGAACGCTGGCCACGTGCATGTATTATACAGGGCTCGATCCGCGTACGATGAAGCCGGTCTATGTCGCAAAAACGTATGAGGAAAAGCTCGAGCAGCGGGCCCTGATGCAGTATTCGTATCCGAAAAACTATTTTATCGTCAGGAAGGCTTTGGAAAAAGCGGGAAGGGAGGATCTTATCGGGACCGGACCGAAATGCCTGATCAAACCGTATCCGCCAAAAGGAGCTCAGAACAATAGAAAACATGGCAAGCCGAAACGAGATCCTCACCGTTAGGGAACTGGCCCGGTGTGCCGTGCTTGGCGCGTTGTTTTATATCGTATTTCATCTGTTTTCGAATGTTTTATATGTAGAAGGGATCACATTGACCTTGTTCGTGTGTGCGCAGGTGTTCAAAAGAAAAGAAGTTCTTGCCGGCACTATGGTGTTTGCGCTGCTGCAGCTGTTCTTTCACGGCTTCATGATCTGGAACATGGCTTATGCCGTGATTTTTCCGTTGTACGCGCTCTGGTTCTGCTCTCTGAAGAGAGTGGCCGCAAAACATGAATGGGTCGCATGGACTACCGGAGCACTGGCTGCCTTTCTGCTCGGGCAGCTGGTCGACCTGCCATTCCTGGTGTTCGGAAAAACCGTAACGATCGTATATATCCTTTTAGGAATGAAGACCTCGCTCATTCAGGCAGGTGTCGTTTTTCTGGAATTCCTGTTCTTGTATGAACCGATGGTCAGGATAATGAAAAAGATCGCCAGACACAGATGAACAAGGAAAGAAGGAGAGAGAAAATGAAAAAGAAACTATGGATCGCACTGATCGTGATCGCAGTGATCGGTGCAGCGGCAGCAGCCGCGAAAAACGCCCTGAAACAGCCTTCCAGAGAAGGATACAAGGAATTAAAGATCAAGGTGGTCGATCAGGACGGAAAAACGATACTTGATCAGACGTATGAAACGGACGCAGACAATCTGACCGGCTTTCTGGAAAACACGCCCGAATTGAAGGCAAAGATCGAAGAGGGCGAGTACGGATCGCTGCTGACAAGCATTTACGGGCTCGATCAGGATATGGATCAGGGACCGTGGCTTGTGTTCGAGTCCGATACGAACAGTTCGTGCGAAGAGGCAGGATACTGTCCGGCCATGGATGATGTAATGCTTGATCCGAATGATTCGTTTACTTTCAGGCAGATCACAAGTTATGAATAACAAAAAGAGATGCGTTCAGGCAAAATGCCCGGTCTGCATCTCTTTTTGATTTTTATTTCAGGATCGCACCTTTGTCGGCGCCCTGGACCATCCGCTGATAGCGGGAAAGCCAGCCCGTTTTGAATTTTGATTCGAACGGCTTCTGCTTCTTTCTGCGCTCCTCGAACGTTTCGTCATCCACATGGGCATGGATCGAGTAATTCGGGATGTCGATCGTGATCAGATCTCCTTCTTCGATCAGACCGATCTTTCCGCCCGCTGCAGCTTCCGGAGCCACATGACCGATGGACGCGCCCCGGCTGGCACCAGAAAAACGTCCATCTGTGATCAGCGCTACGGTCTTATCCAGTTTCATTCCTGCCAGCGCGCTGGTCGGATTGAGCATTTCGCGCATGCCCGGGCCGCCTTTTGGCCCTTCATAGCGGATCACGACGACGTCGCCGTCATGGATCCCGCCGCCGTAGATCGTTTCGATCGCTTCTTCTTCCGAATCAAATACGCGGGCCGGGCCGGTGTGGATCATCATGCTTTCATCGACCGCACTGCGTTTTACGACACAGCCGTCCGGAGCGATATTTCCGAACAGGATCGCGATCCCGCCTGTGTTCGAATAAGGGGTTTCTACCGGACGGATCGTATTTTCATCTTTATTAAAAGCGTATTCTATATTCTCGCCGACCGTTTTCCCGTTGACTGTCATCAGGGAAGTATCGATCAGGCCGAGTTTATTTAATTCATGATAAACGGCCTGCAGGCCTCCGGCTTTGTCCAGATCGTGCATATGGGTTTTTCCGGCTGGAGCCAGATGGCACAGATTCGGCACTTTCTCGCTGTACTCGTTGAATGTTTCCAGGGAAAGCGGACAGCCTGCCTCGTTCGAGATCGCGAGCAGATGAAGAACAGAGTTGCTCGAGCAGCCCAGGGCCATATCGCACGTCAGCGCATTTCTGATCGATTTTTCATGGATGATATCTTTGATCGTGATCTCTTTTTCTACCATGTCCATCACAGCCATTCCTGCTTTTTTTGCAAGCTGGAGCCTGCGTGCCTGAACGGCAGGGATCGTTCCGTTGCCCGGCAGAGCAATGCCAAGCGCTTCGCATAAACAGTTCATCGAGTTGGCTGTATACATGCCTGAGCAGCTTCCGCATCCCGGACACGTATTGGTTTCGAATTCGAGAAGCTTTTCATCGTCGATCAGATCGGCCTTGCGGGCACCGACAGCTTCGAACATTTTGGAAAGGGACGTGTCTTCGTTGTCGACACATCCTGACATCATCGGTCCGCCGCTGACCACGACGGTCGGCAGATCGAGACGCAGCGCGCCCATGACCATTCCTGGAACGATCTTGTCGCAGTTGGGAACGAGGACAAGTCCGTCAAAGGCATGAGCCTGCGCCATCGTTTCGACCGAGTCGGCAATGAGTTCGCGGCTCGGCAGAGAATATTTCATTCCGACATGGCCCATCGCGATCCCGTCGCAGACGCCGATCGAGGGCACCATGATCGGCGTTCCGCCTGCCATGCGCACGCCCGCTTTGACGGCATCCACGATCTTGTCTAGGTGGAAGTGGCCCGGAACGATGTCGCTGTGCGCGCTCACGATCCCGATCAGCGGGCGGTCAAGTTCTTCCTTTGTATAGCCCATAGCGTAAAAGAGGGAGCGCATGGGCGCTTTTTCGATCCCCTCCGTTACGGCTTTGCTTTTGTGTTTGTTCATATAAAAAAACCTTTCTCTTATTCATCTTCATCTTCAAGGGATGTTTCCGCATCTCTTGAAATGCCGGTCATTCCGGTACGGCATGTTTCGATAATGTCATAGCATGACAGCATGTCGAGAAAGCCGTCTATTTTTTCGCTTGCTCCGGTCAGCTCGATGATCATGCACGATTTGGAAAGCGAGATGATCTTGCCGCGGTAGATCTCCACGATCTCGCGCAGCGCGGATCGGTTCGATTTATCGCAGGCTACTTTGACAAGAAGCAGTTCGCGGAACAGGGAATTGTCTTTTTCGAGCGTAAAGATCTTTTTCACGACCTCGAGCTTGCGCGTCTGGGTAATGATCTGGTGGAGAGCCTGTTCATTGCCGATGAATACGACCGTGATCCGGGAGATGGCCGGATCGTTCGTTGCCGAAACGGTCAGGGATTCGATGTTGAATCCTCTTCGCCCGAACAGGGATGCGACCCGGGTGAGGACGTTGGAACTGTTGTCTACAAAAATGCTGATAACTTCTCTTTTCATATGAAGGTTCCTTTCTAGTTCGTGATCATATCATCGATCGTACCGCCGTTAGGGATCATCGGCAGGACACGTTCCTCTTTGGCGATCGTGCACGCGATCCATACCGGGCCTTTTTCCTTGAGCGCACTTGCAAAGGCTTCCCGGAATTCCTCGATCGTATCGGCCTTGAATCCTTTGGCTCCAAATCCTCTGGCAAGCTGGACATAATCGGTCTTTCGTTCCGGCATCGTCTGGGAATAATGCTTGTTGTAGAATACGGTCTGCCACTGATACACCATACCGAGCACCTTGTTGTCAAAAATGATCGTAATGATCGGCAGATTGTTGCTGACGGCGGTGCACGCTTCGTTCAGGTTCATATGGAAGCTGCCGTCGCCGGTAAAATGGATGACCCGCTTGTCCGGCATGCCGAACTGGGCCCCGATCGCCGCTCCGTAGCCGTATCCCATCGTTCCGAGCCCGCCGCTCGTTAAAAAGTTTTCCGCTTTTTCGTGTTTCAGATACTGGGCGGCCCACATCTGATGCTGTCCGACATCCGTGACATAGACCGTTTCCTTGTCGGTCATATCGCATACTGTTTCAATAATATCTTTCGGACGGATCGTGGCTTCTTTGACATCCACATCGACAAATTTGCCGAACCGTGAAACGTATTCGATCCATTCCGGATTTGATTTCTGTTCGATCTTCGGCAGGATGGCTTGAAGAAAATCTTTGATATCCGCCACAACATCATAATTTATAAATACATTTTTATTGATCTCCGATTCATCGATATCGACATGCACGATTGCCGCTCTCTGAGCAAAGCGGTTCGGATTCAAAGCGACGCGGTCCGAAAACCGGGTTCCCAGCGCAATGACGAGATCTGCCTGATCGATCGCATGATTGGCTGCCATGCTGCCGTGCATTCCGATCAGCCCAAGATTGCGAGGGTCGTCGTGGCGCAGCACGCCGGCTCCCATGAGCGTATAGGTGGCTGCCGCATCGATCCGGTCGATCAATTCGTTCAGTTCGTCTTTTGCCTGCGACGATGCGACGCCGCCTCCAAAATAGACGACTGGTTTTTTCGACAGCGAAATGGCTTCGACGATTTCGTCGATCTTTTTTTCGTCGATCTTCGGATGGGCTTTTAATGGCAGAGGTTTTTGCGGCGAATAGTCGTAAAACCGGTTCGGCGCTGTGACGTCTTTTGTGATATCGACCAGTACCGGCCCTTTTCGTCCTTCATTGGCAATGCGGAACGCGTTGCGCAGCGCGTCGGCCAGATTCTCGATCCGGTTGACGAAAAAGTTGTGTTTGGTGATCGGCAAAGTGACGCCGGTGATGCTTACTTCCTGAAAAGCGTCGCGGCCGATCGAATCATCATTGACGTTGCATGTGATGGCGACCAGGGGAACACTGTCAAGAAACGCGGTCGCGATGCCGGTCACAAGATTTGTAGCGCCCGGCCCGCTGGTCGCAAAGACGACTCCTGTTTTTCCGGTTGCGCGGGCATACCCGTCGGCGGCATGGCTGGCTCCCTGTTCATGGGCAGTCAGTACGTGGTGAATCTGATTCTGGTAATCATAAAGAGAGTCATATACATTGAGTGCAGTTCCGCCGGGATAGCCGAATACAGTATCGACTCCCTGTTCGCGAAGCACTTCCATAATGATCTGGGATCCGTTAAGTTTCATATCCTATACGAGCTTTCGCTCTGCTCCTTTCTTTTCTTCCATAGATATTTATAAAAGAAATTATAATATAATGTTGAAAACGAAACAACGCTTGTTACAAAAATTTTCAGATTTTTCATTGATGTGAAAATATCCTTTTCTGCACCTGCGTGCAGAGAAAATGATATCATGGAGAAGATTGGAGGTATGACCGATGAAAAAAACAGTGTGGATCGCTACAAGCAACACGCATAAGCTGGAAGAGTTTGCTGAAATGCTTGGCGATCAGGTGACAATAAAAAGCTTCAGGGATCTGAAGGATCCGGTCGAGGTGGAGGAGAACGGGACCACGTTCGAAGCCAACGCGCTGATCAAAGCGAATGCGCTATATAATATAGTGCATGAACCAGTGTTTGCGGATGATTCGGGCATTGAAGTGGATGCGATGGATAAAATGCCTGGTGTCTATTCGGCCCGTTTCTTAGGAGAAGATACATCCTATGATATCAAAAATGAATATATCATGAAGGAAGTCGAAGGAAAGGACCGCACGGCACGATATGTATGCGTGATTGCCTATGTCGATGAAAATACGCAGAAAACGTACCGCGGCGAAGTGGAGGGCGAAATTTATGACCGTCAGCTCGGTTCCAACGGTTTCGGCTATGACCCGATCTTTTATTATCCTCCATATAAGACGACGCTTGCGAATGTGAGCGACGAAAAAAAGCATGCCATCTCGCATCGAGGCGTGGCGCTGCGTAAATATCTCGAGGACCATGCGCTATGATCCATGTCGTTTTATATGAGCCGGAAATTCCCGGCAATACAGGGAATATCATCCGTACCTGCATGGCGACGAACAGCCGGCTGCATTTGATCGAGCCGTTGGGGTTTTCGCTGGATGAAAAACATCTGCGCCGCAGCGGGATGGACTATATTAAAGAAGCGGATATCCATATTCATAAAAACTGGGATGCGTTTCTTGCCGAAAATCCGGGAGCTTCCATGTATTTTATGACGCGTTACGGAAAAAAAGCGCCATCCGAATTTGATTTTGCCAAGGAGCCAGGCGATATTTATCTTGTGCTGGGCAAGGAAAGCACCGGGATCGACAAGTATATCCTGCAGGATCATCTTGAGACGTGCATGCGTCTGCCGATGCGTGCGGATGCCCGGTCGCTTAACTTGTCCAACTGCGCGGCGATCGTTGTGTATGAAGTGCTTCGCCAGCTTGGCTATCCGGGCCTGAGCACGCATGAGGAATTAAAAGGAGAAGATTTCCTTGAAACTTATCAGGGCGATTGACCGGTTTCTCGATACGTTCGAAAAGCGTTTGTGCGTGCTATGCGCCTTTCTGCTCGTGTGGTGGCTGTGGCAGTATGTGTGGACCAGCTTGCTGATGATCGGTCTTGGCGGTGCGGCTCATAATGAAAGTTCGCTCATGTCCTTCTTTGAAGGAATGAATAAATACAATGTATCGGTTTTTGCCAGAATGGCATTTTCTCTTATCAGCTATCGGCCGATCCTGTCAGAAATTGCTTTTCAGGAAATTCTTGTGATGGCGCTTAGCGGTTATGTGCTTCTGGTTCTGAAGAAAAGGAGCGGATATGTGCTCGGGGGCCTCACGCTGCTCCTGCTTGGAATGGTGGCATTATGCATGGTGTTCGGCTTGCGGGTGAAACGGGTTTCAGAGCTTTTCGTGATATTTCACATATTGTCTATTGGGGGTGGTACACTGTGTGCGTTATTTATTGTTTTTGGGTTAAATCTCTTACTCAGACTGTTGTTTTTTATTGTTCATGAGTAGTTCGGACGTATTTTTGTTCACAAATCGAAGACAAGTTTTGCAATTTGATAATTTTAGAAAAATTCACACATTTTACCATAAAATAAAAATATCAACTATATGTAAAGTGTTAATGTAAAAAAATATACTTAATATGACATAAAATTCACATAATTTACCGTGGTTTATTTTGCAAGATGCTGAAATTCATGTTAACCTTACGGTGTTGTAGCGAAGAGGTATAAGAAATGAATTTTATTGAAAAACACAGTAAATTATTGGCAGTAGCCTTATGCTTATGTGCTTCAGGTCCAGTTCTTTCTACCGTACATGCATACGAAACGCAGCCGGGATGGCACGGTGAGGATGCAGATCGTTATTATGTGTTGGAGTCGAATCGCCAGCGCGCGACCGGCCTGACTGAAATTGATGGCGACGTCTATTATTTTAATGGACAAGGTGAGATGCAGTTCGGATGGCAGAATGTCTCCAACGAAACATACTATTTCGGGAAAGATGGTGTGGCTTCGACGGGAGAAACAACCATTCAGGGTACGACGTATAACTTCCAGAAACAAGGCGGACTTGTTCAGGGATGGTCTGAAGATGGCAAAAACTACTATGATGATCAGGGATTCAAAGTGGTTAACCAGTGGATCGATCATGATGGAGTGAAGTACTACTTTGATGAAAACGGTGATGCGGTAACCGGATGGAAAGAAATTGACGGAAACCGTTACTATTTCAACGAAAATGGTGCCATGGCAACAGGATCGTTCGAAGTGGACGGACAAACGTATGTATGCGGAGATGACGGTGTCTTCCGTACAGGATGGCAGGATGTTGACGGTACGAAACAGTATTTCGACGAAAACGGAAACCAGATCAAAAATACTTTCCAGAATATCGAAGGCACGAACTATGCGTTCGATGAAAACGGAAACCTGATGACCAATACATCGAAAGATGGATATACAATTGATGAAAACGGTGTCGTTGCAGATGCACCGGTTGTTGAAGATACGAATGTTCCTGCAGACAATACAACTACAGAAACTACAACACCACAGGAAACTCCAACAACACCACAGGCACCTGCTGAACCAGCACCAGTTGAACCTGCTCCGGAAGAAACTCCAGCTGTACCGGAAGAAACACCGGCACCTGCTCCGGAAGAAACTCCGGCTCCAGTTGAACCGGCTGAACCAGCACCAGTTGAACCAGCTCCTGCACCGGTTGAACCATCGGCTCCGGTCGTTGATTCGTCAAAAGGACAGGCAATTGCCAATGCGGCACTTGCTCAGGTTGGTATGACACAGGACTGCACTAGACTGGCATCCAACGCTCTGGCGGCGGTTGGGATCAGCTTCCACGGATGGCCTGAAGATTATGCTGTTCTCGGGTCATGGACAAGTGATCCTCAGCCAGGCGATCTGATCATCTACTCGGGCCACATTGCGGTGTATATCGGCAATGGTCAGGCTGTTCATGGCGGATGGTTAGGATCCCAGACTGTTGTAGCGGGTATTGATTGCGAACGTGCATTGATCGGATTTATTCGCGTAGCATAATTTACTACACATAAAAAGCCTCATAGGGGGCTTTTTTTTTGGCATTCGTGGTATAATGAGTGACACATGACTGGTAAGGAGGAAGAATGTAATGAAAAAGATTCAAACAAAAAAATTTATTGATAATAGTGTTCTTGTTCGTTCGCTGCTTCCTTTAAATCGCGCTACGATCACCTATTATAACGTTCTTGTCTTCATGCTTAAGGCCAAGACAAAGGAATTTGACACGAAACAGAAGCTATCGGTCGCTTTGAATCATGCATACGGAATGCAGGTGTCCTATGGACTGACCGGCTATGGAAAGCAGGTTGCTCTGGATGTCCGTTTTCGATATATCCGGCCGGAATTCGTGGACGATCCTGGTTATATTGACGAAGTCGTTCATATCATGGATCAGATCCTGAATGATCCTCTGCTGGATGAAAGCTCATTTGAGGAAGCGAAATATCTGCTTTCGAGCCGTCTGAGACGCCAGAATGACGATCCGGATTCTCTTGCTTTGAAAAAAGCGCTCGAACTGGCCGGGAAGGAAACGAGCATCGCGATTCCTGTCCAGGGATATCTGGACGAGATCGGCACGATCGAATATGACCGGCTCCTTTCTTTATATGAACAGTGGAAAACGATCGGAAAGATCGTTTACGGATGCGGATCTTTTGATGAAAAAGTAATGTCTTTTTTTGATTCGCTGAAAAAAGAATCCGCGATCCGTCTTGAAACCAATCAGCTCGAGCCGGGCAGTCCCTCTATTGAAACGATCGAAAAAAACATTTCGCAGACTTCGATCGTACAGGTTTATTCCACGTCGACAAATGTGTTTTCAAAAGACTATTATGCCCTGCTGCTCCTGAATTCGATCCTTGGACAAAGCTCGATGTCCCTGCTGTTCAATAATGTGCGCGAAAAACACAGTTTGTGCTATTCCATCAGTTCCTCGCTTATCCGTTTTGACGGCGCTTTGTGCATCAGCACAGGCACGTCGGCAGCCAGCATGGATGAATGCATCCGGCTGATCGATGAACAGATCAAGGTGTGCGCAGACGGATGCTTTACCGATGAAGAACTTGAGGTGGCCAGGATGGATCTGATCGATATGTACCGAAGACAGCAGGATCGTCCGTGGGCGATGATCGAACAGGCGTTTCTGGACGAAGTGCTCAGGCGCAGCGATACGATGCAGGATAGGATCGAACGGATCGGTTCGATCACGAAAGAGCAGATCAGCGAGATCGGAAAAAGGCTCTCTCTTGTTTCGATGGCTGTCGTAAAGGAGGATCATGATGAAGAAACCGGACTATGAAATTCAAAAACGGACACTCGAAAACGGGACGGATGTCATTTTGATCCGCAAACCGGATTATGTGCAGTCTTTTTTCCTGTGCGGTTTCGGGACCGGAGGCTTTTATATTAATGAAAAGATCGGCGACCGCATCCTGCACAACCGCACAGGCTGTGCCCATTTTCTCGAACATCAGATGTTTCGCTATAAAGGGCAGGATGTGACGGAACTTTTTGCCAGGATGCAGTCCCAGACAAATGCCTTTACTTCGTACACCGAAACGGCTTATTACTTTTCAACGACTGCTTCGATCGATCAGCCGCTGAAGCTTCTGATGAATTTTGTACAGGATCTCGATATCGATGAACGGACGGTCGAGAAAGAGAAGGGGATCATTTTAAGCGAATATGCGATGTATGATCAGAACCCCGAATATCGCCTGCTCAAGGAGTGTTATGAGTCCATGTATTTTCATCATCCGCTCCATACGGATATTTTAGGAACGGTCGAGGATATCGAACACATAACAGTCAGAGATCTGCAGACTTTTTATAAAAACAATTATGATCCGGGCGAAATGGTCATGGTCGGCATTACGGGGCAGGAGCTCGGACCTGTATTTCAAGTGATCGAAAAGCATGAAAAGAACTTTTCGTCACATATCGACCACAGAGCGGAATGCATTTTTGAAGAAGAACCGGATAATGTGAAAAGACCGTTTTATTCCATGAACATGGACGTCACAGAACCATATATTGCGCTGGCATACAAGATGCATGGCTATGACGAGATCGGACAGTGCCTGCGTACGGATGTGGCGGTGAGCCTGTGGCTCGATTGCGTGTTCGGACCTGTCAATCCGAATTATCAGACATGGCTTGATGAACATATCATTTCCCAGCTATGCGGCGCGGAATCGGATTTTTCAAGAGATCATGGTTATGTTCTTTTTTATGCGCAGACATCGAAACAGGAGCAGTTCAAAGAGATCGTTCAGTCGATTGCCGATCACCGGCAGGATGTAGAGGAAGAAGCGTTCGAGAGCCTGAAGATCCAGATGAAAGCGCGCAATCTGCGCTCTCTTGATAACTTTGAAAGCCTTGCTATCGAAAATATGCGCGCCCATCTGGAAGGATACGATTACTTCGAAGCGATCGAGATCGTCGAATCGCTTTCGTGGGACGAGGTGCAGAATATCGTCTCTTCGCTTGATTTCAGCCACGTATGCGAAGTGCAGATCCTTCCTCAAAGAGAAAAGCCGATCGATCCGGATCAATGATCACGTGAAAAGCAGCCTGATGCGGCTGCTTTTTTTCTTTAGCTGTTCTTTTTTACGCTGTCGCGTTCGATGATCTGATACGGAATAATGACCTTGGACGAAGTAAGTTCCGGAGATTCAAGATGATTGATTGCCTGTATGGCCGCTTCGAGACCAAGCTGGCGTCCATGAATATCGATACATGTTGTCGGAGGGACGCTGAGCCGCGTAAAAATAGAATCGTTGAACGCGATGATCGAAATATCTTCCGGTATTTTAAGGTGAAGTTCATTACAGATCTGGGTAACAGCGAGCGCATAGATGTCATCGACGACGAGCAGAGCGCTCGGATGGTCCTCGTGCGAAAGCATTTTTTCAATGGCCTCACGGAAATACGGACTGCTGATTTCGTAATCCATACAATAGGCTGGATTAAGGTCAAGGTGATTTTCGAGCATGGCCATCTGATATCCCTGACGGCGTCTGGCCGAAAAGGCAAGACTCGGATCGGTCCCGACATAGCCTATGCGGGTATGCCCGCAGTCAATGAGATACTGGCAGGCATCGAATCCGGCAGCAAAGTTGTCGTTGTCGACGCTGATGATTTCGCTGTCGTGCTGCAGCGGCGCGCCGAGCAGAACGAAGTTGAGCCCTTCATCATAAAGAAAATCGGCGATCGTGTCGTATTCCTGGGAGTAAAGCAGGATAAAAGAAACATTTTTTGTCGATTTTCTCAGCTGATCGATAGCCTGCAGCAGTTCCTGTTCGTTCTTTGCGCTTAATATGCATGTGGTGTAGCGGTGCATATTGCAAGCTTTCGAGATTCCCCGGATCACATCAAGGTGAAACGGACTTTCATAACTGTCGTCATTGTATGAGGGCAGGATGACGCCTAAAGCGCCTTTGCTTGCTTCGCCCTCCTGTATCGTTTCGATGGCTGGGCCGTCATAGCCGAGTTCATCCATGGCTTTGCGTACTTTTTCTTTCGTTTTCGCGGATATGAGCGACGAATTGTTGCACGTTCGAGATACTGTAGATGGAGATACGCCGGCTAGGGCGGCCACATCTTTGATCGTAACGCCCATAATTGCACTTCCTTTCATATTTCTTTTTCATTAGAATATCGCATTTATAGCTTTTTTTAAAGCTTTTCATGCAAAATATTGCGAAAATCATTGCAGAAAGCGCTTTAAATAAGAAAATTTTAGAAATATTTATGAAATCATTCTTGCAATATCATGCAACTTAAATATAATTAAAAATAGAAACGATGCATTAAGTTGCATTACAGGGAGGCATTATGAAGAATAGCAAGATCGTTATCTGCTCTCCGGTATCTGGCAGGACCGAGATGCTGGAAAATGTTCCTGATCCTATTTTTTCTCAGAAAATGATGGGAGATGGTGTAGCAGTCATTCCGGAAAATGGCGATATCGTCAGTCCGGTCGATGGTGAATTGACGATGATCGCGGCGACAAAGCACGCATACGGATTCAAAACTGCAGATGGTGTAGAAATTTTAGTTCACGTCGGACTGGAAACGGTCGGACTGGACGGGGAAGGTTTTACTGTCAAAGCCGAAGCAGGACAGAAAGTAAAGAAAGGGGATGTGATCGCTCACGTCGATCTCGATCTTTTAAAGGAGAAAAACATCAATCCGATCACTCCGGTCATCGTATGCAAAAATCCTGAAAATAAGGAACTGGTTTTTGCAAAAAAACAGGTGAAGGCTGGAAAGAAACTCATTACAGAAAAGAAGAAATCGAAAATTAATTTTGACGCGTTGCAGAAATTCGGGAAAGTCCTGATGGTCGTGATCGCTGTCATGCCGGCAGCCGGCCTGATGATTTCCTTAGGAAAGCTCATCGGCATGGCGGGAGGCGATATTGCGCTGATCAGCACGATCGCTTCGGTCGTTGAAAATATCGGCTGGGCCGTTATCAACAACCTGAACCTGCTCTTTGCGATCGCGATCGGCGGTTCGTGGGCCAAAGAGCGTGCCGGCGGCGCATTTGCGGCAGCGATCGCATTTATCCTGGTCAATAATATTACGGGACAGATCTTCGGGGTCACAAATGATATGCTGGCTGATCCGGCAGCGATGACCCATACATTGTTCGGACAGCCGATCGCCGTGGATGGCTACTTTACATCGGTACTGGGCGCTCCGGCTTTGAACATGGGCGTATTTGTCGGTATGATCGCCGGCTTCATGGGCGGTATCATTTACAATAAATACTACAATTTCCGCAAGCTGCCGGATGCATTGTCCTTCTTCAACGGGAAACGTTTCGTACCGCTTGTCGTGATCGCCTGGTCGATCGTGGTCAGCCTGGTACTGTCGGTCGTGTGGCCGATCATTCAGCTGGGGATCAACTCGTTTGGAGTATGGATCGCTAACTCAGCCGATACTTCGCCGATCCTTGCACCGTTTATTTACGGTACGCTCGAGCGTCTGCTGCTTCCGTTCGGTCTGCATCATATGCTGACGATCCCAATGAACTATACGTCTTTTGGCGGCACGTATACGATCCTTACCGGAGCGGCTGCCGGAACACAGGTGTTCGGACAGGATCCGCTGTGGCTGGCCTGGGTGACCGATCTGATCAATCTGCAGGGCGCAGGGGACATGGCCGGCTACAATGAGCTGCTTACTGCAGTAACTCCGGCACGCTTCAAGGTCGGACAGATGATCGGCGCGACCGGTCTTCTGCTTGGTTTTGCACTGGCTATGTACCGGAACGTGGACACGGACAAGAAAAAACAGTATAAATCGATGTTCATTTCGATCGTGCTGGCTGTTTTCCTGACAGGTGTTACGGAACCGCTTGAATTTATGTTTATGTTCTGCGCAATTCCGATGTATATTATTTATGCAGTACTTCAGGGCATTGCGTTCGCGCTGGCCGGAGTGATCGATCTGCGTCTGCATTCTTTTGGAAATCTTGAATTTCTGACACGCGTTCCGATGTCGATCCAGGCAGGTCTTGGCAGCGATATTATCAACTTTGTGCTGGCGTGTGCGGCGTTTTTCGCGATCGGATACTTTGTATCGAACTTTATGATCCGCAAATTCAACTATGCCACGCCGGGACGCAACGGAAACTATCAGTCGGATGAAGCGTCTGTTTCGGAAGAAAACAACGGTCCGGCTCCGGTTCTCGATCCGGCAAGCCAGCCGGCAAGGATCATTGCGCTGCTTGGCGGGATGGATAATATCGAGCTGGTGGATGCGTGCATGACTCGTCTGCGTGTCACTGTGAAAGATGAAAGCAAGGTAGCCGGGATCGAAGAATGGAAAAAAGAAGGGGCCATGGGTCTTGTGTGCAAAGGAAACGGGATCCAGGCGGTCTACGGTCCGAAAGCGGATGTCCTGAAATCCGATATCAACGATTTGCTGCTGGAGGTATAAGATCATGAAGATTCTCACATTCAACACCCATTCTCTTGAAGAGAAACATATGCGTATCAAACAGGTTCAGTTCGTGCAGGCTGTTGCACGGATCGAACCGGATGTCATCGCGCTTCAGGAAGTCAATCAGACATTCGAAAGCGATTCTCTGGATGAGAAGAGCGTCAATCCTGGAATTCCGTTCCGGGAGGATAATCACGCGCACATGATCGCGCAGCTCCTTAAACAGAACGGACTGCAGTACGAGATGGCATGGCTGCCTGTCAAGACCGGATATGGAAAGTATGATGAAGGTCTTGCATTCTTTACGAAGAAAAAGATGCTGGAAGTGCGTTCCACATTGCTGTCGGAAAAGGATGATTATTCTGATTTTCGAACGAGACGTTCGCTTGAAGTAAAAACAGAAGACGGATGGTTCGTCAATGTGCATATGGGCTGGTGGAATGACGAGCTCGAACCGTTCAGAAAGCAGTGGGAGCGGCTGAGAAAAAACCTGGAATCGCAAGGCACGGTATATGTCATGGGCGATTTCAATGCGGATGCGAATGTGAGAGGCGAGGGATACGACCTCGTAAAAGAGAGCGGATATCTTGATCTGTTTTCTCTTGCTGAAAAGAAAGATGACGGTTTTACGGTCGTGCAGAAAATCGACGGATGGCGCGACGGCGATCATCCGGCGAAAATGCGGATCGATCATATTTTCTGCAGCGAGAAAGTGAATGTGGCTCTGGCAAGGACAGCATTCAACGGCAAAGAGGAGCCGGTGCTTTCGGATCATTACGGTCTGCTTGCGCAGATCAGCGAATAATAACGGATACCTCATATCGAAGGATCGGAACGCTCCGGTCCTTTTTTTGTATGGAAGGGGAAGGATATAAAAAAAAGCCCGCAGGGGCTTTTTCGACATTAACGGTTGTAGAACTCTACGACGAGCAGTTCGTTGATCGGTTCGCTTGTGAACAGTTCACTGCGTTCCGGATAACGGACATATTTTCCGACTTTTTTGTCTTTGTCTACTTCAACGAAGTCAACTGTTGCGACAGCTGCTTCCAAAGCTTCTACGATGCTCTTCTGGTTTTTGGCGCGTTCGCGAACTTCGATCACCTGTCCAGGTTTTACCTGATAGCTAGGGATATCCACTTTTTTGCCGTCGACCATGATGTGCCCGTGATTAACGAGCTGACGTGCTCCGCGGCGGGTGTTGGCAAATCCCATACGGTAAACCAGGTTATCGAGGCGAGATTCGAGCATGATCAAGAAGTTTTCGCCAGCAGCTCCGGCCTTGCGGCTTGCCTTCTGGTATGTGTTGAAGAACTGTTTTTCCGTTAACTGGTATGTGTTGCGGATTCTTTGTTTTTCCTGCAGCTGCAGACCATAGTTCGTAAGTTTCGGACGGCGGTTCTTTCCGTGCTGTCCTGGTGCGTAGTTGCGGCGTGCCAGTTCCTGACCTGTTCCCAGGATAGAGAAACCGAGACGACGTGACTTTTTCCAGGTGCTTCCTGTGTTTCTTGACATGTTGTTTCCTCCTATTGTTTGCATAAACAACAAGATACAAATCTTCGAAAGGAGTGTTGCAGAAGATACTTTCTTCTATCAGCTTTTAGTTACTCGTATCGCAGTGATGCCTGCAACGCCGGTCTTCCGACTTTGTATGCTGCTTCAGTCATGCCCAAATATCATAGCGCATGAAGAAAAAAAAGGCAAGGAGCGAATGTGTTTTTGCTTTGAATAAAAGCAATTTAAGCAAAATATGCATGATTTCCCGCTTTTTCGGATACATAGCTTGTTCGGGGGAGGACAAAACAGGAATACCGGCAGCTTTTGGATCGAATCATTGATTTAAAATGTTTGCTCGTGGTACACTGTAGACAGTATGCAAGGAGGTAACAACATGGATACTGTCATGAATTTCTTTCAGTCCGCTCTTTCGTATATCCGGGCGCACATGTCGACAGAATTGATGATCTATATCGCGATCGCAATACTGCTGCTGATCCTGATCTGGATCGTTATGCGTATGATGAAGCGCCGCAAGGCTGCAAAAAGACTGGCTGAACTCGAGATCGAGGTTAACGAAATTCGAAATAATGCACTCGCATACAAGTTCAACAAAGCGAATGCATTCGCGAAAGCCAATGACGATATTATGGAACGGATCAAAAATCTGGCTCCAAAATATGAGATCTGTCAGAACAGTGTTGCTTCTTGTGACGAATTATTCACGGACGCTGATGAATACATTGCAGCGCACAGAATAAAAAAGGCCACTCGTTCAATGGACGAGCTGGAAACGATGCTTGATGATACAAAAGAACGTATTCGTATCGTAAATCAGTCGCTGGATCACATTCTTGCCCGCGAAACGGAAGTCCGGGAGAAGTCGAATTCTCTCAAGGAACGTTTCCGCAATGTCAAGAAAGTGTATCAGGACAACCGCGCTTCCTTTTATTCGGCAAACGACTATATTGATGCCGAGATCGGGGATATCGAGAACGAATTCTCCAGCTTCGAGGAATGGATGTTCGCATCCGAATTCAACAAGGCGAAAGAGGAAGTGGATAAGATCGCAGGCCGTGTCGACGAGATCTCTGGCCGGATCGCGGCTTATCCGGGTCTTTATGAAAAAGCGAAAAATATTCTTCCGCGCGCTCTGGATGAAGTGCAGAACAACATTCAGATGCTCAAGGACAATCAAATCGACATTCGTTATTTGAATACGGAAGATAAGACGAATACGATCGGGAAGGCGCTGGTTTCCGCGACCGAGCTGCTCGATAAAGGAAATCTTGACAAAGCCGGGGAAATGCTCGACAACATCGGAGATGCGATCCTCGAACTGCAGGATGATGTCATGAAGGAAAAGAAAGCGTACGACGAGATCCATACCGATCTGCTCGCTACGTTTGAAACGGTCGATGAAGAGGCCGAAGCTCTGGATGAGATCGTCACGCTTTATGCCAACATCAAGGATCGGTTCGGTCTTGAAGACTGGACGCACCGTTTCACGCTTGCTCAGGATCAGCTGGCTGATCTGCAGCAGCGGCGCCGTATCGTGGAGGATGCTCTTTCCCGCGATTCGGCACCAAGTGTCGAGGTCGTTCAGGTATACCGTGAATTCGCACAGGACGTGGATACTTTCCACACACAGATCAACGACATGAAGCGAATGCTCGTTGGCGCAAGCTCGGATGAGTCGCGTGCCAAAAAGCAGCTTGTCAAGCTGCAGCTTATTTTAAATGAAGTTCGTTTGAATACGATTTCCCGCTCGCTGCCGAATATGTCGGAACAGTTTGCGGACGACCTCAAGGAAGGCGAACGTCTCATTCAGCGCGTACGGGTGGTGCTTGACCATTCGCCGCTGGATGTGCAGACTTTGAATGCCGATCTGCAGGATGCGATCGATTTCGTATACAAGCTCTACAACAACGCCAACAACCTTGTCGGTGTGGCGATCATGGTCGAAAATGCAATCGTTTTCGGGAACCGTTTCCGTTCAACCTATCCGGAAATGGATTCCGAGCTCACGCATGCGGAAGTATGCTTCCAGAACGGCGAGTATACGCACGCTTTGAAAATTGCGATCCAGGCAATCGAGAATATGCATCCGGGCATTTATGAAAAGCTCATTGCCAAAAAGGATCCGGCAGTCATGAACCAAGTGTAGAATGATCTATTTCGATAACGCATCAACAACCTCTGTTCGCCCAGAGGTTGCTCGTGTTTATAAGAAACTTATTGACGAAAGCTTTGCGAATGCTGATGCGATGCATACGCCCGGTCGCAAGGTCCATCGTCAGGTCGAGCAGGCAAGAGAACACATTGCCCGCTCCCTTGGTGTAAAAGAAGGCGAGATCCTGTTTACGAGCTGTGCGAGCGAATCCAATTCGCTTGCGCTCGTTGGATATATTCTGGCAAACCGGCAAAGAGGAAACCATATCCTCACAAGCAATGTGGAGCATTCGAGCACGAAGCATGCGATCGATTTTCTTGAATCGCAGGGGTTCGAAGTAGAGCGGCTGCCGATCAGTGAAGAGGGTGTCGTAACGCCTGAAACGGTCCGGTCGCATATGCGCAAAGATACGATTCTTGTGACGCTCATGCATGTAAACAACGAGATCGGTTCGATCAATCCGATCGGCCGGATCGCAGATGTGGTCCACGAACATCCGACCTGTGTATTCCACAGCGACTGCGTTCAGAGCTTCGGCAAGATCGATATCCCGTTCGACAAGCTGGATATGGCGACGATTTCCGCTCATAAGATCCATGGAGTCAAAGGTTCGGCCCTGCTTATGAAAAAGAGCAGGATCGCGCTTCATCCGATCGTTTTCGGCGGTCAGCAGGAACAGGGACTTCGGGGCGGTACGGAGAATGCGCCGGCCAATATCGTGCTGGCAAAAACGATCCGGCTCGCGCTGGAAGAGCAGAAGGATACGTATGCGCATGTAAAAGAGATCCGCGATTTCCTGGTCAGGGAGATCAGCGCTTTTCCGGGAGGACATATCAATTCGCCAAAAGATGCGCTTCCATATATACTGAATGTAAGCTTTGACCAGCTGACAAGCGAAGTGCTTCTCAATGCTCTGGATGAAAGAGGAATTTGTGTTTCTGCCAAAAGTACGTGTGATTCGAGATCGTCTCATGCCAGCGAGGTGGTGCTTGCTCTGAATCATTCGCCAAAATACGCTGAACAAGCGATCCGTCTTTCCTTTTCGAAAGACAATTCGCTTGAAGAAGCAAAGCAGTTTATGAAGGCTATGAAGGAGATCGTACAAAACTATGGCTTATCGTTATGATCATATTTTAATTCGTTACGGGGAGCTTTCATTAAAAGGAAAGAACCGGAACTCGTTTATCAAGCAGCTTTTTGCGAATGTGAAAACGGCTTTGAAGTCGTTTCCTGCCCTTGAGTTCGAACGGCAGCATGACCGCATGTATATTTATCTGCATGAGGAGGATGCTGCGAAAGTTAGCGACACGCTTTCCAGAGTATTCGGGATCTCATCGTTTTCGCTGGCTGTAAAAACAAAGCCGGACATGGACGAGATCGTTCAGGCGTGTCTTGATTCTCTTCCGCTTCAGGAGGAGAAGACGTTCAAGGTCGCGGCAAGACGGAGCGATAAGACGTTCCCGCTCATTTCGGATCAGATCAATCGCCAGGTCGCAACGGCGATCCTGAAAAACAGTGTCTGGAAAGTCAATGTGAAAGATCCGGATGTGAAAGTCGTGATCGAGGTCCATCAGGATGCAGCGTACATTATGACCAATAAGATGGCAGGGGCCGGAGGATATCCGGTCGGTGTCGGGGGCAAAGCGATGGTGCTGCTGTCGGGCGGGATCGATTCGCCGGTCGCAAGCTATCTGATGATGAAGCGGGGCGTGCATATTGAATGCATTCATTTTGCCGCTCCTCCTTATACGTCGCAGAATGCACAGGACAAGGTCATGAAGCTGGCGGAGCTGATCAGCCCGTATCAGGGGGAGATCGTTGTCCATGTTGTTCCGTTCACGGATCTGCAGCTGGCTATTTATCAAAATGCGGATGAAAGCTATGCGATCACCCTGATGCGCAGGATGATGATGCGGATCGCGGCAAAACTGGCGGAACGCCGGCACTGCCAGGCTATTGCGACAGGGGAATCGATCGGACAGGTGGCTTCGCAGACCCTGGAGTCGATGCAGGCGATCAATGCGGTGACGACGATGCCGCTCATACGGCCGGTCGTTTGTATGGATAAGGTGGAGATCATCGATCTGTCGAAGAAGATCGGGACATATGATACGTCGATCCTTCCATTTGAAGACTGCTGTACGATCTTTACGCCGAAAAATCCGGTTACCAAGCCTCGTATCGATAAATGCGAGCGGTACGAGTCGCGTTTCGACTGGGAAAAGCTGGTCGATCGCTGTGTGGATGATGTCAGGTCGATCTGGATTCACCCGGGCATGACAGATCCATCAGACGGTGACGAAGAAGATTTATTCTAGTGCCTTTCAAGGCACTTTTTTTGTGACATAATTCGGCTTTTATGTTTCTTCATTTGTTTATATAATTATTACAGGGAGAGGAAATATATGGCTACAGCACAAACTAGAGCTACTGAGAAGTACCGGGCAAAAAAGGGTATCATCACGAAGTCGATCAAAATTCCAAAGGAATTGAACATTGAATTTATCAAGGCTTGTGAGCGTGCTCATGTTAGTCAGGCTCAGGTATTCAAGGATTGTATGCGCCGCTTTATCGAAGCGCATCCGGAATGAGATGAATGTTCTCATTCTTTTTTTTGGTGTACAATGGGGCTATGAATTGTATTATTTGTAAAAGAGAATTAAAGAGGGAGGGCAATTCCTTCCGATGCGAGAACGGACATTGTTTTGATATCGCGAAACAGGGCTATGTGAATATGTCGCGCAAGCAGAAAGATACCGGCGACAACAAGGAAATGGTCAGGGCGCGTACGAATTTCCTGGAACAGGGCCTGTATGATTTTATGAGGCAGAAGGTGTGTTCTCTGATCCGGCACTATCATCCGCATGTGCTTGTAGATATCGGATGCGGTCAGGGCTATTACACGCAGGCGTTCGAGGTGCCGGAAAAATACGGGGTCGATCTTTCGAAAGAGGCCATCCTTCATGCGGCAAAGACGGACAAATCGACACTGTATATTGTTTCGACCATTTATGATCTGCCGTTTGCGGATGATTCGGTCGATATGGTGACGAGCATTTTTACGCCGCTTCCGGTTAAGGAAATCAGCCGCATCCTGAAAGAGGACGGGGTCCTGATCATTGTGAGCCCGGCAGAATATCACCTGGTTGAGCTGAAGGAGCAGCTGTATGATAAGGTGTATCTGAATGAGGAGAAGCGCGAAGAGCTGGAAGGCTTTGTGCTGGTGCATGATGAAGTGATTACGGACAAAAGAAAGGTCGACGATGTATGGGATCTGTTCGAGATGACGCCTTACCGATACAGGAGCCCGAAAGAGGGCATAGAGAAGATCAGAAATTTAGATGAGCTGGATATTACATTTTCATTTCTGATCCAGGTCTATAGAAAGAAGCAGATATGATTTTAACGATTAAAAAATGGGGGATCAACGGAGAGGGGATCGCCTACTGGAAAAAGAAGCCGGTGTTCGTGGAGGGCG
Organism: Erysipelotrichaceae bacterium OPF54; assembly: GCA_022834735.1. GTDB lineage: Bacteria > Bacillota_I > Bacilli_A > Erysipelotrichales > Erysipelotrichaceae > Dubosiella. The sequence continues at coordinate 881,935 of BQKD01000001.1, forward strand.
GCATGCCTGACGAAGTGGTGGATGCGGAGCTCACAGAAGAGCACGATACGTATTGTGTGGCAGAAATAAAGAAAGTGATCGAAGCATCGCCAAGAAGAAGGAGGCCGATGTGTGCGATCACGAAGGAGTGCGGCGGCTGCCCGCTCATGCATGCGGATATGAAAGGGCAGCTGCGCATGAAGAGTTCGGTCCTGAAAGAGGCCTTGAAAAAATATGCGGGATATTCGGGCGCGATCCTGCCAATCATCAAGAATCCGGATGTGCTGGCTTATCGTAATGCATGCAAACTGCGCTTTTTCAATAAAGACAATGAGATTATCTGCGGTCTTTATGAAAAAGATTCCAACAAGGTCGTGAAGATGGAGCGTTGTATCATTCATGACAAGGATCTGGAGCGGGTGCGCGTGCAGATCGTACAGATCCTGAATGCGCATAACGCAAAAGCTTTTACGAAAAAAGAGGAGTGCGGTTATCGTTCCCTGGTTATGAAAAGTTTTGATCACAAGGTGCAGGTGATCCTGGTGACGTCCAGGATGCGGATCGAAAAAAATATGATCGAAGAGATCATGGAGATCGACGGGGTCGTGTCCTTATGGCAGAGCATCAAATCGCAGGACGAGAGCGAACTGGATGTATTCGGGAAACGGATGGTCCATCTTGCCGGACTGGAGAAGATGGAAGTGAAGGTTTGCGGACTGGATCTTGCTCTACTGCCACGATCGTTCTTTCAGCTGAATACGAGACAGGCTGAAAACGTGTACAGTGTAGTGAGAGACTGGACACCGAAGTGCCGTACGGTCGTGGAGGCGTACTGCGGGATCGGGGCGATGGCTCTGCTGGCTGCATCGAAAGCAAGAAAGGTGATCGGGATCGAGTCGATCGAAGATGCGGTGATCAATGCGCGGGAAAATGCGAAGAAAAACAACATCGGCAATGTGCGATTCATCTGCGGGGATGCCGGAGAAGAGCTCATTCAGATATCTGAAAAAAAGAAGATCGATACATTGATCGTGGATCCGCCCAGGTCCGGCCTTGATGAAAAGATGAAGGAAGCGATCATCGATGCCAGGGTGAGAACGATCATTTATGTGTCATGCAATCCGAGCACGCTGGCAAAGGATCTTGGTTTCCTGAAGGCTCAGTATGCAATAAAAAAGGTGCAGCCTGTGGATATGTTCTCCCAGACGCCGCACGTGGAGACGGTGGTGCTTCTGGAGAGAAAAGAACCGGAAAGACGACAGAAGAACTGAAATAATAAGCTAAAGAAACAGGATGTCGATGTCTATTTTCTGATCAAATGCTCATGGCACGATCCAGGAATGCCAATAAATGTGGATTAATTTTCGGAGCAGCTGTCATTCTAAGGAAAAAAGGAGTATTAAAACGGTGCTGAAGAGCTGGAAAAATAGATAGCAAAGTTTCATGAATGGGTGAATCAAATCCTAAAAGATTATGCGATCAAAGTATGGATCATGGAATCGAAAATTGACCGCATAACCATATTGAGATTTTTTTGAAAGTAAGCGTTTACATTTTCCGTTGACATTCCTTCGAATTATAGAAATAATAGAGAGAAAAGAGAGGTTATGTTATGAAACTTGGAAACAAATCGATCGTAGTAACAGGTGCGTCCAGCGGAATGGGAAAAGCCATTGTGGAACTGTTTGTCAAAGAAGGAGCCAATGTAGTTGCTGTGGCGCGGCGTACCGAACGGCTCGAAGCATTAAAGGAAGAACTGAAAGATGAACCGGGAACAGTAGTCGTTCATACGGGAGATGTCTCCCGACTGGAAGATTGTGAAAGCATGATCGACGAAGCGGTACGACAGTTTGGAAAACTGGATGTGCTCGTCAATAATGCGGGGATCATGGATGATATGGCCCCGATCGCTCATGCCAGCGATGAAAAATTCCGTAAAGTGATGGATATCAATGTGTATGGGCCGTTTGCGGCAATGCGCAAAGCATGCCAGGTTTTCCTGGAACAGGGAAATGGCGGAAACATCATCAATGTCAGCTCGGTAGGTTCCATGCATCAGGCAGCTGGCCCGGTATATGGCGCAAGCAAAGCGGCTTTGAATGCTCTGAGCATGAATACAGCCTTCATGTATATGAAAGAAGGGATCCGCTGCAATGTCATCGCGCCTGGAGGCATCCAGACAGAAATCGCAGCAAGCATGGGCAGACCGGATGCGGATGGATACGGCCGCATATCAAGCGTACTTTCTATGGCGCCAGCTCCTGGTCTTGCACAGGATATTGCGAATTGTGCTCTGTTTCTGGCAAGCGATGAATCATCGTATATCAGCGGCGATCTGATCAAGGTCGATGGCGGCTGGACATCATTCTAGAATATAAAGAAAGCGAATTGATATTCAATGTCATTAAGTTAGATGATCATCGAGCTTAATGTATGATATCCTTGTTAAGTTAAGCTCCAGGTCAAATGAGACCGGAGCTTTCTTTTTTTCGGTGCACGACGAAAAGATAATTATTTCATAGTTAAAAATTTATCGAAGGAGGATTCCTGTTTGAAAAAGAAAAAATGAAATAACCATTCGTTCCAGCGCAGTAGCACAGAAGATGATGGGCGCGCTGTATGGTGTAGATGTTCATACGATCAATGAGCATATTAAGAAGATATATTCTGACTGAGAACTTGAGGAAAATTCAACTATCCGGAATTTCCGGATAGTTCAAACCGAAGGCTCACGCCAGGTCACTCGTGATACGAAACACTATAGTCTTCATATGGTTATTGGGGTAGGGGATAAAGAAAAAAGCAGCCGGTAATAAATATCCGACCGCTGTCTACTAATTCGCTGAATAGGGATTCCCTGGATCAGCATTTCGTGATTATCTTTTATATATTTTTTCAGTAACAGAAATTACCAGGTTCTAGAATTCATGTTACGGAACTGCGCTACCGTTGGCGAATGGGTGTTGAGTCCGCCATCAACTGTCAGAATCTGTCCAGTCATATAATAGCTCTCATCGCTTCCCAGATAAACACACAGATTACCAATATCTTCAGGACGTCCCCATCTCGTTACACAGATATTATCCAGGTAAATCTTTTTGAGCATTTCCGGGATTCGCGGTTCATTCTGCGGAGTAACGATCAGACCAGGTCTGACACAGTTGCAGCGGATATCGTTCTTTCCATACTGCAAGGCGATATCTTTTGTCAGCATATCGACTCCGGCTTTGGATGCTGCATAGGCAGTTCCCTGCAGATCGCCTCCGCAAGCAGCCATCGATCCAATATTGATAATTTGTAGCGCGTCAAATTCTGTTAGTCGGAAACGTCAAATATTTTTATACACATCTGGAAGAGAAACGCACTTTATTTTGTCCGGCCTCGCTTTATTTTGGCTTCAGAAGCATTTTATTTTATTTCTTTCTGTTCAAAAAAAGCCGTCTTGTCAAAAACGGCTTTTAATCAATAATTTCCTATGTTCTCGAATTCTTTCTGGTATACTCTTTCCACTATACATGCCAGGATCCAGCTGTTCCTCTTTCCCAGCGCTTTTCTGATCGACGGATGGATCTCGAAATCATTCTTGAAGAATAAATGGCCAAAATTATTCATATAGTTTTCTACAAAATACATCAGCTCTTCATTGCTCAGTTTATAGGCTCCGTACATCTTCATCGCTCTTTTCAGCTGTTCGATCATCACTTTTCTCGTCGTCGGCCAGTTGATCAACATCCGTTCATCTTCTTTCATATGTTCTCACCCCAGTTCTACTTCGTTATGTGCTTTCATCACGATCTCTGCGTCGATGATCCGCTTTTCTTCGTTCGCTCCTTCGATCAGGCATTTCGACAACAGATTGTTCAGTTTCCGGATTGATCCGCCTGCGATATTATATGCGGCACGCACCGCGTCTTCTTCGAACACCTTTTCTCTGCTTCCGCATTCTTTCATGCAGAAATCCACATATTCCTGTGCCTCTTCTCCTTTCAGACCTTCCATGAAATAATTGATCACGATCCTCTGGCGCAGGGCGTCATGCACCTGCTTTTTCAGGATCGTGTTCAGGCTCGTCTGCCCGCTCAGGATCAGGATACAGTAGTTCTTCGAGTCCATCTCGAAATTGAGGAGCATGGTCAGATCGTTGAAGACGCTCGTGCTCAGATACTGCGCTTCGTCGATCACGATGACCGGCGTGCACTTCTTTTCTTTTGCCATGTATTCGATGGCTTCCTGTACCTGCCGGAACAGGTCGCTCTTTCTGAATTTGGGCTCCAGCCCCAGCCCGCAGGCCAGCTGCCGGTAAAAGTCGATGACCGATACCGTAGACATCTGGATGTAGACCACTTTGTACAGCGACGGGTTCAGACTGCCGGCAAATTCGCGGATGGCCGATGTTTTTCCTGTTCCCGGACTTCCTGTGAACAATCCGATCCCTTTCGCTTTTTTCAGGTAGTCCAGCCGTCCTTTCAGGTTCGCCGTATCTTCGCTCCGGTATAATTTGTGATATTTCGTTTCTTTCTCGAACGGCATCTGCTTCAGTCCGTAAAATACTTTGGCTTCCATATTACTCCTCCTCTCTGAAGCGCATGTGCTGCCTTCTTCTGATCCGGCTGTTCTCCACCTTGTCGACCGTCCGGATCGGGATCAGCTTTCCGTCCATCCCTAGCAGCCAGGCCTTTCTCCTGTCTTCGGGATCCATCTTCACCTTTACTGTCTCGCGCATGTATTCGGCCGGCACCTCGTAGCTGATCCCGTCGATCACGAGTGTCGAATCGGTCCTCACCTTTCTTTCGTACGTATGCAGGAAATACTGTTCCACCGCTTCGTCAGGAAGGAAGCGGAACCGCTGTGCATCCTTCAGATAGCGCTGGCGCGGCGTCATATCTTTCAGCGAAGCGTGTTGGCAGTTGATGTATTTCTGAAGATAGTCCCCGAAAGATTCCCGGACCTCTTCGATCGTCTGATAGGCATTCCAGTCCGAACAGCGCAGCCAGTGGTCCTTGAACGTTCGGAATGCGCGCTCCTGTTTTCCTTTCGCGCTTCCGTCCCGCACCGGCGCATGCACCAGGGCGACCCCCAGTCTTGCACAGATCATATTCAGCTGGTGGTTGTCATAAGGCGAACCATTGTCTACATACAGTACAGACGGGATCCCGTAAGTCATGACCGCGTTCTTCAGGATCTTCTGAAAGTTGACGGCCGTATCGGCTTCAAAGATTCCCCAGCCCACGATCATCCGGGATGCGTCATCCAGGATAGAAACCAGATACAGCCTGTGTCCGGCCAGCCTGTATAGATAGGATGTATCGGCCTGCCAGACCTGGTTGGCAAATTCTTTCTCGAACGCTCTGCGCTCTTTTCCCTGATGGATCGGTTCGAGACGGCTCTGAGGCAGAGAACGCACGAAACGATCGATCGTGGACTGGGAAACGCGGGCCGGGATAAACCCTTCTTCGATGAGCCGCGCACGCAGGACCGTATTGATGATGCGCGGATACTGCCGGCGCAGAGCGATGATGCGTTCCTGCGCCTCGGGACTCAGAGTTCGGGAAGTCCCCTTGTCGCTCCTGGGACGGGAAATCAGTCCATCGAATCCGCCGGAACGGTATTCATAGGCCCAGTGAGCGAAAGTCTGCCATGAAAATGATTTTTTGACACCGGAGACCGGGTTTTCGAATTCTTTTTCGGCAAGATGACGGTAAAACTGACGGTTTGTCGAAAAAGGATGAGTGCCGGAAATGACAGGAGCGATGATCCCGAATTTCCATAAAGCGATTTTTTCCTTGTCGGTTTGATCCATAAAGCAGAATCCTCCTTTGAGATTACTGTACCGGGCTAAAAAGAGGAAAGCGACGGACAAATGATTCAGGAAGGAGAAAAAAGACCATAGACAAAGGGTGCAGATAAAATAGTGTGAGGCGAAAAATAGGCGCATTCATGAAAACGAAGAAAACTCTTCAGAAAGGCATGCATAGAAGAACGGATATGAGCAAGAAGATCATACGGGCTACGGTCAAGATCGCGGATCATGATACAGGAGAGGAAAAGCAGAGAGGAATAGCGGTCGATCCATCGGCGCAGGGTCGTTCTGGAAATATCAAAAAGCGCAGCCGTTCTCGACTTGTTGCCGGCACAAGGTCCGCAGCAGTACTGAAAGAGCACTTCAAAAATAAAAGGATAGGAAAACGAAGAAAACGGACGGGCATCATAAGGGAGTATGGTATGATAGGAGCCGCAGGAAGGACAAAAAACGACACGAACCCGTAAGCGTTTTGTCGGATTGGAAGGAGAGAGGCAGAAACGGGAGTAGGATGAGTAATCGAGCATCTGGCCGCGCGCCCCGCAGGACGGGCAGGATAAATCATGCGAAAAAGGGTTGTCGAAAGCCGAAAAATTGATTATCATAAAATTGTTCGTTAGGACGGGAGAGAGTTTGTTCGCAAAACAATTAGGGCTCTCTCTTTTTTTGCGCCTAACACCTTTCCATGTCAATCATCTCATAAAATGAAAATAATGTGACGAAAAAAAGCAGAATAAATTCATCGTGAAATGATCGATGATGAATTTATTCTGCTTGTCTTTATAAATAAGCGAGGATAGCAGGACGACGCTCTACATGATAATTGAGCCTCCATGTTCTTTCATGAACGGGAGCGCTGCTTTGACAGCCACGAATGTTCCTCGCAGATTGCTGTCGAATACTTCATTCCACTGTTCAAGGGTTACTTCTTCAACAGTTCCGTCTTTTGGACTGGCATTGGCTGCATTGTTTACCAGAATGTCGATTCGACCATATTTTTCTGCTGTATCTTTCATCAGCTTTTCGATCGACTCCGGATCCATCAGATCCATGTAATGATAGACGGCTCTGCCACCAGCCTCTCTGATTTCCTGGGCTACTGCTTCACCTTTTTCAGCTCTGCGGCCGCAAACGGTCACGATCGCTCCTTCAGCAGCATACAGTTGGGCAATTGCGATTCCGATTCCGCTGGTAGAGCCTGTGACTATAGCTACTTTATCTTTTAATCTGTTCATTTCTTTCAAATCCTTTCTTCATTGTGCTTCTATACTATATCACAAAATTGAATGCGCTTACATAAAATCTTCAGAGATATACGCAGTAATTCAGTTATCAAAGTCACCCTCATATACAAGCGATGAATGACTTCGATTGGTTGTCATCAGAGAATAGAAGATCAGTCTGCCTGGACTAGGTAAAAATATCATAACTACGATTGGAGAATCGCTCAGATGATGAGTGTTATAAAGAAAATGCCGTCGTAGCCGCTGCAAGGAAAAGATCAGTCATCGAAGGCCTGGGTTTCTCCGGTAAAAATCAGACCTCAGGAAGAGTAAAACCTACAACCGGATGATACCTCACATAACCTTCAGCAAAATCCGGTTCTTTTTATTTTTGCCTTGAAAATAATACTAATTTGCATTATCATAAAGGCGGAAGTAATACAAATGAGTATTATTAAAAAGGAGGAGAGAAGGATGACAAAGAAAAAAAGATGCATTTATGAAGTAGAACTTTATACAGTTAACGGATGGGATGAAGAAAATGATAGACCCGATGATCTGTATCCGATCGTGGACATCAACGGCAAAGATTATTCGTATGCTTGTGCAAGAGTCATGGATGTCTATCGGTTTTATGAAAACAATCTGGAAGAATTGAAAGAAGCGAATCAATGGGATGGTCTTTCGTACGATCTGATGGCCCGGGAAATCGAAGTGAGTGATGAAGAATGGTACAAGCTGCTGAAAAAAGAACAGCTTGCATATCATGACTATGAACCGTATTTGACTAAATCAGCCATTCCGCTTGTCGTCTCGGAATGTTATTTTGACGGGCACAGTTATAGCTGGAATGATATATGGGAATATATACTGATCGACCAATCAGAAAACTTCAATATGCGGATCGTATGTGAAAAGGCAGGAATCAGTTATTCGACATTCCGTGGCTTCAAATACAATAATAAGTCCTTATCGTTCAGCAAAGGATATCAGCTGTTAAGAACTATGAAAGAAATCGGAGATGACTGCTGGACCCAATGCTTTGATGAAGATATTCAAATTGTGAATAAATTTTCAAAGAAATATGATATCGAATAATAATCTGATAGTGTAGAAACAATCGGAAAGCCGGATCTTATCGTCATTTGTGCTGGGATAAATATAAGTTACGTAAACAATAGTAAAATAAACGAAACCCGCACAAATAGAATATTGTGACCCTTATACCTGTTCCTTAAAACGTATCATGAAATTCACAACAAGATCGACGACAAACCGATATCGTTTTACAATAAAAGAGGAGCAAACGATTAAAATGCTCCTCTTTTTCAAAAGGAGAAATGTCATGCGTATCTTAATGCTGGGAAACAGTTATACATCAGCCAATCATTTGCCTTTAATGCTCGCAGAAATGACCGGAGCAGAAGTGGTTGCTCATACTAGAGGCGGAGCCCGGCTGGCCGAACAGCTGAATCCTGCCACAAAGCTTGGAAATAAAACATTGAAAGCACTGCACGATGAAAAATGGGACTACGTCATCGTGCAGGAAATGAGCAATGGACCCATTACCTCGAAAGAAAAGTTTATGACTAACCTTTCAAAGTTGTGCGGTCTGATCCGAAAGAACGGAGCTACACCCGTTCTATTTGCCACCTGGGCCTATGAAAAAAACGGCAAGCAGCTCAAAAAGTTTGGAATGGAGTATGAAGATATGATCTGCTCAATGAAGGAGACTTTTCGTGAAACAGTAAAACGAACCAGCTGCCTTTTGGCCGATGTCACAACTGCCTTCGAGCAGCAGGCAGAAACAGTGAAACTCTATGCTCCGGATGGAAGTCATCCAAGCGAAGCCGGATCAAAGCTTGCTGCCCGAACCATCGCAAAAGTCATTTGGAACGATCCGAAAAGAAAGAAGGAAGTGTCATGAAAAAATATGGTTATATCAACTTACGGGAAAGGCAGGAACTCTACTTCAATTGGCTGTGAATGATTTACGATCCGAAAAGAGAATGCCCGTCTATCTTGTTACAGATCCTATTGGATTTTATGAGCCGTATGGCTGGAAATTTGTTCAAATGGCCAAAGAGGAAAACGGGAACATGGCCAGGATGTATTCGCTGTGATATCATGGACAAAAAGAAAGAGGTAAGGTTATGAATTTAGAAACACAACGACTGATCCTGCGCCCATGGCAGGAAAGCGACGCAGAAGCGTTATACAAATATGCCAGCCATCCGGATGTTGGCCCGATTGCCGGCTGGGCAGTGCATACGAGCGTTAAGAACAGCCGGGACATTATTCGCGGCATTCTCAGTGCTCCTAATACCTATGCCGTAGTTCTGAAGGAAACGAATGAGCCGGTAGGCAGTGTCGGTCTGATGATCGGCAAAGCGGCCAATCAGGATATTCCGGAGACAGAAGGAGAGATCGGCTACTGGCTCGGTGTTCCGTACTGGGGACACGGACTGATTCCTGAAGCTGTTCGTGAAATGATCCGGCACGGGTTCGAAGACCAGCATCTGGAAAAACTGTGGTGCGGCTACTTTGACGGCAATGAAAAGTCGAAGCGGGTACAGGATAAGTGCGGATTTAAATATCATCACACGACAGAAAATGTACCATGTGCCATTCCGGGACTTTTGCGTACAGAACATGTTTCCTGCCTGCTGAAAGAAGAGTGGGAAAAAGGAAATATTTGTTCATAAAGAAGGAGAAATCTGATCGTGGCAATGTGGGATCCGTGGCGAGGCTGTCATAAATGCAGCGATGGCTGTCTGCACTGCTATATTCATAAAGGCGATGTGAAAAGAGGTATCGATACGAATCAGATCGTAAGGACAAAGGGTTTCCGAAAACCGGTCGAAAAGAAGAAAAACGGCGAATATAAAATGAAGCCGGGCCTTGTCTATGTATGTTTCTCAAGCGATTTTCTTATCGAAGAAGCGGATCGGTGGAGGGAGGAATGCTGGCAGATGATCAAGGAACGGAAAGACTGCACCTTTCTTTTTCTGACCAAACGGATCGAGCGGTTCATGGATTGTATTCCGCAGGACTGGCACGATGGATATGAAAATGTGGTTGTCTGCTGTACAGTGGAAAACCAGGAAAACGCCGACCGGAAACTAAGCGTATTCAAAGATCTGCCGGTCAGACATAAGTGTATTACGGCCCAGCCTCTGATCGGACCGATCCATATGAAACCGGTCCTGGATGGAGTCGAGCTTGTCGTGGTTGGCGGAGAATCCGATCGGAACGCACGGCTTCTCGATTATGACTGGGTCCTGGATATCCGCCGGCAGTGTATTGAAAAAAATGTAAATTTTGAATTCCGGCAGTGCGGGAGCCGTTTCATGAAAGACGGAAAGCTGTATAGGATCCCGTCCAGGGAGCTGGCAAAGCAGGCAAAATGTGCCGGAATCAATTATAAAACAAAGAAAAACGGATAGAACAACTGTATATTGAAAATGAAAACAGGAACTGAGCTTGCAGCATATGGCTGCGGGCTCTTTTTGCTTCCCGGGATAAAACTAGAAAAAATTACATTTTAATAGGAAATAAGTTTACCTCTATAAAGCGAGGGGAACTGCTAAATTAAGGGTGTGCAAAGGAGAAGAAAAATAAGAGGATGAATTATTTGTTTGTATTGTTGGATCGTTCTGCCAATCAGAACAGAAAGAAAGGAGGATGAGGAATGAAAGTTTTATTTGCAAAGCTTTCTGCGGAATGCAATGAACATATCTCGCAGACTATGGGAATTGAGGATTTTAGTATCGTTTATGGCGATAAAGCTATAGAAGAAACAAGAACAGCAGATATTTTTAAAGAGAAAGGGATCGAGCTCATCCCGTCGATCAATGCGACAGGAGGTGCTGGCGGAATGATCGAAAGGAGCGCTTTTGATTTCATCGAAAACAAAATTCTTAGTACGATCAAGCAGCATCTTCATGAGCTGGATGGTATTTTTCTCCATCTTCATGGAGCAAGCGGTGTTCTGGATCTGGACTGTGTGTCAGGAGAATTTCATATCGTGAAGCAGATCCGAAAGATTGTCGGCAAGTATATGCCGGTCGCGATGGTCATGGATCCGCACGGGAACCTAAGTCCCGAGCTGGGAGAAATGCTGAATATTGTCCGGTGCTACAGGGAATCGCCGCATAGCGATGCGGTCGATACAGTTCGGCTCACGGCCGAAAAATTGATCGATCTGCTCGAAAACAGAAGGCCGATGAAACCGATCGTAAAGAAGCTTCCGATCATGATCGGGGGAGAGCGAAGCGTTTCTACCAAGGAACCGGTACGGACGATCAATAAAATGCTCGATGAAGCGGAAAAAGATCGGCGCGTCTTTTCTGCATCATTCCATGTCGGGTATATTCGTCACGATGATGATAAGCTCGGGGTGGCTGTCGTGGTGATCCCGAATGAACCGAAAGATAGGATATACTGCGAAGAGGTGGCTGAGAAAATTTCGGAATACATATGGAACCATCGTCATGAGTTCAAATTCACCGGAAATTTCGATGAGCTGGAAGAAGCGGTCAGAAAAGCGATCGCATTCAGCAAAAAGACGGCTGTGGTCACAGATTCCGGGGATAACTGTGGGGCAGGAGGTGCCGGTCGGAATACGGTTGTATTAAAGGAGATCCTGGCTCAGGCACCAGATAAGAAAGTGCTGATCGCAGGAATTACCGATCCGGCAGCCCATTCCTTTTTAAGCGAACATCAGATCGGCAATCATGTGTCTTTCGATCTTGGTGCTGGAGAAGATGAACTGTCTGCGCCAATTCACATCGAGGGTGTATTGAAACAGATTGGCGAAGAGCAGCACTGGGTCGGAGATTTCCAGACAGTCGGCAACGCGTATATTGTCCGCATTGATGATACCCGTATTGACGTGATCGTCATCGACCGCAATATCCAGTACGGAATGATGGAGCAGTTTCGGGCAGCCGGAACGGAATTTCATGATTACGATATCGTTGTCGTAAAGATGGGATATCTGGACACGTACCTGATACCGGAAACAGCTTATCATATCATGGCGCTGACAGATGGACCGACCATCCAGAGAAGCGAACGGATCCCTTTCAAAAGAATCTACAGACCGATGTGGCCGATCGATGATCTGGAAGAATTAGAGTATATTACCAATTAATCGGAAAGCCTGCCATTTCAATGGGCGGGGTGAATCAGAAGATCTTAAAGAATAGATCGAATAGGTTTGTTTAAATACAGGCTATTTGGTTTATTCTTTTTATTTTTATATAAACCTACTGATTATTCATTGAATTTATCTACTCCTTGCCGGATAATAATTTTAATTAACAGCAACGTATTTCCACAATTCTTATGGAGGTATCTTATGCACGCCCTTACTCTGAAACTCAAAACAAATCAATAATGAAATGGTTTAGACATCAGCCTTCTGCTGGAAAGAGGAACTATTAAGGGGGAAATCGCGCAGAAAAGAAGACAGATATTGAAATGTCTGTCTTCAGGATCCCGTGGTTTTTACTGTGGGAGGTTGTCAAAAGATGATCCTGGCGGTGATCAAGATGAATGCAGATTCGTTTAAAGAGTATTTGAAAGAGGTAGAACCGTCAAAACGTTACAAAGGATATGCATGGCAAACTGCAATTGGTCTGCAGGAAGTCGATGGATTGAAGCCGTCAGAGTATTTGTTAAATACAGCAATTCGTAATATAGAAGGAGAAATTTCTTTCGATGAAGCAGACTGTCTGCTTCAGACATATTATGAGGAAAATCCATCTGGTGATCCGTCTGATCGTACAGAAGAGGCAGATAAGGTTTCAGCACGTATCGCAAAAATTTTATCAGAAAAAGCATTTAGTTTTACACCGAATGAATATCTTGCGATCCATAGAAGACTTTTTGCCGGTATATATTCTCATGCGGTAAAATGCGGAATTATAACATTACAAAAAAGGAGTGGGTACTGAATGGCGCAACGGTCTTATATGGAAGTGCACCTGAATTACAGGCAACTCTAGAATATGATTTCTCTGAAGAAAGACGATTTTCATACAGAAAGCTGTCCATGGAAGAGATCATTCATCATCTTGCGGTGTTTGTATCCAGGTTATGGCAGATCCATGTATTCGCAGAAGGCAATACTAGAACGACTGCTGTATTCTTTATCAAATATCTTCGTACATTAGGATTTGATGCGACCAATGATATTTTTGCAGAAAATGCATGGTATTTTCGGAATTCGCTTGTCAGAGCGAATTATAATGATCTTAAAAATAATATTCATGAAACGACCGAATATCTGGAACTGTTCCTTCGTAATCATTTATTGAATGAAAACCATCCTCTCTATAATCGTTCAATACACATTAGTGGAAAATTTAAAATTCCTGAAAAAGCGAATATTGGTGCCAAAAAAGTGAACATTGGAGCTGATAAAGCGAACATTGAATCTGAAAAAGCGAATGTTCATGATTTATTTACATCAAAGACCGCGTCCCAGATTGAACAATTGATGGAAGAGATCGGATATCGGAAAATATTTGGAAGATCGGATATTCAGAGAATTCTTGGCCTGAAGCCTACAAGGAGTTCTGCTCTTTTGAAGGAGATAGCAAACCACGGGATCATTGAGCCGGTATCGGGGCATGGAAAAGGAAGATATAGATTTCGATAATTCATAAAAGCGAGAATGGAGAGTATAGTTTATGGAGCAAAGGGAAGAGATCATCCGGTTTACAGACCGATGGATCGAAGAGTTTGATATATGGAATTTAAAGGATATCAGCTTTTCAAGAATGAAAAAGGATTGCGAAGACCTTGGATTCATTTTAAACCATAAGAAAATGGTGGAAATCGATCAGATCGATGATGCTGAAGAATTAGGATCATTGATTTATACACAATGTGAAAATGTATTGAACGATCCTGAAAGAATTGATGAATTCGATTTATGGCAATGGTTCGTTGAAGCACTCGACCGGCTCAGCCGAATCGTTCATGGCTGCTTTTTCGGGATCCCGAAAACTATAAAGATTGATTCCGCACCAGTCTTTTTCAACAGACTGATGACTTCCGGCGATGAAATCAATCAGGAAATCGAAATCAATGACTCAGGAAAAGCAAAGATCATCCGGACCCTATACAAAGAGAAAAACCAAACGATCGAAGTTCAGGAACTGCAGATTGATGAATCGGCTGCAAAAAGATTAATGGATGCATTTGCAAAGTATTTCAGCAGGAAAGACGCATATGAGATTCGCGCAGAAGATGTGGGCACGTGGACCGTTGAAATGATCAATACAAAAGGGCATGCCTACAGTTTCAGCGGTTCCCTGGTCAGACAATTCATATTATTTGAAGATACCGATCTTTCCGATCTGGTACGCGAAACTCTCGGTATGGATGATCTTTACGTTATGGATAGTGAGGCTTTTACGGATCCGATCCAAAGCATCATAGTGGAATACGTTCATCAAATTGTCCCGGATACTTTGTCAATAAAAACTTATGCTGAACAATTGATCATCGACCGTTCGCACGAAACGATCGAGCTGACCTGAAACGATGCAAATGGAAACAGGATCCAGCACATATATCATCTAAAAAATATTGTGAAAAACGTGCTCAACTGGTTTAGTGATGATGAACTGTTTTATATCGACGAAGACACGGAACCGGTTTATGAAGATCCGGATGAAACAAGGAAATACACTATAACGCTTGCATACAAGTACAGTGGCAAAATGATCATTGAAGGAAAGTATTATAAAAACGGCCTTCCCGACCGATATGAGGAGTTCGCAAAGACGATGATCAGTATTCTGGAACAGTACGGTTCTATGGAAATGCTCGATCCTTCTCTATATAAACGGGTGAAGAAAGCTCCGCAATATTATACGTACTATGGGGTTACGTTCGATGGAAGCAAAAAAATATACCACTATCTGTCCGGAGAGGTGACGTTGCAGAAAGGAGATATGGTCCTCGTTCCTGCTGGAAAGTTCGATCAGATCTCCATGGCTCAAGTGGAATCGGTCAAAATATATCGTGATGATGAAGTGCCCTATCCGGTATCGAGAACGAAACAGGTCATCAAAAAATGCACTCCTGAAGAAGTGGAATATTTTACTATGCTTTCCGAAAATATCCGGAAAAAAAAGAAAAATCGATAATAATGCGGATCTTTTCATCTTTAAAGGAAAGTTATAAAGTAAAATCACTTGAGAAAGGGATCTTATGAAACGATTTTTAAAAGGATTGAAGCAGAGCGTCCCTATCATGCTCGGATATGTGCCGATCGCCATTGCCTATGCATCCATGGCTCGTCAGGCAGGGCTCAGCTTTGGCGAAACTGTTTCCATGTCAGTCTTTGTATATACGGGCGCAGGGCAAATGAGCGCCGCCGGCATGATCGCCAAAGGTATCGGGATGTTTGCGATCGTCATGACCGTCTTCATCATGAATCTGCGGCACATCATCATGAGCACGGTCGTAATGGAAGATCTGCGCCATGTGCCGTGGTGGAAACGATGCATCCTTGCTTTCGGCATCACGGATGAAGTGTTTGCCGTCTATACGACCGAAGATCAGGACAGAAAAGGCAATGCCACCGTGTTTCTGGGCATCATGCTTGGCGCATGGCTATCCTGGATCATCGGTTCCGTGATCGGATACGAAGTGGCCGGGATCCTGCCTCCATCCCTCATGGCATCTTTTGGCGTGGCACTGTATGCGATGTTCATCGCCTTGCTCATGCCCGCTTTGCGCAAACTGAAAAAACTATGGATACCGGTCCTGAGTGCCGCGGTCTCAGGCTGTTTGATTTCACAATTTGTGTCCGCCAATGCCGGGCTGATCGCAGGCAGCCTGATTGGCGCTTGTATCGGCACATTTTTTGTTTCGGAGGAGGATCTGTCATGAACACGACCCTGCTTATCGTGCTCCTTGCGCTCTCCACCTATATTCCGCGCGTGCTGCCGGCCATCTTCATCGAATCCATCCATTTCACGAAACGATGGCGAACTTTTCTGCGCCTGCTTCCATATACCGTAATGGCTACACTTATCGTGCCAGGCACGCTGTCGGCCGATCCGGAAAGTGCAGCAGGAAGCCTTGCAGCTACATTGATCGCCATTGGCGGCGGATGGTTTTCGCTTCCGCCAATCGTAGTCGTCCTTCTTGCGGTCGCAAGCGCCTGGTTCGTTAAATACGTCGGCTCGTAATAAAAAGCCCTGTACCTTGAAAGAATGGAACAGGAAAGAAATCGAATATTTTTTTGTGTTACTTAAGACGGCATGATCTGCATACCATAACTATGTCTTTCATTCGCGTTGTAAACCATGATTTTTCTTCACTCGAATAAGAAAGGACTGCCTGAGGAGATTGAGAGAAGGCAGTCCTTTCTTTCAGGAACGGTTGAAACGGATCTTTCCGCTTACCGAGGAAATTTTTAAAACATGATCCGGATTTGCTCCAGCTCGTTTCATTTTTGCGCCCGGGATCCCGTCGACCACAAAGTCAGTATCCGAAGTGATACGGGCACACACGGTTTCCGCTTTGATCGAAGCATCCGTATGCATATTCAGATCGATCGTACCGTTGACCGTATCGATCTTTCCGTCGACCAGGACACAGGAGGACAGTTTAAGGTCGCCGTTGACCGTATCGAACCGGATATGACCAAGGTTCGCATTCGCAAATCGGATATCGCCATTGACTGTCGAAGCCTTCGTGTTTTCAAAAAGAGATTCTCCGATCGAAAGGTCGCCATTGACCGTATCGAACCGTGCATTTTGTGCCAGCATATTGTGAAGTGATACGGTAGTGTTGACCGTATGGATCTCAAGCGTTTCGAGCATCAGCTTATCCGGCAGAACAATTTCCAGATCAATTTCCGGATATTTTCGCTTGAACAGTCCGGTCCTGGACTGCGGCTTTGCCGAAATGACCAGCTTGTCTTCTTCGGTCCGGATATTTAACGCCTCATTTCCTTTAGTACATGTAATGCCTGGATTCGTTCCGCCCGAAAGACGTAGAGAACCGTTCGGGATCGAAACAAGCAGCTTCCGGATCGAATTCAAATCAGAACGGACAGGATCTTTTGCAGGCTTTGTGCTGCCAGTCGTCTCATTTCCCTCAAACAAAGATACGACGTCTTCGATCGTTCCAAGAGAGGCAAGGTATTCTTCTTCAGGAAGTCCCGAATCCTGGGCAGCTTCCTGCAGGTATTCGATCATTTCATCCGCTTCACTGGCCGAATGCCGTGAAAGCAGCGCGCTTTTCAGTTGTTCGTAATATGATTTATTCATGGTTTTCTCCTTTTCTGTTTGTGATCCGGGCAATACCGTGAGCGTATGTGTCCCAGTCCCGGCGCATCATTTCCAGTTCCTTTTTACCGGACACTGTCAGCAAATAGTATTTGCGCCGGCGATTGCTGATGATCTTTTCATAGCTTTCGATCAGCCCTTCTTGCTGCAGCTTTTTCAAAATAGGATAGAGGACAGGCTCCTTGATCATCTGGATCGTTTTGATTTGCTGACATATTTCATAGCCGTACGAATCCTGCTGATCCAGTATGGCAAGAATGAGAAATTCAAGCAGGGGCGCGGGCAGCGGAAATCGCATATGAATTCTCCTTTCATTGGTTGTCTATATTATATATTTATATATATAAAAATTCTATATATAAATGCAGAAAATATTTAGACACACTTAACTGTTTCATCATCTAAAAAAAGTAAAGCATTAAAATGAAGCTTTAAAACGAATCCCGCTATAATGTTATTGTTACATAAGGACAATTAACAGGCTTTTTAGCCTCGTTAATAGAAAGGATGATATTTTATGTGTACTGGACTTTCTTTAAAAAACGGAAATCATCATTACTTTGGCCGTAACCTCGACCTGGAACTGGATTACCCCGTTGATGTAGTCATCACGCCAAGAAATAAAAAACTCGCAATGCGTCATACCGATGCGATCGATACGCATTACGCAATCTACGGAGTCGGACTGATCCAGGATGACTATCCATTATACTTTGACGCATGCAACGAAAAAGGTCTCGGAATGGCCGGCCTGGCTTTCTGGACAAGCTGCTATTATGCGCCTGTAGAAGAAGGAAAACTGAACCTGGCATCCTTTGAACTTCTGCAGTATATTCTAGGAAAATGCGAAACAGTTGCGGAAGCAAAAGAAATTCTTAAAAATGTCAATATCACGAACGAAGGCTTCTCGGCAGCTATGGCACCGTCGCCTCTGCACTGGCTGATCTCCGATCACACTAGCTCGATCGTCGTTGAACAGACAAAAGAGCATGGACTGATGGTTTACGATAACCCGTATGACGTTCTTGCCAATGAACCGGAATTCCCGTTCCACGTTAAGAACCTGTCATTTTATGCCAATGTTTCCAACCAGCTTCAGAACTTTACGGAAACCCGTTTTGCACCGGAATTCCCTGATTTCGTCAAATTAGGTGCCGGTATGGGTACTGCCGGACTTCCTGGCGGTCTGGATTCCATTTCCCGTTTCGTAAAAATCGCGTTTGGTCGTCTGAATTCGATCTGTCCTGATACAGAAGCCGGAAATGTTTCCCAGTTTTTCCGTCTGATGGAATCTGTTATTCAATGCAACGGAAGCGATCAGGTCAAAAAAGATGAATATGAAATTACTCAGTTTACGACCTGCTATAATACGGATGAAAACATCCTGTATTACACAACATATTACAATGAGTCTTTGAACGCAGTGAAACTGGCCAGTGAAGATCTTGATTCTGATCAGCTTGTCAAATACGAATTTATTCGTGATTTCCAGGTCAACTTCCAGAACTAAAAAACAAAACGCATGATTTATAGAAAGCCGTGATTGATTCGCGGTTTTTTTTGATCTCTTTCAAAATAAACGGAATACAAGTTTTTTGTTCGTAAAAAATAGGGTATCATAATAAATGATGAAAGATACCATGATTTCATAGATCAACCGGCAGCCGTAAATGGTTCATAGGAAGGAAATATATGAGCAATAACCCTTTTGTGCTGAATCAGCTTCTCCATCTTACAAATGAAAACTATCAGAAAGACGCAAACTATGCGATTGCGAAAATCATGCTTGATCATTTTCATGAGCTGCCGCAAATGACCATTCAGGAAGCAGCTGATCTATGCTTTGTTTCAACAGCTTCGATCTCCCGTTTTGTACGTTATCTCGGGTATTCCGGATTTTCAGAATTCAAAATATCGTGTGAAAAATCGATCGGAATCGAAGCTGATTACTCGAATGAAGTGAAAAAGGCAGGAAAAGAAGATCTGCTGCCGATTTACAGCCGTTTTACCGAACAGGTCCTGCAAAATATCGAAATATCGTTTAAAAATCTTGATATTGAACAGCTCGACCGGATCTGTATCAGGATGAAGAGCGCAGACCGCATTGCCGTATTCGGTCTGGAATTTTCCAGCCTGATCGGCGAACATATTCAATCCCGGCTCGCAAGGATGGGCAAGATCGTTGATACTGGTCTTGATTTGAATGAACAGATTGAAATTGCGAGCCGTCTGACAGAACATTCAGTAGTTCTGCTCATTACTATGGAAGGCGGCTATCTTTACCGCAACAGCGACATACTTGATATTCTTGAAAAGGCAGGATGCTATACAATTGTTTTTACGATCAATCCGCAGATCAAGCTGCTTCAGTTTGCTGACGAGATCCTTGTATGCGGCCATGCAAACTATAATACAGAAGCCCGTGTTTCTCTGCTGTATGAAGTAGAAATGCTTCTCATGCATTATTCGATTTCTTTTTTTCAAAACCATTAGGCAGATTTTCAGATTATGAAAATCTGCCTTTTTTCCTGATAAAGACAGTGCATCGTTTTCCTCTTAAAATGAAACCAGTTAAAGAGGAGAAATGATATGAACAAATTAATGAACTGGATGGAACAGGTTCTCGTTCCGCTTGCCAACCGCTTTTCGCAAAATCCGATCCTGAAAACAATGTCCCAGGGAGCCATGTCTCTGCTCGCCGTGATCATGGTCGGATCAATATTTTCTATATTGAACAGTATACCGTGGGAACCCTATACCACTTTTCTGGAGTCGAGCGGTCTGCAGACAATTTTCAGCTTTATCCCTGCAGTCACCACCGAACTTCTTGGACTATATATGGCCTACTCCGTAGGTCGTGCCGGAGCACAGAATTTCGGATTACCAGAAAACTCATTCACATGCGGGATCCTGTCGCTGGTATGTTATCTGATCCTTGTGCCGTTCGATTCAGCAGAAGGAATCGCAAGCATTCAGACAAAGTATCTTGGAACACAGGGAATTTTTGTTGCACTGCTTGGAGGCATGCTTAGTGCCTGGTTCGTATGCTGGATCATCAAAAAGAAGATCACGATCAAGATGCCTTCCGGCGTTCCGCCAATGGTTGGAGAAAGCTTTGCTGCTCTGATCCCGGCGTTTCTGGTCATCGTTCTCTTTGCAATCATCAAAACATTATTTTTGATGACACCATACGGCAATCCGATCGACTGCATCTATTCGCTGATCCAGACCCCGCTTCAGGCATTGACCAGCTCGCTGCCAGCCTTCCTGCTGCTGATCCTTATTGCGCAGATCCTGTGGTTCTTCGGCGTGCACGGATCGTATTCGGTCCTGCCGATCCTGTTTCCAATGTGGATCGGATACGCAGCCGAAAACACAGCCAGTGCCGCAGCCGGACTGCCGATCGAACATGTGCTCAATGCGGGCATGTGGGATCTTGCCTGTCTGGGAGGTGCCGGAGCAACGATCGGACTTGTTATCTGGCTTTGCTTCTTCTCAAAATCAGCCCAGTATAAAGATTTCGGACGGCTGACCTTTCCATGCGGAGTATTCGGCGTCAACGAACCAGTAATTTTCGGCCTTCCGATCATGCTCAATCCGATCCTGTTCATTCCGTTCGTGCTCGCACCAGTCATTATTGTCTCGCTGGCATACTTTCTGATCTCGATCGGTCTGATCAGCGCTCCGGTCGGTCTGATCGGCGCTGGATCGATCCCGCCGTTCCTGCATGGCCTGGCAAACGGCTCGCTCACCTTTGCGATATATGAAGTTGTATCGATCGGGATCTCAATGCTCATTTACTATCCGTTCTTCCGTCTGATCGATCAGAACGCTTTGAAAGAGGAAGCAGAAAGGGAGGAAACGAATGAACAATAAACAGTTTTTATGGGGAGCATCCACTTCAGCCTTCCAGGCAGAAGGTGCGTATCTTGAAGATGGAAAAGGTCTTGCGACAGTCGATATCCGAAATGTGCCGGCAGGTATTGCCGATACAAAAATCGCTTCCGATCACTATCATCACTGGGAAGAGGACATCCAGGCGATGAAAGAACTGGGACTGAATGTGTACCGCTTATCGTTTTCCTGGAGCCGCATCATGCCCGATGGCTGGCATGTCAATGAAAAGGGACTGGCATTTTATGAAAAGATCATTGACCGCTGTCTCGAATACGGCATCGAACCGCTTCCGACATTGTACCATTTCGAAATGCCGCAGGCTCTTGTTGATCAGCACAACGGCTGGCTAGGCCGAGGAACGATCGATGCCTATGTAAAATATGCGCAGATCTGTTTTGAACGGTTCCAGGGAAAAATCCGGCACTGGGTAACGATCAACGAACAGCTGATTGCCGGAGCTGCTCCGGATCTGCACGGTCTGCACTGTTCAGATGCCGGACAGGCACTGAAAAACATGTATCAGATCTATGCTAATATGTCGATTGCAGAAAAGAAAGCAATGATCGAACTGAAAAAGATCGATCCGCAGGCACAGATCGGGCCAGTATGTGCGATCCAGATCGTTTACCCCGACTCATCCGATCCAGAAGATGTTAAAGCGGCTATGGATGCAGAAGAAATGATGATGTACTCTCTGCTCGACATGTCAGTATCTGGAAGGTATCCTTTAAAATACACATCCTATTTAAAAGAATACGGTTTGTATCCGGAAATTTCTGAAGAGGATAGAAAAACACTCAAAGCTGTAAGACCTGATTTTATCGGAATCAACTACTATTTTCCTTTAGCTGTTCGTCATCCGCAGCCAGGCTATGATTATTCAAAACTGCCACCCTTCTGGCGCTGTCCGCTGTTTGAAGTGGTAGAAAATCCGCATCTGGAAAAAAGTGAATGGATGCCTAACGGAATGGATCCGGAAGGTTTGTATTTAGGAATCCGCAAGATTTATGACCGCTATCATCTTCCAATGATCATTACAGAAAACGGTATGGCTTATTCCGATCTGGTAGAGGAAGGAAAGATCCATGATCCGTATCGGATCGCGTATCTGGATGCGCACATCGAAAAGATCCGGCAGGCCCGCCTTGAAGGCTATCCGGTATTCGGATACTGTCCATGGTCGCTTTTCGATCTGGTCAGTTCCCATCAGGGATTTGCCAAACGGTATGGACTGATCTATGTGGATCGCACAGACACGGATCCAAAGCAGTGCCGGCGCATACCGAAAGACAGTTATTACTGGTATCAGAAACGCATCAAAAGGGGATTAGAAAATGATTGATTTAAGAGAATATAAAAAAACGCAGTTTCCGGATCTCTTTTTGTTTGGTGTCGCGACAGCAGGACAGCAGGTAGAAGGAAACAACTGCTCGTGGCATGACGATCCGAAGTATTACGGAAAGGAAAACTATACAGGCGTTCCATGGGTGCCGGCTGGAAGGGCAATGGACTCCTACAATCGCTATGAGGATGATATCGCGCTGGCAAAAAGAATGCATCTCGACGCGTTCAGATTATCAATCGAATGGAGCCGGATCGAACCGGAACAAGGACAGATCAAGCCTGAGGAAATCGCGCACTATGTACATATTCTCGAACGTCTTCATGAGGAAGGTATGAAAACAATCGTGACGCTTCATCACGTATCGCATCCGATCTGGTTTCATGATCAAGGCGCTTTCAGGACGATGGAAAACCTGTCGTATTTTCTTCACTATGTTGAAACGATCATGCCCCATATCGCACCTTTTGCCGATTATATTCTTGTCCTGAATGAGCTGAATATCCCGTTCGAATATTCGATCGAGGAGAGGATGAACATGCTCCAGTATCATGCCCATGCCTATCATCGGATCAAACAGTATACAGATGCTCCTGTTTCAAGCACTATATCCTATTCTTTCAAAGAACCGTTCCGTGGAAGTTTCGACCGGGCAGATCAGGTCCTGGCCGACTACGTGGACTGGGTGGAGAATGAATTTTTCTTTCATGCAGTACGTACCGGGGAGATCATCATGCCGTATCATGAGGCAGTTATCTGCCCGGAGCTGAAAGACTCTATGGATTTTTGGGCTGTCAACACTTATATCCGACAGCTGATCGATTCAAGAAAAGCATTTCCGATCAGTAGCGTTTATGAAGCCACTCACTTCAAAGCGATGGATACGCCGATCTACACCGAGGAAATTGCCCCGGAAATTATGCTGAAAATGCTGATGCGTCTGAACGACAAGCCTGTCATGATCACGGAGAACGGAATTTCCTGCAAATCGGACAAAAGAAGGATGGAATATATTGCCTCTATGCTGGTGGCGCTGCATCAGGGCATGGCAATGGGCGCCGATGTGATCGGTTATCTGCACTGGTCTTTGCTTGATAACTGGGAATGGGGAAGCTTCGCGCCAGTTTTCGGCCTTGCTTATTGTGATAAAAACTATGACCGGCATTTGAAAAAAAGCGGAGAGTTTTACGGAGCTATTGCTCACAATAAAGCGTTAACACCCGAAATCATTCAGGAATACTATATCAAGTCACAAGATCAATAAAATATAAAACCGGAGCCATTTGATACGCACATAGAAAGTATCACATTGATCTCCGGTTTTTATCATTCTTTAGCAAGAAAACCTTCACCTCTATAGGGGGAGATGAATTGCAAAGCTATTTTGTTTCGAAATGCGCCGCTACATCCTTCAAATAGCCAATGATCGGCAGATGCTGAGGCCACACCCCTTCGCACTGGCCGCATTCGATGCAGTCGCTCGCTTTGCCAAAGGACTGTGTGAGGCGGTCATAGTATTCGCCCTGCGGCGTCCAGCCCTTTTCTTCAGCTTCCTGAAGATCGGCATTGTACAAGGAAAAGTACTTCGGAATATTGATATGCATCGGGCAGCCATCCGTACAATAGGAGCATCCTGTGCATGGAACGGTAATGCTTTCGTTGATCGCATCTGCCGCGTCTTCCACAAGCTTCGTTTCCTCTTCATCCAGAGGAACAAAGTCTTTCATATAGGACAGATTGTCATTGAGCTGTTCCATATTGCTCATTCCCGATAAAACCATCGCGACCCCGTCCTGGCTTGCCGCAAAACGAATGGCCCAGCTCGGAATGGATGCGTCCGGCGCATGATCCTTAAGCGCTTTCTCGGCTTTTTCAGGCAGCTTGGCCAGCGTGCCGCCTTTGACCGGCTCCATCACGATGACCGGTTTGCCGTGTTTTCGCGCCACTTCCAGACACTCTCGCGACTGGATGGCCGGACTGTTCCAGTCCAGGTAATTCAGCTGGATCTGCACGAATTCCATTTCCGGATGAGCCGTCAGCACTTCATCCAGGACATCGGCCGTGTCGTGGAAAGAGAAGCCGATATGTCTGACAAGACCTTTTTCCTTTTTGTCCCTGATCCAGTTAAAACAGTCAAGTTCCGTATATTTTTTGAAATGATCTTTGCCCATATCATGAAGCAGGTAATAATCAAAATAGTCCACGCCGGTTTTTTTGAGTTGTTCATTGAAAATACGATCCCGATCCTCCTTCGTATTCAGAAAGCCGGCGTGCAGCTTTGTCGTCAGCGTAAAGGAATCGCGCGGATGGCGTTCCACAAGCGCCTTGCGAGCCGCGTTTTCCGATTCAAAGCCGCAATACATCCAGGCCGTATCAAAATAAGTGAATCCCTGCGCAAGGAATTCATCGACCATCCGGCATGTCTGTTCCAGATCGATGCTTGCCGCATCATCCGGATCTGTAAGGGGCAGGCGCATCAGGCCAAAGCCAAGTTTTTTAGTTGAATTGAACAAAGGTTCCATCTTCAAATCCAATGTCATTAAGTTAGATGGATCATCGAACTTAACGTATGATATCCTTGTTAAGTTAAGCTTCAGGTCAAATGAGACCCGGAGCTTTCTTTTTTTCCGGCGCACGACGAAAAGACAATTTTTTCTTCTTAAAAAAATTGCTATTTGTCCCATTTGTGATGTAAAATATCACTGTTTTTAAGTGGCTGTTATGCCGGTCTATGCTGGAATGCATGTACTCGCTGCGCTCTCATATTCCGTTTGTAACAGCGGTCTGGTCTGATTGGGATCAGACCTTTTTTGATCCTTTCTTCCAGCTCCCTGGCTCCGATCTTTCTTTTCAGGAACTTTTTGATGTTTGTCGTTCCTATGCTGAAATTGGCTTTATATTCGTACTTCTTATCTTTCTTCTGTTCGATCGGCACCGCATGGATCATCAGCGCGGCCAGATTATGGAGGGTCAGTGCACCATAGATTTCCTGGCGGATGAATTTTCTTTTCTTCGAATGAAAATCAAGCATCCCGATCGTGTATTTCAGCTTTCGGAATCCCACTTCTTCGTTCCACCGCAGATGATACAGCTCTTTCAGATCATCGAGAGAGAACTTCTCTGGCGGCAGGTTCGTTATCAGGCACTCGTATTCTCCTTTTTTCACCTCGATCCTGACGACCCGGAATTCAATTGGATATTCTTCGGCTCCGCCTTTTGGCATATATTCGAAATTGATATTCCATGCAAAATATTTGTACAGCTCAGGATGTTCTTTCACTTCATTGGTCTGTTTTCTTGTCAGGATCCATTTGATCTTCTGATCAAATTCGCTATCCGGCAGCTCAAAAGTAGAAAGAATACCGTTCGATCGGATATCCTTGCAGCGGATCACAAACTTCTGGCCGTTCTCCATACAGAAAGCGAACAGCTCATAGTTTTCAAATCCCCGGTCGGCACAGATGATCGATCTGGCCGGATACCGATGATCACGGATCAGCCTTTTCAGAGCGGCACATTCGCCCGTCTTGCGGGACGAGTCGATCGAAACATCCAGGAAGAGATCGTTGAGACAATCATAGAGGGCGTTGAGATGAAGCTGGGAGAACGGACGTGCCGAGCCGGTCTGGCATAAGGTCTCTTCATCATCGGGGTCAAAAGGGATATTGACATCCGATCCATCCATGGCTAATACACGATATCCTTTGAGCAAAGAAGGAGAACGGGAAAAAGACATGAGATGAAGGATGTGCAGAAAAGCTTCGGGATCCAGCGAGACTGCTGAAAAAGTCACGATTTTGAATCGCTCGGTTTATCAAATTTGAACATTAAAAAACAGGAGTCAGATTTTCTGTGTTAGAAATTCATTCCGGAGATGCAAGAACATTTGCGTTTCAGGCACTCCAGTACGCGAAAAAAAACGATCCCGAAAAAGCACGACAGATGATGGAACAAAGCGGACAGGCGCTGCTCGAAGCGCATCAGGCTCAGACCGCTCTGCTCAGCGCCGAAGCGGACGGCCAAAACCCCGAGATCAATGTTCTGCTCATTCATGCCCAGGATCATCTGATGACCAGCATGCTTGCCCAGGAAATGATCGGCGAAATGATGGAAATGTATGAACAATTCAACACACACGACAAGGAGGAGGAACAATGAAAATACTACTGGCATGCGGAGCTGGCCTCTCTACCAGCATATTGATGAAAAAAATGGAAAAATACTGTCGCGAAACAGGAGAAGAGCTCGAAATTCAGGCCGTACCGATCGGCGACGTGGTGCAGAATCCGGAAATCTATCAGAAAGAATACAACTGTGTATTGATCGGCCCGCAGGTATCCTATCGGCTCGATGAACTGAAGAAAACGATGGCTATTCCTGTCGAGGCGATCCCGTCGCTCGACTACGCGATCGGCAATGCCGCCAATGTCATGAAAATGGCCCATAAGATCACAGGAAAATAACGAATATCAGGAGGTAACAGAAAGTGAATAATAAAATGGAAAAATTCGCGAACAGCGGATTGATAAAAACGATGCAGGAACTCAGCCTGAAGCTCTCTCGAAGTCCGGCCTTTTCCACCATCAGCCAGGGCATGGGAGGCACAATGGGACTCATCATGATCGGCGCTGTTGTGCAGATCCTCTGCGCTCTTGGCCAAATGGCATTTGGCTGGAGCCCCGGCCATCCCATCTATGATGTGCTTTACATGCCGTATGAGCTGACCATGGGGCTGCTCGGCCTGTTCATGGCCTTTACCCTTGCTTACAGTTATGCCAGACGACTGGGTGTCAATGCGCAGATCCAGTCCGGATTTACTTCGATCGTATGTTTTATCCTGATCTGCTCTCCTCTGGTCTCAGCCACCAGCAGCAATGGAATCACGATCCGGGCCATCAATGTTTCAGCTCTGGGAGCCAACGGAATATTCTGCGCCATCCTGATCGGGCTGCTTTCTGTACGGATCAGCAAATTTGCGATCGATCACAACTGGATCATCCGGATGCCGGATGTCGTTCCGGAAGGCATCTTGAACAGCTTTAATTCGATCATACCTTCCGGTCTCAATATCCTTTTATGGTACGGACTCTCTCTGATCATATTCCGGTTTACAAACGGAGCCATGACGCTCGGCACACTGATCACCACGATCATTGCCACACCGCTGACCTATTTCGTATCCCCACTAGGAATGGTCGTGATCATGCTCCTGTTCAGCTTGAGCTGGTTTTTCGGGATCCATGGCGGAAGTATCGTATTCACTGCAATCATGCCGATCTATATTGCCGCATATGCCACCAATGCCGAACTGGCTGCTGCCGGAAAACCGCTTGTATTCAATGCCGTCTTTCTGTACGGAGGCGCTACGCTCCTGGGCGGTTCAGGAAACACGTTTCCATTATGTGTCATGGGACTTCGTTCAAAATCGGAACAGATCCGCGCTGTTGCCAAAGCAAGCTTCGTGCCCGGGCTGTTCAACATCAATGAACCGGTAATCTTCGGTTTTCCGATCATGTACAATCCTGTCCTGCTTATTCCTTTTGCGCTGAACTCGCTGATCGTGATGGCATTGATGTTCATGGCCTGGCAGTTCCAGTGGATCGGACTGCCAAAAGTACTCATCATGACAACACTGCCAATCGGCATACAGCAGTTTATGTCCACGCTGGACTGGAAAAACATCGTATTCTGCTTTCTGATGTTCCCGCTCGTATACGCTATTTACTATCCGTTCTTTAAAATTTATGAAAAGCAGTGTCTGGAAAAAGAAGAAGCAGAGGCTGCCGCTCTGGCAGAGGAAAGACAATAGAGGAGAGAGATAATGAGTTTTCCAAAAAATTTTTTATGGGGCGGAGCCACCGCCGCCAATCAGTGCGAAGGAGCCTGGGATATCCAAGGAAAAGGAATGACAGTATCGGATGTGAATACAGGCGGTACAGTGAATGAACCCCGGTTCACGACCTATGTCACAAAAGAAGGCATGCCTGGCAAAGCCACGATGTTCGAGCCGATCCCGGAAGGATCCAAAAGAGCAGTACTGGACGGATATTATTATCCGTATCATGACGGGATCGATTTTTATCATCGTTATAAAGAAGATATTGCTCTGTTTGCACAAATGGGCTTTAAAATATTCCGGATGTCGATCTCGTGGGCACGGATCTTTCCAAAAGGCATCGAAGCACAACCGGATCGCAACGGCCTGACATTTTACCGTCACGTGTTCGAAGAGCTGAAAAAATATCATATAGAGCCGCTCGTTACGATCTTTCACTACGATCTGCCGGTTTATCTGGAAGAGGAAATGGGAGGATGGCTCAACCGGGAACTGATCGACTGCTATGAAAAATATGCCCGGGTCCTGTTCGAGGAATATAAAGGTCTCGTTAAATACTGGCTGACTTTTAACGAAATCAACAGCGCCCTCATGATCCCTGCCTTTATGCCCGATTGTCCGCCATCCCGTGTGCGCGACGCCCTGCAGATCCTGCATCATCAGTTTGTTGCGAGCGCGCGGGCAGTACGCGCAGCCCATGAAATCGATCTGTCCATGCAGGTCGGGGCCATGCTGGCAGGCGGGTGCACCTATCCATTGACCTGCGATCCGCAGGATGTGCTCCTGGCACAGAAACAGCAGCAGGATGATTTCTATTACTGCAGCGATACGATGGTTCGCGGCGAATATCCGTATTTTGCACAGCGGCTGTGGAAAGAATGGGATGCGCACATCGAGATGGCAGAGCAGGATCCTGCCGATCTGAAACAAGGGACAGTCGATATGATCACATTCTCCTATTATTCCTCATCCTGTGCTTCGGCCGATCCGAATGCACAAAGATCCCGGGGAAATTTTACGAGAGGAGCAAAAAATCCGTATTTGCGATGCAGCGAATGGGGATGGAGCATAGACCCCAAAGGACTACAGTACTTCCTGAATGAAATATACGCACGTTATCAACTGCCGGTCATGGTCGTTGAAAACGGATTAGGCGCGGCGGATACGCTCGAAGAAGATCATACGATCCATGACCCGTACCGGATCGCTTATACAAGAGAACACATCAAGGCAATGGAACAGGCTGTTGCGGATGGTGTCGATCTGCGAGCCTACACGTACTGGGGCTGTATTGATCTGGTCAGCGCCTCGACCGGAGAAATGAAAAAAAGATACGGATTTATTTATGTGGACAAAAACGATGACGGATCCGGCTCTTTCGAACGATATAAAAAAGATTCGTTTTACTGGTACAAAAAGGTCATCGGATCCAATGGAGACGATCTTGATTAAAGCGGAAGGATTCTTTCGCTTTTGTTTTACAGACAGCTCAGAATTGATGAGTTAATTATAACATTTGAACAGTAAATGATATAATTTTCGTATATGGAGGGAATATTATGAAGCGGATCCGCGAAAAAGTGCTCGAATATATGCGTACACAGGAATCATCAGGAGATACATGGTATACGACCCAGGAACTTTCCGAAGCGCTGACTATGCAGAGGACAAATTTGAGCCGGATCCTCAATGAACTTGTAAAAGAAAAACTGGTCAGGAAAACGAATGGCAGACCTGTATATTATGCGCTTGAAAAGGAACGGGAACAATCCTGTTTCCGGGCTATGATCGGATGCGATGGCAGCCTGAAACAAGCTGTACAGATGCTCAAAGCAGCTATTTTGTATCCTGGCCATCCGATGCCGGTCCTGATCAAAGGCGCAGACGGGTCCGGGAAAAGCATGCTGGCACAGCTCATCTATGAATTCGCCTGCGAACAAAATATCATCGCTGAAAATGCGCCTTTTGTTAAAATAAACAGCCGGTATCTGGTGGAGGAATCGCTGGAAAGCGTGCAGAAGGCGTTTTTTTGCCAATCGACTGGCGCAATGGACAGAGCAGCAGGCGGGGTACTGTTCGTGGATCATATCAACCGGCTTGCCTATACGATCCAGAATGAACTTCTTGATTATGTGGAAAAAGCCCAGAAAGAGCACGGAAACGTGATCCTTGTCTATTCGATCGATGATCTGCAGAACGCAGACTGCTGCCGCCTGTATACTTCAAAATTTTCAGCTTGTGTGGATCTGCCTTCGCTTGCTTCCAGACCTTTAAAGGAAAGACGGCAGCTGATCGATTTGTTTTTGAAAAATGAGGCAGCCTGCATTCATAAAACGATCCGGATCCGTTCCGAAGTGCTCCATTGCCTCATGCTGTATCCAGGCCGGTTCGAGGTCCGCCAGCTTCAGGCAGATATCCGGCTGGGATGCGCGAATGGATATGCACGCAGCCGCGATAAAGAGGAGACGCAGATCGAACTGCACGTTCATGATTTTCCCGGATATGTACGCAAAGGGCTTCTTTCGTGGCAGACATGCCGTGTCGATCTGGAAAAGCTGGTCGAAGAACATAGTATATACAGCTTTACTTCCGAAGGAGTCAGCGTATGTGCGGATGAAAGAGTTCCTGCGCTTTCGGACAAGCTATACTGCCGCAGCGATCCGGACAAAGACGAACAGGAAGGAAACGAAACGAGCGGCGGGGCGATCATGCAGATCGTTGAGGCACAGATGGAGCATGATTTCCGGCAGATTCAATGCGGCCAGGAAGAAAAGAAGCTGAGCAGGGAGCGGATGGCTAAGCTCGTAGACGAGAAACTGATTGTCTGTGTCGAGACATTTTTGAATGAAGCTTCTGTTTGTCTGGATCGGATCTATGCCACATCGGTTTTTTATGCGCTTTGTCTTCATCTATCGGCTTTGAAGGCAAGACCAGACACAGCGCAGAAGCTTTCGGATGAACAGATCGTAACGACGATCCGGGAGCATAATACAGAATTTGCGTTGTGTTCCAGATTCGGGATCGAGCTTGAAAAGGAATTTGGATTTGATCTTCCGGTCGATGAAATTGCGCTCCTTGCTTTGCTGATCTCAAAAGAACAGATCGTTGGTCCGGCGGCTTCCAGGCCCGTCGTGCTCGTTGCGATGCATGGAAACAGCACGGCTTCGAGCATCGTGGAAGTGGTCAATACCTTGGTGGGCGACGCAAATATTTTTGCGTTCGATCTTCCGCTGGATATGGACATGCAGAAGGCCTATGAAGAATTAAAGCGCACCTTTGCAGCCATTCACCAGGGAGAAGGTGTGCTGATGATGTATGATATGGGATCGTTGAAAACGATGGCGGAAATGATCGGGGAAGAAACCGGCATTCCTGTAAAATCGTTGTGTGTACCGGCAACGCTGCTTGCGCTCGACTGTTCGCGCAAGGCAGGCTGTCATGGAACGCTTGATCAGATCTATAAAGATGTGATCGATTCTTTTACTGTGTTTTATCCGGAAATCGCACGATCGTCCCGCAGACAGGAAAAGCCGCAGGTCATCCTTTCCTTGTGCATGAGCGGAGCAGGTGGTGCGCTTCAGATCAAAAACTATATCGAACAGCACACATATCTGGAAAATACGGAAATTGTGCCGCTCGCGATTTCCGATCCCGGGTATTTGCTGAAGAAGGTCAATCAGATCCGGACAAATCAGAAAATCGTGTGTGTGATCGGTGCGTACGATCCGCAGCTGTACGGGATTCCTTATATTCCGGTTTCCAGACTTTTTGATACATCGCCGGACAAGCTGGATATGCTGCTTTCTCTTAACACAGCCGAGCCGGTCCGGACGCTCAATTACGGCGGGATCTATGAATATCTGGAAGAACAGATGGAAGGATTTGATTTTCTGCTGCTGAAGGAAGTGATGCCAGGAATTCTCAGAAAGATCAGGCAGGTGGCGCCCACCCTTTCCTCCGACCAGGAGGTGGGTTTGTTCATGCACATTGCCTGCCTCATCTATCGGCTGCAGAATGATGGCGAAACCCCGAAAAATGTCAATACAAAACAGCTGATCCTGAAAAACAAACGTTTGTATAATGATCTTTGCGAGATCCTGCATACGGCGGAAGAAGAATTTTATATTCGCTTTCAGGATGATGATGTGGCCAATATGATCCAGATGATCCGCATGTGCTGAAACATAAAGGAAAGAATAAACAAAAAGCCAGCCGCAGGCCGGCTGGCAAAATAATACAAATAGAAGACTATTTCTTCTCTTCGATCTCTTTCGTCGTATCTTCGATATCCAGTTTTTTCTGGAAATGGTTCAGCACATTTTTCGCAAAATCGCGTCCGCCGATACCAAACGAGATCGCAAATGCGATGCCGAGCGCCAGGATCGCGATAATAAACGCGCTGTCTACAAGCTCCTTGGCAATGCCAAGTTCGTTGAGGATCATGAATCCGCCAAGCGTGTAGATCAGATACTGGATCAGGACCGCAAGCGAAGGATGGTTGTTGTTTTTAAGAGCCTTCGCGCAGATCCCTGCGATAAAGACACAGGCAACCAGGATCAGGAACGCACTAAGCGCATATGGCATGTAATCGATAACGGCCACACCAATGCTTGTAAGAACGCCAAGCTGCAGAGCACGGAAACTTTCCACGATAAAGAAGATGATCAAGATCACTTCGATCGTTTTTCCTGTGACTTTGGAAAGTACGAAATTTTTATTTTTTGATCCCATCAGATTTTCAACTTTGGCATCCAGTCCGGACGCTTCGATCAGACGGGTCACGATATTTCCGATGAATTTGGCCAGGATCCAGCCGATCACAATGATGACCAGAGCCGCAAATATATTCGGGATATAGTTGAAGATGATGCTTAACATCGCAATAGCCGGATCAGTAATGGCGCGGATATTAAGCACGTACAGGGCAGCAATGATGATCGGGATCAGGATAAGCACATACACGATATATGCGATCGTATTGGACAGTTTTCCCTGATCGTCGACCTGGATGCCGGCAATTTTCTGCAGCTTGTTGACTTCCAGCTTGTTCAATACCGGGATCAGAAGCTCGCGTACCAGTTTGGCGATATAGAAGCCGACCCATAAAACGATCACTGCGCCAATAATGTTAGGTACATAGATCCATACGTTATTGAGCATGCTTAAAATTGGCGCGGAAACCTGGGTCATGCCAAGCGTTTCAAAAATGCCTGGAACGAACAGCAGGAAGACGATGAGCTGACCGAGCTTGCCGATCAGATCAATAGCTTTGGCCCCCTGATTGCTGGCTCCTTCCGGAGATTTCAGCTGTGACAGCTTCGTTTTTGAAAGCAGCTTGACTAAAAGGGACTTCACGATAGCCGCTACGATAAAGGCGATGATCAAAAGAATGACCGCCTTGACAGCAATACCCAGATCGGTTTCAAAGAATCCGGATATGCCATAGTAAGGGTTGAATTTTAACATATTATTTACCTCATGTTCGGTTATCAAAGAGCGCTCTTTTGAATTGTCTTCGTGACATTTCACATCGACCTTAAGGTTAATTAAAAGGTATCATGACATTTCCACTTTTTTCAATTTTTATGCAACGCGGAATTGTCCCGGACAGCACAACGACGGATCTTGCTATGCGTCCGGATCATAGCTGACAGTTCAGCAGGCATTGTACTTTTTCCTTCATCCAATATAGAATCTGGGTAAGAGAAAAGAGGGAAGAGGAAATGATTTTGTATTTTTCAGCCACAGGAAATATCCAGTATGCCGTCCAGCAGATCGCAAAAGCAACCGGAGACACGATCGTATCAATACGTAACCACATCGAAGACGAGCATCCCCGATTTCATTTGAAAGATCACGAAAACTTCGGGATCGTGATGCCGACCTATTTCCAGGGCTTGCCAGCATTTGTACAGGATTTTTTGAAAATGATGAAGCTCACGATGGATGGAACCGATCATTATGCGTATTCCGTCGCGACCTGCGGTATGAGCGACGGCAATTTCGGTTCGCAGGCAGTCAAAGCCATGAAAAACAGCGGACTTGCTCTGGATTCGACATTGTGTATCCGCATGGTCGACAACTGGAATCCGCACTTTGATATGACCGATCGCTCGTATATCGAACAGGCCGAACAAAGAACCGAAACCGATATCGAAAAAGTGTGTGCTCAGATTGCCGCAAAGGAAAAAGGAATCTTCCTGCCCGATCATTTTGGTCATGACAAGGAGGAAGAGCTGGCCAAAGCGTATGAACAAAGCCGTAAAACCGAAAATTTCACAGTGAATGAATCGTGCATCGGGTGCGGCATGTGTGCAAGGCAATGCCCGGTCCATGCGATCGGGATCAAGCACAAAAGCCCGGAATGGATCAAAGAACAGTGTATCCTGTGCCTGGGGTGTGTCCATAAGTGTCCGAAAAACGCCATTGCCTATACCGAAAATACGATCGGACACGGACAGTATACCAACCCGAATATAAAAACAATAAAATAATCTGATAAAGTGATCAAAGCTCCTTTCGGGGAGCTTTTTATCGTTTTGAGCAAAAAACATGTGAAATTGTGTAAAAGATATGAAAGCGCTATCACATTTAAGGAGATGCATTATAATACTTAAGGAACAATTAAAGAAAGGAAGCATTTCTATGCAGAAAATTAAACTAGGATCCAA
This sequence comes from Erysipelotrichaceae bacterium OPF54, assembly GCA_022834735.1. Taxonomy (GTDB): domain Bacteria; phylum Bacillota_I; class Bacilli_A; order Erysipelotrichales; family Erysipelotrichaceae; genus Dubosiella. The sequence goes on from BQKD01000001.1 coordinate 917,002, forward strand.
AGCGCTGACAGCAATTCGCGAAGCCGATCCGATGATGAACTCATACAATGTGGAATTTGCCGAAGTAACCGGAGGAACATTCTGGAAGGCCTATACGCCCGAACAGGTTGCCGGGACCGAGGAATTCCATGTCGAACCGAAAGAGGGCGGTATTGCCGCACTGTACGGCGATCTGATGCAGGTCTATGCCCCGATCGATCTGAAAAACGAAACGATCCGCAAAAGAGCAAAAGAATTAGGACCTCTGTGGATCCGGGTATCAGGAACATGGGCCACGAAAACATACTACGATTTTGATAATGAAACAGGAGGCACGCCACCCGAAGGATATTTGAACGTCCTGACCAAAGAGCAGTGGCTTGGCGTGCTGGATTTCGTGAAAGCTGTGGACGGCAAACTGATGGTGTCGGTAGCGAACTGCCCGGGACTGCATGCGGCTGATGAGCCATGGACACCGGTCGAAGCAGAAAAACTGTTCAGTCTTTCGAAAGCATACGGCGTACCGATTGAAGCGGCAGAATTTGCCAACGAACCGAATATGATGGAAGATACCGGCTTTCCGGCAGGCTATACGGCAGCCGACTATCGCCGGGATCAGGACCTGTTCTTTGCATGGATGAAGGAAAACTATCCGGAAGCGCTGGCAGTCGGTCCTTCCAATCTCGATGCAGGAGATAGCGGATTCGGACCAGGCGCAGACAATGGTCCGGCTGGCGGTGTGGAGAATATCGCATCGACCATGGTTTCCTGTGATGAGCTGCTCGACGGCACAAAAGTTGCGCTGGACGTGTATTCCTACCATTACTACAACGGTGTTTCGGAGCGGCTGGCTTCCGTGATGCCGCATGCACACTGGCCGGCAGAAAAGGCAAACAGCGAAGCGTATCTGGCTACGGCAGGAAACATGGCTCGTGCCAATACAGGTTTCCGCGACCGGTATGTTCCAGATGGACAGATGTGGGTAACCGAGTCCGGAGATGCCGGCGGTGGCGGAGATACATGGGCCTCGACGTATCTGGATGTGCTTCGTTCCCTGAATGAACTTGGCGAATTCGGGATGATCACGGATGGTGTCATTTTCCACAATACACTGGCAAGTTCCGACTACGGCTGGCTCGATCATCACGACTTTTCTCCTAGACCGAACTATTTCGCGGCACTGCTCTGGAACCGTCTGATGGGAACCACAGTACTCGATCCGCAGGAAGAATTGCGTATGGGGGCGCATGTTTTTGCCCGCAGCCGCAAGGACGGCAAAGAGGGAACTGTGTACCTGATCATCAATAACGATGTGGAAAACAGCACGATGGTCGAACTTCCAGAAGGAAAAGAATGTCAGGCTTATGTTCTCGAAGGCGAGAACGGCAATATGCGTGCCAGGGTCATGACATTGAATGGCAGGCCGCTCGTGATCAGTGAAAACAACGAACTGCCAAAAATGGATCCGATCACTGTTTCGAACGAACTGGTTCTCGCGCCTGGAGCGTGCGCATTCATCGTTGTTGAATAAGCGCAATATAAGAAATAATTCCTATGAACTTCCTGTCTGGTGCAGGAAGTTTTTTTATGAAAAAAGAAGGATCGTACAGATCCTTCCGCCTGTTCACTGATCGTGGTCCGGCTCATATTCGAGCAGATCGCCAGGCTGGCAGTCAAGCACCTCGCAGATCTTATTGAGAGTGGAAAAGCGGATCGCGTTGACTTTATTGTTTTTTATTTTGGACAGGTTGGCCTGCGTGATGCCGACCTATTCGACCAGATCCTGCAAAGACATTCTGCGTTCGACCATGATCCGGTCAAGTCTGAGGATGATCATGTTCGTTCCCTCAGATCAGACCGTCGACATCGTTCTGCAGATTGACTCCGTCCTGAAAATAGATAGAAAGGACGATGAGCAGCAGTCCGATCGGGATCGGTGTAAAGCTCACAGACATTTCCGGGACCGAATGGACCAGTTCGATCACGATACTGATCAGAAGTTCGATAAAAGGGATGGAAATAAGAAAGATGCCCATTTCCCGGATCATGCGCACGACATTGTTCTGAAACGGCGTATCGCCTTTGGAAAACCATGTTTTTCCCTGCACGGTCCGGATGATGAGCATGGCATTGCGGAACACCATGGCCATGAGCGGAAACGTCAGGATCCCTGAAAGAAGGACGAGACGGAAAACAGAGGCCGTTTCCATGTTTTCGATGCTCAGCCCGTTGATCAACAGAGTGGTATACGTTTCGGTCCAGGAAGCGATCGTCGAAAATGAAAAGATCGAAATGAAAAAGAAGACGATAAGCAGTGCGCTCATGAGCCAGTACAGCCACTGAATGATGGCACAAAGCCACTGCGGCCTTGGATGAGCCAGGTTTTTTGTTTGTTCATATTTTGGTTCTTGCTGATGATTCTATTATAGAAAATATACATTATCTGCCAATAATAATATATCGAAAAACGATAAATATTTATCGAAAAAAGAAACAATAAAGGAAGGCGAATGCCTTGCGAATGAATCCTGTTCTATTTGGTTTCCGGAAAGATCCGGCATGTATTTTTCATGATCCTTTCCATCTCTTCAAGCGGAGGAGGATGTCACGAAATATCTTTGCTGAATATATTCTCTGTCTCCTGAACAAATTGGACGATCAGTTCCTGAACAGGCATGTGAAAGTCTTCGGCGATCCACCAGTTGAGCAGTCCCAGAAAACCGCCAGCCGAATACACGGAAAAAAGATGGAACCGATCATCCGAGCGCTCTTTGATCAATGAAACACCATCTTCAAAAAGAAGAGCGGACAGCTTTGCCTCATCGTAGCGCCCGAGCAGCCGCAGCTCTCTTTTTTTTGTTTCCCAGAATCCGAAAAACTCTTTCGCGATCTGTTCGATATTGTAGTTTTTCAACGGCCGGATCGTGTGCCGGTACTCTGAAAAGAGAGAGGCGATACAGCATTGGAACACTTCATCGACCGAAGAAAAATGCCTGTAAAAGGTGCGCCGGCCGATACCTGCCTGCGCACATAATGTTGTGATATTTAATGGGATGTTCTGCTCAAGACACTCGTAAAAAGCTTTTGCGATATAAAAATCGGTCTGCTTTTTCAGCGTAGCAAAGTAAGGTTCCATGGCACACTGTCCTCCTTTTTGTGCCGCAATATTGAGCGGTCTGCCGTTTTCCTATACGATACCTGAAAAGAGGAGAAAAGAAAATATGATCGTATATGGCAGCGAATACGGGAGCGCGAAATGGTATGCGCAAACGCTTGGAAAGAAAATGAACATGGAAGCCGTCGATGTGCGGCAGTTTAAAGGCGGAGAGGATCCGGTCATCTTCATTTCCAGTCTGTATGCGGGCGGATTCAAAGGAGCCAGGCAGTTTTTAAAAACGATGAATAAAATGGATCAGAAACGATTTGTTCTTGTTTCGTGCGGTCTGGCCGACCCGAAAGAAGAACATGTCCAAAAGGAGATCGTCTGCCACGCCCATGCGGTATTTGATCCGCTCGATTTTGAATGGTTCGGCGTGCGCGGAGGAATCGATTACAGCCGGCTATCATGGAAACATCGGACCATGATGAAAATGATGAAAACCATGATCGAGAAAAAAGGAATGGAAGAAAACAACAAGGAATTTCTTTCCACGTATGGAAAGAAGGCATCCTTCTGCGATGAAGCGTGGCTGGATGATGTGATCGAATATTTGAACATCCATGAAAAAGGAACTGTCCCGGAATGAATCATTCCTTCGGAACAGTTCCTTTTTTTTCTACAGATCGATTTCTTCAAAATCCGATGCCGGATGTTTGCACCATGGACAGATAAAATCAGCCGGAAGATCGGGCTTGTCGTAAATATAGCCGCAGATGATGCAGCGCCATCCTTTCTTGCCCGTTGCCGCTTTCTGTTCCTCGAACTTCTTGATATGGGAATGATAGAAGGAATAGGTCGCGCTCGGATCGTCGGCAAGCACTTTTGCTTCGGTCACATAGGCCGTAAACAGCACATGGGAACCGAGATCGATTTCCTGATCCACTTCGCAGCTGACATAGGCATTGGTACCTTCTGTAATGTAGTACAGTCCGTTTTTTGAAACGGCTTTGTGCTCATAGCTTCCAAATTTGTCGAACGTGCGTCCGGACTGGAATCCGAAATGCTTGAACAGCGAAAAAGGGGCTTTTTCGTCCAGGATGGAAAGATTGAACTTTCTTGAGCGCTGGATCAGCTCGCGCGTATAGCTGTCCTTGCTCACGCTGATCGTGATCACGTCCGGGTTTTCTGATGCCTGGATTGCCGTGTTAATGATACATCCGGAACTTTTTCCATCATCGCTTCCGGTCAGGACAAAAAGTCCGTAAACAAAATTTCGCATAACTTGTGCATCCATAAATTGTACCTCTTTCATTTTCCATTTTATTATCAGCGATTGGTTCGAAAAAAGCGAAAGCAATGCCTGAACGATTTCATTTTTTCAAAGTGTCATGACACCTGATTGACAAAGAGATAGCAGGTGCTATAATGAGTGCAAAATGAAGAAAGAGCACAAAAAAACTATGAAAACCTATGATGTTTTGATCGCAGGATGCGGAGCAGCCGGACTGTACTGCGCGCTCAACCTGCCGGACACAAAAAAAATCTGTATGATCTGCAAGGGAAATCTGGACGAATCGGATTCCTATCTGGCTCAGGGCGGAATTTGCATGCTGCGCGGAGAAAACGACTATGAATCCTATTTTGAAGATACATTGAAAGCCGGTCATTATGAAAATGATCCGAGAAGCGTCGATCTGATGATCCGCTCGAGCAATACGATCATCAAGGATCTGATCGGCTACGGGGTGCGTTTCCAGACCGATGAAAAGGGCGATCTTACTTTTACCAAGGAAGGGGCGCATTCGAAACCGCGGATCCTTTTCCATGAAGACCAGACCGGCCGGGAAATAACGACCCGTCTTCTGAAAGCCGTCCAGAAGCTCGGTAACGTGGAGATCCACGAACACACCATGATGGTCGATCTGCTTGAAGAAAACGGACAGGCAGCCGGACTGCTTGTACAGAAAGCCGATCAGACGCTCGAGCCGATCTATGCGCAAAGCATCGTGCTGGCATGCGGCGGGATCGGGGGCCTGTATGAAAATTCGACAAACTTTCCAAGCCTGACCGGGGATGCGCTGGCCATCTGCCTCAAACATCACATTGAGCTGGAAAATATCGATTATATCCAGATCCATCCAACGACCTTGTATTCCAAAAAAAAGGGAAGACGCTTTCTGCTTTCTGAATCGCTTCGTGGAGAAGGTGCCCTGCTTTATGATGTGCACGGCAACCGGTTCACCAACGAGCTGCTGCCGCGCGACGTTGTCTCGGCCGCAATAAAAAAGCAGATGAAAAAAGACGATTCCGATTATGTCTATGAGGATCTTCGTCCGATCGGACGGGAAACGCTGCTCCAGCATTTTCCCAATATCTGTTCCAAATGTCTTGAGGAAGGATATGACGTATTCAACGAGCCTGTTCCGGTCGTTCCGGCCCAGCACTATTTTATGGGAGGGATCAAGATCGATCTTTCCGGACGGACGAGCATGCCCAATCTTTATGCGTGCGGGGAAACGAGCTGCAACAAGGTGCACGGCGCCAACCGGCTGGCCAGCAACTCGCTGCTCGAATCGCTTGTTTTTGCCAGAAGAGCAGCAGACGATATCGTGTTCGGGGAACATAAAAACAAGCCAGACTCCTATGCTGCGATCGAATACGATCAGTATGGAAATATCAGCGAGCTGATGGAACAGTATAAAAAAGATGTGCTGTCTGAAATAGAAAGGGTGAGTCAAAGCCATGAATGATGTGACACTGAAGCTGAATGCGGACCCGTATATTTTATCTGCATTAAGAGAAGATATCACGAACGAGGATCTGAGCACGAACGCGATCCTGAAAACGATGATCGCAGGAGAGGCGGATCTGATCTGCAAGCAGGACGGGATCGTGTGCGGACTGGATGTTTTCAAACGCGTTTTCACGCTTCTTGACGAAAAAACGGATGTCGTATTTTTCGTACAGGAAGGGCAGAAAATAAAAAACGGGGAAGTGATCGGGAAAATTACTGGGGATATGCGCACGATCGTGACCGGCGAAAGGACGGCACTCAATTTTCTGCAGCGGATGAGCGGGATCGCCACAAAGACCCGGGAAATGAAAGAGCTGCTGGAAGATACGGGCATCACGCTGCTCGACACAAGAAAAACGACACCGAATATGCGCCTTTTTGAAAAGTACGCGGTCAAGGTGGGCGGCGGAACAAATCACCGCTACAATCTTTCGGATGCCATCATGCTCAAGGACAATCATATTTCGGCGGCTGGATCGATCGCAAAAGCCGTGGGCATGGCAAGAGACTATGCGCCGTTTACGTGCAAGGTCGAAGTGGAGTGCGAAACGATGGAGCAGGTCAAAGAGGCGATCGAAGCGAAAGCCGATATCATCATGCTCGACAATATGGACCATGATACGATGAAAAAAGCGCTTGCCCTGATCGATCATAAAGCGCAGACCGAGTGTTCGGGCAATGTGACCAGAGAGAAAGCGGAACAGCTCAAGGATCTTGACGTGGATTTTATTTCCAGCGGTGCGATCATTTACAGTGCCGGCATCCTCGACCTTTCCTTGAAAAATCTGCATCCGATCAAAGAAGGAATGCTATGAAGACAAGCGAAAGAAGAGAGGAGATCATCCGGATCCTGAAAAAGAGCGAACAGCCGGTACCGGCCAAGGTGCTCGCTTCCAGGTTCAATGTGTCCAGACAGGCGATCGTGCAGGATCTGACCGTGATCCGCGCCTATACTCCCGGTATTGCCTCGACTTCCAGGGGCTATATCATGATCAAAGGAGAGGAAAATCTTCATCAGAAGGAGTTCAAGGTGTTCCATCCTTCCGAAAAGACGAAGGATGAGCTGTTCATCATTGTCGATCATGGCGGAAAGATCAAAAATGTGAGCATTTCGCACCGGGTCTATGGCCGGATCAGTGTCGATCTGGACATTCGCAGCCGGCAGGATGTGCTTGATTTTCTGCAGATGTTTACCGGAAGCAAGTCGAAATATTTAGGCGAAGTAACGAGCGGGTATCATTATCATCTTGTTGAAGCGGATAATGAATCGCGGCTCGATCTGATCGAAAAAAAGCTTGACGAAGCCGGGTTCCTGGCTCCGCTGAGCGCATGGGAAAAAGAGGAAAGCGGGATTGAATGATATGCCATCAGTACAGGAAATAAAAAATGAAATCGAACGTTTGAAAAAGGAAACGGATACTACGATATTAGTGCATGCTTATCAGGGGCAGGATATATTCGAGATCGCCGATTATGTAGGCGACTCCTACGGGCTGGCGATCAAGGCGCAGGATGATCCGAGCAAAAATATCATCATGTGCGGGGTGCGGTTCATGGCTGAGACGGCCAAGATCCTTTGCCCGAACAAGCGGGTGTTCCTGCCCAATCCGACAGCCGGCTGCCCTATGGCCGAGCAGCTGACAAAAAAAGAACTGCAGGCTTTAAAGGAACAGTTTCCGGACCACAGCGTGGTGGCGTATGTGAATACGACGGCTGAGCTCAAGACACTTGCGGATGTTTGCGTTACTTCTTCGTGTGCTGTCGAAGTGTGCAGAAATCTCGAAAATGACAAGATCCTCTTTATTCCGGATCCGAATCTGGGCTCGTATGTGGCAGAAAAACTGCCTGAAAAGCAGTTCCGGTTCATTCAGGGAGGCTGTCCTCATCATTATTCCATGACAAAAGAAGATGTGAAAAAGGCGAAAGCGCTGCATCCGGATGCGCTGCTGCTTGTGCATCCGGAATGTCCGAAAGATGTGGTGGAAGAAGCCGATTATGTGGGTGCCACGACAGGGATCATGAATTTTGCAAAGAACAGCGATCACAAGGAATTCGTGATCGGCACAGAAGTGAGCATTGTCGAGCATCTGCAGTTTGACTGCCCGGACAAGAAGTTTTATGCCTTGTCCAACGATCTGCTGTGCAGCGATATGAAGGCAACGACGCTGATGGACGTATACAATACGCTCAAAGGAATAGCGGGCGAAGAGATCATCCTGGATGATCAGACGATCGAAAAAGCACGGCACAGTCTCGATGAGATGATCCGATTAGGATGAAACGAATTTGATCAAATCGTGCAATTGTGCTACGCTGCTGTCAAGGAGAACTTACAATGAGTCCAAAAACTATGATGGCAGGTGTAGTCCATGCATTGTATGACAGCAGCATTCGATCAAAGACGATCGATATCGAACTGATCGAAAATGATCCGGATCAAGGGAAAAAAGTGTTGACGGCTGTCGAAGAAGGATTACAGACATGTAATTCTTTTTTTATGAGTGTGGCGTTTATTAATCAGAGCGGATTAACACCTCTTCTTTTAACTCTTCAAGAGCTGGAACGAAAAAACATCAAGGGGAAAGTTTTAACGACAAATTACTTGTCTTTTTCCGAGCCGAAGGCACTGGATGCTTTGGAACAGCTCAAGAATATCGAAGTGCGGATGGCCGATACATCATCCAACGCGCCCGGATTCCATACAAAAGGGTATGTCTTTTTTCAAAAAGAATGGGTCCGGATGATGATCGGTTCTTCGAATATCACAGCAGGTGCCCTAACAAGAAACAAGGAATGGAATGTTCAGGTGAAGGCTTCTTCGAAAGGAAGCTTATCTCAGTCGGTAATGGATGCTTTTGAAACGATGTGGAATGATCGCAAGACCATTCCGTATGGCGATATTCGCGAAGAATATGTGCGTCAATATGAGCAGAAGCAGCAGATGCAAAAAAAGGAAGAGGAAGAACGAACGTGGGTACAGGAAGCAAAAAAGCTGCAGCCGAATGCGATGCAGCAAGCTTTCATTACAAGACTGTATTCTTTGCTGGAGCAGGGAGCTCATCGTGCCCTGCTGATTTCTGCCACAGGAACCGGGAAAACATATGCATCGGCATTTGCGATGAGAGAACTACGCTTTGAGCGAGTGTTGTTTATCGTGCATCGCGAACTGATCGCCAAGCAGGCAAAGGAAAGTTTTGCACGCGTTTTTCAGAACAGGACCCAATTCGGACTTTATACGTCCAATGAAAAGGAAGATGGCAATTATCTGTTCACGACCATGCAGACCATTTCCCGGGAAAACTGGATGCATGAATTTGCACCCGATCATTTCGATGCGATCATCATCGACGAGGTCCATCGGGCCGGATCAAAAAGCTACCAGAAAATATTTGATTATTTCCAGCCGGATCTATGGCTGGGGATGAGTGCGACGCCAGAACGTACGGATGATTTTGATATTTACGCATTATTTGATCACAATATCGCGTACGAAATTCGCTTGAATCAGGCACTGGAAGCCGATCTGCTCTGTCCATTTCATTACTTTGGCATCCATGATCTCTATGTCGATGCGCAGGAAAATGAATTGTCGGATTTTCGATATTTGACGTGTGATGAGCGGGTCGATCATATTATTCGCCAGGCCAATTATTATGGGTACAGCGGTGATCGTGTCAAAGGTCTGATCTTTGTCAGCCGGGTCGAGGAAGGGAAGGCATTGTCTGAAAAATTCAATGCTCGAGGATTTCGGACCGTTGCGCTGTCGGGAAGTGATTCGCATGAATACCGCGAACGATGCATTGAACGCTTGAGCAGCGATGCGCGAGAAGACGGGCTGGATTATATCTTTACGGTCGAGATCTTCAATGAAGGGATCGATATTCCTTCCATCAATCAGGTGATCATGCTGCGTCCGACCGAGAGCCCGATCATTTTTGTGCAGCAGATGGGGCGCGGGTTGCGGAAAAACAAGGAAAAAGAATTTGTCGTGATCCTTGATTTCATTGGCAATTATCAAAACAACTATATGATCCCGATCGCGCTTTCTTCGGATCGCACCTACAACAAAGATACGCTGCGCCGTTTTGTCCAAGAAGGAGAACGATTGCTGCCAGGCAGTTCCACGATCCATTTTGATGAGGTCTCGAAAAAGGAGATCTTCAAAGCGATCGATACGGCTAATCTTCAGACCCTTAAACTGATCAAAGAAAGCTATACGGATCTTAAGCAAAAGCTTGGCTGCATTCCAACATTGATTCAATTTGATGAATTTGGATCGATCGATCCGCTCAAGATCATTGATCATAGCGGATCGTATCCGGCGTTTCTGCAAAAGTATGAAAAAGACAGACAATACAACTTGCCAAAACTTCATTCGAAACAACTAAAAATATTGGAGTATATTTCTAAAAAGTTCGCGGCAGGAAAGCGGATCCATGAACTCCTTTTGCTCGAAGAGATCTTGAACAATGAAACGGATCTTTTTGAGACCTTGCAGGATCGTCTGATCCAAGAATATGAGATCGAACTCGATCAAAACACAAAGGAAAATCTGACCAATTTGTTTACGAACAACTTTATAGCGGGCACAGGCAGAAATACATATTCGGATTGTATTTTCATCCAGGAGCAGGAAGGCGCTTATGAAGTGGATCCGAAAATATACAAACTGTTTCAGGAAGATTATTTCCGTTCCTGTGTCGAACAAGTCGTACAGTTTGGAATGGAACGGTATCGAAAGATCTATGCAAAACATCCGAGCAATGCGCCTTTTGCCTTATATGAAAAATACACATATGACGATGTATGCCGGCTGCTCAGCTGGGAAAAAGGAGAAGTGGCTCTCAATATCGGCGGCTATAAATACGATCAAAAAACAAAAACCTTTCCTGTATTCATCAACTATAAAAAGGATGAGAATATTTCTGAAACGATCCGATATGAAGACCGTTTCGAGTCGCCCAGTGTATTAAAAGCCATTTCAAAATCAAAGCGGACATTGGAAAGCGAGGATGTCCAGAAAATGCTTCATGCAAAGGAGCAAGGAATCGAAATGTTCTTGTTTGTCCGCAGAAATAAGGATGACAAACAATCGAAGGAGTTTTACTATCTTGGCAAAATTTTTGCGACAGGGAATGTCGAGAAAATCAAGGTCGGCAAAGAAGATGCCGTAGAAATTGAATATGAATTGGAAACGCCAGTTCGTCAGGATATCTATGATTATATTGTGAGGTAGACATGAAAAAAGAAATTGATGTGGTTGCAGCGATCATTGTAAAAGATCAATATATTTTGGCGACACAAAGAGGATATGGTGATTTCAAAGGTGGATGGGAATTTCCGGGCGGCAAGGTGGAAGTGAACGAATCGAAAGAGCATGCCTTGGAACGGGAAATAGCCGAGGAGCTCAAGGTGAAGATCAGGATCGATTCATTTTTCATGCATGTAGATCACGAGTACCCTGATTTCATATTGCATATGGACTGTTTCCTGTGTTCGATCGAGGAAGGGAAGATCGTGCTGGTCGAGCACGAGAATGCCAAATGGCTATCTATTGATCAATTGGATACAGTAGACTGGCTGCCGGCCGATGTGGCTGTGGCCAAGAAGCTGAAACAGCAACTATAAAAAAGCGGATACAGAAAGGATGAATGGGCCAAACTGTATCCGCTTTCTTCATATGGTCTCAAAAATATAGACAAACTCATCAAAATCCTTCGCATTCAATAGATTCTGGGTCAGTTCCGGGTTTTCATGATGCGGCCAAGCTTCTGGTAGATCAAGGGGTTGGTCGTATGAGAACTGCACATCAGGAAAACGAGCTGGACCGGCCTCCTTTTCCAAAGAATCGGCTTTTCAAGACGGGCCACCGCAATGAATTCAGGCGGATCAGCCACGGACATCGGGTGCGGGATCGCGATCCTTCCGTCAAACTCTGTGCTGGCCTGGATTTCCCGTTCCATGACCGCTTCAAAAAAATTTTCATTCAAATGAATGTAAGCTTTCGTTTGATCGATCATTTGCCGGATCGTTTCTTCTTTCGTTTTTGTGTTGAGATCAAAAAACAGGTATTTTCGAAACATGATCGTGTCCAGAATGATCGACTGAAGCTTTTTGAACGCGATCCGCACCGTTTCGATATCCTCGCTGTTCATATACGGAGAGATCATGATCGCCCGATGGAACGGATCTTCGAATGTATCGGCCGTTTTAAAAACGAGATCGAAATCATTTTCATCATTGCTTATAAATTGCGTAAAGATACGGACGAATGCGGATATTCAGCACATAAAAACGGTGCAGGATCTTCCTGCACCGCATCTTTTAAAGATTGTTTTTTGCTTTGAATTCAGCAACTTCCTCATCCGTGATATCTTTTTTGCCCAGAGTGAAGTAGTCGTCTTTCATCTTTTCCTCATCTGTCTTGTTCTGGGAAAGATCGACCTTGCCGTTGAATACACCGTAAACTTTGTAAACAAAGCCGTCACCGTGTTTTTTCTTGATCGCATTCTTGATCAATGCGATATTCTCCGCCTGCGTCTGATCGTTGTCGACATACAGGAATACGTTTTGTTTCACTGTTTTGATCTCGTAAACATTCGGTACGCTCAGAGCTGTTTTTTTCAGCATCTTTGCCAGGGGAGTAGACAATACAATAACCATAATTTCATTCCTTCTTTCTGTCCATCTATACTCTTCTAAACTCATTTTAACGGATTTCAAAAGACATGCAAGCATAAAAATAGAATGGAAAGTTTGATTTTGCTATGATTTGCCAAGGGAGGACAGCATATGACAAAAAACAAAGCTGGAAACTGGGTAAAAGAAGTTTTAAAAGACAACGGAATGACAGTAGATGACCTGTGTTCGCAAACCGGACTGCCTAAGGAAAAGGTCATGAAACTGATCGAACACGATGAAGCGGATGAGAACACATGGAATATCGTCCTGACACAGTTCAACACATACCCGACCATCGATTATCCGGACGAAATGATTCTGAGCGATCTGGAAAATGATATGAATCAGGTCGGACCGGAAGCGGAATGTGCTGTTTTTTATGGAGTGAATGACCAGCAGCTGATCTTTACGGATTATAAACTGCCCGGAAAAGAGGATCATGGCGCCAATGAGCCGATCGAGCGCCTTTCGAAACTGCACATCACTCTCGAAGAGGCATACGAACTGTTTGAAAAACAAAATGCAGCTCTTCAGTAAAAGGAGTCACTTATGGATATCAATCACTTAGTCGAAGATGCAAAAATGCGGGATGACACGATCCTTGACGTACGGACACCAGAGGAATACAACAGCGGACATATTCCGGGAGCCATCAACGTTCCTTTGAAGGAATGTTCAAAGGTCAGGCTCGATCCCCATAAAAAATACGACGTATACTGCGCAAGCGGACAACGATCCAATCTTGCCCGGACCATCTTGAATGAGCGGGGCTACAATGCCGAAAACATTGGCGGCATCAATGACTGGACCGGAAGGATCGCCCGCTAAAAACATAAAAAATCTCCTGCCGAGGACAATGTCATTAAGTTAGATGGATCATCGAACTTAACGCATGATATCCTTGTTAAGTTAAGCTTCAGGTCAAATGAGACCCGGAGCTTTCTTTTTTTCCGGCGCACGACGAAAAGACAATTTTTTCTTCTTAAAAAAATTGCTATTTGTCCCATTTGTGATGTAAAATATCACTGTTTTTAAGTGGCTGTTATGCCGGTCTATGCTGGAATGCATGTACTCGCTGCGCTCTCATATTCCGTTTGTAACAGCGGTCTGGTCTGATTGGGATCAGACCTTTTTTGATCCTTTCTTCCAGCTCCCTGGCTCCGATCTTTCTTTTCAGGAACTTTTTGATGTTTGTCGTTCCTATGCTGAAATTGGCTTTATATTCGTACTTCTTATCTTTCTTCTGTTCGATCGGCACCGCATGGATCATCAGCGCGGCCAGATTATGGAGGGTCAGTGCACCATAGATTTCCTGGCGGATGAATTTTCTTTTCTTCGAATGAAAATCAAGCATCCCGATCGTGTATTTCAGCTTTCGGAATCCCACTTCTTCGTTCCACCGCAGATGATACAGCTCTTTCAGATCATCGAGAGAGAACTTCTCTGGCGGCAGGTTCGTTATCAGGCACTCGTATTCTCCTTTTTTCACCTCGATCCTGACGACCCGGAATTCAATTGGATATTCTTCGGCTCCGCCTTTTGGCATATATTCGAAATTGATATTCCATGCAAAATATTTGTACAGCTCAGGATGTTCTTTCACTTCATTGGTCTGTTTTCTTGTCAGGATCCGTTTGATCTTCTGATCAAATTCGCTATCCGGCAGCTCAAAAGTAGAAAGAATACCGTTCGATCGGATATCCTTGCAGCGAATCACAAACTTCTGGCCGTTCTCCATACAGAAAGCGAACAGCTCATAGTTTTCAAATCCCCGGTCGGCACAGATGATCGATCTGGCCGGATACCGATGATCACGGATCAGCCTTTTCAGAGCGGCACATTCGCCCGTCTTGCGGGACGAGTCGATCGAAACATCCAGGAAGAGATCGTTGAGACAATCATAGAGGGCGTTGAGATGAAGCTGGGAGAACGGACGTGCCGAGCCGGTCTGGCATAAGGTCTCTTCATCATCGGGGTCAAAAGGGATATTGACATCCGATCCATCCATGGCTAATACACGATATCCTTTGAGCAAAGAAGGAGAACGGGAAAAAGACATGAGATGAAGGATGTGCAGAAAAGCTTCGGGATCCAGCTTGCTGCGCTGCTGGCAGAAAGCAGAAGCGGTGACAGAGAATTTAGGATCATCAAAGAAGTTGGCAAGCTCGGTCGGCAAAGAAGCGGAACCCATCTGGATGATCAACGGAATGAGGATGTGGGCAGGGAGCTTGCGGTTTCTGGAAAAATCGGCAATGGGGTCTGACGAATAACAGGCGATATCATCGACAACGGATTGAACAGCGGATTCGAACTGACGGCGGATAGTGCATAAGGAATTATAAGATTTCATAAAAAATACCTCCTACAATTCCTTCGGATTATGAAATTAAGCGTCGAAAAAGCTTGTCAAGTGTTTTTTTACGAAATTTCGAAGATCATCTGAACAAAAAAACTCGAAAAAAAGAAGACCCTCTATTCTCATAAGAGAGTCTTCCTGAGGCGAAAATCGCCTAACTTAATGACATTGCTGCCGAGGAGATTTTTTTTACGGATCAAAGCTGAAATAAAATACCGATACATGCGCAAAGCACGATCATCAGGATCGGATGCATTTTTTTATAAAACATGGAAACAAGGAACAGGATCACGAAGAACGCGAGGTGGATCCATGATACAGATGCCAGGGCAAATGTTCCTTCCGGAAATACCGTGGAAACGAACACGCCAAGACCAGCCGTGCCGATCATGGCAGTGACCGCCGGACGCAAGCCGTAGAAAACATCCTGCACCCAGTGGCTTTCCTTAAACTTTTTCAGGAACTTCGCCACGATGCAGATCACGATGACACTTGGCATGACAAGACCGATCGTAGTGACGATCCCGCCGATGAACGAATGCCCCATTGCTTCATAACCCACATATGTGGCCATATTGACACCCATCGCTCCAGGCGTCGATTCGGAAACCGCGATCATATTCATCAGATCATTGGTCGTGAACCAGTTGTATTTTTCCATCATTTCATACAGGAAAGGGATCGTTGCCAGACCTCCCCCCAGCGCAAACAGCCCCGTCTTGAAAAATTCGATAAACAATGTGACCAGCAGCATCCAGTTCATGAGCGATCCGCCTTTCTTTTGGTTTTGAGCAGCTGGATCAGGACACCAAGCATACCAGCCGCAATAACGATCACGAGCGTAGGAACAAGCGAAAAATACGAGCAGATCAGAGCCACCACAAAGATTGCCACACCCATCGTATCTTTGACACCGGATTTAAACATTTTGATCACAGCCTGCAGGATGAGCACGCATACCGCGATCCGGATCCCCGAAAGCGCATGCTGAACGATCGGCAGGCTCGCAAAATTCGTGAGCAGGGAAGCAATGATCAGAATAATGATGACGCTTGGCATGATCACGCCCGTCGTTGCCACGATCGCTCCCGGTATCCCTTTCTGGTAATACCCGATAAAGCTTGCCGTATTGACCGCAATGACGCCAGGCGTACATTGTCCGACCGCAAAGAAGTCGAGCAGCTCGTCATCATCCGCCCATTTCTTCTTGTCCACCACTTCGCTTTGAAGCATAGGAAGCATCGCGTAGCCGCCGCCGAAGGTAAATGCGCCAACCTTGGCAAAAGTAATAAACATATCCAGATAAATATTCATTTTCCTCAAACAGATCCTTTCATCTTTTTTATTATACCCAAATAATTCATGATTTCTAATAAAAATGCCGCGAACTCCTTTATTTTAGGTTTTTCGCGGCTTTATCATTTTCACCCGCCGGGTGATGACTTTCAAGTGTGGTTCATTTACAATATTAGTGACCAAACAAATAGAAAGGAACCACATACTTATGTTATCTAATTTTGCCGCTGTTGACAACTATAACTTTTCCGGAGGAAATATCACCTCCGATTCCGGCGCTCTTCTCTTTGCTCGTTTTATCCATTCTCTTTCGCTTCATGACGCTTTTCGTTCGCTTCCTTTTGATGACGACCGGAAAAATCCTGTCCACTCTTATTCCGATATCCTTCTTGGCCAGATCTTTAAATTTATGCTAGGATATTTCCGTCAGGCCGATCAGTCGGTTCTTCGTCAGGATCCTTTTCTGCTTTCTGACGCTCCTTCCCAGCCGACAGTTTCACGTTTTTTCTCCTGTGCCTCCCCTTCTTTGAATGCCGCACTTCATCAGCTTCTTCAGACCTGTGCTCTCTCTTATCTCAACAAGCAGGAGCATGATCTTATTTTTGATGCTGATTCTACTTTGATCGAAACGACTGGCCGGCAGGAAGCGAGTGCCTATATTCCTCATTACTCTTCGGTCGGTTATCATCCTCTGGTGATCAATGAGTATCATTCCAAACTTCTTGTCGCTTCGCTTCTTCGCTGCGGCAATTCCTATTCGGCCAACGGGATCATCGAGCAGCTCCGCACTGTGTTCTCCGGCCTTCAGATTTCTTCTTCCCGGACCATTTTCTTCCGTGGAGACAGCGCCTTTTACGATTCCGAATTGATGAATTATCTTGAACAGCAACCTTTTCGTGTGCGCTATATGATCCGGTGCAAGCATTTCGGGAAACTGCTCAAAGAATGCATGGACGATATGGACCGCAAAGGGATCGATTTCCAGCAGTATACCAAACACGAACCGTATATCGGCGAGCTGTCTTATTCCCTGCAGAACGACGAGCCTAGAAGGGTCGTCTACAAAGCGTATCGTTCCATAGGCCAGAACGGACAGATTTCTTTGTTTCCGGAAATCTATGCCGTCATGACCAACTGTCTGGAGTGGAGTCCGTGCCATATCCTACGCTTTTATGAACAAAGAGGAAATTCGGAAAACTTCACGAAAGAGCTCAAGGACGATTTTGGTGCAGGCACATTGTCCCATCCAAAGTTCTTATCCAACGAGCTCGAGTTTCTGCTCAAAGCATGGGCATACAATATTTATCATCTGTTCCTGAATCGGAAAGCAAAACACATGCCGGGTATTGCGCGTATGCGTATGAATACGTTCAGGAAGGAATTTATCAAGATAGGCGGAAAAGTGATCCGTCACGCAAGGCAGATCACATTGTGCATCAGCAGCGCCTATGCGAGAAAGAAAGAGTTCGCAGGATTGATGTACAATATTCAAAACGAATAATAAACAGACCCATATTTTAAAATAGGCAGAGCGATCTGTCCTTTTCGTCGTGGAGTTTTCCACTGTAAAACTTTTTGAAAACCAAAAAAAACAGGAAATCGGATCAAATCAAGCGAACTTCATCGGTAAAACCATTCCATGAATTATTTGGGTTATATTCAAAAATACAGCAAAAAATCAAAACATGGAACCAGAAGAAAACCGGACAGGATTTGACTGTCCGGTATGAATATTCAAAGCTTTTCAGATCAGCCTAAAAGCATCGTGCCGAAGTAGGCTAAAAGCGACATGAGCACAATGAACACGGCTCCGTACGGCAGGATCATGGAAAGCAGCTTCGAATCCTTTCCGTTTCCATCCACAGCACCCAGCGCGATCGCGATGCTTTGCGGAGAGAGCATCTTTCCGGCCGCCACACCAAGCGAGTTGAGCGCAACGATCCAGTACGGATCAAGACTCAGCTCGCCCGCCGCATTCATCTGCACTTCGCCGAACAATACGCCCGAACTTGTTCCCGAACCGGTAACAAATGTTCCCAGGGCACCAAGCCACGGCGCCACGAACGGATAGAACGAACCGGTGACCATGATCGCAAACGCGGAGATCGAAGCGATCATTCCCGCATATCCCATGATCTTGGCGCAGGCCAGCACGAAACACATGGTCAATATGGTCGGCATCATCTGTTTGATCGTCGCCGCAAAGACCGACCGGAACATCGCAGGATCCGCTTTCTGGATCAGCCCGCCGATAATTCCCGAAAGGAAGATCCAGACTCCGGCCGTATTGACCCAGGTAAATTTCAAAGTATTCGGATCCGGACCGCTGTAGACTACCACATTGGAAGAGAACTGTTCCAGATAGTTGTTGATCGGCGGCAGCAGCTTGCTGGTCGAAAGAAGCAGGACAAAAATACAGATGAACGGCGACCAGGCCTGAAGAGCCTTCTTCAGCGTTAAAGGCGCCCCCTTTTCGATCTGGATCTCATAGGCAGGATCGGGCTGTTTTCTGATCGACAGCAGCACCGTGACAAGCAGGGAACAGACCGAACCGACCACAACAGCCAGTTCCGCTCCGACAAACCATGCCACGACGATCTGCGGAACAACAAAGGAAATTCCCGAAAGCAGAACGATCGGCCAGATCCCTTTGAGAGCCTTGATCCCTTTTCCCGTCACCACGACGATCAGGAACGGAACAAGGATCATGAACGGAGCAAGCTGCAGCGTGGTCGTGAAGGAAAGATGCGTGTTTTCCAGTCCGACCAGATTGGCCAGGGTAACGGTCGGGATGCCGATGCTGCCAAAAGGAGTCGGCACGCCATTGGCAAGCAGACATACAAGACAGGAAAACAGAGCCGGAAAGCCAAGGCCGACCAGCATGCTGGCCGGGATCGCGATTGCCGTGCCAAAACCAGCCATTCCTTCCATGAACCCGCCAAAACACCATGCCACAAGCAGGACAAGCAGACGCTTGTCGTTGGTGACAGACGTCATCATCTGCTTGATGACATCCATCGCTCCGGTACGAACGGTCAGATTATAAGTGAAGACCGCAGCGATGATGACGACAACGATCGGCCACAAGGCCATCAGGATCCCTTCGAGCCCGGCTGTCAAAGCGTGCATGAACGGCAGCTTCCATACGAGCATGGCCAGCAGGAAGGAGACGATCATCGATCCGCATGCCGCTTTCCAGGTCGGCCATTTGAGCACGGTGAGCGCAAAAATAAGCCACAGGATCGGACAGAGCGCCAGTAAAAACATGAGTACATTCATAGATTTGAATATTTCCTTTCTTTTATGGAAACATTATACACCGAATTGAATGATGGGAAATCTTCCTACTCATTATTTTGCTCTGCATGCCGTTACGGAAAAGAAGGACTTGAGCAAAACACTTGAAAAATTGCCTTTATTTGTGCTGTGACGAACGAAAATTACATTTACATTCAGTATGTAAATTTCTTTCAAAATAGTTTGATGAAAGATTGTTGTTGTTGTATTATAGTGGTACAAAGTGGCAGAAAGTGTCAGAGAGTGGGGTGACGGCACGTGTTCATGGGAGAATTCGCACACAACATCGATCGTAAGGGGCGATTGATCATGCCGGCAAAGTTTCGCGAGGAACTCGGCGAGCGGGTTGTCGTAAACCGTGGACTGGATGGCTGCTTGTACGTATACACTCTGGATCAATGGCAGGTTGTATACGAAAAATTATCAAAATTGCCCACAACAAAAAAAGACGCTCGCAAGTATCAGCGGCTGATGCTCTCGAAAGCATCGGAATGCGAACTGGACGGACAGGGACGGATCCTTATTCCTTCCAATCTGGTCGAGCTGGCTGAGCTGGAAAAAGAGTGCATGATCATTGGTGTTGCGAACCACATTGAGATCTGGGCGAAACACAAATGGGAACTCATGGAAGAAGAGGAGGAAGGAAGCTTCGAGGAAATTGCTGAAAGCCTTTCGGATTTTATGGAGTTATAGTTTATGGAACATATCAGCGTATTATTAAATGAAGCCGTCGAAATGCTCAATGTTAAAAACGACGGGATATATGTCGACTGCACGCTTGGCCGCGGCGGTCACAGCAGCGAGATACTGAAACGCTGCAGAAAAGGTCATTTGTACTGTTTCGATATGGATCAGGATGCAATTGACGAAAGTATTCCGCGTCTGGAAAAAGAGGGAACGAACTTTACGTGTATTCACGCGCCGTTCGAAAAACTCGGACCAGTTCTCGACGAATATCATGTAGATCAAGTAGATGGAATTTTGATGGATCTGGGCGTGTCTTCTCCGCAGTTCGATGACGGACAAAGAGGATTCAGCTACAGGGAGGATTCAAGGCTGGACATGCGCATGGATCAGCAGTCTCCTCTTTCAGCCTATGAGGTCATCAACACATATTCTCTTGAAGAATTAACAGAAGTATTTAAAACATATGGCGAAGAGCCTTTTGCGTACAGGATCGCAAAGGAAATCGTGAAAAGGCGCGAGAACGCTCCGATCGAAACGACGTTCCAGCTTGTCGATGCCGTAAAAGCCGCTCTTCCCAATGCAGTGCTCAAGAAAAAGGGGCATCCGGCAAAACGGGTATTTCAAGCCGTACGGATCGAAGTCAACCATGAACTGTCCCAGCTCCAGACCGTTTTAATTGAGGGGTTAAAACGACTGAAGCCGCAAGGACGAATGGTCGTGATCACGTTCCATTCCCTGGAGGACAGGATCGTGAAAAATGCTTTCCGGTCGGTGGCCGTGGCGAAAAAAGTAGATAAACGCATTCCACAATTAGGGGTAGAAAAATTAGAATATCATTTATTGACTCGCAAGCCGGTAACGGCTTCTGACGAAGAACTTAAAAACAATCCGCGCGCGCGCAGCGCCAAGTTAAGGGGAATTGAACGCAATGAAAACGAGTAGAAAGAGAAAGATAAAGAAAAGAAAACGGGGACGGTTGACTTTCGAAATGTTTTCTCTGCTTTGTTTTATTGCTGCTTTAGGATTTTATTTTATATCGAAAGTGTACATCAGCGCCTATAATATAACGCTTTCGAACAAAGAGCAGCAGATTGCGGCTGAAAATTCGGCAAAGCAGAGCGAAGTGGAAGAACTGCAGGCGACCGTTCGTACGATGCAGGACAAAAAGCAGATGCTCGGCATGCTTGAAAATCAGATTCAGGATAATCAGAACAACATTTATATCATTGGGGACAATGAATAAGCAGACCGCCTAGTGCGGTTTTTGTTTTGAATATTTCCGCAGACCAGTATAATTATGTTGTTTTCACTTAAATCTTAGAGAGGAGCCGTATGAGCGTAAAAGAAACAAACCGAAAAATACGAGCCATGCTGATGGTCATGATCGTTTCAGCCATCCTGGTAAGCGCCAATATCGTCTATACGATGACCACTCACCATCATCTCTGGTCCGGGCAGGATGTACTCAATTCGCAGATCCGCAGCTCGATCGTCAATACGAGCGTCGAAGCAAGCCGCGGAAATATATATGACCGCAACGGCAACATCATTGCTCAGGAAATACCGGCCTATACGATCGTCGCCTATCTCGACGACTCGCTCGTCGATGAAAACGGCGATCCCGATTACGTATCCGATCCGGAAAAAACAGCCCGCGAATTAAAAAAGCTGCTTCCCGATATCGACGAAAAACAAGTTGCCGCGATCCTGAAAAAAGCCATCCGCAACGAGCAGATGCAGACAGAGCTGGGAACCGGGACAAAACGACTCGATAAATCGGTCATGGAAACGATCCGTAAAGCCAATATTCCAGGGATCGGATTCGTGGAAGCGACAAAACGCGAATATCCATCTTCGCCATTCGCCTCCAATCTGATCGGATTCGCCGCCTATGATGAAGATGAACAGAAAATTGCCGGCAAGCTCGGGCTCGAGGAAAGCCTGGACGATTATCTTTCCGGAGAAGACGGACGCATCCAGTATCAGCAGATGGTCGACGGAAGCCTGCTTCCAGGAACCCTGAACGTCTATAAGGAAGCTGTCGACGGCGACGATGTCATTTTGACCATCGACTCCAACCTGCAGTCGATCGTGGAAACCCAGCTTCAGGCAACCATTGCCCAGAATAATGCCCAGAGCGCGTGGGCCATCGTGGTCGAATGCGAAACCGGAAAGATCCT
Source organism: Erysipelotrichaceae bacterium OPF54 (assembly GCA_022834735.1). Classification (GTDB taxonomy): domain Bacteria; phylum Bacillota_I; class Bacilli_A; order Erysipelotrichales; family Erysipelotrichaceae; genus Dubosiella. The sequence goes on from BQKD01000001.1 coordinate 939,372, forward strand.
GGCATGGGGAAGCTATCCGACCTTCGATCAGAACCATCCGACCGAGATCCCGACGTATCAGAATGCGCTCTCGCAGATGAACCTCGAACCAGGATCGGTCATGAAGCCGTTTGTTTACGCGACAGCCATCGACACCGGCGTTTATCCGGCAGGCCAGTCCTATACGGCCGGCTCCTTCACCTATACCCAGAACGGTGCGGGAAAGATCATCCGCGTAGCCAACGGGACCGATACCGGCTATCCGGTCATCAATGATGCCCTGGGCGAAAACTTCGGCGTCATCACCTTTGAGCAGGGACTCGCCTTCTCAAGCAATATCGCCATCTGCGAACTGCTCGCCAATTATGTCAACTACGATCAGTTCAGCAGTTACCTTGATAAATTCGGCTTTTACCAGTATGTAGACATTCCTTTTGTTCCCGAACAGCAGGGCGTCAAGAACATCCAGTCTGCCTCCGACTATTTATCTACCGGCTTCGGGCAGGCATCCTCTTTGACGATCCTGCAGCTCGTGCAAGCCTACACCGCCATATTCAATGACGGGAAGATGATGAAACCGTACGTCGTCGACGAAATCGTGAATCCGCATACGAACCAGGTCGTTGAAAAATACGAGCCGGAAGTGGCAGGAGAGCCGATCTCGGCAGAAACAGCAGCCAAGGTACGCGAGCTTATGAAAGGCGTCATGGCAGACGGTGCGACCGGGGCCCGCTTCAGCATAGACGGAGTCGATATGATCGCAAAGACCGGAACAGGCGAAATCTACAATGAGGAAACCCATAAGTACGATTCAACGGTCTACACCTCTTCTGTTATGGCTGCAGCGCCAGCCGATGATCCGAAGATCATGGTATACTGGGGCATGCAGTCCGCCAACATTATCGGGTATTCGGAAGAACCGTTCAAAACGATCATGCAGGCTGCGCTCATCGCCAACGCCGTCAACGGAACGAGCCAGCCATCCCAGCCTGAAGAAGGCGATACGTGGGCAACCTATGAAATGCCTTCGCTTGTCAACCATTCGCTGGATTACGCGATGAACAAGATGAGCGATAAAAATGTGAAGATCATCACGATCGGGGACGGCAATACGGTCATCGACCAGTTTGCCAGAAAAGGACAGACCATTTACTCGTATGACCGTGTCTTCCTGCTGACCAACGGCAATACGATCACCATGCCCGACATGACCGGCTGGACACGAAAAGATATCACGGCTTTCTGGCAGCTGACCGGGATCGGGATCCAGACATCGGGCTACGGCAAGGTGAGCGCGCAGAATATCGAGCCGGGCACGCCGATCGATACCAATACCGATATTCAGGTCACATTAGAATAAGCAAACGGAAGTAAATTTCCGGAAGAATTTGTTACGATAAAAGGGGAATTGGAAAAATCGCCTTAAAAAACAAGCCTGAATAGGTTATAATAGACGCGAAGTGCATGAAGGAGATGTCGAATGAGTAAAAAAGTATATGCAGCGATCGAGCTGGCAGATCAGGAAGTCCGACTTATCGTCATGGAAATCTTTGAAGGAAGATCCAATATTTTGAGAGTCGAACAGGCAGCTTGTTCGGGCATTCAAAATGGAAAGGTCCTTGACGAGGCCGCGGTCGTGACCGCCGTTCGCGAAGCCACGAAAAGCGCGCAGGCAGCGCTCGGCTATCGGATCGAGCGGGTCATTCTCATTATCCCGTCGGTCAATGTGAAAAGGAATTCTCAAAGAGTCCATGTGCAAATTGAGGATGGAACAAAAACGGTTCGTCAGTTTCATATTCAGCAGGGATACCAGAAAGCGATCCAGAAAAGGATGGGCGAGGATGTTGAATACGTAAACCCGAACCGGATCACATATATCGTGAATGACAGTGAATCGAAAAAACTTCCCAAAGGGGAGGAGTGCACCGATTTTTATATGAACGTGGATCTGCTGTATGCAGACAAGCAGACGATCTATGAATATGCGAAATGCATCGAACAGGCAAATCTGGAAATTCTTGATGTATGCCTCGATGTGTACGCAGCCGGACAGGAGACGGCGGCGCTTCAGCAGAGCTTTGACCGCTCTGTCGTACTGCTGTCGATCGAAGCCGGCCACACGTCGCTTGGATTGTTCATGAATGAAAAACTGATGTCGGTCGCAAGGATCGACAAAGGGTACGGATGGATCGTTGAGCCTCTGAAGGAAAAGTACGGGCTGAGCAATGAGATCTGTTACCGCCTGCTGCAGAATATTTTCTCGAGCAGGGAAGAAGAAAACAGCGATGTGATCGTATATATCGAACAAAAGGAAGAAGAGCGCATTGAGATCAGCGCGGCAGAACTTGCCAAAGCCACGCTGCCGCGGTTCAAGGAATACATTGCCGAGATCAATGCGGCCTGCGAGCCGATCGTCCGCAATGGAAAGACCCGCTTCATCATTACAGGAAAGGGAAGCAATATTCCTGTACTGAAGGAGTTCGAGGACTCGTTCTGCGCGGAAACGATCGTATACGATATTACGACGATCGGAGCCAGGGACGGGGCGTTCGTAGCCGGCCTTGGAGCAGCCTATGTGTGGCAGGAAACGAACAGGATCCGCAACGACGACCGGATCTCTGTCAACAACAACGAACTGGAAGAAAGCATCGACGCCATCAACCGCAGGACGAAAGACGGGGACGGCGGCTTTACAAAAAAGATGAAAAGCGTTATTTTAGCGGATAAAGATTAATAACAGGAGGACCGAAAGAAATTATGCCAGAATTTAATCAAGTAGCGAATATTAAAGTATTTGGTGTCGGCGGCGGCGGAAGCAATGCAGTGAACCGCATGGTCGCAGACGGCGTCAAAGGTGTGGAATTTTATATCTGCAATACAGATGTGCAGGTCATGAAAAACTCTCCATGCGATAACAAGATTATCCTTGGAAAAGAAACGACAAAAGGCCTTGGTGCCGGCGGAAATCCTGAATACGGCCGCAAAGCAGCCGAGGAAAGCGAAAGCGAACTGCGCGATGCAGTGAACGGCGCCGATATGGTCTTTATCACGGCCGGCATGGGCGGCGGAACCGGAACCGGAGCCGCACCGCTCGTAGCCAAGGTCGCAAAAGAGGAAGGCGCCCTGACCGTTGGTGTCGTAACCCGTCCTTTCACATTCGAAGGACGCCGCCGGGCCAACAACGCAACCGAAGGAATCGATGAACTGAAAAAATATGTGGATTCGCTGATCATCGTATCCAACGACAACCTTCTCGAAGTGATCGGAAGAAAACCGATCGAGGAAGCATTCCAGGCAGCCGATAATGTGCTCCGCCAGGGTGTGCAGACCATCTCCGATCTGATCGCTGTTCCGGCATTGATCAACCTTGACTTTGCGGATGTGCGCAGCGTCATGCAGAACCAGGGCCGCGCGCTGATCGGAATCGGCATGGCTGAAGGAGAAGACAAAGCAGTCGTCGCAGCAGAAAAAGCGATCCAGTCGCCGCTGCTCGAAGCCAATATCAATGGAGCCAAGAGCGCGATCATCAATATCACCGGCGGAGATAAAGTATCTCTGTATGACGCGCAGAACGCAGTCGCTGTCATTCAGGATGCGGCCGGCGGAGATGTGGACTGCATTTTCGGTATCGCCATCAACGAGCAGCTTGGCGATGCGGTCATCGTGACTGTCATTGCGACCGGTTTTGAAGAACAGACACAGAAACCAAGAAAGAAAAGAAGCGACAATCCGCAGGTTCAGCTCGCCCAGTCGACACAGGCGCTGTTCACACAGCCGACCATCCAGACCCCGGTGAACCCCGGAGTCGTGACAACGGCCGTTGAAGAAACATCCCAGGACGATCAGATCCCTAATTTCTTCTTCAATCGTTAAAAATGAAGACGGCTCTTTTCGGTGCAGAGCTTCTGTCCAGCGGGATGCTGCAAAGCTTCCTGCAGGAGCACAACATCGCAAAGGTCATCGTTTCCGCAAAACAGCCGTGTACGGCTGATCTGGACTGCGAATCCATTGTCTTTCAGGAAAAACCGGAATACGACGGACACAGTTTCCGGCCGATCGATCACACCCTGATCGTATTCGATACGAGGACTGGTGAGTGGAAACGATATTATTTCAACTTGTTTTCCATAGAAGAAACCGATCTGATTTCTGTTCTGGCAGAAAATATCAATCGATCCATTGATCGATATACGAAGCGGTAACTGGAATATGAGAATTCGAAGTGAGCAAAATTCTGAAGAACGGGAGATTCCTCTCGTTCTTTTTCTGTACTCTTTGTAAGAAAATATGTGAAATTTCCGGAAAAGCGTAACAGTTTTATGGAGTTATGATAAAATTTTTTGCTGAAAGGGTTAAACATCATGAAAAAGAAAAGAAGACTTCGAAAAGGCCTGCTCGCAAAGCTCTGTTCACCCTTATTAGTGATCTTCTCGCTGCTGCTCGCCTTTCAAATCTACAAACTCAACATTCTTCCAGTGAAGTATCTCATTCCGGTCGTCCTGGTCGTCGTGCTGCTCGCACTTATCCTTTTTCTGCTGTCCATGTTCAAAACCGGACGCAGAGGCGTGCGGATCCTGGTCACCATCCTGACCGTGATCCTGACGATCGTCTATGGTGCAGGAAACTACTACATATATAAGACGGATGAAATGTTTGCCAAGATCGACGACCTGACCGACAAGATCGCGAATACAGAAACGATCCGGGTCATGGAAGGATCACCGGTCTCCAGCCTGAGCGATCTGAACGGAAAAACGATCGGATTGTGCACGGCGCAGGATGCGGAAGGCATCCCGTATATGGAAAAAGCGCTGGAAAAGGATAACGTACAATATACGAAACAGGATTTTGCCTCTGTCATCGATCTGACAGCCGCCCTGTACAACGGCGAAATCGATGCGATGATCATTAATGACGGATTTTTGGGCATCATTCACGATGTAGAGGATTTCACATTCGTGACGACCAGCACAAAGGTCATTTATTCCGAAGTGTACTATACGCCGCGGCCGAACGTGATCCAGGATTCCCAGGATCAGGTCAACGTGACCAAAGAACCGTTCACGGTTCTTATTTCCGGAAACGACACGTACGGATCGCTGGGCGAAAATTCGCGCAGCGACGTCAATATGCTCGTGACCGTCAATCCGAAGAGCGGCGAGGTGCTCATGACCAGTATCCCGCGCGATTACTATGTCGAAGTGGATTGTCCGGAAGGCGTTGCCTGTGCCCAGGGCGAGATGGACAAGCTCACCCATACAGGCCTGCACGGGATCGAAACGACCGAAGCGACGATCGAAAAAGCGCTCGGCATTAACATCAATTATACGGTCCGGGTCAATTTTTCCTCGCTCGTCAATCTCGTCGATGCGCTAGGAGGCATCGATGTGGTCGTAGACAAAGGGCTGGCAGTCAAGACATTTTATGCCAACGAAACGCTCGAAGGCGTCAGCGAAGGAAAGAATCATCTGGAAGGAGAGCGTGCTCTCGCCTTTGCCAGAGAAAGACATGCCTATGTAGACGGGGACAATCAGCGGGTGCGCAATCAGCAGATCGTGCTGCGCGCCATTATCGACAAGATCACCAGCCCGTCGATCCTGCTCAATTACGGCAATTTTGTGGACGCGATCGGCGGCGCATTCGAGACCGATATGCCGTCGAGCCAGATGAAAGATCTGATCCGCTATCAGCTCACTGTCAATCCGCACTGGAAATTCGAAAGCTGCTCGCTGCGGGGCGAGGGCTCGACCGAATACTGTGCCGAGCTGGGAACGGCCGCCTATGTCGCCATACCGGATGAGGAATCGGTACGCATTGCCAGAGAAAAGATCGAGGCGGTGCTGAACGGCAAGAGTGCCGAAAGCATCCAGGATCCTGGCGCATCCGATCCTGCCGGCACCATTGAACAGCCTGAGCAGGACGAGGAAACCGGCCTGCAGGATGATACCGTATATGATCCGGATGATCCGTATGATTCATCGGCGCAGTACGAAGATCCGTATAGTCCGGATCTGCAGGAATCGGACAGCGGATATACGGATCCTTACGACCCGAACGATGCCGGAGAAAGTCAATACTATAATCCGAACTGGACTTTAGACGATGAACAATAATACGAAGGAGTGTCCATGAGGCACTCTTTTTCTCATAATGAAGGGATAAACACGCATTTATGTCTCTTCTGTGCCGCGATCCTGCGATATGTAAATTACATTTATGAGGAATGCGCGGACAATGAAGTATAATCATCATTATGGAATACAGTAAACAATGAAACGAAGAAAGGAAAATTTATGGATCAAAAGAAATCAAATCATCCTGCCGTTTATAAAGTGATCGTGGCCGTTCTGTCCATCGTGATCCTGGGCCTGAGCGGATTCTTCATTTACCAGATCCAGGCGCTTCATGTCCTTCCGGGCAACCTGCTCATCCCAATCTGTGTCATGATCGGACTGATCGTCGTGATCATGCTTGCACTGTGGAATTTCTATCAGCATGTCACATGGTCGCGGGTCGTCCTGACCATCCTGAATATCGCGATGCTCTGCGTTTTCAGCGTAGGAAATTTCTATCTGTACAAGACCAATGACACGCTGCAGGTCGTGACGGCCCAGAAAAAAGAAGTGAAAAACACCGTTTCGCTTCTCGTGAAAAATGACAGCGAGATCCAGAGCATCCATGATCTGAATGAGAAAGCGATCGGGAAGCTCAATTCCATCGATGCCCTGGGCACGACGAAAATGATCACGCATCTGCAGGAACAGTTCGGCGTAGATACCGAGTCCCTGCTTCCGTTCCAGGTCAATTCCTACGACAGCGTGGAAAAGGAAGTGGAAGCTCTCTACAACAACGAGGTCCAGGCCATCATCTTGAATGAAAGCTATCGGACCAACGTTCTCGAATATGAACCGTATGCCAATTTCAACAATGAAGTGCGCAGCATAGACGAGGTGGTCTACTACACCAAAGTGGACAACGAAGCGATGGCCGTACCGGAAATTACGAAAAACGCCTTCAATATCCTGATTTCCGGCAATGATACATACGGCGATGTGGGCGAGCTGTCCCGTTCGGACGTGAACATGGTCGTGACGGTCAATCCGCAGACAAGGACTGTGCTCCTGACCAGCATCCCGAGAGACTGCTACGTGGAATTCGTATGCGACGAGCAGGACGCCTGTCTTGCCGGAGCCAGCGACAAGATCACGCACACCGGACTGCACGGGATCAATACGACAAAAAAGACCGTGGAAAATCTTTTAGGCATTACGGTCAACTACACGTTCCGGGCCAATTTCTCGAGCGTCATGGAAATCGTGGACGCGATCGGCGGGATCGATGTGGAAATCCCCGAAGGCATGGCTGTGGAAACGTTTTACGCCAACAATACGCTCGAAGGCGTCCATGAAGGAATGAACCATCTGCAGGGCGAAAGAGCGCTCGCGTTTGCCCGGGAACGCTATGCCTACATTGACGGGGACAACCAGCGCGTACGCAACCAGCAGACGGTGCTGAAAGCGATCTTCGCCAAAGCCACGTCGCCCGAGATCATCGTAAATTATTCAAGCCTTCTCGACGCGTTCCAGGGCGCTTTTGACACGACACTGTCCCAGGATGAGATCACGACATTGATCAAATACCAGATCCAGGAAAATCCGCAGTGGAAATTTGAAAGCTATCAGCTTACCGGAGAAGGAGCCCAGCTGCTTTCTCCCGAACTTGGCCAGACGGCGTACGTGACCGTTGTCGATCCGTACTCGATCACGCTGGCGCATGACAAGATCGAAGCTGTATTGAAAGGAGAATCGGCCGATTCGATCGAAACGCCGGTATCCGGTTTTTCAAGCCAGACAGGCGAAAACACAGCCGGACAGGAACAGGAATATTACGACCCTTCGCAGTACGATGATCCATCCATGTATTATGATCCGTATTTTCAGGAACAGCCGGGCATAGAGACAGAAGAGCCTGGTATTCCTTCGCAGGATGAGATGACCGTTCCCGAAGAAGAGCAGTAAAATGAAAAAGAGACCGCACGTCTGGTCTCTTTTTTCATTTCACCGGTAAAAATGCCGGACAATATTCGGAAGGGCGGGATCATTAAGCAGATCTTTCACCTCGCTCTGGCGCAGATGTTCGAGAACAGACTGCACGTAATTGAAGATGGAAGCGCCGGCATGGCGGTGACTGACGGCAAAAACGATCTTTCTCTCTTTTTCGCCTTCGAACACGATCGGTACGATCACATCCCATGGCATGGCATCAAAATGGAAACGGAAAGCATACAGCCCGTTTTCATAATCGATCAGCGTTTCTTCATAGGTACGGATCAGGTTGTTCCGGTCTTCAAGATCGATCGCGAAATTTTCTCTTTCCAGCCGTTCGGTCAGCAGGATCGGACTGTAACCGATCTTTGACTGATCGGTGATGATGAAAAGGCGCGGATCGAAAAGAAAGACGGCTGACTGCTGATAGTTAAGGATCTTCAGAAAATTCTCGATCCGGGCATGATCGGTATTAAGAAGCAGCGGCGATACGCAGACATACGGTTTTTTCAGATCTTCAGGAACGGGTATGACCGAAACGATCACATCGTAGCTTTCTTCCGGAATGCTGTCGAGAAGATAGAGGGGAGATACATCGACCGAGTCGACATAATAGGAATGCTTGGCTTTCAGGAAAAACTGCAGCAGCTCATTGTTGGCGGAATCGGTCCCGCCCACCACGAGCACACGACGTTTGATCCGCGACCTTTTCATCTGGAAGGTGTGGAAAAATGTCTGGAGCCGAAGCATGTCGCCAGCACCCGGACCATGACCGAACTGGTTTCTAAGCACTTCCTGCACGATCGAGGCAAACGGTTTTTCCATATAAAAATGGTCTTTCTGCGAATGATACAAGGAAGAGCGCTGTTTCGTGAAAAAGACGATATGATAAAGGATCGATTCGATCAGCAGGCTCAGATCTTTCTGAAATTCCAGATCCGACAAAAACGAAATGCCGTATATTTTTTCAAATTCCTGTGCGATCTTTATGATAATTTGTTCCTTGTATTCAAAAGCGGTCCCGTCCGCGGGCTGAAGCGTGCATTTGGATACGAGCTCCATCGGGATCTGGTTGCGCTCGTACGGGTTTTCCGGAATGCCGAACGCGTTTTTCAAATAATCGTATATCTCGTTTCCGGCATCCGTGTAACGGTCGGGGATCCGGACCATCTGCTGGCGGGAGCTTTCCATCCGGCAGCCGGCACTGATCCGGCTGAGCATCGTGGATAAATAGAGCAGGAAGTCAAAACAGCCTTCATCGCTCAGGATCAGATGGTGCTTTTTGATGATATCGATGATCTTCCGTTCCGGAAGGGACGAGGTTTCGGGCTGGTTGAGCAGATAATAGATCATTTCATTGGCCTGCCCGCTGCCAAATATCAGATCGAGGATCAGCTTTCGTTTGGAATACTCGGTCCCCAAAACGCAAAGACCGTAATTCGGTTTGGAGGACAAGCGCAGATCATAGCGGGCCAGACTTTGTTTCGCTTCTTTCAGGCAGTTCAAGAACGTGGAACGGCTGATCATCATTTCTTCTGCCATCGTATTGACTTTCAGATAGCCGTTTTCTTCGACGAGCCGTACCAGGATCTCGTGAGGACGGTCTTTTGATTTGTCCAGGTTCCGGCTTTCTTCATTTTTCAGCCGGTTCAGCTCCTCTTCCAGATCCTGGAACGTGTTGGGAAAGACAGGCTTGAGCAGATAGCCTTTGCTGCGTTCCGAAAGAAGCTCATATCCGCTGCTGCTCATGATCTTTTTGAGCTGCGCGATCTGCTCGCGGATCTGCCGGCTCGAAAGACTGCATCGCACGCCGAGCTCTTTTGCCGAGATATAACGGCTTGACTGGATCAGTTCAGACAAAATGAGAATGTCGTTCCTGTTGTAGCGCGTCAAATTCTGTTAGTCGGAAACGTCAAATATTTTTATACACATCTGGAAGAGAAACGCACTTTATTTTGTCCGGCCTCGCTTTATTTTGGCTTCAGAAGCATTTTATTTTATTTCTTTCTGTTCAAAAAAAGCCGTCTTGTCAAAAACGGCTTTTAATCAATAATTTCCTATGTTCTCGAATTCTTTCTGGTATACTCTTTCCACTATACATGCCAGGATCCAGCTGTTCCTCTTTCCCAGCGCTTTTCTGATCGACGGATGGATCTCGAAATCATTCTTGAAGAATAAATGGCCAAAATTATTCATATAGTTTTCTACAAAATACATCAGCTCTTCATTGCTCAGTTTATAGGCTCCGTACATCTTCATCGCTCTTTTCAGCTGTTCGATCATCACTTTTCTCGTCGTCGGCCAGTTGATCAACATCCGTTCATCTTCTTTCATATGTTCTCACCCCAGTTCTACTTCGTTATGTGCTTTCATCACGATCTCTGCGTCGATGATCCGCTTTTCTTCGTTCGCTCCTTCGATCAGGCATTTCGACAACAGATTGTTCAGTTTCCGGATTGATCCGCCTGCGATATTATATGCGGCACGCACCGCGTCTTCTTCGAACACCTTTTCTCTGCTTCCGCATTCTTTCATGCAGAAATCCACATATTCCTGTGCCTCTTCTCCTTTCAGACCTTCCATGAAATAATTGATCACGATCCTCTGGCGCAGGGCGTCATGCACCTGCTTTTTCAGGATCGTGTTCAGGCTCGTCTGCCCGCTCAGGATCAGGATACAGTAGTTCTTCGAGTCCATCTCGAAATTGAGGAGCATGGTCAGATCGTTGAAGACGCTCGTGCTCAGATACTGCGCTTCGTCGATCACGATGACCGGCGTGCACTTCTTTTCTTTTGCCATGTATTCGATGGCTTCCTGTACCTGCCGGAACAGGTCGCTCTTTCTGAATTTGGGCTCCAGCCCCAGCCCGCAGGCCAGCTGCCGGTAAAAGTCGATGACCGATACCGTAGACATCTGGATGTAGACCACTTTGTACAGCGACGGGTTCAGACTGCCGGCAAATTCGCGGATGGCCGATGTTTTTCCTGTTCCCGGACTTCCTGTGAACAATCCGATCCCTTTCGCTTTTTTCAGGTAGTCCAGCCGTCCTTTCAGGTTCGCCGTATCTTCGCTCCGGTATAATTTGTGATATTTCGTTTCTTTCTCGAACGGCATCTGCTTCAGTCCGTAAAATACTTTGGCTTCCATATTACTCCTCCTCTCTGAAGCGCATGTGCTGCCTTCTTCTGATCCGGCTGTTCTCCACCTTGTCGACCGTCCGGATCGGGATCAGCTTTCCGTCCATCCCTAGCAGCCAGGCCTTTCTCCTGTCTTCGGGATCCATCTTCACCTTTACTGTCTCGCGCATGTATTCGGCCGGCACCTCGTAGCTGATCCCGTCGATCACGAGTGTCGAATCGGTCCTCACCTTTCTTTCGTACGTATGCAGGAAATACTGTTCCACCGCTTCGTCAGGAAGGAAGCGGAACCGCTGTGCATCCTTCAGATAGCGCTGGCGCGGCGTCATATCTTTCAGCGAAGCGTGTTGGCAGTTGATGTATTTCTGAAGATAGTCCCCGAAAGATTCCCGGACCTCTTCGATCGTCTGATAGGCATTCCAGTCCGAACAGCGCAGCCAGTGGTCCTTGAACGTTCGGAATGCGCGCTCCTGTTTTCCTTTCGCGCTTCCGTCCCGCACCGGCGCATGCACCAGGGCGACCCCCAGTCTTGCACAGATCATATTCAGCTGGTGGTTGTCATAAGGCGAACCATTGTCTACATACAGTACAGACGGGATCCCGTAAGTCATGACCGCGTTCTTCAGGATCTTCTGAAAGTTGACGGCCGTATCGGCTTCAAAGATTCCCCAGCCCACGATCATCCGGGATGCGTCATCCAGGATAGAAACCAGATATAGCCTGTGTCCGGCCAGCCTGTATAGATAGGATGTATCGGCCTGCCAGACCTGGTTGGCAAATTCTTTCTCGAACGCTCTGCGCTCTTTTCCCTGATGGATCGGTTCGAGACGGCTCTGAGGCAGAGAACGCACGAAACGATCGATCGTGGACTGGGAAACGCGGGCCGGGATAAACCCTTCTTCGATGAGCCGCGCACGCAGGACCGTATTGATGATGCGCGGATACTGCCGGCGCAGAGCGATGATGCGTTCCTGCGCCTCGGGACTCAGAGTTCGGGAAGTCCCCTTGTCGCTCCTGGGACGGGAAATCAGTCCATCGAATCCGCCGGAACGGTATTCATAGGCCCAGTGAGCGAAAGTCTGCCATGAAAATGATTTTTTGACACCGGAGACCGGGTTTTCGAATTCTTTTTCGGCAAGATGACGGTAAAACTGACGGTTTGTCGAAAAAGGATGAGTGCCGGAAATGACAGGAGCGATGATCCCGAATTTCCATAAAGCGATTTTTTCCTTGTCGGTTTGATCCATAAAGCAGAATCCTCCTTTGAGATTACTGTACCGGGCTAAAAAGAGGAAAGCGACGGACAAATGATTCAGGAAGGAGAAAAAAGACCATAGACAAAGGGTGCAGATAAAATAGTGTGAGGCGAAAAATAGGCGCATTCATGAAAACGAAGAAAACTCTTCAGAAAGGCATGCATAGAAGAACGGATATGAGCAAGAAGATCATACGGGCTACGGTCAAGATCGCGGATCATGATACAGGAGAGGAAAAGCAGAGAGGAATAGCGGTCGATCCATCGGCGCAGGGTCGTTCTGGAAATATCAAAAAGCGCAGCCGTTCTCGACTTGTTGCCGGCACAAGGTCCGCAGCAGTACTGAAAGAGCACTTCAAAAATAAAAGGATAGGAAAACGAAGAAAACGGACGGGCATCATAAGGGAGTATGGTATGATAGGAGCCGCAGGAAGGACAAAAAACGACACGAACCCGTAAGCGTTTTGTCGGATTGGAAGGAGAGAGGCAGAAACGGGAGTAGGATGAGTAATCGAGCATCTGGCCGCGCGCCCCGCAGGACGGGCAGGATAAATCATGCGAAAAAGGGTTGTCGAAAGCCGAAAAATTGATTATCATAAAATTGTTCGTTAGGACGGGAGAGAGTTTGTTCGCAAAACAATTAGGGCTCTCTCTTTTTTTGCGCCTAACACCTTTCCATGTCAATCATCTCATAAAATGAAAATAATGTGACGAAAAAAAGCAGAATAAATTCATCGTGAAATGATCGATGATGAATTTATTCTGCTTGTCTTTATAAATAAGCGAGGATAGCAGGACGACGCTCTACACCTGTTTAAGTTCATATAAATCGTCCCTTCTTGATACGTATATCAATATATTGATTGCTTTCTATGTTTTTTATTTTATCAAATCCCGGTCGGTCCGTACAGGCGATTTCGATCATAATTCCGCGAATATAGCACAATATGGTAAAAAATACGGATAAAAAATGTTAAAAATTTCGATATTTGTCACATTCGCAAAGAGGTCGTCAAATAAATGCCACATTGAACGTGTATATATGGAAAAGAAATTGAATGATGAAAAATACGATAAATAAAGATACATTTCAAAAAAATACGATAAATCCGCAAGAAAAAATACAATGTGGGAATATTGTGTTGAAAAAAGAGGCATTTATTATGCCATTATATTAAATCGAAAAAAAATGACTTGCTGATAGAATTTAATCAGACATAAAAACGTTGATCTATAGGTTAAAACAGTTTTAGGAGGGAGTATTACATGTCTGAATCAAATGAAAAAATGTCGCTGATGGACAGAATCACCGGTTCTGTCGAGAAGATCGCTGGCCCGATGGCTGCATTCGGCCAGATCCCGTTCGTCAAAGCATTGGTCAATGGTATGGTCGCTGCCCTGCCGGTCACGATGGTCGGGTCGATCTTCCTTGTTATTTATTTGTTCTGCTCGGATGGCGGACTGACCGAAAAAGCGCTGCTTTCCTTCATGACACCGTATGCGGACAGCCTCGCGCTCGTCAACAGCCTGTCCATGGGAATCATGGCCATCTATATCGTGGTGGCGTTCGGTGCCGAGTATGCGTATGAAAAAGGGATCAATAAGACAACAGGTGCTGTCGGCACATTGTTCGCTTTCATCCTGCTCAACTACAACCAGATGACACCGCTGGCACGCGCTCTGGAAGACGGTACGGCCGAACTGACCGGAGAATCGGGGATCGCGACCACATACTGGGGCGGAGCCGGGCTGATCACAGCGATGATCGCCGGTGCTGTTGCGATCAACATCATCAATTTATGCTATAAGAAGAATATCGTGATCAAGATGCCGTCATCTGTGCCTCCAGCGATCTCGGACAGCTTCTCGGCCATTATCCCTTACTTCTTCATCACGATCGTATGCTGGGGCATCCGTACGCTGGCAGGGATCAACATTCCGGAACTGATCGGAAACATGCTGCTTCCGGTATTGAGTGCTGCCGACAATGTCGTCATCTTTACCGTGCAGCAGTTCCTGTCGGCTCTGCTGTGGATGTGCGGTCTGCACGGCGACAACATTACCGGGGCTGTAACGAACGTATTCACGAACCAGTGGATCCTCGACAACAACGCGGCTTTCATGGCAGGTACCGGGGTCGCTTCGCTTCCGCACGTATGGACGCCGAACCTCTGCCGTCTGTCCCAATGGGTATCGACCTGCTGGCCGCTGCTGTTCTACATGTTCCGTTCGAGCAAGAAGCTGCCTTATCTCAAACCGCTGGCAACGATCGCGCTGCCGCCGGCAATCTTCTGTATCGTCGAACCGATCATGTTCGGTCTTCCGGTCGTGCTGAACGGCTTCCTGCTGATCCCGTTCATCCTGACCCATACGATCTGCGGCGCGCTCACTTATTTCCTGACCGATATCGGATTTATCGGCAAAATGTATATGAACCTGTCGTGGGCGACACCATCTCCGATCCTCGGATTCCTCGGAACCGGCGGTTCGGTCGGAGGCATTCTCGTCGTGGCGATCAACTTCGCGATCGGTCTGGTCATCTTCTATCCGTTCTGGAAGGCGTTTGAAAAATCCGAACTGCAGAAGATGAACGACGAAGCAGCAGAAGAAGAAAAAGAAAAAGCGCTTGCCAACCAGGGAGCCTGATCCATAGAATCAAACAAAGCCTATAGAGAAAAGTAAAAGCATCAAACCAGGAAGGCTCATTTCGGGCCTTCCTTCTTTCAAAGAGAGGGATAACCATGAAACAATGTCCACACTGCCATAAAATGCTGCCGGATGACTCGGCATTCTGCTCGTACTGCGGATACGAGCTCGAAACATCGCAGAACAATAAGAATAAAAAAACAGGATCTGAAAAGCTGAAGCCCAACCCGCATAAAAACGTCTGGGATAAGATCGGCGTGCTCCTGTTCGTGACCGGCTTGTTCGTATTTGATTTCGTTCTGGGCGCCATTTCAGGAAACCACGTAAAAACGATCTATACGATCAGCTTTGCGATCTACATGATTGCGATCGGGTGCGGGATCCTTTCGCTGCGAACCGATAAAAGGGATGAAAAGAAAGGCTTTATGCCGGCAGGCAATAAAAACTTTGCGTATGTTGCCATCTTCTCGAGCCTGTTTGTCGGTCTGGCGAATCTGACCCAGATTTTGATGAAGTAGGAGAAAGCGGATATGTACTGTAGAAAATGCGGCGCAAAACTGAAAAGCCATGCGAAATTCTGCGATGCGTGCGGAGCAAAAGTCGTCACTGTCAAGCAGGACCAATCGTCTGTCCGATCGAACAAAGGATCGAACGTGCTGAAGGATGCCGGAAATCCGTATATCGCGGCGGCAGGTGTGGCCGTATGCATCGCCTGGTTTCTTGCTTTGTTCCCGTGGAACGTGATCGGCAAAGGGATCGGGACGAGCCTGCCGATGCGGATCGCGGTGCTGGCGTTTGCGGCCTTGGCCGATTACCATGCGACCAAAGCCCGCCAGACCAACAACGCGCTTTATAAAAAATACGGTGTGCGGGAGCGCGAAAAAGCTACCGCGGTCATCTACTGGCTTTCTGTCGTTATTTCTATGATCGGGCTGTTTGCCTTGTTCATGGCATAGAAAGGGTATTATGAGTATTTTATTTTTCAAACCGATCGCGCGCAAAGCGATCTGGGGCCATACATTAGTAAAGGAGTATTTCGGATACGACGATTTCGAAGAAGGAATTGGTCAGTCCTGGTCGTTCAGCACGCAGAAGCAGGCTTCCAATGTGTGCGAAAGCGAGCCGTTTCAGGGAAAAACGCTTCGTGAGCTGTGGGAAGACCATCAGGAGCTGTTCGGCCATCCTGGCGAGCCGTTTCCGGTCATCATTTCGCTGGTCGGTCCGGAGGATGATCTGAGCATTCAGGTGCATCCGGACAAGGCGCATGCGGCAAAGCTTGGCTTTCCGGACGGAAAGAACGAGGCGTGGTATTTCATCGAGGCAGAAGAGGGGGCCAATATCGTCTACGGCCACAATGCCAGAGATGAGCAGGACATGAGACAGTATATCGCAGAGGATCGCTGGGACGATCTGATCCGGCACCTCGATGTGCGCAAGGATGATTTTGTGTATCTTCCGGCCGGACTGCTCCACGCGATGCGAAAAGGGGTCGTGGCTTACGAGATCCAGCAGGCAACGGATATCACGTACCGTTTTTATGACTATAAGCGCACGGATGGCGAGGGAAAACAAAGAGAGCTTCATCTCGAGCAGGCGATCGGCTGTCTGTCCTACGATCCGGAAATGATGAAAAACGAGATCAAACCTGAAACGATCTCGATGAACAACGTGGAAAAGACGGTGTACATTTCCAACGATTCCTTTACTGTAACGAAGCTGGAAATCGGCGGAGAATGCCATCTGTCTTTTGACAACTACGAGCTGGCAACCGTGATCCGCGGAAGCGGAATGGCAGACGGAAAGAAAGTAAAGACGGGAGACAACTTCCTGATCCCGAGAGGAACGACAGTTTCCTTTTCGGGCCATATGACGATTATGATGACGACAAAGTGAGGAGAACACGATGAACAAGGAATTTTTATGGGGTGCGGCACTGAGCAATGTGCAGGCCGAAGGCGCTTATCTGGAAGACGGAAAAGGTCTGAATGTATACGATACGCTGGAAATCCGTTTCGAGACGGGACAGAATACTTTGTCGGATACGAGCGTGGCGGCCGATCACTATCACCGGTTCAAAGAGGATATCGCGCATATGAAGGAAATGGGGTTCACGGCCTACCGGTTTTCGATCGTGTGGTCCAGGATCCATCCCAACGGCGACGACGGTCTTGTAAACGAGGCTGGCCTGGCTTACTACGAGGAAATGATCGACGAGCTTCTTGCGGCAGGAATCGAGCCGGTCGTTTCGCTTGTCCACTTTGATATGCCAGATCACCTGAGAACGGAGTACAATGGTTTTATGGATCGTCGGGTCGTGGACTGGTATGCCGGGCATGTGGCGGTAGTGGCTGGCCGCTTCAGGGACAAGGTGAAATACTGGATCACATACAACGAGATGAATACGGCTTTTTATGGTCCTCGTCTGGTAGCAGGGGCAGAAAAGCCGGAAGGAATGGGCGATGTGCCGTTTCATGCGCTCCTGACGGCGCATACGCAGCTGGCGCATGCAAAAGCGGTGCTCGAGATCAAAAAGACGAATCCGGACGCGATGGTGGCGGGCATGGATGCGTATGCGAGCATTTATCCGCTGACGTGCAGACCAGAAGATGTGCTGGCGGCGCAGATGGCGGATGATTTCCGCAACAATCTGACGTTTGATGTGATGGTCAATGGGGAATTCCCGTCCTGGTATACGAAATTTCTCCACAACAACGGGGTGGAGCTGGATCTGAATGCAGAGGATATGCAGACGATCAAAGAGGCTTCAAAGCGTCTGGATTATCTTGCGTTCAGCTACTACCAGTCGGATACGGCGTGTGCGCCGGCTGGCTGTGCGGATCGGCTCGATTTCGAGAACAAAATGCTTGCGTGTGCCGACCGGAATGCCAATCCGTATGTGAAGGCGAACGCATGGGGATGGCAGATCGATCCGGTGGGGCTGCGGGTTGCGCTCAAAGCGCTGTACGAGCGTTATCATAAGCCGCTCTTTATCGTGGAGAACGGGATCGGTATCGATGACAGGCTCGAGAACGGCAAAGTGTACGACGACGAGCGGATCGCGTATTATCAGGGGCATATCCGGAATGTGACGGATGCCATCGATTACGATGGGGTCGAGGTGCTGGGCTATCTGGCGTGGTCGCCGATCGATTTTTTGAGCAGCCACAAGGAAATGCGCAAGCGCTATGGTTTTGTGTATATCGACCGGAACGATGATGGTACGGGTTCGCTGGAGCGGTTCCCGAAAAAGTCGTATTACTGGTATAAAAAGGTGATTGCGTCCGACGGCACGGATTTGGAGGATGATATCGAATATTAGGAGGTTTTATGATTCGGTGGGGAATTTTAGGGGCTGGCCATATTGCCGGCCGGTTCGTGAAGGGGCTGTCGTTTTCAGATCGCAGCGTACTGTATGCGGTGGCTAGTCGCAGCGGGAAAAAACGGGAGCAGTATGCGGATTATGTGACGTATTCAAGCTACGAGCAGCTGCTCGATGATCCAAATGTGGATGTGGTGTATCTTGCGATGTGGCATAAGGACCATTTCCAGTGGGCGATGGAGGCGCTGAAGAAAAAGAAGGCGGTGCTTTGCGAAAAGCCGGCGGTGCTGAGTACGGAGCAGATGGAACAGATCGCGCAGTGCGCCAGAGAAAACGATACGTTTTTCATGGAGGCGATGAAGACGCGGTTCCTGCCGATGATCATCAGGCTGAAGGCGCTGCTTGATGAAGGGACGATCGGAACGATCACGCGGGTGGAGAATCGTTTCTGTTATGATATCGGGGATGCACAGGATACGAGATATTTGTTCGAGCCGGAGCAGGGCGGGATCCTGAATGATGTGGGAAGCTACAATATGGCCAGCTTGCTGGATTATATCGGGGATGAAATTGTTTCGGTCGAAAATGATGTGGTGTACAAGAACGGAGTCGATGTGCATGATCGGGTGACGGTTACGTTTGCAAACGGACAGACCGGTTTTCTTGAGATGGCGATGGATGAGGCGAAAGAGCCGCTCATGACGATCACGGGCACGAAGGGGTCGATCGAGTGCGCTCCGTTCTACCGCCCGGAAAAGATCGTCGTAAAGAGGAAGGGCGAAGAAGCGTATACGATCGAATGCCCGTATGAGCACGATGATTTTTACAGCCAGATCAAAGAGGTGGAGGACTGCCTGCTTGCAGGAAAGATCGAGAGCGATCGGATGAGCCTGCAGGATTCGATCGAGGTCCAGAGACTGGCGGATCGGATCCGGGAAATCATAAGGAGAGGAAATAAGGATGAAGTTCAATGAAGTAATGCATTTGTCTTTTTATACGGATCAGATGGATGCGATGCGTGATTTTTATGAAAACAAGCTGGGATTGAAGCCGAAGATCATCATGCGCTACGGAGCGTACAAAGGAAACGAGAAGCGCAAGGCGTGGGCGGACCGGGCCGAAACAGATCCGGAAGGGATCGCCTATATTTTTATCGAGATCGCGCCGGGACAGTTTCTGGAGCTGTTCCCGAAAGCCGAGGGACAGAAGGAATATATCGAACCGAATACGCATTTGGGCTATTCGCATTTCGCGCTCATGGTGGATGACATTTTCGAAGCGCATGACGAGCTTGTCAAGGCGGGTGTCGAGATCGATATCGAGCCAAACAAGGGACAGTCCCAAACGTGGCAGATGTGGATCCACGATCCGGATGGCAACAAGTTCGAGATCATGCAGTACACGCCGGATTCGCTGCAGTTCAAAGGCAATATCGAAGAGGATGAAAGGATCTACGGCAGACATTGATCGGAGCGTTGTGCTCCGATCTTTTTAAAATAAAAAAACTCCATTTCAAGGAAATGGAGGTGAGGATATGATTCCTTTGAAATTCTTTCCATTATGTTGGAATTTCTGGTGATCATTATTCCTCTGTTCATTGCGCTGAATTACTCCGCTATTCATTGCGCTGGTAATGCTTGCGTATATATTATAGCTCTTCTATATAGATCACGCAATTATTTATTGTTAAAAAGCAAAAAAATAAATGATATAAATATTTTAAAATAACAAAATAAATAGGAAAATCAGGTGTAATTTGTTAAAATATAGTTGCCTGTTATTTGAGCGTGGTTGGTTCGGTCGGGCTTTAGCCGGAGAACCGGAAAAAACTCCGTTTCGATAGATGGAACTGGATGTTCCGCGAAATGGAGGTGAGATTACCACCATTTCAATAGTGGGTAAACGCCTTTATTTCAAGATCCTATAGGGTAAAACAAATATCGTTGGTTTAAATACAGGATGTTTGTTTTATTCTTTTTTATTTTGCCAAATAATCATAATTATTCGTTGATTTTATCCCCTTTTTGTCGGATAATAGCTGTAATAAAAACAACGTATTTCCACATTCCCCATAGAGGTATCTTATGCACGCTCTTACCCTGAAACTCAAAACAAATCATTCACAAAAGAAAGAGCTCGACAAACGGTTCCGTGTCATGTGCCATATTCATAATGTGCTGGTCAAACGGGCCATCAAACTGCTCAGCCGGCTGGATCATGATCAAACGTATCAGGCTCTCAAAGCGGAATACAGGCAGGCAGAAAATGATCGAAAGAAAGAACTGACTGTTCAGATGAACAACTTCCGCAAATCGATCGGTCTGTCCGAATACGGTCTTCAATCGTATATCAAGGTGTGCAGACAGCGCTACAAGACGCTAGTTTCCAGCCATCAGGTACAGAAGGAAGCCACTCGTGTATGGAAAGGCGTGGAAAAGGTCCTGTTTTCCAATGGAGAACATCTTCATTTCAAAAAGGAAGAGAACTTCGACTGTATTGGTGGAAAGTCGAATACGAACGGCGCTAAGTTTGATAAAGAGGATCTGTCTGTCACATGGAACGGACTGTATCTTGTATGCTGCAAACCGCGCAATGAAAAAGAAGCGTGGTATGTGCATGAAGCTTTGAAGGACGGGATCGCCTACTGCGAGATCAAACGGAAGATGTTCAACAACGGATGGCATTACTATGCAATCGTCGTTCTCAAAGGCGAAGCGCCCAAGAAACAGAAAGCGTGTCCGAAAGGAAGAACAGGGATCGATATCGGGACCTCGACCGTAGCGGTCGTTTCCGAGAACAGCGTTCTTCTTCAGGAGCTGGCGCCAAAGATGAAAACATACAATAGGAAGATCGATGCGCTTCTTCGTTCGATGGATGCTTCCAGAAGAGCGATGAATCCGGACAAATACAACGAGGATGGAACGATCGACCGCAAGAACCGGTCGAAATGGGTGTTCTCCAATCAATACAAAAAGAAAAGGAACCGTCTGAAGACGCTGTACCGGAAAAAGGCGGCGTATATCAAATAGAGCCATAGAGAAACGGTCAATGAGCTGATCAAAAACGGAAACGAGTTTTATGTAGAGAAGATGTGCTTTCATGCGCTTCAAAGAAGGGCGAAAACAGGAACAAAGAAAAAGAGATTCGGACGTTCATTGAACAACCGGTGTCCTGCCTTGTTTGTTTCCCTGCTGAAAGAAAAAGCGGAAGCATATGGAGGAACAGTGCATGAAGTGGATACAGCTTCTTTCAGGGCAAGCCAGTATGACCATGTGACCGGCTCGTATACCAAATGCCGTTTAAGCGAACGGTGGAAAACCATCGGCCCTTATCCGGTTCAACGGGATCTATATAGCGCGTATTTATTGAAGAACAGCGACAGGACGAAAAAGCATGCCGACAGGACACGATGCCAGGAAGGCTTCGAAGCGTTTATGGGCATGCATGATCAGACGATCCAGGAGATGAAAGAAAGAGGAATGAGCCGAAAAGGCTGTTTCGGATTTTAGAGGAATACAAGCAGAAAACAAAAGGTTCAGACATCAGCCTTCTGCCGGAAAGAGGCCCTCTCAAGGAGGAAATCAGGCAGAGAATGAGAAGACGGCTATATCATGTCCCAGGACATGTGTCCCGTCTTCGGGAATCCCACGGTTTCAACCGTAGGAGGATGTCAAGTCTTCATTATATCAATCTGCAGTCCCTAAAGGACGAAATGCTCCGATCTATAGGATAAGGGCGCAGAGAAGAAGCACCATCTATAGTTCGATAGAACTTAGGTGGTGAGGTTCACAAAAACAGCCCCGATCGGTATCGGGGCTGGGAAGTTCTGGGCTTATTGTTGAGTAATGATCTGGCAGGTATCTTCCATGATCGATCCTTCGCGGATGATCTGGCCGATCGACTGTGCAGTGATCTTTCCGCTGCGCGGGTTTTTCACTGAATCGATGGATGAAAGTACGGTGGCCTGCACATCAGAGTATTCGAAGGCGAGGTCGGTATCGATCATTTTGCAGTCGATGAGGGTCAGGTTTTTGCAGTAGCATAATGGCTGGGTGCCGATGATGGTGCAGTGGTCGAGCGTGAGGCCGTCAGAGAACCAGGCCAGATATTCTCCTTTGACCGTACTGTTGCGCACGGTCACGTTTTTTGAATGCCAGAAGGCGTCTTTTGTGTCGAGGTCACAGTTCTCGATGGTCAGGTTTTCCATGTACTGGAAGGAATATTTTCCTTTCATCTGCACGTTTCTGAGGGTGACGTCGGTGCTGTCGAAAAAGATGTACTGGCTTGTGATGCTGCTGTCTTCCAGATCGATATGGTGGCTTTTCCAGCCAAATTCATCCGAAACGATCTGGCAGTCTTTTACGGTAATGTGTTCGCATTCGCGGATGGCTTTGATGCTTTCGATCGTTGTGTCGGTAATGGTTCCGTTTTTCGCGTACCAGATCGGGGCTCTGGTGAGTTCGTCGAGCGAGGAGTGGCTGAGCGTAAAGTGGTCTACGTGCCACAGGGGGTAGCGCAGGGAGAAGCGGCAGTGATCGACATGAATTTCCCTGGCTTCTTTTAATACAGATTCTCCGTCGGCCGGGCCGGCAAAGGTGCAGTTTTCAATTTCGGCTCCGATCGTGTGGTACAGGGCCCGTTCTTCGTCAAATGTCTTATCCTTTATGATTTCCATTGTTTTTCTCCTTTTTCATTTCATGGCATAATGTATCGATGCAGGCCAGCCGGTCCTGTTCCTTGTGAACAAGTTCAAGCTGTCTGGCACGCAGGGTATGAATTTTATGCTTGTCGCATAAGCATTGTTCGATTTCTTCGTTGCTGCATCCGGCATCTTTTAAACAATCCTTGATATAGTCTTTATCCATGATCTGTCCTCCATGGTCAGTTTAGAAAAAAAAAAATTGCCAATACATATAAAATATGTTTTCTTATAGTTAAAAGGCATATAAGAGGGGGAAATAAAATGGATATCCGACTGATGCGTTACTTTCTTGCGATCGCGCAGGAAGGCAATTTAACAAAGGCGGCCAACCGTCTGCACATTTCCCAGCCTTCTTTGTCGAAACAGATGAAGGAGCTGGAAGAGGAGCTTGGCAGAACGCTTTTCATGCGTGGCAACAGGAATATTACGCTGACAGATGACGGGATGTACTTTCGCAAGCGGGCGCAGGAAATTGTCGATCTGACCGACAAGCTGCTCGTCGATCTGGACATGGAAGATATGGATGTGGCTGGCGATATCCATATCGGGTGTGCGGAAACGACAGAAATGGACTGTCTGGCAGCGATCATGAAGGAAATGAAAGAGGAATATCCGCAGGTTATGTTTCATATTCATTCGGGGAATGCGGTAGATATTCAGGAGCGGATCGAAAAAGGCTTATATGATGTGGGGCTGTTTGTTGGCGCGCCCAGATCGACGAGGCTCGAAATGTATCCGCTGCATGAATCGATCGAATGGGGTGTCGTGATGCGCAAGGATGATTTGCTGGCTTGTCGGCCGTACATTACAAAAGAGGATCTGAAAGGAAAGCCGCTCATCGTTTCCGAGCAGGCTCTCATAAACGGGGAGCTTGGCGAGTGGGTCGAGAACAAGGAGCAGGTGTGCGCGACATATAATCTGTTTTTCAATGCCGGCTTCATGGTTTCGAGAGGTATGGGTTACGCGCTGACGATCGAGGGAATCTATGGTGCCCATGAAAATCTTGTTTTTGTTCCGCTCGAACCTTCTTTCAGGCTTCCGCTGTTTCTGGGATGGAAGAAATACCAGGCATTTTCGAAGGCTTCTCTCAAGTTTATCGAGCTGGTGAAGCGCTGCCATGAAAATTAATGGTTCTTTTCCTAAGGTTTCGTGTGTATAATGAAAAGTATGGATACTATTTACCAAACTAAGTTATATCAGAAATATCGCAATGCGATCATCATGCTTCTTGATCTGATCATCGTGTTCGCCAGTTATGTATTTACTTTTTTTATGGACAATAACTTCTTCCTGGATGGTCGTCTGCTGCATATTACACGGCTGATCATTTATGGAATGATTTTTGTGCTTGTCCTTCACCTGGTCGTTGGGATCCTGTTTTCCACGCCAAAGACCTTGTGGACGTATACGGGACCTCAGGATGTGATCCGGATCGGAATGAGTTCGCTGGTATGTATGATCGTTATGCTGATCTTTACCCAGACGATGCATTTGTTCCATCCGTCTTTGATCATCATTTCGGAAATCATTGCGTATATCGTACAGCTGGCGATCCGTCTTCTGTATCGGGAATTCCACCAGTACATGATGAATGTGGATCGTTCGGAAAAGGCGCTGGTCATTGGTGCCGGAAATGGCGGTTATATGATGGTGAACGAGATCTACCGCGGAACAAAATATCCATACAATGTGGTAGGGTATCTGGATGATTTCAAGCCGAAAGGAACGCTGGTGGGTGGAAAAAAGGTTCTTGGAACCATTGACGAGGTGGACCGGATCGCAAAAGAATATGGCGTAACGCGCCTGTTTATTGCGATCAGTAAGATCGATGAAGAAAACAAGCAGCGGATCATTCAGCTTTGTGCCAATACTTCGTGCATAACGAAGATCATGCGCTTTTCTCTGGAAAACGGCAACGAAGGGATCCATGTGGACGAGATCCAGATCGAAGACCTTTTGAACCGGCATACGGTCGATCTGAAAACCGATGAGATCGGTGCCTATTTAAATGATCAGGTCGTGTGCGTGACAGGAGCAGGGGGTTCGATCGGTTCCGAATTATGCCGGCAGATCGTTCGTTTTGATCCAAAACGCCTGATTATGGTCGATATCAACGAGAATACACTGTACATGCTGAAGCAGGAATTTATGCGCAAAATGCGTGCCGGCGACATTTCTCCCAACATAGAACTCGTTTCTCTCATTATTTCGATTCGAGAACGGGAGGAAATGTTCAAGTTTATGCGGGATTACCGGCCGGATGTCGTATATCATGCGGCAGCCCATAAGCATGTTCCTCTTATGGAAGATCGTCCGATGGAGGCTGTGCGCAACAATGTGTTTGGCACAAAAAACGTGATCGACGCCTGTATCGAATATGGGGTCAAACGGTTTATCATGATTTCTACGGACAAGGCGGTCAATCCGACCAATGTCATGGGAGCCACGAAGCGAATGACAGAACTTGTCATGCAGTCGCGCCATGTGAAAAACTCCCCGATCAGAATGGCGGCTGTCCGGT
Organism: Erysipelotrichaceae bacterium OPF54; assembly: GCA_022834735.1. GTDB lineage: Bacteria > Bacillota_I > Bacilli_A > Erysipelotrichales > Erysipelotrichaceae > Dubosiella. Next base: position 964,976 of record BQKD01000001.1, read on the forward strand.
TTGGCAATGTGCTTGGTTCAAGCGGCTCGGTCATTCCTATTTTCAAGGAACAGATTCGTCAGGGCGGACCGGTCACAGTAACCGACTATAATATCCAGCGGTATTTTATGACCATTCCGGAAGCGGCTCAGCTTGTTCTGCAGGCCGGATATTATGCGAATAAAAATGAGATTTTTGTCCTGGATATGGGAGAGCCGGTCAAGATCCTGGAGCTGGCCGAAAAGATGATCCACCTGGCCGGTTATAAACCGTATGACGAGATCGAGATCAAGGAAGTCGGACTTCGTCCTGGCGAAAAGATGTTCGAAGAGCTGGCACTCGAAATCGAAAAATGTCATCGTACGGCCAATAAGCTCATCTTTGTTCATGAGCCGATCGAGATCACGCAGGAAGAGATCGACCGCAAGCTGGATGAACTGTATGAGACAATTTCCATGACCGACGACAATGCGGAGATCAAAGCGAAGCTGCTCGAACTGATCAAAGACGATCCGATCAATAAGAATTAACCAAACCTGATCCTTTGTGTTGAAACGAAGGATCTTTTTTATATGAAATGAAAGAAATCATATATAAGATATTGAATGATATTCTTTTAAAAGATGTTTCTTCAGAAATTGACCATGTAGCGACTTTCAATTCTGATTAATATGATTAAACGAAAAAAGAAAGCGCTTGCATAGTAAAGTGAAACTTAACTATAATAATTATATTAATTCAGAAGGATGAATTTCCATAAATATATTCATTCTTTTGATACTCATTAGAAAGGTTGTTAGTATTATGAATGAAGAAAAGAAGGATTTTAATAACGAAGGGACGGACTCTGAAAAAGCTAAAGATAATGAAATTAGAAATAATAGTCCGTCAATTCAGGAGAACTCTAAAGAAGAAGTGTCATCTGTAGAAGAGAGTGATGAAAATGACTACGCAAATCATCAAGTAGAAGAATCAGAATTTAAAGTTGAATCAGAAAAAGAAAACAGTACTTCTTCTGATCGTTCATCTTCACCATTACCTGAACTCCCAAATTTGGAAATTAATCAAGAATCTGAAAAAGCAAATCCTACTGAATTGGAATCTGAGAAGTCTCAATTAATTGATAAAGAAGATGATGTTTCAAAACAAAATGAGAAGACGTTAATTGATAAGTTATATGATTTGATAACAAAATCAAAGATTGTGGTGATTATTCTGCTGTGCGGAACGATATTCGCTGTAATCATGGCAATCTGTTATGCAAATTTGAATAATCAATTAAACGCTGCCATTGAGGAAAGGAATGAACTCCAGTCTAAATTTGAATATCGAAGCAAAAGATATGATGAAGTAAAAAAAGAGCTAGATAAAGTGAGTGAAGAACTAAACGAATTAAAATATGGTAAAGACAAAATTTTGAGCAATATTAAACTTGCATATGAAAAAAAGGACTGGAATAGTGTAATATCATCTGCTAATGAACTGCATGAAAAATATCTGGATACTGATCAGGATAAAGAAGGACAGAAATTAAAAGCGGAAGCAGAGGCTAAAATAAAAGAAGCGGAAGAAGCCGAGAAAAAACGTAAAGAAGAAGAGGAGAGAAAGAAGGCTGAGGAAGAGGCTAAAGGTTATGAAACCGGAATTACTTATGAACAGTTGGCTCGATCTCCGGACGATTATCTTTTACAAAAAGTAAAATTCTCCGGAAAAGTTCTGCAGGTAATGTATGATGACGACGATGACTCTGTTCAGATTCGTTTAGCGGTTAATTCTGATTATGATCAGGTGCTGCTTTGTTCAATTGACAATTCTTCTTTGAAGACCAGATTGTTGGAAGACGATATTATAACAATTTATGGCTATTCAGGAGGAGATATTTCCTATGAAGCAGTATTAGGAAATGAAATCACTATTCCAATGGTGTTTGTAGATAAGGTTGATCAATAAAAGTTATGAGAAGGTGATAAGATGTCACCTTCTTTTATTTGGAGATAAAGTTTAAATTGCGAAAATTGGGATTATAGTGGGAATTTTCCTGAAACATAAAGGTTAATTTTTTCTTTTGTGCTAACTATGATAGAATAAACAGGAATTTAGAAAGGAACGCTATGTATCGAAACTGTTTGAAACGGGTCATCGATTTTGTTCTGAGCCTGCTGGGAATCATTATTTTGTCTCCGGTACTGATCGTGCTGGCAGTCATTATCAAATGCACTTCCAGAGGGCCTGTGTTTTTTAAGCAGAAACGGATCGGAAAAGACGACTCTTACTTTATGATTTATAAATTCCGCACCATGCGTACCGATACCCCGAAAGACATGCCGACCCATCTTCTCGAAGATCCGGACCGGTTCATTACGCCGATCGGGCATTTTCTGCGTAAAACAAGCCTGGACGAGCTGCCGCAGCTGTTTAACATTTTTAAAGGAGACATGGCGGTTGTGGGGCCAAGACCTGCTCTGTGGAACCAGTTTGATCTGATCGAACTGCGCGATCGCAACGGTTCTTCTTCTGTTCGTCCCGGACTGACCGGGCTGGCACAGATTTCCGGACGCGATGAACTGGAAATTTCTGTCAAGGCCGCTTTTGACGGACAGTACGCGCAGCATATTACGTTTGGCGAAGACTGCCGGATCTTTTTTGCCACCATCTTTTCTGTGCTCAGACATGACGGGATCCAGGAAGGAAAGCAGAAATGAAGCGGATCCTGATCACAGGAAAAAGTTCCTATTTGGCAAATCAGTTTCGGTCTTTTCTGTCCGGAAATGAAAACTATCAGATCGATCTGATCAGTGTCCGCGAAGGGTGGAAAGACAGTGATTTTTCATCCTATGATGTGGTGGTTCATATGGCAGGGCTGGCCCATTCCTCGCCAAAAGATGACGAAAAAGAGAAATACTATGCGATCAACCGCGATCTGGCGATCGAGGTGGCCAGGAAGGCGAAACAGGACGGGTGCGCCCAGTTTGTGTTCATGTCTTCTGTTATTGTGTACGGAAGTCATCATACGCTTATAACGAAAGATACTCCTTTATGTCCGGATAATTTCTATGGTGACAGTAAAAAGCAGGCCGAAGAAGGCATTCTTGTGTTACAGGATGAAAATTTCTGCGTATCGATCGTTCGTCCGCCAATGATCTATGGTCCCGGGTCCAAAGGAAACTACCGGCTTCTTTCCAGATTTTCCTGCGTGACACCGTTCTTTCCGAATGTATATAATGAACGCAGTATGTTGTATGTCGATAATTTCTGTGCATGTCTGAAAGGAATGATCGATACGGGCGCAGGAGGCATCTTTCTGCCGCAGAACAAGGAAATCGTTTCGACCGTGCAGCTGGTGAAGGAGATCGCGAAAGTTCATCATCATCCGCTTGTTGTGCTGAAAGGGTTGAATCCGTTCATTTCGCTGCTGCGGAAGAAGAGCCTGTTTAATAAAGTATTTGGTTCACTGGTCATTGACCCTGTCCTTTCGAAATTTGATTTTGAATATCAGATCGTGCCATTTGAACTGTCTATAGAAAATACAGAGAGGAGCACGAATGAGTAAGGTGGCGATCGTATGCGCATTTGACACGTATTTTGACCGGGTCAGGATGCTGCGTACGTATTTTAAGCACAAAGGGGATGAAGTTATTGTCCTGACTTCTGATTTTTCGCATCGGGAAAAACAGAAGATCCAGTATTATCCGGGTGCCGATCATCTGATCCCGGCACACCCTTATACGAAAAACCTGTCGGTGCACCGGCTGTATTCGCATTATATGCTGGCAAAAAAGATGAAAGCGAAAATCGAAGAAATAAAGCCCGATGTCATATACTGTCTTGTTCCGGCCAATTCTTTGACAAAAATGATGGCCTTGTACAAGAAGGAACATCCGGAAGTCAGGCTTTATTTTGATGTGATCGATCTGTGGCCGGAAACGATGCCGATCAATAAATATTTGTCCCTGCCTCCTTTTCGGATCTGGAGAAAGCTGCGGGACAAGTATCTGCCCGCAGCCGATCGTGTGTTTACGGAATGTGCCCTGTATCAGGATGTTCTTGACCAGAAGGACAATCATCAGTTTGAAACGCTGTACTGGGCCAGAAAGGAGCTTCCGTGCTCGTTTGCGGACCTGATCAGCGAAGAGGAACTGCATTTTGTATATCTGGGATCGATCAATCATATCATCGATATCGACTTTATTACGGAGTTTTTAAGAAAGTGCAATGAACATAAGGCGTGCACGCTCCATATCATCGGGGGCGGAGAATCCAAAGACCTGCTCATTTCGAAACTGAAAGAGTGCCATGTCGCAGTGATCGATCACAACAAGATTTTTGAACAGGAAAAGAAGCAGGCTGTGTTCGATCAGTGCAACTACGCCCTCAATGTCATGAAGGAAAGTGTGGTGGTCGGCCTGACCATGAAGTCGCTGGACTATTTATGCGGAGGCGTTCCGATGATCAATACGATCCCTGCCGATACGGCTGAACTGGTAGACGAGTACAATATCGGGTTCAACATTGATCGCGAAACGATGGACGAGGTCGTAGAAAAGATCTGTTCCATGCCGCTCGAAGAGCAGTTTGCGCAGCGGGAGAACTGCCGCAAGCTGTACAAGACAAAATTCAGGGACAGTTCTTTTGAGGAAACGCTCAAAAGCGCAGGAATATAAAAGGAGTGATAAGAACGTATGGTTCCCATATATGCTGTTTTAGTTGATTATAATAAACCGTTAGAGGAGTCTCCTTCCTACCAGGCACTCCGAAGACAGAAAGATATCGTTACGATCGTCTGCGACAATAGTACGCAAGTGGAACTGGATCAGAACCTGGTCCAGAAAGATGGCAACGTCTATTTATCAATGCATGGAAACCGGGGCCTTTCCAAAGCCTATAACCGGGCACTGGACCACATTGAAGAAGAGGATCCGGTACTCGAAGGTTTTGTCATGCTTTTTGATGACGATACCGATATTCCGGACAGCTATTTTGATTGTGTGCGAAAAGCAATTAAAGAAAATGATGCAGACATCTATTTACCGCTTATCACAGATGAAAGGCCAGATCTAGGTTACTTATCGCCATCCATTCTAAAAGATGTATACATGCATCGTACGATGGATCCATGGTCGCTGACAAAAGAAGAAATATGTGGTATCAATAGCGGAATGGTGATTCGTTTGTCGTTATTTGCAGATTATCGATATAACGAAGATCTTTTTTTGGATCATGTAGATCATGATTTTATTCGTTCCATGCGCAAAAGGAATGCGAAGATTAGAATAATTGATACCGAACTACATCAGCACTTTTCAGCGTTTGAGACGAATGGAAACAAAGCGATTGCTCGCTTTACGATTCTCAAAAAAGATATGAGAGAGTTTTATAAGCCTACTTTTAAAGGAAGACTTTTTTGCGAATATGTTTTATTACGGCGAAAAGCGAGTATTTTTTACTATACCCGAGATATGAGAATATGGTTTCGATGAAGAAAAGAGAAAAAGTTTCAATAGCTATAGCGGCATATAATGGCGAAAAATATATTTATAAGCAATTGCGTTCCATTTTAGATCAATTAAAAGATGAGGACGAGATCGTGATTTCTCTCGATCCATCGACAGATCGGACAGAAGAGATCATTGAAAATATGAACGATAAAAGAATAAGAGTAATTGACGGTCCGGGAAAAGGATTGATAAAAAACTTTGAAAATGCAATCAAAAATACCAGGAATGATGTGATCTTTTTAAGTGATCAAGATGATGTATGGGAAACTGATAAAGTAGAAACTGTTCTTAATGCGATTAATGGATATGATTTAATTCTTCATGATGCGCTGATTACTGATAAAAACTTAAAGGTTATTGAAGATTCAGTATTTAAAAAACGAACTCCTGCATTATCTTTCAAAAAAAACGTTATAAAGAACTGTTTTATGGGATGCTGCATGGCATTTCGAGAAAATTTAAAAAAAGATATTTTACCTTTTCCTGCCAAGATCCCAATGCATGATCAATGGATTGGTTTGGTCGCTTTGAAAAAAGGAAGGGTTCGAATCGTTTCAAAGCCTCTAATTCTGTATAGACGTCATGGTAATAATGAATCCAATATGAACCACGCTTCAATTCCTCAAATGATACGATGGCGAATTGATTTGCTTAACGCATTAAAAGAAAGAGGATTAGTCTAGTGAAAAAGATCAAAACAGTTTTATTATTTGCACTTTTAATAACTTTGAGCGCTTGTTCAGTTAAGCCAGAAAATGTGCTTGTACAAATGACAGATCATTCTCCTTCTCAAATGATGGGGTATATTATTCAATCCAATGGTAAGACCATAGTTGTAGATGGTGGTACACGGGAAGATAAGGATGCTTTATTAGAAGAGCTGAAAAAAATTGATGACGATAATGTGGTAGATGCATGGCTTCTTACTCATTATCATAAGGATCATACTGGGGCCTTAGCAGCTTATCTGGATTCCGGAGCAGATGATCTGGATATTGAATCTATATATTATGATTTTCCGAATGAGAATTTCGTTGCTACTTATGAGCCGAACCGTCTGGAAGATCTGACAAATATTACGTCAAGTCTAGAACAGCATGTTAGTCAGGATACCTTGCATAAAAATGAAGCGGGTGAGAAAATAGAACTCGGTGATACCGTAATCGATATTGTCAGAGTTTTTAATCCACTTATTACGGAGAATGCCGGAAATAACTCTTCAACTGTATATAAAATAGAAACAAACGGGAATAAGATTCTGTTTTTAGGTGATCTTGGCCTTGAAGGCGGGGAACAACTGCTTTCTGAATCAAAAAAAGAAATTGAAAATATGGATTATGTACAGATGGCACATCATGGACAGAACGGAGTTGGAGAAGAAGTGTATGAAGTAATTCATCCAAAATACTGCTTATGGCCTACTCCTGAGTGGTTATGGGAAAATGCGAATAACGAATATCGTACCGATGAAACGAAAGAGTGGATCAGTAAACTGCATGTAAAAAAGAACTATATTGCAAAAGACGGAGTTCAGGAAATCAGTTTATCTTCAAAATGATAAAAGGAAAATGGTGTAAAAATGAGTTTTTTAAAGAAAATTAAGCAAAATTGGAAATTAATATTATTTTTAAGCAAAGACGATATTCGAAAGCGTTATGCAGGATCGGCTTTAGGAATTGCCTGGGCATTTATTCAACCTTGCGTAACGATTTTAATTTACTGGTTTGTATTTCAGGTAGGTTTACGTTCTACTGCGCCAGGCAATTATGGTGATATGCCTTACATAGTCTGGATCATGTGTGGGCTGATCCCCTGGTTTTTCTTTAGCGATGGTTTAAATGCGGTTACTAATGTATTTATTGAATATTCTTATCTAGTGAAAAAGGTAGTATTTGATGTGGAAGTACTTCCGGTTATCAAAGTAATTTCCTGTTTGTTTGTACATATCTTTTTTATTTTTTTGCTACTTGCAGTTATGGCGCTATTTGGATATTTTCCAACTTGGTCATTCATTCAAATTATTTATTATGTAATCTGCTCAATTGCATTGATATTATCTCTTGGATATATTACTTCAAGCCTTGCCGTATTTTATCGTGACCTTGGCCAATTTGTGCAGGTTTTTCTCCAGGCCGGAATGTGGCTTACACCGATTCTCTGGGCATTTGAGACAATTCAGGGATTCTCTTTTAGTTTTTTGTTCAAACTTAATCCAATGTTTTATATTGTCGAAGGATATAGAAGTGCATTACTTGAACACCAATGGTTTTTTGAACATCCAGTTCTTACGGTATATTTCTGGGGGTTTATACTTATTATGACTTTACTGGCACGTTTTATTACAAAAAGAATGCGTCCTCATTTTGCGGATGTACTATAGGAGCAGAAATATGAAAGATTTGAATAATGTGATTGAAGTTGATCACGTTTCAAAAATATATAATTTGTATGATAAACCGATCGATCGTGTGAAAGAAGCTTTGTTTTCCCAGCATTCCAGACATAAAGAATTTGCTGCTTTGAATGATGTAAACTTTTATGTAAAAAAAGGTGAAATTCTGGGCATAATTGGGAAGAATGGTAGTGGAAAATCGACTATTTTAAAGATCATAACTAATGTATTGACGCCCACAAAAGGAAGAGTAGAAGTTGATGGAAAAATTGCTGCTTTGCTTGAACTTGGTGCTGGTTTCAATCAAGAGTATACAGGAATCGAGAACATTTATTTGAATGGTCAGATGATCGGTTTTACAAAAGAAGAAATGGATGAAAAACTGAATGATATCATTGAATTTGCTGATATTGGAGAACATATTTATCAGCCGGTTAAAACGTATTCGAGCGGTATGTTTGCTCGTTTGGCGTTTTCAGTTGCGATATCAGTTGATCCGGACATTCTTATTGTAGATGAGGCTCTTTCAGTTGGAGATATCTTTTTTCAAAATAAGTGTTATAGAAGATTTGAAGAGTTTCGTGATCAGGGAAAGACTATTTTATTTGTAACTCACGATATGGGAAGCGTAGTTCGCTATTGCAATCGATGCGTGTTATTAAATCAGGGGGAGAAAGTGGCAGAAGGTACACCTCGTGAAATGGTTGATCTTTATAAAAAAATAATGGTTGGTCAATGGGATAAAGAAAAAGAAAAGAATAAAGCTCTTATTGAAACGAAAAATGTAGAACCGGAATCCCATAAATTATGGAAAGATGAACTGATCATAAATCCATCTATCGAAGTCTATGGAGATGGACGAGCAGAAATTATTGATTTTGGTATTTTTTCATCCGGTGGTGATCTTGGAAATAATGTTTATAAAGGCGATCATTATGAGATCAGAATGAAAGTGAAGATCAATGAGGATCATTTATCTCCTATTTTTGCATGGAAGCTTCGGGATATAAAAGGAGCGGAATTGACAGGCACCAATACAATGCTTGAAAACATCGATACTTCTGATCTTAAAAAGGGTGATGTGGTTACTGTTTCTTTTACACAGAAAGAATATCTTCAGCCAGGACAGTATCTACTTTCCCTAGGTTGTACAGGGTATGAAGGAGATTCTCTGCATGTATTTTGTCGAAATTATAATTGCTGTGTGCTCGGGGTAGTAGCTGACAAAGGAACAATTGGATATTTTGATAGTGAGTCAAAAGTCAATATACAAGTAGAAACAGGTGAATGAAGTGAAGAAAACAAAATATAGGACATTTGATGAAGTATATGAGAATTATGAAGGTAGAAATAATATTCTCATTGCTTTATCAATCAAGAAAGGGTCTAACATCCTATATCTTGGAAATAATAAAGCTCATATACGTTTTTTATCAAATTTAGGAAATCTATGTATTTGCAATGGTATTGATCAGCTAACCTCTATAACAGAAAGTTTCGATACGATTATTGCAGACCGCTTTTTTGACTCAATTGTCTGGAATCAAAAAATAGATTTTCTTCTTAAACTCTTGACTTTAAAAAAAGAATCCGGACATATATATATATTTGCAAATAATAAACTTGCTATACGCTATTTCAGCGGGACAAGAGAAGAAGAGTCATCGTTGCCATACGGGAATCTGGTAGTTTCCAATCATTTGCTAAGTTTTAGAGAATGGGAACGTCTTATTAAAAGTACAGGTGAGGAATTTAAGTTTTATTTTCCTTATCCTGATCTGGATTTCACAAATACGATCTATACAAATGATCCGAAGTTAGGGCAAATTCAAAGTGTGGAAACTTTGTTTAAAGATTATCGATTGATGATGTTTAATGATGTACAGGCTCTTAATGAAATCAATAAAAGCGGTTATTTTAAAGATTTTAGCAACTGTTTTCTTATCGAAATCGGATCTCCTTCCAATGTTGAAATGATCAAGTTTTCACTTGAAAGAAAACCTGAATTTCAAATGATGACTTCTATCTTAAAAAATAGAACTGAAAGATCTGTTGAAAAAAAATGTATATGTAATGCAGGAATAAAACATCTTGATAAAATTGAAGAATACTACCATCGTTTTAACAAATATAATCAAAATTTAAATATTGCATATTGTCCTTTAAAAAGGAAAAGCCAGGATACGCTTGAATTTAAATACATTACAGGTGAGAATCTGGAAGAAAAAATTGAGCTGGCTGTTATGAAAAGAGATCGGTCGAAGATAGAATCGTATTTGAAAATTATAGATGAACTAGCTTCCGTTGGAGAGAGAAGCCCGTTTAAACCAAATCAGAGGTTCTATGATGTATTTGGTAAGAGGAATTATTCACTTCTTGAAAATCAGGAATGTTACGATATTGCTAATATTGATCTGATATTTGGAAATGTAATTTGCAATAATAAGTATTATGCGATTGACTATGAGTGGGTATTTGATTGTACGATCCCGAAATCTTATATTTTATTCCGCACTTTGCTGCATAGCTATGCATTATCGAAACTTGAACCATCTGATCTGGAGGCATTATATGAATTATGCGGGATCAATGAGCAGTTAAAAGATATTTTTATGGAAATGGAATACTCTTTTCAGGATTATGTATCCCATCTAAAAATATCAGACATTCAAAAAGAATATCATTTACTGAAACTATTTCCTTACGATCTGGAGCAAAGAATCCGGAAAATTGAATTGATTCAAGGAGAGGATAAGCATACTTATTATTTTGATAACGGTCCGAGTTTTAATGAAACGTTTGATATTGTTCCGGGGATAGATGTGAAATTGCTTATTCACGGAAAAAGTATTTTAGGAATTCATCAGCTAACTGTTGATGGTAAAGCAGTATCTTTTACCACAAATGCTGATTTGATTGATGGAAATAATTATTACTTTTTAAACGATCCGGAAATATGCATTTGTGCCCCTGCTGGAAACCAGCTTGATATTGACGGATATTTCTATTTATTCAATGATGGAAATATTGATCGTATTGTTGAACTCATGAATTTGATTGGCGAACTTGCCGGACAAAATCATGCTTTACAGAAGCATTTGGATTCTCTGCTTTCGCATAGAATTGTAAGGCTTTTGGATCGAAAGAAGAAATGAGGTATTTATGGATGTTAGTATAGTGATTCCAACAAAAAATGGCGGAGAACTGTTTGATCAGGTTCTAGATGCAATTGCGAATCAAAAAACGAAATACAGTTATGAAGTGATTTGTGTAGATTCTGGATCTTCAGATCAGACATTACAATATATAAAAAATCATAACTTCAAGCTTCATCAAATTCCCAAAGAGGAATTTGGTCATGGAAAGACTCGTAATCTAGGTGCAAGTCTTGGAACAGGAGATTATATTGTATTCATTACCCAGGATGCTTTGCCAGCTAATGAATACTGGCTTGAGAACTTTATTGATGCCATGAAAATGGATCCAGAAATTGTTGGAGGATTTGGAATTCATTATCCTTATCCAGATTGCAATATCTTCGATCGTAGAGATATTACTGGCCATTTTCAGGGATTTGGCGAAGTAAATACAATATTTTCGCTTGAAGATAAAGACCGTTATAAAACCGATGAAGGGTATCGGCACTATCTTGCCTTTTTTTCCGATAATAACTCGTGTTTACGACGTGATATCTGGGAGAAATATCCATATGAAGATGTAAATTTTGCCGAAGATCAGATCTGGGCTCGAAAAATGATAGAACTGGGATATAAAAAAGTTTATTGTCCTACAGCTGCTGTTTATCATTCCCATAATTATCCTCTCAAGACATATAAAAAAAGATATTATGATGAGTATAAAGGGTTATATGATCTTCATAAATATATTATGATAAAAAATATTCCTCATCTTTTCGGAGGATATTATAAATATATTCGCAATGATATAGCATATGTAAATACTCTTCCTTTAAACGATAAAGAAAAAAAGGAATGGAAAAAATATGCAATTAAGCGAGGGTGGTATCGTTTTTATTCGTCCTATCTAGCAGGTAAATATCATACGTGGTCAGAGGAGAAAAAGAAGAAAATGGATCAAAAGCTCTCACAGCAGTTTGAACAAAGAAATCAATAGAGGTAGTAAAATGAGAAATGTAAAACGTTTGGTAAGATCTTTAAAGATGCGCGGAATAAAAGGCTCCATTCAAAGAGCCGCCGAAGGTGTTTCGAAAGTGGATTTGATTGGATTCTGGTCATTTATAGTCGATCAGGAAAAGATCCCGTTTAATAAAACCGATTATGAGAATAATAAAGAAAAGGGAATCACATTGAACTGGGTAGTTCCTGAAATGGGTAAAGGGTCCGGAGGGCATATTAATATTTTCCGGTTTATTTCCTATTTAGAGCGTCATGGGATTCATAATCGTGTTTATATGTATCGCGCTCAATTGATGTTGTCAAACGATGTATTTCGCAATTTTATAAAAGAGAACTTTCAGATTTTGGATGAAAATGTGGAACTTTACTGGGATGTAAGATATATGAAATATGCGCATGGTATCGTTGCTACAAGCTGGGAAACGGCTTATTTTGTTAATCGATATGACAATGTAATTTCCAAATTTTACTTTATTCAGGATTTTGAACCAGATTTTTATGCAAAAAGTTCGCAATATGAATTTGCGGAGAATACTTATAAAATGGGCTTCCGCGGACTGACTGCCGGTGAATGGCTGCGTGATATTTGTGTAAATCAATATAATATGGTGGCTGATAGTTTTAGCTTTTCGTATGATAAAGATCTTTATACTGTGCAGCCGTATACTGGAAGAAAAAACAGAGTATTCTTTTATGCTCGACCAGTAACTCCAAGGCGAGATTTTGAACTTGGTATGCTTGCCTTGAATGAGCTGTGTAAACGGATGCCGGAAATTGAAGTTGTTTTTGCTGGCTGGAACATTGATGAATATGCTATTCCGTTTAAATACAAATCGCTTGGAATTCTTGAACTGGATAAGCTATCTGCTTTGTACGCTTCTTGTGATGTATGTCTGGTAATTTCGAATACGAATTTATCTCTTCTTCCACTGGAGGTAATGGGATCTGGATCAGTTGCAGTTTGTTCAAAAGGAGCAAACAGTGAATGGCTGGTAAATGAATCCAATTCCATTCTTGTAGATTATGATCCGGTACAGATTGCAGAAACAATAGAAAAGTATTTAAAGGATACATCTCTTCTAAATGATATTCGTGAAAAAGGAATTGAATTTGCAAAATCAACTTCTTGGGAAGTTGAAGGAGAAAAGGTGTTAAAAGCCGTAAAAAGAGGTATTCAAGAAGATGAAAAAAATATTAATAATCGGGGGTAATGGTTTTATTGGCCGCAATCTGGCAAGAAATTTTCTCAGTCACAATGATGAAGTGTATTCGTTTGATATTCAAAAACCAGAGGAGCTCATTGAAGGTGTCCATTATTTAACTGGTGATTTTTTTGATGACACAACACTCGAAGAAGTGATTGATGGGATGGATGTGATCATCCATGCGTTGAGCACGATCAATCCAGGTAATTCCAATGTGAGATATATGCAGGGATATTCCCGAGACTTTGTTCAAACAGTTCGATTAATAGAATTGTGTATAGAAAAAGAGATTAAGATGGTTTTCTTGTCTTCTGGCGGAACAGTGTACGGAATTCATGATAAGCAGCCTATAGAAGAAAATGACTTTACTGCCCCTATTAACCATTACGGAACGGTTAAGTTGTGTATTGAAAACGTAATCCGTACATTCAACACGCAACAGCATACAAAAATGCTCATTGCACGTATTTCCAATCCTTTTGGGCCTGGACAGGATTTTCGAAAAGGCGTCGGGTTTGTGGATGCAGTTTTAAAAAAGTCAATTGATGGAGAAACCATAGAGATATGGGGAGATGGTAGTGTAGTTCGTGATTACATTTATATTGATGATGTATGCGAAATGATTTATACACTGATCAACTACTCCGGACCTGAAGATGTTTTTAATATTAGCAGCAATGAGGGAGTTTCTTTGAATCAGATTCTGGAATATGTACACGAAATTGGATTGAATCCGAATGTGGTTTATAAAAAGTCGCGGGCAGTTGACGTACCTCAAGTTGTATTAGACAACGAAAGAATAATGTCCGTTCACCCAATAAAAGTTTTGTCATTTAAAGAAGGTCTTCAAAAATATTGTGATTATTTATTGAAAAACTATCAAAAATGATGTATACGACCGGTAAATTTGCCAAGCTTGCTAATGTAAGTGAAAGAACAATTCGGTATTACGATAAAATTGGCCTTTTGAAACCCTCAATCATACAAGATAATGGTTATAGGAAATATAATGATAATGATTTTATCCGTCTTCAGAATATTCTGATATTAAAAAAGCTTGGCTTTTCATTAGAAGAAATTGAGACAATTCTGCTTGATCAAAGTTCATGGGTTGACTCTCTTCAGACCCAGATGGAACTTGTGACGCAGAAAATTAAATATTTTCAAAATATTAAAGACACTTTAGCGAAAACAATAGAAATAGTGAAGAATCAGGGAATCTCAACAGAAAAAACTCTTGAACTCTTAGCTGTTCTTTCAAAAGATGATCAATTGATCAACCAGTACAAAAATTCTAAAAATTTGAGAGTCCGAATTCATTTGCATCACCTATATTCTACCAATCCGGTTGAATGGTTTTCCTGGCTTCGCCAGCAAATTAATTTTTCGCATGTAAATCGGTTGCTTGAAGTAGGATGTGGAAATGGAGATTTATGGGTAGAAAGTAAAATCGATTTGAGAAATAGAGAATTTTTTTTATCAGATATTTCTCAGGGTATGCTGGAAGATGCTCAACAGCGGCTAGGCGAACAATTTTCCTATATGAGCATAGATATTGAACAAATTCCTTTTAAAATAGATTTTTTTGACTGCGTTATTGCCAATCATGTTCTGTTTTATGTTAAGGATTTGGATAAAGGGTTGAAAGAGATTCAGAGAGTTTTGAAAAGCAATGGAGTCCTTTATGCAAGTACATACAGCAATGTCCATATGAAAGAAATCACTCAATTAGCCAAGGAGTTTGATCCACGGATTACCTTGTCTCATATGAATCTTCCGGAAAGGTTCGGCAAAGAAAACGGCGAGGAAATCCTTTCTCATTATTTTCAAAATGTCGAGAGAAGGGATTATGCAGATACCTTGGTCATTGATCAGGCCAAGCCGATTGTCGATTATATCGTGAGCTGTCACGGAAATCAGAACGAGATCCTGAGCGGACGGATCGAAGAGTTTTATTCTTTTATAAAAAAGAAAATTGATGATCAGGGATCGATCACGGTGACAAAAGAGGCTTGTTTATTTATTGCCACAAACAAATGTGGGAAATTGAATTAATTTTATCAATCTGTTGACCCTTACGTTACGTAAGGGTTTATATTTATGCTTAGAATAAAAGGAGACTTACTATGAAAGGTATTATTTTGGCCGGAGGGTCCGGCACCCGCTTATATCCTTTAACGAAAGTGACGAGCAAACAGCTGCTTCCGATTTACGATAAACCAATGATCTATTATCCAATGTCTATTCTGATGCAGGCAGGCATCCGGGACATCCTGATCATTTCGACGCCAGAAGATCTTCCTCGTTTCGAAGAACTGCTTGGAGACGGCCACCAGTTTGGTGTCAATCTTTCTTATAAAGTGCAGCCTTCTCCGGACGGTCTGGCACAGGCATTTATCCTGGGCGAAGAGTTTATTGGCAACGACAGTGTGGCAATGATCCTGGGCGATAATATTTTCAATGGTCATGGTTTGACGAAACGTCTTCGTTCGGCAGCAGAAAATGAAAATGGGGCAACCGTCTTCGGCTACTATGTAGAAGATCCGGAACGGTTTGGTGTGGTTGAATTTGACGAGAACGGAAAGGCCATTTCTCTGGAAGAGAAGCCGGCCGAACCGAAGTCCAACTATGCGGTTACGGGACTGTACTTCTACGACAACAAGGTCGTGGAGTATGCGAAAAATCTGAAACCAAGCGCGCGTGGCGAGCTGGAGATCACAGACCTCAACAAGATCTATCTGAACAATGGAGAACTGAATGTGACCTTGCTTGGCGACGGGTTCACATGGCTCGATACGGGTACGCATGAATCGCTGGTCGATGCGACCAACTTTGTAAAAACGCTCGAAGAACACCAGCACCGCAAGATCGCATGTCTTGAGGAAATTGCCTATGACAATGGCTGGATCGATCTCGATCAGCTCAAGAAGACATACGAGATCTACAAGAAAAACCAGTATGGCGCTTATTTGAAAAAGATCATGGACCGAAAATATATCAAATAGGAGGAGACACAATGAAAGTAACAGAAACAAAAATTCCTGGCGTGCTGATCGTCGATACGGATGTATTCGGAGATCACAGAGGATACTTTACAGAAACCTATTCAAAACCAAAATATAAAAAAATGGGAATTGGTGTCGAGTTCGTTCAGGACAATATGTCTTTCAGTGCGCAGGAAGGCACTTTGAGAGGTCTGCACTGGCAGAATCCGCCGTATGCGCAGTCCAAGCTCGTTTCGTGTACAAAAGGGCGCGTAATCGATGTGGCCGTGGATATCCGCAAAGGAAGCCCGACCTTCGGACAGTGGGTGAGTGTCGAACTGTCAGAAGACAACCACAGACAGTTCTTTATTCCGCAGGGGTTTGCCCATGGATTCCTTACCCTGACTCCGGATGTCGAGTTCCGCTATAAGGTCGATAATGTGTACAACAAGGAGTCGGAAGGTGGAATGCGCTATGATGATCCGACCGTCAATGTGGACTGGGGAACGCTTCTGGAAGGGCTCGAGCCTGTATTGAGCGAGAAAGATGAGCATGGCCCTAAGCTGGAGGATTCGGATAATCAGTTTGTGTATGGAAAAAATTGTTAAGCTTTACGAAAAAAACAAGGAAATCATCAATTATCTCATATTCGGTGTACTGACTACGGTCGTGAATATTGTGGTATTTGCGGTTTGCGCCGACGGGCTAAAAATTCAATACCTAATTTCGAATGTTGTGGCATGGGTCGCAAGCGTTCTGTTTGCCTATGTGACAAATAGAAAATATGTGTTTGAGTCCAATTCGGAAGAAATAGGAAAAGAAATGACAAAATTCTTTTCTTCCCGTTTGTCCACTCTTGCTCTGGATATGATCGTTATGTGGCTTCTGGTTGATGTATTGACAGCCAATAATCTGGTAGCCAAGGTATTTGCGAATGTGCTTGTCGTTATCGCAAATTATATATTAAGCAAACTGTTTGTATTCAAAAAGGGAGGAAAACAATGAAAGAAAAAATCAGTGTAATCGTTCCTTGCTATAACGAAGAGGAAGCTTTGCCCTATTTCTATGATGCGATCATCAATACGGCAGAACAAATGAATGATTTCGATTTTGAATTTATCTTTGTGAATGATGGTTCGAAAGATCGGACCTTGGAACTATCCAAGCAATTGGCAAAAAAAGATCACAGAGTAAAATATGTATCTTTTTCACGAAATTTTGGAAAAGAAGCTGCGATTTATGCCGGTCTGGAAAACAGTACCGGAGACTATTGCGTATTGATGGATGCTGATTTGCAGGATCCTCCTGCATTGCTTCCGGAAATGATGGAAGCCATTCAGAAAGAAGGATATGACAGCGCAGCAACGCGGCGGGTCACCCGAAAAGGGGAGCCTCCGATCCGTTCCTTTTTTGCCCGGATGTTTTATCGAATCATTAACAAGATTTCGGATGCCGATATTGTTGACGGAGCCCGGGATTACCGGTTAATGAAAAGAGATATGGTGAACACGATCCTTGATATGAAAGAATATAACCGCTTTTCGAAAGGAATTTTCGGATGGATCGGATATGACACAAAATGGATCGAGTTCGAAAATGTGGAACGTGTGGCAGGAGAAACAAAATGGTCATTCTGGAAATTGTTCAAATATTCTCTGGAAGGCATTACTGCGTTTAGCATCGCCCCTCTTCAGATCGCTTCGATCTTTGGAATCCTATTTTCTCTTGTGGCATTTGTAATGATTATCGTGATCATCATTCGGACTTTGGTATTTGGGGATCCGGTAAGTGGCTGGCCTTCTCTTGTCTGCATCATCATGCTGATTGGCGGTGTGCAGTTATTGTCTATTGGTATATTAGGACAGTATTTATCAAAGACTTATCTGGAAACGAAGAAGAGGCCGATCTACATTGCGAAGGAAACGAATGTTGAGGTGAAGGAATGAGAACTCATAATTACTCTAAAAATCAAAATAGTAGTATTTTTGAATTTTATAAAAGCCGATTGGATCTTGTTTTATTTGCTTCACTCATAACAATCGTTATTTATTTGCCTCAGGCTTATAGTTTATCGATTCAAATAGATACTGAAACGCTTATTAATGGTGCTCACTCGTTAAATTGGCTAGAAATAGGAAGGTTTGGTCTTCATTTTGTTCAAAAATTTTTAACTTTATGGAATTATAATCCCTATTTTTCAGGATGCTTAATGCTCATCTTTTTCTGCTTAAGCGCATTATTGTGGATCTATTTATACAATTACTTATCGTGTGGGCAAAAGAGATTTAATTATTATTTGTTTATTCTTATATATTTGACTAATCCAATTTGGGCCAGTCAGTTTTATTTTTCATTACAGCAAGCGGCTATTTGCTTGGTAATGTGTCTCTTAAGCGTCGGCATTTATCTGCAGTTTTCTATTTATAAAACTGACAATAGAATTGAAAAGATATTTAAATTATTATTAATTATTTGTGTTTTGACTTTAGTTTTTGCCAGCTATCAGGCATTTGTATCAGTCTACGCTGTAGCTGTTTCATTTGGATTGTTGCTTGGATATCAAAGCAATTATTTAGGAGAAAAAACAAAATCCTTTTTGTCGAGAGGGTTAATGATTATTGGAACAGGAATAATTTGTTTCGTCTTGTATTTATTTCTTCTAAAATTCTTTCCTCAAACTAATTATCTAGAAAGTATGGTTTATTGGAAAAATGGCTTTATAAATACAGTCCATAATTTATGGGAAATTGCAAAATTAGTATTTAGTGGTATTAAGTTTTATTATGGTATATTTGTGGCTTTGGGACTGATAATTGCATTGTTAAAAATAGTTAGCAATAAAATTTCATGGCAAAGAAAAGCAATTGAGATTTCTTTAATTATTATACTTGTTGTTTCCAGCATGTTAATGTTTTTATATATAGGAAATACACCTGTATTTAGAGCTCAAATTGCAGTTCCATTATTCACAGCATGCTTTTTATCATATGTTTTTTATAGCGAAACGTATAAGCGTTATAAAATAGAACGTTTAATGATTTGTATTATCTCTTGGACATTAATTATACCGGTATTTGTTAATACCAAAGTGACTACAAGTCTATTTTATGTTGATGAAATGAGAGATGTACAAGATCGCGCATTAGCACAGCAGATTAATTTTGAAATTCAGAAAATATCTACTGACCCTTCCATTAAAAACTTATATATTATCGGAAAGAAAGATTTGTCCCTTAATGCATCAACGCAGGAAGCAATAAATTTAGGAGTTGAAATGTTTCCAGCATCTGGTTTTAATTGGGATTACAGTCCAATGAATATATCTGGTGTATCGGGACGAGCCACAGCATACATAAACGCTGTTTGTGGAACTAATTATTATGGATTAGATAATACATTTAAAGAAGAAGCAGAAGCTTTATCACGCACCATGCCTAACTTTCCTAAGGAAGGATCCGTTATTCAAGGAAATGGATTTTATGTAGTAAAATTATCAGATTAAAGAATGTCAATATGTCTTTTTTAAAAGGTGAATTTTAAAATTTATAATATTTAATATCAATAGGAGGAAAACAATATGAAATTTTTAGTAACTGGAGGCGCCGGATTTATCGGTGCAAACTTTGTAGAGTATATGGTCAATAAGTATCCGGAAGATGAAATTATCAACCTGGATGCGCTGACTTATGCAGGAAACCTGGAAACTTTGAAAAATGTGGAAGATAAACCGAACTACAAATTTATCAAAGGCGATATTGCAGATCGTGAATTCATTTTTGATTTATTTGAAAAGGAAAAACCGGATGTTGTTGTGAACTTTGCGGCAGAAAGCCATGTTGACCGTTCTATTGAAGATCCTGAAATCTTTGTTAAAACGAATGTGATGGGAACAACTACGCTACTCGATGCCTGTGTGAAATACGGTATCAAAAGATATCATCAGGTTTCTACGGATGAAGTGTACGGAGATCTTCCGTTAGACCGTCCGGACCTGTTCTTTACAGAAAGCACGCCGCTGCATACATCTTCGCCGTATTCGTCGTCAAAAGCTTCTGCGGACCTGTTCGTCATGGCCTATGGCCGCACATACGGGCTGCCTGTAACCATTTCAAGATGCTCCAATAACTATGGTCCTTATCAGTTCCCTGAAAAACTGATCCCGCTGATCATTTCACGTGCTTTGAATGATGAAACGATTCCTGTTTACGGCACGGGAGAAAATGTTCGTGACTGGCTCCATGTGTACGATCATTGTGTAGCGATCGACATGATCCTTCGTCAGGGAAAAGAAGGGGAAGTATACAACATTGGCGGACACAATGAACGGACGAACCTTGAAGTGGTCAAGACTGTATTGAGAGCTTTGAACAAACCGGAAAGCCTCATTACTTATGTAACAGACCGCAAGGGTCATGATATGCGTTATGCGATCGATCCGACAAAAATGGAAACGGAACTGGGATGGAAGCCTGTCTACACATTTGATACGGGAATTCCTCAGACGATCGAATGGTACCTGAACAATAAAGACTGGTGGGAAAACATCGTGTCTGGCGAATACCAGAACTATTTTCAGAAAATGTATGTGGACAAAGGAAGAGTGGAAGAATAATGAAGATCCTGGTAACTGGCGTAAAAGGACAGCTTGGTTTTGATGTTGTCAATGAAGCCGAAAAACGTGGAATCGAAGCCGTAGGCGTCGATATTGATGAAATGGACATTACCAATCAGGAACAGGTGGAAAAAGTAATCAAAGCCGGAAACTATGATTGTGTAGTCCATTGTGCAGCCTGGACAGCTGTCGACAAAGGCGAGGAGCCGGAACTGTTCGAAAAGGTCCGTGCAGTCAATGCATTAGGAACAAAATATATCAATGACGTATGCAAGGAACTCAACATCCCGATCATGTATTTTTCCACCGATTACGTGTTCAATGGAGAAGGAGAAACGCCTTGGAACGAATATGATGAGTTCGAACCGCTCAATGTGTACGGAATCACGAAAGGCGAAGGAGAAAAATATGTTCTGGAAAATCCAAAGCATTTTATCATCCGTATTGCCTGGGTATTCGGAAAGAACGGAAACAACTTTATCAAAACAATGCTTCGTCTTGGCAAAGAGCGCGGGGCAGTCAGCGTAGTCAATGATCAGATCGGTCTTCCGACCTATACATACGATCTGGCCCGTCTGGTAGTGGATATGATCGAAACCGAAGAGTATGGAACATATCATGCGACAAACTCCGGAGACTTCATTTCGTGGTATGATTTTGCCAAAGAAATTTTTGATCAGGCAGGCATGGAAGTGGAAGTGACTCCGGTCGACTCTTCGCAGTTTCCTGCCAAAGCAAAACGTCCTCACAATTCGAGAATGAATCAGACAGAACTCGATAAACACGGTTTCACAAGACTTCCGGACTGGAAGGATGCGCTGCACCGTTATCTGCAGGTAATTGAAGTAATTGATTAAAACAAATAAAAAAGGAAAGGTATTGGGAAAATGATAGGATCATTTCCGATACCTTTTTTTATGTAGAGCGTCGTCCTGCTATCCTCGCTTATTTATAAAGACAAGCAGAATAAATTCATCATCGATCATTTCACGATGAATTTATTCTGCTTTTTTTCGTCACATTATTTTCATTTTATGAGATGATTGACATGGAAAGGTGTTAGGCGCAAAAAAAGAGAGAGCCCTAATTGTTTTGCGAACAAACTCTCTCCCGTCCTAACGAACAATTTTATGATAATCAATTTTTCGGCTTTCGACAACCCTTTTTCGCATGATTTATCCTGCCCGTCCTGCGGGGCGCGCGGCCAGATGCTCGATTACTCATCCTACTCCCGTTTCTGCCTCTCTCCTTCCAATCCGACAAAACGCTTACGGGTTCGTGTCGTTTTTTGTCCTTCCTGCGGCTCCTATCATACCATACTCCCTTATGATGCCCGTCCGTTTTCTTCGTTTTCCTATCCTTTTATTTTTGAAGTGCTCTTTCAGTACTGCTGCGGACCTTGTGCCGGCAACAAGTCGAGAACGGCTGCGCTTTTTGATATTTCCAGAACGACCCTGCGCCGATGGATCGACCGCTATTCCTCTCTGCTTTTCCTCTCCTGTATCATGATCCGCGATCTTGACCGTAGCCCGTATGATCTTCTTGCTCATATCCGTTCTTCTATGCATGCCTTTCTGAAGAGTTTTCTTCGTTTTCATGAATGCGCCTATTTTTCGCCTCACACTATTTTATCTGCACCCTTTGTCTATGGTCTTTTTTCTCCTTCCTGAATCATTTGTCCGTCGCTTTCCTCTTTTTAGCCCGGTACAGTAATCTCAAAGGAGGATTCTGCTTTATGGATCAAACCGACAAGGAAAAAATCGCTTTATGGAAATTCGGGATCATCGCTCCTGTCATTTCCGGCACTCATCCTTTTTCGACAAACCGTCAGTTTTACCGTCATCTTGCCGAAAAAGAATTCGAAAACCCGGTCTCCGGTGTCAAAAAATCATTTTCATGGCAGACTTTCGCTCACTGGGCCTATGAATACCGTTCCGGCGGATTCGATGGACTGATTTCCCGTCCCAGGAGCGACAAGGGGACTTCCCGAACTCTGAGTCCCGAGGCGCAGGAACGCATCATCGCTCTGCGCCGGCAGTATCCGCGCATCATCAATACGGTCCTGCGTGCGCGGCTCATCGAAGAAGGGTTTATCCCGGCCCGCGTTTCCCAGTCCACGATCGATCGTTTCGTGCGTTCTCTGCCTCAGAGCCGTCTCGAACCGATCCATCAGGGAAAAGAGCGCAGAGCGTTCGAGAAAGAATTTGCCAACCAGGTCTGGCAGGCCGATACATCCTATCTATACAGGCTGGCCGGACACAGGCTGTATCTGGTTTCTATCCTGGATGACGCATCCCGGATGATCGTGGGCTGGGGAATCTTTGAAGCCGATACGGCCGTCAACTTTCAGAAGATCCTGAAGAACGCGGTCATGACTTACGGGATCCCGTCTGTACTGTATGTAGACAATGGTTCGCCTTATGACAACCACCAGCTGAATATGATCTGTGCAAGACTGGGGGTCGCCCTGGTGCATGCGCCGGTGCGGGACGGAAGCGCGAAAGGAAAACAGGAGCGCGCATTCCGAACGTTCAAGGACCACTGGCTGCGCTGTTCGGACTGGAATGCCTATCAGACGATCGAAGAGGTCCGGGAATCTTTCGGGGACTATCTTCAGAAATACATCAACTGCCAACACGCTTCGCTGAAAGATATGACGCCGCGCCAGCGCTATCTGAAGGATGCACAGCGGTTCCGCTTCCTTCCTGACGAAGCGGTGGAACAGTATTTCCTGCATACGTACGAAAGAAAGGTGAGGACCGATTCGACACTCGTGATCGACGGGATCAGCTACGAGGTGCCGGCCGAATACATGCGCGAGACAGTAAAGGTGAAGATGGATCCCGAAGACAGGAGAAAGGCCTGGCTGCTAGGGATGGACGGAAAGCTGATCCCGATCCGGACGGTCGACAAGGTGGAGAACAGCCGGATCAGAAGAAGGCAGCACATGCGCTTCAGAGAGGAGGAGTAATATGGAAGCCAAAGTATTTTACGGACTGAAGCAGATGCCGTTCGAGAAAGAAACGAAATATCACAAATTATACCGGAGCGAAGATACGGCGAACCTGAAAGGACGGCTGGACTACCTGAAAAAAGCGAAAGGGATCGGATTGTTCACAGGAAGTCCGGGAACAGGAAAAACATCGGCCATCCGCGAATTTGCCGGCAGTCTGAACCCGTCGCTGTACAAAGTGGTCTACATCCAGATGTCTACGGTATCGGTCATCGACTTTTACCGGCAGCTGGCCTGCGGGCTGGGGCTGGAGCCCAAATTCAGAAAGAGCGACCTGTTCCGGCAGGTACAGGAAGCCATCGAATACATGGCAAAAGAAAAGAAGTGCACGCCGGTCATCGTGATCGACGAAGCGCAGTATCTGAGCACGAGCGTCTTCAACGATCTGACCATGCTCCTCAATTTCGAGATGGACTCGAAGAACTACTGTATCCTGATCCTGAGCGGGCAGACGAGCCTGAACACGATCCTGAAAAAGCAGGTGCATGACGCCCTGCGCCAGAGGATCGTGATCAATTATTTCATGGAAGGTCTGAAAGGAGAAGAGGCACAGGAATATGTGGATTTCTGCATGAAAGAATGCGGAAGCAGAGAAAAGGTGTTCGAAGAAGACGCGGTGCGTGCCGCATATAATATCGCAGGCGGATCAATCCGGAAACTGAACAATCTGTTGTCGAAATGCCTGATCGAAGGAGCGAACGAAGAAAAGCGGATCATCGACGCAGAGATCGTGATGAAAGCACATAACGAAGTAGAACTGGGGTGAGAACATATGAAAGAAGATGAACGGATGTTGATCAACTGGCCGACGACGAGAAAAGTGATGATCGAACAGCTGAAAAGAGCGATGAAGATGTACGGAGCCTATAAACTGAGCAATGAAGAGCTGATGTATTTTGTAGAAAACTATATGAATAATTTTGGCCATTTATTCTTCAAGAATGATTTCGAGATCCATCCGTCGATCAGAAAAGCGCTGGGAAAGAGGAACAGCTGGATCCTGGCATGTATAGTGGAAAGAGTATACCAGAAAGAATTCGAGAACATAGGAAATTATTGATTAAAAGCCGTTTTTGACAAGACGGCTTTTTTTGAACAGAAAGAAATAAAATAAAATGCTTCTGAAGCCAAAATAAAGCGAGGCCGGACAAAATAAAGTGCGTTTCTCTTCCAGATGTGTATAAAAATATTTGACGTTTCCGACTAACAGAATTTGACGCGCTACATTTTTATAGCGAAGCAATCAAGTAGCGGTCCATAAATAGTAAGCGGGAAAAAGAACCGCGTATAGTTAAAGGCCCCTGTCTGTGAGATACTTCTCGCAAATAGGGGCCCTTTTTCTTTCGGGTTATACGCATTGTTCTTTGACTTCTGCATTCCACGGCATCATCTGATCAAGGATCTCGTCACTCAGCTGCCCGATCTTTCCCCTCAGTTTTTCCAACACGTACAGTATGTATTTGTACGGTACCAGTCCGTTGGCTTTCGCACTTTCTACGACCGAATACAGTACGCCGCAGCTTCGGGCTCCTCTCGGACTTCCCGAGAACAGCCAGTTGCGCCGTCCGATCGCGAAGCTTCGGATCGTTCTTTCCGATAACGAATTGGTCATCGGTACATTGCCGTCTTTTAGATAAATCTTCAGTCCTTCTTCGTTATCTACCAGATAATTCAGGGCCTGTTTTTCCTTTTGGGTTGTCCAGCCTTCTGTGGCCAGGGCTGTTTTTGCGCACACGAAAACCTGCTCCACGAGCCCTCCTTCGCGCAGCATCCTTTCTTCTTTTCGTTCTTTTGGCTTCAGTTTCTGAAGCTTCGCTTCGATACGGAAAATCTTCATGATCTGTGTAAGTATCTTCACTGACACGGATCCTGCTGCTTCCTTCAGGCCTTCCAGAGCATCTACAAAGTACCTTCTGGCATGAGCCCAGCACAGTGCTCTTTCGTCATGATCGACCTGATTGTATCCGGCATAGTCGTCTGTGATCAATATCCCTGCGAATCCTTCCAGATAATCGGCGGCATACTTTCCGCCTCTTCCGGGCTGATAGTCGAACAGCCGCATCGGATGTTCGCTTTCCTGTATCGAACTGTACACCCACATATACGACTTGTTCGTATTCCTGCGCCCCTCTTCCTTCATGACCTGGATGGTCGTTTCGTCGCAGTGTATATACTCCTCTTTCAGCAGGTGACTTTTCATCCGTTCGATCAGCGGTTCGAAATAACTCTCCGATCCCAGCATCACCCAGTTGGACATCGTTCTTCGGCTCACAGGAAGCTTCCAGCTCTTCCATTCCTTTTCCTGCCGGTAATAGGTCACGCCTTTGACAAACCGTTCGTTGGCCACATAGGCCAGGGCCTGCGCGCTCGCAAAAGAATCGGGGATCAAAGCGGCCGGCGCGTCTGTCTTATAAAGAACGCCTTCCCCGTCATTCATGCAGGCAGGGCAGGCGTAGGTTTCTGTATAAATGTCTTCGATGATGATCTGCGCAGGGAGGACCTTTACGATCGTGTGCGCTTTCTCTTCGCCCACCTTGATCATTTCTTCTCCGCAATATGGACATTTCTTTTCTTCTTCGGTCGCTTCGATCACCACTTTTTCATGCGGAAGGGAGTCCAGGTCGTCCGTACGGTTCGGACAGCGGCGGCGCTCATGCGCCTTGACTGTCCCTGTACGTTCTTCCTGTTTCGGTTCCGGATAATCCATAGTGAACAGAGGTTCCATATTGGCCATCATCTCAAGCGCGGCTGCCTTTTCGCTCTTCCGGCCGAAAAGCATCTTCTGAAGCTTGCGGATGATCTCGTCCTTCTGTTCGATCTTATCGTACAGCTTTTCGATCAGTTCCGATTGTTTCTCGATCTGCTCGGACTGTTTTTTCAGCTGCTCGTTCATGATTTCCAGAATCTTTTGAATTTCTATGCTGGATCCGTTGTCCTGTGCGAAGTAACCATCTTTCATGACCCGACTATAACACACTTGGAAAGGCTTTTCCATCACACAATATATGCACGTTTTCGTGCTGGACGAATCGCATTTTTCTGTACAATGCTCAGTCCGTCAAGCAGCCATCTGAGCTCCTGTTCGCTCAGCGCAATGACTTCTTCCTCCGTTCTGGGCCATTGAAATTTTCCGTTCTCTAGACGCTTGGTGATGAGCATGAACCCATCCTCTTCCCAAAGCAGTCCTTTGATGGTGGAAGTCTTTCTGCCGCAGAACAGGAAGAGGATATTCTGACGCGGGTCCAGCTTCATGGAAGATTGAACCAGCAGGCACAGGCCGTCAATGCCTTTGCGCAGATCCGTGTAGCCGGGACGGATGTACACATGATCGATGCGGTTAAAATCAAGAGATCTCATAATGAATCGAGGACCGTTCGAATCAGCACCGGTTCCGTATGATTATGGATATAGATCTTGCCTTTGGAAGACTGAATAACGATAGCTGGCCGATCCGATCCGGTTTGTTTCCTGGGACCCGGATCAGGAAGGCGGACTTCAGCAAAAGAAGAATAGGTATTCGAATTCTGTTTTGATTCGCTCATGAAAAAACCTCCAGTTCATAGCATCAATATACTCAATGAACTGGAGGCTGAATACCCGCGGTTCTTTTTCCCGCTTACCATAAATATCGCATTATTTAACAATTTATTTAATAAAAATGTGACAACTCACCAATAAACGATTGAAAACAGTACAAAATGAATATACCATAACCATATGGGTGTTACACAAGAGGGAGAGAGGAACACAAAGTGAGAAAAAAAGACTATTCATTGCTAATCGCAGCATTTATCGGATTGAGCAGCGGCTGGGCCGTGTTGAATCAGGACGTGCTGGCAGCAGAAGAGGAATTTGATCAGGAGAGCCAGGAGATACAGGCTGAACCACAAACTGACGAAGAGGATACAGGATCAGAAAACGGCACGAACAATGTCAATAGTTTGCCGGATCCGGAGGGGACAGAGAACGGCAGCGACATCAGTTCAGATCCGGGAAAGGATCAGAAAGATCAACTGGATGACGAAGATCCTGATGAATCTGAAGAACCTGAAGAATCAGGAAAAGAGACATCGCTCAGCGTGAACGAACAACCTTCGAAACCATTGGGAACGGCAGAGAAGGTCGAAGGGCCGGAAGAATCTTTAGCAGAAACAGTTTCTGTAAATACAGTACCGAAAAAAACGGCAGTAGCGGCCGCACCGGCAAAAGTCGCCAATGTATTGAACGGCTGGAACGGCAACAAGTATTATGAAAACAATGTGATGGCGGTCGGGGAAAAGAAGATCGGGAACGAACTTCATTTGTTCGATAATGACGGCAATCCATTGTCGGGATTCATGTATTATAACGGAAAATATTTATATTGCGATGCGCAAGGTAAGATCCTAAAAGGATCACATACGATCGGAAATTACAGCTTTACTGCCGATGAATCCGGAAATATATACTCTTCTACTTTGAATAATGTGCCGTATTATAATCAAAAAGATGGCCGTTGGGGCAATCAATATATTGGCGGATATACTGTCGGTTCAACAGGATGTGTTGTCATGGCAGCCACTTCGATCGTCAACTATTTTACAGGAAGCAACTACTCACCTCTGGATTTAGCCAATTTACTGCATTCTGAAGGCTATTATAATTCATCTATGGAAGGAACGAAATCGTCAGTATGGAAGTTCATAGCCAATAAATTCGGATTGACATACCAGAACAATTTATCGAAACAAGATGCAGAAAAGGCTTTAAAAGAAGGAAAAATCGTAACTGGAGCCGTTGGATATAGTCAATGGTGTCCATATATCGGATATACTCATGAAATCTTCATGACAGGATACAATAATGGAACGACTTATATTTTTGATCCTCTTCATAGCGATAAATGCGGGAATGCTAGTATATCTTCAGTTTTTGCGGTTCTTTCTACTGAAATCGAGGATCTACGAGATAATGGACCACTATTTGCGATAGGAAAGAATACGATTTCTGTGATCAATACAGGGTTGGCTGACAAGGGAACGATCGTAATAGGAGATCAGGCCTATACCGGAAATCCGGTCACAACTAAACCAATCGTTGGAATCTATCAGAATGGAAGCTATATCCAGCTGACAGAAGGAAAAGATTATACAGTGTCGTTTGCCAATAATACGAAAGCCGGAGAAGCAACAGTAACAGTGACCGGAAAAGGTTTATATAAGGGGACGATATCTAAAAAGTTTTATATTGTTAATCCTACGTTAGTGAATTCGAATTATAACATCTCAACTAGTGGAGCTAATGGCTTAGTGTTGGATATTTTGTCTTCAGCAAAGTATACGGGAGGAAAATTACAACTCTATACTAGCAATAATACGTCAGCACAACAATTTGTGATTGAAAAGCAGGCTAACGGATATTATACAATACGCAATAAAAATTCTGGATTATATCTGGCAACGGTTTCTGACTGGAGAAAACTCAATAATGGATTACAAATTACTCAGCAGAATTATAAAGACGACAAATCAAGCTGGTGGATGCTTCGTTCGACAGCAAATGGATATATTATTTCTTCAGCATGGGATACTCAATATGTAATGGATGTTCAGAATGGAGCTTATAAAAATGGATCTAAAATTCAGCTTTTTCAAAGCAATGGAACTAAGGCACAACTTTGGAAATTAACTGATCTTAATGCAAAGAAGAATGAGATGGACAGGTTAGCTGCTCAAAACGCAAAAACACTATCCGATGGTTATTATACGATTGCAACGATGATGAATACCGGAAAAATGCTGGATGTATTCAATGCCAGCAAAACGAATGGAGCGAATATTCAGATTTATTCCAGTAATGGAACTGATGCACAGTTGTTCCAGGTAAGCCATTCGGGAAATTATGTAAAGATAATGAATGTTTCATCGGGAAAAGTTCTCGATGTGGCCGGTGGAGTTGCAAAACCAAATACGAATGTTCAGCAATTTCAATGGAATGGAAGTGAATCTCAACTGTGGATCGCTGTATCAACTAATACTGGCATCAAATTGATTTCTGCACTGGATAAGAATTTGGTGTTGGATCTGAATAACGGATATACGAGCAATGGGACCAATGTTAAAGTATATACAAGCAATGACTCGAAAGCTCAGAGATGGAAATTTAATAAAGTGGAAGATCCTAAGACTGTGCTTGACAGGTTGGCTGCCCAAAATGTAAAAACATTATCCGATGGTTATTATACAATTGCTACGATGATGAATACCGGAAAAACGCTGGATGTATTCAATGCCAGCAAAACGAATGGAGCAAATATTCAGATTTACTCCAATAATGGAACCGATGCACAGTTGTTCCAGGTAAGTCACTCGGGAAATTATGTGAAGATAATGAATGTTGCATCGGGAAAAGTTCTCGATGTGGCTGGTGGAGTCGCAAAGCCAAATACGAATGTTCAACAATATCAATGGGGTGGAGGAAGAAATCAACTGTGGATCGCTGTATCAACTAATACTGGCATCAAATTGATTTCTGCACTGGATAAGAATTTGGTGTTGGATCTGAATAACGGATATACGAGCAATGGGACCAATGTTAAAGTATATACAAGCAATGACTCGAAAGCTCAGAGATGGAAATTTAATAAAGTGGAAGATCCTAAGGCTGCACTCGATAGACTTGCGAAACAGAGCATAAAATATGTAGCAGAAGGTGAATATGAGATTCATTCAATGATTAATGAACAATATAATTTAGATGTTACAAATGCGGATAAGAAAACTGGAGCGAATGTGCAACTTTATATTGATAACAATACAGATGCGCAAAGATGGAGAGTATCGTTTGATGAAAAAGGATATGCAATGCTTCAGAGTATTAATTCAGGAAAATTTTTAAGCTTAAATGGATCGAAAATTCAAAGTGGTGAAAACATAGTTCAATCTGATTTAGTAAATGAGAATCAAAAATGGATTTTTACGTCACTCAATGGGGCGGTTCAAATTGTATCTGCCTTAAATAAGGATTATGTAGTGGATTTATCGGGAGCCCATTCTGTTAATGGCAGAAATATTCAATTATATGCCAATAATAGAACGAAAGCACAGCAATGGCGATTTGTTAACACAAAATTCTCAAATTCTTCTTTAGCCTATAAGTGGGTTCCTGCTAGTAAAGAAAACTACACAGTGGGTCGCGAAGGCTGTGAAATAACGAATATCACGATTCATCATATGGATGGAAAAGCTACTGCAGAATCTTGTGGTGCAGTTTTCCAGAATCCAAATCATGCTGCTTCTGCTCATTACGGAATTGGTTATAACGGAGAAATTTGTCAATATGTAGATGAGAAAGATACAGCATGGGCTAATGCAAATTGGGAGAGCAATAAGCACTCAGTAACTATAGAAAATTCTGACTGGACGCTAGCTCCAAATTATGTAATTTCTGATGCTACGATCAATTCATTAATTCGTCTTGTAGCTGATATTGCCGCAAGGAATAATATAGGGAAACTTGTTTATGGACATAATATTAATGTTCATGGTGATATTGCAGCTACATCTTGCCCTGGACCATATTTGCGTGAAAAGCTTCCTGATATTATTCTTTCTTCGAATAAATTAAACGGATTCAATTAAAGAAAAAGCCTTGAAACGCTTTTAAATATTGTTTCAAGGCTTTTTTCTATAGTATAATTTACATATTATAAGGATAGGATCGAGAGGTATAAGAATGGATAAATATTTTCATTTTGCTTTGATGGGTGGTATTGGAATTGGCTTTCTTTTGACAGGACAAGCTGTTTTTGCAGAAGAACTTCCTGAAGATGCTGTGGATGACTCAATGATGGAAAACTATACATCCGATGAAACTTTAGTGAATGAGGTTTCATCGGATGTATATATTGATGAAAATCAAAATTCTGAGAATAAATTGGAAAAAACTAATTTTGAAATGCAAACAAATGAGCGAACAGTGAATTCGCAAGTATCTATAAGCTCAGGAGTCTACACAATTTCATCGGCAGTAAATAGTGGGCAGGTGGTTGATGTAAGTAATGGATCGACAGATAATGGAGCAAATATTCAGATTTATGAAAACAATGATTCAGGAGCACAAATTTGGAAAATAGAATATGGAACAGATGGATTGTATACATTTACGAATATTCAGTCGAATAAAGTGCTGGATGTCAATGGAGGAAATGTATATAACGGAAATAATGTACAGCAATTTCAAAGCAACGGAACACTTGCGCAAAAATGGCGCCTAGAATCAATAAACGGAGCATATAAGATTTCGTCCGCATTAAACAAAAACTATGTATTGGATTTGTTTAATGCAGATTCGAAAAACGGCTCCAACATCCAGATCTATCAGTCCAATAATACAAAGGCTCAGAGATGGATCTTTAACCCATATAATTTTAAATCGGAGTATTCGGTGTTACCGGGAGTCTATACAATTTCATCGGCAGTAAATAGTGGGCAGGTGGTTGATGTAAGTAATGGATCGACAGATAATGGAGCAAATATTCAGATTTATGAAAACAATGATTCAGGAGCACAAATTTGGAAAATAGAATATGGAACAGATGGATTGTATACATTTACGAATATTCAATCGAATAAAGTGCTGGATGTCAATGGAGGAAATGTATATAACGGAAATAATGTACAGCAATTTCAAAGCAACGGAACGCTTGCACAAAAATGGCGAATTGATTCAGTGAATGGAGCTTATAAGATTTCATCTGCTTTGAATAAAAACTATGTATTAGATTTGTTTAATGCGGATTCGAAAAACGGCTCCAACATCCAGATCTATCAGTCCAACAACACGAAAGCGCAGAGATGGTTTTTCAATAAGTACATCACAAAAGAGCAGGAAATGGATTCGATGGCCGCAATGAATAAAAATCTGGTGGCAAACGGGCAGTATTATATCGTAAACAGCCAGACTGGACAGGTCCTTAGTGTGTATGGACAGTCGACAAACAATCAGGCCAATGTGGATCTGGAAAAGAATTATCAGTCTTCTTCGCAGGTCTGGGAAATTTCTCATGACTCGAAAGGATATATCACTTTTAAAAATATCGATTCCGGAAAAGTTCTTGATGTGGCAGGTGCCAATACGGCATCAGGAACGAATCTTCAGATCTATGAAAGCAATGGAACGAGAGCGCAGAAGTGGGTCGTTCGAAGAGATGGATCGAATTTCGAGATCATATCGGCGTTAGATCCTGACCGTGCGATTGCGCAATCCGGAAGCAACGCCCAGATTTCTGTACAGAATTCATCGCTGGCCGCTGAAAAATGGATACTGAAAAAAGCGGAAGATCTTCGCACACGCCTCGATCAGATCGCAAAAAACAATTTGAATGTGGTGGCAGACGGCGCCTACGTCATTCGTTCGGCATTGAATGACAAGATGGTGCTGGACGTAAATGCCGGTTCAACCGCAAATGGTGCCAATATCCAGGTTTATGAATACAACGGAAGCAATGCGCAGAAATTCCTCATTACCAATGACGCCAAAGGCTATGTGACCATTAAAAACATGGGATCCGGAAAATTTGTGTCTGTTGATGGAAAAGGGTGGAACGGAAACAATGTCATGCAGTCTGCCCAGTCGAACGGCTGGAATCAAAAGTGGATCATTGTAAAAACGAACAATACCTACCAGATCGTTTCCGCATTAAATGATTCTTTTGTACTGGATGTAACGGCTGCGCTGGCAATGAACGGAACGAACATTCAGATCTATGAATCCAACGGAACAAAAGCCCAGCAATTTCTGTTCGGATCCTTGAATAAGGACGATTCCTTGTGGATCAGCTCGAATAACTATCTGACCGTTTCCCAAATGGAAAACAACGCCCAGCTTGTATGGAACTTTTTCAAAGGCTATGGCTGGACAAAAAACGCGGTAGCCGCGCTGTTGGGAAATATGCAGGGAGAATCGAATATCAATCCGGGACTATGGGAAAGCCGGGATGAAGGAAATATGAATTGCGGGTATGGGCTCGTTCAGTGGACCCCGGCCAATAAAGTGATCGACTGGCTTGAAGGCAATGGCTATGCCATCAACAGCGGTTTCGGACAATGTGCCCGTATCATATATGAGCTTGAAAACCATATTCAGTATTATGCGACCAATGCCTTCAATTTCAGCTTTTACGATTTTGCTCACTCGACCCAGACTCCTGAGTATCTTGCCAAAGCGTTTATTTATAATTATGAGCGTCCATATAATTATAATCAGCCTCAGCGTGAGACATATGCAAGGAACTGGTACAATTATATTTCAAAATTGTAAAAACTACAGTAAATATCTAGAAGAGAACTGCTTTGTAAGAAAGCAGTTCTCTTTTTTTCTTGTATTTTGCCCATATTACCGATAAACTCAATAAGCAAGGAGGTTTGTTTCCGTGTGGATCACGTTAATCATATTATTTTATATACTATTCATTTTCTTTAATATTTTAAATTATTTACAATACTATCTGTCGACCGAACTGAGTGTCGGAGGATTTGCTCAAATCCTATATACACTTCAAAACAGTATGTCCGGTTCTGAAAATACCGTTCTGGATGCCGTAAAAGGCTTTTTCATGCATAACGGCCTGTTCCTGCTGTTAGGAACACTGGCATTTGCCGGAATACTCTGGCTGTATATCATGAACAAAAAAGGAAAGGTCCAGACAAAGATCGAGCCCGTAAAACTAACCAAGATAATAAAAGGAAGCATCATCGGGATCACATGCATCATGCTCGTGTGCAATGTTGTCACTGCCACGACCATATACAACGACCTGGGGATCAAAGACTATCAGGAAAGCCTGAATAAGGAAAGCGACCTGTACGACAATTATTATGTGGATGCCAAGACCGCCAATATCCAGTTTCCTGAAAAGAAGAAAAATCTCATTTATATTATTTGCGAATCCATGGAAATGACCTATACGGACAAAAAGAACGGCGGAGGATTCAAGGAAAACCTTATTCCGGAACTGACCAAGCTGGCACAGGAAAATACCGATTTTACAAGCAAGGATGACAATCAGCTAAATGGCGGTCTGACCCCAGGAAACACGACATGGACGATTGCCGGCATTGCCGCGCAGTCCATGGGCATTCCGCTCAATATCGGAAATAGCGAGTATAATCGAAATTTTGAAGAACAGTCACAGTTTCTTCCGTCTGTGAAAAGTCTGGGCGACATATTAAAAGAAGAAGGATATCATAATTATTTTATGTGCGGTTCGGACGGCGCTTTTGCCGGAAGAAAGAATTATTATGAACAGCACGGAGATTATAAAGTGCTCGACTACTATCAGGCAATCAAAGACGGGATCATCGACAAAGATTACTATGAGTGGTGGGGATATGAAGACGATAAATTATTCAAATACGCTGAAAAAGAACTAGGAGAAATCTCGAAACAGGATGAACCATTCAACTTCACCATGCTGACCGTTGACACACATTTCCAGAACGGATATAAATGCAAGGATTGCCCGGACAAATTCGACCAGCAGTATGAAAATGTCGTGAACTGTTCGGATCATAAAGTAGCGGAATTTGTCAAATGGTGTCAGAAACAGGATTTTTATAAGGACACCACGATCGTGATTTCAGGAGATCATTTAAGCATGGACGGCATGGTTCCAGAAAACATTGATGACGACTATCAGCGAAGAACATACTTCACAGTGATCAATGGCCCGGAATATACGCTCAACCGTACAAGAAGTTATTCGACCATGGACATTTATCCAACCATTCTTGAATCGCTTGGCGCAACGATCGACGGACACCGCCTCGGGTTAGGAACATCCCTTTATTCGAACGTACCGACTTTGATCGAAGTGTTAGGCTATGACGAACTCAATAAACAAATGGGATATAAATCCACCTTCTATGAAGAAGTGATCCTGAACGGCGATGAAGGAAAAATACCGACCAAGACCGACGAGCAGGAAGATCCTGAGGAACAGGAAAACACAGAACCTGTGCAGGCCCCCACGGCCCAGCAGTACCAGGCACACCGCGAAAGCTTTTCCGACACCGATTATATCTGGACACCATCGTATTCGGAACCAGCAGCCAATCCGGGAAATAATTCGAGCACAGGAGGAACAACCGTTCCGGAAACTCCAGTGAACCCGGCACCGGAAACACCATCTGACCCGGGAACAGGCGGAGGAACCACTGATCCAGGCACAGGTGGCGGGACAACGACACCAGATACACCAACCGACCCGGGAACAGGTGGAGGAACGACCGATCCGGGAACAGGCGGAGGAACCACTGATCCAGGCACAGGTGGCGGGACAACGACACCAGATACACCAACCGATCCAGGCACCGGAGGCGGAACGACCGACCCGGGAACAAATGGAGGAACCACAGGCGATGCTGCCGCCACACAAAACAATGGATAAAATGAGACAGGAATATTTTCTGTCTTTTTTTGTTCATGAACGCCGTTTCTCAAAAAGAAGTTTGCTATAGTTAGAAAGGCAGGGAGAGATAGTATATGAAAAGATTTTTTGCAAAACTATGTGTGCTGAGCATGGCTGCTTTATGTATCCTTGCCGGGTGCTCGAACGAGAAGGAAAAGGCAGACACTTCCAAAAAGGAGCAGCCGGCAGGAAAAGAAAGTTCGATGGAAACGATCGGCGTTTCCCGCTTATCGACCACAAACAATCGTGTTGTCGATGAAAACGGCAATCCGTATGTCATCAGAGGAATTTCGACACATGGAATAGCCTGGTTCCCGGAAATCATCAATGAGAAAAGTTTTTCGCAGTTCAAAGAGGATTTTGGGCTCAATACTGTACGTCTTGCCATGTATACGGCCGAATCAGGCGGATACTGTACGGACGGAGACCAGAAAAAGCTGGAAGAGCAGATCGATCAAGGCGTAGAGCTTTGCCGGAAACTCAATATGTATTGCGTGATCGACTGGCATATTCTTTCGGATCAGGATCCTCTGGACCATCTTCCGCAGGCAGAAACCTTTTTCGAAAAAATGGCAAAGAAATATGGAAAGATCCCCAATGTGATCTTTGAGATCTGCAATGAGCCAAACGGAAACACGACCTGGGAACAGGTGAGCGAATATGCCAATACGATCATTCCGATCATCCGGGAACATTCTCAAAATCTTATTCTGGTCGGAACGCCCAATTGGTCGCAGGACATCGATCAGGCTGCAAAAGCGCCTCTGGATCATGAAAACATTGCCTATACGCTCCATTTTTATGCCGCTACCCATAAAGACGATCTTCGGGCAAAATACGAGTCTGTCGTCAACAAGATCCCGATCGTCGTGAGCGAATTCGGAATATGCGACGCCAGCGGAAACGGAACGATCGATGAGGAAAGTGCCAATGCGTGGATGAAACTGCTCGATCAGTACGATACAGGACGGATCCTGTGGAACGCTTCGAACAAAGACGAATCGTCCTCGATCTTCAAACCAGGAACCGATCTGACCAGCTGGACATTGAATGATCTCTCAGCATCCGGAAAGTGGCTTCTGGCACAAAACAAAGAGCAGACAAACAAAACCGGGACCGAAAAAGAACAGGCAGAACACGCACAGAAAAAAACAGAGCAGGCAAAAGAAGTCACGCTCCAGATCGATCAAACGAATGACTGGCCTGAAAATGAAAAACAATTCGTACAGCTCAATGGAACCGTAACCAATCACACATCTTCCACGATCCGTTCCTGGCAGTTCCGTCTCGCTTTTCCTGAACCAGTCCACATTTCCGATCATTGGAACTGCGAAGCCGAACAGACCGATGAAAAGACGATCGTGATCCGCAATGTCGACTACAACGGGAAGCTGGAAAGCAAAAAAAGCACGACAGATGTGGGACTGATCGTATCGTCCGGCAGCAAAGTGGAGATCAACCATATTGCGATAGAGTAAATCATTTTTAAACGATTTTGGAAAAAATGAATCAAAATTGTAAAGTTTGTATAATAAGTACAAAAACATTAATACAATTACGTTAAAAAATGGAATAAATGAATGAAATATAAGAAGATTATGTTGATGTTTTTAACGAAACAAGTATAGTATTTGTATTGACGAGGAGAACTTGTCAAAGTGGGAAAGGACACGATTCTTCCCGCAGTCACACAGTACATAAAATAGAAAGGTAGATTAAGAACATGAACATGAAAAAACTCGCAGGCGCATTCCTTGCAGCAACTATGCTGTTCGGTGCCGCTCCTGTTTTCGCAGCTGATGACAGCAGTTCAACACCAAGCGATGTTGAAAAGCCAACATTGGACTACCCAGTTGCTGGCGCGCCAGATGCTACTACGGATCTGACAGTAGACGGAGAAAAAGTTGATATCGTAAAAGACGCATTGGATGAAGAAACTTTGAAAGAAGTGGATACAGACAAGAAAGTTCTCGATATCCTGGCTGACGTTGGATACAAAGCACCTGCAGGCGCAACAGTCGTTGTGGTTGGTGCGGACTACGATGCAAAAGTTGATGGAGAAGATATCGATCTGAAAGGCAAAGTAGAACTTGCTTTCGATATGACAGGAACTGAATTCAAAGCCGGAGAACCAGTTTATGTACTGCATAAAATGGCAAACGGAGAATGGGAAGTTATCGCTTCTTATGTAAACTCCAAAGGCGAAGTTGTTGTTGAACTGAACGGACTTTCTCCAGTAGTCATTGCGAAAGTAATGTCTAACGGCGAAGTTGTTAAAGTAGACTACACTGCTCCAGCTGCAGCTGCTACAACAACAAAAACAAACACAACTAAGAAATCCCCTAACACTGGATTCTAAGATTTAAACAAACAAAACTCGATCAAAAAGTATTTAATTGATGTACTTGTGTGAATGTCTAGGCATGAAGAAGGCCGGAGAGCAGCTTGCTTGCTGTGCTCCGGTCTTTTCACTAAAAGAAGGGGGAAATTATGGTTCGCTTAAAAAAAATAATCATAGGCATCCTGCAATGTCATTAAGTTAGGCGATTTTCGCCTCAGGAAGACTCTCTTATGAGAATAGAGGGTCTTCTTTTTTTCGAGTTTTTTTGTTCAGATGATCTTCGAAATTTCGCAAAAAAACACTTGACAAGCTTTTTCGATGCTTAATTTCATAATCCGAAGGAATTGTAGGAGGTATTTTTTATGAAATCTTATAATTCCTTATGCACTATCCGCCGTCAGTTCGAATCCGCTGTTCAATCCGTTGTCGATGATATCGCCTGTTATTCGTCAGACCCCATTGCCGACTTTTCCAG
The DNA here is from genome assembly GCA_022834735.1 of Erysipelotrichaceae bacterium OPF54. Lineage (GTDB taxonomy): Bacteria > Bacillota_I > Bacilli_A > Erysipelotrichales > Erysipelotrichaceae > Dubosiella. The sequence goes on from BQKD01000001.1 coordinate 1,004,077, forward strand.
AAACCGCAAGCTCCCTGCCCGCATCCTCATTCCGTTGATCATCCAGATGGGTTCCGCTTCTTTGCCGACCGAACTTGCCAACTTCTTTGATGATCCTAAATTCTCTGTCACCGCTTCTGCTTTCTGCCAGCAGCGCAGCAAGCTGGATCCCGAAGCTTTTCTGCATATCCTTCATCTCATGTCTTTTTCCCGTTCTCCTTCTTTGCTTAAAGGATATCATGTATTAGCCATGGATGGATCGGATGTCAATATCCCTTTTGACCCTGATGATGAAGAGACCTTATGCCAGACCGGCTCGGCACGTCCGTTCTCCCAGCTTCATCTCAACGCCCTCTATGATTGTCTCAACGATCTCTTCCTGGATGTTTCGATCGACTCGTCCCGCAAGACGGGCGAATGTGCCGCTCTGAAAAGGCTGATCCGTGATCATCGGTATCCGGCCGGATCGATCATCTGTGCCGACCGGGGATTTGAAAACTATGAGCTGTTCGCTTTCTGTATGGAGAACGGCCAGAAGTTTGTGATCCGCTGCAAGGATATCCGATCGAACGGTATTCTTTCTACTTTTGAGCTGCCGGATAGCGAATTTGATCAGAAGATCAAACGGATCCTGACAAGAAAACAGACCAATGAAGTGAAAGAACATCCTGAGCTGTACAAATATTTTGCATGGAATATCAATTTCGAATATATGCCAAAAGGCGGAGCCGAAGAATATCCAATTGAATTCCGGGTCGTCAGGATCGAGGTGAAAAAAGGAGAATACGAGTGCCTGATAACGAACCTGCCGCCAGAGAAGTTCTCTCTCGATGATCTGAAAGAGCTGTATCATCTGCGGTGGAACGAAGAAGTGGGATTCCGAAAGCTGAAATACACGATCGGGATGCTTGATTTTCATTCGAAGAAAAGAAAATTCATCCGCCAGGAAATCTATGGTGCACTGATCCTCCATAATCTGGCCGCGCTGATGATCCATGCGGTGCCGATCGAACAGAAGAAAGAGAGGAAGTACGAATATAAAGCCAATTTCAGCATAGGAACGACAAACATCAAAAAGTTCCTGAAAAGAAAGATCGGAGCCAGGGAGCTGGAAGAAAGGATCAAAAAAGGTCTGATCCCAATCAGACCAGACCGCTGTTACAAACGGAATATGAGAGCGCAGCGAGTACATGCATTCCAGCATAGACCGGCATAACAGCCACTTAAAAACAGTGATATTTTACATCACAAATGGGACAAATAGCAATTTTTTTAAGAAGAAAAAATTGTCTTTTCGTCGTGCACCGGAAAAAAAGAAAGCTCCGGGTCTCATTTGACCTGAAGCTTAACTTAATAAGGATATCATGCGTTAAGTTCGATGATCCATCTAACTTAATGACATTGAGGCATCCTGTCGGTCCTGATTCTTCTGAATCTGTCGATCGTGGGAGGCGTATGGTATCTGCGTTCGAAAGGAAACGAAAATATTCGCAGCCAGAACCAGACAAACCGGGAAGGATATTATGTAACCTATCAAGGGAAAGAATATAAATACAATGACGATATGATCAATATTCTGCTGGTCGGGATCGATAAACGTGGAAATATCGAAGAAGAAGTGCAGGGAATACAGGGACTGGCTGATACGGTCATCCTGGTCAGTCTCGACACCACAAACAATACGCTTTACATGACCGCGATCCCGCGCGATACGATGACCGAAATCCGTCAGACCGATACGGAAGGAAATTTTGTGCAGACGACAAAAGACAAGCTCACCCTGCAGTACGGATACGGAAAAGATGCGCAGGAAAGCAATGAGCTGATGGTCACGACCGTATCGAATCTCATGCGCAATCTGCCAATCCAGCGCTACTGCACCATCAATATGGACGCCATTCCTATTTTGAACGATACGATCGGCGGCGTCGATGTGACAGCGCTCGAAACCGTACAGACATCTACAGGAACGGTCTACTTCACCGAAGGAGAGAACGTGCATCTGACAGGCGATGAGGCCCGCAAATACATCCAGGTCCGCGATGTCAGCCAGATCGGCAGTGCCATGGGACGGCTCAACCGCCAGAAGCAGTATATCAACGCGTTTTATTCGCAGGCCATCCAGGCTGTCAAGCAGGATCTCGGACTGCCGCTCGGTTTATATAATGCCCTGCAGCCGTACATGGTAACCAACCTGACTCTGGAAGATGTCACCTATTTAGGAACCGAAATGCTCAATATGAATTTCAATCCCGATCAGCTGACACAAATTCCCGGCGAAGCCGTATACGACGAAAACTATAAAGGCGGGCGCACCGTGTTCAATGTAGACGAAGACGCGCTGCAGAAATGGATCATGGACACCTATTATATAGAAGCAGGAACCGATCAGGAACAGCAGTAAAGAAAGAGGAGAAACAGGACAATGAAAAAGAAAAAAGGATTGCGGTTTTTAACTTTAGGACTCATCGCATTCGCCTTAGTGCTCAGCGGATGCAATTCGAAAGAAAAAGAAGTCGGAAAAGCGCAGGAAGAATACACCAAAGTGCAGGAGGAAGTCGTTCAGAATGCAGACGATCCGATGGCAAAAAAGGTCGATTTTGCCGAACTCGACAGCATCAACCCCGACGTGATCGGCTGGATCTATATCCCGAACACGTCCATCGACTATCCGATCATGCAAAGCGAGGACGACGAGAAATACCTGACCACCACGCTGCGAGGAGAAACGAACGAAACCGGCTCCATCTATACGGAAAAATACAATGCCAGGGATTTCAGCGATCCGGTAACTATCATGTATGGACATACGGTCTTTTCAGACGACAAATCGTATGATGCCATGTTCTCCGACCTGCAGAAATACAAAGAGGAATCCTTCATGCAGGAAAATCCGTATATCTACGTGTATACACCGGAAAAAACGATCAAGTACCAGATCTTTTCCTGCGTGACCTTTGACGACCGCTATATCCTCGGAAATTACCAGTTCCGCGATCCGGAAGACTTCCAGAACTATGTGGACGAGCTCCGGAACACGCCAGGCGCCATCGTGAACCGCGATCTGAACATCACCACCGATTCCAAAGTGCTCACCCTGTCGACGTGTGTAGGGATCGGCGCAGACCAGCGCTGGCTCGTGAACGCGATCGAAGTAGAAGAACAGCCCGCTTAACAAATTGCCGTGCAGACAGCACGGTTTTTTCATTGCAGGAAATAGAAAACTTCCTGAAAAGTTCAGAATTAATATGATACAATGAACCCATGGAAAACTATTTAAGCACTTTGAATACACAGCAGCTCGAAGCCGTAACGACTACCGAAGGCTTTGTGCGCGTCATAGCCGGCGCCGGATCCGGAAAGACACGCGCCCTGTCGCACCGCTTCGCCTATCTGGTCAATGAGCTCGGCATCATGCCCGGAAGCATTTTGTGCGTCACCTTCACGAACAAGTCAGCCAACGAAATGAGACAGCGCATCCATAATCTGACCGGCGACAACGACACCGGCTTCATTTCCACATTTCACGGCTTCTGCAACACGATCCTGCTCGAGGAATCCTATGCCATCTCGTATCCGAAAAACTTCATCGTCCTCGACAATGCGGATATCGACGAAATGCTCCGGATCATTTATGAAGAGCGCAATCTGACACTGCGCCACATGACCTTTTCGAAAGCACGCGACATGATCGAGATCATGAAGCTCGCGGAACGTCCCGACTACTATCTGGACCTGATCCATATGAGCGTGCAGCAGCTCAAGGAAAAGTATCTGCGCGCCCATGATCCGCGCGACATCATCTTCTATGGATATCTGTACCAGGAAAAGAAATGCTTCGGGCTCGACTACAATGACCTCATCATCCTGACCCTGCACATTTTTGACGAGCATGAGGACATCAAGCAGAAATGGCAGGAAAAGCTCGAATACATCATGATCGACGAGTTCCAGGACATCGACGACCTTCAGTACAAGCTCATGAAATGCCTGTGCGGCTTTCACAAGAACCTCTTTATCGTCGGCGATCCCGATCAGACCATCTATACGTGGCGCGGCGCACGCATCCGCTATCTGATCGACTTCGATAACGATTTTCCAAACGTCCGGACGATCATGATGCCAAAAAACTACCGCTCCACCCCCGAGATCCTCCATGCCGCCAATTCGCTGATCGCAAACAACGAACAGCGGATCAAAAAGGATCTGGTTCCCGTAAAAGAACACGGACCGATGGTCCGGTGCCATGAAGCCAGGACCGAAGCCGAGGAAGCCCAATGGGTATGCGAACAGATCAAAGCACTCAGCAAGCAGGGAATCGAATACCGGGATATCGCCATCCTGTACCGCGCCCATTACATCACCCGCAGCATAGAAGATGTGTTCATCAAGGAGGAAATGCCCTATACGATCTATTCGGGGATCCAGTTTTACGCCCGGAAGGAAATCAAGGACACCTTGTCGTATCTGCGCATGATCGTATTCAAGGACGACCTCTCGTTCATCCGCACCGTCAACACCCCGAAAAGAAACATAGGAGAGCGGCGGATGAAATTTCTGAAGAACTATGCCAACGAGAACAATATCACGCTCTATGACACTTTAAAGCTCCATCTCGAAGACGAACTGTTCAGGACAACACAGGCCAAACAGTATGTCGAGCTCATCGAACAGTTTGCGCAGGAATACGAAGGACGGCAGGTCAGCGAAGTGCTTACCGCCATGCTCGATCAGAGCGGATACGAGAAAATGCTCCGCACCGAAGGCAGTCAGGAACGGCTCGACAATCTGGCCGAGCTCAAACAGTCCATACTCGATTACGAGATCAGCTGCGGAGAAGAAGCCGACCTCGAACACTATCTGTCTCATATCGCCCTCTTTACGAACGCCGACCTGGAAATGAAACACAACTCCGTCAAGCTCATGACCATCCATACCGCCAAAGGACTCGAATTCGACCATGTCTTTCTGATCGGCATGAACGAAGGCATGTTTCCGACCAAAAAAGTCAGTACCCTCGAAGCGATGGAAGAAGAAAGAAGGCTCGCTTTCGTCGCCATGACCCGGGCAAAAAAGAGCCTGTACCTCACCGAAGCCAACGGACGCAACTTCGACGGCTCCCCCAAGTATCCGAGCCGCTTCATCCTCGATATCGATCCCCGGTATATCGAATTCACCCCGCCAATGAGCGAAACGCTGATCGATGACGCCAGACAGTATATCGAGATCCATTCCAGATTTCTGAAGCTCAAAAACAGCATGCCCGAATTCAAGGAAGGCGATCTGGTCGAACATCCCGTCTTCGGAAAAGGAACGATCATCCAGACCGACCCCCTCAATATGATCCATACCATTCACTTCGACAAGCTGAAAACAGAACGGAAAATATCATACCGGGCAAAGCTGAAAAAGATCGGTGAAAACAGTTTATCGGAAATAATGAATTAAAGGAGAAATCAATATGAGCTTTTCAATTCGATTGAACACTGATGAAAGAAATTTAGCAGAAAGCTATGCTAAAATTCATGGAATCTCTTTAAGTGATGCATTCCGCAAAGCTCTCTTTGAAAAAATAGAAGATGAATTCGATCTGAAAATTGCAGAAGAAGCGATGCAGGAATATGAGGCATCCGGGCAAAAGAGTCGACCAATCACAGAATTGTGGAAAGAATTAGGATTATGATTTCTTATACGATGCACACAACTGCTGAATTTGATAAAGAAAAATCCTATAAATTCAAAAGCAATTCGTATTTTAGAAATGATGTATTTTGATATCACAAGATAAAAAGCGAGCCCTATCGATTGGCTACGATAGTGATTCGCTAGTTTGTAACCTCAGGGTTACCTTCGTCAAAAATATTCTATCATTTTTTTTGTGAGAAACACAAACAAAAATTATTCATAGTTTGAGCCAGAAAAATCGCAAACCACAAGATTCAAAAAACAGAGAAGATCGCATCACGTGATCTTCTCTGCTTTTCGTGTATTAGTCTGTTTCTTGCGCCGTCTCTGTCAGATCCGGACGCGTAACGAGATATTCCGGACTGTTGTTTTTGTAGTAGTCGAACAGATCCTGGTCATGCACCTCGAAATCGTATTTTGTCAGGTAGTAAACTAGACAGCCTTTCGATAAAGAGGAATCCGAACCGAGCGTTTCAGCGATCCTGTCCACATTCTCCTCGTAGTTGTTGGAAACAAGCACTGCAACAAAATAGCTTGGCTCGTCATCGTCGGTCGCGTACACCTCGTCCATGACACCCGGATTCTTGGCCGTAGCCAGCGCATTGATCAGACGCGTAGGAAGCGCCGTATCGTTGGTCGTAACAAGCGCCTCGTCCCCCTTGTAGGTCGCCTGATCCGCCATATACTGCTCCGCCGCTTCCTGCGCCGATTTGCCATCCTTCAAAGCCTGGAGCGCCTTTTTGGCCGCATCCTCGTTCTTGCACTGAATGATCTGGGCAACGCTCGGCTTGTACTGCTCCTCGATCGTATCCTGATCGTCCGTGAAGTATTTCTTCATCAGTTCCTGCGCCTGCACAGCCGGCAGGAGCACTTTCTCGATATATTCATCTTTCGATTCGTAGCCAAGCGTCTTCAGCTGCTTTTCCGAATCCGGATTCGCCTTGACAATTTCATCGAACTGTTCCTGCGCCTGTTTTTTCATCTCGTCCGTCGCCGGAACTTCCTTTTCATAAATGATCGACTGCGCCTGCTGGATGACCAGCGCCGGCCCGTTGCTTTTTTTGACCATCGTATACTCGTCGCCCTTCGTGTACGTCGTATCGCCGATCGTCATCAGTTTTTCGCTTTCATCGTTGACCTGCGTCGTATGGGCCGTGCACCCCGTGAGCAGCAGGGCACTCAGCACGAACAAAGGAGCCTTCCTATTCATTTTCAGTTTCTCCTTTCTGGGCAGCCATGTAGTTTTCAAGCTTTGTCTGCACCGCCTTGTCTTCAAATGTGACATCCAGCTTTTTGGCAGCATCCTCCAGCACAGTGACCTCAAGACCTGGTACATCGTTCATGATCGCGTACAGGAAGGAATCCTGCACATCCGAATCCTTCGATTTATGGATCGTATCCAGATCGGTCGTATCCACATGCACCTTGTACAGGGAAATGACACCCGTCGACTCGTTCTGCACTTCGATCCAGTCGCTCGTTTCGCCCTCGTTGAGTGCCAGCGCCGCCGAAAGCAGATCCGCGCCAAGACCCGTCGTGCTCGCCGTCGAAGACGCGTCGATATAGCCGAACACGCCATCCTTGGCCGCCGTATCCGCATCTTCCGAGAACGCCGTCGCCGCATCCGCGAACGTGCCCGATTCGATCGCCTTGTCAATATTGTCCCGTTTCTTCGTCTCTTCTTCCGTCAGGTTCTTCGGATCGGCCGCCTCCATCTTGATGAGGCTGACCACACGCGCCTTCGAATCCTTCATCTTGTCCTTGAGCTCGTCAAAATGCGCATCCACATATTCCTTGTTGAGCGCCTTCTGCTGCACCGTCATCAGGCAGTAGTCATACAGCTTGTCATAGCTGTCGAAACCGTATGAAGCCAGCTCAGCCGTGATCGCATCCCGGTACGCCTCGCTGCTCTGCGAAGAAACCCGCGAACGGATCGTGTTCTCCAGCTTTTTGGCCTCCTCTTCCATTTCTTTCGTTGTCGTAACACTTTGACCAACCACCGCGTTGCGATACATGTTGTAGATCAGATCGCCATCGAATGGTTTATAGTCCTCGTACAATTCGTCTGCCGTGATGTCTGTATCCGCGATAACAGCCAGCACATCCTTGCCGCCGCTCGACTTTGCCGACACATTATCTTTATTGGAATCAACAATAAAATAGCCGACAAACGCAATGATAATGACAGCAATCAGGATCACGAACCAATTGTCTTTGATCAAGTCTGACATATAGACCTCCTTGTTAAAATTTCCATACAATTATAAGAGATTTCTCCTTAAAAAGCAATTAGCCATCCATATCGTATGCATTGAGATTTATTCTTATATTTGGTATGATAAAACTCGTGAAAAGAGGTATCAAATATGCCGAGATTAGTAATTAAAGATCTGCACGTCAAAGTTGACGAGAAAGAAATATTAAAAGGGATCGACCTCGAAGTCGACTCCAATGAACGCCACGCACTGATGGGGCCGAACGGAAACGGAAAAAGCACCCTGCTGGCAGCCATCATGGGCAACCCCCGGTTCGAAGTGACACAAGGAAGCATCACCTATGATGACAAGGATGTCCTGGCCATGAGCGTCGATGAACGCAGCCGGCTCGGGATCTTTTTAGGAATGCAGTACCCGAGCGAAGTGCCAGGCGTCACCAACTCCGACTTCCTGCGCACCGCCATCAACGCAAGAAGCGAAAAACCGATCTCTTTGTTCAAGTTCATCAAGGAAATGGACAAAGCCATCAAGACACTCCAAATGAAGCCGGACCTCGCGCACCGCTTCTTGAACGACGGCTTTTCCGGCGGCGAAAAGAAACGCAATGAGATCGTTCAGATGATGCTGCTCAAGCCGACCCTGGCCATGCTCGACGAGATCGACTCCGGGCTCGACGTCGACGCCCTGCGCATCGTAGCCGACGCCATCGACCAGTGCCAGAAGGAAACAGGCATGGGCATGATCGTCGTATCCCACTACGCCAGGTTCCTCGACTATATCCGGCCGACCCACGCCCACATCCTGATCGACGGAAAGATCGTCGTGTCAGGCGGCGCCGAACTGGTCGAAAAGATCGACCATGAAGGATACGACTGGATCGAAAAGGAATACAACGTCAAGGCCGCACACGAAGAAAAGAAGGAAAGACCAATCACATTAGGCAGCTGCGGAGCGAAAAGGAGCTAAGCCATGGAACGGATTTATGAAGACGTTTTTCAGGATGCCTTCGACCTGGAAGATCACTGCCGCATCCTTGCCGTGCCCCGCTCGAAAGGCTCGCTGCACATCACAGTAAGCGAAGCCGGACACAAGGAAATCGATCTGGAAGTCATGGAAAGCACACAGCTGCACCTTTTCATCCACAACAAGGCCGACGGAAAAGTCGTGCTGCATATGAAAGGAAAGATCATGGCCGGCGCCAGCGCCCGGATCGCGCTGCTCGACCTCGAAGACCAGCCCTTTGAATTTGATCAGCACATCGACCTGAAGGAAGAAGGCGCGTCGATCGACAATTCCACCGCCCAGCTCGTGAAGTCGGCATTCAAAAAAGGAAACATCGAGATCAGGCATGAAAAAGCGCACACCAGCGGTCACATGCACAACTTCGCCGTCCTGTTCGACCACGCCAAATACGAAATGGTCGCCAACGGCAATATATTAAAAGGCGCCTTCGATTCGGCGTCGCATCAGGAAACACGCGTCCTGACCCTGGGAAAAGATCATGAGACCAAGGTCATCCCGCTGCTTCTCATCGATGAAAACGACGTCAAGGCAAGCCACGCCCTGACCATCGGCGAGCCTGACGAAAACCAGCTTTATTACCTGCAGTCGCGCGGACTGAGCAAGGAAACAGCGCTCGGGCTGCTGAGCGTAGGCTATTTCATGCCAGTCATCCGCCAGATCGAAAACGAAGACCTCAGAGAACAGCTGAGAGAAGAAATGGAAAGAAAGGTCGGAATTTATGGACATTAAAGAAAATATCGAAAAGATCCGCGAAGATTTCCCGATCCTGAAACGCGAAATGAGCGGACATCCACTCGTCTATCTCGACAACTGCGCCACCACCCTCAAACCGAAAAAGATGATCGACGCCGTTGTCCATTACTATACATATCTTGGCGCCAACGCGCACCGGGGCGACTATGAAATGAGTGCCCAGGTCGACTACGCCTATGAAAACGCCCGCAAAACCACACAGGAATTCATTCACGCCAGACGTCCGGAAGAAATCGTGTTTACTTCCGGATCGACCGAAAGCCTGAACATCCTGGCCATGGCCATCACCAACCAGTGGCTGCATGAAGGCGATGTCGTGCTCTCGACCGTCGCTGAGCATGCCTCCAGCGTGCTGCCGTGGATCGAAGCCGGCAAATCGAAAAATGTAAAGATCGAATACATCCCCCTGGACGAAAAGGGAAGGGTGACCATCGAAAACTTTAAAAAGGCGCTCCACGACAAAGTAAAGATCGTGGCTCTCGCCCAGGTATCCAATGTTCTCGGCTATGAAGCGCCAGTCAAAGAAATCTGCCGGATCGCCCACGAGCGCGGCATCAAGGTCGTCGTGGACGGCGCCCAGTCTGTCGCCCATCTTCCGGTCGACGTGCAGGAACTCGACTGCGACTTCTTCTGCTTTTCGGGACATAAAATGTGCGGTCCGACCGGCATCGGCGTGCTGTACGGAAAGTTCGATCTGCTCGAAGCCCTGACCCCTGTCTATTTCGGCGGAGAATCCAATGCCCGCTTCAACAAGTGCGGCAAGGTTTCCCTCAAGAAGACCCCGCTCAAGTACGAGAGCGGCACCCAGCCGATCGAAGGAGCCCTCGGCATGGCCGCCGCCATGAAGTACATCAATACGATCGGCAAGGAACAGATCCACCAGTACGAGATCGAGCTCAAAGACTACTTCCTTGAAAAGATCAAAGGAGTCGGCAAGGTGAAGATCTACAACGAGGATGCCCACAGCGGCATCATCACATTCAACGTATACGACGACGGCAAGCTTATCTTCCCGCAGGACGTGGCCAGCTTCCTCAATACAAAAGGGATCGCGGTCCGCAGCGGCGAACATTGCGCCAAACTGCTCGGCGACGTGCTCAAGGTGCCCGGAACATGCCGCGCCAGCGTATACTTTTACAATACGTTCGAGGAAATCGACAAATTTGTCGACGCTTTGAAGGAAGCCTCCTTCGAGACATGTCTCGACATATTCTTTTAAAGGAGGAATAAATATGGCATCAAATATCGATGGAGCCATGCTCCGGGATATTATCATGGATCACTATCAGTATCCGCGAAACAAGCGCGAGCTTTCCAGCGATCCTGAATACAAATCAAAACATATGGCCAGCGACTCATGCATTGACGACATTACCGTGCAGGCAAAATTCAAGGACGGCACGATCGAGGATGTCGCTTTCGACGGCGTCGCCTGCGCCATCTCGACAAGCGCCACCGACATCATGTCCGAGCTTGTCAAGGACAAGACCCTGGAAGAAGCCCAGGAAATCATCGACAACTACATGGCCATGGTCGATGAAAAGGAATACGACGAGGACCTGCTCGAGGAAGCCATCGCCTTCCAGAACGTCGGGCGGCAGGCCAACCGCATCAAATGCGCCACGATCGGCTGGAACGCCCTGCAGGAACTCATCGACAACGAGAAAAAGGAGGAAAACAATGGATAGCAGAAAAGACATTCCCGTATCCTCCGAATATGAATACGGCTTTCACGACAAGGACGTGTCCGTCTTCAAGACAAACAAAGGACTGAGCGAGGAAACTGTCCGCGAGATCTCGAAAATTAAAAAAGAGCCGGAATGGATGCTCGACCTGCGCCTGAAAGCGTATCATTCGTTCGAAGAACAGAAAAACCCGTCATGGGGACCGGATCTTTCCGAGATCGATTTCGATGACTACACGTATTACATCAAACCAAGCGACAAACAGGAAAAGTCCTGGGACGAAGTGCCTGAAACGATCCGCGACACGTTCGAAAGGCTCGGCATCCCCGAAGCCGAACAGAAATTCCTGGCCGGCGTGTCGACCCAGTACGAATCCGAGGTCGTCTATCACAATATGCTGGCCGAAGTCGAGGAAAAAGGCGTTATCTTCCTCGACACCGATTCGGCCCTGCGCGAACATCCCGAGCTCGTAAAAAAGTATTTCGGCAAGCTCGTGCCGTATTCGGACAACAAATACGCCGCCCTGAACACGGCCGTATGGTCGGGAGGATCCTTTATTTACGTGCCGAAAGGAGTCCGGCTCGAAAAGCCGCTGCAATCCTATTTCCGCATCAACTCCATGCAGATGGGCCAGTTCGAACGCACCCTCATCATCGTCGATGAAGGCGCCGACGTCCACTATGTCGAAGGCTGCACTGCGCCGACGTATTCGAAAGACTCGCTCCATGCCGCAGTCGTGGAAATATTTGTCCATAAAAACGCGACATGCCGCTACTCGACCGTGCAGAACTGGTCCAGCAATATCCTGAACCTCGTTACCAAACGGGCCAAGGTATTCGAAAACGGCCATATGGAATGGATCGACGGCAATATCGGCAGCCACATCAATATGAAATACCCGGCCTGCATCCTGGCCGAACCGTACGCCAAAGGCACATGCATATCGATTGCCGTGGCCGGCAAGGACCAGAAACAGGATGCCGGCGCCAAGATGATCCATCTCGCGCCGCACACATCGAGCAATATCATTTCGAAATCGGTAGCGCGCAACGGCGGGGAAGTCAATTACCGCGGATGGGTCATCCACTCGAAAAATGCCGACTTCGCCAAAAGCAAGGTGGAATGCGACACCCTGATCCTTGACAAGCAGTCCCGTTCGGACACGATCCCGCTCAACAAGTCGTTTTCGAAAACGAGCCAGATCGAACATGAAGCGACCGTTTCCAACATTTCCGAAGAACAGCTGTTCTATCTGATGTCGCGCGGCCTGACCAGAGCCAAGGCGACCGAAATGATCGTCATGGGATTCCTCGAGCCGTTCACGCGCGAACTGCCTATGGAATATGCCGTCGAGCTCAACCAGCTCCTCAAGCTCGACATGAGCGACTCTATTGGATAGAAAAGCGCTGATCCAAAAACGGAAAAGCATACCGGACCGGTCCGAAAAAGAAAAGGCAATTGTTGAAAAGCTCTTGCCTTTTTTAAAAGGAAAGCGCTGCGCAGGCTATGTGGCCGTACGAGGAGAGGCCAGCATCATGAACGAGCATATTTCCTATGTGCCTAAAGTGATCGGGGAAACGGAAATGGTCTTCATGAAAGCAGAAAACCTGCAGCCAGGAACATTCGGCGTGCCCGAACCGTGCGGAACAGAAGCGATCGATCCGCAGCAAATCGATGTGATCGTCGTGCCGATGGTCGCCTTTATGAAAACATGGCGGATCGGTTACGGAAAAGGGTACTACGACCGCTATCTGCGCTCTTTCGACGGTCTGAAGATCGGGATCGCCTTCGATGAACAGGAAGTCGCAGACTATCTGCCTCATGAACATGACATTCCGATGGATCGGATCATCACCCCGACCCGCATAATCGAATAAGGTGAAAAAGGAAGCGCACCATGCGATAATGGACAAAAGAAACGGAGACAGGAATATGAGTGTAATAAAAAATATCCGTAAATTCTGGGAACGGTTCGAGGATGAGCAAGGCAGCCTCGAAAACGCTCTGCAGACAAAAGACTATCCGAAGATCAACGAGATCGTGGCCGGGCTCAACGAGGAAGCCAACGCCGTGAGCGGCTGCAGTTTCTTCGTGGAAGATGTCGATCAGGACTTCGAGCTGACCCTCGATCCCGGACCGAACAAGACAAGCCAGTATATCGCCCAGCGCATGAAGATCATGGCACCCGACAATGTAAAGAAAAACTGGCGCATCAACGACAGCCTCCAGCCGCTGTCCCAGAAAGCCATCGAAGCCGCTGTCCAGATCAAGGATGAAACGTATACGCTGGCCGATCTGTATGTGTTCTACGAGATCCATCCGCAGTCGCAGACGTTCGGCACGAAAATATACTGTCCGGGCTATCAGCTCATAGACAATGACGAATACACGAAGGAAATGAGCATGTATCTGCTCGAGCTGGCCATCGGGCAGACGGACTATGAAGCGTATATTTCCTCGGTCGAACCGCTGACTGCCCCTTTGGCCGACACGAAGGATTTCTGCCCGCTCGTTGATTTTTACTCCCTCATCCAGGAAACGATCGAGAAGGAGAAGTGGAAAGAGTATACGTCCCCGCTCGATATTTATTCGATCTATGAGCCGAACCAGGATTTCGCGCACGACTCGCTGCGCAAAGACATGAAGATCATCTTCACGACCCATCCGATGCTTGTCGAGGAAACGCTCGGAGAAAAGAACGATGTCCTGCTCGATCTGAAAGCCAAGGAAGGAGAGTACGGCTACGTGTACTATGCCAATCCGTTTTCAGGCAAGGACAACGCGCTGTTCCGCCAGGAACTGTCCCGGCAGCTTGACGAAACGCTGTCCAGGCTCAACCTGGGAAAGGTGATCGGCGGCGCGATGGGCAAAAGCTTTTCCTATATCGACTGGATCGTGTTCGATCCGGAAGGTTTCGAAAAAGCGTTCGAACAAATAAAAAAGCAGCTCGATCCCAAGGTCGAACTGCACTATGTCACGTTCCATGAATTCATGAATTAAGATCAGCGCATGCATTGAGCAGGCGCTCTTTTTTCTTTCCCGTATACGTCTGGTACGGGTCGTCAAGAAAGCGGGCCAGCACATCCGCGTCCTTGAGCAGCTCGCACATGGGCGAATCGATATCGTTCTTGTAGGAATGCTGGCCGATCATGTAGCCGATCTCGTCGATCTCCCGCATCTTGAACAGCTCGGTGCTCTCCAGATAATTATGGGCGTACAGCGAGGAAAGACGGGCATGATCTTTATGGGGACAGTTCTGCGTGTACTGCGCGAAATCATGCAGCAGGGCAGCGATCTTTGCCAGCTCGAGCGGCAGCCCTCTGGAAATCGCCAGAAGCGTGATACAGTTGTCCACGCCGGCCGTATGCGTGAAGGCGGCCGTGCGCAGAAGCTCGTTATTGATCTTGTGGTAAGCTCCGTACACATGATCCCGTACGTGATTGTAGCGTTCTAAAGACATAAGCAATATTCCTTTCCTGAAAGAAAAAGCGCATGAGATCTCATGCGCCTGCTGACATTCTGGTTTACTGTATTATATGAAGAGACTCATTAAGCAGCAGCCTGAATCACTGTTACTTTGCTGGCCTGCTGTCCGCGGTTGCTTTCGATTACATCGTAAGTGACAGTCTGGCCTTCTTCCAGGGTTTTATATCCGTCCGCATTAATTGAAGAATAATGAACGAAAATATCTTTTCCGTCTTCTCCAGTAATGAATCCGTACCCTTTCTCAGCATTAAACCATTTAACTTTTCCTGTGTTCATCAGTATAACCCCCCTGGATTCGCCTTGAACAACTCCGAGAAAGCCGCAGCGCACGTCAACTATACGCCGTCCATTCTCAGAACGATAAGGCTATCCCTATTGTAAGTATACGATTTCTATAACAAAGAGTCAAACAGAAATTAAAAAACGTTGGACAATTGCTATAGGGGAAATAACACAATTGGCGCAATCTATAGCACAAGTATAACACAAAACCAAAAAAACGAACAACTGCCGGTAACGGAATGCAAAGTAAAACAAAAAGATTTATAATAATAAAAACAGAGAAAATATAACAGGAGGTATTATTATGTTCATTGAAGATGAAGCCCTGCGCAATGCGGTGGCAAGAAATCTCAGAACGACACCGGAAGAGCTCACCCCCGAAAAAATGACCGAGCTTGTTCATCTGGAAGTTCCCGATATGGAGATCCGGTCGCTGGAAGGGCTGCAGTACGCGGAAAATCTCGAATATCTCGACGCGTCAGGCAACGCGCTGCAGACACTCGACCCGATCAAGGAGCTGCGCAATGTGCTCACGCTCGATGTTTCGAGCAACCAGCTGCGCGATATCCAGGCGCTGCACGGGTTCCGCCAGCTGAAGAAGCTGAACATTTCGCGAAATAATCTGTATACGATGGATGTTTCAAGCATTGCGGGAATGCTGCATCTCGAAGTGCTCGATCTGAAAAAGGCCAAGATCGATTCGCTGGAATATATCATTCACTGCAAAAAGCTCGAGCAGCTCAATATCAATACGGAAAACGGACCGTTCAACTATTCGATCCTCGGCACGTTGAAAAATCTGAAACGGCTCGATATGTCCGGGATGCGCCGCTTCGATATCGGCGATCTGACCTATCTGTCCACGCTGGAAAGCCTCAATCTTTCCACGAACCTCATGAGCGATATTTCTCCGCTGCTCGCCATGAAGAATCTGCGCGAGCTCAACGTGTCCAACTGTCCGTATCTGAGGGACTACACGATCCTCGAACAGTTCCCGTCGCTCAAAAAGCTCGACATGGACTTCAACTCGCCGCAAAGCTTCGATTTTCTGAAAAACCTGCCGCGCCTTGAAGAGCTGAGCATGGAACAGACCGGATTCCACGATCTGCGCCTGCTCAACCATATGGAACATCTGCGCGTGCTCAATGTGTCGAAAAACGAGCTGACCCACGTGCATCAGTTCACCAATGTGAAGCACCTCGAAACATTCAAGGCCGAGTTCTGCCAGCTGACCGATGTCGATTTCCTACGGGAAGCCCACGATCTCGAAAGCCTGGATCTGTTCACGAACCGGATCACGGACATCGCCGTGCTGAAAAACGATAAGAACATCGTCGATCTCAACGTAGGACGCAACCAGATCCGCGACATCTCGTGCCTGAAGGATATGAAAAACCTGGCCATCCTTTCGCTCGAAAACAACGATGTCCACGATATCTGGCCGCTCGAGAACCTCGAGAATCTTTGCATCATCGATCTCTACAACAATGTGATCTCGGATCTGAAGCCTCTTTCGAAGCTCGAATACGTATCGTATCTGCGCCTTGACCACAACGCGATCACGGACCTCAATCCGCTCTCGCATCTCAAGTATCTGCGCTCGCTGACCTTGAAGGCCAACTACATCACGGACGTCGCGCCGCTCAAAGATCTGAAGCTTCTTGAAGCGCTCCGGCTCGACGACAATCCGATCGTCGATACTTCGGTCCTGGAAAGCATGGAGTTTTACGACAAATTCACAGATTAAACCTCATTCGAGGTTTTTTCTTTTGCCGCCCGAAGAATTTCGTATTCGCATAGTGGTTTTCGTGAAAAGAATCATGAATTTGAGTATAATAGGAGCATGTCAAAACTCATGGAAACGATGCAGACAATAATAAAAAAAGAAATAAAGATCGCGAAAGAAACGGTGAATTACGGTGTGAAGGTGGCGCAGATCGTGCTCGAAAAGGAAGACACGTTCAATGAACCGCTGCGCCATAACGAAGAGGACGAAGAAAAATGAGCGGGCAGCCAAACAGGGAAACGAACCCGTCGAGCTGGAAGCGCCTCAAACAGATCGTCGGCATCCTGCATAAATATCATATCGAAAAGGGAATGAACCCTGTCAAGCTGCGGCTCATCCTCGAAGACCTCGGACCGACCTATGTCAAGATCGGACAGATCATGTCCACAAGACAGGATGTCTTTTCCAAACGATACTGCGACGAGCTGGTCAAGCTTCGCTCGAGCGTGACCCCGCTGCCATACGAAACGATCGTCGAAGTGCTCAAGCAGGAATATCATGAAGCGCCCGGCGAGCTTTTCGAGAGCATCGACGAGGTGCCGCTCGGCTCGGCATCCATTGCCCAGGTGCACAAGGCAGTCCTGAAAGACGGCCGTCCGGTCGTGCTCAAGGTGCAGCGGCCCGGGATCTACAAGGAAATGGAAGAAGATATCCGTCTGATCCGCAAGGCCGTAAAGCTTTTGAACTTGTCGGACGCCCTGACATCCGTCGTCGATATGAATACGGTCGTCGACGAATTCTGGACGACCGCAAAGCAGGAAATGGATTTCCATCACGAGGCGGCCTGCGCCAAGCGGTTCAAAAAAACCTATCAGGATGTAAAATACATCAACGCGCCCGAAATACTGGACGAATATACGACCCATCGCGTGCTGGCTATGGAGTATATCGGCGGCATCGAGATCGATGACACCGAACAGCTCGACAGACAAGGATACGACCGGGCGGAAATCAGCAAAAAGCTGGCATACAATTATATCGATCAGATCATCGAGGTCGGCTTTTTCCATGCCGATCCCCATTCGGGCAATCTGAGGATCGACAACGGCCAGATCGTATGGATCGATTTCGGCATGATGGGCGAGCTGAACAGCCGCGACCGCGACCTGATGAAACAAGGCGTCAAATCCATCGTCAACGAAAATACGCCGCTGCTTGTCGAAACGATACTGACGCTCGGCCTATGCAAAAGGGAGATCGATTATTCGAAATTCACGGTCGAGATGGACCGCTTCATGAACAAATATGTGAACATGTCGCTTGAAGAGATCGATCTGCCTGCGATGGTGCAGGATATGTTCACGATCTGCCATCAGTACGCGATCATGCTTCCCAAAGGCATCTCGATGCTGGCCAGATCGCTGGTCACGATCGAAGGCACGATGCGCGTCCTGGATCCGAAAGTCAATATCCTTTCCGTGCTTTCGTCTTATAAAAGCGAGCTGCTGCACATCAACTGGAACCGGAAGCTCAGATCCGTCGCGGTGCGCGGCGCCGAATCGTTCGAGGACATGCTCGATCTGCCGATCCAGGCAAAATATCTCATGGACGCCATCCAGAAAGGCCATGTGAAGGTCAATCTGAATCTGCTCGGTTCGGAAACGCCGCTTGCCAATCTGGACCGGATGATCAACCGTATTGTCGTGTGCATCCTGATCGCATCCCTGCTTCTAGGTTCGAGCATCCTGTGCACGACCGAGCTGAAGCCCGAATTTCTCGGCATACCGCTCATCGGCTTTTTCGGCTTCATGATCGCCTTTGCGATGAGCCTCTGGCTGTTTGTCAAGATGCTGTTCCTGCATCAGAAAAACAAGCCGTTCTAGGAAGGATAAGATACTTTGAAATCAAAAACAAAACAATTCGGCATTTCGGCTGCCGCGATCGTTCTGCTGGTCCTCGCGGACCAATGGACCAAATACATGGTGGCGGCCCGCATGAAGCTGCATGAATCGATCGAGATCATAAAAGACTTTTTTTACCTGACGTATGTGCAGAACACGGGCGCCGGCTTCAGCATCTTTGAAGGATACGGAAAAGTGTTTTTCGCCCTGCTGACCATCCTGGCGCTGACTGCGATCGTCTATTACTATTTTCATACAAAGGATCAGAAGGTCCGCTGGTGCCTGGTCGTGATCTTTGCCGGCGCGATCGGCAACTTTATCGACCGCATGACGCTCGGCTACGTCGTCGATTTTTTCAGCTTTTACTTTTTCGGCTGGGGATTTCCGGTATTTAATATTGCCGATATCTGCATCAGTGTCGGATTTGTCATGCTGATCATTTTCACTCTTATTGATGAGTACAAGGAGCAACAAAGATGGAAGAACAAAAAATAACAGTACAGGACAAGGGAGCGGGGGAGCGTCTGGACAAGGCGCTGTGCACGCTGCTCGATATTTCAAGAAAACGTTCAAAAGATCTGCTCGATCAGGAAAACGTCCTGGTCAACGACGTAAAAGAAAAGGCATCCTATAAGGTCAATGCAGGCGATGTCATTACCATACTCGATATGCCGACCGAAGAAATCGATGTCAGGCCCGAAAACATTCCGCTCGACATCGTATACGAGGACGAGGATATCCTCGTCATCAACAAGCCAAGAGGGATGGTCGTGCATCCGGCACCCGGCCATTATTCCGGCACCCTGGTCAATGCCCTGATGTATCACTGCAAAGATCTTTCCGGGATCAACGGGGTGATGCGTCCGGGGATCGTGCACCGGATCGACAAGGATACGAGCGGGCTCATCGTCGTATGCAAGAACGATGAAGCGCATGCCGCCCTGTCGGCCCAGCTGGCTGATAAAACGGCGCACCGCGAATATGTGGCCATTGTCCATCATCCGTTTTCCCATACGTTCGGCACGGTCAACGCGCCGATCGGGCGCGATGAAAGGAACCGGCAGAACATGGCCGTGACCGCAAAAAACTCGAAGGAAGCCGTCACCCATTTCGAAGTGCTCGAGAACTTTAAAAACTATGCCTATATCAAATGCACGCTCGAGACCGGCCGGACCCATCAGATCCGCGTGCATATGCAGTATATCGAGCATCCGATCGTCGGGGATCCGAAATACGGACCAAGAAAGACCCTGAAGACAGACGGCCAGCTGCTGCACGCGCGCGCACTCGAGCTCGTCCACCCGAAAACAAAGGAAAAAATGCGTTTCGAAGCCGAACCTCCGCAGATCTTCCAGGAGGTGCTGCACAAGCTCGAGACCGGAGAGCTCGAATGAAACGCGACCACGTACTGACATGGGATCAGTATTTCATGGCGGTGGCGCATTTGAGCGCCATGCGCAGCAAGGATCCGAATACGCAGGTGGGCGCGTGCATCGTCAATGCGCAGAAGCGGATCGTAGGACTTGGTTACAACGGCTTTCCGATGGGATGCGATGACGACGTGTATTCATGGGAGCGCGACGGCGACTATCTCGAAACAAAGTATCCGTATGTGGTGCATGCCGAGCTGAACGCGATCCTGAACAGTATCCAGAACCTGGCCGGCTGCACGCTGTACGTGTCGCTCTTTCCGTGCAATGAATGCGCGAAAGCCATCATTCAGTCCGGGATCGCCAGAGTGGTGTACGAGGACGATAAATACGACGGCACCCCGAACAATGTGGCCAG
This sequence comes from Erysipelotrichaceae bacterium OPF54, assembly GCA_022834735.1. Lineage (GTDB taxonomy): Bacteria > Bacillota_I > Bacilli_A > Erysipelotrichales > Erysipelotrichaceae > Dubosiella. The sequence continues at coordinate 1,024,601 of BQKD01000001.1, forward strand.
CAAGAAGATGTTCCATGACGCGCATGTCGAGCTTGTCCGTCTGCCGTATTCGCTCAAGGTGCGTGTGGAACCGATCGATCACGAGTAAAAAGATCAGGGAACTTTATTAAAGATCCCTGATCTTTTCTGTGTTCTTGAAATGCAGCTTGGCCACTTTGCCAAGCTCCTGCCATCCGAACTTGTCCACGAAGCGTGCGGCGCAGGCATCGACCTTGCCGGAAGCCCCCTTTTCAAAATGGAAATCGTATTTTTCCTCCATTTTGTCGAAGTACTCCAGGAACGTGCTGCGCGCAAGGACGCTCGCGCACGCCACCGCAAGGTATGCGCTTTCGGCTTTGGTCTGAAAGGTCAGCGTGCGCACGACCTCTTTCTCGTTTTTTAGATGCGCATAGTAGGTTGCCGGTCTTGCAAACTGATCGACCACGCATAATGCTGGCAGCTCGTATCCTTTCCTGATCAGATTCAGATACGCCTGGTTGTGAAGAACGGCCTTGATGCCGTTCATGTTGAATCGTTCGTGGACCCGGTTGTATTTTTCATTGCTGACGACAAGGATCGTATGAGGGCACAGCTTCTTGACGATCGGCGCGCATTCTCTGATCTTTTCGTCCGTCATCTTTTTGGAGTCGTCGATCCCTAGCGATTTCAGTTCGGCTGCGTCCTTTTCGTACACGATGCAGGCGCTCACGACGACCGGTCCGAAGTAGTCGCCGGTCCCGACCTCGTCGCTGCCCGCCTGCGGAAAGCTGGAAGCGGAAGAAGCGGAAGGCTTTTCATCGTTTTCCATGAAGGACAGATCCTTTCCCTGATAGACGACCTTGCCTGACTGGTAGGCTGTGATGGTCATATCGGTCAGCTTGATCTGAAAATACGTGTATGCGGGCTGTTCGACGCTTTTGGCGAGCGGTTCGATCCGTCTGCGCAGATCGTCGATCTGCTGTTTTGTCATTGTTTTTGTGATTGTTGCCATGTACCCATTATAGCTTTGCTTTACGTTGTTTGACAGATGTTTTACAATAAATTTATGTCTGTACAAATTATAGATCTGATCATCCTGGTCATGGGCCTGTCGATCCTGATCAGTGCATGGAAAAAAGGTTTTTTGAGACAGCTGACCGATCTGATCGCTCTGATCGCCTCGATCGGGCTGTCTGTTTATATCACGCGCCGCTATGCCCTCGATACGCAATGGCTGTTTTTTCTTTTTGCGGCAATGCGTTTCGTATTCGGGCTCATGCAGTCCGCCTTCCTGCCGCGAAAGCACAGCTTTCTTTCGCTGCTCGACCGGATCGCCGCCCTGCTTGCAGGCTGTGCGCGCATTTATGTGATCTGCGCCCTTTTGTTCTGGGCGTTGTCTTATATTCCTTCGGACTGGGCGGATACGCAGCAGTCTGTGATCTATCCGTATTTTAAGGAGGTTGATACGTATGTTCGACAAACAGCAGGCTTTTAAACGGCAGCTCGACCGCTCGGTGGACTATGCGGCCGTGCTCGATCAGATTGCTGATCACTGTTCATTTTCTCTTTCTGTCGAGGCCATCCGGCATGCCATGCCGCTTGAAAGCGTGCAGGCCGCGGCCCAGGAGCTCGCTTTCGTTCAGGAAGGCATGGAATATGTGCGCATCGGCAAAGATCTTTCCATGGGCGGGGTCAGCGATATCATGCCTTATGTGCAGTCGGCCCAGAAAAGTATCACGCTGCTGCCTGCCGAGCTCAATTCGATCGCGCTCTTTCTTTCGGCCGTAAATAACGTGTGCCATGCGTTCGAGGAGGAAAGGGAACCGCGGCTTTTCGAATACGCGTCCGTGATGGATCCGTGCGAAAAGCTGCGCCGACAGATCGAAGCCATGATCGATCTGAGCGGAAATATCAAGGAAAACGCGACCCCCGCCTTGTATGGAAAGATCCAGGGACTGCGCAATGCCAAAGCCGACCTTTCGGTTTTCGCACGGAATTTTACAAAAAAGAATTCGAACCGGCTCATGGATACGACCACGACAAGTTTTCAGGGACGGCTTTGCGTGCTGGCCAGGACGCAGGACAGGAACAGCTTTGGCGGCATGATCCACGGAACGAGCCAGAGCGGGATGGCAAGCTATGTGGAGCCGCGGGAATTCGTGACATGGAACAACCGCATCCAGACGCTGGAAATGGAGATCGAGGAGGAAAAGCGGCGCATCTGCCGCGAGCTGACGGCTCTTGTGAGCCAGCATGCGCTGGCGCTCGAAAGCGATATGGAGACGATGACCTTTCTCGATACGATCATGGCACGTGCCAAATGGGCGTACCGCAAAGACGGGTGCATCCCGAAATTCCAGACCCGCAATCACGCTTTCCGTTTTGAACAGGCAAGACATCCGCTGATCGATGAACAGAGCGTGGTGCCAAACGACTATGCCTGCACGAAGGATCAGTACTGTCTCATGGTCTCGGGACCGAACATGGGCGGAAAGACCGTGACCTTGAAAACGATCGGCCTGTTCGTCGTGCTCGCGCATGCCGGCTTTCCGGTCATTGCTCACGACGCGATCATGCCGTGGTACGATTCGATGTGGTTCGATATCGGCGACGATCAGTCGATCCAGAACAATTTATCCACTTTTTCTTCCCATATGTCGAAGATCGCCCGGATCTGCCAGGTGAGCGGCGAGCATACCTTTGTCCTGCTTGACGAGATCGGCAACGGGACCGATCCGCTCGAAGGGGCAAGCCTGGCCACGGCCATCCTGTCCCATCTCATTGACAGAAAGAGCACGATCATCACCTCGACCCATTACGATCAGGTCAAGGAATTCGGCAAGTCCGATCCGCACACTCTCGTTTCGAGCGTGGAATTCGATCTGGAAACGCTCAAGCCGACGTATAAATATCTGCCGGGCATTTCCCAGGGATCCTATGCGTTCGCGATCGCGGCCCAGCTGCACCTTGATCCAGGGATCATCGACAACGCGCGAACGATCAAAGAGGAAAATATGAAGGAGTCGCAGAAGGCTCTCGAACATCTTGAGCTGCTGCAGAAGCAGACGCTCAAAAAAGAAGAAAAATTCGATGCGCTCATCCAGCACGCCCATCAGATCCAGAAAGAGGCGGAGGCTGAAAAGCAGAAGTGGCAGAAGAAGAAAGAACAGCTTGAAGCGGATTACGAGCAGCAGCTTGAAGCGATGCTTGACGAAAAGCGCGAGGAAGCCCGCTCGATCCTGGCAAAGATGAAAGAGCATCCGGACGTGAAGGTGCATGAGCAGATCGAGTCGCTGCACGAGATCAATGCGCTCGGACCGGAAAAAAAGGCGGAGAAGGAAGCGAAGGAGACATTCAGAAAAGGCGATTATGTCCATATCGATTCCCTGAATTCGCATGGCGAGATCGTCGAGATCCGCAAGAAGCAGGCGACGGTCCTGACCAACGGCATGAAGGTCAATGTCAAGCTGAACGTGCTGACAAAGATGAAGCGGCCGAACGTGCAGAAAACTGCGCCGAAACCGACGCTCGAACGGGTCACGAAGCGTTTTCCGCTCGAGCTCAATATCATCGGGATGCGGGTCGAGGAAGGCCTGAATGCGCTGGACCGCTATCTGGATCAGGCCATCGTGCATAAAGCGATCTCGGTCCGTATCATTCACGGGATGGGGACCGGAAAGCTTCGCAAGGCCGTATGGGACGATCTGCGCAAGCGGAATACTGTAAAATCGTTCGAGTCGGCCGGACCGAGCGACGGAGGTCTTGGCGCGACGATCGTCACATTCAAATAAAAGGAAAAGAGGAAATATGGCCGTTTCAAAACATCTGCAGGACAAATTGTCTTTGCTGCCGGATCAGCCCGGCTGCTATATCATGAAAGACGAGAAGGGGAAGATCTTGTATGTGGGGAAAGCCAAGGTCCTCAAAAACAGGGTCCGTTCGTATTTCACGGGTGTCCACAACAACAAGACGACGCGGCTCGTATCGCATATCCGCGATTTCGAATACATCGTGACCGGGTCCGAAAAGGAGGCGCTGCTGCTCGAGATCAATCTGATCAAAAAGCACCGGCCGCCCTTTAATATCATGTTCATGGACGACAAAATGTATCCGTATATCGAGGTGAGCGGCGAGAAGGATTTTCAGGTGCGCATCTCGCGCAAGCCGAACAATAAAAAATCCCGGTATTTCGGTCCGTATCCTAGCTCGAGCTCCGCCTACGAGATGGTCAAGCTGGTCAATCAGATCTTTCCGATCCGCAAATGCCGCCATCTGGGCAGGCAGGAGTGCCTGTATTATCATATGCACCAGTGCCTGGCGCCTTGTGTAAGGGAAACGGATCCGAAGGTGCAGGCGGCCATCAAGAGCGATGTCGTCCGTTTCCTGAAAGGCGATATGGAAGATGTGCTGAAAAGCCTGCGCGCAAAAATGCAGGCTGCGGCCGAAGAGCTGCAGTTCGAAAGAGCGAAGGAGCTCAGAGACCAGATCCTGCATATCGAGCATATCAAGGAAAAGCAGTCGATCGATTTTTCGGACCGCACGTCCCGCGATGTGTTCGGCTATTACGAGGACAAAGGCTATATCAGCTTTTACGGGTTCTTTATCCGCGACGGCAAGCTGCTCGAGCGCACGCTTTCCATCACGCCGATCTATGAGGATGTGGAAGAGGCGTTCATCAGTTTTATCGTGCAGTACTATGCGTCCAACACGAAACCAAAGGAGATTCTTGTACCAAAGGGCACGGATATTCAGGCTCTTGAAAACGCATTGGATGTCAAGGTCCGTATCCCGGAACGCGGAGAAAAGAAGAAGCTGGTGGATCTGGTCGTGAAAAATGCCAGAGAAGCGCATGATCAGAAGTTCCAGCTGCTGTACAAGAAGGACAAGGAGCTCGATATGGCCATGCAGCATTTGTCGAGGATCATCGGCAGGCCGGTCCACACGATCGAAAGCTTCGACAACTCCCATATCCAGGGAACGAACAATGTGTCGGCGCTGGTCGTGTTCGAAGACGGGCGTCCGAACAAGGCCCAGTACCGGCATTATCAGCTGGGCGAATACCGCTCGGATATCGATTCGATGAAAGAGGTCGTATACCGGCGCTATTTCCGGCTGCTGCGCGAAGGCAAGCCGATGCCCGACGTGCTGATCGTCGATGGCGGCGCGGCCCAGATCAATGCGGCAAAAAGCGTGCGCGACGAGCTGATGCTCGATCTGCCGATCGCGGGGCTTGTCAAGGATGAGCGCCATTCGACAAGGGCGCTGATGCTCGAGGATCTCGAGGAAGTTCCGCTGAACAAGGAGGATCCGCTGTTTTTCATGCTGACAAGGCTTCAGGACGAGGTCCATCGTTTTGCCATCGATTATCACCGCAAGCTGCGAAGCAAAGGAATGACAAGATCGATCCTGGACGAGGTGAGCGGCATCGGGGATGTGCGCAAGAAAGAGATCATGAAGCATTTTAAATCGATGAAGGCGCTCAAGGAAGCCACGATAGAACAGATCGGGGAAGTGGTGCCGCTCGATGTGGCCAGACGCTTATACGACCGATTGCATCCGGCGGACTAGGTAAGGTATAATTTTGCTATGAAAATGGAAAAGAAAACGCTGGCCTACAGGCTCTCGCTCATCGCTCTTTGTTTCGTGGTGGCGGTGATCTGTCTGAAGCGGATGAACGAAACGTATGATCCTCTGGCCCGCTATCCGTATGCGGATGCGTCGAACCGGGAAAAAATACTGAACAATCTCAATGAAAAGGAAATTGATTATATGATCACGCAGCAGCTGCGTCCTGAGGAATATATGGAATTTATCGGGCTGCCGGATTTTTCGATCTACAATACGCTGTATTATACGCAGGCGAAGGACACGCAGAATACGTCGGATGAATATATCGTGAATTTCGTGAACAAATACCGCTCGCGCTTTTCGCTCGATTCGCTGAAAATGTATCTGACCAATTATTCCTATGCCGACCTGACTTCCTTTTTCGAAAACGAACAGGTGATGCATCAGAACATGCAGCTCGTGCAGGATCCGCGATACATGTACCTGGTCCTGAACCAGAACCGTTCGGTGTATCACTACGTGCCGGATGATCTGTACAGCCAGAACGGGGTGCTTGTAAAAAAGGAAGCGGCAGCCAGCCTGAAAAATATGTTCGATGATTTCAATAAGACGTTCGAGGGGCAGTGGCTTTCTGTGGAGGAAGGCTATCTGAACTACGAACAGGTGGTGACCAAATATCTGCAGGCGCAGGATGTGTTCGGGGACGATGTCGATGAATACATGCTTCCGGGCGGTTCGAACGAGCAGCAGCTCGGCTATACGGTAGCGTTCGAAGGACACAGCAAGTGGAACGAGGCAGTCGCAAAAGAGAAGTGCTATATCGATCATTATTACGGCATCGTCGAGGAGGAACTGGACGAAAACGAGAGGGAAAAGATCGAATGGATCAGGAACAACGCCTGGCGCTACGGCTTCACGGTCCGTTATCCGCAGGGCAAGGAAGCGGTGACCGCTCACTATTATCAGCCTTATCTTGTCCGCTATGTCGGCCGCGAACAGGCAAAAAGAATGTATGAGAACAATTTGACAATGGAGGAAATGGACTTTGGAAAGGAGCAGTCAAATGGATAAAAAAAGATACAAGGTCGTTGTCGTTTCGGATTCGCACGGCACTTCGCAGCTCGTCAAGGATATAGAAATGTGGAACGCGGATGCCGATCTTTTCATTCACTGCGGCGATCTCGAAGACGATCCGAACCTTTTCGACAAATGGATTTTCGTGCGCGGCAACAACGATTTTTTTCCTGGAGGAAATATGAAGGATGAACGGATCATCCGGATCGGGGAACACCGCATTTATGTGACCCATTCGCACCGATGCTCCTATGCCGGAAGAGAACGCCAGCTTTCACGCATCGCGCTGCAGAACGGCTGCGATATCGTGTGCTTCGGTCATACGCACTGTTCCGAGATCTGCCGGGAAAACGGGGTGCTGCTCGTCAATCCGGGAAGCACCTGGTCACCTCGCGACGGCAAGGAACCAAGCTATGCCATCCTGTATCTGGAAGGTCTGCAGACGGAGGCCGAACTTGTCTTCGAACCGGACTGGCCTTTGACCCCGAAAGAAGAGCCTGTCAGAAAACACCGGTTCTTTCATTTCTGATATGAAATACTTGTACACGACGATCGAAGGCCTGGATGATCTTCTCATCGAAGTCGAAGAGGGGAAACTGAGCGCAATTCGTTTTCGGGGCGATGAAAGCGCGCAGACCATCCGGGGCCAGGCCGATCCTGTGCTGCAGAAAACAGCACAATGGCTCGATGCGTATTTTGCCGGAAAAAGGCCAAAAAATGAAGTCATGGATGAGATCAGCGCCACGCCATTCCAGAAAAAAGTGTGGAGCGCGGCGTGCACGATCCCGTACGGAACCACATGGACGTATGAGCAGCTGGCCGCTCATCTGGGCATGAGCAAAGGCGCACGGGCAGTAGGAAACGCATTAGGGGCCAATCCGCTGTGCCTGCTCGTTCCATGTCATCGGGTCATCAGAAAGGATGGTTCGTATGCCGGATACAACGGCGGCATAGAGAATAAGAGGGCTTTGCTGGAATTTGAGAAAAAGACAGTTTTGAAGTAAAATTTCTGAAGGATGATAAGCTGATAGCATTTGCTATTGGCTTTTTTTCTGTAAAAGTAAATTAAAAAGCGATCGAAAAAGAGCACATGAAAGAATTCTGTACCTATTGTCTTTCGTTTATAAGATAAAGTGTTACAGATTTAAATTCATTTATTAATGGCGGTGCTGTTATAAATAATTCCATAGATTCCAGTCTCAAACTAAATAGTACTGGCTATGCATCTAAAATTAACTTGGAGATTTTTATTATGAGATCTAATTGGGCATCGGAAGCCGAATTGCAGATATCAGATAATCTTTTATCGACGTAATTATTATTGATCGTAGAAACACCAGAAATAATCGTGGTTAGATCCGTATCAAGTTCATTAGCTAAAACAGCAATGGTTTCCAATGTTGGAGAGGATTTTCCATTTTCAATTTTTGATAAATAAAAGGGTGTAATTTGTGCTTTTTCCGCTAATTCTTCTTGAGTTAACTTTAATTCTTTTCTTCTATTTCTTATTCTTGTTCCAATAAGTTTATAGTCAATAATTGTATGCAAATCCCATCCCTCCAATCTAATAGTAATCATAAATTAAATGATAAAATCATCACATAAACTAATGGAACATATTGAACCAATGGTTCAATAATGCTATTCTTTTTTTAGATAACTTGAAGGAGGAAAGAGATTGTGAGGAGGAAAGAGAGGATATGTTCGAAGTGCGGACAGAAATTATCTAAAGGTGATAAGTTTTGCGAAAAATGCGGAACACCAGTACAAGACCAAACAAACCCTGTTCCATGGAAAAAAATCGGAATTGTTGCGGGAATTGTCTTTTTAATCATTTTGATAATAGGATTGATTGCGCCGGATCAAGCTCAAACTTATGAATTGGAAGCTGATGAAATGGGCAAAATATTGTATGACCATGAAATAGCTAAGAAGCATTATGGTGATACCTACATTGTTCATGGATATTATTTCAACGATGATAAGGAGGATGAATTATCAAAAGAAAGCGATTTACATACTTTATATGCCGATATGGAAAATGATTATTTGACGGTTTTTAAAACAGAAGATGACAGCAAATTAAAAGATTTAGGTATGGGAAGCGAAGTGATCATAACTGGAGTTCTGAATGATGATGATGGTCTGGACATATTATACGTGGATCAGATCGAAGTAAAAAAGAAGAATAAAATAGATCAATCTAGCAATGATGCCGATGAAGAAAGCCAAAAAGAAAAGAAAGAAACTCAGTCAAGCGATGATACTGAGAAGGCTAAAAAAGAAAAGAAAGAAACCCAGTCAAGCAATAATACGGAGAAGGACAAAAAAGAAGAGAAAGAATCGCCATCAAATGATGATGTTATGGAAGGAAGCACAATTACAGTGGACGAATTATTAAATGATCCCGAAAAATACGCTGGGAAAAAAATGAAAATAAAAGGAATGATTCCCCAAGCATTATTTATGACTTCCGATGGCAGAGAGATTCCGGTTATTAATGACGATACTTTGCAAAAATGGGTCGAAATAAAAGGAGGAACCCCAAACTTTGGCGGATGCGCCGGAATTGTTACTGGAACGATCATTCTAGATAACGGAGTCCCTATTATTAATGCGAGCGCATATGAATCAATTGGCAGTACATATTCAGCTACAACGAATAATCCAATGGGCGATAACGATGCCTACGATTTTACAACATATATCGTAAATTATGATATGACAGTAAGACGTTCCTATTCATTGGACGAACCTAAAGTGGGATCTTTAAAAACAGGCGACATTGTAGATATCACAGACATTAAAGGTGGGTTATATGGAACCATATGGGGGAAAATAGGTCCGGATGCATGGGTATGTATTGAGGATGGGGATTATAACTATTTATCAGAGTATTAGGATAAAAAAGGTGAAATATGTTTTGTACAAAATGTGGGGAACAAATTAAAGACAATTCAAACTTTTGTCCTTTTTGTGGAAACAAAGTCGGAAATACGGATAAATTCCAGAAGCCAGAGAAAGAGTCAACTATTTTAAGCCATGATAACGCAAAAGATGAAAGCAATAAAAACCGTTCTTTTGGATCCTATGCAACAGAATCAATATATGAACAGCAACTTAAATTAAAAGCCGATAAAGAAGAGAAAGTAGATAATATTGAAGGCTTTATTGCAATCATTTTAGCTATTATCTGGATGGTAAAAAGCGGTATTACTTTACAATTCGATATTTTGACTGCATGCACCTGCATAGTTGTAGGTGCAATTGTTGAAATAGTTCTTATTCCGCTTGCGAAGATATATAAAAAAAATGCCGGAATATATAAAGCAAAAGATAAACTTGATAAATATCGAAGCATGAAAGGTACATGTGATGAACAAGTTTTGATACAAACCATTGAAATTGGATCGGTAATGGAGGAGAGACAAGGTAAAGGATTATTATATTTTCTAGTATGCGTTCTTATCATAATTATAATTTTTTCATTTTTGTAGAAAGATGCTTATTGATAATTGGAACTGTTATTTATATTTTAACTAAAATTGGTGTGTTTACACACGCTGGCCTGATCGTTAATCATGGAAATGATTTTATTTGCGGATATATATTCAGTTATTTAGTTGCGTTTCTATATCAATTAATCTTAAGAAATAAAATCAGCATCGGATTTTTGCTATTAGCGATACTGATTGCATCGTGGTACTGGGAAATAATTTATCCAATTTTCGATAAAGAATCTATATCAGACTTTTATGATTTCATTGCATACATAATGGGCTTTACTTTGTATGCAGTTATTAATGAATTGAGAATATTCAAAATTGAATTAGTTAAAAGGAGAAACAAAATGTATTGTAAGAAATGTGGAAATGAGATAGAAGAAGGACAATTGTTTTGCTCATCTTGCGGTAATAGAATCAAGTCAACTTTTGAAGTAAAAAAGGAAGATAGTGATTCAAAAGAAATCAATGATTCTGATGGCGTATCAAAAGAAAAAGTTTTTGAAATACCTGCAAATGTATATATGAGCCGGCATATGAGAAACTTTAATACAATAGTTACTATAAAAAACAAAAATGTAAAAATAGAATCATTGAATTATACTTTCAAAAAAGGAAAGCCTGAAGTTATTAGATTTACTATTGATGAAATTGAAAGCATCAAATATAAAACATCTTTGGTTATGGATTGGATGACAAAGCTTCGTTTTTGTGCATCTGCGCTCTGTTTTCTATTAGGATTTGTGTTACCTCCAGCGTTCTTATTTGCTTTGCTTTTGTTGGGTATGAATTATTTCATGGCTATGGGAAGAACTTTGACAATTAAATTAAAAAGCGGAACAGAATTGAAGATTTTTTATAATTCTAAAAAGCAAACATATGAATTATTTGATGCATTGACTTGATCACGATATGAAATATCAATGTCTATATCCAGGAAGGGAAAGAGAAAATGAAAAAAATAATTAAATTGTTCATAGGATTTATGGTTATAAGTGCGATGATAGGTATCGTTTTGGCATCCTGTGATTCGAATGATTCACCAATAGATAAAACAAGTTCGATAAAAAAAATAGAGGAAATAACAGAAAAGGAAACTTTGGAAGATGAAGACATAATATCGTTTCACAAAGAAAGTGATGATTTGTCTTGGGAGGTCGTATATTCAGAAGAAAATGAATTTGTAAGAATATATGATGATAGAATTAATGATATTTTTATCAATATATATGGTTTTTCACCGTTTGAATCCGATTCTTATATAGGATATGATTTTGATGATAACTGCTTCAGGGTTTATTTTGATTATCCAGAATTGATAGAAGATGTTTACATACTTGATTATAATGTTCAAGAAGATGAATATACAGCTACACTCGTTGCGAAAGGACATTATTATTTTACGGATGAATATCTTCAAGAACTTGAAAAAAACCATTTAAAAGATATATTCAATGAAGATTTATATGCATTTAAAAAAGATTTAAAGAATAATGGAATCTCATATGAGGATATTGCTTCATTAACTTATTCAGATGTAAAATAGAAGGGCTTCATCGGTCTTTCATAGAGTTGACTAATAAACACATTAAACTGAGGAAGGGGTATATAAATGCCTTCCTTTTTTACTTTGACTAGGCGAAATTTATTCTGAAAAATAATATTATAGAATGGATGAATATGAATTCATATGATAGATTAGTAGTTGATGAAAATATGAATTTATAAATCTCTATATCTATATTAGAAAATATTTTAAAAGCGGGATCTATAATTATTTTCATAGATGAAAATGCATATGTTACAAAATTTGCAGCAAATGGAATTAATGCAAAAGCTGCTTAGATCATAGCAGATGTGCTGATCATAAAAAAAACTCTTATCAAGATCCTTGGTTTAAAGGACTTTGTAAGAGGTTCATAAAAAATAAGCAAAAAAAATGGCGTCCTTGGAGGGATTCGAACCCCCGACCGTGCGCTTAGAAGGCGCATGCTCTATCCAACTGAGCTACAAGGACAACACAGATATTATATAAGAAGCGATACATTATTTCAAGAGAAAATACAGGAGAAAAGTTTATGGCTGAAAATGAAAGGGAAGGGTATCAGTTTATTGGCTGGTATATTGATCCGCAATATACAAAAAGAATCAATCCGGGAGGCAAGCTTCCCGGCGCAGTGACTTTATATGATAAATGGGTACCGATCATTTATCCGGTCCGCTACCAGTGCAACGGCGGCATTAATTCGCGCCGGAACCCCCGCTATGTCAGCGTGGAGACGGGCGTAAAAAAACTGTATCCTCCCCAGAAAAAAGGAATGCGTTTTGTCGGCTGGAGCCTGGACGGGAAACTGATCGAATATCTTCCGCCAAGGATCACAAGACCGATCACGCTCGAGGCGCAGTTTCGCGAACTGTGCACCGTTCGTTTCGAATCGAACGGCGGAGGACGGATCCCGGATAAAACGACCGATGAATTCGGCATGATCGAGCTGTTCCGCCCGCCTATGCGAATGGGCTATGAGTTTGCCGGATGGTATCTGGACGAGAATCTGACCTTTCCTTTCGAATTTGATATGCAGGTCAATGAGTCGATGACACTGTATGCCAAATGGAACGTCAAAATGTATGATATCCGCTACCATGTCGATGGCGGGGTGTCGAGTCGCATGAATCCGAAACAGTATTCGTATTTTGATCAGGATATCGTTCTGGCTCCGGCAAGAAAGAAAGGGTACCGTTTTACGGGCTGGTTCGATGCCAGAGGAAATGCGCTCAATCATATCCGTCATCATTCGATCGGGGACAAGGAATTTTTTGCCCGCTTCGAAAAAGAGGAGACAGGCGAGTGAATACATCCATCCGCGATCGAGACGGGAAAGCTCATCTTGAGACGTTTTGGAAAAGAGGATATCGATGCATTCTTCGATATTTTTTCCGATCCCGAGTTCAATACGTATCTGCCGTGGTTTCCGCTCAAAAACAAAGAAGAAATGATGCCATTCATGGAGGAGAAGTATTTGAGCAAATACCGCCAGCCGCAAAGCTGCCATTATGCGATCTGCCTGAAAACGGATAAGTCTAGGCATGATCTACCGCTATTCTTATGCAGAACACTGGCAGCCAAAAAATAAACTTGTCGTATTCAGGATGTATCAGCTGGACCTGAACGATTCTGTAAACCGGACCTATGAGAAATACAAAGAGCAGGCGCTTGCCTGGTTTGTCGAAACCGAGATATGAAAAAAGATAGAGCCGAAAAAACCAATGTCATTAAGTTAGATGGATCATCGAACTTAACGTATGATATCCTTGTTAAGTTAAGCTTCAGGTCAAATGAGACCCGGAGCTTTCTTTTTTTCCGGCGCACGACGAAAAGACAATTTTTTCTTCTTAAAAAAATTGCTATTTGTCCCATTTGTGATGTAAAATATCACTGTTTTTAAGTGGCTGTTATGCCGGTCTATGCTGGAATGCATGTACTCGCTGCGCTCTCATATTCCGTTTGTAACAGCGGTCTGGTCTGATTGGGATCAGACCTTTTTTGATCCTTTCTTCCAGCTCCCTGGCTCCGATCTTTCTTTTCAGGAACTTTTTGATGTTTGTCGTTCCTATGCTGAAATTGGCTTTATATTCGTACTTCTTATCTTTCTTCTGTTCGATCGGCACCGCATGGATCATCAGCGCGGCCAGATTATGGAGGGTCAGTGCACCATAGATTTCCTGGCGGATGAATTTTCTTTTCTTCGAATGAAAATCAAGCATCCCGATCGTGTATTTCAGCTTTCGGAATCCCACTTCTTCGTTCCACCGCAGATGATACAGCTCTTTCAGATCATCGAGAGAGAACTTCTCTGGCGGCAGGTTCGTTATCAGGCACTCGTATTCTCCTTTTTTCACCTCGATCCTGACGACCCGGAATTCAATTGGATATTCTTCGGCTCCGCCTTTTGGCATATATTCGAAATTGATATTCCATGCAAAATATTTGTACAGCTCAGGATGTTCTTTCACTTCATTGGTCTGTTTTCTTGTCAGGATCCATTTGATCTTCTGATCAAATTCGCTATCCGGCAGCTCAAAAGTAGAAAGAATACCGTTCGATCGGATATCCTTGCAGCGGATCACAAACTTCTGGCCGTTCTCCATACAGAAAGCGAACAGCTCATAGTTTTCAAATCCCCGGTCGGCACAGATGATCGATCTGGCCGGATACCGATGATCACGGATCAGCCTTTTCAGAGCGGCACATTCGCCCGTCTTGCGGGACGAGTCGATCGAAACATCCAGGAAGAGATCGTTGAGACAATCATAGAGGGCGTTGAGATGAAGCTGGGAGAACGGACGTGCCGAGCCGGTCTGGCATAAGGTCTCTTCATCATCGGGGTCAAAAGGGATATTGACATCCGATCCATCCATGGCTAATACACGATATCCTTTGAGCAAAGAAGGAGAACGGGAAAAAGACATGAGATGAAGGATGTGCAGAAAAGCTTCGGGATCCAGCTTGCTGCGCTGCTGGCAGAAAGCAGAAGCGGTGACAGAGAATTTAGGATCATCAAAGAAGTTGGCAAGCTCGGTCGGCAAAGAAGCGGAACCCATCTGGATGATCAACGGAATGAGGATGTGGGCAGGGAGCTTGCGGTTTCTGGAAAAATCGGCAATGGGGTCTGACGAATAACAGGCGATATCATCGACAACGGATTGAACAGCGGATTCGAACTGACGGCGGATAGTGCATAAGGAATTATAAGATTTCATAAAAAATACCTCCTACAATTCCTTCGGATTATGAAATTAAGCGTCGAAAAAGCTTGTCAAGTGTTTTTTTACGAAATTTCGAAGATCATCTGAACAAAAAAACTCGAAAAAAAGAAGACCCTCTATTCTCATAAGAGAGTCTTCCTGAGGCGAAAATCGCCTAACTTAATGACATTGCCGAAAAAACTCTATCTTTTCTTTATCTTTTTTTACCAGCTTCCGCCGCTTCCGCCTCCGTTGAAGCTTCCTCCGCCGCCGCTGAATCCGCCACCAAAAGAGCCGCCGCCCGAAAAATCATCAAAATGATCGTGGCGGTCATGCAGATCCGAATGGATCGAAGAACCTGTCGTTACGAGCATCCGGAAATAGAAACGCATATTTTTTTCGTTCCGGGCCGCCGTGTTGGGCTGGCCGCACACCACAATATAAAACATGCGGATCGATCCATCCATTTTCTTCAGCGTAATTGTCGCTTTGCCCGCCTTTTTCGCCGTGATAAGACCGAGCGGGCTGACCTCGGCAACGTCAGGATGATTGGAACGGATCGAAAGCACACCGCTTTCCAGATCGCAGTTTTCGTCATGGAGCTGCATCGTCGAACCCGGACCGAGCCGGATCTTCTTTTTGTTCAGGAATACGAACGCTCCGATCACGATACCAAGCACGAGCGCAAAGACAATGCCCAGAACAAGCAGGACCAGACCCGTCTCGTCTTCCTGCGAGGATGCGCGTTCGAGCTCTCCGGCATCGATGCCGTTTTCGATCGCGTCGATCGTATGCACATACAGATCCTTCACACCTCGGGAATAATCGCCTTCCCGGAACGCCGGGACCAGGTAATTGTCCAGCAGATGCGAAGTGTAGATATCGGTCAGTGTGCCCTGGATCCCGCTGCCGGTCGCCATGAAATACTCGCGGTCCTCTTCGCTGATCAGGATCACTACGCCATTGTCAAGATCTTCGTCTCCGACCCCGTTGTGATTTCCCAGGTCGGCCGCGCTCTTCATGATGTCTTTTCCATCCAGGGAATCGACAGTGACCACGATGATCTGCGAACCGCTCTGCTCGTCAAAGCTGCGTCCGAGCGCATTGAGCTCTTCCTCGGTCGGATCGTCGATCATATCCGCATAGTCGTTGATATAATCGCGGATACGGATATCCTCCTCGGCACGGACCGGCGCATATAGAAGAAAGAGTCCGGCAGCTACCGAACTCAAAAATTTCAGTCCCTTTCTTCTTTTCATATTAATCGAACTTTACTGTCGGCGCATTCTGGGCAGCCGTGGACGCTTCGAACTTGTCCTTCTGCGAGAAGCCGAACAGGCCCGCCGCAATATTGTGAGGGAAGGAGCGGATATACACATTGTATTCCTGCACGTCTTCATTGTACTGTTCGCGCGCATACGAGATCCGGTTTTCGATTCCTTCCACGCTCGTCATAAAATCTTTCATCAAGTCTGTGGATTTCAGTTCCGGATACGCCTCGACAGCCACGTTGATATCACGAAGCATCTGCGAGCTGGCCGCATCCGCGTTTTCGAGATCCTGCAGCGAAGCGTTGTTCTCGATCGTCATGTTGCCGTCGGCATCCATGCTGATCCCCGGCGTATTCGAACGCAGGGCCGCGATATCTTTATAAATATCGTCCTCCTGGTTCATAGCACCCTGAACAGCCGGCATCAGCTCGTTGATCTTGTCGAGCCTTGACTGCAGCTGCGTCTGAATGTTGGACTGAGCAGTCGTGACCTGCTCGTCATACCCTACCATGGTGTTGTACGGGCCCACTACAGAAATTCCTGCAGCAAGCACGATCACCAGTATGATGATGAGCGCAGTCGCCCATCCTGGAAATTTTCGTTTGTTCATTTTTCTTTTACCTTTCTTGCGTTTTTACCAGCTTCCGCCGCTTCCGCCTCCGCGGAAACCTCCGCCTCCGCCGGAAAAGCCTCCGCCCGAGCTGTGTCCGCCAAAACCGCCGCCGCCAAACGGATTGCCCGAATGCCTGCGGCCGCCGCGCCCCATCATGCTGCCCCACATCATCGCGTCAAAGAGATCGGGATCCCTTCGCCGGCGGGTGCCCCCCGAACGGGAAACGATGACCCTGTATTTGTAGCGGGTGCCGCTCCTGAGATCCTGGACCGAAACGGTCGTTTCGCCGGTTTTCTTTGCGCTGATCACTCCCATCGGGGTGATGGACGCGATCTCCGGATCCGCACTGCCGACAACCACCGTATCCGTTTCGAAATGGATGCCGGGGATCGTGAGCGAATATCTCTGGTTCGGCCGCAGATGCAGCGTGGAAGAGGAAGCCCCTTTATTCGGCCGGCGCATCAGGAACACAGCCGAAAGCACAAGGATCGTGGCGACAAGGATAAAGCCCGACAGGGAAGAGAATCCTTCATCCTGCATGTCTTCATAAGCCGGTTCCTGGTATGTCGAGCCGTTCTGGTCCAGATCGGCTCCATACGCATCCGCGATATGCGCAACCGTATGGACATACAGATCATTGAGTCCCTGATCGTAATTTCCCTGACGGAAAGCGGGAACGAGATAATCCTGCTGCAGATGTTCGCAGTCGATATCGGTCAGATCGCCTTCCAGTCCGCTTCCTACAGCCATGAAACGCTGCTTGTCGTCGATACTCACAAGGATCAGGACCCCATTGTCTTTTTCGCCGCTGCCAAGCTGCGCTTTGTTGGCCGTATCCGTAGCGACCTTCATGGCATCCGCGCCATGAAGAGAGTCTGTCGTGACAATGACCACCTGCGCTCCCGTCTCGGATTCCAGCTGGCGTCCCAGAGCATCGAGCTCTTCCTTTGTGCCGCTGCTCATGATACCCGCATAATCGTTGACATAATCGCTCACGGGCAACGCTTCATCTTTTGCGTACAGCGTCGTTGAACGGAATAAAAGCGATAAGAGGATAAAGAAAGAGCAGACAAATGCGTTTGCTTTATTCACCATATTTCTTTTATGTCCTTTCGGGCAGATTATACCATGTATGAATCTTTAAACACAATTGCAATCAACGGCTCATGCCCGATGAAATCCCTATTTTGAACAAACTCTGTTCGTTGCACCTGAGCACTCAGTATGTTATAATGCTAAAGTACGCAAGGAGGAACTGTGAACCCGTATTACAAGTCATTGACAGAGGATATCGAAGCTCTGATGGGCAGCGGCCGCTACAAGGAAGCAAAACGGATCATTCAGGAGGAACTCAGCGTTCCTTATGTCGAACGGGATGCGGAACAGGCGCTGCGCAGGATGGACGATATGTGCTCTTTACACATCGAAGAAACGGTGGAAGGAAAAAATTTCGAACTGAGCAAGCTGATCGAGGGAAACGAGCTGCAGAAGGAAAAAGCGGTATCGCTTCTTCTGGAAATGAATCTGCGCAAAGCGCACTACGAAGTGCAGAAGCTTCTGGACAGCAGCCTGCTCGAGGAATTCAAGGGCGAGCTGATCGAAGCGCTGATGGAACAGAAGATCGATGATCCATACCATATCGTCAAGGATGGTCTGGACATCACCTTTGTGCCGAGCACGATCCTGCCGGCCCAAAACGATCCGTCGGTGCAGGAGGCAAGACAGCTGTTCGATACGTGGTTCATGAGCTCAAATCCTTCATTATACAATTTCTGCATGCGTCTTCTTGAACAGGAGATCTATGAGATCCGGCCGTTCGATCTGTCCGAGATCGACGGACTGGTCCTGGCAAAAAGCATTGTCAGGCTCGTTTACGAAGCAATGCAGCAGGAAGAGGAACTGGATCGTTTCCTGAAAGCGAACGGTCTGGAACAGACAGCGGACTACACATTAGCAATTGAAAAGCGAGGAGATAACCATGAAATGTAGCTGGACTTTAGACAAAGACTCAACAGGGATCCTGACTGTTGAAGTAGAAGGTGAAGTTTGGGAAAAGGCCCAAAAGAAAACTTTCAATAAATTGAAAGCCGGATTAAATGTAAAAGGATTCCGTAAAGGACAGATCCCGGATCAGATGGCTAAAAAATACATCGGAAAGGATCACATCTGCGCTGTAGCAGTCGATGAAGTAGCCAATGAAGCCCTTCAGGAAGGGATCAAGGAATTCAAGCTCGATCTTGTAGCGCGTCCTTCCCTGGATGTAAAGGAGATCGACGAGAAAAAAGCGGTTCTCGAATTTACATGCACAGTTTCCCCGGAAGTAAAGCTCGGCGATTATGAAGCCATCCGTGTAAAGAAGGAACCGGTCGAAGTCACACAGGAGGAAATCGACGCGGAAGTAAAACGCATCCAGGACCGCTATGCGGACTGGGTCGTACGCGAAGAGGAAGATCCGGCCCAGATCGGCGATCAGGTAACGATCGACTTTGTCGGCGAAAAAGACGGTGTTCCGTTTGAAGGCGGCGCAGGAAACGATTATCCGCTCGTGCTTGGATCGAATACATTCATTCCAGGCTTCGAAGACCAGCTGGTCGGTGTAAAGGCCGGGGACGAAAAAGATATCGAAGTGACATTCCCTGAAGATTATCAGGCAGCCGATCTTGCCGGACAGGCTGTTATCTTCAAGGTGAAGGTCCATGATGTAAAATACAAGGAACTGCCGGAAGTAAACGACGAGCTCATCAAAAACATGAAGCGCGACGGTGTCGAAACCGTAGAAAAATTCATCGAGGAATCGAAGAAAGAACTGCAGGCACGCAAAGAGCAGCAGGCTGAGGAAAAATTCACGAACGATGT
This sequence comes from Erysipelotrichaceae bacterium OPF54, assembly GCA_022834735.1. Classification (GTDB taxonomy): domain Bacteria; phylum Bacillota_I; class Bacilli_A; order Erysipelotrichales; family Erysipelotrichaceae; genus Dubosiella. Next base: position 1,044,190 of record BQKD01000001.1, read on the forward strand.
GATCGCCCAGGCCGTGGACGGCGCAATCGTTGACATCCCACCTGTGATGATTGATAATGAAGTCAACCGCATGTACCAGCAGTTTGAACAGAGAATGCAGTCATCAGGATTCACGGCACAGCAGTTCTTGGAAGCCACCCATCAGAGCGTGGAGGATATCAAGAACCAGATGCGCAACGAAGCGGCAAGCCGCGTCAAGACAACGCTTGTTCTCGAAGCCATCGCCAATGCACGGGATATCAAGATCAGTGAAAGCGAGATCGAAGAGCAGTACAAGCTCATGGCCGATATGTACAACATGCCGGCAGAACAGATCAAAGCGATCATCGTTCCGGAAAATATCGAATACGATCTGAAACAGCAGAAAGCAGTCGATTATCTGAAGGAAACAGCACAATCTGAATAATTAACGAAAAAGGCGCGATGCGTCTTTTTTCGCTAAGACCGAAAAGAAAAGGAGAGGTTGCATGAGCGAAAAAATTTATCCCCTGATCTGCACAAGAGGCGTCATCCTCTTTCCGGACCAGGAAATCGTTATAGATGTAGGAAGGGAACAGTCTTTAAAAGCAATTGACAACGCCCAGGATAACTATGAGGATCAGATCGTCTTATTTTCCCAGCTGAAAATGGACCAGGAAGATCCGAAAGAAGCGGATATCTACAAAGTCGGGATCCTGTGCGAGATCCGGCACGTCCGCCGTTTTGACAAGTTCCTGCGCGTCAAGTTCAAAGGAATCGAACGTGTGGAACTGAAACAGTGGATCGACGGATCCCTGTCCGAAATGGCACAGGTCGAAATGATGCCAAGCGTCCGCCAGGACGAAACCGAAGAAAGCGCCCTGGTGCGCATGGTCGCCAGCGCATTCGAACAAATGCATCCGGGAGAACGGTTCGTATCCAAGGACCTGATGATCGAACTGTCCAAAGGGGTCGGAGCCGACGCATTGAGCGACAAGGCCGCCGCCGCCTTCCCGCTGACAACAGAACGCAAGCAGCAGTATCTCGAGACCCCGGGCATCAATGACCGCCTGATCATGCTTCTGCAGGATTTCGAAAAGGAAAAGAAGCTCTCGGAAGTGGAAAAAAAGATCAACGACACCGTAAAAGAACGGATCGATCAGGGACAGAAAGACTACTATTTGCGGGAAAAGATGCACGCCATCAAGGAAGAGCTCGGCGATATCGTCGAAACCGACAAGGACGCCGACTCGATCCGGCGCCGTCTGGAGGAGAATCCGTATCCGCAGTATATCAAGGATAAGGTCAAAGAAGAGCTTGTACGTTATGAGACCTTGCCGCAGGCAAGCGGGGAGACCGGCGTCATCAAAACGTATATCGACTGGCTGATGGATCTGCCATGGTGGCAGACGACCGAAGACAGCGAAGACCTCGAGGACGCCCAGAAGATCCTCGACGAAGATCATTACGGCCTCACCAAGGTGAAAGAGCGGATCATGGAATATCTGGCCGTCAAGCAGATGACCAATTCGCTCAAAGCGCCGATCATCTGCCTTGTCGGCCCTCCAGGAGTCGGGAAAACGTCCCTGGCCAGAAGCGTGGCACGAGCGCTCGACCGCCATTTTGTCAAAATGTCGCTTGGCGGCGTACGCGACGAAGCCGAGATCCGCGGCCACCGCAGAACGTATCTGGGCGCCTTGCCAGGACGCATCATTCAGGGCATGAAAAAAGCCGGCGTCATCAATCCGGTCTTCCTCATCGACGAGATCGACAAGATGGCGTCCGATTATAAAGGGGATCCGAGCAGCGCGATGCTCGAGGTTCTTGATCCGGAACAGAACAGCATGTTCTCCGATCACTACATCGAAGAGCCGTATGATCTTTCAAAAGTGCTCTTTATCGCGACAGCCAACTATCTGGAAAATATCCCGCCCGCTCTGCAGGACCGTCTCGAGATCATCCAGCTGAGCTCCTATACCGATATCGAAAAGGTCAATATTGCCAGAGAACACCTGCTGCCAAAACAGAGGAAGGAAAACGGCCTCAAGGACGGACAGCTCACCATTGACGACGACATGCTGCTGTACCTGGTACGCTATTATACTCGCGAAGCCGGTGTGCGTCAGCTCGAGCGGACGATCGCAAGCATCTGCCGAAAGAGCGTGCTCGCCATCCTGAAAGACAAGAAGGAAGCCATCGTGCTCGACAAAAAGCTCGTTCACGAATGGCTCGGCAATGAAAAAGTCGATTACGGCAAAAAGGAAAAAGAAGATCAGATCGGAACGGTGACCGGACTGGCCTACACTTCCTTTGGCGGCGATATCCTTCAGATCGAAGCCAATCGTTTCGAAGGAAAAGGCAATCTGATCCTGACCGGACAGCTTGGCGATGTCATGAAAGAGTCGGCAAGCATCGCCCTCGACTACATTCGCGCCCATGCCAAAGAGTACGGGATCGATCCGAAAGTGTTTGAAAAGACCGATATCCATATCCACGTTCCGGAAGGCGCCGTACCCAAAGACGGGCCAAGCGCCGGCGTCACGATGACAACAGCCCTCGTTTCGTGCCTGTCCGACCGTCCTGTAAAAGCCAATCTGGCCATGACCGGAGAAGTCACGCTGCGAGGCAATGTGCTTCCGATCGGCGGCCTGAAGGAAAAATCCCTGGCCGCTCACCGTTCAGGGATCACGACGATCCTCATCCCGAAAGGAAACGAAAAGGATCTCGAAGAGATCCCGGACGAAGTCAAGGAAGCCGTTCAGTTCATTCCTGTCAGCACGGTAGCCCAGGTGCTCGATCACGCCCTTGTAAAATAATATGAAGAGCGAATTTTTAACGAGCGCCGCTTCAAGAGCGGACTGGCCCGAAAGCGCTCTTCCGGAGATCGTCGTCGTCGGACGAAGCAATGTGGGCAAAAGCTCGTTCATCAACGCGTTCACGAACCGGAAAAACCTGGCCTATGTCGGCAATACGCCCGGAAAGACCCGTCTGATCAATTTCTTTACGATCGACGGCTGCTGGACCCTGGTCGACGTGCCCGGGTACGGGTATGCAAAAATGTCGAAAGGACAGCTCGAAAAGCTCGGGAAGATGATGGACGACTATTTCCTGAACCGGAAAAACATTGCCGGCGTGATCCAGCTGGTGGACGGACGTCATGAACCGACAGCCGACGATCTGGACATGGTCAGCTTTTTCCGCGAAATGAAATATCCGATCATCGTGGCAGCGACCAAGATCGACAAGGTGCCGAAGACAAAACGGATCGCCGCCATGAAGAAGATCGCGCAGAAGCTGCAGCTTCCGCTCAAAAGCATCTGCCCGGTCAGCAGCGTGGAAAAAACCGGTTTTGACAAGGTGGAGGAGCTGATCGGCGAAAAGCTCGAACAATACAAAAACAAAGCGAAAGAGGAATCAGCAGATCAAAACTGATCCTCTTTTTTTGCGGAAAAAAATGAGCGAAACTGAAAAAAAAGCGCTTTTTTTTCAAAATTTCGGTTTTTTTGGTTCCATTTTTGAAACTTCCTGCTATGCTAACACTATGATTGGAATTTTAACAGAGAAGGCCAGCGCGGCCAGAAACTTTGAAAAAGCCCTTGGAGGCAAAGAAGGAACCTTCAACGGAGAACAGTACAGGATCACCCACGCAAGAGGACATCTCTATGAGCTGTATGATCCGTATCAGCTCGTTGACGAGGAACTTCAGAAAAAATATAAATCGTGGAATACGAAAAACCTTCCATGGAAACGCGAGGATTTCCGGTGGAAGAAAAAGCAGACAAAAGACGCATCGGATATTTTGAAAACGATCAAAAGCGATCTGAAAGGCTGTGATGAGCTCGTCATCGCAACCGACGATGATCCGTCCGGGGAAGGAGAGCTGCTCGCATGGGAAATTATCGACGGACTGTCGCTCAAGCCAGAAAAGATCACCCGAATGTATTTTGTCGACGAAAGCAGGAATTCGATCCAGAAAGCGTTCAAAGAACGCAAGCTTCTCGATCGGGAAATGGATAAGGACCTTGATTACGTCAAAGCCGATTTCCGCTCCAAATGGGATTATTTATCCATGCAGTTCACCCGGATCGCGACCGCCAATGGCGACGGCAAGTCCGTGCTCCGCCAGGGACGGCTCAAATCCGCCATGGTCAAGATGGTCGGCGATCAGCTCAAAAAAGTGGACAGCTACAAAAAGGAACCGTTTTATGAACTGCGTTTCAAGGACGAAAACGGCAACATGTATATCAATAAAAAAGGGAAGCGTTTCAAGACGCCGGAAGAAGTCGACATCGATCTCGAATCGAGCCCGGTCATCGTCGATTCGACGACCCTGAAAAAGACCCCGCCGCCAAAACTGCTCGATCTGGCCGGCCTTTCGGCCCAGCTGTCCACAAGAGGACTCAAGGCAAGGACCGTCCTTTCCACCTATCAGAAAATGTATGAAGATCAGGTCGTCAGCTACCCGCGTACCGAGGACAAGACCATCACGCCCGAACAGTTCGAAGAGCTGCTGCCGCTCGCCGATCAGATCGCCCAGGTCGTCGGGATCGATCCGTCGCTTCTGACCTATAGAAAACGGCGCGCCTCCCATGTCAAGGCGCAGGGCGCGCATGGCGCCAACCGTCCCGGGCCCCGCGTCCCTGAAGATCTTTCCGATCTGAAAAAATACGGACCCGGAGCCGACAAGATCTACACGCTTCTGGCAAAGAACTTCCTGGCCATGCTGGCCCCCGATTATGAATACGAGCAGCAGAAAGGCCATCTTGAAAAATATCCGGATTATAAAGCGGTGACCGATATCCCGAAATTCCGGGGCTGGAAAGCCGTGTACAATGTCAGCGAGTCCGAGGAGGAAGAAGCGACGAACAAAAAGCTCGGAAAAAACGCCGATCCGTTCGCGTATGAGGGATTCCCGCCAAAACCAGCCGCCCCGACCATGAAATGGCTCATGAAACAGCTCGCCAAACATGAAGTAGGGACCGGTGCCACGCGGACAAGCATCTATGCGGACGTGACGAACGCCAACACCCGCTTCCCGCTGCTTGTCGAAACGAGAGGAAAGCTCTCCATGAGCGAATTCGGCAATATTTCGTATCAGCTTCTTCCAGGGACGAATATCGGCAATCTGGAAATGACCGAACAGCTTGTCAAACAGATGCAGGCAGTCGGCGAAGGAAAAGCCGATCCGAACGAATTTCTCGACCAGATGGAAAAGCTCGTGATGGAAGATATGGAAGTCATGAAGGAAAACGGAAAGAAGATCGTTCATAAAACGTACGAACGCAATCCGGACGACTACGTCAAGACAACGATCGACGGCAAGGAGATCGAATTCAAGAAGGAATTTTCCGGCACCGTTTTCACCCCGGAACAGATCGAGGCGCTCAAAAACGGCGAGACGATCGAAGTCCAGTTCAAGACAAAAATGGGACAGGAAGTCAAAGCCAGGGGAAAGCTGGAAGAACAGAAATTCAAGAACCGCAAGTTCTGGGGATTCAAGCCCGAAGAATATTTTGATCTGGACGGCAACCCCGTAAAAGACGAAACCGAATATGTGGAATGCGAATGGAACGGCAACAAGGTGAAATTCAAACGGGTATTCGGCCAGCACCGCTTCACCGATGAAGAAGTTGCCGATCTGGTCGCCGGCAGACAGATCGAAACCGTATTCACTTCGAAAAAAGGAAAACCGTTCAAGGCAAAAGGCTGTCTGCAGGAACAGGTGTTCCGCGGCCACAAGTTCTTCGGCTTCAAGATCGAGGAATTTATCAAGGAACCGAAAGCGAAGAAAGAAAATAAGCAATAAGAAAGCACCCATCCGTTTGATCCGATCGATCAAAGGGCAGGTGCTTTTTTTTCAGCTAGCCGATGTTTTCCAGATCCTCCATCCAGAGCGACCGGTCCGCGTCGCTTGGCATGCGCCAGTCTCCGCGCGGCGAAAACGAGATCGAACCGACCTTGACCCCGTCCGGCATGCAGTTGCGCTTGAACTGCTGCGCAAAGAAGCGGCGGTAGAACGTGTGGATCGCGCTGACGATCGTTTCTTTCTCTACATGAGGAAAAGCGAGGCGGCACAACGCATAGATCTTGAGCGGACGCTCGTGAAAGCGCAGCATATGATACAGGAAAAAGTCGTGCAGATCATAGCTGCCAAGCACTTCTTCTGTTTTCTGGACGATGACACCATCCGGATCGGGTGGAAGCAGTTCCGGAGAAACGGGCGTATCGCAGATATCAAGCAGCACCGTCGCAAGATCCGTATTACCGTCGCGCTGCGCCTTGATCGCTTCGCTTTCCACGATATAGCGCACCAGCGTTTTCGGGACCGAAGCGTTGACCGCATACATGGACATATGATCGCCGTTGTACGTGCACCACCCAAGCGCCAGCTCCGACAGGTCGCCGGTGCCGACAACGATCCCGTTGTATTGATTGGCCAGATCCATGAGCAGCATCGTCCGGTACCGGGCCTGGGAGTTTTCATACGTAATATCGTGCACGCTCTCATCGTGGGAAATATCCTCGAAATGCTGACGGACACCTTTTGCGATCGGGATCTCGTCCATGCTCGTGTCCAGGATCTCCATGAGCTGCTGCGCATTCGATTTCGTGCGCTTCGTCGTTCCAAAACCCGGCATCGTAATGGCATGGATGCCTTTCGGATCGAGACCGAGCATGTCGTACGCCCGCGAGGCAACGAGCAGGGCCAGCGTGGAATCGAGCCCGCCGCTGATCCCGATGACCACATCGTGGCAGCCGATCTTTTTCAGCCGGGTCGCCAGACCGCAGGCCTGAATGTGAAGGATCTTCTGGCAGCGTTCGATCCGCTGATCGATATCGGACGGAACGAAAGGATACGCATCGATCTTCTGCTTCAGTTCGATCGAATCAAATGGAAGAGATTCGTATTCGACCGTGATGTAGTCGTCAAAGCTTTGTTCTTCCAGGCTCGTTTTGAAATGGATGCGGTCGGTTTTGATATGCTGCAGATCGATCTCGCCGTAGATTACGCTTCGCCCGTCGTACAGCGTGCTCTCGTTCAGGAGCGTTCCATCCTGCGCGATCAGATCATGCCCGCTGAACACAAGGTCCGAACTGCTTTCGTCGCGCCCCGCGCTTGCGTACACATAGCCGCTGTACGTCGCGGCCGACTGATGGACCACAAGCGAACGGCGGTAGGCGTCCTTGGCAATGACTTCATTGGAAGCCGAACAGTTGACAAGGATATTGGCGCCGGCCAGCGCATGATAGGAGCTGACAGGGATCGCGCTCCAGAGATCTTCGCAGATCTCGATCCCGATCCTGGCTCCGGTGCTCAGATCGCTGAAAAGAATATGGTTTCCTGCCGGAACGATCCTGTGATCCAGGATGACCTCATTCGTTTTCAGATCGTCTGCCGGCGAAAACCAGCGCGGCTCGTAGTATTCATTGTATCCCGGGATATGGGACTTGACATAGATGCCGAGGATATCGTGATCGTACATGAAGACCGCGCAGTTGTACAGCGTGTCCTGGATCACGAGCGGAGCGCCGGCCACGCACGCCAGATTGTCAGGCATCTGATCGCACAGGCGGACAAGCTCCTTTTTTACCTGTTCCAGAAGCAGGTCTTCGTAAAACAGATCCTGGCACGTATAGCCTGAAACGGCCAGTTCGGGGAAAACGACGAGCTGCGTGTCCTTGTCGAGCCCTTCCATGATCTTGAGCATGGAGTCGACATTTTTTTTCGGGTTGCCGATCCATACCTCGGGGGAGGCGGTAGCAACCTTGTAGTAGTTAAAACGTTTCATAAATTGCTCCTTTAAAAAAGCCATCTGGATCAGACGGCTTTCAGTGTATTAGTCAACAAGTTCGTGAAGACGATGCGCGAAAGACGATTCGTCCGAAGTCTTCTTTTCGTTCTGTGTCGCGTAGCGTTTGACGGCAGCACTCGATTTCGGGATCGGCTGCAGCGTGCCGGCACCGGCCACACAGCCGCCAGGACACGCCATTCCTTCGAGCAGATAGCCGTTCAGACGGCCTGCTTTTGCCATCATCAGCATCGTACGGCAGTTTTTCAGACCTTCGGCAGCCTGTACCTTGACCTGAATATCCGGGTGCTCCTTTTCGATGACATCCTTCACCGCTTTGGCTACACCGCCGCTTACCGCAAATCCGCGGCCGTCGTTGGTTCCTGCGATCAGCTCTTCGCCCGCGACGATCTGTTCGAGATCGACCGCTCTGGCTTCGAACATGCCCATGACTTCCTCGAAGGTCAAAACGAAATCAACATCCGAGCGCACGGAACGCCGGCTTGCCTCGAGCTTTTTGGCAGCGCAAGGGCCGATAAAGCAGATCTTGGCGTTCGGGTTGTCCTTTTTGACCATCCGGGCCGTCAGCACCATCGGCGTCAGCGCCATGGAAATGTAATCCGCGAACTGCGGGAAATCCTTCTTGGCCATGACCGACCAGGCAGGACAGCAGCTTGTCGCCATGAACGGCTGTTTTTCCGGCACCTTGTTCAGGAAGTCGGCCGCTTCCTCGACAGTACAAAGATCGGCACCGATCGCCACTTCGACCACATCCGAGAAGCCTAAGGTCATCAGCGCGTTTTTCAGCTTGTCCGGCGTAACGCTTGGTCCGAACTGTCCGACAAATGCAGGAGCCACACACGCGATCACATCGTGCCCGGTCTTCATGGCGTAAATGGTCTGGAAGATCTGGCCTTTGTCGACGATCGCGCCGAACGGACAGTTCACAAGACACTGGCCGCACGAAACGCAGCGGTCATAGTTGATCTGTGCCTTGCCGTCCTCGTCGCTCGTGATCGCATCCATGCCGCAGCTTGCAGCACATGGCCGTTCGATCTTGACGATCGCGGAATACGGGCACGCATCCATGCACCGTCCGCATTTGATACATTTATCCTGATCGATCAGCGAACGCCCGTTGACGATATGGATCGCATCTTTCGGGCATACCTCCGTACACTGATGCGACAGGCATCCCTGGCATGCGTTCGAGACGAATACTTTTTTCTCCGGACAAGCATTGCAGGCGAATTTGACGATATTGATCAGCGGATCATCGTAATATTTGGTCGCGATGACGCTCTCTTCGATGCCGTCGCTCAAAGCGCCGTATTCCGACATTTCGCGAACCGGAAGGCCCATCCCCAGACGAAGTCTTTCGCCGATGATCGCACGCTCCAGAAAAATGCTGTTGCGGTATTTGGCTTTCGTTCCCGGAAGAATTTCATATGGAATTTCTTCGATCTTTTTTGCGTAATCGATATTGTCTCCATAAGCCATGCGGGCAATTTCCGCAAAGACCTTGCGACGAATATCGGTAACAGAATTGTAAATTCCTCTCATAAGTTCTCCTTCTATTTATTGTTCTCTGTTATTATATCGGAAAAGTCCGGTTCTAGAAACTCCATTTCGTGAAAAAATGCACAAATCCCGAAAAAACAGGCGCTCCATGCTACAATAGTAAAAGTGGAAGGTGACTACCGTGAAAGAAATCCGTATCAGAGAGAACGATGCCAATCAGAGGCTGGATAAATTTCTGCAGAAAACATTTCCTGCCCTCACAAAAGGAATGATGTACAAAGCCATACGCAGCAAAAAGATCAAAGTGAACCGCAAAAGGGCCGAGTTCTCGCAGATCCTCAACACAGACGATGTGATCCTGCTCTTCCTGCCGGACGACGTCCTGATAAAAAAAGAGAAAAAGATCACGTTCAACAACCGCATCAAAGTCGTATACGAAGACGACAACATCCTGGTCGTCGACAAGCCGGCCGGACTGCTCAGCCAGAGCGCAGCCGAAGGACAGGACTGCCTGGTCGACAGGATCCGCTCCTATTTATATCAGAAGAAAGAATATGACCCCAAAGCCGAGCACAGTTTCGCGCCATGCATCTGCAACCGGCTCGACCGCAATACGTCCGGTCTGGTCATCGCCGCCAAGAACGCGTACGCCGCCCGCGAGATCAACGAAGCGATCCGCGAGCACCATGTCCACAAATTTTATCATGCCAAGGTCGAAGGACATCTGCGCAGCGACATGGACGTGACCTTGTACATGAAAAAGGCCGACACGAAAGCTCTTGTATCGCTCGAACCGCAGGAAGGCTATGTCAAAGCGCAGATGCGCGTCCATCCGTTTCGAAGAGAAGGGGATTCGACATGGATCAAGGTCGAGCTGATCACCGGCCGGTTCCATCAGATCCGTGCCGGCATGGCGTTTCTTGGCTATCCGCTGGCCGGAGATGGCAAATACGGAAGCCTGCGCAGGGAAAACATGAAGCTCGACGCGTACCGGATCGTCATCGACCCGATCGAAATGGAGCTTGAACAAAATGAATTCATGAAGTAGTCGAAAAGACCAATGTCATTAAGTTAGGCGATTTTCGCCTCAGGAAGACTCTCTTATGAGAATAGAGGGTCTTCTTTTTTTCGAGTTTTTTTGTTCAGATGATCTTCGAAATTTCGTAAAAAAACACTTGACAAGCTTTTTCGACGCTTAATTTCATAATCCGAAGGAATTGTAGGAGGTATTTTTTATGAAATCTTATAATTCCTTATGCACTATCCGCCGTCAGTTCGAATCCGCTGTTCAATCCGTTGTCGATGATATCGCCTGTTATTCGTCAGACCCCATTGCCGATTTTTCCAGAAACCGCAAGCTCCCTGCCCACATCCTCATTCCGTTGATCATCCAGATGGGTTCCGCTTCTTTGCCGACCGAGCTTGCCAACTTCTTTGATGATCCTAAATTCTCTGTCACCGCTTCTGCTTTCTGCCAGCAGCGCAGCAAGCTGGATCCCGAAGCTTTTCTGCACATCCTTCATCTCATGTCTTTTTCCCGTTCTCCTTCTTTGCTCAAAGGATATCGTGTATTAGCCATGGATGGATCGGATGTCAATATCCCTTTTGACCCCGATGATGAAGAGACCTTATGCCAGACCGGCTCGGCACGTCCGTTCTCCCAGCTTCATCTCAACGCCCTCTATGATTGTCTCAACGATCTCTTCCTGGATGTTTCGATCGACTCGTCCCGCAAGACGGGCGAATGTGCCGCTCTGAAAAGGCTGATCCGTGATCATCGGTATCCGGCCGGATCGATCATCTGTGCCGACCGGGGATTTGAAAACTATGAGCTGTTCGCTTTCTGTATGGAGAACGGCCAGAAGTTTGTGATCCGCTGCAAGGATATCCGATCGAACGGTATTCTTTCTACTTTTGAGCTGCCGGATAGCGAATTTGATCAGAAGATCAAACGGATCCTGACAAGAAAACAGACCAATGAAGTGAAAGAACATCCTGAGCTGTACAAATATTTTGCATGGAATATCAATTTCGAATATATGCCAAAAGGCGGAGCCGAAGAATATCCAATTGAATTCCGGGTCGTCAGGATCGAGGTGAAAAAAGGAGAATACGAGTGCCTGATAACGAACCTGCCGCCAGAGAAGTTCTCTCTCGATGATCTGAAAGAGCTGTATCATCTGCGGTGGAACGAAGAAGTGGGATTCCGAAAGCTGAAATACACGATCGGGATGCTTGATTTTCATTCGAAGAAAAGAAAATTCATCCGCCAGGAAATCTATGGTGCACTGACCCTCCATAATCTGGCCGCGCTGATGATCCATGCGGTGCCGATCGAACAGAAGAAAGATAAGAAGTACGAATATAAAGCCAATTTCAGCATAGGAACGACAAACATCAAAAAGTTCCTGAAAAGAAAGATCGGAGCCAGGGAGCTGGAAGAAAGGATCAAAAAAGGTCTGATCCCAATCAGACCAGACCGCTGTTACAAACGGAATATGAGAGCGCAGCGAGTACATGCATTCCAGCATAGACCGGCATAACAGCCACTTAAAAACAGTGATATTTTACATCACAAATGGGACAAATAGCAATTTTTTTAAGAAGAAAAAATTGTCTTTTCGTCGTGCGCCGGAAAAAAAGAAAGCTCCGGGTCTCATTTGACCTGAAGCTTAACTTAACAAGGATATCATACGTTAAGTTCGATGATCCATCTAACTTAATGACATTGTCGAAAAGACTGCTTTTTTTGTATATAATCATTGCATGATATTAAAAATAGTATTGTTTTACGGATACTGGCTTGCGGCAGCGCGCATGGACTGGAAGACATATTATCTTCCGCCGTGGTTCCTGCTCTTATCCGCTTTTTTCCTTTTTCTTCCCGTATCCTTTCATCCGCTTTCCTTCCTTTACGGCATCGCGGCTTTCCTTCTTCTCGTTTCCGGCCGCAACAGCATCGGCTATGCCGATGTGATCTACCTGTTCGAAATGGCTTTTCTTTTTGATGTGTATGCGATGAACCGGATCATCCTCCTTTCCGTGCTGTGCGGCTTTTTCGTCCTGCTCGTCATGAAAAAAGAACCCGTTCCATTTGTAACATGCCTGAGCGCCGGGATCGTTGTATCCGGTGTCCTGGAATGGATATCTCATGGTATAATGATGCCATGACAAATCAGAACAAAAAACCGGAAAAGATCCGCGGGCTCGTGCTGGGCGGAGGCGGGGCGCGCGGCTGCTACGAAGTCGGCGCCTGGCAGGCTTTTATCGATTCGAAAATAGAATTTGATTGTGTGGCCGGAACAAGCATCGGTGCCATTGTCGGCGCCATCTATGTTCAGCAGACGATCGGTCCGCTCATCCAGTTCGTTTATGATCTGCGTCCCGGCAATATCGTGGCCGATATGCCCGATATTCCGGAAAATTTCGAGGAGATCGTGGCCAACCGCAATGCGCTTCTTCAGTTTGTCGGCAGCTATGTGCGCAACGGCACCGACATCTCGCCCCTGAAAGAAAGCCTTGAAAAAATGTTCGACTACGCGCAGTTCAAGGCTTCGCCGATCGATTACGCCTGCATGACATTCAATGTAACGAAAATGCAGGGGGAACCGTTTTTCAAGAAGGATCTGACAGAGAAAGATGCCGTGGATGTGATCATCGCGTCCGCCTCGTGCTTTCCAGCCTTTCCGATGGCTAAGCTCGGCAGCGATTTATATATAGATGGAGGGTATGAAGACAATCTGCCGATCCGCTTATGCCAGCAGATGGGGGCGGAAGAATTTGTCGTGATCGATGTGCACGGCCCCGGAAGGGTGCGCCGCATGGATCCGGAAATTCACGACATCAAAACGATCCAGCCTCTGCTGCCGATCGCCAATTTTCTCGATTTCAGCGAGGCGCAGGCTGTCCGATCGCTTCGGATCGGCTATCTGGAAACGATGAAATACTATGATCAGTTCTGCGGCTACCTGTTTACATTCGAAAGCCGGAACTGGCCGAAGATCTATATGTGCGAACGCTATCTCGACCTGACCATTTCCCGGCAGTTCAAAATACCGCAGGATATGCCCGAAAAAGCATACACCCGCATATTAGGCTACCGTCCGCCGCAGCTCGACAACCAGTACGACAGCCATTACTTTTATGGAAAACTGATCGAATGCCTCGCCTTCGAGGTCGGTATGGATCCGGTCCAGCTCTATGATTACGACGAGTTTCTCAAAGAACTCGACGGAAAGCTCAACGAGCTGCCGGCCCTGGAAATGCCCGACTCGATCCGGACCGTGCATGAATTTGTGCATAACCGCAAAAAAGAGGAGATCCTTGCCTTTTTCCACAGCGAGCTTGTCCTGCACAACGGCCGGCTGCCGATCCTGCACGAACCGCTGAAAAATATGTTCGAAGTGCAGTTCTACCTCGCGTATGTGTGGTATTCGCTGCACCTCTATCTAGACCGCTCAAAGAGTTAGACCGATCTGAACATCGGTCTTTTTTTGTTCCTGGGCGCTGACAAAGCCAAGATGGAAGCATTCGAGCGCCAGAGGACCCGTCTTTTCAGCTTCGCTGTACAACGGGTCGTTGACGATCGGAAAGCCCGACCAGGCACTGTGGACACGGATCTGGTGCCTGCGTCCGTGAATGAGCCTCGCTTTGAGAAGCGTTCTGCCGCTTTTGCAGGAAAGGTTCGTAAAGATCGTTCGCGCCTCTTTTCCTCTTGGAAAAACGATCATCTTTTTCGCGTTGTGGCGATCCCTGCCGATCGGCGCATCGACCGTTTTCGTTTTCCAGCCTGCCGTACCGTCAACAAGCAGATAATACTCCTTGAAAACGGACTGCGAGCGGAACTGTTCGTCATAAAAATTCTGAAGAAACGGGATCTTGCAGAACAGGACAAGACCGCACGTTTCCACATCGAGCCGGTGGCAGGCCCTGGCGCGGAAAGGAAAGCCTGACGTGCATAGATGCGCATTGACACGCTCTTCGAGCGTAGGCGCGCCGCTGCCGTCGCCATGAACAAGGATGCCGGGCGGCTTATAGGCGACCAGGCACGTTTCATCCTCGTAAACGATTTCTGCCGGTTCGGCACAGTATCCGGGCTGTTCGGCATTTTGGATGCCGATCGTGTTCCACTGGTTTTTTTTGAGCCTTTCAGGAAGCTGCAGATCCTTCCTGGCGCTTTTTGAAATGCCAAGGCGTGCGCAGAATTCCCTGGCGTCGATATCGTCCGTGCTCCTGACAAGAACGGCCGTATCGTCTTTTGTCTTAAATGTGATCATACCTTCACGATACTCTAATTAAATCGTTCATGCAAGATAGCTGTTGGATAGACTTTTGCAGAAAATAAACTATAATAGTAAACAGTGAAACCAAAGAATAGGAGGACTAACTTATGAAATTATTCAAAGGTAAAAACGGCGAGCTCGTTGAAGTGCTGAACGCGCCGGAAGAAGAAACGATCATCACGCTCAATGGTGAACCATTGGCTGAACTGAAAGCCGGAACGACAGATGCCGCTCTTGAAAAACACGTACCTGCTCTTAAAAAAGAAGGCGATAAATTATTTGTTCAGGTCGGGGAAGTGGAGCATCCGATGCTTCCTGAACACTGGATCACGAACATCTGGGCCGAATATGCGGACGGTACAGTAGAGCGCGCCACGCTGATCCCGGGCGAAAAGCCAGTCGCTGAATTTGATATCAAAGGCAAAGACGGAAAGGTTACAGTGTACGAATTCTGCAATCTTCACGGACTCTGGAAAAAGGAAATCGATCTGTAAAATGATCCAAGCCGGAATGATCCGGCTTTTTTTCAAGGAAAATTATGAAGAAAATTATCGATAAAATGAAAAACATCCTCATAAGCTATGAGGAAATGATCGTGCTTTCTTTGCTGGGCGTCGTGATCGGCCTCATTGTTTCGCTTTTCGAAGTGCTGTTCGGCTACGGACTGCAGGGCATGATCGATCTCCATCACAAAACAGGAAACTGGCTGCTGATCGGCCTGCCGTTTGCCGGCCTGTTTATCGTTTACATGTTTCAGCACTGGGGGAAAAGCGCCATCAAAGGAATGAACCTTGTGTTCGAAGTGTCCCAGGGCATCACACGCTATATTCCCAAACGGCTTGTTCCGTTCATGATCGGCGGCACTTGGCTTTCCAATTTGTTCGGAGCCAGTGTCGGAAGGGAAGGGGTGGCCATGCAGATCGGCGCGACCGTTTCTCATGTGATCGGGCGGCATTTCAAAAAGTATGAAAACGCGAAAACGATCTTTCTGGTGTGCGGGATGGCTGCCGGTTTCGCGGGCCTGTTCGGGACCCCGTTCACAGCTGTCTTTTTCGCGATGGAAGTGCTCGTTGCCGGCGTCCTGAAATTTCGCGCCATGGCACCGACCTTGACAGCCGCGTTCAGCGCTGCCTGGCTGTCCGGTTTTTTCGGGATTTATAAAAGCTCGTTTCAGCTCGTGCTCTATTCGTTCGAGTTCAACTGGAAGCTCATCATTCCACTTGTCGGCCTGGGCATCCTGTTCGGGATCGTCGGCGGAGCGTTCGCATGGAGCCTGTCGCGGACAAAAAAGAAAATGATGGCATGGATGCCGGATCCGTATAAAAGGGTCCTGATCGGCGGCATGATCGCTGCCGTCCTGCTGTTCGTGCTTTGTTCGGGCCGCTACAGCATGCTTGGCGAAAATCTGATCGAAGACAGCTTTCAATACGGCACGGTCTACTGGTATGACTGGATCTGCAAGTTCGGGCTGACCATTTTCTGCCTTTCTGTCGGTTTCATGGGAGGAGAGGTCACGCCGCTGTTCGCGATCGGAGCCACGCTTGGTTTCTGCGTCTCGCCGATCTTCGGCATTCCTCCGGCCATGTGCGCAGCACTCGGCTATGCGGCTGTTTTCGGCGCCGGGACCAATACGTATCTTGCGTCGATCATGATCGGGATGGAAATATTCGGCTTCCAGTACTTTCCCCTGTTCTTTATCGTCTGCTCGGTAGCCTATCTGGTAAACCGCAACAAATCGATCTACGCCCTGCAGCAAAGAGAAGGTTGAATTAGAGCAGGCTTCAACTTTATAATTGGATTATGAAAGGGAATTTTATATGAAAAAAGCAAAACGGTTTTTGCCGGTCTTGTGCGTATTGGTTTTAGGGCTGAGCGCGTGCGCTTCGGAGCCGTCAGAAAAGGAGACAGCGCAGGATACGCTTGTCTATGCCTCAGGCGACTATACCCGGATCGATCCGATCGTCGACGAGCATGGAGAGATCAATCTGCTCCTTTTCGACGGTCTGACAGCGCACGGGGCCAATAACGAGATCGAGCCCGCACTGGCCCAAAGCTGGGAACACGACGAAAAGGAAAATACATGGACATTTCATCTGCGCGACGATGTCAAGTGGCAGGATGGACAACCGTTCACCGCATCCGATGTGAAGTTTACGATCGAGGCTATCATGGATCCGGCGAATGAATCCGAAAACGCCGCCAATTTCATCGATGTCGGGTCCATCGAGGTTCCGGACGACGAAACGGTCATCTTTCATCTGCTCGACAAAAATGCTGCCTTTATCGATTATATGACGATCCCGATCCTGCCCGAGCATCGGCTCGAAGGCGAAGATATGCAGACATCGGATTTTTTCCGCATGCCGGTCGGGACCGGTCCGTATCAGATCGAATCGTGGGATGAAGGGCAGGCGATCACGATGAAAGCCAACGCGGATTACTATAAAGGAAAGCCGAAGATCGAGACCGTGATCTTCAAGATCGTTCCGGACAGCAGCACGAAGGCGCTCCAGCTCAAAAGCGGGGAAGTGGATCTTGCCCAGATCTCGCCTAGAGACGCGGGTACGTTCAATGATTCCGGCACGATCCGCGTGCTTGATATGAAAACGGCGGATTACCGGGGCATCCTTTATAATTTCAACAATCCGTACTGGACAGAAAACAAGGATCTGATCCCTGCCTTCAGCTATGCCGTCGACCGGCAGGCGATCGTGAGCTCCGTGCTGCTCGGCAAAGGGGAAGCGGCGTATTCGCCGATCCAGAAAAATGAATACAACGATCCGGCGATCGAACACTTCGACTATGATCCGCAAAGAAGCGAACAGATCCTGCAGGAGCGCGGCTGCACGAAGAACAAGGACGGATATTATGAACGAAACGGCGAGGAAATTGCGTTCACGCTCGTTGCGCCGGCCGACGACCAGGTTCGCAAGGACATTGCGCAGGCAGTCAGCCAGCAGCTCAGGCAGGCCGGCGTGCGCTGCACGGTCGACATCCCGTCCCAGGTCGACTGGTCGGACCAGATGGCGTATCTGATCGGATGGGGCTCGCCCTTCGATGCCGACGACCATACGTTCAAAGTGTTCGGTACCGGACAGGGAGCCAACTATTCCTCCTATTCGGATGAGAAAGTGGATGAATATCTGGCTCTTGCGCGATCCACGTCCGATCCAAAGGTCCGCAGAAAAGCCTATTCTGATTTCCTGCATCAAATGTGCGCCGATCTGGCCTTTACGTATATCTGCTATGTGGATGCTGTCTATGCGGCTGACGATACGATCGAAGGAATCGACGAAAGCCTGATCCTGGGGCATCATGGTGTCGGTATTTTCTGGAATATCGAAGACTGGACAATCAAGGAAGGGGAGTAGGATCCCCTTTTGTTTTAGGGGGGAATCATGGAAAATATACTGGAAATCGCCAGCCTGGATGTGCGTTTCGAGCAGCCTCAGGGACAGCTGCGGGCGCTTCGCGGCATCGATCTGGAGGTAAAAAAAGGGGAAGTGCTCTGTATCGTGGGAGAGAGCGGCTGCGGGAAAAGCGTATTGTGCAAGACGATCGCGGATGTCTTGTGCAAAGAAGGAATCGAGCATGCCGGCACGATAACCTATGGCGGGATCGATCTGCTCGCCATGCCGGAAAAAAAGCGAAGGCGGTTGTGCGCAAAGGATATGGCTCTTGTGCTGCAGGATCCTCATACCGCGCTCGATCCGCGCATGAAAATCGGCAGGCAGCTCGACGAGGTGCTGAAAAAATATGAAAAAAAGCTGTCCCGAAAAGAGCGGACGCAAAAGCTGATCGAAATGCTCGAGCAGGTGGAGATTGATCATCCTTCGCAGCGTATGGAACAATATCCCTATATGCTGTCAGGAGGAATGAAGCAGCGGATCGTGATCGCGCAGGCGCTGCTCAAGCGGCCAAGGATCCTGCTGGCGGATGAGCCGACGGCCGCGCTCGATCCTTCCGTTTCCAAGGTCGTGCTCGATCTGCTGAAAAAGATCAATACCAGTCATCATATCACGATCATCCTTGTCGTTCACGATCTTGCGGCCGCCTATCATTATGCGCATCGGGTGGCTGTGATGTACGCCGGAAAGGTCGTCGAATACGGAACGAAAGAGGATGTGTTCGAAACTCCGCTTCATCCGTATACAAAAGCTCTGCTGCGCTCGCTTCCGGGACTGAACAAGGCAAACAGACGGCTGGAAACGATCGAAGGAAGCGCTCCGCTCATTTATGAAGATATCCGCTACGATGCGTTTGCATGCCGGAACAAAGAGGCCGATCCGCGCGATTTCGTGGAGCAGGCATCCATGAGCCAGTTCACGAAAACGCATTTCGCGGCCGTTCGAAGGGGGAATGAGGATGTGTGAGAAGCACCCCGTGCTTACAGTAAGCCATCTGAAAAAAACATATGGCTTTGTGCGGGCGCTCGATGACGTATCGTTTGAGATCGGCCGCGGGGAAGTGTACGGACTGATCGGAGAAAGCGGCTGCGGCAAGACCACGCTGGCCCGATGCATCATGAACATGGAACGATGGGATGCCGGGGATATTTATATAAGCGAAGAAAAGATCGGGATAAAACAGAGCCGCAAAAAGAAAAGGATGCTTTTAAGAAAACGCGCGATCATTTTTCAGGAAAATGCGGCGGCATTGAACACGCGACTGAGCGTCCGTTCGATCCTGAAAGAGCCGTTCGCGATCAGCCGCACACCGTATACGACAGAGACTTTGCGCAGCCTGATGGAAAAGTGCGGGCTCGATCCGTCTCTTCTTGAGCGTCCGGCGCGTACGCTTTCCGGCGGACAGCTGCAGCGCCTTTGCATCGCGAGGGCCATCGCCCTTTCTCCCGATCTTGTCGTAGCGGACGAACCGACCGCTTCGCTCGACCTTTCGATGCAGGCGCAGATCATAAACCTGTTCAAGGATCTGCAGGAAAAAGAAGGGTTTGCGTTCCTTCTGATCGGCCATGATCTGGATCTGATCGAATTTGCGGCCGACCGGATCGGTGTCATGCACGATGGCAAGATCGTTGAACAGGGAAGCAGGAAGGAAGTGTTCGGCTCGCCGGCGCACGAATACACGCGATCTCTGCTGCGCAGCACGCTGCATGTCTATGAAAAGAAAGAAGGGGAAGCACGATGAAGATCTTACGGAACATACTTGGTTTTTTTCTTTCGCTCCTGCTGCTTTCCTTTATTACGTTTTCATTGGCCAGGATGGCGCCCGGCGATCCGCTGGTCTCCTATTACGGGGAGCGCGCCGAGAAGATGAGCGAGCAGGAAAAAGCACGTTCAAGAGAAAGGCTCGGCCTCAATGACTCGCTTATGGTGCAGTATGGCCGCTGGCTCGAACAGGCGGCAAGAGGAGAGTTCGGGCTTTCCTTTAAATACAAGCGTCCAGCCCGGGATGTCATGAGCAGACGGATCATGAATACGTTCCTTTTAGGAGGGCTCGGATTCGTGCTTGTCTTTGCTCTCAGCCTGGGGATCGGAACTTTTTGCGCCCTTCATGAAGGGTCTCGCTTTGACCGGTTCATGATCAGAGCCGGCACCATATCTGCCTGTATTCCTGAATTCTGGCTTTGTCTGCTCCTTATCCTGGTCTTTTCCGTTACGCTTCGCTGGCTGCCTTCCGGAACAGCCTACTCGACCGGGCACGAATACGATGGCATGGACCGTCTCGTTCATCTGATCCTGCCGGTACTTGTCCTTGTGATCTCGCATGTATGGTATTATGCCGGGATCGTGCGCAATGAGATGATCGCGGAACTGAAAAAGGATTATATCGTGCTTTGCCGGGCCAACGGTTTTTCGACTGGCCAGATCGTGCGAAAGCATGCTTTGATGAACATCCTGCCGACCTATCTTTCCTTGATGGCGGTGGCGCTGCCGCATATCACGGGAGGGACATATGTCGTGGAAATGGTCTTTTCGTATCCGGGACTTGGCATGCTCGCTTATGAGAGCGCACGCTATCATGATTACAATCTTCTGATGCTGACCGTGCTTTTTTCCGGGGCCCTGATCATGGCGGCCAATCTGGGTGTCAACGCGCTGGCAGGACGATTGGATCCGAAGCTGGATGCGGAAAAGGTGATCCGGCAAAGCGAGGGGGAATGGTTCTGAACCGGGTAAATAAGAAAAAAAGGACATTGTCTGTCCCTTTCCCGTGGCTGAGCGTAGCTGTGCTCGGGCTTGTGGCGCTAGGCTGTGTTTTTCATAAGCAGCTCATGCGGTTCGATCCGTCCTATATCGATCTGTATCATGCATACAGCCCGCCGGGGCGCGTGTACTGGTTCGGCACGGATTCCATGGGAAGAGATCTGTTTTCCATGATCTGGCAGGGCGGTCTGATCTCGCTTGCGATCGGGGTGTCGAGCGCTCTGGTTTCCGGGGCTGCCGGAATCCTGCTGGGGGTGCTGGCTGGCCTTGCGCCAAAAAGGCTGGACGGGCTTTTCCTCAAGCTCATGGAAGTGTTTCTGAGCATTCCGACACTGCTGCTTGTCGTGCTCGTGCAGTCTTTGTTTTCATCGGCTTCTGTCCTGTCGCTTTGTCTTGTGATCGGGCTGACGAGCTGGCCGTCCCTGGCGCTGATGGTGCGCATGCAGGTACGGCAGCCGCGCCAGGAGTTGTTTTACAAGTCTGCCTGTGCGATGGGAGCGGGCGGCTGGCATCTCTTGCGCTACCATTTGCTTCCGCATCTTGCGCCCTCAGCGATCTATATGACGATCATGGAAGTGCGCAGCGCCATCATTTATGAGTCGACGCTCAGCTTCATGGGGCTCGGGATCCCGATCGAAGTGCTTTCCTGGGGAAGCATGCTTTCCATGGCTGATCAGGCTTTTCTGTCGAATGCGTGGTGGATCATGATCGTGCCCGGGTTTTTTCTTGTCGGAATCATGGTGTGTCTGACACAGATCGGCGAATATATCCGCTTTTGCCTGTCCTAGGGCTGCTCGGCCTGCAGACCGCATTGCTGCGGTCTGTTTTTTTCTGGAAAGATAAATCTGATGAAGAGGTAACGTGTAAGTAGACTTTTCGGTCCTGAAAACATATAATGAGCTATATAAATTGTTTAAGGAGGTTAATGAAGTGCTTAAATGTGAACATCTGGTCAAGGATTATGTGACCGGCGATGGTCTCGTCCATGCGATACGGGATATCACGATCACGTTCCGCGACAATGAGTTCGTTTCCATACTTGGACCGTCCGGATGCGGAAAAACGACTCTTCTCAACATTATTGGCGGGCTGGACAACTATACGTCCGGTAATCTGATCATCAACGGAAAATCCACAAAAGACTATACAGATAAAGACTGGGATACATACAGGAACCACCGGATCGGTTTCGTGTTCCAGTCCTATAATCTCATCATGCATCAAAGTGTTCTGTCCAATGTGGAGCTTGCTTTGACGCTGACCGGGGTGAGCAAGGAGGAACGGCGCAGAAGGGCGGTCGCGGCGCTCGAGAGGGTCGGTCTGCACGATCAGCTCAACAAAAAGCCGACACAGATGTCTGGAGGACAGATGCAGCGGGTGGCGATCGCCAGGGCCCTGGTCAATGATCCGGATATCCTGCTGGCGGACGAGCCGACCGGAGCGCTCGATTCGAAAACGTCGCTGCAGATCATGGATCTGCTCAAGGAAATTGCGGCTGACCGTCTTGTGATCATGGTCACGCACAATCCCGAGCTTGCCCATGAATACTCGACCCGTATCGTGGAGCTCAAGGACGGGGAGATCATGAGCGATTCCGATCCTGTTTCCGAAAAAGAGGAGAAGAACGAGGAAAAGAAGGGAACATTGAAAAAGCCTTCGATGTCGTTCTGGACGGCACTCTCGCTTTCCCTGAACAATCTCATGACCAAAAAGGGAAGGACCTTTCTGACGGCGTTTGCGGGAAGTATCGGGATCATCGGGATCGGGCTGATCATGTCGATCTCGAACGGGGTGCAGAACTATATTACTTCGGTCGAGAACGATACGATGACGTCGTATCCGATCACGATCGAGGACAACACGATGGATATGTCGGTGCTCATGTCGGCCATGGCGGATATGGGCGGGGAAAGCGAGAGCCATGACGACGGAAAGATCCATACGAAAAATTTTGCCAACAAGATCCTGTCTTCGATTTCCCAGACCGAATCGAACAACCTGACCGATTTCAAGAAATTCCTGGAATCCGATCAGGGCAAAGAATTCCGGGATGTGGCCAAAGCGATCGAGTACGGGTACGATCTGACCCTGCATGTGTACAATCCGAATGCCAGGACCGAAAAAGGGCTCGTGCAGGTGGCGCCCAACGGACTGCTCGACAAGATCGGCATGAACGATATGATCGCTCTGCGCGATCAGTTCATGTCGAGCTCGATGAATGCGGGCAATGAAGTGTGGAACAAGCTGCCGGACAGCGAAAAGCTCAGGGATGACGAATACGAGCTGGTGGACGGCAAATGGCCGGCAGCGTGGAACGAGGTCGTGATCGAAGTGGACCGCAACAATGAGATCAGCGATTACACGATGTATTCTCTGGGCCTGATGGATCAGGATGAGCTGGTGGACAATTTCAACGATCTGCAGGCTGGCAAGATCGACGAGATCGAGCCGGGCGAAAGCGTGACGTATACGAAGGACGAGCTTCTGGATACGACGTTCAAGCTCGTGCTGAATTCTGATTTTTACGAAAAAAGCGGCAGCATGTGGATCGATAAAAGCGACGACGAGGAGTTCGTGGATCAGCTGGTCAAGAACGCTCCTGAAGTAAAAATCACCGGTATTGTCCGGCCGGCCGACGCGACGGTCGCCCGTTCGAGCATGGGCGGCGTATACTATACGCAGGCGATGCAGGATTATGTGGTCGAACAGACAAATAACAGCGAAATCGTCAAGGAGCAGCGCGATCATAAAGACATCAATGTTTTTACCGGGCGCGGTTTCTCCAACGAGAAATTCGATATGAACGATCTGTCGGACGAGGAGAAAATGCAGCTGGCCATGATGGATCAGAGCCAGGTCATGGAACTCATGAATACGATGAACGCGAACGCGAACGCGACTTACGCTTCCAATATGATCAAGCTGGGTGCGATCGACAAGGATACACCGAGTTCGATCTCGATCTATGCGTCCACTTTTGACGACAAGGAAGAGCTTGGCGATCTCATCACGGACTACAACGAAGAGCAGCAGGCGCAGGGCAAAGACGAGAACGTGATCTCGTACAACGATATGATCGGTGTCATGCTTTCGGGCGTGAGCGATGTGATCAATATGATTTCCTATGTTCTGATCGGATTTGTTTCGGTTTCTCTGATCGTTTCGAGCATCATGATCGGGATCATCACGTATATTTCGGTGCTCGAGCGGCGCAAGGAGATCGGTATCCTGCGCGCGATGGGTGCTTCAAAGCGCGATGTGCGCAACGTATTCAATGCGGAGACCTTTATCATCGGTCTGATCGCGGGCGTGCTCGGTGTGCTGATCACGGTGCTTCTCAACATTCCGATCTCGCTTGTTGTGGAGGATCTTACGGGCGTGGCAGGAATTGCCAGGCTGCCTTGGCAGGCTGGAGCGGTACTGATCGTGATCAATCTGATCCTGACCGTGATCGCCGGACTGATCCCGGCAAGCATGGCTTCCAAAAAGGATCCGGTCGAAGCGCTGCGCAGCGAATAACGAGGAAGGCTTGTATGCCTTCTTTTTTTTGCTTTTGTTCGTGATAAAATTCACTAGATTTGTAATCGCTTACATCTGAAATAGTGCTTGCATTTGTATGTCTAAATTTGGTACATTTGAGCTGTTCGAAATTTTTTGCCGGAAAAACGGGGTTTATTGTAAATTGAATGTAATACATCTTGTATGTATAGTAAAATTTTGTTATGTAAACGATTACAAATCGAACTAAAAAGCATTTTGAATTCACACGAAAAGTGCTATAATTTTTTTAAGCTAGAAGTATATAGGAGGATACATATGGAACAAAATAATATGCTCGCAATGATTCTTGCGGGCGGGCGCGGAACACGTCTTTATGATCTGACAAAAAAGACGGCGAAACCGGCCGTTTACTTTGGTGGGAAGTATCGTATTATTGATTTTCCGATTAGTAACTGTGCAAACTCGAACATCAATGTTGTTGGTGTCCTGACACAATACGAACCGGTGGAATTGAATGCGTATGCTGGCGCCGGACAGAGATGGGGACTGGATACCCGCGGCAGCGGCGTATATGTTCTGCCGCCAAGCGAAAAAGACGGAACGAAATTTGATGTATATCAGGGTACGGCGGATGCGATCACGCAGAACATCGAGTTTATCGATACGTTCAATCCGGAATATGTGCTGGTTCTTTCCGGGGATCACATCTATAAGATGGACTATGACAAGATGCTTTCCTATCATAAAGCAAACAGTGCGGATGCGACAATTGCGGTGCTCCCGGTTTCGTGGAAGGAAGCAAGCCGATTCGGTATCATGAATGTCGATGAGGAAAGCCGCATCGTGGAATTTGAGGAAAAACCTGCCGAGCCGAAGAGCAATCTGGCCAGCATGGGTATTTATATTTTCAACTGGAAACTGCTGCGCCGCGAGCTGCTGGATGACGCAAAACGCGAAGGAAGCGGCCATGACTTCGGTCATGACATCATTCCTAGCATGCTGAATCAGGATAAACGTCTGTACGCTTACCGGTTCGAAGGCTACTGGAAAGACGTAGGAACGATCGATTCGCTCTGGGAGGCAAACATGGACCTTCTCAACAAGAACAGCGAGCTCGATCTCGATGATCCGAACTGGAAGATCTATACAGCGGATATCCCGACATTGCCTCATTATGTAGGACCGAACGGAAAAGTGGAGCACTGCTATATCAACCAGGGCGCTGTGATCCGCGGTCATGCGCAGGATTCCGTATTGTTCAATAACGTTACGATCGAAGAAGGCGCGGAAGTTCATGAATCCGTATTGATGCCTGGTGTCAGTGTCGGCGCGGGCGCCAAAATCTATCGTGCGATCGTTGCCGGCGGCGTGAAAGTCGACCCTGAAGCTGTTGTCGGTTCGCCGAACAGCAAAGAAATCGCTCTGGTCGCAAAGCGTGTGCGTAAAGGTGAGTAGGGGGATCAGTTATGTTTAATGCCTTAGGAATTATTGCTTACAACAACACGAATATTTATATCGAAGGTCTTGAGAAATACAGACCGATCGCTGCGTTCAACTTTATCGGACGCTACCGTCTTGTCGATTTCCCGATTTCCAATATGACGAACTCGGGCATGACGGATATTGATGTATATGTGAACGGGAATCCGAAAGTTATGTTCGAGCATATCGGTTCGGGACGCCATTACAACATCAATTCGAAGCACGGACATCTTGGTCTCGTCCCGGTATTCCCGGACGGATCGAGAGCCAATGTGATCCCGGATGTGGAAATGTATTATGAAAATATGGCGGAGATCGAAGCGGATCCGAACGACTATGTGATCATTGCGCCGGTCAACTTTATTTATAAAGCCAATTATGCCGATCTTCTCGATCAGCATGCGGCCAGCGGCGCGGATGTTTCGATCCTGTATCAGCGTATCGACAATGCGAAGGATTCTTTCCTGAAATGCGATGTGCTTACCCTTAATAAACAGAAGGGCGTTCTCTCGATCGATGAGAACCTTGGCGCGACAAAGGTCCGCTATCTTTCGCTGGGAACATATATCATGTCCAAACAGGTGTTCATCGATCTTGTTAAAAAAGCCCGTGCGACGAGCTCGATGTACTGGCTGAAGGATATCATCAACGAGTGCTGCCGCGAAATGGATATCCGCGCGATCAATTACCGCGGACACGTATATCCGATCTATGATTTCGCGTCGTACTATGCAAGCAATATGAAGATGCTCAATGATGAGAACATGAAGGATTTCAACGATCCGGACTGGCCGATCTATACACGCACCTATGATTCGGCACCAACGATCTATCTCAAGAACGGCACGACCCGCAGCTCGTTTATTTCCAACGGCTGCCAGATCAGCGGCAACGTGCAGAATTCGATCATCGGACGCTCTGTCATCATCGGCAAGAACGCGCAGATCGAAGGCTGCATTATCCTGCCGGAAGCTGTGATCGGGGACAATGCGGTGCTCAAGAACGTGATCGTGGATAAAGGCGCCCGCGTCATTCACAAGAAAGATCTCGAAGGTACAGAGACAGATCCTCTGTACATCGGAAGAAGGGAGACTGTTTAATGGCATCGATCTTAATGGCTGCTTCCGAGGGGCTTCCTTTTATCAAAACAGGCGGACTGGCTGATGTCATCGGCTCTCTTCCGGCTGCTTTGACAGACCTCGGACATGAAGTAAAAGTTGTCATGCCGCTATATAAGAAGATCGCTGAAAAATATATGAACGATCTGTTCTTTACAGCGGAATATACGGTATCGATCAACTATCAGGAAGTGCCGGTACGGATCTATACGAAGATGGTAGACAAAGTATGCTTCTTCTTCGTGCAGCATCAGGGCTATTTCGAAAGAGATACTTTGTACGGCTACCAGGATGACGGCGAGCGTTTCGCCTACTTCCAGAAGGCTGTGATCGAAATGCTCAATCAGCTCAATTACTGGCCGAACATCATTCACTGCCATGACTGGCATACAGGAATGATCCCTTGCATGGTAAAGGAAACGCATGATTTCGATGCGCGCTACCGTTCGATCCGGTTTGTTTATACGATCCACAATCTGGCGTTCCAGGGCAATTTCGGTCCGGAAATGCTTGATTCATGCCTTGGGCTGCCATACTACCTGCTCGACAACGGAAATGTCCGTTTCGATGGCGGCATTTCATTCATGAAGTCGGGTATCCTGTATTCGGACAAGATCACGACCGTATCTCCTACCTATTCGCAGGAGATCCTTACTCCTCAGTACGGGGAGCACCTTGAAGCGGTGCTGAACATGCGCAAATACGATCTGTGGGGTATCGTGAACGGTATCGATATCAAATCGTGGAATCCTGCGACCGACCCGGATATTCCTTATCATTTCGACAAGGTCAATCTGAAGGCCGGAAAGGCGCTCGACAAGAAAAGCCTGCAGGCCGAGCTCGGTCTTGAACAGAATCCGGATGTCATGCTCGTGGGCTGCGTATCGCGTCTGACATGGCAGAAAGGGTTCTATCTCATGATGGAGCAGCTGGCCGCCATTTCCAACGCGCCGATCCAGCTGGCGATCCTTGGTTCCGGAGAATCAAAGATCGAAGACGCGTTCCGCGAACTGGAAAACAACAACAAAGGCAAGATCGCCTTCTACAAAGGATACAACGAAGCACTGGCGCATCGTATTTATGCAGGTTCCGACCTGTTCCTGATGCCTAGCCTGTTCGAGCCATGCGGTCTGTCGCAGCTGTGCTCGCTTCGCTACGCGACACTGCCTCTCGTGCGCGAGACAGGCGGTCTCAAGGATACCGTGGCGCCGTATAATGAATACGACAAGAGCGGTACCGGATTCTCTTTTGCGGCTTACAACGCGAATGATCTTGTACATACTCTGTACTACGCGACGGATGTGTACTACAACCGGAAGAGCGACTGGGAAACGTTGATGAACAACGCGTTGAATACGGATGTTTCCTGGGAAAAGAGTGCCCGTACATATTCGCTGCTGTACAACGAATTGATGGGACAGTAAAGAAAATGAAAATTGGTATGAGTGCGTGTCTTGCAGGCCGAAACTGTAAGTACAACGGAAAAAACAACCTGAATGAAAAGGTGATGAAGCAGTTCGAAAACGACAAGATCATCCTTGTCTGTCCCGAGCAGCTTGGCGGTCTGGACACGCCGCGCATACCGTGCGAGATTCGTTCCGGTCGTGCAGTGAACCGGGAAGGAACGGATGTGACAGAACAGTTTGAGCAGGGAGCCGACGCGGCTTTCGAGCTTGTCAAAGACTGTGATCTTGTCGTTTTGCAGCCCCGTTCGCCAAGCTGCGGAGCCAGTCATGTATACGACGGCACGTTCAGCGGAAAACTGGTCGAAGGGTGCGGCATCTTTGCGAAAAAATGCAAAATGTCGAATATTCCGATAATGGAAGCGGAATCAGAAAAATAGGAATAGGTAGAGACTGCTGAAAAAACTAGAGTAATTTAGCACATAAGTTGAATTACTCTTTTTGTTTTGCGTAAATACAATATAAATATGTTTATATATTATTGTATTGTTTTATGGTATAATATCTTTAACAAGGATGGTGACTTTGACTATGATTTCTTCTTTCGAGCAGCCCGCTTTCAGTCCGTTTGCCGATCTTTATGATATTCTCATTCCTCAGGACAATTTCTGGAGGAAGCTTCACGACATCGATTTTTCTTTTATCATCGATTCTCTCCAGGATCAATATACCTTGTCCTACGGACGCAAGGCCGTCGATCCGATCCGACTCTTCAAGATGATCCTTCTTAAAAATCATCACAAACTTTCGGACCGCGATCTTGTCCATAAATGCAGGGTCGATATGGAAATGAAGTTTTTCCTTGATTATGCGCCGGAAGAAACTTCGCTTATCGACCCTTCTCTGCTTTCCAAATTCCGGACCATGCGTTTAGCGGATACCAACGTCCTTGATCTGCTCATTGCCAAAACTGTGGAGATCGCTCTGGAAAAAGGGGTCATTGCTTCAAAGAACAAGCTGATCGTCGATGCAACCCATACTGCAGCGCGTTTTCAGCCGGTAAGCATACGGGAAGAGCTTTTGAACCGATGCAGGGATCTGCGCAAAAGCGTATATGCGCATGATGAGACAATGCACGACAGGATGCCCTCGAAAAGAAAAGCGTCGAACGGGATCGTGGAAGATGTGCTGGAATACTGCCAGGAAGTCGTAGACGTGATCGAATCGGAAAAGAAATATGATGCATTGCCGAATGTGCAGGAAAGAATGAACTACCTCAAGGAAGCGATGGAGGAAACACAGACCGAGCTGCAGTATTCGAAAGATCAGGATGCGAAGGTTGGACACAAGAGCGCGGACAGTTCTTTTTTCGGATACAAGACGCACATCGCCATGACACCGGAAAGGATTGTCACGGCCGCCAAGGTGACGAGCGGAGAGAAACACGACGGCAAACAGCTCGACGAGCTGGTAGAAAAAAGCCGGGAAAACGGGATCGAAGTGGAAGCGGTGATCGGAGACGGTGCGTATTCGGAAAAAGAGAACCTGAAAAAAGCAGGAGAAGAAGGGTATCGGCTGGCAGCCAAACTAAGCGCAAGTGTGAGGCACGGGAACCGGAAGAATGAAGATAAATTCGAATATAATAAAGATGCAGGGATGTATGTATGCAAAGCCGGACATATGGCAACGAGAAAAGCACGGGGCGGACAGAAGAAGGCGAAGAGCGGATCGAACACACAACATGAAACGTATTATTTCGACGTTGAAAAATGTAAAAGATGTCCATTAAAAGAAGGATGCTACAAAGGAACAGCGACAAAGACGTATTCAGTGAAGATCAAAGATCCGATCCATACAGAACAGATGGATTTCATGGAAACAGAAGAGTATAAAGAGCTGACAAAAGAAAGGTATAAGATCGAAGCGAAAAACGCGGAACTGAAGGAACGGTACGGATACGGACGATCAAACGGAAGCGGAATAGAGAGCATGAAGATCCAGGGAGCGGCGGCAATTTTTATGAGTAATATGAAACGGATTTTAAAATTGGAAGAAGAAAAGATAGGTGGAGTGCGTCTAAAAAGTGAAAAAGAGCCCTCATAGATCAGAGGATTTCTTCCTATCTTCAAAAATAAGAGAATAAAAACGAAGAAAAACAGGAATCATGAATTTCTAACACAGAAAATCTGACTCCTGTTTTTTAATGTTCAAATTTGATAAACCGAGCGATTCAAAATCGTGACTTTTTCAGCAGTCTCGAATAGGTATTGTTTTATTGCTTGAAATGGCATAAAATACACTTAGATTTTAGGAGGAAAACATAATGAAACAAATTACTGTAACTGTGATCGATCCGGTTGGTCTTCACGCACGTCCTGCTACTGTAGCTGTAAACGCTGCAAGCAAATTCAACAGCGATATCAACGTTGCTTTCAAAGGACGCGAAGTAAACATGAAATCAATCATGGGCGTTATGTCTTTAGGTATCCCGACACAATCTGAAATCACTATCAGCTGCTCAGGTGATGACGAAGACGCTGCTGTCGCTGCGATCGAAGAAGTATTACGCGCTCAAAAAATTATTGCTTAATTTTAAGGCAAACAAGTGAAAAGTCTCCCAATCGAGACTTTTTTTCTTTAAAGTTTCATTATGTAAACGATTACAAAAACACTATCTGATGATATAATGATAAAAAACAAAACAGGAGGAATTATTAAATGTCTATTGTAGAAGAAAGATTTGAGAAATGGGTCAATCATCCAAATCTCGATCCGCAGTATTTGAATGATTTGAAAAATATGAATGCCGAGGAAAAAAATGATGCATTTTACACGCTCATTGAATTTGGAACAGCCGGTATGCGCGGACTGCTCGGTCCTGGAACGAACCGGATCAATCTGCATACGATCCGCAAAGCGACCCAAGGTTTTGCGAACTATATCAAAGCACATGGCAAGGAAGCGTGCGAAGCGGGAATCGCGATCGGATATGACAACCGTCATATGTCGCGCGAATTCGCATTCGACAGTGCCAGGCTGCTTGCAAAAAACGGGATCCGCTCCTATGTGTTCGAATCGCTCCGTCCGACTCCTGAACTGAGCTTTGCGGTTCGTCATCTGCACTGCTTTGGCGGCATCATGATCACAGCCAGTCATAATCCGAAAGAATACAACGGATACAAACTGTACGATGAAAAAGGATGCCAGCTCGTTCCTGCGCTCGCGGCCCAGGTGATCGACCAGGTCAATGCGATCGAAGATGAACTGGCGATCGATGCCAATGTCGCACCGGAAGAAGAAAAACTGATCACAGTCATCGGCAAAGATGTCGATGAAGCATACTATGAAAACGTTCTGGGAATTCAGTTGAATCCGGAAGTTGTCAAAGACATCAAGATTGTTTTCTCTCCGGAGCATGGCACAGCGAACATTCCGGTACAGGAAGTTTATAAGCGCGCGGGCTATCACTGCATTCCTGTCGTGGAACAGTGCACGCCGGATCCGGATTTCTCCAATACGCCGACCCCGAACCCGGAACAGCCAGGGGCTTATGAACTGGCTCTGAAATATGCAGCCGACAACGATGCCGATATTATTCTCGTATGCGATCCGGACGCGGACCGTATGGGTGTTGGTGTAAAACACGACGGCGAATACGTCGTGATGACCGGAAACCAGTCGGGAGCTGTGCTGCTCGAGTATATCCTTTCGCAGATGGAAGAAAAAGGGATCATGCCGTCCAATCCGGTGATGTTCAATACCGTCGTAACGAGCGATCTGGGCGAAAAAGTGGCAAAAGCCCATGGCGTGGAAACAGAAAAAACTTTGAC
Source organism: Erysipelotrichaceae bacterium OPF54 (assembly GCA_022834735.1). Classification (GTDB taxonomy): domain Bacteria; phylum Bacillota_I; class Bacilli_A; order Erysipelotrichales; family Erysipelotrichaceae; genus Dubosiella. The sequence continues at coordinate 1,076,242 of BQKD01000001.1, forward strand.
AGGATTCAAGTTCATCGGAGAAAAAGTAGCGAAATATGAAACGACCGGCGAAAAGAACTACGTCTTCGGATACGAGGAAAGCTACGGCTCGCTGATCAAACCGTTTGTCCGCGATAAGGATGCGCCGCAGGCATGCCTGATGCTGGCAGAAGCTGCTTCCTATTACAAGGAAAAAGGAAAAGACCTCGTCGATGTCCTGAATGATCTGTATGCAGAGCACGGAACGTATGAGGAAAGCCAGGTGGCTTTGACGCTGTCCGGAGAAGCCGGTGCGAACCGGATCAAACAGATCCTTGCCGATCTGAGAAAAGATGCGCCGAAAGCGATCAATGGCGTGGATGTCATCCGTGCCGAAGATTATAACGAATGTACGATCAAGGAAAACGGTGAAACGAAAGAGCTGACAGGATTCACAAAATCCGATGTTCTGAAATATTATCTGGCTGACGGAAGCTGGATCGCTGTTCGTCCAAGCGGCACAGAGCCGAAATGCAAATTCTATTTCTGCATTGTCGGCAAGGACAAAGAAGATGCCCACAATAAAACGCTGGCTTACCAGAAAGCGATGGCGGAACTGACAGGCACTGCCGAATAATGACATAACAGAGGAAAGGTTGAGACTTTTCCTCTTTTTTGTATAATAAATCTATGAAAAAGAAAAATATAGTATTGAGAATATGCTGTGCTCTGCTGTTTCTGGCACTATCCGGAATCATCATGCTGTCGATCTATACGCTTTCGAGCGAAGACGGGCTCGATTCGGGAGTGCGAAGCGAAAATGTGACCGAAGCACTGAAGCAGGAAGTTCGGGACAGACTTGAAAATACGCCGGAAGGAGTCACGCTTTCCGAACGCGTCAAGGCGCTGGTCATTCGTTTTTCTCCGTATGGCAGCAACTGGAACATGAATGTGCGCAAGCTCGCCCATTTTTCCATTTATTTTGCGCTGGCCGCCATGATCTATATTACATTGGCGATCCTCGGCTTTAAAAAAGCTTCGAGATTTTTCCTTGCGCTCATTCTGTGCGCCGTCTTTGCGGTACTGGATGAAATGCACCAGGGAAGTGTGGCTGGGCGTACCATGTCGAAAAAGGATGTCGTGATCGATATGCTGGGCGCTTGTGCAAGCGTAGGAGGATTGACCGTTATATCCATGATCTATTCTTTTATTTCATGGATCGGGAAAGGAATATTCGAATCGTGACATCTCTCTTGCGGAAGGTGTGGGGCCTTTTTGCTCAAGAATTATAAAAAGGAAGCTTACGGACTTCCTTTTTTACAAGTTATTTGGTTTTTAAAGAATCCAGAAATGCTGCGATCCGGTCGCATCCTTCGCGGATATCGTCCAGAGAGCAGGCATAGCTCATTCTCATAAATCCTTCGCCGTGCTGCCCGAATGCGTTGCCTGGTACGCAGGCGACCCGCTGCTCTTCCAGAAGACGGGCGCAGAATGTTTCGCTGTCCAGCCCGGTCGAGGAAATATTCGGGAAAACATAAAATGTTCCTTTCGGGGTATTGGTGGTCAGGCCCATCCGGTTCAGACGGCTGACGAGAAGGTTGCGGCGGTTCAGATATTCGGCCCGCATCGCAACCACGTCCGGAAGTCCGTGCGACAACGCTTCGATGGCAGCATATTGGGCCGGCGTAGGCGCCGACATAATAATGTACTGGTGGATCTTGACCATCTGGCTGCTCAAATACGGATTGGAAAGGACGTAGCCTAAGCGCCATCCTGTCATGGCGAACGCCTTGGAGAATCCGTTGATCACGATGACCTGATCCCTGATCTCCGGAAACTGGGCAAGCGATGCGAATTCGCCGTCGAATGTCAGCTCGGCATAGATCTCGTCTGAAATCACATAGATGCCTGATTCTTTGATGATCGGGACCAGCTTTTCGTAATCCTCTTTGCTCATGACGCCGCCGGTCGGATTGCTCGGAAAATTGAGTATGATCGCTTTTGTCTTGTCCGTGATCGCCGCCTGGAGATCTTCCGGTTTCAGCTTGAATTCGTTTTTCTCGGTCAGGGTGATCGGCACGATCGTTGCTTTGGCCATTTCGACCGCCGGTTCGTACGCGACGTAGTTCGGGTCCATGACGATCACTTCATCGCCTTCCTCGACCAGGGTGCGCATGGCCAGATCGATCCCTTCCGAACCGCCCACGGTGACGATGATCTCGTTTTCCGGATCGTAGGACTGGTCATAGCGGATGTGCTGGAATTCGCTGATCAGCTTCCGCAGTTCGAGAAGACCGCGGTTGGCCGTATAATGCGTCTTTCCTTTTGAAAGGGAATACACGGCGTTTTCGCAAATGTGCCATGGCGTATCGAAATCCGGTTCTCCGACACCGAAGGAAATGACATTGTCCATCGTATTGGCCAGATCAAAAAATTTTCGGATGCCGCTCGGCTTTAAGTTTTCGATCGTTTTATTGATTGGTTTCATTATGGAGTCACCACCAGTCGGCTGGATTCTTCCGGCTCTTCATCTTTCATGATGATACCGCTCGTTTTGTACTGCTTGAGCACGAACAGCGTTTTCGTGCTGCGCACATCCTCCACACAGGCGATCTTGTCCGAGACGAAACGAGCCACCTCGAACATTGTTTTTCCCTGAACAAGGCAGAGAAAGTCGCAGTCTCCGGAAAGCAGATACATCGTGTCGATTTCCGGATAATTGGCAATTTTCATCGCCGTCTTGTCATAGCCTGTATGCCGCTGCGGAACACAGTCCACCTCGATGAAAGCCATGACTTTTTCGTTTTTCAATGCGCGGTTATAATTGATGACCGTATGATAGCCGCAGATGATCTTTTCCTCTTCAAGTTTTTTTATTTCCTGTTTTATCTCCTTTTCATCTTCCTGGAGTATGTCGGCAAGGTCCTGCGAAGAGAGCCTCGCGTTGTTTTCAAGAAGATCAAGCAGTGTATTTGAATTCATAATGCTCCTCCTGTTTTAGACTATTTTACAGTATTTTCATTTTTTTTACAAAACCTTCTAAAGCCCACGGTTTCAACCGTGGGAGGATGTCAAAAAACACTTTCAGTGCAGGGAAGAACATCTCGTTTTCATGGCCATCCCGACGTTTTCCGCTTGTATTTCTGCTTCCGGTTTTCCGGACGCGTCTTAAGAAAAAATTTGCAGGATGGATTGAAAACGCTAACAAATACGGGATTCACATTGACAATTAATTCACATACTTTTATAATTATGGTGAATTTAATAAAGGAGGATTTACTGACATGACAGTAAAAGTTGCAATTAACGGTTTTGGACGTATCGGACGTCTGGCATTCCGTCAGATGTTTGATGATCCGAACTATGAAGTAGTAGCAATCAACGATTTGACAAGCCCTGAAATGCTGGCTCACCTGTTGAAATACGACTCGACACAGGGAACTTACAAACTGGCTGACACAGTGGTTGCCGGAGAAGACTCGATCACAGTTGACGGAAAGAAAATCACGATCTACAAAGAAGCGGACGCTTCCAAACTGCCTTGGAAAGAACTGGGCGTAGACGTTGTTCTCGAATGCACTGGTTTCTATACTTCAAAAGCAAAAGCACAGGCTCACGTAGATGCAGGTGCTCGTAAAGTTGTTATTTCTGCACCAGCAGGAAATGACCTTCCTACAATCGTTTACAATGTAAACCAGGATGTCCTGAAACCATCGGATCAGATCATTTCTGCAGCAAGCTGCACGACGAACTGCCTTGCTCCAATGGCAAAAGCTTTGAATGATCTTGCACCGATCAAAGGCGGTATCATGACTACAGTTCATGCTTACACTGGTGACCAGATGACTCTTGACGGACCTCAGAGAAAAGGCGACAAACGTCGTAGCCGTGCTGCTGCAGTGAACATCGTTCCTAACTCTACTGGTGCCGCAAAAGCGATCGGTCTTGTTATCCCTGAACTGAACGGAAAACTGATCGGTTCTGCTCAGCGTGTTCCTGTTCCTACAGGTTCAACAACTCTGCTCGTTGCGGAAGTTGAAGGCGAAGTGACAGTTGACCAGGTAAACAAAGCGATGGAAGCTGCCCAGACTGAATCTTTCGGTTACAACACAGAAGAAATCGTTTCTAGCGATATCATCGGTATGAAATACGGTTCACTGTTTGATGCTACTCAGACAATGTGCACTCCTACAGGAGATGGAAACACTCTTGTTCAGGTCGTAAGCTGGTACGACAATGAAAACTCTTACACGAGCCAGATGGTTCGTACAATCAAATTCTTCTCTGAATTAGGCGACTAATTATATAAGAAAACAGATTGAACCCGAAAGACATCGATTCGTTCTCGATGTCTTTTTTTGCGCCTTGATGAAATGCGTAAACTAAGGTATTCTAATAGAATGAATGTGAGGTCAGAAAGATGCCATTGAAACAACGTTTAACGGATGAAGACCGCGACGAGATCACAAAAGATGTAGACGATCTCGACGCCAATTATATCAATCAGATGAAAGATGCCGGGATCGATGAGGATCTGCTCCAGCAGTTCAGGGATCTGACCATCGAGCTCGGAAAGGAAAGGGGAGAGCAGAAATGAAACTGTACAACAGCTATACCCAGAAAATTGAACCATTAAAACCGATCGAGGAAGGCAAGGTGTCCATGTATGTATGCGGCCCTACTGTGTACAACTATCCCCACATCGGCAATGTCCGCCCGATCATTGTATTCGATACCTTGAAAAAAGCGCTCGAAGCGCAGGGCCTTGACGTCACCTATGTATCCAATTACACGGATGTCGATGACAAGATCATCCATACTGCCATCGAACAGAACACGACCGAAAAGGAAATTACGACAAAATTTATTGCCGCCTATGATCAGACCCGTGCCGATCTGAACGCCGACATGCCCAATGTCGCTCCGAAAGTAACAGAAACGATGGATGAGATCATCGCCTTTATCAAGGAACTCATTGAAGCCGGGGCCGCTTATGAAATTGACGGCGACGTGTATTACCGGGTCGGATCCAACCCGAAGTATGGCGAACTGTCCCATCAGAAGATCGAAGATCTCATGGTCGGCGCCCGGATCGATGAAAATGAAAAAAAGGAAAACCCTCTCGATTTTACGCTCTGGAAAAAGACAGATACCGGGATTCAATGGGATTCGCCATGGTCAAAAGGACGCCCGGGATGGCACACCGAATGTGTCGTCATGATCAACGACGTGTTCCACAAAGATCTGATCGATATTCATGGGGGCGGGCTCGATCTGAAATTTCCGCATCATGAAAATGAAATAGCCCAGAACGAATCGCTGCATCATACCCATCTGGCCAATATGTGGGTATATAATGGAATGATCAATATCGACGGGATCAAAATGAGCAAGTCGCTCGGCAACGTATGGTGGGCAAAAGATCTGATCAGCCAGTATGGCGGCAATGTGATCCGCTGGGTCATGATCTCCGCACAGTACCGCGCTCCGCTCAATCTGAATGAGCAGGCTTTCGAAAGCGCAAAAAAAGAACTGCAGAAAATCACAAATGCCTACAAGCAGGCCGAGGTCCTGCTGCAGATCAGCCATGCCGACGAGCCGAAGGAAAAAGATCAATTCACGTGGGATGCATTCATTGCCGCAATGAATGACGATCTCAACACACCCAACGCCATCACAGCTGTGCTGGAATGCGTGAAAAAGATCAATCAGGTCCAGCGCCGCAGACCGCTCGACCTCAAGGAAGTGCAGAAATACGTCACGACACTCGAAGCGATGATGCATGTGCTCGGGATCCGGCTCGATCCGATCCGGATGAGCGAAGAGGACAAGGAAATGTATCATGCCTGGAAAGCGGCCGCAAAAGAAAAGAATTTTGAACTGGCTGACCAGTATCGCGCCCGGCTGATCGAAAAAGGGATCCTGTAAATGGAAATCGTAACACATAACGCGACCAGTCTTGCCTGGATGGGCGATGCGATCATGACGCTGGTCATCCGGGAACACCTGTTGTCCCTTGGCTATTCCAAAGCCAACGTTCTTCAGAAAAAGAGCGCAAAGATCAATAGCGCAAAAGGGCAGTCCTATATCCTGGAACAGCTGGAGAAAGAGAATTTTTTTAACGAAGAAGAAAAGGAGATCCTGCGCAGAGGACGCAATGCGTCGATCCATTCCAAAGCAAAAAATGCGGATGGAAAAACGTATTTGCGCGCCACCGCCCTGGAATCGCTCATCGGCTATCTGTATTTGTACGCGCATGAACAAAGACTGCGCCAGCTGATCGGGCGAATCGTAGAACTAGGAGATACGTTAAAATGATCGTTTACGGAAAAAATGTTTTTAATCAGATCAAAGAAGATCCCCAATCTGTCAGTGAAGTGTATATCCTGGACTCTTTGAAGGATAAAAAGCTTCGCGACAGCGTGAAAACCCTGAAATGTCCGGTAAGATCGGTTTCGAGAAAAGAGCTCGATACCTTGACAGGCAACGGGATCCACAACGGCATCGCCGTCAAGGTCAAAGATATACCGACCTATTCGCTCGATGAGCTGCTTGCCAGAAAGAAAAGCCAGGGACCGGGACTGTATGTCGCGCTCGACAACATCCAGGACCCGCATAATGTCGGTTCTATCCTGCGGACAGCCGACTGCACCGGAGTCGACGGAATCATCTTATGCAGACACAACAGTGCCGGCCTGACACCGACAGTTGTCAAGACAAGCACCGGGGCCGCCTACACGGTACCTGTTGCGATCGTGAACAACCTTTCCCAGGCATTGAAGAAAATGAAAGAGGAAGGATACTGGATCGCAGGCGCCGATATGGATCATGCCAGGGACTACAGGGAAGGAATGTATGATGCGCCGACCGTTCTTGTGATCGGTTCGGAAGGAAAAGGCATCTCTCCGTTAGTAAAAAAGCAGTGCGACTACATGGTCAGGCTGCCTATGGCCGGTTCCATTTCATCTCTCAATGCTTCGGTAGCCTGTGCCGTGCTTCTTTATGAAATCATGAATCAGCGTGATCCGCTGCCGAAAAAAAATGACCGATAATATCAATGAAGTGATCTACCGCTACTTTGTTCAGGACGAGGATGCTCTGCCCGAGCTTCTTCATTATTCACGATCGATCGCCGTCAATGAATACAAAAGCTGGACGGGAAGAAATCACGTTCCAAGACACGAACTGGATGAATTTATATCAAGCGCCGATCTCATTTTGATCGAATGTCTGCAGAGCTACCGCACAGACCAGCAGACCTCGTTCATTTCCTATTATAAACGGGCCTTGAAAAACTGGCTGACAGACCAGGCGCGCAGGAAAACAGGGATCCGCTATGAAGAAGAGAAAGCGATCAGCCTGGACTGCCGGATCGGCGAGACGGGCAGCACATATCTTCATGAAATCGTAAAGGATGAAAAAGCGGCAGCCCCGGATTCCTTTCTGCTCAGGGAGAGCGTGGCGGAACTTTCCCAAAGCCCTGATCTTTCCGACAAGGAACGGGAGATCGTGGAACTGCTTCTTCAGGGCTATTCAAAAAAGGAAATCTGCGAAAAGACAAAAAAGTGCTATAAGACCATACGTCGTACCTGCGCGCGTTTTGAGCGCCTGTTAAAGAGGCATTTGACAGACAGCTGAAAAAAATTGTATTATTATTCAGATGTAAGGAGCGTGAAAATATGGCTGAAAAAGTTACTTTGACTTGTACGGAATGTCTTTCGAGAAACTATACGACCTCGAAAAACAAAAAAACGAGCACGCAGCGTCTTGAAATGAGAAAATTCTGTCCGAAATGCGGCAGACATACTTTGCATAGAGAAACAAAATAGAAGGAATGGAAGATTATGAGCAAAGAAAAAAAGGAATGGACCTATTCCCCGAAAGGAGTATGGTCCGAACTAAAAAAAGTACAGTGGCCGACATTTGGAAATCTGATGTCGACAAGCGGACTGGTCATTGCCTTTACCGCATTGTTCGGCGTTTATTTCTTTTTGTGCGAACTGGCTTCCTCCAGCTTAGTGAGCTGGATCGTAGGACTTTAAAAGAGCGCATCCCGCGCTCTTTTTGCGAGAATGAATTGTATGCTTAGTGGTTTTTCGGGAAATACGTTATAATATGGAATGAATAAGGAAATAAGGAGAAAATCAATCATATGGCAGAAGAATTAAAAAAAGAATGGTATGTCGTAAATACATACGCAGGACAGGAGAACCGTGTCAAGGAAAATCTTGAGCGGCGGATCAAGACAATGGGGCTCGAGGACTCGCTGTTCCAGGTCGTCGTCGCCGAGGAAAAGGTTACAGAAATCAAAAACAATAAAAAAGTCGAAAAGACGCATAACCTGTTTTCCGGCTATGTGCTCGTTCAGATGATCATGACCGACGAAGCGTGGTATGTCGTGCGCAATACGCCAGGCGTTACCGGATTTATCGGATCAAGCGGCAAGGGAGCGAAACCGTTCCCTGTATCCCAGGAGGAAATCGAATCGGTACTTGCACGGCTCGGTAAGCTCGAGAAGAAGACAGAAGTCGACTTCAAGGTCGGCGACCGGGTGAAGATTCTGCGCGGCGGATTTGAAGATTCCGAAGGCGAGATCGTGGAAATGAACGACGACAAGGAAGAAGCGACGGTCATGGTCCTTTTCGCCAATCGCGAAACGCCGACCGATATTCCGTACAGCGACATCAAAAAGATCGAAGAGTAATGAAAACCGTTGTTCTGGATCTGGATGGAACCATGTACCGCAATACACAGATCATTGAGAGCGCGAAGCATTTCGTCGATCTGTGTCATGAAAAGGGTGTTCCGTATATTTTTCTGACAAACAATTCGATGCGCACGCGCAAGGAGAATGCCGAACATATGATTGGAATGGGATATGAGCACATCACGCCCGATCTGTTCTTTAACTCGGCGATGGCCAGCGCAAAATACGCCAGAAGACATTTTGACGGGAACAAGGCGAGCTATGTCGGAAAGAACGGTATGAAAGAGGCGCTGACCGAAGAAGGATTCGAGATCACCGAAAAGGATCCGGATTTCCTCTTTATCGGTCTGGACAAGGAGATGACCTACCGCACATATTCCGAAAAACTCGTCCATGCCCTGCGTGGCGCGAAGCTGATCGGAACCAACGATGACCGTATCCTGGCCAGGGAAGACGGTTTCGAGGTAGGAAACGGTTCGGTCGTCAAACTGTTCGAATACGCCTCTTCCCAGGAAAGCCCGAAGATCGCAAAACCGAATGCGCCGATCCTTGAACTGTGTCTTGAACATTTCGGGCTCGACAAGGAAAATATCATTCTGGTGGGCGATAACTTGGAAACAGATATTGCTTTAGGGTACAATACCGGTGTAGAAACGTTTTTTGTCGAAACGGGCGTTCATAAACGCGAGGATATCCCCCGGATCGGAACGGTTCCCGATCACATCGGCCGGAATTTGTCGGAATTTGACTGGCACTGGGTGGAATAATGACAAAAATACTGATACAATAAGAAAGTTAATTAGAAAGAGTGAATAAACCTATGGAACAAACATTAGATATAGTATTAATGGTCTTATCAGGAATCATTATTGTTTTGACATTGCTTCAGGGCGGAAAATCCGATGGTCTTTCTTCCGCGTTTACCGGAAGCGGAGACCTGAACCTGTTCGCCGTCACAAAAGAGCGCGGACCGGAAAAGGTAATCAGCCGAATGACTTTAGTGTGCGGAATTTTGTTCTTCGCTTTAGTCATCGCACTTCAAATCGTATAATTCGAAAAGGGGCCAAAAAGCCCTTTTTAATTTGACAGGAGGAAATCAATGCGCCAGGAACTAATCGAACTATTCAAAGAAAAAGACAAGCTTTCGCTCAAGGAGATCGAGCAATGTCTTCATGTACAGAACACAGAACAGATCAAGGAAATGATGACTGCCCTGCAGGAACTCGAGGACGAGCGGAAAATATACAACGATCACATGCAGTATGTATGGATCGACAATGATCAGTATATGATCGGCCGGGTCAAGGACGTCTCCCGGTTCGAGCTCGCCATCATCAACCCGGAAGGAAAGATCTATGTCCCGAAAGCCAATGCCAAGGATGCGTTCGACCGGGACGAGGTCCTCGTCAAAAAAACACCGCAGGGAAACTATGTCGTGCACATCTTTTCGCGCGGAATAAGAAATGTGACCGGCACGTTCTTCCGCGACAAGGAAGGCTGGCGTTTCCGTTCGGATATCGATCTGCACACGACATTCAAAGTAAAAAACATCAAGGAGTTCTCGCTTTCCAATAACGTAAAAGCCGTGGTCGAGATCGTGAAATACACAAGACCTCTTGAAGTGAGGATCGCCCGCATCATCGGACCGGCCAATGAAGCAGGGACAGATATCACAGCCCTGCTGTATGAAAACGAGATCCGTCAGGAATTTCCGGAACCGGTGATCGAAGAAGTCAGAAAGGTCAGCGATCATGTGACCGAAAAGGAACTGGAAGGCCGCAGCGATTTTCGCGCCCTTCCGACCGTAACGATCGATGGCGATGATTCAAAGGATTTTGACGATGCCATCACAGTGGAAAAGACAAAGGACGGGTATCGTCTGTATGTGCATATCGCCGACGTGTCCCACTATGTCAAGGAAAACAGCCCGCTTGATCAGGAGGCGTATCTGCGCGGAACAAGCGTGTATGTCGTGGACCGCTGCGTGCCCATGCTTCCGTTTGAACTGAGCAACGGCATCTGCTCGCTCAACCCGGACGTGGACCGGCTCACCTTGTCTTGTGTCATGGATATCGATAAGACGGGCAAAGTGAAAAAGTATGATATCGTGCCGTCTGTCATTCATTCGGACCGCCGGTGCACCTACAACAAGGTCAATCAGCTGATGGATCACGATCCGCAGATCGAAAAGGAATACGCGGATGTCAAAGAAATGCTGCTTGATTTCGAAGAGCTGGCAAAACAGCTTGAAAAACAGACCGAAAAGCGCGGAGCGATCAATTTTTCGACCAAGGAGCCGAAGATCACTTTGAACAAAAAAGGAAAACCGGTCGATGTGACGGTCAAGGAACGCGGCTATGCCGAGCAGATGATCGAAGAGGCGATGGTGCTGGCTAATGTCTGCGTGGCCAATTATCTCAACCAGCACAAATTTCCGGGCGTTTATCGTGTCCATGAGAAACCGGATCCGGAAAAAGTGGAAACCTTGTACCAGATCGCGCGCGTATTCAACGTTCCGTTCGAAGTGTCGATCAATGATGTCAACGCTCTGGAAATCGAACAGTTCCTCAGCTCGATCGACGATGAAACAGCACACGAAGTGCTTTCTCTTGTCGCGCTGCGGGCCATGCAGAAAGCCCGCTACGATGCCGACTGTATCGGACATTTCGGGCTCGCTCTCGATGAATACTGTCACTTTACGTCGCCGATCCGCCGCTATTCGGATCTTGTCGTTCACAGAATGCTTCGCCGCTACTGTTTCGAGAAAAACAGCGACAAGCGGCAGCTGGCCAAGGATCAGAACAAAGTCCGCGTGCAGGCTGCCCATATTTCCGAAAAGGAAAAAGATGCCGTGAACGCGGAACGCACGGTCAATGATTATAAAATGGCTCAGTACATGGAAAAAAAGGTGGGGCAGAGCTTTATCGGCACGATCATCAGTGTCATGAATTTCGGATTCTTTGTCGAGCTCGACAATACGATCGAAGGACTCGTCCCGATGCATACGCTCATGGATGATTATTACAATTACGATGAAGCGACGATGTCGCTGATTGGAGAGAACAGCGGCAAAGTGTTCCAGATCGGCCAGAAGATCAAGGTTTTGTGCATCGATGTCGACGCTGCCAAAGGACAGGTTACGTTCGGGATCGAACAAAATGCGACCCGGAAAGCGAAAGAAATGCCTTTCGAAAAAAAGATGCCGGGCAGGGATCGTCCGGCATCGAAGAAAAGGAAAACAGACCATTAATCATATAAACAGGAAAGATCCGGAGCATCAATTTGCTCCGGATCTTTTAGATGAGATGGAAGTGTTTCAGCGCGAATTCCACACCTTCATCCTCGACGCTTTTCGTGACGAAATCCGCCTCCTGCTTCAAGGCGTCGTAGCCGTTTTCCATGGCCACTCCGATCCCGGCAGCCCGGATCATCGGCAGATCGTTCAGGCCGTCGCCAAACGCGATCGTCTCGTCCGGCCTGATGTCGTACAGCCGCGCGACCTTGCGCATGCCTTCATCTTTTCCGCCTTCTTTCGGAATGATGTCCAGACCGTATTCGCACCAGTAGACGATCTTGGAACTGGAAGTATTCTTGAGGATCTGTTCCTGTTCGCGGTGGTTCATGCCTACGATGATCTGGTACAGCGTTTCGTTTTTCTTCTGCGAAAACGCTTTTTGATCCGGCTCTATGGCATGGTTCATATAACGGATCAGATCGTCATCGAGCGTATCGCACGCCAGTCCGCCGGCATTGCACAGAACAATTCTTTTTTTGACAGGCAGGGCATGAATGTTGGCAATGATCTGGTTTACATCGTGCGGATCAAGAGAACGCTCAAAGACGGTTTTTCCGTGTTCGCAGTACAGCTGTCCGTTAAAACACAGGATCCCGTCAAAGCGCACATTCTCAAAGACCGGGACCGCCGCTAAAGGGCGGCCTGTCGACAGGAAGATCTTTGTTCCGTTTTCCTGCAGCGTATTGAGGGCGGCGGCGCAGCGCCCGGAGATCCTGTTTTCATGGATCTTCAGGATCGTCCCGTCGATATCGAAAAAAGCGGCCTTGATCATTGCAGCACTCCGAAATGCTTCAGGGCATGACGGATCCCGTCTGTGCTGACACTATGGGTCGTGTAGATGCAGGCATCTTTTACAGCCTGGGTCGCGTTGCCCATCGCGATCGGAAGACCGACCGCATCGAGCATCTGCAGATCGTTGTCGCCATCTCCGAAAGCCATCGCTTCCTCTTTGGAAAAGCCGTAATGCTCAAGGATCTTTTTCACACCGGTTCCTTTCGAATTTCCATAGGGAATGATGTCGGCGGACGTCGGATACCAGCCGACCATGTCGGCGCTTTTCAAACCGTCCAGCACTTTTTTCTTTTCGGAAACCGGCACAGCGATCATCCCCTGGTAGATCGGCTGATCGATGAATTCATGGAAGTCGCGTCCTTCTTCGATCACATCGCAGTGCTGGCTGGCAATGTTCATATATTCCTCGAGCGCCGGATCATAAAACGGGGCTCTCATTTCCTCTTTTCCGGCGAAAAGGACGGGTTTGTCGTTTTTCAGGCACCATTCATACAATGATTCGATATCTTCATGATCGATCGGGTTTTCATAAAGCACTTTCTGGTCCGACTGAACAAGAGCTCCGTTGAATGTGATCGAAGCGTTCCAGTGGATCCCGGGAAAATGCGGAACGACATAAGGCGGGCGTCCGGTCGAGATGACGATCTTTATTCCCTGGTCGGCAAGCTGGCGCAGGGCAAGCATCGTGTCGGGTGCAGGCATCGGGCTGCCGTAGTCCACCAGGGTACCGTCCATATCAAAAAAAACAATCTTAATGCTCATATCTCTTCTCCTTCCTGGCGGTATAAGTGTAGCATAATTTGTTCTTTTTTCGTTCATTTTATTCTTTTCGCTCAAAATGGTTAAATTGGTTTCAAATTTGTCTTTCTTCGCGCATGATTTGACGAAAAAATGGGAGCGGTTACAATAGAGACATCAATGAAAGAGGTGGTTGCGATGACAGGAAACAATGCTGTAGGAAGAAAAACAAATCGATATGACACCTCTTTTGCGAGGTAGTAACTGGGATGAGAAAAAAAGGATGCATTCCGGTTTTTTATTTGATGAATGATCAGTATAGGGAGGAATAATACAATGGATCAGAATTTCAACAAAGTATTTTGGGATGCCTGCGCGAACGGCGATTTCCCGATGGTATGCGCTCAGATCAAGACCGGTGCGGATGTCAACTATCAGAACGGCGACGGAAGAACGGCTCTGATGCGTTCGGCAAAACGGGACCGCAAGGATGTTGTCCAGGTATTGATCGATAATGGAGCGGATGTCAATATGAGCGACAACAAAGGCAAGACCGCATTGATGGCTGCTGCCAAAAAGGGAAACAAGACGATCTGCAAAGCGCTGATCGATGCCGGAGCGGATGTCAACGCCAGGGACGACAATGGCCGCACAGCGCTCATGAGAGCCGCGCTGCTCGGACAGGACCGCTGCGTGCAGACGCTTCTGGATGCCGGAGCGGATATCAACGCGCAGGACGAGGCGGGACGCAGCGCTTTGATGGAAGCGTGCATCGCGTTCAAGAGAGATACGATCGCCTTGCTGCTGGAAAGAAATGCGGATGTGAATTTATTTGATAATAACGGATGCACAGCGCTCATGCGTGCTGCATACGGCGGATATCCATCCCTTGTCGAAAAGCTGCTTGCGTTCGGAGCCGACAAGGATATGGAAGACAAACAAGGCAATGTGGCCCTGGATTATGTCAGAGAGCATTGCAGAGCTCAGCTTGAGCCGATCTTGAGATAGGAGGAAATGATCATGAAAGACTATTTGAGTTCTGAAGTCAGAAACGTCAGTGTCGTTGGACATAGCGGCGCCGGAAAAACTTCTGTTCTGGAAGCAATGCTTTACTATACCGATGCGACGGACCGTTTCGGAAAAACGAGCGAAGGAAGCTCGCTGATCGATTTTGACGCGGAAGAGATCCGCCGCGGACTGTCCGTATACACTTCGATCGTGCCGATCGAATGGGATAACTGCAAGATCAATTTTATCGACACGCCGGGCTATCTCGACTTTATCGGCGAAAAAGAAGCCGGGGAAAGCGTAGGAGACAATGTCCTGATCGTCGTGGATGCGAAAAATCCTCTCGAACCGGGAACACGGCTGGCGTTCAAAGATGCTTTTGCACAGAAAAAGCCGACCATCTTCTTCATCAACAAGCTCGATGAGGAAAATACTTCCTTCGAAAAGGCGTATACGGCCCTTCACGAAGAATTCGGCAAGAGCGTGATCCCGTTCGAAGTTCCGATCATTGAAAACGGCGTATATGTCGGAACGGTCAATATCCTCAAAAACAAGGCATGGTATCATCACGGACCGAAAGCCTCGGATTCCGTGGCCCAGCCGATCCCTGAATCCATGATGGACGAAGTGTCGATGTACAAGGATCAGATCGCCGAAGCTGTCGCTATGGGCGATGACGAGCTGATGGAAAAATTCTTCTCGGGCGAGGAATTCACGGATGCCGAGCTGACGCGCGGCGTGCGCATCGGCGTACGCAGCGGCGAGATCATTCCTGTCTTTTCCGGTTCTGCGATCGAATCGCGCGGCATCGGCCGTCTGATGGATCTGATCGCTACCTATTTCCCGACCTATTCGGAAAAAGGGGTCTACACAGCCACTACGCCGAATGGAGTCAAGGTCGAGCTGCTTACGACCGAGCAGGAGGTCCTGACTGCCCAGGTGTTCAAAACGATCGTGGACCCGTTTGTCGGACGGATTTCCTATGTGAAGGTGCTTTCGGGAACGCTGGCATCGGATTCGAGCGTCGTGAACGCCAACAACGGCAAACCGGAAAAACTGTCCCAGATCTTTATCATTAAAGGAAAGCATCAGACGGCTGCCGGAAAACTGTTTACAGGAGATATCGGCGCGCTGACCAAGCTGCAGAATACGCAGACGAACGATACGCTGTGCGACCGCGGCAAACTGCTGATCGCCGATCCGATCGTCTTTACGAAACCGCTGTATGGCCAGGCCGTAACGCCGAAGACAAAAAATGACGAGGACCGCCTGAGCAATGGTCTGGCAAGGCTGCAGGAGGAAGACCCGACATTCAAGGTCGTGCAGAACAAGGAAACAAAGGAAACCGTGATGTACGGGATCGGGGATCAGCATCTGGATGTGATCGTGAACAAGCTGAAAAACAAATTCAAGGCCGATGTCATCTTGAGCGATCCGAAGATCACCTATCGCGAAACGATCACCAAGACGGCTGTAGGCGAAGGACGTCATAAAAAACAGTCCGGCGGACATGGCCAGTTCGGACATGTATTTGTCGAGTTTGCGCCAAATCCGGAAGAAGAGGAAATGGTGTTTGCGGAAAAAGTATTTGGCGGCGCCGTTCCGAAACAGTACTTCCCGGCTGTTGAAACGGGCCTGAGAGAATGTACGGCAGAAGGTACGCTGGCCAACTACAAGATGGTCAATGTCAAGACGACTCTGCTTGACGGAAAATACCATGATGTGGATTCGAGCGAAATGGCCTTCAAGCTGGCTGCGCGCTTAGCTTATAAGGATGCGATGGAAAAATGTCATCCGATCCTTCTTGAGCCGATCATGAACGTGACGATCCGGGTCCCTGATGAATATACGGGCACGATCATAGGTGATCTGAACAAGCGGCGCGGCGCGATCATGGGCATGACACCGGATGAGAACGACCAGATCATCGAGGCGCAGGTCCCGATGGGCGAAATGGCACGCTACTCGGTAGAACTTCGTTCCATGACACAGGGTCTGGGTACCTATACGATCGAAATGGACCGCTATGATCCGGTTCCTGAAAATATCTCAAAACGGATCATTGAACAGGCCAAGGCCGAAAAATAAAAGAGTGCATGCAAAAAGACAGGATCAGTCAAGAAGATCCTGTCTTATTTTTTCGTGATCGACCTGAAGGGCGGCTTCGATGTCTTCGCGGCAGTGATGCACAAGATCAAAGACAGCTCTGGACATGCACCACTTCATGATGAAACCAAGCTCGATGTTGCGGCACAGCACATAAAGCTGTTCCGGATCGGACTGATTTCTGATCTGTCCGGTTTCCTGCGCTTTGCGGATCTCGCTGACCGTGGCATTGCGGACCTCGCTTTCATAGGGAAGGATGTCGGATGCTTCGCTCATATTCAGGATCCAGTAGCGGCTGTACAGATCCCAGCCAAGCTTTGTGTTTTGTTCCATCGTATAGGTCAGTCCGATAAAAAGCCGTTCCCAGTGGTTTTCAGGATCGCACTTGTTCATCGCATTCAGCACATCGGCGACCGATCCTCTGAAATAATAGCGAAGCAGCTGTTCCTTTGAAGAAATATAGCGATAAAACGTCGGCTTTGTGATGCCGCATTCCCTGCAGATCTCCAGCAGGGAAACCCCTTCATAGCCTCTTTCCTGAAACAGCCGGAGCGACACTTCAAGGATCAGGTTCTTTTTATTTTCACGTACTGGCACAGACTTCCTCCCTGACTGGTTCGAGCAACGCTTCTATTCCTTTTCTGAAAAATTCAAAAAAGCTCTCTTCGCTTTCGAGCATGCACCGGTAGCCTCCAGTCCCGACCGATAATGCCATCATCGCGCTCATAAGACGATGAGGATCCGACTGATTCCGGATCTCCCCTTTCTTCTGCGCGATACAGATCAGATTTTCGATGCACTGATTGAATTCCCTGGAATCTCTATACGATCCGAGCTCTTCCTTGAAATTCGAGATGATGACTTCCCGGTACAGCTTAAATCCCATTCCGTCGATATTGTGATAGTAGTATTCGAATTTTTCCAGAAGCTGATCGTAGCAGTTTTTTGATTCATCCACTTCGAACCATCCGCTCGGAAGCTCGTTAGTCATTTCGCGGAAATAATACTCAAGCAGGGAATCCTTTGAATCAATGTATTTGTAAAAGGTCGGTTTCGTGATCTGGCATGCATTGCATATATCCATGACCGTAACCGACTGGTAATTGTATTGATGAAACAGGGAATAGGCTGTTTCAACGATTCGTGTTTTCGTATCTTTCTTCTTCATAATGGGGTTTACCTCGGTAAAGCTTTCTTCGACATTATTTTAACACATTTTTACGGCGTAATAAATGACATTTCGCATTAAAATATAAAGAGTATCATGAAAAAATGTATCATAATACTCATATCAATCGCAATAAGCGTGCTGTGCGAAGCGCATAAGAAGCTTTGCCTGGGACGTACTGTAATTTCTCCTCGCGATTAAATATATCGAAGAAGTCTGATATGGGGCAAGCGGAATGCTTTTGATCCATTCGCTCATCGACTCGTCATAGACAAAAGAGTGATAGATGGCTTGTCCTTGTCCGCAGGCGATCTTGGCAATACAGTCGTCCACAAGAAGGCCGGAACGCGTTTCATCATTGATCCGCGTATCGAACAGGATGTGATTCAGATCGTGCTCGTGGACCGATTCCCGTACAGAAAGAGGATCGGAAGTGCTCACAAGAACGATCAGAGGATAACGGGCGATCGGAGCACAAATATAACCGCTGCCTTCAGGATGCTGCAGGGCCAGAATGATATCGCACCGGTTTTTTTCCAGATCGTCCATCAGCTGTTTGTGGGTGGCGGAGTAAACACTGATCTCGATATCCGGATACCGTGCGTGAAAGGCAGAAAGAAGAGGAAGCACCATCTTCATGTCGCTGCGCAGGATCATTCCTAGGCGCAGGTTTCCGGACAGACCGTTTTTGAGCAGCTGCACATGATCAAGCGCCTCTTTATGCGCATCCAGGATCTTTTTTGCATACGGATAAAAAGATCGTCCGTCGTATGTGAGAAAAAGCCGGTGCTTCGTGCGGTCAAATAACGGGATGCCAAGCTCTTCTTCCAGAGAACAAAGCTGCTTGGTCACAGCGCTCTGCGATATGAAAAAGCGCTGTGCGCAGCGGGTCAGGTTCATTTCATGTTCGATCAGATCGACAAAGTATTCAAGCTGTTTCAGATTCATCTTATTATTCCTCTATGGAATCGTACCATAATAAAACGATATTTTATAGGAATAATAAAAAGGATTAAGATAGGGATGGAAAAACAGGAGGGGACAGCAATGAATTTGAAAAGAGTGATCATCTGGATCTTAGGTGTCAATATTCTGGCAGCAGGAATCGTGCTGAATACGAAAACAGGATTGGGCTGCGCGGCCGTATCGAGCGTAAACTATGTAGCAAGCCGGCTTTTTCCGGTATCTTTCGGTACAGCAAGCTCGATCCTGTATTTGATCTTTGTCGGCATTCAGATCGTTCTGCTGAAAAAGATCACGATAGCGATCGCGATGCAGATCCCGTTTTCGATCCTTTTCGGATGGCTTACCGATCTGTATGACCGGGCGCTGCAGGTGGAGCCACATACACTGGGTGCACAGATGATTGTCCTTCTGATCGCGATCAGCCTGACCGCTCTTGGGATCCATTTGTTTTTAAAAGCAGATATCGTCTATAATCCGGTGAAAGGGCTCACGAAAGCGTGCGCGCAAAAGATGAACAAGGAAATAGGACAGATGAAAAATATGCTCGATCTTTCCATGATGAGCGTTTCGCTCCTCATCGGTCTCGTGTTTTCCGGCGGAATCATCGGGATCGGGGCAGGGACGCTCATTTCCGCGCTGCTGTGCGGACGCATGCTTGGCTTATATAGAAAAATGGAACAGCATCTGACGAGCGAAGCCGCACCGATCAGACAAAAAGCAGACCGTACATGAGATGGTCTGCTTTATTCTTTTGCGAGAATTTCGTTTTTGATCTTGATAATATCCGGAAACGTGATCCGTTTGCCCTGTCCTTCAAGAACGAGGATCCTGCGAACCTTTTTCGAAATGATCTGCTCGAGACGATACGGGATCCGTACCGGATAATGATCGTGATCCAGATATTCATTCGCTATGTACTTGTTGGTGATTGGACACATGTTCTGGATAAGGAAGGCACATTCATGCCCGAGAATGTCTCCGAACACGATCGTATCGCATCGCCCGAATTTCCTCTTTTTCTCTTCTTCAATTCGTTTATATTTAGATATTTTGGAAGAGATAGGGATGAGCCATAAGATCCTTGGATCGGAAGAATCGCGCAGCGCAAAATATGCAGGGCGATCATGCACCGCATTATTCACGATGATCTTATTTGGCATCAGACCCGCTTCCGGAAAATCCCGAAAATACGAATCCTTAATGAAATAAAAATGTTTCTCTTCCACTAACATCGGTAAATCTCCTGGAAGAGCTTCATTAAGAAGCTCTACATGTGACCACGAGCATTTATTAGCCGCCTCTCGTGCAGCGGCTCACATTTGAACACGAGCACTTATCGATCGCACCTCGTGCAGCGATACACATGCAGGACTTATGTCCCGCCCATATTATAATGAGTACCGCTTCTCTTGAAAAGTAGTTTAAATCGATAAATTTACTGTTTAATCAATAATATTGCTCAGAACCATATCATTGGTATAACCAATGACTCATCCGTGCTGGCCAGCATCCTGGATCGCGTCAATAGCCAGGACAAGCATGAGCAAAGGAAGCGCATCGCGTTCTTTGACGTATTCGATCGAAAACTGATCGGTCAGATGCCAGATCTTGGTCTGGATCGTCCCGACCGTTTGACCGGCACCGTCATATACGGTATAATCCCAGCCCCAGATGTTGCCTTCGGCGTGCCAGTCCAGATAGTGCATGATGAGCTTTGGATGAAGAAATGACAGCTTCTTTTGAATAGTACCGATCTTTTCTTTGTGACGCATGATTTCAAAAGTTGGAAGCAAGCTCATCAAAACCTGATGGATCGTTCCGGCTTCGTTGTCTTCTGCGTCAAAAACGGTCAAGGTACGGGTCAAAGAAGGCGACCCCTTCACCTTATAGGCGATCCGTCCTTCCTCGTCATATACATCATACGTTCCCCAGAGAGAAAACATTTTTTGCTCAATGTATAAGGAATGCATAACATACCTCCTGACTATATATTCGTTGATATGGAAAGGAATGTCAAATTTTTCAAAGAAAGATACGTAAAATGCTATAATTTTTGTTAAAAGGAGAATGTTTTATGAA
The DNA here is from genome assembly GCA_022834735.1 of Erysipelotrichaceae bacterium OPF54. Taxonomy (GTDB): domain Bacteria; phylum Bacillota_I; class Bacilli_A; order Erysipelotrichales; family Erysipelotrichaceae; genus Dubosiella. Next base: position 1,097,059 of record BQKD01000001.1, read on the forward strand.
AGAAAATGCATGTTTCGATACCCTGGTCGAACGATTGATCGGGTGTGATCCGGTCGAAGCCATTGGTCTGGGAGGATCGCGTGCCACCGGGAAAGCTGATATTCATTCCGATTATGATCTGTATGTGTATGTGACCGAGGAGATGCCATTGGAAATACGCAAGCAGCTGTTCGACGGACTGTTCAGGATTATGGAATACGATAATATGTTCTGGGAAAGGGAGGATGACGGCATTTTCAAGGACGGGATCCCGATCGATATCCTGTACCGCAGGATCGGGGATTTCGACCGCACTCTCGAACCGGTCGTAACGGGCCATCAGCCATACAATGCCTACACGACATGTATGTGGAACAATCTGCTCAATACTAAGATCCTCTTTGACCGCAGCGGCCGTCTGACGCAGCTGAAACAAAAATACGACATCCCGTATCCGGAAGAGCTGAAGAAGAATATCATAAAAAGGCACCAGGCGCTTTTGTTCGACGGCCTGCCAAACTATGCCGATCAGCTCAGAAAAGCGATCGGACGCAAGGATCTGCCAGCCATGAACCATCGGGCAGCCGGCTTTATGGAAACGTATTTCGATCTGCTGTTCGCCCTCAATAAAACGACTCATCCAGGCGAAAAGCGGATGGTGCAGGAAGCAAAAAAGCTGGCCGTCGTCCCTGAACATTTCGAACAGGATCTGGAAGCCTTCTTTTCTCATTTGTATACCGATCCTCAAAAAGCGGCGGCCGATCTCGACCGGATCGAGCAGAGGATGAAAAAGATCCTGAATGAAGTCCAGATCGTGCCCGGACTGGATCATCCCGAAGATGTGCGTGCCTTGTTCGAAGAATAACATGACCTTTCGTTCCAGGCGTATCTGGAACTGCAGAATTACGAAGACGAACTGGCCTGTCTGGATAAAAAGTATAAAGAGCCAAAAGGATGCGTATACATTGCGTATGTCGGCAAAAAGCCGGCTGCATGCATTGCCATGATCCGGCTGGATGAGAAATGCTGCGAAATGAAGCGGCTCTACGTGCGTCCGGCATACCGTAATGAACATCTTGGAAGCCGGCTCGTGGACCGGCTGATCGATCACGCCCGAAAAAGCGGATTTTCATTGATGGGGCTCGATACCCTTCCATTCCTGGAAAGTGCCGTCCGACTCTATGAATCAAGAGGATTTGTTCGTATTCCCCCCTACAACAACAGTCCGATGGGCAATTCGATCTTTCTGGAACTCGCATTGTAGAAGCAGGCAGAAAAGCTTCGTGTTACCACAAAAAAACGGAATTTGATACACTAGACCTATGAAATGTATCACAAAAATATCCGTAAAAAATACCGCAAAGCTTAAGAAGTGCATTGCGGTCGCCGGGATCATCCTCTTTGTTTTCACAGGTCTGACCTGTCTGATCATGCCCCAGTTCAATGCCGACATCTTTTTGTATGTGTGCGCTGCGATCTGTACGCTATCTACCGTGTTCGTATGGTACGAAGCTTTTTTGAAAAAGAGGGGAACTGTCTATTTCGAGGCGCTCGTCCTCAGTGCCGTGACCGTGTTCTTGTGGCTGCACCGCCAGTCAGGCGAAATCGTGATCGTCACCGTCTTCGCGCTCTATCTGCTTGTCAATTCGATTGCTTTTGCGATCCAGAGCGTTCTCGATATCAAGGACCGTTCCGATACGTGGTGGTATGATCTGCTTCGCTTTGTCGTATACAGTCTGCTTTTTTTCGCCACATTCAGCCACGGCATGGATTCTCTGAAATACATTCAGTATATTGTCGGGCTGTATCTGATCGTGCAGGCTGCGCAGCTGTATTTTGAAATGACATCGTTCACGCATCCGCAGAGCAGCCGGTATTATACGTTCCGCTACTGGAGCTCGCTTCCGGTCGCTTTTGTCGCCATCCTGCCGTTCTTTGTGCTGGAAATGGCCAGTCACACCAACGGAAAGATGGATCCGGTCCTTGTGGAAGGGAAAGACGAGAAAAACGAAGCCAATCTGCGGGTCTTTGTTCATACCGGACTTTCGGGCGTGCATATGTTCGGACATATGACCCTGGCTTATAAAGGAATGATCTATTCCTACGGCAATTACGATACGGCGAACGAAAAACTGTTCCGCTCCATTGGTCCGGGGATCCTCTTTGTGTGCCCGATCGAGCAGTATATCGCCAATACGTGCACGTATGAGCATGTCACGATGTTCGAATACGGACTGAAACTGAATGAAGAGCAGATCCGTCTGCTCGAAAACACGCTTGAAGAGATCATGGCAGGAACCATCGAGTGGGAGGCGCCTTATGAAAAGGCGCTGAAAAAAGATCCGGCCATCCCGTTTTCGCAGTATGAAACCGATTATGCAAGCCGCTTGTGGTACCGCACACGATGCCGCTTTTACAAATTCAGAAGCGGCCAGTGGAAAACGTACTGGATCCTGGGCACGAACTGCTCGTTGTTTGCGGCTGATATCCTGAATCAGGTCGATCCGGCCATACACGGAAGCAAAGGGATCGTGACACCAGGCGAATTTTATGAATACTTTGAAGAAGCGTATGCGGATCCCAAAAGCAATGTTGTGTTCAAATCATGGCATTCGCTCAGCGAACCGGACACACTGCCTGCTGCGGGATCACATCAATAGATATTTCCTCTTCTAGTTACTACAATGATAAGTATTAGAGGAGGTATGTCATTATGAAATATGATGAATACAAAAACGATATAAAAGAAGTCCGCGAGGATGAAAAGGAAGCGCTTGACGCAGCCCGCGACCTGGATAAGGAAGGCAGAGAGGAAAAGCGCGAAGCCATCAAAGCCGGCCGCGATGAGAAAAAAGCCGAAATCGAACTGGCCCGCGAAGGCGTGAAAGCGGCAAAAGAAGCGGAACGCGAAATCAAAAAAGAAGACCGCGAAGAAGTGCGCGAGGTGCGTAAAGATACGCGGGACGAAAAGAAAGACGACCGCAAAGCGGAAATCGATGCCGCAAAAGCTGAAAAGGACGCGGAAGTAAAACTGGCCAAAGACGATGTCAAGGCGGCCAGGGAAGCAAAAAAGGAACTTAAAAAAGAGGACCGCGAACAATTCAGGGATCTGAAAGAAGCCGCAAAAGAAAAATACGAGGAAGTAAAAGAGGATATGCGCGGCGAAATGAAGGAAGCGCGTGAAAAAGCGCATGAAAAGATCGAGGAGCTCAAAGACGATCTGAACAAAGAATAATCATAATTCCACAAAAACAAAAACAGCGAAGAAGCCGGACAGACGGTTCTTCGCTGTTTTCATTCGTCGAAATCATCGGGATCGATCCCGAAGGTATCCTTGATGATCTGATTGATCTCTCTTCTGGTCTGTTCCTCGGAACTGTACAGCACATCGTAGGCGTTTTGCGCACGCCAGCGTCTCATGAGACGGATCGATAAAAAGCCGAGCACGAAAAACATGGCGGGCATGATGATCAGTCCGGCCAGAGCAATGAGGAACGACAAGATAAACTGCTGTTTCAGTGCCCATGGAACATACCATAATAAAAAGGCGCCTATCAGACAGGCGAGCAGTTCAAGACCGTATCCGACCAGCATGCCGCTGCGGATCGAGCTTTTCTTCCTGCGCTCCATATCCGTGATAAAGCAGTCGTGATCTGCGGGCAAGGCCGGTCCGATCGCGACAGACGGATTCTTTTTGAACGTGTGATCACGGATCAGCTGCACCCATACTTCGTAAAACGGAAATGTGTTGTGCACCATTTCGATCTCTTTTTCCTTTTTGAAACGTGATCCGTTTTTTTTGTAGAGCACACCGTATCGCCCGTACCGTGTCAGAAACAGGTAACGTATTTTCTGATCGATCCTTACTTCGTACAGCCGTTTCGTTTCCAAAATCTCTTCCATAAACAAATACCCCTTTTGATTTATTCTACCATTTGTCACAATGGTTGCGCCACTGTAACTTCTGCACAGTTCAAAACAGATCCGGCCAGTATTTTCAGGCAAATCTTTCTGCAGCAGGCAGTATATCCTTCTTTGAGAAATCAGGTATAATTGAAAACGAGGTGAATTATGAGAACCATAAAGCATTTTATTTCCTACTACAAACCGTACCGGTTCGTATTTTTTGTCGACCTGCTCTGCGCAAGCATCATATCGATCATCGATATCCTGTTTCCTCTTATCCTTGATTTCTGCTCCACGCAAGTATTTGTCAAGGATACGGACAGCCTGAAACATACGCTGCTTTTTGTCGCGGCAGGACTTGTGCTCATGTACGCGGTCCGCAGCCTGTGCCGTTATTATGTCAGCGCTCAGGGACATATCATGGGCGCGCGGATGGAAAGCGATATGCGCAAAGATCTTTTCGAGCAGTATCAGAAGCTGTCTTTTTCGTATTACGACACCCATAATACGGGGGTCATGATGTCGCGCGTGACAAGCGATCTGTTCGATATCAGCGAGTTCGCCCATCACGGTCCGGAGAACCTGTTCATTTCGCTCGTCAAAGTGCTTGGCAGCTTCGTGATCATGTTCGTCATCAACTGGAAGCTGGCCTTTGCGCTCTTGATCATTACCGTATTCCTGTTCGTTTTCTCCATGAATCAGAACAAACGCATGAAACAAGTATTCATGGACAATCGGAAAAAGATCGGCGAAGTGAATGCGTCCCTGCAGGATTCGCTGGCAGGTATCCGGGTCGTGAAATCCTTTGCCAATGAAGAACGCGAGCGGCAAAAGTTCGGTCATTCCAATCAGCGCTATCTTGACAGCAAGATCGACAACTATATGGTCATGGGCTGGTATTACGGCGGGACAAGCTTTCTGCAGGGCCTGCTTTATGTCACTGTCATCGTGTGCGGAGGTTTCCTGATCGCCCAGGGACAGATGAGCGCGATCCAGCTGGCCACATTCGCCCTGTATATCAATGTATATGTCGCGCCTCTTGAGATCCTGATCGAATTCACTGAAATGTTCCAGAAAGGCTTTTCCGGCTTCAAGCGGTTCGAGGAAGTCATTGACGAGATCCCTGAAATCAAGGAGGCACCGGACGCGAAACCTCTTGATCATGTGAAGGGCATGATCGATTTTGAAGATGTGAGCTTTTCGTATGAAAACAACGAAACGGTGCTCGACCATGTCGATATCCATATTCCGGCAGGGAAAAAGGTCGCCCTGGTCGGCCCGAGCGGCGGCGGAAAAACGACGTTGTGTTCCTTGATCCCGCGCTTTTACGATGTTTCTTCGGGAGCGATCCGGATCGACGGGCAGAACATCAAGGATGTGACCGTGCATTCGCTGCGGAAAGCGATCGGACTCGTGCAGCAGGACGTATACCTGTTTGGCGGAACGATCCGGGAGAATATCGGTTACGGAAAAGAAGACGCGACCGACGAGGAAATCGCCGAAGCGGCAAGAAAAGCGAATATCCACGATTTTATCATGACCCTTCCGGACGGCTATGATTCCTATGTCGGAGAGCGGGGCACCCGTCTTTCGGGAGGCCAGAAACAGCGCATATCCATTGCCCGCGTCTTTTTGAAAGATCCGAAGATCCTCATTCTTGACGAGGCGACCAGCGCGCTCGACAACGAAAGCGAACGGGTCATCCAGAATGCGCTCGATGAACTGGCCAGGAACCGCACATGCATCACGATCGCCCACCGGCTGAGCACGATCAAAAATGCTGACGAGATCATCGTGATCGATGACGAAGGCATCAAGGAAAGAGGGACCCACGAAACGCTTCTTGCGAAAAATGGAATTTATGCCAACTATTACCGGCTGCAGTTCAAAGATCCTGATCAGTGATCAGGTCTTTTTTTTGGTATAATGAAAAAATGAAATACGAAATTTTAAAAAAACAGTTCGGCTACGATACGTTCCGGCCGGGGCAGGAGGAGATCATCGATGCGATCATGCAGGGGCGCGATACGATCGCCATCATGCCGACGGGCGCAGGCAAAAGCATCTGCTACCAGATCCCCGCGCTCATGCTCGAAGGCATCACGCTGGTCATTTCTCCGCTTATTTCGCTCATGAAAGACCAGGTACGCTCTCTTAATCAGAACGGGATCCGGGCCGCCTATCTGAACAGCACCTTGACTCCGGGCCAGTACCGCAAAGCGCTTATGCTGGCCGCACAGGGCGAATACAGGATCATCTATGTCGCGCCCGAACGGCTGGAAAGCGAATCGTTCCTCCGTTTTGTCCAGCAGGCCAGGATCGCGATGGTCGCAGTCGACGAAGCCCATTGCGTATCGCAGTGGGGCCAGAATTTTCGCCCCAGTTATTTAAAGATCCGCGAGTTCATGCAGAAGTATTCGGGACAGTGGCGCTTCTGTGCGTTTACTGCCACAGCCACGAAACAGGTCGAAGAGGATATGATCGGGCTTTTAGGAATGCGTTCGCCTTATATCGTCAAGACCGGGTATGACCGGAAGAATCTGTTTTTCTCGGTAGAGTATCCGGCTAATTCCTTTTTGCGCCTTCTCGAGCTCGTCCGCCAGCGTAGCGGGCAGAGCGGGATCATTTACTGCATACGGCGAAAGGATGTCGAGGAACTGTGCGAAAAGCTGTGTGCTGCCGGCATCCGTGCCACCCGCTATCATGCGGGTCTTTCGGACGAGGAACGAAACGCAAACCAGGAGGATTTCATCTTCGACCGCTGTCCGGTCATGGTGGCGACCAATGCGTTCGGCATGGGGATCGATAAACCCGATGTACGGTATGTCATTCATTATTCCATGCCGTCTTCGCTGGAAAACTACTATCAGGAGGCGGGGCGTGCCGGCCGCGACGGCCAAAGTGCCGAATGTATCTTATTTTACAAAGCGGCGGATGAGCGTGTGCTCCAGTTCCTGCTCGAGAACCAGGATTTCGGGGATATCGGTGAAACGCAGCGTAAAGAACGGATTGCCAAGGACTGGCGCCGCCTGGAAGCCATGAAAGGATACGCTTTGACGCAGGCATGCCTGCGGCACACCATCCTGACCTATTTTGGCGAGGATTCGCCTGAACAGTGCGGCGCATGCTCCAACTGTATGCATGAATACGAGCTGATCGAAATTTCAGAAAGTGTCCACACGATCCTTGGCGCGATCAAGAGCGTGCGGCAGAAGTTCGGGGCCACGATCGTCCTGTCCCTGCTCAAGGGAAGCCGGTCGGCCAGGATCGGGCAGTATGGCCTGGATCAAAGCGCGTTTTACGGCAGCTTGTCGGGCCTGACGATGCGTCAGCTGCAGGATATCCTGCGTTTCATGATCCAGGACGGTCTTGTGGAAACGACGGCCGATACATACCTTGTGCTGCGGATCACGCCAAAAGGATCGCGGTTCTTCGCGCATCCATCCAGCCTGACGATGCGTCAGTATAAAAAAGGAAAGGAGCCGGATGCCCAGGATGACGAAGTGTTCGAACAGCTTCGTGCTGTGCGTTTGCGGCTTTCCAGAAAATACCGGGTTCCGCCTTATGCGATCTTTACGGACCGCACTTTGCATGAAATGGCGCAGCAGCGTCCGCACACGAAAGGCGAGATGCTGGCGATCAGCGGGGTAGGAGAGGTCAAATACCGCAAATTCGGGCGGTATTTTACGGCTTTGTTCAAAGACGGGGAATGAAGCGTATCAAAACAGGAAACAAACAAGGAAATAAAAGGGGACGATTTGACTTGATTTTTTGCGATGGGCTTTCTATACTGAACGAGTGACTGCGAAAATGTGATTTCTACACATATTTCATCAAACGGTCATATCAAAGATTTTTTTATTACATCGCATCCTTAGGAGCGAGAGTAGGAGGTACACATGAAAAAATCACAAAATCTGAAAAAGATGACGCTGTTCGCTTTGTTCATCGCCATCGAGATGATGCTGCTGATGACGCCGTTCGGCTACTTGCGGATCGGACCGATCAGCGCCACGCTCATGCACATTCCGGTCATCCTGGCGGCCATATTCCTGGGGACGGGATACGGTGCGGCACTTGGCCTGATCTTCGGCATCACTTCGGTGATCAATGCGACCATGACGCCGGGCATCACGAGCTTCGTGTTCTCGCCGTTCGTTACGATCGGCGGGATGAGCGGCAATTTTATGTCGCTGGTCATTGCGATCGTTCCGCGCGTGCTGCTTGGCGTGATCTCGGGCCTGCTGTTCCAGCTGTTCTCAAGAAAGATGAAAACCTGGACGAGCGCGGCACTGACGGCCGGGATCGCGACCTTGTGCCATACGATCATGGTGCTTGGTCTGATCGTGATCTGCTTTGGGGCCGATTATTCGAGCGCGGTCGGCATCGCTCAGAACGCGCTGATCGGGGTCATGGCTTATACGGTGGTGACCAACGGCCTGTTCGAGCTGATCCTTGCTTCGCTTTGCGCGCTCGCGCTCACCAAGGCGATCCCGGTCTATTCGATCCGTCCGGCCAAGGTCAAAGCGTAACGGAAAATACGATATATCCTATGCAGGGAAGCGCGGTATCGTCCGCGACTTCCTTTTTTGGTTTTATTTACGATTGTGCACATTGTGAAAAGGTGCTAAAATTATCCTAAATAAAAGCGTTTGAAAGCGCTTGAAAAATAGGAGGAATAAAGATGCTAAAAGGGATAGCCGCAAGTGCCGGTGTCAGTGTCGCGAAGGCGTATAAGCTGGAAGCGCCGGTAGTTGTGATTGAGAAAAAAGATGGGGTTCCTGCAGAGGAAATCGAAAAATTCAATAATGCCTTGGAAAAAACGATCAAAGATATCGAAGGTGTTAAAGAGCGGGCCGCAAAACGTTTAAGCGAAGAAGAACTTGCTGTGTTCGACGCTCACCTGATGATGGCCCAGGACCCGGAATTCGCTTCTCAGATCAAATCGATGATCGAAAACGATAAAGTTAATGCCGAGTATGCGGCGGATACGATCGCCAGCCAGATGATCGCGATGTTCGAAGCGATGGATAACGATTATTTCCGTGAAAGAGCGGCCGACATCAAAGACGTCACGTTCCGTCTCAAATGCAATCTGCTCGGTCTGCAGATCCCTGATCTGACCGCGATCGACGAGCCGACAGTAATCGTTGCGCATGATCTGACGCCTAGCGATACAGCACAGCTCAACGAATGGGTAAAAGGTTTCGCGACAGCGATCGGCGGCAAGACATCGCATTCAGCAATCATGGCCAACTCGCTCGAGATCCCGGCTGTCGTGGGCTGCTCAGGCGTTCTCGAAGCGGTGAAGACCGGTGATGTGATCGGGCTCGATGCACTCGATGGTTATGTATATGTAAACCCTGATGAAGATAAAGTAAAAGAACTCGAAGCAAAAGCGAAAGCATATGCCGAGGAAAAAGAAGCGCTGAAAGTTCTTGTCAGCGCGAAATCGATCACGACCGATGGTCATGAAGTCGAGCTGGCCGGAAATATCGGCGGCTTCAAGGATGTGGAAGGCGTACTGAAAAACGGCGGCGAAGGTGTCGGCCTGTTCCGTACGGAATTCCTGTATATGGATAACGATCACTTCCCGACAGAAGAAGAGCAGTTTGAAGCCTACAAACAGGTTCTTGAAGGCATGGATGGGAAAAAGGTCGTTGTTCGTACGCTCGATATCGGCGGCGACAAGAAGCTTTCCTACTATACGTTCCCTGAGGAAATGAATCCGTTCCTCGGTTACCGTGCGATCCGTCTTTGTCTGAAAGAACAGGATATTTTCCGTACCCAGCTGCGTGCGCTGTGCCGTGCGTCGGTGTATGGAAAACTGTGCATCATGTTCCCGATGATCGCTACGATCAATGAATTCAGACAGGCAAAAGCGATCTATGAGGATGTCAAGGCGGAGCTGATCAGCGAAGGCGTACAGGTTGCGGATGATATCCAGGTCGGAATGATGGTGGAAATTCCTGCTGCGGCTGTGCTGGCAGATGAATTCTCCAAATATGCGGACTTCTTCTCGATCGGTACGAACGATCTGATCCAGTACTCGATGGCGGCTGACCGTATGTCGGAAAACGTATCGTATCTGTATCAGCCATACAACCCTTCGATCCTGCGCCTGATCAATATGACGATCCAGGGCGCGCACAAGAATGGACGCTGGGTCGGCATGTGCGGTGCGATGGCCGGAGAACCGTACGCAGTACCTATTTTGTTAGGACTTGGACTGGATGAATTCTCCATGTCGGCAACGCAGATCCTGAAAGCGCGCAAGGTCGTTACTTCCTTGAGCTTTGAGGAAATGAAAAAGCTGGCTGCTGAGTGCCTGAACAAGGATACGGCGGAAGAAGTTCTCGACTACGTAAAAAGCGTAGTGGACTAATACTTATCAACGATTAGGGACAAGCGATTGTCCCTTTCTTTTTGGAGGAGATCATGAGACTGATATGGAATTTTACGAAAGAATATAGAAAACTCCTTATTTTTGATTTTGTTTCTGTTTTCGGTTTTGCGCTGGCCGAGCTGGGCATCCCTACGATCATCGCGCAGATGATCGACCAGGGGATCAACGGCAGTGATCCGGACATCCTGTACCGGCTCTTTTTTGTGGTCGTCCTGATTTCGGTGCTGGGTGTGTGCGGAACGAGCCTGCTGGCGTACTGTTCGACGCGGATCAGCACCAATGTGACGTATGATATCCGCAAAGCCGTATTCGCGCATGCGATGCGCTTTTCGCACGCGGAAATGGAAAAGTTCGGTGTGGCCAGCATGATCACGCGCACGAACAATGATGCCTATCAGATCATGGTGTTCCTGCAGACTGTGCTCCGCAGTGCCATGATGGCGCCGGTCATGATCGTCGTGAGCATATGCCTGGTCACGCTTACTTCGCTGCGGCTGGCAACAGTCGTATTCGCGACCATTCCGGTCATCATCCTTGGTGTGATCCTTTTCGCAAAATATTCGGCGCCGCTTTCGGAAAGCCAGCAGAAATCGCTCGATACGATGAACCGGATCCTGAGAGAAGATCTTTCGGGGATCCGGGTGATCCGTTCGTTCAACAATGAAGGGTATGAACAAAAGCGGTTCGAAAAGGAAAATGCGTGGTACACGTCCCGTACGACGAAACTGTTCAAGCTGATGTCGATCTCCGATCCGCTCTTTTTCTTTGTCATGAATATCGCGACGCTCATCATTTATTTCATGTCGGCGCGCATGCTCGGAAACCAGACGGTCGAGATCGGACAGGTTGTCGCTTTTATCGAATATTTGTTTCACGCGATGATGTCCGTCCTCGTCTTCTGTATGGTGTTTATGATGTATCCGCGGGCCAATGTGTCGGCCCGGCGCATACAGGCTGTGCTCGATACGCAGAGCACGATCGTTTCAGGAACAAAAAAGATCGGGCGGATCAGCGAGGTACAGTTCGATCATGTTTATTTCTCTTATCCGGACGGCGAGGAAAATGTTCTGTCGGACATTTCTTTTTCTGTAAGGACGGGCGAAAAGCTGGCTGTGATCGGTAGTACAGGTTCCGGAAAAAGCACGCTGGTCAAGCTGCTGGCACGCTTCTATGATGTGACAAAAGGAAGGATCCTGATCAATGGAGAGGATATCCGGATGCTGGATCTTTCCGATGTGCGGAATGGTCTTGGTTTTGTGTCCCAGAAGCCCCATATGTTCAGCGGAACGATCCGGGATAATATCGCGTTCGGGCTCGATCAGCCTTCGATCGACGAAATTGCCGAGTCGGCGATGCTGGCGCAGGCCCATGATTTTATCATGGCGCGCCCGGATCAGTTCAACGAACGAATTGCCGAAGAAGGGACGAATCTTTCCGGAGGCCAGAAGCAGAGGATCTCGATCGCAAGAGCGCTGCTGAAGAAAAGCGGTCTGTATGTATATGATGATTCGTTCAGCGCGCTCGATTTCAAAACGGATGCCAGACTGAGAAAAGCGATCGAACCGATGCGCAAGGATTCGATCCAGATCGTGGTGGCGCAAAGGGTGTCCACGATCCTGGATTCCGATCACATTCTCGTGCTGGACGAAGGGAAAATGGTTGGCTATGGTTCGCATGACCAGCTGTTCGAAACGTGTGCGATCTATCGGGAGATCGTTCTTTCCCAGATGAGCGAACAGGAGGTGCGCGATCATGCCAAAAAAGCTCACATTTAAGCAATGTCTGGGGCATCTATGGAAATTTCTGAAGCATCATAAGACAAAACTGTTCGTTGGCCTGTTTCTTGTGATCGTGATGCAGGTCATTTATGCGATCATGCCAAGTGTCGAAGGAATGATCACGACCCAGCTGCAGATCGATGTGACGGCAATGGCCAGGCATGTGCCGGGCGCTCATATCCAGATGAATATCATCCTGCGTATTTTAGGGATGCTCGGTATCATTTATTTATGCAAGATCACGAGCCAGTTCATCAGCGCTTTCATGCTTACAGATTCGATCCAGAAAACGATGGAGGATATCCGCAACGCGATCGAGACAAAGATCAACCGGCTTCCTGTTTCCTATTTTGATGCGCAGCAGACCGGCGACCTGCTTTCGCGGATCACGAATGATGCCGAAACTGTATCGAATGCCCTCCAGCAGACTTTGTCGCGGGTGATCGGTGCCGTGTGCACATTTACGTTCGTATCGATCATGATGTTTTCGATCAGCTGGAAAATGACGCTGATCGTCTATGTGGCACTGCCGCTTATCGCGCTCCTTTCTTTCGGGATCGTTAAAAAGAGCCAGGTGCTTTTTGACGAGCAGCAGCAGGCGCTCGCGAACCTGAATGCGACAGTCAACGAGCTGTACTCGGGGTTTAATGAAATCGTGATCTATGATCAGCAGAAAAAGGCGGAAGGACAGTTCGAACAGGCAAACGCGGCGATGCGCGGTTCGGGCTTCAAGGCACTGTTCATGTCCGGACTGATCAATCCGCTGACTTCGCTTGTCACATACATTACGATCGGATGCTGTGCGCTGGTCGGCTGTCTGAATGTGCTCAACGGTTCGCTGATGCTCGGGCAGCTGCAGGCGTTTATCCGCTATATATGGAATATCAATGATCCGATCGCCCAGCTTTCGCAGCTTTCCAGCCAGGTACAGTCGGCATTTTCTGCCATGAACCGCCTGTTCACGTTTCTTGATCTGGAAGAAATGCCGCAAGCAGAAACAAAGCCGTTTGATGAAGAGATCGAAACGATCGATTTCGATCATGTGCAGTTTGGTTATGGAGATAGCATGCTCATGCATGATGTCGATCTTCATGTAAAAAAAGGGCAGACGATCGCGATCGTAGGGCCGACCGGAGCAGGGAAGACGACGCTGACAAATCTGCTGCTGCGCTTTTATGAGATCAAGGGCGGCAGCATCCGGATCAATGGAAGAGATATACGGGATATGTCGTATGGCGATCTGAGAAATTTGTTCGGTCTCGTGCTGCAGGATACATGGCTGTTCGAAGATTCGATCGAGAACAATTTAAAATACGGGCGGCATGATGCGCTGCGCAGCGAGATCGTGCAGGCGGCCCGGGATGCCAACGTTCATCACTATATCCGGACTTTATCGAAAGGATATGATTCGCTTGTGAATGAGGGAGGCACGAATATTTCCCAGGGCGAGAAGCAGCTGCTCACGATTGCGCGGGCTCTTGTCAAAGATCCGAAGATCCTGATCCTGGATGAGGCGACCAGTTCGGTCGATACGCGGCTGGAAAAACGTCTTCAGAACGCGATGGATGTGGTCATGAGGGAAAGAACGAGCTTTGTGATCGCGCATCGGCTTTCGACCATTGTCAACGCCGATCTCATTTTGGTGATGCAGCATGGCGATATCGTGGAAAGCGGCACGCACGAAGAGCTTCTGCAAAGAAATGGCGAGTATGCCAGGTTGTACAATGCACAGTTTGCGGATATGGAATGAACGGAGCCAGAGTCCTTTCGAGGGCTCTTTTTTGTGAGCCTCGATCAATTTTTAAGGTAAGCGGGAAAAAGAACCGCGTATAGTTAAAGGCCCCTGTCTGTGAGATACTTCTCGCAAGCAGGGGCCCTTTTTCTTTCGGGTTATACGCATTGTTCTTTGACTTCTGCATTCCACGGCATCATCTGATCAAGGATCTCGTCACTCAGCTGCCCGATCTTTCCCCTCAGTTTTTCCAACACGTACAGTATGTATTTGTACGGTACCAGTCCGTTGGCTTTCGCACTTTCTACGACCGAATACAGTACGCCGCAGCTTCGGGCTCCTCTCGGACTTCCCGAGAACAGCCAGTTGCGCCGTCCGATCGCGAAGCTTCGGATCGTTCTTTCCGATAACGAATTGGTCATCGGTACATTGCCGTCTTTTAGATAAATCTTCAGTCCTTCTTCGTTATCTACCAGATAATTCAGGGCCTGTTTTTCCTTTTGGGTTGTCCAGCCTTCTGTGGCCAGGGCTGTTTTTGCGCACACGAAAACCTGCTCCACGAGCCCTCCTTCGCGCAGCATCCTTTCTTCTTTTCGTTCTTTTGGCTTCAGTTTCTGAAGCTTCGCTTCGATACGGAAGATCTTCATGATCTGTGTAAGTATCTTCACTGACACGGATCCTGCTGCTTCCTTCAGGCCTTCCAGAGCATCTACAAAGTACCTTCTGGCATGAGCCCAGCACAGTGCTCTTTCGTCATGATCGACCTGATTGTATCCGGCATAGTCGTCTGTGATCAATATCCCTGCGAATCCTTCCAGATAATCGGCGGCATACTTTCCGCCTCTTCCGGGCTGATAGTCGAACAGCCGCATCGGATGTTCGCTTTCCTGTATCGAACTGTACACCCACATATACGACTTGTTCGTATTCCTGCGCCCCTCTTCCTTCATGACCTGGATGGTCGTTTCGTCGCAGTGTATATACTCCTCTTTCAGCAGGTGACTTTTCATCCGTTCGATCAGCGGTTCGAAATAACTCTCCGATCCCAGCATCACCCAGTTGGACATCGTTCTTCGGCTCACAGGAAGCTTCCAGCTCTTCCATTCCTTTTCCTGCCGGTAATAGGTCACGCCTTTGACAAACCGTTCGTTGGCCACATAGGCCAGGGCCTGCGCGCTCGCAAAAGAACCGGGGATCAAAGCGGCCGGCGCGTCTGTCTTATAAAGAACGCCTTCCCCGTCATTCATGCAGGCAGGGCAGGCGTAGGTTTCTGTATAAATGTCTTCGATGATGATCTGCGCAGGGAGGAC
Organism: Erysipelotrichaceae bacterium OPF54; assembly: GCA_022834735.1. Lineage (GTDB taxonomy): Bacteria > Bacillota_I > Bacilli_A > Erysipelotrichales > Erysipelotrichaceae > Dubosiella. The sequence goes on from BQKD01000001.1 coordinate 1,112,170, forward strand.
CTTTACGATCGTGTGCGCTTTCTCTTCGCCCACCTTGATCATTTCTTCTCCGCAATATGGACATTTCTTTTCTTCTTCGGTCGCTTCGATCACCACTTTTTCATGCGGAAGGGAGTCCAGGTCGTCCGTACGGTTCGGACAGCGGCGGCGCTCATGCGCCTTGACTGTCCCTGTACGTTCTTCCTGTTTCGGTTCCGGATAATCCATAGTGAACAGAGGTTCCATATTGGCCATCATCTCAAGCGCGGCTGCCTTTTCGCTCTTCCGGCCGAAAAGCATCTTCTGAAGCTTGCGGATGATCTCGTCCTTCTGTTCGATCTTATCGTACAGCTTTTCGATCAGTTCCGATTGTTTCTCGATCTGCTCGGACTGTTTTTTCAGCTGCTCGTTCATGATTTCCAGAATCTTTTGAATTTCCATGCTGGATCCGTTGTCCTGTGCGAAGTAACCATCTTTCATGACCCGACTATAACACACTTGGAAAGGCTTTTCCATCACACAATATATGCACGTTTTCGTGCTGGACGAATCGCATTTTTCTGTACAATGCTCAGTCCGTCAAGCAGCCATCTGAGCTCCTGTTCGCTCAGCGCAATGACTTCTTCCTCCGTTCTGGGCCATTGAAACTTTCCATTCTCTAGACGCTTGGTGATGAGCATGAACCCATCCTCTTCCCAAAGCAGTCCTTTGATGGTGGAAGTCTTTCTGCCGCAGAACAGAAAGAGGATATTCTGACGCGGGTCCAGCTTCATGGAAGATTGAACCAGCAGGCACAGGCCGTCAATGCCTTTGCGCAGATCCGTGTAGCCGGGACGGATGTACACATGATCGATGCGGTTAAAATCAAGAGATCTCATAATGAATCGAGGACCGTTCGAATCAGCACCGGTTCCGTATGATTATGGATATAGATCTTGCCTTTGGAAGACTGAATAACGATAGCTGGCCGATCCGATCCGGTTTGTTTCCTGGGACCCGGATCAGGAAGGCGGACTTCAGCAAAAGAAGAATAGGTATTCGAATTCTGTTTTGATTCGCTCATGAAAAAACCTCCAGTTCATAGCATCAATATACTGAATGAACTGGAGGTTTTTCCATATAAAAAGAGCCTGATTTTATTCAGACTCTTTTCTGTTATTTGGATGAATGTTTTATTTCGTCTATTTTATTTTGATCAGATTGGTTTTCTCTGATTGCTTCCTTTTATTGTTTTATGTGCTCCGGACTTACTCTTTTCGCCGTTTCTGACGTCCATCTTTCCTTTCAGATGTTTTCGCTTGCTGCAGAATTTCTTTCTGCTTCTGCCTGCTGCCGTTCTTTTTGCACATCGTTGACCTTCATTTTTCCGACTTTTGTGTCGATTCAGGAAGTTGACGAATTCATTCGATCCCAACACAACTTTGTCTGCCGGATCAAATTACTTCGCTTCGTACCACTTTATTCGTGGATTTTTTGCTCCCTGGTCACAATTGAATTGTTTTCCTTTTATGATCTGATCGCTTTCTTTACAGCTCCAGTCATTTTCCTGTTCTGTTGAACAGCTTTTCTCAATTGTATTCTTTTTCCTTACTGTGGCGATCCATTTTTATGTTTTTTTTGTTGTAGCGAGGAGCTTATTCCCTCACTTTGTTTTCGGATCTTTCAGATCGGTCTTTTTGTTCATTTTAACGACTTTTGTGTCGAGGGAAGCTGCGGTTCATTTTTTCCTTGAACTTTGCTGTGTTTTAACCTTTTTTGCTTGCCTTTCTTTTGGCACCTTTATAATATCAAGCTCTTTCGCTGTTGACAAGAAACTGGAAAAATCAGCAGTAAATATGGAATTGGTGCGATATAGCCAATGAATTTGCCTTTTTGCAGTTCGTTGGCTATAATGAGCGTAACGAAAGAGGTGAGAAGATGTTGAAAGTTCTGTTTTGATAAAAAATAAACAGAAAACTTCCATCTTTTTACTATGCAAAAATAAATATTTGATCCATTTTTATCATGCTTACATCAGACCGCGGGAAGTTTTCTTCGCGGTCTTTTTGGAGGTGGAATTGTATGTCAATGATTACCGTCGATCATCTGAGCTTTTCGTACGAATCGATCGATGATCCTTTGTTTGCCGACGTGTCTTTTGTTCTCGATACCAGCTGGAAATGCGGGCTGATCGGAAAAAATGGTGCCGGAAAAACAACGCTGCTCAAATTGCTGGATGGATCGCTTGATACGAACGGCATGGTCCATGTTCCTGTCCCTTTAAAGCGTTTCCCGTTTCCGGTTGCAGACCCAACGCGTATGACCATCGATATATTGACGGATGCCTGTGATACGCGATCCTGGCAGATCGAAAAGGAATGTATGCAGATCGGCCTGCGCTCTGACGTGCTGTGGCAGCCTTTTGAAACTTTATCGCCAGGCGAACAGGTTCGGGCCATGCTGGCAGCCCTCTTCGCGGATCCGAAAACCTTTGTTTTTCTCGATGAGCCGGGAAATCATCTGGATGTTCAAGGCAAAGACCTGCTTGCCAGCTATCTGAAAACCAAACACGGATTCCTGGTTGTCAGTCATGACCGGCATCTGCTTGATGAATGCGTGGACCATATCCTGTTCATTCAGAACGGGCAGGTCGGGATCCGGAAAGGAAATTATACGTCCTGGCACAACGATCACGAAAACCAGCTCGCAAAAGACCGTCAGGAAAATGAACAGCTGCGTCGCGAAATCAAAAGGCTGGAAGCTTCAGCACGAACAAGCAGCCAATGGTCGAATGCGAAGGAAAAAGAAAAGATCGGCGCAGCCGATAAAGGGTTTGTCGGCCATAAAGCCGCCAAGCTCATGAAGCGTTCCAAATCAATCGAAGCCCGCAAGCAGAAGGCCATCGAGCGCAAACGAGACCTGGTCAAAAACATGGAAGAGCAGGAAAGCCTGGCAATCCATTCGATACCGTACAAGAAAGAAGAGCTTGTCCGTTTTGAAGAAGTTTTTGTAAAATATGAGAACTGGTCCGGCATGCCGCAAAGTTTTTCGATTGGCAGCGGGCAGCATATCCTTCTTTCCGGACCGAACGGATCGGGGAAAAGCAGCCTTCTCAAAGCGCTCATGAACCGGATACCTTATCAGGGAAAGATCTTCGCTTCCAGCGACCTTGTGATTTCGTATGTCGGGCAGACGTGTGAATCCGTCCATGGGACGATCGACGAATATATCGGGCAATATGCGATCGACCGTACTTTGTTCATGACGATTCTGCGCAAGCTCGGTTTTTCCCGTACGGAACTGTTCCATCCTCTCGAACAGCTTTCGGCCGGACAGCGCCGCAAGATCATGTTGGCACGAAGCCTGTGCGAGCCCGCCCACCTGTTCGTGTGGGACGAGCCGCTCAACGATCTGGATATCGCGGCAAGAGAGCAGATGGAAGAAATGCTCCTTTCCGGGAATTATGCGATGCTTTTTGTCGAACATGATCAGACGTTCTGCGAAAAGTTCGCGACAGAGCGGATCCAATTTGGCGAAAATGGTTCACATCTAAAAAACGATGTGTTAAACTAATGGAAATGGCGAAGAATAAAAGGAGTAGTTTCTGCGGATCGGAAGAGAGCATTCGGCTGGTGAAAGAATGTGTGAAACAGGAACGAAGGTAGTTTAGGAGCCGTTCTCTGAGCTTAGTAGGAGATACCGTGATGCTGCGTTAATGCATAGAGGCATACATCTGTATGTGAATTAAGGTGGTACCACGTTCTGCACGTCCTTATGGATGTGCTTTTTTTATTGGAAAGGAAAGAGATATGCTAGAACCAAAATATGATCACGCCAAAGTAGAAGATCATCGTTATGAACAATGGATCGAAAAAGGATTCTTTACTGCAGGAGACTTGTCAAAAAGTCCGTACTGTATCGTAATTCCGCCTCCCAATGTTACGGGCAAGCTGCATTTAGGCCACGCATGGGATACAACGATCCAGGACATTCTGTCCCGCTATAAAAGACTGCAGGGATTTGATGTGCTGTGGCTGCCGGGAATGGACCATGCCGGCATTGCCACACAGGCCAAGGTCGACGCCCGTCTGAAAGACGAAGGCATTTCCCGCTACGATATCGGCCGGGAAAAATTCCTTGAACGTGCCTGGGAGTGGAAAGAGGAGTATGCTTCGACCATCCGCCAGCAGTGGGCGAAGATGGGGCTCTCGCTCGATTACACAAGAGAACGTTTTACGATGGATGAAGGACTTTCGCAGGCCGTCCGCAAAGTATTTGTCGATCTGTACAATGACGGGCTCATCTATCAGGGAGAGCGGATCATCAACTGGGATCCGCAGGCACGCACTGCCCTTTCAAATATCGAAGTAGAACACAAGGAAATCATGGGCCATATGTACTACTTTAAATACAAGGTAGCGGAAACGGGAGAGGAGCTTATTATCGCGACGACCCGTCCGGAAACGATGTTTGCCGATCAGGCAGTCTTTGTCCATCCGGACGATGAACGGTATGCGCATCTGGTCGGCAAACATGCCATCAATCCGGCCAATGGCGAAGAACTGCCGATCATGGCCGACGACTATATTGACATGGAATTCGGTACAGCGGTCATGAAGTGTACGCCGGCCCATGATCCTAACGACTTTGCGCTGGCTAAGAAATACGGTCTCGACATGCCGATCTGCATGAACGATGACGGAACCATGAACGCGCTGGCCCATAAATACGAAGGAATGGATCGTTTCGAATGCCGCAAAGCGCTGGTCGAAGATTTCGAAAAAGCCGGGGTCGTGGATCATATCGAAGAGCATCCGCATCAGGTCGGTCATTCCGAACGGACCGGCGTGATCGTAGAACCGTATCTTTCCAAGCAGTGGTTTGTCAAGATGCGTCCGCTTGCTGACGAAGTGCTGAAAAATCAGAACGGAGAAGAACGGATCTCGTTCATTCCGGAACGGTTCAATCATACATTCGAGCAGTGGCTGGAAAACATCGAAGACTGGTGTATTTCCCGTCAGCTCTGGTGGGGACATCGCATTCCAGCATGGACGAACAAGCAGACCGGAGAAATCTATGTAGGGATGGAAGACCCGCAGGATATCGAGAACTGGACCCAGGACGAGGATGTTCTTGATACGTGGTTCTCGAGCGCGCTCTGGCCGTTCTCCACACTAGGATGGCCGAAAGAGACAGCGGATCTGGAACGCTATTTCCCGAACGATGTTCTTGTGACCGGTTACGACATCATTTTCTTCTGGGTCGCGCGGATGGCTTTCCAGGCCCGTTACTGCATGAAGAACCGTCCATTCAGGGAAGTGCTCATTCATGGCCTGATCCGTGATCCGCAGGGGCGGAAAATGTCAAAATCGTTAGGAAACGGTGTCGATCCGATGGATGTGATCGAGGAAAAAGGTGCAGACGCCTTGCGTTTCTTCCTGACGACCAACTCGGCTCCGGGACTTGATCTGCGCTATGATGAAACGAAGATCGACGCGTCATGGAACTTTATCAACAAGATCTGGAACGCTTCGCGCTACGTTCTGATGCAGCTCGACAATACGAACCCGGCCCTGAAGATCAATGATCTGACGCCAGCCGGAAAATGGATCCTTGAAAAAATGAACGAAACGATCAGAAGCGTAACGATGAATATGGATCGCTACGAGCTTTCGATCGCAGGCAACGAAGTGTACAACTTCGTATGGAACGATTTCTGCTCATGGTTCATCGAACTGTCCAAACCGGCACTCAAAAGCGGCAATGCAAAGGAAGTGGAAAGCACGAAAGCTGTGCTGGCCCTTGTCCTGAAAAACATTCTCATCCTGCTTTCGCCTTATATGCCGTTCGTGACCGAAGAGATTTATCTGAATCTTCCTGTGCACGAGGATTCGATCAATATGGAAAGCTGGCCGGAACAGGTCGATGCGGCCATGACCCATGAGGAAATGGAGCAGATGGAAATGCTCATCAGCGCGATCAGCGCGGTGCGCGAGATCAAAAACGAATATCATCTCAAACCTTCGGAAGAGATCGTTATTTCGCTTCATGATGAAAAAGGGGCGGTCCTCGATCTGCCGGAAAATCTGGCGGCGCTGCTGTCCGGTATGGCTCATGCGTCGATCAAAGCTGATCTTCATACTGAAGATGTGCTTTCCCGTACGATCGATCATGCGGTGCTGACCGTAGCAATGGATGAACTGATCGATCTGAATGAAGAAAAAGCAAAATGGGAAAAAGAAATTTCCCGTCTGGAAAAAGAAGTGATGCGTGGCGAAAAAATGCTTTCCAACCCTCGGTTCGTTGAGAAGGCCCCGGAAGAAAAGGTCAATGCGGAAAAGAGCAAGCTGGCCACGTACAGAGAACAGCTGGATATTGCCAGAAAACAGCTTGCAGGCATTGAAAAGAAGATCAATGGATAATCAGGAAAACAGAAACCCGCTCGAACGGGAAGAGAAGCTTCTTCTGAACGTGGTCAGCCACATCCGGAAGACATGGAAGGATCAGCTTGTCGTGTATCCGACCATGAAATCAAAGGATCTTGATATGCTCGCATTCATTTATAATGCGTCCGAGCCGATCACGATGCAGGATCTTGCATTCTTTTTGAAAGTTTCGCCGGCTGCTGTCACGCAGATGACCGCGGCGATGGAAAAGAAACATATTTTAAAAAAGGAAACGAATGAGAAAGATCACCGGATCAATCATATCGTCCTTCATCCTGAATTGATGGAAGCAATCGAGAAGGATCATACCCAGATCAAGGAAAAGCTCAGACGTTTCGATGAATATACGAACCATGAGTTCGATCTTGAAAAGATCCTGAGCGCGCTGTCGGATTTTTTCGAACAGGACCTCAATGAATAAGATCATTCTGAACTGCCGGACGATCGATGAGCCGTATGAATGGCTGGCGCAGCAGCTGCATGTCGAAGCGCACAAGGACAAGCCGCTGCGCTCTGCGATCCTGTCGTGTCCGGACAATTTCATCATCGAAGTGCACCATCGTACGGACGGGATGGAAAAGTGGCCTGACTTCATGATCTTTCTGGAAGAACTGTCGCAGAAAAACCGTTTCGTGTATGTGATTTGGGGCCCGAAACGGGTGGAGGAACTCATAGCCCACGATCAGGAAAAGGTAGTGATCGAGGCTCGATCATAAGCTGTCTGGAAACAGACAGCTTTTTTCGTAAAGCATGCGGGAAATCATTTTATTTTCATTGTGCTAAAATAGAGACAAAACAGAGAACATTTTGTTTTTCTGGGAAGGAAATGAGTATGGCACAAGGATTATATGAAGTATTGGGAATTTCCAAAGACGCAACCGAAAAGGATATCAAGAGCGCGTATAAAAAACTGGCAAAAAAATACCATCCGGATCTGAATAAAACGGCAGAAGCCGAAGCAAAAATGAAAGAGATCAACAAAGCGTACGAGATCCTTTCTGATCAGAAAAAACGGGAAATGTACGACGAGTTCGGAGAGAAGGCGATCGAAGCCGACTTCAATGAAGAGATCCTGAACAACTATAAATATTCCTGGGCAAACCAGGGACAGCAGGGAGGCTTTGGGCCAGGCAACGGCTGGCCGTTCGGATTTGACGACGACTTTTTGAGCAGCATGTTCGGAGGTGCCGGACAGGGAAGCCGCGGATCGTTCTATCAGGAGTATCAGCCGCGTCCGACCAAGGGCGAGGATCTGAACGCGACGATCAACATCGATTTTATGAAAGCGGTGCAGGGCGGTCCGGAAACCGTTTCGTTTACGATCAATGACGGGATCAATCCGCCAAAAAATGTAACGTACGAGGTCAAGATCCCGCAGGGGATCCGCGAAGGACAGAAGATCCGTCTGAGCGGCAAAGGTCTGGCTGGATTGAACGGCGGACCGGACGGCGATCTTTATCTGAACGTGCATATTCGCCCGGACAAAACGTTCCGGCGCGAGGATGAGGATATTTATGTGGAAGTGCCGGTCGATTTTACCGATGCGCTGCTTGGAGCCAGCGTGGATGTACCGACGATCGACGGCACTGTTTCGATCAAGATCCCGGCAGGCACGCAGCCAGGACAGAAATTCCGCCTGAAAGGCAAGGGTGTCAGGACCGCGAAAACGACAGGAGACGAGTATGCCCAGATCAAAGTGACTTTGCCAAAAGAACTGACCGACGAGCAGAAGGAACTGATCGAAAAATTCAAGGAAACACAAATGAAATAACAACATCAAAGACTGCAGACCATGCGGTCTTTTCCTTATTTTCCCACAAAATAAATACAAGAAACTGGTAGAAAAATAATGTATAGTCATTTAAACTGTAGATTAGTTAATTAGAACTTAAATAAAAAAGAAGAAGGAGACACTAATCAATGTTTGAAATATATCCCGGATCGCGCCGGGCAAAAAAGAAATTTGTTCAGGATCAGCTGAAACAGAAACAACAGATCGATCTGGACGAAAAAAAATACATTTATTTCTTTCCGCTCTGCCTGCTTGTGCTCTTGACAAGCGTGGCAGCATGCATTTCCAGTTCAAGAAACGGACACTGGTTCGATGCCGACTATATGATGCTGACAGGTTTCGTGATCTTCTGGCCTGCATACAGTTTCTGCCGGGGCATACCGTTTTTTCTGATCGGCATGGCCGTTCAGATGGTGCTGCTCGTTTTTGGTTCGCACCTCAACATTCCGGACGCCTTGTGCTTTTTCCTGTATGTGCTGCTCCCGTTTGTGGCTGCAAGCAAGGAAGCATGGATCGGATTCAAGAAGCTGTGCGAGAATGAAATGGAAGATCGATAGTTCAGGTATGAGGCAGGATACGCATCATACCTTTTTTGTTTAGAAAAGCGAAAAAAGACCAGCCTGTTCCGGCTGATCTTCTTAAAAATCATTGGATCCATGGCTCGAAGGAAATGATGTCCGGTCCCTGCCATACCAGTTCACCCTTCATTCCGGACTCGAGAAGAGGAAAGGCGAACCGGCTGACTTCAAAAGAAATCGGTCCGTCCGGCGTTTCGAACTGGATCTCATAAAGTGGTCTTGACGGTTCGTATCCCGGCACCGGCGTGTAGGACTGTTCGGAAGTGCCGATCACGGTTGCGTGACATTTTTGCACGGGATGATTGTTTTTCGTATAGCGTTTCATCGTTTTCTCCTTTGTTAAATAAAATCTATTTATATTAAAATTATAACTATGTTATAAAATAATATCAATAGAATGATGGGAGATATGATAAGAGAGAAACTACAAGGAAGACAAAAAACAGGAAGCTTTCTCATGATATACTATAAATAGTAAGAGCAGGAGGAACTATGCCAAATACAGTAATGGATACGATCAACGCTTCCTATGATCGCTTTTTCGATTCGGAAAAAAAGATCGCAAAATATATTATCGAACATTATGACGAAGTGGTGGAAATGACAGTAAGCGAACTGGCAAAAGCGAGCAGCGCGAGCGAAGCGTCCGTATCCCGTTTTTGCCGCCGTATCGGGATGAAGGGATTTCATCAGCTGAAAATTTCCCTTGCAAAGGAAATGGCAGAATCAAGCAGGAACCCGGTCCGGATCACACATGAGATTTCTGAAGACACGATCTCGCAGTCGCTTCAAAATATTCTTGCCAATAAGATGGATGAACTCACGCGGACAGTATCGATGATCGATGAAAAGGAACTGCACGAAGTGCTCGAGCGTTTGAAAAATGCCCGATCGATCGTTTTTACGGCTGCTGGCAATACCATTCCGGTTGCTATGGATGGGGCCTTCAAGTTTACCCAGCTTGGAAAAAGAGCGTACGCCTCGCCAATCTGGGAAATGCAGATCGGGTCGATCGGAACGCTCGGTCCGGGATGTGATGAAAACGCTGACCGAAATCCGGCGACAATGGGGCATGTTCTATCCTTTCGAATAAAGCTTGATTTCTTTTAAACGCAAAAAAAGGAGAATTGGCAATCAGCCGATTCTCCTGAGTTATTTGATCATAGAATTATCCGTTTTTCTGGGCCATCTTTTCGCGGTACAAGGCACGGCGGTCCTGTGCGGTCAGACCTTTCTTGCGGATACGGATCGCATCCGGCGTGACTTCGACAAGCTCGTCATCATTGATCCATTCGAGCGCTTCCTCAAGCGAGAAGACTCTTGGCGGAGTCAGGAACATGCCTTCATCGCGTCCGCTGCTCCGGATGGCAGTCAGTTTCTTGTTTTTGAGCGGATTGACATCCAGGTCGATATTTTTTGCGGATTCGCCGATGATCATTCCCTCATACACTTCTGTCTGGGGGGAAATGAACAGCTGGCCGCGTTCCTGCAGGTTCCATAACGCATACGTCATAGCTGTACCGGTTTCTGTAGAGATCATCGCACCCTGCATACGCTGGGTGATTTCTCCTTTGTACGGTTCGTATCCGGAAATACGGCGTACAAGCGTGCCTTCGCCATGCGTGTCGTTGATAAACTGGTTTCGGAACCCGAGCAGTCCGCGCGTCGGCGCTGTATAAGTGATCTTCACATAGCCGTTTTCCTCTTCCATATCCTGCATGATCCCTTTACGCAGGTTCAGCTGGTTGATGATCGTTCCCGAATATTCTTCCGGCGCGATGCAGACAACTTCCTCGACCGGTTCGACCTTCTGGCCGTTTTCATCGCGGTGCAGGATGACTTCCGGTTTGGAAACCGCCAGTTCATATCCTTCGCGGCGCATATTTTCGATCAGGATCGAAATATGGAGCTCGCCGCGTCCGCTGATCTTGAAGCAGTCGGCACTTTCGGTCGGTTCCACACGCAGGCCCACATTGACTTCCAGTTCGCGTTCAAGGCGTTCCTTGATATTTCGGGATGTGACATATTTTCCGGAACGTCCTGCAAACGGGGAAGAGTTGACATGAAAGTTCATGGACAAGGTCGGTTCCTCGATCGCGATATGTTCCATCGGCTCGATATGTTCCGGATCGCAGATCGTATCTCCGATCGAAATGTCCGGCATGCCCGCGATCACGACAATATCGCCCGAATGCGCTTCCTTGACCGGCGTTCTCGACAATCCTTTATAAACGAACAAATTGGAGATCGTTTCCTTTTTCTGTGTTCCGTCGTTGTTGCAGCGTACATACGTCTGGCCCTGCTTCAGCGTTCCCTGGTATACACGTCCGATACCGAGACGGCCGATATATTCATCGTATGCCAGAGCAGAAACCTGCATCTGCGCCGGTTCCTCATCCAGATCCGGATATACGTCGCAGTGCTTCAGGATCGTATCGAACAGCGGATCGATATTTTCGCTTGGGGTATTGAGATCGTACTGCACGATCCCTTCGCGGGCAACACCGTAAAGGATCGGGAAGTCGAGCTGTTCGTCCGACGCATTCAGATCGAGGAACAGGTCGTACACTTCATCGACAACTTCCTCGGCCCGCTGATCCTTCTTGTCGATCTTGTTGATCAGCAGAATCGGCTTGAGCCCGATCTCGAGAGCTTTCGAAAGAACAAAACGGGTCTGCGGCATCGGCCCTTCGCTCGCATCCACAAGCAGGATGACCGTATCGACTGTTTTGATGATCCGTTCCACTTCGCTCGAGAAATCGGCATGGCCCGGCGTGTCGACAATATTTATTTTTACACCATTGTGAATTACAGAACAGTTTTTGGAGTAGATCGTAATACCACGTTCGCGCTCAAGATCATTGGAATCCATGACACAGTCGACAACTTCCTCATTGTCGCGGAAGACATCGCTCTGGCGAAGGAATGCATCGACAAGCGTGCTTTTTCCGGCATCAACGTGAGCAATTACAGCTATATTCAAGATTTTTTCTTTTTCTGGCATCGTTTCACTCGCTTTCATTCATTTTAGCATTGCCATTATACTCTTCCTGTCTGAAAAAAACAAACGAACCAATTGGAAAGCTGTATTTTCAAAATATTGTGCTCTGCTTTTCAGCCGGAAGAACTTTTCTGCTGGTCCCCAGGGAAGAATCTCAGGACAACATCTGACTAAATTCACATAATTGACATTTTTCGTGATATAATGAGGCACGAAATAAAAGAAAGTGAAAAGGAAGGAACCGAAATTATGCAAATTCGTTATTTTAAAGAGTATTCTCAATATTTGGACCGCGACATGGAATTCAAGATGTACGGACATGCCGGACGTCTCTGCCTGGTCATCCCGTGCCAGGACGGCCGCTTCTTCGAATGGGAGGACCGTCACATGTTCGAAATTCTTTCGCCCCTTATCGACGCCGGACGCATCCAGTTCGTGACCGTCGATTCGGTCGATCTGGAGTCGTGGTCAAGCTACGAAGCCACAGCCCCACGCATGCAGATGCAGGAAAACTGGGTACAGTATGTCATGAACGAGCTGCTGCCCAGCGCACGCTATAAAGCCGGCAAACCGGAAAACGAGCCGGTCATGGTCATGGGGGCAAGCATGGGCGCTTTCCATGCCGCCAATCTCTTCTTCCGCTTTCCGGACACCTTTACCCAGGTGCTCGCATTGTCCGGACTATATGATATGTCCATTTACTTTTATGACGGAAACGTGGATTTCAACGCCTATCAGAACAATCCATGCGGCTATCTGGAAAATATGGATCCAGGCCATGACTATATTCAGAAATACAATGCGGCACAAGCTATTTTCGTGGTCGGCCAGGGCGCGTGGGAGCATGAGTGCTCGGCTGATCTGGGCAAGCTGGCCGACGTGTGCTGGCGAAAAGGCATCCATATCGAGCCGCAGTTCTGGGGTTATGACATTCCGCACGACTGGCCAAGCTGGGAACAGCAGATCCAGGTTTACGTACCGCAGATGTGCTGATCTTTCTAAGAGCGAAAGCTCTTTTTTTTGGCAGAAATCAAAGAGTTACATCTTTTTCTGAAAGCGCCTGAAAAGCGAAAACCGGCATTTGATGCTACACTGAAACCATGAAGAACAATCGAAAAGAATTCAAGAAAAATGCGAGAGGGAATATCTCGCGCCATTACTGGCTTTATGTATTTATCTGCGTCGTGGCCGCGTATCTAGGCACCGAACAGGTGCGCACGTTCCGCTTTCTGGACGTATTCTCGATCGGACAGAACACGAATGCCGCCCTGCTTGTGCGCGGCATCGATCCGGCCCTCACCGATCTGACCGATACGATCAACCGCTCTTTCCTGAGCAAGGTCGGAAAGATCCCTGAACTCGGAACGACCAACGGCGTTTTTGCGCTGATCTATCGGACGATCGCGGGCGGGACCATTTCGAACTACCTCATCCATATGATCAATTCGCTGACGCATTCCACGCAGGCAGGCCCTGTGGTCCTCATGGTATTGGCCGCCAGCCTCCACATCGTGATCTGGCTTTTTGTCGTCCAGTGCCTTGCGGTCGTCAACCGCCGCTTCTTTGTAGAAGGAAAACAGTATGAAAAAGTTCCTTTCGAACGGTATCTGTTCTTTATCCGCGAACGGAAATGGTGGAATGTCGTCAAGACATTGTTCCTGAAAAATGTCATGTGGTTTTTATGGGCCCTGACCATCGTGGGCGGATTCATCAAGCATTATTCGTATCTGCTCGTGCCGTATATCCTGGCAGAAAATCCGACCGTTTCAGGCACGCAGGCCATTACTTTATCCAGAAAAATGATGGACGGACGTAAAAAAGAAGCCTTCATGATCTCGCTTTCGCTGCTCGGATGGTACGTGCTCGATGTGCTCACGCTGGGCATTTCGAATATTTTCTGGACCAATTCGTACCGTATCGCGATATTCAGCGAATTTTATATCAGCGTTCGCGCCGGCTATCTTACACAGCATCCTTCCGAAACGGCGATATTCAACAACCGCTATTTATATGAATATGCGCCGCAGCCCCTGCTGGACAAAGCCTATGCCAGTGAAATCAAAGACCTGAAACAGATGGACCCGATCGAAAATGTATATACGGGATTCAAAGGATTCCTGGAACGCAATTTCGGGCTCGTTTTCCGCCTGTCAAAAAAAGAAAAAGCCTATGAACAGTACAATTTCTTACGCTGGGATCTCGAATCGGCCAAAGAACAGATTGAACGCCGGGAATACCCGGTCAGGCTTTCGCCGATCCCGGAAATTCAGAAAAGACACCGGCTGCGCTATTTGTATCCGGCTCGAAATTATTCGGTCACAAGCGTCCTGCTGCTGTTTTTCTTCATGTCGTTTGTCGGCTGGTGCTGGGAAGTATCGCTCCATCTGATCAATAACGGACAGTTTGTCGATCGGGGCGTCCTGCATCTGCCGTGGCTGCCCATCTATGGCTTCGGCTGCGTATTTATCCTGCTTCTGCTGCGCCGGTGGCGTCAGGAGCCGATCAAGGAATTTCTCTATGCCGTCATCTTGTGCGGATTTGTCGAATACTTTACAAGCGTGTATCTGCAGGCCGTTTACCATACGGAATGGTGGAGCTACAAAGGGTATTTCCTCAATCTGAATGGAAGGATCTGTGCCGAAGGACTGCTCGTATTCGGTCTTGGCGGCATGGCATTCGTCTACATCATCGCGCCCCTTCTGGATAACTGGTTCAGAAAGATCGGGCTCGAAAAGCTCAGCAAGCTCGCCATCGTCCTGCTCGTTGTATTTGTGGCTGATGTGATCTATTCGCACTTCTATCCCAATGAAGGGCAGGGCGTCACGACAGGAACCGTTGTGAACGAGCATACGAAAAAAGCGGACGGATGATCAGAAAACAAATATAAATAAAATAATAAAAATAACGTAAAAAAGGAGCTGGTCTGAATGACCGGCTCCTCGTTTGTTTCATGGACCTTAGACAAGCACGACATCGCGCAATCCCGGAACTTCATCCATAAGAAGAAGCTTGATGCCGCCGCTGAAATCCTCGGCTGCCATCATGCATCCGGCACATGCGCCCCGGAACGAAACGTAGGCTACATTTTGTTCGTCGATCCCGAGCAGCTCGACATCGCCGCCATCATGCTGGATGTACGGACGGATCTTGTCAAGACATTCCTCGACAACACGTTCCTCCACAAGAATATTTTCGATATCGTTCTGAGCCTGTGCTGATGTTTCTGTGTTTCTCGTTTCTTCTGACATACTAACCTCCTAAGCAATAAACAGCGGAAGAAGGATCATCGGAACGATCAGGCCGACGCCGAATCCTCCGACAACTTCCACGCTTTTATGTCCTAATATCGTTTTCAGTTTTTCCTGGTAGATCGGATCATCCAGATGGAGCCCGGCCATAGTTTTCAGGTCTTTGATCAGCTGCTGTGTCAGAGCGATGTTTTTTCCGCTGTAATAGCGGACGTTGGCCGCATCGTACATGACGATGAGCGAAAAGATCGCGGTGACCGCAAAGATCGCCGAATCAAACCCTTCCTGGATCCCGATCGCAAAGGACAGCGCCGTCACTGTCGACGTATGCGAGCTCGGAAATCCGCCGCTGGCCATGACCCAGTGAAGATCCCATTTGCCTGTGCGGTAATAGTATATAAAGGTTTTGGCAATTTGTGCAACCACATTTGAAAGAAGTGCGCTGATCAAAGGAAAAAAGGATGAAGGTAACATATTCGATCCTCCTAAGACATTGGCATTATAACACAAATGCGTGCTGATTGACCCCATCTTGATTTTTTAAAAAAGGGAACAAAAAGGTCTTTTCGAAAAAATAGAAAAAACAGTGCAATCAAGGTATAATGAAAGCGATTAATAAATGGAGGAATTATACTATGATCAAATTGGATCTGAATCATGCATTTTTGAAAGAAAATGTAAAAGATTATCAGGGCGAAGTGAATGAACTCAATGAATCATTAGTAAACGGAACCTGCAAAGGAAACGATTTTATCGGCTGGCTGACATGGCCTCAGGACTATGACCGTGATGAATTCGACCGCATCAAAAAATGCGCGGCACGCATCCGCGAGAACGCGGACGTACTGATCGTGTGCGGGATCGGCGGCTCCTATCTGGGACCTCGTGCCGGGATCGAAATGGTCAACGGACTGTATCCGGAAAACCAGATCGAAGTGATTTATCTTGGAAACACATTCTCGAGCACTTATCTTGCCCAGGTCATGAACTATATCAAGGACAAGAGAGTTGTCGTCAATGTCATTTCGAAATCCGGAACAACGACAGAAACAGCGATCGCATTCCGTATCCTGAAACAGTTCATGGAAAAGAAATACGGCGCCGAAGCCAAGGACCGCATCATCGCAACGACCGACAAGGCGCGCGGAACGTTGAAAGCGCTGGCTGACCGGGAAGGCTATGAAACTTTCGTGATCCCGGACAATATCGGCGGACGCTTCTCTGTGATCACACCGGTCGGACTGCTTCCTATGGCAGCTGCCGGACTTGATCTGGACGCATTCATGAAAGGTCTTGCGGACGGTACGGGCGAATATGGCGATCCGGACCTCGACAAGAACCCGGCATACCGCTATGCGGTCGCACGCCGCATCCTTCAGCACCAGGGATACGATGTGGAACTGTTCGTTCAGTACGAACCGCAGATGCAGATGGTTGCCGAATGGTGGAAACAGCTGTTCGGCGAAAGCGAAGGAAAAGACGAACTCGGTATCCTTCCGGATTCGGCATGCTTCTCGACCGATCTGCACTCTTTAGGACAGTTCGTGCAGGACGGAAAGAAAGTGCTTTTCGAATCGAACCTTTATGTGGACGAGCCGGCGATCGACGTTCTGTTCCCAAGCGATGACAAGAACGAAGACAATATGAACTATCTGGCTGGAAAATCTCTGGACTGGGTCAACAAGATGGCGGCCCAGGGAACCCTGATGGCACACGAGGAAACCGGAGGCGTTCCGAACATCATCTTCAGGATGCCGGGAATGACAGCCTACGATTTCGGTAACATGTGCATGTTCTTCTTCAAAGCGATCGCCATGACAACGCTGATGAACGGAAGCAATCCATTCAATCAGCCAGGCGTTGAAGTATACAAGAAAAACATGTTCAAACTGCTTGGAAAAGAATAATCCGGGCAACGCAAATAAACAAAGTAATCCAAAATAATCCAAAAAGGTCTGCTTTCACGCAGACCTTTTCAGTAGGAATAAAATAAAGAATTTTAAGGAGGATCGATCGGGGCCTTACTCGCTGTTTCCGAGCATCTGGCTGATCCATACGATAAATGCTAACATGCTTTGTCCTTTCTATTGGATGAGTAGTTCCTGTTGTTATAGATATGATATAACGAATGAAAGGGCTTTCAAAGCATTGTGCTCAGGAAATCACGTCTTCGATCGAAAACGGGGCCGTTCTGCCCGTTTTTACAAAGTCGATGATCTGACTGGTCAGGTATTTCGGGGTCGACGCGCCCGAAGTGATCGCGATCCGTTTTTCGTTCCAGTCGCAGTCTTTCAGATCGTTTACTGTTTCGGCTTTCACGACAGCCGGTATTCCCGCCATCCTGCCGATCGCAGCCAGCTGTTCGGTATTGTTGCTTGTCGGATCGCCCACGACAAGGAGCACGTCGATCTGTTTGTCCTTCAAGGCAAGGACCGCTTCCTGGCGCACCCGGGTCGCGCCGCACACTTCGTTGTTGAACTCGGCATCCGGATACTTTTTTTCGATCGCCTTGAACAGATGGTCGATATCCAGTGTCGACATGGTCGTCTGATTGGTCACGAATACCGAAGTTTCTTTATTCAGGACAGGAATGTCTTCTTCTTTTTCGATCAGGAACACACGCTCTGACAACGTATAGATCGATTCCGCTTCCGGATGATGGTTTTTCCCGATATAAAAGACCGCAGCCCCTTCATCGAGCTTTTTCTGCACGATCTTCTGCGTCTGCACGACAAAACGGCAGCTCGCGTCAAAAACAGTCAGTCCCTTCGCTTCGGCTTTGGCATAGACATCCGGGTGGACCCCGTGTGCCGTAAAGATGACGATCCCCGAATCGATCTGGTCGAGCAGCTCGAGCCGGGTAAGGCCCGGCCGTTCGATCGTTTCGATACGCAGATGCTCAAGCGCCAGTTTGACATAGCGGTTATGGACCAGATTGCCAAGGATCGTGATCTTTTCGTTTGGATGATCTGCTCTGACCTGGCGGGCAATCTGGATCGCTTTCATGACGCCGCCGCAAAATCCCTGCGGCATGACTTCGATAATTGTATTATTTTTCATAAAATCTCCTTAACCTATTCGATCATGTAATGCAATTATCACAAACAGGTGCCGGTTTGTAAATGCGCATCCTACGATTTCATCCCGATTGAACAATTTTACCTATTTTGTGATAATATGAATAGAAACCTATTTCAGGAGGTAAACATGGATAAATTACAGGAAATCATGGATTTTGAGCATTTTAAAAAGCTCACGCCCATTCAGGAAGCAATGCTTTCAAGAAAAAATAAAGACCGCGACTTTATCGGGATCTCATCGACAGGTTCCGGAAAATCGCATGCCTTCTTCATACCGATCATCGAAAAGATCGATCCGGAACAGGAAAAGGTACAGGCTGTCATTTCGACACCGACCAGGGAGCTGGCCTACCAGCTGTACGACCGCTTCAAGCCGTTATGCGAGCACTTCGGCATCCGCATGAAGCTTGTGACAGGCGGTATGGATAAAAACATCGGGACACAGACGCCGCACATCGTTATCGGTACGCCCGGACGAATGAAGGATCTGTTCCTGGACGAGAAGAACCTTCGTCTCGATACCGCAAAAACGATCGTGATCGACGAAGCGGATATGACGATGGAATTCGGATTTCTCGAAGATATCGATCAGATCTTGTCGAAGCTCGATGAAAATGTGCAGATCATGGTCTTTTCGGCAACCATTCCGCAGAATCTGGAACCGTTTTTAAAGAAATATCTGCACAATCCGGAAATTGTCCGGATCGATCAGAACGAAGATTATCAGGCCAATATCGAGAATATCCTCGTGCCGTGCAAGCATAAATCCTATGCGGAAAAGCTGCTCGATGTGCTCCCGGCCATCAATCCGTACGTCTGCCTTATTTTCTGCAACACGACCCAGGAGGCGGCAGAAACTGCGAAACGGATGCGCGAGGAAGGCTATGATCTGGTCGAGCTGCATTCAGGGCTCGAGTCCAGACAAAGAGCGCAGGCGATCCGCCAGATCCAGTCGCAGAAAAAATCGTATATCGTGGCCAGCGACATTGCGTCGCGCGGGATCGATCTGGAAGGAATCACGCATGTCATCAGCTGCGGATTCCCGAAAGATCTGAAATTCTTCGTGCACCGGGCCGGCCGGACCGGACGTGCCAACCGGGAAGGAACGTGTATCGCCCTGTATAAGCCGGATGACAAGCGTTCGATCGATCTGCTCATGAAAAAAGGGATCGTTTTCGAACATAAAGATGTGCGCAACGGACAATGGATCAGCCTGAAACCGATCGATGCGAAACGGCCGCGAAAAGCCGACCCTCTGCAGAAGGAGATCTCGAAGATCGTCCGGTCCAAATCAAAAAAAGTCAAGCCGAACTACCGCAAGAAACAGAAGCAGGAAATCGACAAGCTGCGCCGCAGAAAGAAAAGAGAAATTATCCAGAAGGATATCCAGCGCCAGAAAAAAGAACGGGCCAAAGAAAGACAGCGGGCCAAAAGGAACGGTGAATAAATGATCTATATCGGAAGCCATGTTTCGATGAAAGCGCCGGACTATATGCTCGGATCGATCCGCGAAGCGCTTTCCTATGACGCCAATGCGTGCATGATCTATACAGGCGCTCCGCAGAATTCCAGGCGGGTACCGATCGGAAAGTTCAAGCTCGACGAAGCGAAAAAACTGATGGAAGCGAACCATTTCCAGATGGAACGGGTCATCGTGCATGCACCCTATATCATCAATCTGGCCAACTCGGTCAAACCGGAAACTGCGCAGTTCGGGGTCGAATTTTTGAGCGAAGAACTGAAAAGGGTGTCGCAGATCGGGGCAAAAACGCTTGTGCTGCATCCAGGCGCCCATATGAAAGCGGGCGTGGAGACCGGCAGCCAGTGGATCGTCAACGGCCTGAACGAAGTGCTCGACCAGGATGAGAGCGATATCGTGATCGCTCTGGAAACAATGGCAGGCAAGGGCAGCGAGATCGGTTCGCGCTTCGAGGAACTGGCAGCGATCATCGATCAGATCCATAAAAAAGAGCGTGTGAAAGTTTGTCTGGATACGTGTCACATTCACGATGCCGGATACGATCTGACTCAGTTCGATCAGGTGCTTGAGCAGTTCGATCAGATACTCGGACTGGAAAATCTCGCCGTTCTTCATATCAACGATTCGAAAAACGAGCGGGGAGCGCGCAAGGATCGTCATGAAAATATCGGCAGCGGCCATATCGGTTTCGAAACGCTTGTCCGGATCGTCCATCATCCGAAACTGGACGATATCACGAAAATACTGGAAACGCCGTATATCGATTCCAGACCTCCTTATAAGGAGGAGATCGCAAGACTTCTGGCATGGAAGGAATAAGAAAATCAAATAGGATATCAGACCGTTTTGTTGTAGGCAAAGCGGTTTTTTGGTACCATTAAGAAAAAGAGAGGGAATAAAAATGGAAATGGTATTGACGATCATACTGGCCGTATTTTTTGCCTTGATGTACTGGAAACGAAAAAAGGCGCGTGGCGCCTGGCTGTGGATCCTCTTTGTGCTGTGCGTCATCCCGACCGGCATCGCCTATCGGGATCATTTCATACGCTATGTTCCGTTCGCCTATTGCGTGTTCTGCTTGTGGATCGGCGGAATGATCGTTCCGTGGTATGTGTGCAAAAAGAAAGGGCTGGCCCTGATCTGGACAGCCGCTGATCTGGTATCCCTGCCTTCCGTACTGCTGGCAGGAATTTCCTGCGGAACGTCGACCCGATATGTGATCCTGACAGTCTGCCTGTACGGTCTGCTTGCGGTCAATGCCGTTTCGCTCGTGCGGATGCAAAAGTGAAAAGAATCATGAATCAAGGAAAAGAATCGACAAAATCAGAGATCATGACCGCTCTGCTGCAGGAACTGGAGAAGACGCCGCTGAAAAAAATAACGATCCAGCAGATCGCGGCAAAGGCGGGGATCTCGAAACAGACCTTCTACAACCATTTCAGGGACAAGGAGGAGCTGATCTGTGCCGTTTATGAGCACATCATCATACCCGATTTTGATCTGGACGCTTTTCCTGAAAGCTTTGGACAAAGCTATCTGCGCACCCTGAACGCGATGAAGGAATATGGCCGCTTCATGAGGCAGGCTTTGCTCCTGGAAGGGCAGAATGATCTGAAATCGTATATTACTTCGCACTGCGAACAGTTCGATCTGGCGTATCATACGCATTTGTACGAAGACGAGCTGCCGCCCGATCTGCGTCTTGCCACCATCTATCATGCCAATGCGTCCAGTGCCATGACCTTTTCATGGATCCTGGGCGGTTTTGCCAGCAGCCCGCAGGACATGGTGAAGCTCGTCTGTGCCATGCGTGCTTTAGGAATGGATGAAAAGATCGCGAAAGCCTATAAACTGGACGATTAGGGAAAACTGTCAATTGTGACCGTTTTTCCTTTTTTTTATAATGAAAGCGCAAAGGAGAGGGGACAGAAATGAAGAAAAAACTGTATTTGATGCGTCATGGACAAACGTTGTTCAACTGCCAGCATAAAATTCAGGGCTGGTGCGATTCGCCGCTGACCGAAGAAGGGATCCGGCAGGCACAGAAAGCTGCCCGCATCCTGAAAGAGCGGGGCGTCGCGTTCGATCATGCCTACAGTTCGACGGCAGAGCGGTGCTGCGATACGCTCGAGATCGTCACAGACCGGCCCTATACGCGCTGCAAAGGGCTGAAGGAACAGTTTTATGGCGAACTGGAAGGAGAAAGCGAACGTCTGAACCGCCATCTGACGCCAAAAGACTGCGAAACCTTTTATCTTCAATATGGCGGAGAGTCGAGCAATACGACAAAGGAGCGGATGGTAAAAACGCTCACGCGCATCATGGAGCGGCCCGATCACGAAAGCGTGCTTGCTGTTTCGCATTCCGGAGCGTGCTACAACTTTCTCAGGCACTGGCAGGATCCGGCAGAAGAACTGAAAAAAGGATTTTCCAATTGTACGATTTTTGTGTATGACTTCGAGGACGGCGTTTTTTCGCTCAACGAAGTCATCCGCCCATAGAAGGAGAAAAGAAAATGAGAACCATTCACATTAATGAAGCGGGGCAGGCTGTCGCTCCGGATCCTGTCCTGATGACAAAAGAGGATTTTGAACCCCGGAACAACACCCGGATCTTCTGGCTTGGGGGCGGTGCGGCCATGATCAGCTCGCACGGAACCAATATCCTGATCGATCCGGTGCTTGAAGGCTTCGATATGGAACTGCTGATCGACAATCCTCTGCCCGTCGATCAGGTAGGGACTGTCGATGCCGTATGCATTACCCATATCGACAACGATCACTTTTCGCGGATGACACTGCACGATATCGAAGACCGTGTAAAAACGATGATCGCGCCAGGCTATGTGGCCGATGTCATGAAAGAAGAGGAAAACTTTCCGGTACAGAAAAAGAAGATCGGCGACACGTTTTCTGCCGGTACCGTGAGCGCGAAGCTGACGCCGGCACGCCATAACTGGCAGAATGGCTCTTCCAAATACAGTTACCGTTTCTGGAAGGAGTCGGATTTCTGCGGATACTGGTTCGATACGCCGGACGGCTCGATCTGGATGCCGGGCGATTCCCAGCTTCTGGATGAACAGCTCCATATGCCCGATCCGGATGTCATCCTGTTCGACTTTGCCGACAATGAATGGCATATCACGCTCGAAGGAGCCATCACACTGGCCAACACCTATCCGCATGCTCAGCTCGTGTGCATTCACTGGGGAACGGTCAACGCGCCGCACATGACACCGTTCAACGGCAATCCGAACGATTTGTCCGGGCGTGTCGTCGATCCGGAACGCATTCATATCCTGGCGCCCGGAGAAGCGCTGGAGGTGAAAAAACATGCGTAAAAGAAAACTGGGAACGACCGATACGATGGTTTCGCCGATCTGCCTGGGATGCATGGGATTTGGAGAACCGGAACACGGACAGCATCAGTGGACGCTGGATTATGAACAGACCTATCCGATCCTGAAAAAGGCGTGGGAGGCCGGGATCAATTTCTTCGATACGGCGCCCGCGTATTCGAACGGGGATTCAGAAACCTTTATAGGCCGGTTCATAAAAGAGGAGAAGATCGACAGAAAGGAGATCGTGATCGCGACAAAATTTTTCCCGCGCACGATCGAAGAAATCGAACAAAGCGTGTCCATGGCCGAACATATCGAAAAGAACCTGAATGCTTCGCTGCAAAGGCTCGATACGGATTATATCGATCTGTATATCCTGCATATGTGGGATTACAATACGCCGATCGAACAGACGCTTGAAGCGCTTCACGATCTTGTAAAAAAAGGCCGGATCCATCATATCGGGATCTCGAACAGCTACGCATGGCAGGTGGCCATGGCCAATACGATCGCGGCCGATCATGGCTGGTCGCCATTCGTTTCCATCCAGGGGCACTACAACCTTATCTTCCGGGAAGAGGAGCGGGAAATGATCCCGTGCGCGCAGCATTTCGGCATGGCGGTGACACCGTATTCCTCGCTGGCTGGAGGAAAGCTTGCAAGATCATTCTCTGTCGATACGAAGCGTAAGGAACTCGATAAGTATGCCCGTTTCAAATACGAAAAATCGGCCAAAGCGGATCAGAAGATCATTGATCGGGAACAGGAAATTGCCGAAGAGCTCAACGTTTCGATGACTGCCATCGCTCTGGCATGGCTCATGCACAAAGGAGCGATCCCGATCGCGGGAGCGACCAGAGCACAACAGATCGATGCGATGGAAACGGCAGCAGGACTGACATTGAGCAGAAGTCAGATAGAGCGTCTGGATGAGTTGTATGTTCCGCATGCACTGGTTGGTGTGATGGCGCAGAACAAACCGGGCAGCTCGCCATTTGCCAGCACGAAGACCGACATGAAAAAGAAGGACGTTAGAAGCGCTTATTAAGTTTGAGTGATCGACAGATCGTTTAACTATGTCAGTGTCAATCTCATGATACTGGCTTTTTTCTTCGGCTTTAGAAGACGTGAACCTATCTTCCAGAAAGCCGAAGACGCTAAGATTATGGGTGCCAGAATCTTGGGTATCTGCATTGCAGCGTTTATGAAGACAAGATAATCATACACGCGAGCATTTTGTCTAAGGTCTAGGTGGAAAAAACCCGGAAACTATAGTTTAATAAAATAAAACATAGATATTTATTTTGATGTTAATTATAATTAAGATAACGTAATCGATAAATATAAGTTCGGGGAAGGTGAACAAATGGATACTGCTTCATATAAAAGAAAAATCATTTCTGAATTAGGGGTTAACGAAAATAAATTAAATCGTTTGTTTGAAAAGTGCGATGCGGATACCGAAGCAAAACAAATCAACTTTCTCATGGATCTAAAATCTTTAATGGAGTATAAACCGGATAATGATTTTTTCGTTAAGGCATGTATAGAAAATTTACTATATGATTATGGTTTGAGTGTTGAAATGATATCGAAATTAGCTGGCATAGAAGAAAAAAACATTCTTATCGTGCTGAATGGCAATAGCGCTTTAACTGTAGAAGAAAAATATAATTTAACTTGTTCGCTGTTCAGATTTTGTAATCTTATATTGAACGCGTACAAAAAATAGGAAATTCATACACTTATGAAATCGTTACGGTTTTGAATCGCCCGGTTCATCTGGCTTGAACATCAAAAACAGAAATCAGTTTTTCTGTAAAAGAAATTCATGATTCCTGTTTTTTCTTCCTGCTTCTTAAAAGCGTTCCTCTGTTTTTTCTGCCCGGATCTCGACCTGAACGATCGCGTCCTCG
Source organism: Erysipelotrichaceae bacterium OPF54 (assembly GCA_022834735.1). Lineage (GTDB taxonomy): Bacteria > Bacillota_I > Bacilli_A > Erysipelotrichales > Erysipelotrichaceae > Dubosiella. Next base: position 1,137,009 of record BQKD01000001.1, read on the forward strand.
AGCCGGTCGATCACATTGTCATTCAGGATGATCTCATACGCATAGCCGGACAGTTCAAGACCGTTTTGGCTGGCAAAATCAAAGATGCGCTCATAGCATCGTTCGGCAGGCCTGGAAGCGTCTTTATAATAGGCGCGGATGTAGGTGCCGGCTGGCTGGATGTGCATTTCCTTTTCGTGATCGGAAGCAGGGATCTCGATGAACAGCTGCGTATATTTGGAAAAGTCCTTGTTTTTAAGGTGTTCGATCGCGATCATCGTTCCGTAGCGTGCTTCATGGAGGTGATGGATCGGACTGTTTGCGGTCTGCGCAGTAATCATTTCGACCTGCGTATGGAAAGGCGTATCCTGATCGATCGCGACCGTGATGAGCGGCTGCTTTTCTTTTTTTATAACAGAGAGGGCGGAAAGATCGAGAGCAGCGATCGTCTGCAGGGCCTGCTCATGCATTTGCAGAGCGTTTCGGATCGCGTTCAGGTCGTCGATCCTGCGGTCGATTTCTTTCATTTGCTCCTGCACGACCTGATGCATGGTAGAAGCAGAACGGTTTTTCATGAACTGTCTGATCTCGCCAAGAGGGATATCGAGTTCGCGCAGCAGCAGGATCGTTTCCAGAATGGCGCTCTGATAATAGCTGTAGTAACGGTAGCCGTTGTCCGGATCGATATGCGCCGGATGAAAGAGGTCGATCTCGTCATACCACATCAAAGTTTTTTTGTTGATCTTGTGCAGTTTCGCGAACTGACCGATCGTCAGCAGTTTTTCCTGATTTTTCATCGTTTCACCTCTTGACCGTACTGTGACTGTACGGTTTATCATAGCGCATGTGCTGCACAAACACAACAAGAAGGAGAATACGATGGAAAATCAAAATGCTTATGAAAAACCTGTTACGTTCAAAAATATCATGAAGTTCGCGGTCCCTACGATCGCAATGTCGCTTTTCATGTCTTTTTATACGATGGTGGATGGCCTGTTTGTGGCGAACCGGATCGGCACGCAGGCCCTGTCAGCCATCAATCTGAGCGCGCCGATCATTCAGGCCGTCACGGCTGTTTCCACGATGCTTGCCACAGGAGGAAGCGCGCTGATCATGAAAAAGATGGGTCAGCAGAAACAAAAGGAAGCCAGGCAGGATTTTACGTTCCTGATCCTTGTCAATATAATGATCGGGCTCGTCCTGACCGTGCTTGGTTATGCGTTCATCGAACCGATCTTCCGTTCGATGGGATTGTCTGTCCATGTGGAAACGTACTGCACGGCCTATATGAAAAACTATTTATTCTTTATCGTGCCGATCCTGCTCATGAACAATTTTTCGCTGTATATGATCGCTTCAGGAAAATCGACACTGTCGCTCGTTTGTTCGGTCATCGGAGGCGTGCTTAATATCATACTGGATTATGTGTTTATCACTGTGCTCGATCTGGGAATCGAAGGAGCGGCCATCGCGACCGGGACCGGCTACTGTGTGACCGCCGTCGCCGGACTGCTCGTGTTCGGGCAGAAGAAGAATCTTCTTCATTTTGCAAGACCGGTCCTGCAGCCAAGTGTGCTTCGCGAAGCCACGTCCAACGGCTTTTCAGAAATGGCTACGGCGCTGACGACATGCATCGTCACCGTGATGTTCAACGCGACGATCCTGCACTATGTAGGCGAAGACGGGATCGCGGCCGTCACGATCATTACGTATGTACTCCTGTTCGCCAGCTCTCTGTATACGGGCTATTCCTATGGAGTGGCGCCGATGCTCAGCTATTATCATGGAGAGAAAAACAGCAACAAGCTGAAAAAGGTCATTGGTACAAGTTTGAAGATCATCGGTTCGATCTCGATCGTCAGCGTGATCGTTTCCCTGATGGCGACCCGATCGCTCGTCGGCTTTTTCGCGTCACCTGAACATCCGGTATACGAACTGGCAGTCACCGGAAACCGCGTATGTACGATGGCCCTGTTCTTCATCGGCTTCAACATTTTCATGAGCGGCATGTTCACAGCCTTATCCAACGGCAAGGTTTCGGCAGTGCTGGCGTTTTCCCGCTCCTTTGTATTCATGCTCATCACGATGGGCATCCTGCCTCTGTTCTTTGGCGTACAGGGCGTCTGGATGGCTACGCCGGTCGCGGAATTCATGGCGATCCTGCTTGGTTTCAGGATGTTCATAAAGTATCGCGAAACGTATCAGTATTGAGAAAGAAATGCCGATGGATCAAGTAATAGAGAAGAGGAAACAGTTTCTGATCAGCGCATTGTACTGGACGGTCATTTCGATCGGTCTGATCCTGGCCGGAAAATATGTACTTCCCGTGCTTCTTCCGTTTATCGCAGCGTTCGAGATATCGTGCCTGCTCGCTCGGCCTTCTGATCGTTTACATCGCGATCACGATCATCCGCCATATCGTAGAACCGAAGATCGTCGGCAGTCAGATCGGAATGCACCCGCTTTTCATGCTGGCTTCCATGCTGCTGGGCCTGGATATTTTCGGGATCGCCGGTTAAGCATTCAATACAAAAGCGGGAGCAAGATATCAACCTTGCTCCCGTCTGTATTATTTATTCGAAAAATATTTTTCCTTGATGATCTCTACCGGCATATCGTGTCCGGTCCAGAGCCTGAAGGAAGCCGCCCCCTGATACAGGAGCATATACATTCCGTTGGCTGTCCTGCAGCCGGCTTCTCTGGCCAGCCTGAGCAGCTTTGTTTCCTGCGGATTGTAGATCACATCAAAGACGAACAGATCCGGATGGAACATGGAAGGATCGGTAATGATGCTTCGATCCGTATTGGGCGCCATGCCGACATTCGTTCCGTTGACCAGGATATCGCTTCGCCCGATAGCCTGTCTCAGCACAGCTTCATCCGAAAAATCGTGAAGGGACACCTTGCATCCGGTCTGTTCGTTCAATGTGGCGACAATTTCCTGTGCCCGCTCATAAAACCCGTCTTTGATATTGAAGACATTGATTTCCTTCAGTCCGTCCAGCGCTGCCTGAACGAGAATGGCCGTGGCCGCTCCGCCCGCACCAAGCAGGGTCATCGTTCTGCCTTTCAGATCCACACCGTTTTCGGCGACCGCATCCATGAATCCGATCCCGTCCGTTGTATACGCGGTCAGGATCCCGTTGTCGTTGACGATCGTATTGCACGCGCCCGAAATTCGCGAAGCCGGGGAAAGCTTGTCAGCCAGCCTGCACATGATGTTTTTTCCAGGCATCGTTATGTTCCATCCGCGCGCCTTCATCAATTTGAGCGCATCGACGGCTTCCGGCATCTTTTCTTCCGGGATATCGAAGGCCAGATAGGCATAATCGAGGCCGAGCTGTCCGCACGCCTCATTGTGCATGGCCGGGGAGATGCTGTGCGCGACCGGGCTTCCGAGCAGACAGAGAAGGCCGGTGTGTCCTGTGATTTCTTTTGTCATAATACATCCTTTCTACTGCGTCACCTTGCGAATGATCTCTTCGCAGATCTCGAACGCGTTCTTATCGTTGGTGGAAATGACGTAGTCGGCAGCCGCCTCATAAGCCGGACGCCTTTGCTCCATCAATTTCGCAATGTGTTCCACGGTCTTGTTGTTTTCGAGCAGCGGACGGTCGTGATTGTTTTCCACGCGGCCAAGGATCGTTTCCGGCGTCGCGGTCAGCAGAACGATCTTTCCGCTCTTTTTCATTTCCTCGATGTTTTCCGGACGCATCGCGACACCGCCTCCGCATGAAACGATCACGTTCCTGCGGCCGGCGCATTCCTTGAGCAGATTCGTTTCCTCGTTGCGGAAATAGGCTTCACCATGAAGCTCGAAAATTTCCGAAATGCTCATGCCGTTCTTTTCCGCAATGATCTCATCCATTTCGATCACGTCCATCGCAAAGGTGTTCTGCAGCACCTTGGAAATCGTGCTCTTTCCGACCCCCATGAAACCAATCAGAAAAATGTTGCAGTTGAACAGCTCGCGCGACTGGATCCGTTTGCTGCGGTATAAAATATTTTCGAACACTTTGATGATCGACTTTTTATACTGGTAGTCGTTCAGTTTGTCAGCGACCAGTTCCAGCTTGCGCTGCTCCTCTTCCGGCTGCACGATCGGCATATTGTGTTCCTGCTTGTAGTTGGTCAGTTCCTGAATGATCTGATAACGCATGCGCAGGATATCCACGATCACTTCATCGCACATGTCCAGATCATTTCTCAGCTTTTTCAGTTTATCCATGAATTTCCTCTTTTTCCTTAAATCAGAATTCATTATACATGAACCGATGTAAGATAAAAAGAACAAGTTTCATTTTGTTTCAGTCGTTTACATTGATACGGATCCCTTCATCAGCGTATGTATTTACGACATACCATTCCTTTTTAGAAAAAAGCCCCGGTAAATGCCGGGGCAGGAAAGGGTATGAATATTTATGCTTAAATGCCAAGCTGTTCTTTCATATAATCGACAGGCGTGGATTTTCCTGTATACAGCTCGATTGCGATCAGGGCCTGGAACAGCATCATACTCATTCCGTTGTATACACGTTTGACACCCGCATCCCTGGCCTGCTTCATCATGAGTGTTTCTCGTGGCGCATACACCGTATCGGTAACGATCAGATCCTCCTTGAAGAACGATCCGTCCGGAATATTGCTCCGATCTTCGAGCGGATGCATCCCCACACCGGTCGCATCGCAGAAAATATCAGCTGCATGCATCTTTTCCTTGAGAAGATCGAGATCCGCCAGATCGTGCATTTCTGCTCTGCAGTCCGTGTTTTTATTGATGATATCTACGATCTCTTCGCCACGTTCGTAGAATTTATCCTTGATGTTGAAGAGATCGATCTGGGCGATGCCGTCCAGAGCACCGCGCACCGCGATCGCAGTCGCCGCGCCGCCTGTACCGATCAGCACCATCTTCATTCCTTTGAAATCGATCCCTTCTTCGCGGATCCCCTGCCAGTATCCCATACCATCGGTATTATAGCCTTTCAGATAGCCGGTAACATTTCCGTTTTCATCCCGGGTATTGACGACCGTATTGGTCGCACCGCAAAGACGGGCTGCCTCATCCACTTCATCGAGATATTTGTGTACGACCGTTTTGTTCGGCATCGAGATATTCGAACCAAGCATCTTCAGCGCACGGATGCTTTCCACCGCGTTTTCGAGCGAATCGTTGTCCACCTCGAACGCAAGCTGGATCACGTCGTCCCCGTTTTTGTCATACGCCAGATTATGGGTTTTCGGAGACTGCGAATGACGAATCGGGTAGGCCATCAGGCCGACAAGTTCAGTATGACCAGTAATATTAGGCATAATTATTTTCCTCCAACTTTCTTTTTACTGTTTCTGGATCAGATCGAGATCGATCAATCCTTTTGACTCGAGCACATTAAGGATGGCGCGTCCGTCCATCGTCCCTTCCATGATGCGGCGCGCACGCACAGAATCGCCAATGTTGTAGATCGCTGTATCCGTGTCACCAAACGCCTCCTCGAGCTCTTTGAGGAGCGGATCGTTGGCACGCATGCCAAGACAGTTGAAACCAAGATCGAACGGAATGTCCCGGATCGTGCCGTCCGGCAGCTTCACTGTAAAAGCGTTTTCCTTCACTTCCTGAAGCGCGGTATTGACATATTCCTTCACATTGTATTTGTCGAAGGTTTCGCGCATCGAGCACTTCGTGACCGGATCGGCCAGCATTCCGATAGCCGGCAGCATATCGATGATCGTGCATTTCGCGCCTCTTGGAGCAAAGTATTCCACGACATCGAGTCCGACCGATCCGCCGCCCACGACAACAACTTCCTTATCCTTGCAGAAATCATCCGGATACATACCGGCATTGTAGCTGCTGATCATATCGAAAATGGTCGAAACGTTTTTCGCCTCCAGATTTTCCTTTAATCCCTTGATTGGCGGAACAAGCGGAACGGAACCGGTCGCATGGACAATGATGTCCGGCTTGAATGTTCTGATCTTGTCGATCGTCGCTTCCGTATTCAGGAAAATATACAAGTTGTCCAGACGGGCTGCTCTTGCTTCCAGATATTTCGGGAAATCCTTCATTCTCTGCTTGCTTGGCAGATCCGAAATGAAAGAGGACAGACCGCCGATATGATCGCTTTTCTCGAACAGGAACACGTTGCAGCCGACCTCGGCCGCCGTGCAGGCCGCCTCCATACCAGCCGTGCCGGCCCCGATCACGACCACATTGCACAGCTTGTTCACTTTCAGTTTTTTATATACATCGCCTTCCGGAACGGCCGGATTGACCGTGCAGCGGATCGGACGGTTGACACCGATCCGGTTTCCGGCGCAGCCCACGTTGCACGAAATACATTTGCGCAGCAGCTCTTCCTGGCCGTTTTCCACTTTATTGACCCAGTCCGGTTCCGCGATCAGACCGCGGCCCATTCCTACGATATCCACATCGCCGCTTTCGAGAATTTTTTCCACCACTTCTGGATCGCGATAGTTTCCGGCATTCATGACCGGCTTGCCGAACTTGTCCTTGACAGCCCGTGCCATATACGAACGCCATCCGTCTTCAAGAAAGTTGGAATCGATCTGGTACTGCAGGGAAGGGTTCAAACCGCAGGAAACATCATACAGATCGACAAATTCATCGAGGTATTCCAGATATTCCAGCGTATCTTCGAGCGTATTGCCGCCTTCCACACGCTCTTCCGCCGAAATACGGACAATGATCGGAAACCACGGCCCAACCTGTTTTCTTACTTCTTCGAGCACCATCCGCGGAAAGCGCAGCCGGTTTTCGACCGAACCGCCGAATTCATCGGTCCGTTTATTATAGTAGGGCGAAATAAACTGGCTCATCAGATACGAATGGCCGCAGTGGATCTCGATCGCGTCGAAGCCGATATCCCGTGCTCGTCTTGCCGCCTCCCCGTATTTTCTGACCGTATGCAGGATCTCCTCTCTGGTCATCGGGCGCGGAATCTCGCCGCCCGCTTTTGTCGGAATATTGGATGAGGATACGGTCTGCATGCCGGTCCTTGCGCTGGAAGCGGATGCGCCCGCATGATTGATCTGGATCGCAACGGTCGTTCCCGATTTATGCAGAGTCTCTACCAGCTGGTAAAAGCGCGGCATGAAACTGTCGTGATCGATCCGGATCTGGCTCGTTCCGTTCGAGCCGACCGGATATTCCACATTCGCGTTTTCGAGAATGATAAGTCCGGTTCCGCCTTTGGCGCGCAGCGTGTAGTAATTCATGTGCCGGCTGCTCATTTCGCCGCTCGTTTCGCCGTAATTCGTTCCCATCGGCGTCATCGCGATGCGGTTCTTGATCGTTGTCCGTTTGATGGTAAGCGGTTCAAAAATCTTCGGATATTTTTTGTTCATCTTCTTCTCCTTTTTGCGAAAAGAAGCATTCGATTTGTGACGAGCTCATCATAGCGTATTTTTTTTCTTTTGAATAATATCTTTTAAGTACTGCTTTGATTCGTTTTTTCTATCATTTTCCGCCTTCGATGTCTCGATCATGTAATCAATAAAGCGCCTTGCCGAAGGAAGAAGATACTGATCCTTTTTCCAGAACATGAAGATCTGATGATACAGATCCAGTCCCTGGATGTGATGGATCGTGATCCCGGCCGTCTGGGCAAGCACATCGGTGACCGGAACGAGCGCGATGCCGAAATTTTCCCGTACCAGCGCCACGATAGAGTATTCATCCGGACATTCGAAAGGAATGGAAGGATGCAGATCGTACGTTTCGTAAAAGGCACGTGTATGCACGCCCATCCACGATGCCGGATCGTAACCGATCAGCGGATATTCCATGACGTGTTCAAGGGCAACGAAACGCTGATCGGCAAGCGGATGGTCCGAAGGGGTGATCACGACGATTTCCTGATCGATCAGCGGATAGAACTCGAGATCGGGATCATCCGTTTTTCCGCCGAAACCGATATCGAGCTCTCCTTCGCGCAGCCGGCGGATGATATCGTGCGAATGATCCTGCAGAAAGCTGAAAGATACATTTTCGTTTTCCTTCTTTTCAAGGAACAGGCGCACTTTGCTCGGAATATAATGGCCTGCCAGCGGAAAAACATACCCGATATCGATCTTTCCCTGACCGCCAGCTACTTCTGCCATCCGGTCGATCGCCTGATCGTAATCGGTACTGATCTTTACGGCGTGGTCGTAAAATATTTTTCCGGCCTTGGTCAGCCGGATCCCTCGTCCGGTCTTTTCGAACAATGCCACGCCAAGCTCTTCCTCGAGCATGGCCATGGAGCGGCTGAGGGAAGGCTGGGAAATGTGCAGCTGCAGCGAAGCGGTCCGGAAATTTTCCAGTTCGGCTGCTTTGATAAAGTAAAAAATCTGGTTCAAAGTCATCTTTGCGTTTCCTTTCTTTTCTCTTATTCTAAATTGATACGTTTTTTCTATCAATCAAAAACGAATTATATATTGGACGCCTGAAAGCGGGCTTGCTACAATAAGGATGCAACAAGTTAAAAAATTAACAAGTGAATAGAAGCTCTTCGATTTGTGACAAAATGGAGAGAGGAAACTTACTATGAACAAAAAGTATTTGCCCAGCGCCCTGATCATGTACCTGAACTATTTCATTCACGGGGTAGGCTGCTCCGTGCTCGGACAAGCTGTGATCAAGGAATCGCTGGCCGCATCGTGGGGAGTCGATGCGATGAAGATCACTGCCATTTCGGCTGCGCTCGGATTAGGACGCCTTGTCGCGCTGCCATTTGCCGGACCGTTATCCGATAAGCTGGGACGCCGTATTTCCACAGCCATCGGAAGCGCCTCGTACGCCGTCTATCTGATCGGGCTGGCGCTGGCGTTCAATGCCGGAACGAACGGTGGCTACATGATCGCATATGTCTGCGCTGTGATCGGCGGCATCGCCAACTCGTTCCTGGATACCGGGATCTATCCGGCTGTAAATGAAATTTTCTACAAGTACCCGGCTGTGGCGACGATGGGCGTCAAATTCTTTATTTCGATCAGCCAGATGCTGCTGCCGTTCCTGTTAGGGGTAACGGTTGCCCTGACAGCAAACGGGCTTCCATCTTACAACCGGCTCTTTATCGGATGCGGGATCGGCTATGCGATCCTGTTCGTGCTGATCTTCCTGTTCCCGCTGCCGGATCAGGATGCCAAGGGTTCGGGCGAAAAGGAAGGCCTGATCGCCAGCCTGAAGCACACCCGCTTCACGCTCGAGTCGGCTGCGATGATCATCATCGGCTTTACATGTACGGGAACGTTCCAGCTGTGGCTCAACTGCGCGCAGAACTTTGCCGTGACCAATGCGGGATGGGCCGATCCGTCCATCATGCAGACGTATTACTCGGCCGGAACGATCATCGCGCTCATCGTGACATCGATTCTGACAAGGAAGATCAAGGATGTCCGCTTTATCCTAGTCTATCCGGCCATCTGTCTTGCGATGCTGATCATCGTTATGATCGGACAGAATCCGACTCTGATGGCCATCGGGGCCTTCGTGATCGGCTGGGCTGGCGCGGGCGGCCTGCTGCAGATCGTCACTTCGGTTTGCAATCTGCTGTTTCCGCGCATCAAGGGAACGGTGACGGCGCTGGTCATGATCGCTTCGTCTTTGTGCAACTACACGCTGCTCAGTGCCGCATCGGGCATGACACCATCGGCCGTTATGATCATGAATATCATCGTGACCGGGATCGGCGTGCTGTTAGGATTGTATGTCAATCTTCGTTATAAAAATAGGATGCAGAATACCAATGCATGATAAGGAGGGAATTCGATGAATACTGTAAAAGTAAGAAATGTGGAGATCGGGACAGGAAAGCCGAAAATTATCGTTCCGATCGTAGGTGTCACAAAAGAGGATATCCTCAAGGAAGCGCAGGCGATCCGGCAGCTGCCTTGTGATGTCGTGGAATGGCGGATCGACTGGTTCGAACACGTGTTCGATATCGAAAAGCTCAAGGAGTGTGCCGGAGCGCTCAAGGAAGCGCTTGGCGATCTTCCGGTATTAATGACGTTCCGCACGAAAAAAGAGGGCGGGGAAAAGGAAATCGACAACGAAACATACAAAATGATCAATAATACGATGGCTGCCTCCGGTCTGGTCGATGTGATCGATGTCGAGATCTTTACCGGCGACGAAGTCGTTGCGGATATGATCGGCTGCGCGCATGACAACAATGTCAAGGTCATCGCTTCGAATCACGACTTCTTCAAGACACCAGCCAAATCGGATATCATCTACCGCCTGCGCAAGATGCAGGATATGGGAGCGGACATTCTCAAGATCGCGGTGATGCCGCAGAACAAAAGCGATGTGCTCACGCTTCTTGAGGCGACCGAGGAAATGGTCAGCTGTTTCGCGCATCAGCCGGTCGTGACCATGTCCATGGGCGGCATGGGTGTGATCAGCCGTCTTTGCGGGGAAGCGTTCGGCTCGTCCATGACGTTCGGGGCGGCCAAAAAAGCATCCGCGCCAGGCCAGATGGGTGTCGAGGATCTGGCAGTTGTCCTGGAGGATATCCATAAAGCTTCATAGTTTTAGAAAGAAAGAAAACGTATTATCCCCTCTGTCGATAATACGTTTTCCTGTATAGGGAGGGGGTTGAATTATGAAAAGAGGGCTGCAGCGGCTTGACCGGTATCTGGAGGAGTTCCTGCTTGTCGCTTTTCTTGGCGCGATGACCTTGATCATGGGCGTACAGGTCGTGTCGCGGTATGTGTTCGGCATGTCGCTGTCCTGGTCGGAGGAAATCACACGCTATTTATTTATATGGAGCGGTTTTCTGAGCGTGAGCTACTGCTCGAAAATGTGTATTTCCATCAAGATCGAACAGTTCGTTTCGAAACTTTCCAGGCGAACGATCGCATGGGTCAAAGTGTTTACGCATACGATCGAGCTGCTTTTTTTCGGGTATATGATCCCGTTCGCGTTTTCGTATATGATGTCTGCGGTTCATAGCGGACAGCTGTCGCCAGCCTGTCATCTGCCGATGTGGCTCGTGCAGGCAGCGCCGCTCGTATCGTTCGTGCTTGTCTTCATCCGTGTCCTTCAGCGCTGGTTCATCGAGTTCGCGTTCGCGCGCGGAAAGATCGTAAACGATCCGGTCCATCCGGAACGCAGCACGGAATACATGATCGAGGCCAATGTGCCGGAAGAGGATGAAAGGAGGAACTCATAATGTCGGTCGGTGTCGTGATGCTCGTCTTTATCCTTCTGCTCGTGCTGACAGTGCCGGTATCGATCTCGCTAGGCATGGCTTCGGTGCTTCCTTCCATGTTCGATCCTTCCTTTACGGTCGGTGCCAAATATCTGATCCGGGCCATGTTTTCGGGGCTGGATTCGTTTCCGCTTCTTGCGGTGCCGATGTTCGTGCTTTCCGGTATCCTGATGGCCAAAGGCGGGATCTCCAAACGGCTGTTCGATGTATTCGCGTATTTTCTCGGAAATTTTACGGCAGGGCTGCCCTGCGCCGTGATCGTGACCTGTCTGTTCTATGGGGCGATTTCCGGCTCAGGCCCGACAACGGTAGCGGCCGTAGGAAGCATGACGATCCCGATCCTGACCTCCCTTGGCTATGAGCTCTCGTTTGCTGCCTCGATCGCGGCAGTGGCTGGCGGTCTTGGCGTGATCATTCCGCCAAGCATCCCGTTCATCATGTTTGGCATGGCTTCGGGCGCTTCGGTCAGCGATCTGTTCCTTGCCGGCATCGTTCCTGGTCTGATCATCGGACTGCTGCTCATTTTCTACGCTATGATCTACTGCAGACGCCATGGCGAGGACAAGGAAAAGATCGGCAGGGAAGTGAGGGCGCTGCATGAAAAAGGACTTCTTACGGTGCTGAAGGAAAGCTTTTTTGCGCTGCTCAGCCCGGTCATTATCCTGGGCTGTATTTATACGGGTGTGGCCAGTCCGACCGAGGCGGCAGTCATTTCGGTATTTTATTCGCTGCTTGTCGGCCTGTTCCTGTACCGGACGATCACGGTGAGGGAAATTCCGGACATCTTAGTGGAGTCGATCCGCACGTTTGCGCCGATCCTGTTCATCCTGGCTGCTTCCACCGCTTTTTCCAGGGTGCTGACGCTCATGCATGTGCCGCAGATCGTGAGCACATGGATCATTGAGAGCTTCCATTCGCCGGTCGTGATCCTGCTGGTGATCAATGTGTTCCTGCTCGTTGTGGGCATGGTCATGGATACGACGCCGGCGATCCTGATCCTGACGCCGATCCTGCTGCCGATCATTCAGTCGATCGGGATGGATCCGATCCAGTTTGGTGTGATCATGGTCGTCAATCTCGCGATCGGTTTCGTCACGCCGCCGATCGGGGTCAATTTGTTCGTGGCCAGCTCGCTTTCCGATGTGCCGGTCATGGAGCTTTCCAGAAAAGCGATGCCGATGATCGTCCTGTTTCTGTCGGCGCTGCTGCTGTTTACGTTTGTGCCGGGCTTCTCGCTGTGGATCCTGGGGTGAGTGTATGAACAGGAAGAACAGAAATAAAACTGCATCTCTTTTATGCGCATGCATGCTGTTCGTCTGTGTGCTGTGCACGGGCTGTTCGTCGTCTGACGGGCAGCGTTATGCGTGGCCGCTGGCGACGGCGAGCCCGGAAGATACGGTCACGCAGCTGTTCGCGCTCAAATTTGCCGAAGAGGTGGATCGGCTGAGCGCGGGGCACATGAAGATCGAAGTGTATCCGAATTCGACGCTGGGCGGGGACCGGGATCTGCTGGAATCGTGCGCGGACGGGGATATTCCGTTTGTTGTGCAGAATACGGCGCCGCAGGTCTCGTTCATGAAGGATCTGGCGGTCTTTGATATTCCGTGCGTTTTTGATCATGTGGACGAGCTGAGAGAGAAGATCGATGATCCGCCGTTTTATGATCGGATCGGTTCGGTCTATACGGATGGCGGCTATCATCTGCTCGGGATCGCGGATCAGGGCATGCGGGTCATGAGCACGAACAGGAAAGTGGACACACTGGATGATTTCAAAGGGCAGAAGATCCGGACGATGGAAAACAGCAATCATCTTGCGTTCTGGAAAGCTCTGGGAGCGAGCCCGACGCCAATGAGCTTTTCAGAAGTGTATATCGGGCTGCAGCAGCATACGATCGATGCGCAGGAAAATCCGTACGAGGTCATTGTTTCCAACCGGCTGTACGAGCAGCAGGATTATGTGGTCGAGACCAATCATCTGCCGCATCTGATCACATTGATCGTCAACGATACGTTCTACAACGACCTGAGCCAGGAAGACAGGCAGATCATGGACGAGGCGGCTGCAAACGCAACAGCCTACGCAAGGGAAATGTCGGATCAGCGGATCGAAGAGAAAAAAGAACAGATCCGAAAGAGCGGTACGCAGATCATTGAGCTTGACGAAAATACGCGAAACGAGATCCGTCAGAAGGCGCAGCCGGTGTATGATCAGATCAAAGAATCGATCGAGCCGTCCTTGTTCGAGGCGTATACACAATAAGAACGATATTTTTGTCATTTACAGGAAAAAGCTGGAGCCAGGAAAGGTCTTCAGCTTTTAAAATGTTGTACAGACAACGGAAATGATGCGTCTTTGGCAGTATAGTAAGAGCACATCAAGGAGGAAGATCATGAACAGGAAAGAACGTATCGAACAGATCCGATCCTATATTGAACGCTTAGGAAAAGGAGAAGATCTTGCGGCCGTGCAGGCAGATTTCAGAAAGAATTTCGAACATGTCTCGGCACAGGAAATTGTCATGGCAGAACAGGAGCTCATTGCACAGGGAACGCCGGAACACGAGATCCAGCGGCTGTGCGATGTGCATTCGGCACTGTTTCACGGAAAGACGAGAGAAGAGAGGATCGCCGCGGCTGAAGAGGAAGTGGCACGCTCCATGGGTCAAACGCGAGTCAAGGGACATCCGCTCCATATCCTGCATCTGGAAAATGAAAAGCTGGACGCTTTGCTTGCGCAGGCACAGGATCAGCTGGATGCGGACAATGCAAAGTCTTTGGAACAGAGCCTTGAAGCGCTTGGACAGATCGGTGTGCATTACGATAAGAAGGATCAGCTTCTTCTGCCGTCTCTTAAACGGCACGGGATCGCGGGTCCGGCCAACGTGATGTGGGGCGTGGATGATGAAGTGCGCAAAAGCCTGCGGGACGTGGAAAACAGGCTGGCAAGAGAGGGAATGAGCGATGGTCTCAAAGAGAAGATCGCTAACCTGCTCAGGCGCATGAAGGAAATGATCTTCAAAGAGGAGCATATCCTGTTTCCGATGGTCCAGAGAGAATTCTCGCTGGAGGAATGGCAGAAGATCCATGCGGATATGCCGCGTTTTGGTTTTGCGTGGCTGGAAACGATCCCGGTGTGGGAGGATGCGATGCCTGATACGCCGGGATCGGATCAGGAAGATGGAACGATCCGGATGGCGGGCGGTTCGCTGACAAAAGAGCAGCTGGAGGGCATCCTGCGCGTCCTTCCTCTGGAACTGACATTTATCGATGACAACAACATCAACCGGTATTTTTCGGAAAATTCCGAACTGCTGCCGCGTCCGATGTCGGCTTTGGGCCATTCGGTATTCGACTGCCACCCGGCCCAGGCGCAGGCGATGGTCGAGCGGGTGATCGGACAGCTGAAGAGCGGCGAAAAGGATCGCCTGTCGATGCGCGCTGTCAAAAGAGGAAAGAAAGCGATGGTCAGCTATATTGTAGCGCGTCAAATTCTGTTAGTCGGAAACGTCAAATATTTTTATACACATCTGGAAGAGAAACGCACTTTATTTTGTCCGGCCTCGCTTTATTTTGGCTTCAGAAGCATTTTATTTTATTTCTTTCTGTTCAAAAAAAGCCGTCTTGTCAAAAACGGCTTTTAATCAATAATTTCCTATGTTCTCGAATTCTTTCTGGTATACTCTTTCCACTATACATGCCAGGATCCAGCTGTTCCTCTTTCCCAGCGCTTTTCTGATCGACGGATGGATCTCGAAATCATTCTTGAAGAATAAATGGCCAAAATTATTCATATAGTTTTCTACAAAATACATCAGCTCTTCATTGCTCAGTTTATAGGCTCCGTACATCTTCATCGCTCTTTTCAGCTGTTCGATCATCACTTTTCTCGTCGTCGGCCAGTTGATCAACATCCGTTCATCTTCTTTCATATGTTCTCACCCCAGTTCTACTTCGTTATGTGCTTTCATCACGATCTCTGCGTCGATGATCCGCTTTTCTTCGTTCGCTCCTTCGATCAGGCATTTCGACAACAGATTGTTCAGTTTCCGGATTGATCCGCCTGCGATATTATATGCGGCACGCACCGCGTCTTCTTCGAACACCTTTTCTCTGCTTCCGCATTCTTTCATGCAGAAATCCACATATTCCTGTGCCTCTTCTCCTTTCAGACCTTCCATGAAATAATTGATCACGATCCTCTGGCGCAGGGCGTCATGCACCTGCTTTTTCAGGATCGTGTTCAGGCTCGTCTGCCCGCTCAGGATCAGGATACAGTAGTTCTTCGAGTCCATCTCGAAATTGAGGAGCATGGTCAGATCGTTGAAGACGCTCGTGCTCAGATACTGCGCTTCGTCGATCACGATGACCGGCGTGCACTTCTTTTCTTTTGCCATGTATTCGATGGCTTCCTGTACCTGCCGGAACAGGTCGCTCTTTCTGAATTTGGGCTCCAGCCCCAGCCCGCAGGCCAGCTGCCGGTAAAAGTCGATGACCGATACCGTAGACATCTGGATGTAGACCACTTTGTACAGCGACGGGTTCAGACTGCCGGCAAATTCGCGGATGGCCGATGTTTTTCCTGTTCCCGGACTTCCTGTGAACAATCCGATCCCTTTCGCTTTTTTCAGGTAGTCCAGCCGTCCTTTCAGGTTCGCCGTATCTTCGCTCCGGTATAATTTGTGATATTTCGTTTCTTTCTCGAACGGCATCTGCTTCAGTCCGTAAAATACTTTGGCTTCCATATTACTCCTCCTCTCTGAAGCGCATGTGCTGCCTTCTTCTGATCCGGCTGTTCTCCACCTTGTCGACCGTCCGGATCGGGATCAGCTTTCCGTCCATCCCTAGCAGCCAGGCCTTTCTCCTGTCTTCGGGATCCATCTTCACCTTTACTGTCTCGCGCATGTATTCGGCCGGCACCTCGTAGCTGATCCCGTCGATCACGAGTGTCGAATCGGTCCTCACCTTTCTTTCGTACGTATGCAGGAAATACTGTTCCACCGCTTCGTCAGGAAGGAAGCGGAACCGCTGTGCATCCTTCAGATAGCGCTGGCGCGGCGTCATATCTTTCAGCGAAGCGTGTTGGCAGTTGATGTATTTCTGAAGATAGTCCCCGAAAGATTCCCGGACCTCTTCGATCGTCTGATAGGCATTCCAGTCCGAACAGCGCAGCCAGTGGTCCTTGAACGTTCGGAATGCGCGCTCCTGTTTTCCTTTCGCGCTTCCGTCCCGCACCGGCGCATGCACCAGGGCGACCCCCAGTCTTGCACAGATCATATTCAGCTGGTGGTTGTCATAAGGCGAACCATTGTCTACATACAGTACAGACGGGATCCCGTAAGTCATGACCGCGTTCTTCAGGATCTTCTGAAAGTTGACGGCCGTATCGGCTTCAAAGATTCCCCAGCCCACGATCATCCGGGATGCGTCATCCAGGATAGAAACCAGATACAGCCTGTGTCCGGCCAGCCTGTATAGATAGGATGTATCGGCCTGCCAGACCTGGTTGGCAAATTCTTTCTCGAACGCTCTGCGCTCTTTTCCCTGATGGATCGGTTCGAGACGGCTCTGAGGCAGAGAACGCACGAAACGATCGATCGTGGACTGGGAAACGCGGGCCGGGATAAACCCTTCTTCGATGAGCCGCGCACGCAGGACCGTATTGATGATGCGCGGATACTGCCGGCGCAGAGCGATGATGCGTTCCTGCGCCTCGGGACTCAGAGTTCGGGAAGTCCCCTTGTCGCTCCTGGGACGGGAAATCAGTCCATCGAATCCGCCGGAACGGTATTCATAGGCCCAGTGAGCGAAAGTCTGCCATGAAAATGATTTTTTGACACCGGAGACCGGGTTTTCGAATTCTTTTTCGGCAAGATGACGGTAAAACTGACGGTTTGTCGAAAAAGGATGAGTGCCGGAAATGACAGGAGCGATGATCCCGAATTTCCATAAAGCGATTTTTTCCTTGTCGGTTTGATCCATAAAGCAGAATCCTCCTTTGAGATTACTGTACCGGGCTAAAAAGAGGAAAGCGACGGACAAATGATTCAGGAAGGAGAAAAAAGACCATAGACAAAGGGTGCAGATAAAATAGTGTGAGGCGAAAAATAGGCGCATTCATGAAAACGAAGAAAACTCTTCAGAAAGGCATGCATAGAAGAACGGATATGAGCAAGAAGATCATACGGGCTACGGTCAAGATCGCGGATCATGATACAGGAGAGGAAAAGCAGAGAGGAATAGCGGTCGATCCATCGGCGCAGGGTCGTTCTGGAAATATCAAAAAGCGCAGCCGTTCTCGACTTGTTGCCGGCACAAGGTCCGCAGCAGTACTGAAAGAGCACTTCAAAAATAAAAGGATAGGAAAACGAAGAAAACGGACGGGCATCATAAGGGAGTATGGTATGATAGGAGCCGCAGGAAGGACAAAAAACGACACGAACCCGTAAGCGTTTTGTCGGATTGGAAGGAGAGAGGCAGAAACGGGAGTAGGATGAGTAATCGAGCATCTGGCCGCGCGCCCCGCAGGACGGGCAGGATAAATCATGCGAAAAAGGGTTGTCGAAAGCCGAAAAATTGATTATCATAAAATTGTTCGTTAGGACGGGAGAGAGTTTGTTCGCAAAACAATTAGGGCTCTCTCTTTTTTTGCGCCTAACACCTTTCCATGTCAATCATCTCATAAAATGAAAATAATGTGACGAAAAAAAGCAGAATAAATTCATCGTGAAATGATCGATGATGAATTTATTCTGCTTGTCTTTATAAATAAGCGAGGATAGCAGGACGACGCTCTACAGCTATATTGCGGTGCGCGATGCAGAAGGAAAGTATCTTGGTGTGCTGGAAACGGTGCAGGATCTTTCTTCGTTCGAATAGGAAGGATCATCATGGTCGAAGGAAAAATATTTAGCCTGGCAGAAGACAATGCGTGGATCGATAAATGCACAATGTCGGGAAAGCTTTTTAATGATATAATTGTTTTTTCGCTTGCGCCCAATACCCGGATCAGTCCGGAAACGTATTTTCAGGAAAAGATCTGGCTTGTGCTCAAGGGCGAGGCGTCTGCCGGTGTGCGGAACAAGGAAATAAAGATAAGGACAGGAGAACTGTTTATCGTAGAAAAAGATGTGCCTGTTTCGATTGAAACGAATACGGGTGCTGTTTATCTGGAAATAGAAATGAAGGAGGAATACAGGATGAACGATATTTTGAAAGCGGGCGAAGTGTTCGCTCTGAAGGATCTGCTTCCGGTACAGCCGGGCAAGGTCGTCAATATGGATCTGGTCAGCGACGAGGCGATGCACATGGCACTGATGAGCTTTGATGCCGGTACTGGACTTTCGGAACATGCTGCACCTGCGCAGGCGGTTGTCTTTGCGCTCGAAGGCGAGGCGGTGATCACGTACGAGGGCGTTCCTCATACGATCAAGGCAGGAGAAAACTTTGTGTTCGCGAAAAACGGAAAGCACGCGGTGGAGGCGAAAACACCGTTCAAGATGGCGCTTCTGCTCATAAAATAGAGATATTCAGGGACTGGCAGATATTTCTGCCGGTTTTTTTATTTCCGGATCCATTTCATTCCTGAAATCCGTGCAATGCACAAAAAAATGGAATAAAATAGCTTATTATTCCTGAAATCCGTGCAACGCACAAAAAATTGGAATAAAATAGAATAGAAAGGAAATACTATAATGGAAATTGCAAGAGATCGATATCTTCAACAACTCATAATAAGAAAAGAGAATGGGATGATCAAAGTGATCACGGGGATACGCAGATGCGGAAAATCCTATTTACTGTTTACTATTTTTAAACGGTATCTTTTGGAACAAGGAATAAAGCCGGATCAGATCATTGAAATAGCTTTGGATGGAATTGATAATGAATTTTTGCGTGATCCGAGAGAATGTTATAAATATGTTTCGCAGCTCGTATCTGAAGACCAGAAATACTACCTTCTATTGGACGAAGTTCAGTTTATGCCTAGATTTGAAGAAGTTTTGAATAGCTTTCTGCGCATCGATAATCTGGATGTATATGTAACGGGAAGCAATTCAAAGTTTCTTTCCAGCGATATTGTTACAGAATTTCGCGGAAGAGGAGATGAAGTGAGAGTGTATCCTCTTTCTTTTTCAGAATTTTTTAGTGTGTATGCTGGAGAATATGATGAAGCGTGGAATGAATATATGAGTTATGGCGGGCTTCCTCAGGTAGCGCTTTTTAAAAGCGAGAGACAGAAAACAGAGTATTTAAAAAATATGTTCAAAAATGTTTATTTGAAGGATGTGATCGAAAGAAATAGTATTGCAAGCATTGAAGAAATAGAAATTCTTGTGGATGTTCTTGCTTCTGCAATCGGCGCTCCAACCAATCCTTCGAAAATAGAAAAGACATTTAAAAGTGAACGCCAAATTAATTATTCCAATAAGACGATCGCAAAGCATATCAGTTATCTGATGGAAGCCTTTTTGATCATGAGAGCCGATCGCTATGATATCAAAGGACGAAAATATATTGGGGCTAATTCAAAATACTATTTTTCAGATATCGGCTTAAGAAATGCCAGGCTGAACTTCAGACAGCAAGAACCAACGCATATTATGGAAAATGTTGTTTATAATGAATTGCTTTGTCGAGGATACAACGTCGATGTAGGTCTTGTCGACCTGTATGATAAAAATAAAGAGGGAAAACGGGTCCATAAACAGCTGGAAGTGGATTTTGTGGTAAATAGGGGTAGTCAGCGTTCTTATATTCAGGTTGCTTATGATATGGCTTCGGAAGAAAAACAAAAACAGGAATTGCATTCCTTGCGCAATATTCCAGATTCATTCAAAAAGATCGTCATTGTAAATGGTACACAAAAGCCATGGACCAATGATGAGGGATTTATAGTGATGGGATTGAAGTATTTTCTGCTGAATGAAGATAGTCTGGATTATTAAGCGAATTAAGAGAAATAAAAAATGGCAGGCTGCGGATGGTCTGCCGTTTTGCGTCTAGCTCTCCTGAAATTCCTCCTTCGAAACGATCAGGTGGAAATGATTTTTCTGATAGTCGATGATCCCGTCCTTTTTCAGCCGGGAAAGCTCGCTTGAGAGCGCGCTGCGGTCAGCATTCAGGTAATCGGCGAGCTGCTGCCTGTCAAACGGGATATCGAAATAAGAGCGGTGCTGGCGAAGGGATTCGGCCTGCAGATAGGCCAGGATCTTGTCGCGTAGGCTTGGCTGGGTAACGACAGTCAGCTTTTCGTTCAGGATCCGGTTTCGTTTCGCGAGCAGAAGGACAAGATTGCGGATGAGGCGGGCATGGAACGAGCAGGCCGACTGGCACATCGACAGGATCTTGTCCGGATCCATGAGCAGGACGGCTGTTCGCTCGTCGGCCTGTATGCCGACCATGCCTGTGCTCTGATCTGCTGCATAGCTTTCGCCGAACACATCGCTTTCAAGCAGGGGACTGATAATATGGCGGTTTCCCCAGAAGTCGAAGCGGACGATCTTGGCACTGCCGTGAAGGATCAGGCCGATATGGGTCATTTTCTGCCCGCTGTCAAAGATCCATTCGCCCTTCTCATATGTTTTCTTCCGGACCTTGAGACAGGACAGCAGGTGAGGAAGATCTTCTTTCCGGATCCCGGCAAACAGGATCGATCGCAGCAGGATGTCCATCTCTTCGGGTGTCAGAATATTTTTTTCATTCATAGATCCAGTGTATGGAAAAAGAAAAATATTTGAAAGAAAGATGCATGAAAAAACAGGAAACCGGATGGTTTCCTGTCGGCTTTGCGTCAAAAATTGTCGATCTCTTCCTTGAGGACCTCGATCATCTGTTCCTGCGGGATCTTTTTTATGATCTGTCCCTTTTTGATCAGCAGGCCTTCCTCTTTTCCGCCGGCGATCGCGATATCGGCATGCCTGGCTTCGCCAGGACCGTTGACCGCGCATCCCATGATCGCGACAGTCATTTCCTTGTTTACGGTCTGCAGGTAGTTTTCGACCCAGTTCACGACCGGTTCCATGTCCCACTGCGTCCTTCCGCATGTCGGGCATGCGACAAGATTGGGCACATCGTGCAGCAGGCGGCAGTCCTTGAGCAGCTCCTTGACGATCACGATCTCGCGTACGGGCGAACCGTTCACGCTGATACGGATCGTATTGCCGATCCCTTCGAGCAGCAGTTTTCCGAGCGCAAGCGACGATTTGATGGCGCTTGTCATCATGGTCCCGGCTTCGGTGACGCCAAGGTGGAGCGGATAGTCGAAAGTTTTCGCCGCCAGCTCATACGCTTCGATACAAAGCATCGGATCGCTTGATTTGAAGGAAAGCACGGTATCGTAAAAATCGAGCGATTCCAGGATAGCGACGTGCCGTTTTGCGCTTTCGATCATTCCTTCGGCAGTCGGCCGGCCGTATTTTTCATGGATATCTTTTTCGAGCGAGCCCGAATTGATCCCGATCCGGATCGGGATCCCTTTTTCCTTGCATGCCCTGACGACTTTCTCCACGTTTTCTTTCGAACCGATGTTGCCTGGGTTCAGCCGGATCTTGGCTGCTCCGTTTTCGATCGCCGCCAGCGCGAGCTTATAGTCAAAATGAATATCGGCAACCAGCGGGATATGGATATTGTCTGTGATCGTTTTGATCGCGGCAGCGTCCTCCATATCCATGCACGATACGCGGATGAGCTGGCAGCCCGCTTTTTCCAGCTCGAGGATCTGATCGATCACGGCATGCGCCTCTTTCGTCGGAATATTGCACATGGACTGGATGATCACTTCGTTATTGCCTCCCATGACGAGATTTCCTATTTTTACACTTCTTGTTTCCGTTCGTTTCATAATAACCTCACTTTTTTTCAGTATATCACATCTGCCTAGGCTTCCGTATTCGACGCTTGGAATTTGCAACATGACCACGTATAATGAATGAGTACCGCTATATTACAAATACTATGTGCAACAAATCGTATGAAAAGAATACAGGAGGGATAGATTGCCCCAGCATAAAATGAAAAAAGTTAAAAAACGAAATTCCGTACGATCGCGGGAAGCCGTGAATGTCGAACGGTCCGTGTCGAAGCGGATCATCGTCTTTGCGTCCCTGATCGGCGCCGTGTTCCTGGTGATCTTTGTACGGCTCATTTATCTTCAGGTTTTTTCGTATAACGAATACGTCGAAAAGAAGGATGATTATACGTCCATCCTTCAGTATACGAGCGCGCCGCGCGGCCAGATCTTTGACTGCGAAGGCCGGGTGCTTGCCAAAACGGTCGTATCGCACAATATCGTATTCACGTCTCCCAACAATATGACGCGTCAGGATTATCTGATCTATGCAAGACGCCTGGCGACCGTCTTTGATGTGAGCCTGGACGATTTTTCGCTTCAGGCAAAAAAGGAAGCGTATATCGCATGGAAGAATATGCTCGATCCGGATGATCCGGAATATGCCGGCAACAATTTTCTCAATGAAAAGGAGCAGGCTGCCTATGTCAGCGGCGTATGGGGAACGAATGCGGAAACCAAAAAGTATTCGATCCTGATGTCGCGCATTACCGAAGACGATCTCAAGGAAATGTCCGACGAGGAAATGAGGACCTACGTGATCTATTCGCGAATGATCGCCAATTTATCGACCGGACAGGAAAGCGTGATCCTTGAAGACGCGCCCGATGACGATGTGGCTTATCTTGTCGAGCATAAGACCGAATTTCCTGGCTTCGATGTGGATTTCGGCGGCTGGAAGCGCGAATATCCGTATGGAGAAACGTTGTCGGATGTGATCGGACGCGTGTCGACCAGCACGGACGGTCTGCCGGCAGAATCCAAGGACTACTACTTGTCGAAAGGGTATCAGCTCAATTCGCCGGTCGGCATTTCGGGACTGGAATACGAGTACAATGATATCCTGGCCGGGACGGAGGAGATTTCCAAGATCACGTATGATTCGAACGGGCTGGCTGTCAAGGAAACGGTGCAGAACGCCCGCAAAGGAAACGATATCGTGATCTCGGTCAATATCGATCTGCAGCAGACGATGGATGACACGGTCAAAAATGTTTTGTCTGCCAATGCCGGCACGAGAAACCGGGAGAACTTCAAATCGCTGTTCATGTGCATGATGGATCCGAACAACGGGGATGTGCTCGCGCTTTCCGGATACGAGATCGATCTCGAGACCCGGAAGATGACATACTTTGCTTCCGGCAATTATGTGTCCCTGGTCAACCCGGGATCGTGCATCAAGGGAGCGACCGTCTATATGGGCCTGAGCGAAGGGGTCGTGAAACCGGGTGAGACCATCATGGACGAGGTCATGGATATCAATGGCGAGGAATTCGCTTCCTTTGAAAATCATGGACCGGTCGATGATGTCAGAGCGCTCGAAGTATCGTCCAACGTCTATATGTTCCATGTGGCCATACGGCTGGGAGGCGACGTCTATCAGAAAGGACAGCCTTTGAACATTGCCGACGTGCAGGGAACGCACAAAAAAATGGAACAGTACTATTCCATGTTCGGCCTTGGCAACAAGACCAACCTCGACATTCCAGGTGAAGTGTCCGGCTACATGGGAAATGTTATGCTTCCAGGTCAGTTACTCAACTATTCGATCGGACAGCTCGATATGTATACGCCGATGCAGCTGCTTCAGTATGTTTCGGTCATCGCGACCGACGGAAGGATGTATCAGCCGCATTTTCTCGAATATGCGAAGGAGGTTGGCGGGGACGAGATCTTCGATGTATATGGAAAACATCTCGAATCGACGCTTCCGGAGCAGAACGAAGCGTATCTGCAGCGGGTACGGGAAGGATTCAGGGCGTGTGTCACGTCAGGCAACTGCGGCGACGCACTGAAAGATATGGAAGTGCCGATGGCAGCCAAGACCGGTACGGCCGAGGTCGAAACGGTATGGACCACGGCCAATCTGTTAGGCTTCGGACCATACGATGATCCGACGGTCGCGTTCGCGTGCTCGTCGCCGACATCCTCGGTCAACAGCGAAAGTGTCGGAGAAAACATATGCGGCGCCCAGGTCGTCGGACCGGTGCTCAACAAATACTTTGAATTGTATCCGTAAACTGAAAACTTAAATTCCAATCCAGAAAGCGTAAAAATCGACTTGGAATTATCTCGTGCAAAAACCTGGGAAATACTGTTTTTCTCAGGTTTTTCTGTATGAGTAATTTCTAAAATGATAAAATTTAAGCGGCTTGGATGGTAAAAAAAGGCGCATGAAAGCTACGGTCAGATTGTGATTTTTTTAAAATGTATCACTTAATTCCGATCGCTCGTGGTGTTTGACAGTTAGCAAATCCCTTCTGCTCCCCGGAATAAATCAATCTTTGCGGATCAGATCCGGACGCAGATTCAGATCATCGAATGCGATCCTGCAGATATGAAGCTTTGTCGGAAGTTCGTCGTTCCTGAGAAAAAATTGAAAGGCGTCATATGGAGTGCGTCCTGACAGCGACTTTCTCGGATAGGAATTGAGATGCGAGCAGATCGTATCCAGATCCTCCTGTCCTCTCAGTCCCAGTTCTGCCAGATCCGCCTTTTTAGGGCAGATGTATCGAAGCATGGTATGGTTCTCTTCGATCCTTCCTTTTTGTCCTGACTGCATCGGATCGCAGTAGAAGATGCGGCATCCAAGCTTTTCTATTTCGTCAGTCCTGGTGAATTCCGAACCTCTGTCGGTGAGGATCACCTGAAAATATTTTTTGAATTCCTCTTCTGAGAGCAGATCATGGATGCGGATGATTCCTTCCAGCATCTGATCCGAAATTCGCTAAAATACGTGCCAAGCAAAGACTACAAGAAATTCACAGCCGACCTGAAGAAGGTGTATGGGGCACTCAACTTGAATGCCGCTCGAGCAGCCTTTGAAGACCTGGAAGAAAAATGGTCGATGTATCCGGGAGCAGTCCGGGTATGGAAGAATAACTTCGGTCATGTAGAGCAATTATTCAATTACGGAAGCGCAGTACGCAAAATAATGTATACGACAAATGCGGTAGAATCGGTCAATTCGAGCTATCGAAAAGTAACAAAGAAAGGATCGTTCCCTAATGAAGACGCAATTTATAAAAGCTTGTATCTGCGTGCAAAGGAACTGGAAGAGAAATGGAAGAATTCGAAAATACCGAACTGGTCGAAAGTACTTAATCAGCTTTTGGTTGATGACAAATTGGCGATACGAATCGAAAAATATCTAAAGCAGTAATGAAATGAGGTAGATCCTTTTATCCGCTCTTACCCTTGACAACGGGTCCCACACCCCGGGACCCCAAAAGAAAAGCCTTCTGCTGAAAACCAAGCTGAAGCTGGCAGCAGAAAGGCTTTGAGCATATCCCAGGGTGTACCCATTGTAAAGGGCCGCTCCTAAAAGGATCGCCAAATATAGAAATTTGTAAATAAAGCTAAAATAACTTACACAGTTTTCTTGACAAACCCTAAATGAAACTAAAATTACTTACACAGCAAACCCGTTTTCAGTTTACATTTGAATTGTATCCGCAGTGACATCCTCCTCCACCTGAAGAGTTGGGGGCTTCCTTCCGCTTCAAAAGCGGACAGTCGGTTCTCGTTCGAGCAGTCTATTGACCACAGCATAAGCGAGCTATCCCCGTGTGCCCCACGGTTCCTGGTTTTTATTCAAAGCGATATGGAAATGATCCGCATGCCTTCTCTTCTTATATTGATCGCGGCATTGAGATCCCGATCGTGATGGCTTTTGCAGTTCGGACAATCCCATTCCCGCATGCCGAGATCTTTTGTTCCGGTGTTCTTATACCCGCATACTGAGCAGGTCTGGCTCGAAGGAAACCATTTGTCGATCCGGATCAGCTGCTTTCCCTCTTCTTCCAGTTTGTACTTCAGGAAAGTGGTGAACATGCCCCATCCGTTGTCATGGACCGATTTGCCAAAATGCAGCGACCTTGCCATCGTCTTCATATCCAGGTCTTCTATGCAGACGCAGTCATACGCATTGACAATCTCTCTTGATCGTTTATGCAGAAAATCCTTTCTTTGATTGGCGATCTTCTCATACAGCCTTGCGACCTTGATCCGCTGTTTTTCCCAGTTTCTCGAGCCTTTCTGCATGTGCGACAGCTTTCGCTGTTCCCGTTCCAGATTCTTCTCGGCTTGCCTGTGATAGCCAGGATAGTCTGCCTCGTTTCCTTCGCTGTCTTTGTACAGTCCGTGCATCGAGAAGTCGAGTCCGAGGAAAGTGTGCGGCTTTCTTTCCGGTACTTGGTTTTCGTACTCGAACGAAATGCTGTAGAGCGTCGTCCTGCTATCCTCGCTTATTTATAAAGACAAGCAGAATAAATTCATCATCGATCATTTCACGATGAATTTATTCTGCTTTTTTTCGTCACATTATTTTCATTTTATGAGATGATTGACATGGAAAGGTGTTAGGCGCAAAAAAAGAGAGAGCCCTAATTGTTTTGCGAACAAACTCTCTCCCGTCCTAACGAACAATTTTATGATAATCAATTTTTCGGCTTTCGACAACCCTTTTTCGCATGATTTATCCTGCCCGTCCTGCGGGGCGCGCGGCCAGATGCTCGATTACTCATCCTACTCCCGTTTCTGCCTCTCTCCTTCCAATCCGACAAAACGCTTACGGGTTCGTGTCGTTTTTTGTCCTTCCTGCGGCTCCTATCATACCATACTCCCTTATGATGCCCGTCCGTTTTCTTCGTTTTCCTATCCTTTTATTTTTGAAGTGCTCTTTCAGTACTGCTGCGGACCTTGTGCCGGCAACAAGTCGAGAACGGCTGCGCTTTTTGATATTTCCAGAACGACCCTGCGCCGATGGATCGACCGCTATTCCTCTCTGCTTTTCCTCTCCTGTATCATGATCCGCGATCTTGACCGTAGCCCGTATGATCTTCTTGCTCATATCCGTTCTTCTATGCATGCCTTTCTGAAGAGTTTTCTTCGTTTTCATGAATGCGCCTATTTTTCGCCTCACACTATTTTATCTGCACCCTTTGTCTATGGTCTTTTTTCTCCTTCCTGAATCATTTGTCCGTCGCTTTCCTCTTTTTAGCCCGGTACAGTAATCTCAAAGGAGGATTCTGCTTTATGGATCAAACCGACAAGGAAAAAATCGCTTTATGGAAATTCGGGATCATCGCTCCTGTCATTTCCGGCACTCATCCTTTTTCGACAAACCGTCAGTTTTACCGTCATCTTGCCGAAAAAGAATTCGAAAACCCGGTCTCCGGTGTCAAAAAATCATTTTCATGGCAGACTTTCGCTCACTGGGCCTATGAATACTGTTCCGGCGGATTCGATGGACTGATTTCCCGTCCCAGGAGCGACAAGGGGACTTCCCGAACTCTGAGTCCCGAGGCGCAGGAACGCATCATCGCTCTGCGCCGGCAGTATCCGCGCATCATCAATACGGTCCTGCGTGCGCGGCTCATCGAAGAAGGGTTTATCCCGGCCCGCGTTTCCCAGTCCACGATCGATCGTTTCGTGCGTTCTCTGCCTCAGAGCCGTCTCGAACCGATCCATCAGGGAAAAGAGCGCAGAGCGTTCGAGAAAGAATTTGCCAACCAGGTCTGGCAGGCCGATACATCCTATCTATACAGGCTGGCCGGACACAGGCTGTATCTGGTTTCTATCCTGGATGACGCATCCCGGATGATCGTGGGCTGGGGAATCTTTGAAGCCGATACGGCCGTCAACTTTCAGAAGATCCTGAAGAACGCGGTCATGACTTACGGGATCCCGTCTGTACTGTATGTAGACAATGGTTCGCCTTATGACAACCACCAGCTGAATATGATCTGTGCAAGACTGGGGGTCGCCCTGGTGCATGCGCCGGTGCGGGACGGAAGCGCGAAAGGAAAACAGGAGCGCGCATTCCGAACGTTCAAGGACCACTGGCTGCGCTGTTCGGACTGGAATGCCTATCAGACGATCGAAGAGGTCCGGGAATCTTTCGGGGACTATCTTCAGAAATACATCAACTGCCAACACGCTTCGCTGAAAGATATGACGCCGCGCCAGCGCTATCTGAAGGATGCACAGCGGTTCCGCTTCCTTCCTGACGAAGCGGTGGAACAGTATTTCCTGCATACGTACGAAAGAAAGGTGAGGACCGATTCGACACTCGTGATCGACGGGATCAGCTACGAGGTGCCGGCCGAATACATGCGCGAGACAGTAAAGGTGAAGATGGATCCCGAAGACAGGAGAAAGGCCTGGCTGCTAGGGATGGACGGAAAGCTGATCCCGATCCGGACGGTCGACAAGGTGGAGAACAGCCGGATCAGAAGAAGGCAGCACATGCGCTTCAGAGAGGAGGAGTAATATGGAAGCCAAAGTATTTTACGGACTGAAGCAGATGCCGTTCGAGAAAGAAACGAAATATCACAAATTATACCGGAGCGAAGATACGGCGAACCTGAAAGGACGGCTGGACTACCTGAAAAAAGCGAAAGGGATCGGATTGTTCACAGGAAGTCCGGGAACAGGAAAAACATCGGCCATCCGCGAATTTGCCGGCAGTCTGAACCCGTCGCTGTACAAAGTGGTCTACATCCAGATGTCTACGGTATCGGTCATCGACTTTTACCGGCAGCTGGCCTGCGGGCTGGGGCTGGAGCCCAAATTCAGAAAGAGCGACCTGTTCCGGCAGGTACAGGAAGCCATCGAATACATGGCAAAAGAAAAGAAGTGCACGCCGGTCATCGTGATCGACGAAGCGCAGTATCTGAGCACGAGCGTCTTCAACGATCTGACCATGCTCCTCAATTTCGAGATGGACTCGAAGAACTACTGTATCCTGATCCTGAGCGGGCAGACGAGCCTGAACACGATCCTGAAAAAGCAGGTGCATGACGCCCTGCGCCAGAGGATCGTGATCAATTATTTCATGGAAGGTCTGAAAGGAGAAGAGGCACAGGAATATGTGGATTTCTGCATGAAAGAATGCGGAAGCAGAGAAAAGGTGTTCGAAGAAGACGCGGTGCGTGCCGCATATAATATCGCAGGCGGATCAATCCGGAAACTGAACAATCTGTTGTCGAAATGCCTGATCGAAGGAGCGAACGAAGAAAAGCGGATCATCGACGCAGAGATCGTGATGAAAGCACATAACGAAGTAGAACTGGGGTGAGAACATATGAAAGAAGATGAACGGATGTTGATCAACTGGCCGACGACGAGAAAAGTGATGATCGAACAGCTGAAAAGAGCGATGAAGATGTACGGAGCCTATAAACTGAGCAATGAAGAGCTGATGTATTTTGTAGAAAACTATATGAATAATTTTGGCCATTTATTCTTCAAGAATGATTTCGAGATCCATCCGTCGATCAGAAAAGCGCTGGGAAAGAGGAACAGCTGGATCCTGGCATGTATAGTGGAAAGAGTATACCAGAAAGAATTCGAGAACATAGGAAATTATTGATTAAAAGCCGTTTTTGACAAGACGGCTTTTTTTGAACAGAAAGAAATAAAATAAAATGCTTCTGAAGCCAAAATAAAGCGAGGCCGGACAAAATAAAGTGCGTTTCTCTTCCAGATGTGTATAAAAATATTTGACGTTTCCGACTAACAGAATTTGACGCGCTACAAATGCTTGCATGATACTTTCCGCTCGGGCTCTGGCTTACTGTCACCGACTTGAGGACATAAGAGGCAGGGATCTCCCGATGCTGCTTCACCTTGATCTGTCCGATCTTCGGCAGTTTCAAATAGCCGTCGGACAGGAGGATGTTCTGATTGACGCATACGGTCGAATAGCTGTTCTTTCTGTTTCTTTTGGATTTGAATCGTGGAAATCCTGTTCCGGGCCGTTTGAAGAAGTTCTGGAAGGCCTGATCCAGATGGCGGAGCGACTGCTGCAGAGAAATGCTGTCCACTTCCTTCAGGAAGGCGTACTCTTCTGTTTTCTTCAGTACAGCCAGCTCTTTGGCACAGAAAGTATAGCTCAAGGCCGTCTGGTCTTCTTTGTACTGGCTGATCTTTCGATCGAGCCAGTGGTTGTAGACGAGCCGGGCACAGCCGAATGTCTTGGCAAGGAGGATCTTCTGTGCCGGCGTTGGATAGAGTCTGAATTTGCAGGCTTTATTTGGCATATCGTTTCCTCCTTGCTTTCCTTGATTTTATTATACTGCATTTTTAGGCCTTTATCCACAGTAAAACTGAGCTTTGCAATGCGTCTTTCACCTATAGAGGTGGGAGTTTTCTTGCCTATAGTTGATAAAGTTCTTGTCAAAACAGGCGGGCCTGTGCTATTATTTCAAGGTAATGTGAGGAGGACCGACCATGAGAGATCGTATAACGTTTAAATGTTCTGTTTGTGGTGAAGAAAACTACATTGGTACACGTAACAAGAAAAAACATCCTGAACGTATGACAGTTAACAAATATTGCCCGAAATGCAATGCGAAAACTGAACACAAGGAGAAACGATAAGAAAGGCCGGAATCCGGTCTTTTTTATGCATATGGAGGGTAGATCATGAAAGTATTTACTCGTGCGCTCGGTCCGGTGCAGGCAAACTGCTATGTGGTTGTCGGCAACGGACACGCGCTGATCATCGATCCGGGCGACGCGTTCGACGAGGTCGAACAGCTGCTTAAGGAAAACAACGCCGTACTGGACGCTGTTCTGCTGACCCATGCCCACTTTGACCATATTGGCGGTCTGGATCGTCTGATCGAAAAATTCGATGTGGATGTTTATATGAACGAAAAGGAATTTGATTTTCTGAAAGATCTGCACCTCAACGGTTCTGCATACTTTCAGGTACACATCCAGTCGCACGCGCAGCCCAAAGCTGTCGTTGAAGGAAAACAGAAAATAGGAAATTTTGAAGTGAGCGCAAAAACACTGCCCGGGCATTCTGCCGGATCGACCGTTTTTCAGATCGGAGACGATCTGTTTACCGGCGACGTTCTTTTTCAGGGATCGATCGGAAGGACCGATCTGCCGAGCGGAAGCTATGCGCAGATGATGGAATCGATCGCGTATCTAAAGACACTTCCGCACGATCTGAAAGTGTATCCGGGCCACGGACCAGCCACCACCATAGGACAGGAGCTGCGCTGGAACCCGTATTTTCGATGAATCATAAGACACATAAAACAAGGTGTACCTTCGAAGGTGCACCTTGTTTTATGTTCTCTAAAGATGTCATTGGATGTCTTTTTTCATATACACGCCGTATGCGGCAAGGATCGCTGCTGCACCGATCAGAGCGCCTGCTGCAAGCCGTCCTGGATCGATCGAGCCATGGGCAATGATGTCTGCGCCGTCGCAATAGCCAAAAGGCGTAATATATTTTAAGAAGGAAGCCTTCTCGCTCATGTTGGCGATCAAGTTCGTAAAATACAGCAGGGCCGCGATCCCGAGTGCCGCTCCGGTGCTGTTTCTGCGCATGAAAGAAGAAAAGCAGAAGCAGATGGCAGCAATTTCAAGCTGCATCAGGAAGTAGGCAAGATGAAGAAGCGCGAGATCTTTGAAAGGCACGGCTTCGCCAATGGCGAGGATCGAAACGATCGAAATTGTAAAAATGACCAGGTTCATGGCTGTGATCAGGATCAGCAGCGAGATCAGCTTGTCTGTCACGGCTTTTTTACGGCTGATCGGATGGGTCAACAGGAATTCAGCTGTTTTGTCTTTTTCTTCTTTGCTCAAAATGCCCGAAGCGCACAGCGCGGCATAAAATGCGCCTCCTAAGCCAAGGATATTGCCGCATTCGACCGTATAAAATCCGATGAATGTCGAAAAGTTCAGACGATCCATCCCGAACGCTTCAGTAAATGAGCCCATGGATGAAAAGACAGCGTCCATTCCGCTCATCTGGCCTTTCATTTCCGGAAACAGGAAAATGCAGACGGCAAGAAGAAAACCGATCGACCCTGTCCAGACAAGGAAGGGAATGACTGCCTGTTTCAATTCATGTTTGATGAGTGTCATAAGGATCCTCCGGTTTCTTCATAATAATGCCGGAACACTTCTTCAAGGCCCGGTTCTGTGATGGTCACATCTTTGATGTGGCCGGCAGCCAGCGTTTCGAGCAGGCATTTTGT
Source organism: Erysipelotrichaceae bacterium OPF54 (assembly GCA_022834735.1). Lineage (GTDB taxonomy): Bacteria > Bacillota_I > Bacilli_A > Erysipelotrichales > Erysipelotrichaceae > Dubosiella. The sequence goes on from BQKD01000001.1 coordinate 1,169,272, forward strand.
GCTGCCACCGTACAGGAAGCTGGCTCCTTCTTTTGTTTCTTTTTGATCTCTGACTCCCTGAAGCGAGCGCAGATCGGCCGTTCCCTGAATGCGGACGCGTTTGACATTGGTTCCGGAAAGCTCGTCCACGCTGCCGCACGCAATGATCGCTCCGTCGCGGATGATGGCTGCGCGCGAGCAGTTGTCCTGAATTTCCGAAAGAACGTGGCTGGAAAGAAGGATGGTGGTCCCTTCCTTGTTCCTTTCGCGCAGGATGTCGAAAAATTCCTTCTGCATGAGCGGATCCAGACCGCTGGTCGGCTCATCGAGGATGAGCAGTTTCGGCCGATGCTGCAAAGCGCATACGATCGCCACTTTCTTTTTGTTGCCATAAGACAGGTTGTCGACTTTTCGCTCGGGGTCGAGCTGCAGGCGCCGGCACAGCTGCTGCGCCTCGGCCTTGCAATCTGTTTTGCGCAGATCGGCCGAAAGCTTGAGGATCTCCCTGACTTTCATGCCTTTGTAAAAGGAGGCTTCGGCCGGCACATAGCCGGTTTCTTTCAGGATCGCTTCTTTTTCTTTTCCTATATCCTTTCCCAGCACGAAGGCCCTGCCGCCTGACGGTGCGATCAGTCCGAGCAGAATGCGGATCGTCGTGGATTTTCCGGCGCCGTTCGGTCCGATAAAGCCGAAAAATTCGCCTTGCGAAATGTTCAGATCCACATAGATGATCCCGCGCGCCTTTCCGTAATATTTTGTCAGTTTGTCCGTTTTGATGACTTCCATCGTTTTCATTCCTTTCGCAGATAGATACTTTTCCAGAACTCGAGCAGTTTTTCAAAATCCTTTTCCATCTTTTCCATCGAAACCGCGCCTTTCTGCACCATTTCCCAAAGATATCCTTCCGAGGCCAGATACATTTCGCGATACATCATGCCGATATCGAGACCTTCGACAAACTGTGCCGGATCCATGTTCAGCCGGGCCTTGTCGGCTTTGAAGTTGAAGTATTTGTGATAGCTTTCCTGGATAGCGGCACAGATTTCCGGATCTTTCTCGTAAAACGCCTTGATGGCGAAATTGGCCATATCCGGATACTGACGGATGATCTCCATCTTGGCCCGCATTCCTTTTTCCATGCTTTCGAACAGGCCCTGCGGTTCGTAGCATCCGCTTGCGCTCAGGTGTTCGATGGTCGTCCTGGCACAGGTGTCCCATAAAAAGAGATACAGCTCCTTCTTGTTGCGGAAATAGTGAAAGAGCAGAGATTTGCTGATGCCGGCCGCCTGCGCGATCTCGCTCATCGGGCTGTTTTTGTAGGAATTGCGCGAAAACACTTTGAATCCGGCATTGATCATGGCGTGCTGCTTTTTTGCAGGAAGCAGAAAAAAACGTTCGTTCATAAGGACCTCCGTTAACCGATCGTTCAATACTATTAAAATTCGATTGACCGTTTATGGGAAGGGGGTATTTGATTTTTTTCTATTTCAATACCATGAAATCTGTGCTTGACAAAAAAAGGAGTATAAAATAAAGTAAAGAAGTTTGTGGAAAAGGAGAACTGTGAAATGGAAAAATTCAATGTTGCGATCGTAGGCGCAGGTCCGGGAGGAATTTTTGCGGCCTACGAGCTTCATAAGCTCGCCCCTTCGCTTTCTGTCGTGGTGATCGAAAAAGGAAAGCCGCTCGAAAAAAGAAAGTGCCCGATCGACGGGGTGAAGATCCGATCATGCATCAACTGTCCTTCCTGTTCGATCATGAACGGATTTGGTGGCGCCGGCGCGTTTTCGGACGGAAAATATAATATCACGAATGAATTCGGCGGCGACCTGTACCAGTATGTAGGGGCGAAGCAGGCGATCGAACTGATGGAATATGTGGACACGATCAACGTGGAAAACGGCGGAGCGGCCAGCCGTCTTTTTGCCAATGACCGCCCTGATATTGCCAAGCTCTGCCTGCAGAACGATCTGCACCTTCTCAAAGCGAAGGTGCGTCATTTAGGAACGGATATCAACTATGTGGTGCTCGAAAACCTGTTCAACGCCTTGAAGGATCATGTGAAATTTGTCTTCGATACCGAGATCGACACGATCGAAAAGGGTGAGGATGTATTTGTTCTGACAGGAAAAGATCTTTCGGTATGTGCCGATCAGGTCATCGTTTCGACAGGCCGTTCCGGATCGAAATGGATGGAAAAGATCTGCGATTCGCTGCATATCCCGACCGAGTCGTCCCGGATCGATATCGGGGTGCGGGTCGAAGTGCCGTATGATATTTTCTCTGACATGACCGACGCGTTGTATGAATCGAAAATTGTCTACCGCACCAGACGCTATCAGGACAAGGTGCGTACGTTCTGCATGAATCCGCACGGTGTCGTCGTTTCCGAAAATACGAACGGGATCATTACGGTCAACGGACACAGCTATGAGGATCCGGCCCGCTATACGGATAATACGAATTTCGCGCTGCTCGTTTCCAATCACTTTACGGAACCGTTCCACCAGTCCAATCAGTACGGGGAGTCGATCGCGCGTCTTTCCAACATGCTTGGCGGAGGCGTGATCGTTCAGCGGTTCGGCGATCTGATCCGCGGTCAGCGTTCGACACAGGAGCGGATCGCAAAAGGATTCGTAACCCCGACCTTGCAGGCGACGCCAGGCGATCTTTCGCTTGTCATTCCGAAACGGCAGCTTGACGATATCATCGAAATGATCGAGGCGCTCGACAGGGTATGCCCGGGCATGGCAAGCGATGATACGCTGCTGTATGGGATCGAAGTCAAGTTTTATAATATGCAGGTCGCGGTCGACGAAGATCTTGAAACGTGTGTCAAAGGTCTGTATGTGATCGGCGACTGCAGCGGGGTGACCCATTCGCTCTCCCATGCCAGCGCGTCGGGAGTGTATGCGGCCCGCCGCATTGTCGAAAAGCTGTAACAATTGATGCAGGAATCAGCTGCAGGTCCCATTTCGGGACCTTTTTCTGTATAATGAAGACAAGAAGAAAAGGGAGTATACTATGGAAAAGCAAGAATTTGATTTTCGTTCCTGGATCAGGGACAGGAAGCAGAACATGTATGATCTCGTGATCGAGGATGACGATCATTATTGTCTGCAGACTGACTACGGCACGGCCCGGATCAATTTCTATCCGGACCAGATCGTAGAGATCAGCATCACGAGCGCCAAGACAGATGAAATCAAGTATTACCTGCATTTTCAGCTTGTAGACGACGAGCATACCAGACAGCTGTTCTACGAAATGGAGGAGGCGCTTGACAAGCTGCGCTACGACAAGAACCTGAAGATCCTGCTTTCATGCACTTCGGGATTTACGACATCCTATTTTGCCCAGGAGCTCAATGAAGCGGCCAGAACGCTTCATCTCGATTATTCTTTTGATGCTGTGCCGTATGTCGAACTGTACGACAAGGCAGAAAACTATGATATCGTGCTCCTGGCGCCGCAGATCGGCTATATGAAAAAGAAAATATCGCTTTCGATGCCGGAGAAACTGATCGTCCAGATCCCGACATCGACGTTTGCCGCCTACGATGCGATGGGAATGATCCGCTTTGTCGAGGAGAGCCTGAAAGAGAAGAAAAAGAAGAAAAAGAAAAAAAGCTGCAGCGGGCTGTGCTGCAAAGCAAAAAGCACGCATACGATCCTTTGCATGGCTCTCGTATACGACGGCAGCGAAGTTTCCTTCTATACGCGCCTGTATCAGGACGGGATCGTTCTTCTTGATGAAACGACCATCCGGCCCGTCTTCGATGTGTCGACCATCTGGGATACGATCAATTATGCCCAGACAAAGGCGACGATCGATTTTATCGCGATCGCGATGCCAGGGACCGTCGATCCGGACGGTTCGGTCGATTTTGAATGCATCCTGCGCGACACGGGCAATCTGAAAAAATCGGTACAGGAGCGCTATCACATTCCGACCCTGGTCATGAACAATACGAATGCGGGTGCCTGCGGATACCATGTGCTGCATCCGGAATATTCCAGCATTGTCCTGCATTCGCAGCCGTACGGAAAAGGAATGGGCGGACAGGGGATCATCGTGAACGGAAAGCTCGTCACCGGCCTTGGCGGCATCAGCGGGGAAGTGAAGTACTATTTAAAGCGCATGCAGTTTTCGGATTCGCCCAAACAGCTTGGGCGGACCGAAAGCGGGCAGATCGAGCTGGTGGTCAATGCGCTGCTGGCGACCATATCGCTGCTCGGACCGGAAATCATCGCTCTGCGTACGCCGATGGTCAGCGATATGAACATGCTCGAAAAGCGTCTGGCTCATTTTATCCCGGAGCGCTCGCTTCCAAAGCTTGAATTCATTTCCGATATCAACGAGCTGATCTTTGAAGGAATGCTCGAGCTGGCAGGGATCGAACACCGGACCATTCTTGAGCAGACCAGCGGACAGCCTGCCTACAGAGCATGAAAGGAGACCATGGCGGTCTCTTTTTTTCGCAAAGAAAAAAGGCTTTGCGCAAGCCTTTTTTCAAGAAAGTTTAAGAAAGGGAATTTGATTATGAAGTGAGCTCTTATCTAGCTCATGTTCATTAAACCACGCTTCCCTGAAAGATACAATTGTTATGCTTTGAATGATACTAATATGAGATTTCAGGCACGCTGCATGCGCAGTCTTTCATCGAGGGCGATCTTCTGGTAAAGATCGGCATGAAGCTCGTTGAAATCGGTTTCTTCCAGAACTTTTCTGTTCTCATGGGTCGTGATCGGACAGTCCATGAAGTACAGATCGTCCTTGTCGTGCAGCAGATATACTTTGACTGCCAAATGATTGTTGGTGACATAGACCCGGCATGTGATCGAAGCGCCGATCGAGAATGCCTTTTCTACAAATTCTTCGGGTTCGAGATGATTTACGCTCATATTCAGCAGCTCCTTCCTGTTTTCTATCTGCAGTATAAAAGAGCGGAATGAGAAAAGGAATGAATATTTTTGAAATAATGGAAAAAGTAGAAATATATTTCCTAAACAAAGAAAAATGACAGATAAAAATTTGGAAAACAAATTTTTTGGTTTTTGCGAAAGAAAAAGCCTGCAGAGCAGGCACATCGTCTGATCACGAACTTTTTTTCTTCCGGTTTTCGTTCCATAACGTATACCAGCAGAAAAGCACCATGGCCAGGCAGATGGACAGGATCAGGGAAGTCAGCCGCATGACAGAAGCGGGCAGCGCGAAAAATAAATTATTGATCAAAACGATAAGCATGCAGATCAGGCCGATGCCGCTGCACAGATCGCGGATCTGTTTCATATGAGACCACCTCTGAAGATATCCTACCATTGTTCGGGATTTTTGGATGCTCATATGCCTACGCACGCCTGTTGACGCCGGATCGCCAAACCCGTATAGTTTGGATAGGAATAAAAAGGGTGAAAAATATGGATGAAATGAAATTGAAAGAATACGCCAGCCTGATCGCAGTACAGGGACTTAATGTGCAGAAAGGACAGGTTGTCGTGATCAATGCGCCAGTGGAAGCGAAAGTTCTCGTACGGGAAGTGGCCAGGGCCGCTTTCGAACAGTGCGAAGCCGGTGATGTGATCGTCCGCTACAAAGATCTGGAAGTGGAAAGGGAGCGGATCCTTCATGCAAATCGGCAGGCTTTTGAAAAGGTGCCTGCATACGAATCGCAGTTCTTTAATGAGACGGCCGAAAAAGGAGCGTGCTATCTGAGCATAACCGGGGCCGATCCGGACGGGATGAACGGGGTCGATATGAAACGGAGCGTGGAATATGCCGGCCGGCTGCGGATGGCGACGAAATATTACCAGAACAAACTGGAGCGGATGGAGTCTTCATGGTGCGTGGCCGCCTGTCCGACCATGGGCTGGGCTGAAAAAGTGTATCCTGAGCTGAGCGGACATGAAGCGCTCGAACGCTTATGGAACGCGGTGTTCGAGGCATGCCGTGTGGAGCCTGGAAAAACGAGAGAAAACTGGCAGGAGCATAACCGTTCGTTCGAAAAGCATGTCGAGCTTCTCAATGCGCTCGATATCGAATATCTGCATTATAAAAACGGGGCGGGCACCGATCTGAACGTGCCGCTGGTCCGCGATTACCGGTTCGCGGGCGGCAGCTCGACGCTGCGCAACGAAAAAGGGACCGTTTATTTTCCGAACATTCCGACCGAGGAAGTTTTTTCGGCGCCCGATAAATATGGGGCGAGCGGACGTCTTCATGCCACGATGCCTCTGATCTATAACGGCAGCGTGATCGATAATTTCTGGTTCGAATTCCGCGACGGAAAAGTGGTCGACTTTGATGCCGGGACCGGAAAAGAAGTGCTGGAGGCGCTGCTCGGGAGCGATAAAAATGCCCGCTATCTCGGCGAAGTGGCTCTTGTGCCGGTCGATTCGCCGATCTCGGACATGCATACGCTGTTCTACAATACGCTGTTCGATGAAAATGCGTCGTGCCATTTTGCGCTTGGCACAGCCTATCTCGAATGCAAAGAGGGCGGGATGGAGCTGGCCGGGGACCAGCTGGATGAAGCGGGCCTGAACGAGTCGCGCATCCATGTGGATTTCATGGTCGGCAGTCCGGACCTGCGCATTACGGCCCATTGCGCTGACGGCAGGGACGTGGAAGTTTTCAAAGACGGAAACTGGACGGGATTGTTTTGCTGAGATCGTATAGGTGTATTTGACTTGGTCAGTAAATCCCATTAAAATACATATGATAAAGAAATGGAGTGATCAAGTATGACATCTGAAAACAAAGACTTGAAACGAAGTCGTACGCTGGACGAGCTCGACAAGCTGAACCAGCAGGATCGTATTTCATCCATTCAATTTAATGAGCCGGAACTGCATGATTTTGATGCGTCTTCAGTATTTGAGATCGACGAGTCAGACCAGACGCAGAAGCCGAAGCGGAAGATCTTCGGCAAGCGGGCGAATCGAACTGCGAATGTGAAAGTGAAGACGAATACATATGAAAGAAAGGATCGGATCGAAGAAGAGATCTCGATCCGTCCGAAAGAGGAAGTGATCGAAACCGGGACGGCGGCTGTTTCTGACGACAGGACTGCCGAACAGGAAACAGAAACGATCGCGATCCTGCCGCAGGAAACGATCGTCGAACGGCCTGAAGAGGAAACGATCGAACTGCAGCCGGAAGAAGCTCGGCGTTCCGAAGACGATGTAAAGGAAGAAGTCGAAGAAGCCGACCGGCAGGAAAAAGACCCTGTCTTCGCCATGGAGGTCGAGGAGATGGATCTCGATGCGCTCGATCAGGAAGCCAGGACCCTCGAAGAAGAAGAGGACGACGAAGATGATGAAGACGACACGATCGAAGTCGAGCAGGGACAGTTCGTAGATGAAGACGACGAGGATGACGAAGAATACGAAGAGTACGAAGAAGACGAGGAAGAAGAGGAAGAGGACGACGGGTATCAGAACGAGTTCTATGATGAAGAGGACCAGGATCTGTATGAAGACCGCCGCCGGTTTTTGCTTTCCCAGTATCCTGCGGCTGAAGCGTATCTTGAAGAACAGTCGCGCGACGGCTATCATTTCGTTCGCCAGGTAGGTCATAAATACTACTTTGTCAAAGGCGATCCGAAACCGTATTATTACTCGATCGATTACTTCAAGAACGAACCGGGCGCCGAGGAATGGCGGACCTGGGAACAGGACGGATGGAAGCTTGTCGGTAAAGCGCCGGCCAAGAAAAAATCGGAAGCCGGATGGTTCATTTTCCGGAATTACCAGGAGCCGGGCGAATACAAGAAGGAAATCGAAAACGAAGAGGAAAAGTACCGCTTTTTCAGAAAATATGCCAATTCGTGCCGTTCCACGATGTTCCTGATCTTTATCTGTATGGCATGCTGTATCGTGACCGCGTTCCTGCAATATGAATTCCAGGGATATCTGTGGGGGATCATCGTTTGTCTTGTGCTGTTCGTGATCGCGCTGATCGCCTTTCTGACATACGGGCGTATGCTGCGCAGTGCCCAGAAGCGGGCCCGGCTGTTAAAAGCCAGGCTGCGGGTCAAGGAAAGCCAGCAGGCCAAAGACAGGGAAGGATATTTTGACGTTTCTGAAAGCGAGACCCAGCTCGAGTCGGACTGGAACACTCTGGAATCGGCCAAAACGAAGAAAAAGAAACTGCGCCGTCATGACGACGACGAGGATGATGACGAATAGTCCGGGAAACCGGGCTTTTTTATCGAAAAAAGCTGTCTGCATAGCTCGCAGACAGCTTCGTATCGGAATAAGGGATCATTTCAGATACGCATCAAAATAATCCTGGTATACATCAAAGTTCTGATCGCTCTTGATCTTCGTGGCAAACAGAGCGTCTGGATGCGCGGCGATCGTTTCGAGCGTGGTCGGCTCGAACGGCTTCTGCATCACGTATTCGCCGCTTTTGCCGCATACCCAGATGTTTTCGTTGACATGTTCGACCGGCGAGAATTTGCGCAGCATGGTCGCAATCGCCAGCTCTTCAGGATACAGACACATCTTGAACGTGTTCGAACAGTACGGAAAGGCGTCGGCAAGCGTGCGTGCGCTCTGCGGCGTGAGCACGAACCACGGATAGCTCAGGACGAGCGTGTCGTCGATCCGGCGCTGTTTGAAGCTGTGCACAAGCTTCGAGGTCATGGCATTCATTCCTTTGACCATCGCGCTTTTCTGAAAGCTCATCGTGTTCGTGAAGAAGGCATAGGATTCAAAGCGTTTCGCGATCGATCCGTCTGTATCGGAATCCGATAGAACGTAGTAAATGTCTTTGCCTTCGTGCTTTTCAAAGTAGCTGACAATGTCCTTGCGCGAACGGACAGGCATCATCCCGTCGGTCATGAGCACGAACCGGTCATAGTGCTTCTTTTCGTTGACCTGGGCGTCGAAGGCGTTGCGCAGCTGCACGATCTGGCCGCGAGGCAGGGACAGGTCGCCGGCAAGCGCCTGCTGCTGGACCTGGGAAACGTGGACAGCCGGTTCGTCGGCGTACGTGATCACGATCTGATCGCGCAGATCGTCGTCATTGATCATGACGAACACATCGTCGCCGAATTCGATCAATGTATCGAGGTTTTCGGAAAGCTCGTCGAATGACGTTCCGATATAATGCATGCAGTAAGCTATTTTCATAATCTTTTTCTCCTGTTTATACTGTTTCATGGTACTTGAGCGGGCAATGAAAAACAAGTCCCGATCATCCGATCAGGACTTATTTTCTTTTCCTCGGTTTGTTCTGCTTGTGCTTTGCCCGGTTTTTACAAAGCGCTGACAGCCGGTTTCTGTCCCAGCTCTTCAAGCACTTCTTCCAGGGATTCGGCAGCCAGACGGACCGTTTCCACGCACTTCTTTTCTTTGGAGTAATGGAGCGGTTTGACCTGGGCGCACTGGGTCGCGCCGATCTTTTTGTTGAAAGCGGCAACGACTTTCTGCGAATAAGGACGCAGCGTATCGAGATGATCGTGCGCTTTTGTCTTTACATAAAGCATGGACAACACGGAAATGCTTGCGCAGAGCGCTCCGCACGTCAGCCCCGTGTACAATCCGCTGCCAAAACCAGCCACCATTTTCATGTCGTCTTCGTGAAGCTTGAGATCATAGTATTCATTGCCGGCATGAATGATCGCTTCCGCACAGTTGTATCCGTTTTCCGTATACTGTTTCACGGCCGCTTCGGCAAAGCGCATTATTTTTTCCTCCAGCCAAAATCAGACAGGATCTGCAGCACATCCTCGTCGAACGTACCGAACGTAATGCCGTATTTTGAAAGCTTGCCGGCATCCAGACGGTAATCGCGGAACCGGTCCGCGTACCGTTCGTAGTTGGGCAGGATGTATTTTTCGATCGCTTCCGGCGTGGCGCCGATCGCTTCCGCCACGAACTTCGCGCTTTCGTACGTGGATTTGTTGTTGTGGGAAGCCACATGATATACACCGGCAGGAAGCTTCGTGATCGCTTCGAACTGTTCGGCCAGATGTCTGGCATAGGTCATGCAGCGTTTCTCGTTGACCGTGAACAAGGTCGGGCTCTGGCGCAGGATGGCATTCATGACATTGGCTACGATGTTCGGGCTTGCCTTGATGCCTGGCATCGAAAGGCCCATCATCCATGAATAGCGCAGGATCACGGCATCCGGGCACAGCTTGCTGATGATCGATTCGCATTCGATCTTGTTCTGACCGTAGACCGTAACGGCCTGCGGTTCTTCCTCTTCCTTGAATGGCCCATGTTCTGCTTTGCCGTTGAAGATCTGCTCGGTAGAGCAGAAGATCAGCTTCGCGCCTTTCCGGGCGCACACTTTGGCGATTGCTTCGGTCGATTCCACATTGATCTGATGGGCGAGGGCCGGATTATCTTCGCATACGGCTGTCGTGGCATTGGCGGCCGTATGGAAACAAATATCGAAATCCTGTTTCGAAACGAACTGTGCGACCGCTTCCGGGTCGGACAGGTCCGCGTCCTTGCGCGTCATTCGGATCCAGTTGAACTTGTTTTTGTTCAAATGCGCGATATAGGAGGCAAGATACCCGTTTGCCCCCGTGACAAGTATTGTTTTCATTGCGTTTATCCTTTCACTTTACTGTAAAGCACGTGTGCTCCTTTTTTAATTGTAACACACGAAGCGGATGCCGGGATAAAGCAGCTTTCGAATTTTTTCAGTTCGTATTCTTTTTCTCCTGTTTCGACAGACGTATCGTCGCCGATATTCGAAATAAGACAGTATGTGCCGTTCTGCGGATATGTCACATCCTCTTTGGCATACACTTCCGTTACTGTATAGGAAGGCATATCGCTGAGCACTCTGGTCTCTTCTTTCGCTTCGACAACGTGCGGCTTTCTGGCAAAGTCGGCCACATCAAAGCTTTTTTCCAGATGGAGCGGACGGGTGTTTCCATTGGCGTCTTTGCGGTTGTAGTCATAGAAGCGGTATGTCGTGTTCGAGTTGGTGCCGACTTCGATCGCGAAGATCCCTGCGCCAAGGGCATGGAGCGTGCCGGCCGGGATATCGATATAGTCGCCCGGCTTTACATCATGATAGATCAGATGCTGTTCGAGCGTGCCGTTCTTTACAGCTTCCTTCAACGTATCGGGATCGCTGGTCTTTGTGCCGGCAACCAGTTTTGCGCCAGGTACGGCGTCGATCACGTACCAGCTTTCATCCTTGCCGAAATCGTTTTCGTGTTCTGCGGCGTAGGTGTCGTACGGATGGACCTGAATGCTCAAGGCGTCCTTGGCGTCCAGGAAAGCAACCCGAAGCATTTCGTGATGGCCAAGACCTTGTCCGAGCATCTGGTCAGGGTCGCTGTCGATCAGTTCCTGCAGGGTCATATCGGATCCTTTGATCGGGTTGGTGCAGTACGGATGCGCGCTCACTTCCCACCATGTTCCGTAGTTTTTATCGGCGTGCCGGAATTTGGAAAGAATGTCGTTGCCCCAGATCGTGTAATCCGGGATCGGCTCTAAAATGTACGGTTTTTCCTGTTCTTCGCGAAACTGTTCGAGGATCTTGATCGAAGAGCTTGTTCCGATACGGCTTGCGCCTGCCTCGATCATCGCTTTGCATGTCGGCCAGTCGCGGATGCCGCCGGCCGCTTTGACCTTGACATCGTCGCCGACAACGGATTTCATGAGGGCGACATCTTCGACGGTTGCGCCGCCGGTGCCGAATCCGGTGCTCGTTTTGATGTAGTCAGGCTTTACTTCTTTGGCGATCTCGCTCAGCCTGCGGATCTCGTCTTTGGTCAGATAGCAGTTTTCGAAGATGACCTTGCACGGAATGTCGTATCGATGACAGATGGCGGTCATCTTCTCCATTTCCTCTTTGATATAATCCCAGTCATGCATCTTCGCTTTGCCGATATGGATGACGTAGTCGATCTCGTCGCAGCCGTCCTTGATGGCCTGCTCGCATTCGAACAGCTTGCTTTCAAGACCGGACTGTCCGAGCGGGAAGGAGATGGCGGCGCCGACATGCACGTCTGTGCCTTTCAGCCATTCCTTGCACGGAATGGTCCATGCGGTATTGATGGCGACCATGGCCGTATCAAGGGCTCGTGCTTCGTCGCACAGTTTTTTCATTTCCTTGTCGGTAGCGTCCGGTTTCAGATACGTGTGATCAAAATATTTCGCAAGTTCGTGTTCAGTTTTTGGTAAGTTTGGCATATTTTTTCCTCTTTTCAATTGCTATTATAGCAAATAAAAATTTATATTGATATACCAAATTAGAAAAATTTTTGCATACCCTGGTTTCATTCATGATACAATCGGCGTGGGGTGATTTGATGACAACAGTAGATCTGAGCATTCCGTACCGCAAGGTGCTGATGGTGCTGCCGAAAAAGCGGGTCGGAAGCGAACACAAATTAAAGGAAGGATTTCATTACGAAAAGTACACCGACGATCTTTTCGATGCCTGGTGCAGCCTGCAGACTGGCGTGAAGCTGTTTGAAACGAAAGAGCAGGCGGCTGGAAAGCTGAAGGAAATGCTGGCGGAAGACCGGGCGTTCTTCGAGGAGAACTTTTTGTTTGTCATGGACGAAAAGGGAAATCTTGCGGCGTCGGCCGGACTGTGGCCTGGCCGTGATTTTGACGAGCCGAGGCTTCGGATCCATTATGTGGCGACCGATCCTTCCTTTCAGCACAATGGTCTGGCCCGTTCCATGCTGACAAAGTTGGCTGTAAAGTACGATACATTGAAGACGAAGTATCCGCTTTATCTGGCGACGCAGGCGCAGTCCTACGGCGCGATCCGGCTGTACGCTTCGATCGGCTTTACACCGTATCTTGGCGCTTATAACGGGCATACACAGGAACAGTCCGGACAGGACTGGGAAGAGACGACAAAGATCCTGAGAGAGCATGCGTAATGCTCTTTTTTTTGGAAAAATAATATTTTACATCCAAAAAGTTCCCATGCTTTTAGACATGTCCGGGACTATAATAGGATCGTATCTTTGAAGCAAAGCGTCAGCACGATCGTTTTGCGAAGAATCGGTTAAAATCTTAAAGAAGGAGAACAAAACCTATGGAAATAAGAAAACGAAGCGGACAGCTTGAAGCGTATGATCCGCAGAAAATAATCGAAGCGATCCGCAAGTCGTTTCGCAGCCGCGAAAAGACGCCCTCAGAAAGCGAGCTGGCTGCTCTGCTTGCAAGCGTAGAGCGGCGCCTGAAGCCAGAGGAGATCACGGTCGAGCAGATCCAGGACGAGGTGGAACGCTCTTTGATGGAACAAGGGTATTACGATGTAGCAAAGGCCTATATCTTATACCGCGATCACCGTACGAAACTGCGTCAGAGCCGGCAGATGATCTGCGATACGATCCAGGATGCCGGGCTCGAACCATGTCTCGTGCAGATCCAGTCCGAGTTCGACGATGAAACGTATCCGCTTTCTGGTCTGGTCGTCCAGTTTGCCGGATTCGTCAAACCGGGCATGGACGCGAAGGAACGGCTGGATGCGCTGATCAAGGCGTCGATCGAGCTGATCAGCCAGGAGGCACCGGACTGGGAAAAGATCGCGGCCCGCTTTCTGAACTATTCGTTTCATAAACAGCTGGCTGCCGATCTGCGTGAGCGCGGCATCCACGATTTTTACGAAAAGATCGTGTATCTGTGCGATCAGGGCCTGTACGGAACGTATATCCTGGAAAACTATTCGCCGGATGAGCTGCGCTATGCGTACACATTGATCGATGAAAGGCGCAACGATCTGTTCACGTGGTCGGGACTGGATCTGCTGCTCAAACGGTATGTCATCCGTACGCGCAGCCATGTGCCGCTCGAAACGCCGCAGGAAATGTTCCTTGGTATCGCGCTGCACCTGGCGATGAAGGAAACTGTTGATCGGATGCAGTGGGTCGGCCGCTTTTACGATATGCTCAGCCTGCTGCAGGTCACGATGGCAACGCCGACCTTGTCCAACGCGCGCAAGCCGTACTGCCAGCTTTCGAGCTGCTTTATTGACACGGTGCCGGACAGCCTGAACGGCATTTACCGCAGCATCGACAATTTTGCCAAGGTGAGCAAGTTCGGCGGCGGCATGGGCATGTATTTTGGCAAGGTGAGGGCGACGGGCAGCCCGATCCGCGGCTTCGAAGGGGCGGCTGGCGGTGTCATCCGCTGGATCCGTCTGGTCAATGACACGGCCGTGGCTGTCGATCAGCTGGGAATGCGTCAGGGAGCGGCTGCCGTCTATCTGGATGCGTGGCACAAAGACCTGCCGGAATTTCTGCAGCTGCGTACGAACAATGGCGACGACCGGCTCAAGGCGCACGATATCTTTCCTGCTGTCTGCTGGCCGGATCTGTTCTGGCGCCTGGCCGATACGGATCTTGATTCGCCGTGGTATCTGATGTGTCCGCACCAGATCCTGCGTGTCAAAGGCTACGCGCTCGAGGATCATTACGGCGAAGAATGGGAAAGACGCTACTGGAGCTGCGTGAACGACGAGAGGATCGAAAAGCGGGTCGTGACGGTCAAGGATATCGTGCGGCTCGTGCTCAAAAGTGCGGTCGAGACCGGAACGCCGTTCACTTTCATGCGCGATACGGTCAACCGCGCCAATCCCAACGGTCATGCGGGCATGATCTACTGTTCGAATCTCTGCACGGAGATCGCGCAGAACATGGCGCCGATCGAGACGGTCAGTACCGAGATCGTGACCGAAGAGGGGGATACGGTCGTGGTGAATACGACGCGTCCGGGCGATTTTGTCGTGTGCAACCTGGCCAGCCTTTCGCTTGGCCGTATCCCGGTCGATGACGACAAGGCGCTGTTCGATGTGGTGCAGACGGTCGTGCGGGCGCTTGATAATGTCATCGATCTCAATTTTTATCCGCTTCCTTACGCAAAGATCACCAACCGCACATACCGCAGTCTTGGTCTTGGCGTGAGCGGATACCATCATATGCTGGCGAAACACAAGATCGCGTGGGAGAGTGAAAAGCATCTCGAGTTCGTGGATGCGCTGTTCGAAAAGATCAATTACGCGGCGATCTCTGCGAGCTGTCAGCTGGCGGCCGAAAAAGGGCGGTATGCCTTGTTCGAGGGCAGCGACTGGCAGACCGGTGCCTATTTTGACAAGAGAGGGTATACGGGGCCTGCGTGGGATGCGCTCAAAGAAAAGGTGAGCGTTCAGGGGATGCGCAACGCGTATCTGCTGGCGATCGCGCCGACAAGCAGCACGAGCATTATTGCGGGCACGAGCGCAGGGGTCGATCCGATCATGAAAAAATTCTTTCTGGAAGAGAAAAAAGGAAGCATGCTGCCGCGGGTGGCGCCGGATCTTTCGCCTTCGACCTACTGGTATTATAAAAATGCGCATTATATCGATCAGAGCTGGAGCGTGAGGGCGGCTGGCGTGCGGCAGCGCCATATCGATCAGGCCCAAAGTGTCAATTTGTATATTACGAACGAGTTTACTCTTCGTCAGGTGCTGAATTTATATATCCTGGCATGGAAAAATGGGGTCAAGACGATTTACTATGTACGAAGCAAATCGCTTGAAGTGGAAGAGTGCGAAAGCTGTTCGGCATAAAGGAGGATCTTATGATGGAAATGAAAAAGAAGCCGCTGTTCAATCCGGATGGCGATACGGATGTGCGTATGCGCCGGATGATCGGAGGCAATACGACCAATCTCAATGATTTCAACACGCTCAAATACGCATGGGTGAGCGACTGGTACCGGCAGGCCATGAACAATTTTTGGATCCCGGAGGAAATCAATCTGTCCCAGGATGTCAAGGATTATCCGCTTCTGAGCCGGGCGGAACGCAGTGCGTATGACAAGATCCTGAGTTTTCTGATCTTCCTGGACTCGCTGCAAAGTGCCAATCTGCCGAATATCTCGGAATATACGACGGCCAACGAAGTGAATCTCTGCCTTTCGATCCAGACGTTTCAGGAGTGCGTCCATTCGCAGAGCTACAGCTATATGCTCGATACGATCTGTTCGCCGGAAAAGCGCGAAGAAATCCTGTACCAGTGGAAGATGGATGAGCATCTTCTCAGACGCAATACCTTTATCGGCAGTTTGTACAACGAATTTCAGGAAAAAAAGGATGCCAGGACGTTTCTCAAGGTGATCATGGCCAACTATATCCTGGAAGGGATCTATTTTTACAGCGGTTTCATGTTCTTCTACAATTTGTCGCGCAATGGAAAGATGCCTGGTTCTGCGCAGGAGATCCGGTATATCAACCGGGACGAGAACACGCATTTATGGCTGTTCCGCAACATTATTCTCGAACTGCAGAAAGAGGAGCCGGCGCTGTTCGGTCCGGAAAATATCGGGATGCTCAAGGAAATGCTCGAGGAAGGGGTGCGCCAGGAAATCGACTGGGGCCACTATGTGATCGGGGACGACATTCCGGGCCTGACCAGACAGATGATCACGGACTATATCCGCTACCTGGGCAATCTGCGCTGGTCAAGTCTGGGGTTCGGCTTCTTATACGAGGACAACCGGAGCGAGCCGGCCAGCATGGGCTGGGTCAGCCAGTATTCGAATGCGAATATGGTCAAGACGGATTTCTTCGAGGCGAAAAGCACGGCGTATGCCAAGAGCACGGCGCTGGTCGATGATCTTTGATCGCAGGATAAGGGAACGCAGGAGGTGCGTTCCTTTTGTGTATTGTGTATATAGATATAAAGAAGAAACACGGGATAAGCTTGCAGAATCATGATACACTGAAATAAAGAACTTGTATTGGTCATGCGCATGAAAGAAAGGAGGCCGATCATGGAAACAATTATTTATGATCTGAACCATGTTGAACGAGATATTTTTGGAAACTATGGCGGGAAATCGGGATTCAAATATGGTGTGATCATCGATGGGGAAAGATGGATGATAAAATTCCCGGAAAATACTCGGGAATTTCCGGGACGCGATAAGAAAAATAACCATGTACCATCTTACACGACAAGTCCATTAAGCGAATACATTGGCTCTCATATTTATGAAATACTCGGTATTCCGGTTCATGAAACAAAACTTGGGTTACGTAATGGAAAAATAGTCGTTGCGTGCAAAGATTTCGATGTCAATCATGAGCTGGTCGACTATGAAAAAATCAAAAATGGTTTCGCTGAATTTGAAGATGAACTGATTGGTTCTTCTGGAACTAGCAGTATCATGCGTGGCGAGTTTCTCGATGATGTAATAACAGTCATCGAACAGTCTGAACTGCTGCAAAAGGCAGAAGGAATTAAAGAACGGTTCTGGGACATGTTTGTGGTCGATGGATTCATACGAAATAATGATAGGAATAATGGAAACTGGGGAGTTTTTATTAAAAAGGATCAATCCGTTGTATTAGCGCCGGTATTCGATAATGGAAATTCTTTTTTCAATAAAAGGAATCCTTCTGTTTCTCAAAGGCGTATATTGGATGAAGCAAGTATTGTGCAGGATGCATTAGGAACAGGAGTATCGTATTTCTTGGATAAAGAAAAGAACCATATTCATCCTTTTGATTTTATCGAGCGACAGGAGAATAAAGACTGCACGGCAGCTTTGATCCGTTTTTCTGAAAGAATAGATATGGATGCCATCAGAAAGTGTATCCTGGATATCCCAGAAAAAGCTTTTGGAGTTGACGTGATCGCGCCGGAACAAAAACAGCATTATATCCGCATGATGGAAATCATCATCGAACGAAGCATCAATCCGACACTGGAAAAACTTAATCATGCGCCGATCGATCTGTAAGTCAGAGAGCTGAAAACACGCTTCAGCTTTTTTATATCAAAAATTAGCACTTGGCGTTTGACTCTGCTAAATGATAGGAGTACAATCGTTCTATACTAAAAAATACATAAAGGAGTGGATGATATATGGCTGAAAAAAAGGAATTCAAGGCAGAGTCGAAACGTCTGCTTGATCTGATGATCAATTCGATCTATACGCACAAGGAGATCTTTTTGCGCGAGCTCATTTCGAACGCTTCGGATGCGCTGGACAAATACTATTATTATGCCCTGCAGAACCATGAGAGCGTGAAGGATCTGAAGATCCGGATCGATCTGAACGAAGAGGACCGCACGCTGACGATCACGGACAACGGGATCGGTATGAGCGAAGACGAACTGGAGGACAATCTGGGAACGATCGCGAAGAGCGGTTCGCTCGCTTTCAAAGAGGAAATGGCCAAAAAAGACGAGAAGAAGGACGAAGATGTCGATATCATCGGCCAGTTCGGTGTCGGTTTTTATGCCGCGTTCATGGTGGCGGACGAAGTGAAGGTCGTTTCGCGCAAAGCAGGAAATGAAGAGGCATTCCTGTGGAAGAGCGACGGGGCCAACGGCTATACGGTAGAGCCGGCGGTCCGCGAAGGACATGGCACGACCATCACGCTCAAGCTCAAGGCTGACGATGATACGGAGTCGTATTCGCAGTATCTGGAGTCGCATACGATCTCGGCACTTGTTCAGAAGTATTCGGACTTTATCCGCTATCCGATCACGATGGATGTTTCGGTCGAGAAGATGGTCGAGGGAACGGAAGAAAACGAGACGCCGGAATTCGAGAGCGTGCAGGAGGAAAAAACGCTCAATTCCATGGTGCCTTTGTGGAAGCGTCCGAAGTCGGAAGTAAGCGACGAGGAGCTGAACGCGTTTTATAAAGATCAGTTCCACGACTATATGGATCCGCTGAAGACGATCTTCTTCAACGTGGAAGGAAATGTCAGCTTCACGGCGCTGCTGTTCATTCCTTCGCGTGTTCCTGCCGGTTTCTATTCGCAGGAATACAAGGCGGGCCTGCAGCTGTATTCGCGTGGCGTACGCATCATGGAGCATTGCGAGGAACTGCTCCCGGCCTATCTGCGTTTTGTGAGCGGTATCGTGGATTCACAGGATCTTTCGCTGAACATTTCGCGTGAGATGCTGCAGCACGATCACCAGCTGCGGATCATCAAGAACCGGATCGAGAAAAAGGTGCTCAACGAGCTTGGTTCGATGCTGGCAAAACACCGAGAAACGTATGAAAAGTTCTGGAAAAATTTCGGGGTCGATCTGAAATTCGGCGTATACAACAATTTCGGCCAGGACAAGGACAAGCTGGAAAACCTGCTTCTGTTCTATTCGAGCAAAGACAAAAAACTGACGACACTTTCTGAATATGTGGACCGTATGCCCGAAGAGCAGAAAGATATTTATTATGTGGCCAACGCTTCGCTGGACAATGCCGAAAAGCTGCCGATCGTCAAGACGCTGGCTGCGCGCGACATGGAAGTGCTGCTGCTCGATACGCAGATCGACGAGTTCGTGATGCAGACGCTTGGCACGTTCCGGGATCATCCGTTCAAGAACGCGGCGCAGGGCGATCTGGATCTCGATTCGAAAGAGGAGAAGGAAGAGCTCGAAAAGACCAACGAGTCGAACAAAGGACTTCTGGATTTCATGAAGGAAAGCCTGCATGGCGAGGTGGAACAGGTTCGCCTGTCGAACCGGCTGTCGGATGATCCGGTCATGCTGGTGGCAGGAGACGGTCTGTCTTTCGAGATGGAGAAGGTGTATGCGGCTATGGCAGCTCAGAACCAGATGGATGGCATGCCGCCGATGAAGGCGTCGCGTATCCTGGAAATCAATCCGAAGAGCGCGATCTTCAAGGTACTTCAGAGCGCGTTCGAAAACGACAAGGAAAAGGCGAAGGAGATCAGCGAGGTGCTGTACGACCAGGCACAGCTGATCGAAGGATTTGCGATCAAGGATCCGATCGAGTATTCGCGTCGGGTCTGCGCGCTCATTTCAGGACAGGAGGATTGATCTCCTGCCCTTTTTTATGAGGGTTGCGCTGTTTGTATTCGCAAGAAGCGAATGCTAAAATGAGAGCGTAAATAGGAGTCTTAACATGAAATGTAAGGTTGAAAAGCTTTGCGGGGGCTGCCAGCTGTTGAAGGTGGGCCGCGAAGAGCAGGCAAAAAGGAAAAGAGAAGCGGTCGAAGATATTATGGAGAAGGCGCATCTTGACGTGAAGGTGGCGCCGGTACGGATGGCTGAAAACGACTTGTATTACCGCAACAAGGTGATCGTGGGCTTTGCGAGAGATAAATCGAGAAAGGTGTTTTCGGGTCTGTACGCGGCCCATTCGCACCGGGTGGTCAATACGTCCGGATGCATGATGCAGCCGCTGATCGTTAACCAGATCATTGACGAGATCACGTCGCTGGTGGATTCGATGAAGATCGAGCTGTACAACGAAAAGACGGGCACGGGACTGCTGCGTCATGTGATGGTGCGCTATGCCCATTCGACAAACGAAGTGATGGTCGTGTTCGTGACAAGCTCGAAAATGTTTCCTTCCCGAAGGAATATCGTTAACGCACTGGTGAAGAAATTTCCGCAGATCGTGACCATCGTGCAGAATAT
The DNA here is from genome assembly GCA_022834735.1 of Erysipelotrichaceae bacterium OPF54. Taxonomy (GTDB): domain Bacteria; phylum Bacillota_I; class Bacilli_A; order Erysipelotrichales; family Erysipelotrichaceae; genus Dubosiella. Next base: position 1,189,631 of record BQKD01000001.1, read on the forward strand.
CAATCCGCGCCGGACAAGCATCGTCATGCAGGACGAGTCGATCGTTTTGTACGGCAAAGGATATATCACGGATATTTTGTGCGTTCTGAAGATCTCGTTTACGGCCAGTTCGTTTTATCAGATCCATTCCGAACAGTGCGATGTGCTGTACCGGCTGGCTGCCGATATGCTTGCCTTAAGGGTGCAGGACAAGGTACTGGATACGTATTGCGGTGTGGGCACGATCGGTTTGACGCTCGCTTCGAAATGCCGCGAGGTGACGGGTGTCGAAGTGAACGCGGACGCGGTGGAGATGGCGCGTCACAACGCCGCTCAGAACGGGATCAGAAATGCGCGCTTCGTGGCCATGGACTCGACGCAGTTCATGAAGCAGGCGCGCAAGTTCCATCAGAAATACGAGGCGATCATTCTGGATCCGCCGCGTGCCGGAACGACAAAGATGTTTATCGAATCGGCGTGTGCGCTGCAGCCGAACCGGATCCTGTATATTTCGTGCGATCCGCGTACGCAGGCGCGCGATCTCATCTATTTCAAACGGTTCGGCTATTATACGGATGAGATCTGTCCGGTCGATATGTTCCCGAATACGGAGCATATCGAGACAGTGGCTCTGCTGACAAAGAGAAAGATGCGCAGCAACAAGACGCCGTTTGCGCAGAAGAAAACCGATAAGCCGCATGGACCGGGCAAAGGCGGATTCCGGGGCGCGAAAACCGGATCGCAGAAGCGAAGAGGGACTGCGGGACGAAAGACAGGCAGGAACAAGCGCCGTTAAGAAGAAAATAAAGATTTGCGAAAAGGAAGATAGCGATGTCTTCCTTTTTTTGGTACAGGATGATCGATCGATTCTTTGGAGAGAATTTTGACTATTGTGCTCTTAAATATCAAAGAAAGGGCATAAAAGTCAATAAGAAAAAGTCCGTTTCTGGCGGACTTTCGTTATATGTAATTTTACTTCATTTTTTTGCGCAATTCCTCTCGTCATCCTGTTATTGCGCGATCTAAGAAAGGATATTATTTTTCATGCATCTTCCTGCTGGAAAAAGAGAAAAGGTGAAGGGTAAAAATGCATGAGAGAAAGACTGGTTCGATCAAAAGACCGATTTATTATTTGAGATATTTTACATTCTCGGCTATGAAGACGGGGTTGATATAGGTGCGGCCGTCTTTTTCGTGGTTTCTTGTCGAAATGCGGCCTTTTGCGCTGATCCACGTTCCGTGTTCGGCGACGGCGCACAATGTTTCAGCTGCTCCGCGCCACATTTCGATCGGGATGTAGTCATAATCGTAATAGCCTTCGCTGTTGACGAAAGGACGCTGCACTTTCAAGGTGACTTCGGCGACCTTGAGGCCGTTGGCCGTTTCCTTGAGCTCGGGTTTCTGTTCGATTTCTCCTACGACACAAAATAAATTCATCGGGTTCCTCCTTTCCGGAAAGAGAGGAAGTGTTCTCTTTCCGAAAAGCATGATATCCTGTTTCCTTTTTTCGGACAAAGCGGATAAAGCATGTAATTTGAAGGTTCTATGCCCAATTACATAAGAAAGAACGCATGTAATGGTGTGGTTTTATAGGAAATTACGTGAAAAAGACTCGATTTTCAAATTCCGGTTTCGGAGCAGTGTTTCGGTTTTATTTCATGAAATGGCGAAAAATCGAGAACGGTATTCCGAATGCCTGAATTCGCTTTCATTTCGGCGTTTTTATTTATATAATGGGGCTGGAAAGAAGAGGAATACTTATGAAACACAAAACATTAAAACCATTTCCTGAGGATTTTCTGTGGGGTGCTTCTTCGTCGGCTTATCAGGTGGAGGGCGCCAGTCTTGAGGATGGCAAAGGACCTTCCTGCCAGGATGTGAAGGAAGTTCCGGCAGGCACTTCGGATCTGAAAGTGTGTGCGGACCAGTATCACCGCTACAAGGAAGATATCGCATTGATGGCTGAGATGGGTTTCAAGGCATATCGTTTCTCGATCGCGTGGTCGCGTATCCTGCCGAACGGCACGGGCGAGATCAACCAGAAGGGGATCGACTACTACAATAACCTGATCGACGAGTGCCTGAAGTACGGGATCGAGCCGATCGTTACGATGTTCCATTTCGACATGCCGGCCGCTCTGGATGAAAGAGGAAGCTGGGGCAATCCGGATTCTGTAAAATGGTTCGTTGATTTTGCGGCGATCCTGTTCGAGAACTACGGAGACCGTGTCAAATACTGGCTGACGATCAACGAGCAGAATGTGCTCACATTGTCAGGGCCTGTCATTGGTACGCTGCATATTCCGGAAGGCTGCACGAATGTGCTGAAAGAGATCTATCAGCAGAACCATCATATGCTTGTCGCACAGGCGAAGGCGATGTGCCTGTGCCATGAGATGCTGCCGAATGCCAAGATCGGTCCGGCACCGAACATTTCGCTGATCTATCCGGCATCTTGCAAGCCGGAAGATGTGATCGCGGCCCAGAACTTCAACGCGATCCGCAACTGGCTGTATCTCGATATGGCCGTATACGGCATTTACAACGCGATCGTATGGAGCTATCTGGAAGAAAACGATGCGACGCCTGAATTTGCGCCGGGCGACGAAGAGGCGATGAAGAACGCGCACCCGGATTTCATCGGTTTCAACTACTACAATACGGGTACGGTTGCTGCCAGCGATATCGAGGCGCTGGACGAAACGGCGGCTACGCTGGGCGACCAGCAGTCGGGGCGCGAGATTCCTGGCGTATTCAAGCAGGTGGACAATCCGAATCTGCCGAAGACCGATTTTGGCTGGGAGATCGATCCGGTCGGTTTCCGGGCGACGACGCGCGAAATGTATTCCCGCTACCATCTGCCTCTGCTGGTGACAGAAAACGGTCTGGGAGCATACGATACGCTGACAGAAGACGGCAAGGTGCATGATTCGTACCGGATCCATTACTATCAGGATCATATCCGTCAGATCCAGGAAAGCATCACGGACGGTACCGAGTTCCTTGGCTACAATCCTTGGTCAGCGATCGATCTGATCTCTACCCATGAGGGCATGGTCAAACGGTACGGTTTCATTTACGTGGATCGCGACGAGTTCGATCTGAAGACGCTCGATCGTTTCCGCAAGGATTCGTTCTTCTGGTACAAGAAGGTCATTGCAAGCAATGGCGAGGATCTGAGCGAATAAGAAGCGCCGGCTCCTGCTGTCACGAAACAAATAATCTATAATCTGAAAAAAGATGGCTGAAGAAAGGGAATCTCCGGTCATCTTTTTGTGTGGTATAATGGAAAGCAGAGAAATACGAATGAGGTAAAGGACATGTTTGTTGAGGAAAGACAGGCGCAGATCCTCAAGGATCTGCAGCAGAACGGAAAAGTTAGGGTGAAGGATCTGAGCGAGAAGTTTTCTGTTACGGAGGATCTCATTCGCAAGGATCTGCATACGCTCGAGGATGCGGGCAAGCTCAAGCGCATTTACGGCGGAGCGATCCTGATCAAGCAGAACGTGCACCGGGAGGTGGCGGCCCAGCGCAAGAACCTGAACCTGGATGTGAAGAAGAAAATCGCGCAGAAGGCGTATTCGCTCATCGAGCCCGGAACGGTGGTGTTCCTGGATATTTCGACGACCAATGTGCAGCTGGCGCAGATGATCGCTGCGAACAATCTGCCGGTCACGGTCGTGTCGAACATGATCGAGGTCATTTCGATCCTTTCCCACAGCAATGTGAATATCATCGCAATCGGGGGCGAGATGGATTTTGGCCGGGACGGCATGATCGGGGTCATGGCGTACGAGATGCTGAAAAAATTCCGTTTCGATCTGGCGTTTGTCGGGGTCGTGGGGGTCAATCTGGCGGCCAACGAGGTCACGACTTATATGGCCAACGAAGGATTGTCCAAGACGCTGATCGTGAACAATTCGAAGAAGTCGTATATGATGTGCGAGCCGGAAAAGCTGGACGAAGAAGGTAATTTCAAATTTGCGGATGTGAGCGATTTTACCGGCTGTATCGTGGGAGAAAAGATTGCCGACACCCAGAAGGCGCTGTTCGAAGAGCTGGGCGTGGACGTGATCGAATAGATCGGGGAGAAGTAGATGAATGTTTTGATCATAAGTATATTTTCGACCGGGATTCTTTGTTTTCTGATTGGCTATTTTGCGGGGATCCGGGAAACGAAAAGAAGGCAGAATGTGCTGCTCTTTCAGATGAAGGATCTGATCGACAAGCAGGATGCGGCATTGAAACAGCTGTCGCCGCTTCTGGATGAAAAGATCGTGAATGTACGCCAAAAACAGGAGAAGGAGAAATAGGATGTGGAAGGAACGGCTGTTTCTTCTTTTTTTGTTTGAAAAGCTCTGAATGCTCTTCATATCTATAGAATCGTTAAATTTGATAATTAAAATAGATATAATATACAAAATGTATAGAAAATAGATTTATATTTGAATTTCTATACCTTCTATTTTAAAATAATATTAACAATACGGAATGTGATCTGCTTAGGAGGAGGGATTTGCATGTCGGAACGTTTTTTAGATGCGAAGCTTTGTGAAATTGAAATCAATGGCATGAAAAATGTGCTTCATGGCGAACTTGTATTTCAAAATATAAACGGTTTGATCAGGAATAGCGAAGAAGGATATCGGTACAATCATGTTACGGGAATGTACGGAAATAATGGCTCCGGAAAATCAACTGTCGTTCAGACAATGTCTTTTCTGCGTGATCTCATCGCAAAAGATTACTTTTTACCGGAAGGAAGAAAAAAGAGATTAGCGAGCCAGCACCGGCTGCTGATCAATGCAAAAAAGAATATGACGGAAAATCGCTTTCTTGTCTTTCTAAAAAAAGAAGCGGAAGCCGTATTTCTGGAATATTCGGTCCGGATAGAAAAATGCGGTGAACAATATTTGGTTTCTCATGAAAAGGTTCGAAGAAAGGCAAAAGAAGAAGGTAAGTCTTGGGAAGCGTGGAAGATCATGCTGGAATATGATCGTGCGCTGGATGAGATCCGCGTAGACGGGCGTAAACTGAAGAAAACCGGCATTTTGTTCACGAAACTTATGGCTTATCAGGAACAGAGAGAAAAATCCGATGATCTGAAGTCATTTTTCTTTGATGATTCGGCTTATGATCTTTTAAATGAATCCTGTGCAAAAAATGTTCAGGATACATTATGCGATTTGCTGGAATTTATAAATTATGATCTGCTGACATTGGAATATGATCAGTTTTCTGAAACGGATCACTGGGTCCTTCCAATCATGGTCCGTCTACCGAATAACTATGGTCATATTCAGGGAATGCTTCCAATTATTATGCGTCCGGGAGAAAAACAGTTCGTGCCCGCGCTTTTATACTCGGTTGTTGTGAATGTATTTTTTCAGATTCATACAGTTCTGAAAACAATTATTCCTGATCTGGATATAGGATTGAAAAATATAGAACAGGTTGTCGATAAAAATGGCGATGATGGATATTCGTTCGAGGTCATGAGCAGTCGAAATGGGGTGGAAATTCCGCTGATCCATGAATCGCTTGGAATCAAGAAGATTATTTTTATGATCAATATGCTCGTAGATTGCTACAATGATCCACGCATCAATTTATTTATTGATGAAATGGATTCAGGGGTTTTTGAACATTTGCTCGGACAATTGGTCGAAGCGTTTGATCAAAAGGCGAAAGGCTTTTTATTCTTTACTGCACACAATCTTCGTCCTTTGGAAAAGATCAACTATAAAGAACTTTATTTTACGACTACAGATCCGGAAAACCGGTATGCGAAACTTTCGATTGTTGGGAACAATAATCCGCGGAACGTATATTTTCATGATCTGAATCTTGGCAGGCCGAAGGGTGCTGATTTTGCAAAAGTTCCTTCAGTTTCTCAAATTAAACTTGGTTTTATGAAAGCAGGCAAAACAAGAAATGGCTAGAAAGCAGATTATTTTGCTGGTGGTCGAGGGACCAAGCGATCAAACGGCGCTCGAGGCAGTTTTTGAACGGATATTTAATAGAACACATATTCAATTCTACGTAATGCATGATGATTTAACGGCTGATATGAATTTAAGAAAAACTCCGCAAGATGCCATAAAAGGAGCACGAAAAACATTTCTCACACAGCACAAGGTCGATGGCTTTAAAGAAAAGGATATCAAAAAAGTTGTTTTACTTTCGGATACGGATGGATGTTTTATAGAGGATCAATATATTGTAAATGATTCACGATATCCTGGAAAATTCTTCTATGAAGAACACTGTATCCGCAGTTCGAGAATAAATGATGTAAAAAAACGTAATCAAATCAAGTCACAACGTATGAGGATGTTGTGCGGAAAAAATGAAATTGCCGGTAAACCATTCGAACACTATTATATGTCCTGTAACCTTGATCATGTTCTGTATGGGAAAAATAATTTGATCGATTTACAGAAAGAAGAGGAAGCTCTTGCAGCTGCATTGAAGTATGCTGATGATCCAGAGGCGTTTGTTAATGAGATTGTGCTCGCTCTTTTTCCGGCTCAATCGAAATCGTATGAACGATCATGGAAGTTTATCCAGGAAGGAATTCATTCCTTATCCCGATGCACGAATCTGATCTGGTTTTTGTTTCGCAATAATGAAGATCTTGATCCTTCGATCCGTGCGATCGTAATGGAGTGGTATCTTGAACAGCAAAGTGATGGAGCAACAGATAGAAGCTGAAAAACGTATTGATAAAGCGGAATAAAATGTAGATCAAGGTATATGCATATGAAACAAATGAATAGAACGAATCCGGTCATCATGGACTATTATGACCGGAAAGTGATCGAAATGATCATGGATAAGTATGGAATTCCTGAATTCGAAGCGATCGATCGTTTTTTGTCTTCGCAAACACATGAATGGCTGGAAGACAGGGAATGTGGCATGTATTACTTCAATGAAATGGCAATATTTGAAATGTGGGAAGTAGAAATGATCACGGGCGATGCACGCAACGCGCCGTGTCTGCGGGAGGATGCAGAGTGAGCGAGCAGGCAAAATTTTTTATTCTGTTGATCGAATGGTATTCGGATTGGAAGAACCTTTCAACAAAAGCAGTCTATGAAAAGTGGAAAGAATCCGGCCATCTGAAAGATATTTACGACAGATACTGGATCTACCATCAGGAAGCGCTGGAAAACGCATTTCATGATATCGATCACCTCATGGAAACTGGAAGCTTTTTGTATTGATCAGACTTTGCATATTTTTTTCAAATGAATCATGTAGATCGGCGTAATACGGATTCGGACTGGCAGATCCGGATTATAGGATATGACCGGTTGATTTGACAAAGAGGAGAGGAAGTCAGAGCTAAAACTCTTTTTGTTAGGCGAAGCGGAAAGAAAAGCCGTGATGGATAGGCTGGATCTGTTAAAGAGCAGATTGCCGAATATGGATGTAGCTTCGTCCGTACCAGTGCTGTATGAAAGATTTCTTTCTGATGAATAAAAATTTACAGTATTAAAAGCTTTTGTCAGGTTTTTGAACAAAAGCTTTTCTAATGAATAAATTAGTTAAAAAAATGATCAAAACCCTTATATTTTAAAGGATATTGAGCTAATATTTAACTAGGTGATGCAGATGAAATATTATAATGAAATTCTTGATCTGGGAGTTTTTACTCGACAGGATGCAGAGCAGATTATTGGAAACGAGAAAACGACAGACTCCTTTTTATGGCGCTCTCTTAAAAAGGAATATATAAAAAGAATCAAACATAATTACTATGTAGTAACAGATATTGTTAACGACAGTTCATTATGTAATAAATACGAAATCGCAACAAAGCTTAATAAGGATAATTATGTTGCCTATCATTCGGCTCTTGAATATTACGGGTATAATAATCAAGTGTTTAACGAAATAATATATTGCGGAAAAAAGAGAACAAAAGATTTTGAATTTGACAGTATTTCCTATCATTTTGTAGAGAGTAAATGTGATCTTCAGATCCAGAAAAATTATGATGGAGTACGGATAACAAGCCTGGAAAGAACCATGGTTGATTGTATCGATCGTATGGATCTTGCCGGAGGAATAGAGGAAATATACAGAGCTTTTGATTGTATTGGTCGGGTTGATGAGAAAAAAATAATTGAAATACTGGATTTTTATGATAAAAAAATATTATATCAGCGTGCTGGATTTATTTTTGAAACTTTTAACAATAAATTGCATATCAGCGATTCTATATTAAATTATATTCATTCGAAAATCGGTTCTTCCAAGTGTTATTTAATTTCATCGAAAAAAATGAAAAATACAATGCTTGATAAAAAATGGAATGTTTGTATTCCAACATATATTTCCCAAATATTGACAAAAGGAGGATATGGAGATGAATTTTAATAAAAGACTGCTGCAAAAAGAAGCGCAAAAAAATAATTATGTTAGAGATACTTATGAAAAAGTGGTGCGTTTAGTGGATATTCTTGCTTATATAAGATCGATCCCGTTTTTATTCGATAATCTAGCCGGCCATTAATTTAACGATTTTTAATCTTCCACGTTTGTCAGTTGATATCGATCTGGATTATACAAACAATGTGAGCAAAGAGGAAATGATGGAAACCAGAAAGAAGATCAATACACTTCTTGTGGATTACTTGGAGAAAAACGAATATCGACTGGATAGAGAAAGAAGAACACATCATGCTTTGGACAGTATCAAGGCATATTATAAAAATGCAGGAGGCAATACAGATTCGATTAAAATAGAAATAAATTATATACTACGTGCACATGTATACGATCCAATCATAATAAAAAGTAAAAACTATGGATTAATTAAGGATATTGAAATACGTACATTAGATCCAATTGAAATATACGGGAGCAAGCTGGTAGCACTAATGTCTCGGTCTACTCCTAGAGATCTTTATGATTTTTTCTATATGATCAATTCAAAACGATTTAACGAAGAAGAAATTCAAAAGATAAAAAAATGCGCCGTGTTTTATCAACTATAGGCAAGAAGACTCCCACCTCTATAGGTGGGAGATGAATTACGAAGCTCAGTTTTTCTGTGGATAAATATATAAAAACGCAGTATAATGAAACCAGGGAAAGCGAGGAGGAAACGATATGCCAAATAAAGCCTATAAATTCAGACTCTATCCAACGCCGGCACAGAAGATCCTCCTTGCAAAGACATTCGGCTGTGTCCGCCTTGTCTACAACCATTGGCTCGATCGAAAGATCAGCCAATACAAAGAAGACCAGACAACCTTGAGCTATACTTTCTGTGCCAAAGAGCTGACCGTACTGAAGAAAACAGAAGAGTACGCCTTCCTGAAGGAAGTCGACAGCATTTCTCTTCAGCAGTCTCTTCGTCACCTCGATCAGGCCTTCCAGAACTTCTTCAAACGGCCCGGAACAGGATTTCCACGATTCAAATCCAAAAGAAACAGAAAGAACAGCTATTCGACCGTCTGCGTCAATCAGAACATCCTCCTGTCCGACGGCTATTTGAAACTGCCGAAGATCGGACCGGTCAAGGTGAAGCAGCATCGAGAGATCCCTGCCTCTTATGTTCTCAAGTCGGTGACTGTAAGCCAGAGCCCGAGCGGAAAGTATCATGCAAGCATTTTGTTCGAGTACGAAAACCAAGTACCGGAAAGAAGGCCGCACACTTTCCTCGGACTCGACTTCTCGATGAACGGACTGTACAAAGACAGCGAAGGAAACGAGGCAGACTATCCCGGCTATCACAGAAAATCGGAAAAGAAACTGGAACGGGAACAGCGAAAGCTGTCGCACATGCAGAAAGGCTCCAGAAACTGGGAGAAACAGCGGATCAAGGTTGCAAAACTGTATGAAAAGGTTTCCAATCAAAGAAAGGATTTTCTGCATAAGCAATCAAGAGAGATCGTCAATGCGTATGACTGCGTATGCATAGAAGATCTGGATATGAAAGCGATGGCAAGGTCGCTGCATTTTGGCAAATCGGTCCATGACAACGGTTGGGGCATGTTCACTACTTTCCTGAAGTACAAATTAGAAGATCAAGGAAAGCAGCTGATCCGGATCGACAAATGGTTTCCTTCGAGCCAGACCTGCTCTGTATGCGGATATAAGAACCCCGAAACAAAAGATCTTCATGTTCGGGAATGGGATTGTCCGAACTGCAAAAGCCATCACGACCGGGATCTCAATGCGGCGATCAATATAAGAAAACTGTCATCACTCAATAAATAGCGAGACCCCAGAACATGAAAATCGGGGTCTCTTTTTTGAATGTGCCGATTCGTTTATACTAAAGCCAGCAGAGGATCATGAACACGTGTTCCTACCCAGTAGAAATACCTTAGGTATTCAAACTGTTAAGAAAACTGTCGTGTCTGATCTTATGAACCCCTAAATATACCTACGAGGACGAAGAATAAAATATCACGGACATTTCAAATGTATCGAAAACCGGTGATCAGACTGATCCGCTGCCTATCTTTTTAAGGAGGTATTGCTATGGCGAAAGTTAAACCGATGGATGTCACACTTCCGATCGCATGCGGTGTCGATGTCCACAAACGTTTTATTGTCGCTGTCGTATGCGACGCATCTGATCCTCTTCATCCGGCTTATTTCAAAAAACGTTTTTCTACTTTTACCAACGATCTGATCCGTTTCGATCACTGGCTGCTGGAACATGGCTGCCGTCATGTCTGCATGGAGTCCACAGGCAAATACTGGATTCCTGTCTTCAATGTTCTCGAATCCGATATGGAAGAAGTCCGTATCGTGAATCCCAAATGGGTGAAAGCTGTTCGGGACGAAAAAGACGATGATAAAGATGCCATGTGGATCGTCAACAAGTATCGTCATGGCGAAACGAAGAAAAGCTTTATTCCAGACTGGACGATCCGAAAATTAAGAGAATTGACGCGTCTGAGAATAAAATATGTGCAGCAGTGCACGCAGGAGAAGAACCGTCTCATCAATTCGCTCACATGCCGGAACTATAAGCTGGATATGGTTTTCTCGAGCGTTTTTTCAAAAAGCGCACAAAAGATCATCGATCTGCTGATTGGTGAGGATCCCTATACAAAAGAAGATATACTCTGCTGTGTCGACAGCCGATGCCGTGCTTCGCAGGAAGATATACTGGAAGCATGCAATGGTTTTGAATTTGACGCGGTCGAAAAGAAAATCATTGCCCATACACGTCAGCATCTCCAGTTCCTTGAAGAACAGATCAGGACACTGGATGAAGAGATCGACATGCTGGCGGCCCAATATAAAAAAGAGATCGATCTTCTGATGAGCGTTCCGGGTATAGGAAGAATGTCAGCTATAAAGATCATTGCGGAAATAGGAAACAATATGGATCCGTTCTATACAGCCGACAAGCTGACACGATGGGCCGGACTTGTACCAGGACGAAATGAATCAGCTGGAAAGAAGAACAGCCGGCATATTACAAAGGGAGGGAAATATCTCAAACCGGTTCTCGTGGAGTGTGCGTGGGCAGCTATCAAGGCGCAGAATCCGTATTATCGGTACAAGTTCAACGGAATTGCAGGAAGACAAGGAAAAAAAAGGGCCATCATCGCGATTGCCAGGAAAATACTTGTCAGTATCTGGTCAATGTTGAAAGATGGCGCAGAATGGCATCCAAAAGATATGGATGACAATGGAAGACCGCGCGAACTGAGCCTTCGCAAAGCCAAGAGAAACTTTAAAACGGTCATCCGGGATCTACTGGATCTCGGCAAGACAAAAGAAGAAATCGCAATAGATCTTGTGACTATTATAAACCAAAGTTAGCATGATGTAACGGGGGAAAGGGGGAAGTTTAGCCAAAATAGCATTTTAGCCAAAAATGATTTACAGAATAAAAGAATTAATCAAAGAACTGGCCATTACTAAACGATTGAATCGATTCATTAGTAGATTATAAAGAAAAGAGGTGAAAAAGCTATGAATCTTGCAGAAGCAGGTTCTTCAGAATTGCTTAATGCTTTTACAGAAGCAGGAAAACAGATCATACAGAACCTTATTGATTCAGAATCATGGAACCAAATATTTAATGATGTAGGAATCTTTTTAATTGATTATGAAAAAGATCAAAGTCAAATTTATACAGATTTAACACTTGTTCTTTCAAAAGAGAATTTGATCAAGGTAGCGAAGGATCTAAAAAATATTGATGGATATAAATTAAAAGAAAAACTCGAAGAGAAATTTTCAGCTCTGATGGCTACTTATGAAATTCCTCATGAGTATGCCGAAGTATACGTAAAGAGATTAGTTAATATGATACTTGAGGAAATAAAAAAGAAAAATCCTGAAATATATGACCGCTATTATCAGCAGGATTGGAGAAATGAAGAAAATAAAAGATTAGTGTCTATAGAGCAAATGTTAAAAAAGCTAACACTAACAGAAGAAATTGATCTCTTTGAGCAATCCTGTGTTGAGATCATGTCATCCGGACAAATAGATATTGAACTTAAGGAGAAAACTAAAAATCCATCCATTGGGATTGACTTTTTTTGCATTGATGAAGAAATATTTCAGAATCAGTTTAAATCTGTCGTTCATAATGAAATAATATACATAAAAGGCCGCAGTAGAGAAGAAGCAATATATTGTATTATTAATGAATTGTGGAGAATTAAAGAAACTCGGCCTATTTATGTTGTTAAGGATCCACAATCTTGGAATATTCTTAAGAACCTTGAAAAAGAAAACAATATATACATTCCTTGGTTTTATGCAAATGAAATTATAGCAATCAAGAATAATACCAATATTTTTGTTTTAGATGAAAATATGCCTGTATTTGGTAAAAAAGTTTTATCTCTTCATCCTAGAACTTTTGATACTTTGAGCCGATGTTTAAAAGCAGCGGGAATGGAAGAAGATAAAATATATGGTTTCTTAAAGGATACGCATGGTTTATATATTCAGATCAAAAAGCAGTTATTTAATGGATCATACTTAAAACCACCAGAATGGATCACTGGGTTGAATGATCAAGCTAAAAAAACTTGTTTATTAGTGGGAAGTTGGGAAGAAACAGAAGGAGATAAGCAAATCATTGAATTGCTATACGGAGATACTTATGAAAAATTTATACAGGAGGTTCTTCCATATTCAAGAGGAGAAGATCCTCTCTTATATAGTATAAAAAATCATAATGGGACCAATTCCTATCATCTTGCATGTGCATTAAATATATGGAGTTATATCAATGTTTTGGTTGAGGAACCAATTTGGAAATCCTATGTTGAAGCTTTGATAATGATAATGAATGAAACTGAAAATTTGCTCACTTACGATAATAGTTTGGCTAAACTCCATGCACAACGCAATGGAGAATCATTATGCTGGTCTGTCGTCCTTCGAATAGGAATGTTAAATACTTTGATGATAAAGTGCTTGTATCAAAAAGAGTGTAGTCAAAGAAATGTAGATACAATAGTGAAAAGGATATTGGATGGTATAAAGACTGAAAATCAGTGGAAATATATTTCTTTGTTTTGGAACGAACTCTGTGAATTATCACCTGACATTATATTGAAGCGACTTGAAGATGAATTTTGTAAAGATTCCAGTTTATTATCATTATTTGAAAATCAGTCGAGAGATATACTTTTTAATACGAATCCGTATGTAAATATTTTAATAGGCTTGGAACAGTTTTTTCTTCAAAAAAAGTATTTTTATCGAGCTTTTAGATTGCTTCCAAAATTAAATATTTACGACTTGAATTGTAGCTATCACATTCAAGAAGAAATTTTGAATTTGATTTTCTGTGTATGGATAAATTATTCATGTTTACAGACTGTTGAAGAAAAAATGATTGCTGCAGAACGGTTTATGGAAAGTGATCCGCAAAAAGCATGGGAATGCTTATATAAGGCAATTCCTAGCAGAGGAACAGTCGTGATGTGTGGAGAATTAAGGAGGCCAAAATATAGAGAATATACAGAAAAATGTCCTGTTTTAGGAACTGAAATTTCTAAGGGAATTATTTCTTACATTAATTTTTTAATACAAAACATGAATTGTTCAGTAGATCGATGGGAAAATATGCTAAATCTATCTCCTAAGCTCTCTAATGAAATAAGAAATAGTTTATTTGAACAATTATTGGATGAACTTAAAATGTTTCAAGATGAGGATGTGATGAAAATCAAAAATCTGGTTCGTCGTCACATCTTTCACCATAGATTTTATGTGAACTCAGAGTGGTCATTATCAGAAAACGAAGTGACCGAATATGAGCGATTATTAAATAAAATCAAAATCGGTACACCAGAATATGAATATAACTATTTATTTTCGCATCACTCTATTTATCCCCTTTTAGAACCTGTTCCTTATGATCAGGAAAATGAAAAAGAAAAGAATGACATTGCTTCAAAAAGATTGATTCAAGATAAATTAACAGAATTTAAAGAAAACGGGTATAAATTATCCTTGTTGGCTCAAAGTTGCGCTTTAGAAAAATATTCAAATTTAGGTTGCAATTTGTCGAAATACTGGAATCATGGAAATTGGGATTTTTCAGTCTTTAAAGATCTGCTTGATGCGCAAAAATCAGGATATATGGCAATGGATTATTTAAATCATTTGATACAAACCGATATTCCTTATAGGAAAGTTATTAAACATTTGTTAAATGAAAAATATCCGATAGAAATTATTGCAGGGGTTTATCGAGTAGAAGCAACACATACTTCCAATACTCCATTGGTCAGTGAAGCATCGGAAGAAATAAAAAAAGAATTTTGGAAAAACGGTTTACCTTGTAATGAATTTAATAAAACATGGGTTTTGATAGAGTGTAAAAAATACGCTCCTTTAGAAGTATATTTACACCAAATATTCTCGATCCATTATGAATATTCTTTAACCCCTGAAGAGATTATGGAATGTTTTACAAATATCGAAAAAATGAGTATTTTAAACAATAATGTATCTATGGATTATGATATAAAATCATTATTGGAAATCATTCAAAATGCTTATATCAATGATAAGGAGAAATGTTTTAAGATTGCAAGGTTAGAGATCTTCTTTATGAATGTATTAGAATGGAACGAAATGAAATGCTGGCATTATATAGTAAATAATCATCCGGAAATATACGCTCAATTCCTCGTTTCACGTGTTTATGATAATGAAAACCAAGAAAGAAGCCAGAAGAATAAGTACCAAATGTTGTGTCTTTATACGAAAATGAAATTTTGTCCGACTGAGAATAACGGAAAAGTATCGAAAGATAAGCTAGAGTGGTGGATCGGAGAATTTCATAATGAATTGATCAAAAACAATAGGGAAGATTTGTTTACTTGTACTTTAGGACGTTTATTTTCTTATTCTCCGGTAGGAAAAGATAATTATTATCCATGTGAAGCAGTTAGAGAAATGATCGAAAAGTATGGAGATGATTCACTAAAGAGTAATTATCAGATAGAGATTTTTAATAATCGAGGAGCTTTCTGGTCTTCTGCCGGAAAAGAAGAATTGAGGATAGCAGAAAAATATAAGCGAACCGCAGAATATCTCGAATCCAGATATCCAAAGGTGGCAGAAATTTATAATGATTTAAGCGAATCATATACAGAAGATGCACAACGAGAAAGGCTAGATGCTGAAAACAGTTATTATTAAATGTGTTTGTGGATATTGATCTAAAGATTGTTGATAACAAAATAAAAATAACCCAAAATGGCTTTGTCAAGAAAACTGTGTAAGTTATTTTAGTTTTTTATAAAAATTCATTCGGCGATAGTGGTGGAATGGCAGCCAAACATTTTGGAAGCTTCCACGCAGGAAGTGTCAGGGTGATCGAGCATGTACTGGACAACCTGTTCTTTGAATTCTTTGTCATAAGCAGTGGTTTTGTTTTTCATAGGTTTGTTCCTTTCTGGATAAGAAATCCAGCTGTTTAGAACTTCTTATGACATTGTACTCCTTCTTGTTTTGAGAGGTTTGCCTTGTACATCTTTTATACTACTCCCAACCTCTAGAAGAGAAGAATAGCAGAAAAAGAAAGGAAGAGACAAATAGCTGCAAATGACGGAGTGAACGGTGTACCTGTATCGGTGTAAACAGTGTGGAATGTCGCTCAAGACGGTGCATTTTTAATTCTCTTTTGTTGATCCTATATTTTCCAAATATTTATGTACTCTTTGCTCCTTTCCAACTATTGTTGAACTGTAGTTGGAAAGGAGTTTTTAAACTGTACCATAAAATTGGATACTTCAATTTTAGAGCTCCCTTTTTTATAGACACCTGAATTAGGGGATAGGCCCTTATAAGTGGACAGTTTTATGGACAGATTTTGGATGATAATATGTATCTATCGATCAGGGCGGAAAGGCATAGATACATATGAAAAAGAAGACACATACGAACCCGTTTTCACAGCAGGATATTGAAATCCTGAAAGTAAATCCTTACGTCGCTTCCGTATCGGAATTGACAGTACGATTCACTGAAGAATTTAATCATATTGCGTATGTGTAGCGCGTCAAATTCTGTTAGTCGGAAACGTCAAATATTTTTATACACATCTGGAAGAGAAACGCACTTTATTTTGTCCGGCCTCGCTTTATTTTGGCTTCAGAAGCATTTTATTTTATTTCTTTCTGTTCAAAAAAAGCCGTCTTGTCAAAAACGGCTTTTAATCAATAATTTCCTATGTTCTCGAATTCTTTCTGGTATACTCTTTCCACTATACATGCCAGGATCCAGCTGTTCCTCTTTCCCAGCGCTTTTCTGATCGACGGATGGATCTCGAAATCATTCTTGAAGAATAAATGGCCAAAATTATTCATATAGTTTTCTACAAAATACATCAGCTCTTCATTGCTCAGTTTATAGGCTCCGTACATCTTCATCGCTCTTTTCAGCTGTTCGATCATCACTTTTCTCGTCGTCGGCCAGTTGATCAACATCCGTTCATCTTCTTTCATATGTTCTCACCCCAGTTCTACTTCGTTATGTGCTTTCATCACGATCTCTGCGTCGATGATCCGCTTTTCTTCGTTCGCTCCTTCGATCAGGCATTTCGACAACAGATTGTTCAGTTTCCGGATTGATCCGCCTGCGATATTATATGCGGCACGCACCGCGTCTTCTTCGAACACCTTTTCTCTGCTTCCGCATTCTTTCATGCAGAAATCCACATATTCCTGTGCCTCTTCTCCTTTCAGACCTTCCATGAAATAATTGATCACGATCCTCTGGCGCAGGGCGTCATGCACCTGCTTTTTCAGGATCGTGTTCAGGCTCGTCTGCCCGCTCAGGATCAGGATACAGTAGTTCTTCGAGTCCATCTCGAAATTGAGGAGCATGGTCAGATCGTTGAAGACGCTCGTGCTCAGATACTGCGCTTCGTCGATCACGATGACCGGCGTGCACTTCTTTTCTTTTGCCATGTATTCGATGGCTTCCTGTACCTGCCGGAACAGGTCGCTCTTTCTGAATTTGGGCTCCAGCCCCAGCCCGCAGGCCAGCTGCCGGTAAAAGTCGATGACCGATACCGTAGACATCTGGATGTAGACCACTTTGTACAGCGACGGGTTCAGACTGCCGGCAAATTCGCGGATGGCCGATGTTTTTCCTGTTCCCGGACTTCCTGTGAACAATCCGATCCCTTTCGCTTTTTTCAGGTAGTCCAGCCGTCCTTTCAGGTTCGCCGTATCTTCGCTCCGGTATAATTTGTGATATTTCGTTTCTTTCTCGAACGGCATCTGCTTCAGTCCGTAAAATACTTTGGCTTCCATATTACTCCTCCTCTCTGAAGCGCATGTGCTGCCTTCTTCTGATCCGGCTGTTCTCCACCTTGTCGACCGTCCGGATCGGGATCAGCTTTCCGTCCATCCCTAGCAGCCAGGCCTTTCTCCTGTCTTCGGGATCCATCTTCACCTTTACTGTCTCGCGCATGTATTCGGCCGGCACCTCGTAGCTGATCCCGTCGATCACGAGTGTCGAATCGGTCCTCACCTTTCTTTCGTACGTATGCAGGAAATACTGTTCCACCGCTTCGTCAGGAAGGAAGCGGAACCGCTGTGCATCCTTCAGATAGCGCTGGCGCGGCGTCATATCTTTCAGCGAAGCGTGTTGGCAGTTGATGTATTTCTGAAGATAGTCCCCGAAAGATTCCCGGACCTCTTCGATCGTCTGATAGGCATTCCAGTCCGAACAGCGCAGCCAGTGGTCCTTGAACGTTCGGAATGCGCGCTCCTGTTTTCCTTTCGCGCTTCCGTCCCGCACCGGCGCATGCACCAGGGCGACCCCCAGTCTTGCACAGATCATATTCAGCTGGTGGTTGTCATAAGGCGAACCATTGTCTACATACAGTACAGACGGGATCCCGTAAGTCATGACCGCGTTCTTCAGGATCTTCTGAAAGTTGACGGCCGTATCGGCTTCAAAGATTCCCCAGCCCACGATCATCCGGGATGCGTCATCCAGGATAGAAACCAGATACAGCCTGTGTCCGGCCAGCCTGTATAGATAGGATGTATCGGCCTGCCAGACCTGGTTGGCAAATTCTTTCTCGAACGCTCTGCGCTCTTTTCCCTGATGGATCGGTTCGAGACGGCTCTGAGGCAGAGAACGCACGAAACGATCGATCGTGGACTGGGAAACGCGGGCCGGGATAAACCCTTCTTCGATGAGCCGCGCACGCAGGACCGTATTGATGATGCGCGGATACTGCCGGCGCAGAGCGATGATGCGTTCCTGCGCCTCGGGACTCAGAGTTCGGGAAGTCCCCTTGTCGCTCCTGGGACGGGAAATCAGTCCATCGAATCCGCCGGAACGGTATTCATAGGCCCAGTGAGCGAAAGTCTGCCATGAAAATGATTTTTTGACACCGGAGACCGGGTTTTCGAATTCTTTTTCGGCAAGATGACGGTAAAACTGACGGTTTGTCGAAAAAGGATGAGTGCCGGAAATGACAGGAGCGATGATCCCGAATTTCCATAAAGCGATTTTTTCCTTGTCGGTTTGATCCATAAAGCAGAATCCTCCTTTGAGATTACTGTACCGGGCTAAAAAGAGGAAAGCGACGGACAAATGATTCAGGAAGGAGAAAAAAGACCATAGACAAAGGGTGCAGATAAAATAGTGTGAGGCGAAAAATAGGCGCATTCATGAAAACGAAGAAAACTCTTCAGAAAGGCATGCATAGAAGAACGGATATGAGCAAGAAGATCATACGGGCTACGGTCAAGATCGCGGATCATGATACAGGAGAGGAAAAGCAGAGAGGAATAGCGGTCGATCCATCGGCGCAGGGTCGTTCTGGAAATATCAAAAAGCGCAGCCGTTCTCGACTTGTTGCCGGCACAAGGTCCGCAGCAGTACTGAAAGAGCACTTCAAAAATAAAAGGATAGGAAAACGAAGAAAACGGACGGGCATCATAAGGGAGTATGGTATGATAGGAGCCGCAGGAAGGACAAAAAACGACACGAACCCGTAAGCGTTTTGTCGGATTGGAAGGAGAGAGGCAGAAACGGGAGTAGGATGAGTAATCGAGCATCTGGCCGCGCGCCCCGCAGGACGGGCAGGATAAATCATGCGAAAAAGGGTTGTCGAAAGCCGAAAAATTGATTATCATAAAATTGTTCGTTAGGACGGGAGAGAGTTTGTTCGCAAAACAATTAGGGCTCTCTCTTTTTTTGCGCCTAACACCTTTCCATGTCAATCATCTCATAAAATGAAAATAATGTGACGAAAAAAAGCAGAATAAATTCATCGTGAAATGATCGATGATGAATTTATTCTGCTTGTCTTTATAAATAAGCGAGGATAGCAGGACGACGCTCTACACGTATGCAGAAAAAACGATCAGGAATTCCTCTTTCTGAAATATTCAGATCATACGGAATTGATCCCTGCATCCTTGGAAGCAGCCGAGTGGAAGGCTTCTCTTACACCCTGAATAAAAAAGCCGGGAAGAAAAAACTTCTCAGAAACGATCAAATACAGGATATCAACGTCCTTCAAAAACTGGAGAAGAATCTCTGCTGCAGCAGATCGAGCAGTTGGAGCATGAACTGGCTTATACCCGCCAGGAAGTGGAGTTTTTAAAAAATTCAGGAAGCTGGTATGGAGGAGCTGAAAGTATGGGAATCCAGGCATCGGCGAAAATAAAATATCAGCTTATTCATGAAACGCTCATGCAGAAAGACAATGTTCTGAACGTCAGTGCATTATGCCGTATTGCCGGAGTATCGCGTTCAGGATATTATGCATGGATCCATGCCGCTTCTGCACGACAGAAACATGAAGAACAGGATCTGGCGGACTTTGCCTTGATCAAACAGGCTTATGAATTCAGGGACTATAAAAAAAGGAGCACGAAGCATCTATATGCGTCTTCTGCATATGAATCCACCAGTTGTAATGAATTTGAAAAAGATTCGAAGGCTCATGGACAAGTACGGACTGTACTGCCCGATCCGAGGAGCAAAAGCCATGAAGACGAACCATATTGCGCCAAATATCGTGAACCGCGATTTTAAGAAATTCGGACCTCGAAAAGCACTTTTGACCGATATCACTTATCTTTATTATCAAGGAGGGTGCTGTTATCTTTCCGTAATCATAGATGTGTGCACCCATGAGGTGTTGGCTTATACAGTGAGCAGGAATCTGAAGGTCGATTTCGTGATCGATATGGTAGACGGACTCTTGAACAAATATGGAGCAGAACTGGACGACAGGACAATCGTTCACAGTGATCAGGGCGTTCATTATACAAGTCAGGCTTTTGTAAAAAAGCTGCAGGATATATCGTTTATCCAGTCCATGTCCCGAAAAGGAAACTGCTGGGATAATGCACCACAGGAAAGCTTTTTGGCCATATGAAGGATGAAATCAAGGACCTGATAAAAGATAGTAATACGTTTGATGAAGTGAACGAAATTCTCAGTGACTGGATGAATTATTATAATAGAATTCACTCCCTAAAGTTTAAATTGTCCTTGACAAAGGGTACACATTCAAAATGTTGACCCCTAAAAAAATTTGGATACCCAAATACGCTACGATTCTTAAGGTTTGTCGTCTGCTCGAACTGGGTGCTTCGGTTCGCGACATCCGTTCCCGTACTCGTCTTGGACATAGCACGATCAATCTTATTCATTCCAGGGTGAGGTCTTCTTCTTTATCTTTTTCTCAGCTTCAGGACATGGATCCTGTACAAGTGAAAGGTTTATTTTATCCAAAAAAGGTCAGGGATTCTTCGATCCCTTTTCCGGATTATGAAGCTGTTTATCATCACATCACCGCTAATACTGCACCTTCCAATCTTTATCTCGAATGCCTTTTGCATTTTAAGATCTTATAGTGACTATAGCAAAGAACATTTTTGCAAGAACCTTTAGTTTTATTGTTTAGATTCTTTAATTCATCTCTAACAATAGTTAACATCTTTATTACGATTATATTATGTCATATATTATAAACACTTCGTTGAGTAATAATGAGTTTTGCTTGAGAAATTATTTAATGAAAACTAAAGGGAGTTGGAAATATAACTAAAATAAGCAAAATACAGCCAATTTGTTATAAAAAATATGGATTTTTAATGGTTAGAGTCGGGATAAAACGAAATAAATTCCCACAATATCATATTTTTATGTTGAGGTTTGCCTCAAGTGTGGTATTATTTTTATTACGAGTATATTATATCATATTTTATTAGTCATCCTTGATTCTAAACTATCCTATTGTATGGATTCTAATAAAGAACAAGAAAGAAAATGAGGGGAGGAATTTCTATGGCTCATCAGACGATTGCAGTAGCAGGAACAGGTTATGTCGGCTTATCGATTGCCACATTGCTTGCGCAGCATAATCGGGTGGCTGCAGTGGACATTGTTCCTGAAAAGGTGGATCTGATCAATCAAAGGATCAGTCCGATTCAGGATGAATATATAGAAAAGTATCTGGCAGAAAAGGAATTGGATCTGGTTGCAACAACGGATGCAAAGGATGCGTATGCAAAAGCGGATTTTGTTGTTATTGCTGCTCCGACAAATTATGATTCGAAAACGCAGCACTTTGATACGAGTGCTGTAGAGAACGTGATCGAAACGGTGCTCGAGGTCAATCCGGATGCTATGATGGTCATCAAGTCGACTATTCCGGTAGGATATACGAAATATGTCAAAGAGAAATACGGAATTGACAACATCATGTTCAGTCCGGAATTTTTGAGGGAATCGAAAGCACTCTATGACAATCTGTATCCTTCACGCATTATTGTCGGCTGTAACGAATATACAAGAGAAAAAGCGGAACAGTTTGCTGCACTGCTTCAGGAAGGAGCGATCAAAGATGACATTGATACGCTTTTTATGGGAACAACAGAAGCGGAAGCTGTGAAACTGTTTGCCAATACATATCTGGCATTGAGAGTTTCTTATTTCAATGAACTGGATACATATGCGGAAATGAAAGGTCTCAATACCAAAGATATTATTGAAGGGGTTTGCCTGGATCCTAGGATCGGAACCCACTACAACAATCCTAGTTTTGGATATGGCGGATACTGTCTGCCAAAAGATACGAAACAGCTACTGGCAAACTATGAGAATGTTCCTCAGAATATGATGAGTGCGATCGTAGAAAGCAACAGAACAAGGAAAGACTATATTGCAGATCGGGTGCTTCAGCTGGCCGGTTATTACGACTATGATAATAACAGCAGCTACAATAAAGACAATGAAAAAGAAGTGACGATCGGTGTCTATCGGTTAACGATGAAGTCTAATTCAGATAACTTCAGACAAAGCTCGATCCAGGGTGTCATGAAAAGGATCAAGGCAAAGGGGGCTAAGGTCATTGTTTATGAACCGACTTTAGAGGATGGGACAACATTCTTTGGATCAAAGATCGTTAACAATCTGGAAGATTTTAAAGAACAAAGTCAAGCTATTATCGCAAACAGATTCAGCGAAGAACTGAATGATGTAGAAGAGAAGGTTTATTCAAGGGATTTATTTAGGAGAGATTGAAAGTATGACTGTACAAACCAATAGATATAAAAGGACAGTTGATAAATCGCTTATTCCAACATGTAATATAATGGGCGTAAATATTGCTGCTATAAATATGGAATGGTTACTAGAATATATTGAAAAAAATTTAAAAAATATAAAAGGTGATTACATATGTGTAGCAAATGTTCATACGACGGTTATGGCGTTTGAGGACGATGAATATAAAGAAATTCAAAATGGTGGAATAATGGCGATACCTGATGGAGGTCCTCTTTCTTCTGTGGGTAAACAACGTGGTTTTACAAACATGAGTCGAACTACTGGACCTAATTTAATGGAAGAAATATTTAAAAAAAATAAGTATAAACATTTCTTTTATGGAAGTACACAAGAAACATTGAAAAAGTTGGAAAAAAATATAAAAAAAAAATATCCTGAGATTCAAATAGTTGGCTTATATAGTCCACCTTTTAGAAAGTTAACGAAAGAAGAAGATGAAAAAGCAATAAAGTTTATAAATACCTATAATCCAGATTTTGTCTGGATTGGTTTGGGAGCGCCGAAACAAGAAAAATGGATGGCAGATCATCTAGGAAAGATAAATGGATTAATGATTGGGGTAGGAGCTGGTTTTGACTATTTTGCAGGAAATATTAAAAGAGCTCCTCAATGGATGCAAAAAAGAAGTTTGGAGTGGCTTTATAGATTGATGCAAGATCCAGGAAGATTGTTTTATCGCTATTTAAATACAAATACGAAGTTCATTTGGAATACTTTAGTGAGGAGAAAATAAGAATATGAATATCTTAATAGATTGTTTTAAGCAAATTAAAGGAACAGGAAAAAGCATAGGAATATACAATGTGGCTTGTGCAGTGACACAAAATTTAGCCAAAAAAAAAGAAAATGGGTTTTCTGAAGAATTAAAAAAAAGCAAAATAATAGTATTAGGAAACAAAGAAAATAGCCAAGATTTTAACGTTAAAGGAGTAGATTTTATAGAAATAAGAGAATATGATCCGACCAATAAAATCCATTGCGTTTGGTGGGAATTATTTGGAATTACTAAATATATAAAAAAAACTAAGGCTGACAAGGTGATTTTTCCTAGAGGATATCGCGCCTTACAGAATAAATGTGAAGATATTGTGATAATACATGATTTAATTCCCTTTTATTATAATTTCAATTATAAAGGAACTTTTGGTACATTAGAAAATTTCTATATTATGAACAGATTAAAATCATCCGCAAAAAAATCAAAAAAAGTTATCACGATATCAGAGGCTTCAAAAAAAGATATAATAAAATACTGTGGGGTAAATGAAAATAAAGTTAAGGTTATATATAATGGATGCAGCATACTTCAGTATTCGGAGAAAAAACAAAAAAGAGAGCCTTATATTTGTGCGATAACTTCGAATCTTCCTCATAAAAATGCACATGGAATTCTGGAAAGTTATAAAGTCTATTTTAAAAATAGTAGTAAACCTGTAGATTTGTTTTTAATTGGAATTGATGAGTCATCCCTTGGTTGTATTTTTGAAGAAGAAATAAAAAAACACATTCACTGTTATAAATATTTGAAAGATAATAATGATTTATATCGCATTATTAGCAATTCTGAGATTTTCTTATTTTTATCTTTAGTTGAAGGATTTGGATTACCGCCTATAGAAGCAATGCAACTTGAAGTTCCAGTGATATGTTCGAATCGGAGTTCTTTACCGGAAATAGTGGGAAATAGCGCCATTCTAGTGGATCCAGAAAACCCAGTTGAAGTTGCAAAAGAAATTGATAGATTAATGAATAATAAAAAATTACAAAAAAAATTAATAGAAAAAGGAAAAAAGAATTTACAGCGATTTTCTTGGGATAAACAAACTGATTTATATTGGCAAGAATTATTAAAATAGTTTTTATAAATGCACAATTGCGATTAAATTCGATTTTTATCATTTAGTTATCAGGGAAGTGATATCTTTCTATCTTTTAATTTATAAAGAGAATAAAATATTTTTTAGATAGAAAAAGGAGTTAACCATATGAAAATTATGATAATTAATACCTTTTATAGTCCTAATATGATAGGTGGAACCGAGCATAGCATAAAATTATTAGCAGAAACTCTTTTAAAGAGAGGACATGAAGTTGCTATTTTTACAATAGATTCTAATGTAAATAAATCAACGATTGAATTTATCAATGGAGTAAAGATTTTTAGATCAGGAAATACATATTTTGATTATAAAGTTAGATTTTTTGAAAAAAATAAATCAGCAAAAAAACTGATGATGAGAATAATAGAAGGATGTAATTTTAAAATTCAAAAAGATTTTGATTGGACCTTAAAATATTTTTATCCGGATGTTATTCATACTAATAATTTATATGGTATTTCTCCATATATATGGGAATTAGCCTATAAATACCAAATACCAGTTCTGCATACTTTACGTGATTATTTTATGTTAGAGCCTAATAGTTTGGTGAAAAAAAATGATCTTTTCCATGTGTATTTAAAAAAGATATATAAAGAGTATTTTAAATTTTTCACAAGATATGTTTCAGGGGTTACAGCACCTTCAAGTTTTATTCTAATGAAGTATTTAGAGGAGGGATATTTTCAAAAGACAGAAAAAAAACGGATTTGGAATGCTATAAATATTGATCAAGAGAAAATAAATCAAGAAATTATGGCAAAGAAGAAAAGAAAAAAAGATAAAACGATTTATTTATATGTTGGAGCATTATTGGAAATAAAGGGAATATATATTTTATTAGAAGCTTTTAATAGAATTAAAGATGAAAGAGTAGAACTCAGAATATGTGGTGAAGGACCTTTAAAAAAAATAGTCGAGAACAGTGTTGAAAAAAATCCTAAAATAAAATATTTGGGTCAACTTGAAAAAAAAGAACTTGATATTCAACGAAAAGAGTCTGATGTTGCTATTATTTCATCGATATGGGATGAACCATTTGGGAGAGTTATTATTGAAGCGAATGAATTTGGTTTGCCGATAATTGGAAGTAATAAAGGGGGAATTAAAGAGGTACTAGAATTTATGAAGACTGGTATACTATATGAGGCTATGGATATAAATGATTTAGTAGATAAAATTTTATATATGAAAAATAAAGAAAATCGGGTAGCTTTTATAGAAAATATAAAAGAAGCAATAGTGCATTTTGATATAGAGACTCAAGTAGATCAATTTGAAAGTATGTATAAAAAAATAATATCGAAAGTTAATCTCGATTGATAGAGAAGATAAGAATCCGATATGTTTTAAATATCAGTTAATAAAAATGGAGGAAAAAATGATAGTGATAGAAATATGTAGCGGACTTGGAAACCAAATGTTTAGATATGCGTTTGCGAGAGCTCAAGCACTGGAGAATAATGAAAAATTGTATTTTTCAAAAAGGATTTTTAAAACAGAAGATAGAGAATACAGTTTAGATAAATTAAATATTAAAAAGCCAAATGGAATAGCCCCCAATTGGATGGTTTATTTTTATATTTTAGTATTTACTTTTTTGAGAAGAATCAATAATTATTCTCTTTATAATGAAAAGAATTGCGTCGATTTATATAAAAAAACTGGGTTTTATAAAACCGCACTGAGAAAATATATAGAGATACCCCAAACAAAGCATTCTTTAAAATATTTTAATGCAAACTTTCAGTCTTACTTATATTTTAAAAAATATGAAAATGTAATAAAAGAAGAGTTAAAAGTCATAGAAAAAGCTTCATCTCAAAACTTAATTATTCTTGAAAAAATAAGAAATTGTAATTCTATTTGTTTGCATGTAAGAAGAGGAGATTATTTGGATGATAAAAATAAAAATATATTTGATGTATGTAATTTTAGCTATTATTCTGAAGCAATCAAATATATTCAAAAAAAAATTGATGATCCAGTTTTTTTTGTATTTAGTGAAGATATTGAATGGGTAAAAAGACAAAATTTTAATGGCAATTTAGAATATGTAGATTTAAATAATCCCAACTATGAGGAATTACGACTCATGTATTCATGCAAACATTTTATAATTTCGAATAGCACATTTAGCTGGTGGGCTCAATTTTTATGTGATAATCCCGATAAAATTGTAATAGCACCGAAGCATTGGATAAATGATGATGGAAATGAATGTGATTTATATATGGAAAACTGGATTTTAATTAGCAATTAATAAAGAGGAGATATAATTCATGAATATTAAAATCAAATTTGGAAGTTTCAAAATTCCTTTAAATTTTTTAATTATTTTAATCTCCTTTATATATTGTTCGCCTGACTTTTTTGTTAAAAATAGTTTATTTAGTACAAGAATTTTCTATATTAGATTGGTATGTAGTTTTATTGCTATATTGGTGTGGATGTTTAGTATAAAAAAAGAAAAATATATTAAAAATTTTTTGAATTATTATCTAGTTTATTGCTTGATTTGCGTTATTTCAACGTTAATTAACAATGGTGATATGATAAAGATCTTTGGGAACTCTCTGAATACAATAGGACTGATTATTTGGACAGGAATTATATTCCAGGGAAAATACAAAACGGTATTTAAAATTTATATTTTTTATCTTTTTGGATTGATAATTATTAATTGGCTTTTTCTGTTTATTTTTCCGAATGGCTATGCTATAACTGAAGATTATTATAGATTTAATTTTTTGGGGATAGATAATAATACCACTCCATATGTCTTAGTGGTATGTTGCGGGCTTTATTATTTTTATGTTCAATATAAATATGAATCAGTAAAGTTTTTATATATGTTAGGATTTATATTAGCGGCAGGACAGATATTTTGGCTCAAGGTAGGAACTGGAATCTTGGGAATTCTAGTTTTTTTTGTCTTAATATTGATTGATAAATATTTAAGCCTTGAGAAAGTTTTTAAACCTAATTTTTTTATAGTTTTTTTTCTTATTTTTGGAATATGTGCTGTTTTATTAAAACCAAATAATTTAATTGCTGATTTTGTAGCTAAATTAGTGGATAAAGATATTTCTTTTTCAGGTAGAACAACCATTTGGAAAATTGTAGTGAATTATATATTTTTACATCCTTGGCTAGGCTATGGAATACAAACAAAAAATATAGTACGAACAATTACTGAAATTGAGAGATCATACGCTCCAGCTTCTCATGCTCATTCTCAGTATCTTCAGATTATAGTCGATACAGGTGTAATTTCCTTAATTCCAATATTAGCTCTTTTTTTTAATTTATTCAGAAAAGCTAGAAGAAAATGGAATATAAAGAGAGTTAGAATTTTAATGTATGGAATTATTTCTTTTTTTATAATGGCTATTGGAGAAGTGCTTTTTTTTGACATCTTTTGGCAATTTTTGTTTATTGTTTATGTTCTCATCTGTAAAGATAAGGGGTACCAACGAATATGAAAACAAAGAATAATCAAATAAGAAAAAATGTTTTACTAACATCTATTTATTTTTTTGTAAATACTGGAATTAATTTTTATTTATCTAGCTACGTGATTAACAATATTGGAATTTCTGCCAATGGGTTTATTAGTTTAGCTAATAGTTTTGTTGATTATGCTTCTCTAGTTACGGTTGCATTGAACTCTGTGGCTGGCAGGTTTATTTCTATCTATGCAAGTAAAGGAGAATACGAAAAAGCTAAGAAATATTTTAATTCAGCTGTTGGTGCAGATTTAGTAATTGGATTATTAACACTGGGAATTGGGATTCTAGGGGTTATTAATTTAGAGAAAATTATTGAAATACCTATAGAGATGATTTGGGATGTTAAAATTCTGTTTTGTCTTGTATTTATTAATTTCTTTTTATCAATAATGATTTCTGTGTTTTCAGTGTCAACTTTTATTGTAAATCGCATGGATTTAGCTGCTCTTAGGAGAACAGAAGGAGTAATTTTAAAAGCTGTTTTATTGATTGGACTATTCTCTGTGTTCAGTCCTAAATTGTATTTTGTTAGTGTTGTTTCGATAAGTTATAGCATTTATTATTTAATATTTAATGTTTTTTATCTTAAACGATATTGTCCAGATTTAAAAATAGAAATGAGATTTTTTTCACTAAAGCATTTTTTAGAAATGATTAGTAGCGGTATATGGAATACGATAACTCAATTAGGTTTTATTCTTACATCGGGTTTAGATCTTTTGATTTGTAATAAATGGTTAGGGGCAGTTGCTATGGGACAAATGTCGTTTCCAAAACAATTATATAATATTATTACAGGTTTTATAAGTACACTTGTCACAGCATATCAACCGACATTTGTTAGACTGTATGCAGAGGGAAATATTGATAAGCTAAAAACAAGATTGACAGAGGCCATGGGAGTTAGTGGGATATTATCATCTATAATAATAACGGATGTTGTGGTCTATGGAAAAGATTTTTTAAAATTATATATTCCAGGACAAGATATTCAGTTAATATGGATATTAATGATTTTATCGATACAGGTACTCTTTGTATCAGGTACACAATATCCATTATATTATATTTATACATTGACAAATAAATTAAAAGTAAATTCTATTGTAGAGATTTTTTCAGGAATAATAAACGTTGGGATTGTATTTATTTTATTGAGAAATACAGAGTTAGGAATATATGCTGTTGCAGGAGTGAGTACCTTAGTTGGTATTATTAAAAACTTATTTTTTACCCCTATGTATTCAGCATATTGCCTAAAAATTTCTAAAAAAACTTTTTATCCTCAAATTATTCGATATATAGTTGCGCTAGGTTTAACTCTATTCGTAAATTGGAGAATATCTAAATTATTTGTAATCCAAAGTTGGATGTCATTGATGATTGTAGGTTGTATTTCTATAGTTATAGGAGGTTTAATAGGTTTTATTATTCAACTAAACGCATCATATCGACATGCAATTCAGAAGAAATTACTAGAAAGGATATAAAAAATATGATATATGAAACTATTTTCAATAGTATGCGCAAAATGGATAACTATAAAATAATAAATACTGGGGATTCAGAATTGTGTTTTATTTTTTGTTCCTCTAATAATATTTATTATCCTGATACAGAGGAAGAAATAGTGAAAACTATTTTTGAAAAGGATAGATATGAATGGGAACGAATTTCTCAAAATATTGAAGGAAAAAAAATATTTTTAAGGGATATTTTAAAAGCATGGTATGCGCATGGCATTAATATGGAAATAAATTCTATCGATAAAATTGTTTTGATGCTTAAAAGAGAGACATCTGGGTATAAAATAGTTACTGTTGGTAACTCTGCAGGTGGATATTTGGCTTTGTTGTTGGGAGCTATGTTAGATGCAGAGTATAGCATTGTATTTTCTCCACAGAATAATTTAAAAAAATATGATCCATATTGGAAGTGTCCTTTTCTATCAAAAGAATTTGCAAAGAAGAATTCATATTTAGATTTAAGTGAAATAATAAAAAATCAATCAAAATGTGTTTTTTATTTTTATTCAGCTTTCTGTCAAGAAGACGTTATTCAGGCTAATTATATTAAGAAAAACAATGATTTTTATGTTTTTCCCATGAATTCCAAGTGGCATGGAAAAAATATATATAATTTTAATATGAAAACATTATTAACATTAAGCCCTGAACAGTTGATAGAACTGAATCGTTTTTACAAGTCAAAAAAATTTATAAACAAGATTTCATTTTCAATTCATTTAGACGGAATAATTTTTACGTTAAAAAAATTTTTGAAAACGAGGTGATATGATATGTTAGAAATAATAAAACAATTTATATTAAAATGTAAATATAAAAAAAAAGTAAAACTTGGAAGAAGAGTTCATATTAACAAACAAAATTTTTTTGAAGGAAATAATAGTTGTGCTGATAATTCAACAATAAAATATTCGAAGATAGGATTTGGAACCTACGTTGGACATAATGCACACATTTCATGGGCTAAAATAGGAAAATATTGTAGTATTGCTCCTAATGTATCTACGGTAATTGGGAGACACCCTCTTGATTTTGTTTCTACTCATCCAGCTTTTTTTTCAAATAATAATGCTGCGGGTTTTTCTTATACGAACAAAAAAATTTTTGAGGATTTGAAATGGTTAGATAAGAAGAGTATGATTTCGATAGGAAATGATGTTTGGATTGGACAAAGTTCAATGATTTGTGATGGAACAATAATTGGGGATGGGGCTATAATAGGAGCAGGTAGTTTTGTAAATCAAAATATTCCGAAATATTCAATTGCAGTAGGAACTCCTGCGAAAGTGATAAAGTACAGGTTTAATAAAGAGGATAGAGAGTTTTTATCTTTTTTGAGATGGTGGGATTTACCTACATACACTATTAATCATCTTACTCCTTATTTTAAATCTTGCTCTCTTTTGCAATCTTATATAAAACAACTTGAAGAAGATATCACTGTAATAATCCCTTTTTATAATAAAGAAAAATATATTTCTAAATGTATTGAAAGTATAGAAAAGCAAATTGTTCGTCCTAGTTCTATTATAATAGTTGATGATTGTTCTCCTGATAATCCGATAGAATTAATTGAAGAACTAACCGAGAAAAACAAAAATATTTCATATATTAGATTAGAAGAAAATCATGGAGTGTCTTATGCTCGAAATGTTGGCCTAAAAATGGCAAAAACAAAATATGTAACTTTTATAGATGCAGATGATTATTATTATGATAACGCAAAACTTCTGAATGAAATTATTTTGATTAAGGAGCATAAAGAAAATATTATTGCGTATTCTCAGACTATTAAAGTTGATGATGAAGAAAATTTGATTTCATCAAATAGTAAAAAATGTGATTTTTTAGAAGGCGATGTTTATCTTAAAATTTTATCAACTTGGAAAAGCGAGACTATTCCTCGGGATTATATTATAAAGAGGGACTTATTAATTAAATATGGAGGCTATGATGAAACTAAATGTCTATATGAAGATTTAGATTTATTACTAAAAATCTCTAAAGATATACCATTTTACTGTACTTATAGAAGTGGTACAGCTTATAGGCAAGTAGGGAATGGACTTTCCAGTGTCAACAATCAGAAAAGAAAAATAGCCCTAAATAAAATATGGAAAAAAAATATATTAGAACTAAATTTATTTGAAAAGATATCATATTATTGTTTACTTATTTCAGCAAAGTATAGAAGATTTATTCGTCGGAAATATCGGGAAGGTATAGATTTATAAATCGGTTTTAATGAATTTGATTTATGAAAATGTTTTAATTTATTTTCTTATAGAGAGGAGATATAGATGATTATTATCGCAATGGGATATTCAGGAACAGGTTCTTCTGCTATTATTCATTTATTATCAGAGTATAGAAATTGTACAGATGGTGATTTAGGAAAATTTGAACATTTACCATTTTATACCCCGCATGGATTATTTGATTTAGAAGACACTTTACTTTATAATAATTCCTTATATCGTTCAGATGCCGCAATCAACGATTTTTATAATGCTATGAAGAGATTAAATGATTATGATTTTGGCTGGTTTGGGGGATATGAGAAAAGATATGGAGGAAAGTTTATGAAAATCGTTGATGAATTTCTTAGTGAAATTGTTCAATTTAAAACAACGGGATATTGGTCATATGACTTTGAATTGAAAAAAAATATTTTTTCTTTTGGCAAAGACACTTTAAAAAAAATAATAAAAAAGGAAAGCAAAAACTTCGGAAAAAAATTTTTCCCGTATGGGGATAATAAACTTTATTATTCTTTTGTTGAACCCGAAGAGTTTTATTCAGCAGCTAAAAAATTTGTTTTGAATTATTTTAAGATGATTAATCCAAATGAAAAACATCTTTTGGTAGATCAAATTATTTTACCTCAACATTTGGATAGAATTAAAAATTATTTTAATGACGATGTGCGCTTTATTGTTTTTGATAGAGATATTAGGGATATATATATACTAAATAAATATATATACCCAAGAATGTATAATATGGATCCAGTATTTCCTTCTGAACCTAATCAATTTATAAAATTTTACTCTAAATATCGAAAAACAGAAAAAAAAGTTGACTGTGATAATATTCTAAGATTAAATTTTGAAGATTTAGTATATAATTATAAAGATACTGTAAAAGAGATTGAAAATTTTTTGGATTTTTCTGAAGTAGATCATATAAATAAATATCAATATTTTATTCCAGAAATATCAAAAAAGAATACTCAAAATTTTCGTATAAAAGAAGATTGGGTTAGAGAAACTGAAGTTATAGCGGAGGGCTTAAAAGATTTAGTTTACCCTTTTCCTTATGAATTTACTCCTAATATTCAGGAAACAACAGACCCATAAGATAAATAGAGATTGCTGATAAAGCTATAGTTTTACACATATATATTGCATTAAATATATTCATATGAACACAATAGGTGTGCAAATTGTTTAACACGGCAGTCATAAAGAAGTTCATGATATGTAGAGAAAGAAGTGTATCCATATAAATTGTCTTTATCGAATGATGAAATTCTTAAACAGCTAGATACTCCGGAAAATGAACATCCTAAACAGAGGGTTCTTCAGCATTGCATGATCGTCTGTCTTCCTTTGAAAGGACATATCGAACGTGGAAATTCTGAAATGATCGGCATCAGTACAACATCTGTGAATAAGATTCTCGGATATTACTATCAGCAGGGTTCGTACCGATCAAACAAAAATGACGTCTTCATTTTCTCTCTTCCGAGCATGAAGAAAATATCAAGCAGATCATTATCGAAAACCTGTCACGTGATGTCCTCGATGATTATGTCGACTGCAATTAGACCGTCCCTCTTGTTATTGAACTCATTAAGCATCTTTATCATGTCGAATACAAAAGTTCAGTAAATACACTTTTCTTCACTGTAAAGATCTGAACTGGACCAGAGCGACTTATGTGCCGGCAAAAGCCAATCTTGAAAAGCAGGAACATTCAGGAAAGGCTTTCAAGATCAAAAAAAACTAATCGAGGACGAGGATCTTCATATCTTGTTCGAAGAGAAGTCGATGATTCAGGATTATCAGGCTCTTTTAAAAGCTGGTTTCTGATTAGGTATCAGTGTTTGTCTCAACTTACGGCAAGCATGAAGGGGCAAAGCTTCTCGGTACATTAGATTATGGCACTGGAGAAATCCATCTGATCGAAAGGCATAAAAATGACGTACAAGTCTTTCTTGGATTTCTGAAACAAATCCTGAAATTATATTCTGTAGGAAAGATCATCCTAGTTCTGGATAACTTCATACTGTGCAATTAAAGAAAATATCATATTTTGAATATAAAATTGAAGAATGGAAAAATGGTAAATTAAGCAAAATAACAGATTTGTTAAAGGGTGAGTTTCTAATCTGATGAATAAATATTTTTTAAAAGCGGTGCTTTTTTCTATTGACTATTTATTCGTGAATATTCTTTATGATACGAATTTATTACGTGAGGAAGAACATAGAAATCCGCTTCAGGAGAAAAAACCAATGAATCATAAACGAAGACAAGATTTGCAAATTGTAGATACCAATCGTATTCTTTATTCTCCTTCCTCTTTTGCTCGATCTTCCTTGCTTTATTTGCAGGAAGTTGGTCGTTTGACAGCGTTGGAGCCTCATACAAAGTCACGGTCGGGACTCTCGTCATACTTGCTGTTGATCGTGCACTCTGGTTCCGGGACTCTTGAAATGGAAGGATCGCGATATGATCTGGTGGCTGGGGATGTTTGTTTTATTGATTGTTCAAAACCGTATTCTCATACGACATCTGTTGATTTATGGACGATTTCCTGGATCCATTTTTCAGGATTTAATATGCCTTCTTTATTTGCCAAGTATTGCTCACGAGGAGGTCTGGCCGTATTTCATCCATCGTCTTTTGATTCTTTTGCTGGGAGCGTGGATCGTGTATATTCTCTGGCATCTTCTCTTGATCCGATTCGTGATATGAGGATCAACGAAGAACTGAATCGTTTGATGACATTATTAATGGCTGAATCCTGGCATCCGGAACTGGTCGATACTGGAAAACGAAGTGAACTGGAACAAGTACGTGCTTATATTGCTTCACACTATTCGGAAAAAATTTCATTGGATTTTCTTGCATCTCATTTCTTTATGAATAAGTATTATTTATTGAAGATTTTTAAAGAGAAGTATGGAATGACGGTAAATGCTTACTTATCGTCTTGTCGTCTGATGGCTGCTAAGCAGAAGCTTCGTTTTACCAAGCTTTCTTTGGAAGAAATTGCGGTTTCTGTTGGCTGGAAAGATGCGCAGTATTTGAGTCGTATGTTTAAGAAGTTGGAGGGGATGACTCCAGGCGAATATAGAAATATATGGTAACCTAAGCAAAATTTGTTGTACAATAATTCCCGTACCAACAATAAAATAAGGAGGGGGAAAATGTACATTCATTCTGTAAAACTTATTAATTACAAATCTATTGGAGATTATCCAGAATCTGAAATAATTCTTGAACCAGGAATTACAGTTATTATAGGAAAGAATGAAAGTGGAAAAAGTAATGTTATTGATGGTTTATCAAAGATAAATTTTTTAACTATAAATGAAGATGCTTTTTCTAGAAATGCTGTAAATAGAAATATCGCGACGGGATCTGAAAATAGATTTATCATTATAATAAAGTCTGATGATCGAGAGAGCACATTAGGAATTAATGTAGATACAACAATAGAAATAACAAAAAATAAGTGTATAGTTACTGGCGGTCTCTTCGAATATTATTTGCAAACTATTTGGCCTGAATTTGAAGAGTTTGTTAAGTTATTAAATAGTATTAGTGAAAATCCTATGCAATTAAATGCTTCAGATTATTCATATTATAAGAGTTATAAACAAGAATTAATCAATAGAGATAATGTCGATTTATATTATAAGAAGAAAGCGATAAACTATTTTAAGAATAAGATCACAATCTTTCCTAAAGGCAATCAAGATATAATTAAAGCAAAGTTGGAAAATTTAATTACTTTGTGGGATAAATATACATCAATGTTTCCGACTTTTTTCTATCGGAAATCAGATAAACATTTGAAAACCACATATAATATAGAGGATATAAAAAAGGAGTTAAATCCTAATGTAACTACACATAGTTTGTTAAGTGAGTTAGTTCAATTAATTGATATTTCTGAAGATGATTTCATATTTGCTGCTACTACAGGCATATCATCGGTGCAAGAAAGTCTACGAAGTAAGATTGTAAGACAAATTAGAAAGAAGATTAATTATCCTTTTAATGATTTTTATGGTACAGAATACATTGATTTAGAAATTAGTTTTAATTCAGGAAGTATCTCTTTTAAAGTTCAATCAGAAGATGGTGAAGCATTAATGCTTTCAGAACGAAGTGATGGATTAAAGTGGTATCTTGAAACTTTTATTGATGCACAAGCACATGATATAAAAGGTAAAAATGTTGTTTACTTATTTGATGAACCAGGAACCTCTTTACATATTAATGCACAAAAAGAATTGTTAACATTGTTTCAAGACTTATCAGACAAAGGTAATCAGATAGTATACACGACTCATTATCCCCACATGCTTGATTTAAAAAATAATGGTATACATCGGATACGTGCTATTGTAAAAAACAATGAAGGGTTTTCCAACATTTATAAAACTGCGTATGATTCGCGAATCGCTAGTGAAAGTCAGCAAGATACGTTAGCACCAATTATTAATGCGATTGGAATGAGTCTGAATGATACCTTTGGACCGGCTAAAGATAAATTAAATATTGTTGTAGAGTAAGCGGGAAAAAGAACCGCGTATAGTTAAAGGCCCCTGTCTGTGAGATACTTCTCGCAAATAGGGGCCCTTTTTCTTTCGGGTTATACGCATTGTTCTTTGACTTCTGCATTCCACGGCATCATCTGATCAAGGATCTCGTCACTCAGCTGCCCGATCTTTCCCCTCAGTTTTTCCAACACGTACAGTATGTATTTGTACGGTACCAGTCCGTTGGCTTTCGCACTTTCTACGACCGAATACAGTACGCCGCAGCTTCGGGCTCCTCTCGGACTTCCCGAGAACAGCCAGTTGCGCCGTCCGATCGCGAAGCTTCGGATCGTTCTTTCCGATAACGAATTGGTCATCGGTACATTGCCGTCTTTTAGATAAATCTTCAGTCCTTCTTCGTTATCTACCAGATAATTCAGGGCCTGTTTTTCCTTTTGGGTTGTCCAGCCTTCTGTGGCCAGGGCTGTTTTTGCGCACACGAAAACCTGCTCCACGAGCCCTCCTTCGCGCAGCATCCTTTCTTCTTTTCGTTCTTTTGGCTTCAGTTTCTGAAGCTTCGCTTCGATACGGAAAATCTTCATGATCTGTGTAAGTATCTTCACTGACACGGATCCTGCTGCTTCCTTCAGGCCTTCCAGAGCATCTACAAAGTACCTTCTGGCATGAGCCCAGCACAGTGCTCTTTCGTCATGATCGACCTGATTGTATCCGGCATAGTCGTCTGTGATCAATATCCCTGCGAATCCTTCCAGATAATCGGCGGCATACTTTCCGCCTCTTCCGGGCTGATAGTCGAACAGCCGCATCGGATGTTCGCTTTCCTGTATCGAACTGTACACCCACATATACGACTTGTTCGTATTCCTGCGCCCCTCTTCCTTCATGACCTGGATGGTCGTTTCGTCGCAGTGTATATACTCCTCTTTCAGCAGGTGACTTTTCATCCGTTCGATCAGCGGTTCGAAATAACTCTCCGATCCCAGCATCACCCAGTTGGACATCGTTCTTCGGCTCACAGGAAGCTTCCAGCTCTTCCATTCCTTTTCCTGCCGGTAATAGGTCACGCCTTTGACAAACCGTTCGTTGGCCACATAGGCCAGGGCCTGCGCGCTCGCAAAAGAACCGGGGATCAAAGCGGCCGGCGCGTCTGTCTTATAAAGAACGCCTTCCCCGTCATTCATGCAGGCAGGGCAGGCGTAGGTTTCTGTATAAATGTCTTCGATGATGATCTGCGCAGGGAGGACCTTTACGATCGTGTGCGCTTTCTCTTCGCCCACCTTGATCATTTCTTCTCCGCAATATGGACATTTCTTTTCTTCTTCGGTCGCTTCGATCACCACTTTTTCATGCGGAAGGGAGTCCAGGTCGTCCGTACGGTTCGGACAGCGGCGGCGCTCATGCGCCTTGACTGTCCCTGTACGTTCTTCCTGTTTCGGTTCCGGATAATCCATAGTGAACAGAGGTTCCATATTGGCCATCATCTCAAGCGCGGCTGCCTTTTCGCTCTTCCGGCCGAAAAGCATCTTCTGAAGCTTGCGGATGATCTCGTCCTTCTGTTCGATCTTATCGTACAGCTTTTCGATCAGTTCCGATTGTTTCTCGATCTGCTCGGACTGTTTTTTCAGCTGCTCGTTCATGATTTCCAGAATCTTTTGAATTTCTATGCTGTAGAGCGTCGTCCTGCTATCCTCGCTTATTTATAAAGACAAGCAGAATAAATTCATCATCGATCATTTCACGATGAATTTATTCTGCTTTTTTTCGTCACATTATTTTCATTTTATGAGATGATTGACATGGAAAGGTGTTAGGCGCAAAAAAAGAGAGAGCCCTAATTGTTTTGCGAACAAACTCTCTCCCGTCCTAACGAACAATTTTATGATAATCAATTTTTCGGCTTTCGACAACCCTTTTTCGCATGATTTATCCTGCCCGTCCTGCGGGGCGCGCGGCCAGATGCTCGATTACTCATCCTACTCCCGTTTCTGCCTCTCTCCTTCCAATCCGACAAAACGCTTACGGGTTCGTGTCGTTTTTTGTCCTTCCTGCGGCTCCTATCATACCATACTCCCTTATGATGCCCGTCCGTTTTCTTCGTTTTCCTATCCTTTTATTTTTGAAGTGCTCTTTCAGTACTGCTGCGGACCTTGTGCCGGCAACAAGTCGAGAACGGCTGCGCTTTTTGATATTTCCAGAACGACCCTGCGCCGATGGATCGACCGCTATTCCTCTCTGCTTTTCCTCTCCTGTATCATGATCCGCGATCTTGACCGTAGCCCGTATGATCTTCTTGCTCATATCCGTTCTTCTATGCATGCCTTTCTGAAGAGTTTTCTTCGTTTTCATGAATGCGCCTATTTTTCGCCTCACACTATTTTATCTGCACCCTTTGTCTATGGTCTTTTTTCTCCTTCCTGAATCATTTGTCCGTCGCTTTCCTCTTTTTAGCCCGGTACAGTAATCTCAAAGGAGGATTCTGCTTTATGGATCAAACCGACAAGGAAAAAATCGCTTTATGGAAATTCGGGATCATCGCTCCTGTCATTTCCGGCACTCATCCTTTTTCGACAAACCGTCAGTTTTACCGTCATCTTGCCGAAAAAGAATTCGAAAACCCGGTCTCCGGTGTCAAAAAATCATTTTCATGGCAGACTTTCGCTCACTGGGCCTATGAATACCGTTCCGGCGGATTCGATGGACTGATTTCCCGTCCCAGGAGCGACAAGGGGACTTCCCGAACTCTGAGTCCCGAGGCGCAGGAACGCATCATCGCTCTGCGCCGGCAGTATCCGCGCATCATCAATACGGTCCTGCGTGCGCGGCTCATCGAAGAAGGGTTTATCCCGGCCCGCGTTTCCCAGTCCACGATCGATCGTTTCGTGCGTTCTCTGCCTCAGAGCCGTCTCGAACCGATCCATCAGGGAAAAGAGCGCAGAGCGTTCGAGAAAGAATTTGCCAACCAGGTCTGGCAGGCCGATACATCCTATCTATACAGGCTGGCCGGACACAGGCTGTATCTGGTTTCTATCCTGGATGACGCATCCCGGATGATCGTGGGCTGGGGAATCTTTGAAGCCGATACGGCCGTCAACTTTCAGAAGATCCTGAAGAACGCGGTCATGACTTACGGGATCCCGTCTGTACTGTATGTAGACAATGGTTCGCCTTATGACAACCACCAGCTGAATATGATCTGTGCAAGACTGGGGGTCGCCCTGGTGCATGCGCCGGTGCGGGACGGAAGCGCGAAAGGAAAACAGGAGCGCGCATTCCGAACGTTCAAGGACCACTGGCTGCGCTGTTCGGACTGGAATGCCTATCAGACGATCGAAGAGGTCCGGGAATCTTTCGGGGACTATCTTCAGAAATACATCAACTGCCAACACGCTTCGCTGAAAGATATGACGCCGCGCCAGCGCTATCTGAAGGATGCACAGCGGTTCCGCTTCCTTCCTGACGAAGCGGTGGAACAGTATTTCCTGCATACGTACGAAAGAAAGGTGAGGACCGATTCGACACTCGTGATCGACGGGATCAGCTACGAGGTGCCGGCCGAATACATGCGCGAGACAGTAAAGGTGAAGATGGATCCCGAAGACAGGAGAAAGGCCTGGCTGCTAGGGATGGACGGAAAGCTGATCCCGATCCGGACGGTCGACAAGGTGGAGAACAGCCGGATCAGAAGAAGGCAGCACATGCGCTTCAGAGAGGAGGAGTAATATGGAAGCCAAAGTATTTTACGGACTGAAGCAGATGCCGTTCGAGAAAGAAACGAAATATCACAAATTATACCGGAGCGAAGATACGGCGAACCTGAAAGGACGGCTGGACTACCTGAAAAAAGCGAAAGGGATCGGATTGTTCACAGGAAGTCCGGGAACAGGAAAAACATCGGCCATCCGCGAATTTGCCGGCAGTCTGAACCCGTCGCTGTACAAAGTGGTCTACATCCAGATGTCTACGGTATCGGTCATCGACTTTTACCGGCAGCTGGCCTGCGGGCTGGGGCTGGAGCCCAAATTCAGAAAGAGCGACCTGTTCCGGCAGGTACAGGAAGCCATCGAATACATGGCAAAAGAAAAGAAGTGCACGCCGGTCATCGTGATCGACGAAGCGCAGTATCTGAGCACGAGCGTCTTCAACGATCTGACCATGCTCCTCAATTTCGAGATGGACTCGAAGAACTACTGTATCCTGATCCTGAGCGGGCAGACGAGCCTGAACACGATCCTGAAAAAGCAGGTGCATGACGCCCTGCGCCAGAGGATCGTGATCAATTATTTCATGGAAGGTCTGAAAGGAGAAGAGGCACAGGAATATGTGGATTTCTGCATGAAAGAATGCGGAAGCAGAGAAAAGGTGTTCGAAGAAGACGCGGTGCGTGCCGCATATAATATCGCAGGCGGATCAATCCGGAAACTGAACAATCTGTTGTCGAAATGCCTGATCGAAGGAGCGAACGAAGAAAAGCGGATCATCGACGCAGAGATCGTGATGAAAGCACATAACGAAGTAGAACTGGGGTGAGAACATATGAAAGAAGATGAACGGATGTTGATCAACTGGCCGACGACGAGAAAAGTGATGATCGAACAGCTGAAAAGAGCGATGAAGATGTACGGAGCCTATAAACTGAGCAATGAAGAGCTGATGTATTTTGTAGAAAACTATATGAATAATTTTGGCCATTTATTCTTCAAGAATGATTTCGAGATCCATCCGTCGATCAGAAA
Source organism: Erysipelotrichaceae bacterium OPF54 (assembly GCA_022834735.1). Taxonomy (GTDB): domain Bacteria; phylum Bacillota_I; class Bacilli_A; order Erysipelotrichales; family Erysipelotrichaceae; genus Dubosiella. Next base: position 1,231,133 of record BQKD01000001.1, read on the forward strand.
AGCGCTGGGAAAGAGGAACAGCTGGATCCTGGCATGTATAGTGGAAAGAGTATACCAGAAAGAATTCGAGAACATAGGAAATTATTGATTAAAAGCCGTTTTTGACAAGACGGCTTTTTTTGAACAGAAAGAAATAAAATAAAATGCTTCTGAAGCCAAAATAAAGCGAGGCCGGACAAAATAAAGTGCGTTTCTCTTCCAGATGTGTATAAAAATATTTGACGTTTCCGACTAACAGAATTTGACGCGCTACACTATGCTGGATCCGTTGTCCTGTGCGAAGTAACCATCTTTCATGACCCGACTATAACACACTTGGAAAGGCTTTTCCATCACACAATATATGCACGTTTTCGTGCTGGACGAATCGCATTTTTCTGTACAATGCTCAGTCCGTCAAGCAGCCATCTGAGCTCCTGTTCGCTCAGCGCAATGACTTCTTCCTCCGTTCTGGGCCATTGAAATTTTCCGTTCTCTAGACGCTTGGTGATGAGCATGAACCCATCCTCTTCCCAAAGCAGTCCTTTGATGGTGGAAGTCTTTCTGCCGCAGAACAGGAAGAGGATATTCTGACGCGGGTCCAGCTTCATGGAAGATTGAACCAGCAGGCACAGGCCGTCAATGCCTTTGCGCAGATCCGTGTAGCCGGGACGGATGTACACATGATCGATGCGGTTAAAATCAAGAGATCTCATAATGAATCGAGGACCGTTCGAATCAGCACCGGTTCCGTATGATTATGGATATAGATCTTGCCTTTGGAAGACTGAATAACGATAGCTGGCCGATCCGATCCGGTTTGTTTCCTGGGACCCGGATCAGGAAGGCGGACTTCAGCAAAAGAAGAATAGGTATTCGAATTCTGTTTTGATTCGCTCATGAAAAAACCTCCAGTTCATAGCATCAATATACTCAATGAACTGGAGGCTGAATACCCGCGGTTCTTTTTCCCGCTTACGTTGTAGAGGGAATGAGCGATTATATTTATTTAACTACTATGGCAAAAGTACTTAAAATAAATAAACCATTTGTAATTATACCAGCAGTAGGGGCATCAAATTGTGTTCATATAGGTTCTATTCTTCATGGCTGGGGATGTCCTTACATAGTAGTGTTTGATTATGATAATGAAGGTGTTAGAAATGGTGAAGCTTTAAGACAAAAAATGGAATTTGAGCTTAATAATCAATATTGTTATGTGGCTAATGTCACGCTAGATGAAATTGATCATAAAACATATAAAAAGAATCAAAAGATGATTGAAGACCTTGTTACTCAAGAAGAAATAGACCGTTTTTATCGGGAAACGAATACTTCAGATTCATTGGGAAAAGTATTAATCGCAAAACTTATGTGCACTGCAATAGAAAATGGTAATTATCAGGTAGGAGAAGAGTGCAAAGAAAATTTTCGTGAATTGTTTGATCGCATATTAGAGTTTCATTAATAATTTTCAAAAAACCAATATAATCCAAAAGAATGCCAACAATGTGCATTCTTTTTATTTGTGATTTTGTTAAAATATTATATATTTGTTTTTATTGAATGAAAAATATTGTGTTAAATTGTATAGAAATTAAGGAGAGAAATACTATGGAAAGAAAAGTAGCATTAATTACCGGAATCACAGGACAGGATGGATCCTATCTTGCCGAATTCTTATTGGAAAAAGGATATGAAGTACATGGAATCGTGCGCCGGGCATCGATTTCCAACACAGGACGAATCGATCATCTGCTCGGCAAGATCACACTGCATGAAGGAGATCTTTCAGATTCCTCTTCACTGATCCGGATCATCAATCTTGTGAAGCCTTCTGAAATATACAACCTGGCCGCCCAGTCGCACGTGCAGGTTTCCTTTGACGTACCGGAATATTCCGGAGACGTAGATGCTCTTGGGCCGCTTCGTATTCTTGAGGCAGTCCGCATCCTTGGCCTTACGGACAGCTGCCGCGTTTACCAGGCATCCACATCCGAACTGTACGGAAAAGTCGAGGAAGTTCCTCAGCGGGAGACGACACCATTCCATCCGTATTCGCCATACGCGGTCGCGAAACAATATGGATTCTGGATCACAAAAGAATATCGGGAAGCGTACAATATGTTTGCCGTAAACGGGATCTTGTTCAATCATGAATCGGAACGCCGCGGCGAAAACTTTGTAACAAGAAAGATCACACTGGCAGCAGGCCGGATCGCAGAAGGTCTGCAGGATCATCTCGAATTAGGAAACATGGATTCTTTACGTGACTGGGGTTATGCAAAAGATTATGTAGAATGCATGTGGCTGATCATGCAGCAGGAAAAGCCGGAAGACTTCGTGATTGCGACAGGAGAACAGCACACAGTGCGCGACTTTACAGAAAAAGCGTTTGCAGCCAACGGCATTACGATCCGCTGGGAAGGAACAGGACTCGAAGAAAAAGGATATGACGCAGAAACAGGAAAAATGCTCGTATGTGTCAATCCGCAATGGTTCCGTCCAACTGATGTAGATAATTTATGGGGAGATCCAACAAAAGCAAAAACCGTATTAGGCTGGAACCCGCAAAAAACATCGTATGAAGAACTCGTAGAAATCATGGCAAAACATGACCGAGAACTCGCAAAACGCGAAAAGAAACTTGCCGAAGTGAAATAATACAAAAGGGAGAGAAACAATCATGATGGAAAAGAATGCAAAAATTTATGTAGCAGGACATCGCGGCATGGTAGGATCAGCCATTGTCCGCGAGCTGCAGCGTCAGGGATATACAAATATCATTACTCGTACTCATAAGGAACTGGACCTGACAGATCAAGTGGCAGTACAGAAGTTTTTCGAAACAGAAAAGCCGGAATACGTTTTCCTGGCAGCAGCGAAAGTGGGCGGGATCGTCGCCAACTCCGAAGCCCTGGCCGATTTCATGTATGACAATATGATGCTTGAAATGAATGTGATCCATTCTGCATGGCAGAATGGATGCAAGAAGTTAGAGTTCCTCGGCTCTTCTTGTATTTATCCGAAATTTGCACCGCAGCCAATGCCGGAAAGCTGCCTTTTGACTTCTTCTCTGGAAGAAACGAATGAGGCGTATGCGCTTGCTAAAATTTCCGGACTGAAATACTGCGAATATTTGAACCGTCAGTATGGAACAGATTACATTTCGGTCATGCCAACTAATTTGTATGGTCCGAACGATAATTATCATCCGACCCATTCTCATGTGCTTCCTGCTTTGATCCGCCGTTTTCATGAAGCGAAAGAAGAAGGAAAAGAATATGTTACATGCTGGGGCGATGGTTCTCCGCTTCGCGAGTTTTTGTATGTCGACGATCTGGCTAATCTTTGCGTTTTCCTGATGAACAATTACTCCGGAAACGAAACAGTCAATGCCGGAACAGGAAAGGAACTGACCATTAAAGAGCTGACAGAATTAGTCGCGAAAGTGATCGGATACGAAGGAGAGATCCGCTGGGATCCGACCAAACCAAACGGAACGCCGCGCAAGCTTCTGGATGTTTCCAAAGCAACTAAATTGGGATGGACCTATTCGACCGAACTCGAAGAAGGCATCCGGCTGTCGTATGAAGACTTTTTATCCAACCCGATGCGGGCGGAGCGATAAGATATGAATGTGATCCTTTTATCAGGCGGTTCCGGAAAGCGTCTGTGGCCGTTATCCAATGATATTCGTTCCAAACAGTTCATCAAGTTTTTCAAGAACCAGTATGATGAATATGAGTCGATGGTGCAGCGGGTGTATCGTCAGATTTTGGAAGTGGATCCTTCGGCTTCCGTGACGATCGCGACCTCGAAGTCGCAGGCTTCATCGATTCACAATCAATTGGGAGATTCTGTATCGATTTCTATTGAACCGGATCGCAGAGACACTTTTCCTGCGATCGCCTTGGCTACATCTTACCTTTCGGATGTGAAAGGTCTGGATCCGGAAGAAGTAGTGATCGTATGTCCGGTCGATCCTTATGTGGATATCGAATATTATGAAGCTTTGAAGGAGCTGGAAGCTGTTGCGGCTACAGGCACTTCCAACCTTGTACTGATGGGAATGGAACCGAATTATCCGAGCGAAAAGTACGGGTATATCCTTCCGGCTTCTTTCGATCATGTATCTCGGGTTTCCCGTTTTCTGGAAAAACCGGATGTAGAAGACGCCCGCCGTTATATCCAAGACGGGGCTTTATGGAATGGCGGGATCTTTGCGTTCAAGCTGGGCTATTTATTGGATAAAGCTCATTCTCTCATTGATTTTACAGATTATGATGATCTCTTTTCCCGGTATTCCACACTGAAAAAGATCAGCTTTGATTATGAAGTGGTGGAAAAGGAACCTTCGATTTCTGTCGTCCGCTATAAGGGAGAATGGAAAGATGTCGGGACGTGGAATACGCTGACCGAAACCATGCATGAGAATGTGATTGGAAACGGCATCCTGGATCGTTCGTGCGAAAATGTGCATATCATTAATGAACTGGATGTACCAGTTGTCGCGCTAGGCCTGGATGATGTGGTCATTTCTGCGTCTCCGGAAGGAATTTTGGTTTCGGATAAAGAGCGGTCTTCTTACATCAAACCGATCGTGGATCAGATCGAGCAGGAGATCATGTTTGCTGAAAAGAGCTGGGGAAGCTATCAGGTTTTGGATATTGGTGCCACCAGCCTGACGATCAAGGTCACGCTGAATGCGGGTAATCGTATGAGCATGCATTATCATCAAAACAGGGATGAAGTGTGGACCGTTATTTCGGGAAATGGAAAGTGTGTTGTCGACGGTCATGAACAGCTTATTGGCGTGGGCGATATCGTGACGATGCAGGCCAATCAGCTGCATACGGTCGAAGCATTGACCGATCTTCAGATGATCGAAGTGCAGATTGGCGAAGACATTCGTAAAGAAGACAAGATCAAAGTAGACGTGCAGTGAGGTTTATTATGGAGAGAGAATATAAAACTTCGCTGAAATTTGGTACAGGCGGGATCCGGGAAAAGATGGGACTCCGCCCAAGCCAGATGAATGAAAAGACAGTGGCCATCATTACCCAGGCAGTTGCCAATTATTTAAAAGCTCAATACAAAGATTCAGAAATTCGGGTTTCGATCGGATACGATTCGAGAAGAAACTCTGATTTTTTTGCCTCTGTAAGTAAAAAAGTGCTATCAAGCAACGGAATCAAAACGTATACATTTAAAGAACTCATGCCGACACCTGTTCTTGCGTATTCGATCGAGCATCTTCATTGCCAGGCCGGAATCATGATCACGGCTTCTCATAATTCCAAGGAATACAATGGATACAAGGTGTATGGGTCTTCGGGAGTGCAACTGACTCCTGAAGTGGCTCGAATTGTCCAGCAGGAAATCCTGTTGCTCGATTATGCCGACGTATTGTTCCATGAGAATGAAGATCTGGAATATGAAGTGCCGGAAGCCGTTTTATTTGGTTTCCTGGAACAGGTGGAAAGTGCTGTCGTGCCTGTTGAAAAGACAGTTCCGATCACGATCGCTTTTTCTGCTCTGCATGGAACGTCCACCGTTCCTGCCAGAATGATCCTGGAACGAAATGGTTTTGATCATGTGGTTTTTGAACCGCAGCAATGCGTTCCTGATCCGGAGTTTGTGACTTGTCCTTCTCCGAATCCTGAAAAGAAGGAGGCGATGGAACGGGTCATGGAGCTTGGAAAGGATTGTAAAGCGGATGTCGTGTTCGCAACCGATCCGGACGGCGATCGTCTTGGTGTCGGGTTATGGAACGGGACAGATTATACGCTGCTTTCGGGAAACGAGATTGGCGTTCTGCTTTATGACTATTTGCTCGCGACCGGAAAAGAAGGGGGCAAGGTATTCAAGACCATCGTGACAACCGATTTGCTGGATGATCTGGCAAAAGAGCATGGCCAGGAAGTAGTCAGTGTCCTGAATGGTTTCAAATATATTGGAGATCAGCTGAACTTATTGTTCGAACAGGGTAGAGAAGACGAGTTTATTCTAGGTGTGGAAGAAAACTACGGATATCTGGTCGGTTCTTATGTAAAGGATAAGGATTCGATTGGGGCATTGCTGCTGTTTGCCAATTTGGTGCAGTACTATAAAAACTTGAACAAAGATCCTTTGAATAGGCTTCAGGAGATTTATGACCAATACGGGTATCGGGAACAGAAGGTCGTTTCCTATACGTTTGAGGGGGAAGCGGGAAAGAAAAAGATCGAAGGATATATGGAAAGGCTGCGAAGCATAGAACCTAATGATGTATGGATCGAAAAGATCGATTACATGGATGGGGTCAATGGACTGCCGAAAGCGAATATTTTGAAGTTTGTTTCAAAAGACAAGGATTCTTTGATCATTCGTCCTTCGGGGACGGAGCCGAAACTGAAGCTGTATTTCTCATTGAACTCTGAGGAATTGAAGGAGTTCATGGGAATGGCAATGCCTTTGGATATGGTGCTGGGGGAGTTGTTTGGTTCGTTCGCCTATTAAACAAACTATGTTAATAAAGAAAAATATGATATAATAAAAAAGATTTATAGCTGGTAATCATTTTATTAAGTACTTGGCTGAGTTGCATGAAAGTTAAGATTAAAACCAAAAGTTTTGTTGAGAACATTGAAATTGATGGAAAGGCTGTGGTGAATAGTTTGATAGCAACTTATGTGTGGGTTCAGATGGGATTTTCTACAGGTGATAGTGAGGTTCGTAGCCAGATGCTCGCATAGAAATAACAGTTAAGGAAAGATTGAATGTAAATATACAATCCGGACTATGCGCCTAGAGGTCGTACCTCTGAACTTCACCAATTTTGTCAGAAATTTGTCAATATAATTATATTGAAAGAGAATAAAATGAACTGTATAAGTTCCTCGATAAAACTTGGAACTTTCACAGTTTTTTTATTCTATTGTCTTTTAATAAACGGAAAATGTGTAAAGGTTTCTCATTCATCACATATTTAATTAAAAAGAGTACTTTCATTTAAATCATCTATTGTTTTAATTGATTTAATTTAACAACATGAACATATTAAAGTTATGAAGATATTCATATAATTATATGGATTCAAATTCTAATTATATAAAAGCGAAGCCATTCATTGTATAACGTGATTGATTTTATCAATTACCATATGATTAAAAAGGCCGATATTATAGTGGGAATTTTAGAATAGGAGAAGATTATGAGAAAATTATCAAAAAAATCTGAAGAACTTTTGCAAGAAATACTCGATCATAGATTGGATAATGGAATGGGAGATACAGAATATTGGAAAAAAAGATTAAAATCAGTATCCTCGGCTGAGGATATTATTATTCGAAGTCAATTTAAAGAACTGAAGGAAGCAGAAATGATTTCAGTTTACTGGGCTGATAATTACCCTTGTTTTTTATCACTTCTTAGTAATGGTATTTCTTACTTTGAGGAGAAAAATAATATTGAGGATGGGCTGAAATCAAATTCGATTGTAAATAATTTTTATGGATCAGCGAATGGAATCCAGATCCAACAAGGAACATACTATTCTTCCCAGAATCAAACTCGATCCACACCTATAGACGAATTAAAAATTACAGATTTGATCAATACTATAAAACTTTATGATTCTGTTTTAGATGCTGAATATGGTAAAAATAATGCGGATGAGTTGAGAAAAATAGCTGAGGAATTAGAAAAAATAAGAAATAAACCAAATGAGGAAGTCAAGAAACGAAAATTAATCTCAATAATTCGTGATATTTCTACTAATGCGGTTGGTGGGTTAATATCTTCAGGTATTCTTCAACTTGTCTCATCAATGTTGGGGTGATAATTATGGAAGGGATTGTTATACAGCTTCAGAAAGAAGCTTTAGATGAAAATGTTGATATTGAAATTCTTTTAAGAAAAGCATATTTGGTTGCTCGAAAGTTGCATCTTAAAGAATTTGAAGAGTGGATTTCTTTTGAACAAAACGGATATAAAGATAATGTCCCGGATTATAGGATCATCGGCGGTGTAACAAAAGCCTGGAATCCGTACTATGGGTGGATTCCTATAGTATTTGATGGTAAAATACAAGATACATTTAATAAATGTTCTGTGGGATTGCCGATTGCAGCGATTTGTGAGGCATATAAGAATAGTAAAGGATCAATCCGCGGTAATGCGCCAAGTGCATGGACTGAATACTTAAACAAATATAATTCTGCTTTTATGACCAACTATATTTTTGAATCCTCAAAATCTGAACTTCATAAAATTCTAAGTGCTGTGAGAAACCGTATTTTAGATTGGTCTCTTTTGCTTGAAGAAAACGGAATAATTGGAGAAGATTTAACGTTTACAGAAACTGAAATTAAGACTGCCTGTAAATCTTCTGTAATTAACAATTTTACGAATAATTTTTATTCTACCTCCGATAACATTGAGATTCAACAAGGTGGCAATATAAATGATTAAATTTATAAAAGCATGAGATTACTTTAATTAAAATTCAAAATGTAAACTTACTTTTAACCTTTATTCCCTAAATTTCCTCAGGAGGTTGAATAACCTCCTTTATTTTGTTATTTTAATAAATGATTGTATAAAGGAGAATGAAATTATGACTCATTTCTGGAAAAAGCCTGGATTTTATGTGTCGCTTATCGCATTGTTATGCGTAGGATTTTTTAGCTTTAGTTTATATAGAATAGGGATCCTGCCTGTAAAATTCATGGTTCCAATAATTATTATATTTTTGATCTTATGGCTGATTATTGCGATTCTTCTTGTTCGTTCTGATGGTGGATGGGGTTCTCGTATTGTTGGTGGTATTCTGGCATTAGGTTTGATTGTATCTACTGTATTTGGATCCTATTATTTACAGGTTACGTATGGCGCATTGAACTTGATGACGCAGGGCAGCGATAAGACGACGAAAGTAACGAGTGTCTATGTTTTGAACAATGGTGTGATTACGGATGCTCAGGGGCTTCAGGGACGCCGTATTGGCAAACTGAACAATATCAATGCCGAAGGTACGCAGGGATGCCTGGACGCTTTGGCTGCAGAAGGTGTTTCTGTTGAGACGCAGGACTATGATTCTTCGATCCAGATGGTCAATGACCTGAAAGGACAGGCAATTGATGGTGTGATCCTGGATCAGTCTTACCTTTCTACGATTGAAGATATGGAAGGCCAGGAAAATATTCGTGAAGAAATCAAACCGGTCTTCGATTATAAATATACGGTAGAAAAAGTGGATTCGGCATCGAGTGTTGATACGGCAACGCAGCCATTCAATGTATTGATCAGTGGTATCGATACGTATGGACAGATCGAGGAAACTTCAAGAAGCGACGTGAATATGATTGCTTCTGTAAACCCGAAGACAAAAGAAGTTCTTCTGATTTCTATTCCGCGTGACTTTTATGTAGAAACGGCATGTGAACCAAGCATGGGATGTGCTTTAGGACAGATGGACAAGCTGACACATACGGGACTGCATGGTGTTGCAACAACAGAAATGACTTTGGAAAAACTGTTCGGGATCGATATCAACTATTATGTACGTGTAAACTTTTCTTCATTGGAAAACATTATCAATGAACTGGGCGGTATTGATGTAGAAAACGTGGATTCTTTTACATCGCTGCATGGAAACTATACATTTGAGCCAGGAATCATACATATGGATGGTCCTATGGCCTTAGGTTTTGTTCGTGAACGGTATTCTTTCACAGAAGGAGATCGTGAGCGTGGGCGCAATCAGATGCGTGTATTGAACGCTATTATTGACAAAGCCATGTCGCCAGCGATTTTATCCAACTTCTCAGGCATCATGAATGCGGTAGGCAATTCGTTCGAAACCAATATGTCTGTCAAGGATATGACGGCTCTTGTCAATGCGCAGCTCGCAAACTCTGGTGGATGGTCGATCTATAACTATAGTGTGAATGGAACGGGTGGTACAGACTTCGCAGCAGAACTTGGAGACAATGCGTATGTTATGTATCCGGATGAAGCGACGATCAACAACGCAAAAGCAGACATTGATGCAGTAAGAAATGGGGAAATTCCTCCATATGTAAATGAAGGTTAAGTAATGATCTATAAGGCTATTAATGGATGTAAAGATTGTGTTCTTGCCTCTTTAATAGTCTTTTTTGCTTTAGGTTTCGCTATTTTTATATCTCACATAAAAATGTGAAATTGCATGAATTTCTTAATTTTGATTGATTATTGATATAGGGTTTGTTAAGGTGTAGACGTGCTTTAATGTATTAAATAAAAAGTATGCCCTATCTTGCTTTGATAGATAGGGTTTATTTTTGAGCAAGAGAGAATTCAGAATATAAATAGTTTTATACGGAGGATATAATGCAAGATGTGTTTATCATTGGATCGAAAGGGATTCCAGGAAATTATGGAGGTTTTGAAACCTTTGTAGATAAATTAACTGAATATCATCAGAACAATAAGAATATTAAATATCATGTTGCTTGCAAAGGAACAGAAAACGGAGAGTTTGTTTATAACAACGCTCGATGTTTTACAATCAAAGTTCCGGAAATTGGTTCGGCCCAGGCGATTTATTATGATGTGGAAGCGTTAAAAGAAACCATTTCCTACATCAAGAAAAATAATATTAAACATCCGATCGTATATATTCTTGCATGCAGAATTGGACCTTTTATCAAGAAATATAAAAATGAGATTCATAAACTTGGTGGAAAGCTTTATTTGAATCCGGACGGACATGAATGGAAAAGGGCAAAATGGTCATACCCAGTACGAAAGTATTGGAAGTATTCGGAAGAACTGATGATCAAACACGCCGATTTAGTTATTTGTGATTCAGTAAATATCGAAAAATATATTTTAGAAGATTATAAAAAATATGATCCGAAAACGACATATATTGCTTATGGGGCTGAAACAAAGAAAAGTTCATTAGCTGATCATGATGAAACGTTTCAATCCTGGTTAAAGAAAAATGGATTGAAAGAAAAAGAGTATTATTTGATCGTAGGACGTTTTGTGCCGGAGAACAATTTTGAAACAGTGATCAAAGAATTCATGAAATCAAAAACAAAGAAAGATCTGGCGATCATTACGACAAAAAATGCTCCATTGCTAAATGAATTAGAAAAGAAGCTTTCTTTTCAGAAAGATAAACGAATCAAATTTGTCGGAACAGTGTATGACCAGGAACTGCTCATGAAGATCAGAGAACAGGCGTTTGGATATATTCATGGACATGAAGTTGGTGGAACGAATCCTAGCCTTTTGGAAGCTTTAAGCAGCACCCAGTTAAATTTGCTTCTGGATGTTCCTTTCAATAAGGAAGTAGGGAAACATTCTGCACTGTACTGGTCTAAAAAAGATGGGAATCTTGCAGATCTTATTGATAGGGCGGATCAACTTTCAAAGGAAGATATAGAAAAATACAATTTGTTATCTTCTGAACGAATTGAAGGGTCGTATAACTGGACTCTTATTGCTAGTAAATATGATAGTGTTTTTATTAAAAGTTAGGGATTTGAATGAAAGCAATATTAGATAAATTTCATAAGTACAATGCCTTAAATTATATAAAACAATTTTCGGCAAATCATCTTCTAATCTATTCAACTATTTTGGCGTTTATGCTTGGTTTTTCAAAAAAAGCATTAGAGATTCTTAGACTAGCTGTATCAAATAAAATATTGAATCGATTAAAAAAGAAATATAAAAAATATACTGAAGAATACATCAAAAATGATCATAGTTCTTATAATGGGATAACAAGTAATAAAGTGTGGGTTTGCTGGTTCCAAGGGTTCGACAATGCACCGGAACTGGTGAAAAAATGTATCTTATCACAACAGAAAAACTTAAAAAATAAAGAATTTATCATACTGACAGAAAAAAATTATTCAGAATATGTTGAATTTCCGGATTTTATAGTCGAAAAGATTAATAAAGGTGTTATTACGAAAACTCACCTTTCAGATTTATTGCGGTTAGAGCTTCTTAAAAAATATGGTGGAACATGGATTGATGCTACTGTTTATGTTAGTGGTAAAATTCCAGATTATATGCTAGAAAGCGATTTGTTTGTTTTCCAAGATTTAAAACCGGGCTTGGACGGACATTGTACAGCATTATCAAGTTGGTTTATAACAGCTAAAATTCAAAATCCGATCATATCCTTAACATTAAATTTACTTTACGAATACTGGAAAACGCATGATAAAATGATAGATTATTTTTTACTTCATGATTTTTTTCAAATTGCTATTGAAGCGTATCCAGGAGAATGGGATAAGGTTATACCATTCAGCAATGCTACTCCACATATTTTATTGTTAAGACTTTTTGAAAATTATAATAAAGAAGTTTGGACAGCAACAAAAAATCAAACTCCAATTCATAAATTGTCTTATAAGTTTAATGATGAACAATTTTTGAAAACAGGGACATATTATTATGAAATTTTCAAAAATAAGGAATGAATATGATATGAAAATAGCGGTTTTAATGTCTACTTATAATGGAGAAAAATTTGTTGAAGAACAAATTAATTCGATTTTAAATCAAAAAGGTGATTTTACAATCCATTTGATTGTTAGAGACGATGGTTCAATCGATGCTACACAAAATATTCTTGAAGAATATCAAAATAAAGGATTTTTAAAGTGGAGCACTGGAAAAAACTTAGGTCCTGCAAAAAGCTTTATGTATTTAATAAAAGAGAATCCAGGTTATGATTTTTATGCATTTTCTGATCAGGATGATTATTGGCTGCCAGATAAGTTAAAGAGAGCTCTTTATCAATTATCAGGTATTAATAAACCAGCAGTGTATTTTTCAAATGCTGAACTGGTTGACGAAAATTTAGAAAGCTTAGGTCGCTTAGTTTACAAAGAAAAGCCGAAAGTTGATTTAGAAACTTTAACGTGTGCTGGTGGTGTTTTAGGGTGTACTGTTGTATTTAATAAAATAATGGCGCATTATCTTCAAATCTATCCAAATCCAGATCAAATAATAATGCATGATTTTTATGTATCATTGTTGTGCGTGGCGTTAAATGGACAATTAATATTTGATCCTGTAAACACTATGAAATATAGACAACACAGTAAAAATGTTATTGGTGTTTCACACGGAATATTAGGAACATTAATTGGAAGAATAAAAGATATTGCGTATAAAGAACCGGTAGGAATTGCCAAACAGGCTAATGAAATCATTAAGATTTATCGAAAAGATTTACCGCAATACTCATTAAAATGGTTAGAAAAGATAGAAAACTATAACACGGGGTTTTTAAATCAAATTAAATTAGCTTTATCTAAACAAACAGCATATATTAATAAAAATATGAGTATTAAGATTAGATTGTCAATTTTGATGGGACATAGATAAATTAAGGGAGAATTATATGAAAGAATTATCTGTTAAGGAAACACAACAGATTTCTTACGAAATATTAAAAAAAGTAGCAGATATTTGTGAAAAAATAGGTATTAGATATTGTCTAATTTATGGTACTCTCATTGGGGCTATTCGTCACAAAGGTTTCATTCCCTGGGACGATGATTTAGATATCATGATGCCTAGACCCGATTATGAACGTTTTTTAATATATTTTAAAGAACATCAATCAGAATTTCATCATCTAGAATTGTTTAATAGAAAAGAAAATGCTAATTATCCATATATGATCTCTCGTATCAGTGATTCTCGGTATCAAATTGAAATGGATAATGAAGAACCTTATGGGATGGGAGTATTTATTGATATTTATCCATTTGATGGTTTAGGGAATACAAAAGCAGAAGCTATTAAATATGGTATGAAAGGTGACAGGTTGTCCTCATTATGTTATCAGGCAACACGAGCTCATTTTTCCATTGAAAATACTACTTCATTCTTTAGAAAGCTGATTAAATTTCCCGTTTATAAAATATCTAAATGTATCGGAAAAGATTATTTTCAAACTAAGTTAATGAAATTAGAAAATAATAAAAATTATAATTCTTCAAAATATGTTGGATGTGTAACTTGGTTATCTGGCGGAGAAAAAGACATCTTTCCTAGAGAGTGGTTCGATGAAACTATTCTGTGGCCTTTTGAAGATAGTTTGTTTCGAATTCCTAAGCATTATGATCAAATTTTGAAATATATTTACGGAAACTATATGCAGCTTCCCCCAAAGGAAGAACAAATAGGACATCATTTTTATAGAGCTTTTAAAATTTAAAAGGAGGATTCAAAATGAAAGTATATGATCAGTTAGTAAATAAAGAGGATACATTATCGGTAGTGGGTTTAGGATATGTTGGTATGCCATTAGCGGTAGCTTTTGCAAAAAAAGGTTTAATAGTAACTGGTTTTGATTTAAATGAGAACAAAATTAATCAATATAAAAAAGGAATTGATCCAACGCTTGAAGTAGGCAATGAAGCCATAAAGAATAGTAATATTGAATTTACTATAGATGAGAAGGCTTTAAAAAAATCAAAGTTTATTATTGTGGCTGTGCCAACTCCGATTAATACGGATCATACGCCTGATCTTTCTCCAATTATTGGTGCTTCAAAAATAATTGGTCGGAATTTAAGTAAGGGATCTATTGTAGTATTTGAATCAACTGTATATCCAGGCTGTACCGAAGATGTATGTATTCCAATCTTAGAAGAAGAATCAGGGTTAAAATGTGGTTGCGATTTTAGCATTGGATATAGCCCAGAAAGGATAAATCCTGGTGATAAAGTTCATAGACTAGAAAACATTAAAAAAGTTGTTTCTGGTTATGATGATGAGACTTTAGAGCAAATTCAGAAAGTATATGATTTGGTTATTGAAGTTGGCACCTATCCAGTATCTAATATACGGACTGCTGAAGCTATCAAAGTTGTTGAAAATAGCCAAAGAGATATTAATATTGCGTTTATGAATGAGTTAGCTATAGTTTTTGATCGTATGGACATTGATACGAATGAAGTAGTAGAAGGAATGAATACGAAATGGAATGCCTTGGGGTTTAGACCTGGTTTAGTGGGTGGACATTGTATTGGTGTTGATCCTTACTATTTTACGTATCAAGCGGAGAAAATGGGATATCATAGCCAAGTTATTTTAAATGGACGAATTGTTAACGATCAAATGGGAAAGTATGTAGCTGAATCCGCAATAAAAAAGATGATTCAGGTTGGAAAGGCGCCAAAAAATGCAAGAGTTGCGATTTTCGGAATTACATTTAAAGAAAACTGTCCAGATTGCAGAAATAGTAAAGCTTATGACATCATTAAAACGTTAAATGAATATGAGATAAATCCAGTTGTGATTGATCCATGGGCAGATCCGGAAGACGTAAAAAAAGAATATGATATAGATTTAATTGATTTGCATAATCTCGACAATGTTGACTGTATAATAATTCCCGTGGCTCACACTGATTTTAAGAATATAAGTTTAGATGAATTGAAATTACTATATAAAATTTCAAAGGATGAAGAGAAAGTATTAATTGACGTGAAAGGAATTTATGACCTCGAAGAATTGAAAGAATCAGGGATTTCTTTCTGGCGATTATAATAGAAAGAGGTTTTAATGATTAGCATAATAATTCCTGCCTATAATCGAGAAAGTACGATTAAATTATCTGTCGAAAGTGTGCTTAACCAAACAGTTAGAGATATAGAGGTTCTTGTAATTGATGATGGCTCTACCGATAATACAGCAGAAGTAATAAAAGAAATACATGATAAACGAGTTAATTATATCTATCAGGAAAATGCTGGAGCCTGTGTAGCTAGAAATTTGGGAATCAAATTGTCAAAAGGAGATATATTAGCTTTTCACGATAGTGATGATCAGTGGCTACCAAACAAATTGGAAGAAGAGGTAAAATCTCTTAATGAGAATGATGCAGATATAGTTTTTTGCCAGATGTTTAAAAAGGGAAAGATAATTCCTGATTGTCTTGAAGAAGGATTTGTTTCTTCTTTAACCTTTTTACAATATGGAAATATAATTGGAACTCCAACTATAATAGGGAAAAAAAAATGTTTTGAAAAAATACAATTTGATCCTTTGATGCCTAGATTACAAGATAGAGATATTGCAATACGGTTATCAAAAGAATTTCGAGTCTTTTTCTTAAAAAAAGCACTAATGACCGTGGAACTACAAGAAAACAGCATAACAAGAAATGAAAAGAAAGGCAAAATAGCATTAGAGCGAATAATGGAAAAGAATAAATCAATAATTGTAGACCATCCAAAGATAGAATGTGAATTGCTTTCCAATTTATGTGTGTTTAAACTTCGATGTGATGAAAATTGTGATAGTGAGTTTAAGAGAATATTAACTCTTGAAAGAACACTTAAAAATTATATAAAATATATTTTATATAAAGCCGGGATTTTGAAATGTATTTATAAGTTGGAAAGGTAGAAATTACTGAAGATGAAAAAAAAATTGAAGTTGGGTTTTGTAATACTTCATTACCTCGCCTTAGAAATGACGCAAAAATGTGTGAATGCAATATTAAATACATTTAATAATATAGATATATATATAGTTATTGTCGACAATGCGTCCTATAATGGTTCAGGAAATCAGCTATCAACAATATTTGAAAGGCAAAAAAACATTAATGTTATTTTAAATGAAAAAAATGAAGGGTTTGCAAGGGGAAATAATATCGGATTTTTATTTTTAAAGGAAAATTTTGATTGTGATTATATTATCATTATGAATAATGATGTAATTATTGAAGACGAATATTTTTTTGATAAAATAATAGAGACTTATGAAAAGGTAAAATTTGATATTTTAGGTCCTGATATATATGTCCCATCTAGAAAGATACACCAAAATCCTGTCAATATCGTTGCTGATTTTACTAAGAAAGATTTAAATAAAAAAATAAAAACTTTGAAACTATTGAATATATGCTTCCCAATAAATTTTAGAATATATTGTTCATATTGGAAGCTAAAAAATATGATAACACCAAAAAAAATAACTAAAGATAATTATTATGAATCTTCCCATATAAACCCACTTCTTCATGGCGCGTGCTATATATTTTCAAAAAAATATATTGCAAACCATACTATGCCTTTTAATCCGGACACTTTTCTTTTTTTTGAAGAAGATATTTTATATCATGAAGCCATGAAAGAAGGATTGTTATTATATTATAATCCGGAAATTACAGTAAATCATCTTGAAGATGTATCTACTAACATAGAATTCAAAACGTATTATCAAAAGGAAAAAATGAAAACAAAGGAGCAATTAAAATCGGCATTAGTGTTTAAAAAGTTAATGGAGGAGTGAATGAAAGAGAGATTTACATTAAAAAAAATTAATAGTTATATTTTTGCTAAAATAATAACTATATTTATTTTAACTAGAGAGATTGGCTTTTTTTCAATTCCTTGGGTTATAAAAATATATCCTTTTCATATAAGTTACTATGTAAAAAAAGATATATGCATTTATATCGGTGTAATATTTGTATTTTTACTTTTGAAATATAAAAAAAAGTTTATTGAAATAAAAGAGAAAAGATATTATATCATTTGTTTGGCTTGGATCGGGATGATAGGATTGACTTTTATTATGAGTTTAGTAGCTTATAAGAATGAATCTTTTTATATGTTATTTAAAAAATATTATTTTTATGAAATAATTGCTGTTTTTTTCATTTTAGTATTTTTGTTTAGAAAATATAAAGATTATTATTCGTTTTTTTTGAAATCAATTGTTTATATCGGCACTATGTATGCCTTGTTTATAATTATTTATAAAATAGTGTATGAAATAACAGGACTTTATATTTTTGATATAAATTATCAATTAATTCAAGTAAGAAGAAATACTTTACGATTAGCGCGACCTGCCGATTTTATATCTTTATCTTGCATATTGTCTTTTTCTTTCATTTTAAAACAAAAAGCTAATAAAAAATGGGTTAGTTGCTTTGTTATTTCGCTTATAGGTGTTTTTTGGGTTACTCAAACTAGAATATATCAATTAGCAATTATTATTTCGTGTATTATTGGTTGGCTCTTCTATACAAGAAGTGGATTTATTCCTCTAATAAAAAAATATTGGTGGGTAGGAGTAATTGTTATAAGTCCGATATTGATTAAGTTTATTTATAGTTTTTTTGCTTCAGAAGATCTAGGCGGTACGTTGGTTAGAGTAGAGGGATATATTTATTTTTTGCAAAATATTGTTAAAAATGGAGTAATTGGGATTGGGTTTTTAGCAAATCAAGAAAATACATATATATTACGAGGTCCTGGATTAAAATATTCTTTAACTGACCTAGGTATCGTCGGTTTTATCGGAATATTTGGAATATTAGGAATTATTTTTATAGGATTGTTGTTGGTTCTATTTTTTAAATCTTTTAAAAATTCATTAAAAACCAAGTCTCATCCTGAGGTGGTTATATTGATAATATATATTTTAATAACGAGCATCTCGGTCATTTTTAATGATTTACAGAGAGCAATTTATTTACCAATATATTTAAGTATACTAAGCTATTGTAACGAAATTGATAATAAAGACTGGAGAATTTATGAAGACAAAATCTTTAAAAATAAATGCTGTTCTTAATGTGATAAAGCAGTGTTGCACTCTTTTATTTCCACTTATTACTTTTCCTTATATATCTCGTATACTTGGAGCGGATAATTATGGAAAAGTTAATTTTTCTATGACTTTTGTGAATTATTTCTTTTTAATAGCTGCATTAGGAATTAGTACATATGCGATTAGGGAAGGATCTGCACTAAGAAATGATAAAAAGAAATTTCAATTGTTTGCAAATCAAATATTTACTATTAATATAATTAGTACGATTGTTGCATATTTAATTTTAACATTATCATTATTGATATTTAATAATCTTGATTCATATAAATTATTAATTAGTATCGGGTCTTTAGGAATTATATTTACAACATTAGGTAGAGATTGGATTAATACAATTTATGAAGACTTTGGATATTTAACTGTTCGGTATATTGTTACTCAAAGTTTGTCTGTCTTCTTTATTTTATTTTTTGTGAAAGAAAAAAATGATACTATATTGTATACTTGGATTATAACTTTAGCACCTATTATAGCGAATATATGTAATATTTTTTATATCAGAAAATATGTTAAATTACACATTTCGTTTCATATAAATTGGAAAAAACATCTTCAACCTATAATTATTTTATTTGCTAATGCGATAGCTATAAGTATATATATGAATATTGATATAACAATGTTAGGGCTATTTAAATCGGACAATGAAGTTGGAATTTATAGCGTTGCAGTTAAAATATATTCGATGATAAAGCAATTAATCAATGCTCTCATCATTGTGGCAATACCTAGGTTTTCATATTTAGCGGTTAATAATCGAATACAGAGTTATGAATTATTAGCATCTAAAATCCTTAATTCTATAATCTCGATATTAATACCTGCAGTTGTTGGATTGTGTTTATTAAGTAAGGAAATAATTTTCATAATTTCTGGTTCAGAATATACATCAGGATACCATGCCATGCAAATATTGAGCATCTCTTTAATATTTGCAATCATCGCTTCTTTTTTTGCTCAAGGAGTTCTTATACCTTTTCGAAAGGAAACTTTATTAGTTAAAGCAACTTTAATAAGTGCAGTATTAAATATAGTATTAAATTTTATATTTATTCCTTTGTTAAGTTATAATGGTGCTGCTTTTACAACGATGATAGCTGAATTAGGCATGTGTATCTTATGTATTAACTTTGTAAAGAGGGATATTTCTTTTACATTAAATAGGAATACAATTATAACAGTTGGAATGGGGTGCTTGTTTATCAGCATAATATGTATTTCTTTAAAGCTAATAATACAAGATTTAGTATTGTATACTATCTTAAGTGTTGTTATTTCAATATTTTTTTATGGCTTAATCCTTATTTGGAATAAAAATGACATTATTTATCCAATCATAGTGAAAATTACTTCAAAAATAAAAATAATATGTAAAAAGTAATCGGGAAAGAAGGGTAACCAAAATCTTTAGGGGTTTGCCAAGAAATTTAGGGGTCACTTTATGGGTCTAATTAATGTAGACCCATAAAAAATTTGGATACCCCAAAAAGATAATTAGTCCTCTTGACGGTATTTTGTTTGTTGTTTTTCTCCTTTTTTCCACGATAAAAAGTAAGCGGGAAAAAGACCCGCGGGTATTCAGCCTCCAGTTCATTGAGTATATTAATGCTATGAACTGGAGGTTTTTTCATGAGCGAATCAAAACAAAATTCGAATACCTATTCTTCTTTTGCTGAAGTCCGCCTTCCTGATCCGGGTCACAGGAAACAAACCGGATCGGATCGGCCAGCTATCGTTATCCAGTCTTCCAAAGGCAAGATCTATATCCATAATCATACGGAACCGGAGCTGATCCGAACGGTCCTCGATTCATTATGAGATTTCTTGATTTTGACCGCATCGATCATGTGTACATCCGTCCCGGCTACACGGATCTGCGCAAAGGCATTGACTGCCTGTGCCTGCTGGTTCAGTCTTCCATGAAGCTGGACCCGCGTCAGAATATCCTCTTTCTGTTCTGCGGCAGAAAGACTTCCATCATCAAAGGACTGCTTTGGAAAGAGGATGGGTTCATGCTCATCACCAAGCGTCTAGAGAATGGAAAGTTTCAATGGCCCAGAACAGAGGAAGAAGTCATTGCGCTGAGCGAACAGGAACTCAGATGGCTGCTTGACGGCCTGAGCATCGTACAGAAAAATGCGATCCGTCCAGCACGAAAACGTGCATATATTGTGTGATGGAAAAGCCTTTCCAAGTGTGTTATAGTCGGGTCATGAAAGATGGTTACTTCGCACAGGACAACGGGTCCTCGACACAAATTGAAAAGCTTCTTGAGATCCTGATCGAACAGAATGAAAAACAGTCCGAGCAGATCGAGAAACAATCGGAACTGATTGAAAAGCTGTATGATCAGATCGAACAGAAGGACGAGATCATCCGCAAGCTCCAGAAGATGCTTTTTGGCCGAAAGAGCGAAAAGGCAGCCGCGCTTGAGATGATGGCCAATATGGAACCTCTGTTCACTATGGATTATCCGGAACCGAAACAGGAAGAACGTACGGGGACAGTCAAGGCGCATGAGCGCCGCCGCTGTCCGAACCGTACGGACGACCTGGACTCCCTTCCGCATGAAAAAGTGGTGATCAGCGACCGAAGAAGAAAACTGTCATCACTCAATAAATAGCGAGACCCCAGAACATGAAAATCGGGGTCTCTTTTTTTGAATGTGCCGATTCGTTTATACTAAAGCCAGCCAGAGCCTTCGCAAAGCCAAGAGAAACTTTAAAACGGTCATCCGGGATCTACTGGATCTTGGCAAGACAAAA
The DNA here is from genome assembly GCA_022834735.1 of Erysipelotrichaceae bacterium OPF54. Taxonomy (GTDB): domain Bacteria; phylum Bacillota_I; class Bacilli_A; order Erysipelotrichales; family Erysipelotrichaceae; genus Dubosiella. Next base: position 1,252,522 of record BQKD01000001.1, read on the forward strand.
GAAGAAATCGCAATAGATCTTGTGACTATTATAAACCAAAGTTAGCATGATGTAACGGGGGGAAAGGGGGAAGTTTAGCCAAAATAGCATTTTAGCCAAAAATGATTTACAGAATAAAGAAATGTCCATATTGCGGAGAAGAAATGATCAAGGTGGGCGAAGAGAAAGCGCACACGATCGTAAAGGTTGTCCCTGCGCAGATCATCATCGAAGACATTTATACAGAAACCTACGCCTGCCCTGCCTGCATGAATGACGGGGAAGGCGTTCTTTATAAGACAGACGCGCAGGCCCTGGCCTATGTGGCCAACGAACGGTTTGTCAAAGGTGTGACCTATTACCGGCAGGAAAAGGAATGGAAGAGCTGGAAGCTTCCTGTGAGCCGAAGAACGATGTCCAACTGGGTGATGCTGGGATCGGAAAATTATTTCGAACCGCTGATTGAAAGGATGAAAAGCCACCTGCTGAAAGAGGAGTATATACACTGCGACGAAACGACCATCCAGGTCATGAAGGAAGAGGGGCGCAGGAATACGAACAAGTCGTATATGTGGGTGTACAGTTCGATACAGGAAAGCGAACATCCGATGCGGCTGTTCGACTATCAGCCCGGAAGAGGCGGAAAGTATGCCGCCGATTATCTGGAAGGATTCGCAGGGATATTGATCACAGACGACTATGCCGGATACAATCAGGTCGATCATGACGAAAGAGCACTGTGCTGGGCTCATGCCAGAAGGCATTTTGTAGATGCTCTGGAAGGCCTGAAGGAAGCAGCAGGATCCGTATCAGTGAAGATACTTACACAGATCATGAAGATCTTCCGTATCGAAGCGAAGCTTCAGAAACTGAAGCCAAAAGAACGAAAAGAAGAAAGGATGCTGCGCGAAGGAGGGCTCGTGGAGCAGGTTTTCGTGTGCGCAAAAACAGCCCTGGCCACAGAAGGCTGGACAACCCAAAAGGAAAAACAGGCTCTGAATTATCTGGTAGATAACGAAGAAGGACTGAAGATTTATCTAAAAGACGGCAATGTACCGATGACCAATTCGTTATCGGAAAGAACGATCCGAAGCTTCGCGATCGGACGGCGCAACTGGCTGTTCTCGGGAAGTCCGAGAGGAGCCCGAAGCTGCGGCGTACTGTATTCGGTCGTAGAAAGTGCGAAAGCCAACGGACTGGTACCGTACAAATACATACTGTACGTGTTGGAAAAACTGAGGGGAAAGATCGGGCAGCTGAGTGACGAGATCCTTGATCAGATGATGCCGTGGAATGCAGAAGTCAAAGAACAATGCGTATAACCCGAAAGAAAAAGGTCACCTGCTCGCGAGAAGTATCTCACAGACAGGTGCCTTTTACTATACGCAGTTCTTTTTCCCACTTACCTTTTATCCGCTCTTCCCCTTGACAACGGGTCCCACACCCCGGGACCCCAAAAGAAAAGCCTTCTGCTGAAAACCAAGCTGAAGCTGGCAGCAGAAAGGCTTTGAGCATATCCCCGGGTGTACCCATTGTAAAGGGCCGCTCCTAAAAGGATCGCCAAATATAGAAATTTGTAAATAAAACTAAAATAACTTACACAGTTTTCTTGACAAACCCGGTGCCTTTTACTATACGCGGTTCTATTTTCCGCTTACTTTATTTTTTGCATCTTTTAGAAAGCTACCAACAATCAAAATGATCACGATACCAATAGGGAAAGCAGCAATGATACTTACTGACTGCAGACTGCTCATTGAGCTTTGTGAAAATAAGAGTGCAATAGGTAAAATGATTAACATTATACACCACATAAGTTCAAGCCATTTGCTTGGACTTTCTTTTTCGCTCAGTGTTTTGTAACTATAGCATGAGGCTGTCAAAGCAATGGAATCAAAACTGGTTGCATAGAAAGCGATCATAGTGATCAACACAATGATCAAGATGAAACCTGATCCAGGCAATGTCTGAAGGATCGAAACGATGAGTCCATAAATATCACCGGACTGATTATACTGGGCAATAAAATCCATGATTCCTTCCATTTGAAGTCCCATAGAATAGTTTCCTAAAACGATAAAGCTTAGCAAGGTGGATCCTACGCCAAAAACATATCCGCCCAGAATCGTCTGTTTAACGGTACGTCCTCTTGAAATATTGCCAATAAAAAATGGAGCTGCTACACACCAGACCATCCAATATGCCCAATAATAGATAGTCCAATTCTGCGGGAAATTGGAAGTTCGTAATGGGTCGGTATAAGTGGACAATCCAATAAAATTTTGAACCATTGTTCCAAAAGAAGTAAATCCTGTTTCTATGATGTATCGGAATTGTCCTCCAAATAGGAGAACGAATGCAATAAGTCCAAAGAATAGATAAATACAAATGTTTGCTAAAGTGCTTATGCCTTTAAATCCCTTTAATAAGGAGTAAGTATATACAGCACAAGTGATCAAAAGGATTATTATGTTAATAGCTGTTAAGCTGATATTCAAATGAAATAACTGTTGAATAATTTGTGCCATCAATGGTGTAGCGACGCTGAAAGTCGTTGCTGTTCCTGCAATTAACGCGAATACAGCAAGCAAATCAATAATTCGTCCAGGCAATCGATCGGTCCATTTTCCGAGAATCGGTCTGCAGGCTTCCGAGTATTTTTGACGATTTCTTTTTCTTACGTGAAGCATGAATCCAAATGATACAGCTAATACAAGATAAAAGGACCAAGGAATGAAGCTCCAGTGAAAAATAGGAAAAACGCCTGCCCATTCCTGGATAGAACCTAATTCAGCTATATGAGGATCTGTGGCATATAAGATCCATTCCGAAAAAGAGTAAAATAAAATATCGGCTGCTAACCCGCATGTAAACATCATGGCACCCCATGCAAAAAATGAATATTTAGGTTTCTCGTTTTTATCTCCTAATACGATATTTCCATATTTGGAAAAAGCTATATATATGGATAATAAAAATATTCCTAATCCGATCGCTAAATAGTAGACACCAAAACTATCCCCTAAAAAGAATCGGATTTGTGTCAGAATAGTATTTGATTGTTCTGGAAATATAAAAAATAAGACACATAATCCTACAATGAGAATTAAAGGAACTAGTGTGATCATCCAGTCTATTTTTTTTGTATTCAAATTTTTCTTATTCATCTTGTTCTCCTTATCGATAGGAAGGGTCAGCTTCCTGTAATTCTGCAAAACTGTCGATTTCTAATACGTCGCCTTTATTCATTTCAAAAATGCCGAGTTTAAAATCAGAATGATATTTAAACATTGCTAGATCGTCCCAATAAAGATTTGAATATGGATCTTGTTCAAACTCTTGCTCTACTAGCTTTTTTAACTTTTGCCCATCATCTTCTGTCCATCTTGAGACACTGTATAATTGCCATCCGCAGCTTCCGCCATCTCTTAAACAAGATTCGACAATTCCATTATTAACGATCTGCATCCATTCATAAGTATATTCATCTTTCCATACACTGTTGTATCCGGAGATTTCAAAATATTTTGATAGGACTTTTGGATTATTGATTATTTGATCGCCATCTAAAATGATCGTATTTTCAAGATGATTTCGTGCTGCATATAAAGAGGAAATATTATTGGCTTGTTCAAAATATGGATTTTCAATCAACTGAACATCCTTATATTTTTTATCTAAATAATCAAAGAGTTCTTTCTGATATCCGACTACAATATAAATCGGAGAGATTTCATTTTTAAGCAGTGCTTCGATTACTGATTCGATCATACGCGTGCCATTTACTTTGATCAAAGGCTTAGGAATACAATTTGTTAAAGGGCGCATCCTTTCTCCTTTTCCCGCAGCCATAATTATTGCTTGTTTTATTTCGTGCATTGTTGGCCTCCTAATCTATGTTTTGCTTTTTTGAAGTATTCTTTTGCATAGCGATACTGAGCCAATGAGTATTCTCCAAATTCTATGCCCAGATTTCTTTTATATTCGCACCAGTTGCTCCATAATAATCCGCATATTGCGATATAAGCATAGATTTTTGTTCGGGTGACTTCAAGGCAATGATTATCAAAATAGAGATCTATAAACTGATCGACCTGATCAGGATCGAACAGGGAATAGATGCAAAACATCGCGATATCTACGTGAGGATCCTGCATCCCTGCATATTCCCAATCGATCAGCTTAATGTCGCCGTTTTCCAGAAAGAGAAAATTATCTGGTACAGCATCAATGTGCGTGAGACACCAATCTTTTCCGCATGAATCGATGAAAGATTTTAAAGATAATATGTTTTCTTTGGTCTGGGCATAGTCTTCAAAAATAGAAGGTTGATCATCCCAAAGCTGTTCATAAAAATCAATCTTTCCGAATAAGTCAAAAGTATGGTCAACTTTTAAATTCAATTTATGAAATTTTCTTAAAAAGGATACACACTTTTGAAGATCTCCCAGATTATTGGGATCACAGACTCTCGAATTATTATAGAATTTAGTAATTTTATAGCCGTTTTCTGGATTAATATAGATTATAGGATCGCAAAGATGATACGGATCGATTTCTTTATATATATCCGCTTCTTCTTTTCGGTTGATTAATTGATTTGTTCCTTCTCCAGGAATACGCATGATATACGATTCATCATTGACCGTGAATAAGAATGAACGATTTGTCATTCCTTTCTTTAAAACTTTAATTTCTCCGATATCTTTATTATTTACGTTGAGTGCATTTTTAATGATCTCAACCGCTTCTGTTCTTAAATGATCAGAATTGGAATCCAATTCTCTTAATTGTTCATATGTATCAATTTCAAACGTCTGATTCGCAGGTGCAATTTTTGCAGCAGGCAATAACTTTCCATTTTTTATTAAAACTTCTTCCCAGTAGCGATTATCATATCTAGGCTGCTTATCCATGAGGAGCAGATTATTTTTGATATAATCTGCATCTTCTGCGGTAATATAGCTGATTCCGATCATTTTATTTTTCTCTTCAGTTTCCTCTGTAAGGACAAGTTCCTTTTTTCTGTTGAGCCGAATCATACTTTTACGGCTTTTTTCTTTCGTGATCATATACCATGAGTACAACTCATCAGTATGGAACGGATTATCGGCACACCAAACATCACAGGGAATAATATAACTATTGGAAATTTTATCCTTTATCAAATATAACGAATGCAAATTATTTTTTGTCTGATATGAATTATTACAGATCAGTTTTACACCATATTCATCGATCAAGTAATCATATTTTTCTTTCATAAAGCCAACTACGATCGAAATATCAGTGATATTTACTTCATGAAGCTGTTTGATAATCCTTTCGATAAGTGGTTCGTTTTTTATTTTAAGCAGGCCTTTTGGAACTTCGTTGTTTATAGGAACCATACGCATTCCATAACCGGCAGCTAATATAATCGCATTTTTAGGTTTATTTTTTTGAAATAAAGCTTCTGCTTTGGAAAGAATTTCATAATCATCATTTATATAATCCTGTGCTTTTAAACTGTTTATTGAATGATTGATAGTTCCTAAAGAGAGATCCAGTTGTTTTGCGAGCGCTCTTTGAGACGAAAACTGGTGTTCTTTTAAAGATAATAATATTTCTTTGTCAAATGTGTTCATGATAACTCCTTTTCGTTATATGGTGAACTATAAACTATTTTTTATTTAAATTCAACAGATCATGGATATAAAACTAAAACATAAAATTATTAAAGATGTTCTAAATAAAAAAATAAATACATCCTGTATGGGGTTTCACATATTGTGTATAATTATGTCAACAGTGATACGTATTAATGTAAGCTATATTAGTCTATGACTATATGCTTTTGGAGTATCAGGGAAGGGTAAAAAAATTATGGAAAAGAAAAAGTGTATTCTGTATGGATTTGCTGTTTTGTCTGCTCTTACAGGAATTACTTTTGCTGAAAATTTATCTATTTTTGGCGAAGGTGTGGATGAAGAGCCTATTGCTGTTGTTGAAACCGGTGCTACTGTAGAACCAGAGGACTCATCATTAATCAATGGAGAGAATATTGATGAAAATAGTGAGATTAATCAAATTCAAGTTGACAATGAATTAAATCAAAATAAAAACAATGATTTTTCATTTGGATCTGAAAATACGATCAATGGAAATATTCAGAATGAGGAAAAAGTCTCATATGAAGATGGTTCAGATTTAAGTGAATCATTAGGGGAAAATCTTAATACTTCTCAAGAGAATCAAATCTCAACCGATCTTGATAGCAAAATTGAAGATTATAAAAATAATGTTCCAGTTGAAGATTCTCTTGTATATGGAGTGAATGAGAGCGAAAATATGACTAGCGAAAGTGTAGCGGTTCCCTATTTTTATGATGAGAACTTGTATGGCTACGCTACAATTGAAAACGGAAAATTTGTTTTTTATTTAAATAATGAAATTTATGATGAGAGAGATCTTATTAACAATACATGGATCGAAGTTAAAGTAAATGGAAAATCAATTGAATATTATGTTAAAGATAATAATCTAGTTAGTGGGTTACAGGAGATTGATGGGAAAAGTTACTTTTTTGACTATATGTATGAATTAAGCAAAAATTCATATAACTCGTGGGGTGAATATGGCTATTATTCAGGTGATGATGGCACTCTTCAAAAAGGCTGGATCACAACGGAATATGAGAAATACTATTTTGATGATGATTATAGAGGGAATTCCGGAGATTATACTATTGATGGAAAACGGTATTTTTTGTCATACGGCAGAATAAACACAAATTATACGTATCTTGAAAATGGAACATTCAATCATTTCGGCAATGATGGGGTCTTGGATAAGAGTACCACAATTAATGGCGATCAATGGATAAGTGTCGGTTCTGATTGGTATTATGCAAAAGATCAATCTTTAGTAATTAATCAATTGTTACAAATCAATAATCATATGTATGGATTTGATTATTCTGGAAAAATGTATGCAGATACATCATTTGGGATGGATGATGATTATTATCGAGCTGATAAGAGCGGAGCCTTAATAAAAGGGTGGTATCAAGAGAATGAATACTCTAATAAATACTATTATGATTCAGATTATAAATCTGTAAATGGAACCAAAACAATCGATGGAAAAATCTATGTATTTAGTAAGTATAATGGCTTGGAAATAAATGGTTTAATCATTGATGATAATAGTAAGAAAGCATATATTTCTGATAACGAAGGACTACTGATCGGAACTATTGATTGTCAAAAAAATGGATGGATCAAACAATCAGGAAATTGGTATTATGTAGAAGATGAAAGTTTAGTATATGGAGGAATTAAAAAAATAAATAACGTATTATATGCATTTAATAATTATAAAATGCTTGATAATACGATTGGCGATGTATATGGGTATGATGAAGCCGGAAACTGGTATAATGGCACTGTTAAAGCCAGATCAGGAGGCGCCTTGGTCACATCAACCTGGGCAACAAATGATAATAATACATACTATTTTGGAGCGGATGGATTATCTGTAAGCGGAATCCAAATAATCGATGGAAAAACTTATGTATTTAGTAAGTATAATGGTTTGGAAAAAAATGGCCTGACCATTGATGACAATAGCAAGAAAGCATACATCTCTGATAATGAAGGACTACTGATCGGAACTATTGATTGTCAAAAAAATGGATGGATCAAACAATCAGGAAATTGGTATTATGTAGAAGATGAAAGTTTAGTATATGGAGGAATTAAAAAAATAAATAACGTATTATATGCATTTAATAATTATAAAATGCTTGATAATACGATTGGTTATGTATCGGGATCTGATGAAGCCGGAAACTGGTATAGTGGAACAGTTAAAGCCAGATCAGGAGGTGCCTTGGTCACATCAACCTGGGCAACAAATGATAATAATACATACTATTTTGGAGCGGATGGATTATCTGTAAAAGGAATCCGCAAAATAGGCAATAATACATATGGATTTAATTATGAAGGAAAAATGTATGCTAACACATCGTTTTGGATGAATGACGATTATTATCGTGCGGATGAAAGTGGTGCTTTAATCAAAGGATGGTATCGACTTGAGGGATATTATAATGAATATTACTATGGTTCCGATTATAAATTAGTTAGAGGAGTCCAAACAATTGATGGAAAAACTTATGTTTTCACTAAATATGATGGACTCGCAAAAAATGGTATATTTACAGATGAGGATACCCAAATAATATATATTGGTGATGAAAAGGGTCTTTTGACTGCTACAATAGATTGTCAAAAAAATGGATGGACCAAACAATCGGGAAATTGGTATTATGTAGAAAACGGAAATCTAGTACCCAAATAATTCATGGAATGGTTTTACCGATGAAGTTCGCTTGATTTGATCCGATTTCCTGTTTTTTTTGGTTTTCAAAAAGTTTTACAGTGGAAAACTCCACGACGAAAAGGACAGATCGCTCTGCCTATTTTAAAATATGGGTCTGTTTATTATTCGTTTTGAATATTGTACATCAATCCTGCGAACTCTTTCTTTCTCGCATAGGCGCTGCTGATGCACAATGTGATCTGCCTTGCGTGACGGATCACTTTTCCGCCTATCTTGATAAATTCCTTCCTGAACGTATTCATACGCATACGCGCAATACCCGGCATGTGTTTTGCTTTCCGATTCAGGAACAGATGATAAATATTGTATGCCCATGCTTTGAGCAGAAACTCGAGCTCGTTGGATAAGAACTTTGGATGGGACAATGTGCCTGCACCAAAATCGTCCTTGAGCTCTTTCGTGAAGTTTTCCGAATTTCCTCTTTGTTCATAAAAGCGTAGGATATGGCACGGACTCCACTCCAGACAGTTGGTCATGACGGCATAGATTTCCGGAAACAAAGAAATCTGTCCGTTCTGGCCTATGGAACGATACGCTTTGTAGACGACCCTTCTAGGCTCGTCGTTCTGCAGGGAATAAGACAGCTCGCCGATATACGGTTCGTGTTTGGTATACTGCTGGAAATCGATCCCTTTGCGGTCCATATCGTCCATGCATTCTTTGAGCAGTTTCCCGAAATGCTTGCACCGGATCATATAGCGCACACGAAAAGGTTGCTGTTCAAGATAATTCATCAATTCGGAATCGTAAAAGGCGCTGTCTCCACGGAAGAAAATGGTCCGGGAAGAAGAAATCTGAAGGCCGGAGAACACAGTGCGGAGCTGCTCGATGATCCCGTTGGCCGAATAGGAATTGCCGCAGCGAAGAAGCGAAGCGACAAGAAGTTTGGAATGATACTCATTGATCACCAGAGGATGATAACCGACCGAAGAGTAATGAGGAATATAGGCACTCGCTTCCTGCCGGCCAGTCGTTTCGATCAAAGTAGAATCAGCATCAAAAATAAGATCATGCTCCTGCTTGTTGAGATAAGAGAGAGCACAGGTCTGAAGAAGCTGATGAAGTGCGGCATTCAAAGAAGGGGAGGCACAGGAGAAAAAACGTGAAACTGTCGGCTGGGAAGGAGCGTCAGAAAGCAGAAAAGGATCCTGACGAAGAACCGACTGATCGGCCTGACGGAAATATCCTAGCATAAATTTAAAGATCTGGCCAAGAAGGATATCGGAATAAGAGTGGACAGGATTTTTCCGGTCGTCATCAAAAGGAAGCGAACGAAAAGCGTCATGAAGCGAAAGAGAATGGATAAAACGAGCAAAGAGAAGAGCGCCGGAATCGGAGGTGATATTTCCTCCGGAAAAGTTATAGTTGTCAACAGCGGCAAAATTAGATAACATAAGTATGTGGTTCCTTTCTATTTGTTTGGTCACTAATATTGTAAATGAACCACACTTGAAAGTCATCACCCGGCGGGTGAAAATGATAAAGCCGCGAAAAACCTAAAATAAAGGAGTTCGCGGCATTTTTATTAGAAATCATGAATTATTTGGGTAGTATATGGAGGAATAAAAAAAATAAATAACGTATTATATGCATTTAATAATTATAAAATGCTTGATAATACGATTGGCGCAGTATATGGGGATGACGAAACAGGAAATTGGTATAGTGGTGTGGTTAAAGCTAAACCTGGAGGTGCTTTAGTAATATCAGATTGGGGCTTAGATGGCTATAATACTTACTATTTTGGTGCTAATGGACTCTCTGTAAAAGGACTTCAAAAAATAGGGAACGATTATTACTATTTTGAGCCTGATTATAATGGCCGCTTGGCAAAGGATACCATAGTTAATGTAGAAGGAGCAAAATGGATTCGCGTAGATAATTCAGGAAAACAGATTGCGTCATTTACTACTGATACGAATGGCTGGAAAAATGTTTCCAATAGTGACTGGGTTTATGTCGAAAACAATAGAGTTTTAAAAAATGAATTGAAAACGATTGGAAATACTAAATATAGATTTGATTATAATGGATTAATGTGCAGAAATAGATTGTATTATGATTATACTGCTGAGCCAAGTTCCGAAAAAAATAATTATTTGTATTTTGGTAATGATGGTGCTTCAGTCAGTGGCTGGGTTAATTCTAATGGTGAATGGTATTATTTCGGTGATGATTTTTATGGTATTACAGGGATAAGAACAATAAAAAACATAGTATATGCTTTTAACAATTTATCGGCCATGAGAGCTAAAGTAACATTAGCTGCAAAAGATGGAACAGTGTATTTTTTTGACGCGAAAGGTATGGGAACTAAAGTTTCTCCATCGGCTGGATTCTATATGAATCAATATTATATTGATAGCAATCATAAGGCTGTCTCTGGATGGCACTATATTAATAATAGCTGGTATTACTTTGATCCAGATACCAAAGAAATGGCTAAGTTGAATTATAGGAATAGACCTATAACTATTGGTAAAAAATCATATGTCTTCGATTATGATGGCAAAATGTTAACTGGTTGGGTTTTTGATGGTAATTCTTACGCTCGTGCAGACGGATCTCTGATGGAGAATGGTTGGCTGCAAATCAATGGTTCCTGGTATTATTTTAAAGATAACCTGAAACAAGTGGGTGCAATTATCGATACCGCGAATAATAAGTATGTTTTAAATAAAAAAGGGAATCAATATAAATTAGTTACGCAATCGAATGGTTGGATAGAATTCCAAGGCGAATGGTATTATTTAGATAATGGTAAATTTGTTGTTGGAAATTCAAAGATCATTAATGATCAGACCTATGGTTTTGATTATAATGGGTTTATGGTAAAAAATACAGAATATTTAGCATATTATTTCAATAAAGATGGACAAGCTATTAAAAACCAATGGTTAGAAGTACGACCTAAAGTTTGGAAATATTATGATGAAAATGGTATTTATGTAACTAATGGATGGAAAACTATTGGAAATGCTAAATATTATTTTGGATCGAATGGAATTGCTAAAACTTCTGATACTATTATTGATGGCGAGATATGCAGATTCTCAAGTTCAGGCGCTCTGATCGGTACACCTACAAAAGTGAAAAATGGATGGAATTTAGTGGACGGTTACTGGTATTATTCTAATAACGGAACGCTTTATGAGTACGGATTGTACACCATTGATTCGAATGAGTATTATTTCCAAGATGGAAGAATGAAAATGGGCGATATTATTTATATAAGCGATAGTGTTCATTATTACGCTACTAAAGATGGAAGTATCGCTAAGAATCGGTGGTGTGGACCTCAATCACAGTATTATGCTCAGAGTGATGGTAATTTGAAAACAGGTTTGATTACAAGTAGCGGAAAGCAATATTATATTGATCCAAATTCTTTTGCCTACATAAAAGACACTTCAGCTTTAGACTCTAAGGAAAATAAGGTATTTATTGCAGATAAGAGTGGTGTGATTTCACAGATTTTAGATGCAAAGACTTTAAATGGTTGGGTAAAAGCTTCTAATAGTGCATATTATTTAGTTCTTAATCATAAATTTGTAACTGGAACTTATGAATCAGGAAATAAATTGTATTGGATGAATCATCAAACTGGAATTATGGCGGAAAATGAAATGGTTCGTACATCTGATGGTTGGGGTTATGCAGATGCTTCTGGTTCAATAACAAAAAATGGTTGGCTTGATGATGTATATTTCATTAATGGATATGGTGCATATGGTCCATCTAAGATTGATGGCAAAGATTATTTCTTTAATAACGCCAGATATGTATACTTTGGAGTTGGTGGTATTGGTGCGACTGGTCCATTGGATGGAACACAAAGCAACATTAAAAAAGTATATAAGAGTATAAATGGTTCTTTTTACTATTTTGATGGAAAAGGAAATAAAAAACAGATTTCATTTAAAGATGGATGGAATCAATATAATGGTGAATGGTATTATGTTGGTAATTCTAAAAATAATGGATTAGAAAAAATAAATAATGTTTATTATTCCTTTGATAATGTAGGTAAAATGCTGACAAATCAACTTGTTTATGATAATAATTATGCTTCGGATTATAATATATATAATGCAGTTTATTTTGTTGATGAAAATGGAAACCTTGCTAAGGGATGGCGATATGTAAATAATCAATGGTATTATTTTGGAGATAATTATAAGGCTGTTACAGGTATTCGGAAAATTGATGGAAAAGAGTATGTTTTTACTGATTATGGAGTAATGTTGTAACTAAAGTAATAATTTTTATAAATTATTTTAGATTAAAAGAAGAATTATGTAAGTTTCTGAGAATAACCAAAATTTTTAAGAATCCATTAAAACGGAATAGAGTAGATGGGAAATAGTACATTTCCGCCCCTCTCGCCGCACCGTACGTACACTTAACGTATACGGCGCTCTGTCTGTATTCGATTAACCTTGTGTTTTCGATAGATAGTATTCCAGAGGATCGGGCTAACCAAAATCTTTAGGGGTTTGCCAAGAAATTTAGGGGTCACTTTAGGGTCTAATGTTCAGGGTACACTTCACAATGTAGACCCCTAAAAAATTTGGATACCCGAGGATCGACCAGTCCTGGCCGGTCCTCTTTTTCTTCCTTCAGCCATTTTGGCGAAAGAATATAATTGGCGACCCGCGCATTCCCGTCTGTCTGTACAAGCCCAGCCTCGTATTAGCGGTGCTGTAGATCGTAAGCAGGAAATAGAACCGCGGGTATTCAGCCTCTAGTTCATTGAGTATATTGATGCTATGAACTGGAGGTTTTTTCATGAGCGAATCAAAACAGAATTCGAATACCTATTCTTCTTTTGCTGAAGTCCGCCTTCCTGATCCGGGTCCCAGGAAACAAACCGGATCGGATCGGCCAGCTATCGTTATCCAGTCTTCCAAAGGCAAGATCTATATCCATAATCATACGGAACCGGAGCTGATCCGAACGGTCCTCGATTCATTATGAGATTTCTTGATTTTGACCGCATCGATCATGTGTACATCCGTCCCGGCTACACGGATCTGCGCAAAGGCATTGACTGCCTGTGCCTGCTGGTTCAGTCTTCCATGAAGCTGGACCCGCGTCAGAATATCCTCTTTCTGTTCTGCGGCAGAAAGACTTCCATCATCAAAGGACTGCTTTGGAAAGAGGATGGGTTCATGCTCATCACCAAGCGTCTAGAGAATGGAAAGTTTCAATGGCCCAGAACAGAGGAAGAAGTCATTGCGCTGAGCGAACAGGAACTCAGATGGCTGCTTGACGGCCTGAGCATCGTACAGAAAAATGCGATCCGTCCAGCACAAAAACGTGCATATATTGTGTGATGGAAAAGCCTTTCCAAGTGTGTTATAGTCGGGTCATGAAAGATGGTTACTTCGCACAGGACAACGGGTCCTCGACACAAATTGAAAAGCTTCTTGAGATCCTGATCGAACAGAATGAAAAACAGTCCGAGCAGATCGAGAAACAATCGGAATTGATCGAAAAGCTGTACGATAAGATCGAACAGAAGGACGAGATCATCCGCAAGCTTCAGAAGATGCTTTTCGGCCGGAAGAGCGAAAAGGCAGCCGCACTTGAGATGATGGCCAATATGGAACCTCTGTTCGATATGGATTATCCGGAACCGAAACAGGAAGAACGTACGGGGACAGTCAAGGCGAAATCAGATCAAACTGGTCCCGGAGGCGACCCAAAAAGAATTCCCAATCTGACCCTCTATATTACGGTAGATTGGAAAGCTTTTAAGTTACTTCGTATTCTTAATCTCAACATTTATCTGCTATAGGGCATTAATTGTGGACATTTCATCTATTTAATAATGGTTTGAGACATGAAGCTAAGCTAAAGAGAGTAGATGAATTGATTCTGAAGTTGTTAACTAGGTATTTCATTTTATATGGATAATTTTCGAAGGAAGGGTTAGAAATGAAGAATAAAATGAAAATATTGCTTGTTTGTGAGTACATTGCTCCAACTCAGGGTATTGGAGCAATAAGATGGACAAAAATAACAAAATATTTGAAAAAAAATCATCGTGATAAAGTTATGATTGATGTTCTTACAAATAAAAAAAATTATGATAATCCTGAAAGCGGTGATTTCTATACGAGTGATGCATTATTAGAAAAAGAGATGCAGTACTTTAATCATTATTTCTCAGTTCCAGTTGATGATATAGTCATTAGATTAAAAAATCGATATAAAGCGATACGAAAAAGGAATAATGGTTTAGGTGCTTCAAAAGATGGATTACATCATACTTATAAAATTATTTTTTTTCTTAAAAAGCTTTACCGAAGGTATGTTTCAATGAGAACCACTCAAATTCTAGTTAGAGCAATAAAAAGCAAAGCAGGAGAATATGATGTAATTATTTCATCATATCCCGAAATTTGGACTTTTATGGTATGTTCTAAATTGAAATCAAAATATTCACATTTGAAATGGATATGTGACTTTCGGGATATTTGTGGAAGACATACTTCCCCATTACTAGATTACGGCAAATGGCATATTAATTATGTTCAAAAACATTCTAGACTGGCTGATGCGGTATTCCATATTGATGACTTCATTGATACTCATACGGACAAAAGGATAAAAGATTATACGGTTACTAATGGTTATGATCCCGAAGAAGTAGCGAATCCGAAGAAACCATGTTGGTTTGATCTGATTTATACAGGTACGATCTATGGAAATCTTCAGAATTTCGGAGTTATATATAGAACGATCAATGAGTTAGCTCAAGAAGGAGTAGTTGATTTGAAAAAGGTGCGAGTTTTATATGCTGGAAAATGCGGATCATTAGCGCAGAAGATGGCTAAGGATCATGGAGGAGATAAGTATTTTATAAATCTTCATGAAATTCCCCGGTATAAAGCTCATGAACTCCAGCAAAATGCAGCAATTCTGATTCAAGCATGTTTTAATGTGGAAGGGGATCACTGTGCTTGGACCGGAAAGATGTATGAATATATGAGGTCTCAAAAACCAATTGTTTATATTGTAAATGGAAATATATCCCATTCATTTCCAAGCAAATATATGGAATTACTTGGAGGTATTTGCTATGAAGAGTCAAGACATGAAGAAACATATGCTGATTTGAAAGCATATATTCTTGCAAAATATAAAGAATGGGAAGAAACAGGCAATGTAACAGTAGTGCAAGATAAAAATTATATTCAAAAGTATTCCTATGAGAGAATCACAGAGCAAGTATGGGAAATCATGAATAGTATTTGAAGATATCGTTCTTAAAATATTGAATCGATAAATTATCATTAAACACGATATTAGTAAAATGGTAATATTATTATGGTTATTAGTTTATAATTAGAATAGTTTTATATTTTTAGCATATGAAAATAAATCAGCTTTAATTAATTCCGTAAAACATAGAAAAACATATGATGTGTGGAGCCTGTTAAAAGCAAATGGCTGGTATTTGCCATTCCGTTTCAATATAAAAAGAAAAAACAGCCACTCATTCGACATCGGCTGGAAATGAATTTCCATGTACCGGATATCGATAAACTATGTTTTAATTTAGGATATTTGTATGAGAGGGGCGACTTAGAGAATTTCCATATTGAAAAAGATCGAATCATTCTTATTACAGGTGCTGGAATTTTGCCAAAAGAATTTATTGACTCTTATACTATCATTAATTCTCATTCGGGATATATTCCAAATTGCAGAGGACTTGATGCGTTCAAATGGGCAATTGTGGAAAATCAACCTATAGGCGTTACGACCCATTTGCTCGGTGAAGATATAGATGCAGGAAAAATAATTGAAAGAAGAATAATTGACATATACCAAACGGATACTTTTCATGCGGTGGCAGAGAGAGTATATGAAAATGAAGTTTCAATGTTAGTTGAGGCTATTGATAAATGTCATGATAGTGATTCAGAAATTATTTCTCCTGGAACCTATGAACTGCATAAACGAATGCCGGAAAAGATCGAGAAAGACCTCTTGGAAATGTTTGAACAATATAAACGGATCCATGCAAATGAGTGAATAGGACTGGAATGTTATTTTGACAAAAGTATTTTTAAAGAATAAAATATTAAAGTAAATATGGATCTATAATTTGAAAGATCTAAATATGCGGTGGATTTAAAAGCCACCATTTTTTATAGGAGATGCTAAAAATGAGATATGCGCTGATCGGATGTGGAAGAATTTCTCCTCACCACATCACAGCTGCCAGGAACAATAATCTGGAAATTGTAGGTGTATGTGATATAGATATAAATAAACTGGAAACGGCAGCAACGCTCTTAGAGCATGTTCATCAATACACAGATTATAAAATGATGCTGGAGATGGAACGTCCTGAACTGGTTGCAATTGCTACAGAAAGCGGAAAGCATGCTTCAATCGCTATGGACTGTATAAGAATGGGCTGCCACGTTATCATCGAAAAGCCACTTGCTTTATCTCTTGAGGATGCGGATCAGATCATACAACTCGCAAAACAAAAGGGGGTTCTAGTATGTGTCAGCCATCAAAACCGTTTTAACAAATCTATTCAATATATTCATAATGCCATTGAGCAAGGAAGATTCGGAAAAATCTTTCATGGAAGTGCATGTGTTTTCTGGAATAGAAATCAGAAGTATTATGAACAGGCATCCTGGAGAGGTACCTGGGAACAGGATGGAGGCGCTTTGATGAACCAGTGCATCCACAATATTGATTTATTATGTTGGCTTATGAACAGCGAAGCAGCAGAAGTTTTTGCCTATACAGCGAATCTGAGACATCCATATATTGAAGCAGAAGATCTTGGCCTCGCTCTAGTGAAATTTCAGAACGGTTCTTATGGCGTCATCCAGGGGACAACAAATGTATATCCGGTGAATCTGGAAGAAAGCCTCACCTTATTTGGCGAAACCGCTACGGTAAAAGTTGGCGGGAAGTCTGTAAACGAAATTCTGGAATGGAAAGTTGCCGATGCGCAGGATGATCCGGAAAATATAAAATTAAAATTTAGCGAAACCCCACCAAATATTTACGGTTATGGACACACACCTCTCTATGCAGATATGATCGATGCGATCATAAATAAACGGCAGCCTCTGGTAAACGCAGAAGCAGGGAAAAGGGCAATAGAACTAATTCTGGCAATCTATCAATCTGCCACATTAGGAATGCCAGTAAAGCTGCCACTATTAAAAGGAAATACAATATATTTTAAGGGACAATTTGAAAATGAGTAGACAATTTTATGTTCACGAAAGCAGTTATATTGATCGGGATGTGGTAATTGGGAATGGGACAAAAATATGGCACTTCTGTCACATCCAACGGGGAACGAATATTGGCAGCGGATGTATAATTGGTCAAAACGTTTACACAGGAGAAAATGTAAAAATCGGAAACGGTGTAAAAATTCAGAACAATGTCTCGGTCTTTTCTGGTGTGATTCTTGAAGATTATGTATTCTGCGGACCCTCTTGTGTATTCACCAATGATCTCAGTCCCAGAGCAAAGTATCCGAAAGGCATTGCAAACCATTTAAAAACTATTGTTAAAACAGGGGCAAGTATTGGAGCGAACGCTACTATATTATGCAATCATACGATCGGACGCTGGGCTCTTATAGGAGCAGGAGCGGTGGTCGTATCGGATGTCCCTGATTATGCGATTATGACAGGAATTCCAGCAAAAGTAACCGGTTGGATCTGTGAATGCGGAAAAAGGCTTAGTGATGATTTGACGTGTGTATGCGGCCGCACCTATCAGAAAACTAAGGAAGGATTGAAAGAGAGAAAATGAAGTTTCGGGATTTGAAAGCGCAATATCAGGCTTTGAAACCACAGATTGATACGGCAATACAATCCGTATTGGATTCCTCAGACTTTGTTCTAGGCAGTCCGGTAATGGAACTGGAAGAAAAACTTGCCGATTATGTAGGGCGAAAATATTGCATTACCTGCGCAAATGGGACAGATGCGCTCCAATTAGCGCTAATGTCTTTAGATATAGGTTCTACAGATGTGGTATTTGTGCCTGATTTTACTTTTTTCGCCACAGCGGGGGCAGTGTCGATTTTGAAGGCACAAATCGCATTTGTGGATATTGACGAGAAAACATTCAATATTTCTTCCAAGTCCCTGGAGAAAACGATTCAACGCATCTTATTGGAAGGGAAATATACGCCAAAAGCAATTATTACTGTTGATCTTTTTGGCTTGCCAGCAAATTATGCTCAGATCAGAAAAATTGCCGACCGGTATCATCTGAAAATTGTG
This sequence comes from Erysipelotrichaceae bacterium OPF54, assembly GCA_022834735.1. Taxonomy (GTDB): domain Bacteria; phylum Bacillota_I; class Bacilli_A; order Erysipelotrichales; family Erysipelotrichaceae; genus Dubosiella. Next base: position 1,271,175 of record BQKD01000001.1, read on the forward strand.
GAAGACGCTGCCCAGGGCTTTGGCGGCAGGATTGGAAATCAACGAGCATGTTCTTTCGGAGATATTGGAACTACATCGTTCTTCCCGGCAAAACCGCTTGGGTGTTACGGCGATGGAGGAGCCATTTTTACAGATGACAGTCAGATTGCTGATCGACTGTACTCTTTAAGAGCGCAGGGACGTTCTAAAAACAGTAAGTACGTACATTGCGAGATCGGGATGAATTCGAGGCTCGATACGTTACAGGCTGCTATTCTTTTAGAAAAACTGAAAGCGTTTGAACAGTATGAACTGAATGCAGTGAATCAGGTGGCAAAATGGTATACAGAACGTTTGGGCGTGGCAGTAAAAACTCCTTTTGTACCGGAACACTATTATTCCAGTTGGGCCCAGTATACTATTCGGCTGGAAAATACGGAAGCGAGAAACAAGATACAAGAGGAACTGAAGAAAAAAGAGATTCCGACCATGATTTATTATCCTTTTGCGCTTCATCAGCAGACACCCTATCAAGGAATGGGGCAAAGTGATACAGAGTTTCCGGCTACGATGCATGCCGTGCAGACAGTTCTCAGTTTGCCCATTCATCCTTATATGAAGAAAGAGGAAGTGGATCTGGTCGCAAAATTGATTCTCGAAAATTTATAGTGAAGAAGGAGCGAATTTAAGAAATGTCTCAACACATTGTTCAAGCATTGATTTCCGGAAATACTAAGCTTGCCGTCATAGGTCTTGGCTATGTGGGGCTTCCGGCAGCCATTGAGTTTTCAAAATATATCCATGTCATAGGTTTTGATATTGATCAAAAACGGATCCGTGCCTATCAGAATGGTTTGGATCCTGCAGACAGCGGCGTGGAAGAGATTCAGAATTCTTCGATTGAATTTACATCCGATCCTGGCAGACTTCGAGAAGCTCAATTTGTGATCGTAGCCGTCCCGACCCCAACTGCTCAGGATAGAACGCCTGACTTTTCCGCCCTTATGGAAGCATCCAGGATCGTGGGGGAGAATCTGGCCCACGATGCAATTGTTGTTTTTGAGTCTACAGTTTATCCAGGAGTGACCGAAGAGCTATGTGTGCCTGTTATAGAACAGGCTTCCGGCTTGAAATGCGGACAACATTGGAAAATCGGATATAGTCCTGAGCGAATCAATCCAGGAGATCCGGTTCATACGTTTTCTACGGTACGAAAAATTGTTTCTGGTATGGATAAGGAAACGACCGAGGAGATCCAAAAAGTCTATGAACTTGCCGTAAAAGCTGGCACCTATCCTGTCTCTACCATCCGGACAGCGGAGGCGGTCAAAGTGATGGAAAACAGTCAGCGGGACGTGAATATCGCTTTCATGAACGAGTGTTCCAAACTCTGCGATAAGAGCGATATCGATACTTATGAAGTTTTTGAGGCTATGAAAACGAAGTGGAATGGGCTGCCTTTCCAGCCCGGCCTGGTTGGTGGACATTGTGTGGGGGAAGACTCCTATTATTTGCTGGAATACGCAAAAAAAGTAGGCTGCAGCATGTCCGTGTTGTCGCATGGGCGGAATACAAATGAAGCGATGGCTGATTATATTGCATGCAAAGCTGTTGAGAAAATGATGGGTGCCAAGAAGGATTTGAAAGATTGTACTGTTTTGGTCTGGGGCATTACATTTAAGGAGAACTGTTCAGACATTCGAAATAGTAAGGCAGCCGATTTAATTGCGAAGCTTAGAACGTATCAGATCAATCCTATAGTAACAGATGAATGGGCAGATCTTGAGAGTGTTCGGGAAATGTACGGTATCGAATTGGTGCCATTTGAGAAGTTGCCTCCTGCAGACTGTATTATTGTGGTAGTTGGCCATCAAAGATACCAATCTCTGTCGATTGAGCAGCTGCTGAAGATGTATAAAACAGATTTACCAGACAACAAAAAAATACTGCTGGATATAAAAAGCCTTTATTCTTTGGAAGAACTGAATGCTTCTGGTTTGTGCTTTTGGAGATTGTAAATGACGAAACACATCGAATGGATCTTCCTTAAGACAGGGAGTATAGTAAAGAAACTCTCACTTTTTTGGCAGCAGCTCAAAAAAGGAATTCTGCATGTGTTTACTGCCAGTGTAATCAATAAGATCATTATGATGTTGAGCACTATGATCCTGACCCGGATGTTAATGCAGGAGCAGTATGGTATTTTAAGCTATGCGGGCAATGTGTATTCTTATGCAGCATTGTTTTCTGGCTTTGGGATGGCAGTTGGAGCAATGCAGTTTGGTATGGAAAATCGAGGCGCACCAGAGGAAAACAGTTTCTACCTTTACTGTGCTAAAGCTGGAACGTTAGCAAATCTTGCGATCATTGCGTTCCTTTCGATTCTTCTCATTTACCAGAAAACGCCGGTTTCCCAAGCAAAAATATATATTTATCTTTATCTTCCTCTTCTTTTAATAGAGTATCTCAGCCAGCTTTTCCTGCTAATTCTTAGAGGACAGAAACGGTTTAAAAAATATGCTAAACTTCTGATCGCTCAGACGATTTTAAACGCTTTTGGTTCCTGCATTGGAGCCATTTGGGGGATAAACGGTATATTTGCGGCAAAGTACTTTGTTTCTATAGTTGTCGTGTTTTCTATTGGCTGGCTGATGCGGGACACTGTTTTTGAAGTGATTCGTGGAGGAAAACTTAATTTACGGCAGAAGAAAGAGCTTTGGCGTTACAGCCTTTTGAATAATGTGAGCAGTACTTTAAACAGCTTTTTATTTTTGATCGATCTAACAATGGTGGGTGTTCTCATGACTTCTGTTGAAGCTATTGCGGTTTACAAAGTAGCAACACTAATTCCGAATGCACTGTCCTTTATTCCTCAAAGTGTTGTGATATGTGTTGTTCCTGATATTATCGCTCACAATAAGAATAGCGCCTGGCTGAAAGAGAATTTTCGAAAAACTTTTAATGGGATGTTGATAGTTAATCTAGTGATTAGTGTATGTTTAATTGTGTGTGCACCATGGGTCATCCAGATTGTCGCAGGAGAACAGTACCTTGCTGCTGTTGAACCATTCAGGATACTGATAGCAGGGTATTTCGTGGCAGGAACATTCCGCTCTTTGAGCGTAAACTTTCTTGCAGCTTTAAAGGCGGTTAAAGAAAATGCAGTTTGCAGTTTCATTACTTGTTTGGTAGATGTAGCACTTAATTTTCTTCTTATTCCAAGATTCGGAATATTGGGTGCTGCCAGTGCAACCTTTTTTGCAGAACTAACAGCAAGTGTCATTACATTTGGCAGTCTAATCTATACACTGATGCGGTTGAAAAGAGAGAAAAGCACAGAGAACGAAAATTCTGATAGTTTGGGGGAGTGCATTCCGGAAGTATAAATTTTGTTTAATCAATCAATATTCGAAGTGTTTTATGTCTGAGCCGGCATTAAAAACTATTTTAGAATAGAGGGGAATTAATCCTGGATTAGGTGATGTGGCGGAATGCAGAAGTCAAAGAACAATGCGTATAACCAAGAAGAAAAAGGGGCACTTGCTTGCGAGATGCATCTCACAGACAGGCGCCCTTTGCTATACGCTGTTCTATTTCCAACATATTAATAAAAGCGCATTCCAATGGATATGCGCTCACACAGTATATCATGTTAGAAAGGTATTCCTATAACATGACAACCTCATTATAGGGATTGGAATTTCTTTTTTCAAGAACGTAATTATAGTGATGAATAGTATATTATGACAAAGCTTGCGGTGCAGAGGCACGGGTGAGAGTAATTTGCTGAAGCCCGGCTTTCTAGTCCACGGTACCAAGAAATAAACTGGATCGCATCGATCATGTGTACATCCGTCCCGGCTACACGGATCTGCGCAAAGGCATTGACGGCCTGTGCCTGCTGGTTCAGTCTTCCATGAAGCTGGACCCGCGTCAGAATATCCACTTTCTGTTCTGCGGCAGAAAGACTTCCACCATCAAAGGACTGCTTTGGGAAGAGGATGGGTTCATGCTCATCACCAAGCGTCTAGAGAATGGAAAGTTTCAATGGCCCAGAACAGAGGAAGAAGTCATTGCGCTGAGCGAGCAGGAACTCAGATGGCTGCTTGACGGCCTGAGCATCGTGCAGAAAAATGCGATTCGTCCAGCACGAAAACGTGCATATATTGTGTGATGGAAAAGCCTTTTCAAGTGTGTTATAGTCGGGTCATGAAAGATGGTTACTTCGCACAGGACAACGGGTCCTCAACACAAATTGAAAAGCTTCTTGAGATCCTGATCGAACAGAATGAAAAACAGTCCGAGCAGATCGAGAAACAATCGGAACTGATCGAAAAGCTGTACGATCAGATCGAACAGAAAGACGAGATCATCCGCAAGCTTCAGAAGATGCTTTTCGGCCGGAAGAGCGAAAAGGCAGCCGCGCTTGAGATGATGGCCAATATGGAACCTCTGTTCACTATGGATTATCCGGAACCGAAACAGGAAGAACGTACGGGGACAGTCAAGGCGCATGAGCGCCGCCGCTGTCCGAACCGTACGGACGACCTGGACTCCTTTCCGCATGAAAAAGTGGTGATCGAAGCGACCGAAGAAGAAAAGAAATGTCCATATTGCGGAGAAGAAATGATCAAGGTGGGCGAAGAGAAAGCGCACACGATCGTAAAGGTCCTCCCTGCGCAGATCATCATCGAAGACATTTATACAGAAACCTACGCCTGCCCTGCCTGCATGAATGACGGGGAAGGCGTTCTTTATAAGACAGACGCGCCGGCCGCTTTGATCCCCGATTCTTTTGCGAGCGCGCAGGCCCTGGCCTATGTGGCCAACGAACGGTTTGTCAAAGGTGTGACCTATTACCGGCAGGAAAAGGAATGGAAGAGCTGGAAGCTTCCTGTGAGCCGAAGAACGATGTCCAACTGGGTGATGCTGGGATCGGAAAATTATTTCGAACCGCTGATTGAAAGGATGAAAAGCCACCTGCTGAAAGAGGAGTATATACACTGCGACGAAACGACCATCCAGGTCATGAAGGAAGAGGGGCGCAGGAATACGAACAAGTCGTATATGTGGGTGTACAGTTCGATACAGGAAAGCGAACATCCGATACGGCTGTTCGACTATCAGCCCGGAAGAGGCGGAAAGTATGCCGCGGATTATCTGGAAGGATTCGCAGGAATATTGATCACAGACGACTATGCCGGATACAATCAGGTCGATCATGACGAAAGAGCACTGTGCTGGGCTCATGCCAGAAGGCATTTTGTAGATGCTCTGGAAGGCCTGAAGGAAGCAGCAGGATCCGTGTCAGTGAAGATACTTACACAGATCATGAAGATCTTCCGTATCGAAGCGAAGCTTCAGAAACTGAAGCCAAAAGAACGAAAAGAAGAAAGGATGCTGCGCGAAGGAGGGCTCGTGGAGCAGGTTTTCGTGTGCGCAAAAACAGCTTTGGCCACAGAAGGCTGGACAACCCAAAAGGAAAAACAGGCCCTGAATTATCTGGTAGATAACGAAGAAGGACTGAAGATTTATCTAAAAGACGGCAATGTACCGATGACCAATTCGTTATCGGAAAGAACGATCCGAAGCTTCGCGATCGGACGGCGCAACTGGCTGTTCTCGGGAAGTCCGAGAGGAGCCCGAAGCTGCGGCGTACTGTATTCGGTCGTAGAAAGTGCGAAAGCCAACGGACTGGTACCGTACAAATACATACTGTACGTGTTGGAAAAACTGAGGGGAAAGATCGGGCAGCTGAGTGACGAGATCCTTGATCAGATGATGCCGTGGAATGCAGAAGTCAAAGAACAATGCGTATAACCCGAAAGAAAAAGGGCCCCTGTTTGCGAGAAGTATCTCACAGACAGGGGCCTTTAACTATACGCGGTTCTTTTTCCCGCTTACTTTTGAAGTTATGCTCTTTGTTCTTGGACAGACTCATTCCAAGACTCAACTTATATAAGTTGAGATGAATAGATATCCGGTGAATTTTGATGTAAGGATTTGAAAGGCAATCTCATAACGTAGGAGGTTTAAATTCATTTTAATGAGAAGCGTTTATTATAAATATATCGTCACTTTCAAGTTGTGAATATTATGAGAAAATAATATGAAGAAAGGGTATTTCCATATGAAAAAGTATAGATAATTTATTAAGAGAGAGACATAATAAATCTTATTTGTTTTAAGATATCTGGGGGTATTGATAATGAAGCATCGACGAGTTGATCTTGACGCAATGCGAATTATTGCGTGTTTTTTTGTAATATTTAATCATCTTCCTGGTTATAGCCTTTATGGTATAACTGACTCACCTCTAAAGAGTTGGGTTTATATGATTCCTACAATGATCACCCGAATTAATGTACCAATTTTCTTTATGATATCTGGTACACTTCTGTTGACTGACAAGCAGGAATCGTATAAAAAGATTATTCAAAAGCGATTTATGCGAATAATTTACGCTCTGGCGCTATTCACATTGATTCTATATCTAGTTTCAATTGGACAGCATCAGGTAAAGTGGAGTTTTTCACAATATCTTTGGTATCTCTTTGCCGAACCTATTGATATTGGAGGACGTGCATATTGGTATCTCTATTGTTATTTGGGTTTCTTACTTCTGTTGCCGATTTTAAGAAGAATAACTAAGGGAATGACAAAGGCAGATTTTATTCTGTTACTGTCAGTACACTTCTTTTTTAGTTCGCTAATCCCAATTGTAAATATTATACTTACATCACATGGTATTGATAATATTGTTATTTCTCCTCATTTTTCTGAAGCTCTTGACCTTGCCCTTGACAAAGTGATGTTCTATCCACTCATTGGTTATTACATTGATCATAGTATTGATTTAAAGAATACTAAGCCAAAACAAATTATTTTACTTTGTTTGTTCGGAATTGCTGGAATTGTTGTGTCAAATATATGCACATATTATGAAGGTACGCACGGTGATATGATATTTACACAAAATTATGTGAGTTTATTTGATTACATATCAACAATCTGTGTATTTATTCTGATCAAGTATATATGTCTAAAGCATAATGGGTATATAGCACATCCTCATTTTGTAAAAACTGTTACGCTAATTGGAAGCCTGACATATGGAATCTATCTGATTGATCCTGTTTTAAAGAAACTCGTATATATTCCCTTCGAGACAATACTTGAACCATTTATGATTACATTTTTTGTATCTATTTTATGGTGTCTAACGAGTATGATAATAGGTGGTCTGATCACCTTTGAATTGAATAAGGTTTCAATATTCAAGAAGATTTTTTAATCTATGTTTTCTTGATATGCGAGTAAAAATTACATATATTGTCTATCTCAAATTTATATAGTAGAGCTATATATAAAACACAAATCCGCTATTAAAAGAAAAATGCCGAAATCTAATAGGGTGCAAGGACAGTTTAAATAAAATGTGCCAGGTCAAGCGTTAAGCTTGGATAAGTCGGAGTAATCGAAACTGTTTTCAATCAATGGGAGAAGAATCAAAACATCAATTGATGTGAAGATCACTACTTTCTTATTTATCGACACCCAAATGCAAATGACGGAGTGAACAGTGTACCTGCATCGGTGTAAAGAGTGTAGGATGTCGCTCAAAACGGTGTATTTCCAACCCTCTTTTGCTGATCCTTTATTATCCAAATATATATGCACTCTTTGCTCCTTTCCAACTATGGTTGAGCTGTAGGGGTAACCATAATCTTTTGGGGTTTGCCAAGAAATTTTGGGGTCGAACTGCAAGATTGAACAAGTAGGAAAATACTTGTCAATATATATCTTACAGTCGGAGGCAAGATGAAAAGAAATGGACTTGTATGGCGGATCCGGTGGCTTTCGCCACCGTTTTTAGTGGACTTATTTTAGCGGATTGAGTAGCCTTCGAATCACGTAATATCCAACTTTTACGAAAATCCGAATCATGAGCTGATCGCAGCCATGAAATCATAGAACAGATGATTTCTGCAGAATATGATCTGCGTTTCTCCAAAAAGATCAATAAGCTAATCAGAAGATGCCTTATACGCTATCCCGAAGACGTGATCGAAGAACGCAAAAACCTGATCATAACTGGACTGACAGGAGTTGGCGAGGCCTATATGGCCTGCGCATTGGGAATGGCAGCAATCCATCAATTCATGAACATGTACTACACATCAGCCAATATGATGATCATGGAACTGCAGAAAGCTGAACGCCAGGGAACGATCCTTGATGAATTGAAAGAACTGGTAAAATTCGACTTGATCATAATCGATGATTTTGGACTGATGAATCTTGATCTGAATGCATGCCGCAATCTTTTCTAGCTCATAAGCGAGCGGGAAGGAGCTCGATCATGATCGTTTCACAGATTCCTGTAGCGAACTGGTACGATCTTTTTCAAGAAGCAACTTTCGCAGATTCCTTTCTGGATCGGATCTGCCATAAGGCATATCGACTGGACTTCAACGGAGAAAGTCTGATAAAGAAGATCCATAAAACTGAACTTGAATAAAACGGGTACCACCTTCAGTGCCTGTTCCGCTTTCAGCGACGTACGTTCCGTTTAGAACGATAACGTGTTCCGTTATGCCGATATATGCAAAGACCTTGTATTGAATTTTTCCAATTCTTTTAGAATGGCCTGGTTTAGATCATCAAATGAATAAAACTTCCTATTTCTGAGCTTCCCGACAATAGCTGCCGTACAGTCTCCGACAGTGCATTCCACTGCTGCTTTGTCCTTTGGCTTGCGGACCCTGGTAGGAATGATCGTTGTGCCATAATGATCCGCCATTTCCTGATAGGATTTATCCAAGACGGGCTCTTCATATTTTTTATGTGATATCACTCCGGTCTTTAGATTATCAGGAACCAGAAGCCGGGTTGTCCCATCAAAATAGTGATAGGCTTGAATATGGCAGTCGATCCAATCACTGATTTTCATACTAGGACATGCCTGTACATAACTATACATACTGAAAGGAAGGGTCGCTTCGAACAAGTAAGCCGGAATCATTTCGCCGGTATATTGATCATAAACGGCCATTCGGGTCCCATTCCAATCCACCATTAATTTATCGCCAGGCTTATGATTGATATGCATGGTAAGATTATGCTTATTAACAAATTCCCGATACTTTTTACAGAAGTAACTGTACTGATAAAAAGGAATTCCGGACATTCGACAGGCTTCTGCATATTCTTCCCATAACAGTTTGATCGTCGTGCCGGGTTTCAGCAGTTCCTTATGGACATATTCAAAATCAGGCTGCTTGATTGATAGATTGATTTTTAAATCTTCATCAAATAATAACTTTTGAATATCGAGTTCGCTAAGGTCTTTGATTGAAGACCAGCAGATTTTTTTGAGTCAGCCGTATTGAAAATTTTCCTGATCGTATCTCTAGAAATTTTCAATGATACAGAAATCTGCCGCTGACTATAGTTCTGGGAACGCATTCTCAAAACATTTTTAACATCTCGCAAAAAAAAAATACCTCCTGACTGCAAGATAGAACAAGTACGAAAATACTTGTCAATATATATCTTACAGTCGGAGGCTAGAGGATAATCGAAAAGAAATGGACTTGTTTAGCGGATCCAGTGGCCTTCGCCACTGTTTCAAGTGGACTTATTTTAGCGGATTAAGTGGCCTTGGAATCACGTAATATTCATATAGTCACGTGCTGTTTGATCGCTAATATCGTATTCTTCAGCTGCTTGATAACGAGTGATTTCACCGTTATAAATTCTTCGGCCGATATCCAATCGTTGTTCTTTTGTATATTTCATGGTAATCCTCCTGTCCATTTAGAGGTTGACTATGTTCACATATCTAATTATCGTGACTAATTATATATTATCTGTGTCCAAAAATTACCCCCTCTATGTCCAAAATTAGTTTACCACTTCAATTTCACAATGAAGCGTCTTTTCTATTCTATATAAGGTTATAATCCCCATTTTTATTTTTAGTCTATTTGAAGTTTCATGGAATTTTATAATTATATTAGTATAATAATTACTGTAAGAAAAAGAAATTTTTATAAAGTAAAAGGAGAGAAAGGCTTATGAAGTTAAAAAAATTAAAATTAAGAATTTTAGAATTCTTAAAGATTTTGACTTGGATATTGAAGACGATTTATTTCTTATTTTGGGAAAAAATAATTGTGGGGAAACTTCACTATTAGCGATTTTAGAAAAATTTATTTGTTCCCAAAGATCTTCTAATTCGTTTTCTTATCATGATTTTAATTGTGATTTTCGGAAAATATTATTTGAATCAATCAAAGATATTACCGTACCTATTGGAGGGACTGAGAGAAAAGATCAAACAACTGAATGACTAGATCTTAGATTAAGGGAGGACATAGAATGCGAAAGTCAAAGAACGATTCGAAAAAGGCGTTAAAATAAAGGAAGGATGAATATGAAGTTTACTATAGAAAATAGTGATTTTTTAAATTTATTTTATAGCAAATTGCAAGAATATTGTGGAACAATATTTGTAGGAATTACCTATAAACTTAACAAAAATGGTTATTGGAATTTTGATCGTGATGAACTATTAGGTTTGATTCTTTTAAATAAAACTATTTTTCAAAAAGTTAAAGCATATTTTGATTTAGTAGATAATAACTTGGCTCTTGCCGAGACTGCTGAAAAAGTCACGATTTTGAATCGTTCGGTTTATCAAATTTGAACATTAAAAAACAGGAGTCAGATTTTCTGTGTTAGAAATTCATGATTCCTGTTTTTCTTCGTTTTTATTCTCTTATTTTTGAAGATAGGTAGAAATCCTCTGATCTATGAGGGCTCTTTTTCGTTTTTTTGACGCACTCCACCTATCTTTTCTTCTTCCAATTTTAAAATCCGTTTCATATTACTCATAAAAATTGCCGCCGCTCCCTGGATCTTCATGCTCTCTATTCCGCTTCCGTTTGATCGTCCGTATCCGTACCGTTCCTTCAGTTCCGCGTTTTTCGCTTCGATCTTATACCTTTCTTTTGTCAGCTCTTTATACTCTTCTGTTTCCATGAAATCCATCTGTTCTGTATGGATCGGATCTTTGATCTTCACTGAATACGTCTTTGTCGCTGTTCCTTTGTAGCATCCTTCTTTTAATGGACATCTTTTACATTTTTCAACGTCGAAATAATACGTTTCATGTTGTGTGTTCGATCCGCTCTTCGCCTTCTTCTGTCCGCCCCGTGCTTTTCTCGTTGCCATATGTCCGGCTTTGCATACATACATCCCTGCATCTTTATTATATTCGAATTTATCTTCATTCTTCCGGTTCCCGTGCCTCACACTTGCGCTTAGTTTGGCTGCCAGCCGATACCCTTCTGTAGAGCGTCGTCCTGCTATCCTCGCTTATTTATAAAGACAAGCAGAATAAATTCATCATCGATCATTTCACGATGAATTTATTCTGCTTTTTTTCGTCACATTATTTTCATTTTATGAGATGATTGACATGGAAAGGTGTTAGGCGCAAAAAAAGAGAGAGCCCTAATTGTTTTGCGAACAAACTCTCTCCCGTCCTAACGAACAATTTTATGATAATCAATTTTTCGGCTTTCGACAACCCTTTTTCGCATGATTTATCCTGCCCGTCCTGCGGGGCGCGCGGCCAGATGCTCGATTACTCATCCTACTCCCGTTTCTGCCTCTCTCCTTCCAATCCGACAAAACGCTTACGGGTTCGTGTCGTTTTTTGTCCTTCCTGCGGCTCCTATCATACCATACTCCCTTATGATGCCCGTCCGTTTTCTTCGTTTTCCTATCCTTTTATTTTTGAAGTGCTCTTTCAGTACTGCTGCGGACCTTGTGCCGGCAACAAGTCGAGAACGGCTGCGCTTTTTGATATTTCCAGAACGACCCTGCGCCGATGGATCGACCGCTATTCCTCTCTGCTTTTCCTCTCCTGTATCATGATCCGCGATCTTGACCGTAGCCCGTATGATCTTCTTGCTCATATCCGTTCTTCTATGCATGCCTTTCTGAAGAGTTTTCTTCGTTTTCATGAATGCGCCTATTTTTCGCCTCACACTATTTTATCTGCACCCTTTGTCTATGGTCTTTTTTCTCCTTCCTGAATCATTTGTCCGTCGCTTTCCTCTTTTTAGCCCGGTACAGTAATCTCAAAGGAGGATTCTGCTTTATGGATCAAACCGACAAGGAAAAAATCGCTTTATGGAAATTCGGGATCATCGCTCCTGTCATTTCCGGCACTCATCCTTTTTCGACAAACCGTCAGTTTTACCGTCATCTTGCCGAAAAAGAATTCGAAAACCCGGTCTCCGGTGTCAAAAAATCATTTTCATGGCAGACTTTCGCTCACTGGGCCTATGAATACCGTTCCGGCGGATTCGATGGACTGATTTCCCGTCCCAGGAGCGACAAGGGGACTTCCCGAACTCTGAGTCCCGAGGCGCAGGAACGCATCATCGCTCTGCGCCGGCAGTATCCGCGCATCATCAATACGGTCCTGCGTGCGCGGCTCATCGAAGAAGGGTTTATCCCGGCCCGCGTTTCCCAGTCCACGATCGATCGTTTCGTGCGTTCTCTGCCTCAGAGCCGTCTCGAACCGATCCATCAGGGAAAAGAGCGCAGAGCGTTCGAGAAAGAATTTGCCAACCAGGTCTGGCAGGCCGATACATCCTATCTATACAGGCTGGCCGGACACAGGCTGTATCTGGTTTCTATCCTGGATGACGCATCCCGGATGATCGTGGGCTGGGGAATCTTTGAAGCCGATACGGCCGTCAACTTTCAGAAGATCCTGAAGAACGCGGTCATGACTTACGGGATCCCGTCTGTACTGTATGTAGACAATGGTTCGCCTTATGACAACCACCAGCTGAATATGATCTGTGCAAGACTGGGGGTCGCCCTGGTGCATGCGCCGGTGCGGGACGGAAGCGCGAAAGGAAAACAGGAGCGCGCATTCCGAACGTTCAAGGACCACTGGCTGCGCTGTTCGGACTGGAATGCCTATCAGACGATCGAAGAGGTCCGGGAATCTTTCGGGGACTATCTTCAGAAATACATCAACTGCCAACACGCTTCGCTGAAAGATATGACGCCGCGCCAGCGCTATCTGAAGGATGCACAGCGGTTCCGCTTCCTTCCTGACGAAGCGGTGGAACAGTATTTCCTGCATACGTACGAAAGAAAGGTGAGGACCGATTCGACACTCGTGATCGACGGGATCAGCTACGAGGTGCCGGCCGAATACATGCGCGAGACAGTAAAGGTGAAGATGGATCCCGAAGACAGGAGAAAGGCCTGGCTGCTAGGGATGGACGGAAAGCTGATCCCGATCCGGACGGTCGACAAGGTGGAGAACAGCCGGATCAGAAGAAGGCAGCACATGCGCTTCAGAGAGGAGGAGTAATATGGAAGCCAAAGTATTTTACGGACTGAAGCAGATGCCGTTCGAGAAAGAAACGAAATATCACAAATTATACCGGAGCGAAGATACGGCGAACCTGAAAGGACGGCTGGACTACCTGAAAAAAGCGAAAGGGATCGGATTGTTCACAGGAAGTCCGGGAACAGGAAAAACATCGGCCATCCGCGAATTTGCCGGCAGTCTGAACCCGTCGCTGTACAAAGTGGTCTACATCCAGATGTCTACGGTATCGGTCATCGACTTTTACCGGCAGCTGGCCTGCGGGCTGGGGCTGGAGCCCAAATTCAGAAAGAGCGACCTGTTCCGGCAGGTACAGGAAGCCATCGAATACATGGCAAAAGAAAAGAAGTGCACGCCGGTCATCGTGATCGACGAAGCGCAGTATCTGAGCACGAGCGTCTTCAACGATCTGACCATGCTCCTCAATTTCGAGATGGACTCGAAGAACTACTGTATCCTGATCCTGAGCGGGCAGACGAGCCTGAACACGATCCTGAAAAAGCAGGTGCATGACGCCCTGCGCCAGAGGATCGTGATCAATTATTTCATGGAAGGTCTGAAAGGAGAAGAGGCACAGGAATATGTGGATTTCTGCATGAAAGAATGCGGAAGCAGAGAAAAGGTGTTCGAAGAAGACGCGGTGCGTGCCGCATATAATATCGCAGGCGGATCAATCCGGAAACTGAACAATCTGTTGTCGAAATGCCTGATCGAAGGAGCGAACGAAGAAAAGCGGATCATCGACGCAGAGATCGTGATGAAAGCACATAACGAAGTAGAACTGGGGTGAGAACATATGAAAGAAGATGAACGGATGTTGATCAACTGGCCGACGACGAGAAAAGTGATGATCGAACAGCTGAAAAGAGCGATGAAGATGTACGGAGCCTATAAACTGAGCAATGAAGAGCTGATGTATTTTGTAGAAAACTATATGAATAATTTTGGCCATTTATTCTTCAAGAATGATTTCGAGATCCATCCGTCGATCAGAAAAGCGCTGGGAAAGAGGAACAGCTGGATCCTGGCATGTATAGTGGAAAGAGTATACCAGAAAGAATTCGAGAACATAGGAAATTATTGATTAAAAGCCGTTTTTGACAAGACGGCTTTTTTTGAACAGAAAGAAATAAAATAAAATGCTTCTGAAGCCAAAATAAAGCGAGGCCGGACAAAATAAAGTGCGTTTCTCTTCCAGATGTGTATAAAAATATTTGACGTTTCCGACTAACAGAATTTGACGCGCTACACCTTCTTCTCCTGCTTTTTTCAGGTTCTCTTTTTCCGAATACGCACCGTCTCCGATCACCGCTTCCACTTCGATCCCGTTTTCCCGGCTTTTTTCTACCAGCTCGTCGAGCTGTTTGCCGTCGTGTTTCTCTCCGCTCGTCACCTTGGCGGCCGTGACAATCCTTTCCGGTGTCATGGCGATGTGCGTCTTGTATCCGAAAAAAGAACTGTCCGCGCTCTTGTGTCCAACCTTCGCATCCTGATCTTTCGAATACTGCAGCTCGGTCTGTGTTTCCTCCATCGCTTCCTTGAGGTAGTTCATTCTTTCCTGCACATTCGGCAATGCATCATATTTCTTTTCCGATTCGATCACGTCTACGACTTCCTGGCAGTATTCCAGCACATCTTCCACGATCCCGTTCGACGCTTTTCTTTTCGAGGGCATCCTGTCGTGCATTGTCTCATCATGCGCATATACGCTTTTGCGCAGATCCCTGCATCGGTTCAAAAGCTCTTCCCGTATGCTTACCGGCTGAAAACGCGCTGCAGTATGGGTTGCATCGACGATCAGCTTGTTCTTTGAAGCAATGACCCCTTTTTCCAGAGCGATCTCCACAGTTTTGGCAATGAGCAGATCAAGGACGTTGGTATCCGCTAAACGCATGGTCCGGAATTTGGAAAGCAGAGAAGGGTCGATAAGCGAAGTTTCTTCCGGCGCATAATCAAGGAAAAACTTCATTTCCATATCGACCCTGCATTTATGGACAAGATCGCGGTCCGAAAGTTTGTGATGATTTTTAAGAAGGATCATCTTGAAGAGTCGGATCGGATCGACGGCCTTGCGTCCGTAGGACAAGGTATATTGATCCTGGAGAGAATCGATGATAAAAGAAAAATCGATGTCGTGAAGCTTCCTCCAGAAATTGTCCTGAGGAATGAGAATATCATAAAGATCGGCAAACGGACTGAAAGCGGGCTGCTCGAAAGAAGAAATCATAGTCAAAGTCACCATCCTTGTTAAAGATATTATACCATAAAACAATACAATAATATATAAACATATTTATATTATATTTACGCAAAATAAAAAGAGCAATTCAGCTTATGTGCTAAATTACTCTAGTTTTTTCAGCAGTCTCGCTCTTGCCTCTTTTGATTGTTTACGATCTGCAATAGAAACGGTGCGATTAGTACGCTTGTATATACAAAATGATAAGTTTAGACAAGATTATATTAGTAATTCAAATATGGACTTTAGAAAAACTCGTGATAGTAATTTTGTTCAAGGGAAAATAATAAAAGAATTAGAGAAAATGGAAAAAGAATTAAGGAATCAAAAATATATTCCAATGTCATCAATCTTATTCAATCATGGTTATACGAAAGGATCTGTGCTTTCTGATTTACATAGTGAGCTTTCGAAATGGTCTCATTCTTTAAACATTAATCTATATGTAATTTCTTCGGTACATGATAATCGAATAAGTCTTCAAATAGAAAGTGAGATGACTCCATTTTTACAGACCTTTATAAAGAAGTATACTGAAGGACTATATCTTTTATTAAGTGATTATGCTTTCTTATTTTCAATTAATTCAAAAGAATATCTGGATTTAAATCACGAGATGATTAAACTATATGAGAAATATATTGATCTATTTTATAAAGAACTGTAGAACTTTTTTGGAGAAAATCAGAGTAAATGTTAATGTCAATCAGAAAATAACCATTTTTGATCCTTTAGCTTTCACCAATTTTGGGTGCTCTGATGATCATCTTCCATCATTTCTATTTTGCTCTATACGACCTCCCTGCGATGTTGATCACATGCGAGTGATGTGGCATCCTATCAAGGATCGCATTCGCCAATACATTATCACCGAATATCTCTCCCCACTGTGATAATGGTTTATTCGTCGTAATGATCGTTGAGTGTTTCTCGTATCTTTTTGCTGTCAGCTGAAATAACAGATTGGACGATTCTTTATCCAATGGTAGGTAAACGGGAAAAAGAACTGCGGGTATTCATCCTCTTGTGCATGACGTATAGTTTATGAACAGGAGGTCTTTTTATGAACCAACAAAACCCGAAGGACAAGCCTTCATTCGCTGAAGTTCGTCTGTCCAAAAAATCATTCGATTATGACCGCCCTGCCATCGTGATCCAAACTTTGAAAGGCAAAGTCTATATCAACAATCATGCCGATCCCGATCTGCTTCGTGCTGTCCTTTCTTCTCTATGAGAGCTCTTGATTTCGACCGTATCGATCATATCTATATCCGTTGTGGTTATACTGATATGCGCAAAGGAATCACACTCTATGTCGTCTTGTCCTCCATGCATCTTGATCCTTATCAGAACGCCTTGGTTTTGTTCTGTAGCCGAAAATCTTCGTCGGTCAAAGGTCTTCTCTGGGAACAGGCTGGATTCATGCTTATTACCAAACACCTGGATGAAGGAAGATTCCAATGACTGAGAAATGAAGAGAAAGTGATCGCTTTGAGCGAACAGCGCTCCGTTAACTCCTGGACGGTTCGAGCATCGTTCAGAAACATGCCATACACTCGTCTCGAAATCATGCACGAATCGTGTGATGGAAATCACCTTCGGAGTATGGTATAGTCGAGCTATGAAAGACGGTTACTTTATACGGTTGGTTTTCAAGCATGCGTAGAAATTTATATCATTCAATATATAAGGCTCTATAGCACTCTCTGTGGGTCAAGTCCGTTAAAAAAGGCAGATTTACCTTTTATTTAAAGTGAAATTCTGCCTTTTGAAATACATGATTATAAAAAAAGGGAAATGTGTTATCCTTTTCGTTGCGACACAGAAAGGAAAATAACGCATGACCCCTATCCAATGTATCAAATCTTCTCTTAATTTAAAAGCCTCTTCTATTAAAAATATTTCTGAATCCGATGACGGCACCACTTTCTTTGTCGAAATCGCTCTTCATAAAAGAGCGCTGGTCTTTGTCCTCACTGCGGCAAAAAATGCCCTGGCTATGACAATGGAACCTCTACCAGAAAATGGCGCGCCCTCGATTTCGGACACCAGAAAGTGTATATCGTCGCCGACCTTCACAGGGTCGAGTGTCCTGAACACGGTGTGGTCACTGAACAGGTCGAATGGGCTTTCCATGATTCGAGGTTTACCAAAAAATTCGAACAGCACGTAGCTCATCTGGCTCTGAATCAGTCCAGAAAACAAGTCTGCACGCTGATGCGTATCCACTGGAGAACGGTCGGAAATATTTTGTTCAGAGCCGCGCAGGTCAAAGAGAAAGAAGCTGAACATCGATTTGACGATCTGGAAGTGATCGGAATCGATGAAACCAGCTATAAGAAAGGCTATTCCTATCTGACAACAGTGGTCAACCAGAAGACGTGCGAAGTGATCTGGGTCTGCGACAGGCACGGCAAAGAAGTGCTGTCTGCTTTCTTCGAACAGCTCAGCGATACACAGATTTCTTCCATACAGATGGTGTCAGGAGATGGGGCGCGGTGGATCAAGGATACTGTAAAACACTATGCACCGCATGCACTGTTCTGTATTGATCCGTATCATGTAGTAACGTGGGCGATCGAAGCGATGGATCAGATGCGCCGGCGGTTATGGCGTGACACACTGAACGAAGAGAAGAAGGAGCCAAAACGCCGGGCTGGTCGTCCAGGCAAAGGAGAAGAGAGGACGCAGAAGAAATCCAAAGTGCTGAAGGCGTCGAAATACTCGCTGGGCAAGAACCCGGACCATCTTACAAGCCGTCAGGCAGATAATCTGGATTATATCCGAACGGTCTATCCAAAATTATTCAGAGGATATCAGCTCAAAGAAGGACTCAGACAAGTATTTCACTGCGACATGGAAGAAGCAGAACAAAAACTGCAGAAATGGCTGAACTGGGCATGCAGGAGCCGGATCGAAGAGTTTGTGGAACTGAGCAAAAAAATCAGGAGGCACAAGGAATCGATTGCGAATACGAGGAAATACGGGGTATCGAATGCAAGGATCGAAGCATTGAACAATAAGATCAAGCTCATAATACGCAGAGCGTATGGATTCAGAAACATTGAAAATCTGATCAGCATGATCAGGCTGGCGTGTTCGGAAATCGGAAGACAGCTGCAGCCAGCCTATGTATATGACAGAAATTTTGAGTAGAAGAAAAAAGTTCATGGGCCCGCACGTGCTCAAGGATCTCATAGAACCTGGGACCAGCCAAGGGACGCATCCGCTAAACCCTTGGCAGGCCCCAGAACTTATGATGACCACGCACTTAAAGCGAGACAATGAACGAAAAATGGGAGTGGGAGGACTCGGTCAACCCACAGAAAGTGCCGATGCCTCATATATAAAATGTAACCCAAATAATTCATGATTTCTAATAAAAATGCCGCGAACTCCTTTATTTTAGGTTTTTCGCGGCTTTATCATTTTCACCCGCCGGGTGATGACTTTCAAGTGTGGTTCATTTACAATATTAGTGACCAAACAAATAGAAAGGAACCACATACTTATGTTATCTAATTTTGCCGCTGTTGACAACTATAACTTTTCCGGAGGAAATATCACCTCCGATTCCGGCGCTCTTCTCTTTGCTCGTTTTATCCATTCTCTTTCGCTTCATGACGCTTTTCGTTCGCTTCCTTTTGATGACGACCGGAAAAATCCTGTCCACTCTTATTCCGATATCCTTCTTGGCCAGATCTTTAAATTTATGCTAGGATATTTCCGTCAGGCCGATCAGTCGGTTCTTCGTCAGGATCCTTTTCTGCTTTCTGACGCTCCTTCCCAGCCGACAGTTTCACGTTTTTTCTCCTGTGCCTCCCCTTCTTTGAATGCCGCACTTCATCAGCTTCTTCAGACCTGTGCTCTCTCTTATCTCAACAAGCAGGAGCATGATCTTATTTTTGATGCTGATTCTACTTTGATCGAAACGACTGGCCGGCAGGAAGCGAGTGCCTATATTCCTCATTACTCTTCGGTCGGTTATCATCCTCTGGTGATCAATGAGTATCATTCCAAACTTCTTGTCGCTTCGCTTCTTCGCTGCGGCAATTCCTATTCGGCCAACGGGATCATCGAGCAGCTCCGCACTGTGTTCTCCGGCCTTCAGATTTCTTCTTCCCGGACCATTTTCTTCCGTGGAGACAGCGCCTTTTACGATTCCGAATTGATGAATTATCTTGAACAGCAACCTTTTCGTGTGCGCTATATGATCCGGTGCAAGCATTTCGGGAAACTGCTCAAAGAATGCATGGACGATATGGACCGCAAAGGGATCGATTTCCAGCAGTATACCAAACACGAACCGTATATCGGCGAGCTGTCTTATTCCCTGCAGAACGACGAGCCTAGAAGGGTCGTCTACAAAGCGTATCGTTCCATAGGCCAGAACGGACAGATTTCTTTGTTTCCGGAAATCTATGCCGTCATGACCAACTGTCTGGAGTGGAGTCCGTGCCATATCCTACGCTTTTATGAACAAAGAGGAAATTCGGAAAACTTCACGAAAGAGCTCAAGGACGATTTTGGTGCAGGCACATTGTCCCATCCAAAGTTCTTATCCAACGAGCTCGAGTTTCTGCTCAAAGCATGGGCATACAATATTTATCATCTGTTCCTGAATCGGAAAGCAAAACACATGCCGGGTGTAGCGCGTCAAATTCTGTTAGTCGGAAACGTCAAATATTTTTATACACATCTGGAAGAGAAACGCACTTTATTTTGTCCGGCCTCGCTTTATTTTGGCTTCAGAAGCATTTTATTTTATTTCTTTCTGTTCAAAAAAAGCCGTCTTGTCAAAAACGGCTTTTAATCAATAATTTCCTATGTTCTCGAATTCTTTCTGGTATACTCTTTCCACTATACATGCCAGGATCCAGCTGTTCCTCTTTCCCAGCGCTTTTCTGATCGACGGATGGATCTCGAAATCATTCTTGAAGAATAAATGGCCAAAATTATTCATATAGTTTTCTACAAAATACATCAGCTCTTCATTGCTCAGTTTATAGGCTCCGTACATCTTCATCGCTCTTTTCAGCTGTTCGATCATCACTTTTCTCGTCGTCGGCCAGTTGATCAACATCCGTTCATCTTCTTTCATATGTTCTCACCCCAGTTCTACTTCGTTATGTGCTTTCATCACGATCTCTGCGTCGATGATCCGCTTTTCTTCGTTCGCTCCTTCGATCAGGCATTTCGACAACAGATTGTTCAGTTTCCGGATTGATCCGCCTGCGATATTATATGCGGCACGCACCGCGTCTTCTTCGAACACCTTTTCTCTGCTTCCGCATTCTTTCATGCAGAAATCCACATATTCCTGTGCCTCTTCTCCTTTCAGACCTTCCATGAAATAATTGATCACGATCCTCTGGCGCAGGGCGTCATGCACCTGCTTTTTCAGGATCGTGTTCAGGCTCGTCTGCCCGCTCAGGATCAGGATACAGTAGTTCTTCGAGTCCATCTCGAAATTGAGGAGCATGGTCAGATCGTTGAAGACGCTCGTGCTCAGATACTGCGCTTCGTCGATCACGATGACCGGCGTGCACTTCTTTTCTTTTGCCATGTATTCGATGGCTTCCTGTACCTGCCGGAACAGGTCGCTCTTTCTGAATTTGGGCTCCAGCCCCAGCCCGCAGGCCAGCTGCCGGTAAAAGTCGATGACCGATACCGTAGACATCTGGATGTAGACCACTTTGTACAGCGACGGGTTCAGACTGCCGGCAAATTCGCGGATGGCCGATGTTTTTCCTGTTCCCGGACTTCCTGTGAACAATCCGATCCCTTTCGCTTTTTTCAGGTAGTCCAGCCGTCCTTTCAGGTTCGCCGTATCTTCGCTCCGGTATAATTTGTGATATTTCGTTTCTTTCTCGAACGGCATCTGCTTCAGTCCGTAAAATACTTTGGCTTCCATATTACTCCTCCTCTCTGAAGCGCATGTGCTGCCTTCTTCTGATCCGGCTGTTCTCCACCTTGTCGACCGTCCGGATCGGGATCAGCTTTCCGTCCATCCCTAGCAGCCAGGCCTTTCTCCTGTCTTCGGGATCCATCTTCACCTTTACTGTCTCGCGCATGTATTCGGCCGGCACCTCGTAGCTGATCCCGTCGATCACGAGTGTCGAATCGGTCCTCACCTTTCTTTCGTACGTATGCAGGAAATACTGTTCCACCGCTTCGTCAGGAAGGAAGCGGAACCGCTGTGCATCCTTCAGATAGCGCTGGCGCGGCGTCATATCTTTCAGCGAAGCGTGTTGGCAGTTGATGTATTTCTGAAGATAGTCCCCGAAAGATTCCCGGACCTCTTCGATCGTCTGATAGGCATTCCAGTCCGAACAGCGCAGCCAGTGGTCCTTGAACGTTCGGAATGCGCGCTCCTGTTTTCCTTTCGCGCTTCCGTCCCGCACCGGCGCATGCACCAGGGCGACCCCCAGTCTTGCACAGATCATATTCAGCTGGTGGTTGTCATAAGGCGAACCATTGTCTACATACAGTACAGACGGGATCCCGTAAGTCATGACCGCGTTCTTCAGGATCTTCTGAAAGTTGACGGCCGTATCGGCTTCAAAGATTCCCCAGCCCACGATCATCCGGGATGCGTCATCCAGGATAGAAACCAGATACAGCCTGTGTCCGGCCAGCCTGTATAGATAGGATGTATCGGCCTGCCAGACCTGGTTGGCAAATTCTTTCTCGAACGCTCTGCGCTCTTTTCCCTGATGGATCGGTTCGAGACGGCTCTGAGGCAGAGAACGCACGAAACGATCGATCGTGGACTGGGAAACGCGGGCCGGGATAAACCCTTCTTCGATGAGCCGCGCACGCAGGACCGTATTGATGATGCGCGGATACTGCCGGCGCAGAGCGATGATGCGTTCCTGCGCCTCGGGACTCAGAGTTCGGGAAGTCCCCTTGTCGCTCCTGGGACGGGAAATCAGTCCATCGAATCCGCCGGAACGGTATTCATAGGCCCAGTGAGCGAAAGTCTGCCATGAAAATGATTTTTTGACACCGGAGACCGGGTTTTCGAATTCTTTTTCGGCAAGATGACGGTAAAACTGACGGTTTGTCGAAAAAGGATGAGTGCCGGAAATGACAGGAGCGATGATCCCGAATTTCCATAAAGCGATTTTTTCCTTGTCGGTTTGATCCATAAAGCAGAATCCTCCTTTGAGATTACTGTACCGGGCTAAAAAGAGGAAAGCGACGGACAAATGATTCAGGAAGGAGAAAAAAGACCATAGACAAAGGGTGCAGATAAAATAGTGTGAGGCGAAAAATAGGCGCATTCATGAAAACGAAGAAAACTCTTCAGAAAGGCATGCATAGAAGAACGGATATGAGCAAGAAGATCATACGGGCTACGGTCAAGATCGCGGATCATGATACAGGAGAGGAAAAGCAGAGAGGAATAGCGGTCGATCCATCGGCGCAGGGTCGTTCTGGAAATATCAAAAAGCGCAGCCGTTCTCGACTTGTTGCCGGCACAAGGTCCGCAGCAGTACTGAAAGAGCACTTCAAAAATAAAAGGATAGGAAAACGAAGAAAACGGACGGGCATCATAAGGGAGTATGGTATGATAGGAGCCGCAGGAAGGACAAAAAACGACACGAACCCGTAAGCGTTTTGTCGGATTGGAAGGAGAGAGGCAGAAACGGGAGTAGGATGAGTAATCGAGCATCTGGCCGCGCGCCCCGCAGGACGGGCAGGATAAATCATGCGAAAAAGGGTTGTCGAAAGCCGAAAAATTGATTATCATAAAATTGTTCGTTAGGACGGGAGAGAGTTTGTTCGCAAAACAATTAGGGCTCTCTCTTTTTTTGCGCCTAACACCTTTCCATGTCAATCATCTCATAAAATGAAAATAATGTGACGAAAAAAAGCAGAATAAATTCATCGTGAAATGATCGATGATGAATTTATTCTGCTTGTCTTTATAAATAAGCGAGGATAGCAGGACGACGCTCTACACCGGGTATTGCGCGTATGCGTATGAATACGTTCAGGAAGGAATTTATCAAGATAGGCGGAAAAGTGATCCGTCACGCAAGGCAGATCACATTGTGCATCAGCAGCGCCTATGCGAGAAAGAAAGAGTTCGCAGGATTGATGTACAATATTCAAAACGAATAATAAACAGACCCATATTTTAAAATAGGCAGAGCGATCTGTCCTTTTCGTCGTGGAGTTTTCCACTGTAAAACTTTTTGAAAACCAAAAAAAACAGGAAATCGGATCAAATCAAGCGAACTTCATCGGTAAAACCATTCCATGAATTATTTGGGTGTAATTAGATTTCTAGCTTATATTGTGGTGAATAATTACGTATGGTATCATGGTAAATAGTTAAAGAGAGGGATATATTATGGAGGGTTACGCAAAAAAAGCGATAGATATAGTATTTGGAGAAAGAAAGGACTTTATTATTATTGGTTTAACCGGAAGAACTGGTAATGGCTGTTCTACAATTGCTGATTTATTAACTAAAAATTTTTTAGAATTGGAAATTCCTATTCCAGTGCATTCAAATGAAATGAATGAAGCTGAACGGAAAAAAGAGATTATTTATAATTATGCTGAAAAAAATTGGAGACCATTTATTAAAATTGAGGTCAAATATATTATATTCACGTTTCTTTTAGAATATTCATTTGATAGATTGAGGGATTTCTTAAAACAAAATAATAAATGGGAAGATTTTTCAAAATTTGCTGGAGAGAAGGGAATAGAAGATTTAGAAAACAAATTTAATGAATACCATATAAAAAGACTGAGATTCAAAAGAATATTAGAAGAAAATAAGATGAAAGAATATATTTCTGATGTTTATACATTTTATTTTGCGGAGATTCATGGTTTATTCGATGAGATTGTGGCTATTTTAAACGAGATTCGTTTTTATACTTTGCCTATGCAGATTTGGGGAGATAATATTAGAAAGTATAATTCTCCATATGAAGAAGATAAAGAAGATTTAAAAATTAATAATTATATTCTGGTCCAAAGAATAAATACAATGATAAAAATATTAAGAACTAAAAATTTAACAGACAACGGTTCCGTATTGGTGGTAATTGATGCATTAAGAAATCCGTTTGAAGTAAGTTTTTTTAAAGATCGATATTCTAGCTTTTATGTATTGGGAGTAACTTGTAATGAAAAAATACGGAATCAAAGGCTTTTTAATAAAGGGCTTACTATAGAAGATGTTGAGAACTTAAAAAATCATGAGTATCCATCTTTGACGAAGTATGGTTTAAGTGATGACGAATTTTTTTATAAAATCAATGTGGAAGGAACGATGTCTTTAGCGGATATTTTTATTACAAATGAAGGAGTAGATAAAAAATTATATAGTGTCAAAGAAGAGTTGATTAAATATATTTCTTTAATGATGCATCCAGGACTCGTTCAACCTAATAAAACAGAATATTGCATGCAGATGGCTAATGATTCAAAGTTAAATTCTGGTTGCCTATCGAGGCAAGTCGGAGCAGTAATCACAGATAACCAATTTAATATTATTGCCACAGGTTGGAATAACGTACCTGATAAACAGATTTCATGTTCTTTGAGGAGCATTTGTTCCTTAGTAAACGATTCAAGTGTAGATAGCAACGGATTAAGCTCCTTTGAAAAATACAATGAAGAGTTTAGAGGGTACGCGAAAACTTGTATAAAAAGTATTGATTTAAATGAATTAAGAGGACTACCTTCCCCATATTGTTTTAAAGATATTTACAACGGATTCCAAAGTAATAAAAATCAAGTTCATACGCGTTCTATTCATGCTGAAGAAATGGCGTTTTTACAATCTGGGAAAATTGGAGCTCCAAATCCAAATGGTGGATTTCTGTTTACTACAGCTAGTCCTTGTGAACTTTGTGCAAAAAAAGCATACCATTTAGGAATAAAAGTAATTTATTATATCGATTTATATCCCGGAATCTCATATGATCATATCTTGAATACTGGTGACCAAATACCAAAAATGATTCAATTTTCGGGTGCTATCGGAAGAGCTTATCAACAATTGTATACTCCAATTCTTCCTTTTAAAGATGAACTAAAAATGAGATTGAAATGGAATTTTAAAAGAAAGTAGTGAAAGGGAATAGGCTATGCGATTATCAAAGATAAAAATTAAAAATTATAGATTGCTTGTTGATTCTGAATTAGATGTTGATCAGAAAACAACATTGATTGTCGGGAGAAATAATACGGCTAAAACATCTCTTGTGAAATGTATTTGTACTGTTCTTGACGGAAAGACTTTTGATTTTGATGATTATCCTTTGACAAAACGTCAATATTTATATCATAATATCAATTTATTTATGAAGAAAAAATTAAACTTTGAAGATTTATACAATAGCATAGAGCCAATATCTGTAGAGTTTTTCATTGATTATTCTTTAGACGATCCAGATGAAAATTTAGGGGCTTTATCCCCTTTCATTATTGATGTAGATGAGGATACGACAACTGCTCAGATTTGTATTGAATATCGCTTACAGAAAGATGAAAATAACTTATGGAAAATCTTGGAAAAAGATTTCTATAAAGAAGGAGTTATTATACAGGATATTGATATTCCTAAACTATGATCATGAATTTTCAAAAGATTTTTGATTTGAGTATATATGCAATAAACCCAAAAAGAAATGAAGAACGCCAAAGTAAAAAGATCAAAGAACTAAAGGAGCTTTTTCCATTTCACATCATCCCAGCAGAACGGATATTAGGAGAAGATGAATCTCAAAATAATTCTTTATCGAATCTTATTTCAAGTTTTTTTGACATGAATGAAGAAGATTTAGATCCAGAAATTGTAAATAAAGTTATGGAACTACGTACAGTGGTAGAAAATGCAAATAAAGATGTTCAAGATCAAAGTGATTCTATATTGAATGAGCTTGTAAGTAATGCAGTGGGTTTTGGATATCCTAATGCTGAAGAACTTCAATTGGGTGTTATTACTCAATTAAGCATTGATGATCAAATAAAAAATCAAACTCAATTATCTTATAAAACTGATATATGTGATGAAAGATTACCAAGTACATATAATGGATTAGGATATAAAAATCTAATTAAAATGGAATTTCTTCTCGCAACATTTGCAAAAAAAGTAAAAAAGTATGGGAGTGCATCTATACCGTTGCTTTTTATTGAAGAGCCTGAATCACATATGCATCCACAACTGCAACATTGTTTTGCAGAATATTTAGAAGAATTTCTTGAAAAAATCACATTTGGTGGAATTCAAACTTTTTTAACTTCCCATTCTGCTCATATTGCAAATACAATGGATTTTTCTAAAATTCGTTATGCTCAAAAAACTAGAAATGGTGTAAAATATAAAAATTTAAATACTTTTTCTTGTGAAAATCCTAAAAATATAGATTTTATTAAAAAATATCTTACTTTAACTAAGTGTGATTTATTTTTTGCTGATAAAGCCATTTTAGTAGAAGGGGCATCTGAGCGGCTTTTGTTGCCCGATATGATTGATAAGTGTTCTAAAGCGGGAGATTTTGATTCAAAGTCATACAAATTACCTAGTCAATATTATACGTTGATCGAAATTGGTGGGGCATACGCATATAAATTTATACCATTTATGGAATTTTTAAATATTCCTTGTCTCATTTTAACTGATTTAGATTCGGTTGCAAAGTTAGATGGATCTCGCTATAAATCAGTTCCTGTTTCCAAGGGTGAGACAACTTCAAATGAAACTTTGAAATGGTGGGTACGAAAAAACAGTAATAAACAATATAAGGCTTCAGAAAAAATACCTTTAGAAGATATTACTTCGATAGATAAAACGCAGGGGAAATGCCATATTGAATTCCAATGTAAAGAAAATGGATTATGTGGGCATTCTTTAGAAGAAGCGATTCGAAATGTAAATCGTGGATATTTTCAATTAGATGGCGATATAAAAGAAGAAGATTTAGAGTTTAAGGGAAAATGCAAAACAGATTTTGCTCTGGAACTTATTTATAGAAATGAAAATTATATCATTCCATCTTATATAAAAAATGGTTTAATATGGCTTAATGATGAAAACGTACTTGAATAGGGAGAAAAATGTGAATGGCCGGGAATATATATATAAATAATTATGATTTTGCTAAAGCCGAATCGGATAAAGTGGATAAAGAAATTATTGATACATTACAAAAAGGAGAAAGCTTTCGTGTTGAGGCAGGCGCGGGGTCAGGAAAGACATATTCACTGAATAAAGTGATTGAATGGATACAGAATAATAAATTAAGTGAATATGTTCAAAAAAAACAAAATGTGGTTTGTATCACTTATACCAATGCTGCGGTTGATGTGATCTTAGAACGACTTCCTAAAAATTCATTTATTCTTCCTTCTACAATTCACTCTTTTGCTTGGAATGCTATCAAACAATATCAAAGTTTTTTGATAGATGTTATTACAAATGATAATAGTTTTAGTGTAGAGGAAGGAGATTTTTATGAAATTCATGAAATAGCCTATACTTTGGGGTATCGCTATAAGGAAAATGGGATTCTTTATCTTTATCATGATGATGTATTGAATTTGTTTTGTAAGCTCTTGGACAATAGAAAATTTCGTCGGTTATTTTCTAGTAATTATCCATTAATACTAATTGACGAATATCAAGATTCTTATAAACCAATTATTGACCGCTTTATAAAATATTTTATTTCAAAAGGTGAATCTCCCCAATTTGGTTTTTTTGGAGATGCATGGCAAACTATATATCAATCTAATAATGCATGTGGATTAATAGAGGATGATAATCTAAAAGTAATTAGAAAAGGATCAAATTTTAGATCTGCACCAAGAATTGTCGATCTTTTAAATATGTTGAGGCCTGATTTACCGCAAACATCAGCAATAAATGATTTTCAAGGTGAGGTTTATGCAATTATATGTGAGGATTATCAAGGAATTCGTAGAAGAGACCGTAATTTTAAAGATGATTTACCTATAGAGGAATTACGTTTACGTCTTGATGAAGTGATTAAAAAAATTAGTCAGCAAATAGCACCAGAAAAATTAAAAGTGTTAATGATTACACATAAGATTTTGGCTGCACAACAAGGATATGAAAAGCTTTTGAGTATTTTAAATAATGGATTAAGGAATAAAGAAGATCCATTCCTTTTATTCTTTATGAATACTGTTGAACCGATTTATCAGGCGTTAAATACATCGAATATGCATCTTTTATTTGAAACTTTAGGTATACAAAAGTATCCAATTACAAAAAAATCTGAAAAAAGCAAGTGGAAGTCTTTGCAAAAGCAATTAGAAGAGGCACGGTCAAAAACAGCAATCGATGTTGTAGAAATTATAGCGAAAACAGAATTGATTCCGATACCTCCTCAGATAAAAAAATGGTATCGAATCTATTATAATGAACCCAGTATATTATATTCTAACGATACCACGATTAAATCTTTTTTAGATTTAGATTATCAACAATTTGTATCGGCGATAAATTTTTTATACCCAGAAGGAATATTTTCTACGGAGCATGGTTCTAAAGGAGAAGAATATGATAATGTTCTTTTTGTAATCAGCAAAGGATGGAATCAATATCAATTTGAAATTTATGCCCCGATGATAACGAAAAGCATGTCTATTTCTAATAAAAAACTAGCTGCTTTTGAGCGAAATCGCAATTTATTTTATGTATGTTGTTCAAGAGCAAAGAAAAGACTTTTTTTCTTTGTGACAGTACCAATTAATCCTGAATTTCAATCGTTTTTAATAGATTTAGTTGGAGAAAAAAATATTTTTACTTACAAAGAATATCTTGAATGAATATTGAATTTAGTATTAAGAATTATGAAAAAGTATAGTTAGAAAGTAGGAATTTTAAATATGGAAAAAATGAATCCTGTACATAGAGGCGTAGAATTTGAAAAAATAGTGGTAGAAATTTTTCGTAAAAATGGACTTGAGGTAGAACATACGGGAAAATTGCAAAACCATCAATTTGATTTAGTGATTATCAAGAATGGTGATAAATATGGAGCGGAATTAAAGATTTCGAGAGGAAAATATTATAATATCTCATATTTAAGAAAAGTAGCATCTAATCTTAAAATAAAATTTGGTGCCGAAAAATATAAAAAAGTTATTTTGGTTATAGGAAATCAAATAGAAGATAGCGATCGAGAAGAAATCGAAAAAGACTTTAAATTAATAATCGTAGATATTATTGATTTACTTGTCTTGACTCAAAAATTCGAGAATTTAAAAATCAAATTACTTATGTTATTGGATTATTCTGTTACAGATACCGAGTTACGAAAATCGGATACGCAGTTTTTTAATACTTTTTTTTCAACTATGAATTATAATACTTTTGAAATCGAAACAAATGAAACAAATAGTGGAAAACAATTTTTAGATAAAATTACGAAATGGGATAAGGATAATCACTCAGAATATGAAAATTTGTGCCAAGAAATATTGGAATACTTATTCAATAATGAACTAGGCTTATGGCATGCTCAAAAAAATTCAAATGATGGATTGTATCGATTGGATTTAATTTGTAGAATTAAAGATAATGAAGTAAGTGCTTTTTGGAAAATGATTCAGCAATATTTCTATTCGAAATATATCGTTTTTGAATTTAAAAATTATAAAGAGAAGATTACTCAAAAAGAAATTTATACTACTGAGAAGTATCTATACACAAAAGCTTTAAGAGGTGTGGCAATTTTAATTTCTTGCAAAGGACATGACAAAAATGCAGATAAAGCAATTCGAGGAGTACTTCGCGAAAACGGAAAATTAATTATTAGTATAAATAACAATGATTTAATAAAGATGAATAATGAAATGCCATCTGATTATTTGTATGAAAAACTTGATCAACTTTTAATAACTCTTGAAAAATAAATTGAATTAGAATAATAATCTTTCAATTTACTATGCTGAAATATCACTTTACTTTTAAATAAATTAAAAGGTTCCCAATCTGCCGTACTATAGAAGGTCGGCAGATTGGTTGCTTTTTCTAGGACGACCTCGTGGACGTTTAGGCTTGCTTTCCTTCGGATCCTTTCTCGGCCTGCCTCGTTTTCTTGGTTTCGTCTTTGGCACGGCTCGGGACAAGCCTAGCGCTTCCAGTTCTTCGAATACATAGTTTAATGTGTGTACCCAGTGCTTGTCATCGGTTGCAGGATCTTCCGGTGCATCCACCATCCGCCATGCGCTCGACAGATCTTCCAGCAGCTCGCCATATGATACTTTTTCGAGCAGTCCGGCTTCTCTTGCCTTTTTCAGCATCCGGCATGTCAGCACGGTTGATATGAAGTTGATGAATTCCAATCCGAGCAGCGAAAAGTCTCCCTGCACTTCGGTTTTATCCAGGCATTCATCGTTCTTGTATCTCTTGAATACGAGTTCGAGCAACCAGCGCTCTTCATAGCACAGATAGGCTATCCGAGGATCGAGATCCTGATCGGATTCGAACACGATCACTCCGAATGTTTTTCGTTTCTTTTCATAATTTTCGGGCTGGAAGTCTTTCTGTTTTTTCCTGCGCGCCAGATAAGCCGCTTCTTCGATTGCCGCTTTTCTGGCCGATCGGCAGGCATATAGATATCGTCCTCCCTGGATCCGACGTTTTTTATATACGACATGATCATCCACTCCGGAAAGCACACCTTCAAAAGAAAGCATATCGTTGTTGGCAATACGCACATCGTTTCTTCGGATCGGCGTAAGAAAGTGCAGATCGGGGCGTTCTTCCAGTTCTTTTTTGATCTGGCTTGGCGGAAATCCTTTGTCGGAAACGATGATCCCTTTTCGGATATCGTTGTCACGGATAAAGGCTGCATAGGAACTGGCATCGATACTGTTTCCCGGAAACACTTCGGCACAGACAGGTTCCATCGCTTCGATATCATAAGCATACAGGATCGAAACTTCCCGGCATCCTTTTGTCCGCGCCTTGTAGGAAAAGGCAGACAGATCGTTTACGTTACTGTTGTCCTGCTTCAGAGTGCCGTCGACGGCAATATGATGATCTTCCATAACAGAGGAAGCACGTTTCTGATAAAAGTCCCTGCGCCGCTTTCCATCCTGACCGATCTTCTGCTGAAACGTACAGATCGTATTGGCAGACAATGCCAGGCCTGGGTAATACCGGCTGACAAATGTCCGGCGGTAATGCATGGCTATGCGCTCAGCCGTGATGGACGGGCGTATAACGCGAAGCATGGCAATGGCCATGATCGTACACGCATCCTTGATCGGATAGATATCCAACAGGTCCGAGAGAATATCGGAAGAAACAGAATGAGCAAAAGCAGCCGCACCATAGGACAGCATGTCCGGACCTTCAGAAGCCGTTTCGGTATGGAGAGGAACGTATTTTCCTTCAAAGATATGACCGATGACCTTGCCGTTTCTAGGCTGAGGGTTGCCATGCTGAATGTACTTTGTTCCGGATCTTTCGCGGACAGAAAAACGATTCGGTCCTTCTTTGCCGTTATCGACCACGACCGTGTTGACAGGCCTGGGGACATTGCGGATATGAGCAGGAACAGCCATAAAAAATCACCTCTTAATATAGTACATATTAACATTATAAGTACTATATATAAAGAGATTCAACTACCTATTTTACAAAGTTTGCAAGCAGAAAATGTAGCTAAGGCCAGTAAAATCAGGGAATAAAACCGAGGTTTAGATGTGTTTCGTCTGATAGACCAGGCAAAAAGAGCTGTTTTTGCCCTCTGAACAGTAATTTCTATAGTACGGCAAATTGGGAAACTTTTAATAAATATAAAATAATAATTGTTGATATTTTTCACGATCAGATCTGCCATAAGGTAACCATTAGACTTACGATGAAAAAAGTTGACAAAGAAAACTTAATAACTGAATCAAATTATACGGGTATCACCTTCGGTGCCCGTACTTTTTTGATGCAAGTATCCTCTTAAAATTGGATGGTTTTCTTTTTTTAAACAAAATAATCTGTATTATACGGCTTATTTATCCAGATAAAGGTAGATTAAATACAGAAAATCTGGTATAACGAATACATCAAGAACAGGAATTGAAATAGAAAGTAGGAGGCAAAATTTCTACCTTGATCAAAGAAGGAGGAAAGAAAAATGAGTGAAACAATAGGAATCCTTACATGGAATGTGTGCGGGGATAAAAATGAAAACCGGATGAAAGAGCTGGAAGAGATTTTCGCCGACATTGGAAATACCGGCCAAACGGTTGATCTTATCTGTCTGCAGGAAACATCGGAAGATGGCGTCTTGCTGGATTATCTGACAGAGAATAATTTTTTCTGTTTTCAAGTAACGGAAGGAAAGAACGGAGGACGATGCTATATTGTCGGATTGAATCTGGAAGCTCTGAATTCGGATCCGGAAGGATTGTGCCTGGAAAGGCTGTGGGTCAACTATGAAGGTCCATGTTCGGGCCCGCTTCGTTATCCGGTATTTATTGATTTTGAAATGAAGGGGATGAATTTGCGTCTATATACGGTCCATTCTCCTTTTGGCAATTCATTATGGGAATGTATAGAGGCGTATGGGCAGGATGCGGAGACTGCTGCAGCTTCGGATGCGTTCGCAGATGTTTTGGCGACAGGAGATTTTAATCTGAAAATGGCAGAAGATCCTGAGCGGGCCGGAATCGAACAGTATTTTGACGGTTTTATTGGATTTTCCAATCAATGGGATCATATTTTTGGAGGTGGTCCTGGTGTTACTGGTGTGGGGACGGGGATCAACTATCCGTCAAGCTGCAGCGATCATGATGCAGTATATGTACCATTTGAGATGGGAGCGTGAGAAGGATGGAGAAAAAAGACAGCGGACAATTGATGGAGAAAGTTTTTGCGAATCTGTACAATCTGATGGTGCCAAGCTCATTGGACGACAATGAACCTTCTGTTAAACTGCTGAGCATCATGCTGCTGGGCATTACATTGGGAGAAGAACTGGATCCGGAGAAAGCGAAAGGAAAAGAGCTGTTGAATCTGATCGCGGACCGTATTCCGAAAGTCTCGAAAAACTATGTGGATTCGGGCAAGATCGAGATCGGCAAGAAGCCGCAGATCATCGGGATCATCAGCACGGTAATGATGCCCGGATTTCCTCAGATGGAAGAGCCGGCAGTACGGAATAAAATGGTGTTGAAAAGCCGTTCTGGAGCCGTTCCTTCTGTCATGGAACGTTTGACGAGTGAAGCATTGCGCAAACGTGACAATTGCACTGTACTGAATGAAGAGTCGATGAAGGAAATCATGAAATAAGGTCTAGAATAAATAATTTGTAAGTATTTGATCCAGGAATAAAAACAATAAGGACGTTTCTCTGTAGAAATAACATAGAGAAGCGTCTTTTGCTGTATGGGAAGAACTGACAGCTTGGAAAGGTAACTAAATATAGGAAATTTAGGAAATTTATCTATGAAATCCAGCTTATGGATAACGTATGGATAAACAGTTTTGCTTGTTGAAAATTCAAAATGCTGTGGTACGATAAAAAATAATAGATTATATTTTCTTAAAGAAAATGGAGGATAGCTATGATCAAATACATGAAAGGGGATCTGTTCTCATCACCTGCTCAGGTACTGGTTAATACAGTGAATTTAGACGGAGTCATGGGAAAAGGTATGGCTTTGCAGTTTAAAAAGCTTTATCCAGATATGTTTAAACAATATCAGTTTTATTGTGAACAAAAGATGTTGCAAATTGGAAAATTATGGATATATAAAACACCGAATAAATGGATATTAAACTTTCCTACAAAAAACCATTGGAGAAATAAGTCAAAAATGGAATATATCGAAAAAGGGCTGCAAAAATTTGTAGATACATACATTGATCGGGGTATTACATCTATTGCATTTCCTAAGTTGGGCTGCGGAAATGGAGGCTTGGACTGGAAAGATGTAAAGCCGGTTATGGATCGGTATTTAAAAAATCTACCTATTGATATTTTTGTATATGAAGATCAATTTGATCAGAAAAAAGAATATATGGACATTGAAGAAATGAAGTCGTGGCTTTCGAGCGTTCCAGAAGATCTGAGCTTTTACGAATTTAAAAAAGATATTGAAGAAACGGCAAAAAGATTAAATATTGATACTTACGATATTGAAGAAGAAGAAATAAAAGATTTTTGGTCAAATTTTAGGAGTTCAAGTTTTATTAGAGAAGATGACAAGATATATCAGAATAATAAAATATATGAAATCACTTCATCTTTACCATATGTTTTACCTTGTCAAATTGCCAATGGAATGAATGGGGAACTGGTAAATGCGATCCAGCTTCGTAAATCAACCCAGAAAGAGAAATTATGCCAAAACTCGATCAAATTCAATCAATTCTGAAAAAAGCGTCTGGCGTTTCTGCTGTAAACTGGTGGCCTAAGTATATTTATCATTATACAGATTTGACGAACGCGATAGGTATCTTGAAAGAATGCAAAATATTTTCCAGAAATAGTGTTGGAGAATTAGCGAATGAAAATGCCAGCAAAGATGTTATAGAACATACTTCAGTTGAAGTATTGGATTATGTACGGTTTTATTTTCGTCCTAAAACTCCAACGCAATATAGAAATGAAGGATTTATCCCCAGGAATCAGCGGTGGTCAAATGCTCATGTACCCATACCGATATTTTTTGCTTTTAAAGCCGATAAAATGTTTGAACGGGAAGACGTATTATTTTCTGAAGTATCTTTAGCGAATAAGGAACATCGATTAACCAATGAACTAAATGAATTAGAGAAATTTGATTTTCGGAAAATATATTCTGATGGAGGGTATAAGGGGGAGAAACTGACTCCTTATCGCCCTGCAGAAATTGTTATTCCGTCAAATTGTAATTTGGAAAATTTATCGAACATTTGGTGTCGATCAAATGCTGAATATAACTATTTATGTTATTTATTAAAAAAGGAAGGCATCTACGAGAAATATAGGAACCTGATTGGTCTCAAAGAAAATGATTCCAGCATATTCTATAAGCAGTCTGTATATATTTCGAAAGTAGATCTTTATAATACCGGTGTTAATGCTGTCTATAGAAATAGTTATTTGATTGAACCAGAGAATAAAAATTTAGAAATCACATATATTGTAAATATAGGAAATAAACGCTTTAAAAGAGTATTTTATGGAAATGGACTTTCAGAAGATAGAGTTCAATTTAATTCTGATATGATCGAATGGATCGATAAGAATAAAAAAGAGTATATTTTTAAGATTTTATTTGATGAGTATTGTGTATTTGAAGGAAAGTATTCCGAAGTAAAGAATCTGAACGAAGAATTACCTTATTGATAGAAAGGAATTCTGCCTGGAAAATCCCAAAACGGAAAATTGAGAAATAAAGTGCTTGGATCATTAGAGGGTCGTTCGTTCCGATCCATTCCTTTCAATCGATTGAACAAATCTCAATCCCATAATAAGAACGTTTTCTTGTCATTTATAATCTGTCAGTTGGTGCAGCAAAGAAAGAACGGTAGAACAATGAACACAATATATGATGGACTAAGCATGGAAGAAAAAATCGAGCAGTTAGAACAGGAAAATGCCTACCTGCGCTCTTTGCTTGAAAAAAATCATATCGAAATTGACAATCTGCCTTTCTTTATCCATGAGGAATCGATCACAGAACTCCATGTACGCTTTTTCTATTCGTATTTTCGTGGAAGAGCGGACGTATATGCCAAAAGATCAGGAAAACCAAATCCGAAAACCGGAAAATTCGTATACTATCCTCAATGCGCCAATTTCTGGAAAGAAGGGCTCTGTCCAAGAAAATGGGGAAGAAACATCCGCTGCCAGGACTGCAGCAATAAACACTATATCCAGTTAGGCGAGAATGCCATCAAAGCCCATCTGCTTGGCGAAAAAGAAGACTGCTCGGATGTGATCGGTGTTTATCCGCTATACGCAGACGGCAGGTGCTATTTTCTGGTTTTTGATTTTGACGATCATCAGGAACTTGGAAATGGCTGGAAAGAAGAAGTGGATGCATTGCGGAAAATGTGCCAGCTGTTCGATGTTCCATGTCTTGTCGAACGCTCACGATCCGGAAACGGCGCCCATGTATGGATCTTCTTCGCCACTCCCGTCCCAGCTTTCAAAGCCAGAAAATTCGGCACGTTATTATTGACAAAAGGTTCCGAATCGATCGATCTGCCATCCTTTTCTTCTTATGACCGTATGCTGCCGGCACAGGACTGGCTCGAAAAAGGAAAGATCGGCAACCTGATCGCTTTGCCTCTTCAGGGACAGGCGCTCAAAAAAGGAAACAGCGCGTTCGTGGATGTACGGTGGCAGCCATATCCCAATCAGTGGCGTGTCCTGAAATCCACCCGGAAACTGAACGAAGAGGAGATCGATCAATGGATCAAAGAATGGGATCAGGAAGATGTGCTCGGTCTTTTCTCGGATATCAAAGAGAGCGAGGATGATAAGCCATGGAAAAAGCGAACGATCGAATTTAATGCATCTGATGTAGACAAACTGCTCCATCTGGTCCGGGCCGAAAGACTTTATGTGGAAACAACCCATATAAAGCCAGGAATGGCAAACCAGATCCGCCGCCTGGCCTCTTTTGCGAATAAAGAGTTTTTTAAGACCCAGGCCATGGGCCGTTCTACAAAAAATCTTTCCCGTATCATTGCGTGCTACGATAATTATGAGCAGTATATTGCCATACCGCGCGGACTGGAAGAAAACCTGATCGAAAAACTGGATCAGGCCCAAATTCGCTATGAAATAGAAGACGAGACAAAGCACGGTCATCCGCTAGCCGTTTGTTTCCAGGGAACTTTATATAAAAATCAGCAGGAAGCGTTAGATATATTATGCGCCAGGCCGATGGGGATCCTCAGCGCGTCGACAGCGTTCGGGAAAACGGTTGTCGGAGCAGCCATGATCGCAAAGAAAAAGATGAGCACGCTCATCCTTGTCCATACACGTGAAATTCTGCAGGGCTGGGTGGATGCACTAGAACAATTTCTTGTATGGGAAGATGCTTTGCCGCAGTACACGACACCTTCTGGAAGGAAGAAAACGCGAAAAAGTCATATTGGCGTCCTGTATGGCGGAAAAGATACTTGTTCCCGGAAAGTCGATGTGGCCATTATTTCTTCTGTATTGAACAAAGAAGAAAAACTGCCGTTCCTTGATGAATACGGCATGGTCATTATGGATGAATGTCATCATATTCCTTCTAAAACGTATGAACAGGTCATCCAGAAGATCCCGGCCTGCTGCCGTTACGGATTCAGCGCAACGCCCAAAAGAAAAGACGGCCAGGATCCGAAGATCTTTATGTATTTTGGTCCGGTACGCTACCGGTTCAGTGCGAAAGAGCGTGCCATCCAGCAAGGGATCCTGCATGTGGTCGTTCCCAGATATACATCCTTTTTTGTTTGGAACGAGGAACAGCAGACCATTCAGGAAGCCTATCGGCAAACCATTCAAAATCAAAGAAGAAACGATTTGATCATTCAGGACATAAAAAAGTGTCTGAAAGAAAAACGGACACCGCTCGTCTTGTCGCGGTTCCGCAGCCATGCGCAGTATTTGTATCGCTGTTTAGAAGGGGAAGCGGACCATGTCTTTCTGCTGCAGGGCGGCAGCTCGGCACAGGAAAGAGAGACGATCCGCAGCGGATTAAAAACGGTGCTGGAAGACGAATCGCTCATCCTCATCGCTGTCGATAAGTATATTGGAGAAGGTTTCAACTATCCGAGGCTCGATACTTTGTTTTTGACAACACCATTCAAAAGCGACATTAATGTCGAACAGTATGCCGGCCGGCTCAACCGGGATCATCCCAATAAAGAAAAAGTGATCATTTATGATTACGTGGATCATTATGTAGGGTATTTTCGAAAAATGTATCACGAAAGGATCCGGGCCTATAAAAAGATCGGATATATCGTTTCTTCAGGCATAGATGAATCGATCCATGATGGCCGATCGGTTTATGATCATGAAGGATATGTCGAAATGCTGAGAAAAGATCTTGAAAAAGCAAGAAGCGATGTTGTTCTTTGTACATCTGGTTTACCGCCAGACAGTTTTTGGATGCTTTTGGAAGAACTGAACGAGCGTGGCATAATGTAGCGCGTCAAATTCTGTTAGTCGGAAACGTCAAATATTTTTATACACATCTGGAAGAGAAACGCACTTTATTTTGTCCGGCCTCGCTTTATTTTGGCTTCAGAAGCATTTTATTTTATTTCTTTCTGTTCAAAAAAAGCCGTCTTGTCAAAAACGGCTTTTAATCAATAATTTCCTATGTTCTCGAATTCTTTCTGGTATACTCTTTCCACTATACATGCCAGGATCCAGCTGTTCCTCTTTCCCAGCGCTTTTCTGATCGACGGATGGATCTCGAAATCATTCTTGAAG
Organism: Erysipelotrichaceae bacterium OPF54; assembly: GCA_022834735.1. Lineage (GTDB taxonomy): Bacteria > Bacillota_I > Bacilli_A > Erysipelotrichales > Erysipelotrichaceae > Dubosiella. The sequence continues at coordinate 1,310,260 of BQKD01000001.1, forward strand.
AATAAATGGCCAAAATTATTCATATAGTTTTCTACAAAATACATCAGCTCTTCATTGCTCAGTTTATAGGCTCCGTACATCTTCATCGCTCTTTTCAGCTGTTCGATCATCACTTTTCTCGTCGTCGGCCAGTTGATCAACATCCGTTCATCTTCTTTCATATGTTCTCACCCCAGTTCTACTTCGTTATGTGCTTTCATCACGATCTCTGCGTCGATGATCCGCTTTTCTTCGTTCGCTCCTTCGATCAGGCATTTCGACAACAGATTGTTCAGTTTCCGGATTGATCCGCCTGCGATATTATATGCGGCACGCACCGCGTCTTCTTCGAACACCTTTTCTCTGCTTCCGCATTCTTTCATGCAGAAATCCACATATTCCTGTGCCTCTTCTCCTTTCAGACCTTCCATGAAATAATTGATCACGATCCTCTGGCGCAGGGCGTCATGCACCTGCTTTTTCAGGATCGTGTTCAGGCTCGTCTGCCCGCTCAGGATCAGGATACAGTAGTTCTTCGAGTCCATCTCGAAATTGAGGAGCATGGTCAGATCGTTGAAGACGCTCGTGCTCAGATACTGCGCTTCGTCGATCACGATGACCGGCGTGCACTTCTTTTCTTTTGCCATGTATTCGATGGCTTCCTGTACCTGCCGGAACAGGTCGCTCTTTCTGAATTTGGGCTCCAGCCCCAGCCCGCAGGCCAGCTGCCGGTAAAAGTCGATGACCGATACCGTAGACATCTGGATGTAGACCACTTTGTACAGCGACGGGTTCAGACTGCCGGCAAATTCGCGGATGGCCGATGTTTTTCCTGTTCCCGGACTTCCTGTGAACAATCCGATCCCTTTCGCTTTTTTCAGGTAGTCCAGCCGTCCTTTCAGGTTCGCCGTATCTTCGCTCCGGTATAATTTGTGATATTTCGTTTCTTTCTCGAACGGCATCTGCTTCAGTCCGTAAAATACTTTGGCTTCCATATTACTCCTCCTCTCTGAAGCGCATGTGCTGCCTTCTTCTGATCCGGCTGTTCTCCACCTTGTCGACCGTCCGGATCGGGATCAGCTTTCCGTCCATCCCTAGCAGCCAGGCCTTTCTCCTGTCTTCGGGATCCATCTTCACCTTTACTGTCTCGCGCATGTATTCGGCCGGCACCTCGTAGCTGATCCCGTCGATCACGAGTGTCGAATCGGTCCTCACCTTTCTTTCGTACGTATGCAGGAAATACTGTTCCACCGCTTCGTCAGGAAGGAAGCGGAACCGCTGTGCATCCTTCAGATAGCGCTGGCGCGGCGTCATATCTTTCAGCGAAGCGTGTTGGCAGTTGATGTATTTCTGAAGATAGTCCCCGAAAGATTCCCGGACCTCTTCGATCGTCTGATAGGCATTCCAGTCCGAACAGCGCAGCCAGTGGTCCTTGAACGTTCGGAATGCGCGCTCCTGTTTTCCTTTCGCGCTTCCGTCCCGCACCGGCGCATGCACCAGGGCGACCCCCAGTCTTGCACAGATCATATTCAGCTGGTGGTTGTCATAAGGCGAACCATTGTCTACATACAGTACAGACGGGATCCCGTAAGTCATGACCGCGTTCTTCAGGATCTTCTGAAAGTTGACGGCCGTATCGGCTTCAAAGATTCCCCAGCCCACGATCATCCGGGATGCGTCATCCAGGATAGAAACCAGATACAGCCTGTGTCCGGCCAGCCTGTATAGATAGGATGTATCGGCCTGCCAGACCTGGTTGGCAAATTCTTTCTCGAACGCTCTGCGCTCTTTTCCCTGATGGATCGGTTCGAGACGGCTCTGAGGCAGAGAACGCACGAAACGATCGATCGTGGACTGGGAAACGCGGGCCGGGATAAACCCTTCTTCGATGAGCCGCGCACGCAGGACCGTATTGATGATGCGCGGATACTGCCGGCGCAGAGCGATGATGCGTTCCTGCGCCTCGGGACTCAGAGTTCGGGAAGTCCCCTTGTCGCTCCTGGGACGGGAAATCAGTCCATCGAATCCGCCGGAACGGTATTCATAGGCCCAGTGAGCGAAAGTCTGCCATGAAAATGATTTTTTGACACCGGAGACCGGGTTTTCGAATTCTTTTTCGGCAAGATGACGGTAAAACTGACGGTTTGTCGAAAAAGGATGAGTGCCGGAAATGACAGGAGCGATGATCCCGAATTTCCATAAAGCGATTTTTTCCTTGTCGGTTTGATCCATAAAGCAGAATCCTCCTTTGAGATTACTGTACCGGGCTAAAAAGAGGAAAGCGACGGACAAATGATTCAGGAAGGAGAAAAAAGACCATAGACAAAGGGTGCAGATAAAATAGTGTGAGGCGAAAAATAGGCGCATTCATGAAAACGAAGAAAACTCTTCAGAAAGGCATGCATAGAAGAACGGATATGAGCAAGAAGATCATACGGGCTACGGTCAAGATCGCGGATCATGATACAGGAGAGGAAAAGCAGAGAGGAATAGCGGTCGATCCATCGGCGCAGGGTCGTTCTGGAAATATCAAAAAGCGCAGCCGTTCTCGACTTGTTGCCGGCACAAGGTCCGCAGCAGTACTGAAAGAGCACTTCAAAAATAAAAGGATAGGAAAACGAAGAAAACGGACGGGCATCATAAGGGAGTATGGTATGATAGGAGCCGCAGGAAGGACAAAAAACGACACGAACCCGTAAGCGTTTTGTCGGATTGGAAGGAGAGAGGCAGAAACGGGAGTAGGATGAGTAATCGAGCATCTGGCCGCGCGCCCCGCAGGACGGGCAGGATAAATCATGCGAAAAAGGGTTGTCGAAAGCCGAAAAATTGATTATCATAAAATTGTTCGTTAGGACGGGAGAGAGTTTGTTCGCAAAACAATTAGGGCTCTCTCTTTTTTTGCGCCTAACACCTTTCCATGTCAATCATCTCATAAAATGAAAATAATGTGACGAAAAAAAGCAGAATAAATTCATCGTGAAATGATCGATGATGAATTTATTCTGCTTGTCTTTATAAATAAGCGAGGATAGCAGGACGACGCTCTACAGCATAACTATTACTATTTTTTCAAAGGAAAAAATTATTAAAAAAGATTTCAACCGTTTAAAGAACATACAAAGACACGATCTGGATATGAACTTTTCTGTCATAGATCAAAAAATTGTCTGGTACGGAAATATCGATCTGTCTGAAAATAGACAGGAAGGACAGATGATCCGGATCCTGGATTCCCGTATTGCGGATGAATTGATAGAAAGGATCAGGGAAACAGATGGTGAAGGGGAGCAATTAAGATTGTTTTAATAAGGAAAATAAAAAAATATCAGCATATTTGAACTTATAACACTAAAGAAATTTATGAAATGGATGGTCTAGAAAAATCGGTAAAGGATAAATATTTAAAATGTCAACTATTCAGGTTTAAAAATAGTTATTTATATAAAGGGAAAAAACATGGAGAAACGAATGATGCGCAGGATCCTTCTCGCCGCAATGATCGAAGAAGACGAGAAAAAGAAAATCAAAGATCAATGGCAGGAACAATACGACGAAACAAATGAATACGGTATCGATCCGCAAGATTATGAAACCGAAGAAGACTATGCACGAGTAGTAAGAAAAGCCCGTTACCGTTGGAGGGAAAAATACAAATGGAACTTTGAATCAGAAACAGATCCTGAACAATATGAAACTGAAGAAGATTATCTTCTGGCAAGAGAGGAAGAATTGAATTCGGAAGAATGGTAAATCTCTGAAATGAAAGGAAAAGAGCATGAGCAACATGGACGATTTTTTGTTCGGGTTTCTAATGGCAAAAAAGAATGAGGAAGCTCGCAAACAGAAAGAACAGCAGGAAAAAAGCACGTTGTGTACACAGAAAAAGATCTATGACTGGCGTGAAAACTATATAGACGAATGGTATGAAACTGATCTGGACCCCGACGATTATGATACTGAAGAAGAGTATCTGGAAGCTCTGGAAGAAGCAGAAGAGGAATGACGTTTGTCAACAATATATAAGCTATAAGCAGAAAGGATGGAGGTAAAATATGAGAACTTGGAATGATTACAAAGACCATGTAAAAAAAGTAGATCCTGAAACAGGAAAAGATATGGAAGAAGCCGAGGAAATGGCGGCAATTATCTTGGCAATGATCGAACAAAGGCAAGCCTTAGGACTTTCGCAAAGAGAGTTAGCTCATCGCTGCGGAATGCCGCAATCGTCTATTGCGAGAATTGAATCCTGTGCTGCGATGCCTAAGATTGGAACGATTTTAAGTGTTTTATAGTGTAGAGAAATATTTTATGTCCACTTATATGGCAAATAGATTTGTTCTTTATTGTGCAATGTGACACATCAAATTATAATCTTAAAAAGAAGAGCAACAGGAAATTCTACGTGAACCTGTCTGCGCAAAGAGCACCATCCATACCGGGTGGTTCTTTTTGTTTTAAGCAGAATTAGAAATATGGCGTTTTTCTTTTTTGCTAAGGAACAAAACTCCCGTTATCAGGCATCTTTGCCCAGTTTCTAGAACACGTGAAACGATCGGTGTATTATTGTTTTAACAGGGAAAGAGGAATGAGATATGAAAAAACCATTGAAAATCGGTCTGGCCCTAGTGATCGGAGCCAGTGTGCTAGGCATCTTTTCTGATCCGGAACCTTCAGAAAATCGTACTTATGAAGAACAACAGGTAGAAGAACAGACACCCGAAAAAGACTGGCACGAACAAGTTTTGAAAAGTCTTGAGCAAAAAGAAGAGACCGAGATCCCGGACTACGATCAGAAGACCCAGTATGTCGATCTGATGAAATCTTCTCTCGATCAGGACCTGCCGGTCCGTTCCTTAACCATAAAAGGAGAAGGGGAACGGATCCAATCTGCCGTCGTAACGATCGATCAGAAGAATTTTGAAGAAAGCGCGCAGATCGATCATTCGTTCACTCCTGCGGGATATAAGGAAATTGCTTCCGAAAATATAGAAGGCGGCGAATTCTTTGTTAAAAACAAGATCCTTCCTTGCAAAACGGATCCGGCATCAAACAATCAGCTTACCATTGCCGTAACCCATTCCTTTCAAAACGGAATATCCTACTGGGAATCGCAGATCAAACAGTACCTCGATGATACGAACAATCATGTTCTCGTACGAGCAGATCTGATCTATGAAGAAGAAGCCGCCTTATGCAGCGGGATCATCCTGCAGGCACGCTCAATAGAGGATGATGAGCTGTCGTTTAAAGCATATGTGTACAATGAAGAACCGGATTTTAAAATCAATAAACAGACAAGCGATATCCGGGACCTGAAAAAAGAAGCCGAAGAAGCAGAAAGGGCACGACTTGAACAGGAAAGACTGGCAGAAGAAGCACGCCTGGCCGAAGAGGCAAGGATCGCAGAAGAAGCCCGGCTCGCCCAGGAAGCCGCCATGCAGGCCCAGCAGGCAGAAGCTGCGGAAAGGCAAGTATGGATACCCCGGACAGGACACAAATACCATTCCGATCCGAACTGTTCCGGAATGAAAAATCCGTCTCAGGTCCCGCTCTCTCAGGCACAGGCATCAGGCTTCGGACCATGCAAAAAATGCTATTAATATATAAAATTGGATAAACGATCATTCCATACAACAAGGCACGATCTGATAAGGGTTCAGATCCTGCCTTTTTTTCTGACATCCATTGCCGGTTCAAAACGATCGTTTCCATCCACGCCATCCCACCCATCAAACGTTAACTAGGACTTAACACAAAGAACGCAGGGACTTAACCCGTCAGTTGCTACAATGGAAACGGGAAAAGGATAAAAGAATGTTGAAAGGAAACCTATGAAAACACACCAGAACAAAATGCTCCTATTGCTTTTTGTTTTAGGATTGGGAATTTTTGCAGTACAAAACGTACACGCACAGGAAAAGAACAAGTTCGATCCGTCCGGAACGATCCACGCCCTCACCCGCGAAGACGGGTCAGGAACAAGACAGGCTTTCGCCGACCTGTTCGACCTTAAAGACGAAAACGGCATCGACCAGACCGATCCGCACATCGCCGTCACCAACGCCACCTCCGTCATGATGATGACAGCAGCCAGCGACCCCCACGCCATCGGATTCACATCCCTGGGCGCCATGAACGATCAGGTCAGGCCCGTCGCCATCGACAACGTAGAAGCCAGCCAGGAAACGATCGAAAACGGCACATATTCCATGGCCAGACCATTTCAGCTCGCCATCACAAAAGATCTGAGCCCGGCAGGGCAGGATTTCATCCGCTTTATCCTCAGCCCGCAGGGAGAACGCGTCATAGCCGATCGGGGATATATCCCGACAGGAAACAGCCAGCCCTATGAACCAGCCCATATCAAAGCAGAAATCATGGTCAGCGGTTCGAGCTCCGTCGCCCCCGTCATGGAAAAGCTGAAAGAACAGTATGAAACACTCAGCCCTGAAACGACCGTCATCGTCCAGCAGTCCGACTCATCGAGCGGCATGCGCGACGCGATCGACGGCACAGCCGACATCGGCATGGCCTCCCGGCAGCTCGAACGATCCGAGCTCGATCAGGGACTTCAGGCCGTACAGATCGCCAAAGACGGTATCGTCGTCATCGTCAACCCCGGCAACCCCGTCCGGTCCTTGTCCGCAAAGCAGGTCAAAGCCATCTTTACCGACAGCACCCTGCACTGGAACGACATCGAGGCCATCCGATGAACAACCTGAAAGAAAAGGGAGCCAAAGCCATCTTCGGCATGGCCGCGCTGCTCTCCGTCGCCGCCGTACTCATGATCTGCGCATTCATCTTCGCCAACGGCATTCCCGCCATCCATGAGATCGGCTGGATCCACTTCCTGCTCGGCACCACCTGGATGCCCTCCGCAGGCCTGTACGGCATCTTCCCGATGATCGCAGGCACCATCGCCGTCACAGCCGGCGCCCTGCTCGTCAGCGTGCCGATCGGACTGCTTTGCGCCATCTATCTCGTATACTACTGTCCGGACCACGCCCAGCCCGTCATGAAAACCATCATCGACCTGATGGCCGGCATCCCTTCGGTCGTATACGGATTTTTCGGGCTCGTCGTGCTCGTGCCCCTCATAAGAACATGGACCGGCACAAACGGCATGAGCGTCTTCTGCGCATCGATCCTGCTCGGCATCATGATCCTGCCAACCATCATCACCATCAGCGAAAGCGCCCTGCGCACTGTGCCGCCAGCATGCTATGAAGGAGCCTTAGCTCTAGGCGCCACAAAAGAGCGCGCCATCTTCTTCACCGTCGTGCCCGCCGCGAAAAGCGGTATCTTCTGCGCCATCGTGCTCGGGCTCGGAAGAGCCGTCGGCGAAACAATGGCCGTCATGATGGTCGCCGGCAACCAGGCCGTCATACCCGGCACGCCATTTGACGGCGCACGCACCCTGACCAGCAACATCGCCATGGAAATGGGATACGCCACCGATCTGCACCGTCAGGCCCTCATCGCCACCGCCGTCGTCCTGTTTGCCATGATCCTGATCATGAATGCCATCATGGCCGTCGTAAAAAGGAGGATCTCGTCATGAACCGCAGACCAGTCCCGTTCCTTGAAAAACTGGTACGGGCAAGCGCCGTCCTCACCATCGGCACCGCCCTTGTGATCGTCGGCTACATCCTGCTCAAAGGCATACCGTATTTAAGACCATCCATGTTTTCATGGGAATATACGAGCAGCAACGTATCGATGCTGCCCGCCATCGTCAACACGCTGTTCATGCTCGTGCTCTCGCTGGCCATCGCGCTGCCCGCCGGCATCGCCGGATCCATTTATCTGGTCGAATACGCCAATCCGAAAAGCCGCATCGTCCATCTTGTAGGGCTCATGGTCGACACGCTCGCCGGCATTCCCTCCATCGTGTACGGTCTGTTCGGATCCCTGTTCTTTGTCCGGTTTTTCGGCATGGGATTGTCGCTGCTGTCCGGCTCGCTCACCCTGGCCATCATGATCCTGCCGACCATCATGAAAACGACCCAGGAAGCCCTCAGCCAGGTGCCCATGAGCTATCGGGAAGGCAGCTTTGGGCTGGGAGCCGGCAAGCTGCGCACCATCACGAAAATCGTCCTGCCCGCCGCGTTTCCCGGCATCCTGTCCGGCGCTATCCTGGCATCCGGACGCATTTTCGGCGAATCCGCCGCCCTCATCTTTACGGCCGGCACCCTCGCCCAGGCCGCCGGCAGCCTGAACGATTCGGCACGCACCATGGCCGTGCACCTGTACGCCCTGTCGCAGGAAGGCCTCTATATCAACGAAACGTATGCAAGCGCAGCCGTCCTGATCGCCATGGTCCTGCTCATGAACGGGCTGGCCGCATGGCTCGCGCACAAAACGCAGGAAAGGAGCAATCATGGATAAGATCAAAATAGAACATGTCAATTTATTTTACGGAGACTTTCAGGCCCTGAAAGATATCGACCTGACCATTGCCGACCACGAAGTCACCGCCTTCATCGGACCCTCCGGATGCGGCAAATCGACCCTTCTGAAAACGATCAACCGTATGAACGATCTGGTCGAACAATGCCGCTGGGAAGGGAGCATCCTGGTCGACGAGCGCGATATCAACAAGGAAGATGTCAATACGCTGCGCAAACATGTCGGCATGGTGTTTCAGAAACCTAATCTGTTTCCGATGAGCATTTACGACAACATCGCCTACGGGCCACGCACCCACGGCATCAAAAACAAAAAGGTGCTCGATCAGATCGTGGAACGCTCCCTCAGACAAGCCGCCATCTGGGACGAAGTGAAAGGGAACCTGAAAAAAAGCGCCCTCGCGCTTTCGGGCGGACAGCAGCAGCGCCTTTGCATCGCAAGAGCGCTCGCCATCGAACCCGATATCCTGCTCATGGACGAGCCTACAAGCGCCCTCGACCCGATCTCGACCGCCAAAGTGGAAGAGCTCATCCTATCGCTCAAGGAAGACTATACGATCGTGGTCGTCACCCACAACATGCAGCAGGCCATGCGCATTGCTGACCGGACCGCCTTTTTCATGCACGGCGAAGTCGTCGAGTTTGCCGACACGCAGCAGATCTTCCATGAGCCGAAAGATCAGCGCACCAAAGGCTATGTGACCGGACAGTTCGGTTAAAAGAAAGGGAATACACATGAAAGAGAGAATTCGCGAAAAAACAAAACTTCTTGCCCGCATGGTCCAGGAAGCCATGCTCGAAGCATTCCACATGCTTCATCAGAACACGGTAGACATCCAGGCGATCCGCAACCGTCAGCTCGCCATCGTCCACACCGGAAAGACGATCGAAAAACAGTATGGAGAAAACGAAGCCATCGAAGCGCTGCTCGGCATCGCCTCCACGCTCGATACGCTCGCAGAAAGAAAAACAGCATGCGAAATTCTCGTGGTGTATATCGACCTTCTTGAAGCTGCGCTCGATGCCTGGAACGATCCGACCGAAAAAATGCAGAGAAAAGCCGAAAAACAGGCCGCCAGGGCACGCAGCTTCGAAAACCAGATGGACAGGAACGAAAGAGCTGTCCTGCACCGGATCCTTGCCGAAACGCAGACACTGAGCGCTTCGCGGCAATAGAACGGTCATAAAAAACCGCATCAGCTGGATGCGGCTTTTTCATAAATGCTTATTTGCGGAACAGCGCTTTCAGAAGCGCGAACGCGCCAACGACCATCAATGTCTTTTTACCCAGATCGCACAGCGTTCCTTTCGGATCCTCATTCATCGCTTTTTTAAGATCTTCCGCCTTTTCCTGAGCCAGGCCTTTCAGTCCGCCTGCCTCATTGTATTCTTTTTCCACTTCGTCAATGTAGCTTTCGACATCTTTCTGCATATCCTTGACTTCTTTTTTCGCCTTTTTGCTGACAGCCTGGATCTTTTCCTCCTGTGCCAGGATGCTGTCAGAAATGATCTGCTGTTCCGGAGTGGCAGCGTCCGCCGGATCCTGGATCGGAGAATCGTTGTTGCCAATGCCGTCATCCTTCAGGCTCAGATCCGGTTTGCCGGTCTGCGGCTTGTCATCCTCGCTGTTCGCGGAAATGGAGTATTCCGTATCGATATTGGTCGAAGAATCGTATTGTCCGAACGATTCGTTCATGCGGCGCGACGGTTTTTCGTTTTCTTTTTCGACAATTTTGTCGGAAAAGGAGTTCTGGGCAGCCGTCGGTTTCTTGGCCGGATCCTGGATCGGAGAATCGTTGTTGCCGATGCCGTCGTCCTTCAGGCTCAGATCCGGTTTGCCGGTCTGCGGCTTGTCGTCCTCGCTGTTCGGGGAAATGGAATATTCCATATCGATATTGGTCGAGGAATCGTATTGTCCGAACGATTCGTTCAGTTTTTTCAATGTTTCGTTTTTTTCTTTTTTAGCCATTTTGAGTTCCTCCTTCAATGGTTTTTCGTTGCCCTTATTGTACAGGGAACGGACCGGAAACGCTCGTAGGATACTTTGCCGAAAAAAAAAACTGCGCAGAGCCTGCCTGACGCAGATCTGCACAGTTTTCTGAAAGAAGTTTATGATGATTTCTGATCGATCCACTCGTTGAACTCATCATCCGTCGCCAGCACATAGTGCGACCCTTCGACAAAGTGATTCGTCCCTTTTGTATAATCGATCCCGCTCGTCTCGTAATCGTAGGTGAACGAGCGCCTTTCTTTTTCGACCACCGGATTCGGTTCCGGAATAGCCGATAAAAGGGAACGCGTGTACGGATGGATGGGTTTCTTGAAGATCTCCTCGGTCGTCCCGGTCTCGACCAGATGGCCAAGATGCATGACACCGATCCGGTCCGAAATGTATTTGACCATACTCAGGTCGTGGGCGATGAAAAGAAATGCCGTATTCGTCTGCTTCTGGATCTTTTTCATCAGATTGACAACCTGCGCCTGAATGGAAACATCCAGCGCCGAGATCGCCTCATCCGCGATGATCAGCTTCGGATTCATGACAAGCGCTCTGGCGATCCCGATCCTCTGGCGCTGTCCGCCCGAAAACTGGTGCGGATAGCGGTTCGCCTGTTCCTTGGACAAGCCGACAAGCTCGAGCATATCGTACACTTTCTGCGCCCTTTCTTCGCTCGAAGAATACAAATGATGAATATCGAGGCCTTCCGCGATGATGTCCATGACCTTTTCGCGCGGATTCAGACAAGCCATCGGATCCTGGAAGATCATCTGCATGTTCGTATGCAGAAATTTTTCGTCCTCCTTGCTCATCTTTCCGGAAATATCGCGGCCGCAGAATTTGATGGTGCCGCTTGTCGGATCATACAGACGGATCACCGAACGGCCTGTGGTGCTCTTTCCTGAACCGGATTCGCCGACAAGACCATACGTTTCCCCCTCGTCGATCGTAAAAGAAATACCGTCCACCGCTTTAACGGTAAACTTGCGGTTTACCTTGAAATGCTGTTTGAGGTCCTTCACATCCAGAACTGTGCTCATACCAGTTTCGCCTCCCTTTTGTTTTTCTCGATCCGCTCTTTCAGATCCTGCGGCATTTCAACGTGCGGCGCATACGGCGACGCAAGCCACGATGCGACACGGTGCGTCTCCGAAACCTGGAACATTGGAGGAGCCAGTTTCTCGTCGATCTTGAGCGCGAACGGGTTGCGCGCCGCAAACGCGTCGCCTTTGATCTCGCGGATCATGTTCGGCGGCGTTCCCGGGATCGTGTACAGCTCGTCGCTGTTCGAATCCACATCCGGCAGGGAAGCGAGCAGCCCCCACGTGTACGGATGTCTCGGATCGTAGAAAATATCGTTGACGCTTCCGGATTCGATGATCCTTCCTGCATACATGACATTGACAAAGTCCGCCACCTTGGCGACGACGCCAAGATCATGCGTGATATAAATAACAGACAGCTGTTTTTTCTTCTGGATATCTTTGATCAGTTCGAGGATCTTGGCCTGGATCGTCACGTCAAGCGCTGTTGTCGGCTCGTCGCAGATGAGCACATCCGGATCGCATGAGAGCGCGATTGCGATCACGACACGCTGGCGCATGCCGCCCGAAAGCTGATGCGGATAGTTTTTCATCCGCTTCTGGGCATCGGTGATCCCGACAAGCTCGAGCAGCTTGACCGCACGATCCCATGCCTCTTTTTTCGGGGTTTCGTAATGGAAACGCATAGCTTCCATGACCTGTTTGCCGATCGTCATCGTCGGATCCAGGGATGTCATCGGATCCTGGAACACCATCGCGATACGGCGTCCGCGGATCTGCGACTGGATGAATTTCTTGGACTGCTTCGTAATGTCCACGACTTTCTTTTCCTCTTCCTTCTCATAGCCTTCCGGAATGACCCCGTCGTATTTTTCCGTCACTTCTCTGATCCTCTCCGGACTCAGATCGATATAGCGGTATTCGATCGAACCGTTGTTGATATGGCCGTTCCCGGCAAGGATCCCCATGACCGCTTTGGTCGTGACCGATTTTCCGGAACCCGACTCGCCGACGATCGCGATCGTTTCTCCTTTATGCAGATCCAGATCCACGCCGCGCACCGCCTTGACTTCGCCGTTGTCGGTCGTAAAAGAAATGTCCAGATCCCGGATCTTCAGTATTCTTTCTCTTTCATTCATAATTTCACCTACATTTCTTTCATTTTCGGATCGAATGCATCACGCAGCCCGTCCGCAAGCAGGTTGAACGAAAGCATCAGGATGCCCAGGATGATGACCGGGATCACGACCTGATACGGCGTGACGAGGATCGTCTTGAATCCGTCATTGATCAAAGAGCCGAGCGAAGCCTGCGGGGCAGGGATGCCCAGACCGACCATTGCCAGGAACGCTTCATAAAAGATGGCGTTCGGGATCGAGAACATGGCCATGATGATGATCTGTCCGAAAATATTCGGAAGGACATTTTTGAAAATGATAAAAAATCCGCTGGCGCCAAGCGTCTTGGAAGCCAGGATGAACTCGAGCTCCTTGATCTTGAGCACCTGCGCCCTGGTGATGCGCGCCATACCGATCCATTCGGTCAGGATCAGCGCCACGATGATCGTATACAGGCCCGGCTTCATGACAAGCAGCAGCAAGGTCAGGATGACGAGCGTCGGGATCGAGTTGACAATTTCCTGGAACCGCTGCATGATCGCATCCACCCAGCCGCCAAAATAGCCGCTGATCATACCGTACAGGATCCCGATAAATACGTTGACAAGGACGGCTGTGCCGGCAACGAACAGGGAAATGCGGCATCCTTCCCAGCAGCGCACCCACAGATCGCGTCCAAGCACATCGGTGCCGAAGAAATGATAGGTATTGGCCAGATCGCCGGTATAGGTGCGGATGCCGCCTTCGCCGTTGAACCAGCTCATCCACGTCAGGCCCGGGATGCGCGGCGCCATGCTCTGCTGCGCCGTATCGACCGCGTCGAACGAGTACTGCGAACACATCGGCGCAATGATCGACACGATGATGAAAAAGACAATGACACATCCGCCAATGATCGCTCCTTTGTTCGAACGGAAGCGGACCCATACATCGTGCATGAAAGAGGAAGCAGGAATATCCTCGTCGAACTCGAACCGGGTCGGAATATCGATCAGCTCGTAGTCCTGCGGCATGAAATGATAGTCTTCCAGCAGGTTATCGAGATCTTCCTTTGTTTTAACAACTTTAGCCATCAGGAATTATCCCCCTTTCCAAGACGAATGCGCGGATCGATGATCCCGTACATCACGTCGATGATCAGCATGACGACAATATACATAACAGAATACAGGAACGATACAGCCAGGATGACGTTGTAGTCGCGCACCTCGATCGCCTTGACAAGCAGGGAACCGAGCCCCGGGATGCCGCAGATCTTTTCGATGACCATGCTTCCTGTCATCAATCCGACAATGATCGGCCCTAATACCGTGATGACCGGGATCAGGCAGTTGCGGATGGCATGATGCCATATGAGATGCTTGCGGCTGATCCCTTTCGCTTCAGCCAGCTGGATATACTCGCTGCCCATGACCTCGATCATTTCGGTCCGGGTGAAACGGGCCACATTGGCAATGACACCCATGGACAGAGCCACCATCGGAATGATGCTCGAGGAGACCGGCTGCGAAGCGTTGTACAGTACCGGAAGCACCGGCCAGTTGACGCCGAAAATGATCAGCAGCAGCAGGCAGAACACGAAGGAAGGGATCGAAACGCCGATGACCGCCAGGATGGTCGCGATCGTGTCCCATATGGTGTTGCGGTTCAGGGCCGCCACGATCCCGAGCAGGATCCCGATGATCGTACCGATGATCGTCGCTCCGATCCCGAGTGCGAAGGAAACACCGATGCGCGGACCGACAAGCCCGGCCACGCTCATGTTGCGCTGGATAGCATAGGAAATGCCGAAATCGCCTTTGAGCATATTGGTGATGTAAATAAAGAACTGCTGCAGTACCGGCTTGTCCAGACCATAGGCCGCGTAGATCGCCGCTTTCTGGGTCTCGGTCAGCTTTTCGTCGTTAAACGGTGTACCAGGCATCAGTTTGAGGATCATGAATAAAACGAACACGATCACGAATAAGGTGACGATCGAAATCAGTATTCGTTTCAATATGTATTTTAGTGTGGATTTATCCATCATTGACTCCTTTCAGTAAAATAAGAAAGAGCTGTAAGGGATTGAATCGCGTTTCTTACAGCTCATGATGACTAGCTTTCTTTCTTCAGGTTTTTATAGATATAAGGAACACCAACAGCGTGGTTTTCGATCCCTGTCACTTTTTTGTTGATGAGGCTCGCACCGCCAACCTGGAAGACTCCGACAACAGGAACATCGTTCATCAGGATCGCTTCCGCATCCTGCAGTTTCTGCCAGCGTTCTTCATCCGTAGAAGCGTTTGCGGCTTCAGCCATCGCCGTATCAAATTCCTTGCTAGAGTAATCGCCATAGTTATAAGCGTTGCCAGTTAACATCAGGTTCAGATAGGTCGTCGGATCGGCATAGTCAGGACCCCAGCGGGTAAGTACCATATCGAAGTCTCTTGCTTTCTGCTTTTCGATACGGTTTTCTTTTTCCTGGCTTACCATTTCTACTGTAATGCCGTCCAGTTTCTGGATCTCGGACTGAATGAATTCAGCGGCCGGTTTGGAAGGATCGCTTGGTTCGTAAAGCAGCGAAAGCGTGATCGAATCGACACCCAGTTCTTTTTTCGCTTTATCCCAGTATTCCTGCGCGGCTTTCAGACCATCCTCGGCAAAGATATTGAAATATTCAGGAGCCGATTCGCGGTAGTCTTTTCCGTCAGGACCCGTCGCCAGCGCTTCTGGAACGAAACCGCCGCACACAACAGAACCGTCTTTCAATACGTTTTCAACCAGATCTTCGCGGTCGATGACGGTCGCAATCGCTTTGCGCAGGTTTTCGTTCTGCAGGTATTCATTGGCGTAGTTGTACTGCAGATACCACAGGTAGCCTTCCAGAACTTCCGTATATGCCTCGTTGTCTTTGTATTTGTCGACCAGCGTGGAATTCAGTTTCGTAAAGTCTGTGTTTCCGCTTTCGAAGTCAAGGGCTGATGTGCTTGCTTCCGGAACGATGTTTACATTGATCCCGTCGACATTGACGTTGTCGGCATCCCAGTATTTGTCGTTCTTTTCCAGAACGATCTTGTTGCCTTTGCTCCAGCTGACCAGCTTGTACGGCCCGTTGGCGATCAGATTTTCTGCAGCCAGCGCGTACTGGTCGCCCTGTTCTTCGGCAAACGCTTCATTGACAGGGTAGAATACCGGAAACGACATCAGGCTCAGGAAATAAGGACATTTCTTGGAAAGTTCGACCTCGAATGTCTTCTCGTCGACGGCTTTGGCCGCCAGATTGAGCGAATCGTCTCCGTCAAGGATCTCGTCCGCATTTTTGATGCAGGCGCCGTCCGAACCGAACAGATAGGCATATTCTGCAGCCGGATTCTTGATCGTCGCATTCCATGCGTATTCAAAATCCTGGGCAGTGACCGGATCGTCGTTGGACCATACCGCATCTCTTAAATGGAAAGTATATGTCAGACCGTCGTCTGAAACATCGTAGGATTCAGCCAGCGCCGGAACGATGTTGCCGTCGGCATCCACTGACTCAAGTCCTTCGATGGTCGCCGCGATCATCTCGAATGACATACCATCCGTGGCATACCGCGAGTCCATTGAAATGACATCATTCTCTTTTGCCAGGTTCACATAGTTTCCCGAGCTGGAAGATTCCCCCGATGAACCAGAGCAGCCTGCCAGAGAAAATGCCATCACTGAACAGCATGCCAGTGATAAGAATTTCTTCATATTATCTCCTCCTGCGTGTTCGTTTTGTGAACACTTATAAAAGTATTATAAACAAATATGTTATGAATGCAACATTTTTCATTTTAATTTTGTGAAAGTAGTTTCAATATTTTTAATATATTTTCAAGTGTTGTAATATAATGGAAAAAAAGGTGATGAAAATGAAAAAAACAAAGGTAAACGAAATCGAGAATTTCCGGATCGGCAACGCGCAGGATCTGGAAGGAGCAACAGGCTGTACGGTCATTGTGTGCGAAAAAGGGGCGACTGCCGGTGCGGATGTGCGCGGAGGGGGTCCGGCGACACGGGAAACTGATCTGCTCCGTCCTGAAAATATGGTCCAGCAGATCCATGCCGTCACTTTATCGGGCGGCTCCGCTTTCGGTCTGGAGGCATCAAGTGGTGTCATGGAGTATTTAAAAGAAAAAGGGATCGGCTTCCATATGGGCGATATCGTTGTGCCGATCGTGTGCGGAGCATGCCTGTTTGATCTGGCTGTGGGCGAAAATACCCATCCACCCAAAAAATTCGGAAGGATCGCCTGTGTCAACAGCGAATTCAACCTGGTCGAGCACGGCAATGTCGGTGCCGGTACCGGAGCTAGCGTAGGCAAGGTGCTCGGGAAAGAGCATTCTATGAAGAGCGGATTAGGAACTTATGCGCTGCAGTGCGGGGAACTGAAGGTCGGCGCCATTGCGGCAGTCAACGCGTGCGGCGATGTGTATGAGCCCAATTCTTCGATCCATGTTGCCGGTTTATATGATCCGGCGACCAATACCTATATGGACAGTGAAGAAATGATCATGGAGATGGCAGAAAGCCGGCCGCATGAAAATACGACGATCTGCTGCATCATCACAAACGCGAAACAGACAAAGGCCCAGATGAACAAAGTGGCTTCGATGGCGCAGGATGCGCTGGCCAGAACGATCCGTCCGGTCCATACTTCTAGCGACGGCGATACGGTGTTCGCGATGGCGTGCGGCGATGTGGAAGCGCCGACCGATCTGGTCGGGATCATGGCAGTCAAGGCGCTCGAACAGGCCATCGTGGATGGATGCAAAGCAGCCCAGGATGCGTACGGGCTTGTTTGCTGGGCCACGTTGAACGAGAAAAAGGCAGATTGAACGGACGCTAATCTGTCCTTTAAAAATATTTAAAAAATATATAAAAAAGTATTGACAGATAAAGTGTGGAGAGGTATTATAAGTGAGCGTTGAGAACGACGCAGAAAAGAAAACATACGAAACGCTTCCGAAGAAAGAAAAAAACTTTAAAAAAAGTGAAATTCTTTCTTGACGAAACGAAAAGGAAGAGTTAGTATAAACGAGCTGTCGGAAACGGCAGCGAGGGACGATCTTTGAAAACCTGACAGAAACGAATAGTTTTAGAAGAAAAAAACGTACAAGTACGAGAGAACTAAAATTACACGTCGATTTCTTGAGAAACACCTGAAAAGAAAAAAAGAGATAACAGAAACAAAAAAAGAGTCAATATCAAATGGAGAGTTTGATCCTGGCTCAGGATGAACGCTGGCGGCATGCCTAATACATGCAAGTCGAACGAGGCATCTTCGGATGCCTAGTGGCGAACGGGTGAGTAACACGTAGGGAACCTGCCCATGCGGCCGGGACAACTTCCGGAAACGGATGCTGATACCGGATAAGGAAAGCGAAGGCATCTTTGCTTTGTTAAAGGAGCTGCAAGGCTCCGCGCATGGATGGACCTGCGGTGCATTAGCTGGTTGGTGAGGTAAAGGCTCACCAAGGCGACGATGCATAGCCGGCCTGAGAGGGCGAACGGCCACACTGGGACTGAGACACGGCCCAGACTCCTACGGGAGGCAGCAGTAGGGAATTTTCGTCAATGGGCGCAAGCCTGAACGAGCAATGCCGCGTGAACGAGGAAGGTCTTCGGATCGTAAAGTTCTGTTGAGAGGGAAAAAGGGTCACCAGAGGAAATGCTGGTGAAGTGATATTACCTTTCGAGGAAGTCACGGCTAACTACGTGCCAGCAGCCGCGGTAATACGTAGGTGGCGAGCGTTATCCGGAATGATTGGGCGTAAAGGGTGCGTAGGCGGCCTGTTAAGTCTGAAGTGAAAGGTACCGGCTCAACCGGTACAGGCTTTGGAAACTGGCAGGCTGGAGGACAGGAGAGGGCGGTGGAACTCCATGTGTAGCGGTAAAATGCGTAGATATATGGAAGAACACCAGTGGCGAAGGCGGCCGCCTGGCCTGTTACTGACGCTGAGGCACGAAAGCGTGGGGAGCAAATAGGATTAGATACCCTAGTAGTCCACGCCGTAAACGATGAGGACCAAGTGTTGGGGAAGACCCAGTGCTGCAGTTAACGCAGTGAGTCCTCCGCCTGGGGAGTATGCACGCAAGTGTGAAACTCAAAGGAATTGACGGGGGCCCGCACAAGCGGTGGAGTATGTGGTTTAATTCGAAGCAACGCGAAGAACCTTACCAGGCCTTGACATAGGGTGCGAAGCTATGGAGACATAGTGGAGGCTAACATCCATACAGGTGGTGCATGGTTGTCGTCAGCTCGTGTCGTGAGATGTTCAGTTAAGTCTGGCAACGAGCGCAACCCTCGTGATGTGTTACCAATATTGAGTTAGGGACTCACATCAGACTGCCGGTGACAAACCGGAGGAAGGCGGGGATGACGTCAAATCATCATGCCCCTTATGGCCTGGGCTACACACGTACTACAATGGCGGCAACAAAGGGCAGCGAGGCAGCGATGCCGAGCGAATCCCAAAAAAGCCGTCCCAGTTCGGATTGGAGTCTGCAACCCGACTCCATGAAGTTGGAATCGCTAGTAATCGCGGATCAGCATGCCGCGGTGAATACGTTCTCGGGCCTTGTACACACCGCCCGTCAAACCATGGGAGTGGGCAATGCCCGAAGCCGGTGGCGCAACCTGAAAAGGAGCGAGCCGTCGAAGGCAGGGCCGATGACTGGGGTTAAGTCGTAACAAGGTATCCCTACGGGAACGTGGGGATGGATCACCTCCTTTCTAAGGAGAAAGCGAAGAAGGTGTAAAGACGTGAGAAGGAGTTCTGTCAGGTTTTCAGGGATTGTCCTGAGAGCAGAAATCGATCTTTGAAAATCATCATACACAAATTTGAAGAAAAGACACAATAGATAAGAAGAGAAGAGGTCTTGAAAGCAAGTTGTGGAAGATAACACTGAGAAACAGTTAAAGAAATAACAGTTTTCATCAAAAGAAGAAAAATCTTGTAGAAAGCACATTGAAAGAAACTAGAGAACCAACTGATCAAGTAGGCAAGGGCGTACGGAGGATGCCTGGCCACTCGAAACTGAAGAAGGACGCACCGAACTGCGAAAAGCGGCGCCGAGCTGTAAGGAAGCGAAGACACGCCGATGTCCGAATGGGGGAACCCGGCATAGAGAAAGCTATGTCATCCTCGGATGAAAAAGATAGTCCGAGAGAGAGGTACCCGGGGAACTGAAACATCTAAGTACCCGGAGGAGAAGAAAACAAAAGTGATTCCCCGAGTAGCGGCGAGCGAAAGGGGAGCAGCCCAAACCATCGGGAGATGGGGTTGAAGGGGTTCTGAGAAAGCAGAAGCAGAAGATAGCCGAACGTGAACGGAAGCACGGCCGAAGAAGGTGAAAGCCCTGTAGGCGAAATCGGAAGCGGAAGCGAGGAACACCCTGAGTACGGCGAGACACGAGGAATCTTGTCGGAAGCAGGCGGGACCATCCGCCAAGGCTAAATATAAACGAGTGAGCGATAGAGAAAGAGTACCGTGAGGGAAAGGTGAAAAGAACCGCGGGAGCGGAGTGAAAGAGAACCTGAAACCGTATGCCTACAAGAAGTCAGAGCCCGTCAAGGGGTGATGGCGTGCCTTTTGTAGAATGAACCGGCGAGTTGCGTCAGGATGCGAGGTTAAGCTGGAAAGAGCGGAGCCGAAGCGAAAGCGAGTCTGAATAGGGCGAAGAGAGTAGACTGATGCAGACCCGAAACCGGGTGATCTAGCCATGGGCAGGTTGAAGCAGAAGTGAAATTCTGTGGAGGACCGAACCGACTACCGTTGAAAAGTTAGCGGATGACCTGTGGCTAGGGGAGAAATTCCAATCGAACCCGGAGATAGCTGGTTCTCCCCGAAATAGCTTTAGGGCTAGCGTCGGCCGATGAGCGAGGGAGGTAGAGCACTGAATGCATGATGGCCCCATCCCGGGGTACTGAATGCAATCAAACTGCGAATGCCCTCGAAGGAGAAGGCCGGCAGTCAGACTGTGGGTGATAAGGTCCATGGTCGAGAGGGAAACAGCCCAGACCGCCAGCAAAGGTCCCGAAATACAGGCTAAGTGGAAAAGGATGTGGGGACGCACGGACAGCTAGGAGGTTGGCTCAGAAGCAGCCATCCTTTGAAGAGTGCGTAACAGCTCACTAGTCGAGTGGCCCTGCGCCGAAAATGTACCGGGGCTAAGCCTGATACCGAAGCTGCGGATATGGAAACATATGGTAGGGGAGCGTTGCATGCAGGAAGAAGTATCATCGCGAGAGGATATGGACAGCATGGAAGTGAGAATGCCGGTGTGAGTAGCGAGATGCAGGTGAGAATCCTGCACACCGGAAGCCCAAGGATTCCAGGGGAAGGTTCGTCCGCCCTGGGTAAGTCGGGACCTAACGCGAGGCCGAAAGGCGTAGCGGATGGAAAGCAGGCGGAGATTCCTGCACCCGCGCGATACGAGGCGAAGGAGTGACGGAGACGGGATAGGCAGCCCTCTGAACGGATTGAGGGCCAAGCGCAGCAGTCGGATACCAGGCAAATCCGGTATCGGAAGACAGGGCGTGAAGGGGAAGCGAAATCTGCGGAAAGTAGCGAAGTGCCGAATACGGCTTCCAGGAAAAGCTTCTAGCATAGGGGTATCGAGCGGCCCGTACCAAAACCGACACAGGTGGGCAGGCAGAGAATGCCGAGGTGAGCGAGAGAACTGTTGCCAAGGAACTCGGCAAAATGGCCCCGTAAGTTCGCGAGAAGGGGCGCTCATGAAAGTGAGCCGCAGTGAAAAGGCCCAAGCGACTGTTTAACTAAAACACAGCTCTCTGCGAAGCCGCAAGGCGAAGTATAGGGGGTGACACCTGCCCGGTGCTGGAAGGTTAAGGGGATCTGTCAATCGGAGACGATGAAGCAGTGGTCCGAAGCCCCAGTGAACGGCGGCCGTAACTATAACGGTCCTAAGGTAGCGAAATTCCTTGTCAGGTAAGTTCTGACCCGCACGAAAGGTGTAACGATTTGGGCGCTGTCTCGGCAGCAGGCTCGGTGAAATCTTAGTACCTGTGAAAATGCAGGTTACCCGCAACTAGACGGAAAGACCCCATGGAGCTTTACTGCAGCTCGGCATTGGGTACTGGACGGACATGTACAGGATAGGTGGGAGACGAAGAGACATACACGCCAGTGTATGAGGAGTCGATGTTGGGATACCACCCTTGTGCGTCCGGGGCCCTAACCCAGGTCCGTGAACCGGATCGGGGAGAGTGCCAGGCGGGCAGTTTGACTGGGGCGGTCGCCTCCCAAAGAGTAACGGAGGCGCCCAAAGGTACGCTCAGGCTGGATGGAAACCAGCTGACGAGTGCAAATGCAGAAGCGTGCCTGACTGTGAGAGCAACAACTCGAACAGGGACGAAAGTCGGGATTAGTGATCCGGCGGTGCCGAATGGAAGGGCCGTCGCTCAACGGATAAAAGCTACCCTGGGGATAACAGGCTGATCTCGCCCAAGAGTTCACATCGACGGCGAGGTTTGGCACCTCGATGTCGGCTCATCGCATCCTGGAGCTGGATTCGGTTCCAAGGGTTGGGCTGTCCGCCCATTAAAGCGGTACGCGAGCTGGGTTCAGAACGTCGTGAGACAGTTCGGTCCCTATCTGTTGTGGGCGAAGGAGATCTGAGGGGAGCTGTCCTCAGTACGAGAGGACCGGGATGGACCTGCCTCTGGTGCATCGGTTATCACGCCAGTGGTACAGCCGGGTAGCCAAGCAGGGAAGGGATAAGCGCTGAAAGCATCTAAGCACGAAGCCCACCCCGAGATGAGATCTCCCATTCTGAAAAGAAGTAAGGCCCCTCAAAGACGATGAGGTAGATAGGCCGGAGATGGAAGCGCAGCGATGCGCGGAGTTGACCGGTACTAATCGGCCGAGGACTTGATCAGAAGAGATGAAGACGTCCGCGACTTGCCAAGACCGATTGTGGAAGAGGGTGTATGGTGATTTTGAAAGATCGATGGAAAGCGTGAAGAAGATCCGGTGGCGATGGCGGGGTGGAAACACCTGTACCCATCCCGAACACAGAAGTTAAGCACCCCAGCGGCGACGATAGTTGGCCTTGCGCCTGCGAAAATAGCTCGCTGCCGGGTCTTTTTTTTTGCATCCGCCATTTTTGGACCATTCATCTTACAAAAATAAATCAATTAGGATGAATATGATATAATTCTTTCGAGGTGTTTATGAGACAAATATTAAAACTATTAAAATCAAAAGCATTTTATATCGTGTTATCCCTGCTCCTGCAGGTCGTCGCATTGATCCTGATCATCACGTATTTTTCGTCCCGCTTCCAGGTGTTCTATTTTTTCATGCTCATCCTGAGCGTGATCATCACAATCCATGTATGCAACCGGGAATCCGACTCCAGTTCCAAGCTCTTATGGGTCTTTCTGATCATGGCCGTGCCCGTATTCGGCGGCATCACCTATTTGTTTTTCGGAGGAAGAAAAATTCCGAAAGCCTTGATGAGCAAGGACCGGCAGGCTTATGCCGACTATAAACGATACGCCCTGCAGAATATAAAAACGCTCGAGAAAACGAACGGAAAAGACTATACATTGGACAAAATGATCTCGATGGCCTGGTCGAACGGATATTATCCCGTGTATGAAGACTGCGAGACAAAATATTTCGAGACCGGCGAGATCATGTTTCACGCTTTCATGAAAAGCATCCGCGAAGCGAAACAGTTCGTCTTTATCGAGACCTTTATTCTCGACCAGGGAAAGATGTGGGATTCCCTGCTCGAACTGCTCATAGAAAAAGTCAATGAAGGAGTCGACGTGCGCCTGATCTACGACGACTTCGGCACCATTACCCATCTGAAAGAAAACTACGAACAGTATCTGAACAGCCTTGGCGTGAAAACGTACTCCTTCAACAAGATCCGTCCGCAGCTCGCCGTCCAGATGAACAACCGCGATCACCGGAAAATGATCATCATCGACGGGATCAAAGCGTATACCGGCGGCATCAATATCGCTGATGAATACATCAACACCAAGGAACGATTCGGCTACTGGAAGGATATGGGTATTTATATCGAAGGAAAAGGCGTGGAAATGTTTACCATATCCTTTCTGCAGATCTGGAATTACCAGTCGCATCAGAATATCCGCTATGAAGATTTTCTGCTTCCGGATACCGCTTTCGAACACATCCGCGGAAAAGGATATATCATCCCGTTTTCGGATTCGCCGACCGACGATGCCAACACCGGAAAGAACATGCATATGAACATGCTGAACGCAGCCGTGGATTATTTCTGGATTACGACACCCTATCTGATCCTCGACACCGAAATGATCGACGCGCTCGTTCTCGCCGTCAGCAACGGCGTCGACGTGCGCATCGTCGTACCCGGCATTCCCGATAAGAAGCTCGTCTACGCGGTCACCAAAAGCAATTGCGAATATCTCGTGAAAAAAGGCGTGAAGATCTATGAATACACACCAGGATTCATTCATGGCAAAGTATGCCTGAGCGATGATGTCAGCTCCCTGGTCGGTACCGTGAACATGGATTTCCGCTCCTATTATACGAATTATGAATGCGGCATATGGCTGTACAAGACCCAGTGTCTCGATGCGATAAAAAAGGATCTCGAACACATCTTCGAGCAGTCGCATCTCGTCACCGAAGAAGAATGCCGTCAGGTCAATCCGCTCATCCGCTACTACCGAAACGTATTAAGGATATTTTCGCCATTAATGTAAAAAGGATCCCGAAAGATCCTTTTTTTTCTACTTATTGATCATTTTTTCGGCATCCACGTATTCATCGAACTGTTCCGGAGTCAGATATCCAAGCTGCAGGATCGCCTCCTTAAGGCTCAGGTTTTCCCGGTTGGCCAGCGAAGCCGCTTCTGCCGCTTTCTTATACCCGATCACCGGATTCAGACAAGTGACGAGCATCAGGGAATGATCCACGAACTTGCGCATCTGTTCTTTGTTGGCCTTCAGGCCATTCAGACAGTGATCCGTGAACGAGAGCATCGAATCGCTCAGCAGCCGGATGCTCTGGTCCAGATCGTAGGCAATGACCGGCATGAAAACATTGAGCTCAAAGTTTCCCTGGCTCGCCGCAAAACCGATCGCCGCATCATTTCCCATGACCTGCACGCACACCATGGTCATCGATTCGCATTGCGTCGGATTGACCTTGCCCGGCATGATCGAGGAGCCCGGCTCGTTGGCAGGAATATCGATTTCGTGCAGATTACACCGCGGACCGCTCGCCAGCAGACGAATGTCATTAGCGATCTTCATCAGATTGGCTGCCAGCGCCTTCAAGGCACCAGAAAGGAAAACACACGCGTCCTTGCTGGTGAGGGCGTGGAATTTATTCGGATCCGGTCTGAACGGCAGATGCGTGTATTCTGCGAGAAGTCCTGTAACGGCCTGGTCGAATTCCGGCGGACAGTTGATCCCGGAACCGACGGCCGTGGCACCGCACGCCAGTTCGTAAATAAAGGAAAGCGCCTGATCGATCTGCGCCTCATTGTGCTCGAGCATCGAACGGTAGCCGCTCAGCTCCTGCGAAAAATACAGCGGCGTCGCGTCCTGAAGATGGGTCCGCCCGATCTTGATGATCCCCTCGTTCTCCTTTTCGAGCCGGCGAAACTGTTCCGTCATATGATGCAGCGCCGGTTTGAGATCCCGCATGACTTCGAGCGCACACATGATATGGAGCGCAGCCGGAAACGTGTCGTTGGACGACTGGGAACAGTTGACGATATCATTGGGCGACAGGTTGGCATCCGGCACGTGTTCATTGCCGATCATGGAAATGACCTCGTTGACATTCATATTGGTCTGCGTGCCTGAACCGGTCTGCCATACTGAAAGAGGAAACTGATCCGTATACTGTCCTGCGAGTACTTCATCGCATACCCGGGCGATCGCTTCCGCCTGTTTATAGGAGATCTTTTTAAGATCCGCATTGGCTCTAGCGCACGCTTTTTTTAAGAACATGAAGCTTTCAATGATCATCCGCGGCATCTTTTCGGTGCCGATCCTGAAATTCTCCAGGCTTCGCTGCGTCTGCGACATCCAGTATTTATCCGCAGGAACTTTTACTTCACCTAAAACATCTTTTTCAATTCTGAAATTTTCCATAACCTACCTCTTTATCGTATTGTACATATTTTATCAGATTAGGCCCCAGATACGCTATCGACTTTTTCAGAAAGGAAGGTTTAACACTTTTCTAAAAAATGTCTAGCTTTCATGAACAAAAAAAGAAAGAAAACGAGGAAAATTTATAATTTTTGGAGCACAATGAATGACTCCATGGTAAAATACATAAAACGGAAGGAGTCTTACCCTATATGAGGATGAAAGAACCATATGAAGCATATATCGATGATTACAATACGATCAATCTGTATATGTCCAAAAACTTTTTTGGAGGCCAAAGCTCTTCATTCCACTTGAAAGATTCACAAAAAAGGATCATTCCTTTGACGATACAGCAGCGATCGGACCTGTATAACGGTTATACCCACTACAAGCTGTCGAACGAACCCCTTACGATCGGTGAAGAGTATGAAGTGTACAACGAATACTGCAAAGCGACACCGGTCAAATATTCGCACATCGTGAAAACCGAACGGTTTTCCCGTGAATTTACCAATATCCGCGACGAGCTCGGTCCCGAATACACGCCGGAGCGGTCCACATTCCGCGTATGGTCGCCGACTTCCAAACGCATCCTGCTCGTCTATGGACCAGAAGAAAACGAGCAGCGCAGGGAAATGGTGCGCAAACCGTACGGTCTGTTCGAAACAACCATCGAAGGCGACTGCCACAACATGGAGTATTTCTTCCTTGTGCGCAGGGAAGGAAAATGGCATGAATGCATCGATCCGTACGCGATGTTTTCGAGCGCCAATGCGCACAAAAGCATCGTGCTCGACGAAAGCCGGATCGGGCTGCCCGAAAAAGTGGCGATCGAACCGCTGCGCAGCAATACCGACGCGATCATTTACGAAGCGAGCGTGCGCGATATGACGAGCCAGAACGACATCGGCGTGGAACATCCGAAAACATTCGTCGGCTTCTGCGAAGAAAGCGAAACGACGCGCCTGAAAGACACGGGATTTTCCTATTTGAAATCGCTCGGGTTCACGCATCTGCAGCTGATGCCCGTTTTCGATTTCGGCAGCGTCGATGAAGATTATCCGTGGGAATACTACAACTGGGGCTATGATCCGGTGCAGTACCGCGTTCCGGAAGGAAGCTACTCCACCGATCCGGATGATCCGGCAGCCCGGGTCAGGGAACTGGCACAGCTCGTAGCCACATGCCATGAAAACGGGATCCACGTCAATCTCGACGTTGTCTTCAACCATGTGTACGAAAGAGAGCGCTTCGCCCTCAACACCCTCGTGCCATGCTATTACTTTCTCATGAATCAGAACGGAGAATTTTCCAATGGAAGCTTCTGCGGAAACGATATCGACACCCAGCCGATCATGTCCAAACGGTATTTCATGAATACGTGCCGCAAGCTTATCCGCCTGTATGATATCGACGGATTCCGATTCGATCTGATGGGCATCCTCGATATCAATTTCATGAACGCGCTCAGCGAAGAATGCCGCCGGATCAAGCCCGGCTTCATGATCTACGGCGAAGGCTGGAACATGCCGAGCTTCCTGGCCGACAATATGCGCGCCTCGCAGCAGAACCAGAATCAAATGCCGCATGTCGGTCATTTTTCCGACCGGTTCCGCGACGTCGTCAAAGGAAACAACGGCGATCTCGTGCAGAAAGGCTTTGCGAGCGGCGCGACCGGCAAGATGGCCGAAGCGCAGGCTGTCCTGGCCGCCAGTTGCCGCGACTTCGTTTTCAATACGCCCCAGAAAGTCGTGAATTATGTGGAATGCCACGACAATCATACGCTGTGGGACAAGAACCGGGTCGCCTGTCATAACGAGACGCGGGATCAGCGCGAAAAGAGACAGATCCTTGCCAATGCGATGGTCCTTCTCGCCCAGGGGATCCCTTTCCTGCATTCCGGCCAGGAGTTCGGACGAACGAAACAGAACAAAGGCAATTCGTACAATCTGGGCGACAACATCAATCAGATCGATTACGACCGGCGTGACCGCCATCTGCCCATCCTGCACGCGACAAAAGAGCTGATCCGCATCCGCAAGGAACATCCTTCGTTCCGCATGGTGTCGAGCGAAGACATTTCCAACGCGGTCCACTTCGAAACGATCGACAATGAAGTGCTCGTCTATAAAACAAGCCTGGACGGCGATGCGAATTACGTTTTTTTCAACCCGACCGGCAAAACGTTCCATTATACGATGCATCAGAGCGGGGAAGTCATTTTTGACAGTAGCCAGGCCAATGAGCGCCACACGATCGATCTGACCATCGCGCCGATCAGCGTTGTCGTTTATCATTTGAAGAATGAGACTTGATTTCAAACGATACCGTGTTTATAATTGAAAGAAAACATTTTGGAGGAAATATGGCAAAGTTTTTTAAAGAACCATCTAGAACATTCAGCGAATACTTACTCGTACCAGGCTATACAGGACCTGACTGCACCCCGGACCGGGTATCTTTGAAAACACCGTTGGTAAAATTCAAAAAAGGAGAAGAACCGGCTATTTCTTTGAACATTCCTATGGTCTCTGCCGTTATGCAGGCAGTCAGCGGAGAAGAAATGGCATGCGCGCTGGCCAGAGAAGGCGGCGTCAGCTTTATTTACGGAAGCCAGCCGATCGAATCCCAGGCTGATATGGTCCGCTATGTCAAATCGAGCAAAGCCGGATTTGTCGGAAGCGATTCCAATTTATCCCCTGAATCCACTTTGAGCGATGTTCTCGCGATCCGCAACAGCACAGGCCACAGCACGATGGCCGTAACCGATACGGGAAAACGCGACGGAACGCTTGTCGGTCTCGTCACTTCCCGCGACTTCCGCGAATCCAGAATGGATAAGAACACAAAAGTCAAGGAATTTATGACCCCGTTTGACAAGCTGATCGTCGGCAAAGACGGCATCAGCCTGTCGGAAGCCAACGATATCATCTGGGAGCATAAGCTCAACCAGCTGCCGATCGTCGACGAGGAACGTCATCTAAAATCGATCGTATTCCGCAAGGACTACGATTCCCATAAGGAAAATCCGAATGAGCTGCTCGACTCCAATAAACGCTACGTGGTCGGCGCCGGGATCAATACACGCGATTATGCCCAGCGTGTACCGGCTCTTGTCGAAGCCGGTGTCGACGTGCTCGTGATCGACTCGTCCGAAGGCTATTCGTGCTGGCAGGCCGAAACGATCAAATGGATCCGCGAACATTACGGCGATACCGTAAAGGTCGGTGCCGGAAATGTCGTGGACGGCGATGGATTCCGCTTCCTGGCCGAAGCCGGAGCCGACTTTGTCAAGGTCGGTATCGGCGGCGGTTCGATCTGCATTACCCGCGAACAGAAAGGGATCGGACGCGGTCAGGCGACCGCTACGCTCGATGTTGCGCAGGCCCGCGACGAATATTACCGCAATACCGGCGTATATATTCCGGTATGCTCGGATGGCGGGATCGTTCATGACTACCACATTACGCTCGCGCTCGCTTTCGGGGCCGACTTCGTGATGCTCGGACGGTATTTTGCCCGGTTCAAGGAAGCGCCGAACAAACGCGTCAGCATCAACGGCAACTATATGAAAGAGTACTGGGGCGAAGGATCGGCCCGGGCAAGGAACTGGCAGCGTTATGATGTGGGCGGCGACAACAAGCTGTCCTTTGTCGAAGGCGTAGACTCCTTCGTGCCGTATGCCGGAAGCCTGCGCGACAATGTCGGGCTGACGATCTCCAAGATCAAGCATACGATGTGCAACTGCGGGTGCCTGACGATCGATGAGCTGCAGAAGAATGCGAAAGTCACGCTCGTTTCCTCGACCAGCATCGTGGAAGGCGGCGCCCATGATGTCGTCGTCCGTGACGAAAATATCGACGCAAAAGTGCAATAAGAAGGTGTTCCGCCTTCTTTTTTTGTGTACAATAGATTTATGAATGTTAAAGAAGATCTTTTGATGGATATCAGCATCCTGTACCGGAGCACCCAGAAATATTACGACCGCAAGCTCGAAGCGTATCATATCACCTATGCCCAGCTGCCCATCCTGCTCTTCATTTTCGAGCAGGAAGGGATCACGATGCAGCAGATCGGCGAGAAGGGAAGCTATGACAAAGGCACCGTCACAAAAAATGTCAAGAAGCTCGAAACGCTTGGCTATGTCAAGGTCGTTCCTTCCAAAGCCGATAAACGGGTCCGACATATTTATACGACGTACAAGGCCAAGCAGATCATTTCCCGCATTTACCGCATACGCACCGACTGGTGGGATCATATCAGCAAAGACCTGGATGAAAAGACACTGGAAACGTTTGAAAAAGCCTATACAGGAATGTGCGAAAAAGCCAATGAATACGCCCATCTCGATCCGAAGGAACTACGCTTTTACGACTGGATCAAGCTTTCGCTCAACCATTATCCCGATCTTCCGTGCACGATCCTGAAAGTGGGCGGATGCAACCTGCGCTGTCCGGGATGCAGGAAAAAAAACCTCGTCTTTTTAGGAGAAGGGCAGAAGACATACGAAGAAGAAGATGTGATGTTCGATCTGCGCAAGAACAAGGGCAGGCTGCATGCCGTTTCCATCGAAGGCGGAGAGCCCGGGCTGCACCCCGAACTCGGTCCGTTCTTAAAGGAGCTCAAAACGCTCGGCTACCACGTTAAGATCAACACGAACGGAATGTATCCCGATGTGATCGGATCGTGGATCGTGCAGGAACTTGTCGATTGGATCGAGATCGATCTGAAAAGCGTCCCGGAACACTATGCGCAGGTCACCGGTATCTATGATATCGATACGAACCAGCTGCTCAAAACGATCCGGATCGTAAAAGAAAGCGGCCTGCCGCATCGTTTTGCGACCACGCTGATCCGCAGTTTTCATGATGAACACATCCTGAATGCGATGATCCCGTATACGGGCAGCGCGCCATGGATCCTGAGGAACTACCAGGAATGCGAGCAGTCGATCGAAAAAGGTCTGGAAGGTTTTTCTGAGCGCGAACTGCAGGAAATCGCGGCCAGGCTGAAAAGCCGGAAAACCAATATAAAAATAGAAAAGGATGCCAATCATGTATGAAATATATCGTTGAAAAAAGAGACGGGGCGCTTGTCGATTTCCAGATCGAAAAAATCTGCAGCGTAATTAAGAAAGCGTTCGGATCCCTGCACAAGGAATGGGACGACAGCGTGATCGAACTGCTCGCCCTCAGGGTCACGGCCGATTTCGACTCCAAACGCGACGGTAACCGGATCCACGTGGAACAGATCCAGGACAGCGTCGAAAAGGTGCTTTCGGAATCCGGATATACCGAAGTATCCAAAGCGTATATCTTATACCGCAAGCAGCGCGAAAATGTGCGCAGGCTCGTCACCAAGATGCAGGATCATTCGTCCCTGATCGCCTCGTATCTGTCCGACGAACGCCATCACGGCACGTGGTCCAATGCAGAAATGATCCGCGAAATATCCGCCGATCTCATCCGCAGCTTCTGGAATGACGAGATCTATGACGAAGAGATCCGGAACGCGCTGAAAGAAGGACAGTTCAGGATCTGCGATCCCGATTCGCTGCTCATGTATGAAAAGACCATTCCGGTATCCGGGCCCGACTCTTTATCGCAGATGCTCGATCTGATCAGCACTATAGACCAGGCTTTGCGCAATTGTGCCGGGCGTATCTGTCTCCAGACAAAGGAGCCCTTCCTCTGCAAAGAGGAAATTGCCGCCTTTTTCAAGGGATCCGCGGTCCGGTTTGCCGAAAATGAAACAAAAAATGTTTGTGTCCGTGCCGAAGTGTTCCGGGAAGAAGGAAATACGCTCGAACTGGCACACCGTACGGTTCAGGTCCGCAGGCAGGTGCTCGTCCAGCTGGCCCAGGCCGGCTTTTTCCCGCACGAAAGCAGCATATGTGACAGTGCGGCCGAAATCTGTTTCTGCACCGACCATGTGCCGGCTTTCGAAAAGCAGCCCGGCTTCGTATATACACGCGCAAAAGCGCTGGACGGCAGCCAGGTGTTCGACCAGCTCGATCATGAAATGCAGCAGCTGCAGGGAAAAGAACTCGACCGCATCGCGTATGAGATCCAGTTTGAAGGACAGGCGCAGAAAGCCGCTGCCGAGGTACTGCTTCAGACCTTGTATTCCCAGTATCCGTTCGTGAATGAATTCGTGATCACGACAAAACAGACCGGATAGAAAGCATCGCACCAGCGGTGTTTTTTTTGTATAAAAAAAAACGAATCCGAAGATTCGTAACGATCAAATGGTGCCCAGGACCGGACTCGAACCGGTACGGTATCGCTACCGGTGGATTTTGAGTCCACTGCGTCTACCAATTTCACCACCCGGGCATTTGTTCAACTGCCTAATAATAATATCAATTTACCTTCCAAAAAGCAATAATAAATTTCTATATATTCGCGGAATCCTGGCACAAAGAGCCGTACAGTTTCTGAAAAAATCTGACATTTTTGCTCGTGCCAAACAAAAACGAGAAAAGATAGAAAAAAAAACATGGTTCCTTATACTGAAATTGTCAAAAGAAACATAAGTTCAGGAAAGGAAAAAACCATGAAAGAAAAAGTTCAGAAATTAGGCCGTGCGCTCTCTGCCATGGTCATGCCAAACATCTCCATCTTCATTGCCTGGGGACTCATCACAGCTCTGTTCATCCCGGACGGCTGGCTTCCCAACCCGACATTAAATGAAATGGTCGTGCCGATGCAGCGTTATCTGCTGCCACTGCTCATCGCCTATTCGGGCGGAAAAATGATCTATGATCACCGCGGCGGGATCATCGGCGCCTGCTTTGCGCTAGGGATCATCGCAGGAACCGAGACCCCGATGTTCATCGGCGCCATGATCGCCGGTCCGTTAGGCGGCTGGCTCATGAAAAAGACCGATCAGCTTCTCGACGGCCACATTCCAAACGGCTTCGAAATGCTTGTCAACAACTTCTCGGCCGGTATCCTGGGCGCTTTGCTTGCGATCGCAGGATGCCTGTTCATCAATCCGCTGTGTCTGGCAGTAACCAACGCCCTCTCCTTAGGTGTTCAGACGCTTGTCAATCACGGACTGCTGCCATTGACCTCTGTTCTTGTCGAACCGGCCAAGATCCTGTTCCTCAACAACGCCATCAATCACGGCATCTTTACTCCGCTGGGAATGGAACAGGTACAGGAAACAGGCAAGTCGATCTTCTTCATGATCGAAGCCAATCCCGGACCTGGCCTGGGTCTGCTCATCGCCTACTGGATCAGCACAAAAGGGGAAACAAAAGACTCTTCGCTCTCTGCGATGATCATCGAATTTTTCGGCGGGATCCATGAAATTTACTTCCCGTTCGTGCTCATGAATCCGATCACGCTGATCGGCGTCATTGCCGGCGGAATGACAGGCGTATTCGTCAACTCCATCTTCGGATCCGGTCTCGTGTCAGCCGCTTCGCCTGGATCGATCCTTGCGATCCTTGGCATGTGCGCAAAGGACAGCTATATCGGCGTCATCTGTTCGGTCATTGCCGCCGCAGCCGTTTCCGCCATCGTGAATACCGTGCTTCTCAAAGCGTTCGCGAAGGAAGGAAATCTCGAAGAGGCGAAACAGAAGATCACTGCTTCCAAAGCGCAGTCCAAAGGAATTCCGGCTGCAGCTGCAGCGAGCGTAAAGATCGTGTTTGCGTGCGACGCCGGCATGGGAAGCAGCGCGATGGGCGCAGCCAACCTGACAAAAAAACTGAAAAACGCCGGCATCGATATCAACGTTCCGCATTATGCCTTGAATGAAGTGCCGCTCGATACGCAGATCATCGTCACCCAGACCTCGCTCAAGGAAAGGGCGGCCGACCGGTGCCCGAACGCGAAGATCTACCCGATCAGCAACTTCATGGCTTCGGCAGAATACGATCAGATCGTAGACGATGTGCGCTGCGGAAATTTCGAGACAGGAAACAGCGCGCCGGCAAAGAAAACGGCGATCGATCTGAGCAAAGTCGTGTTTGCGTGCGATGCCGGCATGGGAAGCAGCGCGATGGGCGCGGCCAGCCTGAGCAGGAAGCTGAAAAGTGCCGGTCACGATGTCAATGTCCCGCATTACGCGCTGAATGAAGTGCCGCTCGATACGCAGATCATCGTCACCCAGACCTCGCTCAAGGAAAGGGCGGCCGACCGGTGCCCGAATGCGAAGATCTACCCGATCAGCAACTTCATGGCTTCGGCAGAATATGATCAGATCGTCAGCGAACTGATCGGCGCCTGATGATCTTTTCGACCCGTCTGGCCAGGATCCTGAGGATCCTGCTCGATCACGACGAAATGTACGTTTCGGTCGACGAGCTGGCCAGCCAGCTGCAGACTTCGCGAAGAACGATCTTTCGCGAACTGCAGCACATCGATCTGTCGGGCTACGGGCTGGAGCTGCTGAGCCGGCAGGGAAAAGGACTGCAGCTCGCCGGCAGCGCGGCAGGCAAGAAGAAACTCGCTGACGAACTGACGACCCAGAATATTCCTTATATCAACAAGGAAGAACGAAGAAAGCTTCTTGCCTACGAACTGCTCCGGTTTCCGGAAATAAAAAAGCTCGTTTATTACGGAAATATGTTTTCTGTCTCGGAAGCGACGATTTCCAACGATCTCGACGCCCTCGCCCCGTGGTTTGACGAGCACCAGATCCATCTCGTACGGACCAATAAGAACAATATCCGCCTCGAGGGCAGGGAGGACGACCGCCGGGGAGCCATGAGCCACATCATTCATGAAATGATCCGCCTCAGGAAGACGAACGGGAACACGCTGGATCCGCAGTTCGTGCGCAGCGAGCTGTTCGAATCCGGACAGAGCGGCATCCTTCATCTTCTCGACCAGGACCTGTTCCACGAGATCACCGACCTGTTCACGCTGGAAGGAAGCGAGCTCGGGCTCGAACAGTATGCCCAGAACTCCTATATGGGTGTCATCATCCATTTATGTGTGGCGCTCGAACGGATCCGAAAAGGCGATTCGATCGAAACGGACGAAACGCTGCACGAGGAACTGAAAGGAACGGCGGCGCTCGAACAGGCTGCGAAGATCGCCGAACGGATCAAAGATCGGCTCGATATCACGATGCCGCCTTCAGAAATCGATTTTATCGCCCTGCACCTGTACAGTGCCAAAAGCGTTGAGACGCGCGAGAATTTCGATGACAGGCAGCTGCTCGACCTGACCGATCTGTTCATCAAAGCGATGCCGGCAGAGATCGCCTCCATACTGCAGACCGATTCGCAGTTTATCAACGGCTTCATGACCCATCTGCGGCCTACGCTCATCCGCATCATGCGCGGCATGCCGATCTATAATCCTCTGCTGCAGTCGGTCAAAGAGCAGTACAGCGAGCTGTATACGCTCAGCCAGCAGGCGGCCCGCCGGATGGAGAAACAGATCTGTCAGCCAATTTCCGAGTCGGAAGTCGCTTTTATGGCTATGCATGCGGGCGCTTCGCTCGAGCGGAACCGCTCGAGGATCCGGAAACCGAAAATCAGGACCGGCGTGATCTGCGCTTCAGGGATCGGGGTGTCTGCCATGCTGGCGGCAAGGCTTGTGTCAGCCTTTCCGGACGTGATCAGTCCCGAAACGCTCTCGTTCGAACAGTACCGCAAGTGCACGAGAAAAAGCATCGATCTTATCATTTCGACTTTCGAGCTGCCTGAGCGCGATATTCCGACCCTTCAGGTCAATCCTCTGCTTTCGGTGCAGGATATCGAAAAGATCCAGGACGCGATCGAGCACCTGAATACCGACCGGCCTGCGCAGGAGGATATGGATCCGATCGAAAAGCTGCGCCATACCGAAAAGATGAGCCGCGATGCGGCACAGATCATCGACGATCTCGTATGGATGAAAGCGGATCCGGGCTCCTCGGCCGTACAGATCATTGAAGAAGCGGGCAGGAACGCCAAAGGCGACACGAGCATGATCGTGCGCGATCTGCTGGCCAGGGAACAGCTCGGAAAAGTGGTATCGGCCGAGCTGGGGATCGGCATGTTCCACGCGAAGACGGCGGGGACAGAGAAGCCGCAGATCGTGTTCATCTGGCCGGAACACGATGATTTTGCCCAGATGGAACATGTGAAAGCGATCTTTGTTCTGCTGCTGCCTGTGCAGCACGAAAAACACGAACAGAACATGCTTTCGAACATAACGATGAACATGATGGAACCGACGCCGCTGCAGAGTGCTGTCTTTTCGCAGGACATCCAGCACATCCAGCAGGCGCTGGCCAGCATATTCTTCGACTGTATACAAAATGAAAACGCATAAGAAAGGATAATAGAATATGGCATTGTTTAAAAGAAGAAAAAAGGAAGAGAAGAAACCGCAGATCCTGAAACTGGAAAATATCCGGATCGGTCAGCACGCGAAAACGAGCGACGAGGCGATCTGTTCGATCGGACAGCTGCTCGTGGAAGCAGGCTATGTCGAAGCGCCTTATATTCAGGGAATGCTCAACCGTGATCACAATCTGAGCGTATATATTGGCAATGATATCGCGATTCCGCACGGCGAATACGAGGTCAAGGATTACGTGAAAAAGACGGGCCTGGCGGTCGATATTTATCCGGAAGGCATTACATGGGGCGAAGGCAATACGGTGCGGATCGTGATCGGCATTGCCGCAACGACCGATGAACATGTGACCATCCTGCAGAATATTGCGGAAAAGCTCGGCGATATGGATATGGTGGAGAAGGTCGTGAACGGAACGCCTGAATTCATCCTTTCTGTACTGGCAGGTGATGCGCAATGATCCTGACCGTTACGTTCAATCCGGCTATTGACAAGACGGCCGAAGTCGATGTTCTGGTCCCGGGCGGTCTCAACCGTCTGAAAAATGTCCGTCAGGATGCTGGCGGCAAAGGGATCAATGTGTCGAAAACGATCAAGGCGTTCGGCAAGGAAAGCTGCGCGCTCGGCTTTCTGGCAGGAAATGCCGGACAGTTCATCGAACAGACGCTGAACGGCCTGCAGATCGAGCATGATTTTGTTCAGGTCGAAGGCGATACGAGGACCAATCTGAAAGTTCTTGACCGGGATATGGAGCTGACCGAGCTCAATGAGGCCGGGCCTTTTGTCAGAAAAGAAGATATCGAAAAACTGATCGCTAAGATCAAAGAGAAGAGCGAGGACAGCACGTATGTCGTATTGTCGGGCAATGTGGGGCCGGGCGTTCCTTCCACGATCTATAAAGAGATCACGAAAGAGCTGAAGGGGCAGGGGATCCATGTACTGCTTGACGCGGACGGCGAACTGTTCAAGGAAGGGATTAAGGCGAGGCCGGAAGCGATCAAGCCGAACCGTTTCGAGCTGGCGCAGTACTTTGGTGTCGAAGAGCCGCGCACGGTCAGGGAAACGGCCGATCTGGGAAGAAAGCTTCTGAACGAGGAAACGAAACTGGTCGTGATTTCCATGGGAAAAGACGGAGCGATCTTTCTGACAGACGAGAAAAGCCTGTATGTGCCTTCGCTGAAAGTGAAGATCCATTCTTCGGTCGGCGCGGGAGATGCGATGGTGGCGGCGATCGCGTATGCGCTCGAGCAGGACATGCCGCTCGAACAGCTGGCTCGTTTCGCGGTGGCGTGCAGCGCGGGAGCGTGCATGACCGAAGGGACGCAGCCGGCGCAGAAAGAACAGATCGAACAGCTGGAAAACCAAGTAGAGATCGAAAACATCTAGAAAGGATATAAGGAATATGAAAACAAAAGCAGTAAGATTGTACGGAGTGGATGATATTCGTCTGGAAGAGTTCGAGCTTCCTGAAATCAAAGAGGATGAAATTCTTGTCAAGGTCGTGTCGGACTCGATCTGCATGTCGACATGGAAAACGGTCAAACAGGGGGCCAAGCACAAGCGCGTGCCGAATGATGTGTACGACAATCCGATCATCATCGGTCATGAATTTGCGGGCGATATCGTCAAGGTCGGAAAGAAATGGCAGGATCAGTTCACGCCGGGCCAGAAGTTTGCGCAGCAGCCTGCGATCCCGGGCCAGATGGAGTCGCCGGGATATTCGTACCAGTGGTGCGGCGGCGATACGCAGTACTGCATCTTCCCGAACGATATCCTGGAAGCGGGCTGTGTATGGACGTTTGACGGGGATGCCTACTTTGCCAGCTCAGTGGCTGAGCCGATGTCATGCTGCATTGGAGGATATCATACGAATTATCATACGGTGCCTGGCGAATACACGCATATCATGGGCACGAAGGAAAACGGAAATATCATTATTCTTGGCGGATGCGGCCCGATGGGCCTGGGCGCGATCTCGTACGGCCTGACATTCGAAAACAAGCCGAAGAGGATCGTCGTGACCGAAATCAACGATGAGCGGATCGAAAGGGCGCGCGAAGTGATCAGCGAAAAAGAAGCGGCAGACAACGGGATCGAGCTCATTTATGTCAATACGGCGAAAATGGACGATCCGATCCGGGGGCTCATGGATATTACGGAAGGTCACGGCTATGACGATGTATTCGTATATATTCCGAGCAAAGCGGTTTGCGAGATGGGCAACCAGATCATGGCGTACGACGGCTGCATGAACCTTTTTGCCGGACCGACCGATCCGAAATTCTCTGCCGAAGTGAATTTGTATGACTGCCATTATTCCCGAAGCAAGATCCTGGGATCGACGGGCGGAACGATCGACGATATGAAGGAAGCGATCGACAAGAACAATGCCGGTCTCATCAATTCGGCCGTGATGATCACGCATGTCGGCGGACTGGATTCAGTGGTCGAAACGACAAAGGATCTTCCGAATGTTCCGGGCGGAAAGAAGCTTATCTATACGCATATCGATATGCCGATGACTGCGATCGAGGATTTCGGAAAGCTTGGCGAAATGGATCCGTTCTTCAAGGAACTGGATGAAGTATGCAAGGCAAACAAAGGATTGTGGTCTGCCAAAGCCGAAAAGATGCTGCTGGAGCATTTCGGACAGGAATAAGTACGATTGATAAGCATAAGCATAAATAATCATAACCAATAATAATCAACCAACAAAATCAATGATCAAAACACAAGGATGTACTGGTGTGGGGCCGGGCATCCTTTTTTATACGATGAGTTTCCCGACTGAAAACGGAAAATACGTTTTTAATTCGAAAATAAGAGATGAAAATACTTCGTATTACTGCAGAAGGTCTACCGCTGTTTAAAGAAGATCGAAGAACAGCAAAAATTCCAAAAGGTGAATACTGTTTATATGATTTGTTAAAATAAATTATATACACCATCGGATACTTTATGATTTTTTAGATCAGCTCTAGCTGTATAATATTTTGTCTCTAAAAAGATATGTCTATATGCATATCGATATGCCGATGACTGCGATCAAGGATTTCGGAAAGTTTGACGAAAAGGATCCGTTCTTCAAGACACTTAATGAAGTGTACAATAATATCAATTGAAGGAGGACGAGTTATAACTGTTATAAAAACGGAAATGCAGGAAAAAATCGATCATTCCGTTTCAAAGGATCACTCTATGTAACCTATAACCGATTCATTGACGGGAATTCTAAAAAAGAGCAAAACCAGGATGATGAAAAAGAGAAAATCATGAGAGCAAAGTATGAACTTATAGCTCATAAGGTGATAGAAGCCATGCATATGAAGTGGAATGATCTTGTCGATACTGCTCAGAACACAACGGTTCAATCTGGACAAGAAGTCAGTCGCCTTTAAAATGAAGAATACTATAGATAAAACTTTATATATCGGCTCTAGATGATTATTCAGCGTTAAAATTTCAATTTCTTTTGATCATTTCTTCGAAATCGAGAAATCTTATAAAACATGATAATACTTAAAATAAAGGAGAAGAAATCTATGAGAATTCATTTGGACTTTCCTCAGCAAACACACTACGTTACCGGTTCGAAATACGGAAAGACAGTTTTCGATGAACAAATAAAGGATCAAGTAAAAATATCAAATTAGATTCTTATGATATTCACTTTCCCGATACAGTAAAAGGCGGTCTATTTCTTTTGTGCAGGGATTTATTGAATATTTGATTCGTAATTATGGTAAAAGTGAAGGGTTAAAACATATTCATTTAAAAAGCAACAATTAAGAGCTGGAATATCGTTTGCGAAAAAATATGGAGTTTTGATCCAATCTTTATTCAGCAGACTAAGAAAGACAAAGAGATTAAGTATTTGAAGACGTTTACCGCAGGAATTCCATCCTGCCACAGAACGTCTTTTTCTATCCTATTTGTTTTAAGAAAGGTCTGCGTTATAATAAATTGAATGTAGAAAATATACCCTGAAACAAACGGAGGAATGCTATGAAAGTCTTACTAGGCCTGAGCGGCGGCGTCGATTCAGCCATTGCCGCTTATCTGCTGCAGAAACAAGGCGTTGATGTGACCTGCTGCTTCATGCGCAACTGGGACAGCTACGCCAACAACGATATATTAGGAAATCCTGACATCATGGAAGGCGTATGCCCCCAGGAACAGGACTATCTGGACGCCAAAGCCGTCGCCGACCATCTCGGGCTCGAGCTGCTGCGCGTCGACTTCATCAAGGAATACTGGGATCAGGTATTCACCACCTTTTTGAAAGAATATGAAAAGGGAAGGACCCCGAATCCTGATATCTTATGCAATAAATACATCAAATTTGACGCGTTTTTCGATTTCGCCATGAAAAACGGATTCGATATGGTTGCCACCGGTCATTACGCCTCCAACGAGACGATCGACGGTTACACATACCTGACCCGCGCCCATGACCAGAACAAGGATCAGACGTATTTTTTATGCCAGGTCCCGGAGCACGCCATCGCGAAAACGATCTTCCCGCTAGGAAATATCGACAAGCCCCAGGTCCGTCAGATCGCCAGGGAACTCGATCTCGAATCGGTCATGACAAAGAAGGACAGCACCGGTATCTGCTTTATCGGCGAAAGAAATTTCCGGGAATTCCTGACCAACTATCTGCCCAGCAAAGAAGGAAAGATCGTTGACGTAGACACCGGAAAAGTGCTCGGCCAGCATATCGGCGTCCTGTATTACACGATCGGACAGCGCAAAGGACTCAATATTACTCATGACAAAGGGCCGTGGTTCGTTGTCGGAAAGGACGTACAGAAAAATATACTGTTCGTATGCCATCATACGCACAAGCACTGGCTCGACTCCGACGAAGCCGTCATCCGCCACATCAACTGGATCGTCAAAGACAAAAAGGACATTCCCGCCAGGCTCACATGCAAGTTCCGGTATCGTCAGCCCGACCAGGACGTCGAGCTCGAATGGATCGACAGCACGACAGTCAGGCTGCGTTATCCACAGAACATTCCCGGCGTCACCATCGGCCAGGAAGCCGTACTGTATGACGGAAACAAGTGTCTGGGCGGCGGCGTGATCGACAATGTCTATCAGAACGGAACCGATCTCAACGAAATGATCCGTAAGACCGCAGAGCAGAGGATGCACGATGAGTGAGATCCTTCACGCAAAGCTCGACTTCATCATATTCGAAAACGCGCAGAACCATTATGTCGTCGCCAGCTTCGAAGAACTCGGCGACTACCACGAATTCACCGGAGCCGGACGCATCGTTGACCCCAAAGAAGAAACAGAGTACGAGCTCGAAGGCGAATATGTGACCCATCCAAAATACGGAAGCCAGTTCCGGATCGACCGCGCCCGCATGATCCTGCCCACCAAAAGGGAAGCTGTCGTGCATTTTCTGTCCGGCGACAATTTTCCCACCATCGGGAAAAAAAGCGCCGAGACCATCTATGAAACCTTAGGAGACGACTGCCTCGAAAAGATCCGCAAAGATCCGCACATCCTGTCCCAGATCCCGCGCTTTCCCGAAAAAAAGATCGAGATCATTACCGACGGCATCGCCCGCTTTACCGGCTACAACGACAACTATCTCAAACTCGTCGAATACGGCCTGTCCGAACGGCAGATCGCCCTGCTCGAAGCCGCCTATGAAGAAGATGCCCTCAAGACCATCACAGAAGACCCGTTCCGGCCTCTGTACGAGATCTACGGCTTCGGCTACAAAGGCGCGCTCAAGCTCGCCGACGCCGTCCACATCCCCCAGGACGATCTGCGCCGTCTCGAAGCCATGATCTATGAAATGTGCCGGCAGATGGCCATGAACTCAGGCAACACGTACATCCCGTACCCCATCCTGCAGGACCGGTTCAAAAACGTGCGCCCCGAAGCCTTTGAAGAAGCCCTGACCAATCTGATCACCCACGAGCATCTGCAGTCCGAAAAGGAAAAGATCTTCCCGTTTTCTCTTTATGAAGACGAGATCGTCATCGCACAGCACCTCAATGATCACGTATTCGAAGTCGAAACCGTCGATCCGGAAGAAATCGACGAAAAGATCTCCGAAGTCGAGTTCCTGCTCAATATCGAATACGACGACATCCAGAAAAAAGCGATCCACGCCTTTTTCGACCATTCCGCATCCATCCTCAACGGAGGACCCGGAACCGGAAAAACGACCACCGTCAAAGGCATCCTGCAGATCGCCAAAACCATGTACCCCGACGCCGTCATCCAGCTGTGCGCCCCGACCGGACGCGCCAGCAAACGGCTTTCCCAGCTCTCCGACAACGACTCGAAAACCATCCACTCCCTGCTCAAGTGGAACCTGGAAGACAATCATTTCGGGAAAAACGAAAAAGATCCGCTCGACATCGATTTTCTCATCGTAGACGAATTTTCCATGGTCGACACCCATCTGTTCGCCTCGCTGCTCAAAGCGCTCCCGCCCCACTGCCGCATCCTGCTGATCGGCGACGAAGACCAGCTCGAAAGCGTCGGACCCGGAAAAGTGTTCTCCGATCTGATCGAAACAAACATCTTTCCGATCGTTCATCTCGAGAAGATCTTCCGGCAGTCCAAAGGATCCGGCATCGCCCTGCTCGCCAGAGACATCCGCGATGAAAAAAAAGTCGACTTCGGGGATGGCGCCAGCTTCATCGAACGAAAGCCCGAGCATATCCTCGAAACCCTCATGAAAGAAGTGTCCGCCTACGATGAAGACGAACGCGCCGCCCTGCAGATCATAGCCCCCATGTACAAGGGAAGAGTGGGGATCGACGCCATCAACGCCGCCATGCAGCAGCTGATCAACCCGCCAGCCCCCCACAAAAAGCAGATGAAAGCAGGCACGGTCTGGTTTCGCGAAGGCGACAAGGTCATGCTGCAGAAAAATCTGCCCGACGACGACGTGTACAACGGCGATATCGGCTACATCAGCGGGATCCACGACCATGTGATCACCGTCGATTTCGGCACGCAGATCGTCGACTTCACAAAAGATTTTCTGTACTACCTGACCCATGCCTACTGTATCAGCGTGCATAAGTCGCAAGGCAGCGAATACGAGACCGTCTACTGTATCGTGGAACCGCAGACCGCCCGCATGCTCAATAAAAAGCTGCTCTATACAGCCGTTTCGCGCGCGAAAAAACAGCTGTTCGTGATCGGAGACGAAAAGCTGTTCGAACGTCAGATCCGCCTGAAACAAAGCCATATCCGCCTCACGATGCTCAAGGAACGCATCAGAGCCGCGCAAAAAAACGCATGATCTGTTTGCAAAATCATAAAAACACTGATACTATACAACTAGTTTGACAATGAAAAAGACAAGTACGATGCGATACGTTCCGCAAAGAGAAAAGGTGGCTGGTGAAAACCTTTGGGAAAAGCGCATCCGAAGCTCCTTTGGAGTTGGACCGCGTCCCGCGTTATCGGAAATCGAGTCGCATTTTTCGATCAAGAAAAATGAAGCAGGATGGTACCGCGTTTTCAACGTTCCTGGCATTGCGCCGGAACGTTATTTTTTTTACAGAAAAGGAGATCACTAT
Source organism: Erysipelotrichaceae bacterium OPF54 (assembly GCA_022834735.1). Classification (GTDB taxonomy): domain Bacteria; phylum Bacillota_I; class Bacilli_A; order Erysipelotrichales; family Erysipelotrichaceae; genus Dubosiella. The sequence goes on from BQKD01000001.1 coordinate 1,353,817, forward strand.
GAAACAATTGACAGGAAATCAAGTTCGGCAAATGTTCTTGGATTATTTTTCGCAGCAGGGGCATATGATCGAACCGGGAGCAAGCCTGATCCCGAACAACGATCCGACATTGCTGTGGATCAATGCCGGCGTGGCAGCACTGAAAAAATATTTCGACGGTTCGGAAAAACCGCGCTGCAACCGCATCGCCAATGCCCAGAAAAGCATCCGCACCAACGACATTGAAAATGTAGGACGGACCGCCCGTCACCATACATTTTTCGAAATGCTCGGCAACTTCTCGATCGGCGATTACTTCAAGGAAGAAGCCATCCCGTTCGCCTGGGAATTTCTGACAAGCCCTGACTGGATGGGGATCGACAAGGAAAAACTGTACGTTTCCGTTTATACCGACGACCAGGACGCCTACCGCATCTGGACCGAAGTGTGCCATGTGGACCCGTCCCACATTTTGAAAACCGACGACAACTTCTGGGAAATCGGAAAAGGGCCGGGCGGACCGGATTCCGAGATCTTCTTCGACCGCGGCGAAAAATACGATCCGCAGGGACTGGGCGAACGCCTCTTCTTCGAAGAAATGGAAAACGACCGCTATATCGAAGTATGGAACGTCGTCTTCTCGCAATACGACTGCGATCCCGAGATCGACCGCAAGGACTACAAGGAACTTCCGCAGAAAAACATCGATACCGGCATGGGGCTCGAGCGTCTGGTCGCCCTCATCCAGGACGGAGAAACCAACTTCGACACCGACCTGTTCCTGCCCATCATCCATGAAACCGGAAAATACGCCCGGTATCCGTACGAAGGGGAATACAAGATGGCCTACCGCGTCATCGCCGACCACATCCGCACGATCGTCTTCGCTCTCAGCGACGGCGCCAACTTCTCCAACAGCGGCCGCGGCTATGTGCTTCGCCGCGTGCTGCGCCGGGCAGCCCGCTACGGCCTGAGGCTCGGGATTGACGAGCCGTTCCTTTACAAGCTCGTACCGACCGTCAACGAAGTCATGAAAGACTTCTATCCGTATTTGAGCGAACACACCGAAATGAACGAAAAGCTCATCAAAAACGAAGAGGAAACGTTCAAAAAGACGCTCAAGGTCGGCCAGAGCCTGCTCGACGAGGAAATCGCCAGAGCAGAAAACGGCGTGCTTTCCGGAGAAATCGTCTTCAAGCTGTATGATACGTACGGCTTTCCGTTCGAGCTGACCCAGGAAATCGCCGAGGAACACGGCCTGAAGATCTCCCGCGAGGAATTCGACGAACAGATGGCCCTGCAGAAAGAGCGTGCCCGCAATGCCCGCAACGTCAAGGACTCCTTCGCCTCGCAGAACGAGGAACTCATGAACTTTACCGAAAAAAGCGAATTTGTCGGCTATGATCACTTATCGTGCGACGGAAAGATCATCGCTATATTCAAAGACGGCGAAATGACCGATTCTCTGCACGGAGAAGGCGAGATCATCTTCGACAGGACATGCTTCTATGCCGAAAGCGGCGGACAGGTCGCCGATGGCGGAACCGTGACCACACCAGACGCGAAAGCCGTCGTTCTGGACGTGCAGAAATCCCGCAACGCCCAGAACCTCGTCAAGGTCGACGTCAAAGAAGGAACGCTGCACGTCGGCCAGGAAGCCCGTCAGGAAGTCGACCGCCAGAAACGCATGCGCACGACAGCCAATCATTCCTGCACCCACCTGCTGCAGAGCGCCCTGAAAAAAGTGCTCGGCGCCCATATCCAGCAGGCCGGCAGCTTCGTAGGACCCGACTATCTGCGCTTCGACTTCCGCCATTTCGAAAAGCTCACCCAGGAGCAGCTCGCCGAGGTGGAACAGATCGTCAATGAATATATTTCTGCTGCCTATCCGGTCACGAAAGAGATCATGGACATCGAAACAGCCCGCGATTCCGGCGCGACCGCTCTGTTCAACGAAAAATACGGCGACAAGGTTCGTGTCGTAACGATGGGAGACGTCTCCAAGGAATTCTGCGCCGGCTGCCACGTAGACAATACAGCAGCCATCGGCATCTGCAAGATCGTCGGCGAGGAAAGCATCGGCTCGGATTCGCGGCGTATCACCGCAAAGACCGGACTGAGCGCCTATGAGGATTTCGCCCATGAGCATGAACAGCTCGAAAATATTGCCGCATCCATGAAACAGAAAGGCATCAAGGAGATCGATGAAAAAGTAGAAGCGCAGATGACCAGCGCCAAAGCGATGCAGAAAGAGCTCGAGCAGCTGAAAAACCAGATCTTCGCGCTGCGCTCCAACGAATGGATCAATGAAAAGAAGCAGGCCGGCGCATTCGATCTGCTCATCAAAAAAGTGCAGGGACTCGACGGCAAAGCCATGAAAGACATCGTTTCCAATCTGAAAGCCAAAGATGACAATCTGATCGTTCTGCTCATTGCCGCAGACGACAAAAAAGCCGTATTCGTGGCCGGAGCCGGCAAAGAAGCCGTCAAAAACAAAGCGAACGCCGGACAGATCGTAAAAATGGCAGCCAACATCTGCGGCGGCAACGGCGGCGGCAAGCCGGACCTGGCCCAGGCCGGCGGAAAAGATGCCTCCAAAGTCGACGAAGCCATCGAGCTTGTCGAGAACTTTGTCAAAGGAATGAAAGAATTGGACAAGTGAAATCGCTTTTCATTTTAAAACAGTTCATGTACAATACAAATATGTTAGGAGTGTGATGAGAATGAGAGATGTTACAGCAACTATGACGTTCACGACGGAGGAGATCCGCCGCGAGAACATCAAGACGATTCTTCGCGAGGTGAGCCAGGCGCTCGAAGAGAGAGGATACAATTCCGAAAACCAGATCGCCGGGTATCTGATCAGCAAAGATCCGGCTTATATTTCATCTCACAAAAATGCTCGTAATCTCATCCAGCGTATCGAACGATACGAGATTATCGAAGAGCTCGTTCGCGCTTATCTGGAAAAATAATGCAGAAGATCATTGGCCTTGATCTTGGCAGCAAGACGTGCGGTATCGCGATCAGCGATGCGCTCGGAATCATTGCCAGAGCGCTGACAACTGTACGCTTCGAATCGGATGATTATGATGCATGTCTGGATGAAGTGCTTCAGATCCTGAAGGAGCAGAAAGTAAAAGAGGTCGTCCTCGGACTGCCCAAACACATGAACGGCGATATCGGCATACGCGGCGAAATTTCGATCGATTTCGCGAAGAAGCTCGAAGAGCACGATATCAAAGTCGACCTGTGGGACGAAAGACTGACGACCGTCAGTGCAGAACGATTGCTGATTCAAGGGGACGTTTCGCGAAAGAAACGGAAGAAAGTGATCGACCAGATGGCGGCAGTACAGATCCTGCAAAGTTATTTAGATCGGCAAAACGGGGGATTTTAGCTCCCGTTTTTTTCAAGAGAAAAAGGAGGAACAAGACATGTTGGATTCTAACAGCCTGTATGTAAAAGACGAGAACGGCGAAGAGGTGAAAATGACCATCCTGTTCACGTTCGACGCGCCCGAAGGAGCGCAGTATGTCGTATTCCAGAAAGCAGGAAGCGAAGACGGCGAGATCTACGCATCCCGCTACAACGACGAAGGAGAACTCATCCCGATCGGATCCGATGAGGAATGGGATATGGTCGAGGAAGTGATCAATACATTTATCGAGGACGAAGAGAATGCCGAAGACTAAAAGAAAGCGCAGATTCCGTCCCGGACGCCTGATCCTGCTTGTCGCGGCGCTGCTCGTCGTGATCGGCATGGCCTGTGCAGCCTACGGATACTTTTCTTTGAAAGCCCCCGGCGACGGAAACAAGGAAATCGAATTTGAGATAAAAGAAGGAGAGAGCTTCGATTCTGTGCTCGACAGCCTGCAGGAGCAGGGAATGATCAGGAACGCGCAGACAGCATCGCTCTACGCGAAAATGACCCATCACCAGATGTATTATGCCGGCGTGTTCCTGCTCAGCAACGATATGAGCGTAAAGGACATCCTGTCCACGATATCCGATCCGGACAACGCCATGGACCAGTCCGTCAAATTCACGATCCCGGAAGGCCAGTGGGCAAAGGAGATCGCGGCAAACCTGTCAAAACAGCTGCCTTTTACCCAGAAACAGATCCTTGCCCAGTGGAACGACGAAACCTATATCCGCACCCTGGCAAAGGATTATGAATTTCTCGATCCGTCCGTGCTCGATAACGACGCCATCAAGGTGAAGCTCGAAGGCTATCTGTTCCCCGAAACGTACTCGATCGACCGCGACGCCACGCTCGATGAAGTGACCCGCACGTTCCTGGACCAGTTTGAGCGCGTGTACGACAAATACAAAGCGCAGTTTGCCAGCAGCGGCATGAGCGTGGAACAAGTCGTGACGCTGGCAAGCATCATTCAGTTCGAATCCGGAAGCGTTCAGGATATGAAGGAAATCTCGGGCGTGTTCCACAACCGCCTCGCTCAGGATATGAAGCTCGAATCGAGCGTGACCGTCTGCTACGCGCTGTATGACGATTTCAATTCGCCTCAGGACTGCGAAACGCAGATCGACATCGACTCGCCGTACAACACGTATCAGAACAGCGGGCTGCCTGTCGGACCGATCCTGAATCCGGGCGAGGACGCGATCGCAGCCGCCCTCGAACCGAACGACAACGACTATCTTTTCTTTGCGGCCGACATCTACAATGTGAAATCGGATCCGGGAAAAGTGTACTATTCCACGAACTATGAGGACCATGAAAAACTCGTTCACGAGCTGAACCTTGTGATTGAATAAGATTTTAATGGTTGCTATAATTAGAATATTGTTAAGGAGTGAATAAGATGCCAAGCGAAAAATTTTATGTAACGCAGGAAGGGTATAATGATCTGCAGAACGAACTCGAAAATCTCGTCCATCATGTCCGTCCGCAGGTGATCATCGAGCTGCAGGAAGCCCGTGCCCAGGGCGACTTGTCCGAAAACGCCGATTACGACGCGGCCCGCGAACATCAGGCGCAGGTCGAAGCGCGGATCCGCGAAGTCGAAGCGATCCTGAAACAGGCCGAGATCATCGAGGAAAAGGAAGGCGACAACGAATCGAAGATCATTCATGTCGGTTCGGTCGTAACGATCGAGGATCTGAGCGACAACGAAGTCGCGACCTACACGATCGTCGGTACGACAGAAGCCGATCCGTTTGTCGGCAAGATTTCCAATGAATCCCCGGTCGTACAGGCCATCCTCGATAAAAAGGTCGGCGATGTCGTTACGATCGACAAGGCAGCCGTGCCTTACGAAGTGCGCATTCTCGACATAAAATAAAAAAAATGGAGAATTGTGGAAAAAAAGGTCCACTCTTCTCCTTTTTTTTCGTATATATAAGTATGAAGAAATTTTTATTGTGCATATTGCTAATCGTTTTTTTCGGATTTGCGCTGGCAGGCCGGTATGAACCCGTCGAACTGAGCAGGACCGTTTCGTCAGTGATCCAGGTGGAAATCAAAGGAGGAGTCAACACACCAGGCGTTTACGAACTGAAACGCGGGACCAGCCTGGAAGAAGCCATCCAGGCAGCCGGCGGAACAAGCGAAGACGCCGACCTTTCCGCCATCGCGCTGACGACACCGATCGAACACGACGAGCTCATCGTTATTCCGACCCGGAACGAACAGACTGCCCGGCTCGTTTCGATCAACACAGCCACATCCGAAGAGCTGCAGACATTAAGCGGCATCGGACCAGCCATGGCACAGCGCATCATCGACTACCGGCAGGCGCAGCCATTTCAGACGCTCGAGGAAATCAAAAACGTGAAAGGGATCGGCGAGAAGATGTTCGAAAAGATCAAAGAGCACATCTGCCTATGAACCGCTGGCTCATCGTTTCGCTCTGCGGCTGGGCCGTCTCGTATCTGGCCTCCCGGAAAGCGTATGTCTTCCTGCTTTTTTTCTGTCTGTTCGCGCTGCTCTATTTTTCGCTCCGCTTTTCCTCCAGACGCTATTCGCTGTTCTTTCTTGTTTTCTCGTGCGCTTTAACGCTCCACAATCTGCCCGCAGGTGAGCCGCCAGACGGCCTCTACACCGTGTATGAAGTGAAGAAGGAATACTGCCTGGCCAGAAACGGCAGGCATCTGGTCGTCATTTATGAACCGGACGCCGCGTATCATGACCGCTTTGAAGTCCGATCCTTTCAGAAGATCACGTCGCTGAAAAACCTTTCGCTTTTTTCGTTCCAGGAACATATGGAAAGGAAAAACGTGTCGTGGGCTGCAGCTTCGCACCAGAAAGTTTCCGGATCCGGCAGCCGCAAAGCCAGGCTGTACCGGAAAATACGCGAACAGGACGACCCGTTCCTGCTTTCTTCTCTTTACCGGATCCATACGGAAGACACTTTGTTCTCGAGCCTGGGCGTGCCGCAGGTCACGCTGTTTTCTATGATCGAACGGTCCATCCGCAGAAGAAAGGGAAACGGATGGTCCCGGCCCGTCTCCATCGCTATCGTTCTTCTTTACGCGCTGTTCTTTCCGTTCCATCCGGCATGCGTTCGTTTCGTCCTTGTGCAGTTTTCAAAATGGATGAGCCCGGACTGGCAGCTGTCCATGATCGTGCAGATGACAGCCTATCCGCTTCTTGTGCCAGGCGGCGCAGACGATCTGGTGCTCATCGTGCCGATGCTGTTTACATGGATCGCGCAGAAAGGCTGGACAGCCAGGCAGGAACGGATCGCGCGTCTTCTGTTTCTTGTCCTGCTGCAGATCGTGTTTTTCTCGAAGATCGATCTGGTCAGCCTGTTCCTGTTTTCCTGCTTGAAAACGCTGTATGCCTTCTTGTTCGCCGGAAAACTGCTCGGCTTGTCCTTTCCGTTTTTAGAACAGCTGCCGGCAGGAAATTTCCTGGTCTTCGACACCCATCCCGGTCTGCTGTTCAAGGGGGCATTTTGCGTGGCGATCGCCGCTCTGCTTGTCACGCCTCGATTCAGGAAGATCGCAGCGTATTCTTTTATGAGCCTGGTCGTTTTATTCGCTTCCATTTACTGCGATCCGTTTTTTCATGTGTACATGCTCGATATCGGGCAGGGAGACTGCACGCTGATCGTGGAGCCGTTCAAAAAAAGCGCCGTCATGATCGACGCAGGCCAGAACCTGTACCGGGACAATGTGGAACAGATCATCGTTCCGTTCCTGCGCTCGCGCCATATCGGCGAGCTGACCGCTTTGATCGCCACCCATGATGACTTTGATCACAGCGGCGGCGTCGAATCGCTTGCGCAGCACATTCCGATCGGACAGGTCATCACGAAACGAAATGAACCGGTCGATGTGGACTACCCGTTCTATTCGCTTGCTCCCGAAAGGCAGGCAAAAGACGAGAACGACGAAAGCATCGTCAGTTATTTTTCATATGACGGAACCGATTACTTATGGATGGGCGATGCCGGGATCGATGTGGAGAAGCAGCTGCTCGAGCAGTACGATCTGTCGGGCGTGGATGTGCTCAAGCTGGGCCATCATGGATCAGGCACGAGCTCATCCTTTGGATTTCTCATGGAAACCGACCCGCAGCTTGCCCTGATCTCGGTCGGAAAGAACAACCGGTACAAGCATCCGCATGCGCAGGTGCTCGATTCGCTGGCCGAACTGCGCATCGATACGCTGATGACAAAAGAGGACGGGATGGTCCATCTCTTTTCGTGGAACAGCATCCGCCTGTTCGAGACGGCGTCCGGAAAGATCGGATTCCTGAAGAGTTGATTTCGCCAAGAAATTAAGCGATACTGTATTCATGATCTATATTTTGTACGGAACCGATCCTTCGCGAATGAGCATGAAAGTATCGGAAATCAAAAAAAAACACAAGATCGAAGAAGCCAGCACGTATGATGCACTGACCGACCCGCAGGAAGACGTGCTGCAGGACATGGACAGCCGCTCGATTTTTGACGATCCGAAGATGATCGTGGTGCACAATGCGTCGTTTTTGAGCGCGAAAAATACGACAAAATATGAAATCGATCCTTTTCTCAAACGAAAGGATGATGACAATGTGATCGTGTTCTGTGTGTCTGCGCAAAAGATCGACCAGCGCAAAAAGGCGGTCAAGGAACTGGCCAAGGGTGCCGAGATGCTGGCCTGCATCCGCCTCGATCAGAAAAATCAGCCCGCTTACATCCAGGAGCAGGCAAAGGAAAAGAATGTCACGTTCGATCCGGACGCCCTGCGTTATTTTACGAGCCATGCGGGCATGGACGCGCTTCGCATACGCAGCGAGATCGAAAAGCTCTCGGTCTACAGCGATCATCTGACGCTCGAGGATGTCAAGGCGCTCATGGTCAGCGAACCGGTCGACGATGTGTTCAGGATGACCGACGCCTTGTTCGAGCGCAACGGGCTCCTGCTTTTGGCGTATTACCGCAGCTTCCGGCAGCAGAACATGGAAACCGTAGCGATCACGGCCCTCCTGGCTTCGCAGATCCGTTTTCTGTTTCAGGTGGCTGTGCTGATGGATCGGGGGATGCGCAAAGAGGAGATCGCTTCCGAGCTGAAAGCGCATCCGTACCGGGTCCAGATCTCCATGCGCAACGCGTCCCGGTTCTCGCCCGACGAGCTGCTTGGCTGGCTCGAAAAGCTGGCCGATCTGGATCAGGATATGAAAAGCGGGAAAGTGGACAAGGATGAAGGATTCGAGAATTTCGCGCTGATGCTCATGAAAAAATGAATCAGAACAAAAGGAAGAAACCGCGGATTTCTTCCTTTTGTGCATAAAAAAAAGCGATATCCGGGATATCGCATGAGATCGATTTCACGTCAGGAATTAAGCTTCGATCGAATTGATCAATTTTGCCAGACGTGCTTTTTGACGGTTCGCGTAGTTTTTATGATGAACGCCTTTTGCTACTGCTTTATCGAGCTTGGAATTGCATTCTGCAAATGCTTTCACTGCAGCTTCCTTATCGTTTGCTTCAACAGCGGCCAGCACTTTTTTGATGGAAGTTTTCAAAGCTGATTTTTTTGAAACGATCATCTTGTGTGCTTTATTGTTTGTTTTCACACGTTTCATTTGTGATTTGATTTGCGGCATGGTTTTACACCTCCTGACATAAATGCATTAGGATTATAGCAAATTCCTTTCTCAAAAGCAATACATGGAATGAAAAAATAAAACAGGAAATACACCAGGATCTGCGCAGCCGTCCGGTTGCACAAGGAAGGAACGAATACTTTTTTTATAGTAAAATATACAAAATGGTCTATAATACAATTTGCAGCTGAAAAAAGGAGGCCCTCTTATGGATAAGAAACACGTTATTTTCATGGGCACGCCGCCGATCGCAGCCAAGGTGCTGCAGGCACTGATCGACAGCGACGTGATCATCGATCTGGTCGTGACCCAGCCCGATAAAAAAACCGGCCGGAAACAAAAGCTGACCGTTTCCGCCGTCAAGGAGCTCGCGCTCCAGCATCATATTCCTGTATTTCAGCCGGTCAGGATCCGGACCGATCATCAGGCGATCCTTGATATTCCGTGCGATCTGATCGTGACATGCGCCTATGGACAGATCGTCGGCCAGGATATCCTCGACCATCCGCGATACGGATGCGTCAATCTGCACGGATCGCTGCTGCCGGCCTACCGCGGGGGCGCCCCCATCCAGCGAGCCATCATGAACGGCGACAAGCAGTCCGGCATGTCCCTGATGAAAATGGTAAGGAAAATGGACGCCGGTCCGGTCCAGTCGCAGGCTGTGATCGAAATCGAGGACACGGACAACAGCACCACCCTGTTCGAAAAGATGGGCGACTGTGCCGCAGAGCTCTTAAAAGAGCAGCTGCCTGTCCTTCTTTCCGGAAAGGCAGTCTATAAAGAACAGGACGAACAGCTGGCTACATTCGCGCCAGTCATCGCCCGCGAGGAAGAACAGATCGATCTGAGCGCAGACGACAAACGGATCGTCGATCACATCCGCGGCCTGAGCGAGGAGCCAGGCGCCTATGTGATCGCAGGAAACAAAAAGCTGAAGATCATCGATTTTGTGTACGAACCAAAACAGGACACGCAATGCGGACGGTTCAGTGCGCCGGATAAGAAAAGCTTATGTCTTGAACTGCATGACGGAGCGATCCGCATCCTTTCATGCCAGATGGAAGGAAAACCGCGCATGCCGGTCAAAGATTTTATGAACGGGCAGGGACGATCGCTCATCAATACCGCAGCCCGGTAAATACGAAAGGAGAGTATCGATGGATCAATCGCATATTCGCAACTTTTCCATAATCGCTCATATCGATCATGGAAAATCCACATTAGCCGACCGGATCCTCGAGCTGACCGACACCGTTGAAAAACGGGAAATGAAAGATCAGCTCCTTGATTCCATGGAACTCGAGCGCGAACGCGGCATCACGATCAAGCTGAATGCCGTCCAGCTCGTTTATCATGCCAGAAACGGCAAAGACTACTTATTTCATCTGATCGACACGCCAGGCCATGTCGATTTTACCTATGAAGTTTCCCGCTCGCTCGCCGCGTGCGACGGCGCGGTGCTTGTCGTCGACGCCGCCCAGGGCGTGCAGGCCCAGACCCTGGCCAACGTGTATCTCGCGCTGGAAAACGATCTTGAGATCCTGCCGGTCCTCAACAAGATCGATCTGCCAAGCGCGCAGCCGGAAGTCGTAAAAAAGGAGATCGAGGATCTGATCGGGCTCGACTGCTCCGACGCCGTTGAAATTTCCGCAAAATCCGGACTGAACGTAGAAGAGGTCCTCGAACAGATCGTCGCCAAGCTGCCGGCCCCGTCCGGAGATCCCGAAGCGCCGCTCCAGGCGCTCGTGTTCGACTCGCTCTACGATCCGTATCGCGGGGTCATCGCTTATATCAGCGTCAAGAACGGTTCCATCAGGCCGAAAGACAAGATCCGTTTCATGGCGACCGGCGCCGAATACGAAGTCATCGAGGTCGGCGTGCGCACGCCAAAAGAAGTCATCGAGGATCAGCTCGATACCGGCGATGTCGGCTGGATCAGCGCCGCCATCAAAAATATCGAAGATGTGCGTGTCGGCGACACCATCACGAAAGTCGACCGTCCTGCCGAAGAACCGCTGCAGGGATACCGTCAGATGCAGCCCATGGTGTACTGCGGCCTGTATCCGGTCGACAACGCCCGCTATGACGATCTCAAGGAAGCTCTCGCCAAGCTCAAGCTCAACGACGCCTCGCTCCAGTACGAACCGGAAACATCCCAGGCACTCGGCTTCGGCTTCCGGTGCGGCTTTCTGGGCCTGCTCCATATGGACGTGATCGAGGAACGCCTGGAGCGCGAATACAATCTCAGCCTGATCGCCACCAGCCCGTCCGTTATTTATCACGTGTACAAAACAGACGGGACGATGATCCCGGTCGACAATCCGGCCGCGCTGCCTGCGCCCCAGCACATCGATCATATCGAAGAACCGTATGTGAAGGCGCAGATCCTCGTGCCAAAGGAATATGTCGGCGCCATCATGGATCTGTGTCAGAAAAAACGCGGCGAATACATCGATATGCAGGTGCTCGACGAACTGCGCATGGAACTGACATACGAGATCCCGCTTTCCGAGATCATCTACGACTTCTTCGACAAGATGAAATCGAGCACGAAAGGGTATGCAAGCATCGATTACGCGTTTTCGCAGTACCGGCCAAGCAAGCTCGTCAAGATGGACATCCTGCTCAACGGCCAGATCGTCGATGCGCTTTCCACGATCGTATACAAGGATTTTGCGTACCGGCGCGGTAACGCGATGACCATCAAGCTCAAGGATCTGATCCCGAAGCAGCAGTTCGAGATCCCGGTCCAGGCCGCGATCGGCGGCAAGATCATCGCCCGCACCAACATCAAGGCGCTGCGCAAAAACGTGCTCGCCAAGTGCTACGGCGGCGATATTTCCCGAAAGAAAAAGCTGCTCGAAAAGCAGAAGGAAGGAAAGAAACGAATGAAAATGGTCGGTTCGGTCGAGATCCCGCAGGAAGCCTTCATGGCCGTCCTGTCGATGGATGAAGACTGATGGTCCGTTCCATATACATCCATGTCCCGTTCTGCGAGCATATTTGTCCGTACTGCGACTTTGCCCGCACCTTGAAAAACGAGAAGCTCGTCGAATCGTGGCTCGACGTCATCACAAAGGAAATGGAGGAGACGATCGCGCCGGACACCCGGTTCGACACCGTATATATTGGCGGAGGCACCCCGTCCGTGCTGTCTGCTCTTCAGTTCGAACGGCTCGTATCGAAGGTGAAAGAGCACTTAACGGAAAAGACAGAATTCACAATCGAATGCAATCCTGAATCGCTCACCGATGAAAAGCTCGAAACCTACGTACAAAACGGAGTCAACCGCCTGTCGCTTGGCGTGCAGTCCTTTCATGAAAAGACGATCAAGAAGCTCGGACGCCATCATACGCGCCCGACGATCGAAAAGACGATCCGGATGATCAGAGAGCACGGAATACAAAATATTTCCATCGATCTGATGTTTGCGATACCGGGTCAGACATTGGAAGAAGTCGAAGAAGATCTGCAGGCCTTCTATGCGCTCGGTCTGGACCATCTGTCCATTTATTCGCTCATCTTCGAAGAGAATTCCGCGTTCACCCGCGCCGGTCTGCAGCCAGTCGACGAAGATCTGGAAGCCGACGAATACGAATTAATCGTCGAAAGCCTCAAAGAGCACGGCTACGAGCATTACGAGATCAGCAGTTTCGCGCGCGATAAAAAGTATTCCCGCCACAATCTGGCGTACTGGACGGATCAGGATTTTATCGGGACCGGCTGCGGCGCGAGCGGACGGGAAAACGGCCAGCGCTATACGAACACAAAAAGCGTGACCCGTTATATCAGGCACGGAGCGTGCCCCAGAAAGGAAGAGACCGACGCGCCGTTCGAAGCAGTCATGATGGGCCTGCGCACGATGTTCGGCGTTGATCTGGACGCGTTTAAAACCAAGTACGGCATCGATCTGGCCAGAACGGCAGCAGGCGTCATCCGACGCTATCGGGACGATCTGGAAATTTGCGACGGGCATCTGGTGTGCACGGAAACCGGCATGGAAAAATTAAATTCGATACTAGTTGATTTTCTCGAGCTGTTCGAGTAAAATATAAAAGATTTTGGACTGTGTGGCATGGCATCTCCGACCTGGCACTCGGTTCAGAAGGCAGAAGTTCAACAGGAGGAAAACAAAATGTTATTAAAAGCTGAAAAACAGGCAATCATGAAAGAATATGCCCGCCATGAAGGAGATACAGGATCTCCTGAAGTGCAGATCGCTGTTCTTACTGCGCAGATCAACCGTCTGACAGAGCATTTCAAGGAACACAAGCATGACTATCATTCGATGCGCGGTCTGATGAAAATGGTAGGACGCCGTAAAAATCTTCTTGCGTACCTGAAAAGAGAAGATCTCGAGCGTTACAAGACCCTGATCGCCCGCTTAGGATTAAGAAAGTAATCGGATTTCCGATTGCTTTTTTTTTGACTTTAACTATGATAAGATTTATTTTGTGAAAAATGAGGTGAAAAAATGGCGAAACAGGAGTTTCATTATGAGTTCGGTGGTCGGGGGATCACCGTTGAAACAGGAGAAATCGCAAAACAGGCCGATGGCGCCGTTGTCGTACGTTACGGCGATACCGTCACATTATCGACAGCCTGTGCAAGCAAGACACCAAAAGAGGGAATCGATTTCTTTCCGCTGACAGTCAGCTTCGAAGAAAAGCTGTATTCTGTCGGAAAGATCCCGGGTGGATTTTTACGAAGAGAAGGCCGTCCGAGCGAGCATGCGACATTGACCGCACGCATGATCGACCGTCCGATCCGTCCGCTTTTCGCGGAAGGCTTCCGCAACGAAGTGCAGGTCGTCAATACCGTATTGAGCGTCGATCAGGATGCACCGGCTGAAATGGCGGCTATGCTGGGCGCATCGCTCGCTCTATGTATTTCCGACATTCCGTTCAACGGACCGATCGCCGGTGTGAAAGTAGGACGTGTCAACGGCGAGCTGATCGTCAATCCGACAGCACAGCAGGCGGAACAGAGCGACATCGATCTGACCGTGGCCGGGACTGCGAAAGCGCTCAACATGGTCGAGGCCGGCGTCAGGGAAGTCAGCGAGGAAGATATGCTGGCCGCGCTGATGTTCGGTCAGGAAAAAGTTCGCGAACTGTGCGAATTCCAGGAAACGATCATCAAGGCCGTCGGCAAGCCGAAACGCGAGATCGAGCTGTATCAGTTCGATCCGGAAGTGGAAAAAGAGGTCCGCGGCAACTTCGAGGCGGCGATCCGCGAAGCCGTATCGATCAAGGAAAAGCTCGAACGGTACGGAAAGATCGACGAGCTGAGCGAAGAAGCGGTCAAGTCGTTCGAAGAGCGCGAATATGCCACGGAAAAGGAAAAGAGCCAGATCCTGAAGCAGGTGGCGCAGATCTGCCATAATATCGAGGCTGACGAAGTGCGCCGTCTGATCATCGAGGACAAGATCCGTCCGGACGGACGCCGCATCGACGAGATCCGTCCGCTCGATTCCCAGGTCGATCTGCTTCCGCGCGTGCACGGCAGCGCCATGTTTACCCGCGGCGAGACCCAGGTGCTCTCGACGACCACGCTAGGCGCCCTCAATGAAAACCAGATCATCGATGATCTGACCGAAGTCGAAGCGAAGCGGTTCATGCATCACTACAACTTCCCGCCGTACAGCGTAGGCGAAACAGGACGGATGGGCTCTCCCGGACGCCGCGAGATCGGGCACGGCGCTCTGGGTGAGCGCGCCCTCGCCCAGGTGCTTCCGGATGTCGATGAATTTCCGTATACGATCCGTACGGTAGCGGACGTGCTCGAAAGCAACGGTTCCAGCTCCCAGGCATCGATTTGTGCCGGGACGATGTCGCTGATGGCCGCCGGCGTACCGATCAAGGCGCCGGTCGCCGGTATCGCGATGGGCCTCATCATGAATGACGAGACTGGAAAATATACGGTGCTGACCGATATTCAGGGCATGGAGGATCACTTCGGCGATATGGACTTCAAGGTTGCCGGAACAGCCAAAGGGATCACCGCGCTGCAGATGGATATCAAGGTGAGCGGAATCACGAAGGAGATCTTCGAAGAAGCGCTTGCCCAGGCTCATAAGGCGCGTCTCGAGATCCTCGAGAACATGAAGGGCGCGATCAGCGAGCCGAGAAAAGAGCTGTCTCCGTACGCTCCGAAGATCGCGATGATGCAGATCAATCCGGAAAAGATCTCAATCGTGATCGGTCCGGGCGGCAAGATGATCAATCAGATCATTGCCGAAAGCGACAATGTCAAGATCGATATCGACGACGACGGAAAAGTCGTGATCTATCATACCGACCAGAAGGCGATCGATCATGCCAAAGAGATGATTTCCGATATCGTGCGCGAAGCCAAGGTGGGCGATGTGTACGCGGCCAAGGTCGTCCGGATCGAAAAATTCGGCGCGTTCGTCAATCTGTTCGGTCATACCGACGGTCTGCTGCACGTATCGAAAATTTCGCATAACCGGGTCGAAAAGGTGGAGGATGTGCTCAAGATCGGCGATATCATCGATGTCAAAGTTGTCGAGATCGACAACAAAGGACGCATCAATGTGTCGGCCAAGGCGCTTCTGCCAAAACCGAAAAAGCCCGAACATACGAACAATTCGCATGAATAAAATACAAAAGGCGTGAAAACGCCTTTTTGCGTTTATCCGGCTATATAAATTGTGTTAGAATAACTAGGAGGTGGAATCATGGACTTTTTAAAATATGCAAAAGAAAATGAAAAAGAATTTTTCGAAGATCTAGATACATTGGTGCGCATCGAATCGACGCGCGACCTTTCGACAAAAGAAAAGAACGCGCCGTTTGGCAAAGGGCCGCGAAAAGCGCTCGATGCCATGCTGCATATGGCAGAGCGCGACGGCTTCAGGACCGAGGACGTGGACGGCTACGCCGGGATCGTCACCTACGGCGATCAGCCGGAAACGCTCGGGATCCTCGGCCATCTGGACATCGTGCCGATCGGCCAGGACTGGACGAAAGAGCCGCTCAAGGTCACGTTGAATGACGGCTACGCGTTCGGACGCGGCGTGCTCGACGACAAAGGGCCGGCGCTGGCCGCATACTACGCGCTGAAGATCATCAAGGAACACAATGTTCCTTTAAAGAAAAGGATCATGCTCATTACCGGATGCGACGAGGAATCCGGCATGGAGTGCATGAAATATTATAAGGAGCACGCCGAGATCCCGCAGATGGGATTCGTTCCGGACGCCAACTTCCCGGTCATTTACGGCGAAAAGGGCGGAGCGCATGTATCGCTTCATTCGAGCGATCATACCGTGATCAAAAAGCTCGACGCCGGCGAACGGCCCAATATCGTGATCGGCAAGGCCGACTGCTATGTGGAAACGATCAGCGAAGAGCAGAAAAAGCTGTTCGATTTTTTCTGCCGGACAAACGATGTGAAGGGAACGTGCGAAAAAACAGACGAAGGGATCTGTCTGCATATCGACGGAACGTTCGCGCATGCCGCCATGCCGTATGACGGCGTCAACGCGGCACTATTGCTGCTCAATTTTGTCGGCAGCGCCTACAACGATCCGCTCGCAGCCGATCTGTACAGCATGCTCAAGGACTGGCAGGGAAAACCGGTCCATATCAACAAGGAAGGGGCCTACATGGGCTTTCTGACCATGAGCACAGGCATCGTGCGCATGTCGCACGAGCACACTGATATCCTGATCGACATCCGTTATCCCAACGACATGGACGCCAAAGAGATCATGGAAGGCTTCGATCAGGCATGCGCGGAAAAGAAATCGAACATTCATGCTACGCTCGATTCCGATTCGGCCCCGCTGTTCGTCGACCCGGATTCGAAGCTCGTCACCGAACTGATGAACGTGTACAGAAAGCATACGAAGGATGATTTCTCGTGCGCGATGACGATCGGGGGCGGAACGTATGCCCGCATCTTCGACAACTTCGTTTCGTTCGGCCCGGAACTGCCGAACGAGGAAAAGACGACCGATCAGTTTGTCGGCGGTCCGCATCAGCGCGATGAAGGAGTGAAGATCGACGATCTCATGCAGGCGATCGCGATCTATGCCGACGCGATCGTCGCTCTGGCAGGTTGATCCGATGCGGATGAGAAAAGTGAAATGGGCGGTCGAGTATCTGCCGCAAAGCAAGGTGCTCGTTGCCGACCCGGCCGAAAACAAAGGAAAATGGAAAGAGCTGCTGCAGACGGATACCCTCCATGTC
Organism: Erysipelotrichaceae bacterium OPF54; assembly: GCA_022834735.1. GTDB lineage: Bacteria > Bacillota_I > Bacilli_A > Erysipelotrichales > Erysipelotrichaceae > Dubosiella. Next base: position 1,371,076 of record BQKD01000001.1, read on the forward strand.
GAGCTTGGCTGCGGCAAAGGAAAATATTCGCTCGATATGGCTGCCATGAACGAACAGGACGGATTCGTGGCTGTCGAAAAAAACGAGAGCGCCGCGGGCATCGCGGCCAGGAAAATGGATGAGGACGGGCGCGATAAAAAGCTTCGTCTCATCATGGGGGATGCCGATCGCATTGGCGAATGGTTCGCGCCGGGCGAGGTGGATGTCATCCATCTCAATTTCTCCGATCCGTGGCCGAAAAAGCGGTATGCGAAACGCCGGCTGTCCGCCCCTTCCTTTCTGGAGCAGTACAAAGCCGTATTGAGCAGCCAGGGAAAAATTATCATGAAGACCGACAACGCGCCGCTGTTCGAGTTTTCCGTGCCTCAGTTTCTTTCTCACGGGTTTTCGCTTGAGGAAATGAGCGTGGATTTCCGCCGCGAAGAGCACCCGGAAGACGCCATTACCGAATACGAGGAGAAATTTATCGAACAGGGAAAGCCGATCTACCGCGCGGTTTTCGCAAAGGAGAAAGCATGAACAAGATCCATACAAAAGAACAGTTTGAAGAAGTATTGAAAGAGAAGGGGATCCATATGTTCCTGTTCTCGGCGCCGTGGTGCGCGGACTGTGTCTATATCAAGCCTTTTATGCCTGCGCTGGAAAAGAAGTTTTCCGGATCGATGGATTTTTACGAACTGGACCGGGACGAATGTCTCGATCTGGCAATCGAACTGGGGATCATGGGCATTCCGAGTTTTATCGCGTACAAGGATGGAAAACAGATCAGCTCCTTCATTTCCTCGTTGAGAAAGACAAAAGAGGAAATAGAAGCATACTTTGAAGAAACACTCGAAGAAGGAGGAAAATAGATGTTAAAAGATTTGATGCACGCCATCTTCAAGGAAGATGTCGATGAAGATGAGATCGATGAAGTGGAAGAAACAGTGACCCAGACGCAGGAGCCTGTACAGGAAACGGCAGCGCTCAGCGAGCCCGAACCGGCTCCGATCCCGGTCGTAAAACCGATCGTGCAGGAACCGGAACCGTTCTTTGCGGTACCGAGCCAGAGCGCGGACCAGGACAAGGACGAAAGCATATTCGAAGGGCTCGATGTCGATACGATCTCGTCGAGACCGAAGACACGAAACGAAAATTATCATTTCGACCGTTCCAAGCTGAACCGCAAGCGCAAGCTCAGCGAGGAAGTGGAATACCAGGCTGTCATTTCGCCGATCTTCGGCAATATGGAGGATTCGCAGAAGCAGTTCGACAAAGTGCATGACGCGGTCAAGCTGCCCAAACCCGAAACCGATACATCGATGATCGAGATCATTTCGCCGATGTACGGAAACAGCATTCCGGAGCCCGGACCGGTCGATTCGATCCCGACCTATGACGAAGCACCGAAAGTGTCCCGGCCGAAGCTCGATCTGGACGATCTGCTCGACGCGCCCAGGGAAGAGGCGAAAAAATAATGGCATATCACTTTATAGGGATCAAAGGGACCGGCATGGCAGCGCTGGCCGAGATCCTGCATGACGAAAAGAAGGAAGTCCGCGGCAGCGATATCGAAAAATACATCTTCACCCAGGATGGTCTCGAGGAGCGCGGCATCCAGATCCTGCCCTTCGATGCCGGCAACATCCAGCCCGACGATACCGTGATCATCGGTCTGTCCTTTGGCAAGGATCATCCGGAAGTGAAAGCGGCCCTGGACCAGCCCGGTGTGAAAACATACTATTACAACGAGTATCTCGGCCATCTGCTCGAACGGTACACTTCGATCTGCGTGGCCGGGACCCACGGCAAATCGACCACGACCGGGATCATCGCATCGGTGCTCAACCGCTATGAAAAGACCGGATTTCTGATCGGGGACGGGCATGGGCACATGCCGGACGACGCGAAGAACTTCGTGCTCGAATCGTGTGAGTTCAAGCGGCATTTTCTGGCATATCATCCGGACTATGCGATTATCACCAACGTGGAGCTCGATCATATCGACTACTACAAAGATATGGATGATTATATTTCCGCTTTCCAGTCGTTTGCCGACCAGATCAAAAAAGAAGCCGTCATCTGCGGCGATGACCCGTATCTGAAAGATCTTCATTATTCGTGCGCCCATGTGAGCTACGGACTGAACGATGGAAACGACTATCAGGCGAAAAATGTCAGCCAGTCGCCCGAAGGCATCGTCTATGATGTATATTACAAGGATGAATTCGTCCATCATGTCGAGCTGACAGAGATCGGGTATCCGTTCCTGATCAATTCGCTCGGCGTGTTCGCTCTCGCCCATCAGATGGGAATGGATCCGGACCAGATCGTTGCCGGGCTGCGCAGCTACAAAGGCATCGCCCGCCGCTTCGTGTGCGAGCCGATCGGCGAAAACGTGCTGATCGACGACTACGCGCATCATCCGACCGCGATCGAGTACATGATCGACGCAGCCAGAAAACGCTACCCGGGCAAAAAGATCGTCGCACTGTACAAGCCTGACCGCTATTCGAGGCTGCAGTATTTCCTCGACCGTTTCGCGCAGAGCCTCAATACGGCCGATCAGGTGTGCCTGCTCGATTTTCCGAAAAACGCTGTCCGCGAGGACGAGACCATCACGGTGACGATCGATGACCTGCTCGATCGCTGCCCGGGATCGAAGCTGCTGCAGATCGACGAGCAGAGCGCCCGAACGCTCAAGGAGATGGGCCCGGCCGTCTACGTATTCATGTCGAGCAAGGATATTTATCTGCTCCGCGATCTTCTTAAAAACATTCTCTGATGATTTCAGGACATTCAGAAAAGACTGAATGTCTTTTTATTTTTAGCGGTTTCATAGCTTTGAAAATTTCTTTCAAAACATTTCAAAAAGTACAGGGGAACATGCTATAATTTGCAAGAGGTGATATAAATGAGTATTGATGCACTGTTTGCAGCAGTTGCGCAGGCGGCCACGTATCTGCTGCCCGTACTAGGTGTCGTTGCTCTGATTTATCTGATCATATTGATCAAAACGCTGATCGATACATTAAAGGATGTATCACTGACCTTGCTGACGGCCGAAAGCGAGCTCAAGAAGCTCGACGGACCGCTCAGCACCGTGGAGTCGCTCTCCAAATCGGTGGATGATGTTCACCATGCCACGCGCAGGATGGTCACGAAAGCATCGGCAGCGGTCAATAAGGACATGGAGCAGGCGAGATCCTGGATGTCAAAAGTAAAAGATGAATTCAATGCAAAAAAAGATGAATTTACGGCAAAGATGAATAAAGAAAAAGAGGTCCTTGAAGCGGACGCGGATCTGATCCGCAACGAGGAAAAGGGACCGGCACAGCCGACAGAGGAGGAAATCATATATGTCAGAAACGAACAATCCGGAAAACAGGAATGAAAAGGAAGAAGTCCAGGCTTCGGAAAACTTTGACGAAAAAGAAGTGGACGAAATGATCGACGAGACCGAGAAGCAGTCGCTCAACGAGCTGGCAACGCTCAAGGAAGCCGACAATGAGGCCAATGAAAAGATCATTGATGACGCGCAGGCGGATATCCGCAAGATCTTTGCGGACCTGAAGCTGTGGATCCGCCAGAACAGCGATCCGGAAGCGATCCGCGCCAATCTGGAAAACGCGAAGGAGCAGACGATCGAGGTGCTCAGCAACGCGCGCGCCAAAGCGATCGAGGTCAGCGAGAGCCCCGAATTCCGGCAGACGCTCGAAGCCGGAAAGGACTTTCTGAAAGGAACGGGCATGCTGATCGGGGAAGGATTCAAAGAGCTGAAAGGAGCGCTTTGCCAGAACCCTTCGATCAAAAAGGTGTTCGACAGGACCGACGAGCAGATCGACAAGCTGCGTTCCAATGACAACCTCAGGGATGCGGTCGGCCAGATGCATGAAGCGGCCAGCAAGCTCAACAACGCGGTGTTTGAAGGGATCAACAAATTCTTCAAACCGAAAGCCGGACCGGAAGCTCCGAAAGAAATCGAAACAAAGAGCACGGACGAACCGGAAGATCACGAATAAAGGAGATCATTAGGAATGAAAAGAATTACGATATATGATGTAGCCAAGGAAGCGGACGTTTCGCTGGCTACGGTCAGCCGTGTCATCAATGACAGCAATGTGGTCCGCGAGGACACGCGCATTCGCGTTCAGGAGGCGATCGAAAAGCTCGGCTACAAGCCGAATGCGATCGCGCAGGGACTTGCCCTTTCGAAGACCACGACCATTTCGATCGTGATGTCGGAAAAACTGTTTTCCTACAACGCCAAGATCCTGAACGGTCTGATGGATGTCGCCAAGATCTACAACTACAACATCATGCTCCATACGACGAGCAAAGGCATTTCCAAGATGCAGGATGTGATCGAGTCGATCATCAAATCGAGAGTGGACGGCGTGATCCTGTTCAATGACAATTTCTCCGAGGAAGAGTTCGAGGTGCTCCATCTGTATCAGATCCCGATGGTCGTTGTCGGAAGCAAGATCATCGACAAGAAGGTCGGCAATGTCGGCAATGTGTATGTCGATTTTGAAAAGCTCGCGTATGAACTGGTCAACGAGTATTTTGAAAAAGGCGTTACGGACATTTCCCTGGTCGAGGACAAGCTGAACCTTTCCATGATGCATGAGCTGCGCCAGGGCGTGGAACGCGCGTTCAGGGAACATGGCATGGAATTCAAAAAATACATCTCCTATGACGATACGTACCGTTCGTCCTATGACTTCCTGTCCGAATATTTCAAGAATCATGAGCCGAGCGAGCTCGTCATCACGTTCCGCGATTCGCAGGCGATCGCCTTTATCAACGCGTGCAACGAAGCGAACTACAAGATCCCGCAGGATACGCAGGTCATTTCCATCCTGGATGACAAATATCTGCGCATGGTCCGCCCGACCATATCCTCGTTCAATTTTCCGGACTACGATATGGGCGCCATCGCGATGCGCCTGCTGACCAAGATGCTCGTCAACGACGAGGAGGTCAAAGGAAACAAGGATATCGAGATCGGCTATACCTTTATTCAGAGACAGACGACACAGCCAGAGTAATCTGGCTTTTTTTCGGCAAAAAAGAAAGGTATACTAGGAGTATGGAAATAGTAATGATCAACGAAACGAACGATACTTCTGCAGACGTTTATCAAAGCGACTTCGAGCAGATCGCCGCGCGCGCCTGCAGCATCCTGCACAAGGACAAGCCGTATACGATGTCTGTGATTTTTGTCACGCCTGAAAAGATCCATGAGATCAACGCCATGTACAGGCATATCGACCGGCCGACCGATGTGATCTCCTTCGCGATGCAGGACGATATGTCCAATGTGCTCATCGAAGAGGAGGAAGAGGAGCTTGGCGATATCTTTATCAACGTGCAGGCCATCAGGGACCAGGCACGCGAATACGGTCATTCGCAGCGCCGCGAAGTGTGCTTCCTGTTCTGCCACGGCCTGCTCCACCTGTTCGGCTATGATCACATGACGCCGGAAGACGAAAAGGTCATGTTCGCGCTGCAGGACGAGATCCTCGATGAAGTGGCTTCTAGGGAGGTTTAAGTATGCGTGGCAGGGGATCCGCTGGGGACTGCTGAAAGATAAGAGCATCCGGTTTCAGCTTCTTGGCGGAGCGCTTGCCGCGCTGGCTGCGTATGTGCTTGACTGCAGCCTGTGGGAATGGTTATGGATCCTGCTGTGCATCACGCTGGTCATCGTGGCGGAAACCTTGAATTCGTGCATCGAACGATGCGTGGATTACATTTCCCTTGAACGGGATCCCAGAGCCAAAGTGATCAAGGACATGGCGGCGGCTGCGGTCATGATCGTCTGCACTTTTGCTCTGATCAGCGCCATCGTGATCATGGTGCCCAAACTAATGAATTGAGGTAGAAATATGGAATACAAATCTGGATTTATCGCGATCGTCGGCCGGCCGAACGCCGGAAAAAGCACGTTTCTCAACGCTGTCATGAAAGAAAAAATTGCGATCATGACCGACACCCCCAACACGACCCGCAACAACATTGCCGGCATCCTGACCGAAAAGGACGCCCAGTTCGTTTTTGTCGATACGCCAGGCATCCACAAGCCGCAGCAGCAGCTCGGACGCGTCCTGAACAAGAACGCGTACACCGCTATGGAGGACTGCGATGTGATCGCATGGATCATCGATGTCACCCAGCGTTTCGGTCCGGGAGACGAGTTTATCCTCAACCGCATCAAGACGCTGCACAAGCCGGTACTGCTGCTCGTCAACAAGATCGACAAGCTGTCCAAAGAAAAAATACTGAACGCTCTCATGGCCTGGCAGAAACGCTATGACTTCAACGAGATCATTCCGCTCAGCGCAAAGGAAAAAGAAAACATCGGCGAGGTGCTTGAGACCATTAAACAGTATCTTCCCGACGGACCCGCTCTGTATCCGGAAGAAATGAAGACCGATCACGACGAGAATTTCAGGATCTGCGAGATCATCCGCGAAAAGATACTCAACAGGACCGAGGAGGAGATCCCGCACAGCATCGCGGTCGTTCTCGAAAACAAAAAGATCGAGGACGGCAAACTGTTTATCAACGCTATGATCATCGTGGACCGCAATTCGCAAAAAGGCATTTTGATCGGCAAACAGGGATCGATGATCAAGGAGATCCGGATCGCCGCTCAGCGGGAACTGAGAAAGATGTTCGGCATGCCCGTCGATCTCGAGCTGTATGTCCGCACCGAAAACAACTGGCGCAACAAGGAGCAGAAGATCAAGGAGTTCGGCCTTGACGAGCTCGACGAAGGAACAAAATAATGACGGATCTTTCCGGGCTCGTGCTTTCGGTACAGGACTACAAGGAACGGGACGGGATCGTTTTCGTTCTGACGCAGACAAAGATCCAGAGCGTCTATGCCCGCGGTATCCAGAGCGCGGCCTCGAAAAACAGGCGTCTTTGCAATCCGTTCACGAAAGTGGATCTGATCGTCGGTGAACGCAGGAGCGGCAGCTCGATGGCTCTGCTCATCAAAGGCAGCGTCAAGGCGCAGTTTCATAAGATCCAGGACAGCCTGGTCGCGCAGAGCGCATGCTTCGTGCTGCGCGATATCCTGTTCCGCTCAGCGATCCATCCGGAATACGAAGATCTGCTTTTCAAAGCGTGGCAGGCTTTCGACCGCAGCGAAAAAAGCCGCTGGACCTATGCGTGCCTGCTTCTGGCTTGTATCCTGAAAAACGAAGGGATCGCGCCGGATGTGAGCGAATGCGTACGGTGCCATGCCAGAAAAGGGATCGAAACCGTATCGATCGCTGACGGAGGGTTTCTTTGCGTGAGCTGCAACGCCAGGCAGTTTCCGAAATGGAAAAAAGAAGATCTTGAGAAGCTTCGCTCGTTATTTGTCATTCATCCGGACCGGATGGATATTTATGCACAAAACAAAACATACGATCTGGACGATTTTCTTTTTCTCGCGAAATGGTATGAGCGTTATGCAGCAGCCGAGCTGGCAAGCATCCGTTTTCTGAATTCGGTCCGTTCGCTTGGCTGAATCAGAGGGCCGCAGAAGTCTGCGGTCTTTTTGTGCGAAATGTATTATAAAAAATAGAATAAATTTATATATTATGCCATAATGCTTCGATAAAATCTACCGCTATGCCTAATAACATTGATTGAAAAACATTTGTATGTTAAACTGAGTAAACATAAACACATCTTGCACAGAAAGGAGAAGGCGAATGAAAGTCAGCCGTTTATCGGTTTTGTCGGTTTTGATCATACTTTCCCTTTTTTTTATCGGCTGTTCTTCCTCGGGCAGCGAAGAATTCCATGAAATCGAGCCCGGAAGCATATATTCCGGTCCGATCGAGATCCATGAACCGGTTCCCTCCGGCACGAACGAGATCGAGGAAAACGGGATCCTTCTCGACAGCTCCAATGCGGGGCAGGGATATATCATGATCAGAACGACCGAGAACAAGGAAGCGCGCCTGAAATGCCGCATCAGTCATGACAGCGGACAGTATACGTATGATCTGAGCGGAAATACGGTCTATACGGTGTATCCGCTGCAGATGGGCGCAGGCACGTACGACGTCGCCGTGTATGAAAATGTCGAGGGAACGAGCTATGCCCAGATCTTCGGCACGAGTTTTTCGGTCCCGGAATCGGCGCAGGATACGGTATTCGTCTATCCTCATCAGCTTGTGTGGTACACGCATGAATACCCGGCCGTGCTGCTCTCGTTCGACATCTGCGACGGTCTGACCAGCGATGAAGACAAAGTGGAAGCGATCTACGATTATGTGACCCGATATCTTTCCTATGACAAGGAAAAAGCGCAGAACGTGCAGGCCGGATATATTCCCGATATCGAACAGATCCTCAAGGACAGGAAAGGAATCTGTTTTGATTATTCAGCCCTGATGGCCGCCATGCTCCGGGCCCAGAATATCCCGTCGCAGCTCGTTATGGGCAATCTGACAAGCGAAGGCATCTATCATGCCTGGAATGAAGTATATATCAACGGGGAATGGCGCTGGTACGATGCGACCTACGGTCCGAACAACGAAAACGAGCAGTCAGCCTACGCCGACGACAGGAGGTATTGAAAAATGAAAAAGCAGAAAAAGCTTCACCCGGCCGATCTGGCCGTGCTGTGCTCCGAATACGCGATGATCCTCAGATCGGGCATTCCGCTCTATGACGGGATCGCCATCCTGAGCCAGAGCGCGCAGGATACGCCGTCCCGGCCGCTACTTGAACACATCCAGGCCGATATGCAGCAGGGCGCATCGCTCTACGAAGCACTGGCAGATACCGGGCAGTTTCCGGCGTACATGCTCGAGATGATCCGTCTTGCCGAGCAGACCGGCACGCTGGAGACGATCCTGGAAGATCTGAGCGCGTATTACGAACGGATCGCACGCTATAATGACGCGCTGCGAAGCGCCGTGGTGTATCCTGTGACGCTTATCATCATGATGAGCGTCGTGATCGCGGTGCTCGTCGTCAAGGTCATCCCGGTCTTCGTGACCGTTTATGAAAACCTCGGGATCGAGCTGACCGAGAGCGCTGCGATGATCATGAACGCCGGACTCGTGATCGGATACGCGGTCATGGCAGGAGCGATCCTGATCAGTATCGGATGCCTGGCCCTCATGATTGCCTGGAAGCAGGGAAAGGAAGAGCAGATCCTGCGCAGGGCTGCAGGGATCTTTCCGTTCATACGCCGGATCATGGAAAAACAGGCAGCCGCGACGTATGCGTCCGTTATTTCGATCGCTCTGAAAAGCGGCTATTCGATCGAGGAAATGACCGAGGGCGCGGCACGCTACATGCCCGACGAGCGTTCGCGCGCCAGAGCAGAACATGCCGGCAGGGCCATGATGGAGTCCGGCAGCTTCTGCCATGCCGCCAGACAGACCGGCTTTTACGAACCGATCCACGAACGGATGATCGAGGTGGCGGAGCGGACCGGACAGACCGGACAGGTCATGGAGCGGCTGGCGCTTTTGTATGAGCAGCAGACGATCGAGCGTCTCGAGGCCGCCGTATCCAATGTGGAACCGATCCTGATCGGTATCCTGACCTTTATTGCCGGCGGCATCCTGCTCGCTGTCATGATCCCGCTGGCAGGTATCCTGCTCGCGATGTCCTGAGGAAGCCCGTATGAATGCGCCAAGCAAAAAAAGAGGGTACTGGGTTGTTTCCTTCGCGGCTGCTCTCCTTGTCTTTCTGATCGTGATCTCGGCCGTTTCCAGATCGGCCACGAACCAGTCTGCCGCCATGCTCGAGAAGGCCCTGGATCAGATCGTGACCGACACGTACGCGATCGAAGGCCGCTATCCCGACAGCGTGAAGACGCTGGTGGAAAAGAAACGTTTTTCCTATGATCCCGACCGGTATATGATCGTATACGATACCTTTTCGGATAATATCCGTCCGCGGATCGAAGTGATCGAAAGGAGTGGATCATGATGCGGCGCGCTGGTGCCTGGAACGGTTTGTACACCTTGTTCCTTTACGGGCTGTTTGCGTTTTTCTCGCTCGTTCTCGTGCTGCTCGGGGTCAGCGCGTACCGCGGCATCGTTTCGCAGAGCGATCAGATCGGGCAGAGCCGGACCGCATTCCTGTACATCCAGCACAAGCTCGAAAGCCGTCTGGACCGCGTGGAAGGACAGGAGGATACCCTGATCCTGATCGACGGCAGCATGATCACGTATATTTTCGAACAGGACGGGATGCTGTATGAAGCTGCGGCGATGCAAGAGACCGATCCGCGCCGGCTGCAGAAAGACGCAATCGCCAGAATGGATGCGTTTCATATCGAGCACGAGGGCGATCTTATAACTGTTTCTTTTCTGGATGAGCTCGGAAACAGAAAAGTGATCTATTCGACAGGGAGGGGGATCCGTTCATGAAAGGAAAAAATCCGGCTTTTGTCGAACTGCTTCTGATCCTGGTCTTTTTCTCGATCGCTTCCGTGATCCTTGTGCAGATTTTTTCGGCCGCCTTTCTGATGTCGAAGGAAAGCGTGGCGCTCGGCAACGCCCAGATGTACATGCAGGGACAGATGGATCTGTGGCAGATCGATCCGCAGCAGATGGAACTCGAACCGGGAACGTATCATTTCGATGAACAGATGAACGAAACGGCGCAGGGCAGCTATGTGCTCACGGTGAAGGAAAGCGAAGAAGAACTGGTCCGCTCGCTCCGGCTCGTCTTCGCATCGAAGGACAAGGTGCTGATCGATCTTGACGCGACCGTCCTCAAGGAGAGCGGCGTATGAAAAGAAACGGGATCGGCACCGCATCGTTCGTATTCGCGATCTTTGTGCTCATCATGACGTGCCTGGGGGTGCTGAGCATGTATCAGGCCAGCCTGCAGCATTCGATGAGTGTGCGCTCCATCGAGTATTCGCAGAACTATTATGACGCCCTGAGCCGCGTCAGCCGGAAAATTGCCGGCATGCAGACGCACGATAGCGACAAGAAAGAACAGACACTGATCGAACCGATCGATGATACGCTTGATCTGGTGGTAACGGTCAAGGTCGAAAACGATCAGTACCGCATCGAAAACCAGTATACACATAACCATGATCTGTGGAAGGAAGACGATTCTGTACAGGTATGGAACGGAAAGGAATAATCAGATGATAGAAACGATTTTAAAAAACGCTCTGGCACAAGGTGCTTCGGATCTTTTCATTCTACCCGGCGCGCCGATCCAGATGAAAATAAAAGGACAGATGCAGGCACTCGACGACAGGCGGATCATGCCCCAGGAAAGCTGGCAGCTGATCCAGGAGATCTACGAACATTCTTCGCGCCCGATCGACACGCTGACTGGCACCGGCGATGATGATTTTTCGTTTTCTCTGCCTCAGACCGGACGGTTCCGCTGCAACGCGTACAGGCAGAGAAATTCCTTTGCGTCCGTGATCCGCATCATACCGTTCGGGCTTCCTGATTTCAGGCAGATGCATATTCCCGAACAGGTCATCGATCTTTCTACGGCGAAAAGCGGCATGATCCTGGTGACAGGACCGGCGGGGTCGGGAAAATCTACTACGCTGGCGTGTATGATCGAAGCGATCAACACGTCGCGTCCGGGCCATATCATCACCCTGGAAGATCCGATCGAGTTCATTTATTCACATAAAAAATGTCTTGTATCCCAGCGCGAGATCGAACTGGATACCAGGGACTACGCAACCGCGCTGCGCGCTGCCCTGCGTCAGACGCCGGATACGATCCTGCTGGGGGAAATGCGCGATTTCAGCACGATCCAGACCGCCGTCACGGCTGCTGAGACCGGCCAGCTCATTTTATCGACACTCCATACGCTCGGGGCGGCCAAAACGATCGACCGGATCATCGACTCTTTTCCGTACGGCAGCCGCGAACAGATCCGGGTCCAGCTTTCGATGGTGCTCAAAGCGGTGGTGAGCCAGCAGCTTGTTCCGTCAGAAGACGGCACGCTCATCCCGGTCTTCGAGATCATGATCGTGACGCCGGCGATCGCCAATCTGATCCGCGAAGGGAAGATCCACCAGATCGATAATGTGATCTATTCGAACCGGGCATCGGGCATGAGGACGATGGACAGCTCGCTTCTCGATCTGTATCAGCAGGGCATCATTTCAAAAGAAACCGCGATCGCGTATGCGCAGGACAAAACGATGATGACGCGCCGTATGAGCGCCGAGAGGGTCTGATGGCGTATTTGTCGAAGATCCTTGTCGTGGACGACTCCGAACTGAACCGCCTGATGCTGTGCGATATCCTTGAAGACAAATACGAGCTTCTCGAGGCACGCAACGGCCGCGAGGCGCTCAAGATGGTGGACGAGCACGCGCACGATCTGGCGCTGATCCTGCTTGACTACAATATGCCGGAAATGAACGGTTTCGAACTGATGTCCCTGCTCAATGAGCGGGGATGGAAAGCGCAGATCCCGGTCATCATGATCTCGGCGGAAACAGGCGCCGATTTTATCGACAAGGCGTATGATCTGGGGGTGGACGATTTTATTTCGCGTCCGTTCAATATTTCCCTTGTCATGCACCGTGTCGACAATGCGATCCTTCTCAATTCCAAGCAGAAGTATATGGAACATCTTGTCGACCGGCAGATCAGGGAAAAAGAAAAACAGAGCGAGATGCTCATCAATATTCTCAGCCACATTGTCGAGTTCCGCAACAACGAGCTCGGCCGGCACGTGCTCAACGTGAGGACGGTCAGCGAAATGCTGCTCAGGGAACTGCGCGAGATCGATCCCGGCTTTACGATGAGCGACGAGCAGATCCGGCAGATCGGCCTGGCTTCCTCGCTGCACGATGTCGGAAAGATCTCGATCGACGAAAAGATCCTGAACAAGCCGGGCAGTCTGACGGCAGAGGAGTTCGAGATCATCAAGACGCATACGACCATTGGCGCCCAGATGCTTGAGAAAGTGCCCAACTGTTCGGGCGAGCCGCTCGTGCAGACAGCGATCGAGATCGCCCGATGGCATCATGAACGCTATGACGGAAACGGATATCCCGATCATCTGATCGCCGAGCAGATCCCTTTGAGCGCGCAGGTCGTCTCGATCGCGGATGTGTATGACGCTCTGACCGAAGAGCGCGTATACAAGAAGGCGATCCCGAGAAAAGACGCGCTCGAAATGATCGCGACCGGCCAATGCGGGGCTTTTTCTCCCAAGCTGCTCGAATGCCTGATGCGTCTTGAGACAAAGCTCGATCAGATCGAGCTGCTCTCAGGCACGAACCATACATCGGTCGATTCGTTCATGAGCGAACGGATAGACAGCGCCTATATCTCCGAACAGGATATGCACGGGCTCGAATACGAACGGGAAAAGTATGGGTTTTACGCGACCCATTCCCAGGAGATCCGTTTTGAATATACGAAGGATCCGTCGGTGATCACGTTCAGCCGGCTTGCGTGCGATAAGCTCGGTCTTGACCAGGTCATTATCGATCCGCTCCACGATCTGCGCTGCCAGATCATGATGGATCGGGAAACGAAAAAACGGCTGAATGCCGAACTGGAAAAAGTGAGCACCGCTCATCCGGATATGGAAATGAATCTGGCGCTCCAGACCGGGCACGGAAGACGATGGTTCAGGCTCATTGCCCGCGCCATCTTCAATGAAGAGGAATGCACCGGCTATTTCGGTCTGCTGATCGATATCCATGACGAAAAGCTCGACCGCGAGATCCTCGAATACAGCGCCAATTACGATTCTCTGACCGGGATCAGGAACCGCAGCTGCGCGATCAATCTGATCAATAAACAGCTCAATGCGATCGGCGAGGATCATATGGCGCTGATCATGATCGATCTGGACAACTTCAAAAATGCCAACGATGAATTCGGCCATCAGTTCGGGGACGATGTCCTGCGCTATTTTGCGTCCATGATCAAAAACAATATCCGCTCGGATGATATCGGGGCCCGTATCGGTGGAGACGAGTTTCTCATCTTCCTGCGCTATCATTCGAATCTGGAAAATATCGTGGCGCGTCTGCACCGCTCGCTTCAGTATGAATACCGGGGATTCCCTGTTTCCACGAGCATGGGGGTGGCCTCGACCGAAACGTGTCCGCCCGATCTGAAAGTGCTGTACCGGGAAGCTGACAAGATGCTGTATGATGTAAAGAAGAGCGGACGCGCCTCGTATAAAATAAAGCAGGCGGAAAACAGGAAAGAAAAGGAAGAGAAAAGTACATGACATTAGAGGAATGCTATGCCCGTATGGGGGGAAACTACATGGATGTGAAACAGCGGCTGCGTTCCGAGAAGCTGATCGACAAATTCGTCAGGAAGTTTCTCGACGACCCGTCGTTTGTCCAGTATGAAGCGGCGCTGCAAGCCAAAGACGACCGGTCAGCCTTCATGGCTCTGCATACGCTGAAAGGGGTCAGCCAGAACCTGGGGATGGAAAGCCTGTACGAAGCCGTGAAGGAAGACTGCGAGCTGTTCCGCAGCGGCTGGAGCGACGAGGCGGCCGAAAACGCCGATGCGCTTCGGGCCGTATATGATACGACGTGTCAGGCGATCCGGGAGTACATCCGATGAGAAAGACGACGCGGGTGCTGCCCAAAAAGATGGTGGCGTCTTTTATCGCGTTTATCGTAACGATCCTGATCACGTTCGGGCTCATCTTTTATTTCACGAATGCGATCGGACAGGACACGATCTACGAGATCGACGATATTTATATGCGCGGCCTGAACGAGAAAAGCCAGCAGCACTTTCAGACGATCGTCGATCTGCGCATGATGCAGCTCAAAGCGATGACCGATTCGCTCGATACGCATCTATCGGAAGACGAGCTTGTGGAAGAGGCTGCCCGCACGGCGCAGCTGCGCGACTTCAATCTCGTGCAGTTTTACGTTTCGGACGGCTCGCTCATCCCGGTATACGGTCCGCTGCTCAATCTGGAGGAATCGCATCCGTTCGTGAACGCGCTGATCAGCGACAAGACGCAGATCGCTTCATCCGTTGATGAATCAGGCAACCGGATCATCCTGTTCTCGTATCCTTTCGACTATGTTCTGAACAGTGGAGAAAAAGTGACATCGATCGTGGTCGGTTTTCCGGCAGAAGAACTGGCGCAGTCGCTGTTCAGCGGCGACGAGCATTCGCTTGTCAATTCGGTGATCATCCGCAAGAACGGCACGTACGTGATCCGCAATTCCCGGGACAACGGGATCGATTATACGAAATCGTACTTTGATCAGATGACGACCGACGAAAACCGGGATCAGATGAACGAGCTGATGAGCAAAATGGCAAAGGACGAGACGTTCAGCACGATCTGGAACTCGAAGGACGGAGAAACGTATATTTATGCGACGCCGCTTGCCAATTCGCAGTGGTATCTGATTACTTCGCTGCCGTTCGGTCCGATCAGTGCCAATATGAACCGCATGACGCGGCTGACGCTTCTTCTCATGATCGGGGGATATGTCGTCTTTCTGCTGGCTGTGCTTCTTGTTTTCTGGGGATACTATACGTATTCCAAAGCGCAGATCATCGAAGCGCAGCGCCTGAAAGAAAAGGCGGAGAAGGCGAGCCGGGCAAAAAGCGAGTTTCTGTCCAATATGTCGCACGATATCCGCACGCCGATGAACGCGATCATCGGGATGGCGCATATCGGCCTGTCGAACTGCACGGACCAGAACCGGGTCCGTCATTGTCTCAAGCAGATCCAGCTGTCGGGCAATCATCTGCTCGGCCTGATCAACGATGTGCTCGATATGTCAAAGATCGAAAGCGGAAAGATGACGCTCAATTACGACGTGGTCTCGCTGAAGGTGCTGTTCGATGATCTGGTGGCTGTCATACAGCCTCAGATCAAGGCGAAGAACCAGAAATTCGACATCATCATCCACCATCTGGAAACAGAATATGTATATTGCGATTTTGTGCGCATGAATCAGGTGCTGCTCAATATTTTGTCGAATGCTGTGAAGTTCACGCCGGAAAACGGCTCGATCCGGATCGAGCTGTATGAAAGGCCTTCAGAAAATGCCCAGGATACCGAAGTGCATATCATCGTATCGGATACGGGGATCGGATTCGACGAAAAATTCAAAAAGGTCATTTTCGACTCGTTCGTGCGCGACGACAGCAAGCGGGTCACCCGCACGGAAGGCTCGGGCCTTGGCATGGCGATCACGAAACACATCGTCGACGCGATGGACGGACAGATCGTGGTGGACAGCCAGGTGGGCAAAGGAAGCACGTTCCATGTGATCGTGGATCTGAAAAAGGCGCCGGACCAGAAGGAGGTGTACGAGCTTCCGCACTGGAACATGCTGATCGCCGATGACGACAAACTGCTGTGCGAGACGACACAGTTCACCCTGGCCCAGATGGGGATCCGGGCCGATTATGTGACCGATGAAGCGCAGATCCTTCCGGCTCTGAAAAAAGGATCCTACGATATCGTCCTGCTCGACTGGATCCTTGCGAAAGGAAACGGCATCGAAGTGGCGCGGCAGATCCGCCGGGAAATCGCCGATCCGATCCCGATCCTTCTCATTTCGGCCTACGACTGGTCGGAGTTCGAACAGGAAGCGCTGGAAAGCGGGATCAGCGGATTTATCCAGAAGCCGCTGTTCATGTCCTCGCTTTACGCCGGGCTTTCCGGTTTTGCTGCACCGGCAGGAAGCCAGGAGCCGGCAGAAAGCGAAGCGCCGGTCTGGGTTGGAAAACGTCTTCTTGTCGCCGAGGATAACGAGCTGAACTGGGAGATCGCGCACGATCTGCTCGAAGAGGCAGGGTTCATGCTCGAGTGGGCCCAGGATGGCGTCGAGGCCGTGTCCATGTTCGGACATTCGCCAGCCGGGTATTACGATGCGATCCTCATGGATATCCGCATGCCGCGCCAGGATGGATACGAAAGCGCCCGCCAGATCCGCGCGATGGACAGGCCGGATGCTGATGTGCCGATCCTTGCGATGACAGCAGATGCTTTCTCGGAAGATGCGCGCAAGGCGAAAGAAGCGGGAATGGATGCGCACATTCCCAAACCGATCGATATCGATGTGGTCCTGAGCGCGCTGCAGGCCAATTTTAAGAAGAACAAGGAATAGAAAGAATGTTTTCTGTTCCTTTTTTCTGTTTGCACAATTCGCATACCGCGCCATGTTGTGTTATAATGATACAGTCTATCCTTATCGTGATTCGTAGGATAATGTAAATATGGAAAGAGGAGAAAACAGTGAACGAAAAAACATTCAATGATGTCGTGGCCCATATGAAAAATTCCGGATTCGTCTATCAGGGATCCGAGATCTACGGAGGTCTGGCCAATACGTGGGACTTTGGCCCTTTAGGCGTTGAATTAAAGAATAATATCAAAAACGCATGGTGGAAACGTTTTATCCAGGAAAGCGTGCACAATGTCGGGATCCAGAGCGCGATCCTGATGAATCCCAACGTCTGGGTGGCGAGCGGCCATGTCGGAGGGTTCAGCGATCCTTTGATGGACTGCAAGGCGTGCAAGTCGCGTTTCAGAGCGGACCAGCTGATCGAGGAGGCGACGCATGGCGAAGTCAATCCGGCAGGCATGAGCAACGAGGAAATGGAACAGTTCATCCGGGAGCATGAGATCGCGTGCCCGAAATGCGGGGCGCACGATTTTACGTCCATCCGTCAGTTCAACCTGATGTTCAAAACGTTCCAGGGCGTGCTCGAGGATGCCAAGAGCGCGATCTACCTTCGTCCGGAAACGGCGCAGGGCATTTTTGTCAATTTCAAGAACGTGCAGCGCACGATGCGCAAAAAACTGCCGTTCGGTGTCGGACAGATCGGAAAAAGCTTCCGCAACGAGATCACGCCGGGCAACTTCATTTTCCGCACCCGCGAGTTCGAACAGATGGAGCTCGAATTTTTCTGCAAGCCCGGAACGGACCTGGAGTGGTTCGATTACTACTGCAAGGCGTGTGTCGGCTTCCTGGAAGATCTCGGCCTGCATGGAGAAAATATCCGTCTGCGCGCACATGAGCAGGAAGAGCTCGCTCATTATTCGAACGGCACGAGCGATATCGAATACAATTTCGCCTATCCGATCGGCTGGGGCGAGCTGTGGGGCATCGCGGATCGTACCGACTTCGACCTGAAGGCCCATCAGGACACGAGCAAGCAGTCGCTCGAGTATTTCGATCAGGAAACGAATGAAAAATACATCCCTTATGTCATCGAGCCAAGTGTCGGCGTGGAACGTCTGCTGCTCGCGCTCATGTGCGAAGCGTACACGGAGGAAAAGGTGGGCGAGAACGACACGCGTCTGGTGCTCAAGCTGCATCCGTATCTTGCACCGTATAAAGCCGCTGTGCTGCCGCTGTCCAAAAAACTGAGCGCGCAGGCCATGGATGTGTTCCGTCAGCTGGCCGGCGAGTTTTCGACAACGTTCGACGACGCGCAGAGCATCGGCAAGCGGTACCGCCGCCAGGACAGCATCGGGACACCGTTCTGTGTCACCGTGGATTTCGAGACCGAGACCGACGGCTGCGTCACGGTGCGCGACCGCGATTCCATGGAACAGGAACGCGTTGCCCTGAGCGATCTGAACGAATATCTGCGCAGCAGGACAAAATTTTAAGAGGCGTCTCTGTTGGCGTGGATCAATGAAGAAGATATGAAGGCGATCCGCTCACAGGCGGATATTGTCGATATCATCGGCAAGTATATCGCGGTCGAAAAGAGCGGGCGCGGCTTCAAGGCCCAGTGTCCGTTTCATGACGATCACGATCCTTCCATGTCGATCTCCGAGGAAAAGCAGATCTTCAAATGTTTCGTATGCGGAGCAGGAGGAAACGTTTTTTCCTTTGTACAGAAATTTGAAAATATAACCTTTCCGGAAGCTGTATACAAAGTGGCCCAGATGATCAATTATCCGCTCGAGCTGCCTGGCATCCAGGTCCGGGAAAAACCGGATCCGTTCGCGAAGGAACGGAAGATCCTCGAAGAATATACGGGATATATGGCGTACGAACTGTTCAGCGAAGAAGGAGCGCAGGCCTATTCCCAGCTGCGCGAGCGAAAGTTCGACGACGAGCTGATCAGAAAATTTCAGATCGGCTTTGCCCCTTCGGCCGGACAGTCGGAACATTTTTTCAGCGCGAAGCATTTCGCGCCCGATGACCTCGTCAATGCGGGCGTGCTCAATGACGGCAGAGCTGTCTTCGTTGACCGGATCATGATCCCGATCCATGATCCGAAAGGCCGTCTGGTCGGCTATACGGCGCGAAGGACGGCAGAAAGCGAATATATTCCGAAATATATCAATACGGCCTCGACCCCTCTTTACGAAAAAGGAAAGCTCATCTTCAACTATCACCGGGCAAAGGATGCCGCGCGCAAAAGCGGGCGTGCTATCCTGTGCGAAGGGGCGATGGATGTGCTTGGTCTGGAAAAAGCGGACCTTCATGAAGGCATCGCGTGCCTGGGGACGGCCTTTACCGGCGATCAGCTGCAGCTGATCGAACGGCTCAAGGTGCCGGTGCACGTGTGGTATGACAACGACCGCGCCGGGAAAAAAGCGGCTTACACGTTCGGAAAAGCGGCCATGGGCCGCGGGATCCCGTTTTCGATCGTTTCGAACGACGGCGCCAAGGACCCCGACGAGGTGTTCGGGCAGTTCGGCGCGCAGGAAGTGCGGCGGATCGCGGATCATACGATCTCCTTTGTCGAATTCCTGTTCCAGTATCTTCCGGATCAGTACAATCTGGACAATTACGAGGACAAGAAGGCGTTTGCCCAGGAAATGAATCATGCGATCGTCAATACGGCGGACGAATTCGAAAGGGCCGGGTATTTCAGCCGGCTCAAGGATCTGACCGGGTTCGACTTTTCGTCGGTGAACGCCTCGCCTGTGCAGGAGCGCATAAACAAAAGAGAGCCCAGGCGCCCTGCCTATATCCCGAAAGTGCAGGATGGCAGGCAGAAAGCGGAATGGATCATTCTGAGCTCGATCCTGTATTCGAAGCAGTTCTCTTTGCGTTTCAAGGAGGAGATCGGCTTTTTCAAGGACGAGCTGTACCGGCAGCTTTCGCTTTATATTTACGATCTTTACCGTCTGAAAGATTCGATCGAAGCGGACGAACTGTTCGCGCATATCGAAGAGGAGGACGTCAGAAATCTTCTTGCGTCCCTTGTCAGTTCCAATGAGGAGCCTGGCGAGGAACTGTTCGAAGACAGTTTATGGAAAATAAAAGAGTGCACGATCAGCGAGCAGATCGACAAGATCAACGAGCAGATCCGGATCCTGCGCGATCCGGTCCAGAAAGTGACGTTGGCAAAAACGAAATCGGTGCTGATCGAAGAACGCAATAAAATCAGAAATCGAAAGGAAGGTTGATGAAATGGCGGCACAAGAAAAAAAGCTTAGTATCAAGAAATTTACATCGGTCGACGAGGCCAAGGAATACTTGGAATCGATCCGCGACAGAAACCTCGACATTACCCAGAAGGAGTTCATGGATGCGATCTCGCAGCTCAATCTCGACGACGAAGCGACAGATGATCTGTTCAACTGGTGCGAGGAAAACAATATCAGCTTCATGGTGGACAGCGACGACTATGATCTGGATGACGATGATTCGCTCAGCGATGATATCGATGACGAGGATGGTTCGATCGACGATTCGATCTCTCAGCTTGAACAGTCGTTCGCGAACGCGTCGCACGCTAAGATCAACGACCCGGTAAAAATGTATCTGAAAGAGATTGGTCAGATCCCCCTTCTCGATCCGAAGGAAGAGCCGGTCATTGCCAAGCGGATCCAGGATGGCGTGGAGGCCAAGGAAAAGCTGGCGGCTGATCCGGATATGGACGAGGCGCAGAAAAAGGAGCTGGACCGCGTCATCGATGACGGGGAACAGGCAAAGCAGCTGCTCATTTCCTCGAACCTTCGTCTTGTCGTTTCGATCGCGAAAAAATATGTCGGACGCGGGATGCTGTTTCTGGATCTGATCCAGGAAGGAAACTGCGGTCTGATCAAAGCCGTCGAAAAATTCGACTATACGAAAGGTTTCAAGTTCTCGACGTATGCGACATGGTGGATCCGCCAGTCGATCACGCGCGCGATCGCGGATCAGGCGCGTACGATCCGTATCCCGGTCCATATGGTCGAGACGATCAACAAGCTGACCCGCATTCAGCGTCAGCTGGTCCAGGATCTTGGGCGCGACCCGCTTCCTGAGGAGATCGCGGAAAAGATGGAAGGCATCAGCGCGGACAAGGTTCGCGAGATCCAGAAGATCGCGCTCGATCCGGTTTCCCTCGAAACGCCGATCGGCGAAGAGGACGATTCCCATCTGGGCGATTTCATCGAGGACAAGGACACGCTGTCTCCGGACGACTACACGAACAACCAGCTGCTCAAGGACGAGATCAACACGGTCCTTCAGGGTCTGACAGAGCGCGAGGAAAAGGTGCTTCGGCTTCGTTTCGGCCTGCTGGACGGCCGGACCAGAACGCTTGAGGAAGTGGGCAAGGAGTTTAATGTGACGCGCGAGCGCATCCGTCAGATCGAGGCCAAGGCGCTGCGCAAGCTTAAACATCCGAACCGCTCGAAACGGTTAAAAGATTTCGTCAAATCATGATCCGTCTCTCTGTCAGGCTGCAGGCCATTTACGACTGGCTCGACGGCCAGGTGATAGCGGATATCGGCTGCGATCACGGGTATATCCCGCTTCGTTTCGTGCAGGAGACGCAAAAAAAAGCGTACGCGTGCGATGTGGCCGAAAAACCGCTGGAACGGGCGGCCCGCCTGTTCGAACAGGAAGGTGTTTCGATCGAATGTCTGCTCATGGACGGGATCGAAACGCTTCCGGACGATGTGGACCAGCTGGTGATTGCCGGCATGGGGGGCGCACTGATGTGCCAGATCCTGAAAAAGGATCTGGATCGTGCCAAACAGTGCGAAAGCATGATCCTGTCTCCGCATAAGGATGCGCCGCTTCTTCGCACGTTTCTGACACAAAACGGTTTCGAGATCGTGCGCGAGCGGGTCGTGTTCGAGGCGGGGCATTATTATCCGATCCTCTACGTGGTCAGCGGACAACAGCGTCTCGATACGAGAGAAATTTATCTTGGGTGTCACGTGATGCAGGATGAAACGTACGAGGCGTTCCTGGATTCGCAGCTGAAAAAATGGCGGGCTCTTGAAAAAAAGGTCCCGGGAAAAGACTTTTCGCGCGGCCGGCAGATGATCCGGCTGCTCGAAAAGCAGATCGAACTGCAGAAATGAGATCTGCAGTTTTTTTGCTTAAAAAAGCGCTTTTAAATCGTTAAAAAAAGAATTATAATCTCATCTTTTACAGTTTTAAAAGCGCAAAAGGCGCTAAGTCCTTTATTCAAAGGGTTTCAGCGCCTTTTTTATTATTTTTCATTTTCGCCACATTTTTAGCTTTCGCATTTTTTACGATCTTGTTCAGTTCTTTTTCTTCCATGACTCTGTACGCAAATTGATATCCGAATATTTCTGACAGCTGATCTGTTATTTCTGTTCTTGCGAAACCCGGTTTATAGATCGCTCCCTGCACCTGCTCTATATTCAGCGTCCTCAATGTATCGATAATCTGTCCGATCGTATATTTCTCTTTCAGATACTGTTCGATGATCCGATATACCATCAATGCCAGGAAGCATGTGAGCAGATGCCCTTCGATCGCTTCCCGACGGCTCACATAGATCGGCCGTGTTTCCAGTTCGCTTTTCATGATCCGGAAGCTTTCTTCTATTTCCCAGCGCTGATGATTCGATTTGATGATGAGCCTGATATCTTCGTCTTCAAGGTCTGTCGTTACTGCGTAGAATCCGTCATATCTCATGTCTTCGGTGATCCGTCTGATGTTCAGTTCGTATTTCTGATTTTTATCGTCTTCGCTGTCTGCCGGCTTGATAAAATATCTCGGGTTTCTCTGATCTGTAGTTTTCGCGATCTTCCCCGGATCCTTGAGCAGCGCTTCAGCGCATTCTATCTTCTTTTCGCGGATCCGTCTTTGATAATCCCGGTATTTTGTGTTGAAGGACACAATAAGATGTTCTTCCAGCACTTCTCTTTTCCCGGTTTCCTGTGATTTTTTATTCGTCTTGATCCATCTGTCTTTATAGAAGGTTACAGTTTTTGTGGGAACCTCTTTGTCTGCGATCTTGACCGTTTTCTCCAGACTGTTCAGATTGTATATCTCCGGATATCCGGGAATCTGCCATCCTTGTGGATCGAGCGCCCACTCCTGAAGCTTGCCACTCAGCTTTTTGATCGGCTGGGTGACGATATAAGCGCCGTTCGCTTTTCTGTCGTTGTATATCTTGTTTTCGAAACCGTTCAGTGCTGCGTCGGCACAGACGATGAAGCGGCTGAATCCGAAATCTTTTTCGAGCGTTTTTTCGAGTTCCCGCATGGAAAAGGATTCGTTCCTGTTTCCTTCGAAGCACAGGTCGGCAATAGGAATGCCGTTCCTGTCGATGAACATCCCGTACTGCACGATCGGATTCGGCCTGTTTTCCTTGGACTTTCCATATTTTCGGAAATCATCCGCTTCTTCGATCTCGAAATAAAAGTTCGTGCAGTCATAGAAGAGGATGGTGGTATCGCGTTGGCAGATACCGCAGCTTTTTTTATACAGCTGGTTTTCTATAAAATACCGTTCCTGAGCCAGCACCGGCAAGGCGCGATAAATATCATGCAGATCGGGAAGCGGAAAGCGGTAAAAAGAGCGAGCTGTATCCAACGTCGCTTTTTTTGAGGCTGGCGCGATGATGCGTGCACAGACAAGCAGACGCAGTATCGTTTCGAGATCATATTTAAAACGGTATTTAAGAGAGATACTGCGGCAGATATCGGATATCCCAAGCATCGACAGAATTTTCTGAGGAAAAAGATAACCGACATTGAAAGAATTGATCACGCCCATGGGTATGAGCTCATGAGGATTGAACGTCATAGGGATGAGCGGATTGTCATCGGCTTTCAACTGTTCGATCTGATCACGGAGTATGGCTTCGACTTCTTCGCGCGTAGAGACACCGAATTGTTTCATAAGAGCAGCCAGATTGCCTAGGGACTGGCGATTGCGGGTCGTACGTTTGTTTGTCTTGGGATTCACATAGTCTTCCTTGATGTAGTAGCAGACACTGTTTTTAGAGGAAGTGGAGTGAAGACGAATGGACATAAAGATCACCTCTGGAAAGAGTATAGCATATGGCGAAATAGGGCGAAACTAAAATGACTGAAAAATTGACAGAGAAAAAGAGACATGCAAAAAGGAATGAATCAAAAGAAGTAGAAAAAAAGCATCAGAATTGGCAAAGAAAAAGACGACTGGTAATATCATTGGAATTTTAGAGAATAATGGAAATTATTTTTTTAAAACTGTAAAAGACCCGAGCGCTTTTAAATCGTTAAAAAAAGAATTATAATGATATTGCTATGTATTATGTATTTACATAACGAAGGAGGAAATACTTTAATGGCAAAACAGTTTCAATCTATGGATGGCAACACTGCTGCCGCCCATAATGCCTATGCGCTCACAGAAATGAGCTGTATTTACCCGATCACTCCATCTTCTCCTATGGCAGAGGTTATGGATGTCTGGGCAAGTCAAGGCAGAAAAAACGCTTTTAACGAAGTTGTGAAAATTGCCGAATTACAATCTGAAGCCGGTGCTTCTGGAGCAGTGCATGGTGCTGCTCAGGCAGGGGTATTGCCAACGACATTCACTGCATCGCAGGGTCTGTTGCTGATGATCCCTAATATTTATAAATGGGTCGGTGAAAACCTTCCTGTTGTACTGCACGTTGCAGCCCGTTCGCTGGCTAGCCGTTCGCTGAACATCTTCGGCGACCACGAAGACGTTTACGCGATCCGTCAGACTGGCGTTCCTATGCTGTCGAGCCACTCGGTACAGGAAGTCATGGACCTTGCCGGTGTCGCACACCTTGCAGCGATCAAATGCCGCGTTCCTTTCGTGCATTTCTTCGACGGTTTCCGTACTTCTCACGAAGTGGACAAGATCGAAGTGTTCGATACGGAAAAATACAAGGAACTGATCGACTGGGAAGCGCTCGATGAATTCCGCAAGAACGCGATGCAGCCGCATACGAACCCTGTAACACGTGGTGCCAACGAAAACGACGACATCTTCTTCCAGGGTGTGGAAGCGCGCAATACGCATTATGCCGATGTTCCGGAAGTCGTAGCCGATTATATGGCGAAGATCTCCGAGATCACAGGCCGCGACTACAAGCCTTTCAACTATGTTGGTGCACCGGACGCAGAACGTGTGATCGTTGCGATGGGTTCTGTTACGGAAACGGCTCTTGAAGTTGTCAACGAGCTGAACGCCAAAGGCGAAAAAGTCGGATTGATCAAAGTGCATCTGTATCGTCCGTTCTCTACAAAATATCTGGAAGCCGTACTTCCTGAAACAGTGAAGAAGATCGCTGTTCTCGACCGCACAAAAGAAGGCGGAGCCATGGGCGATCCTCTGTACCTTGATGTACTTGCTGCTCTCAAGGACAAAGATATCAAGATCGTCGGCGGACGTTATGGTCTGGGAAGCCACGATACAGAGCCGAATCAGATCAAGGCCGTTTACGATGAACTGAGCAAGGACGAACCGAAGAACCAGTTCACGATCGGTATCGACGACGATGTGACGATGAGCTCGCTGCCAGTAGACAAAGACTACAAGATCGAAAGCGACGCGACAGAATGTCTGTTCTGGGGACTTGGTTCCGACGGTACCGTTTCTGCCAACAAATCTTCGATCAAGATCATTGGCGACAATACCGACATGTATGCACAGGGATACTATGCCTATGACTCCAAAAAAGCCGGCGGCGTTACCCGTTCCCACCTGCGCTTCGGTAACAGCCCGATCCATTCGACATACTATATCAACAACGCGGATTTCATTTCCTGCTCGCTTGATTCCTACATGTTCAAATACGATCTGGCCCGCAACCTGAAGAAGGGCGGAACATTCCTGCTCAACACGACATTCAACGCGGATGAAGTCGTTAAGCATATGCCGAACCGTCTGAAAAAAGAACTGGCTGAAAAGAATGCGAAATTCTATATTATCGATGCGACCGCTATCGCGCAGGAAATCGGTATGGGACGTCGTACGAATACGATCCTTCAGTCTGCGTTCTTCGCATTGAACCCTCAGATCATGCCGATCGACAAGGCTGTCGAACTGATGAAAGCGGCTGCCAAGAAATCATACGGCAAAAAAGGCGACGCGATCGTTGAACTGAACTACCGCGCGATCGATGCCGGAAAAGACGGTGTCGTTGAAGTAGCTGTCGATCCTGCATGGGCCGAACTGCCAAGCTCGAGCCTGCGCAAGGAAACCGGCGATCCATACTGGGATGAATACGCTTCAAGGATCAATGGTCTTGAAGGATACGACATGCCGGTTAGCTCATTCCTCAAAAACGGCGTTCTTGACGGAACGATGCAGAACAATATCGCATTTAAAGAAAAACGCGAGATCGCGACGAACGTGCCGGAATGGATCCCTGAAAACTGTATCCAGTGCGGATTCTGTTCTTTCGTATGTCCGCACGCTACGATCCGTACATTTGCGCTCACTCCGGAAGAAATCGCCAATGCGCCAAAAGAATTTGAAGGCTTCGCTACATTGCCTCTGATGGGCAAACCAAACACAGATCTTCGTTTCCGTGTACAGGTTTCTCCTTCGAACTGTGTCGGATGCGGTCTTTGCGTAAGCGAATGTCCGGGCAAAGGCGGAAACAAAGCGCTTCATATGGTTGATATCAACTCTCAGCTGTTCCTTGATCCGCTCGCTGACTACCTGTTCAAACAGACAGAATACAAATCGGATCTGTTCCCTAAGACAACGATCAAGGGAAGCCAGTTCCAGATGCCATATTTCGAAGTTCCTGGTTCATGCCCTGGATGCGGCGAAACTCCATACTATCGTTTAGCTTCCCAGCTGTTCGGTAAAGATATGCAGATCGCCAACGCTACAGGATGCTCTTCGATCTACTGCGGTGCCAACCCTTCGACTCCATTCGTCAAAGACAAAGACGGAAACGGAACAGCCTGGGCGAACTCTCTGTTCGAGGACAACGCGGAATTCGGTTACGGTATGGCACTGGCCAACAACTACACGGCTGCCAAGGTCCTCAAGATCATGGAAGACAACCTCGATAAAGTGACTCCGGAACTGAAAGACCTGTTCGAGCAGTACATTGCGGCAGGCAACGACCGCGACAAACAGCGTGCTCTTGCTCCGCAGATCAAGAAACTGGTTGCTGAAGCCGATGTGGAAGAAGATGTGAAATCTCTTGCTGAATACGATCTCGTTTCCAAATCGAACTGGATCGTCGGAGGCGACGGATGGGCATACGATATCGGATACGGCGGAGTTGACCACGTTCTTGCCAACAATGTCAATGTAAACATCCTCGTGCTCGATACAGAGGTTTACTCGAATACAGGCGGACAGTCTTCCAAATCGAGCCAGCGTTCTTCGATCGCGAAGTTTGCTGCCGGCGGTAAGACAACGGCCAAGAAAGACCTCGGTCAGATCGCAATGACATACGGACACGTTTATGTAGCGTCTGTATGCATGGGTGCTGACAAGATGCAGACACTCAAAGCGTTCCAGGAAGCGGAAAGCTACGACGGACCATCTTTGATCATTGCCTATGCACCATGCGTTGAGCACGGAATCAAGGGCGGACTGGGCAACCATCAGCAGGTACAGCGCGAAGCTGTTGAATGCGGATATGTCGACATCTACCGTTACGATCCGAGAAAAGAAACGCCATTGACGATCGATACGAAGAAAGAGCCAGACTACTCCAAGATGGAAGCGTTCATGATGAAAGAGAACCGCTTCGCACAGCTTGTCAAGCTGAAAGGCAAAGAAGAAGCTGACAAGATGTTCGAAAAAGCTGTTTCTGACGCAAAACGCCGTCATGAGAGACTGCTTGCCATTCAAAAAGAAGGTATCTAATACATTCATGAGACAGTTATGACATTAACTGTCTCTTTTTTTGCTTCTGTCTTTTGTTTTCTGAAAAAAAGTGTAAAATAATCGTTATGAGACTTAAATTATGTTTTGATTGTGATGATACATTGTATGATCTTTCGTGGCCGTTCAGAATGTGCGCAGACCACATGTTCGAAAAGGAAGTGCTCGATCCCGTCGATCTGACCGCCTTTTACAAAGACTACCGTAAAGCGGGGGACGAGATATTCGATCGTCTCCAGAAAGGGGAGATCTCGATCGACGAATCGGGCGAATACAGGATCCGGAAAGTGTGCGCGCAGTACGGGATCGCGATCGATGAAAGATCCGTGAAAGAGTTTCAGCAGATGTACCGCGGCTATCAGCGCAATATTTCGATGAGCGAAGAGCTTCGTGAATTTCTTGAAAACACGGATGCCGAGCTGGCCGTTTTGACAAACGGGGAACATGCGCATCAGTACGCCAAACTTTCGACATTGAATGTTTTCGACTATATTCCTGCGGCCCACGTCTTCACGAGCGGGAAACTCGGATACGCCAAACCCGATCCGCGCGCTTTTGATGCGGTGATGAAGGCCTTGAACGAAAATCCGATGGACTGGTATTATGTTGGCGATTCCTATGTCAACGATATGGAAGGGGCCAAGAAAGCCGGGATGAAGACGATCCATTTCAACCGCCATCACGGTCCGGAAGGCGAGGCTGCCGATCATGTGGTGTATACAGAAAAACAGCTCATCGACTTGCTGAACGAGCTTTCCTCCTAGCAAAAAAACCATTCAGATGGATCTGGATGGTTTTCTTTTTCAGAAGCTTTTGCGGTATTTCAGGGGAGTGGTATGCTTGAATTCCTTGAACTGACGGATAAAGTAGGACACGTTCGTAAAACCGACGGCCAGGGCGATGTCGAGGACCGGCATTGTTGTATTCTTCAGCAATTCGCATGCTTTTTCGATACGAAACTGGATCAGGTAGTGGATCGGGGAATCATGACTGATCCGTTTGAACAGGCGTCCCACATAGTTTTCGGAACAGTCGATCAGCTCGGCCAGCTCTTCGAGATGGATCTCCTGGCGGTAATGCTCTTCGATATAGGTCTGGATCATTTTGTACCGGTCGATGCCTAGTCGCTGCTCTTCGCTCAGATCAACATTTTTCTTTACGAATAACTTCATTTCATAGCTTGCCAGCATCAGCCGGAACAGCAGGACCTTCGCCTCGTAGATCCAGTATTTGTCGTGTTTTTTCATGATCCGGATCAGCTCCTCGACAAGCTCCGAAATCAGGGAATAGGCGAGAAGATCGGGGGAAATGATCGTTGTGAAGCCGAGCTCGTGGGACAGGAACGGATCGATGATATCGAGCTGGAACGCATCCTTGTTGTTCGTGGAAAGCATTTTCGGATCGAAAAGGATCGCGTGATGGATCGTATCGTCCGAACAGCCGGTAATTTCATGCAGATCTTCCGGATCGATCAGAACGATATCTCCTTCGTGAAGAAGGATCGTGTTCAGATTGTGCTCCAGCTCAAGCGTTCCTTTTTCCACATACAGGATCTCGCATTCGGGATGCCAGTGCCTGTCGACGTAAAACGGACAGGTCCGGGGTCCCGTTTTTTTCATATCAAACTCAACATACCAGACCGGATCCCGTTCGGTCCCGTGCTCTGTTTTTTCCTTTAACTCAAAATACTGACTCATATTTTTACCTGCTGACTCTATTATAAAACATTCCATTTCCAATTAAAAATTAAAAAAGATGAAAAAATGTGCCACTTTATATATAATGAGTATGTTAATTTTAGAAGAAATCACGGTGGAGGAAACAATGGACATAAATACGATTGTTCTGATCTTGACCTTGCTCAGCGGCGTCGCACTCTTTTTATATGGAATGAGCGTCATGGGAGACGGTTTGAAACAAATGGCGGGCAACAAGCTCGAACTGATCTTATACAGATTGACAAACACACCAGTCAAAGGACTGCTGCTAGGCGCTGCTGTCACCGCAGTGATCCAGTCTTCGTCGGCAACGACTGTCATGGTCGTCGGCTTCGTCAACTCGGGAATGATGAAGGTCGCCCAGGCTATAGGGATCATCATGGGAGCCAATATCGGTACGAGCATTACCGGATGGATCCTCTGTCTTTCCTATATCGACGGGCAGCAGGGGATCGCGCAGCTGTTATCGACAGCGACAATATCAGCCATTGTCGCGATCCTGGGAATTATCTTCCGCACTTTCTTAAAAAAAGATATATATAAACAGCTCGGAAATATCATGCTCGGCTTTGCGATTCTGATGATCGGCATGCAGACCATGTCCGGCGCCGTCTCTCCTCTCAAAGACAATCCGGCTTTTGTCAATATGCTGACATCCTTTACGAATCCGGCCCTTGGCATCCTGTTCGGGATCGCGCTGACGGCTGTCCTGCAGTCCGCCTCCGCCTCGGTCGGTGTCCTTCAGGCCCTGTCAGTGACCGGAGGCATCATATTCGAATCCGCTTATCCGATGATTATGGGGATCGGGATCGGCGCAGCCTGTCCGGTCCTTCTTTCGGCCGTCGGCACGAATAAATACGGAAAACGGACCGCGCTCGTCTATCTGGTCGACGACCTCATCGCGATGATCCTTGGAACGACGCTGTTTTACGGGATCAACGCCTTCGTTCATTTCGATTTTATCGATCTGACCATGTCCCCGTTCTCGATCGCCTTTCTGAATACTGTCTACCGGGCTGTCGCGATGCTCATCCTGCTTCCGTTCGTAAAAGGGATCGAGAAGATCGTTACGCTGCTCATTCCCGGCAAAGAGGAGGACGAAGACGAAGACGAAGACTTCGATCTTCTCGAGGAACGCTTCCTTGCGTATCCGGCCATCGCGATCAATCAGTGCCATCGTTCCATCGTCCTGATGGCGAAAAGCTGCATGAAAAACCTGAACCGTTCCTTCACGCTGTATGGCGATTATTCGGAAAAACTGTATTCGAAGATCCGGTCGCGCGAAAAGAAAGTCGACAAATACGAGGACAAGATCGGCGGCTACCTCATCCAGCTGACCGGAAAACAGATGACCGAGATCCAGTCGAAGGAAGTGTCCGAATATCTTCACTGTATCGGCGATTTCGAACGGACCGGCGATCACGCCTACCATATCGCCAACGTGGCCAAAGATATGGCAGAAAAAAATATCCGGTTCTCGTCGACTGCCGAACACGAACTGTCCGTTCTCGAAAGTGCTGCCAAAGATATCATGGACCTGACGATCGACGCGTTCGAGAACCAGGATCTCGACACCGCCAAACATGTCGAGCCGCTGAAAGATCTGATCAGCATCCTGTGCGACGAACTGAAGATGCGTCATGTGCAGCGCCTGCGCGACGGGATCTGTTCGCTCGATCAGGGCATATTTTACAGCGACCTGCTCAACAACCTTGAACGCATCGCCGACCACTGCTCGAACGTGGCTGTCTGTCTGCTCGAAATGTCGAAGACCGACTACGATTCCCACGCCTATCTCAGCCAGTACCGGCGGGAAAAGACCGGCGAATACGCCCAGTATTTCAAGGAATACGATAAAAAATACGAAATTTGAGAACGGGACCCGGCCATCTGTACGGGTCTTTCTCTATGGAAAGGATTCATAATGATCATCAGTACTATTCAGAATATCGGATCGATCCCGATGATGAAGGAAAACGGGATCGATGCTGTCATCGTTTCTTTCGAAAACGTTTCGCTGCGCTCGCAGCATATGCAGCCCGCTTCTATGCTCGGACAATGGAAAGAGCAGTGCGCGGCGCACGGGATGAAACTCTACATCAATATGCTCAAGCTGTTCATGGAAGAGGAGATGCCGCTGCTCGATCAGTTCATGGAAACGCTGCGCCGTATCGAGCCCGACGGGATATACTATGCGGATGAAGGCGTGTATGAATCGGCCGAAAAATACGGCTTATGCGGCAAGCTCATCTATCAGCCCGAGACCCTGGTCACCAGCACGCCGGACGTGCGGTTTTACTTCGACCTGGGCGTGCAGAGCGTGTCGCTTGCTCATGAGCTTTCGCTTGACGAGATCCTGCATATCGCAAAGAGCGAGCCTGCGATCGAGGTGCTGATCCACGGCTATTTTTCGATCCTGTATTCAAGACGGCCGCTCGTGACAAACTACCTTCATCATATTGGAAAAGAAAAAGAAAAGGATGCGTTCTCGATCGTGGAACAGACAAGAAAGGAGCCGATGCCGATTATTGAAGACGAGACCGGCACCCATGTTTTCTCTTCTGTTCCGATCAATTCGTACGCGCAGATCCGCCACCTGTATGAGGCGGGGATCCGCCGTTTCAGGATCGATAATTTGTTTCTTGATGATAAAGAAGCGGCGGCGCTGGCAAAAACCTATAAAGGGATCCTTGATCAGAAAATCGACGGGTCATCGATCAAGGAAGAAAACAGCAGTGCCCGCTGGTATAGCCAGCAGACAGTGAAAAGGAAGGAAAACGTATGAACAGGATCGAATTACTAGCGCCGGCAGGCAATCTGGAAAAAGCGAAAACGGCCATCCGCTACGGGGCCGACGCAGTCTATATCGGAGGCAAGCAGTTTTCCCTGCGGTCGCGCGCATCCAACTTTACGCTCGACGACATTGCCGAACTTGTGCATTTTGCCAACGATCATCATGCCAAAGTGCATGTGACGGTGAACCTGCTTCCGCACGACGAGGATCTCGACGGCCTGGCCGACTATCTGAAAGCGCTGGACAAGGCGGGCGTGCATGCGATCATTGTCGCTTCGCCGGCTATCATGAAGCTGGCGCAGAAACTGAACTGCCGTTTCGAGATCCATGTTTCCACCCAGCACTCCTCGACCAATTCCAATGCGGTCCGGTTCTGGAAGAAGCAGGGCGTGGACCGGGTGGTGCTGGGACGGGAATGCACGCTCGAGGAAATAAAGGCGATCTGCGCGCACGATATCCTTCCGATCGAAGCGTTCATCCATGGCGGCATGTGCATATCGTATTCCGGGCGCTGCGTGCTGAGCAATCATATGACGCTGCGGGATGCTAACCGGGGCGGCTGCGCGCAAAGCTGCCGGTGGAAATACCACCTGATGGATGACGGAAAGGAAATTTCGGATCCCGGCGATCTGTTTTCCATGTCTTCCAGGGATCTGCAGGCTGTCCGTTATATCGAAGCGCTGATGCGCTGCAACGTCGCCTCGCTGAAGATCGAGGGGCGCATGAAATCAGCCTATTATCTTGCGACTGTCGTTTCGAGCTACCGCCGACTCATCGATCTTATTTATGAAAAGGGCCATGCAGACGAAGAGGATATGAAAAAGGTGATCGCCGAGATCGGCAAGGCGGAAAACCGGCCGACCGGTCCCGGGTTTTACGAGGGTGTGCCGGACGAGAACGTGCAGCTGTATGTCGATCACGACGAGATCGTCACCCAGGAGTTTGTTGCCGAAGTGCTCGATTACGATCCGTTCACGAAAACGGCGATGCTGCAGGTGAAAAACCATTTTCTGCCTAATCAGACGATGGAGATCTTCGGTCCGAACATCCCGGCAACGCGCGTGCCGGTCGGAGCGATCGAGGATGAAAACGGAAATATTCTCGAAGTTTGCAACAGACCGATGCAAATCGTGTATACTAAATGGGACGGACCGATCGAGAAGAACGCGATGATCCGCAAAGTCAGACAGTCATAAAGGAGATATAATCATGAAATTAAGCAACAGTTTCTTTTATACATTGAGAGAAAATTCAAAAGACGAAGATTCCATTTCGAGCAATCTTCTCGTTCGTGCGGGCATGATCAAAAAGAGTTCCAACGGAATGTATATGATCATGCCGATGGGCAAGCGTGTCCTGTCGAAGATCGAAAACATCGTTCGCGAGGAAATGGATGCCAAAGGGGCGCAGGAGCTGCTCATGCCGGCATTGATCCCGGAAGATGTGTATATCCGTTCGGGGCGCCGCAGCGCATTCGGTTCGAACATGTTTTCGCTGCTCGACCGCTACAACAAGAAATATGTCCTTGGTCCGACGCATGAGGAACTGTTCGCGATGGCGGCCAGCATGGATGGCAGATCGTACAAGGATTTCCCGTACAATCTGTACCAGATCCAGACCAAATACCGCGATGAGACCAGGCCGCGCTACGGTCTGATCCGTGTGCGCGAATTCATCATGAAAGACGCGTATACGTTCGATATCGACGAGGCGGGCCTCGATGTGCAGTACGATAAGATGTACGATGCCTACTGCCGTATTTTCGACCGGATGGATCTGAACTACAAGATCGTGCGCGCGGATACGGGAGCGATGGGCGGTCTGCTTTCGGAAGAGTATCAGGCGATTTCCAACATTGGCGAGGACATTGTCGTGGGCTGCGAAGGCTGCGATTTCTCGAGTAACCTCGAGATCGCGGAGGTCGTGGATACGAAAGAGCCTTCGACCGAAGAGAAGAGGGAAATGGAGCTTGTTGAAACGCCGAACGCAAAGACGATCGAAGAGGTGGCCGCTTTCTTTGGAAAGAGACCGGAGGATTTTGTCAAGACGCTTCTTTACAATGTGGACGGAAAGGTCGTGGCGTTCTGTATTCCGGGCGATCGCGAGCTCAACGAGACGAAGGCGCTCAAGGCGCTTGGTGCTGTCGAGATGGAACTGGCGGATTTCGAGAGCGTGGAAAAAGCGACAGGGGCCAAGGTCGGTTTTGCCGGTCCTGTCGGACTGAGCGTTCCGGTGTATATGGATCGCCAGATCGAAAAGATGCGCAACTTCATCGTCGGAGCCAATAAGACCGATCATCATTATGCGAATGTGAACGTGGAGGATTTCGAACCGGTGGCTGTTCTTGATCTGTGCCAGGTCAAGGAAGGCGACATCTGCCCGAAATGCGGGGCGAAGCTGACGTTCGATCACGGTATCGAGGTGGGCAACCTGTTCAAGCTGGGCACGAAGTATTCGGAATCGATGGATCTGATGTACACGGATGAGAACAACGCGCTCAGACCGGTATGGATGGGCAGCTACGGTATTGGTCTGGAGCGGTGTATGGCGGCGATCGTCGAACAGCATCATGACGAGCACGGGATCGTGTGGCCCGACGAGGTGGCGCCGTTCAAGGTATGTATCGTGCCGGTGCAGGTCAAGGACGCGGTGCAGCTCGATACGGCCAATGCGCTGTACGACTACTGCCGCGAAAACAAATACGATGTGCTCCTGGACGACCGCAAGGAAAGAGCGGGGGTCAAGTTCAAGGATATGGAGTTGATCGGTATTCCGCACCGGATCACGGTGGGGCGCGGTGCGGCTGACGGCATGGTCGAATGGGCCGACCGCAACAAAGAAGGCAAGGAGGAGATCTCGATCGAGGAGGCGAAGAGCCGGATCGACGCGATCTTCCGATAATAGGAAAAGGCGGGAATGAAAATATTTTCGCCTTTTTCGTTTATTTCTTACATTTTTTGTAAGATGTTTTCATTTACTTTTCAATTTTTTTCAGGTATATTGTACTTATTGTGGAAGGAGTAGTATAGAATGCAAAATAAAATTCATATTGGAAGCCGGCAGGTCATCCTGAACTACAGCAGAGCGTATCCGAAAAACCGGGAGAGCCTGCTGGGGTCAGATTCTTTCAAGCGGTTCATCAGTTACTTCATTCATTCGATGAAGGAAGACAGCCCGAAACTGTATGACTACGTGCTCCGTCATGGAAAATTCACGGAGGACGAGGCGACCGAAAACTTTGTTACATTCTTGCGCATTTTGGCAATTTTCAAAATTGAAGAAATTGACAGCGAGTATCTGGATGAGCGGGATACGCTGCTGGAAGTTCTCGAGGAAATCTACAAGTCCTGGAGATCGTTACAACGTTTTGGATATATGTACTCGGAAAGAACGAGCGATTTCGGAATCAACAACCTGGTGCAGAAGGACAGCTCTCTCAACGATCTGATCCTGCGCACATACCGTCTGTTCGAGGAGAAGGTGCAGGGGCGTCCGAATCTGGTGTATCGTCAGGTGCAGGCGGGCACGAATGCGTGCTTCTCTGTTCATCACTCGGATGAATTCACGAAGATGGATGAATACAAAAAGCTCGAGGCGATCCCGATCATCGATACGGTCATGCTGCGTACGCCGATGATCCTTCACCCCAAATCGAGCAAGCGTACGGGCATGTTCACCGAGATCGACCACAATCCGATCGATTCGTTCCGTTTCGACAAGGATGAATGGTTCTGCTTCCCTATGAAGGTGGGCAAGCTGCTGTGCTTTGTTTATTTTAATTCGAAATATACGGCGACCGCGCTTTCGCTGGCGAACCTGTTCGAGCTGGCTACGCGCGAAGAGGCGAAGGAAAAGCCGGACCTGATCGTTTTATACGGCAACGAAGACAATAAGAACGAGACGACCTTTTACCATGACACGGAAAACGATATCTGGATCGGTTCGATTTCCGATCATCCGCGTGTCGAATACTTCGGCTATATGAAGAAGATGGCGCTGACGCTGCACAACCTTGCTATGATGCACAGGGGCTGGCTGCCGATCCATGGCGCGTTCGTCAATATCACGCTCAAGGACGGCCGCACGAAAGGTATCATGCTGATGGGGGATTCGGGTGCAGGCAAATCCGAATCGATCGAGGCTTTGAAGGTCGTTGGAAAGGATATCATCAAGGATATCGATGTCATCTTCGACGATATGGGCACGATCCATGTGGAAGATGGTGTTCCTTACGGCCAGGGTACGGAGATCGGCGCGTTCATCCGTCTGGATGATCTGGATCCGGGTACGCCGTACCGCGATATGGATCGTTCGATCTTCATGGCGCCGGAAAATCCGAATTCGCGCATGATCGTTCCGGCCGCTCCGTACCGGACAGTGGTAACGAACCACAAGATCGACCTGTTCGCGTATGCCAACAACTACACGGACGAATACGGTCTCAAGGAGCTGAGTGTCGAGGATGCGAAGGAAACGTGCAAGATGGGCAAGCGCATGGCGCTGGGCACGACGCAGGAGGTCGGCATTTCCACGACGTATTTTGCGAATCCGTTCGGTCCGATGCAGCAGCAGGATGTGTGCGAGCCGCTGATCGAGAATGTGTTCCGTTCCCTGAAAGACAACGGGATCTTCCTTGGCGAGATCTATACGCATTTAGGTTTCGACAAGCAGAATCGTCACGGTCTGCACGAGGCGGCGACCGAGCTGCTCGACTTTATCCGCAAAGACTGATCTCAAGAGGCGCAAGCCTCTTTTTTGCTTCCTGGTAGGAAGAAAAGAAAAGTATGGTATAATAAGGTTCAATTATGAAAGGAGGCAGTTTATGCCACATTACAGTGATTATGATTATTCGTCTTTTTCGGGTGTAAGCGATCAGCGAAGAGGACTGCTCAAAACGTATACATGGATGTTTTTTGGTGTATTGCTCACCGCTCTGACATCCTTTCTGATGTATACGACTGGTCTGTATTATTATTTCTGTGTAGGTCCGATGCCGCTTCTGCTCGTGCTGGTTCAGTTTGGTATCGCGTTCGGATTTTCGGGGGCGATGCGCAGCGCGACAAGCACGACCATGAAGATGCTGTTCATTATTTTTGCGGTCACGATGGGAATTTCCCTGACTTCGATCGGTATCGTTTACCAGCTGGGAACGATCTTCATCGCGTTCCTTGTCAGCGCAGTTTACTTCCTGTGCCTGGTGGCGATCGGCATGACGACCAGGCGGGATCTGTCGAGCATTGGCACGATCTGTATCGCCGGGCTGCTTGCTCTGATCGTTACGCAGGTTGTCCTGATGCTGTTCCGTGTGGGAATGAGCACGCGTCTGATCAGTATCATTGGTCTGCTGCTTTTTACAGGGATCACGGCATGGGATGTGCAGAGAACGAATCAGATCATGGCCAACACGTCGGGCATGACGCAGGAGAAGTTCGCGATCTTCATGGCTCTGGAACTGTATCTGGATTTTATCAATATTTTCCTTTATATTCTCCGTCTGCTTGGCAGCAACAACCGCAATTAGCAATGAGATCCGGACATGGTCCGGGTCTTTTATTGTATTTACATAATAGGTATATAATAGATATAACATTATATTTTCTTTTGACATTTTATATATATTTTTGGTATTATTATTGTACGAAATTAAACGGTTGATCGCAGAAAAAACACCCGCGACAGGATGAATTCCATACTGTACAGATCCATCCTGCAGGATGCTTTTGTAGAGAAAGTATGGGAAGATGATATACAGGAAAGGGCGTTTTTTTGCGTAAAAGGAAAGGAAAAGGATTATGAAGTGGAATGAGATTTTTCGTACTCGAAAACTGTTGAAACGATTGATCAGCATGAGTTTGTGTATCGGTATGGCTGGGGGCCAGCTATTGAGCGGTATTCCTATACAGGCTGAAGAGCAGACGGATGAATCAACGTATGCTTTACCTACGGATACTAAGATCAATCCGAACATTACGATCCAGCATTATTATCATTTCCCAAATATGGATCTTGGAAATATTGAGGAGGATTTTGGTGGAAAAGATAAGTATTATGATATAAGTCAGGAATTGCAATTAAGACAATATTTATCTGGAGTGGAGGCATCTTATACAGGGCCAAAGCCTGTTGTGGTTTGGAACACAAGCCTTCGTAATGGAAAAACTCCTTCAAATGTTAGCTGGTCACTTTTCAATAATCAAGTAGATAAAGCCTATGAACTGAAACGCGATTTAGATCCTAAAAATACAGTAAAGTTTTCTGATAACGATAAAGGAGAAGTAAGAACAATCGATCGACTTTATAAATTATTCGAAGATGAACCTGTTCAATACCTAACAAAGCCACAAATGCGTTATATGAATAAGCTTTATAACGGATCCGCGAATGCAAGCGCATATAATGCCAATTATTCTTTAAAAGAAGTATGGCTGAAAAAGGATTCTACAAATAAAGATCGGATAGAAGAAACTGACTTTTTAGTTCTTCAGGCTCCTCAGATGGAAGTGGATGGAATCATGCGTCATGATCCTTCCAAATTTATATTTACGAACAATGAGAATAATGCGAATCTTACAAAAGAAGAAAAGGGTATTCATTATGGTGAAGATCTGAATACAGGAAAAAAGACAGTTCTTGTTACAGAAGATATGGTCATCCGTCTTGTATTTGAGCCAACAACTGGAACGACGGATATTCAGGATGTTGATTTCTTTGATTACGATATTAGTGATGGATGGTTATATACAAATAAAAAAGCCGCAGATGACACAGCAAAAAATAATTCAGATGCTAGTACTATTCCGGAATGGACGGAAGATGATTTGAGAAATTGGATAAATCAGCATCCTAACGCTGATCTTGTTCCACAATCAAGTATTAGTATTGCAAGCGATACTCGTCCATATGCGAAAATGAAAGTATCATTGCAAAGCAAATTTCCAGAATATAAATTTTTTACAGTCACAAATAAGCAAGGCATCAATTCAAGTGCAACAGTGTTCGCGTTTGGAAATAATAATACGAAAACAGGATTGGGATTAAAAGAGTGGAAGGGATATACGTTAAATTCCGCTAATAAATATAATCGTTTTGGAAGATCTAAATGGTCACAATTTCCAGATGGTGTTAATTATCAAGGCGCAACTTTTGATCTGGCAGAAGGGTTTAATTCTGACGGTTCTTTGAAATGGAGCGAGGGTGTTAATGCGCCAGCTATTTTTTCAACAGAGACTCAACTTACCGGGAAAACAGTTTTTAAAGGGTTGCCAAAAGAAAGTGATTCAACTGCTGAAAATTATAGTCTCACTTTTTCAAGAAGAGGTGGAACTTATACTTTACAAAAGGTAAATAGAGATGATACACAGACTGTAGTGGCGGATGAGCTAGATTTACTCCCTCCTTGCTCCGGAGAAGAGAATACACGAATTCGAACAAATGAATTCTGGCCAATGGATGCAGCAAGTACATTTGGACAAGATGGTCATGATTTAAAATTTGGAAGTAAAGATAAGCAGTCACAAAGAGCTGCTTATGGACAAACCCCAGAAGGAACATATGCCGAAGAATTATTGCCATATAGTGATAGTTATGGCGATCATAATGCTTATTTCGGTATGAAAACACAGATACCATTTGTATTGGAAGATGGATATTGTGCACCACTTCGTTATTTCTTTTACGGAGATGATGACCTTTTTGTATTCCTCTCAAAAACAGATAGTCAAGGAAATATCATAGAAGGAACGACAAAAAAGGTTGTCGATCTTGGAGGTGTCCATTCTTCTTACGGTATATTTGTTAATCTTTGGGATTTCATAGATGATAAAACAGACGAACCGATTGCTGAGCAAACCAATGAAGATGGAACTGTAGAAAATATTTATGCATTTAAAAAGAAGAATGTGACGGCAAATTCACGTGTTAGTGAAAATGAAACTGAGAATTCTTCAGATACTAAACAGAATTATGTTCTGTCTATTTTCTATACTGAACGTGGTGCTTCAGGTTCTTCATGCTATATGCGTTTCTCCATACCGTTCGAAGGGCTTTCTATGGAAGAGACGGCGATGAATGGACAGATCCAGGTCGAAAAAGAAGTAAGATATTCATTGCAGAATGAGGAGCCTTCTACGGAAAACCAAGACCAATATGTCTATCAACTTACTCTTCAAAATCCGGAAGGTGAAGATCTGAATAATCAATATGAAATATTGATATACAATCTTGATGAGAATGGCAACAGAAAAGAAGGAGAAGTTTCAAGAGGATATATCGCACCAAACGGAACGTTCAGGATAACAAATAAGCAGCAGGCGTTAATAACAGGATTGCCACGTTCAGGACCGGACGATAATTTAAGCACTTCAAAATATAAAGGATACTATTATGAAGTAAAAGAGCTTGGAACGTATGATAAGACATATACTAATAGTGATTACAGTGAATCTGACGATACGAATCTAAAGAATCTTAGACCGATTTCG
The DNA here is from genome assembly GCA_022834735.1 of Erysipelotrichaceae bacterium OPF54. Classification (GTDB taxonomy): domain Bacteria; phylum Bacillota_I; class Bacilli_A; order Erysipelotrichales; family Erysipelotrichaceae; genus Dubosiella. Next base: position 1,412,062 of record BQKD01000001.1, read on the forward strand.
CCAAACACTTCTACTACTTTCTTAAGCGGGACGATCGAAAAAGGATTAGATCTTGAGCAGGGCAAGTACCAGGAAGGTTATGCATTCTCAAGCCTGATTAAAGATCAAAACTATGTCCGGTTTATCAATGCAGAAGATCCGGGAGTGATCAAACTGAAAAAAGTGGTAGATCCACAGATAGAAACAGATACCGATTTTACTTTTAATATCACATTGACGAACGCAGAGACTTCAATAAAAACACTGCCATATATCTTAAATCGAGCTAATCCTTCTCAAGGGCAATCGGATCAGGAACTGGGTACAAAAACAAGCGATGAGGGAAAAGAAGGACAATTTGAATTTAAACTGAAAAAAGATGATGAATTGATTCTTTATAACCTGCCTGTTGGAACAAAATACGAGATTAAAGAAGCTCAAGCCAAAACAGCCAGCGAACAATTCGAAGTGAAGGAAATTCAGTTCAGTGGAAAATATGTTCCTGATGGAGAAACCAATTCCAAATCAGTTGTCAGAGGTATAATTCAAGCTTCAACAGATAATACGAAACCTGAGATCGGTGTAACCTTTGTCAACGAATACCATAAGATCGCGGAAGTAAATATCCCGGTACAAAAGTTTGTTACAGGAGAAGCGTTTGCTGGTGATGAATCGTATACTTTTGAAATAACATCAGATACTGAGGGAGCGCCAATGCCTGAAAAGACACAGATTAATGTTGCCGGTCTTGTCCAGGACAATGGAACGGCAATGATCGCGGCAGATAATGTATATAAAGCAGAAGGTCAATTCGGACCAATCGTATTCGACGATACGATGGAATCAGGAAAGTATACTTATACAATTCATGAAATTGCTGGAAAAGAAGATAACGTTCTATATGACGTAAATAAATATCATGTAACTGTTAAGGCCGTCATAGGAGATGATGGAACTGTAACTGTAGAATCCATTACAGCAATCGATGATGCGGGAAATCCAATTGGAGATCCTCTGAACGATCTAATCTTTGTTAATGATAAAGTGCAGCCGGTTCAAGTGAATATACCAGTCGAAAAAATATTCAATGGACGTAACATAACAGATCAGGATGTATTCACATTCAGGATTTCAGAAGAGGAAATGTCTAACAATCCAAAACGACTCAATGCGTTATTAAAGGAAAAAAAGAATACGATTGATGTGAAACAGGGAGAAAACGGTGAACTGAATGGCAATTTTACATTAGGTGATTTCGGTCTGGAAGATGTTGGAAAAACGTATAAGTTCCTCATTGATGAAGTGGTCGGTAGTAAGCCGCTTGATCAAGTAGAATATGATACGCATAAAGAACTGATCGCTTTAACTTTTACGCTGGAACCTACTGCTGATAATGCTTCACAGCACATAGTATCGCATCTCACTCTTTCTTCTGAAGAGAATACACCAAAAATAACTGAAAATAATCCAATAACATTTACAAACACTTATCACGCTGTCGATCAAATTGTTATTCCTGTACAAAAAGTGCTGCATGGACGCAACCTTACAGATGATGATCGCTTTGTATTCGAAATCAGTGCTGAGGCGAATACACCAATGCCTGAACAGACCAGATTGACAATCGCCAAGAATGATTTATTGAAAAATTCTGAAAACATCGCTCAGAAGCAATTCATTATTCCTTTGACAGATGAACATATCAAAACTGGCGATAACGCAACATATACATATACGATTAAGGAATTGAAAGGAAATGATACGAATATCCAGTATGATGTTGCGACGACATATACGATAACTGTCAAAGCTTCCAATACTACTGAAAACGGTATAACTTCTACTATAGCAGTTGTAGATGAAAATGGAGAGCGTCAGGAACCAGCAATTGCTAAATTTGAAAATACGCATTATGAACCAATTTCTGCTTCGATCCCAATCCGGAAAGTATTAAACGGACGTGAGGAAGAAGCCGGAGATATCTTTACATTCCAGATTCGTGGGAATGATGACGCATCTCAGGCAAAAATTAAGACACCATCAAAAGTGGATATTAATCTTTCAAAAGAAAATACCAACCAGTTTAATATTGGAGAATTTACTCTTGAAGATGTAGATAAGGAATACCGGTTCGTGCTTGAAGAACAAAAAGGCGATATCGAACAGTTGGATTATGATACTTCAAAAATAACCGTAAAAGTCACGTTTGAATTAAAGGATACTGACGATGGATCAAAAACGATTGTTCCTGTTATTCAGCGCGTTGAAGGGGAAAATCCAGCTATTGATGCAGAAAATCCAGTTGTCTTCACAAACACCTACCGTCCGACAGGAACGCTTAAAATTCCTGTCACGAAGACATTGGAAGGAAGAAGCTTTACAAATGGCGACCGGTTCCTGTTTGAAATCACAGGAGAAGAGGGAGCGCCATTACCGGCCCAGACGATCCTTTCTGTATTGCCAACAACTGAGGCTTCGGTTGAATCTTTGTTCGGACCGATCACGTATACAGAAGAAAATGTAGGTAACACTTATCTATATACTGTAAAAGAAATCTCGACCGGACTTTCCGGAATAAAATATGATGAAGCAAAATATGAGGTCAAGGTCAATGTAACCAAAAATGACAAAGGCGAAATCATTCCGAATGCTATCTATAATAATGGAACCATAAATGTAAATGAAATAAAGTTTGTGAACCATTATGATCCGGAAGTCGTTGTAAAACTGCCGGTCATGAAAACATTGGAAGGCAGAACAATGACAGATTCAGACAAATTTGTCTTTGATCTGAATGGTGAAGGATCTGCTCCTATGCCAGAACATAATCAGGTCACTGTTCAAGGAAAAGGAGATCATACGGCAGCAACTACCTTTGATCCGATCGTCTTCAAGAACGAAGGAACATATAAATACCGCATAACAGAACATCAGGGATCAATAGAACATATTCAGTATTCTAAAGTCGAATATACAGTAACAGTGAATATTGCAAAGGATCCGGTATCAGGCGCTTTGACATCGAGTTACTCGATGGTATCCTCAGCTGCTCCTGATGTCACAAGTGATACCGCGGCATTTGTCAATGTCTATCAGCCAAGCGGAACATGGATACCATCCGTAACAAAAGAACTTCTTGGGGCTGAACTCAAAGACCAGGCGTATTCGTTCGAAATGACCGTGACTGATGATGGAGACAATGTAATTTATCAAAAGGAAGCGCAGAACAGTGCGGACGGTTCCGTAGACTTCCCGCTCGTACAATTTAATACAGTTGGAAACTATACGGCCGTCATCAAAGAAGAAGCTCTGCCAGCTGGTTCTGCTGTGCAATATGATACCGATACAATTGAATACACATTGAATGTGGAAGATCACGATGGAGAATTAGTCGTTACGCAGAATCCGCCAGAACCATTTGTATTTACAAATGATGCCGGACTGAGAATATCAAAACAGCTTATTCCAGGCTCGGGCCAAACATTGGACGAAAATGATTTGAATTACGACTTCCCGTTTGAAGTTCAATTCTCAGACAATATGGCATCTAAAACTTTGCATGCAAAACGCAATGGAAAAGAGGAAACATTAACCGTAAGTGCAGACGCGAAGGTGAATTTCAAATTGAAACATGACGATACTTTGATCATTTATGATATTCCGAAAAATACGGCGTATTCAGTTTCTGAAAATTCAGGCAGCAAATGGATCGACAAATATCTGCAGATCGATACGATCGGAGATTCCAATGGCACATTCTCGAATGGCGTAGAAGCATCTGTGACATTCCGAAATTTAAAACCAAGCACCGATGATGTCGTGATCTCCGGATTCAAGACAATGGATCCTAATGGCGATCCATACCCGATGCAGGCAGGACTGTATTCCTTCAAGATCTCTGCCGACGGTCAAAGCACGACCAGCCGGAATTTGAATAAAGAATCCGAATTTGTGCCAGAAGAAGAGCCATTAGATGGTAGTTCCGAAATCCATCGTTCATTGTTGCCGGAACTTGATATCAATGACGATGAAGAGGATCCAGTCGATTCCCAGACGGAAGAACCGGAAATTCCGGCGCCAGCTGATTCCCAGCAGAAACGGAAACTCACAATGATCAGAAGGGAAGCGGAGACCAAAGCCGCTCCGGAAGATACGCCTCTTCCAGACGATCCGATCGCAAAGAACAATGAATTCGGACGGTTCGAATTTGGAAAGATCGTATTTACTACACCAGGTATTTATACATATCGAATCGAAGAGCTGCCAAGCGCCATTCCTGGAATGAAACACGATACCCGCATATACAAGGCGGAAATAACTGTTGTGGAGGACAACGGAAGCGTGAAGGTTCACTCGATCCAATACCTGGACATGAACAACAATAAGCTTGACAACAATCGAATTGTGTTTGTGAATACATACAGCGAAACACAGAAACCGAAACTGGAGATCCATAAGGAACAATCCCGCAACTTTGAGCCTTTCACACGAGAAACGCAGACCGTTAATGCAGGAGACCTCGTTACTTATCGACTAACAGTGATCAATACAGGCGATGCACTCGCTAAGAATGTTATGATCCATGATTCAGTACCGGTTCCGGAAGGAGACGGGGATGCACAGCTGACCCTGCTCAAAAGCTCATTGATCAATAACGTGACGCTGGATGGCAATAAAATTACCTGGTCGATCGGTGATCTTGCTCCTGGCACATCCTACTCCGTCTCTTTCCAGGTACAAGTACCGAAAGTGAAGAGCGCGACGAGCTGGAAAAATATCGCAACAACGACAACAGACAGTCCATTGGATGAAAAACCGGATCCAAGTGAAGAAGTCACGATCGAGTCGGAGCCAGCCAAACCAGATGTGACCATCCGCAAGTATGAATCCACCCCTCAGAGCGGACGATACGATGGAACAGAGTCGCTTGAAGTGAAATCCGGAGAACTCGTCACCTATGATATGATCGTGACCAATTCCGGAAATGAAGACGCGACAAAAGTAGTAGTAACGGATGAAGTTCCGGATGGTCTGGAGTTTGTTCAGGCATTTGATGGCGGTTCGTATGATGAAACAAATCGTAAGATCACATGGAATGTCGGTACGCTGGCAGCCAATGGAGGAACGGCTATCGTTTCGTTCCAGGTCCGGGTACCTGTTGTCAATGAAGATAAAGAATGGCCAAACATCGCCGTTCTCACTCATGATGAAGAAGAGCCGAAAAACTCGAATGAAGTGAAGATCAATACGATCGTCAAGAATCTGGAAATCGAAAAGCTCCAGGCCATCAACCATGGACCGTTGACAAAAGATCTGCAGGCCGTGAAAGCGGGCGATGTCGTTACCTACGCCCTCCATATAACAAATCCTGGAGATCATACGATTGACAATGCTTCCGTTCGGGATACTGTACCGGACGGACTGGAGCTGATCCTCAGTTCGATCAAAGGTGGCAACTACAATCCGGAGACTCATGAAATAACTTGGGAACTTGGTGTAGTTGAGGCACAGAAAGAAAAACAGGTGATATTCAGCGTCCGGGTACCGAAAGTAGATCAGAAAACAAGCTGGAAAAATATCGCCACGCTGATCTATGACAACGAAAAGCCAAAAGACTCGAACGAAGTAGTGGTCGGTACGGATCTGCCGAACCTGACCATTGTCAAAGACCAGAAACTGGCTGCGGATCCGGATTACACATTCGAAAAACGGACCGGACAGACTGGCGACACGCTGACCTACCGGCTGACCGTCACGAACACTGGAACGGCCACAGCCAGAGATGTCGTGATCGAAGATACGATCCCGACAGCCGAGCTCATGGAAACACCATTGTTCCTCCGCTTTGTAAGTGCCAGCGACAATGGGGAATTTAATGAGCGCACCCAGACGATCACATGGTCGATCGGCGACGTGGCACCAGGCCAATCGAGATCCGTGACCTTTACGGTAACGATTCCTGGTGTGAAACAGAATACGCTCTGGATCAACAAAGCCTATACCCATTATGAAAACAACCCGGACAATCCAGACGAAGGCGAGCCGAAAGACATCCCGTCCAACGAGGTCAAAGTCGATACGATGGTCCCTGCCGTGATCCTGGAGAAAGAGCATAAGCTCAATGACGGCGACCGGGTAACCAGCCTTCTGCACGGCAACGCGCAGGATACGGTAACGTATTATCTGAAAGCGACCAACACAAGCATGGCAACAGCCCATGATGTCTGGATCAAAGACACGATCCCGACCCATGAAAACGGAGCGCTCGTTCTGAAAGAGGTCGATGAAACGTATGCGCACGAACTGAATGAAGAAACAGGAGAAATTGTCTGGAAGATCGGTGATCTGGCACCAGGCGAAGAAAAAGAAGTCTGGTTCAGCGTAACTGTGCCGGAAGTCCAAGAAGCGACACGCTGGCGCAATATCGCATCCGTCAGTCATCAGGAAGATCCGACCGTGCCGCGCGAGGAAATCGAAACGCCGCCAGTCGAGGTAGAAGTTCTTGTACCGGAACTCGAAATTGTCAAACGGCAGGCGAAGAACGACGGTTCGCTCACGCAAGGTCTCATCCAGGCCAATGCCGGCGATACGATCACTTATGCGATCGAAGTAACCAATACTGGAACAGGACCGGCACAGAACATCGTCGTCGAAGATATCGTTCCGGAAGGACTGGAGCTTGTGAACGGCTCAATCAGCGATCAGGGCCAGAACCGGGGAGGAAAGATTACCTGGAACATGGCCTCTCTGGAAGCAGGAAAGGCAAAAACGTTCACATTCAAGGTCAAGGTACCGTCTGTCAAGGAGTACACCCGCTGGGCCAATGTCGCCACCGTATCCGATGAAGACGATCCGGACCCGAAACCGACCCCTCCGGTCGAAGTGGAAACAGAAGCACCGCATCTGACTGTCGAAAAATCGCAGAAACGCAACGAAGGCAACCGCACCAAAGACAAGCTTTCTGTAGTCGGAAAAGATCGTGTCACGTACTTTATCAAAGTGACGAATGACGGTCAGGCCGACGCGAAAGATGTCGTCGTCAGCGATGTCGTTCCGGAAGGACTGATCCTGGTCGATGGCAGTGTTTCTGACAGCGGACTTGTCGAAAAAGGCGTTATCTCCTGGCAGCTGGGAACACTGGCAGCCGGCGCTTCAAGAACCGTTTCCTTCGCAGTCGACGTACCGGAAAGCGAAGGCGTATGGAAAAATATTGCTGAAGCGATCGAATCGACCCATCCAAAAGAACCGACCCCGTCCAACGAGGTGGAGATCGATACGCCAAAAGAAGAGCCGAATATCACGATCGAGAAGCTGCAGGCGCAAAATGACGCCCAACCATCGAAAACGCGGATCAAAGCCCGCGTAGACGACACGATCACCTATGTGCTGCGTGTGCAGAACCGCGGCAAGGAAACGGTACGGGATATCGTAGTCAAAGACGCCATTCCGCAAGGACTGCGTTTCGTATCCGGATCCATCTCGAAAGAGGGAACGATCGAAAATGGCGTTGTGAGCTGGAAGATCGAAGAGCTCGCACCAGATCAGATCGTTGATCTGACCTTCCAGGTCAAGGTGCCTGTAGTCACCCGCAACAGTGCCTGGATCAATGTTGGTGTGCTGATCCATGACGACAAGCAGACACCTTCCAACGAAGTGACTGTTTCGATCGAACCGGAAACACCAGCCTCTTCGAAAAACGGCAAACCGACCAGTCCAAATACTGCAGCAGAAACGAACCATATGATATGGCTGGGCGCTCTGATGATCAGCGTGCTCGTGCTTGCCGTACTTTGGAAAAGAAAAAAGAATATAAGTCATTGATATATTCCTAAAGAGGAAGCAGGGATTCATTGAACTGCTTCCTTTTGTGCGTTTATTAATAGGGATGAGAATCAGGTATAGTAAAAGGCACCTGTCTGTGAGATCCTTCCCGCAAACAAGCGCCCTTTTTCTTTCAGCCTATCGGAATGTTTGTCTTCAGAAATTATGCAGTCTTTGATCGTTTTTGGAAGAATGCCTTGATCGAAGACAAAGGCAGTTCCATGATACTGGCAATTTCTTCAAAAGACATGCCTTTTGCATGCAGTTTGCGCATCATGTTTTCCCGCTCTTCTGCCCGGCCTTCCGCAAGACCTTCTCTGCGCGACTGCTCTTTCTATAGCCTTTCGGCCTCATTCATGATATCGCACATAATTTTCACTCCTTCCGGGTCTTTTTTTAAATACTTTACGATTTCTCTAAGCTCATCATAATACATCTGGTCCGGATCTGTACAATGAAAATCATGCATCAGCTTTCCGAACGCGTCATCGTTTCGATACTGTCCGTTCACGAACCGGATGGCCGCTTTCCTGCTCAGCAGACGCTGTCCTTTTGGATCGAACCATTTGTAGTCGTAATACGGCTCGTATCCTTTTTCCATATCCTTTCTGGTCAGGAAAATGACCCACGTGTCTTTCAGGCTTTCGAATTTTTCATTCGTCTTCATGCGCTGGGCAATGAGCGTGCTGCTGTAGACGATCGCTCTTTCATTCAAAGAGCGGCCTTCGTTTTCGATCTCGATATCGTAGATATTGTTTTCAGTATCTTCGATGAACAGATCATAGCGCACATGCCGGAAGAGAGGAAAGCCCCTTTTTGCTTCCATGCCGTATCGGGCTACTTTCAGATCTTTTTTCCGGTCACGATGCGGGCCACCAGTTCCACAGCCTCTTCGCTTCTGGAAAACGCTTCGAACATGAAAAAGTCGCTGAACAAAGTGAACCGTTCGATCATCGGATCGTATTCTTCGTTTGTTTCCGAGGATTTATCGTGTTTCAATGAAGTCCTCCTTTCCAGAGAGATCTGAAGACCCCTCGCTTTTATATACGTAACTGGAAGAGGATAGTGGACTTTTTTTCTGAAAATCCGATTATTTCACATTATATTTATAGAAATGATTAGCATTCGGCTTATGTAGTTAAAAGAATAAAAAGGAAATCAAAAAAAGCTGAAACAGCCTAGCCATTGAACGACCAAACTGTTCAGCATGATGGATCCATCTATACTGTTCTTCTATTCAGCAGCGTACTTTCCACTGCGCAAATGCACAACAGATCGCATAGGATCATCAGCACCAGGATCACCAGATTGCTTAGCACAAACACCATGCCCAGCGGCTCTTGCGCGATCTTGGAAAGCGCTGTGAGCGAAAAGAAGGAAGAGACGCACATGATCACAAAATCCAGCCCGAACTGGAACGAGCATTCCATGATGATCGAATGCTTCAGCACCGAACGGTCCATACCGATCTTCTGCAGCAGAGAATACGCTTCGATATCCTCGAACGAATCGTTGTACTGCTTGATGAAAAGGATCGAGCATGCCGCGATCAAAAACACGATAAACAGGAATACGCAGAACGTGAAGATCGTATTCAGCCATAAATACGATGAATTGTCTTCATCCATCCTGAAAATTCCCGCAACCAGCGGATCGTCCGTACTGAGCGGCAGATCCGCATCTTCCTTGGCGAATTTGTAGTTGTACAGGTAGAGCCGGTCGCTTTGCCCAAAAGCCCGATCAAACAAGACATCGCCGATCACATACACCGGCACTTCCATCTTGTCCTGCATGAAGCCAAGAACAGCCGTACGCACATCCTCGATACATTGCAGATGAACGCCATCCAGTTCGGTCGAAAAACTGCCCGGATCCGTATAGAGAGAAATGATCATCCCTTTGCTCAGAAGCACGCATTCGTTTTCCTTGAATGCCGGAAGATCGAAATCAGACACGCTCGAATAGGGAACGAACAGCTGTTCGTTCGCCTCAGCCACCGGCACGACCGTATGCATCTGCGATTCAGGCAGTCTGGCATCAAAGTACGCCTCGGCATCCCCGTCCATGCTCATGATCTGCACATCGTACTGCATCGAATACTGCTGTATCGCCGAGATCCGGTTGTTCAAAGTGAAACCGCATCCCAGCGCAGTCACCGCACAAATGAGCAGGATACAGACCATCGCAAAAGAGCGGTAGTTCTGCCTCATCCGGAACACCAGACCATCCACCCACAGCAGGCGCCGGTGCGCATACAGGAACTTCTTGTTTTTCTGCATGCTCTGCAGCAGGAACGGAAGAAATCCGCCAAAGATCCAGTACGTACCGATAATGACACACACCGTCGCGATCATCGCATTGCCCAGCACATCCATCCCGCCATCTTTTACAGCAAAATAATACCCCGTACAAAGCACAAGACATCCCGCCAGCGCCTTGAGAACGAGAAAACGCCCATGTTCCTTCAGCTTTTCGTTCTGCTTCGAAGCCGATAGCAGATCGCGCACGCTGCTTTTCCGGATCGAACGCATGCCCCGTAAAGTGATCACACCATAGATAAGCACGAAAAAAAGGCAAGTTTCAAGGACAGCGCGTCCCGACAGCGAAAATCCGGCCACGATCCCTAAAGCAGACACCTTGACGAAGATCATCGCGAACAAATAGGAAAACAGCGTACCGCTCAGCACACCAGCCACGATCGAGATCAGTCCGACCATCATATTTTCCAGCATGTACAGCACGCTGATCCGCGAACTTGTCAGGCCCAGAAAGACATACACGCCAAATTCCTTTTTCTGGCTTTTTAAAAACACATTCGACGCGTAAGCGATCATGAAAATCATGAAACAGATCAGGACCACCTTCACGACATCGATCAGCATGCCGATCTTCTCCATATTGTCTGCGCTCAGTCCTTCGAGCGAACCCGAGTATTCAAGATTCTCAAAATTGAAAAAGATAAAAACAGTAAAAGCGAGCGACACGACCAAAGCGCCATATCGACGCGCATGCAGGACAAAATTCTGCCACGCAAGACGAAACAGGCTCATCGCAGATCCTTTCCCATCGCCGCCTGCGCATCAAGGATCCGGTTGAAAAATTCTTTCTGGCTGTCACCTTTATGAAGATGCAGCTCGATCCGGCCATCCTTGAGAACATACACCTCCCTGGCATAGGAAGCGGCGAACGCATCATGCGTCACCATCACGATCGTCGTATCGTTTTCCTCGTTGATCTTGCTGAAACAGTCCAGCAGATCATGCGACGATCTCGAATCAAGCGCACCCGTCGGCTCATCCGCAAAAAGAACAGCCGGCTCCATGATCAGGGCCCGGCACGTCGCCCCGCGCTGCTTCTGTCCTCCCGAAAGCTGATACGGAAATTTATCCAGATGCCCGGAAAGCCCGAACTGCGCAGCCAGACGCTTTCCTTTTTTCAGTGCCAGGGACGCTTTCGCGCCATTCAAAGTCAGCGGAAGCACGATGTTGTCAAGCAGAGACATCGAATCGAGCAGGGAATAATCCTGGAACACGAATCCGATTCTATCCTTTCTCAGCTTCGAAAGCTCTTTTTCATTCAGACGCACGATATCCTTGCCGTCAAGCCGGATCGCCCCTCTGGTCGGCCTGTCGATCGACGAGATCATATTGAGTAAGGTCGTCTTTCCCGAACCGCTCGGCCCCATGATCGCCACAAAATCACCCTGAAAGATCGTCAGGCTGATATCATTGAGCACCGGCAGTCCGTACCCGTGGCTTTCGTATATCTTCTGCACATGTTCCACTTCAAGAATTGGTTTCTTCATATCCATTTCCTCCTGCATTCCAGTGTAAAGGAAACGAAGGCTCCTATCCTTACAGATCTGTATGATCCATCTTTTTGCGCAACCACGTCCTCCTGGCATCATTGAAAAGCCGGAGCGTGAACAAAGTATAGGAACCGGCAGCCGACTGCACCTCCACCGATCCCGAAAGCCGATCCATCACCGTACGGACGAAATAAAGGCCCATCCCCGTCGACCGGTACGTTCCCGAACGCGTATTGCCGCCCGTAAATCCTTTTTCGAAAACCTGCAAAAGATCCTGGCTTTCGATCCCGATCCCGTGATCCTTGAATTCGATGACCGTTTCATTCTCGTCCTGGAATGCCCGGATCTCGATCAGCGGATCCCGCCTGTATTTGATCGCGTTCATGAGCAGCTGATCCAATACATAGATGAGCCATTCCGGATCCGTATAAACAAAAAGAGGCGGACAGTCGATCCGGATCTCGAAACGGCTGCGGATCAGCAGATATTTATTGTTTTTGATGGCCGTGCCGATCAAAGACCGCAGATCGCTTTTCTGAAACTGCACATCCATGACACTCGTTTCCAGTCTGGACTGCAGAAGCAGAAAACCAAGCTGCCGGTTCATCGTTTCGATCACCAGCCTGGTCGTATCCTGATCCGCCTGCCCCTGGCAAAGGCTCAGCGTCGCCAGACTGGCCTTGAGCTCATGCACGATCCGGTCGATCCCATCCTTCAGCTCGCTGTTGCGGCATCGCTCCTGCTCCAGCTCGTCCTGCAGCCGGTCGACATCATGAAAATACACCTCCTGATCGATATAGGGAAGAAAAAGAGGAGCGATCGGCCCCGGCTCCCTCAGACACCGGCCGATCCTGCGCGAACGAACCTTCTTTCTAAAAAAACGGACAAGAAAAACGGCCAGCCAGACGCTCAGTACGAGCAGGTCCCAGTAGACAAGATCAGAAAATGTGATCGAAGGAAGCAGCCATAGGGTATAAACGTTGAAAGAAAGCACGATAATAAGAGAAAAGATCATTCGATATAGTATCCTTTCCCTTTGGCCGTTAGGATGACACCATTGCCGCAGGTCTGCTTCAGTTTCTGCCTCAGCCGGCTGACAAGCGTCGAAAGCGTGCCATCCTCGATAAACTGATCTGTCTCCCAAAGATCGAGCATGAGCTCGGTCCGCAAAACAAGACACCCCTTTCGATGGACAAGTACCGAGAAGAGCCGGCGCTCGGCCGGCGTTAGATCCACTTTTGCGTTTTCGTGCAGAAGCACCTGTCCGTTTTCAAGATAGACCAGACCGTATCCCAGATCGATCGTCTTTTGCTCCTGGTATTGTTCATTGCGGCGCAGCATGGCCTCGATCTTCGCTTCGAGCAGCTCAGGACAGAACGGTTTGACCACATAGTCGTCGCCGCCCAGCCGGATCGCCCGAAGCGTATCCTGCATCGTGCTGCGCGCCGAAATAAAAAGGATCGGAACGTTCGACAAGATGCGCAATTTTTCGCACCAGTAAAAGCCGTCATGTCCAGGCAGATTGATATCAAGAAGGACGAGGTGAGGCTCGTAAGCCTGTACATCCGCCACGACGTGATCGAATCGTTTCACGCATCGTACCTCATACTGCCCGCATAACAAAGCCTGCATCTGTTCAGCCAGGAGGAAATCATCCTCAATGATCATAATTTTCCATTTCATGGCCATATCTTAGCAAAATCTCTTTCCTTCAAATCTTACAATATTGTAAAAAAAAGATGTCCGCAGACACCTTGATATCCATTTACAAAAATTCGGGCAGCATGAGCATGGCACAGTAGCCGTCTTCAGGCTGGTAACACTGCACTTTGTACTGGGACGAGAGCATGTGCACGCACCGTTCGCCGCCATTTAGCGCGATATCGGCAATGAGAACGAGATTTTTCTGCTTGATCGGAAAGGAGTAGAGAGAACGGCTGAGAATTTCCTCTTCCGAACGCCCGAACAGGTTCAGGAACGCGTTGTTCACATAATAAACGAGATAGTCCAGCTCGTGCCCGTCATGATCGTATTCGATCCCGATCAGAAGAAAGGGCAGGGGACACATGTCGAAGATGGCACACTGCGCATCGACCTCGAGCTCTTCCGAACGGCGCGAAGTGTTGAATTTCTTTTCATGCTCGTATTTCAGGAGCCTGGGCATCCTGGCCCGCCCTTTGAATACGCTGCCGTCCCGCATCGTATACAGGTCATCCTTGATATTGACGATCCGGCTCGTCGCAGCCACGATCCCCTTGTTGATCGATAAAAAATCGTCGACCGGCAGCTCGTCGACAATCGTTTTTAAAGGCGTATATGTATCTATGATACGGCCGTCGATCAAATAGATACACGTTTTTCCATCTTCCCGTTTAATGTACTTGATCTCATCTGGCTCAATATGATTTTTCAGGAAGAATCGTTCAATTTTCTTTTCCATACAGTTAACTTTCCATTAATTCTTTCTTTTTGTTCATTATAACGCAAAGCCTTTCAAAAAAGATATAGGAAAAAAAGATGTTTTCCCGTAAATGTATGCACTTGCAATATGGGGTCAAATTGAGTATTATAGGAATTGCCCAAGGATATATAATTTTTCCTACAAGTTGAGATAAGGGAAAACGGACGTTGATAAGTTGTGTTGAAGACCCGCTGCGCGTGGGGATCCTAATACTTAACACAGTTTACCCACCTGTATATACAGGGAAAAGTCTCTGTTCTTGGGTATCATATGATCGAAGGCGGCGCAAGCCGCTTTTTTTCTGCACATTTTGTTTTTCCTTTTCTGCCGGCGAACATGATAAAATGAAAAAAAGAGAAAAGGAAAGAAGTATGACAAAAAGGTATTTGATATTTCAGCCCGAAACCGATGAGATCGATCTCGAACGGATCGGCCGGTTTCAAAAAAGGATCGCATCCCGAAAAGCGTCCATCTGCCCGCAGCGAGCTGTGATCTATACGAAAAGCTTTCAGCAGACCGAAGGCGAGCCGTATATCGTGCGCAAAGCCAAAGCGTTTGCTGCCACCCTGGCACAGATGGATATCTATGCCGAACAGGACAGCGTGATCTTCGGCAATCAGGCATCGAAAAGCTTCGCCGCCCCCGTTTTCCCCGAATACTCGATCGACTGGATCATCGACGAGCTGGACGGGACCCATGGAAGCACGGCCTTCGAACAAAGGAGGGGCGACGTGTTTGCGTGCAGCCAGGAAACAAAAGACGCGCTCCGGTCCATCGCCCCGTACTGGCACGCCAAGACCCACGAGGACAAAGTGAAAAGAAATCTGACCGAAGAGATCCGGCTGGCCTCGCAGCAGGGCGTCCTTCACCTGGGAGGAATTTCCATGTCCGGAGACGGCCATATCGTCATCGACCATGAATATGTCCTCGCCCACGGCCTGGAAAAACGGATCGAAGACGCCCGAAAAAAGCTTGACGATCCTGCTCTTGGACCGCAGCAGGCCGCCTATTATCAAAGCGTCCTCCTTTCCCTGCAGGCAGTGCTCGATTTCTGCAGCCGGTACGCCCGTCTGTACGATCAGCTCGCGCAGGAGGAACCGGATCCGAAAAGAAAAGCGGAATACCGACGCATGGCCCATATCGCTTCTGTCATGCTGCGCAGAAAAGCCCAGAGCTTTCACGAAGCCGTACAGTCCGTTTACATGCTTCATGTGCTGCAGATGATCGAATCCAACGGCCATTCCTTCTGCTACGGCCGCTTCGATCAGTATATCGAACCGTATTATGAAAAAGACCGCCTGGAACATGGCCTGAGCCGGGAAAAGGCACTCGAGATCCTCGTGCACTTTTTCCTCATGAATTCGACATGCAACAAGGTCAGACCGTACGGCCACACGAAATTCTCGCAGGGCTATCCGCTGTACTCCAACCTGGTCGTCGGCGGACTGAAACCGGACGGAACCGACGGAACGAACGATCTCTCCTATTTATGCATCGAAGCCATGAACCTGTGCGCCATGGCCGAACCGAATTTTTCGATGCGCGTCAGCGAGAAGACGCCGGAAAAACTGCTCGAAGCCGCCACCCGCCTGATCGCGACCGGATGCGGCATGCCATCGCTTTTCAATGACCGTACTGCCGTCCAAGGTCTTGTCGATCTCGGCATTCCTGAAGAAGACGCCCTTGATTACTGCCCGATCGGCTGTGTCGAAACGGGAGTTCCGGGAAAATACGGACACCGCGCCACCGGCATGACCTATGTCAACTGGGGCAAGGTCATCGAAATCGTATGCTGGCATGGCCGGGATCCGGAAACGAATATCCAGCTGTTTTCGCTCAAAGAAACGTACGAAACGTATGAAGACGTATGGGACGCATGGAAAACGGCCCTGAAGTATTATTCGGATCTGGCCGTACAGTGCGACGCCATCTGCGATACGTCCCTGGCCGTATACGATGCCGATCCGTTCGCCTCCTGTCTGATCCAGGGAAGCATGGAAGCCGGAAAAACGCTCAAGGAAGGCGGCTGTCTGTACGACGTCATTTCCCAGTCCAATATCGGGCCAAGCGTGGTCGGCAACAGCCTGATGAGCATAAAAAAACTGATCTATGAGGAAAAGAAGATCACCTGGAAGCAGCTTCTGGATGCTATGAAGGAAAACTGGGAAACGCCGGAAGCGAGAAGGATCCTTAAGATGATCCTGAAGGTGCCGAAGTTCGGAAACGACAGCGACGAGGTGGACTATATCGTCAAAGAAGTCTTTGACTCCTATCTCGACCTGCTGCCGCACTATGAGACGCTGCGCAAAAGCAAAGGTCCGAAAGTCAGCTGCTACACGATGTCCACAAGCAATATCACCTCATATGTTCCCAACGGATTCGATGTCGGCGCGACACCGGACGGCCGGTATGCCGGCACGCCGCTGAACGAAGGCTGTTCGCCGACCCAGGGAACCGACGTGAACGGACCGACCGCCGTGATCAATTCCGTCGCCAAGCTGCCCAACGAAAAAGTAGCAGCCGGGCAGTTGCTGAATATGCGCTTCGATCCGGAAGCGCTGAGCGGAGAAGACAATCGGCGCCGCTTCATGTCGTTCTTGAAAACAAGCCGGAAAAAGGGCATCTATCACAACCAGTTCAACGTCGTTTCGCAGCAAACGCTCCTCGATGCCAAAGCGCATCCTTCAGAGCATCAGGATCTCATCGTACGTGTCGCCGGCTACTGCGCCCAGTTTATTTCGCTCATGCCCGAAGCGCAGGATGCCATCATAGCCCGGACCCAAAACCGTTTCTGAATGGTTCAAGATCGATATCGGGCGCGATATACGTCTGCAGATCCTCTTCTGTCAGCTGCACAAAGGAAAGGACCGGCACCTCTTCGTGCTCGATCGCGCGTTTGACCAGTTCGCACAAGGAATTGCCGTCGATCAGCCGGACACCGGCATCCCGCGCGAAATCGACCGCCTCTTTCGTATAGATGCTCGTCGTGACCACGAATAGATGGGGCGCCCGCGCGATCTCGTTGGCCCCGACCAGTTTCTGGATGATCGGCCGGGAGACCCGGGAAGACGGGTTGTACAGCTTGCATTCGACCAGCGCGTAAAGTTCGTCGTTCAAAAAGAGCTTGATATCGTATCCGCCGTCATTGACTGGCGGGGTGACAAAAGTCTGGTAGCCAAGCTGTTCGAAAAGCATGGCGCAGTAGGCTTCGAAACGGGTCGGGTTCTTTTCGAACCGTTCGACGATCCGGCGGATCGTCGTATCCTGAAACGCTGTTTTCCACTCCTCGTTGCGTTCATCGAGCTTCTTCTGTTCCTGGGCGCAAAGGGAAACAGCATATTCCCTGGCCCGAAGGAGACGGACAAGCTCTACGATCGCGAAACAGTCGGAAATGATCCGGAATTCGTCGATCCACAGGACGCTTTGTTCCATGATCACTTCATTGTCATGGACCCGTTTATCCTGTGTCCCGTCGGCTTTGGCGTGCTTCCAGCGCGGAAACTTCAAAATAAACCGGCCTGGGTACACATCCCGGCCCGAATGCTCGACCGTGCAGCGATCAGTTACCCTGATCCCGTAACGATCTTCGAACTGTCTGCGCGCTTTCATTTTATACTTGAAGAACCACATCAGACCACCTCGCTTTCCATGTTCAATAGTAGCATAAATACTATGATATATGGTAGTTATTATAAATATTATACAGAATTATTATGCCTGGAGGAATTATGACAATTAATGTGCAAGCCCACCATTTCAATGGTGGGTAAACTCTTTTATTTCAAGATCTTAAAAAGGATATCGAATAGGATTTGTTAAAGAACAGTATATCTGTATTATGATTGTTAAAATACTATAATTTATTGTTGCTTTTCTTTTCCTTTTATCAGATAATGATTGTAATAAATCACAACGTATTTCCACATTCCCCATGGAGGTATCTTATGCACACCCTTACTCTGAAACTCAAAACAAACAGCACTCAGAAAAAAGAGCTCGATAAACGCTTTCGGATCATGTGCCGTCTTCATAATGTATTGGTCAAAAGAGCAATGGCCCTGCTCAAGTTTCTTGATCACGATAAAACCTATCAGGCTCTCAAAGCCGAATATCTTATCGCAGATCCGCTTCGAAAGAAAGAACTGGCCAGAGAAATGAAAAACTTCCGCCAATCGATCGGTCTTTCCGAATACGGGCTTCAAGCGTATATCAAAGAAGGAAGAAAGCGCTATGCAAAGCATGTTTCCTGCCATCAGGTGCAGAAGGAAGCGACAAGGGTATGGAAAGGCGTGGAGAAGATCCTGTTTTCCAATGGAGAAAAGCTTCACTTCAAAAAAGAAATGGATTTCGACTGTATCGGAGGAAAATCCAATACAAATGGTGCAAAGTTCAATAAAGAGGATTTGTCTGTATCTTGGAACGGGCTGTATCTCATTTGTCGAAAGCCACGCAATGAAAAAGAAGCATGGTATGTGCATGAAGCATTGAAGGACGAGATCGCCTACTGCGAGATCAAACGGAAGATGTTCAATAATGGATGGCATTACTATGCGATCGTCGTTCTCAAAGGAGAAGCACCGAAGAAAAAGAAAACGTGTCCGAAAGGAAGAACAGGGATCGATATCGGAACTTCGACCGTAGCCGTCGTTTCAGAGAATCAGGTGATCCTTAAAGAGCTTGCTCCAAAGATGAACAAATACAACAAAGCCATTGAACGGACTCTACGAAAGATGGACAGGTCCCGACGAGCCTGCAATCCGAACAAATACAACGAGGACGGAACGATCAACCGAAAGGACAGATCGAGATGGGTGTTCTCCAATCACTACAAGAAGATAAGAAACAGGCTGAGAACGCTGTATCGACAGAAATCGGCTTATATCAAACAAAGCCATAGAGAAATGATCAATGAACTGATCGAAAACGGAAACGAGTTTTATGTAGAGAAGATGTGCTTTCATGCGCTTCAAAGAAGAGCGAAAGCAGGAACAAAGAAAAAGAGGTTCGGACGTTCATTGAACAACCGGTGTCCGTCTTTATTCATATCGCTCCTAAAAGAAAAAGCGAAACAATATGAAGGAACAGTGCACGAAGTGGATACAGTTTCCTTTAAAGCAAGCCAGTATGATCATATTTCGGATACGTATACAAAAAGCAGATTAAGCCAACGATGGAAAACGATCGGGCCTTATCAGGTTCAGCGGGATCTGTACAGCGCGTATCTGTTGATGAACAGCAACAAGACAAGAAAGCAAGCCGAAAGAACACGATGTGAAGAAGGATTCGAAGCATTCATGAAGATGCATGATGAAACGATCAAAAGGATGAAAGAAAGAGGAATGAGCGAGACTGCTGAAAAAGTCACGATTTTGAATCGCTCGGTTTATCAAATTTGAACATTAAAAAACAGGAGTCAGATTTTCTGTGTTAGAAATTCATGATTCCTGTTTTTCTGGGTTTGTCAAGAAAACTGTGTAAGTTATTTTAGCTTTATTTACAAATTTCTATATTTGGCGATCCTTTTAGGAGCGGCCCTTTACAATGGGTACACCCTGGGATATGCTCAAAGCCTTTCTGCTGCCAGCTTCAGCTTGGTTTTCAGCAGAAGGCTTTTCTTTTGGGGTCCCGGGGTGTGGGACCCGTTGTCAAGGGTAAGAGCGGATAAAAGGATCTACCTCATTTCATTACTGCTTTAGATATTTTTCGATTCGTATTGCCAATTTGTCATCAACCAAAAGCTGATTGAGCACTTTCGACCAGTTCGGTATTTTCGAATTCTTCCATTTCTCTTCCAGTTCCTTTGCGCGCAGATACAAGCTTTTATAAATTGCGTCTTCATTAGGGAACGATCCTTTCTTCGTTACTTTTCGATAGCTCGAATTGACCGATTCTACCGCATTTGTCGTATACATTATTTTGCGTACTGCGCTTCCATAATTGAATAATTGTTCTACATGACCGAAGTTATTCTTCCATACCCGGACTGCTCCCGGATACATCGACCATTTTTCTTCCAGGTCTTCAAAAGCGGCTCGAGCGGCATTCAGGTTGAGTGCCCCATAGACCTTCTTCAGGTCGGCTGTGAATTTCTTGTAGTCTTTGCTTGGCACGTATTTCAGCGAGTTTCGGATCAGATGCACGATGCACCTCTGTACGACCACATCCGGGAAGATGGCCTTTGCTCCCGCTTCCAATCCGCTGACTCCATCCATGCATAGAAAGAATACATCTTCTACACCTCGTGCTTTGATCTCATCAAAAATCTGCATCCAGTAGTTCTTGCTTTCGCTTTCTGACAGCCAGATTCCCAATAATTCTTTTCTTCCGTCCAAAGTATAGCCAAGGATCGAATATACCGCACATTCTGTGCATTCATAGCCTCTGCGCAGCTTGACATACATACAGTCTACGAATAAAAAGGCATAACACTTTTCCAAAGGCCGATTTCGCCATTCTTCCACTTTCGGCATGATCTTGTCTGTGATCTGGGAAACCATTTCATGGGATACACCGAAACCATAGATATCTTCGATCGTTTTTGAAATATCGCGCTGCGACATTCCTCTGGCATACATGGCAAGCACCTGATTTTCTATCGTAGAAATATCAGATTGCCGCTTTTCGACAATCTGGGGTTCAAAGCTTCCGTCGCGATCGCGAGGAACACTGATTGTAGTTTCTCCCTGCTCGGTCTTTACGGTCTTCTGTGAATAGCCGTTTCTTCGATTTGCAGTTTCTTTTTCGCTTTTCGAGTTATTCTCGTAACCGAGATGGTAATCCAGTTCGGCTTTGAGCATTTCCTCGATCATCGGGCCGAAAACATCTTTTAGAGCATTATTCATATCTTCTGCTGTTTTAGGCTTATACGCCTCAATGATTTGCCGAGCAATCATGCGATTCTTTTCTACAGGTTGTTTTGTTTTTCTTGCCATAGTCATTTTCCTCATTCCTCCATTCATGATATCACAGTATAAAAAAGAACTGTGATAGCTTCTAGGTTCACCTAGAAACTTACACAGTTCAATTTACACTCTCGTTTTTCTTCGTTTTTATTCTCTTATTTTTGAAGATAGGAAGAAATCCTCTGATCTATGAGGGCTCTTTTTCACTTTTTAGACGCACTCCACCTATCTTTTCTTCTTCCAATTTTAAAATCCGTTTCATATTACTCATAAAAATTGCCGCCGCTCCCTGGATCTTCATGCTCTCTATTCCGCTTCCGTTTGATCGTCCGTATCCGTACCGTTCCTTCAGTTCCGCGTTTTTCGCTTCGATCTTATACCTTTCTTTTGTCAGCTCTTTATACTCTTCTGTTTCCATGAAATCCATCTGTTCTGTATGGATCGGATCTTTGATCTTCACTGAATACGTCTTTGTCGCTGTTCCTTTGTAGCATCCTTCTTTTAATGGACATCTTTTACATTTTTCAACGTCGAAATAATACGTTTCATGTTGTGTGTTCGATCCGCTCTTCGCCTTCTTCTGTCCGCCCCGTGCTTTTCTCGTTGCCATATGTCCGGCTTTGCATACATACATCCCTGCATCTTTATTATATTCGATGTAGAGCGTCGTCCTGCTATCCTCGCTTATTTATAAAGACAAGCAGAATAAATTCATCATCGATCATTTCACGATGAATTTATTCTGCTTTTTTTCGTCACATTATTTTCATTTTATGAGATGATTGACATGGAAAGGTGTTAGGCGCAAAAAAAGAGAGAGCCCTAATTGTTTTGCGAACAAACTCTCTCCCGTCCTAACGAACAATTTTATGATAATCAATTTTTCGGCTTTCGACAACCCTTTTTCGCATGATTTATCCTGCCCGTCCTGCGGGGCGCGCGGCCAGATGCTCGATTACTCATCCTACTCCCGTTTCTGCCTCTCTCCTTCCAATCCGACAAAACGCTTACGGGTTCGTGTCGTTTTTTGTCCTTCCTGCGGCTCCTATCATACCATACTCCCTTATGATGCCCGTCCGTTTTCTTCGTTTTCCTATCCTTTTATTTTTGAAGTGCTCTTTCAGTACTGCTGCGGACCTTGTGCCGGCAACAAGTCGAGAACGGCTGCGCTTTTTGATATTTCCAGAACGACCCTGCGCCGATGGATCGACCGCTATTCCTCTCTGCTTTTCCTCTCCTGTATCATGATCCGCGATCTTGACCGTAGCCCGTATGATCTTCTTGCTCATATCCGTTCTTCTATGCATGCCTTTCTGAAGAGTTTTCTTCGTTTTCATGAATGCGCCTATTTTTCGCCTCACACTATTTTATCTGCACCCTTTGTCTATGGTCTTTTTTCTCCTTCCTGAATCATTTGTCCGTCGCTTTCCTCTTTTTAGCCCGGTACAGTAATCTCAAAGGAGGATTCTGCTTTATGGATCAAACCGACAAGGAAAAAATCGCTTTATGGAAATTCGGGATCATCGCTCCTGTCATTTCCGGCACTCATCCTTTTTCGACAAACCGTCAGTTTTACCGTCATCTTGCCGAAAAAGAATTCGAAAACCCGGTCTCCGGTGTCAAAAAATCATTTTCATGGCAGACTTTCGCTCACTGGGCCTATGAATACCGTTCCGGCGGATTCGATGGACTGATTTCCCGTCCCAGGAGCGACAAGGGGACTTCCCGAACTCTGAGTCCCGAGGCGCAGGAACGCATCATCGCTCTGCGCCGGCAGTATCCGCGCATCATCAATACGGTCCTGCGTGCGCGGCTCATCGAAGAAGGGTTTATCCCGGCCCGCGTTTCCCAGTCCACGATCGATCGTTTCGTGCGTTCTCTGCCTCAGAGCCGTCTCGAACCGATCCATCAGGGAAAAGAGCGCAGAGCGTTCGAGAAAGAATTTGCCAACCAGGTCTGGCAGGCCGATACATCCTATCTATACAGGCTGGCCGGACACAGGCTGTATCTGGTTTCTATCCTGGATGACGCATCCCGGATGATCGTGGGCTGGGGAATCTTTGAAGCCGATACGGCCGTCAACTTTCAGAAGATCCTGAAGAACGCGGTCATGACTTACGGGATCCCGTCTGTACTGTATGTAGACAATGGTTCGCCTTATGACAACCACCAGCTGAATATGATCTGTGCAAGACTGGGGGTCGCCCTGGTGCATGCGCCGGTGCGGGACGGAAGCGCGAAAGGAAAACAGGAGCGCGCATTCCGAACGTTCAAGGACCACTGGCTGCGCTGTTCGGACTGGAATGCCTATCAGACGATCGAAGAGGTCCGGGAATCTTTCGGGGACTATCTTCAGAAATACATCAACTGCCAACACGCTTCGCTGAAAGATATGACGCCGCGCCAGCGCTATCTGAAGGATGCACAGCGGTTCCGCTTCCTTCCTGACGAAGCGGTGGAACAGTATTTCCTGCATACGTACGAAAGAAAGGTGAGGACCGATTCGACACTCGTGATCGACGGGATCAGCTACGAGGTGCCGGCCGAATACATGCGCGAGACAGTAAAGGTGAAGATGGATCCCGAAGACAGGAGAAAGGCCTGGCTGCTAGGGATGGACGGAAAGCTGATCCCGATCCGGACGGTCGACAAGGTGGAGAACAGCCGGATCAGAAGAAGGCAGCACATGCGCTTCAGAGAGGAGGAGTAATATGGAAGCCAAAGTATTTTACGGACTGAAGCAGATGCCGTTCGAGAAAGAAACGAAATATCACAAATTATACCGGAGCGAAGATACGGCGAACCTGAAAGGACGGCTGGACTACCTGAAAAAAGCGAAAGGGATCGGATTGTTCACAGGAAGTCCGGGAACAGGAAAAACATCGGCCATCCGCGAATTTGCCGGCAGTCTGAACCCGTCGCTGTACAAAGTGGTCTACATCCAGATGTCTACGGTATCGGTCATCGACTTTTACCGGCAGCTGGCCTGCGGGCTGGGGCTGGAGCCCAAATTCAGAAAGAGCGACCTGTTCCGGCAGGTACAGGAAGCCATCGAATACATGGCAAAAGAAAAGAAGTGCACGCCGGTCATCGTGATCGACGAAGCGCAGTATCTGAGCACGAGCGTCTTCAACGATCTGACCATGCTCCTCAATTTCGAGATGGACTCGAAGAACTACTGTATCCTGATCCTGAGCGGGCAGACGAGCCTGAACACGATCCTGAAAAAGCAGGTGCATGACGCCCTGCGCCAGAGGATCGTGATCAATTATTTCATGGAAGGTCTGAAAGGAGAAGAGGCACAGGAATATGTGGATTTCTGCATGAAAGAATGCGGAAGCAGAGAAAAGGTGTTCGAAGAAGACGCGGTGCGTGCCGCATATAATATCGCAGGCGGATCAATCCGGAAACTGAACAATCTGTTGTCGAAATGCCTGATCGAAGGAGCGAACGAAGAAAAGCGGATCATCGACGCAGAGATCGTGATGAAAGCACATAACGAAGTAGAACTGGGGTGAGAACATATGAAAGAAGATGAACGGATGTTGATCAACTGGCCGACGACGAGAAAAGTGATGATCGAACAGCTGAAAAGAGCGATGAAGATGTACGGAGCCTATAAACTGAGCAATGAAGAGCTGATGTATTTTGTAGAAAACTATATGAATAATTTTGGCCATTTATTCTTCAAGAATGATTTCGAGATCCATCCGTCGATCAGAAAAGCGCTGGGAAAGAGGAACAGCTGGATCCTGGCATGTATAGTGGAAAGAGTATACCAGAAAGAATTCGAGAACATAGGAAATTATTGATTAAAAGCCGTTTTTGACAAGACGGCTTTTTTTGAACAGAAAGAAATAAAATAAAATGCTTCTGAAGCCAAAATAAAGCGAGGCCGGACAAAATAAAGTGCGTTTCTCTTCCAGATGTGTATAAAAATATTTGACGTTTCCGACTAACAGAATTTGACGCGCTACATTCGAATTTATCTTCATTCTTCCGGTTCCCGTGCCTCACACTTGCGCTTAGTTTGGCTGCCAGCCGATACCCTTCTTCTCCTGCTTTTTTCAGGTTCTCTTTTTCCGAATACGCACCGTCTCCGATCACCGCTTCCACTTCGATCCCGTTTTCCCGGCTTTTTTCTACCAGCTCGTCGAGCTGTTTGCCGTCGTGTTTCTCTCCGCTCGTCACCTTGGCGGCCGTGACAATCCTTTCCGGTGTCATGGCGATGTGCGTCTTGTATCCGAAAAAAGAACTGTCCGCGCTCTTGTGTCCAACCTTCGCATCCTGATCTTTCGAATACTGCAGCTCGGTCTGTGTTTCCTCCATCGCTTCCTTGAGGTAGTTCATTCTTTCCTGCACATTCGGCAATGCATCATATTTCTTTTCCGATTCGATCACGTCTACGACTTCCTGGCAGTATTCCAGCACATCTTCTACGATCCCGTTCGACGCTTTTCTTTTCGAGGGCATCCTGTCGTGCATTGTCTCATCATGCGCATATACGCTTTTGCGCAGATCCCTGCATCGGTTCAAAAGCTCTTCCCGTATGCTTACCGGCTGAAAACGCGCTGCAGTATGGGTTGCATCGACGATCAGCTTGTTCTTTGAAGCAATGACCCCTTTTTCCAGAGCGATCTCCACAGTTTTGGCAATGAGCAGATCAAGGACGTTGGTATCCGCTAAACGCATGGTCCGGAATTTGGAAAGCAGAGAAGGGTCGATAAGCGAAGTTTCTTCCGGCGCATAATCAAGGAAAAACTTCATTTCCATATCGACCCTGCATTTATGGACAAGATCGCGGTCCGAAAGTTTGTGATGATTTTTAAGAAGGATCATCTTGAAGAGTCGGATCGGATCGACGGCCTTGCGTCCGTAGGACAAGGTATATTGATCCTGGAGAGAATCGATGATAAAAGAAAAATCGATGTCGTGAAGCTTCCTCCAGAAATTGTCCTGAGGAATGAGAATATCATAAAGATCGGCAAACGGACTGAAAGCGGGCTGCTCGAAAGAAGAAATCATAGTCAAAGTCACCATCCTTGTTAAAGATATTATACCATAAAACAATACAATAATATATAAACATATTTATATTGTATTTACGCAAAACAAAAAGAGTAATTCAACTTATGTGCTAAATTACTCTAGTTTTTTCAGCAGTCTCGAATGAGCCGAAAAGGCTGTTTCGGGTTTTAACAATCAACAAAAGAAAAAGACAAACAATAAAAACAAAAGGTTCAGACATCAGCCTTCTGCAAAAAGAGGCCCTCTCAAGGAGGAAATCAGGCAGAGAAGGAGAAGACGGCTATAACATGTCCAAGGACATGTGCCCCATCAAAAGAAGACAGACGATGAACCGCCTGTCTTCGGGAATCCCACGGTTTCAACCGTGGGAGGATGTCAATGTAAGATCCATCTGCCATGACAAGCAGCAGCTTTCCATTCCGGCACGACCTGCCAGAAAGGCGGATCGTGCGATCGCGCAGGACCTGCTCGACACCTTGAAGGCGCATCAGGATTCGTGCGTCGGCATGGCCGCCAATATGATCGGCGAGCCGGTAAGCATCATTGCCGTCAATGAAAACGGAAAATTCGTGATCATGTATGATCCGCACATCATCCGGTTTGCGCTGCCGTATGAAACACAGGAATCGTGCCTTTCGGTTGCCGGGACCCATTCCTGTATCCGCTATGATCTGATCGAAGTGGAGTACCGCGACTTCCGGTTCATCAAAAAGAAGAAAAAGTTTTCAGGATTGGCTGCCCAGATCATCCAGCACGAGATCGATCATCTGCATGGCATCCTGATCTGAGAAGATCGGGAGGATGGACGGAGCGCAGGAAAAAAGGTAAAATAGTTAGTAGTCATTAACTACTAAAGGAGAATGTTATGAATATCCACGTATTTCAGGGAATCATGATCCCGTTTGCCGGCACGCTGCTTGGTGCCGCATGCGTGTTCTTCATGAAAAACAAGCTGAGCGCCAGCGTGCAGAAAGGACTGAGCGGCTTTGCGGCCGGTGTCATGAGCGCCGCATCGATCTGGAGCCTGCTGATCCCGGCCATCGATCAAAGCAGGACGCTTGGCAGACTGTCGTTTCTTCCGGCCTTCATCGGGTTCTGGGCCGGGATCCTCTTTCTGCTCCTTCTCGATGAGCTGATCCCGCATCTGCATCCGGGAAGCAGCGAGCCGGAAGGCGTGAAGGCGCATCTGAAGAAAACGACCATGCTCACGCTGGCCGTCGTCCTGCACAATATCCCGGAAGGGATGGCGGTCGGTGTCGTGTTTGCCGGCTTTGTATCCGGCAGCCGATCGATCACGCTGGCTGCCGCGCTGGCGCTTTCGATCGGTATCGCGATCCAGAATTTTCCGGAAGGAGCGATCGTATCGATGCCGCTGCGTTCAGCAGGCATGTCGAAATCGAGATCGTTCGTATACGGGGCTCTTTCGGGGATCGTCGAGCCGGCAGCCGCCTATATAACGATCTTGCTTTCCGAACATCTCGTTCCTCTCATGCCGTATCTGCTCAGTTTTGCGGCTGGCGCGATGATGTATGTGGTCGTCGAAGAGCTTGTGCCCGAAATGGCGCAGGGAAAGCATTCCAATATCGGCACGATCCTGTTCGCTGCCGGATTTACCGTCATGATGATGCTTGATATTGCGCTTGGTTAAGCAGCAGTAAGGAGGAAGGGAATACAAAGTTCCTTCCTTTTTTGCTGCCGGAACGATAAAAAGAAAAAGACGATCATTGGAGCCCATCACTCTCAAGATCGTCTTTCTTTGTTTCTTTATTGGCCGTTTTTTATTTTTCCTTGTTCCACAAAGAAACCTGCTTCGTATTGGAAAGGGAAGTGATAAAGTTGTCATGTGCCATCGGATATTTTTCGTACAGCACATCGAGAAGCTCTTTCATTTCCTGCCTCTGCGTATAGCCGTCGTTCGGACATACGCGGCGAACGCTTGGGATATCATTTTCTGCGGTTACGCCGACGATCTCGCTTTCCTTCATATAAACAAGAGGGCGGATCATATACATATCCATGCGCGACATATACTGTATGGGCAGAAAGGTGGCGATCTTGGAGCCGTGGATCATATTCAGGAACAGCGTCTCCACCGCATCGTCTCCATGGTGGCCCAGCGCGATCTTATTGCATCCAAGATCCTTCGCCTTCTCGAAAAGAACGCCCTTTTTCAGCGTGGAACAAAGCGAGCACTGGATCTTTCCGTTGTGCAGGTTCTTTTCATTCTGCAGGATCTCGTAGATCCGCGTCTTTTCGATATAAAGGTTCAGACCGTACTGTTGTGCGAACTGTTTCATGAGCTCGTGCTCGAACTCTTCGAACCCTACATCCACATGGATCCCGCATAATTCAAAATTCTTTCCTTTGAACTTCTGATACATTCCCAGTGCGACGAACAGCAGCATGCTGTCTTTGCCTCCGGAAAGCGCTACAGCGATATGATCGCCGTCTTCGATCAGGCCAAAATCCCGATCGGCATTTCGTATAGCTCTTAATACTGACTGAATTTTCATAACAGGATTATACGTCTTCTCGGCCGATTTACAAAGTTGCGAAACCAAAAAAAACACTTTACAATAATACCGGTGATAAAATGGATGGAATTCTTGTGATCAACAAGCCATGCGGTATGACAAGCTTTGATGTCATAGCAAGGCTGAGAAAAAAATACAAACAGAAAAAGTTCGGACATACCGGAACGCTCGATCCCAACGCCAGCGGCGTGCTCGTCGTTCTGTGCGGGCGCGCGACCAAAGCGCTTCAGTTCCTTGAAAACTCCGATAAAACATATATCGCGCAGATGAAGCTCGGCCAGTCGACGACGACCGACGACATCTGGGGCGAAACCGAACAGGAAAAACCGGTCGTGCCGATCACAGATCTGCAGGCCGTGCTCGACACGTTTGTCGGAAAACAAAGCCAGCTCGTTCCGAAAACGTCCGCGAAAAAGATCGCGGGAAAAAAACTGTATGAATATCAGCGGGCCGGAAAAGAAGTGCCCGAAGTGTATGCCGATATCGAGATCTATTCGGCAAAGGTGCTGGACGAAAGCGAAATGAAATTCGAGATCTCGTGCTCAAGCGGCACCTACATCCGTTCGATCTGCCGGGACATCGCGCTGAAAACCGGCAATGTCGGAATGATGACCGCTCTGCAGCGTATCGAAGCCGGCGGCTTCACGATCGAACAGGCCGAAGAGCTTGACGCGCCCGAACATACCCTTTATCCACTCGAAAGTGCCTTTGAGCCTATGGAACATGTCGAATACGAGCCGTTTGCTGATATCCTCAACGGCAGAAAGATCGAATGCGATGCCAAACAGGATCGTATCGCCGTGATGCACGAAGGGAAGATCGCAGCCGTCTACGAGCGCGACCACGACAATGTGTTCCGCTCGAAAAGGGGGCTCTGGTAATGGAAGTCATCGAGATCAGCCATCAGAAGATCCCTGCTCTTGTCCCGAGCGCCTGCTGCGTAGGCTATTTTGACGGGCTGCACAAAGGCCATCAGCTACTTCTGGACAAAACGCTCGAGACCGCCGAAAAACACGGGCTGGCCAGCGGCGTCATCCTGTTCGATCCGGACCCGTGGACCATCTTTCATCCGGAACAGGAGCTCGATTACCTCACCCCGCTGCCAAAGCGGCTGGAAATGATCGGGCAGAAAGGCTTTGATCTTATTTATATCCTGCGTTTCACGAAAGAGTTTGCCGCCCTGCCGGTCGAAGCGTTTCACGATGTGCTCGTGCAGATGCATGTCCGGTATCTGATCTGCGGCACCGAATTCAAATACGCCTGCCGCAATACCGGCAGTATCGAAACACTGAAGAACGACCGCCGGCTGCATGCTGTTCCTGTCGATCTGTATATGGAAGATCCGTCCCACAAGATCTCCTCGAGCACGATCGAGGAGTATGTCCTGGAAGGAAAGATCGCCCTGGCCAATGAACTGCTCGGCTACATGTATTCGCTTGACGGAACGGTCGAAAAAGGTTATCAGCGCGGAGGCCGGCTGCTCGGCTTTCCGACCGCCAATTTAAGAGTGGCCCCGGATGTCATCGTTCCGGCAGCCGGCGTGTACGCCGGCTACGTAAAGATCGGCGATCGGTATCATATGGCCATGATCAATGTGGGCAGCAATCCGACCTTCAACAACACGAAGCGCACGATCGAAGCGCACATCCTTGATTTCGATCAGGATATTTACGGCGAAAAAGTGCGGTTCCTTTTCGCGCACTACATACGCGGCGAACAGAAATTCCCTTCTGTTCAGGCATTGAAGGAGCAGCTGCACAGAGATATCATGAGCACGAGAAGCATTCTTTCAAAAAACAGCGTGAAAGATTGGTGCTTTTCATAAGAGATTTGTTATAATGGTAAAAGAAAAGGTGATAATTATGGCAAAAGAATTTATTCAACTCTCATCGAAAGATGATCTTGGAACAGTTTCCTTAAATAAAAGCGTCTTCTCGACGATCGCGGCCAACGTGGTCGAAGAAGTGGACCATGTGGAAATTTTCGAATCGAGCAAACCGTTCAAGAACGGGATCACGACCCGGATCGAAGACAACAAGCTCTTTTTGAACATTCCGGTAAAGATCGACTATAACGCAAACGTTACCGACGTATGTGCAAATCTTCAAAATAAGATCTTTGAAAGCATTTCTTATATGACCGATCATAAACCGGAAGAAATTCAGATCGATGTAGTCGGATTCATTTTCTAGGAAATCTTCAAAAGAGATTTCCTTTTTTCGCATAAGGAGGAACTACAATGAGCGAAAGACAGTCAAAACAGCTGACAAGACATGACATGCGGGAAATCGCGCTGCGGTGCGTATACCAGCATCTTCTTTTAGGAAAGGACATTCGCAAATGCTTGTACGAAGCGATGAAAGGGAACAATGAAGTCGACGGATATCTGTATTCCCTGACGATCGGAACGGTCGAACACGAACAGGAATACATCGATATCATTTCAAAATATCTGCGCAAGGACTGGGATTTCGACCGGCTGAGCGTGCTCGAGCAAAGCATCCTGCTCATCTCTCTTCAGGAGATCCTGCAAAACGACATCCCGAAGCCGATCGTGATCAACGAGGCGATCAAACTGGCGAAAAAATTCTGCGATGACGACTCCTACAAGCTGATCAACGGCATCCTGGATCAGATATGAGCGCCAGGGTCGTCAGTGTCAGCGCGCTGCTGAGCCGCCTGAAAAACCTGATCGCGCAGAACGTTATCCTTGACGGCATATGGATCGAGGGCGAGATCAGCAACCTGACCAAGCACCGCAGCGGACACTACTATTTCAGCATCAAGGATGCCCGCAGCGAAATGAGCTGCGTCATGTTCGCATCGTATGTCAGCCGGCTGCGATTCGATGTGCAGGAAGGAATGAAAGTGCTCGTAAGCGCAAGCGTGAACATTTACGAACAGCGCGGCTCCCTGCAGCTGTATGTGCGCAGCATGCGCCCGGCCGGGATCGGCGAACTGTATCTTGAATTCGAACAGCGCAGAAAGCTGCTCGAAGAGCAGGGATACTTTGACGACTCGCGCAAGAAAGCGCAGCCCGCGTGGATCGGGAACATCGGGATCATTACCGCCAGGGAAGGCGCCGCCCTGCAGGACGTTCTCATCACCCTGCAGCAGCGCTGGCCCATGATGAAGGTCACCTTGTATCCTTCGCTCGTACAGGGGCAGAATGCGCCCGCTTCGCTCATCCGCGCTTTAAAGCAGGCCGATGCCAAAGGGCACGACGCGCTTCTTCTGGTGCGCGGAGGAGGAAGCTTCGAAGACCTGTTCTGCTTCAATGATGTCGGGCTCGTCAAAACGATCGCCTCGCTGAAAACGTTTATCGTAGCCGGGATCGGGCACGAAGTCGATACGACCCTGGCCGAGCTGGCAGCCGATGTGCGCGTTGCTACACCCACCTACGCCGCCCAGCACGTATCCAGGGATCAGTACGAAGTGCGGCAGCGTATCGCAGGCATGCAGGCTCTGATGACCGACACGATGCAGGCGATGCTCCGTCAGGATCAAAGACTGCTGGCAACTTATAAAAACAATCCGTATCTTCGCGATCCGCTGACATGGATCATTGAAAAGCAGCTGCGTCTTGACCAGCTCGATGCCCAGATGCAGCATGCCATGGCCCGGACCATGAACGAGGCGAAGACAAGAGAGCAGGCTTTGAAAAACGAGCTTTATTCTCATTCGCCCGCCCATACGCTCGAAAAACACAGGCTGGCCCTGCATGGAATGCAGGAAAGGCTCAGACAAAGCGTGCGTGTCTATACCGACTCGAAAAAAGAGCAGCTCAGGCGTCAGGCAGCACTGCTCAACGCGTGCTCTCCGCTTCAGATCCTGTCGCGCGGCTATGCGATCGTCCTGCACGACGATCATATTGTTTCATCCGTCGAGATGGCGGAAGTGGACGAAAAAGTGACGATCCGCATGCAGGACGGACTCTTACAAGCCACGATCACACAAAAGGAGAAATCAAATGGCTGAAAAACTGACTTTTCATCAGGCAATGATGCGCCTGGATGAAATCGTGACAAAACTCAATTCCAATCAGCTCGAGCTCGAAGAGGCAATGAAACTTTTCGAAGAAGGGCTCAAGCTGTCCAGACAATGCGATAACCAACTGAAAAAATTCGAAAATAAAATGAATACCTTGCTCGTCGACGAAGGAGACAAGACCAATGAGTGAATTCGAACGATATCTCAAAGAGCAGATCGAAGAATGCTCGCCTTCGCCTGTGCGCGACGCCATGGAGTATTCGCTCATGAACGGGGGCAAACGTGTGCGTCCGCAGCTGCTTTTCGACGCGCTCGAAGCGTACGGATATAAAAAGGAAGCCGGTTATCCGATGGCAGCCGCCATCGAAATGATCCATACGTATTCGCTCATCCACGATGATCTGCCAGCCATGGACGACGACGATCTGCGCCGCGGCAGGCCAAGCTGCCATAAAGCGTTCGACGAAGCGACCGCGATCCTGGCCGGCGACGGACTGCTCACCCGCGCCTTCGCGCAGGCCCTGCGCAGCCAGACAGGCAGCCGGCAGAAAGTCATGCTCATCGAAAATCTGTCAAAGTATGCCGGAGCGGACGGAATGATCCTCGGACAGTCCCTGGATCTTCAGGCCGAAAAACGCCCTTCATCCACGCTCGAGCAGATCACGCAGATCGACCGCTACAAGACCGGCCAGCTGCTCATCCTGCCTCTGGTCAGCGCAGCGATCCTTGCCGGACAGATGCAGGATATTCCGCGCTGGATCACGATCGGGACCGATCTGGGGATCCAGTTCCAGATCGTGGACGATATCCTCGACATCACGAGCACCGAAGAGGAAATGGGAAAATCGCTGAGCGATCAGCGCAATCATAAAGCCACCTTTGTCACGCTTCTCGGACTTGAAAAAGCGCGCAGACAGGTGGAAGCCTATACAAAGGAAATCGAAGATCTGCTCGCACAAATGGATCTGAAGGACAGCAGCAGCCTCAGGCGTACGATCAGGACCCTTCAGGACCGAACAAACTAAAAAGAAAGGAGCTGCGGAATGAAGATCACAGATATTCATTCACCAAATCAGATCAAGAATATGTCCGTCAGGCAGCTGGATGAGCTGGCTGAAGATATCCGGTATTTTCTGATCGATTCTGTCTCCAGGACCGGAGGACATTTATCGAGCAATCTCGGCGTGATCGAGCTGACGATTGCTCTGCATTATGTGTTCGATTCGCCAAAAGATAAAATATTGTTTGATGTCGGACATCAAAGCTACACGCACAAGATACTGACCGGCCGGGCAGCCGGGTTTTCCACATTGAGAAAATTCAACGGCTTGTCCGGCTACCAGAAGCGCAGCGAAAGCATCCACGACCCGTGGGAGGCAGGGCATTCCTCGACATCGCTTTCTGCCGCTCTGGGCCTGTGCATCGCCCGCGACCTGAAGCATGAGCATTACGATGTGATCCCGGTCATCGGCGATGGGGCGCTGACCGGAGGCATGGCCTTCGAAGCGCTCAACGACATCGGAGCGAGCCGCAGAAAAATGATCATCGTTTTCAACGACAACAACATGTCCATCTCCAGGAATCCCGGCGCTGTCGAAAAACGTCTGACCAGTCTGCGCACCTCCAACATATACCGGCATGTCAAGCATGATGTAAAAAACAACCTGAACCAGTCCAGAGCCGGAACGAACCTGCTTCATTCCCTGAGCCATATCCGGGACTCGATCAAGAACACGATCGTCGACGCGCCCCTCTTCAAGGAATTCGAGCTCGATTATATCGGACCGGTCGACGGCCACAATATTTCCGAGCTGATCAAGGTGTTTTCGGCCGCGAAAGAACATGACGGGCCGATCGTTGTCCATGTCGTCACGAAAAAGGGAAAAGGGTATAAGCTGGCCGAACAGGACAAGACCGGCAAATGGCACGGTGTCGGCCCGTTCGATCCGAAAACCGGCCGGCCGCTCATGAAGCTTCCTGTGCAGGAGCTGTCGTGGTCCCAGGTCATGTCCGACACGCTCATCGATCTGGCTTCGCGCGATCCGTACATCACCGCCATCACGCCAGCCATGGCGCAGGGATCGAAACTGCTTGAATTTGCGAATTTGTATCCGGACCGCTTCTTTGACTGCGGCATCGCCGAACAGCATGCCATGACACTGGCAGCCGGCATGGCGGCCGGCGGACTGCATCCGTTCATCTCGATCTATTCGTCGTTCCTGCAGCGAGCGTACGACCAGGTCAATCATGATGTGGCCCGCATGAATCTGCCGGTCGTGATCGGCATCGACCGGGCCGGGCTTGTCGGGGACGACGGCGAAACACACCAGGGAATCTACGATATTTCCTTTTTGCGAAGCATTCCGAATCTGATCCTGAGCCAGCCAAAAGACGCCAGGGAGGCGCAGAACCTGCTCTATACCGCCTTCAAGTATGACGGGCCGTTCTGTATCCGTTACCCGCGCGGCAACGTGCATTTTGTCCGGAACGAGAAGTACGAGGCGATCGAGATCGGCACCTGGACATGTCATATCGTCGGCATTCCGGAGCAGGTCGTCATTACGTACGGGCCCGATGTCGACCGCCTGATCGAAAAAGCCCGCGAAAATTCGCTCGGGATCATGGTCATCAACGCCCGCTTCTTCAAACCGGTCGATACAAAGATGCTCGATACGATCCTGAAGGAGGATCTGCCAATCACCGTATTCGAGACCGACGCGAAGATCGGATCGCTCTCGGACGCGATCCTTGAAGCGATGAACCGGATCGACCGCAAGCTCGATATCATCGGGATCGGGGATCATTTCGTTCCGCAGGGATCGATCCGGATCCTCAGAAAAGAGGAAGGGATCGATCTGGAAACTGTTTTTGAAAGGCTCGAATCCAATGAAACGGCTTGATCAGCATTGCCAGGATTATTTCGGCACCCGGACCAAAGCGCAGGATGCGATCAAGAACGGACGTGTGTCCGTGAACGGGAAAACAATCACGAAATGCTCCTATCCTGTCGGCGAAGCGGATACGGTCGACATCCAGAAAAAAGAGGTCGAATTTGTTTCCCGGGCTTATGAAAAGCTCGAAGCGGCGCTGCGCACGTTTTCAATCGATCTGACAGGCAAAGTGGTCCTTGATATCGGCGCAAGCACCGGCGGGTTCACGCAGGCATGCCTGATCGCCGGCGCAAAAAAAGTCTATGCGCTCGATGTCGGGCATCTGCAGCTCGATCCAGGACTGCAGGCCGATCGCCGGGTCGTCAAAATGGAAGGGCGCAACGCGAAAGACATCAAAGAGGAATGGTTTGACGAGCCGATCGATTTTGTCTGCATGGATGTCAGCTTCATTTCCGCGAAAACGATCCTCGTACATGTGCTCGACGAGCTCGATATCAGCGAACTGGTCGTCCTTGTCAAGCCGCAGTTCGAATGCGGGCCGCAGGCACTCAATAAAAAAGGGGTCCTGAAAAACCCGAAATTAAGAACAAAGATATTAGAAGATATGAAACAGTTCATGCTCCAGTATTATCGTCATGTCCGGCTGATCGATTCGCCGATCGAAGGACGGAGCGGCAATCTGGAAGCGTTGCTGTGGGGAAAAGAAAAGAGGTGAAACAATGATCGAACAGTTAATGGTCAAAGATTACATATTATTTGATCATGCCTTCATTGATTTCAAAAAAGATATGTCCGTCATTACCGGTGAAACGGGTGCCGGAAAATCATTGCTCATCGATGCCTTGTCTTATTTGTCCGGAAACCGGATCACGAGCAATATCGTGCGGCACGGGAAAGAAAAAGCCATCCTGCAGATGGTTCTATCACGTCCCGGCGACGATGTGCTCGCCCTGCTCGAGGACAACGGCTTCGATATCGAAGAGGAGCTTATCATTCAGCGTACCGTGACCAGCCAGGGCAAGAGCACGGTCCGGATCAATCAGCAGGTCAGCACGCTCGGCTTTGTCAGACAGCTCATGTCCCGGCTGATCGATGTCCATTCGCAGATGGATACTATCCAGCTCGCCGATCCGGCTATCCAGCTCGATCTTCTCGATCAGTATGCGAAAAACAGCGGCTTGAAGGAAAAGACGGCGGCCGCCTACAAAACGTACAGCAGCGCAAGAAGAGAGCTGGCCAGAGCGCAGAAGGAAACGTTTTCCGACGACGAGCTCGAACATCTGACCGATTCGCTCAACGAGATCACGGCAGCCGATGTGAAGGAAGACGAACTGGCTCAGCTGCAGGAAAAGATCCGCCAGCTTTCGCACGCCCAGCAGAGCCTCGACGAGATGCAGGAATGCATTTCTCTGTTCACAAAAGACAACGGGATCCTGGACAATATGTACGAGGCGTACAAATCGATCCGCAAGAACGAGATCCTTGAAGAGGAGAGCGAATCGGTCAATTCGGCCTACTACAGCATGCAGGACGTGATCGAAACGATCAAGGAAAAAAGGGAGACGCTGCTCAATTCGCATGAAGACCTGGATGCGCTGCAGGAAAGAGAATACGAGATCAAAAAGCTGTACCGCAAATACGGCGGCAGCTGGCCGGCCATGATGGACAAGGCAAAAGAAATGGAAGAGAAGATCGACCGGATCATTCACCGCCAGGATGTGTTCGAAAAGCTTGAAAAACAGCTTCTGGTCAGCGAAAAAGCATATTTCGACGCGGCACACGAGCTGAGCCGATCGCGAAAGAAGGTATTCGAGCCTCTGGCAGCAGAAATCGAAAGACATTGCCAGGATCTCATGCTCGAAAACGCAAAATTCAAAGTGCAGGATACAGAGAAGAAGCCGGCAGCCGACGGGATCGACGAGATCGAATTCATGGTTTCCATGAATCCGGGGCAGCCGTTTTCCTCGCTGAAAAAATCGGCAAGCGGCGGCGAGCTCTCCCGGCTCATGCTGGCGCTCAAGACCGTATTCCAGACCCAGGAAGGGATCGATACGATCGTTTTCGACGAGATCGACACCGGCGTCTCCGGAAAGGTCGCGCTGGCCATGGGAAGCAAGATGTATTCCTTGTCGAAGACGCATCAGGTCTTATGCATCACCCATTTATCCTCGGTCGCTGTCTGGGCCGATTCCCATTACTACGTGTCCAAATCGCAGGATGAAAATGAAACGACAACATCCATCCGGCGCCTGGACGAAGAGGAATCGCTCAAAGAGCTTGCCGTCATGGCCAGCGGAAGCGCCAAAGAGAGCGCGATCGAATCCATGAGAGAACTTCGAAAGGAAGTCCGTCATGGCTAGTGTGCTGTTCCACATTGATCTGAACGCATTTTTCGCGAACGCGGAAATGCTTCGTCATCCCGAATACAAAGGAAAGCCGCTTGCTATAGGATCCCTGTCTTCCAGAAGCGTGCTCGCGACAGCCAACTACGAAGCAAGGAAATTCGGGGTCCATTCGGCCATGCCGGTATTTCAGGCGAAAGAAAAATGTCCCGGACTGGTGATCGTGCCCGGAGACTATGAATACTACCGGAAGCTTTCCTCCAGGTTTTTCGCCTATCTGCGGCGGTATTCCGACAAGCTCGAGCCTTTATCGATCGACGAATGCTTTCTGGATGTGACAGAGCAGATCAAAAAATACCCGCGTCCGCTCGACATGGCGGTCCAGATCCAGCAGGGCGTATTGAAGGAAATCGGACTTTCGTGTTCGATCGGTGTCGGTCCGAACCGGTTTCTGGCAAAGATGGCCAGCGATATGAAAAAGCCGATGGGCATAACGGTCCTGCGCAAATCGGAGATCCGGAACAAGCTGTGGCCGCTGCCGATCGAGCAGATGTACGGGATCGGGAAAAAGACCGTTCCTCTGCTGAAAAAGGAAGGCATCGAAAAGATCGGCGATCTGGTCGATCCACGATACGAAAATACTGTAAAGCGCATCCTGGGAAAAAATGCGCTCGTCCATATGCAGCGGGCCAACGGACAGTCGTCGGCAAAACTGGAGTTTTCCTCGACGCCCAAAAGCGTTTCGGTATCCCGGACTTTCCGGAGCGATATTTATACGCTCGACGAGGCATTTGCCCAGACCCAGCCAATGGTCAGCGAGCTTTGCGCGAAACTGAAGAAGGAAAAACAGAAGGGAAAACTCGTATCGGTCATTTTACGGGATACCGCCTTTCACAATCAGATGCGCTCGATGTCCCTGCCGGCGATGAGCGACGAATATCCTGTGATCTGGTCGGCCGTTTCCGAGCTGCTCACGGACAATTTCGAGGAAGTCGGATATCGTCACATCGGGGTGAGCATCGGCTCGCTCAGGACAAGCGATCAGATCGTCGTGCAGCCTACGATTTTTGAAGAACCGGTCAATACGACGCGCGATATCGTAGCGAGCCTGAACCGTTCGCTGGATACGAAAGTGTTCATGACGGCTGCGGATCTGCTGAAGAAGAAGGAGCAGGAAAAAGATGATCAATGAAAAGGAGCTGCGGCTGGATTACTTTATAGACCCGCAGAGGAAGGTTTTTCAGGATCCGGAGCATTTCTGTTTTAATACGGATACGAGACTGCTGGCGCAGTTTTCGCACATAAAAAAAGGAGAAACCGTTCTGGATATCGGAACGAACAACGGCGTGCTCCTTGTGTACGCTTCGCAGTTCGCACCAAAAAAGCTGATCGGTGTCGAGGTGCTCGAGCATTCGTATGAGCTGGCGTGCTTCAATGCCGGGCAGTTCATAAAACAGGAATGCGAGATCATCCATGCGCCCATCCAGGACGTATCGATCGATCCGGTCGACGTGATCCTGAGCAATCCGCCGTTTTTCGAAATCCGGGAGCTGCATCCGGACACGAAGATCACCAAACGGGCTCTCGGGCGTTTCGAGATCAACTGTACGCTCGAAGAGCTGATATCGAGCGCGGCCAGGCTGCTGAAGTCGAACGGCCGGTTTTATTTTGTGCATCGTCCGGACCGCATTTTCGAGATCTTTCTGATGCTGGGCAAATACAAGTTCAGTGTCAAACGGATCCAGGTCGCCTACGATGCACGTTCCCGGGGAGCCAAATCGCTTCTTGTCGAGGCGATCAAGGACGGCCATACAAAAACAAGGATCGAGGACAGCGTATGGATCTGAACTGGGAATCGGCATTGAATGCGTATGAGATCGAGCTGAAGGTCATCGAGAACAAATCGGCCAGCACACTCGATGCCTATATGAACGATCTTCAGACGTACGCGCGGTTCATGGAGGAGCGGGGCCGTCACAACGTATGCGATGTCAATGTGGTCGATATCGACCGCTTCATGAGCGGATTTCGCAGGACGCATGCCCAGAGCTCGTGCGCGCGGATGATGTCGGCTGTCCGCTCGTTTCACCGCTTTATCGCGCTCCGGAACGATTCATGCCTCGATCCGACCCTGCACTTCAGGCAGTCATCCTCATCGAATCATCTGCCCGTGTATATGAGCAGGGAAGAGGTGCAGCGCATATTCGATTCCTTCGGGCATGAAGATGGCGATGTGCTTGGCCGGACCGTGCTGGAAACTTTGTATGCGTGCGGCCTGCGTGTCTCAGAACTGTGCAGTCTCGATCTGGGGGATGTTCGGCTTGCAGAACAGCTTGTCCGGGTACGGCACGGCAAAGGGGACAAGGAGCGGTATGTGCCGATCGCAAAAACTGCGGCGGATCAGATCCAGTACTATATCCGCCATGTGCGCGGTAAATATGTCGTGCCAAAGGAAAGCGCCCTGTTCGTCAGTTCGCGGGGAACAAGGATCACCCGGCAGTCTGTGCACGGGCTGATCAAAAAAAAGGTCGGGGAGCTCGGTATGGACCCCGATATTTCGGCTCACAGCTTCCGGCACTCGTTTGCGACCCACCTGCTTGACGGAGGAGCGGACCTGCGGGCGGTCCAGGAGCTGCTCGGCCACTCCGATATCCGGACGACCCAGATCTATACGCATATTCAAAACAAACGTCTGAGCGATGCGTATGATAAGTATTTTCCAGGCTTGGACGAGGGAGGAAATTAATATGTCATGTGAAGGATGCCCTAATCAGGGAAACTGTTCAAAGGATGCCGGTTCGTGCTCTGTTGAAACGAACGCAAATTCAAAGATCAAACACGTGATCGCCATCCTTTCAGGAAAAGGTGGTGTCGGCAAATCGACCATTACGGTCATGCTGGCGCGCGCGCTTGCAAAGCAGGGCCTGCGCGT
The DNA here is from genome assembly GCA_022834735.1 of Erysipelotrichaceae bacterium OPF54. Taxonomy (GTDB): domain Bacteria; phylum Bacillota_I; class Bacilli_A; order Erysipelotrichales; family Erysipelotrichaceae; genus Dubosiella. Next base: position 1,452,750 of record BQKD01000001.1, read on the forward strand.
CGGGATCATGGATGCGGATATTACCGGTCCGTCGATTCCGCGGCTTATGAATGCGCATGAGCGCTATGCGTATGCGACAAAGGAAAACGAGATCATCCCGGTCGAGGTGGATGGAATAAAGATCATGTCCCTGAACTATCTCGTGCAGAACGAAAGCGATCCGGTCATCTGGCGCGGACCGATCCTTGGCAATGTGGTCAAGCAGTTTTATACCGATGTCGTATGGGGAGAGCTGGATGTCCTGCTGATCGATATGCCGCCGGGAACCGGCGATGTGGCGCTGACGATCCTGCAGTCGCTGCCGGTACAGGGGGTCCTTATGATCTCTACTCCGCAGCCGATGGTTTCAATGATCGTGACCAAAGCAGTCAAAATGTGCGAACAGATGAATGTACCGGTGCTTGGCGTGATCGAGAATATGGCGTATTTCCAGTGTCCGAACTGCAATGAAAAAGTCGGGTTCTACGACGAGGACGAGCTCAACGAATTCCTGAAGGAATCGAACACGAAGCTGTATGGCACGCTGCCGATGACAGACCTCATCCGCAATGTCCATCGCTACGATTCCTATGATCTCAGGCAGCAGGAGCAGGCCCTGGAAACGATGGATCAGATCGCGAAAGCCGTATATGCAGATATCCAGTAGATTTGATGTGAAGATCATTCGAAAGAAAAACAACAAAAAGATGTATATGCGTTATAAAGATGGTGCTGTGATCGTAACGGCACCGTCTTTTGTTTCGGATGAAAGGATCAGCCGGTTCATTGCGGAAAACGAAAAGTGGATCGAAGAACAATGTGTCAAAGAGGAACAGACAGCTCTGAAGAAAGGGCAGACCCTTTATCTTTTTGGCGAGCCGTTTGTTCTTACGGAAGGGAAGGAAGTATGCATCAAAGACGGGATCCTGTATTTCAACGGTTCCGCGCAGCAGTGGAAGTCTTTTATCCGGCATTACAGCGCAGGACGACTGCGGGAACGCTTTGAACAGCTGCGCACTGCGCTTGGATATCCTCCCGTCACGCTGCGGTTTGGCTTCTACAGCTCGCGGTGGGGAAGCTGCACGCCGGCCAGGCACCATATTTCTCTCAGTCTCAATCTCGCCTTTGTCCCGAAAGAGTGTGCCGATGCGATCATTGTCCATGAGCTTTGCCACTTGAAGCATGCCAACCATTCGAAAGCATTTTACGAAGAGGTCAGACGCTGCATGCCGGATTACGACAGACGGATCGAGCGGCTCAAAGAAGCGTATATACCGAAGTTCTGATAAAAAGCGGAAATCGTTCCGCTTTTTTTGTTGACTGAAAGTAGACATAATATTCTACATGATTCTACAGTACGACGGATGTTTCGGAGAAAGCAAAAAATACCGAAACAGAAAAACGGGCAAAAAAAAGATGACTGCCTGCGCAGTCACCCGAAAACGCTTTCGTTTTCATAATGAACTATCCATTCCAGAATTTTTTCCGGTGTTTCCTTGAAACCATTTTTGATCCATCGGGATACGACAAAGCTGAATGCCCCCGCTTTGTACATTACCCAGTTCAACACATACGGATCATCGAGGTCGAGATCGCGATATTTTCTCAGACAGTACTGGCCAAGATCAAGCAAAAACGATTCGCACGCATTGGCCAGAACGGGGGTCCTGAGGATATACGCCATCAGCTCCTGTTCGCTGTAAACAAAATCCAGTAAAACTTTGTACCATACTTCATAAGGCTGGTTTCCGATCTCGGGATCTTTTTCCTTCAATTCGGTCACCATCTCTTTAAAATGCTGAATAACAATATCTTCTTTGGAAGAATATGTCCGGTAATACGTCATGCGGGATACTCCCGCTTTACTCGTGATTTCAGACACAGTAATATCGTCATACTTTTTCTGCTGGAGCAAGATCATCAGAGCTTCAAAGATGCAACTTCTGAGAAATTGGTTCGATTTCTTCTTTTTGACCATTTTTTCCTCTCCCTTTCTAAGCGAGTTCAAAATTGAATGATTGATGCTTCTGTAACAAAATTTGCTGATTTGCTGTGCTGTTATCTTACTGTATTATAACTAAACTCAAATTTTGAATAAACTCACTGCCGGCAATAAAGTACACTTTTACAAATTTGTAACTTATCACCATGCCTCAAACGCATGATCGTATATAAGGACAAGGTATTCTCCGGGTGTTTTTACTAAAATGAAAGCACAGAAAAAGAAAGGGTAAAGATATGGAAAACGTAATAAATCAAAGCACATCAAAAATAAAAGGAACGCTCTTTTCGAATACAGATCTGAGAAATCTGATCGTTCCGCTTGTTGTCGAACAGATCCTTGTCATGCTCGTAGGCATGATCGACACGATCATGGTTTCCTTTGCGGGCGAAGCGGCGATCAGCGGCGTCGCTCTGGTCGATATGATCAATAATCTTTTCATCACCGTACTGAGCGCGGTGGCGACTGGCGGAGCCGTGATCGTTTCCCAGTATATTGGATCGAAAAACACGGAAAACGCGAGCCTGAGCGCTTCGCAGCTTGTCATGAGCGCCAGCCTGATCGGTCTGATCATCGCTGCATTTTGTTTCATTTTCCGGATGCCGATGCTGCACCTGTTTTACGGAAGCGTCGAGCCCGATGTCATGCAGGCTTGCGCCACCTATTTCCTGTTCACCTTGTGTTCCTTCCCGTTTTTAGGATTGTACAATGCAGGAGCAGCAATATTCCGCAGCATGCAGAAAACAAATATCACGATGATCATTTCCATGATCATGAATATCATCAATATCATCGGCAATTATATCGGTGTATTCCTCCTGCATATGGGCGTTGCTGGTGTCGCCATACCGACCCTGCTTTCCAGGCTGATCGGCTCGATCCTTATTTTTATCCTGACAACCAGGAAAGGACAGCCGATCCAGGTCAGGATGAACAGCGTGTTTTCCTGGCATCCGGACATAATCGGCCGCATCTTCAGGATCGCTGTTCCCAACGGGATCGAAAACGGTCTGTTCATGCTTGGAAAAGTGCTGGTCACGAGCATCGTAGCTATGTTCGGAACTTCGCAGATCGCAGCCAACGGCGTATCCAATTCGCTGAACACGATCGCGATCGTCGTCGTGACTTCGATCAACCTGGCCATCGTTACGGTCGTGGGTCAGTGTATCGGCGCTAACGAGCAGGAACAGGCAAAATATTATACGAAAAAACTGATGAAGATTTCCTATATCGCGACCACGCTTCTTTCGATGCTCGTATGGATCGCGCTGCCTCTGCTTTTGGATCTGTACGACATGAGCGGGGAAACGTATCATCTGGCATACAATCTGATCCTGTTTCACAACATCCTGGCGATCCTGCTGCATCCGACTTCCTTCAATCTGGCGAACGCGATCCGGGCTGCCGGCGACGTGAAATACACGATGTGGGTCGGGATCCTGTCCATGATCCTCTTCCGGCTCGGGTGCGCGTGGCTGTTCGGTGTCGTGATGGGCTGGGGGATCTATGGCGTATGGACAGCCATGGGAGCAGACTGGCTTGGACGTTCCATCGCCTTTGTCATCCGGTACCGTTCCGGAAAATGGCTTCGCTTCAAAGCGATCTAGAAAAGATGATGTGCGGTCATCTTTTCTTTTGTTGTGCTATAATTTTAAATATAATGCAATAAAAGAAAGGGGGAAAGGGGGCTGCGCAGCATGCCTCCTGTGATCCATGACCGATAATAACAAATATATGCAGAACCGGGAGCTTTCCTGGCTGAAATTCAATCAGAGAGTTCTTGAAGAAGCAAGCGATCCGAACGTTCCTTTGTTCGAACGGCTGAAATTTTTATCTATCTTCACCAGTAATCTTGACGAGTTTTTCATGATCCGGGTCGGAACGCTCACCGACCTCTATTTTAATGAGCAGGATCCTGTCGACAAGCGCAGCGGACTGAGCGTAAAGCAGCAGCTGAACGCGATATTCAGGGAAACCAAAAAGCTTTATGAAATGCGGGATACGGTGTATAAGGATCTGCACAAGACCCTGACCGATCTGCAGATCGCGGACCGTTCCTGGAAAAGCCTGAACCGGAAGGAAAAGAAATATCTTCAAAAGTATTTCCGGGAAATGATCCTGCCCCTGCTTTCTCCTCAGATCATGGATTTTCATCATCCGTTTCCTCATCTGGTCAACCAGCAGCTGTATATTTTTGTCGAACTGACCGAAAAAGACAAGAAAAAGTTCGGTATCGTTCCGATCCCGTCCTTTATCGACAGCTTTATCAAGCTGCCTGATTCTGAAAACAACTATGTGCTGGCTGAACAGATCATCTGTCACAATCTTGAAGAGATCTTTACGGCAAGCACCATCAAGAGCAGCACGGTGATCCGGGTGACACGCAATGCGGACATCGATATCGATGACGAGCGGGCCCGCGATGACGAGGATTATCTCGACTTTGTCAAAAATACGTTGAAGAAAAGATCCCGTCTGGCCGCGCTGCGTCTGGAAGTGTACCGGTCCATTTCCGATACGGTGCTGGATTATTTATGCAGACAGCTCCATATCGAAAGAGCCCAGGTTTTTGTTTCGAAGACCCCGCTGGAACTGAAATACCTTTTCAAGCTGATTTCCCGGGCGCCGGACAATATGAAGGAAATGCTCGAATACAAGCCGTTCGTTTCGCAGCCTTCCAAATATATCGATCCGCAGCAGAGGGTCATCGACCAGGTGCTCGACCATGATGTGCTGCTGAATTATCCGTATCAGAACGTGGATATCTTCCTCGATCTGCTCAAGGAGGCCAGCACCGATCCAAACGTCATGTCGATCAAGATCACGATCTATCGTCTGGCTACGCCTTCGCGCATTCTGGACTATTTGATCCGTGCCAGGGAAAACGGCAAGGAAGTGACGGTCCTTATGGAACTGAGGGCCCGTTTTGACGAAAACAACAATATTCAGGCCAGCCAGTGGCTCGAAGAGGCGGGGTGCACGGTCCTGTTCGGTTTCGAGCACTTCAAGGTCCATTCAAAAATATGCCTGATCACTTTGAAAACAAAAAAAGGCCTGCGGATGATCACGCAGGTCGGCACAGGCAACTATAATGAGAAAACGGCCCGCCAGTATACGGATCTTTGCTATATGACAGCCGACGAAACGATCGGCAAGGATGCGGTCGCCTTTTTCCAGAACATGGCGCTGGCCAACGTGGAAGGTTCGTATAACGCGCTTCTTGTCGCTCCTGTATCGCTGAAGCAGACCATATTGAAAAAGCTGGACGAACAGATTGGACGTGCAGAAGCTGGCAGACCGGCAGAGGCCGCCTTCAAGATCAATTCGATCTCGGATATCGAGATCATGAAAAAGCTGAGCGAAGCGAGCCAGGCGGGCGTGAAGATCACGATGGTCGTCCGGGGGATCTGCTGCATTCTTCCTGGCATTCCCGGCAAAACAGAGCACATCGAAGTATATTCGATCGTCGGCCGCTTTCTCGAACATTCCCGCATTTATATGTTTGGTCCCGAAGAGGAGCGGGAAATATACATTGCTTCGGCCGATTTTATGACGAGAAACACGGATCACCGGGTCGAAGTGGCGGTCCCGATCACCGATCCGCTGCTCAAAGCGGATATCGAACAGTATTTTGACGACCTGCTGCATGACAATGTCAAACGCAGACGCCTTGCACCAAGCGGAAACTATGAAAAGATCATCGATGAAAAGGAATCCTTCAATTCGCAGCAGATCGAGCTGGAGCGGGCTGCCCGGCAGCATGATCCGATCTATAAAACAAAAGAGAACGGTTTGAAGAAGCTGTTCCATTCCTTAAGAAAGAGAGAACGAGAATGACGAAATACGAAGAGCTTTGCGCGCAGATCGCAAAATACCCGAAAGTCGCGATCGCCTACAGCGGCGGTTGCGATTCCAATTTTCTTCTGCACGTCTGCCTGAACGTGCTCGGAAAGGACAATGTGCTCCCTGTCTTTGTACGTGGTGCCATGGTCACGCAGGAGGATCTGGACGAAGCCCTCGGCTATCTGGAAGGTCTTGATCACGTCGTGATCGATATGGATGTTTTTTCGATCCCCCAGTTTGAATACAACGACAAGAAACGGTGCTACTGGTGCAAGAAGTCGATCATGTCGGAAATCAAACGGGTGGCCTTTCAGCACGGGATCACGGATGTGCTGGACGGACAAAATGTGGACGACCTGTCCGAATACCGTCCGGGATCGAAAGCGTGCCGGGAACTTGGTATCCTTTCTCCTTTGGCGGATGTCAAAATGACAAAGGACGAGATCAGAGCGTATTCGAAGGAACTGAACATTCCTACCTTTGACAAGCCGGCCAATGCGTGTCTGGCATCCCGCTTTGAATACGGGACCCATCTGACCCGGAAGAAGCTGGAGCGGATCGACCGGGCCGAGAAAATACTGCACGACTGCGGTATAAGGCATGTGCGCGTGCGTGATATGGCTCTGGCGGCGCGGATCGAATGCGAGCCAGGCGATATGGACAAAATGATCGGGCAAAGAGAGAGGATCGTAAAAGCGTTCAGACAGCTGGGATTCCGGTATGTCACGCTGGATCTGAATGGAATTACTTCGGGAGGGTTTGATAAAAATGGATACATTGTTTGAGATCGACTACGATAGAAAAAAACGGACGGGCGCGCCCGAGATCATTTACGGGGCCGGGAAAACAAAAGAACAGATCGAAATGATCATTGACGATATGATCCGGCATGATCAGGACGGGATCTACGTATCGCGTGTCGATGAGCAGAAGGCGGCGTATCTGCTGAAGCGTTTTCCTCAGTTCGAATACGATCGCGACGCCAGGGTTTTCGTGTGGAAACGCTCATGGGATCTGGTCAATGACGGAACGATCTGCGTAATCTGTGCAGGAACAAGCGATGTGCCGGTCGCTAAGGAAGCGGTGCTGATCGCGCGCTTTCTCGGAAACGAAACGGATTTTATATGCGATGTCGGCGTGGCGGGCATTCATCGTCTGTTGAACAAAGTGGAACGGATCAACGAAGCGAACGTGATCGTCGTGGCGGCGGGCATGGAAGGGGCGCTCGCTTCTGTGGTGGGCGGACTGACCGACAAGCCGGTGATCGCCGTACCGACTTCTGTAGGGTACGGGGCTAATTTCAACGGCTTGTCAGCATTGCTTTCCATGCTCAATTCGTGCGCGAGCGGTGTCAGTGTCGTGAATATAGACAACGGGTTCGGGGCCGGATATATGGCTCATTCGATCAACTGTCTTGCCGGCAGGCGATAGAAAAAGCGGTATCTTTAAGATACCGCATACATATGATCTGATGCTCCAGACTCTGTTTCCGGCTATAGGATAGGGGGTATATCCATATATCCTTCCGCAGCCTTTGAACACCATCTCCACGCAACTTCAAAATTAGTGCCGGTAAACCACAAAAGAAGGATCACGACTGTATCCTTCTTTAATTTCCGTTAAATTTTGGGTAAAACCGTGAATCTGTGAACAAAGTTTCTTTGTTCAATTTTATTTTATGAATGAACCGGATAATTGTCAAACTTTTATTCAGTTCTTTTTTATTTTATGAAAATGTTTTCCTTTGTTTATCGCAAATAATACAAATTTTTTTGGTTTTTACAGTTTTTCCGGCAATCTCCTGTTTCTGTTTGCCGGCACTAACGATATTGTTATAAAAAATATAGAATATTCTATCCTGTTCTGTTATAGTTAAGAAGTTGTTAAAAAAACGGGAAGGTTGTTGATTATGAGTTATATTTTAGTGGAAGCGCTTCCGTTTTGCGCACAGACAAGAACATTCTTAATGATGAGCGGGATCGACACGATCCATCATCTGATCGAAATGTCCGAAGAACAGATCTCTTCGATGGACGGGATCCGCGATGAGATCCTTGACGAGATCCTTTCTTTCAAACGTTTAATGGATCAATGGACAAAGCAGGGAATCGAGGTCCGCTGCAATCAGAGGCTCGGCATCCAGCCTGATGGATCGGGCTATACGGTCATCAATGCTATTTATCCGGAAACGGTGACGAACCGGAAATATGAAATGGTCATCCAGAACAAGGATGGAGAATTTGTCAAAGACTGTCTGATCGACGAGATGAATGTTTCCAAAAGGCTGAAAAATTCTCTTCTGTCTTTCGGGATCATCAGTGTCAGGGACGTGATGGATCTCGATTACGATGCGCTTTCGGACATTAAGAAGCTTGGCGAAAAGTCAAAAACGGAACTGATCAAGTATTTAAAAACGCACACAACGATCCGGTTGTGTGCATAGAATGTGTATTGCCGCACATTCTTTTTTTTACAGCAAAGTTTCAATTTCGTCGTCTTCTTCGATCAGCTCGTTTTCTTTGGCGATCTGCGTAATGACAGGAAGTGCTTTTTCTGTACAGTATTTCATCAGACGCTTATATAAGGCTGGCTGCGCATCCTTGTCGATCTCGAAGCTGCAGCTGAGCATTTCGGCTGCTTGTTCGATCGATTCATTGGCGCTTCCTGCGCTCAGGAAATCATACATCGGCACTTTGAAGAGGCGGAAATCAAGGCCTCCCGACAAAGTCCATAGTACGTAATTGTAATAGTTGGTTTCATCTTTCTTCACGATCACTTCGCACAGGATCGGATTATCATCCCAGTTCTGCGGATCAAGCATGAAATAATTTGAACGAATGTTGATTTCTTCCATAGCGATGTCCTTTTCCTTTTTTTATGATATCATTAAATAAAAAGAAAGCCCCGGTATTTGCACCAGGGGCTGTTTCATGTTATACGTTGATATCGGCGTGAATTCCCAGATCGTCCTTGTTGGCTTCCAGGATCGGGTCGATATATTCTTTGAAAAATTCTTCGGTCTGCTGCGGAGCGCGGCCTACGAAGTTTTTCGGATCCATGACTTCCATGATCTGCTCCTTGGTCATGCCGAATTTCGGATCGGCGGCAATGAGATCGATCAGATCGTTCGGTTTTCCTTCTTCTTTGACGTGACGCCCGGCTTCCATGGAATGCACACGGATGGCTTCATGAAGTTCCTGCCGGTCGCCGCCCGCCTTGACCGCATCCATCATGATGTTTTCGGTGGCCATGAACGGCAGTTCGCGCAGCAGGTCGGCCTCGATCACTTTCGGATAAACGACAAGTCCGTCTGTAATGTTCAGATACAGATCAAGAATACCGTCTGTTGCCAGGAACGCTTCCGGAACGCTGATACGCTTGTTGGCTGAATCATCGAGCGTCCGTTCGAACCATTGCGTGCTGGCTGTCAGGGCCGGGTTCAAGGTATCGCAGATCACATAATTGGCCAGCGAAGCCATTCGTTCCGAGCGCATCGGATTGCGTTTGTACGCCATGGCAGAAGAGCCGATCTGTCCTTTTTCGAACGGTTCCTCGATCTCTTTCATATGCTGCAGCAGACGAATGTCGTTGCTGAATTTATGAGCGCTCTGGGCAATGCCGGCAAGCGCATGAAGGACACGGGTGTCGTATTTGCGGGAATAGGTCTGTCCGGAAACCGGGAAATAGGCGTCATACCCTAGTTTTTCGCAGATAATGCGGTCGATTTCCTTGACCTTGTCCGTATCTCCGCTGAACAGTTCCATAAAGCTTGCCTGTGTTCCGGTCGTTCCTTTCTGACCGAGCAGCTTCTTGTGTTCGAGCAGATATTCGATCTCTTCATAGTCCATCATCAGATCGTGGGCCCAGAGAGCCGCTCTTTTACCGACCGTGGTCGGCTGGGCAGGCTGAAAATGAGTGAATGCCAGACATGGCATATCCTTGTATTCGAGCGCGAACTTTTTCAGTTCGGCCAGTACATTGACGATTTTCTTTTTGACCAGTTCGAGCGCTTCATGCATCACGATCAGGTCGGTATTGTCGCCGACGTAACAGCTTGTGGCGCCAAGATGGATGATCCCTTTCGCGCCGGGACACTGCTGTCCGTAGGCATATACATGGGACATGACATCGTGACGGACGATCTTTTCCCGTTCCTGCGCCACCTCATAGTTGATATCGTCTTTGTGAGCGATCAGTTCGTCGATCTGCTCGTCTGTGATGTCGAGCCCGAGTTCCTGTTCGGCCTGGGCCAGAGCGATCCACAGACGGCGCCATGTACGGAATTTTTTGTCGTTGGAGAAGATCTCCTTCATCTCTTTCGAAGCGTAACGCTGGGAAAGAGGCGACTGGTAGATTGATGTATCTGCCATTTTACTCACCAAATCCTAGACGTTTGAATACTTCTTTGTAGGCTCCTTCCGGATCGCCCAGGTCGCGGCGGAAGCGGTCCTTATCTAAATGCTCGCCGGTTTCGATGTCCCAGTAACGGCATGTGTCCGGGCTGATCTCGTCTGCCAGAACGATCGTTCCGTCTGCTGTTTTTCCGAACTCGAGCTTGAAATCGATCAGTTCGATCCCGATTTCCTTGAAGAACTCTTTCAGATAATCATTGACCTGGAAAGCGTATTTCGTGATCGTGTCGATATCTTCCTGCGTTGCGGCGCCGATGGCTTTTGCCATATATGAGTTGATGAGCGGATCGCCCAGATCGTCATCCTTGTAGGAAAATTCAAGGGTCGAGCATTTCAGCTCTGTTCCTTCCGGAATTCCAAGCCGTTTAGAAAACGATCCGGCAGCTTTGTTGCGGATGATAACTTCCAGAGGCACGATATCTACTTTTTTTACATACGTTCTGCGGTCATCGATTTCTTCGACCAGATGCGTAGGAACGCCTTGTTCTTCCAGCTTTTTCATGAGAAAGTTGGTCATCCGGTTATTGATCGCTCCCTTTCCGACGATCGTTCCTTTTTTCAATCCGTTGAATGCGGTGGCATCGTCCTTGTAGTCGACGATAACGACATTCGGATCGTCTGTCGCAAATACTTTTTTTGCTTTACCTTCATAAATCATATCCAGTTGTTTCATTTTCATCCTCCATTTTATCCTTTCTTATTATACCTGAATTATTGACTGGTTCTACTAAAAATGGTGCGAATTCCGTGATTGGGCTGTTTTTGGCGGCTGGATCGCTGCTGCAGACCGGCTTCATGCACAGGTGCAAAGCTTAAAACACAAGATAAAAGAAACTGGGCAAGCAAAATTTGTATGCTTAAGGTATAATGTTTGGGTGAAAGGAGCGAATCATGCGCTTTTTATCTATTTTAGCAACCAAATCGAGCGCTGCCATTCTTCGCAGGCTCGGACGCGGAGGAAGCATGCCTGGCCAGATCGGGCTGAAGCTGGATCCGCAGATCCTGAAAAAACTGAAAATCCATGCTCCCGTCATCCTTGTGACCGGAACGAACGGAAAGACGAGCACGGCCAATATGATCACCAGCATGTTCGAGGCTGCCGGATATCATGTGATTTCCAACCGCAAAGGCGATAATCTTCGCGAAGGGATCGTGACGACGCTGCTCACCCATACGGACATGTCCGGGAAGGTGAATGCGGATGCGATCGTTCTCGAGGTGGACGAGCTCAATATCAAACATATCCTGCCGAATCTGCCGGTCAGCACACTGGTCGTGAACAACTTCTTCAGAGATCAGCTTGACCGTGCCAGAGAAATGGAGCAGCTGATCGACAGTATCGAAAACGTGCTGCCAGGATACCGTCAGACTCTTGTCCTGAACGGAAATGATCCAAATGTCGTGCGGCTTTCCCTGAAAGCGCCGAAAGCCCATATCGTTTATTTCGGCCTGGCAAAGAATAAATACAGTGTCGAAAAAACGAATGAAGCAAGCGAAGGTAAGTTCTGCCCGCGATGCGGACACCGTCTCGTGTATTCCTATTACCAGTATTCTCATATTGGTTCGTTCTGCTGCCCGGAATGCCATTTCCGCACTCCGATCCTGAATGTCGAATTAAAAAACATCGATCTGAAGGATCATACGTTTACGCTGCATGGCGAAAAATTCAAAGATCCGTATGACGGAATGTATTCGATGTACAATTGCGCGGCTGTTCTTGCGGTCGCTGACCTGTACAATATCGATACAAGACATGTGAAAGAGGTGTTTGCGAATGCGCCGCAGCCGAAAGGCCGCAACGAAAAGTTCTCGCTGGACGGGCGCAATGTGATCCTGAATCTTGTAAAGAATCCGACCGGCGCCAACGAGGTCATGAAGGTCATCGAGGAAGACCGGAACAAGAAAACGATCGTGATCGTGCTCAACGACAACGACCAGGATGGAACAGATGTGAGCTGGATCTACGATACGCATTTCGAAAAACTCATGAATGAGGCGACGACCCGCATCATTACGACAGGAAAGCGCGGTTTCGATATGGCGCTTCGCCTGTATTACGGCGGGTATAAAGGAATTCTTGAACAGAAGGATACGATCGAGGAGGCGTTCAATGAAGCGGTCCGCGATAAAGACGATATTTATGTGATCGCGACCTATACGGCTTTGCTGCCGGCACGCAGCGTGATCGAAAAGCAGGTGAAAAATTATGGCTAGACAAATGAGGGTGGCATGGATGTATCACGATATCATGGACCTGTACGGAGATACGGGAAACATGATGGTTCTCAGAAAACGGTGCGAGGACCGGGGCATCGAATTTGTCCTTGATACGATCGGAATTGGTCAGGAGGCGGATCTTTCGGCTTACAGTCTGATCTTTCTGGGAGGAGGAGCGGACAAGGAACAGATGTCTATCATTCCGGATCTGCTTTCGCGCAAGGAGAACATCCGGCAGGCCATGGCTTCCGGGACCTTCGTGCTTCTGATCTGCGGCGGCTATCAGCTTTTCGGCCGTTACTATGAGGCGGCCGACCATTCAAAAATTCCCGGGCTCGGTTTTTATGATTATCATACAGATACGGGCAGGGAAGGGGCGCGATGCATCGGTAATGTGGTGATCGAGGCGAATCTCGATGGTCTGGAAACAAAGATCGTCGGGTTCGAGAATCATGGCGGTCAGACCGTCAATGTGGACGAGCCTCTTGGAAAGGTCATCAAAGGCTGCGGCAACAGTTTTGATGCCGGTTATGAAGGATTTTACGACGGGCGGATCCTTGGAACCTATCTTCATGGTCCTCTGCTGCCGAAAAATCCTGAAGTGGCTGACTTCGTGATCGCCAGATCGCTCCAGAAAGACGATCCGGATTTTAAATATACGGATCTGAGAAAGCTGGATGACGTATGGGAGAACAAGGCAAGAGAGGCGATCCTTTCCAAACTTGAAAAATGAAATACGATTTAAGCTCATTGGTCTCGATGAGCTTTTTTATATGAAGAGGATGGTGTGCAAAAGGAAAACATAGTACGAACATTGCTCATGAATTCTTTGGGTTGTATAATTACTTTAAACAAAGAAACGAGGTAAACGGAATGATTCAAATCATCTCTGATTCAGCAACACTGTACACGCAGGTACAGGCAAAGGAAAAAGGATTGTATACGATCCCGCTGCAGGTTATTGTTGACCATAAAAGCTATAAAGATATGGAAAACATCACGAGCACGGAACTGCTGCAGATGATCGATCAGAAAAAGGTGCCATCCACATCGCTGCCTAGTGTGGGGGAACGGATCGATCTATACAATGAAATTACGGGAAAAGGGGACGAAGTGATCGATATAACGATTGCGAGCGGATTATCAGGCGCCTATCAGTCTGCTCTGATGGCAAAAGAGGAGTGCGACCATCCGGAACGGGTCACGGTCGTAGATTCCAATACTCTGGCTGGTCCGATGCGTGCTCTGGTCGATATGGCGCTCAAGATGGCGCAGTCGCAAAAATCGAAAGATGAGATCCTGGATATGCTCTCCCGATCAATCGCGACGGAAATCTCTTTCCTGATCCCTCAGGATTTCTCTTTTCTCAAACGGGGCGGCCGGGTTTCCGGTTTCGAGGCTGGAATGGGGGGCCTTTTGAAACTGATCCCTGTCATGATGAGAAAGCTGAAGAAAAACGAGGAAGGATCCCATCTGGTGAATTTTGCGCTATGCAGGACCATGAAAAAAGCATTTATGAAAATGGCGGACCAGATGGAGCGCGACGGGGTTTCGGACGGATATTACATTTTTATTTCGCATGCAAATAATATGGAAGATGCCCAGAAAGCACATGCGTATTTTGAACAGAGATTCCCGGGAGCAAAGATCATTATCATGCCTCTTTCTCCGTCTTTTATTGCCCAGGGCGGTCCAAAGTGCGTTTCGATCCAGGCGATCAGGATCATTGAATGAATGATGCCGGAACTTTCCGGCTTTTTTTGTGCAGAAGGCCGGAATGCTCCGGCCCTGCTGATATGCTGATCACAATTCCTCGTCTAGAACGAGCGGCTGTTCTTCCTTGCGGCGTGCCATTCCGGCAAAGCACAGGAGGGTTCCGGCAAGCGTAAGCACAATCCCGATCCCGAGCACGATATGCACGCTGAATACATCCATCAGGATCCCTCCGAGCAGCGATCCGAGAACGCCTGCCATCGTGATGAACATCATGTTGACGGTCTGGCCCATGAGCACGTCGGTCTTCGATACAATCTGGTTGACAAAATACACGCTGGCTGGCGTAAAGACAGCATAGGCTCCGATCTGCAGAAAGGAGGCGATATAAATGCCCCACACATTCGTGGCGAAAAAAGTAACGATATGCTTGAGGGCATACATGACCAGGGATACTTTCATCAAGGTTTCGATCCGGAAACGTTTGATGAGTTTTTCGAAACCGAACATGGCTGGCAGTTCGACGAGGGCGGCGATAAATACGGCAATTCCCATATTCGAGCTGGTTCCCCCGACATTCTGGATGACCTGGATATAAAAGTTGTTGATGATGGCATGGGTCGTGTATACGAGCATATAGCCGGTCAAAACGATCGTTAGCATCTTATATTTTGTCAGAAACTGAAAAAAGGAAATATTGGAATTCTTTTCTTCCTTTTCGAATTGTTCTTCCTGTCTTTTTCTTTTGTTCGACAGTTTCAGACGATAGGTCTGCACCGCAAAGCAGCTGAGCGCGGCAAACAGGATATAAGTGATCGGCAGGATGCCGGCGCCCAGAGCGTCGACCACATAGCCGAGAACCATGCTGATGACTGCATATGTGGCTGATCCGAGCCCGCGAGCCATCCCGTAATTGATCCGGATGTTGTATTTTTCATAGATGAATGCGAGCGTATTGATCAGAGGCGATCCGCTCATCATGCAGGCAAAGATCAGAACGGTCATGACGGATAAGAGAAGGTTGCGGCCCCAGATCTTTCCGGAAACAAACATGATCAGCGAGCCGACCATTATGAATGCCAGGAGGGCCTGGATAAACCGCTGCAGCGGAATGTCGGGATGATTGTCCGAAAAAGAAGCGCAGACGGGCTGCAGGAACAGCGAGACAATCGAATAAAGGGCAAGAATGATGCCAATCTGAGAATTGGTGTATCCTAGATCGAGCAGATAATTGGAGGCAAATGCGAGCATGGCGGCCATCATCGCAAAATAGGATACATTGATAAATTGATAACGCGAATTCAGTGTTTTCATGATCAATACGATCTCCTTTTTCTTCCTTGTTCTCATTATAAAAGAGTTTTCGAAAGAATGAAATCGCTTTCAAAAGAATTGGCGGAAAGTTTTTTGGGGAATCGCTTTTTTGTTTGGAGAGCGCTCTGATTTCTGATAAAATTTATAATGGTGATTAGAAATGAAGAAAATTTTATCTATGATCTGCTGCTTCTGCCTGGCGATTGCGCTGGCAGGCTGTTCAGGCGGCAGTGCAAAAGTTCAGATCAAGGAGAATATCGATTTCGAGCTGCTCGATGTGCTCCAGGTACGCAACAATACCACGAATACAGTATATTATTATTTTCTGGCCACTTTGACCAATAACAGCGGCAGTTCCTACAGCATGAGCGAGCTTTCCTACAATGTGACCGACGAAAGCAATCAGGATGTCCATGCGATCGACCGCGATCAGGCGACGAATATGCAGGCTGTTCCGGCAGGGGATTCGACATTTGTTTACGGATATGTCGGCTATCCGAACAACAATCAGAAAAACATGGGGATCTATTTTCCAAAAAACAAAGAGTTCCTGTCGTTCGACAAGGTGAAGATCCGGAAAATCGATGATAAAAGTGTCCATTATTCCAATGAGGAAAAGTTCACGCTGTATGAAGACAGCGCGTTCAAGTTCGATGTCGATGCCTCAGATGTAACGTACGGCTTTGAAAACGGCAGCTCGGTCGTCAAAAATTTATTGATCACTTATACCAATAAAACAAAGAGCCGTCTGGTCGTTCCGTATATCACGCCGGTGGCTACGTTGAAGGGAATAGATCTGAACGACTACAAAGACCGTGGCGATTTTTCCAAAATGAGCCTGGAAGACATTCGGAAAACCGATTTCAAGACGAACGATATGGCGCCGGCCACGGAAGACATTCCTGGCAAAGCGACCGGCTACCAGTGTTTCTATTTGACGCCGGAACAAGCGGTCACATGCAGGATCAGTTTTACTTTCGAACACGCGGTTCCTGATTTTTCGAACTATAATCCGAAAGCGATCCAGATCGATCTCAATTCGGCGGCGCTTGGCTATTCGCAAACGATCAATATCAAATACTAAAACGAGAGAGTTCCTGCAGGAACTCTTTTTGAGTACGTCGTTTGCGCCCGGCTGCTCGATTCCGTAAAATTGGTTTGTATAAAGGAGAAAGACATGAAAACCTGCTTTCAATATATTCTTTTTGGATTATGTCTGCTGCTTAGCGGATGTGCCAGCGTGGCAAACGCTTCGGAAGAGCCTGCAGCCCGCAAGGCAGCAAGCCAGCAGCATGCCGCCCATGCCTGCGATGTCGTGCAGAACGACGTGACAACGACCTATACGATCAATACGGAAAACGGACAGTCGATCAGCAGCCTGGTCATTTCGCAGGATCTTAAAGGGAACTACAGTGCCCAGATGATCGAGAGCAATCTCAATGCGCTCAAGGAAATGTTCAATAACACGGATGGCGTGGCCGATTTTGAAAAAACAGAAGATGGCGTGCGTTACTTTGTAACATTTTCCGATATTACCGATTATATGACCCTATATCCGGATCTGAAAAAAAACGATGTGGAAGAACTGTTCCAGCTCATGAAGGGAATGGATGCTTTCGAGTCTTGTGACGGGCAGCAGCTCAGCCATGAATGAAACCGCAAGGTTTCTTTTTTTGTTCATCGTTCGAATACAATTGTGTGAACAATAATGAAAGCCGAAAATACGGATCATTCAATAGATTTTGATGAAAAATACAAATTGAAAAAAAGCATTTTCGATGATCGGATGATTTCCGTATAAAACGATCCCGTACAGTCGGAAATCTCTGATCAAAGAAACAGAGAATATTCAGAATCTGCAGATTGAACAGAAATACAGATCAATGAACGATCCAGAACACAATATAGGACAAAACGCTCATCATGCAAAAAAATCCACATAAAAATACATAATATATATTATGCGAAGTAATTTATATTTCATATTATATCTGAATACATTGTTCTCCTCCACACCATAATTCATAATATATCTATTAAATATTCATATTTTAAAAATATCAGATCTGGTGCATTTTTGGTGCATCGGTTTTTTTCGATTCTTTAGCTGCAAATTTTTTCGTAACGCGCAAATATTGAACTTTCCCTTCGATCGTTAGCCAAAAAAAAGGTGCCTATATAAGCACCTGATCATCATAGTTCTTTTGCTCTTGATAAATAATAGTGTCTGGCATTGGCGTTGATCATCTGGGATGCGCGCCCTTTTAAAGCTTCTTTTTCCAGCTGCGGATCTTTCAGGAAAACATTGAGCTGGATCGCCAGCTGGTAATTTTCCTCGTCGATTGCTTTTTTGATCCTTTTTTTCAGTTTGTTTTCTCCGATCAGATCAAGCATTTCCTTGGTGTATTCGCTTTCCGGTATCGGGATCAGATTGGCGGCTGTTCCGTCGAACCACCCCAGATAGCCCGTATAGATCGATTTTACGGCCCATTCCACCAAAGAGAAGTATTCACCCAGGGATTCCGTTTTAAAGCGCTCAGGAAGCTTTACAGCTTCTGCCGTCTCGTTCAAGGACATTCCCTGATTCATACAGTCCAGCGTTTCAAAAAGCACGTATTCCAGGGCATCCCGGAAATTCTGCAGCGAAGAGCGAACCTCTTCCTTGCCGATCAGCGGCCACGTATGGCCCGGAAGAACGGTGTCTGCGTCCAGAGCCATGATTTCATCCAGGATATCGATCCAGTTTGCCACATCGCGATAAGATGATCCCCTCACGCTATACATATTCGGAAATACGTTATAAAAGTTATCTCCTACCGCAAGAATGTTCGGTTCAGGCAGCAGGACAGAAATCGAATCTTTTGTTTCTCCAGGCATACTGATGAGCCTGAACAAAATTCCGTCAATTTCTCTTTCTACCGATTTTCCCGAGTATACGGTTGTCGGCTCGAGCGGCACCCTTTCGGCACCTGCTTTGATAAAGCCTTCGCGAGGCCCAAGACCATGAGTGATCGCATCCTCATCGGACAAGCCGTACCCCCTTGCGAAAATTTTCCTCATGTTGATCACATCTTCAAGACGTTCATAATATTTCAGATCTTCTCTCGCATTTGCGAAAGCGATCACTTCATGGACAGTATCTGAAAATACGCCCGCACCACTGATATGATCAGGGCATCTGTGCGTGTAAATTATCGTACGCACCGGTTTATTCGTAATTTGTTCAAGATCGTCTTTCAAAGCCTGTGCATATTTATCACAATCCAGCGTATCGATCATTATCACCGAAGATTTTCCGATCACGGCCGTTGCGTTGCTGTTGCCGTATCCGACAAAATAGTACACGTTATCCGCGATTTTATAAATTTTCTTTTTAAAATTCTCCTTTGTAAATTGAATCAACAATTGTTCTCCATTCATAGTGATTTCCCCCCACTAACTTCTCGGTCAAATTGTTAATTCCCATATTTCTCAACTTTCTTTTGCTTTATGGTTCTATTATAGAACAAAAAGTGCAAAATACAAAAGCGAAATAACATTTGACCTTTAAAAATGTGATTCTTTTTGAAAGAACAACTATCTTATGCTGTATTCTTCAAGGCAAAGACTGTCGTCATGCATCGCTTTTGCCGCCTCTTTGCCGACATAGCGGATATGCCACGGCTGCGTACCCATGAGCGTATAAACGCTCTTGTCCTGCTCGTACCGGATGATATATCCGTATTCATACAGGTGATCGACCAGCCACGCATACCCTGGATCCTGGGCAATATTCTGCCTGTTTTCCGCAGAACCGATATAAATGTCCGCACCCAGTCCGGTCCTGTAATCGGAATATGGCGCGTCCGCAAATACCTGATTGGCGACACTCTCGCCATTTTCCTTCACAAGCTGCTCGTATGTCGAATGGACAGCGTCTGCCGGAAGATACCCGTTCGCGATATGAAGATCGACATTATCTGCCCTGGCCGCCTCTTCCAGCTGACGATACGCATCCGCCGCCTCTTTTCTTAAAGCGATCATTCCATCTTCTTCGACAGAGATCACATCCAGATCCTCCGGTTCATAGCTGTCGGAAATCGTGTGGTATGCATTCACGAGCACAGCCGGATCATTCGGATCGGAAACCTCGCTGGCATTGACATAAGGCGCTTTGTCCAGATCGAGAGCCACCCGCTTTCTTATTTCCTTTTCGTCCAGATCCGGATTGGCATCGGCATAGACGCTTTCGCGCGTAGAATACTTTGGCGAAGGATCTGTGCGGCTCTCGCTGTTCTTTTCATTGGAGGCTGTTTGTGCAAACATCATGAAACCTCCCACACACAATCCGGCCACCATCCCGATACAAACCAGCAAAACAAATATTTTTTTCATATGCTTCCCTTCCTTTCTAAAAAGAGATTAGGCGAAAAGCGACTAATCTCTGCATACTTCTTTATCTTTATTGCATTTCGCCTTCAGCGTGGTCGAAGGACGAAATTTCGGAAGCTTGGAAGCCGGGATCTCCATGGCTTCTTTCGAAACCGGATTGATCCCCATCCGCGCTTTGCGGTCAAAGATCACAAACTTTCCGAACCCGGTGATATCGACCTGGCCGTCATTGACCAGCGCATCACTCATCTCATCAAAAATACGGTCAATGATCTTGATCGCATCTTTTTTCTTCATGCCGTATTCTTCTGAAAGAACGATCGACAATGAAACTTTATTAACATATTTGCTCATTAAAATTCCGCCTTTAATTTTCGAATCATTAAATCTTTTGCACAATCTTTTGGTTCTTTGCCGGAATATAAAATTTCGAATACTTCTTCGCAGATCGGCATATCGATTCCTTTTTCCTTCGCGACATCATGTACGATCTGTGCAGTACGAATCCCCTCTACTGTCTTCTTGTTGTTTTTAAAGAAATTTTCTACCGTATTTTCCTTGCCGATCTGGTATCCAGCCTGAAAATTCCGGGAATGAGGACTTGTGCAAGTAACGATCAGATCGCCGATCCCCGTCAATCCGATAAATGTTTCCTCCTTACCCCCGAAGAATGTTCCGTAACGGATCATTTCCTGCAGTCCGCGCGTAATCAGCGCCGCCCGCGTATTGTCTCCATAGCCAAGACCGCCCAGGATCCCTGAAGCGATGGCCATCACATTTTTTATGGCAGCCCCCAGCTCGCTGCCCACCTCGTCATTTCCGGTGTAAATTCGAAGGTAGCTGTTCGAAAACAGCTTCTGGATCGTTTTCGCATCTTCGTCGTCAAGCGAGATGGCATCAATGCTGGTCAGCTGGCGAACGACGACCTCTTCCGCGTGGCTTGGTCCGATCAGGGATACGACACTCGATAAATGATCCCTGGAAATGCAGCGGCGGATCACATCGGAAAGCCGCTCGTTCGTTTTCGGATTGAATCCTTTCGCCACGTTGACGATGATCGCTTTTTTTGTCAGCAGAGGATCGATTTCCTCGCAGATCGATTCGATCGCAAATGTTGGTACGGCCAGCAGCACCACATCCGCATCCTTTACGACAGAGATGTCTGTCGTCGCTTTTAATTCGGGATTTAGTTTTGTATTTCCAAAATACTTTGAATTTTCATGGTTCTCATTGATATCATTGACTTCTTCCGGGTTGATCCCGTATTCAATGACTTCATGACCGTTGTCAGCAAGCACCTGCGCCAACGCAGTACCCCAGCTTCCGCTGCCAATCACAACCGTTTTCATGGACAATGCTCCTATCTATGATTTTTTGCGGGCAATGATATGGATCGGTGTTCCGATAAACCCGAACGCCTCCCGCAGCTTGTTTTCAATATAACGCTTATATGAGAAATGAAAGAGTTCCGGATCGTTTACGAACAGAACAAATGTAGGCGGCTCGACACTCACCTGCGAAGAATAATAGATCTTCAGCTGTCTTCCGTTATGCGGTTTTGGCGGATTCATCATCTGCGCGTCCAGCACGACATCGTTGAGCACATTGGTCGGAATACGCATGGAACATGCGTCATGGACCTGATCGATCAGAGGGATCAGGTTGTGTACTTTGGCTCCGGTCTTTGCCGAAACGAAAGCGATCGGCGCATAATCGAGATACTTGAACTGCTCACGGATCTCCTTCGTGATCCGGTTCATCGTTTTCTCGTCTTTTTCGACCGCATCCCATTTATTGTATACGATGATGACTCCTTTGCCAGCTTCGTGCGCCAGACCGGCCACATGCTTGTCCTGTTCCCGGATCCCGAGTTCTCCATCGATCAGGAACAAAGCCACATTGGATCGCTCGATCGCGCTCTGTGCCCGCAAAATAGAGTACTTTTCAATATTTTCGTAAATCTTTCCGCGTTTGCGGATTCCTGCCGTATCGATGATGCGGTATTCCCGCCCGTCGAACTTGAACGCCGTATCGACCGCATCCCTGGTCGTTCCTTCAATATTCGAAACGATCGAACGTTCCTCTTTCAGGATGGAATTGACCAGCGAGCTTTTTCCGACATTCGGACGGCCGATCACGCAGAAGGAAGTGA
The DNA here is from genome assembly GCA_022834735.1 of Erysipelotrichaceae bacterium OPF54. Taxonomy (GTDB): domain Bacteria; phylum Bacillota_I; class Bacilli_A; order Erysipelotrichales; family Erysipelotrichaceae; genus Dubosiella. The sequence continues at coordinate 1,474,753 of BQKD01000001.1, forward strand.
TCCCTTCATAAGCCGGGATCTCCTTTTCAGGCATGTCTTTTACGACCTCGTCAAGCAGATCGCCAAGACCGAGCCTGTGCGTTCCGCTGACAGGCATCGGATCCCCGAGACCAAGCTCATAAAATTCATATATATTCATGAGCAGCGATTCATTGTCCGCTTTGTTGACGGCAAGGATGACCGGCTTTTTCGATTTCTGCAGTTTGCGCGCGATCGCGATATCATCGCTCATGACACCTTCCTGTGCCGAAGCGATCATAACGATCACATCCGCTTCCTCGATCGCCACATCCACCTGCATATTGATTTCTTCCGAAAACGGCTGGTTCTCCACCTGGATCCCTCCCGTATCGATGATGCGGTATTCCTGGGTGAGCCATTCGACCTCGCCATAGATCCGGTCGCGCGTTACGCCCGGCGTATCTTCGACGATACTTTTTCTTTCTCCGATCAGAGAATTGAATATTGTTGATTTGCCTACATTCGGACGTCCGACGAGGGCAACAGTTCCACGTATCATGTCTGCTCCTTTCCTAGAGAGCCTTATCAATGATATCTTCTACAGCTTCTTCAACTTCATCGATCGTCATGTCCGACGTATCGATTTCGATCGCATCCTCCGCTTTTCTCAACGGCGAAACGGCACGATGCGAATCCTGATAGTCCCGAGCAACGATATCCTGATAAATAATTTCGTAATCGCTCTCGATTCCCTTTTCCATATACTCATTATAGCGTCTTTGCGCTCTTGCTTTCGGGCTCGCGCTCAAATAAATCTTGACTTCCGCGTCCGGAAGCACGGTCGTGCCGATATCGCGGCCGTCTACAATGAAATTCTTTCCTTTGGTGACCTTCTGCTGAAGGGCCACCATTTTTTCGCGAACGACCGGCAATGCCGCAATTTTGGAAGTAAAATTGGAAATATCGTTCATCTTGATGGCCTTGGTCACATCTTCTTTGTTCAGAAGGACCTTGCCGTTATCAAATTCGATATCTATCGTGTCGCACAGCTTTTCGATCGCTTTCAGATCATCCAGAGCGATATCCTGTCTTTTGATGGACAGAGCGACACAGCGATACATTGCGCCCGTATCGAGATGGATCATTCCGTAATGATCGGCAATACGGGTACAGATCGAGCTTTTTCCGACTCCGCTCGGGCCGTCTACCGCCACATTGATCCTATGCATTATCCAGCCAGTCCTCCAAGAAGATGTACCGTCATGACAATCGATGCGATCAGCACCACGATCAGGATGACAAGAATGATGTTGAGCACCATGCCGGATTTCTTCGATTTTTTCTCGGAAATGTCATTGTCGAAATCTTCTGCACGCATCCTCATTTTCGCGCTCGGCATCTCGATCTCTTCCTCTTCGATCCGGGCTGGCTTTCTCGCCTTTTCCTCTTTGCGGGGCTGCGCTTTTTTCTTTTTCTTCTTTTTCTTCGGCTTAGGCAGTTCGACCGTTTCTTCTTCGATCTGATTGGTCATGAGAACATTCAGCTGATCGGTATCCGCTTTTTCGTCCGCGCGGATATCGCTGCTCGAAAGAACGATCTTTTCCACTTCGCGGACCTCTTCCTTTTTCGCTTCCTCGATCATCCTGTCGACTTCTTCTGCCGAAATTTCCGTTTCCTTGACCGCCACAGGATTGATACGTGTCAGTTTCTGGCCGCTCGGCATGAGCGAGGCAAGAGCCGAATCTTCGCTGAGCGAACGGGGCAGCTCCATCGTGGTGCCGCTTTCCTCCTCATCGTCATCTTCCATCGGAAGAAAGTGCTGGGTCCGTTTTTTCGCTTCGAGCGGTGTATCGAGCTGGCGCAGGATATTGATCTGCGTATCATCTGTGATCCGCGTTCCGTTATCGATGTTGTACTGTTTGACTTCCCCTAGCAGTTCGTCCATGACCGGACTCGTCTGATAATCGGTTTTCGTATTGGTGCTTGCGCGTCCTGCTTCATGACTGTGCAGCGGTTTGTTGGCATGAGAAAGACGGTGATTTTCTACACGGGACAGACGTGGTTTGACAGGTTCGCTTTGAGCGGCTGTCGTTTCTTCATCTAATTTATCTCTGAATTCTTGGTATTTTTTGGTTCTTGATAATTGAGCCATGATGACCTCCCTTAAGTAATCTAATACATTATACATGAATCAGGCCTAAAATTAAAACCTTCGATGGAACATTCAACAAAAAAAGACATAGCGAACTATGCCTGTTTTATCGATTTCTACTTTGCACGTCCGGAATATTTTCCGTCGCTCGTATTGATCACGATATTTTCGCCTTCCGCGATAAATAAAGGAACTTTTACCTGCAGACCGGTTTCGAGCGTTGCGTTTTTCATAGCGTTTGTAGCGGTATCCCCTTTAACAGCCGGTTCGCATTCTGTGATCTGAAGCGTAACCTTGTCCGGAAGAGAAACACCAATGATCTCCCCTTCGTAGCTTGTGATATTCACATTGTCGTTTTCCTTGATGAACTTGCGTTCCCATTCAAGACGCGATGTAGGGATCTCTACCTGCTCGTACGTTTCGTTGTCCATGAAAACCATCGATTCGCCATCTTCATACAAGTACTGCATTTCGCGCTTTTCGATCATGGCCGGTTCCACTTTTTCGCCTCCGCCCCATGAAAGCTCGACGTTGCTTCCTGTACGAAGATTGCGGACCTTCGCTTTTACGACCATGGCAGAACGGGCTGTCTTATTTTGTGAAATATCCAGAACGACATAAATGTCTCCGTCGACATGGATCGTCTGACCTGGTTTTAAATCATTTGAGCTGATCATTATTACTTCTCCTTTTTTTCTACTATACAATTTAATGTTCTTCCTTGTTTTTGTCAACCTTGATCTGGGCTGCCGCCCTATCCTTTTGAAAAGAAAAAACCCGTCTTTAGAAGTTGTACACTACAATTAGTGGAAAATTGCTTGAAAAGTTAATAGATATTTTAGAAATCTCCTTTATTTAAAGGAAATATTTTTTCGAAATTTCTTTTAATTTTTTCTGTTCGGTTTATAATAGTAGTGTATGTAGTGTACTAGAAATGGAGCTTCCCTATGGCCTACTTCCTCCGAAAACATAATAAAAAACGTGGCATCTATCTCCAGGTCCTCTTCTCCTATCGCGACCCAGAATCCGGCAAGCCAAAGAACAAATCTGTCATTTCTCCCGGCTATGTCTCCGATCTCATCGATTCCGGCATTCCCGATCCTATAACTTTTTACTCCGAGTATGTCAAAAATCTGAATGATGAATACCGCTTCAGGAAAAATGAAGAAAAACGCAGACTCATCTCTGAACGCCCGGCTCTGCGCTATCTCGGCTATTTTCCTCTTGCCGCACTCTTCAGAAAGCTTGAGGTCTCCGAACAGATCCAGCCGCTCCTTATCACCCGCAATTTCCAGTTTCCTATGATCGGCTGCCTTCTCGACCTCATATGTGCAAGGGCCGTGGCTCCCTGTTCCAAACTCAAAACCGCAGAAGATGTCATCCCTTGTCTATGGGATGGCAGTTCTTATTCCTATGACCAGGTCCTGGCCTGTGTCGAATTTTTTGGAAAGTATTATGAGAAGATCATAGAAATATTCACCCGTCAGACAAACGAATATTATGAACTGGATACTTCTTCTACATTTTTCGACTGCACCAATTTCTATTTCGAAATCGACCGCATGGATGACCTCAGACGGAAAGGGCCGTCGAAAGAACATCGGACAGACCCTATTGTCGGCATGGGACTGCTGCTCGACAGAAACTGCATTCCCATCGCCATGCGCCTCTATCCTGGCAATCAGTCGGAAAAACCGGTATTTCGGGAAGTCCTCGACGACCTCAAACGCCAGCAGAACATCACCGGCCGTACGATCCGCATTGCCGACAAAGGATTGAACTGTGCCCAGAACATCTATCACGCCCTTTCCAGCGGAGACGGCTATATCTTTTCCAAATCGATAAAATCGCTTTCTGAAAAAGAACGGGAATGGGCCCTCTCTGACAGAGGATTTGCCGACATCTATGGAAAAGGAAACGACAGTCAAAAGCTCCGTTTCAAGATAAAGAGCGGTGTCGATGAATTCTGGTATGAATATACGGATACAAATGGGCGGAAAATAAAGTTTAAAAGTAACGAAAAAAGGACCGTCACTTATAATCCGGCCCTGGCCAGAAAACAAAAAGCGGAGATCCAGAAAGAAGTGGATAAAGCAAGAGGCTGCTGCCTGAGCCAGGCCAAGAAGAGCGAATATGGCGATTCGGCAAAATATGTTACATTTACAGCAGCCGACAAAGAAGGCAACGAAATTTCTGACAAAGTGGTCGGCAGGATCAATGAAAAGAAAGTCCAGAAGGATCTCGATTGTGCCGGGTACAATATGATTGTCACATCCGAAATCGCTATGGACGAAATGGAAATCTACGATACCTATCACCGTTTATGGCGGATCGAGGAATCTTTCCGCTCCGTCAAGACACAGCTCGATGCCCGTCCGGTATTCCTGCAGAAGGAAAACTGCATCAAAGGACATTTTCTGATCTGCTACCTTACTGTGCTGCTGGAACGGCTGTTTCAATTCAAAGTATTGGATAACAAATTCTGCACGGAAGAAATCTACGAGTTCATCCGGGAGTTCAGGGTACTGCCAGTCACGAAAAGGCAGGCAATCAATACGATGGCCAGAACCCCGCTGACAGATTATTTGGAAAACAGATACAAAGTGAGAGTCAATAATTACTATTTATCCGAAAAAGATATAACAAACATGATAGAGAAGAATTTCTAGACACAGACAAAAATAAAGCGACTGGAATCAGCAATGAATTTCAGCCGCTATTTCTTTAGTACACTACTTTTTTAAGGAAAACTTCTAAAGTCAGGGATCATTATTACTTCTCCTTTTTTTCTACTATACAATTTAATGTTCTTCCTTGTTTTTGTCAACCTTGATCTGGGCTGCCGCCCTATCCTTTTGAAAAGAAAAAAAGCACCGCAGTGCTTTCTTTCCGTATCGAAAGGAATCGATATGAATAATATACTCACATACTTAAGGAAGGATGTATGTATGCGAGAAGCTAAGATTGAGCCTTGTCTTAGCTTTTATCCGTCTTTATAATAGCGCGTGATGCGCCAAATGTAAACCCTTACAAATGCAATTGCTCAGATTTTTTGATTTTCGGCTATTCTTTTCCTTTGATATAGGCATCGATCGATGCGGCACCCTTTTTGCCGGCCCCCATGGCGCTGATCACTGTCGCCGCGCCAGTCACCGCATCGCCGCCGGCATAAATTCCCTCGCGGGAAGTCTGCTCGGTCTCATCAACGATCAGGCAGCCCTTACGGTTTACTTCAAGACCTTTTGTCGTATGACGGATCAGAGGGTTCGGCGAAGTTCCGATCGCCATGATCATGCAGTCCGCGTCGATCAGGAAATTGCTGTCCTTGATCTCGACCGGACGTCTTCTTCCGGACGCGTCCGGCTCTCCAAGCTCCATCCGGACACATTCCACTTTTTCGACCCAGCCATCTTTATTTCCAAGCACCTGTACCGGATTGCACAGCAGATCGAAAATGATGCCTTCCTCCATCGCATGTTCCACTTCTTCCTTGCGGGCAGGCAGTTCCTCCAGGGAACGACGGTATACGATATGCACTTCGGATCCGAGACGGCGCGCGCAGCGGGCCGCATCCATGGCCACGTTGCCGCCGCCGACAACGACCGTCTTTTCCGGATGCTGGATCGGTGTATGCGAACCTTCCTTGTAGGCTTTCATCAAATTGATACGGGTCAAAAACTCATTGGCCGAATATACACCTTTCAGGTTTTCTCCCGGCATGCCCATAAAGTTCGGCAGGCCGGCTCCCGAGCCGATAAAGATCGCTTCATACCCGTCCTCGATCAAAGAGTCGATCGTGTCACTTCGTCCGACCACAAAATTCGTTACGATATCTACGCCCAGTTCCTTGAGATGCCGGATCTCGGCCTGAACGATTTCTTTAGGCAGACGGAATTCTGGAATACCGTACATCAGCACGCCGCCGGCAACATGAAGAGCTTCGAAGATCGTCACTTCATATCCCATTTTCGCCAGATCGCCGGCAGCCGTCAGCCCGGCCGGACCGGCTCCTACGACCGCCACCTTATGCCCGTTGGTTTCCGGTTTTTCAAGCGGGACATCGTGCTCTGTGCGATGCGTGTCGGCCACGAACCGCTCGAGACGGCCGATCGCGACCGGTTCGGTCTTGATGCCGCGGACGCAGTATTTTTCGCACTGGCTTTCCTGCGGACAAACACGGCCGCATACAGCTGGCAGAGAGGACGTGAGGCTGATGATCCGGTAGGCTTCCTCGAAATCGCCTTCTTTTACCTTTTCGATAAAATCGGGAATGTTGACATTGACCGGACATCCCTGGACACATGGCTTATGCTTGCAGTGAAGACAGCGCTCCGCTTCCTCTACAGCCATCTGCGGCGTATAGCCCATCGCCACTTCTTCAAAATTCGTGATCCTTGCTTCCGGATCCTGGGTCGGCATTGGCGCCTTTTTTGGAGACATGTTCGGCATTATTGTTCCTCCTTCCGGAATAAACGGCACGCTTCGTCGCGTTCATGTTGTTCAAAATCGCCATAGGCACGGTTGCGGCTCATCGCTTCATCGAAGTCTACAAGATGACCGTCAAAATCCGGACCGTCGACACAAGCGAATTTCATTTCATTTCCGACTTTCAAACGGCAGCCGCCGCACATTCCTGTCCCGTCGATCATAATCGGATTCATAGAAACGATCGTCGGAATATTGTATTTTTTCGTGGTCTGGCAGACGAACTTCATCATGATGACCGGACCGATCGCAATGACCTTATCGAACTTCTGTCCGCTTTCGATCAGCTCTTCGAGCTTGTTGGTCACAAGCCCTTTTTCTCCGGCGCTTCCGTCATCGGACATTAAATAATAATGATCCGAAACTTCCTTGAATTCATCTTCGAGGATCACAAGATCCTTGCTGCGGAAACCGGCAATGGTCGTGACATCGCTGCCCGCCCTGAAAAACGCTTTTGCCGTAGGATACGCGATCGCGCAGCCGACTCCTCCGCCGATCACGCAGACCTTTTCTCCTTCGATCTCGCTTGGCTGGCCTAACGGGCCCGCAAAATCGACGAGCTCGTCCCCTTCCTCGAGCGCATTCAGCAGCATGGTCGTCTTTCCCACGATCTGGAAAATGATCGTGACCGTTCCTTTTTTTGGATCGCTGTCAGCAATGGTCAGCGGAATCCTTTCTCCATCCTCATGGACACGTAAAATGATGAACTGCCCTGCTTTTGCATGTTTGGCTGCATGCGGGGCATCGATGACCATTTTCGTGACTGTCGGATTGAGTACTTCTTTTTCTAAAATTTTATACATCAAAGTCACCTCTCCATTTATATTTACATATTATACTGAAAACTTTTACATTGGTCTATACAATATTTTTCACAAGCTTATGACAATTTGTATGCCAATGATCGAACAGAAAAGCTGAACAGGGATCCTCGCTCCGCTGTTCAGCTTTTTTTCATCTATACATCTCCATCCATTCTTTTCCAAAATCGCATAACGCCCGAAGCGGAAGGAGCCGGCCCAGCCGGTTCTTTGAGACAGGCATTCCTGCGCGCTCGTAATCAGCACCGATCCGGCCAAAATCCGAATCGTCATACATGATTTCCTCGAAAGTCTTCCATACACGCTTTCCATCCACGAGCATGGCCGCCCCCTGCATATAACAGGGCACGCCGGCAAGCTTCGATTCGCTCAGGTGCAGACATGTGCACCTTTCATAACCGATCCCGAGCAAAAGCACCTTGGCATCCAGATCATACAGCTTCTGGAGCGGCGATCCGCTCCCCAGACCGCACGCAAGCGAATGATCTTTCAGGATCGATTCGGCCATCGGGCCCCATCCCGCAAAGGAAACCTGCGGATGACCGGACCGGATCACTTCTGGATCCATCAGAAACTGATCCACGACTTTTCCCATGGACCGTGTCGGCGATGTCCGGCAGAATGGCGGCATGGAAGCGCGGATGATCGGCCACCAGCTTGAAGGGACCGGCGGATCCTGCCAGCAGGACGGTTCCGAATTGGCTCCGGTCTGGCTTGGCATAATGATCGTTCCCGCGCATTCTTTGAGCGCCTGCACAATTGTTTCCTGTCCGCCAGCGATCCATCCAAGACGGGATAAAGAAGCATGGACAAGCACGATATCGTCCTTTTCGATCCCGAGCTCTTTCAGGTCCTCGAACAGCGACCGAAACGTATGCACTTCTTTTGTGTTCTGTACCACTTCTCTTTCGTTCATTTTCTCTCCTTTGAAAAAGAACGCAGGACGCGCTCTTTCATTTTTCTATTTGTCTGTAAAATCGCACACATCGAAGTTGACCATCGGCAGGTCTTCCGGAAGGCCTTCATTGTACGTCCTGTTGCCGATGAAATGCAGAAAATCCTTTTCCTCTTCAGGATCCTTGACGGCAGCTACAAACAGCCGCATGGCCGTTTCAGCTTTGATGAGCGCTTCATCGTACAGGTCGAAAAAGGATTCGGTCGACACAATGGTTTCATCTGCCGGATGCACCCACTTCTTGTGCATCAGGTTGCACACATCATGATCGTCTTTCGGTTCGTTGGGAACGATCAGTCCGGAAGCGAGATTTCTGGCCCGGATCACGGATTCGATCCCTTTCAGGGAAGCCAGCTTCTTTCCGCCCGGATCATATTCGGCTTTTTGAATAAAATGCCAGCTGTCCAGGGAATCCTTGATCAGATGCGGAGCGATGCGCTCATTGAAGATCGTCTCGATCGCCGGCACGTAGATTCTTGCGACAGCTCTTGCTTCGTCAAGCGAGCAGTTCGCGATCGCCGGCGTATTGAAATCCCTGATCGTTTCCCCGCGCTTCACCTTCAGCACGATCGAATCGAGCACAGACTCCATCCGGTGATGATTCCAGCTGTTCTGTTTCGTCCCTTTTCCGGTCCGGTAATATACGTATGGGTGAACGGTCGAATCAAGCGCCCAGTGGCATAAATGACCGCATACATATGCCATCATATCCGCTTTGATCGCATCGTCCTTTTCGCTGCGGATCGACTGCAGAGCGCTGGCATAGAAATCGTTGACATGACCACTGTGAAGCTTTCCGCCATACCTTCTCAGCTTTGAGTCCCTGAAAAAGCCTCTGGCATCCAGTCCGGAAAAGAACAGATAGTCCGGGCCGTTGCTTCCGACCGTAAATAAATGTGCGCGATCCTGCAGCCATTTCCTGTCTGCGAATCGATTGAGCATGTCCTGTGCGAACAGCGAATGAGTAATAATATTAGGCATCAAAACATCTCCTTTTCCAATTGCCGCATATGATCCAGCAATCCATGATAAACGACATATTCGGCATATGTATCCATCATACAGTAAACACGGATCGCATGCTGGATGATCTGCTGCTGCTGTGCATCGGCATGATCATAATTGCGGTACGCGAACACCGCATTCATGCCGTCGCTGATCTCGAGATCCTTATAGGTATAATCCTGCGAAAAGACCGGAAGCAGATTTTTCAGCGAGTAATGGCCGCGCATCGCGCTGTTGTAGTAGACCCCGTGCTCGAACGGCCTGGAAAGATCGATCATCCGGCTGCAGATCTGTTCCAGCCGGTCCGCGTATTCAGGAAACTGCTGGCCAAGCTGCTGCAGACGCAGCTTTTCGGCCCCTTCCATATTGTATACGAGCACCGTCCCCGTCTTCGGGATATTATCCAGCACAGACTCCACGAAATGCTTCCGGCAGTCCCCGGTCGAGAAAAAATCCATATGGCTCAAGGTCCCGTCCTTCTGCTCGACATGCAGAGAATACTGAAAACACAGTACATCGAACGGCTTCATTTCGTCATACGGAGGGATCGGAAACGTATCCCACTCAAAATCCAGATAGGAAATCGGAAATTCGATCTGCTCGTTCCATGCGCTCAGCGCGAAATAATCGCAGAACGGCCTTTCTTTTCGGCTTGCCATATACTGCGCGTACTGCAGAGGAGTACCTTCGAAAAGATCAGGATCCATGTCCTTGATGTGTTCTGCCCCCGCATTGTACGCTTCCAGCTTGTTTTTGGAAGTCGTAAGGAACAGGGTCGAATCGTCAGGCAGACCGGCGTCATCAAAACAGTCTTCATAATATATGCATTTCCTGCCTGCGGTGCACGCTTTTGTCCGTTCCGGCGCCATAGCAGGCGAGGAAAGAATGCTATTCGTTTTCTCGATCAGATCGTCGAGATCGATCTCGATCTCATCCACCATTTCCATGATCGTCTTCTGGCAAGGCTTGCCTCGCCGGTTGAACAGATGCCCGCTTTTCAGGAACAGCCTGTCGATATCCAGACTGTCCCTGCGCACATATTCCTTGTTGAGATATACACAGTAAATATCCTGTACCGCATACCCGAGCCGTTTTATGATCTCCGTATCGATCTTGATATGATCGATCTCGCTTTCCCTGGGCGCCGCGCTCAGATACGGATAGAAAAGGATCAGACCGTCCTCTGTCTTTTGGATGGCCTGGATGCGGGTGCGCAGGCCCTTGTATTCGAAACGGGCAAAGCGGACCGACTCATTGTCTTCAAGCAGCTGCGCCGTCTGCGCGTTCGTCTCGTTGACATGTCCGCACGCGCTGTCTTCCATATGCAGGAACCGGCTCCATAAAGAAGAAAATGATTCATTCAAATGATAAAACTTTTCCTGTCTGCGTTTAACATTTCTGCAGTTCCATGCATAGCGCCCACATTTCTGCGCATTTAATATATCGCTTACATGTATCATTCACATCACCAGCCTTATCATACATAATTCCTTTCCAGACGTAAACTCTCTCAAGAATCCTCATATTCTTCTTCCAGCTTGTTCTTGCGCGTGATCCTGGTCTTCGCGTTTTCCGAAACCAGCTGGTGAACACACGACAGGATAGGAATAAAAATGATCATTCCCAGAACGCCGGCAAGACTGGCTCCCAGCGTTACCGCGATCATGACATAGATCGGAGGCAGGCCGACCGAACGCCCCATCACGTGAGGATAAATAAAATTGCCCTCCACCTGCTGAATGCACAAGAACATGATCATAAAATAGACGCCCTGCATCGGGTTTTCGATCGCCGTGAAAAGCGCGGCCAGGATGGCAGCGCAAAGAGCGCCGAACATCGGGATCAGGGCACCGATCGCCACAAGGATCCCGTCAAGAAACGCAAACGGAAAGCCGAAAACGCTCGCGAAGAACGCGACCAGCGTTCCCAGAATAAGGCATTCTGTGCAGGAGCCGCTGATATAGCTCGTAAAAGTGTTTTTTATGAGCTCGATCACATGAGCCGATTTTTTGTAGTGCGTTTTCGACAAATAAGCCTGCATGAGCAGATCCGCCTCTTTCACTACCGTTTTTTTGTTGAAAAGCACGATGATCGCGAACATGACCGCGATGATCACCGAAAACAGGATCGAAAACGTGTTGGTCACGACCGAATATACGGAACCGACGACATCCTGCACATTTCCGGAAACGATCCAGGATGTCACATTTTCGATCATCGCCGAAATATTGCCCGGATCCGCGTTCAGGGTCTTCAGCCACGAATGAATGAAAGGAACCGGTTTCGAAGCATAATAAGCCCAGTGGTATATATTGGCAAGGGTCCTGGGCATCACCTGGACAATGGTCTGAATGCTTGCGCCGGCGCGTGGAACGATCCCGATCAGGAAGACAGCGAGCAGAGCGGCCACAAAAGCGATCGACCCGATATTGGCCAGAAAGCGGACGATCCGGTTCTCCTTCTTCTTTGTGAGCGAGCGGTAGATGCGCACGATATTGTTGGCGATGATATTGAATATAAAGGCAAGACCGCCGCCAAGCAGAAACGGCATGCAGATGTTGAATATCAGTCCAAGAATCCACAGTATTTTTTCGAAATACAGGGCGAACATGGCGACAGCGGCGCCAAACAGTATGATCCGGCGGCACAGATTTTCTTTTTCTTTTGATTGTTTATTGATCTTCAGCATAAAATTCCCTCAAATCGTGATTGGTTTATGTATAATTTTATCATATTTTGCAGGAAATTGATTTCGTTTGCAACAAAAATGTAAATTTTTGAAAAATGAAAGAATATGTTTTGACAAAGACAATGTCGAGTGTAAAAATTAGGTCGTTATAAATACAGGAGGCCCTTATGAGCGATACCAAATATATTTTTGTTACCGGCGGAGTCGTTTCCGGACTTGGAAAAGGCATCAGCGCCGCATCGTTAGGACGATTGCTGAAAGCACGCGGATACAAGGTCACTTCGCAGAAGCTCGATCCGTATATCAATGTGGACCCGGGGACGATGTCGCCGTTCCAGCACGGCGAAGTGTTCGTGACCGACGACGGTCTGGAAGCCGATCTCGATCTGGGACATTACGAACGCTTCATTGACGAGAACCTGCATACCTACTCCAATCTGACGACGGGAAAGGTGTACTGGAATGTCATCAACAAAGAACGCGACGGCAAATACCTTGGCGAAACCGTACAGGTCATCCCGCACATTACCGACGAGATCCGCAGCTTTATCATCCAGGCCGGCCGGCACGCCCAGGCCGACGTGGTCATTACCGAGATCGGCGGAACGACCGGCGATATGGAAAGCCTTCCTTTCCTGGAATCCATCCGTCAGGTACCGCTGATCGTCGGAAGGAACAACTGCCTGTTCATGCACGTGACCTATATCCCCTATCTTTCGGGCAGCAACGAGTATAAATCCAAGCCGACCCAGCATTCGGTCAAGGAACTGCAGTCCCACGGGATCAATCCGGATATGATCGTGGCCCGCTGCGACGAAAAGATCCCGAACAATGTGCTGGACAAAATTTCCCTCTTCTGCAATGTCGAAAAGGATTGTGTCATTGAGAACACGACCCTGGAATCGCTTTACGAAGTGCCGCTCATGTTCGAGGAGCAGAACGTTGCCGACCTGGTATGCCGCAAGCTCGGACTGGAAGAAAGAAAGCCGGATCTGAACGAATGGCGCCGGATGGTCGACAATATCAGGACCGCCAAAGATCATGTGCGCATCGCGCTGGTCGGTAAATACGTGCAGCTGCATGACGCGTATCTGTCCGTTTCCGAAGCCGTGACCCATGCCGGTTTCGAGAACCATGCAAAAGTGGATATCGACTGGATCGATTCGGAAACGCTGGACCCGTCGAAGCTTGACGAGCTGTTCAGGGATGTGGATGGCATCATCGTCCCGGGCGGCTTTGGCGGACGCGGGATCGAAGGAATGATCGAGGTCGCCAATTACGCCAGAACGCACAGGATCCCGTATCTTGGGATCTGTCTTGGCATGCAGATCGCGGCCATCGCGTTTGCACGCGGCGTGCTCGGCTATGACGATGCCAACAGCTATGAATTCGATCCGAACAGCCAGCATACGATCATCGATTTTATGGAGGATCAGAATGACTCGATCCGCAAAGGCGGAACGATGCGCCTTGGCGCCTACCCTTGCGCGATCCGTCCGAATTCCTTGCTGAACAAATATTATAAGAAGGATCTGATCGAGGAACGTCATCGCCACCGCTATGAATTCAACAACTTCTACCGGGCCGAATTCGAGCACAACGGAATGCTCATTACCGGAACGAGCCCGGACAAACAGCTTGTCGAAGCGATCGAGTTTGCCGACCATCCGTATTACGTCGGCGTCCAGTATCATCCGGAATTCAAATCCCGTCCGAACCGGCCTCATCCGCTGTTTCTCGGACTGATCGAAAGCGCGATCGCCTATAAAAAAGAAAAAACAGAAGAAGCATGACGATGCAGATGGACAAAACACTGTCCATCTTTTCTTTTCCTGGCCAAAGTCTGCGATTTCATATGGCATGATTTATGTTACAATGAAAAAGAAATGATTGAAAAAGGAGAAAGAGAATGAAAATCGTTGACAACTATTTCGGATGTAATATTTTCAGCAAGCACGAAATGGAAAAGTATCTTCCTCATTCCGTTTATAAAACAATGGTCAAGGTCATGGAAGACGGCGATGAGCTTCCTTCGGACATTGCCGATGTCGTTGCGAATGCCATGAAGGACTGGGCTATGGATAAGGGGGCGACCCACTATACCCACTGGTTCCAGCCAATGACAGGTATTACTGCCGAAAAACATGACGCATTTATCAACCCGTCCGGTCCGGATACGGTGATCTCGGATTTTCGCGGCAAGGAACTGATCAAAGGCGAACCGGACGCTTCCAGCTTTCCGAGCGGTGGCCTGCGGGCGACCTTTGAAGCGCGAGGTTATACGGCCTGGGACCCGACCAGCTATGCGTTTGTCAAGGACAGGACCTTGTATATTCCGACATTGTTCTGTTCGTATGACGGCAGCGCCCTCGACAAGAAGACGCCGCTGCTGCGGTCGATCGACGCCCTGAACGCTTCGGCCGTGCGTCTGCTCCATCTGATGGGATACGATACGAAAAAGATCACGGTCACTGTCGGACCGGAACAGGAGTATTTCCTGATCGATGAAAAAATGTACAAACAGCGTCTGGATCTGATCGTTACCGGCCGTACGCTGTTTGGCGACTCGCCTGTCAAAGGCCAGGAACTCGATGATCACTATTTCGGAAATATCGACGAGCGTGTCAAAGCGTATATGGAAGAAGTGGACGAGGAGCTCTGGAAGCTTGGCGTATTTGCCAAAACGGAACACAAGGAAGTGGCGCCGTGCCAGTTCGAGCTGGCACCGGTGTTCACATCGGTCAATATTGCCAACGATCAGAACCAGCTGACCATGGAAGTGCTGCAGCGCTGTGCCAGCCATCACGGACTCGTCTGCCTCCTGCACGAAAAGCCGTTTGAAGGGATCAATGGTTCCGGAAAGCACGACAACTGGTCGATCTCTACGGATGATGGCGAGAACCTGCTCGAGCCAGGCGATTCCCCGCAGGACAACATCCGTTTCCTGACGATCCTGGCTGCGATCATCAAAGGGGTGGACGAGTATCAGGATCTGCTCCGCCTGTCGGTCGCCAGTGCCGGAAACGATCACCGTCTTGGCGCGGACGAGGCGCCTCCGGCCATCATATCGATCTATCTTGGCGAAGAGCTGACCAGTATACTCCAGGCCATTTCGGAAGAGAGGGAATATGTCGATCACAGCGACCGCCGGCTCGAGCTTGGTGTCAGCGCCCTGCCGCAGATCGCCAGAGACTCGACAGACCGCAACCGGACTTCCCCGTTCGCGTTTACCGGCAACAAATTCGAGTTCCGCATGCTCGGCTCCAATCTGAATATTTCGTGTCCGAATACGATCCTGAATACGATCGTGGCCGAGGAACTGGACCAGTTTGCCAGCGAGCTGGAATGCTATCCGAAAGAAATGGTCAACGAGGCGCTGATCGGTATCATCAAGCGGACGCTTAAAGAACACAACCGGATCATCTTCTCGGGCAATGGATACAGCGAGGAATGGAAAGAGGAGGCGAAGCGGCGGGGCCTTCTCGATCTCAAGACGTCGGCGGATGCGCTCGTTCACTACACGGATCCGAAAAACCTGGCTCTGTTCTCCAAGCACAATGTATACCAGCCGCATGAGCTGCATGCGCGCGAAAACATCCTGCTCAAAACGTATTATCAGGTCATCGTGATCGAGGCGAAGACGATGATCTATATGCTGCAGAAGGAGATCCTGCCGGCAGTCTTTGCCTATGAGGCGAAGCTGGCGCAGATCATTCAGACGAAGAAGTCGAGCGGTATCGTGGCGCCGATGGAGGAAAAGATCCTGAAGCAGATCAATTCCCCGCTCGAGATCGTGTCGCAGCATGTCGAAAAGCTCGAGGAGCTGCTCGAACACAACCCGGCTGACGATAAAACGGCGGCCCGCTATGCGGCCGATGAACTTCTTCCGCTCATGAACGCGATCCGCGCTTTGACCGATACGATCGAAAGCAAGGTTTCCAAGAGCGAATGGCCGCTGCCGGACTACAACGATATTTTATTCAAAAGTTTTTGATGACCGAAACCAGGCAACAGAATTCGCCTGGTTTTTTTTCAAGCTGCGATCGGAGAGCCATATTTTTTTATTTAATGCATTCTAAAGTAATGACTTAATGCTTCTAATTTGATAAAATAGAAAACACAACTTAGAATGAAAGTTGTAACAGAGGAGGAATTTTCATGAACAAGAAATTTATGTTAGGTGCACTTGCGCTTGTTCTTCTTGCAGGATGCTCAGCTAGCTCAACAAAAGAAGAAACAAAAGACGAGAATGCCACGACAACGGTTGACGAAGCCGGCGGAGCACAGTCTGATGCAGAAGTAACGGATGCGGACGGAAATGTCACAAAAGCAACTATTGAAGAGGAAAATGGAAAAGTCACTTCGATCTCGATCGATGTAGTGGACAAAGACGGAAAATCCAAAAAAGAAGCAGGCGACGATTACGGTATGAAATCCGATTCCGGTATCGGCAAAGAATGGTACGAGCAGGTCAAATATCTCGAACAGTTCATCATCAACAACGGTATCGATGCTGTAAAACTTGACAGCGACGGATACGCTGAAGACGAAGACCTGAAATCCGGATGCACGATCAACCTGAAGGATATCATGGAAGCTGTCAACGAAGCAAACGACAACAACGCGCAGAAATAATTGAAGTACGTTCATGAGCAGAAGGAGAATTCCTTCTGTTTTTTTGTATTTCAGGCTGGTTTTCTTTTTGAGCATCCCGTTTGAAACAGAAAATGAAAACGATAGAATAGAGTTATAGGAGGCCAAGAACATGTACAAAAAATTATCACTCGCCGCCCTTTCCCTGGTTTTATTAGCCGGATGTGCAAACGACACTGCGAAAGAGCCGGAAAAAGACGACACCACAACAGACAAAACTGCAGAAACATTGAAAGGAACTTCATCGTATGATGGCGGAGCAAATGTCAACGCCACGATCGTAAAAGATGGAGAAAACCTTTCGGACGTTATGATCGAATTTGTGGACCAGGACGGAAACGCAGTGACAGAACTCGATCAGTTGTACGGGCCTGATAAAGACGCGCAGTCAAGTATCGATACCGAATGGCTGGATCAAGTGGACTATCTGGAAAACTACATCAAGGAAAATGGTGTGGATTCCATCACTGTCGATGAAAACGGACATCCTACAAATGCTGATCTCGTTGATTATGTAGGTATCGACGTACGTCCGATGCTCGACGCAGTTAAAAATGCGGTTGGCACGGAAACCGATGACTAATAGGTTCCCCAGCGTATTGTTCATCACTTAAGCATAGAAAAAAAGAGGCGGAAAGCCTCTTTTTTATTTTGGTGCCTTAAAACCCGAGGTCTTCGTTCACGAGAATGACGTGAATGCGTCCCCGATGTTTTGAATAGCGCGTGATCAGAAACTGGCAGCAGATCGTATCGGGGCACAGGCAGTCGAAACAGGCGCCCGTCTTACGGCATGGCGTGTCGATATCGAAGCGCTGGGCATTCATCGGAGCGGCGGTATTGCGCGCCCGTTTCAAAGCCGCGTTCACATCGGCGCAAACCTTGTTCATTCCTACGATAAAGATCACTTTTCTCGGACCGAACGCTATGGCCGACACCCGGTTGGAATTGCCGTCTATATTGACGAGGACGCCATTCTGGCTTAGCGCATTCGCGCCGGCAAGGAATACATCGGCATCGTACGCTTTCAGAGCAGCCGCCCGTTTGTCGTCATACGCATCGCGGTCGATGAAATCATACTTTCCTTTTTTCAGCACCTCTTTCAATCCGATCTCTTCGATGCTCGTTCCTCCGCCCATCGTGACCGTCGTGCCTTCCGGGATGAGCTCCAGGGCCGTTTTCACAGCTTCTTCTTTGTTCGCTGCATAATAGCCGGTCATATTGCGATTCTCCAGGTTCTTGATCACTGTAGCGGCGAGCCGTTCGTTTCTTCTGAATACATTTTCGTTCATACACTCTCTCCTCGTTTTTGACTATTATAGCACACAAAAAAAAGCCCGAACGGGCTTCTTTCGTATTAGCGGGCGACGTGTACGTAGCCTACGAGCGCATTGGAGCATTCGACCGTCGAAATAACTGTCTGGTTTCCAAGCCAGCCTCCATGGACTGCCTGTCCGTTGCCGATATAAAGGGCAACATGTCCACTGTAGATGATGATGTCTCCGGGCACCGGATCATTCGTAAAGGAACCGAGCTGGGCATATTCGGCAGGCCAGCCGTGAAAGTCGATCCCTACGGCTTTGAGCGCATTGGTCACGAGCATCGTGCAGTCCTGGTATGTGCCGACCTGAGCGATGGCTGCCTGCGCGATCCGGTCATAAAAATCATCTTTTTCGACAATGACGTTCATCGTTTTTTCGGACGTATTGCCTGCCTGGTCTTTTGCGCTGATCGAAACCGTATACTCTCCGGCCTTGGAAAAATCCACAGCCTGATCGATCGCAAGATCTACTTTGCCGGTATTGTCGGATGCGCTGATCAGACTTTCCAGATCGACCGGAGAATTCTCATAGGTCGTGACTGTGTCCTGCGCTTCGATCACTGGCGCCTGTTCATCGCGCACCTCGATGACTGCGTTCCTGACAGAAATGATATCTTTTGCGGATGAAAGCAAATTGCTGGCTGTCAGCGTGCCGGATGCGGCTTTGTCGCTTTCCCCTTTCATTGCCATCTTCACGGCCTGATATCCTTCTTTTTCCAGATCGAGTCCTTTGATCTCGATAATGGTATCTTCGCTCACATACTGCAGCGTGCTGCCTTTTTTCCTGAAAGTGAATCCTTCCAGATCTTTATTGAATGCTTTTTCTACAATTTCTGTTAATGAATTTTCATCTTTATATGCTGCCTGATAATACGACATGGGTGAATGAACGGTCGTATTGTTCACGTTCTGTTCGGCGGCCATCGCCGGGACAAAACTGGTGAAACTGAGTGCAAGTGCAGCGGCAAAACCTAATTTTGATCCATTCTTCATAGTTAGATTTCCTCCTGTTTTATTCAGTCTGAATTCGGACTTCTGAATTCACAAGTCAGGAATCTACAGGATAGAAATCAATTATGCAAGCATATTTGTTGATTTTCTACATTATTTCGATTATATTTATTGGCTTTTCCGTTTTGTTTAAACAAATTAAAAAGGACAGACAAATCTGCCCTTAAATTGTGCAACTTATTTTTCGCGCTTCAGGATGCGTGCGCTCCGGGCATCGATCGTGACCTGACTGCTGATGAGCACATCCTCGTTTTCATGAAGAAGATCGGTCATCGTGCCTGCATAATTCACGCCAAGGACGGCGGGCTGCTCATCGAGATTGATACATGTCCAGATGACTTCCTTTTCGTTTTCGCGCGCATAGATACATGCGGTATTGGTGAGCGCGACCTGGGCATAGGAGCCGTCGATCAGCGCGCTTTGCTGATGGTGGATATCGATCAGTTTCCTGATCGTATCGGTCAGCTCATTGCGCTGCAGCTCTTTCACTTCAGGACGCAAGGCCGTATCGTCTGCGTTTTTCTTTCCTTCCATTCCCCATTCGCTGCCGTAATATATGCAGGGTATCCCTGGCATGGTCATGAGCATCGTATAGATGAGGGGCAGATTGGTTTTTACATTTAATATGGAGGCGATCCGCTCAACATCGTGATTGTCGACAAAATTGAACAGATGCTTGCCACGGTACAGGCACCACTGTTCATTGCCGAACTGCCGGTTGAACGAATACAGGATCTCGAAAAAATTGCGGGTATTGAAGCTTGAATACAGTCCTTTGTAGCATTCGTAGTTCGTGCATGAATCGAGCATTTGTTCGTTCATCCACTGATTGTAGTCGCCATGGAGCGTTTCGCCCATCAGAAAGAAATCCGGGCAAAGCTGTTTTGCGTAGGTGTGCAGGGCGCGCAGAAAATCCGGTGCCAGACAATACGCTACATCAAGACGCAATCCGTCGATATCGAACGTATCGATCCAGTATTTGACGGTTTCGAGAAGATAGTGGACGACGTCGGGATTGTTCAGGTTGAGCTTGACCAGATTGTTGTTGCCTTCCCAGTTCTGATAGGACAGATGGTCGCCGTAATTGTTGTCTGCGTAAAAATCGATCATGAACCAGTCTTTGTAAGGCGAGGCTTCCCTGTTTTTCAGCACGTCGAGAAAGGGTGCGAATTCACGTCCCACATGATTGAACACGCCATCGAGAATGACGCGGATGCCGGCTTGATGACAATGGCTGACAAAGCGCGCGAGGTCGTCATTGTCGCCAAGTCTTGTATCGACCTGACGGTAGTCGGTCGTATCGTATCCGTGGGAGATCGATTCGAAGACCGGATTGAGCAGGATACAGTCGATCCCCAGCTCGTTCAAGGCCGGGATCCACGAAGAAAGCCGTTCCAGCCGGTGAGCAGGCTGATGATCATTTTCAAAGGGCGCACCGCAGGCGCCCAGGGGATAAATTTGATAAAAAACACTGGATTCAAACCACATTTCAGTTCCTCTTTTCCATTTCGTGCCGGATCGTCGAGTACAGCTGTTCGGTCTGTTCCAAAGACGGCAGATTGAAAACGATTTTCTGCTGACCGGTTGTCAAAAGGACATAATCCGGATGGGTAAGATAAATATACGCATGACATTTGCCGATGTCTTTATAATTGGCAGGGCCGTTGTAGTATTCATCGAATTCGAGACCTTCCTGCTTTCCTTGCCGGATCAGATCGTAGTTTTTCAGCATCGTTAAAGACACGATGTCCTTATACTGGATCTGGTCATAGGTAAGACCGTCAAATTCGACAAAATATTTTGTGCACCCGATATCGGCGGGCGCGGTCTCGTCGCTGTCGAGCGCGACCCCCATCATGAGCGCCAGAAAGCTGAACATGAACGCATAAACAAAAAACCAGCACGATTTACTCATATTCCTATTTTCTCATAAAAATGACCATTCGTCATGTATTTAGATCCTTTCGCTGCTTTGGCACATGCAGGCGCGGACCGTGATGCGCGCCTGTCCATAGGGCGTACACGTAAAAAGGGTCAGTGCGTAGGATGTGTCGGTCATGCGTTCCACTTCATCGGGCTGCACGACACGATATTCGTAACGAAAGCGGCTGGTGTCGATACGGCCGAAATGGCAGTCGGCGTTGTGGGCGCACAGGATCATATGGCCTGAATCATTCATATACAGACAGGGTGCCTGCTCCATGGCCCGCTGGCTGTACGTGGAAAATACGGGCAGCTGCAGATCGAGCGCAGGGATCCGCAGGACTCCCATATAGGGCGTGTCCGAAAGCTGGCCCTTGTTGGATGATTCCATGACGGATACGGTCTGTCTTGCCCATGCGGTTTTGATCGCATCGTTTTGATGGCTGACGATCTGCACGATCAGCGCGGCCGCGATCAGCAGGATGCCGGTATAAATTAGCCATGTGCCTTTTCTAGTGTTTTTCATCGTGTTTTCGGATCCACGTTCCGCTCAGGATGCAGCCGATCCCGAAAGCGGCCAGGATCTGGGCGATCCACTGGCTCGTTCCGGTGTATGGAAGCTGGTCGCCTTCTGGTGTGACGGCTGACGGAATATCCGGAGGCTGAACGATCTTTTCTGTTTTGGGATACTCTGCCACATCATACGGTTCCTGGCCGGGAATGATGACGACATGGCTTTCAAACGCGTTCTGTCCGGAAGAATGCGCTGTCTGCTTCA
The DNA here is from genome assembly GCA_022834735.1 of Erysipelotrichaceae bacterium OPF54. Classification (GTDB taxonomy): domain Bacteria; phylum Bacillota_I; class Bacilli_A; order Erysipelotrichales; family Erysipelotrichaceae; genus Dubosiella. Next base: position 1,496,504 of record BQKD01000001.1, read on the forward strand.
CGATATAGGAAGCGGGCGCAAGATGGTCGAAAATGATCTTTCCGGATGCATCGGCTGTCCACTCAATAACGGGCTGGCAGGCATTCTGGTTCGCGTCTTCTACCGTGCAGGACTGGCTGTCATAAATATAAAGTGCGGCCTGGCGCCGGGATCGTCAAGATGGATCGTCAGACTTCCTTCTTCCTGCGCGCCATGGACAGGAAGAAGGAAGATGTCCATGAAAAACAAGGTTAAAAAAATCAGCTCAAACTTCTTCACGTTTCTTCCTTCCCTTCCATTTTGTTATTAAAAGATAAAGGAGCATGACAAGCATTCCAAGGCACAAAAAGATACGTGGCCATGGGATCACGAACGGTTTCTTTCTGTTGTCGGGCTGGACGCGGTGTCCGCGCCCGAACCCGACTCGTAGGAAAAAGCAATGTTCTTTCCCTGTTCTATAACCGTGTGGCCCGTGATCACAAAACCTTTCGTCTTTGGTTCCCATGATTCTTTTTTCCATACAAGATCGATCACGCCGGAAGTGAAGCCGTTCTCATTTTTATTGATCTCGCTCTCCTTCAGGCCGAACGCATCCATGACCGCTTTCTCCAGCTGTTCTTTCTGCTCCGGCGAAAAATACGGATCCTCGCCGCTCAACGTATCCTCATACGTCCAGCCCGGCTGAAGCGAAGTGTACGAAAGATCGATCAGCACATTCCATCGGGCCTGCATCGGATCATTTCCCGAAGCCAGGATCCCGATCCCTTCTTTGATCAAGGGATCGTACTGCTCGCATTCCGGAATATAAACGCCCGTTTCCTGCTCGATGCTTTCGTCCCCCTTTTCGAGCACCGCCTTATTGACAGCCTGCTGCCAGCCCAGAAGCACCTCTTCCTTTGTCGTACAAGTGATCGTATATGTCGTATGATCTTCCTGTTCAAATCGATAAGGAAGCTCGATCGTATCTTTTCCATCGACAGGTGGCGCGATGTCGGCTTCGAGCCGCAGATCCGTTTCATTGAACACATCCTTCAGCGTCCAGCCGTTCAGATCTTCTTTCGCCTCGTTCACCACGATGGTCCACGTGATCGTCCCGTCCGCGTTTTTCGTGCCCCTTTTTTCAGCATCGAATAGGTATACGTCAGATCCGGGCCCCACGTGCCTGCTGTGCTGGATCCTGTCTGTATCTCGACATAGTTTTTCAGGGTATTGTTTTCATTATTATCTGTCTTTTGCAGGACCATCTCATAAGCGATCGCATAGGATTCTCCCTTTTTCAGACCAGGAAGCGTCACCGAAAACGAATCATCGTTCCATGTTTTCCATTTTTTCGACCTATCACGCCACTAAAAAACCGCAGGATCCTTGATCATGCGGTTTCATACAGATTCAGGCAGAACGCACAAGATCCGCAAACTCAAGCGGGATGACCTTCGCTACCTCATTGGGATCCGCCTCGATCTGCAGACCGATCTTTCCTCCCGAAAAGAAGATCGTATCATACAGGATGGCATCCTCCTGCGCGAAGGTGCGGAACTGCTTTTTCATGCCAAGTGGAGAACATCCTCCCCGGATGTATCCGGTAATCTTCGTCAGATCCTTCAAATGGATCATTTCCGTGTTCTTCACGCCAGCCGCTCTGGCACATTTTTTAAAATCCAGTTCCTGATCGACCGGGATCATGAAGACCAGATACTCTTTCGTGTTCGCCTGGGCGACAAGCGTCTTGTAGACCCGCTCGACCGGTTCGCCAAGCATATGCGCCACATGCACCCCGTCGACCGGATCGTTTTTCGCGTGCTCATACATATGTTCGGTATACGGGATCCCTTTCGCCTCAAGCAATCGCATCGCATTCGTTTTTTCGTGTTTCATATATTCTGTTCTTTCCTTAGCTGCAGCTTGGCCAGAAGCCTTCCCGCCACCTGGACCTTGGTCATGCCGTTGTCCATCGCGCTTTTTTCGACATAGCGGTGCGCCTTCTGCTCGTTCCAGTGAAAATGATCCATAAGCTCCATCTTGCATCGGTCCACCGTCTTCAGATCGTTCAGCCGCTTCTGCGCCTTCGCGATCTTCGCTTCCAGAAGCGCCGTCTGATTCATGAACTGTTCGGTCAGCGCGATGACCTGGAGCATGGTCGCTTTCGGACACGGAACGACAAAGACGAGCACTTTGGAATCGCGCATCTGATACGCGACCTGATCATATACCGCAGCCCGGACAAGCAGGATCGTATAAATATCATACGACGAGGAAATATCCCGTATTTCCAGCGGCGGCAGCGTTTTCTGGACCCAGATGAGATCAAATTTCTCTTTCAGGAGCCGCTGCTTTATGTCTACCATACTCTGCACGCACACATACGGCAAGTAGAATGTATTCGGGAACAGCTCCCGGAACAAAGGATCCTCTTTTTTATCGGAAACAATTAAAACCTTTTTCCTCTCCTTCATAGATCGTTCACTTACCGGTATAAGGTAATCATCCTTTCCGGAACGAAGCGGCGCACCCATTCGCTTTCATAGGCAAGGCCAAACGCCTCCTGCTTGCATTGAGGCAGCCTTTTGATCGTGCCCACGTCGCATGAATTGTTGAGCGGCGCCTCGAGCGGCAGCTTCTTTTCGACCCCGTCAAGCCCGGCGTAGATGAGCAGCGAAAAGCTCAGATACGGATTGCACATCGGATCGGGCGACCGAAGCTCGGCGACCCGCCTGTTCCTGCGGTCGATATGGATCAGCTCATGCAGATGATCGGTCGACCATCCGACATGGTCGGGCGCTTTCTGTTTTCCGAGCCGCTCGTACGACGATTCGCCCGGATTGAAAAAGAGCGTCAGCTCGCTGATATGTGCCAGGATGCCGGCCAGAAAATGATCGATCGTCTCCTGCTCCATCGAGGACGAGAACTTCATCACGATATGCATGCCGTTGCCAGGCATCCCCTCGATCGGCTTAGGACCGAAATCCGCGTACAGACCATTGCTTTCGGAAACCGTCCGCACGACCCATTTGAACATGGACGCTTCGTCCGCCGCCTGCAGCGGCAGGGAGGAATGAAAATCGATCTCCATCTGGCCCGGTCCGCACTGATGATACGACGCCTGCGGCTGCAGCCCCATCTGTCCCAGGGTCATGCACAGCTCGCGCCGGATGTTTTCTCCTTTATCCTCCGGCGCCACATCCATATAACCGGCCTGATCGAGCGGTCTGGTCGTGCATCGGCCGGTTTCGTCAAGCAGGAACAGATAAAACTCAAACTGGGTCGAGAGATCAAAATACACATCCTGATCGGCCGACGCTTTCATCGCGTCCTTGAGCATGCGCCGGCAGTCGAGAGGATGCACCGCCTGATCCTGATCGAACAGATCGCAGATCATGCAGATGACGCTGCCATCCACTGAACGCCACGGCAGGATCTTGGCCGAAGAAATATCCGGTCTCAGATACAGGGCGCGGTTTTCGGTCGACGTCAGACCGGGAAGCGCATTGGCATCGATCTCGATCCCATGTTTGAGCACTTTAGGCAGATGGTCAGGCAGGATCGAGATATTTCTCTGGATGCCGAAAACATCAAAAAACGCCAGCCGGATAAAACGGACATCCTCCTCTTCTATAAATGTCAGTAAATCTTCTATGCTACTCATATATTATTCTCCATTCCTTCACATTATAATGTAACGAAATGTAAATTAAAATACTTTCAGAAAATTTTTCAAAGTTGTTGACAAACGTTTTCATCCCGCTATAATAAAGACATCAAACGGCAAAGGCGTCGTAAAAAGAGAGATCCGCAAGGATCAGGCTCTTTAACGACCGCTTTTGCCGTTTTTTATTCAAGAAGGAGAATCAATATGGATCAGGTAACAGAAATGTACGGAACAAACGTATTCAACGAACAGACGATGCGTGAACGCCTTCCGAAAGAAACGTTCAGGGAACTCGAAAAAACGATTCAGGACGGCAAGCCGCTCAATATTAAAATAGCCAACGCTGTAGCCCACGCGATGAAAGTCTGGGCGATCGAAAAAGGAGCCACGCACTTTACGCACTGGTTCCAGCCAATGACCGGCGTCACGGCCGAAAAGCATGACAGCTTCATCAATCCGCAGGATGACGGAACGGTGATCATGGAATTTTCCGGAAAAGAACTCATCAAAGGCGAACCGGACGCTTCCAGCTTCCCGAACGGCGGTCTGCGCGCCACATTCGAGGCCCGGGGCTATACCGCATGGGATCCGACAAGCTACGCTTTTATCAAAGGAAAGGTGCTTTGTATCCCGACCGCGTTTTGTTCCTATACCGGATTCGCTCTGGACAAGAAGACACCGCTGCTCCGCTCGATGGCCGCGATCAACAAACAGGCACTGCGGATCCTGCGGCTGTTCGGCAACGAGGACGTTCAATCCGTGAAGACGACCCTCGGCCCGGAACAGGAATACTTCCTGATCGACAAAAAATATTACGAGCAGCGCAAGGACCTGATCTATACCGGACGCACATTGTTCGGCGCTCCTGCACCAAAGAGCCAGGAAATGGAAGACCATTATTTCGGAACGATCAAATCCCGCGTACAGGATTTCATGAACGATCTCAACGAAGAACTGTGGAAGCTTGGCATCAGCGCGAAAACAGAACACAACGAGGTTGCCCCTGCCCAGCATGAACTGGCGCCTGTGTTCTCTACCACCAATATTGCCGTCGATCACAACCAGCTGACCATGGAAATCATCCAGCGCACAGCCAAAAAGCACGACCTTGTCGCGCTGCTTCATGAAAAGCCGTTCGAAGGGATCAACGGTTCCGGAAAGCACAACAACTGGTCCATCTCGACCGATACGGGAATGAACCTGCTCGAACCAGGCGATACCCCGTATGAGAACGCCCAGTTCCTCCTGTTCCTTACGGCGATCATCAAAGCCGTGGATGAACACCAGGATCTGCTCCGGCTTGCCGTCGCCACAGCGGGCAACGATCACCGTTTAGGCGCAAACGAGGCACCTCCGGCCATCATTTCGATCTTCCTTGGCGACGAGCTGACACAGATCCTCGAAGCGATCGAAAACGACACGCCATATGCCGGCCAGGGCAAGGAACGCATGGAGATCGGTGCCGATGTCCTGCCGAAATTCACGAAAGACGCCACGGACCGCAACCGGACTTCCCCGTTCGCTTTCACCGGAAACAAATTCGAATTCCGCATGCCTGGCAGCGCGCTTTCTGTCGCACAGCCGAACATCATGATCAACACGGTCATCGCAGACGTTCTCGATGAATTTGCCGATGTTCTGGAAAATGCCGACAACTTCCAGCTTGCGCTCCACGATCTGATCCAGCAGACGCTCAAAGACCACAAGCGGATCATTTTCAACGGCAACGGATACGACGATTCATGGGTGGAAGAGGCGAAGCGCCGCGGCCTGCTCAATTTGAAAACAACAGTCGATGCGCTGCCTTACAGCATCCTTCCGCAGAATATCGAACTGTTCGAACGCCAGGGCGTCCTGATGAAAGACGAGATCGTTTCGCGCTACGAGATCATGATGGAGGAATATACAAAGATCCTCAATATCGAAGCGCTGACGATGACCGACATGACGAGCAAGCAGATCCTGCCAGCAGTCGCGAAGTTCGAGAAAAAGCTGGCCGAGACAGCTGCGCTGAAAAAATCGCTTTCCGCTTCGATGCCGGCAGCCTATGAAACACAGACGCTCGAAACGATCGCAGCCTTTGCGGACGAAGCGTTCCTGGCTTTGAAGGATCTTGAAACAAAGATCGAAGAGCTGCACGCGATCGACGACTTCGAACTGGCAGGCGCCTTTGTCCGGGATGTCATCATTCCGGCCATGGATGCTCTGAGAGCCCCTTGCGACACGCTCGAGATGCTTACCGATACGAATGACTGGCCGTTCCCGACTTACGGAAAGCTCTTATTCGGAATCATTTAAAATAATTCAATTCACCGACAGGAAGCTGTCGGTGTAATTTTCAGGAGGAGATAGTATGTGTACGATTTTTGGAACCAGCAACCGATCATTTGGTGAACGAAGAATTGCAGCCGCTCTGGCAAAAACGACGATGCGCGGGCCCGACTCGATGCGGATCGAACCGTGCGGCGGCGGATGGCTCGGATTTCAGCGCTTAGCCATCATGGGATTAAACGAGGAAGGCATGCAGCCGTTTCGCCATCATGGATCCATGGTCGTATGCAACGGGGAAATATACGGGTTCCGTCCCCTCAAAGAGGAACTGACCGAAAAGGGATATACGTTCCGCTCGGACTCGGACTGCGAGATCCTGCTTCCGTTATATGAACAGTACGGTACCGATATGTTCGCCATGCTGGATGCCGAATTTGCCTGCATCCTCTACGATGCCCGAACAGACAGCCTGATCGCGGCCAGGGATCCGATCGGGATCCGCCCGATGTTTTACGGGTACGACAAGGAAGGCTATATTTACTTCGCTTCCGAGGCCAGGAACCTGATCGGTATCGCTGAAAAGGTCATTCCTTTTCCTCCCGGCTATTACTATCACAACGGACAGTTCGTATGCTACCGGGATATGAGCGACGTGCGCTCCTACAGCAGCGACACGCTCGAAACGATCTGCACCAACATTCACGATCTGCTCATCGAAGGGGTCGGCAAGCGTCTTGATTCGGACGCAAAGATCGGCTATCTGCTTTCGGGCGGCCTGGATTCATCGCTTGTGTGCGCGATCGCGCAAAGCCGCTCGATCGTGCCGATCGAAACGTTCGCGATCGGGATGAGCGAGGATGCGATCGATCTCAAATACGCCAGAGAGGTTGCTGAATATATCGGCAGCCATCACCATGAGATCCTTATTACGGAAAAAGATGTGCTCGATTCGCTCGAGGAAGTGGTCGCCGCCTTAGGAACGTACGATATCACGACGATCCGGGCGAGCATCGGCATGTACCTGATCTGCCGGGCCATTCATCAAACGAGCGATATACGCGTGCTGCTCACCGGCGAGATCTCTGATGAGATGTTCGGATACAAATATACGGATTTTGCCCCGGACGCCCTGGCCTTCCAGAAGGAAGCGGAAAAGCGGATACGCGAGATCTATATGTACGATGTCCTGCGTGCCGATCGCTGCATTGCCTCCCATTCCATGGAAGCGCGGGTGCCGTTCGGCGATCTGAAATTTGTCGATTATGTCATGCATATCGATCCGCAGTACAAGCTGAACACGTACGGCAAAGGGAAATATCTGCTGCGCCACGCGTTCGTGAAGGATCATCTGCTTCCCTATTCGATCCTGATGCGCGAGAAAGCGGCTTTCTCGGACGCGGTCGGCCACTCGATGGCCGATTCGATCAAGGAATATGCCGAAAGCTATTATACGGATGAACAGTTTGAAATGCTTTCCGGAAAATACGATCATGCCAGACCGTATACAAAGGAAAGCCTGCTATACAGAGAATTATTTGAAAAATACTACCCCGGACAAAGCGAAATGGTCAAAGACTTCTGGCTGCCGAACCAGGAATGGGAAGGATGCCATGTCAGCGATCCTTCTGCACGCTATTTGTCCAACTACGGGGAAAGCGGAGTTTAAGGAGGAACAAGATGCAGTTTACAATGAATGAACACGATGCCTGCGGGATCGGAGCTGTCGTACAGATCGATGGCACAAAAAGCTACAAGGTCGTAGATCAGGCGCTGCAGATCGTCGAAAAGCTCGAACACAGGGCTGGAAAAGATGCCAGCGGCAAAGTGGGCGACGGTGTCGGCATCCTTCTTCAGATCCCGCATGCCTTTTTCTCGACACTGCCTTTCGATCTGGGAAACGAGCGCGAATATGGGGTGGGCATGTTTTTCTTCCCGCAGGACACGCTGAAACGTTCCCAGGCCATGAAGCTGTTCGAAACGATCTGCGAAAAAAAGGGAATGGAATTTATCGGCTGGAGAGAGGTTCCCTGCGATCCGGACCTGCTTGGCGAAGCAGCCAGGGAATGCATGCCGTATTTGATGCAGGGGTTCGTGCGCAAGCCGGCCGATGTCGAAAAAGGGCTGCCTTTCGACCAGAAGCTGTATGTGATCCGGCGTGAGTTTGAAAAGTGCGCCAAGGATACATATGTGGCGTCGCTTTCCTCCAGGACCATCGTGTACAAAGGAATGTTCCTTGTCGATCAGCTGCGCCGTTTCTACTTTGATCTGCAGGACGAACGCTGCCAGAGCTCGATCGCGATCGTGCATTCGCGCTTCTCGACGAACACGACGCCGTCATGGCGCCGTGCCCATCCGAACCGTCTCATTGCCCATAACGGCGAGATCAATACGATCCAGGGCAACGAGAACCGGATGCTCGCGCGCGAGGAAAGCATGAACTCCCCGTTCACGAATCAGTTTTATCAGGAAATCCTGCCGGTCATGGATGTGACCGGATCGGATTCTGCCCGGCTGGACAATACGCTGGAATACTTCATGATGAACGGCATGGATCTGGTCAAGGCGCTCATGATCACGATTCCCGAACCGTACAAACATACGAATATGGAACAGGATAAATATGATTTTTATCATTACTATGCCACGATGATGGAGCCATGGGACGGCCCGGCAGCGATCGTGTTCTCGGATGGCGATATCGTAGGCGCGCAGCTGGACCGCAACGGTCTGCGTCCGGCCCGCTACTATATCACGAAAGACAACATGCTTGTCCTTTCCTCGGAAGTCGGGGTCCTTGATGTGCCGGCCAGCCGGATCGCGGAAAAATCGCGGCTCGAGCCGGGAAAGATGCTCGTGATCGATACGGCAGGAAAAGGACTGATCAAGGATGAGGATCTCAAGAAAAAATACGCGGATGCGCATCCGTACGGCGAATGGCTCCATCAGAATCTTCTGCATCTCAAAGATCTGAAAGCGCCGGACAAAAAATCGAGGATGCATACGCAGAAGCAGCGGGATTCCCTGTACAAGTTTTTCGGATATACGTATGAGGATATGAAAGAACAGATCCTGCCGATGGCTCGTACGAACAAGGAGCCGATCGCGAGCATGGGCACGGATATTCCTTTAGCACCGTTCTCGAAGCTGCACCCTTCCCTGTTCCAGTACTTCAAACAGCTGTTCGCGCAGGTCACCAACCCGCCGATCGATTCGCTTCGCGAAGAAATCGTGACAGATACGACCGTATATATCGGATCGGACGGCAACCTTCTTCATGATGAGGGAAAAAACTGCCGTGTTCTTGAGATCGAACATCCGATCCTGGACTGCCAGGACATGGACAAGATCAAAAATCTGCATAAGGACGGGTTTCAGCCTTATATTCTTTCGACCTTGTTTTACCGGGGGATGCCGCTCAAGGATGCGATCGATCATCTGTTTGTCGAGGCGGACCGGGCATACCGCGACGGGGCGAATATCTTTATCCTGTCGGATCGGGGCGTGGACGAAAGCCATATGGCCATTCCGAGCCTGCTTGCTGTTTCGGCTCTTGAACAGCATCTGATCCGCACGAAGAAAAAAACGGCCGTTTCGATCATTGTCGAAAGCGGCGAGCCGAAACGGGTCCACGATTTCGCATGCCTGCTTGGCTACGGGGCAAGCGCGGTATATCCGTATCTGGCGCATGAATGCATCCAGGAAATGATCGATCTCGATATCCTGGACAAGGAGCCGTCGAATGCGGTGGCTTCCTACAACAACGCAGTCCTGAACGGGATTGTCAAGATCGCTTCCAAGATGGGAATTTCCACGCTGCAGTCGTATCAGGGGGCACAGATCTTCGAAGCGATCGGCATCCATGAGGATGTGATCAGCGACTATTTCACGAATACAGTTTCGCGTGTAGGGGGCATCACGCTCAACGATATCGAAAACGATATTGTCTACCACCATGACAAGGCGTTCGATCCGTTAGGTCTTGGTACGGACACGTCGCTCGATTCGATCGGTTTCCACAAACTGAGAAGCGGCGAGAACAAGGAGGATCATCTGTATGATCCGAAAACGATCGTCCTGCTTCAGAAAGCATGCCAGCAAGGCGATTACGATCTGTTCAGGCAGTACAGCGAGCGCCTGAATGCCGAGCATCATCCGCATACATTGCGTTCGTGCATGGAATTCTGCTATGACCGGGAGCCGGTATCGCTGGATGAAGTGGAAAGCGTCGCTTCGATCGTCAGACGCTTCAAGACCGGGGCGATGTCCTATGGCTCGATTTCGCAGGAGGCGCATGAGTGCATGGCTGTTGCGATGAATACGATCGGGGGCAAGTCCAATTCGGGCGAAGGCGGCGAGATCGAAAGCCGTCTGGGCACGATCCGGAACAGTGCGATCAAGCAGGTCGCTTCGGGACGTTTCGGGGTCACGAGCGAGTATCTGGTCTCGGCTCAGGAGATCCAGATCAAGATGGCGCAGGGGGCAAAGCCTGGCGAAGGCGGCCATTTGCCTGGCAACAAGGTCTACCCGTGGATTGCGAAAACGCGCTGCTCCACGCCGGGTGTCACTTTGATTTCCCCGCCGCCGCATCACGATATTTATTCGATCGAGGATCTTGCCCAGCTGATCTATGATCTCAAATGTGCCAATGACGATGCGCGGATCTCGGTCAAGCTTGTTTCCGAATCGGGCGTTGGCACGATCGCGTGCGGTGTGGCCAAAGCGGGTGCGCAGGTCATCCTGATTTCGGGCCTGGATGGCGGTACGGGGGCTGCTCCGCAAAGCTCGATCCATCACGCGGGCCTGCCGTGGGAGCTTGGCGTGATCGAAACGCATCACGCGCTTCTCGAAAACAATCTTCGCGACAAGGTGTTTGTCGAAACGGATGGCAAGCTCATGACGGGCCGCGATGTCGCGGCTGCTGCCCTTCTTGGCGCGGAGGAGTTCGGTTTTGCGACGGCGCCGCTCGTAACGATGGGCTGCCGGATGATGCGGGTGTGCAATCTGGATACGTGTCCTTTCGGGATCGCGACGCAGAATGTGGAATTAAGGAAGCGGTTTAAAGGCAAACCGGAATATGTGATCCACTTTATGGAATTTGTGGCGCAGGAGCTGCGCGAGATCATGGCTTCGCTTGGTTTCAGGACGGTGGACGAAATGGTCGGACACAGCGAGTGCCTGAAGATCCGCAAGAGCGATGAGTCAAGCTACCATCTCGAACGTCTTGCCCGGATGATCGGCGAGAGCGCTCCGCTTCAGGAACAGAAGAAAGTCCCGTTCGATTTCAAGCTGGAACAGACGATCGATAAAACGGATGTGATCCCGGCTTTCAGACCGTATATGAAAAAGAATGCGCGGCCACATGAGGAGCGGTTCGGGATTTCGTCGCTGGATCGTGCTTTTGGTACGCAGTTTGGCGCGGAAGTGACGCGCAAATATAAAAACTCTCTGGCGGAGGATACGTTTGTCCTGCATCTGCATGGTGTGGGCGGCCAGTCTTTTGGCGCTTTTATTCCTGCCGGTGTGACTTTCGATCTGAAGGGCGATGCCAATGATTATTTCGGCAAAGGTCTGTCGGGCGGCAAGCTGGCGGTTTCTGTCGAGAAGGATGCGGCGTTCAAAGCGGACGAGAATGTGATCATTGGCAATGTGGCGCTGTACGGCGCAACGAGCGGCAAAGCGTTCATCAACGGCAAAGCGGGAGAACGTTTCTGTGTGCGCAATTCGGGCGCGCAGGCGGTCGTGGAAGGATGCGGCGACCACGCGCTGGAATATATGACGGGCGGTACGGTGCTGATCCTTGGCCGTACGGGCAAAAACGTGGCGGCTGGTATGTCGGGCGGTATTGCCTACATTTATGATGAAGAGCACGATCTGTACAAGAGGCTGAACGACGAGCTGGTAGATATGGAAAACGTGGAACACAAACAGGATGTGGAAGCGATCGGCCGGCTGCTCGAAGAGCATGTGAAAATGACAGGTTCGGCGAAAGGAAAATATCTTCTGGATCATTTTGACGAGGTGCTCGTGCATTTCAAAAAGATCATCCCGAGAGATTATAAAAAGATCAAGACAGAGATCAAGCGTCTTGAGGATCTTGGTTTCGATCACGAGGAAGCGCAGCTCAGAGCGTTTGAAGCTGCTCATGCATAAGGAGGATACATCATGGGAAAACCTACTGGATTTCTTGAATACGGACGATGCGAAAACAGCCATCGTCCAATCGGAGAGCGGATCAAAGATTTTAAGGAGCTGTATGTATCTCAGAGCGAGGCGGTCCGCAAAGAGCAGGCTGCCCGTTGCATGAACTGCGGTGTTCCGTTCTGCCAGTCGGCGATCGAGCTGAAAGGGATGGTGACGGGCTGTCCGCTGCACAATCTGATCCCGGAATGGAACGACGAGATCTATCACGAAAACATTGCGTATGCGCTCAACCGGCTGCGCAAGACCAATCCGTTTCCGGAATTCACGGGGCGTGTCTGTCCGGCGCTGTGCGAAAAAGCGTGTATCAACGGGTTCGACGGCGAAGCGGTGTGTGTGCATGACAATGAAAAATTCATTATCGAAAAAGCGTTCGAGCTTGGTCTGATGACGCCTCAGGTCCCGAAGGTGTGCTCAGGCAAGCGGGTGGCGGTCGTCGGTTCGGGTCCTTCCGGTCTTGCGCTGGCGGATATGCTCAACAGGCGGGGGCATGAAGTATGCGTATTCGAGCGCGAGGATATGCCGGGCGGTCTGCTCATGTACGGTATCCCGAACATGAAGCTGGATAAAAAGATCATCCGGCGCCGGATCCGGCTCATGAAAGAGGAAGGTGTTTCGTTCCATACGAACATGAATGTGGGCGAAGATATTTCCTTCGAGGAGCTGAAGGAACACTTTGACGCGGTTGCGTTATGCACGGGGTCGAAAAAGGCGCGTTCTATATTTGAAGGCGATTCGGGCATCGAAGGGGTGGACTATGCGGTCGATTTTCTTTCGGAAATCACGAAACGGCTCATGCTTGACGTTCCCCTTCCCGACCTGCACGGCAAAAAGGTGATCGTTGTCGGCGGAGGCGATACGGGCAATGACTGCTGCGGTACGGTCGTGCGGCTTGGCTGCGCGGATGTTGTCCAGCTGGAAATGATGCCTGAGCCGCCTGAAACGCGTGGCGAGGACAATCCGTGGCCGGAATGGCCGAAGGTCAAAAAGACGGATTACGGTCAGCAGGAGGTCATGTTTGTCGAAGGACATGATCCGAGGCGTTACAAAACGACGGTGGAGTCGGTCGATCTGGAAGAGGGTGTCCTCAAGGCTGTGCATACGTGTCTTGTCGACATGACGCCGAACGGGCCGGCAAAGGTCGAGGGCAGCGATCAGGTGCTGGAATGCGATCTGATGCTTATTGCGGCCGGTTTTGTCGGGATCGAGGATTATGTCAAAGAGATGACGGGCCTGGAGACGACAAGACGCAACACATTCAAAACGCTTCCTCTTCATTACCGCTGCGGCGAGGAGGACAAGGTGTTTGCGGCGGGCGATGCGCGCAGAGGCCAGTCGCTGGTCGTATGGGCGATCCATGAGGGCCTGGAATGTGCCAAGGAGATCGATCAGTTTCTGATGGGTTATTCAAATCTGGAATAAAATACAAGTGTGAGATTACAAATCTTCACACTTTTTATATTTACAAGTTTTCAGTAATATAAATATGATATCTTTGAAAGGAAAAAATCGTGAAAAATATAATACTTATTACAGTTTTTATCATATTCCCAACCTTTACACTGTCACACAAATGTAATACAATATGAATGAAAAGGAGAATTCATATGTTATCTATACGTTTAAGCGAAAAAACTGAAAGAGATTTAAAAGAAATAGCGGAATTTGAAGGTCTAAACGTTTCAGATTATGTAAGAAATCTTATTACTGAAAAAATTGAAGACTTTTATGATCTGCAGGCCTATCAGGATGGAAAAAAAGCATTCGAAAAAGAGCCGGTTACATATTCGTTTGAAGACGTAGGAAAAATGCTGGGAATTCGTTAATGTATAAATTTGAATTTACGAAACATGCATTTAAAGAGTTATCAAAGCTAGATAAAAAGAATCAAAAGATCATTTATTCCTGGATCGAAAAATATCTTATGAATTGTGATGATCCAAGAATATATGGCAAAGCTTTGGTGGGAGATAAAGCGGGCATGTGGCGCTATCGTGTCGGAACATACCGCATCATTTGCGATATCAAAGATCATGAATTTCTTATTGTCGCTATCCGTATCGGGCATCGAAAAAATGTGTACAAATAGAGATGACGATCTATGTTATTTTAACAAAAAATGAAGCGGTACCCTTCTTCGGAATTGCTTCATTTTTCTATCTGGAACGTCTTCAGAAATATTTCATTCGCTTTTTCGAGCTGATCATAATACGCCTTGTAGGCCGGGCTTAAAATTTTCATGGCGGGAATGAATAGGGTATCGTAGCCGCTTTCCTTGTTGAACTGCATGAGCTGCTGCTGGAGCTGGCTGGCTTTGGATCGTTTGAATGGTTCGGATCGTTTGATCTGCAGGTACTGTTCGATCATTTCTTTGTTGTCTTTCATGTACTGTTTGGGATCCTGGATGATCTGGTTCATGGTTTCGAATGTATTATTGACAAATTGTTCATCGAACTGGCTGGTCATTTCATCCAGAACAGTTCGAAGGTCGTCTGACAGCTTGAATTCGGCTTGATCAAGAAAGGCGATGATCGTTTCGAACGCTTCCTGCTGTTCTTCGCAAAGGATTGGTTCATTGAGATACTTTCCGAAATGAAGCTGAATATATTTTCCATAATATCCTGGAAACGTGTCGATCAGTTTCTCCTGGATGGTCTTTCTTTTTTCCAGGATGTCGAGCTGACTGCCGGCAGATTCCCAGTCCTGTGTCTTTGCGAGCTGTTCGAACAGAGCGTTTTTTGTTTCCTTTTCTTTTTGTTCGAGCTTGTTTTTTTCAATGATGCGCTGTATGGTTTCCTGCTTCGGATCGTCGAGTATGTGTTTTATTTCCTGTACCGACAGGCCGAACCGGCGCAGGACGGAAATTTTCTTTAATTTTTCGATGTCCTTTTCTGTAAATTGTCTGTATCCGTTTTTTTGTGTCTGCAGATCGAGCAGCTGCTGTTCTACATAGTATTCGATCGCTTTTTTTGTTGTATGGCTTTTTCTGGCTGCTTCGCTGATGAGCATATCGATCACCTCCGCACAAAGTATAAACTGTCCTCCAGGGGGGCGGTCAACAAAAAAAAACAGACGATCGTTCTGTTTCTGGTCGTCTGTTTCGTGTCTTGGTCATTCAATTTCCACGATCATTTCGATCTCGATCGGAGAACCTAACGGAAGTTCGGGAACGGCTACGGCTGTTCTGGCATGCTTTCCTGTTTCGCCAAACACTTCGGCAAGAAAATCGCTGGCTCCGTTTGTCACGACGTGCTGGGATACGAATCCTGGCGCGCTGTTGACAAAGCTCTGAAGCTTGACGATCTTCTTTACCTGATCGAGGTTTCCAAGATAGGATTTGAGGGCGGCAATCGCATTGATCATGCACACTTTGGCGGCTTCCTGGGCCTGTTCCAAGGTGACATCGCTTCCTACGTGTCCTTTATAAATGAGCTCGTTGTTTCTTGTCGGGAGCTGGCCACTCAAAAAGAGCAGGTTTCCGGTCTGGCAGACGGCAATATAGCTTCCTTTGGGTGCGGGGCTTTCGGGCAGCTCGATGCCCATTTCTTTCAATTTTGTTTCTGATGTCATTTTCTTTCTCCTTTTGAAAACGGAAGAGCCCGGTTTCCCGGACTCGTTGTTCTTACAGTTCTTCTCCGTTTGTTTCGATAACGTGTTTGTACCAGTCGAACGATTTCTTTTTCGAGCGGTTCAATGTACCGTTTCCGTCATTGTCCTTGTCGACATAGATGAATCCATAGCGTTTTTTCATTTCTCCGGTCGATGCGGATACGATATCGATCGGCGCCCACATCGTATAGCCTAACAGGTCGACACCTTCGTATTCGACCGCTTCTTTCATGGCCTGGATATGGCTTCTCAAGTAATCGATGCGGTAATCGTCGTTGATGCTTCCGTCTTCTTCGACAACGTCTACGGCGCCGAATCCGTTTTCCACGATCATGAGCGGCTTATGCCAGCGGTCCCACTGCCAGTTGAGCGCGTAGCGCAGTCCGACCGGATCGATCTGCCATCCCCACTCGCTCGCTTTGACAAAATCGTTCTTTACGAGATCTTCCCATTCGTGATAGTCGTACGTGATATCTTCTTTCTGATCTTTTGTGGCGAAAGACATGTAGTACGAGAAGCCGACGTAATCGACTGTTCCTTCGAGAAGGTCTTTCTTTTCCTCTTCGGAAAGATCGATATGAATATTGTCCCGTTCCCAGAGCTTTTCGATCATTGTCGGAACTTTTCCGAGGCAGTGAACATCGCCGAACCAGTATCTTGTATTCATGGCGTTATAGGCTTTCATGATATCTTCCGGTTTGCAGGAATACGGATAGATCGGGCAGAATGCGATCATGCATCCGACCATCATGTCCGGGTCGATCTCATGAGCGATCTTGACAGCTCTTGCGCTGGCAATCAGTTCGTTGATGGCTGCCTGATACATGAGTTGTTCCATATTGTCGCCTTCTTTGACAAGGATGCCTGAATCCTGGATGAGGTGATGGGCGCTGTTCCATGTGGTCTGGTTATTGATCTCGTTAAATGTCATCCAGTATTTTACTTTGCCTTTGTAGCGTTCAAAACATGTTTTTGCGAATTTTACGAACAGATCGATGACGCGCTTGTCAGTAAATCCATTGTACTTTTTGACAATTCCCCATGGAATTTCGAAATGGGAAAGCGTGATGACAGGTTCGATGCCGTTTTTATGGCACTCGTCGAACAGATCGTCATAAAATTTCAGACCTTCCTCATTTGGTTCGTCTTCGTCTCCGTTCGGGAAGATGCGTGTCCATGCGATCGAAGTACGGAATGCCTTGAATCCCATCTCGCCAAACAGTTCCACATCCCCTTTGTAGTGA
This sequence comes from Erysipelotrichaceae bacterium OPF54, assembly GCA_022834735.1. Lineage (GTDB taxonomy): Bacteria > Bacillota_I > Bacilli_A > Erysipelotrichales > Erysipelotrichaceae > Dubosiella. The sequence continues at coordinate 1,513,451 of BQKD01000001.1, forward strand.
TGATAAAAATCGATGGCTTCATGGTTCGGATAATTCTCGCCTTCCACTAATCCGTCCGTGATCCTGCGAGGTACGTCACGGGTTCCTGCTGTCATGACGTCGGCTACGGAAAGGCCTTTTCCGCCTTCCTGCCAGCCGCCTTCGAGCTGATGAGCGGCTACTGCGCCACCCCATAAAAAATCCTTTCTTAATGTCATAATTAATCCTCCATATGTAATATTATAAAGGATTTTGCAAAAAAGAAAACGGTTTCTGTTTATCGTCTGCTTTTAGTTTGCCGGCAATTTCTTCGAAACGGACAAGGTTGTGCTATAATCGGTAAGGAAAGGAAGAAATGGTATGAATTCTAAAAATAAAAATGTATGGATCTGGGGACTGGTCATCGCCGTTGTCGTGATCGGGGCTGTGTTTTTCTTTCTGCCGCATAAACAGACGACAGAAGCCTCCAGTCTGGATCTTTCCAAAACGTATATCGCGGATATCGTTGTCAAAGATTACGGTACGATCGAAGTGGAACTGAATCCAAAGGAAGCGCCGCTTACGTGCGAGAACTTTATCGAACTGGCCAATGAAGGTTTTTATGACAATCTGACCTTCCACCGGATCATGAAAGGGTTCATGATCCAGGGCGGCGATCCGAACGGAGACGGTACAGGCGGTTCGGAAAAAACGGTCAAGGGCGAGTTTTCCAGCAACGGGGTCGAAAACAGTTTATCGCATGAGCGCGGCGTGATCTCGATGGCTCGCTCGAGCGATAAGGACAGCGCGAGCAGCCAGTTCTTCATCTGCGACGCGGATGATCCGTTCCTTGACGGAGACTATGCCGCATTCGGCAAAGTGATCAAGGGAATGGATGTCGTGGACAAGATCGCAGATGACGCGAAACCGACAGACAACAATGGTTCTATCAGCAAGGACGAGCAGCCGGTCATCGAAACGATCACGATCAAAGAACAGTAGGATATGGCCGAAGTAAAAGTGTATGACCAGCTTCCTGAAGAAGCGGTCATGATCCGCACGAAAGTGTTCATGGAAGAACAAGGCTTCAAAAACGAGTTCGACCTGAGCGATGATCGGGCGGTCCATCTTGTCTTGTTCGAAAACAAAGTGCCGGTCGGAACATGCCGGATCTTCAAAGAAGAGGATCATTACGCGATTGGGCGTCTGGCCGTATTAAAAAGCGGGCGCGGAAAAGGTTTTGCGAAACAGCTTGTTTCAGAGGCTCAAAAAGAGATCACAAAACTTGGCGGAACGAAGATCCTGATCCATGCGCAGAAGCGTTTAGAAAAGATGTACGAGCGTTTCGGCTTCAGGTCTTGCGGGATCGAAGATCGGGACGAGGGTGTTCCTCACGTATGGATGCAGAACGAATAGCATTTTTAAAAGGCGGTAGGATCACCGCCTTTTTTTGCTGTCCGCTTCCCTGCCCGATCACGCTTTTTGGTTTTGTCCGGCCGTTCCCGATTTATCGATCAACTACCGTCCCCATATACATATATCCTTTTTTATTTGGATGAGCGATGAGATTCTGAAAATCAAAATTTGTGCTTTCCTGCGCGATATGGCATAAAGCGATCCCCATATCTATACGACCTAGTTTATTCTTAATGGGAGAGAGCAGTATATTCGGCTTTTTCCGATAGCAATGAATATTGCCGCAATCGGCAATAAAATACCAGTCCTGTTCATTTAATCCGCTTGGGGCCAGGCGTGCTGCTTCCAGCCGTTCATCCGTTCCTTCTGAAATTTCTAACAGCTTTTTTCGTTTAAATTCGCTGCGGCTTCGGAATAGCGGTTCGTCCGGTATGCCAAAAAGCATCGAAATCGCAAATGGATCGCCGCTCTTTATTTCTCCTGCTGGCTTTCCCATTTTCCAACAGGAACCTATACCTATCTGCGCGAGCCCGAGACTGATCTGCTGGCCGATAAAACCTATATTCACCAGATCTTTCCCGCAGAATACCAAACAATAAGCCGCTTTGTTGCTTTGCATTTCCACTGTACCGGGCGATTCCGGACAGAGAGGCTGAGCGCTGCTGATTATGGATCGTATTTTTTCGATCTCGTCCTGGCTGAATATATGCTTTTTAAATCTGCGCACAGATTTACGTTTATAAATTATTTCGTTCATTTCGTAATTTCCTCAAAAAAGCAGACAGCATTTTCCACATCTTTCTGGTCCGGTCTGCCTTTTGCGATCCCGCCGATCCATTTGAAAGGACCAAACGTATCAAAGCCTCTGCAGCCAAAAGCGCCGATCACGATCGCATGTTTTTTCTTCGCCGCTTCCTCGATCGCGTCCAGATAGGATTTCCGCTTTATTCCATACGTGTAAAGATAAAATATTTCCTTTGAATCAGGAAGATTTTGTTCTAAAAAATCAATAACTTTTTCACTAAACTTTTGAAAATAAATTCCTGACGCGAATCCGATCCGATCAAAACAGCATAGATCATATTCTGAATATTTGGCTGCATCGATCAATGTGACATCCGCTTTTTTGCTGATCGCGTCAACAATTTTTTTAGTGTTTCCATGATGCATGGAATAGTAAACGATGGCTGTTTTCATATGGAATTCTCCTTCTCGTTCCTGTTGCTCAATACATCATTCATAAGATGGATCAGGCGGATCATTTCTTTCATGTTCCCTTCTCCCATACCTTGCATGACGTGACTAAAACGATCTTCATAGATCGCATTAATTTCATGTAGACACTCTTTTCCTGAAGGGGTCAGGGTTACGATCACATTTCGACGATTTTCAGGATCCGTTGTCCGGCAAATATATCCTTTTTTTTCTAAAGCAGCAAGCATTTGCGAAATCGCTGATTTTGAAACAGCAAGATACTCTCGGACGTCTGCAAGCCTGGTATTGTCATCTGCACCGATCTCATTGCCCGCTATTTTGCGAAGAAATATGTATTCGGGAATACTGATTTTCTTCTCTTCACGAATGCCATCCTTCCCGAATTCTGCGCCAAGAATGCTCTTCAACCGGAAAAGAGATCCGAGAAATTCACTTTCTAATGATGGACTCATAAATCCTCCTTTTATAATTAAGATTTTAACTGTTAAGTTATTAACTATTTTAACCGAGTCATAGAACATTGTAAAGTACCACGAAAACATGTAAAAAGCTGGATCTCTCCAGCCTTGTTTGCAGTCCTGATGATTTTTGCGCTATAGAGCACTGTGATATTATCTGTATCCAGATGAGAACAGACAAAGTATATAATCAGGAACTGCGGGATTATTCACCAGTTCCTGCACATACTGAGTCTTGAATTCAGAAAAAAGTTCCGGCTGGTGATGAAACCGATTCCGAAGTGCCGTGCATGGCGCGTTCTCCTTGCCCGTGCCACGATTTTTAATAATACGCTTCAGCCACCGGATACTTAATGAAGTCGATTTTCTTTGTACAAATGTTCACAGGATTTAAAGTTTTTCTTTCCTGCTTCTGGAAAGCTTTTATTTCTTCTTCATTTACGGATTCCCCGAATCCGGAAGGATCAATGACTTCATAATCGAAATTCGAATAGATCGCAATCAGATTTCCGTGATTTTGACCGAAGAAAACGGCATTCTTTGGCGTATCCGAAGCGAGCTGAACTATTGCATCGACCCTTTCGATACCAAATACACTTGTATATTCTCCCTTTATGTCTTCATAGATCCTGAAAACGTAGGACAAGGACTCATCAGTAAACACAGGATAGTAAAACATCGGTAAGGAAGTAGTTTCATCGAAATCTCCAACGTAAATTCCTGCTCCGACCTTTACTGTATCCCGATCGATCGGGTTGATACCGGATTCCGAATCAAGAAATTCTCCAATATGTTCTTCCACATACTTATCAGCTCTTCGCGATTCAAAAGTCAGGAAATACATTCCTTCTTCTTGTGATCTTGAAAAAAGGAGGATCGAGCCGCTCAATACCACCCCGAACAACATTACACAGGCTGTTATGATTGATCGATTTTTTCTAACTGATTTCTTCGGCATAATTATTCTTCGATAACACTTTCTATTCTACACCAAGGGCTTTAGACTCTGTGTTCTCAGCACTACTATAAAAATAAAATTAAAGTTTCTAATCAAATCTGTTGGTACAATCTCAAGTTCTATTGCCACTTAGATAGGCAAAAACTCTTTTTTTCCTCATTATCGAAATTTCCCACTCGAAAAAATAGCAATATATCCGTCAAGGAATACCGTATCTATTCCAATCTCCTTAGGAAATGGGCCAAACAAGCTTGATATCTTCAGAAGAATATCTACGCTTTGGTTGTTATTACCTATAAACATCCAGCCACTCTTCCTTGGTAAAAGCCCGACGTCCTTATTTTAATTTTTCTATATCAATGCATGACATCGGAATCGGCATCAGCTTTGTGATTCGAATAGGAAGCTCATTCTTCTTTTTTCTTCAACATATTCATAACTGAGCTGACCAATAACCTCGAAGTAGTCAGTCATATTTTCTCCGGATATTCGTTAGTAATCGGTATTTCTTTGATTCCCTGATTAGAAAAGTCTGCCTGATAGATATTTTCTTTCATATTGAGATTGACTGCTATCATATAAATAACTATATGACGGCCTCAACTACGAAGCTCTGACAAAATCTTCTGGGCTTCATCTGATCTTATGAAGTTGTCAGCAATGATACGTTTTACGTTCTATACACCCTTGACATTTTCTTAGTCAAATCTTTATCAAAAATCTTGCCATCAAAGGGTTGATACAGTTTATTTTTTATTATTTTACATACAATCTATACCTTTTTCCAATCATCCCACCTCAATCTATGGACTTCCCATAATTCGAAATTGATTGACCTTACCTGCTCTTTTTATAAAAGTCGATGTTGCCGCTAATACCTCTTGGTATTTTCCAGGCATATCTGACGTCTTACTCACTGAAGGCTGAACAACTACTATTTCTCCTCTTATAAAATGATCAGAACTTCTTAAATCAGCTAACATCTGATTATAATTTCCTTTTAGAAGTACACAATTTCCTCCATTATGCCTTTGCACAATCTTTTGTGGTAGTTTCCCTTTAACAGAAAACCATGTGATTGATTTTACGGCCTGTCCGCATACCTCATAAATGTCTCCAATCATGGCATTGTAATTCTTTCCGGACATTTTCTTTACATGATACAACGAGACCACCATCTTGTTTTCTTCCTCATATATCGTAATGAAATCCGCAATTTCACCTGATCCATGATCATACACAACATACTTATATCTTTTGTCAGCAAGTAAAATCTCTTGGAGAACACTCTGAATAGATCTACTGGTCGTATCACCTTTTTTATTAAATTCTAACGAAATATCTGTTCCCAAAGCTTTCCAATTTATTGCTTCAATTAAATCCTTATCAAAAATATCTCCTTCATAATTTCCAGGGTAATAATCTATCCCTTGAATAGTAGCATCATCAAGTGTTTTAAAAATCAAAGGGTTATCAGTTAAATAATCATGAAGAGTTATTACCCTCTTGCCATTTTTAATAGACATTGCAGCATCAACAGAAGTATATTTTCCTGATGTAGAACATCTTACTTTGGTTGCAAACAATTCATGAGATATACCTATGATAATACTTTTTTTATCATTCTCTATATCGAGAACTTTCACTTGACAATCTATAAGCGGCACGAATGTACCGGTGGATAATAAGATATGGGGTGTCGAACTATATGTCTTACCATGATAATCACAATAAAAAATATTATCAGGGTATGTTTCTAAGATTAGCGGTTGCTGTAGATTATCAAAATTCGTATTTGTTTTTACTTTTAAATTTTGATTAATAATTTTCATTCCTATCTTATCAAGCCACTGTATATACTCACGTAATTCAAGATAAGTACTGCTCCACACTTTCGAAGCACTGCTATAACCTATCGTAGATTCCTCTTGTGTTTCTTTATCAGTTGCTTTACAGAAAGCATGTCCTGCTGCATATAATCGACCTGTATCAGGATCAATAACGGAACTTACATCAGATCCTGCTAATATTCTGTACGATTCTCCATTTTCACTTTGCATATTTAATAAACCAGAGTTAAATATTTCAAATCCTTCCATATTGCCTAGTACACGATGCATATGTGCTTTGGGCATCTGATCATAGGAAGAACAAAACGATAATACCAATTCTTCGTAAATTGATTCGGAATGTTTTGGCGAATAAATATGAAGTAATCGTGTCTCTTTTTGGTAATGGATGATATATAACATATAGGACAAATTAATTTTTTCGCCATTACCGACCCATAATGGTGATTCATAATCTACCCCAATTCCCACAACAGTGTTATCCTCTTTATTACGAAAAACACGATTAGCCACATTACAAATATCAGGAAAGTTACCATTTATATCAAAGTCAGATACTTGATATATTTTATCATGGCAATTTGGTTTAATAGCCTGAAGCGAAATATTATCTAAAATAGTAGTATCTTTTCCTAAAAATTCTTTATAATATTTTCGATCATCGATTTCTTTCTGATTTCTTCCTTCACTCATCCCAATAATCATATCCTGCCATACTGAATCTTTTGAATAAAGAGCTGTATTTTCAATTTGAAGTTCTTCATCATTTACTGCAATAAACTTTGCTGTTCCAATATTTACAGCATTGGTTCTTGCAAAACGGCCAATAAATTGCAAGGTATTCGCAAGCGACTTATGTGGCGAATGAATTGCTGCTATTTTTAAGTTGGGAAAATCATACCCTTCTCCTAGCATATCAACACAAATTATTCCATCCAGCTCTCCTTTGTAGAGTTGTTCAATAGTCCTTTTTATCGTTGAATGAGCAACTGAACTATCAATTTTTTTTAAACGGAGAGTTGTATGTTCTGAATAGAGTGTTTCCAAAATAGTTGCGTTCTTTTTTGAATCTGTTCGAACCATCAAATAATGATCATATCCTTCATTTCTGTCATTTTGTAAAACTTCTTCTGCCTTTTTCGCGATATTTAAATCCTTGTTTCCTGATTCATCAACTGGTACAAATTTTATTTCACCAAATATTCCATCTTCATATGCTTGAGATAATGGATAATCAAAAATTATCTCTCCTGAAATTTCTTTTCTATCTAATCTAAAAGGAGTTGCAGTAAATAATACATGGCATCGCTCTTTCAAATTGATAAGAATTTGTTGCCATGTAGTAGCTGGAACATGGTGGGCCTCATCTATCTCAACAAGATCAATGTTTTCTCGAGCCCATGATGATTCACTTAAACTAAGCGCACAATTCGGTGTAGCGATAATAACATCCGATTTCTTAAGTACAGAAATCATCTGATCATTATACTTGTGTGTCATTTCATACACTATCGGCTTTTTTATAGTATTTGGAAATACTTGTGCTTTACACAACGTCCGTAAACTTTGAAAGTCTTCTGTGATTTGTCCACGTACCATCTTACTAGGGGTAACTATCAAAACTTTTTCTTTAGTCAGCACATATGGTGCCATCATAAGCACTGCTGTTTTTCCTGATCCTGTTGGCATAACGATAATAGAGGTATCTTTGCTTTTCAGAGCATTGAAAGATGCAAGTGCGTGAATCGCACCTATTTGTGCATTACGTAATCCAGGACTAGAATCAGAACAAATCGGATATTTCAATTCATTATAATTTTTTGTAAAATACTTACTCATTAAAAACTCCCATAACTCAAAATTTCTTAACTGAAGAAATCAAATTCATCAATTGTAAAAGCGATGTCAATTTAATATTCTTCTTTTTGCGGTATCTGCAGATCCGTTTCATCTGCGATGACTAAATAGTAACTTACCCTTAGATAATAAGAAAAGTAGAACTACATTTTTCCCAGTATTCTATGCTTCTCATCCTTGAGATCCACATAGTTTGGAATGCTGATTTCTAAAAGCTTGTAATACTCTTTGACTTTCTTATTCGGCACTTCGACGATGGCTTCCTCATTGTGATTCTTAAAACACATCAGGGATTGTGTTTTCCCGAACAGCCGGCTTGTGGAGATACCTACTGCTTCCATTTCTTTGCGTACCAGCAGCAGAACGATCGTATCGATAATATCATGGAGAATCTTTCCTCTTACGGTCTGATCTGTCCATTTCGACAGTGGCAGCAGTTCCAGATACTCCTTGCTCGTCTTGAATACGGTCTCGATCTCCGTTCGGCAGAAATAGCGATACAGCAGATCTTCCGGTGTCGTATCGATGTTGGAAAGCAGGACGAAATAACCGTACTTTACGGTCATCCAGTCTTTGTCCTTGTCTTTCATCGCCACATACTCCTCTTCGTGTTCTTCCAGATAATTGCGGAAACGAAGAAGGGCGTTATTATGGTCTACATATACATAGGCGTATTCTTCGTGCTTGCCAAACAAAGTGATCTTCTTCTTTCTGCCGAAGTACGTGTGATCCTTCCGTATGAACTGGTATTTGCCTTTGTTGAACTGATCCTTGAACTGCCAATACAAGTCTTTGTACGGGTATCCTCTTCTGGCAGGCATCCGGCTGATGATCCTTTTCCCGCTTCCGATATGGAATGCTTCGATCAGCGGTCTGCACACATAGCCTGCATCCAGCACCAGCGATTCGATCTCGATATCGAGCGAAGCGGCGACATCGTTGATCGTATTCATGATCGTGCTCAGATCCAGAAGATTTCCCGGAATGATGTCATACCATACCGGCAGCCCCGTCTTCTCGTCAAGGACGAGGACAAGACGCGTCTGTACTGGAGAAGAGGAGATTCCATGACAGCTCAGCGCGTTGAACGGATTGTTCGTGATCTGATTGGGAAGCGGTGTCGAATCCACATAACAGCCTCGTCCAAACTTCGGATCTTTCCTGCGCATGAGCCGGACAAACGCTTTGAAGAAGTCCATGCGCACCTTGCCATTGCCCATCATCGAATAAAAGATCGTATCCGAGCGGAGGGTGCTCAGTATCAAGTCTTCGAACAGATAAGAAGCATAGGATTTCTCTATAAAATCATCGCATCCGATATGGGATCCGTCTTTAAGGATGCCGTGAAGCAGGTGAGCAAGAAAGCGTTCAAGTTCCTCTTTTTTCGGAAAAACAGACTGAAATACAGAGAGCAGGCCATGTTTTTCTAAAAAACGAAGAAGCAGGAAAACATCACCGAAAACCGTATGGATCTGAGGTTTCGGGAACAATTCAGAATAAATCGTTTCTTTAGCGGTGTCGGAAACAGGAGAAAAAGTACCTGAAACGGCATCGAACTCGACAAGACCTCTGGTAGGAGAAAGAAAAACGCCCGATTTTTTATCTTCAGACAGAGAAATGACCTTGCCAAGACGCTCGCGTACTCTTTGCGTGCTATGATTTTTCTTTCCGGAGACATAAACCGATTCGACGATAGAAGCGGAACCGGAAACAATGCGGTTATTTGAATCTCTGACAAGTTTTTGAACTTTAATGAAAGCCATGATGAACACTCCATCTCTTTTGAATGCTAAGTAGAACTATATAAAGTATAGCACAGCTTATATCAAAAGTTAAAAATATGGTTTATATAAAGCAAACAATCCTTTGCCAAGCAGATGTAGTTCTACTTTTGCGCTCATCTAAAGTTAAATCACTTATGTTGTCGGGCTGTTTCTGTTTGAAATCCCAAAACTCTGTTTCTTTTCTTTGTTTAATAAAATACTGTACCTTCTTTTCCAGTGATAACTTTCTAAAGTCAAACATTAAATGCTCCTATTCTGTTCAATTCTTTCATGGCTAAAAAACAAAGAGCCGGATCTCTCCAGCTCTTCATCCGATTATATGTTCAATTATTTTTCGTTTTCAATCGTAGCCTGTGCTGCTGCCAGACGTGCAATCGGTACACGATAAGGCGAGCAGGATACATAGTTCAGGCCCACTTTGTCAACAAAGTGAATGGAAGCAGGGTCTCCGCCATGCTCGCCGCAGACACCAAGTTTGATATCAGGACGAGTCTGACGGCCTAGGCTGGCTGCCATTTCGATCAGTTTGCCTACACCAGTCTGATCAAGACGCGCAAACGGATCCGATTCATAGATCTTGGCCTTGTAGTATTCAGGCAGGAACTTGCCCGCATCATCACGGGAGAAGCCGAATGTCAGCTGAGTCAGGTCATTCGTACCGAATGAGAAGAATTCAGCATCTTTGGCGATCTCGTCTGCAAGCAGGGCCGCACGAGGAACTTCGATCATCGTACCAACATGATATTTCATATCCGAACCAGCTTCATTCAGGATCTTGTCTGCCGTTGTCGTGACGATCTTCTTGACATATTTCAGCTCTGCCAGATCGCCGATCAGAGGCAGCATGATTTCAGGAACCAGATTCCAGTCAGGATGCGCTTTATTTACGTTCAGGGCCGCTTTGATGACTGCAGCCGTCTGCATCTGGGCAATACCAGGATTGGAAACCGCCAGACGCGAACCGCGATGCCCCATCATCGGATTGACTTCGTGCAGATTGGAAATCACCTGGTTCAGCTCATCCAGACTAATATTCATTTCTTTCGCAAGATCAGCGATGTCATCCGGATTGGTAGGAACAAATTCGTGCAGAGGCGGATCCAGGTAACGGATCGTGACAGGACGTCCGCCCATTGCCTCGTAAATTCCTTCAAAGTCTTTCTGCTGCATCGGTTCGAGCTTGGCAAGAGCCGCTTTCATCTGATCTTCAGTCTTGGCAACGATCATTTCGCGGATCGCCTTGATCTTATCGCCTTCGAAGAACATATGCTCTGTACGAACAAGACCGATTCCTTCGGCCCCGAACGCAACCGCCTGCGCCGCATCACGTGGCGTGTCGGCATTCGTGCGGATCTTCAGACGACGACGTTCGTCAGCCCATTTCATGAAGCGTTCGAAATCGCCGGAAATCGTTGCAGGCACGGTCTTGACCGCTTCCCCGTAAACGTTACCGGTCGATCCGTCGATCGAGATCCAGTCGCCGCGGTTGAATTTCTTGCCGTTTACAACAAAATATCCTTCGTCATCGTGCATTTCGATATCGCCAGCACCCGATACGCAGCACGCACCCATACCACGCGCCACGACCGCCGCATGGCTCGTCATACCGCCGCGTACAGTAAGGATACCTTGCGATACCGCCATACCTTCGATATCTTCCGGAGACGTTTCCAGACGCACAAGAATGACCTTCTTGCCTTTGTCGGCTTCTTCTTTTGCTTCTTCTGCAGAGAATACGATCTGTCCGGTACCCGCTCCAGGCGATGCAGGAAGTGCAGTCGTGATCACTTCGGCTGCCGCGAGAGCGTCCGCATCGAACATCGGGTGAAGAAGCGAATCAAGCTGCTGAGGTTCGACCATCATCAGCGCCTCATCCGTATTGATCAGGCCTTCATCCACCATGTCGCACGCGATCTTCAAAGCCGCCTGCGCAGTACGCTTGCCGTTACGCGTCTGCAGCATGAACAGTTTGCCGTTTTCGATCGTAAACTCCATGTCCTGCATATTTTTATAATGATGCTCCAGCTTGGAGCAGATATCTACGAACTGATCGTAAGCAGAAGGAGAAACCTCTTTCAGCTGATCGATCTTCTGCGGAGTGCGGACGCCGGCTACTACGTCTTCGCCCTGCGCGTTCATCAGGAATTCTCCGTACAGTTTGTTTTCTCCGGTCGCAGGGTTTCTCGTGAACGCGACACCTGTACCGCAGTCCTCGCCCATATTTCCGAAAACCATCATCTGTACATTGACAGCCGTTCCCCAGTCGCCAGGAATATCGTTCATACGGCGGTAGTAGATGGCGCGATCGTTGTTCCATGAACGGAACACAGCCTCGATTGCCTGCATCATCTGTTCTGTCGGATCGGTCGGGAAATCCTCGTTCAGACCTTCGCGGTAAAATTCCTTGAACCGCTTCACAAGTTCCTTCATATCGTCGGCCGTCAGCTCGAGGTCGTCCTTGATCCCCCGTTCCGCCTTCAGTTCGTCGATGATCTCTTCGAAACGCTTTTTCGAAAGCCCTTTGACAACATCCGCGAACATCTGAATGAAACGGCGGTATGAATCATAGGCAAAACGCGGATTGCCGCTCTTTTTCGCGATCGTGTCCGCAACGACATCGTTAATGCCCAGGTTCAGGATCGTATCCATCATGCCAGGCATGCTGGCCCGTGCACCCGAACGAACCGAAACGAGCAGCGGATTTTCAGCATCGCCGAATTTTTTTCCTGTTTCCTCTTCAAGCACCGCAAGATAATCCATGATCTGGCTTCTGATCTCGTCGTTGATCACTTCGCCGTCATCATAATACTTGTTGCATGCTTCCGTAGTGATAGTGAACCCGTTCGGAACCGGCATTCCCAATTTGCTCATTTCCGCAAGGTTCGCACCTTTTCCGCCAAGGAGATTGCGCATATTCGCATCGCCTTCGTTGAAAAGGTAAACATACTTCTTTTCCATTACGTTTCCTCCCTTAAAATTGTAAATAGATTTTTTGTAACCGTTTACATCATAAGGAGTATAACACATTATGTGAAACGATACCACATAAATTGTAAAAATTTATATTTTTCAGTCACAACAATTTAATTTTGTCGGAAAATATGATTGAATATTGCACTCCGGATCCATGAACCAGCTGTTTCCTCTTTCTTTTTCGGACCCGGCGATAGGAATTCAGGACATTTATATTGGAAACTATGCCTAATTTGGGTAAAATAAAAAAGCAGAATTGCTACAATTCTGCTTTTGCTTCGATTGTTATAAATCGAGCACTAATTCGTCCTGTCTTTCAAGCCTGCGTACATTATAGCAGATCTCAAGACTTGAGCAGGATGCAGGACAGCGGTCTTCGGACCGCATACGGATCTCAGCCGGCGCAAGTGAAGTGATCTCCTCTTCATCAAAGCCTACGACAACACTGTTTTTAGATAAAATGATCGGGCGTTTCAGTACAGATGGATTATCCTGGATAAACGTTATCAACTCATTCATGGACATATCATCAAAATTTTTATTAAGTGAGCGATAAGCATTCGACCGAGTCGAAATAATATCCTGCGTGCCGTTTTCGCATCTCGACAACAGGTATTTGATTTCGTCTTCCCTCATCAGCGTAGTAAAAATGTTTTTTTCAATAAATTGGATATGGTTGTCCTTCAACCACTGTTTGGCCTTCCGGCAGCTTGCACAGCCGGACGACGTATATAGCAATAACATTTGAGCCTCCCGATATGTCTAGAGCCATTGTAGCATGTTTGAGATCCTAAAAAAAGGAGATAATGAAAAGGTTTTCAAAAAAATGTGCAATTTATGCAACTGATGATACAATATTCGTGCAAATAGGAGGAACAATCACAATGAAACGTATGTTAAGCGGCATCAAACCAACCGGGCGCCTGCATTTAGGCAACTATATCGGCGCCATTTCGCAATTCAAAAAATATCAGGATGAATATGAAATGTTCATATTTATTGCAAACGAGCATGCAATAACAGTGCCTATCGAAGCAAAAGATTTACGCAAAAACACCAAAGACCTTGTTGCGCTGTATCTGGCCTGCGGCCTCGATCCAAGCAAAGCCACCATTTTCCTGCAAAGCGACGTCAGCGCCCATGCCAAACTAGGCTGGGTCATGACATGCATGTCCTATATGGGAGAGCTGCAGCGGATGACCCAGTATAAAGACAAGACCGCCAAAGGAGAAGCAGGGATCACAGCCGGCCTGTTCACCTACCCTCCTCTCATGGCCGCCGATATCCTGTTATACGATGCCGACTATGTGCCGGTCGGAGTCGATCAGAAACAGCACGTCGAGCTGACCAGGACACTGGCCGAACGATTCAATCACCGCTATTCCGATACATTCAAGATCCCGGAACCGCTGACCACCAAAGTCGGACAGAAGGTGTATTCCCTTCAGGATCCGACCAAAAAAATGTCCAAATCCGCATCCGACCCGAAAGGAACGATCGACCTGCTCGACGATCCGGCAGCAGCCCGCAAAAAGATCATGTCTGCCAAGACCGATTCGATCGGCATCATCCAGTATGATCCGCAAGATCAGCCAGGACTCGCCAATCTGCTTACGATCCAGTCTGTCCTTACCGGCGAACCGGTCGAATCGATCGTTTCCCGCTATGAAGGAAAAGGCTATGGAGAACTGAAAAAAGAAATCGGACAGACCGTTTTCGATTTCCTGACCGATCTGCAGGCACGATATAACGAGATCCTGACCAGCGGCAAAGTGGACGAAGTCTTAAAGGAAGGGGCCGAAAAAGCTTCCTTCATCGCCAACAAAAAGATCCGCAAGGTGTATAAAAAGATCGGGTTCACGATATGATCGATCTGGACGCCCTTCTTGCACCGTATATCGATGAATCATACCGCGACTTTCATGCCGCCCTCGTTCCAGGCAAAACGCTCAAAGGCATACGCACACCCGATCTGGAACGTATCGCAAAGACACTCGATCCCGGCTTTCTGGACGAACCTCTGCAGGACACGTATGAATACTCTGTCCTCTACGGCATGAAATGCGCTGACAAGCGCCTTGACCCTGAGCAGCACATCCGCTATCTGACCAGATGGCTTGCCACCAACGACAACTGGGCCGCCAACGACCTTGTCAGCAGCCGGCAGAAATGGATCCGCAAATATAAAAAAGAAATGATCCCGACCCTTGAAAAATGGCATCAGACAAACGAGCCATGGAAACAGCGGTTCGTATATACTCTTTTATTGATGCACTATAAGGAAACTAAAGACGAAGAGGTGATTTTTGACTTTTTAAGCCGGCCTTTCGTGCAGGAATACTATGTCCAGATGGCCGTCGCCTGGCTCTTATGCGAAATGCTCATCCGCTCGCCGGAACGTACCGAAACGTTTCTTGACCAGTCGGCTCTCGATCCCTTCACCAAACAAAAGGCATTTCAGAAAGCCGTCGAATCCAGACGGATCGGTTATGCAAAAAAACAGCTGTACAGACAACACAAAAAGAAGCTCGTTTCTGAATGAATCAGAATTTGAGCTTCTTTTTTAGATCGATCACAAAATGAATGCCGCAAAAAGCAGGATCCCGAACACAATCCGGTACCATCCAAAACTTTTTGCCGAATAGTTTTCCATAAAACGAGCAAACCATTTTAATGTGAACACGGAAGCAAGAAACGCCATGCAGCAGCCGACGATCAGGATCAGCACCTGAAACAAAGAAATCGCGCTTCCGTTGTAAATATACATATTCAGCGTGCCGATCGCATTCACGATCAGCACAGGCATGCCAGCCATCGCGCTGAAACGCGCCGCCACGCTTTTCGTACAGCCGGCGAGCAGAGCAGCGATCAGGGCCGCCGCATACATGGACGTTCCAGGAACGATCGCAAGACAAAGAAACAGGCCGATCCGGATCGCCACGGACGCATTTATCTGCTCCATATGCAAGATCGAAACCGGAAGATGCGCATTCGAAACAAGGATCAGGATGATTCCGAAAGCGATCAGAGCCACACTGTATACGAATGGCGCATTGAGCCATTCCTTCACCGAAGGAGCAAGGATCACCGACAGGAAACCGAGCGGCAGAGCAGCAAGCCCGATATACAGCCAGAGGCGAAGACTGTCCCGGCGCTTCGCGCTCCTTTTTTCATTCAGGAACGAAAACAGCTTGTCATGAAATAAATACAGCACCGCCGCCGCCGAACCGATCCGGATCAAACTGTGAAACAAGGCATAAAACGATTCATAGGAAAACGGCCAGAGCGTGTCGAGCAGCAGCATATGCGCCCCTTCGCTGACCGGAAGCCATTCAGTAATTCCCGCCACCAGTCCGAAAACGATCGTCTGCAGCAGATCAGTAATAAAATGCATCCGGAATTAATCCTTCCTGTACCGGTCGACCATCTCCTTGAAAATCTCTCCGCGCACTTCATAGTTCCTGAACTGGTCAAACGACGAACAGGCAGGCGAAAGCAGCACCACATCCCCTGGAACCGCGATCTTCATCGCACGAGCGAATGCTTCCTCCATCGTCCCGACACTCGTCTGACGCGTAAAAATTTCCTTGAAATGATCTTTTGTCTGCCCGAAAGAGAAACAATGCTTGACCTCGTCATCAAACTGTTTCAGATCATCAAAAGAGATGTGTTTGTCTTTTCCGCCGCACAGCAGGATCACATTGCGGTCAAAAGCCGATAATGCCGCACATGCCGCATGCGTATTGGTCGCTTTCGTATCGTTGTATATACGGACGCCACCGATTTCCCGAACAAATTCGATCCGGTGCTCCACGCCGTGAAAGCTGCGGATCACCTCCCGGATATCTTCCAGAGAGACGCCGAGCTTGTAAGCCATGCACGCAGCCATCATCGCATTGCCGCAGTTGAACGCGCCGACAATTTTCAGATCCGCCACATCAAAGAGACGGATATCGTTCAGCCAGGCAGCCCCGTCCTTCGTATACAGATCCACATCATCCCGTTTGAGCGAAAAATCAATGACCGTACACGGAATATTCGTCGCGTATTTCATGATCTGCTCATCGTCCACATTGCGGATGAACCAGTCCTGCGGCGTACAGTTGGCATAGATCTTCATTTTTGAAGCATAATACGATTCAAGAGAATCCATGTAGTCGAGATGGTCCGGCGCCAGATTGGTCACCGTGCATACTTCCGGATGGAACGCCTCCGTTCCGAGCAGCTGGAAGTTGGAAAGCTCGAGCGCCACATCCAGCTTTTCGTTTTCGTGCTCGAGCACGACATCAGAAAGCGGTAAGCCGATATTTCCGGCCGCCTGGGCGCGGGGATCTTTTTTCCTGAGCATTTCCCACAGCAGTGTTGTCACGGTCGTTTTTCCATCCGTGCCCGTGATCGCGCCGTAATGAAAATTTTTTGCGATCCTGGACGCCGTTTCGATCTCGGTATAGATCTTATCGCCGCGTTCTGAGAAATACTGAATGAGCGGCGCCGTATACGGGATCCCCGGATTTTTTACGATAAACTCATACGTCCGCTCTTTCAGGCATTCCGGGTGTCCATTGTCAAAGACCTCGATCCCGTCGAGACCTTCGCGCTCGATTTCCTTCATATCTGTCAGAACGACATTGTATCCTGCTCTTTTAAGCAGCCTGGCTGCCGCGATCCCGCTGCGCGCAGCCCCGATTACCAGAACATTTTTCATATCACATGACTCCTAACCATAATCCCAATAAAGCACAAAGGATGCCAGCTGTCCAGAAATTGCGTACGACTTTGTTTTCATCCCAGCCGCTCTTTTCAAAATGATGATGCAGCGGCGCCATCAGGAAAATTCTTTTTTTCGTCCGCTTGAAGTGCGTGACCTGGATGATGACACTCAGGACCTCGGCAACAAACACAAAACCGATCACGATCAGCAGAAGCTCCTGTTTGAGCACCATGGCTGCCGCAGCGATCAGTCCCCCTAAAGCCAGGCTGCCCGTATCGCCCATAAAGATCCTGGCCGGGTGCAGATTGTAAACGAGATAGCCCAGCAGCGCGAATACGACAAGCAGAAGCAGAAAGGCAACATTCGGCACGCCTTCCAACATGGCGAAGAGCACGAACGGCACAAGGGCGATCGCCATAAGTCCTGCGCAGAGCCCGTCCACCCCGTCGGTCAGATTGACGGCATTCGTTTCGGCCGTGAACATAAAAAAGACGAGGATGAAATACAGGAAGCCAAGATCGATCGTTTTATCGAGGATCGGGATCCACACGCCCGTAGACGATACCGAACGGTAAAGCAGGAAAAAGACAATGGCCAGCACAGACTGCATCGCAAATTTGACCCCCGGCTTCAATCCTTCGTTATTTTTTTTGACCACAATGATATAATCGTCTATGAAACCGATCAGTCCGTACCCGATATACGCAAGCAGGATAATGCCCGTATTCATATCGAGCCGGAATGGCGAAAACAGGGCAAATAACACATATACGATCGACGGGACAAGGATAAACGCCAGCCCGCCCATGGTCGGCGTGCCGTTTTTCTTCTTATGGGATTCGAGCCCTTCGTCCCGTTCGGTCTGCCCGAACTTTATTTTGTGCAGATACCGGATCAGGGCCGGCATGATCTGAAGCATGAGCCCGAGGACGATCAGTGCTCCGGAAATCATGCAAAGTGCTGATGACACATTCATTATTAAAACCTCACATTTCATCCCGATTATAACACAAATCATGATTTGTGAACGAAATTCATAAAAGAAACACTTGATAAATATACTTGTTAATGATATTATGTTTAAGCAATTGTGCAAATGGAAGTAAAGGGGGACAGCAAGATGTCAAGAAGATGTGCAGTATCTGGTAGAGGTCCTTTATCTGGAAACAAACGTTCTCACTCTATGCACGCGACTCGTCGTAAATGGAATGTTAACCTTCAGAAGGCTACAATCATGGTAGACGGCCAACCTAAAAAAGTTCGCGTTAGTGCTCGTGCCTTGAGAACATTGAAAAAGCAAAACGCTATTTAATCTTTACTGGAACAAACGAAGAGAGAGGTCCCCGACCTCTTTTTTTATGCCCGAAAAAAAGCAGACAGGAATCATGCCGTCATGAAAACTGCCTGCTTTTTTCCTTGTAGGAGTCTGCCTGTTCCCGGCTCCATGGATGGATCGTCCGGTATACGATCGGACTTCCCTTTTTCTGGTATTCGGTTTCCAGGAAATCATAATATGTACCCGGCGTAATGATCCCCCGGATACTGAGCACATCGCATCCAAGCTTGCCGAGCACCAGATCGATGAACGAAGCACAGTTATCGCCCAGGACCCAGTACGTCTTGAATTTTCCTTTTTTGAACTTGTAAAATTTCGCTCCGGTCCGATAGTGCAGACGTGAAGGATAGTTGTCCCGGAAAGCCGGGAAACGGTCATATCCATCTTCCCTTTCGATCGGACAATACCACCGGTACGCCCTTTTTTCGAGCCGGTCGATCTCTTTTTCCACGAGTTCGCGCTGTTCCTTCGTCAGATGAATTCCGTACTCGAAGATGGAATTGTTTTCCGCACGCATCGCGTTGGGAATATATTTCTCGAGCGGCACATTGAAAAACACGCCATCCCCTAAGGTCTGGTTGAAGCGGAACGACTCCGTGTCGTAATTGCCGTAGCTGTACACGACATCATGATAGGCAAAACAGATATGGCCCACCTTCTGAAGCCCTTCCGGACCCACATGCACCATCACTTTCAGCTGGACCGTTTCATCCTCTTCTCCCTTATGGTCATAAAGCGAAGGAACCTTCCCTTCAAAAATATACTTATTGACCGACTGGACAGCCCAGTCCGGCATGAACACGCACAGCACAGGCGGCAGCATCAGACGGAACTTGCGCTTCCATTTGTATTTGACGGAAGGCTGTACGGCGTCATACGCATCATGGACATACTGGATGCCAAGCACGATAAAATACAGGCCGAAAAAGCGCAGCAGCATTTCGGTTTCGAAATCGGGACTGAACAGCAGAAAAGCAGCCAGAGCACCGTACATGACACCCATCAGGAAATAACCGGTCCTGTGCCGGATCCGGTTCATGATATGCAGACCGTACTGTACGAACATTGCCAGTCCGCACACAAGACAGTAGGCGCCAAAAGAAACGCGCACGATCCATTCCGGAATGTATGTATATTCCTTGATGATCACCACGAACAGAAAGGAAAACAGTGCAAACAGCAGATCCTTCTTCTTTCTTTCCCTGCCGTACAGATAGCCAAGATAAATACAGTTGATCAGACAGTATACGACCGTCAGATCCAGGATGAGCGAGTAAACCTTTTTCGGGATAAACACGCACACAATGCCGCAGACGATCAGCAGAAAGCCGAGCACGACCCGCATCGCAAGATCTTTCATACTCATCCTCCTTTCTCATTATCCGAATATTATAGCGTAAAACGAACGAATTGTCCTGTACGAATCGATGCACACTGTATGAAAAAACACGGTTCAAAACAAACCGTGTTCATTTATTTGTCATGATGCAAAGCACAGAACCGCTTTCAATAATGACCGTTCCTTCTTCATCCAGAATGCTGTTCGAGATCGTATAAATATCGCCCGGAACGATACGCCGTTTTTCAAGCGGATACAAAAAGCCGTGAAGCGAGAGCACAGTCGGCTCAAGCGCGAAAAAGGAGACATTCCGATACTCGTTTTTCAAAGCATGCACGCCGCTTTTCAGACAGAATGCGATCTGTCC
The DNA here is from genome assembly GCA_022834735.1 of Erysipelotrichaceae bacterium OPF54. Taxonomy (GTDB): domain Bacteria; phylum Bacillota_I; class Bacilli_A; order Erysipelotrichales; family Erysipelotrichaceae; genus Dubosiella. Next base: position 1,533,673 of record BQKD01000001.1, read on the forward strand.
TTCATCCCATAAGATCAGCGACGGATCCTGATATTCCATCAGCCGAAGATTCGCGATCGTATGATCGATCCGCCCTCCAAAGGCGCCGGCCAGGATGATCTGTTCATACCCGCGCTCTTTCGCCAGCATGAGCGCAAGCTGCGAATCGGTTTCAGCCTTCATGACCGGTTCTTTTTCGATATCGATGCTGTTTTTTATTTGTTCAAGCTGTGCGGACGTCATGGAATCAAAATCCCCTACCGCAAGGACAGGCATGATCCCCTGTCCGAGCAGATGGAGGACACCGGCGTCCACCCCGATATAATCCGCCCCATCCATGACAGGAAAACGTTTCGCCAATGGTGTGACAAGGATCGCCGTTTTCACGACAGAAGCCTCTCGATCGCTTCGCAGATCCCGTTTTTGAATACATAGCTGCCTGCAACAAGCGTGTCGCAGCCCGCATCCACAGCCTTCCGGAATGTTTCGCCGCTGATCCCGCCATCGATCTCGATACGGAACGAAAGGTCTTTTTCCTTTCGTTTCCGATCGAGCCAGCGCACCTTATCGAGCTGATCCTCCATGAACGACTGACCGCCAAATCCAGGCTCAACGCTCATGATCAGAACCATATCCACACAATCGAGCAAAGACTCGAACTGGCAGATATCTGTTTTCGGTTTGACCGTGATCCCGGCCAGCACGCCCTGTTCATGAATTTTGTCGACCAGAGCTTTGATCTTCGCCGGATCGTTTTCCAGAGCTTCAGTATGAAATGTGATCATATCCGCTCCGTTTTCGATAAATACCGGAGCAAAAAATGCCGGATCATCAACCATCAGGTGAACATCCATAAATAAAGGACACGCTTTTTTGAAGCCGCGCAGGATATCCGGGCCAAACGTCAGATTCGGAACAAAATGACCATCCATGACATCAAAGTGCAGCCAGTCCGCTTTCGAATCAAGCAGTTCATCGAGCTGCGCACTGACACGCGAATAATCTAAAGATAAGATCGATGGGGCAATAATACGTTTGTTTTTCATTTATAGCTTTCCTTTCCGGCCAGTGCTGCAGCCTTGTAGTCTTCGTAAAACGATGCAGGAACATGTCCCCGGGCCACCGCCTCCTTGATCGCGCAGTCCGGCTCGTTGATATGGCGGCAGTCGGCAAAACGGCATTTTCCGATATACGGAGCAAAAGCCTTCAATTTGCGATCCAGGCCTTTTGTGTCAAGCAAAGAGAAATCCAGGCTCGAAAATCCCGGCGTATCCGCGACCAGCCCGCCGGCCACCTCGTGCAGCTCGCAGAACCTTGTCGTATGCTTGCCGCGGCCGAGCGCCCTGGAAATCTGCTGCGTCTGCAGCGCAAAGCCCGGCTCGAGACGATTGAGCAGAGAACTCTTCCCCGCCCCCGACTGTCCGCACAGCACGCTCACCTTATGATCAAGCACTTCGCGCAGCGCTGAATCGTCGCTTCCCGGATAGGTCCATACCGCTTTGTAGCCGCATGCCTGGAGCGCGTCGATCTGCTCTTTGATCTTCACACGGTCGTTTTCGCCGATCAGATCCCATTTTGTCAGGCAGATCACCGGCTCCACATCGCTGAGCGACACAAGGATGATGAGCCTGTCGAGCAGATGGATGGAAAAATCCGGATCCTTGCAGCTTGTCACGATCAGCGCCTGATCCACATTGGCCACTGCCGGACGAAGCAGCCGGTTCTTCCTTGGCAGGATCTTCAGGATCCGGTAGGAATCCTGGACCTGCTCATACTGAACATGGTCGCCTACGACCGGCGCGCTTTGCCGGCGCATTTTTCCGGCTGGTCTGGCAATGATCGTTTCTTCATCGTTTTCTACAGTATATTGATTGGAAATAATTTTTATGATCGTTCCTTGTTTCATTTTAGTAATACAGTGTGATCACACTGTCTGTTCCTTCCTGCGTATACACGCTTCCGACAGACGGCCACACGCCTGTCACCTTATTTGCCGATCCGGATCCCGTTTTGCGCGTCAGCACAGCCATCCCCTCGGAGTTCAGGTAATCCTTCGCTTCTTCCACATCCATGCCGATCAGATCAGCAGGAATGGTAATGGTCGGATACTGGGATACGACGAACCGGATCTTTTCGTTGGCATCCGGATCGATACGGGTCCCCGGCTCGATCAGCGACTGGGACATGATGATCCCGGGATCGATATCCGGTTCGCCCTGATACTCCACTTCCACATCCAGATGCACTCCCTGATCGATAAATTCCTGTTCGATTTCCGTTAGGGACATTCCCGTATAATCCTGAATGAGAAAGCCGACCCCTTTCGATACGGTCGCCTGGATATCCGAATCCGATTTGATGATCGACCCGGCTTTCTGGTTCGTTTTGATGATCGACCCTTCCGGGACCGTTTCGCTCAGCGCCGTAACAAAATGTACGTGATCGAGCGAGAAATGCGCATTTGTCAAAGCTTCTCTTGCCTGCTGTTCGTCGAGCCCGATAATCATCGGCATCGTTTCATAGCCAAGGATCCCGCTGAAGCGGATCACACCGGTCAGCAGCCCGATCCCGGCACCAAGCGCAAGCACGATACAGATCCCAAGCGTTATGAACGTGTAGTTGATCCACTCCGCTTTCTGCCGGCGCCTGACTTCCACGCTTTTTTCTGCCGGCTTTTTCTGCACTTTCACTTTGCCGTCCTCCACTTCGATGATATCAAGTGTCGGATGCTCGAGCTGCAGCCTCTGCATGTTCCTGTATGCGGTATCCAGGCAGTGATCGATATCATACAGCATTTCATCCGCGTATTTATACCGTTCATCCACGTCTTTGGCGGTCGCCTTGATCACGATATTTTCCACGGACTGCGGGATCGAAGGATTGAACAGACGCGGATAAGGCAACGGTTCGCGCAGATGCTTGAGCGCGATTTCTGTCGGCGTCGACCCCCGGAACGGCACCTCGCCGGTCAGCAGTTCGTAAAAAACGATCCCGAGCGAATAAATGTCGATCTGCCCGTTGGGTTCCTTGCCCTGCGCCGATTCCGGAGCCAGATAATGCGCCGACCCCATGACGGTGTTGTAGTAGGTGAGCTGTACCGAGTTGGTGGCCACCGCGATACCGAAGTCCGTGATCTTCACGGTCCCGTCGTCCTTGACAAGCACATTCTGCGGTTTGATATCCCGGTGAATGATATGATGGGCGTGGGCGAGCGCGATCGCGCTGGTCAGCTGATGCATGATCCCGATCGCCTCATGGTAATCGAGAGCGCCCCGTCTTGAAATGAGCTGCTTGAGCGTCTGTCCCCTGACATACTCCATCACGATGTAATGGCAGCCGTCCGCTTCGCCTACGTCGTATATATCGACGACATTCGGATGGGAAAGCTTGCTGGCCGCGCTGGCTTCTCTTTGAAAACGCACGACCGCTACCGGATCATCGGCCAGTTTGTCGCGCAGCACCTTGATCGCCACTTCGCGGTTCAGGATCTGATCGAAAGCAAGATAGACATCGGCCATGCCGCCCTGTCCGATCAGAGACTTGATGCGGTAGCGTCTTGCGATCATTTCGATCATACATTTCCACCTGCCTCTTTTTCCATCAGGACTACGGTGCAGTTGTCTGCGCCGCCTGCCGAGTTCGCTTTCGCGATCAGGAAATTGACTTTTTCGGACAGGGAAAGCCGTTCGTCTTCAACGATCTCGCAGATCATATTTTCATTGACATATCCATGCAGGCCGTCGCTGCATAAAAGCAGATAGCGGTAATGCGGATCGATCTTGTGAATGTCCATGCGGTATACACGCCACACCCCTAAAGCGGAAGTGAGCGTATTGCGCTGGGCATGGGATCTGGCTTCTTCTTTTGTCAGCTTTCCTTCGCGCATCAGCTGGGCAATGATCGAGTGATCCTCGCTCATCTGGATGAATCCGTCGCGATAATCCGCATACAGCCGCGAATCGCCGACATTGAAAATATACGTTGCCCGGCCGGTCACGATCGTGCCGACACATGTCGTGCCCATGCCGCGCTGGCTCTTGTTGCTCAGCGAGCGCGTAAAGATCTGATCGTTGGCCCGGTTCAAGGTTTCCTGCACCCACTTCTGCACCTGATAGTCTTTGTTCAGCGGCGGGCTTTTCATAAATGCATTGTAAATGCATGTCGATGCGATGCTGCTTGCCACCTCGCCGGCTGCGCTGCCGCCGATCCCGTCGCACACCAGGGCCAGCCAGTCACCGTTGTCGTTGCGGGCGATACAGTAATCGTCTTCATTTGTCTGCCTTACTTTTCCGATATCTGTGTTTCCGCAGACCCTCATTCAGTTTCCCCTCTCTTTTTCAGTTCCTTGATGCGCAGCTGTCCGCATGCCGCATCGATATCTGTTCCATGCTCCTTGCGGATCGTACAGCGGATCCCCTCTTTCATGAGCAGATCATAAAATACCATCGCTTCCTCGCGGCTCACGCTTCTGAACGCATTTTCATCCACGCTGTTGTACGGGATGAGGTTCACATAGGCATTATAGCCTCGCAGCAGCCTGGCCAGCTGTTTTGCGTGCGCTTTGGAATCATTGACTCCTTTGAGCAGGATATACTCAAACGTGAGCCGGCGGTTGTTTTTTTCGCTGTATTCTTTGAGCGCATCCATAAGCTCTTCAAGCGGATAGGCGTGATTGACCGGCATGAGCTGATCGCGCAGTTCGTTGTTCGGCGCATGAAGCGAGATTGCCAGGTTGTACTGGGTGTGCGCGTCGGCAAATTCGCGGATCTTCGGCACGATCCCGCATGTCGAGATCGTGATATGCCGTGCGCCGATCCCCATGCCACGGTCGTGATTGAGCGTTTCCAGAAAATTCATGACATTATCGTAATTGTCAAAAGGCTCTCCGGTCCCCATCACAACAATATGGGACAGCCGCTCGCCGGTCTTGTCGAGCTCGCGCTGCACGTTCATGAACTGGGCCACCATTTCGCCGCTGGTCAGGTTCCTTTTTTTCTTGGTCAGACCGCTGGCGCAGAAGGCGCATCCCATATTGCATCCGACCTGACTGGAAACACAGATGCTTTTTCCGTAGTCGAAATGCATGAGGACGCTTTCAAGCAGCGCTCCGTCTTCGGTCTGGAAAAGAAACTTTGTCGTTCCGTCGCCGGCTACCTGCTTCCTGACAAGCTTGAGCGGATCGATGATAAAGTTTTCCTTGAGCAGCTCGCGGGTTTCCTTGGACAGATTGCTCATTTCGTCGAACGAGGCGGCCCGCTGGCGGTAAAGCCATTGAAAAATCTGATGCCCACGAAAGGATTTCCATCCGCAGGACTGGGCAAATTCCTGCATTTGATCATAATTCAGATCATAAATACTTTGCATACGTTTCATTCTCCTTTCGTACATAGTCATTTCCGTATCGTATCATGAAAGCTTATTTCCTTTTTCGAAGCCTGGCGGCAAAAAATCCATTCGAGCGATGACCAGGTTCGATCGTCTTCTGTTCGAGCAGATCGAACTCTTCATGTTCGTTCAAGAAGCGTTCGACCTGCTTTTCATTTTCTTTTTTGTTGAGCGTGCAAGTCGAATAGACGATCAGCCCGCCTTTCCGCACATGCTTCGACGCCTCGTCAAACAGGGCATGCTGAACCGGGATGAGCGTATCCATATCTGTCGGCTGCATGTGCAGCTTGATATCCGGCTTGCGGGCCAGCGTGCCATACCCGGAACACGGAACATCGCACAGGATCTTGTCGTACATGCCCAGATCCGAAAGATCGGTGGCATCGGCGGCCGTCGCATGGACGATATCCAGATCGAGCCGGGCGGCATCCTTGCGGATCAGCTCGGCCCGGTGCTCATGAAGATCAAGCGCGTCGATATGACCGGTATTATTCATCGTTTCGGCCATGGCCATCGTTTTTGTGCCGGGCGCCGCGCACATATCGAGAATGGTTTCTCCGGCTTTTGGCTCGATCATCCGGACGATATCATAGGCGCCCAGATCCTGCGGAGAAATGATCCCCTCTTTATACAGCGGATCGTATTCGAGCGCTTTGCCGCAGTAGCGGTACACAGGTTCCTCGATCTCGATGAGACGGTCGGTACGGGGCAATTCCTTCATGACATTGCGGCGTACCGACATCGAGGATTCATACAAGCTCGCTTTCGCAAATTCGAGTGCTTTTTGTGCACCGTACTGCGCGGTCCACATTTTGACGATCCATTCCGGCAGCGAATAGGTCAGCGCGATCTCCTCTTCCTCGTTTTTAAATGACAGGCTGCGGTTCCTGTCGACCTGGCGCAGAAGAGCATTCACGAACCCGGCTGCCGGCTTGCGGATCTGTCTGGCACACCGGACAGCTTCATCGATCACCGCATAACTTGGCACTTTGTCAAGAAAGAGCAGCTGATAAACGGACATGGTCAAAAGGACCTTTATCTTTTTATTGACCTTGTTCTGATTGGCGTACTGCTTCCACATGGCTTGGCAATAGCGGTAGTTGCGCAACGTGCCGTAAAATATGGTCGTTGCCAGCGCCTGGTCCTTTTTATCAACCTCATGCAGGTGCTGTTTTAAATAGAGGCTGCTGTACGCTCCCTCGTATACAACGGTATATAACGCATTCAATACCCAGTTTCTTACCATTTGCTAATCCTCCAGCATCAACGGATGCATATTGATTTCCATTTTTACATTTGACTTTTCCAGATTGTGCACAAGATGCCACATCACCGTTTCAAGATGGCTCTCGTTTTTATCCTTGACAAGCAGCCTGACCCGTTTCTTTTTCATACGCATCGATATTTCGATCGGTCCCAGGACACGGCAGCCGTGTTCCTGAAGCATGTTCCTGGCTTTCTGTGCGATCCTTGTTGCTTTATCCAGATCGTCATGGCTGAAAACCGCGGTTGCCATATAAATATAAGGAGGATAATTGCCAAGATGGCGATACTGCATCTCGTTCTGGAAAAACTCTTTATAATTGTGATGGAGCACGGCCTGCATGACATAGTGCTCCTGATCAAAGGTGTGGATCATGACCTCGCCTTTTTTGCTCGACCGGCCGGCCCTTCCGGAAGCTTGTTCGAGCATTTCATACGCTGTCTCGTTGGCCCGGTAGTCGCTGCGGATCAGTCCGGCATCGGCCTGAAGGATGCCGACAAGCGTCACATTCGGAAAATCGAGTCCTTTGGCAACCATCTGGGTGCCGATCAGGATATCTCCTTCGTTTTCGAATTTTTCGAGGATGGCGGCATGAGCGTTTTTCTTCCGGGTGCTGTCAGCATCCATCCGCACGATGCGCGCATCCGGGAACAGATCCTGTATTTTCTGTTCGAGCTTCTCGGTCCCCATCCCGTGATCCATGAAATGCCGGGAGCCGCATTGCGGACAGACGTGGTCGAAATGGTATGTATTGCCGCATAAATGGCACATCAGCGAATCATTGGAGCGGTGATAGGATAAAGCGATGCCGCAGTCCGGGCAGGTGATGACTTCGCCGCAGTTCTGGCATTTGACGACGGGAAGATAGCCGCGCCGGTTGAGAAGCAGGATGACCTGCTCTTTGCTTTCGAGCCGCTGGCGTATGGCGTCGAGCAGTCTTCTGGAAAAGCCCTGGATCACCGGTTCGGTGCGCAGATCGATCATATGGATCTGCGGCAACGTTTTTGCGATCCGCTCTTTCAGCTCGACCAGTTCAAAGACTTGGCGGTACGCTCTGGCATAGGATTCGAGGCTTGGTGTGGCGCTTGCGAGCACGGCTTTGCAGTGATGATAGCGGGATCGGAAAAGAACAACATCCCTTGTATGATATTTTGGCATCATATCCTGTTTGTAAGAAGTATCATGCTCTTCATCCATGAGGATGAGCCCGAGATCAGTGAAGGGCATGAAGCAGGCGGAACGGGTCCCGACCACGATCTGCACTTCGTTATTGCGGACTTTTTCGTACTGGCTGTATTTTTCGGCTGCTGACAGCTGGGAATGATAAATAGCGATGTTCTGTCTGAATCGGGATCGTACGCGGGAGATCATCATGGGAGTGAGCCCGATCTCAGGTACAAGAAAGAGGACCTGCTTTCCCTGATCGAGCGCTTTTTGAGCGAGCTGGAGAAACACTTCCGTTTTTCCAGATCCGGTCACGCCGTGAAGCAGGAACACCTGACTGTCGCTCTGTTCGATCTGCGTGATCGCGTTTTCCTGCTCTGCGGTCAGCACAAAACGCTGATCCTGACGTTCGGTCACCGGGATCTCTGGCTGCTTGACCCGTTTTTCGATCCGGATATATCCTTTGTCGAGAAAGCTGCGTGCATGTGTTTTAGCCTGGCGTCGGAATTCGCTGGCTTTCATCGGGAGCTGGTCCTTGAGCTGATCCCAGCGTTCCTGTCCTTTTTTTGTCAGAGGCTGCGTGCTTTCCTCCCGGACGAACCAGTCTTCGTATACGATCGCGGCCCGGCGCGAAGACGGGCGAAGCGCGGGAGGCAGCATGGTCTTGAAACAGCTGACCATGCTCGAAACATAGGTGTCGGACAAATGAGCGGCGAGTTCGAAAAGCTCTTCGTTGAGCAGCGGGGTCTCGTCGATGATCCCGATCACGTCTTTGATCTTTTCACTGTCCGGGACATCGGCTTTTTCGGATACGATGGCGACCAGTTCCTTATTGTTGAAGGGGACCGTGACGCGCATCCCGCGCTGAAGCGTGTACTGGCTGCGATAAGTAAATGTCTGATTCAGATCGAGTGCTGCATGCTCGATCCATACGTTGTATAATGGCATGAAATCATTATACACCGAGAACGAAAAGAAAAAAGGCAGATTTCTGCCTTAGCGATCCATTTGCGGAAAATACGTAATGAGATTGGCGTCCTCTTCGATGCGCGGAAGGATGATATTCTTTTTCGGGGTCGTGGCGATCACGGTAACACCCGGCCCATGGCCGCTGGTAAACGAATCGGAATGGACGATCACGCCGATGGAAACAGCGCCTTCCTTGTAGTGGGGACCGTACGTACAGTCATGATCGAGGATTGCGACAAAGTCGCCGAAGCGCAGCTTGTCGATGCCGTATCGCCGGTTTGCCTGCTCATCCTGGGTCATGATGTCGTAGTCCCCTTCCATCATGGTCTGGCTGCCGAGCCCGCTGCCCATCAGATGGGCCGGAATGCATGCGGCGACCGGCCAGCTGAGATGTCCTTCTTCTTCATAGACCGGAAGAACTTCGAACAGGTCGGGATCAAGATTCATCATATGAACGCTCTCAAATCCTTCCAGCTTCATTCCCTGTCCGTACGATTTGATGAGGAAATTTTCTGTTCCGTCCATTTTTTCGATCACATCTTTGGGAAAATAGGCCATCGTATGGTCGACACCGCCATGCGTGCCGGTCACATAGCCTTTTTTTCCTTTCTGTTCTCCGGACAGGATCACGACTTCGTTGCCGACACACGACAGGGTTTCGACGGCATGGTTTTCCTTCTGGCCTGGATTGGCCATGGATACACCCGGTTCGATATGATCGCCGGCAATCTTCATGCACGAGTCTCCGATCTCGTGGGAGTATACGACGCCGCCGGTACCGACCGGCATCCTTCCTTTTCCGTCATGTCCGACATAAAACCCGGACATGCGCGGATGATCGACGCGGGCATTCAGCGCCATTTTTACGAGCTTGTCTTTATTGTATTTTATCATTGAGGATCTCCTTGTTCAATTTGTCAAAAGCGAATACGGCGGTCGAGCTGGCGGTGTCGAGCGCGTTGCGGAAATCGCGTCCGTACTGGATGTACACATTATGATCCGATGCTTCGATGATCTTTTTCGAAAGGCCGCGCATCGCGCCGCCCAGGGCGATGCAGCATTTTTTTGGATAGACAAAGTCTGCCAGCGATCTGGCGTCTTTGCGGTAAGCGCATACGAGCTCGATCGCCTGCCTGTGCAGGAACTCAATGAGCTGTTCTTCGTCGGCATAGACGATTTCCAGCTTTTCATAGGCGCCGGCGCTGGCCTTGAGGATCGTGGACGAGGCGCTGCTCCAGTCTCTTGGCGGCAGAACGAGCAGATCGGCGCCGGCTGCGTACACTGTGCGGCATACACTGCCCAGATTATAGGGATCTTCGACTCCTTCGATATAATATACATTGGAATACGATTTGCTGAGCTGTCCAATCTGAGGAATGAGGCGCTCCCCGGCTTCCAGGAGCATGCCGCCATGGCTTCTCGATCCGGCCATCTCATCCAATTGTTCACGCGGTTTCCGGATCACCTGGATCCCGGCTTTCCTGGCCAGATGAATGATATAGGAAAAATCTTTTGTCCGTTTTTTCGGGTCTACGTATAATGGCCCGGCTGTCCGTTTTCCTGCTTCCAGGATGGATTTGCAGGAAATGGTTCCTTCATATAACTTTTTCATATTTTCATTATACATTTGGCTGTCCAAAAAACAAATGTCTGTTTATAGGTGTTTCGTATATCGATGAGAAATGATAGAATATGGGAGATCCTACGGAGGTGTTAATGAAAGTAGAATTTTCCAAAGATATGAAGAAGAAGATCATCGTATATGCATCTTCTTTGATTTGTGCGATTTTGGCATTTACTTTGATCAACCGCATCGATGAGGTAGCTCGTTTCTTTTCCGGCGTGATGCGCATCCTTTTCCCTTTTCTGCTGGGATTTGCGATCGCATTTATCCTGAATCAGCCGGTCATGGTGTTTGAACAGAAACTGCTTGCGAAAACAAGGCTGAACAATACATCCAAGCGCGTGATTGCGGAGGCTGTCGTATTTATCGTGGCGTTCGGTCTGCTGATTCTTGTGATCGGTATGATCGTGCCGTCGCTGATCGATTCGATCAAAACATTTATGACAAATATTCAGGAATATTCCGATACGCTTTACAAGTATATGATGTCTCTTGCGAAAACGATGAATATTTCTCCTGCGATGATCGAGGACTGGTTCAAGGACCTGGATATTCTTCCTTCGATTTCTCAGGCGCTGAAGTCGTATATTCCGAAAATCGCCGATTTCTCGTTCGGCTTCATTAAAGAGATCATGAATTTTATTATCGCGATCGCGGCGGCCTTTTACATCCTGCTGGACAAGGAGTCGCTCATTCGGGGCGTAAAGAAACTGAACTATTCCATATTCAACAAAGAAACTGCCAATTATCTGACACTTTTTTCTCATGATGCCAAAGAAGTTTTCGAACAGTACATCGTAGGCAATCTTCTGGACGCGCTGATCGTCGGGATCGTCTGCTACTTCGGCGTGCTGATCTTCAAGATGCCGTATGCGCCGATGATCGGATTCATTGTCGGGATCACGAATGTCATTCCGGTCTTCGGTCCGTTTTTAGGTGCGGTCCCTGTCATTATCATCCTGCTGCTTATCAATCCATGGCAGGCACTGATCTTTGCGGTGTTCATCCTGGTGCTTCAGCAGGTCGACGGCAATGTGCTCAAGCCGGTCATCCTGGGCGACAAGCTGGGCATTTCGGGATTCTGGATCCTGTTCTCGGTTACTGTGGGCGGCGCGCTGTTCGGTATTCTTGGCATGTTCCTCGGGGTGCCGGTTTTCGCGCTCATCTATGCGAGCCTTAAAGATCTGGCACAGATCAATCTGGAACGAAAAAATATCGAGATCAACGATGATGCGGGTATCATTCAATAAAGAAATACAGCAATGTGTTTCTTTTTTTGATTCATCACGCTTCTTATTTTCCGGTTTTCAGATAAAATGATAAAAGATGGAGGGATACTTTGAACTTTTTAATCGATTGTATACTTGATGCCTGGCATGACACGTGGCTGATGCTTCCGCTGCTGTATGCGGCCTATCTGATCATCGAATATTTTGAGCGGAAAGACTCAAAAGACGACAAATTATTTTTCGGACTGCAGAAATACGGGCCTCTGGTGGGTGCGCTGATCGGTCTGATCCCGCAATGTGGTTTCAGTATCCTGGCGGCTATGCTGTTCGTTCAGGGCAATATTACATTAGGAACGCTGGCTGCGGTATTTATTGCGACCAGCGACGAGGCGATCCCGATCCTGCTTGCCGAACCGTCGCTTTTCTCCTCTCTTCTTATTCTGCTGGCGTGCAAATTCTGCATCGGGATCGCAGGAGGATTCTTTATCGATCGGATCGTGTTCCCGCATCAGAAGATCCTTCGTTTCGAAGATATGCCGGAGGAAGAGGACGAAGAACAATATGAAGAAGACGAGCAGGCGGCCAGTTCGTGCCCTTGCTGCTATCCGCAGTATCCGATGTGGATCAGCGCTCTGCTGCGAACGGTCAAGATTTTTATCTTCGTATTTTTGACAACGGTCGCGTTCAATATGCTGATCGGATGGATCGGCGAACAGACATTGTCGAAATTCCTGCTTACGGGCACAGTTTTCCAGCCTTTGCTGGCCGCTCTGTTCGGTTTCATTCCGAATTGTGCGGCAACCGTTATTTTATGCCAGCTGTTTGCTCTCGGACAGCTTTCGTTCGGCTCGCTTCTTGCAGGCCTGATCACGAATGCCGGGCTCGGCTTTCTTGTCCTGTTCCAGTACGGCGAGAAGAAGTCGACGATCGGAAAGCTGGCGCTTATCCTGTGGATCATTGCTTCCCTGAGCGGTCTGGGTGCGATGTGGATCACCACTTTGATCTGATAAAAACGACGGAAACTATCAATGTTTTCGTCGTTTAATTTATGGGTCTGAACGATATTAAACCGATGAAAACAGATCAGCGAATGAGCCGTTCAAAGCCTTTCCTCACTTTTACGGCACGCCAGGTCATTTAATAAACAAAAAGGACACTTTCGTGTCCCGTTCATTCAATGGGCTGCTGATAGAAATTGCCGTAAAAACTGGCTGTTTTATACGTATTGACAATGACTTTCGGATCAGCCTTCCTTACTTCCGCTATAATGTCTCTTGCCTGATAAGCGCTGACCACTGATTTGCAGATGTAATATTTCTGATGCGAATAGGCGCCGTATGCTTCGATCACGCTCATTCCGTGCCGGCATGTTGTCATGAAACTGTCGATCACCAGCTGCGGTTTGGATGTGGTAAATTCGATCGTGATCTGCGCATAACGCTGATACAGTCCCGAGATCGCTTTTGTCGAAAGGAACTGGAAGATGATCGAATAGCCGGCTTCTTTCCAGCCAAATACGAATCCATAGCATACATACATGAAGCAGTTGAAATAAAACACATAATCCCAGATCCCTTTATGGATCTTGTTGGACACATACTGGGCAATAAAATCCGTTCCTCCGGTCGATCCGCCAGCCTTGAGTGCAAGAGAGATCGAAAAGCCCCATAAAACGCCGCCAAATAGTATGTTGAGAACCTGATCGGTGAACAAAGGTTCAAACTGGAATATTTCAAGAAATATAGATACGAGCGTAAACTGTATCGTACTCAGCAGCACAAAACGTTTGGAAATGGCTTTTGCGCAAAATAAAGCAGCTGGTATATTGAGAAGCATGATGCCTGCTGAGGTCGTAAAGCGAACATGCATCAGATCGGCTACTTTGTTCATGAACAAGGCGATCCCTGTAAATCCGCCTGAAATCAGATTGCAGGGGTTCATGAATACATTGATGATAAACACCTGCATGAGGGCGCTGATCACGACCATGACAAGCGAGATCATGAATCGGATCTTTTTATTCTTGTTGAGCTTTTTAAATAATTCGAGCATAACGTTCTCCTGTGTTTCTTCCCTTATTATAATGAATCTGTTTGGAAAAGTAAGATAAGAAGATCAAAACTGTATGTTTTTTCCTGATTTGAAAGAAAAAAGATTTTTTTTACAAAAAGTATTGATTTTAACCGGATGACGTGGCATAATAACTAAGCAATTGGTTCCGTAGCCAAGTGGTAAGGCAATAGACTGCAACTCTGTGATCACCGGTTCAAATCCGGTCGGAACCTCCATTTTTGGGGTCGTGGCGAAATCGGCAGACGCAACGGACTTAAAATCCGTTGGGAGTTAATCCCGTGTGGGTTCAAGTCCCACCGTCCCCACCATACGTAATTTTCCCTTTATTTAAAGGGTCTTTTTTTTATGTTCGAGCAATTTCCTGTTCCTGTCAGAAACAAGTCTTCTAGATTATCCTTAGATAATACGAAAAGTAGAACTACATTTTTCCCAGTATTCTATGCTTCTCATCCTTGAGATCCACATAGTTTGGAATGCTGATTTCTAAAAGCTTGTAATACTCTTTGACTTTCTTATTCGGCACTTCGACGATGGCTTCCTCATTGTGATTCTTAAAACACATCAGGGATTGTGTTTTCCCGAACAGCCGGCTTGTGGAGATACCTACTGCTTCCATTTCTTTGCGTACCAGCAGCAGAACGATCGTATCGATAATATCATGGAGGATCTTTCCTCTTACGGTCTGATCTGTCCATTTCGACAGTGGCAGCAGTTCCAGATACTCCTTGCTCGTCTTGAATACGGTCTCGATCTCCGTTCGGCAGAAATAGCGATACAGCAGATCTTCCGGTGTCGTATCGATGTTGGAAAGCAGGACGAAATAACCGTACTTTACGGTCATCCAGTCTTTGTCCTTGTCTTTCATCGCCACATACTCCTCTTCGTGTTCTTCCAGATAATTGCGGAAACGAAGAAGGGCGTTATTATGGTCTACATATACATAGGCGTATTCTTCGTGCTTGCCAAACAAAGTGATCTTCTTCTTTCTGCCGAAGTACGTGTGATCCTTCCGTATGAACTGGTATTTGCCTTTGTTGAACTGATCCTTGAACTGCCAATACAAGTCTTTGTACGGGTATCCTCTTCTGGCAGGCATCCGGCTGATGATCCTTTTCCCGCTTCCGATATGGAATGCTTCGATCAGCGGTCTGCACACATAGCCTGCATCCAGCACCAGCGATTCGATCTCGATATCGAGCGAAGCGGCGACATCGTTGATCGTATTCATGATCGTGCTCAGATCCAGAAGATTTCCCGGAATGATGTCATACCATACCGGCAGCCCCGTCTTCTCGTCAAGGACGAGGACAAGACGCGTCTGTACTGGAGAAGAGGAGATTCCATGACAGCTCAGCGCGTTGAACGGATTGTTCGTGATCTGATTGGGAAGCGGTGTCGAATCCACATAACAGCCTCGTCCAAACTTCGGATCTTTCCTGCGCATGAGCCGGACAAACGCTTTGAAGAAGTCCATGCGCACCTTGTCATTGCCCATCATCGAATAAAAGATCGTATCCGAGCGGAGGGTGCTCAGTATCAAGTCTTCGAACAGATAAGAAGCATAGGATTTCTCTATAAAATCATCGCATCCGATATGGGATCCGTCTTTAAGGATGCCGTGAAGCAGGTGAGCAAGAAAGCGTTCAAGTTCCTCTTTTTTCGGAAAAACAGACTGAAATACAGAGAGCAGGCCATGTTTTTCTAAAAAACGAAGAAGCAGGAAAACATCACCGAAAACCGTATGGATCTGAGGTTTCGGGAACAATTCAGAATAAATCGTTTCTTTAGCGGTGTCGGAAACAGGAGAAAAAGTACCTGAAACGGCATCGAACTCGACAAGACCTCTGGTAGGAGAAAGAAAAACACCCGATTTTTTATCTTCAGACAGAGAAATGACCTTGCCAAGACGCTCGCGTACTCTTTGCGTGCTATGATTTTTCTTTCCGGGGACATAAACCGATTCGACGATAGAAGCGGAACCGGAAACAATGCGGTTATTTGAATCTCTGACAAGTTTTTGAACTTTAATGAAAGCCATGATGAACACTCCATCTCTTTTGAATGCTAAGTAGAACTACATAAAGTATAGCACAGCTTATATCAAAAGTTAAAAATATGGTTTATATAAAGCAAATACTCCTTTGCCAAGCAGATGTAGTTCTACTTTTGCGCTCATCTAAAGATTATTTATCTCTTTCTTTTTACGCACCAGCAGATTACCGGCTTCGAAAAAAAAGAGAGACAGAACGCTTCTATCTCTCTGATTGCATTTGTCTTTTCTAGTCCAGATCCGAAAAAAGATCGGATGAATACACTCCGTCGTCGATCAGTTTCTGGAAGGAGGCGACAACAGCCGGCTTGTCCTCCTTATAAGTCACTCCGAACCATTTGTCATTGGTCTGAAGCACTTTGACATCAAATTCATGTTTCGGAAGCTCTTCGCCGATAAAGATCGGCAGCAGATATTCTGCTGTATCGATATCTTCCTTATGGTTTTCAAAGAATTCCACGAACCCTTTTTTCAGACGGTCCACGAATTTTGGCGTAAGCCCCCACATATTCATCGATACATAGGAATCCCCGTCCAGCGCCTTTCCGTCTGCTGCCGCTCCGGTCGCCGTTTTTACGATATTTTTCGTTTCTTTGACATCGATCAGATTGTTTTCATGATCGACTTTGCATACGCCGCGCGTCACGCCCCCAAAATCAGACAAAGTATTTTCCAGGAGGAATCCGGCCATACAGTAGTGTTCCTCATCGTCCATGTTCACCTTTTCCAGGAAATCATGGATCTGCACGAATGCTTCTTTTCCGTAATAATCATCGGCATTGATGACAACGAACGGTTCATGGATCAGATCACGGCAGGCAAGCACAGCCTGACCGGTCCCCCATGGTTTTTTTCTTTCCTGATCAAGAACGACCCCTTCCGGAATATCATCAAGCGCCTGATAGGCGTATTCCACTTCGATATGATGGTCGGCGCACATTTTTTCGATCCGGTTTCCGATCACTTCCATAAAATCATCCTTGATATCTTTGCGGATGATGAAAATGATCTTATTGAAACCCGCCTCGATCGCGTCATGGATCGAGTAATCCATGATGATCTCGCCGTTCGGACCGACCCCTTCGAGCTGCTTGATCCCTCCGCCGTAACGCGAACCTAGACCGGCTGCCATAATAACAAGTGCAGTTTTCATTTCATTCTCCTTATTTATATACATCAGCGTGTTCCTGGCAATAGCGGCAAAAACCTTCATTGCCTCCAGAGCATATTTTCCGTTGGCCACTTCTCCGGTCAGCATGATCGAAGAAGCGCCGTCAAAAACCGCATGGAACACATCGTTGACCTCTGCTCTGGTCGGGACACCGCGTTCGATCATCGAATCGAGCATTTGTGTGACTACCATATACGGCATTTCGTGCGCCTTGCATACGCGCTCTATTTCATGCTGAACGATCGGCAGCATTTCCAGCGCGACCGCATTGCCAAGATCCCCTCTGGCAATGACGATTTCGTCGCAGTATGGAAAGAGCGATTCAAGATGCGCCAGCCCGCTTTTTGTCTCGATCTTGGCATACAGACGAACATCCGTCCCCGCCTGCTGCAGCGCTTCGCGCACATACTGCAGATCTTCCTTGCTGCGCACGAACGGCTGCATCACGCTGTCTACCCCCAGTTCTTTCATAAGCTGGATATTCGCCAGATCCTGTTCGCATAGCGGAAGAAGGACGACTTCCCTGCCTTCGATCGCAATGCTTTTGTTCGAAAGCAGACGTCCTCCTAAAATGATCTCGCATTCCACGCCGTTTTCCGTGGTCTTTTTTGCCTCCGCAAGGATCTTTCCGTCATCGAACAGGATGCGGTCTCCCTTCTGAATGGAAGAAAGCACGATCTGCGGAACCGGGATGTCGCGCCCAAGTACCACGATATCTCCGCACAGCAGATGCTGACCGCTTCCCATGTTGCCGACCCGAAGCTCGGGCCCTTTCATATCCACAAGAAGCTCGATCTTCTTTCCTGTTTTCTTCTCTGCCAGCCGCAGATTTTCGATCCAGGGACGCGCCCCATCCAGCGAAGTATGGGATAAGTTCAGCCGGATCCCGCTCATGCCAGCGCCGATCATGGCACAGATCTGTTCTTTGGTATGGAGCGTAGGACCAAAAGTTCCGAAAATACGAACCGAACGTCCCATTATTCTCTTTCCGTTACCGCGATATGCAGCTCTTCGAGCTGTTTCTGATCAACAGGCGTCGGCGCTTTAGACATCGGACATTTGGCAGCCGCGTTTTTCGGGAACGCGATCACATCGCGGATCGAATCGGTCTGCGCAACGATCATGGCCACACGGTCGAATCCGAGCGCCAGTCCGCCATGAGGCGGCGTGCCGTACTGGAACGCATCCACGAAGAATCCGAACTTGTTCTGAATGTCTTCATCGCTCAGACCGAGGATCTTGAAGATCTTTTTCTGAAGCGCATTGTCATAAATACGCATGCTTCCGCCGCCCAGTTCGTATCCATTCAAAATAATATCATAAGCATTTGTTTTTACAAGACTAGGGTCGCTGTCCAGCAAAGGAAGATCCTCGCTCTTCGGCATCGTGAACGGATGATGCTCGCTCACATAACGGCCTTCTTCTTCGCTCCATTCGAACATCGGGAAATCCACGACCCACAAAAACGAGAATTCTGACGGATCTTTCAGACCTTTCCGGGCTCCGATCTCGTTGCGCAGCGCACCCAGCGCCGTGCATGCCTTGCGCCATTCATCGGCCACAATAAAGATCGTGTCGCCATCATGCGCATCAAACGCTTCGATCAGACGTTTTTCCTCCTCGTCGCTCATGAACTTGCGGGCCGGACCGGAAAGCTTTCCTTCCGCCATTTTGAATACGACAAGCCCTTTGCCGCCGTTTTTCTTCACAAGTTCTGTCAGCTTCTTCACTTCCTTGTTCGAAGCATGGAACTGCTCCGCTTTGAATCCTTTGATCGTTTCGACACCCTGGAACACCGGAAATTCGCTCTTTGCAAAAAGAGCCCCAAGATCTTCGAACACCATGCCGAAACGGTTGTCCGGCTTATCCGAACCGTACAGATTCATCGCATCGTTCCAGGACAGCTTCAAAAACGGACGAGGCACATCGATGCCTTTTACTTCCTTCATCATCGTGCACAGCATTTCTTCCGTGAAATCCATGATCTCCTGTTCGCTCAGAAAGGAGGTTTCGATATCGACCTGCGTAAAATCGGTCTGCCGGTCGGCCCGCAGATCCTCGTCGCGGAAGCAGCGGGCAAACTGATAGTATTTGTCCAGTCCGGCAATCATGAGAAGCTGCTTGTACAGCTGAGGCGACTGCGGCAGGGCGTAAAAAGAACCCGGATGCACACGGCTCGGAACTAGGTAGTCTCTCGCTCCTTCCGGCGTCGACTTGCCCAGCATCGGGGTCTCGACTTCCAGAAATCCATGATTGTCAAGGTAGCTGCGGAACGAACGGCTGATCGCCGCACGCGTTTTCAGTCTTTCCTGCATGATCGGACGGCGCAGATCCAGATAGCGGTATTCCATGCGCGTATCTTCCAGCGCATCCGTGTCGTCGGCAATGATCAGAGGCGTGGTTTTCGCGGTATTGATGATCTTCACCCGATCGACGATGACCTCGATCTCTCCGGTCGGCATGTTCGGATTGACATCTTTGCGCCCTTCCACGACCCCTTCGGCCTCGATCACATACTCATTGCGCACATCTTTGACCTGCGGCGCGATCTCTTCGTCAAACACGAGCTGGCAGATGCCTGTCGTATCGCGCAGGTCAATAAAACAAAGCTGTCCGAAATTGCGCTTTTTCGCGACCCAGCCGACCAGCTGCACGCGTTCGCCAATGTTTTCCTTGCGCAGCGTTCCATTGTATTTTGTTCTGTACATAGTTATTCTTCCTCTCCATGATGATGGTGATGATGTTCTTCCTCTTCAACAAGATGTTCATCAAGAAACTCGATCAGATCCCCGATCGGAACGCTGACCTGTTCCTTCTTTTCGAGCAGCTTCACGGTTGCCGTTCCTTCTTCGATCTCTTTATTTCCGATCAGGATCGCGGTCTTTGCGTGTTTGCGGTCTACCGATTTGAACTGTCCTTTGAAAGAGCGGTTCATCATGTCCATATCGCTGCGGTATCCGTAGGCACGCAGCTGGGTCAGGACATCGAAAGCATATGGTTTCGCTTCCTTGTCGAGAACCATCACATAAGCGTCCAGACCGGTATTTTCCTCCAGATTGATCCCTTCGGCTTCGAGCGCGATCAGAAGCCGTTCCATGCCAAGGGCCCAGCCGATCCCGCTCATCCCTTCCGGACCTCCAAAGTACGGGATCAGGCCGTCATAGCGGCCTCCGGCAAGCACCGTCGACTGCGAGCCCATTTCCTTGTTCATGGAAACGATCTCAAATACCGTATGCGTATAGTAATCCAGGCCGCGTACCAGCGTGTCTTCCACTTCATACGGAATTTCGAGCAGATCGAGTGCCTGGCACACCGTCTCGAAATACTCCTGGCTTTCGGGCGTGAGATAGTCGCTCATTTTCGGCGCGTTTTTCATGCATTCCTTGTCGTGATCGACCTTGCAGTCCAGAAGTCGGAGCGGATTTTGTTCATAGCGGCGCCTGCAGTCGGAACACAGATCATCCACATACGGAGCAAAGTATTCTTTCAGAGCTTTGCGGTAGGCGCTGCGGCTCTGATCATCTCCTAAAGTATTGAGCTGCACCTTGATATCATTGAGCCCGAGCGCTTTGAGGATTGTATAGGCCAGGACGATGACTTCGGCATCCGCATACGGATCTTTGATGCCCAGCGATTCGACACCGAACTGATTGAACAGGCGCAGCCTTCCTTTCTGGGGCCGTTCGTGTCTGGCCATCGGCCCCATATAATACAGCTTGACGGGCAGATCCGGGCTGGCGTACAGCTTGTTCTCCACAAAACTGCGTACGACTCCGGCCGTGCCTTCCGGACGGATGGTCAGGGATGTGTTCGAATTTTCAAGCTGGAACGTATACATTTCCTTGTTCACCATGTCGCTTGAATCGTTTTCGCGCTTGAACACGTTGGTATGCTCAAAGATCGGTGTGCGGATCTCGTTGAAATCATACACGTCGCACAAATTGCGCAGTGTCTGTTCGAGAGCCTGCCATTTGGATGAGGATCCGGGAAGGATATCCTGGGTTCCCCGTGGAATCTGATAGCTCATTTTATTTTCCTCCTGTAAAAAAAGCGCCCTTAAAACGGATATAAGGACGCTTTCTGCGCGGTACCACCTTATTTCCTACTTTTTAAGTAAGCGCTCAAAGTCTTTAACGCGACTTATGCGGCCGGGCATTTCCTCCCGGCTCCGAAAAAGTGTCGGACATACGGCGGTGCGGAAATGTCTCAGCTTTCATTTCCTCTCTGTCATCACCGGTCCGTATATTTTGTCTTTTTCAACGGATTGTTTTATTTGTCAAGATTGCTTACGTTATGATAAACGTTCTGCACATCATCTACATCGTCAAGCAGTGTGACGAGGCGTTTGAACAGTTCGAGATCCTCGCCCTGCAGCTCGACCGTTTCGTTTGGAACCATCTTGTCCTCGAGAACGATGAACTTCACGTCCGGGATCAGTCCTTCGACGATCGTTTTCGCATCGTCGAGCTGGTTCGGATCGACACTGATCGTCATGTATCCGTCTTCGATCTCGATATCGTTCAGATCGACTCCGCCTTCGATCATCGCATCCATCATCGCTTCCTCGTCAGTATACTCGATCACGATGATGCCAAGATGCTCATAACCGAAAGATACCGATCCGCCGACGCCGAGCTTTGCGTGGCTTTTATTGAAGCAGGCGCGCAGATTGGCGATCGTACGGTTCGCGTTGTCTGTCAGGCAGTCGATGATGATCGTGCTTCCTCCGCCCGATCCGAAGCCTTCATAGCGGGCGGACGAAAAGTTTTCATCTGCGCTCGATTTTGCTTTGTCGATGGCGCGCTTGATCACGTCGGCGGGCACGTTGTTGGCTTTTGCGCGCTCGATCGCTTTTTTCAGCGTCTGGTTCATGTCAGGGTTCGGATCGCCGTTCTTGGCAGCGACCAGGATCTCTTTCGAATATCTAGAATATACTTTTGCTTTCTGATTTGCCGTTTTCTGCATTGCCGCAGCACGGACCTCAAAGTGTCTTCCCATTGTATCTCACCTTTCACTCATTTTTTTTAGTATATCAACACACTTTATTTTATTCAACTTTCGCATATCGTTCAATGATCTTTTGAACAAGCGGGTTGCGCACGACATCGCTGTCATGCAGATGAACAATTTCGATTCCCTCGATCCCTTCCAGGATCTCACAGGCCTGCGTCAGCCCCGAATCTTTTTTACGGATCAGATCGATCTGGGTAATATCACCTGTAACGATCATTTTGGTCTGCCGTCCCATACGGGTCAGGAACATTTTCATCTGCGCTTTGGTCGTGTTCTGGGCTTCGTCCAGGATCACGACCGCATTGTTCAGTGTCCTGCCGCGCATGAATGCAAGCGGCGCGATTTCGATGATCTCTTTTTCAATATACTTTTCAACAATTTCCGTGCCGAGCATTTCATTGAGCGCATCGTATAACGGGCGCAGATACGGATCGACTTTTTCCTTCATGTCCCCGGGCAGAAAGCCGAGCGATTCGCCCGCCTCCACTGCAGGACGTGTGAGGATGATCTTTTCCACTTTTTCATGTTTCAGCATGCTGACAGCGTAAGCGACAGCCAGATATGTCTTTCCGGTCCCGGCCACGCCGGTGGAAAAGACGATCTCATTGTTTTTCATCGCATCGCACAGGATCGTCTGTCCGATCGTTTTCGGATAGATCAGCTTGCCGCTCTTCGTTTTGGCGACCGGTTCGCTGCGGATGACAGAAAAATCCTTCAGCTTTCCTTTCTGTGCAAGCATGCATAAATACGCTACATCTCCCTGGCCAAGTTTTCCGGCATGGCTGATCCGTTCGAAACACTTGGCGATGACCTCTTCGACCTGTGATGCGCTGCTTCCTTCCTCCAGTTTGATCTCATGGGCACGGACAACAAGTTTCGTGTCGAACTCTTTTTCGATCGTCCGGATGTTCCGGTCATTGGAACCGGCAAAGATCTGCATCGCATCAAAAGAAATTTCAGAACAGTCTAATGTTTTGTAAGACAAGGAATACCTCCCATTTTTTCAACAGAAAAAAAATCTGCAGAACTGCAGATTATTTACCTCTACGAGCTTTGCGTGCAGCTTCAGATTTTAATTTTCTGCGCACGCCAGGTTTAACGTAAAATTCTCTTTTGCGGGCCTCAGCAAGGGTGCCGTTGCGAGATACTTGACGTTTAAATCTTCTTAAAGCGTCATCTAATTGTTCGTTTTCTTTAAGAACAACTTTTGGCATGAACAAAACCTCCCTTCCCGAGTTGTACATTAAGATTATATCAAAATTTTTCCATAAAGCAACACTTCATTTCAACTATTTGATATTATTTTCAGCGGTATTTTTTTATGCATTCCCGGACAGCGACATGATCGCCGATCCATGGAGCGCGTCCGTTCTCCCGGTAGATGAAAACTTCATCCCCTTTTCCTAAAAGCAGGATCGTATCGCCGGCTTTCGCCGTCTCGACAGCCTGGCGGATCGCTTCATACCGGTCCTCGATAAAAATATTCGTCGTCTCTTTGATGCCCTCCTTGATCTGGTCCGCTATTTCTTTCGGATCTTCGTCGCGGGGATCATCTTCGGTCAGGATCACAAAATCGCAGTATTTGTCGGCAAGTTCTCCGAACACCTTGCGTTTGGCAGCATCGCGTTTGCCGGCCGAACCGAATACAGCGATCACATTGCCCCCTTCTTTTGTGATCGAACGGCCGAATTCCATGACTTTTTCCATTCCGTCCGGTGTGTGGGCAAAATCGACGATCACGTTGAAATCCTGTCCTTCATCAATTTGCTCCAGACGTCCCTGCACCTGCGGAATGGCTTTGCACGACGCAATGATCTTATCCAGATCGATTCCTGTTTCATGCAGGGCGGCAATGACAGCGAGCAGATTGTAAATATTGTATGTAGCAACCAGATTGGTCATGACAGGATACGACTGCCCGTTATGGATCAGATCGAAATGCGAAGCCTCGTTTGTCATCTCGATATGGATCGCGCGGTAATCCGCCTCGTTCTCGATCCCGTATGTGACGACGCGGGCTGCACACAGCGGCACGAGCTCCTTGTATTTTGGATCGTCGCGATTGAGGATGCATACGCCCTCAGGCTTTACGCGGTCTTTGAACAGGATCGTCTTGGCATCAAAATAGTTTTCGAGCGTGCCATGAAAGTCGAGATGATCGTATGTGAAATTCGTAAAGATGGCTACATCGAAATTGATCCCGTTCACCCTTCCCTGCGCCAGGCCGTGCGAGCTGACTTCGAGTGCGCACGCCTTCATACCGGCATTGACCATGTCATTCAGCCTGGACTGCAGGAACAAAGCGTCCGGCGTGGTCAGATCAGGCATGAGCTTGACGTCTCCGTATTCGATCGCGATCGTGCCGATATAGCCTGTCGGTTCGAGCGGATCAAGGATCGAGCGGATCACATTGGCGATCGTGCTTTTTCCGTTCGTTCCTGTAATTCCGTACATGGTCATTTTATCGGACGGCTTGCCGAAGAAGATCCGGGCGCACTGATTCATCGCTTCGTTGACATCGGCTACCCGGATATAGATCACGCCGTCGCGCTTATCGGAGACAGGCCGGGAATGAACGATACAGATCGCCCCGTTTTCGATCGCGGAATCGATAAAATCATGCCCATCGTATGTTAATCCAGGCAGACAGAAGTATACATTGCCTTTTTTTACTTTTCGTGAATCGAAACACAACCCGGTCACATTGACAGTCGGGGCGTTCTTGAATAATTTGCTTAATCGCATAGTTTAATCTTCCTTTACTGTTCTTCCAATATAATGGCCATCTTCGATCCTGTCAAACCGAACATGCACTCTTCCGCTCAGCGGTTCGCTGCTTTCGATCACGATCGGATGATACTGATTTGTATATCCGTGCCATTGTCCGTTTTCCTCTTTTTCGATCAGCACATCGCCCTGGCTGAAACGTTCCATATCGGCCTGGCGAAACCGGGCCGAAAGATCAAGAAGCGTGTCGACGCGCTGTTTTGCGATCGTGCCGTGCACCGTTCCCGGCATTTGCTCGGCTGCTGTTCCTTTGCGGATCGAATAAGGGAAAACATGCATGAAGGAAAAGCGGATGTCCTGAACGTTTCTGAGCGTTTCTTCAAATTCCTCGTCGCTTTCCTGTTTGAATCCGGCAATGATATCGGTAGAAATCGAAATATCCGGTATTTCCTGGCGGAGCTGTTCGATCCGCTCCTTGAACTGCTCGATCGTATAAGGGCGGTTCATCCGTTTCAATGTCGCGTTGCATGCGGACTGGACGGGAATGTGAAGATGGTGCAGGATACGGGGTTCCTTTTTCATCAGCTCGATGAACCGGTCGCTGATCTCGGTAATTTCGATACTGGAGAGGCGGAACGCGATCTCTGGCGAGGTATTCCTGAGCAGCATCCCGAGCAGATCGCATAAATCATGTTCTCCGTCATTGTATCGTCCGGTATGGATGCCGGTCAGCACAATTTCAAGGTGTCCCTTTTTTTCGAGATCTTTTGCGATCGAGACGACTTCAGAAGCCGCAAGCGAACGTTCTCTTCCTCTGGCATACGGAATGATGCAGTAGGAACAGAACTGATTGCAGCCGTCCTGGACTTTCAGAAAAGCGCGGTGCTTGGATTCGAACTGTTCGATCGGCATGGATTCGAACGCAAACGCAGAACTGACGTCCTGTACATCATCTACCTTTTTATGATCGTTCACGCTTGCGGCGATCAGGTCGGCGATCCTGTTTTTATCTTTTGTGCCGATCAGTACATCGGCGCCGATTTTCTGTTTTTCTTCATCGGTAGCGACCTGCGCATAGCATCCGATCAGCACGCTGCATGCCTGCGGATTTTTTTTCTTTGCCCGATGCAGCATCTGCCTCGATTTTGCGGCAGCCGTATTCG
Source organism: Erysipelotrichaceae bacterium OPF54 (assembly GCA_022834735.1). Lineage (GTDB taxonomy): Bacteria > Bacillota_I > Bacilli_A > Erysipelotrichales > Erysipelotrichaceae > Dubosiella. The sequence goes on from BQKD01000001.1 coordinate 1,559,484, forward strand.
TGACAGCACAGGTGTTGACGATGACGACGTCAAAATTTTCGTTGTCCTCGATCCATCCTTTTTCCTGCAGGGTCCTTGCGTAGTACTGCGATTCGTAGGCATTTACTTTACAGCCTAATGTGATGATGGAAAATCTCATGATTCGGCCTCCGTGTTGCGGCAATGGGTCTGGTATTCGATGCATGACAATACATAGCAGGCGGCCGTTTCGGCACGCAGGATGTCATTGCCGAGCGAACAGCTCGCAAAGCCCATTTCATTGAGCGCATCGATTTCTGCGGGCGCAAAGCCTCCTTCCGGGCCAATGCATATGGTCACAGAACTCGGGTTGCTCTGCAGGTAATTGGCCAGATGACGGGTCTGTCCGTCTTCTTTTTCATACGCGACCAGATTGCAGCGGCTCTTGAATTCTTCCAGATTGTCGACGCTCGTCACAGGAAGAAGCTCGACCTTGTCGCTGCGGTTGCACTGGGCACAGGCTGACATCAGGATCGAATTCCAGCGTTCCATTTTCTTGAGGGCTTTTTTGTCGTCGAGCTGAATGATCGAATATTTCGACACGTACGGTACGATCCGGCTGGCGCCTAATTCGGCCGCTTTCTGAAGCATCCATTCGAAACGGTCGGACTTGATCAGCGCGGCACATAGTGTCACGTTGACCAGCCTTGGCTCGATCTGCTCTTTTCCGAAAATGAACAAATACGGTTTTTTCTGCGGATGGGCAAGATACACTTCATCGTCGCAGATCACGCGGACTGTTTCGTTTTCTTTCGTGCGAAGGACATCGAACAGATGATGGGCCTGTTTTTCATCCAGACAGACCTGTTCGTGAAGAGCGCATTTCTGCTCGGAATACACTTGTTTCACTTTTCTTCTCCTTCTTTGCTGCTCATGGCTTTGAGCTTTTTGATCTCGACAGGTTTCAGGCGGCGGTATTCGCCTGGCTGCAGTCCTTCGTCGGTAATGAATCCGAATCGGCTGCGGTGCAGACGGCGCACCTGATGGCCAAGCGCTTCCATCATATTTTTGACCTGATGATTCTTTCCTTCGTGAATGGTCAGTTCGACGATCATCCGGTCGCGCGTATAGTCTTTCTGACGAATGCTCACTTTTGCGGGCGCGTATTTCTCCTGTCTGGTCTTGAGTCCCATTTTCAGACGGTAGATGTCTTCCCCGCTCAGCATGCCCTGCAGATTGATGATATACGTTTTCGGCAGCTGGTATTTAGGATGGATCATCATGTTCGTGAAATTGCCGTCATTGGTGACGAGCAGGACGCCGCTCGTATCATAGTCGAGCCGGCCGACCGGGTAGATCCTGGTCCCTTTCGGCAAGTAGTCGAGCACGGTCTTGCGGTCCTTTTCATCATGGACCGAACAGATCGTTCCTTTTGGTTTATTTATAACATAATATACTTTTTCCTCTTTGAACAGATTGTGTCCGTTCACACTGATCTCATCGTTTCCGCTGACCTTAGTCCCAAGCGTTTTAACAATGGCTCCATTCACTTTCACTTTGCCAGCCTGTATGAGTTCTTCTGCTTTTCTTCTTGAACAAACACCTGCCTGGGCAATTACTTTTTGAAGACGTTCCATATTTACTCCTCCTTATTCCGGGCAAACAGCTCTTCCTGTACTTCTTTGGTTTCGATCTGAGGCAGTTCGGCAAGCGTTTCTAGTTCGAAGGCGTCCAGAAATTCCTCAGTGACATTATATAATAACGGTTTCCCGACTACATCGAGCCTGTCTTTTGCTTCGATGAGCCCGCGCAGCTGCAGCTTTTTGAGCATGACTTCGCAGCTGACACCTCGTATTTCCTCGATCTCGACGCGGGTGATCGGCTGACGGTATGCGATGATGGCCAGAGTTTCCATGGCAGCCTGGGAAAGCGTTGCTTTCTTGAATTGTTCGAACAGCCTTTCTCCGTAAGGATACACGAATTCTTTTGTAACAAATTTGTAACGCGAGGCGTATTCTGCCAGTTCGAAGCCTCTGGAATCATTACGGTATTCCTCCCGGATCGCGCTTAGGATCTGTTCGATCTCGGCTCGGCTGAGTTCGGGCAGCAGGGACTGGATCTGCAGAAGGGTCAGGCCTTCTTCTCCAGCCATAAAGATCAGTCCTTCGATCACTGCTTTGACATTCATTTATATTGCGGCTCCCTTCATTATGTAGATCATATTGTCCGGCGCTACCTGATACGAAACGGACCGGTCATGGATGAGATCCAATATGCCGAGAAATGTAACGATAACCATATGCAGGCTCGTACAGTCCTGGCAAAGCTGTTCAAAAGAAACCGGTTCTCCTTGGCTGAACAGTTCCAGTCTTTTCACGATCTGCGCGGCACGCTCTTCAACTGAAATTTCCCGGATGCTTATTTTCGTTTCATATGGATTGAGCAGCGCGAGGCGATGCAGGATGCGCTCGAATGCTTTTGCGAGCTCATAGACGCTCTGACGACTCAGCGTTTCCTCTTCTTTCGGTCTGGACCACTGATCGATCAGAGAAGATGCGGGCCTGGTGAACTGGCGCTGACGCTGTTCATAGCGGATCTTCAGTTCCTCGCTTGCCTCTTTGTATTTCTGGTATTCGATCAGCCGGCTGACCAGCTTTTCTCTTTGATCTTCTTCATATTCCTGTTCGATCACCGCTTCTGTGCGCGGCAGCAGCCGGCTGCTTTTGTATTCGATCAGTCCTGCCAGTTCGCTCAGGTATTCGCTCGCGATCTCGAGCTGCATCTGTTCCATCTGCGCGATGTATTCGATGTACTGGGTTGCCAGCACGTTCATATCCAGATCGAACAGATCCAGTTTATTTGTTTTGATCAGGTGCAGCATCAGGTCGAGCGGACCTTCAAACTGTTCGATCGAGATTTGAAATTCCATTATATCACCTTCACGAATTATAACAAATTTTAATCTCTATGTCATAAACACAGAAAAAAAGCCTGATCCATAGTATTCGGCATGATGGCGAATTGCACAATTTATATACCATTCACTGTTAGTGAACGAAACCCCGACCTATAGAGGTGAAGGACTTCTTGCTCAGAGTTGTTGAATGCTTTCCGTTCAGGATTCGATTGCTGTCTAAAAGGATGTTATACGCTCGGATCGAATGATTGGCTTTTCTTCTTCGATCTGATCTGAAAATCATAAAAATATACCTGCCTTTCTTCGATCCGCGATTTGAAAATCGTGCAGTTCGTGTTACTATAGGACAGATAAGGGGGACAATTTGTGAAACGTGCATTGATTTTTTTATGTGTCGGTATTTTTATCGCTCTCGTTCTTCAGCCGAATCTTGCCCAGTCAAAGAAGTCCGATGAAGTACGGGTGCCTCAGGTCAGCGAAAACGCCCCCGTAACGAACGAAGATGTTACGCCATCGGTATCCACTTCAAAAATCCGGATCGGTATTGATGCGGGTCACGGAGGCGACGATTTGGGATATGTCGGCAGCGGTACGGCCGAGAAAGACATCAATCTCGCGATTGCACAGACGGTCGGACGAAAGCTGCAGGCAGCCGGTTATGAAGTTGTATATACCCGGACGGATGACAATGTGCAATCTGGCGACGAGTCGACTGTCAATTCGCAGCGGTTAAGCGATATGCAGGCCCAGAATGTAGATATCTTGTTAAGTTTTGCGGCCGGAAACGCCAGCGATCCGCTGATGAAAGGTTTTACGATCTTCACCCGTCCGGACGAAAAGACAACGGCTCTGGCAAACGAGATCGGTCAGGAACTTGTTTCCATCAACTTCTCGACCTTTGAAGGGGTCGATACGGACCATTACTCCAATTTTTCGATCCTGGCCAATAAGCAGGTGCCGACCATATATATCGAGCTTGGGTATTTATCCAACAAGGACGACCATTCCAATCTGGTCGATCCGGATTATCAGGATAAGATCGGACAAGCCGTAACCAATGCTTTTTTGAACGAAGTCGACTAGAGTCTGAGAAATCAGACTTTTTCTTTTTCTGTCTTTGTGAATAAATTAGTTTTTCATCATGAAAATTATTAATTTTTTGGTTTTTTTCACATTTTTTCTTTTATGTGAAAGATGTTGTTGATATAATTTGCCAAAGGAATGATTTTATGAATGAAAAGAAAATCTATGAAGGCATTATTTTCGATCTCGTCCGCAAGGATGTACTGATCAATGGGAAAACGTATCCGCGCGATATCATTCGCCATCCTGGCGGTGTCGGCGTGCTGTGTGTGCGTGACGGCAAAGTTCTGCTTGTACGCCAGTTTCGTCCGGCAATCAGCGAAGAAACGCTGGAGATTCCTGCCGGCAAGCTCGAATACGGCGAAGATCCGATGAAATGCGGCCTGCGCGAGCTCAACGAAGAAGCAGGAATGGAGGCCGATGAGCTGAAGCTCATTCAGATCCTTGTGTCCACGCCGGGATTCTGCGATGAAAGGATCTATATTTACGAAGCCGTGAATCCGCGGACAGCCGACCATTTTCTGGCACAGGACGAAGACGAAGATGTCGATTCCTTGTGGCTTTCGATCGAGGAAGCGTATGAAAAAGTGAAAAGCTGTCAGATCAAAGATGCGAAAACGATCATTGCTCTGCAGCATGCGATGTTAAATCGATAAAAGAAAGGAAAATTGAAGTGAATTTTGTTTTTATCAGCCCAAACTATCCTGAAAACTACTGGATGTTCTGCCGAGGTCTGAAGAAGTACGGAGCCAACGTCCTTGCGGTCGTTGATACAGCCTACGACAATCTGAAGCCGGAACTGAAAGCGAACATCACAGAGTGTTATGTGGTAAGCAGTTTCCATAACTATGAGGAAGTATTCAAGGCGGTTGCCTATTTTTCGTTTAAATACGGCAAGATCGACTGGATCGAATCCAATAACGAGGCCTGGCTTACCCTGGATGCGCGTCTGCGCGACGATTTCAATGTAAAGACCGGTTTCTCTCTGGCAAGGATCACTGAATTCCAGTCCAAGGCCGCCATGAAGAAATATTATGAAAAAGCCGGTGTTCCGACAGCGCGCTACTGCCTGCCGAAATCTCTTGATGAGGCTCTTGAATTTGCCGGCCGGGTCGGCTATCCGCTCGTTTTAAAACCGGATCATGGTGTAGGCGCCAGCTTTACTTATGCCCTCCACAATGACGAAGATCTGAAAAAATACTATGAGAGCACGAAAGATCTGTGCATGATCCTTGAAGAATATGTAAAAGGTGATGTAATTACTCTTGACGGCGTTTGCGATGCCAACGGCACGATCCGCGTGCTCGGAAGCATGGAATATGTAGGCAACTGTATGGAGTCCGTGCAGAATCAGGATTCGATCGGCAGCTATTATACCCTGAACGTTTCGGAGGAGTACCGCGATATCGCGCAAAGAGTCATTTCTGCGTTCGAATTGAAGAACCGTTTCTTCCACGGAGAGTATTTCCGGCTGACCGAAGATGTCGAAGGTCTTGGAAAAAAAGGCCATATCATCGGTCTGGAAGTGAATTTCCGTCCGCCAGGAGGATTTGCTCCCGATCTGCTGAACTATTCGAATGATATCGATATTTACGAGCTGTGGGCCGAGATCCTGCTGAATCAGACCGCATCGTATTCGAAGCTGCGCAAGTACTCTGCCGGATTCGCCGGACGCCGCGATTCGATCCCGTACCGCTACAATACCGAGGAGATCGAAAACATGTTCAAGGATGAACTCATCGGTACCGAAGTGCTTCCGCCAGCTTATGCGGCTACGATGGGCAATGTGACCATCAAGGCCCGCTTCACGAACGATGAAAGAAGAAAGGAATTCTTTAAAACTGCACTGGAAAGAATAGGTGATTAGATTTGATCTTAAAGTTCGACGTATATATGCATTCATTGGATGTATACCGGAAAATCCATATGTATCTTCCGGACGATTATTTATTCAGCAATAAACGATATCCGGTACTGTATATGTTTGACGGACACAACCTTTTCTACGATGAAGATGCTACGTACGGCCGTTCATGGAGACTTTCCGAATCCATAGAACGCCACGGCAAGGAAATGATTGTGGTAGGACAGGAATGTTCGCATGAAGGCAATGAACGCCTTGACGAGTATTCCCCCTACCCTTTTTATGATTCAGCTTTTGGTGCATTTCACGGAAAAGGGATCCAGACCATGGAGTTTTTTGTGTACGACCTCAAACCATATATTGACGCCCATTTTCCGACCTCTTCCAGACGTGAAGATACATGGATCGGCGGATCGAGCTGCGGCGGACTGATGGCATTGTACGCTGCCGCAAAATATTCCTATGTGTATTCGAAAGCAATCGTGCTTTCTCCTTATATCCTGCCCACCTGCAATTCCTTTATGGCCGATATCGCACAGACATACATTCGCTCCGGCACTTCGATCTACATGTCCTGGGGAGCGCAGGAAGGCAACGACATGCATGAATTTGTCATGGAAACCAAAGCATGCACAGATATCGCGAATCTGCTGCTTTCAAAAGGAGTCAGGATGCAGTTCAATGTAAAGCCCCTGGGACGACACTGCGAAGAGGACTGGGATAAGGAAAGCCCGGAATTTCTTCATTTCCTGGAGCCGTGATATGGATCGTTCGGTAAAAATCGTCCGGATCAGCGAGGATCCGAAAGGGCGCGAAATCGTCATCAGCGATATTCACGGAAACCTGGATCGTTATATTACGCTTCTTGATAAAGTGAACTACGTTCCCGGCGTCGACCGCCTCATCCTGCTCGGAGATCTGGTAGAAAAAGGAGAGCGCAATCTCGATCTTCTTCATTACATAATGGATCAGAGAAAAAACGAAGATGTCTGGTGTCTCATGGGAAACTGCGATTTTATCGCAAAAAACGTCCTGTTCAGCTATCGGCTCTCTTTTCTGCAGCATGTTCTCGGTTTCCGGAAAAATTCCCTGATCCACGAAATGGCGGACAGGATCGGCCTGTCGCTCGATACGACACCGATCGATGAATACTGCCGTATCCTGCGCGAAAATTATTTGGAAGAATTATCATTTTTAAACGATCTTCCTCATATCATCGAAGAGAAAAACCGGATCTATGCCCATTCCGCGATTACCAGCGAAGAAAATTTCGGAGACGATTTCAAAGAAGTCATGGCACAGCCTATGTTCCTGAAAAGGAAAAATCATTTCCGCCGAACGGTTGTTGTCGGTCATATGCCCGTAACCGAATACGCTACAAAGATCGCCAGTTTCGATCCGATCTATGATGCCGACCAGAACGTTTACAGCATCGACGGAGGCAACGTCGTAAAAGCGGCGGGACAGCTCAACGCCCTGATTTTTGATCACGGCAAAGTATCGACAGAAAGCGTAGACGATCTGAAAGAAGCAGATGTGGTACGCGACGTGGCTCCTTCGGTACAGATCCCTTTTTTTATCAACTGGAACAACGGCGAAGTGAAGATCCTGAAAAAAGGAACCTGTCAGGATTATGTCTATTCGCCGTATCTGAAGCGTTCTTTCTGGATCGATCACGCTTTTATGTCCTGCGACCACGCGAAGATCAAAGGAACAGACTATACAAATTATGAAATGCCGTTAAAAAAAGGCAATCACGTAAAAATCGTGTTTGCCTACCAGGACAAAGTACAGATCAAAAAGGATGGAGTGCTCGGATGGACCTACGCTTCCAACCTTGAGCAGGAATGAATCATTCCTGTTCTTTTTTATTCAGATTTTTTGCTTCTTCAAGATATACACATAAATATTCGACTTCTTCGTGCGTGGTCGCAAAGCTTGTCACGAACCGCACGACAATGTCGTCATTCCAGTAATCCCAGATCTCAAAATCCACGCGTTCCTTCAAATACTCGAGTTCCGATTTATTGATGACAAGAAAGATCTGATTGGTCTCGCTGCGCATAAAGAGCGGATAACCAAGTTCCAGCGCCTGATCCTGGATCTCCTGCGCCAGATCATTCTCTTTTTTTCCGATCGTATAAAATGAGTTGTTTTCAAATAAACCGATAAACTGCAAGGCCAGCAGCCATCCTTTGGCCAGCATCGCCCCGTTCTGCTTCAGATCGAACCGGAAATACGGTTTGAGCAGCGGATTGGTTATGCAGATTGCTTCTCCGAACAGCGCTCCCGATTTGGTACCGCCGATCGAGAAAACGTCGCACCACTTCGCTACATCATTGAGCGTATAGTCCACGCCACTCATCAGCGCGCTGGAAAGACGCGCCCCGTCCATGACCAGATAAAGATTCAATTCATTGCAGATGGTACGCAGTTCTTCGAGCTCTTTTCGCGAATACACCGTTCCAAGTTCCGTGGAATTCGAAATATAGACGGCCTTCGGATAGACCATATGCTCGTACTGGATCATATGATCATTGAACACTTTGCGGACCGAGGCAGCCGTAAGCTTTCCGGCCGCATTCGGGATGATGATCACCTTATGTCCGGTCGCTTCGACCGATCCGGTCTCATGCGTCGCGATATGACCCGTATCGGTCGAGATCACAGCCTCGAAAGGGCGCAAAATATGTTTGAAGATCGTCTGATTGCAGATCGTCCCGCCGATCACGAAATGAATATCTGTATCCGTATCCGGCATTTTGGAACGAAGCATTTCCACCGCTTTCTTTGTATAATTATCCTGTCCATAACCATTATTGTCTGTATGATTTGCTTTTTCGAGAAGTTCCAGTATTTCGGGAATGCATCCTTGTCCATAATCATTTTTAAAAAATAACATTTCCTCACCTCTTACATGAATTATTATACAGAAACCATACAATGAAAAAAAGCGAAAAATTTTCATTTCGCTTTTGTTATATTTTATTTTTTCAGTCCCATCGGCTCCGCTTTGAACAATCTTTCATCCATCAGCTTAAGATCTTTCGAGATCGCCGGATTAAATTCCATCTGGTCCAGAATATCTTTCTGCAGATCGACACCAGGAGCAATTTCCGTTAATGTGAAGACCCCATCTTTTAATTCAAATACAGCACGTTCTGTCACATAAAGGACCTTCTGTCCCGCTTCTTTGGCAAATTCCGAAGAAAAAGTGATCTGATCGATATCCTGCTTGAATTTTTTGACCTGTCCCTCATTAACGATTTCCAGCTTGCCCTCGCCAATGTTTTCCTTCAGTCCCTTGGCTGTAAATGTGCCGCAGAATACAACGACCGGCGTAGACTGGGTAATATTGATGAAACCGCCGCATCCTGCAATACGCGGACCAAAACGGCTCACATTGATATTTCCTTCGCTGTCGCATTCGGCAAGACCAAGGAATGCCTGATCCAGGCCGCCGCCATCATAGAAATCGAACATAGCCGGCGAGTCGATCGTGCAGTCCGGATTCGTGCAGGCTCCAAAGCCGACACCGCTCGCAGGCACACCACCGATATTTCCCGCCTCTACAGTCATTTTCAGACCTTCGATGCCTTCCTCGTTCGCTACATTGGCAATTCCTTCCGGAATACCGATACCAAGGTTCACAATCGCGTTCGGACTCAGTTCCATGGCCGCGCGGCGGCTGATGACCTTTCGCGCATTGAGCGGCATAGGAGCCAGCGCATCCAGTGGTTTTTTGATCTGTCCGGAAAATTCCGGTTTATACGGATCGAGATACGTCTGCCATGAATTCTCAGGCGTTCCTTTTACAATGTAATCCACCACCAGGATCCCTGGAACCTTGACATCTTTCGGATTCAAAGTGCCTTTATCGACAATATCCTCGACCTGCGCGATCACGATTCCGCCAGTATTCTTTACAGCTTCTGCCATCGCAAGCGCTTCAAGGAATGCCGCTTCCTTCTCCATGGTCATGTTTCCGTCCGTATCGGCGTATGTTCCGCGGATCACACCTACATTGATATGCTTGAACGGCTTGTAGCGGAGGTATTCCTCGCCATCAATGACCATCAGTTCGACCAGATCCTCTTTCGTGATCTCATTCATCTTTCCGCCCTGAAGACGCGGATCGACAAATGTATGCAGACCGATCTTGGTGATCACGCCCGGGCGTCCGCCGGCAATTTCGCGAAGAAGCTGCGCCAGCGTGCCGATCGGAAGGTTCCATGCCTGCACCTTGTTTTCATTGACCATTTTTGCGAGCGCCGGAACAAGATTCCAGTGGCCCCCTACGATACTGCGAAGCAGTCCGTCGTGCGCCAGATGATTCATTCCCAGCCGGTCTGTTCCGTCCCCTACATTGGTAGGAAAGAACAGATCAAGATCCTTTGGATGACCGGTTTTCAGGAAGCGGTCTTCGATCGCATAGGTAATTTCCTGCGGATGGCACATTCCGATAAAACCACTCATCACGATACGATCGCCGTCTTTCACAAGATCAGCAGCCTGTTGAGGAGTAATAACTTTAGACATCCGTATGCTCCTCCTTACTTATTTTTGAATTCTTTATCTTTTACTTTATTCAGGAAGCAGTCCATGCCGTACGTCTGATCTTCGCTCGCAAAGCATGCCGAGAAATCTTCCACTTCTTCTTTGATTCCGCCATCGATATCGACCTGCAGGCCTTCATTGATCGCTTTTTTCGCACGGGCAACAGCGATCGGCGCGTTCTTTGCGATACCAGCCGCCATTTTCTGAGCCGCTGCCATCAATTCTTCCGGAGCAACCACTTTATTGACAAGTCCGATCTCGTAAGCGCGGTCCGCTTTGATATTGCGTGCAGTAAAGATCATTTCTTTTGCGATTCCTGCAGGAACAAGACGGGCAAGACGCTGTGTTCCGCCAAATCCAGGAGTAATGCCCAGACCGACTTCCGGCTGTCCGAAAACAGCGTTCGAGCTGGCAAGACGAATATCGCAGGACATCGCCAGTTCGCATCCGCCGCCAAGCGCAAAACCATTGACCGCTGCAATAACCGGACAGTGAAGCATTTCGATCTCGCGGAAGATCTTGTTTCCGAATGCGCCGTATTCAGCCGCTTCCTCGACCGTTTTATCTTTCATTTCTGCAATATCCGCACCAGCCACAAATGATTTTTCTCCTGCGCCGGTAATGATCACGCAGTACGTATCCTCGTCGTTTTTTACAGTATTTACTGCTTCTTCAAGATCTTTCAATACAGCGGTAGAAAGCGCGTTCAACGCTTTCGGACGATTGATCGTAATAGTTGAAACATGATTATTTTTTTCTAAGATTACATTTTCCATAATTGTTTTATCCTTTCAAAAAAGGCGAAACGAGTCCGCCTTTTCAATTGTTGATTTTAGTATTTGTAGAATCCTTCTCCGGTCTTGCGTCCGAGTTTTCCGGCACGAACCATCTTCTTCAGTAATGTAGAAGGACGGTATTTCGGATCTCCTGTTTCCGTATAAAGAACATCCATGATCGCAAGAACGATATCGAGTCCAATCAGGTCACCTAAGGCAAGAGGTCCCATTGGATGATTTGCTCCCAGCTTCATCGCTGTATCGATATCTTCTGTCGAAGCAATTCCTTCCTGAAGGATAAATGTCGCTTCGTTGATCATAGGAATCAGAATACGGTTGACAACAAATCCTGGACCTTCGTTGACTTCTACTGGTGTTTTGCCGATTTCTTTGGCGATCGCGATGATCTCGTCTTTCACTTCAGCCGGCGTATTCGCTCCTGAAATGACCTCAACAAGTTTCATACGATCGGCCGGGTTAAAGAAATGCATGCCGATGACCGGATGCTTGATACCATTGGCAATTTCAGTAACAGACAGAGAAGACGTGTTCGTTCCGAAAATCGCATCTTCCTTAACGATCTCATCCAGTTTATGGAAGAGATCCTTTTTAACAGGCATCTGTTCGAGAACGGCTTCTACGATCAGATCGCAGTCAGCCAGATCTTCATATACGCCCGCTTTCAGATTGGCTTTGGCAGCATCCGCGTCTTCCTGGGAAATTTTGCCTTTTGCGACCAGTTTGTCTTTGCCCGCAAAAATTTTGGCTACGCCATTTTCTGCCCACTCTTTTTTCACATCAACAACAATTACTTCATTTCCTGCAGTCGCAAAGGCATTGGCAATGCCCTGTCCCATCGTTCCTGCACCAACAACTCCGACTTTTCTTGTCATAATTTTATCTCCTTAAGCAGCTTTTGCTTTCTTGATTTCTTCTACGAGCAGCGGAAGAACTTCGTTTACATTTCCTACAAATCCCATATTGGCGATCTTGAAGATTTCAGCTTCCGGGTCGCGGTTGATCGCAATGATCATATCCGATTTTTCCATACCGGCTACATGCTGGACCGCACCGGAAATACCGCACGCGATATAAAGCGATGGACGAACCGTTTTGCCGGTCTGGCCGACCTGAACGTCCTTGTCCATATATCCGTCTTCGACAACAGCACGGGTAGCGCACACTTCACCGCCAAGTTCTTTGGCACATTCTTTTACTACGTCGAGGCATCCTTCCGCACCGCGGCCGGCACCAACGAGAATGTTCGCTTTTGTGATATCGATTCCCTTCAGCTCTTTGGCAACCGTTTCCTTGATCTCAACAAGCGGTGTCGTCGTTTCCCAGTCCGGTTTGAATTCAACGACTTCCCCAGTGCGTGTCTCATCAGCCGGAGCCATATCGAATACTTTCGGACGGATCGTGGCCATCTGAGGACGGGTAGTCGGACAGATGATCGTTCCGAACAGGTTTCCGCCAAATGTCGGACGGGTAACGAGCATGGTCACATCGTCTTTATCGACAGCCGCCTGACCGACTTTCTCAACATCGGTAAGCAGTTCGATCTTGGTCGCATCCGCTGTCAGTCCGGCATTGATACGGGCCGCTACACGCGGAGCGAGGTCGCGTCCGAGAACGGTTGCGCCTGTCAGGAAAGAATCCGGTTTGAATTCCTTGATGACCTGCGTCAGCGCATCTGTATAAAACTGGGTCGAGTAATCTTTCAACAGAGGATCGTCCACAACGATGACCTTATCAGCACCGTGGGCAATAACATCCTGCGCTTTATCTTTTACATTGTCGCCGAGCAGCACGCCGACAACTTTAAAATCTCTTCCCGGGATATCATTGATCAGCTTGCGCGCTTCGGAAATGAGTTCGTATCCGACTTCAGCCGGTTCCCCGTTTTTTTGCTCTACGAATACGTACATATCTTTGTATTCAGGAAATTTCATGATTATTCATTCTCCCTTTCTACTTCGTGATCAATTGCTTCTCTTTCAGTGTCTTAGCAATTAATTCGGCAGCTTCCTGAGCTGGCATATTGAATGTTTCCGTCGCAGCAGAAACGTCTTTTGTGAATGTGCGGTAAACCTGAGTAGGCGATCCGGCAAGACCGATCTCATTTTGAGGAAGGACATCCATCAAATCATCATATGTCATGACTTCAACAGGGTTGTTGAATGAATCAACGATATCGTTGCAGTTCATATAACGAGGCTTGTTCATTCCGGAAAGTGTAGTGAGCACGGCAGGCAGCTTCACTTCAAGGATCTGCTCTTCATCTTCAAGCGCTTTGCGCACGACCGCGTGGTCAGGGGTCAGTTCGATGATCTCGTCGACATATGTGACCTGAGGGATCCCGAGACGTTCCGCCGTCTGCGGACCTACCTGGGCCGTATCGCCGTCGATCGCCTGACGTCCGGCAATGATCAGATCATATCCGATCTTGTTGAGTGCAGCAGCCAGAGTGCGGCTCGTTGCACATGTATCCGCACCACCTAAACGACGGTCGGTCAGAAGGACGGCACGGTCCGCACCGCGCGCGATCGTTTCCTGAAGCATTCCCTTCGCCTGAGGAGGACCCATTGAAATAACAGAAATTTCAACTGTATCGTCTTTGTCCTTTAATTCAAGAGCCGCTTCCAGTCCGGCAAGATCATCAGGGTTGATGATGCTAGGTACTCCGTCACGTACGAGGGTACCGGTATTTTTGTCAACAGTAATTTCTGTTGAATCAGGTACTTGTTTTACAAGAACAGCTATTTTCATATTTTCAAGATCCTTTCTATTACTTCAGCATTGCTCCGGAGATGACCATACGCTGTACTTCGGAAGTACCTTCGTAGATCTCGGTGATCTTGGCATCGCGGAACATTCTTTCAACAGGAAGATCACGTGTATAACCGTAACCGCCCATCAGCTGGATCGCTTTTGTCGTTACATCCATGGCCACTTCTGCCGCAAACAGTTTTGCTTCTGCCGCAAGAACCGTATAAGGTTCCCCGTTTTCTTTAGCCATCGCCGCTCTGTAAACGAGCATACGGGCCGCATCCACCTGGGTCTGCATGTTGGCCAGCTGGAACTGGGTATTCTGGAATTTTGCGATCGGACGGCCGAACTGTTTACGGGCCTTCACATATGGAATGACTTCATCGATGGCGCCCTGCGCGATACCAAGAGCCTGAGCCGCGATACCGATACGTCCTCCGTCAAGAGTCGACATAGCGATCTTGAATCCCTGTCCTTCTTTGCCCAGAAGGTTTTCCTTCGGAACACGAACGTTGTTGAAGATCAGCTCGCTGGTAGCCGAACCGCGGATACCGAGCTTCTTTTCATGAAGACCGATCGTGAATCCCGGTGTGTCTTTTTCAAGGATGAATGCGGAAATACCGCGTGTTCCTTTGGATTTGTCGGTCATCGCGAAAATAATGTATACATCTGCTTCGCCCGCATTGGTAATAAAGATCTTGGTACCGTTGATAATGTAGTCGTCGCCGTCCTTGACTGCAGTGGTCTGCTGTCCGGCAGCGTCCGTTCCGGCATTCGGTTCGGTCAGACCGAAAGCGCCGAGCTTTTCGCCGCTGGCAAGCGGTCTTAAATATTTTTCCTTCTGTTCCGGCGTACCGTACTGAGCGATCGGCCAGGTACCCAAGGAAGTATGCGCAGACAATACGACACCTGTCGTGGCGCATGTTTTGCTTAATTCTTCTACTGCGAGAATATAGCTTAGATAGTCGGCCCCTGCTCCGCCGTATTCGCGCGGATAAGGAATACCGAGCATTTTGCTCTGGCGCATGACTTCAACGTTTTCCTTCGGGAAGCGTTCTTTCTCATCAACGTCAGCGGCATTCTCTTTCACTTCGTTTTGAGCAATTTCTCTGAACAACTTCTGCATCATTTTCTGTTGTTCTGTCAAATTGAAATCCATAAATGAAGTTCTCCTTTCCCATAATAATTGAACTTTTTAATCTGGATCGCATGAAATATGTTTATCTTCATACGAATCTATTGTACAAACGCGTTCCGATTAAGTCAATACAATTTGTTAAATTTTTAACAAGTGGTATAATCTCATCTTTTACAGTTTTAAAAGCGCAAAAGGCGCTAAGTCCTTTATTCAAAGGGTTTCAGCGCCTTTTTTATTATTTTTCATTTTCGCCACATTTTTAGCTTTCGCATTTTTTACGATCTTGTTCAGTTCTTTTTCTTCCATGACTCTGTACGCAAATTGATATCCGAATATTTCTGACAGCTGATCTGTTATTTCTGTTCTTGCGAAACCCGGTTTATAGATCGCTCCCTGCACCTGCTCTATATTCAGCGTCCTCAATGTATCGATAATCTGTCCGATCGTATATTTCTCTTTCAGATACTGTTCGATGATCCGATATACCATCAATGCCAGGAAGCATGTGAGCAGATGCCCTTCGATCGCTTCCCGACGGCTCACATAGATCGGCCGTGTTTCCAGTTCGCTTTTCATGATCCGGAAGCTTTCTTCTATTTCCCAGCGCTGATGATTCGATTTGATGATGAGCCTGATATCTTCGTCTTCAAGGTCTGTCGTTACTGCGTAGAATCCGTCATATCTCATGTCTTCGGTGATCCGTCTGATGTTCAGTTCGTATTTCTGATTTTTATCGTCTTCGCTGTCTGCCGGCTTGATAAAATATCTCGGGTTTCTCTGATCTGTAGTTTTCGCGATCTTCCCCGGATCCTTGAGCAGCGCTTCAGCGCATTCTATCTTCTTTTCGCGGATCCGTCTTTGATAATCCCGGTATTTTGTGTTGAAGGACACAATAAGATGTTCTTCCAGCACTTCTCTTTTCCCGGTTTCCTGTGATTTTTTATTCGTCTTGATCCATCTGTCTTTATAGAAGGTTACAGTTTTTGTGGGAACCTCTTTGTCTGCGATCTTGACCGTTTTCTCCAGACTGTTCAGATTGTATATCTCCGGATATCCGGGAATCTGCCATCCTTGTGGATCGAGCGCCCACTCCTGAAGCTTGCCACTCAGCTTTTTGATCGGCTGGGTGACGATATAAGCGCCGTTCGCTTTTCTGTCGTTGTATATCTTGTTTTCGAAACCGTTCAGTGCTGCGTCGGCACAGACGATGAAGCGGCTGAATCCGAAATCTTTTTCGAGCGTTTTTTCGAGTTCCCGCATGGAAAAGGATTCGTTCCTGTTTCCTTCGAAGCACAGGTCGGCAATAGGAATGCCGTTCCTGTCGATGAACATCCCGTACTGCACGATCGGATTCGGCCTGTTTTCCTTGGACTTTCCATATTTTCGGAAATCATCCGCTTCTTCGATCTCGAAATAAAAGTTCGTGCAGTCATAGAAGAGGATGGTGGTATCGCGTTGGCAGATACCGCAGCTTTTTTTATACAGCTGGTTTTCTATAAAATACCGTTCCTGAGCCAGCACCGGCAAGGCGCGATAAATATCATGCAGATCGGGAAGCGGAAAGCGGTAAAAAGAGCGAGCTGTATCCAACGTCGCTTTTTTTGAGGCTGGCGCGATGATGCGTGCACAGACAAGCAGACGCAGTATCGTTTCGAGATCATATTTAAAACGGTATTTAAGAGAGATACTGCGGCAGATATCGGATATCCCAAGCATCGACAGAATTTTCTGAGGAAAAAGATAACCGACATTGAAAGAATTGATCACGCCCATGGGTATGAGCTCATGAGGATTGAACGTCATAGGGATGAGCGGATTGTCATCGGCTTTCAACTGTTCGATCTGATCACGGAGTATGGCTTCGACTTCTTCGCGCGTAGAGACACCGAATTGTTTCATAAGAGCAGCCAGATTGCCTAGGGACTGGCGATTGCGGGTCGTACGTTTGTTTGTCTTGGGATTCACATAGTCTTCCTTGATGTAGTAGCAGACACTGTTTTTAGAGGAAGTGGAGTGAAGACGAATGGACATAAAGATCACCTCTGGAAAGAGTATAGCATATGGCGAAATAGGGCGAAACTAAAATGACTGAAAAATTGACAGAGAAAAAGAGACATGCAAAAAGGAATGAATCAAAAGAAGTAGAAAAAAAGCATCAGAATTGGCAAAGAAAAAGACGACTGGTAATATCATTGGAATTTTAGAGAATAATGGAAATTATTTTTTTAAAACTGTAAAAGACCCGGATCGCATGAAATATGTTTATCTTCATACGAATCTATTGTACAAACGCGTTCCGATTAAGTCAATACAATTTGTTAAATTTTTAACAAGTGGTATAATGCATATTATGTGATACATTATGTGAAAGGAGAATTTGATGATTTTATTTAAAAACGCAAATGTATTCCCGATTGAAAGCGCTCCCTATAAAGGCGATGTGCGCATCAGCGAAGGCCGGATCACGGGCATGGGGATCGATCTCGATCCTCTCGAGAACGAGGAAGTCATCGACTGCACCGGTCTGAATCTTTATCCGGGAATGATCGAAGCCCACTGCCATCTCGGAATGGAAGAGAGCAGCATCCGCATGGAAGGAAACGACGTCAATGAAATGTCCGATCCGATCACGCCGCAGGTGCGCGGGCTGGACGGATGTTATCCGCTCGACGAAAGCGTATCGAACGCAGCCAGAGCGGGCGTGACATGCGTGGCAGCCGGACCGGGAAGCGCCAATGTGGTCGGCGGAACGTTCGTCTGCTACAAAACATCTGGAAGAAGCATCGACGAAATGGCGGTCGTAAAAAATATCGCCATGAAAGCGGCATTCGGAGAAAACCCGAAACGAGTCTATCAGGACAGCCGGATCAAGACGCGCATGAATATCGCGGCCCTGTTAAGAAATCTGCTTTTCAAGACAAAAGAGTACAAAGCGCAGAAAGAGGCGGGAAAAGATGTTCCGTTCAACATGCAATATGAAGCTATGCTGCCGGTGATCGAAAAGAAGATGCCGCTCAAGTGCCATGTGCACCGCAGCGACGACATCCTGAGCGCGATCCGGATCGCAAAGGAATTTGATCTCGATATCACGCTCGATCATGTGACGGACGGAGCTGTCATCGCCGATCTGATCAAGGAGAGCGGATATCCATGCATCGTCGGCCCGTCGCTTACTCATAAATCAAAGTATGAGCTGAAAGCAAAATCCTTCAAAACCCCGAAGGTCATCCATGATGCCGGGATCCTCTTTTCGATTACGACCGATTCGCCGGTCGTTCCCCAGGAATACCTGCCTTTATGCGCTGCCCTGGCCTGCAAGGAAGGACTGAGTGAAGAGGCATGCATCGAAGCAATCACCCTATCCCCTGCCCGGATCCTGAAGATCGATGAGCGTGTCGGCAGCATCAAGGTCGGAAAAGACGCGGACCTGATCCTTTGCACTTCCAGCCTGATCGATACCCTCAACGAGATCAAAGCCGTTTACATCAACGGTCAAAAAGTGGCGTAACAACTTAGTTAAAAAATTCACAAACGCTGTTGACACGCTTTTGAAGATGACCTAATATAGTTGTAGAAATCTCAGAAATGAGTAGAAAGAGAGTTATAGTAAAATGAATAAAGCTTATATTGTCGCTGCAAAGCGAAGCGCTATCGGAACTTTCCTTGGAAGTCTTACGACCGTTCCAGTAGCGGAAATGGGTGCTACAGTCCTTAAAGCTGCTATTAAGGAGGCAGGCATCACACCAGATGACGTCAACGAAGTCATCATCGGTAACGTAATTTCTGCAGGGCTCGGACAGAACATTGCCCGCCACATCGCTTTGGATGCCGGCATCCCGAATACAGTACCGGCTCATGCGATCAACATGGTATGCGGTTCTGGTCTTGAAGCGGTGATCGAAGCAACGATCCGCATTCATGCCGGATGGGGAGATATCTTCGTGGCCGGCGGTGTCGAAAACATGTCTGCCGCACCATATCTGCTGAACGGAAAGAACCGTACAGGAACGAAGATGGGCAACCAGACAGTCGTGGACGCCATGACATACGATGCCTTGACTGACGCGATGAACAACGTCCATATGGGTGTCACAGCAGAAAATATTGCTAAAAAATACGATATCACACGCGAGATGCAGGATGAATTCGCGCTGGCTTCCCAGCAGAAAGCTCTGAAAGCGATCGCTGACGGAAAATTCAAAGAAGAGATCGTACCGATCGAGATCAAGACACGCAAAGGGGTCACTGTATTCGATACAGACGAGCATCCGCGCGAAACAAGCATGGAAAAACTTGCGAAGCTGCGCCCGGCATTCATCAAAGACGGCACAGTGACTGCAGGAAATGCTTCCGGTATCAACGATGGTGCATCCTTCGTGATCGTTGCCAGCGAAGAAGCAGTCAAGAAATTCAACCTGAAACCGATTGCCGAAATCGTAGGCTGCGGTCAAGGCGGTGTCGATCCGTTAGTAATGGGTCTTGGTCCTACGCCAGCTATCCTGAATGCATTGAAAGATGCTGACCTGAAACTTCAGGATATCAACCTGATCGAACTCAACGAAGCCTTTGCTTCCCAGTCTCTTGGTGTCGTTCATGAACTGATCGAAAAAACAGGAATCGACCGCGAAGCGTTGATGGAGATCACGAACGTAAACGGCGGAGCGATTGCTCTTGGTCACCCGGTCGGCGCATCCGGAAACCGTATCCTCGTTTCCCTGCTCCATGAAATGATCAAACGCAAATCCGAATACGGACTTGCATCGCTTTGCATCGGCGGCGGTATGGGTGTCGCTGTCATCGTTAAAAACTGCGAAGACTAATTTTAATTTTAAAGGGCTTGTGATCACAAGCCCTTTTTTCTTTTTGCTTTTTCGTATGTCGATTTAACGCTTTCCAGTTCTTCCACAGCAATACAGTTGGGGATCGTGTGTTTTATAACTGCATCGATACATTCCTCCAGGTCCATCCAGCGCACATGATCGACTTCCTCTTTCTGAAGACGGAATACGTCTTCATCCACATCCTTCACAACGTAAAACACTTTCGAGATCTGCCGGTCATGAAATTCCCTGCCAAAGAACCGGTCATCCCATATGACCTTGCGGTCCATGCATTCCACCAGCTCGGCTTCCAGCACATCGATACCAAGCTCTTCTTTGATTTCGCGCACAGCTGATGTCCGGTACGAGCTGCCTGCCGGAATATGACCCGCACTGGAAATATCATACTGTCCCGGAAAGGAGCTTTTCGTATAGGAACGCATCTGCAGAAGCACTTCCAGCTTTTCCTCTCTTTCGCGAAGAAACCAGACGTGGCTCGTCCTGTGCATGACCTTATTGGCATGGGCATACGTCCTGGATACCATCTGTCCGGTCGGTTCGCCCCGATCATCGACCACATCCAGAAATTCGATCCCGCTCAAAAGACAAACTGCCTGAAAAACGTGTTCGACCTTGTCTTCAAAAGAGGAGCAGGCAGGAATCCGTATCGTATGCGGATGATTCCGCCATACTTGTACGAACAGTTCGTCAAGCTTTCTGGCCTGCTCATCGTCTTCAAGCCGCAGCGCATTGTTTTCCTGCTGCTTATAACACCCAAGCGCCGCGCTCGTCTCCATGATCACCACCCCGTCATATCGGGAATTGATCTCGTCATCCTGCATCCGTTCTTCTTGGAGCAGACGCTTATACAGCCCTTTGCCTAAATATACCTCATGATCGCCTAATCCGCGGTCGAGCAGCAGAAGCTCTGGCTTCTGGTCAACCCATTCGGATTCCTTCCGGATCTGGCGTTCGAATATTTCCTTTTGAAAGCAGTATAACCCGACCGTATCGGGCGAAATATTCTCAGCAAGCACCTCGGTCGCGGTTTCAGTAAGGATCCCGGCTTCCACTCCTGCGTCCTCGAGCTTCTTTTTTAAAAGCGGCAGCGCACTTGTCTTTCCGGCACCCGGGCCGCCCGTCAATACAATTTTCTTCATCCGTTTCTCCCTTCGAATAGTCTTTCGTAATATGAATACGTCATGGGCGCTTTGTCCGCCAGATCCTGCGGATACCGGACATAATACTTGACCGCTTCCGCAAAGTATTCAGCCGAGGATGTCGAACCATACTCATTTAAATTTCCTCCCTCGCTCTCGTACAAAGAGTGAAACGAAGGCGTATCGCTCAGAAATTCCTGTCCGTAAGCTGTCTGATAATCTTCAAGGTGTCCGAGTTCATGGGCTAGCGTATTGGCATAATAATCATCCGGCATCATGACCCGCTCCGGCATCGCAAGATCGATATACGGTTCGCTGATATCATTGCGCAGAAGACGCACTGCCATATCCGAACTGCTCGCAAAGCCGACGACATTGTCCGATGCGCGAGCCGGATCTTCCTGCGAAAAATAGGTATCATCCATCACGATAATCGAGGTGCATTTTTCAAAAAGATAAGCAGGGATCCTTTCCTGCAGCGCTGCCGCAAAATGCTGCACATATTCATAGGAAACTTCTTCATCGCACACAAAGCGGACCGGCGGCAGCCCCTCGAACTCAAAGATCTGCGCCTCCATCGCGGCAAGCGACTCCTGTGCCTGCTGCTGTGCCGCTGCGATTTTCTGGTTCTCGACCGAATCGTAAACCGTGCGGTACAGCGAAGGCCCGAACCAGTAAACGGCGCCTGCCGTCATCCCGGCCCCGATCAGAAAACGGATGAAGCCGTGACGTTCAAACAAATGCGACAGTCCCGCCCATAGCCCCGCAGCAGCAGACAGGATCCATTTATACGGAAAGTCCAGTAGTTCGGCCGCCACGGCCAATACCCGGATCTCATTGACGGTCCACGTCGAGTGCACGCACAGTTCCTGCAGCAAGGTCAGCACAAGATAGCATACCATCGCGTAAACCACGCATAGTGAAAGGGAACGGAATAATTTTTTCATAGTTCCATCTTAGCGTCCGCGATCCGATTACGCAATACCGCAAAAAAAAGAAGATTACTTTGAATCTTCCTTTTCATTGATCTCTTTGATGATGTTTTCGATCTTGCGGCCACGCTCAAGCGATTTATCCTGAACGAAAAACAGTTCAGGCACCTTGCGCATCTTGATATTTCTGGCCAAAGTCGACCGGATGAATCCCTTCGACTGGTTCAGGATCTTCAGGCCCGCTTCATTTCGGTCCTGCTGTCCTAAAAAGGATACGAACACTTTCGCCTGCGACATATCGCGGGTACACTGGACATCGGTCACCGTCACGAAGCCGAGTTTCGGATTTTTCAATTCGAACTGAAGGATCCTTGAAATTTCCTTCTGCAGGATCGCATCCATCCGATCCTGTTTTACTGCTGACATTATTCAACCACTTCCTGATCTTCAAACGCTTCGATGATATCATCGATCTTGATATCATTGAAGTTCTCTATTGTCATACCACATTCATAACCGCTCGTCACTTCTTTTACATCGTTTTCAAAGCGGCGAAGCGAACCGAGCTTGCCCGTGTAAATGACGATGCCGTCGCGGATCAGCCGTACAGAACAGTCGCGGCGCACGGCGCCATCCGTAACCATACATCCGGCAATCGTACCAACACGCGAAACCTTATATGTCTGGCGTACCTCGGCCTGTCCGATGACAACTTCTTCATAGACTGGCGCGAGCATACCTTTCATCGCGCTTTCAAGCTCTTCAAGAGCCTTATAAATAATATTGTGCAGACGGATCTCTACGCCCTCTTCCTCCGCTTTCTTGCGGATCGCAGCCGTAGGCCGGATATTGAATCCGTAAATGATCGCGTTGGACGCGCTGGCCAGCATGATATCCGATTCGGTGATCGTACCGACCGTGGAACGGATCACATTGACCCGGACCGTATCGACATCGAGTTTTTCCATGCTTGCCTTCAGCGCTTCGGCAGAACCCTGCACATCCGCCTTGATCAGGATATTGATATCCTTTACATCGCCTTCGTTGATCTGACGGGCAAGATCTTCCAGAGACATGGCAGAAGTCTGATTTCTTTCCTTTTCGATCTGTTTTTCCAGACGATGGCCTGCGATCTCGCTTGCTTTTTTGTAAGAATCGTAGGTCATGAACACATCCCCGGCACGAGGTACCTCATTCAGACCGATAATTTCGACTGGTGTCGAAGGAAGAGCCTGCTTGATTTCCATTCCTTTGTCATTGGTCATCTTGCGAACGCGGCCGAAACTTGTGCCGACAACCACGTTGTCTCCGGCATGCAGCGTTCCCTGCTGCACGAGCAGCGTAGCGACCGGACCGCGGCCTTTATCCAGCTTGGCTTCGACAACCGTACCGGACGCATTCGTATCCGGGTTCGCTTTGAGCTCCTGCATATCCGCTACCAGGATCAGAGTTTCCAGAAGCTCATGGACCCCTTCTCCGCTGCGGGCCGAGATCTTTGTAAAGATCGTGTCGCCGCCCCATTCCTCAGGCATGACACCCAGGTCGGACAGCTCGGCCATCACTTTATCCGTATTGGCTCCCGGCTTGTCGATCTTGTTTACGGCTACGACGATCGGAACGCCGGCCGCTCTTGCGTGGTCGATCGATTCCTTGGTCTGCGGCATGACGCCATCATCCGCCGCAACGATCAGAACGACGATATCCGTGATCTGTGCTCCGCGCGCACGCATAGCCGTGAACGCTTCATGTCCTGGCGTATCGAGGAACGTGACCTTGCGCTGGCCGACCGCGACCTGATAGGCACCGATATGCTGGGTGATCCCTCCGAACTCCCCGCTCGTGACATGTGTCTTGCGGATCGTATCCAGCAGAGTGGTCTTGCCATGATCGACGTGTCCCATGATCGTTACGACCGGCGGACGCGGCTTCAGATCTTTTTCGTCAAATTCCATGTTGCCGATCTGCTCTTCGATATCATCTTCCTCGATCACGATCTCTTTATGCGGTGTCACATTGAACTCCATACAGATCAGTTCGATTTCCTCGTCGGAAAGGACAGTATTGATCGTCGACATATTTCCCATCATGAACAGGAACTTGATAAGTTCCGAGCTGTTGCGTTTCATCAGTTCGGCAAGCTGACCGACTGTCAGTGCCGTGCTGTATGTGATCTCCTTTACATGCTCCTGCTGTCTGCGAGGCGCATTGTTCGAGCGGGAACGATGATTGTTCCGGTTGCTGTTCCCCTTTTTATCTGGTCTTCTTTTCTGCTGTGGTTTTGCCATTTGATCACTCATCCTTTCATATCTTTCATAATTCCGCTGGCAAGATTCTGATCGGTAATGCCAAGCGACATTGCAGCTCTATTGCTGATGCACGAAAATTCCTCTGCCCCCATTTCAAGAAGTGGCACATCGTAATACGTGCATTTGTCTTTTAGTTTTTTTGTGCGGTTTGCTCCGCAGGCACTTGAATAAACGACTAATTTTGCGCTCCCGTTCTGTATGGCACGGATCAGCGCATCGCCCATGACGCACGCACGGGCGCGCATAGCCATCTGAATTTTTGCGGCCGCTTTGCTAGTCACGAAGCATCGCCTCTAATTCATCATAGATTTCCTGCGGCACCGGCGCTTCCAGAGCACGCTCGAGCGCCTTGTTCTTCTTTGCTTTCTCCAGGGTCTCGATCGACTTCTGGATATACGCGCCGTGCCCGTTGCGCTTTCCTTTAACATCGATCTCGATCGTATCTTCCGGCGTACGGACGATACGGATCAGCTCTTTTTTCGGAAAGCGTTCCTGTGTCACCACACATTTGCGCATCGGGATCTTTTTCACTCGCACCCCTCCTTAATCATCGTAATACTCGTCGTATTGTTCATAATCAACGTCGTCGTCCCAGATATCGTCATCGTCTTCGGCGTCCTCGATCTCGGCAAGCTCTTCCTCGGAATAGATCGGTTTCATTGCCGAGAAGTCTTTTTTGGCTCTTTCTTTCTTTTCGATCTTTTCTTCTTTTTCCTCGATCAGTTCGCCAAGCGTCTTATCCTTGCGGGAAACTTTCGGTTCTTCCTCTTTTGGATGGGAAGCATCGGCAAAGTTTTCGAATTTCGAAGTGAACTCCTTCACTTCGTGGTCTTTGTTTTCGCGGCGCATTTCCTTTGCGATCCGGGCCGCTTCTTCCATCTCGTCCGTTTCCTTCACGGCTTCTTCGGCTGCTTCCATATTTTCGCTTTCTGTTTCATACAGCGATCCTACCGGCATGATCGTATCGTCCTCGTCTTCCTCGTATTCGAAGTCGGCAACGGACACATCTTCGATCTCTTCCGGCTTTTCTTTGAGCGCGTTGATCTTTTCCTGCTGTTTGTATGCCCGCTCTGCAGCTTTTTTCGCTTTATACTCTTCCTGCATCTTGGCGGCGATTCCCATGTAGTCGATTCCCAGGGCATCCATTTCGCTCTGTGATTTGATATCGATCTTATGTCCGGAAAGCTTGACAGCAAGACGGGCGTTCTTTCCGCGGCGCCCGATCGCGAGCGAAAGCTGATCGTCCGGCACGACAACGATCAGTCCGTCCTTGACATTGTCGTTTGGTATGACGGCCACGCCCTGGCTAGGCGAAAGGGCATTGGCGATCAGTTCGGAAATATTGTCCGACCATTCGAAAATATCGATCTTTTCTCCATTGAGCTCATTGATGATTGCCTGGACACGTGTTCCGCGCGGACCGATGCAGGCACCGATCGGATCGATGTTTTCATTATGCGAATACACGGCGATCTTGCAGCGCTCGCCCGGATCTCTGGCTATGGCCTTGATCTCGATGATCCCATTGTAAATTTCCGGCACTTCTTTTTCAAACAGACGGCGGACGAATACCGGTGTCGCACGGGACACGACGACCTGGGCCCCTTTCGTGTCTTCATGCACTTCCGTGATCACCACATTGATCCGCTCGCCTTCCTTGTAATGTTCGGTCGGGATCTGGTCGCTTTTCTTCATCATCGCATACGTTTTGCCGATATCGACAAGCACGAACTTGTCTTCCACCGTTTCCACGACGCCGGTCACCATTTCATCGACTTTGTCGCAGTATGCTTCGTACACCTGCTTTTTCTCGGCTTCCCGGATTTTCTGCTTCAGCACGTTTTTTACCTGGCTGACAGCAGCGCGGTCAAGCTTGGTGATATCGATTTCCTCGTCGATCGTATCGCCGATATTTGCGCGCGGATCAATCTCGCGGGCATCTTCGAGCGAAATTTCCAGCTCGTCATCGGTAATGTCGTCATCGTTCATTACTTCACGGACCTGATACAAATGAACATTTCCGTTTTCGATGACGACCTTGGCCTGTACGTCACGAAGCTCCGCCTGTTTCGAATGCGCCGCTTTCATCTGTTTCTGATATCCCTTTGTCAGCGCTTCCTTCAATGCTTCTTCTACAGTTTTTTCATCTACATTGTGATAGCCGACGATTCCGGCCAGTGCATTGACAAGAGTTTCTACCTTCAGTTTCATTTTCTTTCCACTCCTATAATTTTACCGCTGTCATGATCAGCGAGATATTGTCCATTTCGATTTCTGCTTTCTTTGGACGGCCTTTCACTTTATACGCAACAACTACATGATCGGGCTCGACTTCGATCAGATCGCCGAATACCTGATCGATTCCTTGTTTCGGATCCTTCAGTTTCACGTATACATAGGAATTGAGCGCATTTTTTATCTGCTCGTATGTCTTGAGCTCGCGCTCAGCTCCCGGGGAGCAAACTTCCAGCATATATTCCCCGTCATTCCAGTCCTTTTCGTCGAGCATTGCCGAAATGGCATCTGAACACTGTGTACATACGTCCAGATCCACCGTGCTGCCCGGCTTGTCCACAGACACGCGAAGCACCGGGGTCGGTTCGTGCACATCCCATTCAAGTTCATAGATCGTGCATCCGTTTTTTTCAAGGACTTCTTCTATCCATTTTCTTAAATTGTCCATTTACTCTCCTCTTTTCAAAATTGAAGGAGTGGTTTTACCCACTCCTCGTTTCTTATCAATAGAAATGTATCACAATTCAAACTCTGTTGCAAGCTGAGCACAAAAAACGGCTTCATTTGTTCTTTTCGAGTTCGATATTGCGAAGGATGATCGTTTCGATCAGTTCAGCAGCAAGTTTGGGATCATCGTTGCACACGATATATTTATAGTCCGGGACCATCTTCATTTCGCTGGCCGCTTTCGCCAGGCGTTCCTGGATCACTTCCTCCGGTTCGGACTTGCGTCCGCGGATCCGTTTTTCCAGTTCATCCATTGAAGGCGGAATGATAAAGATCGAGATCGCTTCAGGGCATTTTTTCTGAACCTGTTTTGCCCCCTGCACTTCGATTTCGAGAAGGACATTTTTTCCTTCATCCCGAAGGCGTTCCACCTCGCTGAGCGGTGTTCCGTAAAAATTGCCGACAAATTCCGCGTACTCGAGCAGTTCCCCGTTCCGGACCGCTTCCTGGAATTTTTCTCTTGTCGTGAAGAAATAATCCTTTCCGTCGATCTCTCCATTGCGCGGTTCTCTGGTCGTCATGGAAGTCGAGTAAGCCAGATTGAGCTTCCGGTTGTTTTCAAAGTACTTCCGTATCGTTCCTTTGCCGACTCCGCTCGGCCCGCTTAAAATGATCAATAACCCTCGTGACATGCATATTCTCCTTTTTCTACATATTTTAAGCCCAATCTCTTCTAAAAACAAGGCGCACAGAGCACGAAAAAAAAAGGCCTTCCGGCCTTTGATCAACTATAAATGGCAGGGGTAGCAGGAGTTGAACCCACATCAACGGTTTTGGAGACCGTTGTTCTACCATTGAACTATACCCCTAAGTACTCATATATAATAGCATCCGCACCAAGGGATTTCAACAGGAAATTTCATTTTTTTAATTTTTTCAGATCAGGCGCATGAGCCGCATGATGAAATAACTGTAAAAAAACGACGAAACCGGTTTTCCGAGCAGGATGATGATCAGAAACGTCCTGAACTTCATTTTCGTCAATCCGGCAATCATGCATAACAGATCGTCCGGTGCCACCGGAAGAAAGATCAGGATCGCGAAATACTTCGTGAAATTTTTCGAATTCTGAAGTTTCGTGTAATATTTGTCGAACGTCTGCTCGCTCACCAGCCAGCTCAGGATCTTCACTCCGTACCGGCGCACGAGCCAGAACGCAAGACACGAACCAAGGATCACCCCGATATACGAATACAGGTAGCCTGTCCATGTGCCGAAGCAGAGCATGGCCAGCGAACCGGAAACACCGCCAGGAAGAACGGGCACGATGACCTGCAGCGCCTGAAAGATGATGAAAAGCACCGGGCCCCAGGCACCTGCCCGCTGTATCAGATGCTGCAGCTTCTGCGGATCCTTGAAGTAGTTGTTGTGAAAAAAGTACCACATGATCAGGATCAGCAGGATCGTTCCGCCGATCAGGATCCATTTGCGCCATTTCGTTTCGTCTTTTCCAAGCTTCGGTGCAGCCTGATTTTCGGATTTTATCGTTTTTGTTTCTGTTTTGTTCATATCCTCATTATAATTGTTCTCATCTTTTTTTTGAGCCGAGATACCCAAAGAAAAACTGCAGGAACGCTCCTGCAGTTTCGGTTTACTTGTTGTTGACGTTTTCTTTCAGCAGATCACGAATTTCCTGGAGCAGGACGACATCCTCGCCAGGCCCTTCTTCCACGACTTCCGCTTCCTCCTCTTTTTTCTGGAAGATCGCAAAAGCTTTCACGAAGAAGAACATGCACAGGGAAATGATCAGAAAATCGATCACGGCCTGGATAAAAGCACCATAGCCGATGCTTGCGTCCCCGATCTCGACAGCCAGGGCGCTGAAATTCACTCCGCCCAGGAAGATACCGACGATCGGCATCAGGATCTTGTCTGTGAGCGCGGTGACGATCGATCCGAACGCGCTGCCCATAACAACGCCGACAGCCATCGATACGACGTTGCCTTTGGCGATAAATTCTTTAAATTCGTTTACTGTTTTTTTCATTGCTTCTCTCCTGAAAATCTACTTTTCTTCATAACCGTCCGGATTCATCGTCTGCCATTTCCAGCTCGATTCGCACATATCGTCGATATCGTACTGCGCCTGCCAGCCCATCTCTTCTTTTGCCAGGCTGCTGTCCGCATAGCACATCGCGATATCGCCTGCGCGGCGCGGCTTGATGGCATATGGAATTTCGTGACCGCACGCCTTCTCGAACGCATGGATCACATCCAGAACACTATATCCCTTTCCGGTCCCTAAATTATAAATTTTCAGGCCCGCTCCTTCTTTGATCTTTTCGAGCGCTTTTACATGGCCGTTGGCCAGATCGACGACATGAATGTAGTCGCGTACGCCCGTACCGTCCGGTGTCGGGTAGTCATTGCCGAACACGCCGACTTCCTTGAGCTTTCCGACCGCTACCTGAGCGACATACGGCAGCAGGTTGTTCGGGATCCCTTTCGGATCCTCGCCGATCAGACCGGAACTGTGGGCGCCGATCGGATTGAAATAGCGCAGCAGCATGATATTCCATGACGGATCGGCCGTATGGACGTCCATCAGGATCTGCTCAATCATCCATTTGGTCCAGCCGTACGGATTCGTGCACGTGCCTTTCGGACATTTTTCCGTGATCGGCATTTCAGGAGCCGATCCGTAAACGGTTGCCGAGGAAGAAAAGATGATGTTCTTCACCCCGGCGCGTTTCATTTCCTCGAGCAGGATGAGCGTACCGGCAATATTGACTGAATAGTATTCCAGCGGCTTTGCCACCGATTCTCCTACCGCTTTCAGCCCGGCAAAATGAATGACAGCATCGATCTTTTCCTTTTCGAAGATCATGCGCATCTCATCCTTGTTCGTGATATCCGCCTTGTAAAAGGTCAGTGTCCTGCCGGCAATTTCCTCTACCCGCTTCAATGCCAGCTCGCTCGAATTGTAAAGATTGTCGACAACGACCACTTCGTATCCGGCATTCAGCAGTTCGACACATGTGTGCGTCCCGATATATCCTGCTCCTCCGGTCACTAGAATTTTCATATTTCGTTATGCTCCTTTTTATACTTCACAGCCATGATGCGATCGTTCACATAAAAATAGTAAATCGAATTTTCCATATCAAAGCTTTCATATATGACATCACAATTATAATTTTGTTTCAGCCTGTTTTCAAGCCACAGCACTATGCGCCAGTCGGCTCCGTCGCTCAATATCCCGTACAGCTCGTAAAACTGCCGGGGCGAAGAGCATTCGTATACCGGTTCGCCAAAATCATTTGGCGAACACTGCACATTCAGAACGATCGCAAAACGATCCACACAGCGCAGGATCAAAGGATAAACTAGATCGTACATCCTGCGGCACTGCGAACACTGATGAGCAAAGTACGTTCTGTTTCGAAGACGTCTCGAAGCATGAGAATCCATGCCTTCGATCACGAGCGTATCGCGCATGATCTGAAACGAATGGCCGCAGAACGGACAGCGCATCTGAAACATGCGTTTTTTCATTTTTCAAGCGGTCTGGTCACTTTGTAAAGCCACTGCGCCTCCTGGGCATTCAGACGCGGAGAGATCTTTTCGTATACCTGTTCATGATAGTCATTGAGCCAGGCGATCTCATCGTCGTTCATGAGCGAAAGATCGATCCCGTCCACGTCGAACGGCACGAAGGTCAGATTTTCAAAATGCATGAACTGGCCGTATTTGTTTTTATTTCCCTTGCGGACGACCATTTCATTTTCATGACGGATCCCGAATTTTCCTTCTTCGTACACTCCCGGTTCATTGGACTGCAGCATGCCTTCTTCCAGAATGGCCGAATCGTTGCGTTCCGGAACGATCTTCCAGCGGAAACCGTTCGGCGCTTCATGGACACTGAGCAGATGGCCGACACCATGCCCGGTGCCGCACTGATAATCCATGTCCTCGTCCCAGAGCGGACCGCGCGCCAGGATGTCCAGATTCAGTCCCCGGCAGCCGTACAGAAAATGTGCTTTTTCCAGACGGATGTGCGAGCGGAGCGCTTTTGTGAACCAGTATCTTTCTTCGTTCGTGATCGGACCGAGCACATACGTGCGCGTGATATCGGTCGTTCCGTCCAGATAATGGCCGCCGCTGTCCACGAGCAGCATGCCTTTGCCGGCAAGCTTCGAGAACGACTGTTCTGTCGCGGAATAATGCATCATAGCCGCATTCGGTCCATATGCGCAGATCGTATTGAAGCTGTCTTCGATATAGTCCTTCTGTTCCTGGCGCCGTTCATGAAGATAGGCTGCCGCGCTCAGCTCGTCCATCGTTTCCGGGTCGCTGTTCTTGAGCCAGTACATGAATTTTACACAAGCTGCCCCGTCCTTCAAATGGGCTTCTCTTGTATTTTCCAGCTCCACCTCGTTTTTCATGGACTTCATGAGAACGATCGGACTGAACGCTTCGTATACCGGCGCTTCAAGCAGCGAAACGAGCGCCGCATTGATCGTGGACGGATCGATCCATGTGGTGCCTTTGAGCGTTTTGACATCCTCATAGATCGCATCGTACGGTCTGATCGCGATATGATGCTGCTCGAATAAAGCTCTCGATCGCTCATCAAGGCGGCTGTCATCGATATAGATCGCCGCTTTGTCACCGGACACGATCGAATACGCCAGGGCGACCGGAAAGCTCGGAATATCGTTGGCCCGAAGATTGTACAGCCAGGCGATCTCGTCGATCTTTGTCACGATCAGATGCTGCGCCCCTTCTTTTTTCATCGCTTCGCGCACCCGTCCGAGCTTATGATCCATTTCTTCGCCCGTATGTTCGAGCCCGTAATGAAAGGTCGGGGTGTGCGGAAGCGATGGACGATCGTCCCAGATCTTCGAGATCAGATCGAGATTCTCGTCGATCTTCAAGCCGTGCGCGGCAAAGATGCGTTCATATTTTCTGGCTTCCTGCACGTTGACGGTCCGGCCGTCAAAACCTGCAGTATCGCCTGCTTTCAGGTGCGCGCAGATGTATTCGGAGATTTCCGGCGTTCCTTCCAT
This sequence comes from Erysipelotrichaceae bacterium OPF54, assembly GCA_022834735.1. Lineage (GTDB taxonomy): Bacteria > Bacillota_I > Bacilli_A > Erysipelotrichales > Erysipelotrichaceae > Dubosiella. The sequence continues at coordinate 1,591,515 of BQKD01000001.1, forward strand.
CCCCATTTTCATCAGTTCGATACCGGTGCCTTCAAGCTGCGATGCGGCCTGGATAAAGTAGCGGCCGTCTGTCCATAAAGCGGCCTGATCGGCACACACGACCAGGGTGCCTGCGCTGCCCGTAAAGCCCGACAGATACTTTCTTGCGGTGAAATAATCGCACACATATTCCGTATCATGAAAATCGGAAGTCGGCACGATGTAGGCCTGGACATTTGCTGCTTTCATTTCCCTGCGCAGCGCATCCAGTCTTTCTTTTATTGTTGTCATTTCTGCTCATCCTTCTTTCCTATCCTTTAGTATAGTACAGAAAACGCGTTCCTGCTATTTTAGGAAAACAAAAAGAGCAGGAACATCAGATCTGTTCAAGCTCCGTATGATAGACCATATTGATAAAATGAAACCCTTCATAGCCCAGTCCGATCATGATTGTATAAAGGAGGAGCAGCTTGATGGCGTAGGTCACGACATTGGCTGCCCGGATCGTTCGTTCTGTACGCATGTATTTGAATCCGTTCCACAAAAACATGAGCGGCATGAACAGGAGGATTCCTTCGAGCAGCACGTAGAAGAACGAAGGATTGGTCAGAAAATACATATACGATGCGATCTTTCCGGCTTCGAGATCTCTGGCAAAAATCGCCACCTGGCCGGTGAACATTGAATGATTGAAGCAGCCCATCGCACAGGCCAGACCGATCGCTCCGATCAGGAACGTTCCGGTATTGACGATGAGCGTTCCTGCTTTTCCTTTCCAGTCTTTGGGATAGCGTGCGGTTATGATGACGCAGCGCGAGATCGTGCACAGAAGCGTAAAAAGCATCCAGACCGCATAAATTTCCAGATAGTACGGGATGAGCCAGTACGTGCAGCAGAAGAGAAAGCTGATCAAAAGAAAGATATTGCCCAGATCATCGACGAGCGCATTCCATCGTTTTTTTCTGCGGATCCCGAATTTTTTAAAAGTAAAGACCGATGTCGATTTGCGCAGCGTCCTGACCGGGATCAGAGAAAACAGGACGGCTGCCAGAACGATCACGAACCATATATAAATATCCATTCCCATATTAACACCTCTTATTCATTTCTTTCTGTTTATACCATTCGATCAGAAACAGGATCCCGAAAACGATCGTGACAGCCAGCAGGCTGCAGTGGAACAGGACAATGTCCGCGAACCGGTTGGCGCAGTAGATCGACCCAAGATACAGAAGAAACAGACCGATGAACGGAATCCAGAACATCAGCTTGTCGCGGCGGCGCGTCTGCGCCATGAAGGCCAGGACGAGCTTGTACACGATGTAGACTGCGGCAACCTTCAGCACTTCGCCAAGCGTGAGCGCGAAGCTGCCGATCATCGGTTTGTGCTCGATCAGACGCACGAACACGCAGGGCCACAGCAATTCCGCGCAGACCCAGTACACGAACAGGAAGGAAAAGAGATCGCCGAATTCATCTTTCCAGAAACAAAGCGTAAAAATGTTTTTCCTGAGCTGGCTGCGCACTTGCTTTTTGATGTCTGCCGGATCGATCGTCTCGTCGTCCTGAAGGATCGTTTCGTATTTTTTCAGGATTGGCTCCTGTTCGTTCCGGGGGCAGTTCCATATTTTTGTCTGCGCCACGATCCAGCGGAACAGCGGTTCATTTTTAGACGGAACGCGGTATCCTGTCTGCGGATCGTTAAAATAGTTATAAAAGTTCATAATGTTATTTTAACGACCCTTATTCCTTCTGTCCATTTTTTATTGAAAAAAATTAAAAAGGGGTTGCATTCTGATTTTGCGCGTTGTATTATTTAAAGGCTGATTGGGGTATAGCCAAGCGGTAAGGCACCAGACTCTGAATCTGGCATTTCCTTGGTTCGAATCCAAGTACCCCAGCCAATGAAATATCACGGCATCTTCGGATGTCGTTTTTTTGTCTTTTCCCTTTTTCAAAAAAAAGAAAAACAGTTGCATTCTGTTCTTTGGCGTTGTATTATTTAAAGGCTGATTGGGGTATAGCCAAGCGGTAAGGCACCAGACTCTGAATCTGGCATTTCCTTGGTTCGAATCCAAGTACCCCAGCCAATGGAATATCACGGCATCTTCGGATGCCGTTTTTTTGTTCCTGTCTTTCTTGAATGATATTTCTTTTCGTTATATCATTAAACGTGCGAAAGGATGAGACTCATGAAAAAAACCAGAACCCGTTTTGCACCAAGCCCAACGGGATATATGCATATCGGCAACCTTAGAACCGCGTTATTCGAATACCTGATCGCCAAACATGATGGCGGCGATTTCCTGCTCCGGATCGAGGACACAGACCAGGAACGCCAGGTCGAAGGGGCCGAGGAAATGATCTACAAGACCTTGAAGGAATGCGGTCTGAACTGGGACGAAGGACCGGATATCGGCGGAGACTTCGGACCGTATATCCAGTCCGAACGACTGCCGATGTATAAAGGCTATGCCGAAAAACTGATCGAACTCGGAGGGGCGCATTACTGCTTCTGTTCCGAAGAGGAGATCCAGGCACAGCGCGCCGAAGCGGAAAGCCTCGGACTCTCTTTTAAGTTCGAGGATCCGTGCAAGCATCTTTCAGAAGAGGAGATCCAGGCAAGGCTGGATGCCGGCGAACCGTACGTTATTCGTCAGACGATCAGAAATGTCGGCGAAACTTCCTTCGAGGACGAAGTGTACGGACATATCGAATTTGACGGCGATCTTCTTGACGAGCAGATCCTGATCAAATCGGACGGATTCCCTACATATAACTTTGCCAATATCATCGATGATCATACGATGGAAATCTCTCATGTCGTGCGCGGAAACGAATATCTTTCCTCCACGCCGAAATACAATCTGATCTATGATGCCTACGGCTGGGAGCGTCCGCATTATGTCCACGTTCCTCCGGTCATGAAAGATGAGCAGCACAAGCTGTCCAAACGGAACGGAGACGCCAGCTTCCAGGATCTTTTGGCCAAAGGCTATCTGCCCGAAGCCATCATCAATTATCTGGCACTGCTTGGATGGTCGCCGGAAACCGAGCAGGAGATCTTCTCGATGGATGAGCTGATCGAACAGTTCAGGATCGACCGCATTTCCAAATCGCCTGCCATTTTCGACATCGACAAGCTGACCTGGATGAACGGCGTGTATCTGCGCAATATGGACGAGCAGACATACTTTGAAACTGTGCGCCCTTATCTGGAAAAGGCGGTCAAAGGAAATTACGATCTCAAGGAAATTGCCAGGATCATCCAGCCTAGGATCGACCATCTCGACCAGATCGAAGATTCTGTCGACTTCTTCGATATGCTGGCCGATTACGATCTGGAAATGTACAAACACAAGAAAATGAAGACGACCAAGGAAATCGCTTTGAAGTCTTTGTATGCGGTCCAGGAAGCGCTGAAAGCGCAGGACGACTGGTCGGGCGAGGAAGTTATCCACGATACGCTGATGGCGCTGCCAAAACAGCTGGAAATGAAAAACGGACAGGTGCTCTGGCCGGTGCGTACGGCCCTGACCGGAAAACAGTTCACACCTGGAGGCGCGATCGAAATCGCCTATATTTTAGGAAAAGACGAAAGCCTTCGACGGATCGCGATCGGGATCGAGCGTCTCGAAAAAGAATTGAACGAACAGGCATAAAATAAACCAATAAAGGATGATTCCGAGCGGAAACATCCTTTTATTCATAGAAAGGAAACGTATGAATCTGACAACATTTGCGATCAAGATCGCCTATTCGGCCCTTGTGATCTTTCTCTTCTTCTTTATCGGCCCAAGACTGAAGAAGCTCATTGAAAAAGGAGCGAAGCATCCCAACGAAAAAGGAGCGGTCACATTTATCGGCTCGCTTGTCAACATCAGCTGCAAAGCGCTCGGGATCATTGTTGCGATGGGCCAGATGGGCGTGGATACCTCGGTCATCGTCGGCGCCTTTTCGGCCCTTGGCCTTGGGATCTCGCTTGCCCTCAAGAACAACATGGCCAACGTGGCCGGCGGGCTGCAGATTATTCTGACCAAGCCGTTCACGGTCGGCAACTATATTGCGATCGGAACCAATGAAGGAGTCGTGACAAAGATCGAAACGATGTTCACGACCCTGGTCACGTATTCGGGACAGGAAATCATCATTCCCAACGGAATGTGCGTGTCGGAGATCCTGGTCAACTATTCCCGCGAGCCGTACCGCCGTATCGCGATCGCGATCCCGGTATCGCTCGAGATCGATGTGGAATCGTTCCAGAAACAGCTTGACGGGATCATGAAAGCGGATCCAAGGATCCTCAAAGACCCGGCGCCGCACAGTGCCCTGACTTCTTTTGCCTCCGACGGAAAAGGAATGATCATTACGGCTTATGCCCATACGACGATCGAACAGTACTGGGATGTCCTGTACGATCTGAATTTGAATTTCCAGAAAAAAAGACTCGAAGCCGATATCGCTCAGCCTTACGAGTCGGTCCGGATCAGAACAGTCCCAGATGCTCAAACGCGTTGAAGATGCCGTCCTGATCGATGCCGGTTGTGACCCAGCCGGCTTTTTCTTTTACGCGGTCGGGCGCGTTGCCCATCGCGATCGCGACTCCGGCATGCTCGAACATGCACAGATCGTTTTCCCCGTCGCCGATGGCAGCCGTATCCTGGCGATCGATCCCGAAATACTTTTCGACAATTTCCATGCCGGCTGCTTTGGAAATTCCCCGGCATCCGATTTCTCCGCTTTCCGGCCCGAGCGGCGCAAACGTAGCACGGATCAGATCGAACGCATCATGAAGATCTTCATAAATTTCGGAATACGGTTTTTCGGTCTGCAGAAAGCTGATCTTGGAAACCGGACGCTGCATGATCTTTTCCATATCCATCTGCTCCACGCTTTCATAAAACAGATTCATGCCATGCTCTTTTCTTTCCTTCTCGCTCATTCCGGCACATACAAGATCGAGCCGCTCCTTCATCGCATTTTTTGTATAGCGGTCGCCAAAGACCCCTTCCCTGCTCTCGTACACGGCTGGAATACGAAACCTTTCCAGATACTGACGCAGCCTTTCCAGCTCTTCCTGGCTGAAGCGGCCGTCGAACAGCAGTTCCTCTTTGACCAGCACGGTCCCGCCAGCGCCTGCGATCACCGCATCGTAATCGATCTTTTTCATGTCCCCGTAGATCTCTACCAGCTGCCTTCCTGTACATAAAACAATTTTTATCCCTTTTTCCTGCGCTTTCCGGATCGCTTCAAAAGCCGATTTCGGAATATAGCCTTCGTGATGAAACAATGTCCCGTCCGCATCCAGATAAACGATCTGTACCATATCTCTTCCTCGCTTTCTATCTTTATTGTAGTCGATTTCCACACAAAAAAAACCCTGAAAAAAGATCAGGATTTTTAATTATACTGTGATCCGGAACGGAAACAGCGGGAGCCCGTTTTCGTTCCATGTCACATGGTCCACATTGTTCTGCCACGCATAGGCGATCGTTCTGGCTGGTGCAGGCACATGAAGCCTGCCATCATGGATCCGTGCGTTCCTTTCCTTCCCGTCCACATGGACGACGATCCCGCCTTCTTCGATCCCTTCGAAAACGAGAACGATCCCGCTGCCGGTCTTTTCGAAATGTTTCAGCCGTGCGTACTGCCAGCCCAGGTCCATCCCGTAAAGCGTCTCGAGGCAGAGCATGCCAAGCCGTCTGCCGAACTGCAGCTTGTCGGTCGGATGAATATTGTAGGAATCGCCCAGATCGATCGTGCACAGGATGTGCGTATGTGTCTTTTTTGATGACATTTCGTATTGAGCCTGACGAATGATTGGCCATGTTTCCGGATACGTTTCCTCGATATAGCTTGGCAGCTGAACGAGGAAAAAAGGAAGATCGTCGCGCAGCTCCCTGCGCCAGGAATCGATCAGAAGTGAAAGCAGAGGCTCATAAGCTGACGCGTTCTTTGCATCTTCCTCGCCCTGATACCACCATACGGCTTTGTATTTTAAACGGCTGATCCTTGAAAACATCATGTCATGCAGGCCGCCAGGCCGGCCAAAATCCTTCTTGCCTTTCGGTCCTGGCCATGGCGTATGACCTAGATCGTGTTTGAGCCAGGACATCGGCCGGTCCGGATACATGCGCTGATAGGCTGCCACATCGTCCAGGTATTTCGCTACGATCCGGACATATTGTTCTCTTTTGATGTCTTCCTGCTCTTCGCTCTGATCGCAAATGTCGTTCCAGTATTTGTCGTAGAATATATTTCGGATCAGCGGATCGCTTTGAAGGGCTGTTTCGCCGATCCAGCAGGATGCGCTCGTACCGCCCTTGTAGCACTCTACGATCCCTAACGGAACGTCGGTATGCTTTTTTATTTCGGCCAGCGCATAGACGGCCACGGCCGAATCATTGGCCAGATTGCTCTTGTCCAGCACTTTCCATTCGAGCTTTCTGCTGACCGGCTGCTCAGGATATTCGACCTGCGGCACATACAGTACGCGCAGATCCATATCCTGGACGAGCTGCTGGGCTTCTTTGAAATGCGCTTCATTTTGTAGCACGTATTCCATATTGCTTTGTCCGGCGGCGAGGAAAAGATCTCCAACTGCCACATCGTTCAGGCTGATCGTTTCCGATCCGGCCGACACTTCGAGGACCAGTGCTCTGGAAGCAGAAAAGGGGTCCAATACGACATGCCACGTTCCGTCACCGGAAGCGGCCGTCTGTCTGGACTGATCGGCAAGCCGGACCTGGACGGTTTGTCCGGGATCGGCTGTTCCCTGCAGTTCAACTGGCTTGCCGCGCTGAATAAGCATATGATCGGTAAAAACTTCCGCTAGCTTCAACATCTTGTTTCCTTCCTGTCTGTTCTGATTTCCTATTTCAGCTGATCGGTGTCGTACAGGAAGCCGTGATCTTCCGTGACCTGCTTGAGCCAGTGTCCCGATTTTTTGATCGTGCGCTTCTGGTCGTTGAGATCGACGGCGATAAATCCGTAGCGGTTCTTGTAGGCGTTGTTCCAGCTCCAGCAGTCAAAGGCTGTCCATGCATGATAGCCGAAGCAGTTGCTGCCTTCCTGGATCGCTTTATTGAGCCATGCCAGATGTTCCTTGTAGAAATCGATGCGGTAGTCATCCTGGATATTGCCGTTTTCATCGCGGTATTTTTCCTCGCCTTCGACACCCATTCCGTTTTCGGAAATGAACCATTTCACGTTGTGATAATTGTTCTGGATATTTTTTGCGATATCGTAAATGGCCTTCGGATAAATTTCCCAGCCGCGGTACGGGTTCATGCGTTTGCCCGGCATATCGTATTCGTCATAATACCATGTCGGCATCCATTCGCCTTCCTGTTTTCCTTCCGGCGCTTTGACCCGTTTAGGCTGATAGTAATTGACACCGATAAAGTCGACCGTATTGTTTCTGATCGTTTCCAGTTCCTTTTCATCGGCATCCCATAAAACATGATCTTTTTTCAGGATATCAGTCAGCAGGGCCGGGAACGTTCCGTTGACTGCCGGATCGACAAACGAATAGTTGAAGAACGCGTCCGCGAACGCAGCCGCTTCCCGATCCTCTTTCGAATCGCTGCGCGGATAAGCGGGTGTCAGGTTCATGATGATACCGATCTCGCCGCCAAGATCCATGGAGTGATAAATTTCCACCGCTTTGGCGGATGCAAGGTTCAGATTGAAAATGACCTGTACGGCTTCTTTTCCTTTGCCGATGTATTTCGGATAGTGGAACCCGAACAGATATCCGGCTTCCGGAATGACCATCGGTTCGTTGAATGTTGTCCAGTACGGGACATCCTTTCCAAAGCATTCGAATGCGGTGCGGGCGAATTTGGCAAACAGATCGACAACGTGCTTGCTTTCCCATCCGCCGTACTTCTTGAACAGTTCGATCGGAAGGTCGAAATGATGAAGGTTCATGACTAGGATGATCCCGTTTTTCTTTGCTTCGGCGATCACATCTTTATAGAATGCGACTGCGTCCTCGTCCGGTTCTCCGGTTTCCAGATCCTTGATCAGACGCGACCACTGAATGCTTGTACGGAAGGAATTCATGCCGATCTGTTTCATCATCGCGAAGTCTTCTTTGTATTTGTGATAGAAATCGCTGGCAACATCCGGACCGACTCCGTTGAAGAAATCGTTGCGCCGGGTGCGGTACCAGTAATCCATTACGTTTTCATGACGTTTTTCAAACCATCCTTCGGTCTGCGGTCCGCTTGTCGCGGCGCCCCACCAGAAGTTTTCAGGAAATTGTACTTTTTGTTCCATTTTTAAATGCCTCTCTTTTTGATTTTATTGTAGTGGGAACAAGCCAAATTGTCTAGACATTTTATGAAAGTTTTTTTGTTAGTATAGACAATTTAATCGCTGAACTATAAAATAGAATCAAACAAAACGGTAACTGCAGGAGAAAAACGATATGATCCCTAAATATAAAATGATATACGATGAACTGAAGGATGCGATCCAGGAAGGCGAATACGGGCCGGGTGCCAAGCTGCCTGACGAGATCACGCTCTGCCAGATTTATGCCTGTTCGCGGATGACAGTAAAAAAGGCGCTCGACATCCTTGTCGAGGAAGGAATGATCTACCGCAAGCAGGGACAGGGCAGTTTCGTCCTCAACAAGCCGATCGACTCCGCGCCTTATGAATACAACGAATTCCCGATTGGCGGATTCGACCGCTCGCGCCACGATGAAGTTTCGTCGAAGCTGATCGAATTCAAGCTGGATTTCGCGTCTAAAAAAGTCGCGCACGCCCTTCATTTGAAGGAAAACGAACCGGTCTATGAAATCGTGCGCCTTCGTCTGTACGACAACGAACCGTATGTGATCGAACATACGTATATGCCGGTCAATCTGATCCCGGGCATCAATGAAGAGGTGCTGAACCATTCGATCTATGCCTATATCGAGCACGACCTCAATATGCGCATCGCCTCGGCAAGGCAGACGACAAGGGCGGATGTTTCCAATGCGCTCGAACACGAAGTGCTTGGTCTCAAGGATATCGAGCCGGTGCTCGAGGTCGAGCAGATCGCCTATCTCGACAACGGGGTGCCGTTCGAATATTCTTTTTCGAGACACCGCTATGACAAGTTCAAGTTCACATCCTTTTCCCTGCGCCGGTGAGGTTGATTTGTATTTTTTCAAGTATTTGCTAAAATAGAAGTATTGGAGAAATACAAATGAGCAAAAAACCAACTATCAAAAAACGGAAAACAAATTTTAGATATAACGAAAACGACGAGCGGACGATCCTGGAAGATATTTTATCGTTTGTCAGCACATTCCTGATCGTTTCTGTCATCATCGTGCTGGTCACATCTTTTTTGATCAAGCCTGCCGTGATCCGGGGACGGAGCATGTATCCCAACTTTCAAAATGGCGAATGGGGCTTTTCCAATGTGATCGCCTCGGCTGTAGAAGGGATCGAAAAAGGCGATATCGTTCTTGCCCGATCGACGAGCGAAAACGGAGAACCGACAACGATCATCAAGCGCGTGATCGGCATGCCGGGCGAAACGATCGAATGCAGAGACGAGCAGGTGTATATCAATGGCGAGCCGCTTGATGAAAGCGCCTATCTTGACAATGATCATGCCAAGGAATGGAAGCAGATGAACGGATATTTCAACTACAACTTCGATCCGGTGACGCTGGGCGAGGATGAATACTTCCTGATGGGCGACAACCGCCCGATCTCGATGGATTCGAGGGATACGGGTCCGTATAAAAAATCAGCGATCCTGGCCAAGGATTTTCTGGTCCTCTATCCTTTCGAAAATTTCGGTTACTACGAAAAATAAACAAATATCTGACAAATTGAGAGGCGGATCCTTCTGTCTCTCTTTTTAGTGGAATTTGTTTTGTCCGATCTGTTGAATGTAGCGCGTCAAATTCTGTTAGTCGGAAACGTCAAATATTTTTATACACATCTGGAAGAGAAACGCACTTTATTTTGTCCGGCCTCGCTTTATTTTGGCTTCAGAAGCATTTTATTTTATTTCTTTCTGTTCAAAAAAAGCCGTCTTGTCAAAAACGGCTTTTAATCAATAATTTCCTATGTTCTCGAATTCTTTCTGGTATACTCTTTCCACTATACATGCCAGGATCCAGCTGTTCCTCTTTCCCAGCGCTTTTCTGATCGACGGATGGATCTCGAAATCATTCTTGAAGAATAAATGGCCAAAATTATTCATATAGTTTTCTACAAAATACATCAGCTCTTCATTGCTCAGTTTATAGGCTCCGTACATCTTCATCGCTCTTTTCAGCTGTTCGATCATCACTTTTCTCGTCGTCGGCCAGTTGATCAACATCCGTTCATCTTCTTTCATATGTTCTCACCCCAGTTCTACTTCGTTATGTGCTTTCATCACGATCTCTGCGTCGATGATCCGCTTTTCTTCGTTCGCTCCTTCGATCAGGCATTTCGACAACAGATTGTTCAGTTTCCGGATTGATCCGCCTGCGATATTATATGCGGCACGCACCGCGTCTTCTTCGAACACCTTTTCTCTGCTTCCGCATTCTTTCATGCAGAAATCCACATATTCCTGTGCCTCTTCTCCTTTCAGACCTTCCATGAAATAATTGATCACGATCCTCTGGCGCAGGGCGTCATGCACCTGCTTTTTCAGGATCGTGTTCAGGCTCGTCTGCCCGCTCAGGATCAGGATACAGTAGTTCTTCGAGTCCATCTCGAAATTGAGGAGCATGGTCAGATCGTTGAAGACGCTCGTGCTCAGATACTGCGCTTCGTCGATCACGATGACCGGCGTGCACTTCTTTTCTTTTGCCATGTATTCGATGGCTTCCTGTACCTGCCGGAACAGGTCGCTCTTTCTGAATTTGGGCTCCAGCCCCAGCCCGCAGGCCAGCTGCCGGTAAAAGTCGATGACCGATACCGTAGACATCTGGATGTAGACCACTTTGTACAGCGACGGGTTCAGACTGCCGGCAAATTCGCGGATGGCCGATGTTTTTCCTGTTCCCGGACTTCCTGTGAACAATCCGATCCCTTTCGCTTTTTTCAGGTAGTCCAGCCGTCCTTTCAGGTTCGCCGTATCTTCGCTCCGGTATAATTTGTGATATTTCGTTTCTTTCTCGAACGGCATCTGCTTCAGTCCGTAAAATACTTTGGCTTCCATATTACTCCTCCTCTCTGAAGCGCATGTGCTGCCTTCTTCTGATCCGGCTGTTCTCCACCTTGTCGACCGTCCGGATCGGGATCAGCTTTCCGTCCATCCCTAGCAGCCAGGCCTTTCTCCTGTCTTCGGGATCCATCTTCACCTTTACTGTCTCGCGCATGTATTCGGCCGGCACCTCGTAGCTGATCCCGTCGATCACGAGTGTCGAATCGGTCCTCACCTTTCTTTCGTACGTATGCAGGAAATACTGTTCCACCGCTTCGTCAGGAAGGAAGCGGAACCGCTGTGCATCCTTCAGATAGCGCTGGCGCGGCGTCATATCTTTCAGCGAAGCGTGTTGGCAGTTGATGTATTTCTGAAGATAGTCCCCGAAAGATTCCCGGACCTCTTCGATCGTCTGATAGGCATTCCAGTCCGAACAGCGCAGCCAGTGGTCCTTGAACGTTCGGAATGCGCGCTCCTGTTTTCCTTTCGCGCTTCCGTCCCGCACCGGCGCATGCACCAGGGCGACCCCCAGTCTTGCACAGATCATATTCAGCTGGTGGTTGTCATAAGGCGAACCATTGTCTACATACAGTACAGACGGGATCCCGTAAGTCATGACCGCGTTCTTCAGGATCTTCTGAAAGTTGACGGCCGTATCGGCTTCAAAGATTCCCCAGCCCACGATCATCCGGGATGCGTCATCCAGGATAGAAACCAGATACAGCCTGTGTCCGGCCAGCCTGTATAGATAGGATGTATCGGCCTGCCAGACCTGGTTGGCAAATTCTTTCTCGAACGCTCTGCGCTCTTTTCCCTGATGGATCGGTTCGAGACGGCTCTGAGGCAGAGAACGCACGAAACGATCGATCGTGGACTGGGAAACGCGGGCCGGGATAAACCCTTCTTCGATGAGCCGCGCACGCAGGACCGTATTGATGATGCGCGGATACTGCCGGCGCAGAGCGATGATGCGTTCCTGCGCCTCGGGACTCAGAGTTCGGGAAGTCCCCTTGTCGCTCCTGGGACGGGAAATCAGTCCATCGAATCCGCCGGAACGGTATTCATAGGCCCAGTGAGCGAAAGTCTGCCATGAAAATGATTTTTTGACACCGGAGACCGGGTTTTCGAATTCTTTTTCGGCAAGATGACGGTAAAACTGACGGTTTGTCGAAAAAGGATGAGTGCCGGAAATGACAGGAGCGATGATCCCGAATTTCCATAAAGCGATTTTTTCCTTGTCGGTTTGATCCATAAAGCAGAATCCTCCTTTGAGATTACTGTACCGGGCTAAAAAGAGGAAAGCGACGGACAAATGATTCAGGAAGGAGAAAAAAGACCATAGACAAAGGGTGCAGATAAAATAGTGTGAGGCGAAAAATAGGCGCATTCATGAAAACGAAGAAAACTCTTCAGAAAGGCATGCATAGAAGAACGGATATGAGCAAGAAGATCATACGGGCTACGGTCAAGATCGCGGATCATGATACAGGAGAGGAAAAGCAGAGAGGAATAGCGGTCGATCCATCGGCGCAGGGTCGTTCTGGAAATATCAAAAAGCGCAGCCGTTCTCGACTTGTTGCCGGCACAAGGTCCGCAGCAGTACTGAAAGAGCACTTCAAAAATAAAAGGATAGGAAAACGAAGAAAACGGACGGGCATCATAAGGGAGTATGGTATGATAGGAGCCGCAGGAAGGACAAAAAACGACACGAACCCGTAAGCGTTTTGTCGGATTGGAAGGAGAGAGGCAGAAACGGGAGTAGGATGAGTAATCGAGCATCTGGCCGCGCGCCCCGCAGGACGGGCAGGATAAATCATGCGAAAAAGGGTTGTCGAAAGCCGAAAAATTGATTATCATAAAATTGTTCGTTAGGACGGGAGAGAGTTTGTTCGCAAAACAATTAGGGCTCTCTCTTTTTTTGCGCCTAACACCTTTCCATGTCAATCATCTCATAAAATGAAAATAATGTGACGAAAAAAAGCAGAATAAATTCATCGTGAAATGATCGATGATGAATTTATTCTGCTTGTCTTTATAAATAAGCGAGGATAGCAGGACGACGCTCTACAGTTGAACAACATTTGTTTGTATGCTATAACATATTTATATTATATATTAACATATAGGAGAGAAAGAAATGATCGAAGAAAAAATCGGAAGCCGGCTGAAAGCGATCCGGAAAACGAGAAATCTGTCGCTGGATGAAATGGCTTGCATGACGGGGGTGAGCAAGCCGATGCTCGGACAGATCGAGCGCGGACGTTCGATCCCGACGATCACGACCTTGTGGAAGATCGCGACCGGACTGAAAGTTCCTTTATCCGCTTTTCTTGAAGAGGCGCAGGGAAAGTTCGAGATCGGCAGAAAAAAAGAGGAAGACGCGATCAAAGAAGAAGATGGCAAAATGCGTGCCTATCCCCTGTTTCCTTATGATCTGCTGCGCAACGCGGAAGTCTTCCTGATCGAGTTTGACGAAAGCTGCAAGCATTGCTCCAGCCCGCACAATGAAGGTGTGGAAGAGTATATCCTGGTCCTCAAAGGCCGGCTTTTGATGCAGGTAGGAACAGAAGAAATCGAGCTTGGCGAAAACGAGGCGCTTCGTTTCAAGGCCGATATCGATCATGCCTACCGCAACCCGTATGACGAGGGCTGTACGATTTATAACGTGATCTTTTATCCTGATCACTGAAAGGAGAGAAAAACATGTATGAACTGATCCAGGTCGCTGAAAACACGTATTATATCGACTGTCCGGCAAAGATCGGTCTGGTCCGGCTCAATGAGCGCGATGTATGCCTGATCGACAGCGGCAGCGACAAGGAGGCGGGGCGCAAGGTGCGTCAGATCCTTGACGCGAATGGCTGGAAGCTGAAAACGATATATAACACCCACTCCAATGCCGATCATATCGGGGGCAATGCCTATCTGCAGAAACAGACAGGGTGCGCGGTCTATGCGCCCGGGATCGAATGCGATTTTACGAACCATCCGGTCCTGGAACCGTCTTTTCTGTACGGCGGTTTTCCGTTCAAGGAGCTGCGTCACAAATTCCTGATGGCAAAAGAATGCCGGGCAATGGAGCTGAACGAGACTGTGATGCCCGAAGGTTTCGAGATCATACCGCTGCCCGGCCATTTTTTCGATATGGCTGGTTTTCGCACGAGCGATGATGTGGTGTTCCTGGCAGACTGCCTGTCGAGCCGGGAAACGATCGAGAAATACCAGATCGGCTTCACTTATGATGTTGCAGCCTATCTGGATACGCTCGAAAAGATCAAGGGGCTGGATGCGAAGCTGTTCGTTCCTGCCCATGCGCCGGCTGCAAAGGACATCAAAGAGCTGGCACAGTATAATATCGATCAGGTGCATACGATTGCCCATATGATCGTGGAACTGTGCGAGACGCCGCTTTGTTTTGAGGATCTGCTTTCGAAAGTATTCGATCACTTTGGCCTGCAGATGAATTTCGAACAGTACGTGCTTGTCGGCAGCACGGTCCGTTCCTATCTCTCGTGGCTCAAAGATCAAAATAAGATCGACGCATTCTTTGATGGCAATAATCTGTACTGGCACACAAAGAAATGAGAGCTTTTCTCCTTGAAAGGCAAAGCCAAAAATGCACTTTGTCGGAAGAATCTCGAAGATCGCATCATAAAAAGAAAGGCTCCCTTTAGCCAAAGGCCCATAAGGAAGCCAACTGAAATCCCGAAAAATCGGCGTGGCAGAGACCACGCTGGTTTTTCTGTATCTGTCAGCAGTTCCGGTTTGGCAAGTGAAACCCGGATCTTCCCCACAAAGGTAAAATAGACTTCAATCGTGACATTAATCCTGCAAAGCTTTCCGGAAAAGGAAGCCAGTAGCCTTGTTTCCTTGAACACCCGTGTAAAATTTGCATGATTTGAAAAGCCATAGTTCAGGGCAACGTCAAGGATCCTCTGTTCGGAACTTTTCAGATTTTCAATACCCTTTGTCAGACGGCGGAGCTTCACATATTCCTGAACCGGTTTATTTTCACGCAATGCGCTTTTTTATCAGGAAAATGCATTTGTAAAATAGAAATTTTAACCACCTCAATTCGTAAAGAAATAATGGGTGTTACTTATTAACTGTTTCTGCTAATTTTTTTATTTCGCTCTCGTTTATTTCTGGTTCGGTAAATCTCTCATTAAAGCTATCAATCTTTTTTAAAGAATGAAACAATTTTCTATATAAAACATTCATCTTTTCGTAGTCCAACTTGCCGCCGACAGAAGTTACATAAGAAGCATGATTTATTAGTTCTATTGGGTAAAGTGTTTCAAAAAATCCCTCTGTATCTTTCGGGGTATAGCAACAAACGAACAATCCAATCTTCATGTGTAATAGCTGTTTTAGATTGCGTTTACAAAATTGCGTGATTTCTTTTTGGATTTTACCCATATACACAGAACCGCCAATGAAAACAGTGTCATATTGAGACAAATTGATTTTATCTGCTTTTGCTGAAAGTATGTTTACTTCACCATGAAGATAAGTCTTTAGGATTTCTGCGCATTCTTTTGTACAGCCGTATTTTGTGGCGTACACGATTGCAGTTTTCATTAAATTGCCTCCTTTCGGTAAATCATGTCAAACTGTTCTATATGTTTTTCCAGTATTTTTTTTGCTTCTTTTTCCTTTTCAGCAATGCCGTCATATTTATTTAGCAAAAGAAAAATCGGCGAAAAAAATTGTAAAGCCATGACTTCGGGACTGGCTTGCCGCATGAAGCCTTGTTTTATCATTTCTTCAAATAGTTTAGCTTGATACGAAATAGCAGCATCAATATAAACTTCCCGATATATGCGGTCTATTTCCTCATTTTTATACTTTTCGATGGAAAGCATTTTGCGAAACTGTGAAGCATAGGGGTCTTTCAAGTAAAAATGAAAAATCTCACTACTAATTTTTTTCAAAACCTCGTTGCCACCCGTCGCATATTCCCTGGCCATTTCTTGCAATTCGCCGTCAGGAAGCTGAAAAGAAGCAGACGCATCCCTAAATCTTGATTGCATTGTGTCGATCAACGTATCAAAGATTTCTTGCTTGCTTTTGTAATGCTTGTATAAAGAACTTTGCTTAATTCCGACTTCTGCCGCAATGTCGCGCACAGTTACGCCATCATAGCCTTTATCAGCAAACAGCTTTAGTGATTCAAACAAAATGATTTCTTTCGTATTTCTTTTCGCCATGCCAATACCTCACTTACATATATTCAAAACGAGCAGGAACAGAATTGTAAAGCCATATACGAGAACCTTCAATAAATGCAATTTGAACAACACTCACAACAGCAATAATGAAAAAAATATTTTGCCTGTATCCCGGTTTGAAGATGGATAGTATCCCAAGCGCCCATATGATCACGCTTGCCACCCAAAAGACAATGGATTGAATGCTGCTAACGGAAAACAGCCCCATGCCTACACTGCCATCAGTAGCATAGATAATCGAGTTGGAATACAGATCGCGGACGTTCGTAAAATACCACAACGTACCGTGAAGCAGGATAAAGAGCAGAATAATCATACCCCATTTTTGGATTGTCGCCCGGTTTAAAAATCCCCATAGTATATAGCCGAGATTTGCCCCCAGCAAAAGCGTACTGATAACTGCAGCATTATTTCCAAAGTACAGTTTTAACATAGTCTCAAACTCCTTTCTATTTGGCTATCGTTTGTTTACTTTTATTTTAGCTACTTTTTGTTCGCTTATCAAATTCTTTGCATTGATTATAAAAAACTCTTTACGGATATATGCTCTATTCCTTTGTCGAAAAAGAAAATGCCATGCAATCGACTAACCTTTTGCATAGCATTTTCTTTTTTCCGTTTACCTGGCGCAAATCATACGTTTTGCAATGTTTCCTTATGAGAAACTATTATTCTCGGGCGAGCCTTTTGCTTAGCCAAACAGTTTCTCTAAGGTGACGAGCACACCATCTTCATCATTGGAAGAACAGACATGCTATGCGGCATTTTTTACATTTTGAGGTGCATTGCTCATCGCATAACTATGAGCGCAATAGTGTAACATTTCAATATCATTGCCGCCATCTTCAAAGGCAGCGCACTGCTCGCGAGAAATGCCCCATCGCTCTGCAAGCCGTTTAAGGCCTGATGCCTTGTGGCATCCTGGTACGATCAGATCGATCGAACCGTGACCGCTCGTGGTCGGCTCTACCTTTCCTTTCAGCCGTTCCTGAAACATTTCATAATACGCCTCCGTTTTTTCTTCCGGAACTGTGGGCGCAAATTTTAATATCTGGTCGCTGACTTCCTTAAAGTCGTCGACCCACTGAATAGACGCTGCTGGCTCCGCACAGGACATTTAATACTTCGGGATACTCGCGGCACACATCGATGACAGAATCGACGCTTTCCTTTGGCATATTGGCCGTGAATACCAGTTCTTTCCTGTCTTTTACGAAGACTCCGTTTTCTGCCACAAAGGACAATTCTTCATGATACTCCGGGAACAGATCCCTTAACTGGTAATACTGATTTCCGCTTGCTACCACAAAATGGCAGCCAACACTTTCCATCCGGGCCAGTATGCGTTTGAAGCGTGGAATAACATACGTATAATCAGAACGGACAAATGTGCCGTCTATATCGACCGCAACCATTTTTATTGTGTTTCCGTTTTATTCCTCGCCTTCCAGACGTATCATCTTTTCTTCCCACTCTTTTGTCAGTGCGGCAATTTCATTGTGCTTGTCGTCGATCTGGGCGTCGAGTTCCTCCATCTTCCGGTAATCCTGGTAATACTCGGGTTCAAAGCGGAGTTCGCGCAGCGATTCCAGATCGGCATCAGCTTCCTCGAGCAGTTTCTCGAGCTTGGCGATCCGGTTCTTGATCGCTTTTTCTTCATTGAACGTCAGTTTCGAGGACCGGACTTCCTGTTTTGAAACTTCCTTTATTTCTTTTTTGGCTTCGGCAAGTTCGCCGGTTCCCTTTTTCTCGAGATATTCCTCGTAGTTTATATTGTACACTTTGCATTGTGGTCCCATTTCCATGATCCGGTTTGCCATTTTTTTCAGGAACATACGGTCATGGCTGACGAACAGGATCGTTCCGTCATAATCCTCCAGCGCTTTTTCGAGCGCTTCCTTGGACGGGATATCAAGATGGTTGGTGGGCTCGTCGAGCAGAAGGACGTTGTCATGTTCGAGCATGAGGCATGCCAGCGCAAGACGTACCTTTTCGCCTCCGGAAAGATTGTATACTTCCTTGAACACTTCGTCCTGGGTAAAGAGGAAGGCGGCCAGCGTGTTGCGGATCTGGGTCTGATCGATCATCGGGAAATTATCCCACAGCGTGTCGATGACCGTTTTGTCCGATGTGATCTGGGCGCTGTCCTGATCGAAGTAGCCGACATCGATCTGATGTCCGAAATGAAAATATCCGCCAAGCGACGGGATCTTTTCCATCAGCGTTTTGATAAAAGTTGATTTGCCGATCCCGTTGGGTCCCACAATACCTAGACGGTCTCCTTTCATGACTGTCAGATCCACGGTCGAAAGGATCGTGTCATAGCCGACTTTCAGTCCTTCGGTTTCGAGCACGCGCTTGCCGCCTTTTCTGGCGCTTGAAAAATGCGCTTTCATGCGGCTTTGATCGGTCTTCACATCTTCGATCTTTTCCATGCGGTCGAGATATTTGATCTTGGACTGGGCGAAGGCTGCCTTGTTCTTTTTGTAGCGGAATTTTTCGATCAGTGCCGAGATGCGTTCGATCTCCTCCTGCTGCCGCAGGAATGCTTCATGGTTCTTTTCGATATATTCTTCTTTTGCTTTTACATAATGACTGTAGCTGCCTGGAAAGCGCATCGTCTTTCCGAATTCGATCTCAACGATCTCGTCGACCACGTGATCAAGGAACATGCGGTCGTGGCTGACCAGGATGACGGCTCCCGGATAGTGTTTTATATATCCTTCGAGCCATTCGATCGATTCGATATCGAGATGATTGGTCGGCTCATCAAGAAGCAGGATATCGGGCTTGGTGAGAAGCAGCTTGACCAGACCGATCCTTGTGCGCTGTCCGCTGGAAAACTCTTCCAGCTTTTTGTGCAGATCGGCCTCTTCGAACTGAAAATGGAAAAAGACATTTTTCAGTTCATACTCGTAATCGTAGCCGCCTAGCGCTTCAAATCGGGTCTGCAGCTTTTCATACTTTTCGAGCTGCTGGTCGGAATGGTCTTTCTCGAGCACCAGAGCCTGACTTTCCAGTCTGGCCTGAAGTGTTGTCAGCTCCTCGAATACGGTGAGCAGCTCTTCGTAGACGGTACGCTGCTCGTCTTCGAAAGTGATCTGCGACAAATACCCAAGCCGGGTGCCGCTGGCCATGACGACCGATCCCTGATCGGGTTCCTCGATCCGGCAGATGATCTTCATCAGCGTGGTTTTTCCGCATCCGTTGCGGCCGACCAGCGCGATCTTTTCATTCCCTTTCACAGTAAGGTTTGCGCCGGACAGTACGTCCTGCGCGCCATACGATTTATATATATTACTTGCCTGAAGTTTCATTTTCATTCACCTCCTGCAGCTGATAATAGGCTGCGATACCTTGTGCCAGGGATCTTGCGATCGTATCTTTGTTTTCGTTGAAATAATTGATACTGTCCTGGCTGTTGACGTTGGCGTAATCGAAAATCACGCCATACATGCCGAAGCGGTCGGAATACTCGGCATTGCCGATCTGATTGTACTGCCCGGCAAATGTGACCTTGCCTCCGCTTTCGCGCAGTGCCGGCTCGAGCGTGTAGTTGGTCACATTATACTCGTTATCGACGATCTGGGTGTCGAAAACGACGCCGCTGGCAAGCAGATCGGTCGATGTGTACGGATAATCGAGCTGGATCCCGTTTTCATTCATCACGAAAGCCATTTCATTGGCGAGCGAGGCATTCGTGAGCGGAGAGACCATGAAGAACGGCCGGCTGACGGCATCCAGATCGCACATGGAAAGGCTCAGGAACACCTTGGCCTGATGATCGTATCCCTGGCCGACCCGGCCGTCCGCTCCGTAATAGCCCGGCGTACTGTCTGCATCCCGGTCTATGATCACTTTCAAACCGTATTTTTCCAGTTCGCTTTTTACTTTTTCGGCCAGCTCGAGCGATGCGTCCGCTTCCTTGATCGTATCGCTTGCATAGCCGGTTTCCAGTTCCTGGCTCCACACATTGAGCAGATTGCCGCTAGGATCGATGATCACATCAATGACATTGCTTTTGGGGATCGTGTCCTTTACGACAAGAAACGCGTAGTTCTTATCGAGCCCGGTGTTGTATTTTCTGAACAGGTCCTGATCCGCTTCCAGCGTGATGCTTTTGACCTTTCCGTTCCGGCGCATCGTATAGAACGGTTCCGTTTCGGTCTTTTTGTCAAAATAGACCCGCTTCTTCGTATACTGATCGTAAATATAGATTTCATAAACGCCTTCATCGAGCTGGCCGAGCGGGATGGCATTGTCGGCGCTGCCTGAAAAAGTAAAATTGTATTCCTTTCCCGTTTCTATATTGTGGAGCACAAGCGGCTTGCCCATGAACGGATCCATCGTATCGCTGTCGGAATCATAGGCATTTCCGAACATCGACAATGTTTCGCCATAAAATGTGCTGTCTGCCGCTTTATACACATCCTCAAAGGTCGTGGGCACGTTTTCCCGCACGATCGACGGCTTGAGCGTATCCACATAGTTTTCGGTCAGCTTGTCGATCTCGGTCGGCCGGCTACCGTATACAAAAGCACCGATCAGCATCGCCGCAATAACAAGGACGAGCACGATCGTCCTGCGCAGAGTAAATAACTTTTTAGCGGACTTCCCATCTATTTTGTTTTCATTTTTATTCGGATCTGTCATAACAGATTTTTTCGTATTCTTATTTCTGACTCTTTTCATATGCTTATATTTCCCCTTATTAATCAGCACATCTAGTATAGCAGAACGGTATTTTGAATGAAAATTAATTTATTTTTCTATAGAAAAAGCCCGGTTTCCTTTCGAAAATCAGGCTTATTGAATAAACGACTAATAATTATTCTTCGTCCGTGTCTTCTTCAGTACGGAATACGTAACGAACTGTCGTATCGGCACCTTCCGGAGCACCGGCAAATGACGAATTCTCCTTGTTCAGTTCCTGGATCGCGTTGACGATATCAAACAGTGTGTTGACCTCGTTTGTTGTCAGATCCAGTTTTTCCTTCAGCTGGCCCATGCCTTGCTGCTGGAACTGATCGCTTCCGTCACGAAGTTTTTCTGCTCCCGCAAGCAGTTCGCTGCTTCCCGATCTGAGCTGTCCGGAATTGGCATCCAGTTCATTCAGTCCGTCAGAGAGCTGGGCCGAACCATCGTTCAGCTGATCCACACCCGTAGAAAGCTGGCCAAGACCTGCTTTGAGCATGCCAAGAGAATCTCTTTGGTCATACAGAACTTTTGTTCCGGCACTCAGCCGGGCAATTCCGTCATTCAGTGCAGCCGAATTGGCATCAAGCTGGCTCGTGCCTTGCGCAAGCTGATCTGCTCCGCTATTCAACTGATCCACGCCTGTAGAAAGCTGGGCCAGACCATCTTTCAAAGCATTCAGATTGTCCTTTTGTCCGGCAAGCGCTGCCGTACCCTGCGCAAGCTTTTCAGCCCCGGCGTTCAGTGTATCGTTCTGCGCCGCCAGCTGTTCGCTTCCCTTTTGCAGTTCTTTAAACGCGGCATCCGATTTTGTTTCCAGTTCATCCAGTCCGGAATCCAGAGCAGATGTGCCCGTCGAAACCTGGGTCGCTCCTTTTTTGAGATTTTCGAGTCCTTCCTGCAGCTGGGCAAGCGCTTTATTAAGATCCGTTACATTATCGGCAAAATTCTTATCTGCAAGAGCAGCTGCCATCTGATCGAGGATCGCATTCGATTGTTCGATATCTTTCTGCATCGCATCCAGATTGCTCTGCGCATCAGACAATGTAGCTGCCATTCCGGAAAGTCCGCTGCTCAGCTGTTTGAAATCCTTATTCAGCTGGGTCGCATCCAGAGAATCAAGCTGTGCAAGATCGGCTGGTGCCGATGCGTTTTGGATCGCCGCTTTCTGCTCGTTCAGAGCCGCGATCTGCGAACTGAAATCCACCTTTACTGTTCGGCTTTCATTGGTTGTCGTGGTCGTTCCGTCATCATTGGTCGTCGTGACAGGCACCTCATATGTCTGATCTACCTGATTAGCCTGCAGAGCAGCGATGGCCGAATCGATCTGAGCAATATATGCGTTTTTGGTGCTCTCGAAAGATTTCGCCGCCTCATTTTTGGAACCATTGTATGCCGCGATCTTTTCATTGTTCGCTGCGATCGTCTCGTTCATCTTGGCTGCCTGCGTATTGATATCCTGCACCAGAGCGTTTGCGCTGGTCAGGGCGTCTTTGGCTCCTGACAAAGACTGCTGCATTGTCGTCAAAGTCTGCTTGTCACTGGCAACAATTTCCTGCAAAGTATTTAGACCGTTTTTCGCGTTGGCAATTTCCTTGCTCAGGCTTTCGATCTTTGATGCGTCCAGTCCGCTCATCTGCTGCTGCATGGACGCAAGACCATCAGCAACCTGCTGGCTGCCCCGTACAAGCAAGGTGCGGCCACCCTTTGTCTGCTGGAACGCAGCCGTGATCTCATCAAGCTGTTTATTGCCCTCGTTCAGCTTCGAAACACCGGCAGTATACTGCTTCAGTCCGGCTTCCAGCTGGGCAGAACCGGCATTCAGCTGGTCCGCACCATCGATCAGCTGATCGATCTGCGGATAGGCACTGGCAAGCGGCGCCATCCCTTCCTTGAGCCGGGCTGTGCCGGCCGCAAGCTGCTGCGCGCCCGTATTGGCCGAAGTCACTCCATCTGTATATTGTTTCAGACCGGTCTGCAGCTGGGCAGAGCCTTCATAAAGCTGGGTCGCGCCATTGGCCAGTTCATCGATCTTTCCCTGGGCAGAGCCTAACGGTGCGATTCCTTCCTTGAGCTGCTTTGTTCCGTCAGCAAGCTGTTTCGAACCATCATTCGCCTGCGCGACACCATCCGTATATTTGCCGATGCCGTCATCCAGCTGTTTTGCGCCGTCCGCCAGCTGATGCGTACCGTCATTGATCTGTTCGCTGGCCGCGATCAGTTCATTGATCCCGCCCGTCAGATCCGATACAGAATCGACACCTTCGATATCTTCGGCATCGATCTCGTTGGTCGCTGCCATCATGATCTCGGTTTCCTTGTAGTCTTTGACATTTGCGGTGATCACGATCGAATCGCTCAGATCCATCTTTTTGGTGACCGTATTCAGCCCGGCTTCGTCAAGCGTCTGCGCAAGGCCAGGGATCGTCGCAAACGCGAGCATTTCGTTCTTGCCGTCATTGACGATCTTTCCCTGTCTGCATTGCACATCCGAATAAATATCCGTATCCAGATCGATCATGCCGCCAGCAAGGTAGGACGGATGGATCGTGACCTTTTTTCCGTTAGCGTCGATCACCTTGTCGATATTGTTTTTGAAGGTAATGGTCATTTCGAGCTTTCCGCTTTTGCCTTCCAGCTCTTTGGCGCTCACCGGCTTTCCATCCAGCTTGTACTGGATGCTGATCGAGAGCGGAAGCTTCTTCGTCGTCTTTCCCTGGTAGTATACGTCGTTTCCTTTCACGTTCCATGTATACTCTTTTCCGTTGACGACCGGTTTTTCGTCTCCCTTTATATTTTCGACATCGTCAAGATCGAGCGTTTCGCTAATATGATTGATCCCGTCATCATCGTGCAGCCAGCTCGAAACGATCGAATCCTGGACCGTTCCGTCCTCGTTGAGCACAGTATATACAGTTTCGGTTTTCGTGGAAGGCTGATCCTCTTCGGCAGCAAACAGCGGGAAGTTGACAAGCGAGCATCCCATCACGCCCGCAAGGATAGAGCATCCGATATTTTTAATGGTTTTATTCATGTTTCAATTCTCCTTTGGCAGCAGGCCATTTCTTTGTTGTTTTTTCAATGAATTTCTGACTGACGATCAGCAGCGACGGCAATACGAACAGGATCACGACGACAGAGATCAGTGCACCTCGTCCGAGCAGCGTGCACAAGGACGAGATCATATCCATCTTGGCAATGAAGGCAACGCCCGAACATGCCGCAAAGAAGGAAAGTCCGCTCGTTATGATCGAGGTCGACGTCATCTGTATCGCGATACCGGCCGCCTCTTTGGTCGTATGTCCGTTCTGCAGCTCCTCTTTGAAACGGGTCGTCATCAGGATCGCATAGTCAATACAAGCGCCAAGCTGGATCGTGCCAATGACGATGCCGGCAATGAATGGCAGCTGCGTCTTCGTAAGGAACGGAATGCCCATGTTGATGCAGATCGCAAATTCGATCGCCAGCACCAGGATGAACGGCAGCGAGAACGACTTGAACGTGACCGCGATAATGATCAGGATCGCAATGATCGAAACGATATTGACCATCTGGAAGTCGATGTTCGTGATATTGATCAGATCCCGGGTCATGCTTCCTTCCCCGGCGATCTTTGCATCTTTATCGTATTTGTGCACGATCGCATCCATCTGGTCAAGCTGACGGTTCAGTTCATCGGTCGCGCTGTGATATTTCGAATTGACAATGATCAGACGTTTGCCGCCATTGTGCAGGATGTCCTGGACCACTTTCGGCTCGAATGTGCTTGGAACGCCAGGTCCCATATATTTTTCATACGCAAGGACATTTTCGACCCCGTCCACCTTTTCAAAGTCGTCGATAATGGTCTGAATGTCTTTTGTCGGCACTTTGTCATCAAGGATCACAAAGTGTGTTGTTGTCATATTGAATTTATCCTTGAGCATCTGGGTTCCCTGGACGCTGGCCATATCGTCCGGCAGCGACTGGGTCAGATCGTAATACTGGCCGACATTGGCCTGGCAGTAAATAGCCGGTATGAACAGGACGACAAAGGCGATCAGGATCGCTTTGTGGTGTTTCACGACAAATTTCGGCGTTTTCTTCAAAGGCCGGATAAGGACCGGATGCGTGTATTTTTCGATCGGTTTATCGAAAGCCATCAAAAGGCTAGGAAGGACCAGGATCGTACAGATCACGCCAAGCACGACACCTTTTGCCATGACAACGCCAATGTCCCGTCCTAATGTCAGCTGCATGGCACATAAGGCCAGGAAGCCGGCAATGGTCGTGACAGAAGAAGAAGTGATCGAAACGAAGGTGGCATGGATCGCCTTGGCCATCGCATCTTCTTTCGTTTCATTCTTTTCCTTTTCCTCCTGGTAGCGGTGCAGCAGGAAGATCGAATAGTCCATCGTTACAGCAAGCTGCAGGATCAGAGCAAGCGCCTGGGTAATATAGGAGATCTGTCCCAGGAATACGTTGGTTCCCATATTGTAGACGATCGGGAACATGATCCCGATCAGAAAGATGATCGGAGCAACCCAGGACTGCAGTCCGAGGCACAGCACGACAAGACAGAGCAGGACAGCAATGCCCGAATAGATCGGCGTTTCCGTATTGACAAGGTCTTTCGTATCTTCGGTGATCGCGGAGAACCCTGCCTGATAACAGTCGTATTTAGTGTATTTTTTGATCTGCTTGATCGCATCCATCGTGACATCCGACGCCGTCGGCTCCTTGAAAGTAATGATGAGCATCGTGGCATCGCCCGAATACAGCATTTTCCGGATGTTTTTCGGAATGGCCTGTTTCGGCAGCGAAATATCGGTCACATCGTCGCGCCATACGACCTTGTCGACCCCTTTGATATCCTGGATCTGGTTTTTCAGCTTCACGACATCCTTGTCTTTCATTCCGTTGACAACGAGCATGTCGACACTGGCCAGGTTGAAATCCTTGTCCAGGATATCCTGTCCCTGCATCGATTCGGAATCGGCCGGCAGATAGGACAGGATGTCATAATTCACTTTAGTGTTCAAATAGCCAAATACGCTCGGGATCAAAAGAACGATCGATACGATCAGGATGATCTTGCGGTATTTAACAATAAACTTCGATAAATGTTCCATAAAATTCTATCTTTCCTCTCACGCAGAACACAATACTCTCATAATGACCGTTAGTCAATTTTTATACAAAAAATTTTTACAAATCGCTCTTTAATGTCATTTTTAACTAGACTATGGGTCATTTTATTCATTTTTTTATTTTTTATGCTATAGTAAAAGCATGAAATCGAAAATACTGGAAAACAAACGCATAAAAAAAGAGCGTCTGATCGACGCCGCCTATTCCCTTTTTTCCCACAATGACCTGAAAAATGTGAGCATCCAGGACATCGTCACCAAAGCCGGCGTAGCCAAAGGAACATTTTATTTATATTTCAAGGACAAATACATGCTTCGCGACCATCTCGTATGGCGCGAGGTTTCCCGGCTGTTCAAGGAAGCCGAAGCCGCACTAAGCGAAAACGATATCCGCAATTTCGAAGACAGCGTGATCTTTATCATCAATCACGTTTTGATGGCGCTCGAAAACAATCCGGTCGTGCTCACATTCATCAGGAACAATTTGTCAGCCGGCGTTTTTCACGAGCAGCTTCATACAGCGCTCGAAAACGAGGAATCCTTCAGCCTGAACGAAGCGTTCCTGGCGCTGGTGAAAAAATATCATTATGAATTCAAGGATCCGACCATCATCCTCTATCTGATCATCGAAATGGTAGGCAGCTGCTGTTATACAAGTATTACCGAGAACCAGCCTCTGCCCATCCGCGAACTCAAGCCGTTCCTGTTCGACTCGATCCGTGCCATCCTGCATCAGGGCGTTCCAAAAGAACAGCCCGGAAACGAGTAATATATGAGCATTTTTATGTCCGCCAGGCAGAAACAGTACCTGGATAAGATCGAATCATTGTATGCTGACAAGCTGGGCAACAGTTTCATATCGGATCAGAAGGCACGCCGCATCCTTGTTCGCGGAGTTGCTGATTTTCACGAAAACCAGTACGAAAGCTGTCTGGCCAGACTCGCACAGCTTGGTCCGTGCTGCAAGGTTCCCAAAGACAGACAGGTGATCCTGTTTTTTTCGGCCGCTTGCCATAAAGGACTTGGCCGTCTTGATCAGGCGATCGCCTGCTATGAAGATGTCCTTCGCATCACACCGGGCTATTCATCGGCCCTGAGCAATTTATCCGTGATCTATATCGATCTGGGACAGTATGAGCAGGCCCTTCCCTACGCTCGAAGAGCTGTGGAGTGCGATCCGAAAAACCCTTACGCAGCCCACAATCTGGCAAGCATCCAGTTCAATGTATTCGAACGTGCCAAGGCAAAAAATCGGCGATGGACGCTTTGAAGCTGATGCCGCAGTTCAAACAGCCCGCAGCCCTGCTGGCCCTGATCTATGCAGTCGAGAACAACGATTCCAAGGAAGAGTATTTTACGAAAATGGCGATCGGGCTCGGTCAGAACGAAAGTGATCTGATCGCTTCGAAACAGTATTATAAAGAATTATATGAAAAGCATGATGACATCGAAAACGCTTTGGACTGGTGGAAAAAACAGACTCGCCTTCCCTCGTTCCATATGGATTACAAGGAAGATTCCGAAAGCCTGGTCGGGCTTGATGAAAACGGAACATTCATCTGGGCAAGGATCCGCTGTTCCGACCTTCCCGGCCCTTCGCTCCTGCCTGAAAAAGGGATGCTTTCGATCGAGGTCAGAAACGATAAAGCGAACGTTTCCTTCACTTTTGATGAAACGGCACACGTTCCAAAAGCTTCCCAGATCTTTCCGGCAGGATTTGTCCGGACAGAGGAATGGATGCCGTTTGCCAACGTCCAGTATGATCCGATGATCAAACGGCTGATGGAGGAAAATATCCATATCATGCCCGGGATCGTGCAGGAAAAGGATTTTGTCGACTGTAGAGCGTCGTCCTGCTATCCTCGCTTATTTATAAAGACAAGCAGAATAAATTCATCATCGATCATTTCACGATGAATTTATTCTGCTTTTTTTCGTCACATTATTTTCATTTTATGAGATGATTGACATGGAAAGGTGTTAGGCGCAAAAAAAGAGAGAGCCCTAATTGTTTTGCGAACAAACTCTCTCCCGTCCTAACGAACAATTTTATGATAATCAATTTTTCGGCTTTCGACAACCCTTTTTCGCATGATTTATCCTGCCCGTCCTGCGGGGCGCGCGGCCAGATGCTCGATTACTCATCCTACTCCCGTTTCTGCCTCTCTCCTTCCAATCCGACAAAACGCTTACGGGTTCGTGTCGTTTTTTGTCCTTCCTGCGGCTCCTATCATACCATACTCCCTTATGATGCCCGTCCGTTTTCTTCGTTTTCCTATCCTTTTATTTTTGAAGTGCTCTTTCAGTACTGCTGCGGACCTTGTGCCGGCAACAAGTCGAGAACGGCTGCGCTTTTTGATATTTCCAGAACGACCCTGCGCCGATGGATCGACCGCTATTCCTCTCTGCTTTTCCTCTCCTGTATCATGATCCGCGATCTTGACCGTAGCCCGTATGATCTTCTTGCTCATATCCGTTCTTCTATGCATGCCTTTCTGAAGAGTTTTCTTCGTTTTCATGAATGCGCCTATTTTTCGCCTCACACTATTTTATCTGCACCCTTTGTCTATGGTCTTTTTTCTCCTTCCTGAATCATTTGTCCGTCGCTTTCCTCTTTTTAGCCCGGTACAGTAATCTCAAAGGAGGATTCTGCTTTATGGATCAAACCGACAAGGAAAAAATCGCTTTATGGAAATTCGGGATCATCGCTCCTGTCATTTCCGGCACTCATCCTTTTTCGACAAACCGTCAGTTTTACCGTCATCTTGCCGAAAAAGAATTCGAAAACCCGGTCTCCGGTGTCAAAAAATCATTTTCATGGCAGACTTTCGCTCACTGGGCCTATGAATACCGTTCCGGCGGATTCGATGGACTGATTTCCCGTCCCAGGAGCGACAAGGGGACTTCCCGAACTCTGAGTCCCGAGGCGCAGGAACGCATCATCGCTCTGCGCCGGCAGTATCCGCGCATCATCAATACGGTCCTGCGTGCGCGGCTCATCGAAGAAGGGTTTATCCCGGCCCGCGTTTCCCAGTCCACGATCGATCGTTTCGTGCGTTCTCTGCCTCAGAGCCGTCTCGAACCGATCCATCAGGGAAAAGAGCGCAGAGCGTTCGAGAAAGAATTTGCCAACCAGGTCTGGCAGGCCGATACATCCTATCTATACAGGCTGGCCGGACACAGGCTGTATCTGGTTTCTATCCTGGATGACGCATCCCGGATGATCGTGGGCTGGGGAATCTTTGAAGCCGATACGGCCGTCAACTTTCAGAAGATCCTGAAGAACGCGGTCATGACTTACGGGATCCCGTCTGTACTGTATGTAGACAATGGTTCGCCTTATGACAACCACCAGCTGAATATGATCTGTGCAAGACTGGGGGTCGCCCTGGTGCATGCGCCGGTGCGGGACGGAAGCGCGAAAGGAAAACAGGAGCGCGCATTCCGAACGTTCAAGGACCACTGGCTGCGCTGTTCGGACTGGAATGCCTATCAGACGATCGAAGAGGTCCGGGAATCTTTCGGGGACTATCTTCAGAAATACATCAACTGCCAACACGCTTCGCTGAAAGATATGACGCCGCGCCAGCGCTATCTGAAGGATGCACAGCGGTTCCGCTTCCTTCCTGACGAAGCGGTGGAACAGTATTTCCTGCATACGTACGAAAGAAAGGTGAGGACCGATTCGACACTCGTGATCGACGGGATCAGCTACGAGGTGCCGGCCGAATACATGCGCGAGACAGTAAAGGTGAAGATGGATCCCGAAGACAGGAGAAAGGCCTGGCTGCTAGGGATGGACGGAAAGCTGATCCCGATCCGGACGGTCGACAAGGTGGAGAACAGCCGGATCAGAAGAAGGCAGCACATGCGCTTCAGAGAGGAGGAGTAATATGGAAGCCAAAGTATTTTACGGACTGAAGCAGATGCCGTTCGAGAAAGAAACGAAATATCACAAATTATACCGGAGCGAAGATACGGCGAACCTGAAAGGACGGCTGGACTACCTGAAAAAAGCGAAAGGGATCGGATTGTTCACAGGAAGTCCGGGAACAGGAAAAACATCGGCCATCCGCGAATTTGCCGGCAGTCTGAACCCGTCGCTGTACAAAGTGGTCTACATCCAGATGTCTACGGTATCGGTCATCGACTTTTACCGGCAGCTGGCCTGCGGGCTGGGGCTGGAGCCCAAATTCAGAAAGAGCGACCTGTTCCGGCAGGTACAGGAAGCCATCGAATACATGGCAAAAGAAAAGAAGTGCACGCCGGTCATCGTGATCGACGAAGCGCAGTATCTGAGCACGAGCGTCTTCAACGATCTGACCATGCTCCTCAATTTCGAGATGGACTCGAAGAACTACTGTATCCTGATCCTGAGCGGGCAGACGAGCCTGAACACGATCCTGAAAAAGCAGGTGCATGACGCCCTGCGCCAGAGGATCGTGATCAATTATTTCATGGAAGGTCTGAAAGGAGAAGAGGCACAGGAATATGTGGATTTCTGCATGAAAGAATGCGGAAGCAGAGAAAAGGTGTTCGAAGAAGACGCGGTGCGTGCCGCATATAATATCGCAGGCGGATCAATCCGGAAACTGAACAATCTGTTGTCGAAATGCCTGATCGAAGGAGCGAACGAAGAAAAGCGGATCATCGACGCAGAGATCGTGATGAAAGCACATAACGAAGTAGAACTGGGGTGAGAACATATGAAAGAAGATGAACGGATGTTGATCAACTGGCCGACGACGAGAAAAGTGATGATCGAACAGCTGAAAAGAGCGATGAAGATGTACGGAGCCTATAAACTGAGCAATGAAGAGCTGATGTATTTTGTAGAAAACTATATGAATAATTTTGGCCATTTATTCTTCAAGAATGATTTCGAGATCCATCCGTCGATCAGAAAAGCGCTGGGAAAGAGGAACAGCTGGATCCTGGCATGTATAGTGGAAAGAGTATACCAGAAAGAATTCGAGAACATAGGAAATTATTGATTAAAAGCCGTTTTTGACAAGACGGCTTTTTTTGAACAGAAAGAAATAAAATAAAATGCTTCTGAAGCCAAAATAAAGCGAGGCCGGACAAAATAAAGTGCGTTTCTCTTCCAGATGTGTATAAAAATATTTGACGTTTCCGACTAACAGAATTTGACGCGCTACATCGACAGCCTTTCTCAAAGCGGGCACGGCAATAAGGTGCTTGGCTATCCGGCATTCGAGACGTTCGATCCCAGAGAAGGCAGCAGCCTTCAAAAATACGATACGCTTCTCTTTCAATGGGATATGAAGCAGAAGTATTATGTGCTGATCGAAAGGGATCGTCTGAAAAATCTTGATTTTTCCGATGTTCTTCTGCTTATCGAGTAAAAAGCTTCGGTATCATCCTCTCGTGGCAATACCGAAGCTTTCTTTCTGTTCATTATATTGTCATGATGTAGATCTGGCACGGATTGTTTTCATCCCACAGATCCGGAAGAACTTCCAGTTTCTGGAAGCCGCTTTTCTGGTAAAATTGGTTGGTCTGATCGTATTCCTTGTACCATCCTTCGGCCACGGTCTTAACATGCAGAAAGGAATAATGATGATCACTTCCCCATCTTTTTGCCTGTTCGATCAGCAAAGTGCCGATCCCCTGATGCTGCAAGGTTTTCTTTACGCCCATCACAACGATTTCGAGGGCTGCGCTGCTGGTCGGCGCCAGGCACAAAAAGCCGGCCGCCCCATTCGATCCGCAGGCCGCGATCATGATCTGCGAAGCGCTCTGCCGGATATATTGTTCCCGGCTCGACTCGATCCCGAACCATTCAGGCAGTCCTTCCAGGATCGTACGGGCAATTTCTTTCTTCGTTTCCGGCTGATCGGGCAAAATGATCCTCAAAACGGCAGATCCTCTGCGCAGTAGCGCGCCCAGTCTTCCTGTGCCGGACTTCGTTTGTCCATATCCTGACTGGCAAGCCAGTTGGTCTGGGCCTGGCATACAGCTTTCTGATCACGATCCGGTTCAATATCCTCCATGATCTTTCCGCAAAGGAACGGCACCCACTGATTGGCATACGGATCGAATTCGACCCATATATTTCCACCGCCCTGATACATCTGCCGGTTTTTGCGCATCCGCTTTTTCTGGGCTTTCTTCTGCTTCTGACGATATTGTTCAAAGTTCTCGCATGATCTGAACAGGACCGGCATGTAATCTTCATTTTCTTTCCCCGAAAGCGAAAGTTCGGACTTCTGCTGTTCGATCCATTTGCGCTGACGGGCCGTCACCGTTTCAGGATCCGCATCCGCTTCGATCTCCTTCATGACATCTCCGCTTTTAAACGGCACCCATTGTCCGGCATACGGATCGAATTCGATCCATACGCTCGAGCTTCCTTCGTACATCTGCCGGTTTTTGCGCATCCGCCGCTTCTGGGAAATTTTCTGCGCCTTCCGATAGGATTCAAAATTATCATATCGTTCGAACAAAGCCGGAATATAATTGACCGGCTGGACCTGAACGATCTTTTTCTGCGGTTCCTTTTTTACCTTCGGTTCGGTATCCTCCTTTTTTTCTTCCGGCTTGTCTTCCGGCTTTGGATCCACTCCGGCATCGCTGTCGAGCGGACTGATGAATTCCTCGAGCGAACAGCACATCCTGGACAGTTCGACTCCATAGGAGCGGCGAAGCAGATAGATCGGATAGTCATATCCTTTATCATTCGAAAGAATGACATATTTTCTTTTTTTGCCATGTTTGGCGATCGCGATGCTTAACTGCGTGACCAGCGCCAGGTCCATTTCGTTTTTTGTTTTGGTGGCCCGGGACGCCAGATCGATCAGCTTGATCCGTTTGTGCATGCAGTTCGGATATACTTTCGGAAGAATATTCTTATCTTTAATATAAAAAAACGCCTTGATCGTCTTAGGGATCTTGAGCGGTATGGAATGTCCGACATTTTCCGTATCTACAAACACGAATGTTTTTCCTTTTGACATTTTCGTTCCTTCTTTCAGTTTTTTATTATAGCAAAATATGTTTTGGATTTGTATTTTTGTTCTTTTTTCTGTTGAATTTATTTTTATAATAGTTATTATAATAGTTATAAGAAAAGGAGAAATGAATGATGGATCTTACACAGATGGCCTGGACCAACCGGCCAGAACAGTATCGCATCGATAAGGATGCGGTTGCAATCACAACTGCCCCACATACCGATTTATGGCAGAACACATATTATCATTTCGTGAATGACAATGCGCCTATGCTGCAGCAGACAACAGACGAAGCATTTTTCAGTTTCGTCGTAAAGACGGATTTTGAAAGCAGTCACCACCGCTTCGATCAGTGCGGCGTGATCGTCTATCTCGACAGCCGCAACTGGATCAAAGGTTCGATCGAATACGAAAACGAAACATTCCAGCATTTAGGAAGCGTCGTAACGAACGAGGGCTATTCCGACTGGGCAACGACCGAGATCGACGCCTCGATCAAAACGATGTGGTACCGGCTGAGCCGCCGTGAAGATGATTTCTGTATTGAAAATTCGACGGACGGCATCCATTTCAAGCAGATGCGCATCTGCCATTTGAACCGTGCACAAAAAACGATCCGGTTCGGCATCTATGCGTGTTCCCCGGAAGATTCTTCTTTCACGGCCCGTTTTACGCATATGGAGATGCTTCCCTGCCAGTGGAAAGCCCACGATAGCCAGCAGCCCGATCGCAAGGAACAGGAATGACAGACAGCAGCGATATCCGCCGGCACAACATACTGCGTATCCTGGATGTGCTGTGGCGATCCGGCACCTATACAAAACACCAGATCGCGGCTGAAACCGGATTGAGCCAGGCCACATGCAATACGCTTCTGAATGTTCTCCACGAACAGAACGCTGTCCTCGAAAAAAAAGCTCGGCAGTCCACTGTCGGGCGCAGTGTAAGCGAATACACGTTCAACGAGACCTATAAACCGTTCCTGACCGTACGTTTTGATATGATCCGGCAGAAAATTCACCTGCAGATCTGTTTGTGCGCTTTGAACGGAAAGATCCTTTCGCGATCGGGCGGTATATACGATCACCTGCATCTTGAAACGCTTATGGATCATATCCAGCGCGCACTGGACCAGTATGCTGGCATAAGCATGCTCGTGATCGGGACGCCCAGCATGGTCGATCACGGTATCCTGCGCTTCTGCGATATTCCGGAACTGGAAAACGCCCCTCTTGCCGAAGCGATCCGCTCTATTACAGATATTCCCTATATTATCGAAAATGATATGACCTATAAAGCGCTTGGTTATGCCGGCAGGAATCGGGAAAAAGTCACGACGCTCGCCTATTTTCCTTCAGGCGTCCGTCCCGCTGCCACGACCATCCAGCGTGGCACGATCATTTCCGGAGCCCACGGATTTGCCGGAATGATCGGCTTTTTGCCGGACACTTCCGTCTTTGGATATGAATCCATCATTCAAAATCTTGTCAGTACGATCGTGCTGCTTGATCCGGATGTGCTCGTTCTAAGCGGCGACCGCATCAAACCTGCTGATATTGGGACGATCCGTTCACAATGCAGCCAGTATATTCCGGAAGCGTATATGCCGCGTTTCGAGTACATGGAGGATCTTGATGATTTTTACGAGGCGGGCATGCTCGAAAAAGCGCGCCATTCGAAAGGAGCATGGAATGACCGAAACTGAAAAAATGGAACAGCATCTCTGGTATGACGCCAACTTTGATGCCGACCTTCTCAAACAAAGACTTGAAGCAGAACATCTTTGTTTTTTGTACAACCAGACCGATCCTCTTGATCAGTTGACAAAACAGAAGATCCAAGAGCAGCTTCTGCCTGGATGTGCACAAAATGTAACGATCATCAGTCCGTTCGCCGTAGATTACGGTAACAGGATCACGATCGGCCAGGGCACCTTCATCAACCGGAACGCGTACTTGATGGATGGTGGCACGATCACGATCGGCAAAAATGTTTTCATCGGTCCAAATTGCGGAATGTATACCGCAAACCACGCGCTCGATCCACAGGAAAGAAACCGCGGGCTCGAGATCGCACTTCCGATCACGATCGGCGACAACGTATGGATCGGCGCCGATGTCTCGATCCTTCCCGGCGTAACGATCGGATCCAATACAGTGATCGGCGCAAAAAGCCTGGTATGCAAGGATATTCCCGGCCATGTGGTCGCTCTGGGCAACCCGTGCCGTGCCATTCGTCCGATCACCGAGCAGGATCAGATCGACTCCGCACATTGCCGATGAACAAGACCATTGCAGGGCATTGTGCCCTGCTCTTTTCT
The DNA here is from genome assembly GCA_022834735.1 of Erysipelotrichaceae bacterium OPF54. GTDB lineage: Bacteria > Bacillota_I > Bacilli_A > Erysipelotrichales > Erysipelotrichaceae > Dubosiella. The sequence continues at coordinate 1,626,997 of BQKD01000001.1, forward strand.
TTTTATCCCTGTCGTTTGACTACCGGGATCCACACTTCGTATTTTGCGTTGTCCGGATCCGGATTCAGATACACTTCCACATCCGGAGCATTCGCATATTCGTATCCGGATGTCGGCAACCATTCAGTAACGATCCGCCGTTCCAGTTCCTGAATGGACTGGTTCGTTCCTTCTCCAGGAAATACAGCCCATGTCGCAGCAGGAACCACGTATTCTTTAAAACCGCTTTTTTCCTGCGAAGTGGCTACCGCGATATAATACCTCCATGATTGTGTGTCATTGCACAAGCTGACCCCAAGCACTCCCATAGGTGGCTGATCCATCATCTGAACGAGTCTTTGCAGCGTTCCGTCTGAAGAGGCTTCCTGCCATTTGGAAGGAATGACTGAAAAATTCTTTTCAATATCCTTATTCAGTGGTACACATACGCCAGCTATCCGAAATGCCTCTTTTGTTTCAATTCTATAATTCATTTCCTCCACTCCTTTCACCGTGATCCTGAATGAAATCGGCGGGAAAGATTTTACAGATACTCCGCCATTTTTAACTGCTGATGGAGCGATCTTATGAACAGACTGAAAAGCTCGATTGAATGCTGTCGGAAAATTGTAACCGTATTTGCCCGCCACATCGATAATTTTCATTCTTTCGCTCTGCAGATCGACCGCCGCAAGCGACATTTTTCTCCTGCGGATATACTGAGACAAAGAAACACCTGCCATATACGTGAACATTCGTTGAAAATGATAAGAAGAACAGCAAGCAATGCGGCCAAGATGTTCATAATCGATCGGTTCTGACAAATGTTCCTCGATATAATTGATCGCCTCGTTAAATCGTTCAATCCATTCCATAATTCAATTCCTCCTGCCGGTTTTAGTATATCGTACATGCCCGCCTTCTTCCTCTCCATCTCTGTACAAAAAAAGAGAGATTCTATTTCTTATTCGAAAAAAGGCGGGAAGAAATCTTCCTGCCCGTCCTGTATTATTCTTCGTGATGATGGCAGCAGCCGCCCTCATGATCATGAGAGCCGCAGCAGCCTTCGCCATGCTCGTGATGCGCATGGTCGCCGCATCCGCCGCACGCATGATCCCCTTCGTGGGAACATCCGCATGAATCCGCGCCCTTGACAACAAGCTCGTTATCCACGACATCGATCTCGATATCCTTTGCGGCTTCTTTATCCTGATCAAAGATCAGCACCTTGATCCCGTTAACCAGTTCAGGCTGATCTTCCGGATCATAGGTTACCAGCGCGAATACCGGTGATTTTCCGCAGCACGATTCGTGCACTTCCATCATCAGTCCTTCGGCTCCTTTTTCTTTCAAAAGCTCTTCAATGAGCGGTTTTGCTTCATTTGTGATTTTCATTGTATTTCTCCTTGCTAGAATACGAGATTTCTCGGCGTTCTCGGATATGGCTGCACATCCCGGATATTCTGGATGCCCGAAAGATACATGAGCATCCGGTCGAATCCGAGACCGAATCCGGAATGCTTGCATCCGCCAAAGCGGCGCAGATCCAGATACCACTGCAGCGATTCTGTCTCCATTCCCATCTCTTTCATTCGTTCGACAAGCACATCATAACGCTCTTCCCTCTGGCTTCCGCCAACCAGCTCGCCCACATACGGAACGAGCAGATCGCATGCTGCTACTGTTCTGCCATCCTCGTTGACTCGCATATAGAACGCTTTGATCTCTTTCGGATAATCGGTCAGGAACACAGGACCCTGCACGATCTTTTCGCAAATATAGCGCTCATGCTCCGACTGCAGATCCATTCCCCAGAAAATATCCTTGTTTTCGAACTGATCCTTTGCTTTTTCGAGATGCTCGATCGCCTCGGTATACGTCATCCGTTTGAAGTGGGAACCGGCCACTTTCTTCACCCGCTCGATGCAGTCATGGTCGATCATCTTTTCGAAGAAAGCCATTTCCTCAGCCGCATGTTCCAGGCAGTAATTGATACAGAATTTGATCATATCCTCGATACAGTCCATATCGTCGGAAAGATCGGCGAAAGCCAGTTCCGGCTCGATCATCCAGAATTCGCTGGCATGACGGGTCGTATTGGAATTTTCCGCCCTGAAAGTCGGACCGAACGTATACACGTTGCGGTACGTCAGCGCGAACGGTTCGACATGAAGCTGTCCGGAAACAGTCAGCTGCGCATGCTTGGAAAAAAAGTCGTCTTCATACTTGTCGTCCTTGCGCGTCGTCACCGTAAAGCATTCGCCCGCACCTTCGGCATCGTTGCCCGTGATCTCCGGCGTATGCACATACACGAAACCGCGATCCTGAAAAAACGTGTGGATCGCCATGCTCAGAACAGAACGCAGCCTGAAGATCGCATAGTATGTGTTGGCCCTAGGACGCACATGAGGGATCTCGCGCATGTATTCAAAAGAATGTCTTTTCTTCTGCAGCGGATAATCGTGATCGGCTGCGCCAAGCACTTCGATCTGTTCAGCATGGATCTCGAAAGGCTGTTTGCCATCCGGCGTCACGACAACCTTTCCTTTGACCCCGATCGCGCTTCCCAATGTGATCTTTGAAGCTTCCGTATAATTCGGCAGGGAATCCTCGTATACGATCTGCGTATTCGAGAAGGTCGAACCGTCATTCAGTTCGATAAAGCCGATTTTCTTCGAATTCCGATTTGTTCTTACCCATCCTTGAAGATCAATGGTCTGTCCGTCAAATTTTGACGGATCTTCTTTCAGTTTTTTTGCCAGCATAGTTTCCTTCCTTTCATAAAAAAAGATCATTCCTGCAAGGAACGATCAGTAACCGCGGTGCCATCCTGTTTTGCGCTGTACCAGCGCACCCTTTTGCTGCTTAACGCGCAGACACGGGACCGTCTACTTCATTTCTCCGGTCCGACTCCGCAGTCGTTGTCCGCATGCGTACCATACCCGCTTTCACCAGCCGCAGGCTCTCTGCCATGGTCCATCATGCATTCTACTGCTTCTTCGTCACTTCATCCAATGAATTTGTCTGAAAAACAAGTTCCTGAATCGATGATACCACATCGACAACTTTAATGACAACACCTTTAGGCACTTTAAAATGCTCGTGCGTAAAATCCACGATCCCTTTGATCCCGCATCCTACCAGACGATCCACAGTCTCCTGCACATTGTGCGAGATCGTCAAAATCGCAATACGGCATCCTTCAGGGATCTTCTCTTCCAGCTCGTTCATCGAGTACACCTCGACACCAAACATTTCCCTGCCGCATTTTTCGGGATCCGCGTCAAACGCGCATGCGATCTCTCCGACCACATGATCCCATTTATTGTAGTTCAGCAGGGCCCGCCCGAGGTTGCCCGCCCCGACGAGAATGATCTTTTCATCAAAATTAACACCAAGCTGCGCATTGAAAATATCGATCAGCTTATTTACATCATAACCATATCCCTGTTTGCCCAGATTGCCTAAAAATGAAAAATCCCGGCGGATCGTTGTCGGCTCGATATCGACAAGATTCGCAAGCTCTTTGGACATGACACGCTCTACCCCGTTTTTCTGCAGGCGGCGCAGAGCCTTCAAGTATACCGGATATCGATGAAGTGTCGCTTTTGGCACATCTATATTCCGCATAAGTCTATCACCATAAACATTATACAACAAAATTTGTATTTGTGAAATTTTTTACAAACATGCACTACTAATTTTTCGGTTTCCGCTTGTGGAACAGGCTGACCTGCGCACTGCTGCGCCGGCTCATTTCCATTTCCTGCAGCAGAGGATCGAGCAGATCCATGTCCTTTTCGATTTCCTCGACAATCTGATTGTCAAGGATCCGGAACCGGAAATACACATACATGGCGCCTGCGCTTGCCAGAGCGATCAGCAGGCTATACAGCATCGGCACATGAAACCCGTAGACAAAAAGGACCAGGATCAGAGAATACAGAAGCACATCGATCCATAAAAAACGTTTCGTCTTTATTTCCTCGAGCCGCTCGATCGTGCGGCACCGCTGAAAGTAAAGCGACATGAAATCCTCGCGCAGAGGCGGCGTAAAATCCACCATCTTGAACCGGGCCCGTTTATATTTTCTTTTTTTCGCATCCGCAACCATCTGCATCTTTACAAGACAGTATCTTTTTTCCCGCCGGTGATCCATCTTGTCATATTTATCATAATTCATCTGCAGCAGTTTCAAATAATCGTTTTCCGTGACCTCTTCATAGCTCATGCTCTGCATCAGCACATCAAGCTTGAGCGAATTGGTCGAAAGGAAGCTGATCTCATGGGCCGCTTCCTGCTGGATGCGGCAAAGCGAAAAATAATATTTATCAGTCGAAACCGCCATCGAGATACCTTTTTAAGATTTTGGCCATCTGATCCGGACACGAGGTCTTTTTTCTTTCGCACACGATCCCGTCGCAGCGTTCGATAAATTCCTCGATCCGCATGCCGGCCGCCAGCGCACTGATCCCCTTCGAACTGCCATTGCACCCGTTATAGGTTGTGATCGAACAGATCGTATCTCCATCCAGTTCGAAGACCATCTTCGTCGAACATACGCCGCAAGGCTTTGATTCCAGAGTTCTCGTCATACCAATCTTCCTTTCATTCGTTTCAATATATTTGCGCTCAGCAGCGCGATACACAATCCAGCCGCGATCGACAGAGCCAGGAGCACAGGCAGGAACAGCTGCATAAAAAACTGATCATACAAAATGGTGATCGCGAGCACCTGTCCTATATTGTGGAAACAGGCTCCAAGAATGCTCACCCCGTAAATAGAAAACACTTTGGACCGATACGCGAGGATCATGGCAGCCATCGAAAAGATCCCGCCCGTCACAGAAAGGATGAACGGCACCGAAAACAGCGTCCCCTGCATGAGCGAGGCCAGAAAGATCCGCCCAAGACAAACAACCACAAGATCCTTCGGACCGTACGCATACAAAGCAAACAGACCGACAATATTGGCAATTCCGATCTTGTAGCCCGGAACGATCATAACGACCGGAAAAAAGCTTTCGATCAGCTGGAAAATGATCCCGAGCGCAATAAGAAAAGCAAGGATCACACTTTTTTTCGCACTCACTGGATCTGCACATCCTCTCCGTCCTGCTCCCCTTCAATCGTGATCACCGTATCGTTAGGAAGACAGACGATCGGCGTGTTCGGGCTGTCGACAAACCCCTGCATCGAACAATAGTGGTGAGGCGAGTTTTCCTGTTCGACACGCACCGCCTGATCCTTTACCTCGATCTTTACATCGCCAAGCGTCCCGTCGACCGTGTATTCGCCATCCCGGTTCAGGTCGATCCGGAGCACCTCGTCGCTGCGTACCTTCACCACCGCCGTTTTCGCGCCAGCCGGCCAGAGCACGACAGGAACGATCATGACCAGGGCAAGGATCATGACCGTCACGATCAGGATCTGATCGGCTTTTGTCATCGTATACGGATCACGCATTGACGATCACCTTGATCGGCTGCTCGATCTTGTTGCCGTACCGGTCGGATATCGTTACGATAATTTCATGCTCGCCCGTCTGCGCCGTCAGATCCGAAGGCGCCTCATAGCTGACTCCCGAAAGATCGGTTGCATGAAACACGCTGTCCCAGTCGATCGTGCCATTGAGAGGCACGCTGATCTCGTCCGGATGTTCCACAAGCGTAGGCGGCAGCGTATCTTTGATCTTGATCCGGAACGGCGTTTCCTGGCTGCCGTTGCGGATTTCGAAATCATATTCGCCGACCACCAGATATTCCTTGCCCAAAGTGACGAACCGGTTGTCTTTCTTGGCGATCCCGCGTGTTGCCGGAATGACCTTCAGCTGCCCCGATTGAAATTTTTCTCCATTTTTTATATATAAAGACGGATTGGCATACACATCCTTGCCCAGTTCGATCGTGAACGTATGCTTCTGCAGCTCGATCGGCTGCGCGCAGGCACAAAGCAGCGCAGAGCTCAGGGCCAGGATCATCGTTTTATTCCTTTTTTTCATCCGGATCCCTCCATGGCGCGGCCATCGTCCTGATCTTGGAAAGACGGTGCTTCATCCCGGATTTGGAAATCGTCTCGCCATATTCCGCATACATTTCATCGCACAGCTCGTTGATGTTCGCTTCCGGATGTTTTTTGCGCACGTCCATGACCCGCACGATCTTTTCCGGAATACGAAGGCTTGCCCGGTTGCTCTCCAGGATCTCGATGCATTCCAGCTGTTCCCTGGCCGCCTTGAACGCTTTCATCTCGTTGGCCACTTCGCAGTTGTCCAGGCGCGTGAGCTGATTGTAGAAATCACGCTGGATCCTGCTGTCCTCGAACTGGAACAGCGCATTGCTCGCGCTGCACAGACGCAGAAAATCCGCGATCTTGTCGCCTGCCTTCATATAGACGATCCACAGCGACTTGCGCTCGATGACCCGGGCCGGCAGATAGAAGCGTTCCATCTGTTTCGCGATCGCGCCAGCCAGCTGTGCGTTGGCCACGGCGATCTCGCAGTGGTAATTGGTCGTTTTCGGCGAATTGACCGATCCGCCCGCAAGAAAACATCCCTGCAGATAGGCACGCGCATTTTTTTCGGACCGGACCCATTTATAAGGCGGCGTGCTGTGCAGCCCGGTATCGTTAAGGATCATCAGATCTTCGAGAATTTCGTCTGCCCGATCAAAGATCTGAAGCCGGTAGATATTGTTTTTTTTCAGCTGCATCTTTTTCAGCACCGACAGACGGCAGTCCGCCTTATACAGCCGTTTGACCAGATTAAAAATATGTTTGATAATTCCTGCATTTTCCATCTGGAAAGATACATACATTCCCTGCCAGTTCATATGGAGCGTGGCTTTGACCTGAAAAAGCGCACACAACTGCGCTTTTGCCTGATAATCGTCCAGCTCGTCCAGACAGATTTCCGCTTTTACATCACTTGTGAACGACATCAGATCTTTTCCAGTATTTCCTCTACGGCTTTCTGGACAGCGTCCGGGTTGTGCCGGATGCGGCCTTTCTCGTCCAGATAGATCAGATTGCGCCTGATCACCGTGTAGTTTTCCGTTTCTTTTTCCAGCTTCACCGGATAGGAGCCTTCCGCTTCATAGTTTTCCCGCACAAAATCCGGGATCACGCTTTCATTGAATACAGCCACGTCGACCGGATTTTTGAAAGAATGCTTTTCGAGTGCCCGCACATGATCCTGCAGCGTATATCCGTCGGTCTCGCCTGGCTGGGTCATCGCATTGCAGAAATACACTTTCGGGCACGGATTTTCATAGATCGCCTGCGAAATCTCTTCAATGATCAGATTCGGGATGACCGACGTATACAACGAACCGATCCCGTAAATGATCAGATCCGCGTTTTCGATCGCTTCGATCGCCTGCGGATACGGAGTAATGTGCTGCTGGTAAAATACCTTGTCGATATGGTTCGATACGGTCGGGATATTCTTCTCTCCGCGCACGAGCGTGCCATCCTGCATCAGCGCGTACAATGTCACGACATCCAGCGTGCTTGGCAGGATCTTTCCTTTGACATTCAGGATGCGGGAAATCGACTGTATCGCTCCCATGAAGGAGCCGGTCGTGTCCATCAGGGCCAGGAAGATCAGATTGCCAAGACTGTGCCCGCCAATGTCCTCGTCGCCCTCGAACCGGTAGTTCATCAGTTCGGTGAACAGGGTCTCGTTTTCCTCGAGCGACATCGCACACAATACGTGACGGATATCTCCCATGGCAGGCACGTGGTACACGTCCCGGATCCTGCCCGTGCTTCCGCCGTCGTCGGCCACTGTGACGATCGCGGTCAGATTCACGTTCTTTATTTTTTTCATGCCCATCATCATGCTGGACAGACCGGTCCCTCCGCCGATCACTACGATATTTTTCATTCGAACGCGCCATCCCTTTCGCTTTCGACATTGTCGTCGATGTCGCGGTGGCTCTTGAAGCACCGGTATTTGTCTTTGTATTTGTCGAACAGATAGTTGCAGATGCTTACCGAACGATGCTGTCCTCCGGTGCAGCCGACTGCAACGATCATATGCGACTTGTTCTGGCGGTCGTACGATTCGAACGTAAAGTCAAGATAGTCGCTCAGACGCTTTACAAATTCCTTCGTCTCGCTGGCTGTCATGACATAGTTGTACACTTCCTCCTGATTGCCGGTCTTTTCGCGCAGGCTCGGCTCGTAAAATGGATTGGGCAGGAAGCGGACGTCGATGATCTCGTCCGCATCCATCGGGACACCGTGTTTAAAGCCGAACGACTGGAACGTGATCGTAAATTCTGTCTTTTCGTTCGTGCGGAACCGGTGGCGGATGCGGTTGGCAAGCGCCTGCGGTGTCAGCTTGGTCGTATCCACATGAAAGGTGTTCTGCGCGTTTTCCTGCAGATGATCGAAATAGTCGCGTTCCATTTCGATCGCATCTTCAAGCGTGGATGCGCGGTTGGTCGCGATCATCGGATGCTGGCGGCGCGTAAAGCGGTAGCGCAGCAGCAGCTCATCGTCGCTGCAGTCCAGAAAAATGATCTGGATATTGTTGGTGTTGTTGTCAAAGTATTTCACAAAATAAACGTAGTCGATGGCGGAGACCGACAGCGCTACGGATTTATATTTCGTCTTTTTTTCATCGAGCAGGGCTTCCAGATCAGGAAGCAGCTCTTTCGGGAAGTTATCGATACAGTAATAGCCGAGATCTTCGAGCGCGTTCATGGCGCTGCTTTTTCCGGCCCCGGACATGCCGGTTACCAGAACGATATTTTCATTCATTCGTATTTCTCCCTTCTGAATATTTACGTTTCATTATAGCACATCGAGCTCATGTACAAAACCCAGGATCGTATTTGCCAGCTTTCGCGGCTTATCGGTATTCACTTCATGCCTTGCGCCCGGAATGATTTCCAGCCTTGAATCGGGCAGTCTTTCAAAAAGCGCGTACGCTCCTTTCCGGTTCGCTTTATCCTTCTCGCCGCACACGATCAGCGTATCGGTCTTGACCAGTTCCACATTTTCGGTATACGGCAGCGTTTTGAGCGAATCGAGCAGCGACACGCACTGATCCTTGGGCAGGCGCATTTTATCAAAGTATTTTTTCGGCATCAGTTTCATGACCTGATTCTGAAACGCGAGCACGTTGCGGCTCACCGTGTACGGCACGCCGATCAGGATGAGCCCGGACACTTTTTCCGGATGCTTTTTGGCGTATTCCAGAGCCAGGATGCCGCCTAGCGAAAGCCCGCAGAGCACAAATTCCTGTTCAGGAAGCATGGTGCAGTAGTGTTCGAAGCCTTCGAGCAGGCTTTCGAGCGTCATCGGTCTGGCAGCCGCCAGATCATACAGAGCGGGCACGCTCGTTCTGATTCCTTTGTGATTCAGGATCGTTCGTACCATTTTCCAGTTGGAGCCTGTTTGTCCCAGGCCATGCAGCAAGATCATTCTCATAGTTATTGTCCCCTTATTTCATTTTTTTAATTATACATCCAAAATATGAAAAAAAGCTGAAATACACACAATCGGGCAAAAGAAAAACCGCTGAAGATCAACGGCAGTTCCATTCATTCATGTTCAAATTTTTCGATCGATCCGATATGTCCGAGCACGACGATGCCGTCGCCGAACTCGAACGTGTATTCGGGATCGATATTGGTGATCGTCTCGTCGCCGTGTTCGATCGCGATGATGTTCAATCCGTACTTGGCGCGCAGATCGGTTTCCGCTACCGTTTTGCCGACGATCGAATCCGGCACGCTCATCTCGTAGATCTCCGTATCGGCGTTGAGCGAAAAATAGTCGATCAGATGGTTGGAAAGAAGGTGTTTTCCAAGCCGGACCCCCATATCGTGCTCAGGATAAACGACTTCTGCCCCCAGACGTTCCAGGATCTGTCCCTGTTCTTTTGTCGTTGCCTTGGCAATGACGCGGGGCACTCCCAGATTGATCAGGTGCAGGGTAGCCAGGATGCTCGATTCGATCGCATTTCCGATGCATACGACCCCGACCTCGCAGTTGCGCACGCCGATCTCGTCAAGTGCTTCTTTCGTGATATGTTCGACCACGAACGCGTAGGGTGTCAGCTCGCGCAGCTCCTTCACGCGTTCCGGATCGCGGTCGCAGATAATGATCTGATGTCCGGCCAGAGCCAGCGTCGTCGCCAGCGCACTTCCGAACCGTCCGACTCCGATGATCGCAAAAGATCCGGAATCCTTCCCTTTTTTTGCCATAAAATAATTTCTCCTTTTTTATCCGATCATGATGTTTTCTTCTGTATACGATGCGGCACTGTTTCCTTTTAATACCCATAATGTGGCGATCGTTACCGGACCAAGGCGGCCGATGAACATGCATACGATGAGCACGATCTTGCTTCCGATCGACAAATACGGAGTGATCCCTACGGTCGATCCGACCGTCGCAAACGCGGATGTCACTTCGACAAGCGCTTCATAGAGCTCGATATCCGGCTCGAAAACAAGCAGCAGGAACGTGCCGGTAAAAACGACCGCAAGGCCGAAGAAAATGACGGTCAGCGCTTTTTGAAAGATCAGGCGCGGAATCTTGCGGTGGAACACCTCGTGGCGGTTGTTCTGGATGGTGCTCGAAATGGCCATGAACGCGAAGGTAAAAAACGTTGTCGTCTTGATACCGCCGCCAGTCGACCCGGGCGAAGCGCCGATAAACATCAGAACGCAGAACACAAGGATGGCCGGCTGCGTGAACTGAGCGATCGGATAAGTATTAAAGCCGGCTGTACGCGCAATCACGCTCTGGAACCAGGCCTCGAGCCATGTCTGCTCTGTCGTCCATTTCAAAAGCAGGGTGCCGCCAACAAGAAGCGTGACTGTCATCGTGATGACGATCTTCGTGTTCAGCTTCAGATTTTTCCAGCGAAACCGGTTGCGCAGCACATCGAACATCGCCAGAAATCCGAATCCTCCCAAAATGACCAGCGCTGTCGTGACAAGATTCATCGGGACATTGTCTGCGTAATTGAGCAGCGAATCATATCCGCCCAGAATATCGAAGCCGGCATTATTGAACGCGGAGACGGAATGGAAAAGACCGTATACGATCGATGTGGCCGCCCCGTAATCCGGCAAAAAGATAAAGAAGGAAAAAACCGCTCCTGTCAGCTCGATGACAAAGGTCAGGATCAGAAACGATTTGATCGTCTGGATCAGTCCGCCGTAGCCTGAAAAGTTCATGGCTTCCACGACAAGCTGCCTTGTTTTCATTCCGATCTTTTTCCCGATCAGAAGAGTAAATAAAACACCGATCGTTGCCACACCAAGCCCTCCGATCTGAATGAGTACGGCAAGCAGCGTGTAGCCGAACGGCGTAAATGTATCCCCTACCGGCACTGTGGTCAGTCCGGTCACGCACACGGCGCTCGTCGATACGAACAAGGCATCGATAAAGCTGACAGGCGAAGCTGCCTTATGAGCCAGGGGCGTCATGAACAGCAGGGCGCCGATCAGGATAACGGCCAGGAAGCCCATGGATAATAGTCGTGCGGGAGTCTGGCGGTTAAACCAGAATAGTACTTTTCGCATGTTGTAATTCCACCTTAAAATCAATTTGTATACATAAAAATTAAGCCCTGTTCATACAAAAAGCAAGCATAAAGATTACTTCCCGGCTATATTTGTATCTGTTTTTTCCGGAAGCGCTTTTCGAAAAAATCCGTCTTGCTGTCACATTGTATTTTTAAATTCTGAAATATGTTGTATCATTGAAATGAACAAAGGAAGTATTTGCATTATGAAAACAGTATTATTTTTGGATATTGACGGTGTGCTCGCGCCCAAGCAGATGTTCGATCCGTACGCGCTCGAGCCGGACCTGAAATACAGGCTGGCACAGGAAAAGAACGATCCATCCATCGAAAAGCTTCCGGATACGCTTGTCAACCAGGTATATCATCATTTCGACAAGGAGAGCTGCGCGCTGATCGGACAGCTGGCCGATCAGTTCGATGCCAATATCGTTCTGACTACTTCATGGCGGCTGTTCTTCAGTCTCGAACAGATGAAGGCAATATTGAATATTTTCGATCTCGGCCCGTATGTAACGGGAATGACCGAGGAAGGCATACCGCGTTACCGGGTTATTCAGGATTATGTCATGCATCATGGCATTGATCGTTTCGTGGTGATCGACGATCTGAACATGATGCGTCAGTTTCCGAATCATTTCGTACATGCCCGTTTCCGTTTTGAAAAAGAACAGTACGATAATGTCAGAAAGCTGCTGTCATGGCAGGTATAAAAAGAAAAAGACGGATATTCATGGCTCTTACGATCGGGCTCATGATCGCGATTTTTCTTTTTTCCTCGCAGCCTGGCGATGAATCGTCTTCGGCCAGTTTTTTTCTTGCCCGCTTTCTGGTTCCGCTTTTCGGAACGGATCTGGCCCAGCTCATTGTCCGCAAAGGCGCTCACTTTACGATCTACATGGTCCTTGGCTTTTGTGTCTATCCGTGTTTTGACGACAGGAAAAAATTCTGGCTCGCTTTTCTGGTCTGTGTGCTGTATGCGTGCAGCGACGAGGTGCACCAGCTTTTCGTGGCCGGACGAAGCGGTCGTCTGCTGGATGTGCTGATCGACAGTCTTGGCAGCCTGAGCGGTCTTGCGGTTTCCTGCCTGTTGAACAATTTTATAAAAAAAGGGTGAAACTTCGCTTGAAAAGCAAAACACTTTTCGCAAGTTTTACCTTTTTTTTCAAATATGCTAAACTTGTAGTGGTGATACTTATGAACGAACGTATAAAACGGATCGTTCGTCTTTTTCTGGCGGCTGACTGCGTCATCCTGCTGATCTATGCTTCGGTGAATTACTGTATCCCGTTCCTGAACTCGCTTGTTCATCCTGTCCGTTATATCAGGACAGACGAGGAGGTCCTTCATGTGACGAGCCTTTCGATCGACCAGGGCGAAGCGAGCGAGCATCCTGTTGCTCTGGTAAGAGGAACGAAGGTCCAGCTGCTTGACACCAACGGAGAGCAGGCCGAAGTGGAATTCAATGGCGAAAAGCTCACGGTTCCCGCAAGCCATCTGGCGAAAACGCTCGAAGAGTGCGTGGATACGCCCTACGTGTATCCGCGGCGGCTGATCAATTTATTTGACGAAAAAGACGGAAAGCTCACCGCTGAATCGGCTTCCAAAGGGGAACAGCTGGAGGTCGTGAACGTGAGCACGAACGATCTAGATCCGACTACTGGGATAGTGAAATGGTATGAGATCACCAAAAACGACAAACGATACTGGGTACCTGGCGCATGGGTGGAAACAAACGAGAAACGTGCTGTGCGCAATTACGGGACCAACGTGTCATACACGACAGACTGGAACGAATATTACGGAAAAGATCATTCGAAAGATGCCTATATCGATCAGATCGACTACAAGCCGATGATCAAACCGGCCTATGACGATAATGTGATGCCGGAAACTGTCAATGCCTACCATGTGTCCATGGAAAATTTTATCAGCAACCAGCAGGAGCTTCTGGCTTTGAAGGATCATACGTCGATCAATGCGCTGGTCGTTGAATTCAAGACCGATGACGGGATCGTATGTTACGAGTCCAGCGTGCCGGAAAAGTATCTGAAAGATCCTTCGGCGGCGATCAGTCCGCAGATCACGATCGAACAGCTCGAAAAGGATTTTGAGCGTTTCGAGAAAGCCGGATATTATATGATCGCGCGCATCTCTGTGTTCAGGGATCCGGTCTTTGCGTCGCAGAATCCGAAAGAAGCGTATTCGAACGCGGATGGCTCGCCAGCCATTGTCAACGGTGTGGCATGGCCGTCGCCGTTTTCGCGCAAAGCGTGGCTTTACAATGTGGATCTTGCACTCGAGATCGCGCCGTTCGTCAACGAAGTGCAGTTCGACTACATTCGTTTTTCCGAATATTCGACGAAAATGTCCGGGGATCTCGGACTCGATTTTCACAATACGTATGATGAAAGCCGGGCCGCAGCGATCCAGGGATTTCTGATGTATGCGCACACCAAGCTGGAGGAACAGCATGTATATGTCGGGGCCAACCTGTTTGCCTGGCCGGTCGTGATGCGCGACGACCAGGATATCGGGCAGTTTCTTCCTGCCATGGCCAATGCGGCGGATGTGATCTCGCCGATGCCGTATCTGGATCATTTCCAGTATACAGGACAGACTCCGCAGGAAACGATCTATTCTTTTTCCTCTCTGGTCCGGACGCAGCTTGATGCGCTGGAAGAACCGGCTAAATACCGCACGTGGATCCAGGGCTACAGTCTCGATCCGGACAGCGTCAGACAGGAGATCGACGGAATCCATCAGGCTGGATATGACGGCTACATGGTATGGGCCGGCAACGGGGATATGGAGATCCTGCGTTACATCGAGCCTGGCCTGCAGTAAAAATTTTAGAAGATCGAAAGACCGGTCAGAAATGGCCGGTTTTTGTTTTCCCATCATTCTGCGCAATTTCCTATGCAAATGATTTTAGTTTGATCCATAAAATTGATAACATTTTAGCAGATAGGAGATTGGTAAACGTATGAATAATACAAACAATAAACTGTCGTATGAATCATTTTCAAATAAGCAGCGAACCTTGGTAACGATCGGTTGCCTTGGGCTTATTTTCTCGACAGGAGCTTATGGCTTATCTTTAGCAACGATCCAGGGACCGCTGCTGCGCAGTATCGGCGCAGAATCCGCCTTCTCTCTCGTTGCGATCATTGGTGCGCTGGCTATGTGCATCATGACTCCGATCGGTGGCCGCTTGTGCGATATTTTCGGTATCCGCAAGGTCGTTCTGGTCGGCGGCATCATTGCGATCATTTCCGGACTGATTTTTCCGTTCGCGAAAAACCTGCCTCTCTTTATCGCATGCTACTTCTTCCTCTATCTTGCCGAAGGAGCATTCATCACATCGCCTTATATCATGGCAAATATCATCAACAAGCCGAAAGATGTTCCTAAGATGATGGGTCTCATCTCCGCGATGCTCGGACTTTCCTCATTCCTCGGATCCTATCTGGCTGGTGTATTGACCGATCACAATATGATGACCTTGGCGATCCTGTTCCCGATCATCGGGCTGCTTGTCGGCGTGCCATGCATCGCCCTGAACTACCCGTCCCAGGAACGTTCCACCAGTGTCAAGCTCGACATTCCGGGCATCATCCTTCTGGTGCTCACGCTTGCCGGCATCCTGCTCGGCCTCAACTTTGGACCGGCTGCCGGATGGAGCCATCCGATCGTCATCACATGCTTTATTGTCGGTATCCTTTCCCTGTTCGTTCTCATTTGGTACGAAAAGAAACCGGAAAGCCCGCTGATCCCGCTGAGAATGTTCAAGAACAAACAGTACACGATGCTGCTTGTCATTACGTTCCTGGTCGTATTTTATATGAGTGCCGTTTCGACTTATGTCCCTCGTTCTGTCCAGGACATCCTGCAGCAGAGCGTGACGGTCAGCGGTACTATCACCATACCGCGTACGATCATTACCGTACTGCTGCCTAGCTTCGTCGGTGTCTGGCTGTCCAAGAACCTGGCCAAGAACACAGTCATTTCGCTGGTCATTGCCGGTTTATGTATCGGCGTCGCCTTTACAGGACTGATCTATGTCGGTCCGCACATGCCGGTATGGTTCATTATCGTCATGGTCGGCCTGACTGGTATTGCGGACGCATTCCGTTCCGTATGTATCACGCCGGAAGCGCAGACGCTGCTTGCTCCGAAGGATATGGGTATCGGTACTTCGTTCATCGGTTTCGTCATTTCGCTGTCCAACGTCGTGTCGGCAACGGTCGACGGTATCGCGTATGATACGCTTCGTCTTTCTGTTCCTGGCATCCCGGGAATCACGGAAGGTGTCGATACGGTATTCCTGATCGCGGCAGTCACTGGTTTTGCGACATTCCTGATCACATGGCTTGTCTACAGCAACATGTCCAAGAAACGTCTGAAAAAACTGGCTGAAGAAAAAGCGCAGTAGATCATATCATTTCAAGACCGGTTTTCCGGTCTTTTTTTCATCAAAAAAAGCGGATCAGTATCCGCTTAAAAATGATAGGTTTTGTTGACAAACTTTTCGGCATTGACGATCACACGCTCGTGGCTTCCCTCGCCGATCAGATCTTCTCCCTGGTATGCTTCCACCCAGAAGCTGACTTTCCGGTCGTTCTCCACGTTCGTGATAGTGGCGACGATGCGGATCACAGCGCCTAAAGGCGAAGCTTTGACATGACTGACATTCAGTTTGGTCCCGACGCTGGTCAGATCCTCATCCAGTTTAAGACACTGGCAGGCCGCCTCTTCCATCCAGGCGATCATCTGCGGCGTGGCCAGTACGTTCAAAGAGCCGGATTTCATGGAAGTTGCCAGTCCGGATTCTTCCACGACACGTTCGATTTCTGCTTTTGTATTCATCATAAAGCGATTGTCCTTCTTTCTTTGTTAATAAAATTTTAATGAATACTGTGGATCAAATCAAGAAGGAGAACCGTGATATGTGTTATAATCTACACCATGAACGATATATTAATTTATAAAAAATCAAAAAACCGGGTCATTGCCCATGAAATTTTTTATTTTATTTTTATTTGCGCATGGAATATGCTGACCTACTACGTGCTTTCGCTTGATTTTTTCAGCAATTCCGTGTTCGCCTATACGTATGTTGGAATCGGTCTGGCCCAGACATTGATCTTTGGTGTCGCCTTCGGTCTTTTGCTGACAGGAAAGAAATGGAGCCGGATCATTTACTGGGTGGCTTTTGCTGGCAACCTCGCCTTGTTCTACATTCCAATCAAGGCGCTGCTGAACAATCTGGCCCAGTTCATGACGTATGGCGCCTGCCTGGGACTGATGTTTATCGAAATGCTCATCCTGTTCAAGGTCGGTCTGTACTTTTACCAGAACCCGTACTGCCGCATTTTCTACGATCATATCGTATCCGAAGAGCTGGAAGAAAAATTCGCTGCCCAGGCAAGAGAAAGAAAGCTCACCTTGCAGGAAACGGCTGTTACGAATATGGCCGGCCGCCAGCTGCAGGAAACGGTCGAGGAACAGGAAATAGTCGAAGAACAGGAACAGCCGGAACCTCTGACCTATCCGCAGCTAGCGCTTCGCCTGGGGATCTGCGTTTACGGAGAACTCGTCGTATTCCCGATCCTGTGTGCCGTTTTCTCCAACTATTTTGCCAGCTACAATCTGCAGGAAGTTTTCGCGCTCAAGGACATGTTCATGCTCTGCATTTTTTCCGCGTTCATCTGGACGATCCCGGTCTTTTATTTATACTATGACCAGCCGCGGTCGAAAATGATCGCATGGAGCTGTATCGCGATCGAGATCCTTATCATGATCTGGACCGGATTCAGGCTGTACGGCTATTTCGATTCCGGAACCTATCCGCTTCGCGCCATCCTTCTGTTTGCGGCATTCGATCTTGTCCGCTACATTGTCCTGTTCGTATTTGTCAAGCCCGTGCTCACAAACGAACACGTGCCGGCACAGATCCATCTGCCATAAAGTCCGTTTACCGGGCTTTTTTTCTTTTTCCTAAAATAAAAACGGCCTTATAGCCGTTTTCCGTTCACCCATTCCAGATATTCGATCAGATCATCGAAATTTCCATGAGGAAATAAATTGATATTCGTATGGCTGCGGTCGATCAGATGATCGGTCGCAAGGAACACGTGCATGCCTAGCCTGGCACAGACCATGTCCTCGTCCACATCATTGCCTACCATCAGACATTCGGACGGATCCAGATCGAATTCCTTCAGGATATTTTCATAATACACAAGACTTGGCTTGCAGGCCCGGCTGTTTTCATACGTCGTGATGAGTTCAAAATCCGTTTCATCCAGACCGGCCCACGCGACCCGGCTTTTCGTAGCGATCGCCGGAAACAAAGGATTGGTGGCCAGGATCAGCGAGTAGTTGTCCTTGAGCCGGTCGATCAGCTCCCTGCTTTTCGGATTAGCCGGACACACCTTTTGTATGCTCTGAAATTCCTTGTGATAAAACGCGTCGAAAGCCGGAATGCTGTCGTAAATACTGTTGCCATATAATTCGCTCATCCTTGTCCAGAATACATCCTCGTTCTTTTTCTCTCCCCCGTTCTGGATCATTTTTTTTGTCGCGTCCCAGATGCTGCGCGTAAGCTGCTCCGGCTCAAATTCTCTGGCAAACGTGCGGGCCAGCTCGCCGAAATAAAGTTTTACAAATTCCTCCTGGTCCATCGGGAGCAGCGTCCCGTCCAGGTCAAATAAAATCGTCTTGATCATAGGTCAATTATATACGATCGGAAGAACGATAGAAAGAGATGTTCCTTCGTTTTCTCTGGATGAAAGCGTGATCGTTCCGTCGTAAAACAGCACGACATGTTTAACTATGGACAGTCCAAGGCCAGTTCCCTGTGTCGTATGATTGCGTGCGCGGTAAAAGCGCTCGAACACTTTTTCCTGCTCTTCTTTGCCGATCCCGATCCCGGTATCGCGCACTTCGAAACGCAGCAGGACACCATCCTTTCGTGCCGAGACATCGATCGATCCGCCGTCTTTGTTGTAGAGGACCGCATTGACCACCAGATTGGAAACCAGCTCTTCTATATAAGGCCGGTATGCATAGACAAGGATCTTTTCCATATCCGAACGGACCGTGATATGCCTTTGTTCCATTTTTGCTCT
Organism: Erysipelotrichaceae bacterium OPF54; assembly: GCA_022834735.1. Taxonomy (GTDB): domain Bacteria; phylum Bacillota_I; class Bacilli_A; order Erysipelotrichales; family Erysipelotrichaceae; genus Dubosiella. Next base: position 1,645,657 of record BQKD01000001.1, read on the forward strand.
CAGGCTTTCGATGATCCCGGTTACCAGTTTTCCGAAATCGATCACTTCCTTCTGGCCGGGCTGCTCATGGGACTCCAGACGCGATATGATCAGGATGTCCTGGATCAGTCCGGTCATCCGTCTGGTGGATGCAAGAATATGGTCAACACAGTCGCGCTCTATTTCGGGACCGGCCCCGCCGGTATCCAGCAGCTCGGCATAGCCCTGAATGCTTGTAAGGGGCGTTTTCAGTTCGTGGCTTGCGTTGGCAAAAAACTGCTGCTTCATACGCTTGTCCTTTTCGAGATCTTCGATCTGGGAATGGATCTTGCGATCCATCTCCTCGATGGAAGACGTAATTTCCTGCAGTTCCGGATATTTGTATTGTTCGAAAACGATCGGCTCCTTCTGCTTGCGGCGCACTTTCAAAGAAATCTGATGGATCGGCTCGAGCAGCACCCGGGAAAAATGATGGATGCATAAATACGCGATCCCGGCCGCCAGTGCGAAAAGGATCACGAAGACCGGGATCGTCTGGCGCACGCTTTGATTCAGGCCTTCAAGCGGCATCGCGAGCCGGATGATCATTTTCTGGGCCGGCAGATACTTGGCCACATACAAATAATTGATGTGCGCGGTCTGGGAATAGCGCGTCTGGCTTCCGCTGCCGTTTTTCAGAGCCATCTCTACTTCCTTGCGGTGCCGGTGGTTTTCCGTTTCATAGATATATGTGTCCCTTGTCACATTGCCGTTTTCGTCGATCACGCTTAAGCGGATATCGTTTTCATTCAGCGTTTCGATATACTGATCGATATTCGTTTCGGAAATACTGATCAGATCGATCGTGTTCTCGAGACTCTTTACCTCCTCCTGAATGTACAAAGTATGGAATACGATATACAGTCCGAGAAAGGATATGGTCAGGATCAGCAGGACAATACACATAAATGTAAAAGTCATTCTTTTTCTCATACAGTTTCCTCTTTCCTATCTTACCAAAAAAAATCCCTTCCGGGATTTTTGGCTAGGCTTCCTGCAGCGTATATTCGGCCAGTTTCGAAGCATGGTCCGAAATACGTTCATAATTGTAGATCGTGTCCAGAAAGTAGATTCCTTCGCGCACATTGTATTTGCCCGAGTTCAGACGGTCGATATACGTTTCGCGCATACGGCTTTCCATTTCGTCGACCCGGTTCTCATGTTTCTCCACTTTTTCGTAATGATCGATATCGTAGCTTTCGCGCATCTTGAGCGCATACTTCATCGTCTTGTAGGCCTGGGAGGAGATCGTATTGATATCTTCGATCGTGTATTCGCTCATTTTTTCATCCAGCATATCTTTTGCACTGTCGCGGATATTCATGCAGTAATCCGAAATCCGCTCAATGTGATTGATCATGAGCATGGCGTGCTGCATTTCTACCTGTTCGCGCGGAGGAAGAGTGGATGCGTCAAATTTTTCAAGATAGTTTGCCAGCTCTTTCTGGTATTCGTCGATCTTCTGCTCGTTTTCTTCCATTTTCGCAAAATGATCCGGATTGACCAGGACATCTCTTGAGAACGAAATATTTTCGAGCGCCAGCGTACCCATATGGATGATTTCCTGACGGATGGCGTCGAACGCGAAGCTTGGTCCCATCAGCATACGCTTATCAAGATGCACATACTTCTTTTCTTCCACTTCGCCATGGTCCGGGATCAGCCGTTCGGACATTTTGACCAGAACATTGGCAAACGGGAACAAGAGCACGGTGGTCGCAATATTGAATCCGGTATGGAACAGGGCAAGCGACGTGCCGCTCACGGTCGCATGGCTGATGGCCGGGTTGATCAGGAAGAATATCCAGACCGCTGTTCCGACAAGGATCGAGCCGATGATATTGAACAGCAGATGGAGCATCGCCGCTCTCTGGGCATTCCGGTGTGCTCCGATACACGAAATAAGAGCTGTGACACATGTTCCGATATTTTGTCCCAGGGCAATAAAGGCTGCCGAGCCCCAGTTGACCACGCCATTGAAGGCAAGGGTCTGCAGGATCCCCATCGACGCCGACGATGACTGGATGACAGCCGTGACCACAGCACCGACAAGAAGGCCGAAGAGCGGATTGGATCCGATCACAGTAAAGGCCTGATAAAAGATCGGTTCATCGCTGTATGGCGCGATCGCTCCCGACATCGTATTGAGCCCGATAAACAAAATCCCGAAACCGACCAGGATCGAAGAAACCTGTCTGGTCCGTTCTGTTTTTGAAAAAAGCATGATGGCCGTTCCCGCAACAAGAAGAAGCGGCGCAAAAAAATCAGGCTTGAAAAAAGATCCCCATTCCGACATCGATACGAGCCATCCGGTCATCGTCGTTCCGATATTGGCGCCCATGATGACGCCGATCGCCTGCGACAGATTCATCAGTCCGGCATTGACGAAGCCGACCACCATGACCGTTGTCGCAGAAGATGACTGGATGATGGCTGTGATCAGCGCCCCGACAAGCACGCCGACGATCCTGTTGTTGGTCAGGATAGCGAGCAGATTTCTTGTTTTGGCTCCTGCTGATTTCTGCAGACCGTCTGCCATGAGCTGCATTCCATATATAAACATTCCGAGACCGCCCCCAAAAGCGAGCAGGCTTTTTAATATTTCAGTATTCATTCCATGTTCCTCTCTGTTTTTCCTACTCTAAGAATAGCATTTCTCTTTTTTTCAAAAGTTAAAGGAACGTAAATGGTTGCCTGCTCGTGTTAACATAAAATTAACAAATGAAAAGCTGTCCGGACTATCAGACAGCTGGAAGATCAATGCATCAGTTTATGTTTGATGTTTCGAAGCACATCATATATTTTGAACGGGACCGGCTGGGCGATATAGGTGAAGTCGCCGATCAGTTCCTGCACTTCGGCATTGAAGCTTTTCTTGAACGTGAAAACTCCGTAATCCTGCGCCGCTTCGTCGAAATCGCCGCTGATCCCGTAGAAATTGTACCGGGAACATCCATGGTCGATCGCATACTGGATCATATGCCACTGGATCATAAAGGAGCCGGCAAACCGGTTGAGTTCCTTGTTGGATCCGGAAAGCAGATAGACAACTTCATATGACGTGATGATGAACGAGGCGGCTGCCAGATACAGGACGCTGCCGTACCCGTCCTTGTACTCTTTGATTTCGGCAAGCTTGCGGTCGCATCCGGCAATCGCGTATTCCGCTTCTTTTTTCCGGTTGATCTTTTTCTGGGAATCCGGTGTCTTTTCCAGTTCACGGCTTGCTTTTTCAAGCGCTCTCACTTGTTTTTCGCGGTCTTTTTTCACATTGTTTTCGTACTCATCCAGATCGATATAAGCCAGGCAGGCTTTAAAATCGTCCCCGAAATGATCGTAATACCGCTCGTATTTGGGCAGGTCAATCGTCGAAAAATGGCGTGTCTTTCCGGCCAGATCCACAAGATCTTTTAATATGTTCAGCTCTTCTCTGCCCAGTTCCTTGACCTTGACGCCCATCCGTTCGGCGTTCCGGATGCTCTGGCGCGTATTGGTATGCATCGCTTTGAACACTTCCTGCTTTGTTTTTCCTTCCAGATCCAGGGTCTGCATCCAGCGCGGCTCGAACGCGCTGTCGTAGCCGACACGGAATCCTTCATGATGAAAGCCTTCCTCCTCGAATACGTTTACGAGCGCGTCGCGTTTGTAGCCCTGGGCCGCTGTTCCGTCCGGATTGTGAGGCTGATAAGCAATATACGGATCCACTTTCATGTACAGGCAGTCGTTTTTGGCCAGAAACTTTTTCAGTTCCTGCAGAAAGAGGCGTACGGTCTGAAGATCGTCGTAATCGATCAGAAAGCCGCGCAGGGCCATATACAGCTTGTGTTTCCCGAATACGGGCAGCGATTCGAGAACGCTTGCGGCAACGAGTCTGCCGTTCTCTTCGAGGCCGACGTAGGTGTCGGTCCAGCTTGGCACGTTCGACTTGCGGAACTGCGCCATCTGGACCGACTGCCAGTAGTTCTTCTGTTTATATTGATTTCTGAATTCGTCAAACTGCAATTCAGTGATTTGTTTAAAGATCATTTTATTCCTCCATCCGAACCATTATAACAGAATTTCCATGAAAAAACCGAAACAGCGTTGTGTTTCGGTTTATTTCGTTTCTGCTTATTTTTCGATGATCGATTCATTCCAGTGCTCGTTCGGCTTGATTTCGAGCAGATCGCATACAGTCGCGGCAATATTGGACAATCCAAGGTTGTCGTCCTGTTTCAGTTTCACATCGGCACCGTAAACGATGAACGGAACTTTGTTGAGCGTATGGCTCGTTTTTGCCTTGTGCACTTTTTCATCGGCTTTCGGCTTGTCATACATTTCATCCGCGTTTCCATGATCTGCAGTGATCAGAAGGATGCCGTTCACTTTATCAACCGCTTTGATGACGCGGGCAAGCGCGAGATCGACCGCTTCGACACCGATCACTGTGGCTTCCAGGTTTCCGGTATGGCCGACCATGTCGCCGTTTGGATAATTCGTGCGCAGGAAGCCGTATTTTCCGGATTCGATCGCTTCGATGAACTGATCGGTAATTTCTGCCGATTTCATCCATGGGCGCTGTTCGAACGGAATGACATCCGACTGCACTTCCACATACGTTTCGAGCTCGTCATCGAATTTCTCCGAACGGTTTCCGTTCCAGAAATACGTTACGTGACCGAATTTCTGCGTTTCGCTGATCGCGTATTCATTGACTCCGGCATTGACAAGCTCTTCTGTCAATGTATAGCGGATCTTTGGAGGCTCGGTCAGATATTTTTTAGGAATATTGAGGTCCGCATCGTACTGGAGCATTCCGGCAAAATTAACGTCCGGCTTGTTTCCGCGGTCAAACTTGTCAAATTCGTCGCCTTCGTCAAATGCGCGGCAGATTTCCTGGGCACGGTCGCCGCGGAAGTTGAAGAGGATCACGCTGTCCCCGTCTTCGATCTTTCCTACCGGTTCGCCGTCTGCCGCAATGACGAATCCCGGAAGATCCTGGTCAACGACGCCGCTTTCCTTGCGGTATGTTTCGATCGCTTCGGTCGCGGACGCGAACTGACGTCCCTGTCCGTGAACATGGATGTTCCATCCTTCCTCGACCATCGGCCAGTTTGCTTCGTAACGGTCCATCGTGATCTGCATACGTCCGCCGCCGCTTGCGATACGGGCATCGAATGTATCGTCGTTGAGATCGTTCATGAAGTTTTCAATCTCGTCAACATACTGCAGCGCGCTCGTTTCCGGAACGTCGCGTCCGTCAAGCAGAGCGTGCACGCGCACCTTTTTTACACCTTCTTCTTTCGCTTCCTTGATCAAAGCTTCCAGATGCCGGATATGAGAGTGTACGTTTCCGTCGGAAAGGAGCCCGATGAAATGCATCGTATGATCTTTTGCGCCTTCCACGAGTTCTTTCCATGTCGTTGAGTTAAACAGTTCTTTTGTATCGATATTTTCGTTAACTAATTTTGCGCCTTGAGAATAAATCTGTCCGCAGCCGATGGCGTTGTGGCCAACTTCTGAGTTTCCCATGTCAGAATCGGTCGGAAGTCCTACGGCAAGGCCGTGTGCGCGCAGTTCTGTGTGCGGGCATTCGTTCCACAGCTTGTCCAGTGTTGGCTTGTATGCCATTTTGACAGCATTTCCAAGCGTTTTATCGCTCAGTCCGACACCGTCCATGACGACTAAGACTACAGGTCTTTTTTCCATATATGTTCCTCCTATTTTCCTTAAAATTTTATCACTTTAAGCAATGCGATTCAATTATTTGTGAAAAAACGAACATGCGCTTTTATGTTTTCTTATCAAAAGAAAAGAAGGTGATGTTCGGATCACCTTCAAAAGATCAGTTCTTATTCGCCTTTTTCAAGAGCCAGGGTTCTTGTGGTCAGATCACATACTTCAGCCGGTCCGTAGTACTGGATCGCACCAGGATATACGTAGCATGTTTCTTCTGCCCACTGATCGCGGTTGGCTTCGAAGAATTTGAACGGTTTTCCTTCGAGCTCGACAAGCGCCTTGCGGATGACCGGTTTGTCTTCGCCGTGACGACGTTCGATGTTCATCATCTTTGTGATCGGCATACCGCCTGCAATCCATTCTGTAGCCGGTTTCGACAGGTTGGAAATCTTTGACAGATAGCCTGTGTATCCGTACTGGATGAGCATGAACGCGTTGTATCCTAAAGAATAGCAGTAGTCGGCGTCGAAGTTGGACGGGAACGCGCAGCGTCCTTCATATCCGAAGAAATGATGGAGAGCGTTGAATTTTCCGTTGTATTTTCCTTCCGATTTTCTCTGGGCCAGCTTGTCGGCAACCAGGGCGGAGAACAGTTTTTCCGATTCGATCAGAGATACCTGAACGTTTCCGTGCGGATCGCGTTCGAGGAACAGCTGCTGCTGGATTCCCTGAGGAAGGATGTCGAACACTTCGAAAGACTCCTTCGTCAGACCGTTCTTGATGAATTCGTATTTTTCGGCCCATGTTGGCAGAGCGTTGAATGCGTCCGCTTTGCTTCCGGCCAGCAGTTCGTTGATCTCGGCGATCAGCGCAGAGAATTCAGGAACAAACTCGACAACGCCTTCCGGAATGATGGCAACACCGAAATTCATGCCTTTTTCAGCACGTTTTGCGACAGAGTCGGCAATGTAGTCTGCGATCTGGGAAAGCGACATTTTTTTAGCAGCCACTTCTTCCGAGATCAGGCAGATGTTCGGCTGGGTTTCCAGAGCACACTCCAGAGCCACGTGCGATGCGGAACGTCCCATGACCTTGATAAAGTGCCAGTATTTCTTGGCCGAGTTGGCGTCGCGCTCGATATTTCCGATCACTTCGCTGTATGTTTTAGTCGCTGTATCGAAACCGAAAGAAATTTCGATATCTTCGTTTTTCAGATCGCCGTCGATCGTCTTCGGGCATCCGATCACCTGCACGCCCGTATCGTGGGCCGCAAAGTATTCTGCCAATACAGCAGCATTCGTATTGGAGTCGTCGCCGCCAATGATGACGATGGCCGTGATCCCGTGTTTCCTGCACACTTCGGCAGCCACAGCAAACTGCTCTTCCGTTTCCAGTTTCGTTCTTCCCGATCCGATAATATCGAATCCGCCGGTGTTGCGGTATTCATCGATATACGCATCATCGAATACGAGATAGTCGTCATCGATCAGTCCGCTCGGACCGTTCTTGAATCCGAACAGTTCATTATCAGGATTTGTGGCTTTCAAAGCATCATACAGACCGCAGATGACATTGTGTCCTCCAGGCGCCTGTCCGCCCGAAAGAATAACACCAACGACCTGTTTCTTAGGTGTCGAAGTGTTTTCCCCACGTTCAAAAGTGATTTCCTTTTTTCCATACGTATTCGGGAACAGGGCCTTGATGGCATCCTGATCCGCCACGCTCTGGGTCTCTTCCCCTTCTTTTACGCAGATTTCCGAAATACCGTTTCTTAACATTCCCGGCAGTTTCGGTGAATACTCATAACGAGCTTTTTGCAGCGGTGAAATTTTCATTAGATTGATTCTCCTTTTTTTCGACTAAATTATAAAATACGACCATGAAAATGTAAACCAGAGAAAATGAATGCGCTATAATTATCGCCGAAACATACTATTTTTATTAATACAAGTATGCAAAAAGAGCTCTGTGTCTCCACAAAGCTCCATGTTCTGTTTGATTCTCTTTATCTGGCCGCGAAGCGGGACAAAAACTGTTTCGTTCTTTCCTGCTGCGGATTTTCGAAGATCTGTTCCGGCGTCCCCTGCTCGGCAATGACCCCTTCGTTCATAAAGATCACGCGGTCGCTCACATCTTTGGCAAACTGCATTTCATGCGTCACGATGACCATGGTCAGTCCCTGTTTTGCCAGATCCTGCATGACCTCGAGAACGTCGCCCACCATTTCCGGATCAAGAGCGCTTGTCGGCTCGTCGAACAGAAGAACTTCCGGATCCATGCACAACGCTCTGGCAATCGCGACCCTCTGCTTCTGTCCGCCAGAAAGTCTTGTCGAATCGGCATTGGCAAAATCCTGCATCCCGACCTGTTTCAAACGCTCCATCGCGACCTTGCGCGCTTCCTCTTTCGAGCGTTTGAGCACTTTTGTCTGTCCGATCACGCAGTTTTCAAGAACGCTCAGATTGTTGAACAGATTGAACGACTGGAAGACCATGAGCACTTTCGAACGGTAGTCTTTCTTGTCCACTTTCGAATCAAGGATATTGTTTCCTTTGAAACGGATCTGTCCGCCATCGGGGATCTCGAGCAGATTGATGCAGCGCAGCAGCGTGCTCTTTCCCGAACCCGAAGAGCCGATGATCGTAACGACCTCGCCCTTTTCGATCCGGAAATCCACATCATGCAGCACATTCAGATCTCCAAAGTGCTTCTGGAGATGTTCAATATCAATAATATGTTCCAATTTGTTTCCTCCCTACGCACAATGATCCTTGATCGTAACTGTATTCGTCTTGTTGATCTTTTTTTCGGCAGCATTGAGCAGCCATGTAGCCAGCGTCGTAAGGATCAGATACAGGATCGCTGTCACAAAATAAATTTCGATATACCGGTATTGCGTTCCGGCAACACTTGTAGCCTGAAAATACAGCTCGGTCACCGCGATCGCATTGAGCATACAGGAATCCTTGATATTGACGATCAGCTGGTTGCCGATCGACGGGAACGTGTTCTTGATCGCCTGCGGCAGGACGATATGCATCATCGTCTGAAAATTGCTCATGCCCAGCGATTTGGCCGCCTCGATCTGGCCGCGGTCGATCGACTGGATACCGGAACGGACAATTTCCGCCATATACGCGCCCGTATTGATCGAAATGATGATCATACCGGCCGTGATCGGTTCCCAGTGGAGCACAGGACGCAGCAGATAATAAATGAAGAGGGCCTGCACCATCATAGGCGTTCCGCGGAACACCCAGATATAAAAGCTTGCGATAGTCTGAAAAAATTTGATAATTCCCTTTTTTACCGGATTGTCGAGCGGATCTTCCGGAAGTCCCCGAATGGCTCCGACAATCAGGCCGATCACGAGCCCGCCCAGTGTTCCGACAATCGCAAATGAAACAGTGACTTTGATCCCGTACCAGAACATTGGCCAGTTGGCCTGAAGCATCCGCCAGCAATAAGCAAAATCAAGGGACATCTTATTCTCCTGCCGGCGCCGTTTCTACGGCTTTTTTCATATATTCGTTTCTCTGATCCTGAGAAATCTTATCCAGCGCGCTTTGAACCGATTTGAACAGTTCGCTGTCTTTCGAATCATTTTTCATACCGATCGAGACAGTCGTGTCGACATCGAACCCTTTGCCATCCTCGAATTTTACGATCGCAAGATCCGGGTTGGAAGCAACGATTCCTTCCGCGACCGGCATTTCTGCCGTAATGCCGTCCGCATCGTTGTGCTGAAGCGCCACCACCAGTTCCGGATAAGTCGCACGCGGCGTTACATGCTCCACTCCGTCGATCTGGTCGATCACATCATCATAGTTCGTGTTCTTCTGACCGATCACTTTCTTTCCGGAGAAATCCTGGATGCTCGTATAGCCTTCTTCTTCGCTTCCCTTGCGCACGATCATGACCATGCCTTCGCTTTCATAATACGGTGTCGTGAAATCAAGACCTTCCTCGCGCTCTGCATTGGCCGTCATTCCTGCAATGATCGCATCGATCTCGCCCGACTCGACAGCCGGCTGAAGACCGTCCCATGCCACTTTTTTGACCACAAGATCCTTGCCCATGTCATCCGCGATTTCCTGGGCCATCATGATATCGTATCCGTCGCAGTATCCCATACCGCTGCCCAGATCCACGCTCGTGTCCGTTTTTTCGGTCGTCTGCCAGTTGAACGGCGCATAGCCGCATTCCATACCGACCGTAAAGGTGTTGTCGTCTTCCGGTGCATTCGAACCGCATCCGGAAAGCATGAGCAGAGTTGCCGCTCCTGCACAGATCAAAGATTTTTTCATACTTGTTCTCCTCTCCAGATAAAGAAAAAAGCTATATGTTATCTCGCATATAGCATCAAATCACTTTACGCTTTTCGATAACGCCTCTTCAAATGAAGGAGTGCAGCAGGTATTTCCTGATGCCCCAAGCTTCAGACTGCCATCTGTCGCTTTCGGCGGTGATTGCCTTTCCGGCGGTTCTACGCATGCCTGCTCCGCGCCGTACTCTTCTGCACCGCTACCTCTATCTTTATCTTTCTACAATAAGGTCATTATAGGTTTCCTTTTTTTATATGTCAAACATTTCAGGAAAATAAACGGAAAACGCTTCCGGCCAGCGACATTTGATCATAGACCATCGGGCTGTCCGGAAATACCGCTGCCATCCGCACGATGTAATACACGATCATCGCGATGCCCCACACCAGCCAGAGCCTTTTGATCCGGTCCATCCCTTTCCGGTACCATAAAAAGAGCGTGATCATACAAAGAAGCAAGGTCGGGATGACCATCGCATGATACCACAAGGATGTGACGACATCTCCTTTCAGAAGAAAGATCAGCGCGGTCGTGAAATTGCACCCGGGACACGGAAATCCGGTCAATGCCTGAAACGGACAGCGATAGCCGAACACAAAAAGAAGGCACAGCACGAGAAGGGCTGCACCAGCTGTTTTTAAATATTTATTCGCCATAACGAACGAACGTGTTGATCGAGTTCTGCAGGATCGCCATGGCTACGACCTCCGCGAAGATCGATACGATCGCAAGCAGAGCAGAATCGTCCCCGATCCGTACTTTCGAATCGAGCGCATCCATGGCTTTGCCCGCTCTGTAGAAGAAATAGATCGCGTACAGACCGCATGTAACGATCGTCAGCAGAACGACGATGATCGGATCGGTCATCTGCGGTTTGCCCTGCGACGCGCTCAGCGCATTGACATCCTTGGCAAGCAGATAGAGCCATACGAACAGATAGATCCCGCATGTCACGACAGAAAGAATGACATTCAGAGCGATGCTGCGTTCCTGTACCGGCGCACCGTAATAATTCCTGTTCGGCTGCGGCTGGGTGTAATCCGCGTTTGGCTGCGATGTGTTCTGCGACACGTTTGCATGCGGCAGATACTTTGCCAGTTCGCTGTCTTTTAAAAGGACCCAGTCCTCCATCCCGTTTTTCCATACGTAGGTCACCGGTTTCAAAGCGCCCTGTTCGATGAATTTCTTCATTTCCGTTTCCGTATAAGGTCCGGTCGAAGCATTGTTGACAACGTAATACCATTCCGGTCCTTCCGCTTTTTCCTCAATGACCTCTTCCACGACCGTTTCGGTTTCCACGACCGGATCAGCCGTTTTTTCCGTTTCAGCGTTTACAGCTTCTTCGGCTGGTTCCTGCGCATCCGCCGGCTGTCCGATCATCTCGAGGCTTTCCCCGCAGCTCGAGCAGAATTTTGCGTTTTCCGGGTTCTCCGCCCCGCATTTATTACAAATCATGATATCCCTCCTGTATTACAATTCATTTCGTACATTATATCGGTTTCTATAGTTTGTTGCAATGGCATTAATCAGTAATACCTTCATTCTCATCGTCATCGTCATCATTTTTTCTGGAAAAATGCCGGGCGATGAGCAGAATGACGGCAGCCAGCCCTATAAATCCCACCATCACAAACAATCCTCTCTCTTCGTTCACAGAAGGATCGATCGGCAGATGCTTCGGATTGAACGGATCCGCCGGAGAAACGATCCGGCGGTAATACGATGTGATCGTAATATCCTTATCGAGCGAATCGCCTTTGAGCGCGTGATCGCATTTCACGAACTCGTACCCTTCGATCCGGATCCGGCCGAATTTCTCGACATCCCATTTCGAATCCGCATCCAGGCCGATCAGCTGGTTGGAAGGATGGATCGATTCCTTGTCCGCCATGTCCACATAGTTGATCCGGACAAAGTACTTGGAATCCGGCTGGACCGACACAAAGATCTTTTTGTTCGCGTCGAGCGTTCCGCTCACGTCCCCTGCATAGGAAAGAAGCTTGTATCCCTGCGGCACATTGGCTTCGAGCTGCGCCTTGAAATCGTATTTTTCGCCCTGGGGCTGATTGTAGATCGTATAAGTGAACAGTTTCTTTTCGCTTTGGGCATCGATATAGTCGATCGTGATCCTGTACGTTTTTGTATTGTTTTTTGTTTCATCGCTCTTGTCTTCAGAAACCTTTTTTTCTGTCAGTTCGGTTCCTTCGATATTTGTCTTCCCTTCCCGATCGATCGTTCCGGTGCACACATAGCGGCCCAGCGCGGCATTTCTGACATTTTTCAGAATGCATCTGGTGTTGTCGATATACAGGTCGACATCCTCATATCCGCCAGCCGTTCCCTTGTTGCCGCTCACGATGAAGCTCGAGCGGCTGATCGTCATCGGACGACTGAGATGCATGCCAAGCCCTTCGTTGTCCAGAGAAGACAGGCCCGAATCGGAAAGGACATTCCATGTTCCTCCCAGGATGCCGGACCGGTTGTTCTGGACAAGGACACGGGAATTTTTGACATCGATCCGGGTCTGGTTGAGCTGCATCGCATCCGCTTTGTTGTCTTTGATTTCCAGTTTTGTTCCATTGAGCAGCGAAATGCTCCCCTTATCCTGTCCGTTGGCATAAAAACATGGCTGACTGCTGTCTGTGCCGGAAATCGAAATATTCGTATCGTCGAATTCGACATCTGCTTCCGTGATATTGAATGCGGGCTGTTTTGTCTGATCCTGAATGTCGAATGCGCAATCGATCAGTGCCACAGCGCCCGTATAGGCAGAAAAATAGCGCCCCTCATAGTGCGTCGAAGCAAACGAACAGTCCTTGAAGACGATATTCTCGCCGGAAAGGAACAAGTTCGAGTCGCTGACCGAATCCGAATCCTGGCTGCCCTGGCTGGTGAAGGTGCAATGGTCAAAAACCACATTATCGCCAGCAAAGATCTTAAAATAATCTTTCATTTCCCTGGAATCCGGATCCGCATCCGATACCGTGTGTCCGGACATCTCGAATGTACAGTTCGAAACAGTTATCGTTTTTTTGCCGTTTCCGTGGATACGCAGCCCTTTTCCCTGATCCAGGACAAAGGTCTGGCCTGATGTATTTTCGCTGATCGTCTGTATGCCCGCTTTCTGCTCGATACCGGTATCGTTTTCCTCCATTTGCCAAAGCGGCATCCCGGCCTCGACAGGCATGGCGCAAGGTATGAGCATGGCTGCTGCCACCATGAAAGACATGAATGAATGTTTCACGTTTCTTCCCCCTTATTATGTGTTCATTATATCATTCACCCTTTCTTTTCCCTTCCGGCAAGCCTGAAAAAAAGGACGTTATACGCCCTTGATCATACCCGGATCGAGCCGGCTATCCGCCTATTTTTCCTTGACGACCATTTCCTGTTCGTTTTTGTAAATGGAATGGGCCGGGACCTGTCCCCGGACACGGGAAAGAGGATAGACATTCGTGTCCCGGCCGATGATCGTGCCCGGATTGAGGACGCTGTTGCATCCGACCTCCACATGATCGCCCAGCATAGCGCCGAATTTTTTCAGTCCTGTTTCGATCTGCTCCGCGCCATTTTTGACAACAACGAGCGTCTTGTCCGATTTCACGTTGGACGTGATCGATCCGGCCCCCATGTGGGAGCAGTAGCCTAAGATCGAGTCGCCGACATAGTTGTAATGCGGGGTCTGCACATGATCGAACAGGATCACGTTTTTCAGTTCGACCGAATTGCCGACCACGCAGTTCTCTCCTACCAGCGCGCTGCCCCGGATAAAGGCGCAATGCCTGATTTCCGTATTAGCGCCTATGATGCACGGCGCCCCCAGATAAGCGGTCGGCGCGATAGCCGCGCTTGGATGCACCCAGACATTGGGCGAGATCTCTTCATAATCCTCGAGGGTCGGTCCGAGCTCGAGGATCATCGTTTTGATGTCCTTGAGCATTTCCCAGGGATATGTATATTGTTCCATCCATTCCTTTGCCAGTGTGTGATCGAGATCATAAAGATCGTTTATCGTATACATGATCATTCCTTCTTTCCTTATTTATGTTCTTCCAGCGCGATAAGCGACTGTATGAACATGCAGTTCGCTTTATCGTACACATTTTTCGCTTCCTTGCACGCAATGAGCGTGCTCATATGTTTTTTCTGGATCTGATCGATTTCCCGGATGATATCCTGTCTGTGTTTCTCGAGAGCTTTCATTTCGTTTTCTATATCCATCAGTTCGTGGTGAAGCTTTTCCGATTCACGGATATAATGGTTTTTTGAAGTGATTTCCTGTTTCAGCGTGGATTCCGCGCTTTTCATCGTATCCATGCTGCGCGCCGTCCGTACAGTTTTTACAAGGACCTCGCCTATCGGCCCGATCCGTCCGGCATCAAAAAAACCGGCCATCGTGACATCATCCTGCGAGCCCCGCTGCGAGATCTGCGGAAGCAGATTGGCAAGATAAGCGCCGACCTGCTCTTCATCCAGCTCGCTCAGCTCATAAAAGAGCTCCGCATAAAAGGCGCTGAGATGGATATTGTCGCCAAAAGAGCGTTCCACACCGTCTGTGGCTGCGATCATCGCGATCGGATCCTTCTCTTTCCGGTCCATATATACATAACGCATCCGCTTGGCCGCATCCTTGTCGCATAGCGAAGTGGTCAGGTTGCGGATGCAAAGGTCGTCCTCTGGCATCGGATCATCGATCGTCCCGTCCTCCTCGAGGACGACGAGCGTGCCGTCTCCCTGCTGAAAGAGAACGATATATTCGGGAGTGACAAGGCCGGCGATCATTGTCGAGCCATAAATATTGGTCAGATACATTCCCTTCTGATAGATCGAGGAAAGGGTCTGCGACCTTTCGTATTCCTCCTCCTTGATCGGATACGCTTTGATATCCGCATATACATACTGATTCCATTGAGCAACGATATCGGAAATCAGGGAACGGATCAGCTCGTCGCGCTCCTTGGGCCTCGATAGATAGGAATATAAATCATATTTCTTGATCGTTTGAGCAAACAGCTCGAGATTTTTGATAGCTACATCCACAGCCAGCCTGGAACCGATCTCGCTGCGGAAACACTCGGTCGCGCCATGTCCATCCGCCACCGCAAAGATCTGATAATCCGGACCGGCAGCCGTCTGGCACGAATCCTGGTTGGTCATCTGCTGCAGAAGATGCCTGGCACCGATCGTGCTGTTTGAAAATAGGGTCGTTTGACTCACTCTGTTCATCCTTTCCGAAGTTTACATTTTTTTCTGAAAACTTTTTCTTTTTCCCATTATACTCGTTCCGCTTTTTTTTTGCACTAAGTTTGCGTATTCCGTCCGGCATTCTCTTGAGAAAACAAAAAAACAGGGAGGGAACCGATCAATGTCATTAAGTTAGATGGATCATCGAACTTAACGCATGATATCCTTATTAAGTTAAGCTTCAGGTCAAATGAGACCCGGAGCTTTCTTTTTTTCCGGTGCACGACGAAAAGACAATTTTTTCTTCTTAAAAAAATTGCTATTTGTCCCATTTGTGATGTAAAATATCACTGTTTTTAAGTGGCTGTTATGCCGGTCTATGCTGGAATGCATGTACTCGCTGCGCTCTCATATTCCGTTTGTAACAGCGGTCTGGTCTGATTGGGATCAGACCTTTTTTGATCCTTTCTTCCAGCTCCCTGGCTCCGATCTTTCTTTTCAGGAACTTTTTGATGTTTGTCGTTCCTATGCTGAAATTGGCTTTATATTCGTACTTCCTCTCTTTCTTCTGTTCGATCGGCACCGCATGGATCATCAGCGCGGCCAGATTATGGAGGATCAGTGCACCATAGATTTCCTGGCGGATGAATTTTCTTTTCTTCGAATGAAAATCAAGCATCCCGATCGTGTATTTCAGCTTTCGGAATCCCACTTCTTCGTTCCACCGCAGATGATACAGCTCTTTCAGATCATCGAGAGAGAACTTCTCTGGCGGCAGGTTCGTTATCAGGCACTCGTATTCTCCTTTTTTCACCTCGATCCTGACGACCCGGAATTCAATTGGATATTCTTCGGCTCCGCCTTTTGGCATATATTCGAAATTGATATTCCATGCAAAATATTTGTACAGCTCAGGATGTTCTTTCACTTCATTGGTCTGTTTTCTTGTCAGGATCCGTTTGATCTTCTGATCAAATTCGCTATCCGGCAGCTCAAAAGTAGAAAGAATACCGTTCGATCGGATATCCTTGCAGCGGATCACAAACTTCTGGCCGTTCTCCATACAGAAAGCGAACAGCTCATAGTTTTCAAATCCCCGGTCGGCACAGATGATCGATCCGGCCGGATACCGATGATCACGGATCAGCCTTTTCAGAGCGGCACATTCGCCCGTCTTGCGGGACGAGTCGATCGAAACATCCAGGAAGAGATCGTTGAGACAATCATAGAGGGCGTTGAGATGAAGCTGGGAGAACGGACGTGCCGAGCCGGTCTGGCATAAGGTCTCTTCATCATCAGGGTCAAAAGGGATATTGACATCCGATCCATCCATGGCTAATACATGATATCCTTTAAGCAAAGAAGGAGAACGGGAAAAAGACATGAGATGAAGGATATGCAGAAAAGCTTCGGGATCCAGCTTGCTGCGCTGCTGGCAGAAAGCAGAAGCGGTGACAGAGAATTTAGGATCATCAAAGAAGTTGGCAAGTTCGGTCGGCAAAGAAGCGGAACCCATCTGGATGATCAACGGAATGAGGATGCGGGCAGGGAGCTTGCGGTTTCTGGAAAAGTCGGCAATGGGGTCTGACGAATAACAGGCGATATCATCGACAACGGATTGAACAGCGGATTCGAACTGACGGCGGATAGTGCATAAGGAATTATAAGATTTCATAAAAAATACCTCCTACAATTCCTTCGGATTATGAAATTAAGCATCGAAAAAGCTTGTCAAGTGTTTTTTTGCGAAATTTCGAAGATCATCTGAACAAAAAAACTCGAAAAAAAGAAGACCCTCTATTCTCATAAGAGAGTCTTCCTGAGGCGAAAATCGCCTAACTTAATGACATTGGGGAACCGATACTTCGGTTTTCCTTCCCTGCTATGGATCATTGCTGAGCGCTCTTTTCCATGATCGAAGCGATCTTCCAGCTGCCATCCGTTTTTTTCATGTCGAACTGCAGGTTCGTCTGCGAATCCGGCAGCGACTCGACGTATGTTGTCATCTGGCCGAAGACGATC
Source organism: Erysipelotrichaceae bacterium OPF54 (assembly GCA_022834735.1). GTDB lineage: Bacteria > Bacillota_I > Bacilli_A > Erysipelotrichales > Erysipelotrichaceae > Dubosiella. Next base: position 1,662,864 of record BQKD01000001.1, read on the forward strand.
TTCGAAAGATCGGCACTGATCTTTGCGGTCAGCTCATCCTCCGTATGGTTCTGCGCGTATGTCTGCAGCTCCTGTTCATTATCCTGCAGATACGTGTTCACCTCGTTCATCGCATCGAGCTGCACCGCATTGAGATCAAAGGAATTTTCATCGATCCCTTTCAAGGTGACCTCCACTTTGGCGGTATCTCCTGCGATCTCGGTCGAATCGATCTTATACTCCTTGAAGATCGCCGAAATGACCGAAGAAGTAAACGCGCGCGCCTCTCTGTCAAAATCGTCCCCCAGGCCAAGATCAGCCAGCTGGGAATCGAGCTGCTCATAGATCTGCGCCGTGCCCAGACTGTCGTCGGCATCTTCGGTCAGGAACGCATCCGCCGCTTCATAGTCGCCGGTTTTGCAGTTGGCCAGATAGGAATCGACAGCCAGGCGGATGTTTTCTTTTTCCTCCTCGCTGCCTGAGCAGGCGCTCAGTCCGAACACAAGCATCAGCGCAAACAGACATTTGATCAATTTTTTCATAAACACTCTCCTTCGCTGATTTTATTTTAGCGTATGGCTTGCCATATCTCAACGAAAGAAGCAGGACATCCGTCCTTATTTCCGGCCGATTTTTTCGTATTCGTCCTCCAGGATCGACCGGAACAAAAACTCCTCTTCATTCTGCAGCCCGATGTAATACAAGCGGTCGATATCTTTATGATCGAACAAATACAGATGGGTCGAGTCGATATAGCCTTCCGGCCACAGGACAGCCGAATAATCATAGATCTTCTTTGTCTTTTCGTGACGCTGGAAACGACCGGCGATCATGATCTTTTTATCGCCGTTGATCAGCGTGACGACCGAACCGAGCGGCAGCAGTTCTGGCATTTTCATCTTTTTCACCTCCTTAATATTTCACGTTCAGCTTGAAGCCGAGCCCGGCAATAAATCCAAGCTTGGCCCCGAACTCCCATTCCCTGTTTTTATGTTCATAGGAAACATCCGCCCCTGCGCTCATCAAAGAGCCTGACGTCGTCAGGGAAACCGAAACGCCGAAAATATTGAACGCAAGTTTCGCCTCGCCTTCAAGCGCCGCGACATGCGCCTGGGCCTTGAAGCTCTGCTCATGCCTTGACAGCACAGCCGAAGCGCTCGCTTTCGCCGTCCCTACGCTCCCGCTTAGATTCAAGGCCGCATTGATCCGATCTGTGCCGATCTTTGTTCTGCTCGATACATCAAGCAGGGAGACCCCGACCTGGGCAGACAGGGACAAGGAAGGATCGAACTTTTTATCTTTCGTCCACAAGTTCAGAGAACACTCTCCGCTGGCCTGCGCGTTGCCTACATCGACATGATTCGTGTTTTCAAGATATTTCGCTCGAAAGCTGGAACCGGTATGCAGATAACTGGCCCCGAAAGAAGCCCCGACGCTCATGGGAACATCTTTTCGCAGGATCTGGCTGAAAAGATGAAGATCGAGATCGGGATCGACCGAAGCATTGCCCAGGGAAGAATAGGAAGACATGGAAAGCCGTCTGTTTTCATTGGCTTCCGCCTGATTTGCCATGTTCAGAAAAAACTGGCGCAGCGATTCGATCTGGGCAAGAATCGTCTGATGACGATCGGCCAGCACCCGTTCTGTAAAAAAGAACTGGGAACGAAGCGCGTGGATCCGGCCTGCGTACTGCCTACATAGGCTTGTGTCGATATCCAAGACGATCCATCTCCGCGATCTGCGCTCTGATCAGTCCCTGTATGGACGCAAAACGCTTTGCTACCTGCTGACGCTCATACGCTGTCAGAAAAGAAGGCATGCTGCCCGACACGGCCGCAATGCGTCCGGACAGATCATTGTAATAGGCATATCCTCTATGCATGGAACGAATTCTCCATCAGCGCCTCGTTTTCTTCGTAGGCAATGGCTGTCTGCGACATATAATTCGCGTGGTTTTCGATCGTCTGCACATACGATTCGAATACCGGATACAGTTCCTGGAATTCCGACATCAGCCGGGACGCGGCCGGCGAAGACCAGATGGACTGCACATGATTCATCTTTGAGCGGATCTGGGAAAAAATCGAATTGACCTCGGCTTCCATATTTTTAAGCTGGCTTGCATGCTGCGAAAGATCGGCAGCGGAAATATTTAATTGTGACATGATATATACTCTCTTTCTTTATGCTTTCTTATATTGTTTTACAGATTTCTGGCCTGGGCGGCGCGGTTCTGCTGCAGCTGTTCATAAGCCTGCGAACACGTTTTCAGCACGCCCGCATACGATTCGATCACATACACCATGCGCATGAGCTGCGGACGCAGGATCTCTACCTGCTGTACGAACGCATCGTTATCGCTTCCCTGCCAGATCGCGCTTGTCGAAAGCATGAGCCGGTTGATCTGTTCGATCATCTGCTCATACTCCTGGGCCTGCGCGTTCAAATAGCAGCCTGATTGATATAACTCCTGATAATTCACATTAATTTTCATAAAATACACCTTTCTAAAAAATCACGAGATGATCGCCGTGAGCGACCATCCGGAATGTGCTGCTGAGCACACGTTCGAGCTCGACATCGTAGATCCCGAGCCCGAAATCTCCTTTCATCCATTCGTTCAAAAACGTTTTCACCGGCATGTCGATATCGATCGAGATGATCGACCATTCCTTTTCCTCGATATTGCGGATATATACGAACACTCTATTCATAGATCGAAAGCAGCGATCCGCACTGTACCCCGTTTTCCTGAAAAACGATCAGCGATCCGTCATGGGCCACCATCCGTTTCCTGAGCACATACGCATGGTCCGCAAACCCTTCTCCGGCCCACATCACATCATAGCTGTACAAAGCATCTGTAAACGATTTGGCATGCACCGTCTTCTCGTTGGCATGCATGTTCAGGATCACGACATCGGCTTCTTCGTCAGGCTCGAATGAGATGCGCAGGAACGGATCGGTATTTTTCCACACCTGCACGAGATAAAAAAGAAGTTTTTCGACGTGTTCGTTTTCATAGCAGACAAGCAGCTTTTTCTTCTTGTTCCAGAAGATCGGGAAAAACGACTCATCGTAGCCAAGGATCGGCTGGCTGAAATAGTTCTTTGCCTCTTCGAGCGTGAAGCGTTCGTGAAAACCGGGAAGCCTGCGTTCCGGGATCTGGACAGCACGACGTTTCGAGGTCCACAGACCATGAAACACATCGTTCTGCAGGGATAAAGTTGTCATAGGAAATTCCTTTCTATAGTTGTGGATAAATGTATCGAGAAACGAACGAACCGCATCCGTGCTGGAATGATCTGCACAGCACTTCGCGCCAATGCCGGCAAGGATCGGCTCGTCCTTTAAAGAAATCTGGGAGAAAAGATAAAATAAACGAATGTTTTTCTGATGAAGAAGAGCATGATGATCATGCCATTTTTGATCAAAATCGAGCACGATCGTCTTCCGGCCTTCATCTTCCAGTAAAAACCAGAGCGAATCCCGTTCAAAGTGGACATGTTCGATGAGCACGTCATCAAAGCACGCATTGAGCCCTTCCTCGACAGCCTGACGGCTGCGGCCGGCGTAGATGGCCATCTGCTCCCCGTACCCGATCGCAAAAGCTTCTGCTTTCTGCTCCTGCGGCCTGTCCACAAGAAGAAGAGAATCGAACGGGATTTCTTCGAGCGGCGGCAGGATGACCGGACTCGCTGTCTCGCCGCAAGCCATGACCTTTTCGCGCATCGCTTCCATAACGGTCATGGAAGGCTCGTCCTTGGCAATATAGCTCCACTGCCGGATCGGATCGTGCACATAGAGCGAACGCGCACAGATCTCGTCCCCCTCGCTTTCCTGGATATAAAACGTTCCGGGCTGCCGGATGCGGCTTGCCTTGTCATGGGAAAGCACTTCCCGGCTGTCGGCAGCCGAGTTCACCTTGAGGCAGATCCGGTATTTCGAGTTCGACCAGATCTGTTCATCCACGACGCCGGCCGGCTTTTGGGTGGCCAGGATCAGATGGATGCCAAGGGAGCGCCCGATCCTTGCGTACTCCTTCAGGTCGTTCATGACCTGCGGATACTGCAGCTTCAGCTGGGCAAATTCGTCCACGACGATCAGCAGATGGCTCATGGTCCGCGACTTGCGGTACTGCCCGATCTGCGCGCTTTGGCCCGTTTCCTTCTGGAACGCGGCCAGGATATGCTGGCGCTTTCTGATCTCGCTCTGCAGCGAGATCATGAAACGATCGATCTGATCTTCCTGCAGATTGGTCACCTGCCCTGCGCAATGCGGAAAGTGGTAAAACGCATTGCCGAACGCGCCGCCTTTGAAATCGATGAGCACATACTGCAGATCGGCGGCCCGAAAATACACGACACAATACAGGAGCATTGCGCTGAGAAATTCCGATTTCCCGGAACCGGTCATTCCGGCTGTCAGGATATGGGCGCCGTTCAGATCGATCGTGATCAGCTCTTCTTTGTCCGTTCCGATCACAATATTCAGATCGTTCTTTTCCTGCCGTACCTGTTCGATCGGCAGATCTTTGCTGAACACGCTGTATATGGTTTTCTGCGGCGCAGCTGCTGTTCTTTTAAGATTGCCGTAAAATAAATACGGTTTTTCGACATGCTGGTCATACGTCTGGACCGGAACCTCTTTGCGGCAGCACAATACCGTACAGTTTTCGGGAAGCTCGACCCGGGCCGTCTCCTCGCAGGAGAGGATCCAGTAAAAGAAGCCTTCCTGCATGTGCGCTATGGCCTGCTTGACGGAACAAAAGCTCAGATACTGCTCCTGGATGCATGCAGCATGCAGGAACGCATAGGTGGGAGCCGGCTCGATCCATACGATCCGGTTTTGTTCGGAGGCGATGGATGCCAGATGGACAAAGACCTCCTTTGGATCGGCATGGACATATACATAGCTGCCGGTCCTGAGCAATTCCCATTCCGGCACGCATTTGGTGCGCGATCGGATCTGCTCTTTCACATAGGCGTAGAGCGGATCGGTCCTTGCTTCGTAATTCGCCTGCGGCAGCGCGCCGATCGCCACCTCTGTGCGGGCGATCGCAATGGGCATCTGTTTGCAGGAACAGCTTCCATACGGTATTTTCGTTTTCGTGCGTTCGAATTCGATCCGGTAGCTGTTCAGAGCGCTGTCATACGTTTCGAGCCTGGCTGCCACATAATCGCGGTACATTTTATTTCTTTTTTCAAGCGATCTAAGAGCCTGCCGGTTTTGAGAACAATACTGGACCAGACCGAGCAGGAAAAAGGAAAAAGACATGAACAAGGAGGAGAGCGACATCATGACGTAGTTTGCAAAATTGTCCGGATTGATCATCCGCTGTACGAACAAAGATACGCCTGTGGAAGAAAGGATCATGAACGAAGGGGCCAGAGCCATGAACAGCGAAGATCGGACAGGAGCCGGCAGATGCATGAACGATTCAAATCCCTCAAAAACGGGAATCATTGGAATAGAAAACGGGATGATCTCGTTTTTCTGCTCTTCTGGCTGCCTGAATACCGGATCGGCCATGCTCAGCGGTTCATCGCTGAGCAGATACGGCCATAAATAATACATCGTGATGCCGGACATGGTGATCTGATCGCCTGTATTCAGTTTTATCCTTGTCTCTTTTTTTCCGTTCACGTACGTTCCGTTCGTGCTCTGATCCGTAAGGACATGATCCTCGATGCGGAAATGCACGCTGGAAATATGAATGTTTTCTTCACGGAAATGCGATCTTTTCAGCGAAAAAGATGAAGAAATTTCCAGTACGTGATAGCCTTCGATCTTCTTTACAAAATGGATGGGCGCTTTCGAGGATGGCAAAGACGGATGATAGGAAACAAAAACCGCATCCTGCGCATACTCGCACAGCTTATACATGGGTGCCTGACAGTCTGCGGATCCAATACACGAGCGGCGCGATCGCGGTGATGAGCAAGGCATATCCATGATTCGAAGATCCTTCTTTCTTTTCCTGTGCAGTAAAACGATTCTGAACGGAACGGACCTTGTTTTCGCCATCTTTATAGGTGACGCGGACCGTATATTCCATCGGTTCGGTTTCCATTTCGAAGTACAGCTGGCCTAAGCGATCCTTTTGAAGCGTGGCCGGATCGATCAGCTTCTCATTGACTGCGACCGATTCGATGCTTTCAGGGCCGAGATCTTCCCGGGCAAGGATCACGCGCACCTTGGGGCTCGCGGTGTTGCTATCAAAGCGGACGAGCTGCTCGTTGGCGAGCTGGATCTGCAGATCCTTGTCGATCTTTTTTCCGGAAATTTCCATGGATACCTTTTTGTCCGGATCGAGCGTGATCTTTTTTTCGAGGAGGACCTCGTTTTTTAGCGAGGAGCGGCTCGAGAGCACGAGCTGCTGAAGCGCCGGTTCCGCGGCGACTGGTTCGACACGTAGAGCGGGAGCCAGAGAGACCGGCAGAACGGCGGCGGGCGGCTGCAGGATCGGTGCGGCCTGGATGACCGGCTCTTCCTTCTTTTTCGCATCAATGCGGGTCGTGACGAGCTGTTCGAACACGTTTCCTTCTTCGTCTTTCATGACAGCTTTGATCGAAAGATGCTGCTCGCTGACGGTCTGTTCCCATGCGACAGGCTGCAGAGCGTCATACTGTTTTCCGTCGATCACCAGTTCGGCGCTCTGTACCGGTCTGGATGTTTCAAAATTAAGAAATCCTTCTTTCCAGGCGGCAGATAAATGGACCGGAACCGGCGCGTATTCGAACTGTTCGATCCCGACTGGCTCGAGCAGCCACGGGGAATCGACGCTGATCGAATGTTTCCCCTGCTCCAGCAGGATGAACTCTCCGGTTACCGGTTCTCCGTTATGGTACAAGGCGATATCCTCGCCCAGACCGGTCCATGTGAGCCTGCGTCCGTCTGCATGGATCTGCACGAGCGGCAGTTCCATGACCTCGACCGTATGGCTGGTCGAATTGCCAGCCTGATCCATGGCTTCGATGCGGATGGTCCTGGTGTTTTCTGTGATCCGTACCGGACCTTCGTGCAGTTCGTCATTGACATAGACCTTCTGCTCTTTGACATCTTCATCGGTTTCGATGTGCAGATCGATCTCTTTTGTGTAATACAGTTTTTCCGGCACATTGGTCCTGATGGCTGGTGCGATCGTATCGCCTTCGAGCACGAGCTCGCTGGAATGGATGGGCTGACCGTCCTTGTCTGCCAGCTCGAATTCCACGATAAACTCTTTTGCTTCGTGAATGCTGAGCGGTTGTGTGTTCCAGAGCTCTCCATTGATCCGGATCACGCTTTTTTCCTTGTCGACCGTTTCATGAAAACTGAAATCGATCGTATCTTCTTCACGGATCGGTTCGATATATCGGGGCGGCATTTCCTGTGCTGTATTCATTGATTCAAATTCCTCCATAACTTTGTGTATTCCTCTTCTTCGTGGCCGGAAAGGTATTTTTCGATATCGGCATGTTCTTCGATTCCTCTGCTTTTGAGGAACACGGCATATTCGACAACTTCCTGGCTGCTCTGGCACTGTTCGAACAGCTGTTCCTGCTGGTCTGCTGTCAGGTAGATCTCGTTGTGCATGCACACATCCAGAATGAGCCGGGCGGCCGAAGGATGATTTCCCTTTCGGATCAGACGGTCAAGATTTTTCAGGTCCAGCTCTTCATATTCCATGGCGCTCCACGCGAGCAGGAGGGTCTGATCGGCGTACTTCTGCCTGATCTGTCCGGGTATTGTCTGCAGCACGGCACGGGACAGGCCGGGATCATCGAGCCCGATCGTTTCCCGGATAAAATAGAGCGTGTTGGTGTCGTCGTTCCAGAACGTGTCGTCCATTTCGTCTTTTTCGAGCAGCGAATAAAGCGTTTCCTGTCCGCTCTTATACCGTTCCAGTACGCTTGTCTGCTCGAATTTCAGGCCGGATGCACCTGTCAGCAATAAGACAGACAGAATGAACAGGAGCATATAGGGCCGTCCGTTCTTTTTTGCGAGGTCTTTTTTCAGCTCGGCGGCGCATTGGTATTTCTTTTTCAGGCGGGGCACGAGCTGACGCAGGATCGGGAGCAGAAGCTGCAGATCGTCGCTTTCGGTATATTTTTCTTTTGGCGCGACTGCTATGCTGGAAAGATAGATCGTATGGCTTCCGGACGGAACGCAGGCGTTGAAGTCGATCAGATACAAGGTGTCTTCATGAATGAGGATGTTCTCGTTTTTATGATCGATGTACAGCCATCCTTTTTCATGCAGCGCGCTGATCGTGTCGACGAGCTGCATCGCGATGCGGCGTCTTGTTTTTTTGTCCGGTTTTGTGCGCAGCCACTGATCGAGCGGGATGCCGGGAATATACTGTTCGATAAAGCTGAGTGTCCTGTTGGTTTCCTCAACGTCGATGATGTGAGGAATGCTGGACGAGAACATAGAAGATAAGATTTCGATTTCCTGAAAAAACTGATGACGAAGGATCGGATCCTGAGGCTGAAGAAGAGTTTTCCGGACATACGGCTGTCCGGTCCGGGTGTCGAGGACTTGTTCGGTTTTGCTGTGAAGGGTACGAGCGATCTGATTCCTGGTTTCAAAACGCTCACTCATGGAACGTGTAGGTGTGTTCTGCAAACACGACCTTCATGCCTTCTCTCAAACGCATCCGGCGCTGCACGCGTTTTTCGTTCAGAAACGTTCCGTTGCTCGATTTCAGATCCTGAATATAGCACCGGCCTTCGCTCTGGATGATCTTTGCGTGTTTGAGAGAGATATCGGCGTGTTCGAGCCGGATATCGCAGGACATGGCCCGGCCGACCGTCATCTGCTCGAAGAGCAGATCGTACTGCTGTCCGTCTTCCGAAAGAAGATACGGATTGTCCTGCCGTATGGCGCCGATGATCTGCGTATGAATGATCTTGTCTTCCCTGGCGGGCATTGCATTTTCCGCTTCCGGAACTGTTTCGCAAATATAGGCGCCTACCTGTTCGGCTGCGCAGAAGGCGGGCGGCTCTTTTGCCAGGAATCGTTCAAACCATTTTGGCGGATAATACATTCTGCGTACGGCTTTGAGTCCGAGTACAAGATTGGGAAGCGAGAATTCCTGCGACGAGAGCACGGTCAGCAGATAGCCGGCTATCTCATAGGATGTCTCGGTCCTGAATACATCGAGCAGCTGCCGGATAAATTCGCCTGTTTCCTCTTTCTGGTATAGCCAGAAGTCCATCTTGAGCGGAATGACGACAAAAGATACGCCGGTCCCGTTTCTTGACAGATAAATGTAGTTGATGTCGAGCAGAACAGGCTTGGTCCTGTTGGCGGCGATCGCTTTTTCGAACAGGCTGGTCAGAAACTCATAGCCTTCCTGCTGGGCGAACGTATAGTGTTCAAGAAAATGCCTGAGGGGCACCTTGTTTTCCAATGAATAACACAAGGTCATGTCATGACGTACCGATGGCGTTATGCAGAGCTCGTCATTGCGGATCTGATCGATCATGGCGGCATCGTAGGCTGCCGGATCGTTCAGCCGGATCTCGAGCGTGCCCGGATGCTCCTGGATGGTTTTAATTTGCTGTTTCATGGCCCTTTCCTTTCCGAGGATCAAAGTCCTCACCTCTTATATACGTATAAACGGGACAAAAGTGGACATATTTTTTTCATTTTCTTTAATTTTCCATTCTTTTTGTCTTTTTTGCCTCTTATTCCGGTTATTTTCAACATATTTTTACAAACTATGGGTTAAGTATACATTTTTTCATTTTATGTCTAGACATATAAATATATTTAGTATATTATCTAATCGTAAATGATGTATCCCCTTACAAAAAGGATCCTATGTTTGGGAATACAAAAGAAATGAGGAGAATTTATGAAATCACTAGACCGTTTAACTGATCCTTTGCTGGAGTTTGGTGCCAAGCTGGCGGCTTTCAAACCTCTTGAAATTTTACGTGATGCGTTCATGCTCGCGTTCCCGCTGACAATTTTCGGTTCGATCACTTTGATCATCGGCAACTTCCCGTTCCTTGCCAACCTGATCGGTGACGACAACGCAGCCATGCTCAACTCTTTGCTTGGGCCGGCTTCGACAGCGACCATGTCGATCGCGGCCATCTTCCTTTGCCTTGGTATCGGCTATTACTACTCGAAGGACAAGGAATGCGATCCGATCTTCGGTGCGGCGATCGCGCTGGCCGCTTTCCTGCTCGTTACGCCGATGGATATGAATGTCGATCTGGAAAGCGGCGGTTCGCTGCTCGTCGGCAATGTGTTCAATATCGACCGTCTGGGTGCACGCGGCATGTTCGTGGCGATGATCGGTGCCTATTTCGCATCGTTCCTGTACTGCTTCTTCACGAAGAAAAACTGGACGATCAAGATGCCGTCGTCGGTACCTCCTGCTGTATCCAAATCATTTGCGGCGCTGATCCCGGCTGTCATTACGTTGACTGTTTTCCTGCTGTTCCGTATCGGCTTCATGTTTACGCCGTGGGGCAACGTGCATGATTTTATTTACGAAATCGTTCAGGCTCCGCTCGTAAGTCTTGGAAAAGGTCTTGGCGCCACGCTTTGCGCGATCCTGGCGATCCAGTTCCTGTGGTTCTTTGGTCTGCATGGCCAGATCATCGTGAATTCGGTGCTGGACCCGATCTGGAACACGCTGACTCTCGAAAACCTGACGGCGTTCCAGGCTGGTCAGCCGATCCCGAACATTGTCACGAAACAGTTCATCGAGATCTTTACGGTCGGTATCGGCGGTTCGGGAATGACGCTTGGCGCGGTGATCCTGATGATCTTCTTCTGCAAAAGCAAGCAGCTCAAACAGATCGGACGTCTGGCGGCTCCAGCAGGGATCTTCAATGTCAACGAACCCGTCATCTTCGGTATGCCGATCGTGCTGAACCCGACCATTTTCATTCCGTGGGTACTTGCTCCTGTGATCAACGTGATCATTGTCTACTTTGCGATGAGCGCGGGTCTTGTTCCGCTCACGACAGGGATCACAGTTCCCTGGACGACGCCGATCGTTATTTCGGGCATGCTGGCTACCAACTCCTGGCAGGGTGGCGTGATCCAGATCATCGAGCTTCTTGTCGTGATGGTATGCTGGTTCCCGTTCATCAAATCTCTTGACCGGACCAATGTAAAAATGGAATCAGAAGAAGAATAATCGTTTCAGAAAGGAAGGAGAGCAGAAATATGAACCGTGTAGTTTGTTTTGATATCGGAGGCACTTCGGTAAAATACGCATTGATCGAAAACGGAAAGATCAAATGCCGCGGCCGCTTTGCGACCAATCGGGAAAACGGGAAGGATGTTCTCGGTGAAATGGTCCGTGTCGTGAACGAATATAAGGAACAGGATGCTGTGGACGGTGTTTCCATCAGCTCTCCTGGCTTTGTGGACAACAGGACCGGACAGATCCTGTCAGGAAATATCATCGAAGGATTTAACGGGCTCAACATCCGGGATTATTTTAAAGAAAGGACCGGACTGCCTGCGGCCGTTGAGAACGATGCCAACTGTGCGACCATTGCCGAACATGCTCTGGGAAACGGCAAAGGCTATGAAAATATGGTTTGCATAACGCTTGGTACCGGCGTTGGCGGCGGCGTGATCATTAATGATAAACTGTATACCGGCAACGCGAAAATGGCAGGCGAATTCGGATTCATGTTCATTAACGGGATCCATACTGACCGGCCGGAAGACGAGATCCTTTCCGGTTACGCTTCGACCCGTTCGCTGGTCGAAGCGGTCAATGCCGAGCTGGACGAAGAAGAAATTGACGGGAAGGAAATTTTCGACAGAGCCGAAAACGGTGATGCGCTCTGTCAGAAAAAGGTCAGCGATTTCTACGACTCGCTTGCGATGGCAATTTATAATCTGGCATATATCCTGAATCCCGACATTGTTCTGATTGGCGGCGCAGTTTCGATGCAGCCGAAACTGCTTGATGAGATCAACACGCGTATCGAATACTTAACTCCATCTTTTTCTCTTAATCTCTTGGATATCATGAAGATCGATCGCTGCCAGTTTCTCAATGACGCAGGTTTATATGGGGCTTACGCAAACTTTGCTGAAACGTTTGCCCGCTGAAATCAGGAAAGAGCATCTGCTCTTTCCTTTTTTTTGTTCCGTTTTTCTTTTTCGTATTCGTTCAAAATGTTTTCTGCATAATAAAGATCCTGGTCGAGGTAAAACAGATCACTCACCATTCGATGATGGAGATCCTGAAAACGATCGATTATCCGCAGTTCAGAGAGCTTTTCTTTGCCTCGAGCAAAGATGAAGTAATGAATGCCTATCTAAAAAAGTCCTTGCATGAAAAAAGCCTGTTGATCGACAACAGGTTTTTTAATTTTGATCGCCTGTTTTAGGAAACGTTCCATACAGGATCCCGAACAGGATGCCTGCACAAGCCAGCGCCGCGCCAAGTCCAGTATAAAACACAGCAATGAAGAAATCCGGAAGCAGTTCTGAATTGCGAAGCCAGATTCCGCCTCCCATCATGATCGCCATGATGATATAGCTCTTCAGATCGAAAAAGTGCCAGACAGGACGATACGCTTCCCTGTATGCGTGAATGCGCTTATTGTGTTTCATGCTCATTTTGAAGAACATGGCTGCGAACACAATAAACACGCAAACTGTCAGCAGAACAGACAGCTCCGATACAGTGGAGAGTTTCTTATATGACAGGATGCCAAGCCGGATCACATTGATACCGGCAATGAGCCATACGCATCCGGCAATAGCGAGCAGGGTGCGTTTTTTCACGGAAAAGAACGGTTTATTTTTCAAGAGGTCCCCTCCCCTTTTTCATGGCATCATATCCCATCACGACGATCCATACATACGCGCAGGTTTTCGGGATCATGAGCATTCCTGTAGCAGGAACGGCCTGCGCGAACAAAACGACCGGAATATAGCACGCAAAGCTGATCACGATCGCCAGCCATAAGGAGCGAAACGGTTTGTCGTGCGCTTCTTTCGCGCTGCGATAAAACAAAACGATCAGCAGGATGCCCAGGATCAGGAACGGAATGTTTCGGTAAATTCCCCACGCCAGCGGTTCGACGGGGCTTGTCCATTCGTTTTGCGGCATGAGACACAGCACGATCCGCAGCAGCGCCATCGCCCAGACGCTAGCGGTCAGGCCTTGTTTTTCGCTGACATGATAGCGGATGCGCCATACATAATACAGCAGAACGTAAAATATAGTCATGGTGATCGAAGTGATCATCTTTCCGATCCCGAGCGGTACGGTATAGTTTACCAGTCCGGTCGTGCAGAGCGCGATCGCTCTGGGAACGAGATGGAACGCGTCTCCGCATCCTAGCACAACGGCCATGAGGCCATAAAGAAAATATTGTTTCCGGCCTTTGCTCTGAACGATCATCACGATACCTAACGAAACGACCGTGATCAGATAAACAATGTCGAATACTGTTTCAAAAGCTGCCTGCATCGTATTCCTCCTTAGTGAACAGCGTTCATATTCCTGTAAAAGAAAACCGTCCTGCGACGGATGGCTTATTCGAAGCCGTATAATGTCCTGCGGATGATCTCGCACAGCATGCTGCAGTTTTCTTCTTTCTGCATAAGCAGCATGAGCATGTTCTCGAGCACGAAACCGATAAATCCGGACGGATCGAATGTTCCTGAAAACGCACTGTCCGAAACCCGGGGATCGTTCTGCAGGACCAGGAGCATCGCCTGCCGGATGTGGCAGAAGCAGTTTTCCATCATGCTTCTTGCCTTCTCTTTTTCCGCTCCGGCAATGCTCATGGAATGGGCAAAAAGAAAGCCGGGATACTGCTGCGCCCCTTTTTGGATGCTTTCGAACAAATAAGCGACATAGTCGGGAAACGATAGATCTTCCGAAAGCGGATCTCCGGTATGAAAAATGTCTTTCCAGATCTGTTCCACCGTGGCCAGCAGCAGTTCATCCTTGTTGTCAAAATAGTTGTATAACGTGCCAAGAGCGATCCCGGATCTTTTTGCGACAGAGCGCATGTTTACACTGGCAAGTCCCTGGGAAGCAGCCAGGGCACAACATGTTTTCAGGATCTCTTCTTTTGAAGTCACGCTCGCTTTCATTTTTCTGCCCTCCTTTTATATGAACAGTGTTCATTATAGTCGTTTTCCCGTTCCTGTCAACTGCGGACCACATATCGAGTGTGAGGCATATCCACGCCCCGATAGTGTTTGATCATCGTATCGGCCGGTTTCATTCCATTGCGGACCGCTACATTTTGCGATGCCGTATTCGTATCACGGATGATCGAACACACCTCGGACGCTTTCAGCACATCAAAGGCATATTGTTTGACGGCTCGTGCCGCTTCGGTCGCGAAACCTTGATGCCAGTACTTTCTGTTGAACAAATAGCCGATTTCCAGCACTTCTTTTCCGTTCCACGGCTGCATCGTGAGACCGCACTGTCCGATCATTTCGCCGTTTTCTTTCAGGACGACGGCCCACAAGCCAAATTTCCACCTTTTATAGCGGGCCAGCTGGTTTTCGAGCCATGTCTGCACTTCGTGATCGCTGAAAACTCCCTCATACGCGGTCATCGTTTCTTCATCCTGCATGATCATGCAGAGTGCGTCAAAATCGTTTACGTTCATTTCTCTTAAAAACAATCGTTCGGTTTCCAGTACCATACGAACCTCCTCATTCGTTTTCTATATCGTACCGCAGCTTTCTTCCTTTGTCCTTGCAAAATGAAAAGGCCCTGGTCTCTAAGCTCCTTCGTTTTCCTGCTGATTGATCCATGGCAGGATCTCGATCCGGCTGTCCGGCACGATCGGGATCATTTCGCTTTGGGTCTGATCGGCAATGATCTGCGCGATATACTCCTCACGATGCTTGCCGATGAACTTGTATCTTCCTCGCTTTCGGGCCAGGAAAAATACACCACAGCCGAATTATTGGCATTTTATTCTGTATCCTGAACTGCCTGGCCGGGCGCGTTTTCATGGCAGACGCATCCGGCAAGCAGCATGGTCAGAACGAAACAGCCTGCCTTCATCCCTCTCTTTTTCATTTTCTTACTTTCTTCCGAAAAGTCCTGACATCGGCAGCGTGTCAAGCGCGTGATCGATCCGTTCCACTTCTTCTTTGGTCAGCTCGATATTTCCCGCTTCCAAATTTTCTTTTAATCGGTGCATTTTTGTCGTTCCCGGGATCGGAATGATGAAATCTTCTTTGTTAATCATCCAAGCCAGAGAAAGCTGAGCCGGCGTGCATCCTTTTTCGTCCGCGATCTTACGGATCGTATCGAACAACTGCTTGTTCTGATCGAACGCTTCCTTCTGATATTGCGGCATGACAGCACGGCAATCGTCTTTCGCATCGAATTTGCTGTCAGGAGAATACGCCTGCGATAAAATGCCGTTGGCAAGCGGCGAAAACGCGACCAGAGAAATGTTCAGCTCTTTCAGGACCGGGAAAAGATCTTCATAGTCCCGGTACATCATCGAATAACGATTCTGCACAGCCGTGATCGGGCAGATCGCGTGCGCTCTGCGGATCGAATCTTCATCCGCTTCCGAAATACCCCAGTACGTGATCTTTCCTTCTTCCATGAGCTCTTTCATGACTTGAGCCACTTCTTCGACCGGCACTTTCGGATCGATACGGTGCAGATAATACAGATCGATATGATCGATACGAAGCCGTTTCAAACTGCCCTCGATCGATTTTCGGATCGTTTCCGGACGCGCATCCGTAACGATCGTGCGATCTTCATGCGTTACTCCGAATTTGGTCGCGATCACCACCTGATCACGATAGGGTTCAAGAGCCTCTCCGACCAGATCTTCATTGTACTCAATTGTCCCGTCTTCGTTATGAGCGATATAGCACTCTGCGGTGTCAAAAAAATTGCATCCCAGCTTCACAGCTTCACGGATCAGTTTGATCATTTCATTCCGGTCTGCCGGCTTGCCGTAGGCGTGGGTCATCCCCATGCAGCCAAGCCCGATTGCAGACACTTTCCTGTCTTTTCCAAGTTTCTGCTGTCTCATCTTATTTCCCTTCCATGCATTCCATCAAAATTTCATAGATCTCGTCGGCGTCGAGCGTGCGCGGATTCGACTGCATGATCATTGTCGAATCCGCAACTTTGCGAAGCAGTTCCGGCGTGATCTCCACATCCGATCGCAGGTCGGACATCTTCGAGGCCAGACCGCACTCCTTGACAAAATCGCGGTAGGCTTGCAGTCCTTCTTCCGCCGTCTGTTTTCCGAATACTTCCTTTGCTATCTTTTCAAATTTTTCCGGCGCATCTTTTAAGATGTGCGCGTAATATACGGGCTGGATGACCGCAAGACCTTGTCCGTGATTGCAGTCGGTATAGGCGCCAAGCTGATGTTCGATCATATGGCACTGGAAATCGGTTTTACGTCCAAGCTTGAGGATTCCGTTTTCTGCCATGGCCGAATCCCACATCAGATTGCTGCGGGCCTGCTCGTCGTCGATGTTTCTGATGAGCCGACGCATGTTCGTGACCGTGTTTTTCATGATCGCAAGACACAAGTCATCAGATACATTGTCCTGATCGGAATTACCTATATATGTTTCCATCGCATGGCTGAGGGTATCGAACGCGCCCGACATGACCTGAGAGGCCGGAACGCTCATCGTATAATCGGGATCAAGTACCGAGAATGTTGCGAAAGTTCCGGCAATCGGCCCTTTCCAGTTCTTTTCTTCATACGTGATGACAGCTCCGTTGTTCATTTCGGCTCCTGTTCCGCTGGCAGTCACGATCGCTCCCATCATAATTCCCTGCGGCGCGATCTGATGATCGATCCACTGGTTGTCCCAAATGTCTTTGTCCAGTTTGGCCTGGGCCGAAATGATCTTCGAGCAGTCGATAACGCTTCCTCCGCCAACTGCTAAGATAAAATCGATCTGTTCCTCTCTTGCAAGTTTGGCGCCTTCCTGCACCTTGTCATAGGTCGGATTGGATTTGATTCCTGAAAAATCGATGACTTCTTTTCCGAGTTCTTCCAGCTTTCCTTTCAGCTGTTCATATACGCCGTTGCGTTTGATGCTTCCTCCGCCGTATGTGAGCATGACTTTTTTTCCCATCTGATCTTTATAGTCTTCCAAAGCGTTCATGGCGCTTCCCTTTCCAAAATAAACTTTCATCGGATATTGATATACGAATGATTCCATATTATAGTTCTCCTTTTACTTTTCATAATGCAGCCAGACGATTCCGTCATCAAACGTTTGCGCGTGAACTTGGGAAAACGTTTCAAGACTTTCTTTTGGGCTGTATCCTTTCGCTTCGATAAAACACGTTTGTGCCTGATCAAGCGCGATAACAGGAACGATCACCAGCGAAATTTCATCGATCACGCCTTGTTCGATCAGCGAGGCGTTGATGATGCCGCCTCCCTGGACAAGCAGTTTTCCGATCCCGAACGTTTCATACAGAATATACAATGTCTTGCCCATATCGTTACTGACAATATAGGAAATGCCCAGCTCTTCGAGCCCGCGCAGATACGCGTCTTCAGTCTGTGTCGATACGACTGTGATCACGCCTTTATCCTTTAACCGGGCAGCGTGCAGCGAACGCTTGTTCCAGGCCAGTCTGGCGTGCGGATCGAGCACAACGACATAATGGTCCGCCTTCTTTCCATGATAAACGGGTTTCTGCGCAATTCCCGGCACAAGTTTCAAGGAATTGCCGGCCAGCTCTTCGGCCGTAATGCGTCCGTACAGGATCGCATCAGCATCGAATTGTTCGGAAATTTTTTTGTAAAGCGTGCCTCCATGAGGGATCATCTCGGCTTCGTAAAAATTTCCTGCGATCTTTCCGTTGATTGACTGCATCATATGACAAATCAGTGTCGGTCTTTTCATACTTTCACCTTCCATCCTTTTGACGGACTCATCATAAAAAAAAGCGGATTAATAGTACAATACTTATTAAGAATCACACTATTTACCGCATGCATAGTGAATGTTCCGAAACTCTAAATCAAAGCCGGATAAGATGAAATCGAAAACACAATATATGCTAATATTAAATAAAACTGGAAGGTGGGATTATGGATGGATCTGGACAAAATACATTACTTCTTTGCGGCTGCCGAACAGAAAAATTTCACGCATGCGGCTGCACGATGCCACATTGCGCAGACGACGATGAGCAAATATATTGCGACGCTCGAAAACGATCTGGGCGTTCGTCTGTTCGACCGAGATGGAAGAACACTATGCCTGACTGAGGCCGGTGAACAGTTTCTTGCCGGAATGAAACCAATCGTTCGCCAATACAAAACACTTTGCGGATCGCTGAAACGTCAGGACCGGATCGATCTTGGTGTGGTAACGACAGATTATCCCCGGTTTCAGATCATCGAATCTTTCGAACGGTCTCATCCCGAAATTTCCATGTTCTATACATTTCAAAAGCCGGAAATTCTTCTGGACAATTTGCTGGGCGACCGTATCGATGCCATACTCGCGCCCGATCTTCTCAACTTCTACAAACCGTATCTTGACCGGCTTGCGACTGTGATGATCGAAGAAATTCCGGTCTGTCTTGTTTGTTCGCAGACGCTGCTTTCCCGGCATGAAACGATCGAAAACGTGATTGCCAATGCTCCTTTGATCACGAAGGCGGCCGAATATGTGGACCAGAGCCGCGACGAGCTTGAAAAGCAGTTCGGGACCTCGTTTACTGATACGATCGTCGTGGAAGAATATCCGAAACAGCTGTTCCTTTTGGGTCTGGGGCGCGGGTTTGCGATCTTGCCGAAAGGATCGTTTGATAACGAGCTCATCCAGACCGGATTAGGACATGGTTTGTATGAACATCAGATCCTTCTTGTGAAAAAAGAAGGACGGTCCGAAGCGCTCGAACAGCTTCTTTCCTATATTGACCATGAAAGAAAGTGCTGACAGGAGCACTTTTTTCCGTTTTGATTCTTTGACTTTTTCCTTTATTGTACAGACAGATAAAGGAGGAATTCAGGATGGAAAGAACACTGACCCAGGGAAATGCATTCAAAAATATCGTATTGTTTTCGATTCCGTTTCTGCTGGCAAATCTGCTGCAGACATTGTACGGCATGGCCGACCTGTTCATTGTCGGACAGTTCAACGGTGCCGCATCGCTTTCGGGCGTATCGATCGGCAGCCAGGTCATGCATATGCTGACGGTCATGATCATCGGGCTGGGCATGGGCACGACGGTCATGATCGGACGGGCCGTGGGTCTTGGCAGTTTGAAAGAACAGCAGAAAGTGATCGGCAATTCGATCGTGCTGTTCGTGCTGGCCGGGCTCGCAGCTACCGGGCTGCTGCTCTGGCAGATCGATTCGATCGTTGCGATCATGCTGACTCCGGTCGAAGCGATCGAAGAAACCCGCTGGTATTTGATGATCTGTTTTGCGGGACTGCCTTTTATCATGGCCTACAATGTGATCAGTTCCATATTTCGGGGACTGGGCGATTCGAAAAGTCCGCTTGTCTTTGTCGCGGTTGCGTGCGTGCTCAATATCATGCTGGACTTTTTATTTATCGGAGTGTTCGGAATGCGTTCGGCTGGCGCGGCGTGCGGAACGGTCCTTTCCCAGGCGTGCAGCGTTCTGTTTGCCTTGATCGTGATTGGCAGACGCAAACTGATCCATATCGAACGAAAAGATCTGTTTCTTGACAGGAAAACGATCCGTTCGATCGTAAAGATCGGAATGCCGATCTGTCTGCAGGACGGACTGATCCAGATTTCATTCATCATTATCACAATTATTGCCAATGCCAGAGGGGTGGAAATTGCGGCAACCGTCGGTGTCGTGGAAAAAGTGATCGGCTTTTTCTTCCTCGTTCCTTCGAGCATGCTTTCTTCGATTTCTGCGATCTGCGCGCAATGTGTCGGGATCGGTCAGCATAGACGGGCGTTCGAGACTTTGAAATACGGATGTCTGATCGGTTTGAGTTTCGGATTGTTTTTCACGATCTTATGCCAGTTCCTGTCCGGTCCGATCGTTTCCCTGTTCACTCATGATCCGGAAGTCATCCGTTTCGGAACCCAATATTTACGGGCTTATGTGGCAGACTGCGTGTTTGCTTCCATTTCCTTTGGATTTGGCGGGTATTTCACGGCGTACGGCTATTCGATGATCTCGTTCCTGCACAATGTCGTTTCGATCGTGCTGGTACGTGTTCCGGGCGCCTATTTCACATCGAAGCTGTTTCCGGACACTTTGTTTCCGATGGGACTGACTTCTCCGTTAGGTTCCCTGCTGTCGGCAACGATCTGTGTGAGCGTGTATTTTGTGATGCGCCGCAAAGGTGTGTTCGGCACAGCGGAAAACAAACGGTCCGATTCATTTGCTTTTGAGCATCAATGAAAAAAGATCTCTTTCGCAAGGGATCTTTAACTGTTTCGGGAAATATATTCTTCCAGCGATATCGGGCGGACCGTTCTGTTTTCTACCAGCAGGATCGTATCGTACATTGCTGCGGTGAGCGGATCGGTCTTATGCGATATCGCAATGATCGTTTTCTCCTTTTGCTCGAGCAGCGATCTTTCGAGACGTTTCCGTGTCGCTTCATCGACGGCAGAAAACGCTTCGTCCAGTACGAGCCAGCTCTTGTTCGAAGCAAGTGCTCTTGCCAGCATGATGCGCTGCATCTGTCCTCCGCTCAAAGCGATCAGATCGCTTTCGAACACTTCTTCCTTTCTTGATATCAGATCATGAAGTCCGACATGTTCAAGAACTTCATTGATATCCGCTTTTCGGCCAAGCGCAATATTTTCCCTAAGAGATAAGGGGAAAAGCGCGAACGACTGGGATACGTAGGCAATATGAGAAAAATACGAGGAATACGTGATCGAGGAAAGCGGAATATTATTGACAAGTACATTTCGATCTGTAATCTGTTTGAGCATGAGTTTCAATAACGTTGACTTTCCCTGCCCGCTCTCTCCGACAATCAGATATTTGTCTCCTCGCTTGAATTCCAGATCCAGATCCTTCAGGATCAAATGATCCGGCAAGTAGGCAAAATCAAGATGTTCGAAAGAAATCGTATCCAATCGCGAAATTTGTGTTGTTTCATGTTGAGCGTGGGCATTGATTTCCTGGATTATTTGTTCCATGTCTTTCACAAGGAACCGGCTCGATTCGATACGGTTCCTGAATGTGGCAAACTGAAAGATCGGATTGACGACCATATTGGTGACCTGCATGATGGCAAGCACAAGAGGAACTGTCAGTAACTTAAAATGGACGAAGAGCGCGCCGATCCCGATCGTTCCTAAAAACATATACTGGCCAAATCCGTTATTGATCGTATCACTGACCATGAGCAGGCTGTCTGCCTTATTGTATGCTTCATGAAGCTTTTCGCTTCCAGACATCAGCAGATCACAGTACGTTTTTTCATAGTGTTCATTTTTGATGAACATGAAATTGCTGTAGAAATTTTTGATCGATTGGATCCATTTTTCTTTTTGAACGAGCAGTTCTTTCTGGCGCTTTTGAAGCGGTTCGAAGAAAAAACGATTGCCGAACAGACACATGCCGGCAAGAATATACAGAAACAACAGGATGGGCCAGCACAACACCCCAATATAGACGCTGCCGGAAATAAAGGATACGACAAGGCCGAGCATCTGGATCCGGGAATGGATGTACTTCTCGACAATTTCATTGATCTTGTTGGTCAGCTCGTTGATGAGCATGCTGGAATCCTTGCGAAAAAAAGAGGCAGGATCTTCCTGAAGAAGGGCCTGTATGCAGCGCTTCTGCAGATCAAAACGGATCGTGTTTTCGAGTCTGGTGATGGCCAGCTGCTTTCCTGAATCAGTGAGCGTATAAACGAGCAGGAAAACGATCGTCAGCACGATCAGGCTGACAAGCTTTTTTGTTTCCATGTTCAGACCGAGCAGTTCTCCCATCAAATATGCTTTTCCAAGCTCGAGCATCGCAAAGACCAGGACCAGGCAGAATACGCCCGCTAAAAGTTTACGATTGTTTTTGTATATTGTTTTCATCGCTTTGTTCCTTTCTGGTTTCTGTTGTGCTTTCACTGTACCGAAAATCCTGAAAGGATGCGATATCCAAAATTTTCAATAATTTTTCCCTAATCTCACGTTCTTTCTAACTTCTGTTTTTTGGAATGCAGGGCCATCTGCTCCTTCAAAAGCACAAGAGCGTTTTCGGTTTTACCGAAATATTCCTCCAGTTCGATCCGGATCGAAAGAAAAAAATCCACCCAGTCCATTTCTTTGTTCAGCATGGCTTCCGAATACAAAACATGGAAGCTTTCCCGAGCTGTTTCGTAATCATTGCAGCTCCATGCTTTGATGCCTTGGATGAACCAGCGCAAAGATGACCACTGTTTTGTCGGCGCTTTTTCGCACCATTCCTTCAAGGCAGAAAGATCCCCGATCCGAAAGTAGGCAAGCAGAAGATGATAGTACATGGAAAGATCGACACGATTTCCATTTTGTTCAATGGCGTATTTTGCGTAAACGATCGTATTGAGCGGATCTTGCGCAAGGCTGGCGGCGCAGGTAAGTTCTTCAAGACAAGCAGATTTCAGAAAATCACAACCTATGTGTCCAATGTCATTAAGTTAGATGGATCATCGAACTTAACGCATGATATCCTTATTAAGTTAAGCTTCAGGTCAAATGAGACCCGGAGCTTTCTTTTTTTCCGGTGCACGACGAAAAGACAATTTTTTCTTCTTAAAAAAATTGCTATTTGTCCCATTTGTGATGTAAAATATCACTGTTTTTAAGTGGCTGTTATGCCGGTCTATGCTGGAATGCATGTACTCGCTGCGCTCTCATATTCCGTTTGTAACAGCGGTCTGGTCTGATTGGGATCAGACCTTTTTTGATCCTTTCTTCCAGCTCCCTGGCTCCGATCTTTCTTTTCAGGAACTTTTTGATGTTTGTCGTTCCTATGCTGAAATTGGCTTTATATTCGTACTTCCTCTCTTTCTTCTGTTCGATCGGCACCGCATGGATCATCAGCGCGGCCAGATTATGGAGGATCAGTGCACCATAGATTTCCTGGCGGATGAATTTTCTTTTCTTCGAATGAAAATCAAGCATCCCGATCGTGTATTTCAGCTTTCGGAATCCCACTTCTTCGTTCCACCGCAGATGATACAGCTCTTTCAGATCATCGAGAGAGAACTTCTCTGGCGGCAGGTTCGTTATCAGGCACTCGTATTCTCCTTTTTTCACCTCGATCCTGACGACCCGGAATTCAATTGGATATTCTTCGGCTCCGCCTTTTGGCATATATTCGAAATTGATATTCCATGCAAAATATTTGTACAGCTCAGGATGTTCTTTCACTTCATTGGTCTGTTTTCTTGTCAGGATCCGTTTGATCTTCTGATCAAATTCGCTATCCGGCAGCTCAAAAGTAGAAAGAATACCGTTCGATCGGATATCCTTGCAGCGGATCACAAACTTCTGGCCGTTCTCCATACAGAAAGCGAACAGCTCATAGTTTTCAAATCCCCGGTCGGCACAGATGATCGATCCGGCCGGATACCGATGATCACGGATCAGCCTTTTCAGAGCGGCACATTCGCCCGTCTTGCGGGACGAGTCGATCGAAACATCCAGGAAGAGATCGTTGAGACAATCATAGAGGGCGTTGAGATGAAGCTGGGAGAACGGACGTGCCGAGCCGGTCTGGCATAAGGTCTCTTCATCATCAGGGTCAAAAGGGATATTGACATCCGATCCATCCATGGCTAATACATGATATCCTTTAAGCAAAGAAGGAGAACGGGAAAAAGACATGAGATGAAGGATATGCAGAAAAGCTTCGGGATCCAGCTTGCTGCGCTGCTGGCAGAAAGCAGAAGCGGTGACAGAGAATTTAGGATCATCAAAGAAGTTGGCAAGTTCGGTCGGCAAAGAAGCGGAACCCATCTGGATGATCAACGGAATGAGGATGCGGGCAGGGAGCTTGCGGTTTCTGGAAAAGTCGGCAATGGGGTCTGACGAATAACAGGCGATATCATCGACAACGGATTGAACAGCGGATTCGAACTGACGGCGGATAGTGCATAAGGAATTATAAGATTTCATAAAAAATACCTCCTACAATTCCTTCGGATTATGAAATTAAGCATCGAAAAAGCTTGTCAAGTGTTTTTTTGCGAAATTTCGAAGATCATCTGAACAAAAAAACTCGAAAAAAAGAAGACCCTCTATTCTCATAAGAGAGTCTTCCTGAGGCGAAAATCGCCTAACTTAATGACATTGCCTATGTGTCCGGCTTCTTTTTGTATGCGCAAAAACTGATTTCGGGCTTGTTCGTATTCGCCGTTTCTTGCCTGCAGGATCGTTTCAAGAAAGGCGATCTGTAAAAACTGTGTAGCGGATGCTTCTTTGAAAACGAGTTCTTTTGCACGATCGATCAACTGCCGGGCAAGACCATCATATCCCGTGATCATATACAGGTCGATCAGGCGAGAGCATGCGATATACGATGTATCATCATAGCGTATCGCTTTTTCCAAATGATAACAGGCGATCTCAAAGTGCCGGCTTTCATAGTTTGCCACTCCGATCAGTTCCTCGTACAAGCTTTGGTGGATATCGGAAAACAGATCCTGGAGTATTTCGATCCGCTCGATTTCCTTGAAGATCTTCTTTCGTTTTTCTTTGTTCCACATCATTTTTCGGACCGGCGTTTCGTAAACAAGACGATAAAGCTTGAGCAGTTCGAATACCGCAAAGAAATAAGAAGCATTGAGATTTTTGCGTGATAAAAAAGCATCCAGCCTTTCTAACATAGCTACGGGATCATGTACATGTAAATGGCGCAGTTCCCTAAGTTCTTCTTTCCATTGATCCCAGTCGAACCGGTCGAGAAACTGTTCATATCCGAACAGCTGTGCGATTCGATTTCTTTGTTCGCGAGCAGGAAGCAGTTCCCCGTTTTCTATGCGGCGAACGGTCGAATACGACATATGCAGATGGGATCCGACATTTTCCAGGCTCCATCCTTTTTCTTTTCTATGGACCTGCAGAAAACGCCCGAAGATGCGATCTGTTGATTTTTGATCATATTGTTCTTTTTTCATAGCAACATTATAAGGAAACGAATTTTGTTTTTTCAATAAAATTCTTATTTTCACACAAAAAGCGCGATGATCTTCTCATCGCACCTGTAAAGATCGATCTGATTCTTTCTATTTGACGCAAATCGCACAACCGATCGCTCCCGGTCCCGTATGAGTACCGATGCTAAGAGAGAGCGGCGAATACCGTACGGTCGTTTCCGGAAACTCTTTCTGAAGCATATTAATCCATGCTTCGATTTCTTCTTGCGACAATCCGGTTCCGGCTGCGCCGACACAAAGATCGTTCCATTCATAATTGGAGAAGCGTTCTTTATAGTCTTTTTTCAGCGCGTCGATCATGATCGTCCTGCATTTTTTCATGCTTCGCGCTTTGGAAAAGGTATCGAGTTTTTCTCCCTGGATGGTCAGGATCGGTTTGATCCCGAGCACCGAACCGATCAAAGCGACAGCAGGAGTGATGCGTCCGCCTCTTTTCAGATATTTGAGCGTATTTACAGAAATATAGATGGATGATCGCAATCCGTCTTCTTCCAGTGTTTTTTTGATAGTTTCCGGATCTATTCCCTCATCTGCCAGTTTTCTGGCTTTCAGGACCGATTCCTGCAAAGGAATGGAAATGCGGTGATCGTCGATCACGATGACTTTCCCGTCATAGTCTTCGGCAAGCATCATGGCCGTCTGGCAGGAATTGCTCAATCCCGAAGTCATCGGAATATGAATGATGGCCTCATATCCCTGGGCGAGCAGATCATCCCACATCTTCATCACATTGCCGGGTGCTGGCTGGGATGTCGTGATCCTGCGTCCTTCTTTCTGCCATTCATAAAACTGCGTTTCGTCAATATCGACCCCTTCGTAATGGGTCTGGTCGTCGATAATGACGGGCATAGGGATCAGCTCGATGCCGTATCCTTTTGCGTCTTCACGCGTAAATCCGCTGTTTGTATCTGTTACTACTGCACAACGTATATTTTGTCCTCTTTTCTTCAACGTTACAAATTGTAACAATACCAACCTTGATTTTCAACGATACCGTGGCATACTGTAACAGAAAGGAATCATTTTGTTACAGTATGGAAAATCGCAACAAACGGAATTTATTTGCCAGAGAGTGTATCGTAATGGCTTTATTGAAACTGATCAAAGAAAAGCCGTTTTCTTCGATCACGATTTCGGAACTAACAGTCAAAGCCGGAGTATCCCGGATCACATTTTACCGCAATTACAGTTCCAAGGAAGAAGTGCTCACATCCTATATTCAAGATATTTTGTATGACTATGTTCATACCCATTCCAACGGAAAAGATCATTCGGGGATCTTTTACGATCGTGCCCATGTCGCTCATGCTTTGTGCTACTTCGATCAGTACCGCGATTTTATCGACGGTTTGATCGAATGCGGATTCGGGATCCTGTTTTTGAACGAGCTCACTTCGATCGCCCTGCAGATCTGGAATCCGGAAAAGAAACCGGCTCTGAACAATCCGCTGATCGCGTATGTTGGCATGCTGTACAATCTCTATATCGCATGGAAAGACAATGGAAGAAAAGAGCCTCTCGATCATTTGATCGATGAAGCGTATCCTATTTGCGAAAGAGCGTTTGGATCAGATTTTGTTTCGAAGATCGGCTCAACATAGTTCCTGATCAACTCGATCCTGTCTTTTGGTCTTGGGTGAAACAATGATGTGATCGCAACGACCATGTTCTTTTCGGGACTTACATAAATAATATTTCCTCCATCGCCCATTGCGGCATATCCCTTATCGTACGCACTCACCCACCACAGATAACTGTATGGCAGATCTCGCCGTTTCCATCGGCTGTGCTCCGAAGTGCTTTCCATGACCCATTTTTCGGACACAATGCGTTTTCCGTTCCAGATACCTTTGCACAAAAGCAACTGTCCGATCTTTGCCATATCCATTGGCGAAAGCGTAAGTCCCCAGCCTGCCGTGTTGATGCCTGCCGGATCGGCGACCCATCCGCTCATATCGGTCGATCTCGAAAATTCTATTTGTTCTTCCTTACTTTGAAAAATCAGACTTTTTTCAACAGTAATGCCTAATGGGGCAAACAGATTTTCTTTTGCGAAATCCAATACCGATTGTCCGGTTGCTTTTACAAGGATCCCTGACAAAATATCGGGCCCGATCATTGGCGCATAACGGAACTTTCCGATTTTCCCTCTGCCTCCTAGCTGATCAAGCGAAAATTTAACCCAGTCCATACTTTTGAAATATCTTATATATGGATTGAATAGATACTTGTATGGTGTAGTCATTGTCAGCATATCTTTTATCGTGATGTTCTGTATCGTTTATTCGCCGCGTTTGATCGTATATTCAGGATAGAAATCCAATACCTTCTGCTCAACACTGTTTAGACACCCTTTATCCAAAGCGATCCCAAGCAGTATAGAAACAATGCTTTTCGTTACTGAATATACATGGAAGCGGCTCGCCTTCGTACAACCGTTGAAATAGTTTTCATAAACGCAGTTTCCATCTTTTAATACAGCTATACCAGATATATTGGAATACTCTTTCTTAATGATATTTTCAAATTTTTCGATCTGTTCCTGCCTCATTTTTACCTCCCGATTCGTTTTATAATTCTGATATATTGTCATGCATTTCAAATCTCTATCTTGATTACATCCATTATAAGAATCTGTTTTATACCGATCGACAATATAGAAATTCTCCATGCTGCTATGTAGTATAGTCTTTGCCCTAAGAGGAGAGTCAACATGATTCCTTTGCCTTTTTGTTTTGCCGGGGATGATCGAACTTGAAAGGATTTATGTGACAGAATATCGATTTACTGAAAGGGAACATTAAGAGTCATCTCCTATCCAAAAAAAGAAGGCCTTCTCTTTTCGTGAGAAAGCCTTCCTAAAGGAAAACCTTTTAGCTGAATAGCATTCATATTTTTCCGGAATCTTCTCATAGCATTTCCGGCTCAGGAATCGTATCCGGAATCGCAGGAAACCAGCGTACGAAACGATAATATCCTAGTAGGAACAATGTGCTGATCGTCCATGTGATCGGATACACCCAGCATAACACTGCGAACTCATGATAGCGCGGAAGCACGATCATGAGAATCAGGACACGAATGATTCCCCAGCTTCCTAAATAGGCCATCATCGGAATGATGGGACGACCGGCCCCTCGAAGTATGGCTGCCAGGCAATGGGTCAGCCCAAGGATCGGATAAAACCAAAGCGTAATGTCTGCTCGCTGCAATGCAAGAGCGATCGTTTCCGGATTGGATGTGAACATGGTCATCAGGATCGGGCATCCTAAACGCAGGATCACGGCAATAAGCAATGAAATGAAAACCATTGTGAGCAATGCGAAGCGACAGCCTTGATGGGTCCGTTTTTCATTGCCTGCCCCTACGTTTTGTCCGGTAAACGTGGCTAATGCAGCACAAAACGCATTGATCGGTAAAAAGCCGAACCCTTCGATCGATGCGAATGCGCCCGTTGCTGCCATCGTGATGGCGCCAAATGAATTAACAAAACCCTGAACGACTGCGTTGGCAAGCGAAACAGCACTTGATTCGATCGCGCCCGGAATTCCCATCCGGAAGATCTCGACCAGCGCATCTTTATGAAGCCGGCATTGTCTTAAACTGATTTTCTGCATTCCATTGGTATGCATCAAGAACACGAGCATTCCGATTCCGCTGATCCATTGGGCGATCACGGTCGCAATGGCAGCTCCTGCAATACCGCACGGGATCCCGACGATCAGCAGCAGATCAAGACCTATATTGATCAATGTGGATACAAGCAGAAAATAAAGCGGAGTTCTCGAATCTCCTACTGCTTCTTCGATTCCAAGACCTGCCATATTGTAAAGAAGCTGTCCGCCCGCCAGGCTGATATAAATGGTCAAATAGGTTTGTGAAAGCGAAACGACTTCGACTGGCGTATGCATCAGCTGGATCAGAACAGGGCTCAAGAAGAGCCCGACACAGCCCATCACGATCGCAAAAAGCGCGCATAAAGCGATGGCCGTATGTTCGACCCGGCGCATCCACTCATAGTTTTTCGCTCCGAATGCCTGCGAGATGACGACCGCAACACCCATACCGATCCCGAACAGGAACGACGTGATAAAATAGGCAAGATTCTGACAGTTGGTGATGGCGGCCAGCGCGTTTTCTCCAAGATAGCGCGACACGATCACAGTATCTACAAGAATGTAGGTTTGTGATAAAAGCGCCGAAAGCAGGACAGGAAACGCGAACCGAAGCAGCTGGGAAGCGATCGGTCCTCGCGTCATATCCATTTGTGTTTCCATATCGATCCCTCTCTTCCCTCATATGATATAACAATACGCCTTTTTCATAAGGATTGTCCATGCAAAAAAAGAGCCTTTTAGGCCCTAAAGAAGCTTTTTGTAAAGAAAATCATAAAATTTGCTTTAGGTATAGATGTTTTACATTTTTCTAGGGGAAAATACGCTATGACTTCACACTTTTCTAAGGGAAAGTAAGTATCTCTATTACATTTTTCTAGGGGAAACAGCAGCTTCTCATCAGGAAATCAGCATGACCAGGGTCCCGATCACAATCAGAGCAAGTCCCAATGCTGATCGTTTGGAAAGCTTTTCATGAAAGACCACATAGGAAAAAGCGATTGTAATGACTATGCTCAGCTTGTCGATCGGAACGACAACGCTTGCGAGACCATCCTGCAGCGCCCTGTAATAGCAAAGCCATGAAGCACCGGTCGCAAGACCCGACAGGCAGATAAAACCAAGCTCGTTTTTCGGGATCGAAGAAATCGTTGTCTGTTTATTTGTCACGAAAACCATGATCCACGCGAACACCAGAATGACGATCGTCCGTATGGCCGTTCCCAAGTTGGAATCGATATTCGAAATCCCGACTTTTCCCAATATCGAGGTCAGGCTTGCAAACACAGCCGACCCAAGCGCGTAGAAGATCCAGCTTTTCATGGGCGCGACTTGTCCCTGCTCCTTTTTCTTTTCGAGCATGAGCCAGGTTCCTAACCCGATCAGTACGACACCGATCCCCTTCTGTCCGTTCACTGTTTCTCCAAGAAACAGAAAGGCCAGGACGATCGTTAATACAGTGCTCGATTTATCGATCGCAACGACCCGGTTCACATCGCCCAATTGCAGTGCCCTGAAATAGCAAAGCCAGGAAGCACCAGTAGCAAGACCGGAAAGGATCAGAAACAGCAGTGTTTTTCCATCAAGGCTTATAAGCTGAACCTGAGATCCTGAAATAAAGACCATGATCCACGCGAAAGCCAGCACGACGATCGTTCGTATCGCTGTCGCGACGGTCGAATCGGTATCTTTGATCCCGCATTTTGCCAATATGGAAGTGATCCCCGCAAAAAAAGCGGAACCAAACGCAAAAAGCAGCCACATTGATCTCACTTCTTTCTAAATAATCGATTGGCGGTAAAGGCACCAGCCCATCCGCACAATGCTCCAAGTACGATTCCTGCCAGCACATCGCTTGGAAAATGCACATATAAATATAAACGGGAAAATCCGATCAGAGCGGCAAGGGCCATCGCAGGGATCCATAATTTATTTCTGGAAAAACAAAGCGAAAAGGCTGCCGCAAACGAAGAAGCCGTATGTCCTGACGGAAACGAATAGCCGGAAGGATGAGCGATCAGCAGGACAGTTTCCGGGCGAAGATCACAAGGGCGGATCCTTGCCACCAGCGGCTTGAGGATCCCGTTGCAGCAGATCACTTCGATTCCAAGCGCAATGGCCATGGCTATCCCGGCTTTTCTCGTTTTCGGGATCAAAAGAAGAAGGATCGTGCATAAGATCCATATCATCCCGCCGTTTCCTAATTGTGTGATCCAGACCATGCATCGATCCAGCCATTCGCTCCGTATATAACACTGAATGAAATCCAGAATATTATATTCCATATTCGATCCCTCCTTTAAAATGAAACCAGCCATAAAGAACAACTGTTCCGCCACAGAAAATAAGAAGCACCCATATGATCTGCGTACCTGATAAGGCCGTAATGTCCAGCAAGGCTGGAAACAGCCACAATGCAGCAAACGTTCCGATGATCATCGTCACACAAATGAAGAGACGCATTTTCGTAAACGGGACACAGCTTTTTATCACTGCCGCCATCGTCGTAAGGATAAGCAAGGTATACATCATCGTGTGCTGCTCCTGTATTGAAAAAGGCAATAGAGCAACAACGCCCATCATTACTAGAGCGCTGATCGAAAAAGGCAAGGCATTCCGTATGGCAGTATCCAAAAAACGATTTCGGATCGGTCGAATATCATTTTCGAAAATCGTAAGGAACGAAGGATAAGCTTCCATGGCCGCATCGATCAGCGTGATCTGAATTGGAATAAACGGAAATCCGAAATTTCCGATCACGCAAAATATCGATAAAAGGATCGAATAGATCGTTTTGATAAAAAATACGCCTGCTGTCCGTGTCACATTGTGCACGACCTTTCTTCCTTCTTTGACGACATCACGCAGATTCGTAAAATCGCTTTCCAGCAGAACGATCTGGGAAATTTGTCTGGCTGCATCGCTTCCCTGCGCCACCGCAATCGAGCAGTCTGCGGTTTTCAGCGCAAGAAGATCATTGACCCCATCTCCGGTCATCGCCACACGATGACCTTCTTTTTGAAGCGCAAGTACGAGCTTTTGTTTTTGACGTGGCGTCACTCGTGCAAACACATCGTATTGCTGGCAAAGATCAGCATAATCGACCGATCCTTCCAGTTTCGAAAGATCGATCGCTTTTTTCCAGCCTTTTAATCCTGCCTTTTTCGCGATCGCGCACACAGTGCGGATATGATCTCCTGAAATCACCTTTACGTTGACTTTTTCTTTTTCGAAAAAAGCTAACGTTTGCGGCACATACGCGCGGATCCGATCTTCGAACAGGATCACACATAACGGCACGATACCGTCCGGAAGCTGTTCGTTTTCATCCCATGTCTTTTCACTGTATCCGAAAACGACCACACGAAATCCCTGCTCCATTGCGGTGCGTATGTTTAAAGGCAGTATTGAAAAGAAGCGTTCGGGAGCGCCCAGATAAAGAGTGCCGATCTCATTTAAACAAACGGCGCTCCATTTTCGTTTCGAAGAAAACGGAATCCTTGCGGTCACTTGCTCGCATGGCTCATAAGGACAGGTCGTCCTGAGCGCATCCATCGTCGCATTGTTGTCTGTGCTCATGCTGACATAAAGATCGAGCAAATGTTCGATTTTGCTTTTTCCTTCCCATTCAAAAATTGAATATCCCGCACTTTCAAGTTGCCGTCTGTCAGCGTCCCGGTCTTGTCGACACATAACACATCGACATGTGCAAGTGTTTCCAGAGCATTCATATCCTGCACGAGGATCTTCTTTTTTGATAAACGGATCACTCCGTTGGCCAAAGATACGGAAATCAAAAGAACAAGCCCTTTTGGGAGCATTCCGAGCAAGGCGGCCGACATGGCAACGATCGAAGCGGAAAAAGAAACTTGACGCAGAACAAAAGCTTCTACGAACAGGACAACTCCTACCGGAACGATCAGCCAGCTTGTCAGCCGGGTCACTTTCTGCATCGAAGAGCGAAGTTCGCTTTCACTGTCTTTTTCACATTTAACGACTGCAGCCAGTTTTCCGATATAACTTTCGCTGCCGGCATGTGTGACTTTTGCCAGACCGGTTCCTGCAATCACGAAACTTCCTGAAAACAGCCGGTCCCCTTTTTCTTTTACGATCGAATCGCTTTCTCCGGTCAGAAGCGACTCATTCACTTCGATCATTCCTTCGGAAAGGATGGCGTCTGCGCAGATCTGATATCCGCTTTTGAGCACCATTTCTTCATTTTTGACCAGATCCTGCGCATCCATTTGAATTTCCTTTCCTTCTTTCAATATGGTGACTTGGGGACGATTGAGCAAGGAAAGCTCGTCAACCATTTTTTTCGCTTTGATTTCCTGAACGATGCTGATCAAAATATTGATCACGATGATCACGATAAAAAGCATGTTCGTATAGGCTTTCGCGATGAATAAAAGGATCGCGATCACAAAATTCAACACATTGAACAAGGTCCAGACATTTTTCCAAACGATCTCTTTGACCGATCGTGAAAGCAAATCTTTGTTTATTTCTTCTTTTTTATGTATCGACATCTTGATTTCCTCCATCTTGACGACACAAGGATATCTTTAAAATCTAAACCGCACAGAAAACAAAAATAAACAAAACATAAACTGAGTGATCACATTCCGGTAAAACGATATCCTGCGCCCCATACCGTTTCGATATATCGCGGATGGGCTGGATCCTCTTCGATCTTTTCACGCAGGCGGTTGATATGCACTGTCACTGTGGCATTGTCTCCGATGGCTTCCATCCCCCACACTTTTTCATATAAAGTTTCCCGGTCAAACACGATATCCATATGATGCATCAAAAAAGAAAGCAGTTCATATTCTCTGTTCTTCAGTTCGATTTCATACCCGTTGAAAAAACCCTGCGTGTGTCGGTATAGAGCGTGATCGGCCCTAAAACAATTTTCGAAGACAAATGATGCAGTCCGGCAAGCCGACGATACTGTGCAAGGTTGGCTTTCACCTTCGCGACAAGAACACTTGGAGAAAAAGGCTTTTCTATATAATCGTCGGCGCCAAGCCGAGCCCGCGGATCTTATCGATATCTTCCTGTCTTGCCGTCACCATCAGGATCGATATATCCAGTACTTTTCTAAGTTCCCGACATAACGAGAATCCATCCATTTCGGGAAGCATGATATCCAGCAAAATCAGATCAAACCACTCTTGCATGGCCATTTGAAGTCCGACAGTCCCGCTGGATGCGATCTCTACCTCAAACTGATCGATTTCCAGATAATCCCGTTCAATTTCCGCGATCGCTTTATCATCCTCGATAATCAGGATCCTGTTCATATACATCCTCCTTCATAAGATCGATCTGAATCATCAGACCTCCATGCTGGCTGGGAACCGCTTTGACTTTTCCGTTCATTTGTTCGCATGCTTTTTTTAAAATTGCCAGTCCGAGCCCGCTGCTTTGATGAGAATCGTGTCGTGATGGATCGGCACGATAAAAAAGGTCGAACAGATGACTCAGCGCTTCATATTCTACACCCGGCCCGTCATCTTCAATTTGCCAGCATATACCTTTTTCTGTTTACGCAATGTGATCCATACTTGTCCTTGCTGTTTGTGTTTGTATTTTACACTGTTGTCTAACAAATTGATCAAAATACGCCTGACTTGTATGGGATCTGCATTCCATAGAACCGGCTCCGTATCAAGATGGATCACAAGACCTTTCCGACCATACTCTTCGCGAACGCTCATGACCGTTTCCTGGAGCAGCTGGTCCAGGCGCAGGATACGCTTCTGATCCTGATATTCGCGAAGCTCCATTTTGGAAAAAAGGAAAAGCTGCGCCACGATATGATCGAGATCCTGGGCTTTGGCCTTGATCGTTTCCAGATATTTTTCCTGTGCCTGTGGCGTACGAGCGACACCATCCAGCAGCCCTTCCACATAAGCGAGTATGGATGTAAGGGGCGATCGAATGTCATGGGAAATGCCGGCAATCAGCTCTTTCCGGCTTTTTTCCTGATACTGCTGCCGTTCCACAAGTTCTTTGAGATGACGAGCCATTTCATTAAAATCCCTACATACCGGCATAAATTCATCCGACTTCTCATAGTTGATCCGGTAATCAAGGTTGCCGTCCCTGAGCTCATGAACACCTTGAGAAAGCAGATCGAGAGGCTGGTCGATTTTTTCCCAGACAAATCGGATCAAGATCCTGTTTGTAAGAAAAACCGAAAATACGATCAGAACGAAAACGATAAAGATCGCTCCGGCAATGATCGATTTCAGATCAAGAGAAGAAGGAACAGCTTTTGAAACGCCTGCCAGATAAATGATATAGTTGCGGTTCCCTGCCTCGATCCTTTTTGCGTAAAGCATCGTATCGTCATGATAAATCGTCGCTTCATGATCAAGCATCCTGACCGCTTCGATCATAGCGCTGTCCGCTTCCATTTGTCCTGATCCGTAAATGGTCCTGCCGTCCGAAACAATTTGCAGGCTCATTTCATTTTGATCCAGGATCGTTTTCATATTCGAAAGACTTTCTGTTTGTTCCAGTTTTTCTTCTATTTCCGAAGTGATTGCTGTGCATAATACTTCAAATTCGTCCAGATCACGAATTTCGATTCCTGTTCCGTGCAGCAGCGCGATCAGAAAAACTCCGATACATCCGCGCCTACTAAAAGAGCTGTCGCCGCAGGAATGAGGATCATGAAAATATTCGACCAGAATAACCGCTGCTTAATCGTCATCTTTTTGCTCCTTTGATTTAGTTTACCATGCCAAGGACCCACGATATGTTAATCCTTTTTAAACGGGCGTTGTCACTTATATAAAATATTTTACATAAGCTCTTTACATATGGAAGCGTTTGCATTACAATGAAATCAACTTAAGTAAAGTTTTTAATAAAAGAGGAGAACAAAAATGAAACAACAAGTAATGACAGAACCAGGAAAAATTATCTTTCAGGAAGTCCCTGTGCCGGAAGTAAATTCTCATGACGTGAAGATCCGTATCGAAAACATCGGGATCTGCGGATCAGACATCCATGTTTATCATGGCGAACATCCTTTTACGTCTTACCCAGTCACTCAAGGACACGAAGTTTCCGGAGAAATTGTCGAAGTCGGCAATGAAGTCAAAGATCTGAAACCGGGCCAGAAAGTAACGATCGAACCTCAGGTCACTTGCGGACACTGCCATCCATGCCGGCATGGAAAGTACAATTTATGCGAAGAACTGAAAGTCATGGGTTTCCAGACGACGGGAACCGCAAGCGAATATTTTGTATGCGATGAAAAATATGTCACTCCGGTCCCGCAAAGCATGTCTTTCGAAGAAGCTGCGATGATCGAACCGCTGGCTGTGGCCGTTCATGCCGTAAAACAAATGGGAGATATCCGCGGACTTGACGTGGTCGTGATCGGAGCAGGACCGATCGGAAATCTGGTTGCTCAAAGTGCCAAAGGAATGGGAGCCCGAAAAATCATGATCACCGATGTAAGCGATCTGCGTTTGGAAAAAGCGAAAGAATGCGGCATTGACGTTTGTGTAAATACGCGCACGAATGATTTCGGCAAAGCGCTCGTGGATACCTTCGGTCCCGATAAAGCCGATGTGATCTACGATTGCGCAGGAAACGACATTACGATGGGTCAGGCGATCAGTCATGCCCGCAAAGGAAGCGTGATCGTTCTTGTTGCGGTATTCGCCAAAATGGCAAACATCGATCTTGCGGTCGCAAACGATCACGAGCTCAATCTCAAAAGCACGATGATGTATCGTCATGATGATTACGTAGATGCTATACAGCTTGTTGACGAAGGAAAAGTGCAGCTCAGACCGCTTATTTCAAAACAATTTCCTTTTGAACAATATTTAGATGCTTACCAATACATTGACGATCATCGCGAAACGACAATGAAAGTTATCATCGACGTGCAAAAATAGAAAGCGTTGAAAACAGGACAAAGGAGAAAAATGTATGGAAACGAATGCTTTGCCTAATCCGGAACTTTCATTTGAAAATCAGCCTGATGCTTTAAAAGAAAAGAACGCCGTGCCAAGACCTGGCGTTCTTTCCCGGCTCAATAAATTCGCCTACGGCTTAGGAGATGCGGGATGCAATTTCAGCTGGATGTTCGTTAGCAATTTTCTGATGATCTTCTATACCGATGTGTTCGGAATCGGTATGACAGCCGTATCCGGCCTGATGCTTTTTTCCCGCTTCTGGGATGCCGTCAATGATCCGCTCATCGGATCGCTGAGCGACAAAACACAGACCCGTTTTGGTCGCTATCGTCCATGGCTGCTTGTCGCAGCGCCGGCGACCGCACTCATCTTGATCCTTACATTCTGGGCCCATCCAGAATGGCCGCAAAACTTAAAGATCATCTATATGGCCATCACTTACTGCCTGCTTGTTTTAGGATATACTTGCGTAAATATCCCATATGGAACATTATGCGGAGCGATGACACAAAACATGGAAGAAAGAGCATCTCTGAATACTTCCCGCTCTGTTATGGCAATGATTGCGATCGGGATCATCAATATCATTACCGTTCCGCTGCTCACGTTGTTTTCCAGAACTTCCGCTTCCACAGGGTATTTGTGTGTCGCGATCCTTTATGGCACCATCTTTACGTTTTGCCTGCTGTTCTGCTTTTTTAACACAAAAGAAAGAGTACATGTTCCTTCTTCGCAAGGCCGATTGCCTCTTTTGATGCAGCTGAATGCGATTCGCAAAAACAGACCGTATCTGCTTGCTTTAGCAGGTCAGATCTTGTTCGGATTTACTTTGTACGGGCGCAATGCGGATATTCTCTATTATTTTACGTATGTCGAAAACGATGCTTCCCTTTATACGATCTACGCTCTGGTCACGATCGTTCCAAGTATCATCGGCGCATGGTGTTTCCAGCCCGTATTCAAAAAGCTCGAGAACAAAGGTCGTTCGGCTGCATTGTTCGCGTTATGCACCGGAATCTTCTTGGCTTTGCTGTATTTGTTCAACGCAAAGAGTGATCCGATCACATTCTTCGGTCTGGCTGCGCTGTCGCAATTTTTCTTTTCAGGATTCAACACGGCCATTTACGCCATCATTCCGGATTGTGTCGAATACGGAGAGTGGAAAACGGGAATCAGAAACGATGGATTTCAATACGCGTTTATTTCGCTTGGAAACAAGATCGGCATGGCTCTTGGGACTTCTGCCCTTGCCTTGATGCTTGGCCAGTTCGGGTATGTGGCCAACCAGCCTCAAAATGAAGCGGTCCTTTCAATCCTGCGTTCGTCTTTCAGTTTGATCCCGGCTCTGTTCTGGATCATCACGGCAGCCGTTCTGTTCTTTTATAAGCTCAATCGGAAACAGTACAATCAGATCCTTGTCGAACTGGCTGCCCGCAAAACAAAAGAACAAGTATAAAAGAAAGGAAAAATATCAATGAAAACAACAGATGTAACAGCTTTAGGAGAACTGCTGATCGATTTCGCGCAGAAAGACACGAACACGTTCGAAGCCAATCCGGGAGGCGCGCCCTGCAACGTGCTTGCCATGCTGAACAAGGGCGGAAAGAAAACCGCGTTCATCGGAAAAGTGGGAAACGACTTGTTCGGAAACGAATTGAAAACCGTCATCGAAGAAATCGGGATCGATACGAAAGGTCTGATCGTATCCGATACGTACCGCACGACGCTTGCGTTCGTGAAATTCGATGAAACGGGCGACCGCGACTTTGCCTTCTACCGCAACCCGGGTGCCGATATGATGCTTGAAGAAAGCGAGATCGATCCGGCCGTGATCGAAAACTCGAAGATCTTCCATTTCGGAACGTTGAGCATGACGCATGAAGGCGTTCGTCAGGCAACGAAAAAAGCGATCGAGATCGCAAAACAGAACAAGGCGATCATTTCTTTCGATCCCAACCTTCGTCCGCCATTATGGAACGATCTGGAAGAGGCGAAAAAACAAATGAAGGTCGGATGCTCGCTTTGCGATTTTCTCAAGATCGAGGACGAGGAGCTGAAGTTCATGACCGAAACGGAAACGTTCGAAGAGGGAGTGCGCTATTTAAAAGATCATTACGACATCAAGATGATCCTGGTGACTTCGGGACCCAAAGGTGCGCGTGTTTACTGCAATGGACATATGGTGTACAAGGATGCGTTCCTGAACCGCAATACGTGCGATACGACCGGAGCAGGAGATACGTTTTGCGGCGTATGCCTGTCGTACTTGTGCGATCATGATTTCGAAGAGTTCGATGAAGGATTGCTTGAGGATATGCTGACGCATGCCAATGCGGCGGCTTCGATCGTGACGACAAGGATCGGGGCTTTGCGTTCCATGCCGACACTCGAAGAAGTCGATCAGTATATCGAATCTTATCAAATGCCGTAAATGAAGTTTCAAGTTTTTTCATAAGGATTGCTTTTGCGTGATATACTAGTTTTAACAAGACCTTTAGAAAAGAGATTTAATAAACATGGCTGCTAAAACGACTCAATCTGTACAATCACGAATTGCTCAATACTTATATACACATCCTTATGCGACGAAAGCTGAGCTGGGGCAGGCTCTTTCGATCAGCATGCCGACCATATTTTCAGCTGTCAACGAGATGTTTGGCGCGAATATTTTGGAATCTGCCGGTGAAATGGATTCGACCGGAGGGCGCAAAGCGACAGCGATCCGGCTAAACCCTGCTTACGCTAGCTCTCTGGGCCTTTCTATTACCCGTTCTACGGTCCAGATGGTCCTGATCGATCTGCAGGGAGAAATTCTCGCGCAAAAAAAATTATCCTTTTCTTTTTCCGGATCCAGCGTCGATCTGGAAAAGATTGCAAATGAAACGAAAAACTTTTTAAAGGATATTAGCGAATATCCTCCTCTGCTTGGCTGCGGCATTGCGCTTCCCGGCATCATTCAAAAAGAGGATAAGGTTTTGTCGAGATCTCACGCATTAAATTTGGAAAATTATTCTCTCACGGGTTTCGAACACTGTTTTGATATGGAACTTCTGTTCGAAAACGATGCGAACGCGGCTCTTTTAGCGGAGCGTCCTTTGGCAAACGAGAACCTGACCTTTCTTTATTTGGGACGTACGGTTGGAGGTACGCTTGTATCGCAAGGAAAAATCGTCCAAGGCGATGATTGCCGGGCCGGAGAATTCGGACATATGATCTTATATCCAAACGGAAAGTCGTGCTATTGCGGAAAACGAGGTTGTGCAGATGCGTATTGTTCGCTTACTGCGTTGATGAAAGATCAAAATGTACCGCTGGCCTCTTTTATGGAAAAGGCGTTTTCAGAAAACACAGAAGAAGCCGGGGCGTGGTATGAGTATCTGGATTCTCTTGCTTTATTGTCCTCGAATTTGCGCATGGCCTTCGATACGGAAATTTTGATTGGCGGACCGTTAAGCGAATATATCGGGCATGATCTGGAAAAGCTGAGGGAGAAAACAAAACCGTATGATCGTTTCGATAAAAAAGCCGATTATCTCAAAACCGCAAAAATAAAACATGCCGCATCTGCGATTGGTGCTGCTGAACAGCTTTTTCTTAAAAAAATTAAACATTTATGATCAAAACAAAATCAGCGATAAATTATCGCTGATTTTTGTTTGTGGTCTACTTCCATTTTTGGATTATTTAAATTTTTTCGTGCAAATCATATATAGTGTGATTGAAAGATAAGGAGATTGATAATATGCCTGCAAATACTACAAATATCAGTATCCGTATGGATACCAAGCTGAAAGAACAAGCTGAGACTTTGTTTGCCGAGCTCGGTATGAATTTATCTACTGCATTCAACATTTTTGTTCGTCAATCGCTTCGTGAAGGAGGAATTCCGTTCCAAATAAAACTCGTACAGCCTAATAAGGAAACGATCGCTGCGTTAATGGAAGCAGAAAGGATCGCAAACGACCCCTCCATCAAAGGATATAATGATCTCGATGAACTGTTTGGCGAATTAAAGAAATGAGAGAAATCAAAACGATCATGGAATTGACCGAAAAACATCAAAAAAGAGATCTGATTTCCCAGATCTCCATACATAGAATATTCTATTTCAATTTTTCCTCAAAGAACGCGTTCATCTTATCGGCCGCTTTTCCTGCGATCATCAGTAAAGGAATGCTGATCAGATCCGCATTGTCTCTTGCATCAAAGCTCATCAGATCAAGCAGGCTGCTCAATGTATAGCTGAATGTCGAACCTTTATGCGCATAGTCTTTTCCGTAATAATAGTATCCTTCCCGATACAGATCATACGGCAATTTATCCGCTTCTTCTGCCGGAAGATCGCACATATTCGGCGTCAGGATGACTTCTCCCTGCGACTCTTTCGTTCTTGCGTCGCTTGCCTGCTGCAAACGTTCCTGGATCGTATCGATCTGACTGTCTAAAAATCCGTTGCGGCGAACGATTCCCGAATTGAACAACGACAATGTGCACGCAGCCTTGAATCGTTTATCGGTCTGGATCGCTTTTGCGGTATATCCTCCGCCTCCGCAAATTCCAAGCACGCCCAAACGATTGGGATCAACGCCCGGTACTGTAAGCAGGACATCAGCGGCGCGGTGAATGTCTTCGATCCGGTTTGCCGGTTTGTCGGTGCTTCTTGGTATTCCTTCGCTGGCACCTTGATATGCCGCATCAAAAACAAGAGCAATGAATCCGTCTTCGGCTAATTTTTGTCCGTATAATCCGGCAACTTGTTCTTTGACTCCGCCATTTGGATG
The DNA here is from genome assembly GCA_022834735.1 of Erysipelotrichaceae bacterium OPF54. Taxonomy (GTDB): domain Bacteria; phylum Bacillota_I; class Bacilli_A; order Erysipelotrichales; family Erysipelotrichaceae; genus Dubosiella. The sequence goes on from BQKD01000001.1 coordinate 1,704,300, forward strand.
TGCGACAACGATAGCAGGCCATGTCTTTCCATTCTTTGGATCATAACCTTTCGGAGTATATAAGTTGGCTGCGATCTTCAAGCCATTCAAATCATATGAAATAGGGTGAATCTGCATTTCGCCTTCTACGTTTTCTGTAATGGCTCCATCATACACGAGCCCGAACGGATTGGCATATCCTTCGCTTTCTCTTTTGATTTCTTCCGGTGTTTTGTATTGGTATAGTTGTTTCATAGAATACCTCCTTCTATGCTTTCACTCTACGACCCGGTATTTAGTACCGATCAAGAAAGACGCCTGAAATGAATGATCCTACATATGTTTTTTCAGGATTTCCATGAACGCTTCTTTTGTGATATGTTCGGGGATCTTTTCCAGATCAATGAAAAAGCATGGCACAGATTCGATCCTGATCGCGTCCGCTTCCATTTGATCGTTTTCGACTTCGATGTTGTAGAGATTGCTTTCAAGCATTTGTTTGACTTCATCGCGATCGAGCCCATTTTTTTGCGCGATATCCAAAAGGACATTGCGATCATGAAGTACAAGATCTTGGCCGAAATACGCTTCGAAAAGAGCGTTTCTTACTTGCTCGCCACATCCGCGCTCCCTTGCCATTTTGTATACTCTGTGCGCATCGTGATCATTGGATTCCCTTACATTTCCGAAGTTGAGATCGAGTCCGGCTTCATTGCGACCCATTTCATTGATTCCCTCTATTGTCTGTTCAGCTTCTTTGTCACTCATTCCGTGTTTTTCTATAAACACTTCCTTCATAGGAAGAATGCCGTTGCCCATGGAGTCATCATGGATCTCATACGCTTTGATGTCCATTTTCACTTTATCTTGAATTCCCAGTTCTTCAATGGCGTGCTTCAAATTTGTTTCTCCCGTATAACAAAACGGACACTGAAGATCAGCCCATAATACGATATTCATTTTCATCACCTCAAGGATAAAATACCTTATTTTGTTTTCGTGTTTGATCATCCTGACCGAAAAAATGAAATAGCGCAAGAATCCTAAAAAACCGAAAACTTTTTTCTGATATCCTTTTATGGAAAGGAAGAAGTAGAAATGCAGGAAATCATTAATTATATCGAAGACCATTTGAATGAAAAGATCGATCTTGATTCGATTGCTGACGTACATCATTATTCAAAATACTACATCCATCGGCAGTTTACTCATCAATTTGGCATCACGATCCACACGTATATTCGGCGTAGACAGCTGACAGAAGCCGCAAAACTTCTTGTTTTTTCAAAAGAGCCGATCCTTGAAATCGCATTGAAGTCCGGATATGAGAGCCAGCAATCATTTACTGCGATATTCAAGTTAATGTACAAGAAATCCCCGGCACAATTTCGTCGTCTGCATAAATACTATCCATTACAATACCGTTTCATTTGTGATAAAAAACAAAGAAATCGCCAATGGACAAAAAACGATATACATACTGCAAAAATGTCGGATATACCTTTTTGGATGAAACTGCTTCATTTGGTCGTGGACGGATATCCGATGCTTAATGAAACAAGGTATGAGGAGCAATTGAGACGATTTATCGAAAAAAAACAAGCGCTTATCCTGAAAGAGGAAGACATGATCATTGGCGCGTTCGCATTCTCCATGAATCCGTATCATATCGAATTTATCGCAATCCATCCTCAATACCGAAACTGCGGAATCCAAAAATTATTTATCGAAACTTTGCAGGATCTTTATTGTCCAAATGAGGACATCAGCATTACGACATTTCGCAAAAAAGATCCTGCCGATACAGGATATCGAAAGGAACTGAAACAGCTTGGTTTTATCGAAAACGATCTTTTGATCGAGTTTGGCTATCCGACCCAGCGTTTCATATTGCCTTCAAGGCGAAAAGAGAAAGGAAAGGAAAAAATATGAGTTCAAAAGAAATCGATCCGAAACAAACAACAAGAGCAAAAGCATTTGAATACTGGATGAGCGCACCAAATCCAATGGTAACCTTCTTCAAAACATTCGATATCACACCTCTCATTCAAATAAACAGGAAATATGGTTTGAAGCTCAATATGCTTCTTGATTACTGCATTGGAAAAGCAGCTTTTTCTATAAAAGAATTTTATTTGCTGCCGGTGGCTGACCGGCTGATCCAATACGATAAACTGGCTGTCAATACGATCGTCCTGAACAGAAAAGAAGAGGTCAGCTCCTGCGATATTCCCTTTACGAAGGATCTGAAACGATTCAATGCGGATTATTTGCGCTATACAAAAGAAGTTTCAAATATGTGTATGGATCATGATCTATCGAACGATTATATGGTCATCGGCACTTCTGCAATCGTGAACGTGGAAATCGATGGTGCCGTAGGCATGAACAGCGGGATCTTCAACAATCCGTTTCTGATCTGGGGAAAATATCGTACGGAAAACGATCATGCCTTTTTAACGATTTCGTTTCAGTTTCATCATACGCAGATGGATGGGCTGCATGCAGGAAAGTTCCTGCAAAATCTTGAAAATGAAATTAGAAATATAAAAAAACAATTTCCTGAAAACTAATGGAAATTGCTTTCTTGATGAGATTTCATTTTTGGATTTCTTTTACCGCTTTTTGAATATCTTTAACAATCAAAGCCCGCATGCTTTCATCATAACGATCAACGTCTGCACTATGAAGCGCGAAAAGAATTTTTTCTTTCAATTCGGGTTTATATCTTGCCAGCATCGGCAGCTGCTTGATGCATTGCCTGGCCGTGATCGGTTTTTCATCCGTTATATGACCGAGATACTGATCAATTATTTTATCGATCTTATTTTCTCTGTCCCATTTGGCATTGCAGGCAATCAATATCAAAGCTCTTGTCCGAATATAGGAATGACCGCTGTCGAGCATATCGATCATTGTATCCAGAAAAGGATAAACTTGATTGGTATGTTCGCTTTCTTCCTGTAAGATCTTTAGCGCCTTATAGGCGGTGTTCTGGTTTTTGTTGAACAGCAAGCTAAATGTTTCTGATGTATTCATCATTATCCCCTCTTAAAAACTCATAATTCTATTTCATAGCCGAATTCCTGCAGGCAAAAGCCGTCCTCGAATCGTTCTTCATATATGCCTTTCGCCTTAGTGAAATTCTTTTTTTCATAAAGCCGAATTGCCGGCTCGTTTGTATCGACCACAAAAAGCCGTAAATATTTGGCATCGTTAGATCGTGCGATTTCTCTCGCTTTTTCAAGCATTAAACGGCCGATCCCGGCTCTAGAGTACTTCACGTTCACCCCTAGACGGTCAAGATAGATCGCTTTGGCATGTGGTTCTTTCCATTCCACTGCGTGTTCTCCCGAACTGCTTTTACATAAAGCAAATGCCCATAAGATCTCATCTTTCGTTTTCAGAACATAAAGTCGATCGTTGTTCATATCTTCGGCAAAAAATTCGCAAGGATAAATACCATCCCAAATATTGATCCCTTGCGTATTCATATTCTCAACAATTTCTTTATACATGGTTTTGATCGATTCAAGATCAGACTTGTCTGCAAGTTGAAATTCTATTGATCTATCGTCCATTTTAGATTTCTCCTTCTAAAAACTCATCCACAGCAATATACCGCATCCGATCCAGATCGTATAGCACCCTATTCCATACTGGACCAGCACACTGAAACATACACCGGCAAAAAACAAGCCAAGGATCAGCAGATAAACTCTTGATCGGATCAAATACGCTTTCTTTCGCGTCTGCACCCCCCATCACCAATGATTCAGCCATAGCCCTGTAATTTCCAGTACATGCCAACGAGGTCATCCCTAGACTTTTCACTTTCCGAAAGGCGTGAAACTGCAAAGCGCCTGCAAAAGCCATACATAGGTTGGCGATCCGATCATTGGTGGTGACATCCTCCCCCACCTGAAGAGGTGGGGGCTTCCTTTCGCTTAAAAAGCGAACAGTCGGTTCTCGTTCGAGCAGTCTATTGACTCCAGCATAAGCGAGTATTGATCGCGGCATTGAGGTCCCGATCGTGATGGCTTTTGCAGTTCGGACAATCCCATTCCCGCATGCCGAGATCTTTTGTTTCCGGGTTTTTATACCCGCATACAGAGCAGGTCTGACTCGAAGGAAACCATTTGTCGATCCGGATCAGCTGTTTTCCTTCTTCTTCCAGTTTGTACTTCAGGAAAGTGGTGAACATGCCCCATCCGTTGTCATGGACCGATTTGCCAAAATGCAGCGACCTTGCCATCGTCTTCATATCCAGATCTTCTATGCAGACGCAGTCATACGCATTGACGATTTCTCTTGATCGCTTATGCAGAAAATCCTTTCTTTGATTGGCAACCTTCTCATACAGCTTTGCGACCTTGATCCGCTGTTTTTCCCAGTTTCTCGAGCCTATCTGCATGTGCGACAGTTTTCGCTGTTCCCGTTTCAGTTTCTTTTCCCATTTTCTGTAATACTTTGGATACTCTGCTTCGTTTCCTTCGCTGTCTTTGTACAGTCCGTTCATCGAGAAGTCGAGTCCAAGGAAAGTCTGCGGCCTTCTTTCCGGTACTTGGTTTTCGTACTCGAACGAAAGGCTTGCATGATACTTTCCGCTCGGGCTCTGGCTTACAGTCACCGACTTGAGAACATAAGAAGCAGGAATCTCTCGATGCTGCTTCACCTTGACCTGTCCGATCTTCGGCAGTTTCAAATAGCCCTCGGACAGGAGGATGTTCTGATTGACGCATACGGTCGAATAGCTGTTCTTTCTGTTTCTTTTGGATTTGAATCGTGGAAATCCTTTTTTCGGCTGATTGAAGAAGTTCTTGAATGCCTGATCCAGATGGCGGAGCGACTGCTGCAGAGAAATGCTGTCGACTTCCTTCAGGAAGGCGTACTCTTCTGTTTTCTTCAGTACGGTCAGTTCTTTGGCACAGGAAGTATAGCTCAAGGTCGTCTGGTCTTCTTTGTATTGGCTGATCTTTCGATCGAGCCAGTGGTTGTAGACGAGCCGGACACAGCCGAATGTCTTTGCAAGGAGGATCTTCTGTGCCGGCGTTGGATAGAGTCTGAATTTATAGGCTTTGTTCGGCAAATCGTTTCCTCCTTGCTTTCCTTGACTTTATTATACTGCATTTTTAGGCCTTTATCCACAGAAAAACTGAGCTTCGCAATTCATCTCCCACCTATAGAGGTGGGAGTCTTCTTGCCTATAGTTGATAAAATGATCACAGCGATCTTGAAAAGCACATCCGTGGCAGCGACAGGATCGTTGACTTCGTAAAGGAGCCGGAACGAAAATTCCGGATTTTCTTTTCGGATCGCGTTTGTCAACGCCATGTTGGACAACACTTCCCCAAGCATGATGATCCCGTAAAAAACCTGCGCGCTCTTATTGGAAAAATGCGAGGCCACGATACTTATCGCGTACGGAAAGAGCGACATGAAAAACAGCATGACGATCGTCCAGAATACACAAGCTTTATTGACAGTTCAGATCGTGGCAAATGCGTTGTGGTGGTTGTACAAGAGCAAGCCGATCCAGAAAAATGACAGCGAATAGGCGAAGTAGTTCAGGCGTAAGGCCCAGAATCCCTGCCACGACAAAACTTCAGGTTTTTCAGCTCCAGGACAAGGATGGTCATGATGATCGCAAGGACCGCATCTGTGAAAGCTCTCAATCTTTCTTTTTCCATCTTACTTTTCCTTTTTCATCTGTTCCTGCCAGAAGTCGATCGCTTCATCGATCCATCCCTGCGCTTTTGTTCCCATTCCGATCCCGAAACCGTGTTCCAGTCCCGAAACGACGCGAAAGCTCGTATCGATTCCTGCTTGTTTCAAATGATCGATGCGACGTTTCATGATCCTCCAATCCGCAATATAATCATGATCTCCTACGATCACAAAAGTTGGCGGATCGTTGCGGGTCCATTCAGAAAGTCCTGTATACTGCATGACGATCGTTCCAGCTTTCGGATACGGCTTTTCGCCGAATTCTTTGGTACCATAGGATCCAAGCCACGCAGCCATGCGGGCCCCGGCCGACCCTCCCCAAAGCGAATAGCACATTGTGCTGACCTGAAGCTGTTCATGATGATCGAAAATAAAAGCGATCGCTCTGGCAAGATCTTCGCAAGCTTCGTATGCGTTTGGACGATAGATGAGCGCAAACGCGTTGTATCCTCTTCTGGCAATTTCCATGCAGTGCGGAAAGCTTTCATGGATCGCGCCGACATATTGAAAGCCTCCTCCGGCATTCACGATCGCGAAGGGTTCATCGACTTTTCCTCGAAAGAAAAACAGACCGGTATTTCGCTTTTCGGGATCCTGCCTCATTTCTTCTTCCGTATAAATCGGATAAAAGATCTTCTTTCCCTGACCGACTTCTTCTTTGAGTGTTTCGAGCACTTCGATCGTCGTTTTTGTGTGTATGTGCGAATGGTAAGGCAGCAGCCGTTCCATCTGATCAAGCGTGAGCGGATCACGGTGACGATCAGGCATCGGAAATAATAAATTTCCAAAACCGGCGAACTCTTTCATATTTTTGATATCTCGTATCGTGCTGTTTGAAGTGATCATGAGAATTCCTTTCAAAAAGGGAAGCTCTTCGCTTTGCTTCCCTTACTTCATAAAATGTGTGTGGATCGGAACTTCTTCTTCCGGAAGTCCTTCTTTTTCTTTCTGGGTTTCGATCGCTTTCATCAAAAATGCCATGTTCTTACCTAAGATCCGCATGGTCTGCACACCTTCTTCATCTTTCATGACATCTTCTTTCGTATACCCGTGCACTTCATTCCAATACCGGCTTGATGCGATCGGCATTTGCGAAATGGTGAAATAGCTGTTGATCGCATTGAAGGTCTGGACCGAACCGGCTCTTCGCGAGCTGACAACGGCTGCACCTACCTTCATCCGCTTGTCGCCTGTCGAATAGAACAGACGATCCATGAACGATACGAGGGTCCCATTCATTCCCGCAAAATAAACGGGCGATCCGATGACGCCATCGGCTTCCATGAGCTTCGGCGCGATCTCGTTGACAATGTCCGAAAAAATGCAGTGTCCGAGTGTCGCGCATTTGCGGCATCCGATACAGCCACGGATATCTTTTGTTCCGATCTGGACGATCTCGGTTTCGATCCCTTCCTTTTCAAGCTGTTCTTTCACAAGAGAAAGAGCTGTGAAAGTGCATCCGTTAGGATGCGGGCTTCCGTTGATAAGTAGCGCTTTCATCGTTTGAACCCGCAGATCATTTCTACCGTCGCCGGATCATAGTGAGAGAAGAAGGAACTGGTTTTTTCGTCAAGCGCTTCGATCTTCTTCATATCTTCGCCGGATAATTCAAAATCGAAAATATCGATATTCTGTTCCATCCGCTCTTTTTTCACTGACTTGGCCAGAGGGACGATATTTCTTTGAACGAGCCAGCGGAGGATGACCTGCGCGATGCTCTTATGATACTGATCCCCGATCTCCTGCAGGACCGGATTGGAGAACATATTGTTTCTTCCTTCCGCAAACGGCGCCCACGCTTCGACCTGCACTCCATATTTTTCATTCCATTTCTGCGCTTCGATCTGCTGATGGAACACGTTGACCTCGATCTGGTTTACTGCCGGAACGATTTCTGCATCCAGGCAAAGGTCGACCAGACGGTCTGGATAAAAATTGGATACGCCGATCGCGCGGATCTTTCCTTCTTTGTAAAGATCTTCAAGGGCACGATACGCCCCATAGTAATCTTTGAATGGCTGATGCAGCAGCACGAGATCAATGTAGTCGAGTCCCATTTTTTCCAGCGAATCCAGCACGGACTGTTTTGCCTTTTCATAGCCGTAGTTCGAGATCCATACTTTTGTGGTAAGGAACAGTTCCTCTCGGGGAACGCTTGTCTGCGCGATCGCTTTTCCGACCGCTTCCTCGTTGCCGTAGGACTGGGCCGTATCGATCAGACGATAGCCTGCGTCGATCGCATCCAGTACCGATCTTGTGCACTCCTCCTGATCCTTGACCTGGAATACGCCGAATCCGGCTTTCGGCATTTTTACGCCATTGTTCAATGTAACGGTTTCCATAATTTTCTCCTTTTCTTTTTTATTTCAGCTTTGCGCCATCCGCAAAGGCTTTTCCGACAGCCTGCTTCACGACACGGTAGACATTGTGGATCGGGTCGAACGAAATGAATTCCATTTTTTCCACATCGATCCCGTTTTCGCCAATATACGATTCATCCACGCTGATCTTTTCGATCCTGCCAATGATATTGCCTTCTTCGGTCTGCCGGATCAATGTGCATTCCAGGCACATCGGCAGTTCCTGGATGACGGGCGCATTGACCGCATCGCTTTTCTGCGTTGTGAAACCAGACTTTTCGAGCTTGTTCGGTACGTTATTGCCTGATTCCAGCCCGACATAATCGCATGCTTCGACATATTTTCCGGTTGCGAAGCTGATCGTAAACGCTTTCTGGGACAAAATGTTTTTTGTGGTCTTATGGCCTGCGCTCAGGCACAGCTCGACCTGATCGGATTCATACAGTCCGCCCCAGGCCGCATTCATTGCGTCCGCATTCCCGTTTTCATCGTACGTTGCGACGATAAGCACAGGTAATGGAAAGAACCACGGTTTCGGCTCAAAATCTTTTCTCATTTTCTTCTCCTCTTTTCTTTGCTTATTAATAATTGATCCTTGTATACGACATGGATGCCAGGCGAAGCTTTCCTTCGTCCTCGATATACGCTTCGGTCACGACAAAGGGATTGGTCACGGTCTGGCCGTTGACTATGGCAGTCAGTTTCATTTTCGAATAAACGAATGTGACCAGACCGACCGTGTTCACGTCCTGTTTTTCGATATCGATCGTATCGTACACGATACCGCGTTTTTCGATGATATCGATTTCCTCGTCCCGATCGGCCGTAATGCCCATATGGACGAACCACGCGTCCGGCATGATGTATGTTTCCAGATCCTTTCTGTTTTCCTCATGCATCGCGTTCCAGATCTGCTGTGATGTCTGAATAGCGTCTTTCATGTTCTGATCCTCCTTATTCATGAATATGGTATGTGTTCAGGATCCGCACGGTCAGCGGATCGGTATGGTCGATGATCTCGCTGTAGCCTAGATCAAGCGAGTTGATTTCCTGCATATCCTCGTCATCGAGCGCAAAATCGAAAATATCGATATTTTCTTTCTGGTGACTGGACCGGCATGATCGCGGTATGGCGATGATACCCTGTTCGATCAGCCAGCGAAGCACGATCTGCGCCGCCGTTTTGTGATGTTTCTTCGCGATGTATTCCAGGACAGGATTGGCGAAAATATTGCGCTGCCCTTCGTTGAGCGGTCCCCAGGCCTCGATACGGCATGTGGCAGGAAGTGCGGCACGCAGCCGTTTCTGCTGGAAAAACGGATGCAGCTCCACCTGGTCGATCATCGGAGGAATGCGGGCATTCAAGGTCAGGTCGAGCAGCCGTTCGGCGCAGAAATTGCAGACCCCGATTGCTTTGACACGTCCTGCATCGTACAGCTCTTCCATCGCTTTCCAGCTTCCGTAGTAATCGCCGTATGGCTGATGAATGAGATAGAGATCGATATAGCTGGTCTGCAGATTAGCAAGAGATCGCCCGAACGCTTTTTTCGTAGCTTCGTATCCTGCATCCTGTACCCACACTTTCGTGCTGATGACGATTTCTTCGCGTTTGATCCCTGAATCACGAATGGCCTGTCCGATCGCTTTTTCATTGCGGTAGGATGCGGCCGTATCGATCAGGCGGTATCCGTTTTCCAGTGCCTGACGCACATTGTCATACGCCTCGTCCGGCTTCAGCTGAAATGTTCCGTATCCGATTTGCGGAATTTCAAATCCATTTTCCAGTTCGATCCGTTCCATATTGCTCTCCTTATGTCACTATCATACGAACGCATCTGGTTTTTGTACAATGCCGGTTAATAATCATGGTATAATGGAAACGCATAGTGAAAGGAAGATTCTCATGGAATTCAACCAACTCGAACAGCTGGTCGCGGTTGCCGAGTATCAAACGGTTTCCCGGGCAGCCGAAAAGCTTCATATTTCACAGCCGGCTCTGACGCGCTCCATTCAGCGTCTTGAAGAAGATTTGCATGTTTTTTTGTTTGACCGGACAAAAAACAGGATCACTTTGAATGAAAACGGAAAACAGATGGTCCGCATGGCTTCCGAGCTGCTGGAACGGAAGGAGGAAATGGTCACATTTCTGCGTCGTTTTGACGAAAAAAACCGGATCATCCGTGTTGTTTCATGCGCGCCGGCCCCATGCTGGGGTGTCGTGTCGCTGCTGAATAAACAATTTCCCGGGATCCGGATCGAAAGCGGACTGGAACCGGACGAAAATTTCAGTCTGGAACGTCTTCTCGATGGCGAGGCCGATATCGTGATCACCAGCCATACGCTTTCCAAAAGCGGTCTTGTGTGCCGGCCGCTGATCAAAGAGCGTCTGTTTTTGTCTCTTCCTCCTGCCCACCCGCTTGCTTTGCTCGACTCGGTTTCCTTTGCGGATCTGAACGGACAGAGCGTTCTGCTGCTGACAAAGATCGGGATCTGGAGCGAGCTGACGCAGAAGATGCTTCCCGATTCGCATCTGCTGTATCAGGAGGATGTGACGATTTTCAACGAGCTCACCAAAATGTCGGCCCTTCCGAATTTTCGTACCGACATCACCTTGAAAAGAGAGCCGCAGGAATCCAATCGGAAAGCCATCCCTTTTGTCGATGACGAGGCAGAACTGACATTTTATATCGTGACGAAAAAAGAGGACTGGAACCGGTTTGCCTTTTTGGTCGAGGAAATCAGGGACCTCGACTGGTCCGCGACAAGGGATATTCCCGGATAGCGTAAAAAAAAGATCTCCTGTATGAGCAGCAATGTCATTAAGTTAGATGGATCATCGAACTTAACGTATGATATCCTTGTTAAGTTAAGCTTCAGGTCAAATGAGACCCGGAGCTTTCTTTTTTTCCGGCGCACGACGAAAAGACAATTTTTTCTTCTTAAAAAAATTGCTATTTGTCCCATTTGTGATGTAAAATATCACTGTTTTTAAGTGGCTGTTATGCCGGTCTATGCTGGAATGCATGTACTCGCTGCGCTCTCATATTCCGTTTGTAACAGCGGTCTGGTCTGATTGGGATCAGACCTTTTTTGATCCTTTCTTCCAGCTCCCTGGCTCCGATCTTTCTTTTCAGGAACTTTTTGATGTTTGTCGTTCCTATGCTGAAATTGGCTTTATATTCGTACTTCTTATCTTTCTTCTGTTCGATCGGCACCGCATGGATCATCAGCGCGGCCAGATTATGGAGGGTCAGTGCACCATAGATTTCCTGGCGGATGAATTTTCTTTTCTTCGAATGAAAATCAAGCATCCCGATCGTGTATTTCAGCTTTCGGAATCCCACTTCTTCGTTCCACCGCAGATGATACAGCTCTTTCAGATCATCGAGAGAGAACTTCTCTGGCGGCAGGTTCGTTATCAGGCACTCGTATTCTCCTTTTTTCACCTCGATCCTGACGACCCGGAATTCAATTGGATATTCTTCGGCTCCGCCTTTTGGCATATATTCGAAATTGATATTCCATGCAAAATATTTGTACAGCTCAGGATGTTCTTTCACTTCATTGGTCTGTTTTCTTGTCAGGATCCATTTGATCTTCTGATCAAATTCGCTATCCGGCAGCTCAAAAGTAGAAAGAATACCGTTCGATCGGATATCCTTGCAGCGGATCACAAACTTCTGGCCGTTCTCCATACAGAAAGCGAACAGCTCATAGTTTTCAAATCCCCGGTCGGCACAGATGATCGATCTGGCCGGATACCGATGATCACGGATCAGCCTTTTCAGAGCGGCACATTCGCCCGTCTTGCGGGACGAGTCGATCGAAACATCCAGGAAGAGATCGTTGAGACAATCATAGAGGGCGTTGAGATGAAGCTGGGAGAACGGACGTGCCGAACCGGTCTGGCATAAGGTCTCTTCATCATCGGGGTCAAAAGGGATATTGACATCCGATCCATCCATGGCTAATACACGATATCCTTTGAGCAAAGAAGGAGAACGGGAAAAAGACATGAGATGAAGGATGTGCAGAAAAGCTTCGGGATCCAGCTTGCTGCGCTGCTGGCAGAAAGCAGAAGCGGTGACAGAGAATTTAGGATCATCAAAGAAGTTGGCAAGCTCGGTCGGCAAAGAAGCGGAACCCATCTGGATGATCAACGGAATGAGGATGTGGGCAGGGAGCTTGCGGTTTCTGGAAAAATCGGCAATGGGGTCTGACGAATAACAGGCGATATCATCGACAACGGATTGAACAGCGGATTCGAACTGACGGCGGATAGTGCATAAGGAATTATAAGATTTCATAAAAAATACCTCCTACAATTCCTTCGGATTATGAAATTAAGCGTCGAAAAAGCTTGTCAAGTGTTTTTTTACGAAATTTCGAAGATCATCTGAACAAAAAAACTCGAAAAAAAGAAGACCCTCTATTCTCATAAGAGAGTCTTCCTGAGGCGAAAATCGCCTAACTTAATGACATTGGTATGAGCAGGGGATCTTTCATTTTTTCCTCCATGAGGGGCACGCTTTGCGCCCTCCTCTCAAATCTTTAATGAAACGTATCCTGATCCCTGTTATACTTTAGTAGAGCGGTATACTACAGAGCACGTGAGGGAGAGTAGGATACGTTGATCGATCCTGAATTTTTATAAGTTGCCGCGGTTCTTTCAAGCACAAATGAATGGGACACCAAGCCCGAACAATTACAATTGATCATCTCTCCGATTGAGATCGCTGAACCGCAGTCAATGCCGCTTCTCCTTTATTTGGAAAGGAGTTTTTTTATGTCTCTTCGTATTGTTCGTCCAGCCTGCTGCGGTATGGATATCCACAAGGATATCATTGTCGCTACGATCGGTATTACCGATCCTGCAACAAACATTACGCAGTACTTTATGCGTCAATTTGGTACCCGCAATCATGACCTTCTTGATCTGGCCGACTGGCTCGACTCCTATCACTGTAAAGATGTTGCCATGAAGTCCACAGGCAAATACTGGATCCCCATCCATGACCGATAGAACCGCGTATAGTAAAGGGTGCTTAGAGTTATGGATTTTTCTGTTCGATATTTCATGAAGAAAATATTAAATAAATCTGTAATTTAATGTTTATTAGTTCATATTATTTGGCATCATGGAGACAAGAAAGGGAAAAAGGTAACAATATGGATGTTATAACGAAAGAAGAGCAGAAAATGACTCAGGAGTTTACGTTGTTCAATGATTTGTATATGAGCAAGTTTTTCGAGGATTTCAATGAAGAGGTCGAACTGATCCTGCGCCTTATCCTTGATCGGGAGGATCTGATCGTGCTGGAGGTCAAAGTACAGGATCGCATCATCAATTTTCTTCATCATTCGACGTGTCTGGATGTTCTGGCAGTGGATGCTTCTGGTAAAAAATACAATATCGAGTTTCAGGTCGGTTCTTTTTCCAATCTGCCAAAGCGTTCACGTTATTATGGGGGCGAGATCGATCATGGGATGCTGGAAAAAGGAGAGGAATATGAATCCATGGAAGAAGTATATGTCATATTCATTTGCGACGGGGATGTGATGAAATGCGGGCGTCCGATGTATCATTTCACGATGAAGGATGAAATGGGGACAGAATTGGAAGATGGACGTCATGTGCTGTTTCTGAATGCAAATTATCCGGGAGACTGGAAGCTGAAGGATCTGATGGATGATCTGAAGAGTGCAGATCCCGAGCAAATGCGATATGATGTACTAAAGAAGAGGACCGAGTATTTCAAGAAGAAGGAGGAGGGTCGTATGAGAGTATGCGAAGGAATGATAGACTGGTATAATACGCGAAATCAGAAAGAACGTGAGCAGTGGGAAAAGAAGCTGAAACTGCAGAAAAAAGAAGCGGATGAGCAATTGGTAAAAAAGATGCTTGCAGGAGGAGAACCGATCGAAAAGATCATGGAGTATTCATCGCTTTCCAGAGAAGAAATCGAACGGATCCGGAAGGACTTAGCATAAGTATGAGGTGTTAAATGGAGTTACGATGAAGATTTTATAATGAAGATACAAAAAGAACCCGCATTTTTGCTATGAATGGTTGAGTTTGTCAAGAAAACTGTGTAAGTTATAACTTTAGAAGGTGTTGTAAAGAATGCCTTCTTTTCTTTTGATTGGCCTGTCTTCATGAAGCCATTTTTCTATTAATTGGATGGTTTTTATACCATTTCACATTATTTATAATATATTCATGAATTAACCTCTCTAAAAGGAATTAAATAAACAATAAAAGGAAGGAACTTAAATCTAATTCCTTCCATATGGTGCTCTGTTACACGTTTTTACAAGACATCTGTATTGATTTGTCTCTTACTTCTTCTCCAGATCAAAGTTGAAGTAGTCGATGGCATTGTTGTAGGAAATGCCTTTTACGATCGGAGCAAGCAGATCCATATCGTATGGGAATTCCCCGTTTTCTACCCATCCGCCGATCAGATTGCACATGATACGGCGGAAGTATTCATGTCTAGGATATGACAGGAAGCTTCTCGAGTCCGTCAGCATGCCGACAAAATTTCCGAGCAGACCAAGGTTTGCCAGCGAAGTCATCTGCTTCTGCATTCCTGTTTTATTGTCGTTGAACCACCATGCAGAACCCTGCTGGATCTTTCCGATCGCGTCGCTGTTCTGGAAGCATCCAAGGATCGTACCGATCAGTTCGTCATCCCCTGGATTCAGCGAATAGATGATCGTCTTCGGAAGTCCGCCATCCATATTGACAGCGTTCAGGAAATCGGCCAGCTGCGAACCAGGCGCTTCATTGGAAATGCAGTCATATCCTGTATCCGGACCAAGCTTGTCGAACATGACCGTATTGTTGTCACGCTTGCATCCGTAATGCAGCTGCATTACCCAGTTGCGATTTTTGTTTTCCTTCGCAAGGAAAAGCATGATCGCCGTCTTGAATTTAACCACTTCTTCATTCGTGAGCTCTTCGCCGTTTCTCTTTTTCGCAAAGATCGCTTCGATCTCGTCATCCGAAGCCGGAACATACATGACGTAGTCCAGACCGTGGTCGGCTACCGAGCATCCTTTTTCCGCAAAGAAATCCATACGGTTTGCCAGAGCTTTTTTCAGGTCTTCAAATGTATTGATCTCCATCTGTGCCGCATCCGCCAGCTTGCCAACATATTCCATGAAATCCGGCTTGTTGATATTCACAGCCTTGTCAGGACGCCATGCCGGCAGGACCTGCACATCGAAGCTGTCGTCTTCCTTGATCAGCTTGTGCCATTTCAGATCATCGATCGGATCATCGGTCGTGCAGATCAATGTCACATTCGCCTTTTTGATCAGGTTGCGCACGCTCATGTCGTCATGAGAAAGCTTTTCGTTGCACAGATCCCACACTTCTTTTGCGGTCTTGCTGCTCAGAACACCATCATAATCAAAGAATCTCTGCAGCTCAAGATGAGACCAGTGGTAAAGCGGATTGCCGATCGCCTTGTCGAGCGTCTGCGCATATTTCTCGAACTTTTCCCAGTCCGACGCGTCTCCGGTAATATAGTATTCGTCGATTCCGTTCGAACGCATCTGGCGCCACTTGTAATGGTCGCCACCCAGCCATACCTGGGCAATATTGTCAAATTTACGATCCTCGTAAATCTCCTGCGGATTGATATGGCAGTGATAGTCAAGAACAGGAACTACTTCCGCATAGTTGTGAAATAATTCTTTCGCAGTATCTGTTTCCAGAAGGAAATCTTTATCCATAAATTTTTTCATTGTTCATTTTCTCCAATTCTATTATCCATTATATAACATTTATCACATCACACCAAGTACAGTCGGCAGCCATAACGACAACTGAGGAATGTAGGTGACAAGCATCAGCACCACGAAGATCGCACCGAAATACAGAAGCAGCTGCTTCATCACCGATTCGATCGTGACACCACCAACCTTGACACCAACAAACAGCGTCGTGCCGACCGGCGGCGTGATCGTACCGATACACAAGTTGAAGATCATCATGATACCAAAATGAATGATATCCATACCAAGCGACTGGCATACAGGCAGGAAGATCGGCGTAAAGATCAGGCAGGCAGGCGTCATATCCATGAACGTACCTACGACAAGCAGGATCACATTGATCAGCAGCAGGATAATGTACTTATTATCCGTCAGGCCGAGCAACGCTTCGCTGACAAGCTGAGGAATTCCCGTAAACGCCATGACCCATGACATGATCGAAGAAACACCGATCAGGAAAATGATGATACCTGTCATCTGCGCACTTTCCTTGAAAATCGCCGGCAGCTCTTTCACTTTGATCGACTTGTAGAACACAAGCGACAAGATCAAAGAGTAAACGACCGCAACAACCGACCCTTCCGTCGCCGTAAAAATACCGCCAATGATTCCTCCGATCACGATCAGGATCAGCAGCAGACAAGGCAGAGCCTGAAGGAAGATATTCCATTTTTCCTTGCCCGACATTTTCACATTGGAATAAAATCCGTTTTTCTTCGCCAGGAAATATACGACGATCATGCACGCAATACCCCAGAGGATGCCAGGAATATATCCAGCCATGAACAGAGCGGACACGCTCGCACCGCCTGAAACAAGTGCATATGTGATCATAACATTCGAAGGCGGGATCAAAAGCCCGGTCGGCGCCGTCGCGATATTGACCGCCGCCGAGAAATCCGGATCATACCCATCCTCTTTTTCGACCGGTCCGATGATCGAACCCATCGCAGAAGCAGCCGCTGTACCTGAACCCGAGATCGAACCGAAAAGCATGTTGGCAAGAACATTCGTCTGTGCCAGCGCTCCAGGCATCCTTCCTGTCAGCATCTTGGCCAGGTTGATCAGACGGATCGCGATACCGCCCCGGTTCATGATATTTCCCGCTAAGATGAAGAACGGAATCGCAAGCAGAGAGAATACGGAAATTCCCGAAAACACACGCTGGCTCGCCGTCAGCACCGCCACATCGAACGGCATGACCGGCAGGATCGCTGCGACCGAAGCAATTCCCAGCGCGATCGCGATCGGAACACCAAGCAGAAGCATGATAACAAGCAGGACAAGAATGATCAGTCCGGAAAGCAATGAAATCGTCATTAGTATACATCCCCTTTCTCTTCGACGCCGCTAGGCATCTCAAGATTTCTGCCATGCAGCATATCGATCACATTCAAAATACTGTAAACGACGATCGCTACACCCGAAACCGGCAGGATCGTATAGACGTACCCCATCGGAATGCCCAGGGAAGCTGTCACCTGATGCATGGACAGCTGCATGATGCTGCTGCCGCCCCAGATCAAGGTAAGCAGCGCAAAGATCAGGATCAGGATCTCGATCAGGATATCGAGGACCGCTTTCTTCTTTCCGGTCAGCTTGTCTGCCAGAAAACCCATCCGCATATGATCGCGGATCCCGAACACATACGCGCTGGCAAGCAGAGCCATCCATACGAAACTGTACGTCAGCAGCTCCTCGCTCACCGTGCTCGGCGCGTTGAAAAAGTAGCGGGTAATGATCTGATAGGAACCGATCACCACCATGAACGCGAACAGGACGATGCATGCTCCCATAATGATACGATCCATCCATTTACGGACTGTTTTAGTAAAATTCAGCATAAATATCCTCCTATTCGTATTTCTTGTTGACCTGCTGGATATGCTCGTACATCTCGACAATATTCGGGTTTTCCTCAAGCATGTCCTGCTGCACGCTCACGACCTTGTCGCGGAACGCCTGCACGTCCACATCGATAAATTCCACGCCCTGCTCGTTCTGCGCGTACTCTTTCGCCTCAAGGACCGCCTTCTGCCATTCTTCAAGCTCTACTTCTGTGGCCGCCTGCGCCGCTTCCATGAAAATGTCATATTCCTCATCGCTCAGGCTATCGAGGAATTTCGTATTGCCGATCAGAACATCCGGGATCATCTGGTGCTGGTCATAACTGAAATATTTCGCTACTTCGCCATGCTTGTTGTTGGTCAGCGCCAGTTCGTTGTTCTCCGCTCCGTTGATCACTCCCTGCTGGATAGCCGTGTATACTTCGCCAAACGACATCGGGCTTGCCGCCGCCCCGAACGCCTTAACCATATTGACCGAAGCCGGCGACTGCTGCACACGGATCTTCTGTCCTTTCAGATCGTCCGGAGAATGGATCGGTTTTGTCGAATAGAAGTTTCTCGTTCCCGCATCGAACCATGTCAGTACCCTGAATCCCGACTCGTCTGTCGAGTTGTACAGTTTCTGCATATACTCTGTATCGTTCATCACTTCGCGGTACGCATCCTGCGATGTGAACAAATAAGGCATCGAGAAGATTTCGTAGGAATCCGCGAAAGTTTCCACGTTCGCTGTACCGGCAACAACGAAATCGATCGCGCCGGTCTGTGTCAGTTCGATCGCCTTCTGAGCCGAACCGAGCAATTCATTCGGGAAGATCTGCACCTCGTACTTGTCTCCCAGTTTTTCTTCAATGATCTCTTTGAATTTGAGCATACCAATATGTTCCGGATGCTCTTCGGATTGAGCATGCGCGATCCGGATGATCCGCTTGCCGCCTGTGATCGAATCCAGGCCAGAACAGCCTGTCAGTCCGCAAGCCAGCCCGATTGCTGCCACGCCTGCCATCAGCCGCTTCCATAGCTTCATACAATTTCCTCCTTAACAAATTATGTAAAATTTAATGTAAGCCTTTACAGCTATGACATTACATGAATCGCCCAAAGATAGCAAGATTTAATTTTACTTTTTATTAACTTTTGATCGAATTTGGGACAATTGCCCAAATTATTTACCCTAATTAAATCAATTCGCTCCAATTTATTTCGTTAATATATTGACGGAGGGCGGATATATGTGGTACATAATATGTAAGCCTTTACACATCAACGTGGAAATGAAAGAAACAGGAGGAACACAATGGACAAGAAATGGATCCAAATCAACTCTGCCGACAATGTGGCAGTCGCCCTTGCCCCTCTGCGCAAAGGTGAGACAATTGAGATCGGCCCCCATCCCTTCGTACTGAAGGAAGATATCGCGCAGGGACATAAATTCGCCCTGCAGGATATCGCAGCAGATGAAAACATTATTAAATACGGACTAGCGATCGGGCACGCGCTGGACACGATCAGACAAGGCCAGTGGGTGCATATCCACAATATGAAAACCAACCTCGGCGATATTCTCGAATATACATACGACAAGAAAGTCTTGGACAAGCCGCAGGCCGGAAACGAACGCACTTTTCAAGGCTATCGACGCAAAAACGGAAAAGTCGGTATCCGCAACGAGATCTGGATCATTCCCACAGTAGGATGTGTAAACAACATTGCCCAGGCAATCGAGAAAGCATGCGCGCACGTGGCAGGCAGCAGCGTGGAAGCTGTATGCGCCTTCCCGCATCCGTACGGCTGTTCGCAGATGGGCGGCGATCAGGAAAACACCCGTCAGATTCTGGCCGACCTGATCGGACATCCCAACGCAGGCGGTGTGCTCGTTCTCGGGCTCGGATGCGAAAACTCCAATATTGCCGAACTGAAAAAGTATTTAAAAGACTACGATGAAGACCGTGTCGAATTTCTCGTAGCCCAGGATGTCGAAGATGAGATCGCCGAAGGCATCCAACGGGTCGAAAAACTGGCAGAAGCCATGAAAAACGACAAACGGGAAACGATCCCGGCAGGCGAGCTGGTCATCGGCCTGAAATGCGGCGGATCCGACGGACTTTCCGGCATCACGGCCAACCCGACCGTCGGCGCCTTCTCAGACAAGCTCATCGCCCAGGGAGGAACGACGATCCTTACCGAAGTGCCTGAAATGTTCGGTGCCGAAACCCTGCTCATGAACCGCGCCGAAAACAAGGAAGTTTTTGAAAAGACCGTGGATCTGATCAACGATTTCAAGGAATACTTCAAATCCCACAACCAGACGATCTACGAAAACCCTTCGCCGGGAAACAAAAAAGGCGGGATCTCCACGCTGGAAGATAAATCGATGGGATGTACCCAGAAATCCGGTACTGCACCAGTAGAGGATGTGCTCAAATACGGTGAACAGGTACACCATAAAGGACTGAACCTGCTTTCCGCGCCAGGAAACGATCTGGTTGCCAGCACGGCACTGGCCGCTTCCGGCGCCCATATGGTGCTCTTTACGACAGGACGCGGCACGCCGTTTGCTTCTCCGGTCCCGACCATGAAGATCTCGAGCAATACGAATCTGTCAAAACATAAATCGAACTGGATCGATTTCAACTGCGGGCAGCTTGTCGAAGACAAAACGCTCGATCAGCTTTCGGATGAACTGATGGACTATGTGCTCGCTGTAGCCAGCGGCGAGCTTGTCGCCAGCGAACGGGCCGGCTTCCACGATATGGCAATCTTCAAACAAGGCGTAACCTTGTGATCAAACAATAGAAAAGGAAATACACATGAAAACATTGAACTATAAGACTCTCGAAGAAATGAACTATGACGGTTATCTTTTAAAAGACGCCCCGGTACGCGTGCTGCAGTTCGGCGAAGGAAACTTTATGCGCGGCTTCGTGGACTACTTTATCGACATGATGAACGAAAAAGCAGGCTTCAACACGAAAGTAACGCTCGTACAGCCGATCGGTCAGGGATCGTTCCGTCTCAAAGACATCATCAACGATCAGGACGGTTTATACACTCTGTATCTTCAGGGATTCCAGGACGGCAAGGAAGTGCGCGAAAAACGCATCATCTCTGCTGTGAAAAACTGTCTGAACGCTTACGAGGACTGGAACGAAGTGCTCGATATGGCAGCCGGCAAAGAGCTGCGTATTATCACATGCAACACGACAGAAGCCGGTATCACGTATGATCCTTCGTGCCAGTTTACGGATGCCCCGGCCTCCAGCTATCCGGGCAAACTGACCCAGTTTTTGTACCGCCGCTTCCAGAACCAGCTTCCAGGATTCATCATCCTGGCATGCGAACTGATCGACAACAACGGCAAAGAGCTGGAAAAATGCGTGCTTCAGCATGCTTTTGACTGGAATCTTGGCGACGAATTCACAGCATGGATCAAAAACGAGAACATTTTCTGTTCCACGCTTGTCGACCGCATCGTGACCGGATATCCGCGCAGCGAAGCGGACAGCATGAACGCTGAAAACGG
This sequence comes from Erysipelotrichaceae bacterium OPF54, assembly GCA_022834735.1. Lineage (GTDB taxonomy): Bacteria > Bacillota_I > Bacilli_A > Erysipelotrichales > Erysipelotrichaceae > Dubosiella. The sequence goes on from BQKD01000001.1 coordinate 1,725,521, forward strand.
CTATGTCGACCAGACACTCGATACAGGAGAGATCTTCGGCGTATGGGTCATCGAAGGACCGCAGTCGATCTATGATGAAATTCCGTTCAAGGAGGCCGGACTGCCTGTCATCGTGACGGACAACCATAAACCGTACAAGGAAAGAAAGGTCCGCATCCTCAACGGTGCGCATACTTCGATGGTGCTCGGCGCATTCCTTGGCGGCCAGGATATCGTGCGCGACTGCATGTATGATCCGACCATTTCCGCCTACATGAACGAAGCGATCTACAACGAGATCATCCCTACCCTTTCCCTGAGCAAGGAGGACTGCGAGGAATTCGCGCATGCGGTGACCGAACGGTTTAAAAACCCGTTCATCGATCACGAACTGCTCGCGATCTCGCTGAACTCGACCGCAAAATGGAAAGCCCGTGTCATGCCAAGCCTTTTAGGTTATGTGGAAAAATTCGGAAAGCTTCCAAAAGCGCTCACCACTTCCCTGGCCAGCTACATCGCGTTCTACCGCGGCAGCGAACTGGGCAAGGACGGCCTGAAAGCCGTCAATCCGGTCACGAAAAAAGAATACACGATCAAGGACGATGCGCCGGTACTGGAATTCTATGCGCAAAATCACGGAAAATCGGACGAAGAGCTCGTTTCACTTGTATTGAGCAATGAAGAATTCTGGGGACAGGATCTGACCAAAGTGAACGGTCTTGAGCAGGCAGTGACCGAAGCGTTGAACACGATCGACGAAAAAGGCGCAATGGCTGCGATGAGCGAATGCATCAGCCGCTAAAAACGATCGGACACGACCAGCCCGGCATATTATAATGGAAACGAGGATGATACTATGAATATTTATGATATTTCCAAACAGTCAGGCGTTTCCATCGCCACGGTCAGCCGCGTGATCAACAATTCAGGCTATGTAGCAGAAAAAACAAGAAAAAAGGTCATGGATGTGATCGAAGCCAACAGCTATATGCCCAATGTATTCGCCAAAGGCATGTCCACTTCGAGCATGAAGACGATCGGGATCCTGACCACCAATATCCGCGACCTGTATCAGGCGCAGTGCGTCTATTATCTGGAACAGGAACTCAAGAAATACGGATACACCGCTATGCTGTGCTGCACAGGCGATGAGCTGGCCGCAAAAAAAGAGCATGTGGAACTGCTTGCCAGCCGCAAAGTGGACGCGCTGATCTTTATCGGATCCCACTTTGTCGAGAAGAACGCCAAGGATAATGCGTATTTATACGGGGCGAGCAACAATGTGCCCGTATTTCTTCTCAACGGCCTGCTCAGGCACGACAACATTTACAGCATTTTATGCGACGACGAGACCGGTGCATACGAACTGACCAGGATCTGTCTGGAAAAAGGCGCAAAGGATCCGGTCTTCATCGCATCGCGGGACACATTCAGCATGCGGCGCAAATTTCAGGGCTTTTTGAAAGCGTGCCGGCAATATGGCATCGAAAAGGATGACAGCGCGTTCCGGGTTTTCAGCGAAGACCCGGAATCGCTCGATGCATCATACACGCTTCTGTTTGATGAAAGCGCCTATGACGCGCTCATCTGCGCAGATGACGAAATTGCTGCCGTAGCCCAGCGTGCCGCAAGAAATCACGGGATCCGTGTTCCCGAAGATCTGATGGTGACCGGATACAACGATTCTGTCATCGCGACCATCGCATCGCCGGCCATCACATCGCTGGATAACCGTGCACAATATATGTGCACCCAGGCTGTATACGGCCTGACCCAGGTGCTTGACGGCAAGGAATTTCCGGAAGAAACGATGTATTCGGGAAAAGTAGTAGAAAGAGAGTCGACCAAAAGAACATGAATAAAATACTAGAACAGTTCAACGAGATCGGGATCATCCCGGTCGTCGTTCTGGAACATAAAGAGGATGCAGCCCCTCTGGCCCACGCGCTTTGCGAAGGTGGCCTTCCGGCTGCCGAAGTCACTTTCCGTACACGGGAAGCGGCTGCCTGCATTTCGGCCATGCGCCAGGCGCGTCCGGACATGCTGGTCGGGGCCGGAACGGTGCTGACCGTAGAACAGGTGGACGAAGCGATCAACGCGGGCGCGCAGTTCATCGTTTCTCCGGGATTCGATGAAGAGGTCGTAACATACTGCATCGAAAAAGACATCCCGGTCACGCCGGGAACATGCACGCCAAGCGACGTGCAGAAAGCGTACCGTCTCGGTCTCGATGTCGTGAAATTCTTCCCGGCAGAACCGGCAGGCGGCATCGCGATGATCAAGGCGATGGCGGCGCCGTACACGATGATGAAGTTCATGCCGACAGGCGGGATCTCGGAAAAGAACATGGAATCGTATCTGAAAGAGGATGTGATCCTGTGCATCGGCGGAAGCTGGATGGTCAAGAAAGATCTGATCGACAGCAAGCAGTTCGACCGGATCGAAGAGATCACGCGCAGCGCGGTGAAGAAATTGAACGAGGTAAGAGGATAATGAAAAAAGTAATCACATTTGGAGAACTGATGCTCCGTTTGGCGCCGGCAGGCTATCTGCGCTTTATCCAGGCAGACAGCTTCGGCGCGACCTACGGAGGAGGCGAAGCGAACGTTGCGGTTTCGCTGGCCAACTACGGACACGACGCGCACTTTGTTTCGAAGCTGCCTGAGCACGAGATCGGACAGGCGGCTGTCAACTCGCTGAGAAAATACGGAGTGAACACGGACGATATCGTTCGCGGAGGCGATCGTGTAGGGATCTACTTCCTGGAAAAGGGAGCGAGCCAGAGACCGAGCAAGGTCATCTACGACCGCAAGGACAGCGCCGTAGCGCTGGCAAGACCGGAAGAGTTCGACTGGGATGCGATCCTGGACGGAGCCGAATGGTTCCATACGACAGGGATCACGCCGGCGCTCAACGACGAGATGGCGGCGATCACGCTGGAAGCGATGAAGAAATGCCATGAAAAAGGGATCAAGGTATCGTGCGACCTGAACTACCGCAACAAGCTGTGGAGCAAGGAAAAAGCGAACAAGGTGATGAGCGAGCTGGCCAAATACATCGATGTGTGCATTGCCAACGAAGAGGACGCGAAAGACGTGTTCGGGATCGAAGCGGCAAACACGGATATCCATGGCGGGCAGATCAACCACGAAGGATATAAGGATGTAGCCAAACAGCTGATGGATACGTTCGGGTTCGAGAAGGTGGCGATCACGCTGCGCGAGAGCATCAGCGCGAACCGCAACCTGTGGAGCGCGATGCTGTACGACGGAACAGACTACTGCTTCTCGAAGAAATACGATCTGAACATCGTGGACCGCGTAGGCGGAGGCGACAGTTTCGGAGGCGGGCTGATCCACGCGCTGCTGAGCGGAAAGAACAGCCAGGAAGCGATCGAGTTCGCGGTAGCGGCGAGCGCACTGAAGCATTCGATCGAAGGGGACTACAACCTTGTGAGCGCAGAAGAAGTGGAAAAACTGGCGCAGGGCGACGGTTCCGGACGGGTTCAGCGTTAATTAAAGCAAATATCACAGAGCGTACAAACCAATATTCTCCTTTATTCCTTATTTTCAAATTTCTGTACGTTCGGTTGGCAGGCTTTCTTAGCAAAGAAAGCCTTTTTTGTTTTCTTTTTCGCCAAATAGCGTTCGTGGACATATCTGGTCAGGATTTGGTAGAATGTTTTGGAAAGGAAGATTTCATGACTATCACACAACAACTGGCTGAACAGCTGCATATTTCAGCCAAACAGATCGATACGGTCCTTTCTCTTCTGGAAGAAGGGGCGACGATCCCGTTCATTGCCCGCTACCGCAAGGAAAAAACGGGCAATCTGGACGAAGACCAGATCAAAACGATCGAGGAACGATACGCTTATCAGAAAAATCTGCAGAAGCGCAAGGAAGATGTGCTGCGTCTGATCGATGAAAAAGGCATGCTGGACGAAAACATAAAAGAACAGATCGAAAGCGCCCAAAAGCTCAGCACGGTGGAAGACCTGTATCGCCCGTATAAGGAAAAGAAAAAGACCAAAGCCTCGGCTGCGATGGCAGCCGGTTTCGGGCCTCTTGCCCGGTCGATCATTGAGCATCCGGATATTGATCCGAATACGCTTGGCGATCACGACGCGCTCGTTCAGGCGGGATATATTATTGCCGAACGGATCGCGGATGACGCGGCGATCCGCGCCGCTCTCAAGGAACAGATGATCCGGTACGGGACCATTGATTCGAAGCGGAAAAAAGATGCGCAGGACGAGAAGAAACAGTTTGAAGTATACTATGATTTCGAGGTCCGGATCGCTGCGATCAAGCATTTTCAGACTCTTGCGCTGGATCGGGCCGAAAAGGAAAAAGTGATGACGGTCACCCTTTCTATGGATGAAGAGCGCGCGGAACAGAAAATCGTTTCCCGTATCGTTCCACGGGACGCGAAAACCCGGCCCTTTATCGAACAATGCGTCCATGATTCGATGAAGCGGCTTCTGATGCCGTCGATCAAACGCCAGATCCGCAGCGAGCTGAAGGAAACGGCTGATGTGAAGGCGGTGCAGACATTTGGCACAAATCTCGAGCATCTGCTCATGACGCGTCCGATCAAGCAGAAAAGAGTGCTCGGATTCGACCCGGCTTTCCGTACCGGCTGCAAGCTGGCTGTGCTGGACGAAAACGGGACGATGCTGACAACCGCTGTTATTTACCCGACCGCTCCACACAACGATTTCGAAGGTTCGAAAAAGACTTTGTCCAGTCTGATCCGCAAATACGGGATCGATCTGATTGCGATCGGAAACGGAACCGCTTCGCGCGAATCGGAACAGTTTGTTGCGAAAGTGCTCAAGGACTTCCCTGCTGTCCAGTATATTATCGTTTCGGAAGCGGGGGCGAGCGTATATTCGGCTTCGAAACTGGCGCAGGAGGAGTTTCCTGAACTGACGGTCGAGAAGCGTTCTGCCATTTCGATCGGACGACGGGTGCAGGATCCTCTTTCCGAGCTGGTGAAGATCGATCCGAAATCGATCGGGATCGGTGAATATCAGCATGATGTCGACCAGAAGATGCTGTCGAATGCGCTGGACTTCACGACCGAAAAGGTGGTGAACAAGGTGGGTGTCAACATTAATACGGCCTCGAAAAGCATCCTGCAGTATGTTTCCGGGCTGAACAAACGTTCGATCGCCGCTCTTTATAACGCGAAAACTGATCACAGGATCGCATCGCGGAAAGAAATCGCCACGATCAAAGGAATTTCGGAAAAAACATATGAGCAGTGTATCGGTTTTCTGCGTGTTCCGGAAAGCGAGGATCCGCTCGATCATACGGGGATCCACCCGGAGAGCTATCCGACTGCTCTGGCTATGCTGGAAAAACTTCACCTGAATATCCATGATCTTGGCGAGCGGGCTTTCAAGCGCAAGCTTGCGATCGCCGATGCTGAAAAACTGGCAAAAGACCTCGGTTCGGATATTTATACGGTGCGCGATATCCTCAAGGAGCTTTCCTCTCCGGGGCTCGATCCGCGCGATTCGCTGGAAGCGCCGCTTCTCAAGCACGATGTGCTGAGTATGAGCGATCTGAAACGCGGAATGAAACTGGAAGGGACAGTACGAAATGTCGTTAGCTTCGGCGCGTTTATCGATATCGGTCTTCACGAAGACGGCCTCGTCCATATTTCGAAGCTTTCGGAACAGTTTGTCCGCGATCCAAACGATATAGTTCATGTCGGAGATATCGTGACCTGCTTTGTCGAAGGGGTCGACGAAAAGAAGGGACGTATTTCTCTTTCCATGATCCCGCTATGATAAAAAGGCGAAATGAAAAGATTATTTCGCCTTTTTTCAGTTTTCTCTTTTCAACAGTTCGCATACTTCGAACAAAGACTCGCATATCGCTTCGCACTGCTTTTCCAGTCCAGGATCCGGCTTTTTCATATCGGGAACGCAGATGACAGGCATACCGGCGCTGAGGGCGGCGACGATCCCGGCATCGCTGTCCTCGAGCACGAGGCACTGCTGCGGGAGCGAACCGGCTTTTTCTGCGGCCTTGAGAAAGATATCCGGGGCCGGTTTTCCGTAGCGGACTTCAGATCCGAATGCCATATGGTCGAATTCCTCGTAAAGCTGATGGGGATCGAGGGGCCTATGCGTGCGTTCTTCGTTGCTCGAGGTGCCAAGCACGACGGTGATCCCTTTTTCTTTCAGATACGAGATCAGTTCTCTGGCTCCAGGTTTGAGCTTGACGTGACAGATCTTCTCATATCCTTCCTTTTTCAGATTTTCGAGCACCTCTTCTTCACGAAGCGGAAGATGATACGTAGAAATGAGTTCCTTCACATTTTGCGCGAACGTTTTTCCGCAGCACATGGCCGCATACTGCTCTCTGGTCCATGCATAGCCGTACTGTCCTATCACATTGGAATACATTTCATAGGACAGGATCTCGCTGTCTATGAGAAGTCCGTCCATATCGAAAATTACGGTTTTGATCATGATCACCTTTTCCCTTCTTTTCTTTTCCTTCTATTATACCAAAAAGCCCGGGATCTTCATCTCGGGCTCGGGAATATATTATTGCGTATTCTTGCGCTCTTAGTCTTTTCTTGGGATCTGGTTCAGTTTCTCATTGAGGGCGATGATTTCTTCCTTGCTCAGCGCACTGCTCATCCGAAGAGCTGTTTCTACCGGGAACGACATCATCATTTGTGCCATATCGGCCGATTCTTCTCCTTCTTCGCGTTTTCCGAGCAAATCTTTCATGCCTTCAAGGACTGGCTGCAGGATCGCGACCGCTTCAGGAACGGCGAATACATCGCTGAACGAGTCCATGATCGACAGATAACCGTCTTTTTCGACACCGCCGGCAAACCAGTTGTGAACGCTGCCGCCTTTGACAATGTAGGCTTCGTTCTTTTCTGCTACCTTGCGGATGTCCATTTCATCAGTAATGTTTTCGTTCGAACCTACGGCTTTGATATGATGTTCGCCACTGATCTCAACATTGAATTTCACCATATGATCTGCGGCTGGTTTTGTTTCCAGCACGTTTCCGTCTACGATCAGTGTGACTTCCGGTTCATTCGTGTACACTTTGACTTCAGTTACCGGCTCTTCACGGTCTACGTACCGTTTTTTCGTCAGGTAAACGAATGGTTCTTTGGACAGGTATGCTTTATAGATATAGTATGCATCCTTTTTCGTCTTGCGGTCGAATGTTACCAGACCTTTCTGGTTGCGTCCCGGCACGCCGCCTTCGTCGCGCGCATCGGCTGCGAAGTCGAATCCATTCCATACGTGTGTTGCCCACATCCAAGGACGTGCGGCTACCATCTGCAGGATCGTTTCATGATACAGTGCCTGATAGTCTTCTGTGTAGTCGCCGCGTCCTGGCTTTTCCGAATGGTAAAGCGGGTTGGCGTCTGCGCCGAATTCAGAAATACCGATCGGAATGTTCGGGTATTTTGCGTGGAAGTCATCGAACCATTTGGCGTTGTCTTCCAGTTTTCCCATATACCATCCGAAATAATGGTTGTAGCTGGATGCGTCCGGCAGCGATACAAGCGGGCTGTTTGTCGGTGTCATCGATACATGAGCCATTACTGTTTTTCTTGTCGGATCAAGCTCATGAGCCAGATCGTTGAGTTTGCGGTGGTTTTCGTACAGGTTTTCTGTTTCGCCGCCGATCGTGATCTCGTTGGAGAGTCCCCATACGCAGATGGATGGATGGTTGTAGTTCTGGATGATCAGTTCTCGCATCTGATCCTGCGTGTTCTGGTTTGCGGCCTCGTTGTCCATATGGGATGAAATGTAAGGAATTTCGGCCCACATGATGAGTCCGTTTTCGTCTGCCAGGTCATACCACATCTGATCATGCTGGTAATGTGCTCCGCGAATCGTATTGGCGCCCATTTCCTTCAGGATCTGCATGTCAATGCGGTGGTTTTCTTCGCTCAGGGCGTTTCCGAGGTTTTCCCAGTCCTGATGACGTGCTGTACCGATCAGCTGGTAAGGGTGTCCGTTGAGGATGAATCCTTTTTCTGCATCGATATCAAATGTACGGAATCCGATGCGGATCGTTTCCTGATCGAGCGTTTTTTCGCTGCTGCTCAGCGTCACATCAGCTGTATATAAATACGGATCTTCCACACCGTCCCACAGGTGGATGTTTTCAACGGCTACATCGAATTCGGCTTTGTTTGCTTCTACGGCTGCGCTTCCTTCTGCCACCTTGTTTCCTTCGGCATCCTTGATAACTACAGTCACGATGTCGCCGTCTTTTGCGTTTTCGGTGAAGGCTGCTACTTTTACATTGCCATTTCCGTTTTCGAGAACTTCTGGTGTCAGGGCGATTCCCTGTCCTCCCCAGTATCCTAACGCAAAGTGCTCCTTGTTGACTTTGATCAGGTTTACATTGCGGTATAGTCCGCCGTAGAATGTAAAGTCTGCCTGCTGCGGATAGACTTCGCTGTTTGGCGCGTTGTCAACAACGACTTCCAGCGTATTTTCCTCTTTTAATTCCGGAGTGAGGTTGACACGGTATGTGGAGTATCCGCCTTTGTGTACGGCGAGCTCCTTTCCGTTGAACACGACTGCCGATGTCGAGTTTGCTCCGTTGATTTCGAGCCACAGTTCTTCGTCGGCTGCCAGCTGCGGTTTTTCAAATGATTTTGTATAGACTGCTGTTCCTCTCCAGTAATCGTTGCCGCCGTCTGTTCCGTCGACAGCATTCCATGTATGAGGTACATTTACAGTTTCTGTTGTATTGTTTCCATCTTTTTTTGAAAACAACCAGCTTTCATTGATATTGATGATAGATCTCATGTGTGTCCTCTCTTTTCTATGTTATGCTCAAATTATAGCATTCCTTATTGTAAAAAAAAGAGTAAGCACTTTCATTCCGATATTTCACATTTTATTAAATATTAAATAGATTTTTCACATATTTTTCTATACTATTTGTGCCTTTTTGATGCGGCAGGCCGCTTCGATCACTTCTTTATCGCTTCGTACGAGCGCAAACCGGACATGCCGTTTTCCTTCATTTCCGAAGCTTGTGCCGGCATTGGCGAGGACGCCCGCTCTTTCGAGCAGGATCTGATTGAACTGCGCACTGTCGGTGTACTGATCAGGAATTTTCGCCCAGACGAACATCGTCGCTTCAGGTGCCTCAATATCCCATCCGGCCTTTCTGAACTGTTCGATAAAAAGATCCCGGCGGCGTTTATATTCCTGGCGCAGAGCGGGCACAAATTCATGCGCGTGTTCGAGTGCGCTGATCCCGGCTTTCTGGACGGCGCCGAATGCCTGAAAATCGATCATGTTCATGAGTTTATTGTAGCAGGAAATGAGTTCTCTGTTCCCGACCATGACGGCTAGTCTTGCGCCGCCCATCGAGTACGATTTGGAAAAGGAGTTCAGTTCGAAGCCGACTTCCCTGGCCCCCTCGTAGGATAAAAAGCTTTTTCCGGGCTTTTGATCGAAGACGAGCTCGCTGTACGCGTTGTCGTGCAGGACGATGATCTCGTTTTTTTTCGCAAAGCGGATCAGCTGTTCATAAAAGCTGTCGGGTGCCGTTTTTCCGGTCGGATTGTTCGGATACGAAACGTACATGAGCTTCGCTTTTCTGGCCACTTCATCTGGAATGGCTTCGAAATCGATGAGATAGCCGTTTTCTTCTTTGAGGGGCATAAAAAAGATATCGGCGCCGGCAAGTTTTGGAGCGGTGCCGTAGATCGGATAATAGGGATCGGGGATGAGCACGAGATCGCCCGGATCGCAGAATGCCATCGGAATGTGGCTGAGTGCTTCCTGGCTTCCTTTGAGCGTGACGAGCTCGTCGGAAGCCAGTTCCACGCCATAGCGGTTTTTATACCATTTCTGCACGGCTTCTGCGGTTTCGGGCAGGGCGGAAAGCGAATACTGATAGCTTTGATCGGATAACGCGGCGTCTGCCAGCGCTTTCTTGACGCTTTCATGGGGAGGAATGTTGGAAGAGCCGATCGAGAAATCGATCACTTCCTGTCCGGTTTTTCCTGTATATTGTTTTTTGGCTTCGAACAGTTCGGAAAAGGACGGACTGTCGATGGCATTCAGGCGTTTGGCTGCGGTAAAGTTCATGATAATGCTTCCTTTCATTAATTACATTTTCTTACATCGTGTTTCATTATAGCACAAACTCTACTGTTATTTTCTTTTGTTTTCATGGGGTTTCCTGTTTCTCATTCTTTTCTCTATCTGTCCTTTCAAACCGGGAACAAAAAAAGACCGGCCATACGAATGGTCAGTCTTTCCATTGATCGATCCAATTAAGCTTTTGCGATGGCTGCTTTTGCTTCGTCGCAAATCTTCGTGAATGTTTCTGCATCGTGGATCGCGATCTCAGAAAGCATCTTGCGGTTGATCTCGATGTTCGCCAGCTTCAGTCCGTGCATCAGACGTGAGTAGGAAAGGTCGTTCATGCGTGCTGCTGCGTTGATACGAGTGATCCAGATCTTGCGCATGTTTCCTTTCAGTTTACGACGGTCATTGTATGCATACTTGAATGAATGCATTACCTGCTCGTTCGCTGTTTTATATAATGTGTGTTTTGATCCGAAGTATCCTTTCGCGAGCTTTAATACCTTTTTTCTTCTTGCGCGGGATACAGTTCCACCTTTAACTCTTGCCATGCTTTATTCCTCCCTTTGATTCCTTACTTCAGCATTTCCTTAATGCGTTTGTAATCTGTACTGCTGATCAATCCTGGTTTTGCCAGATGACGACGCTGTTTCTTCGTCTTTCCGTGGAAACGGTGTGAAGTGTATGCATGAGATCTTTTTACTTTTCCGGTTCCCGTGATCTTAACACGTTTAGCTAATCCTCTATGACTTTTCATTTTAGGCATGTTACGTTCCTCCTACCCTTCTTACTTCTTTTTCGGTGCCAATACGGTCGACATCGTATTTCCTTCCAAAGAAGGCTTCTTTTCGATTACCGCGATCTCCTTGATCTCGTCCAGGAACTGGTTCATGATCTCGCGACCCACCTCCTGACGTGTCATCATACGTCCGCGGAACCTCATATCAATTTTCACTTTCATGCCCGACTCGATCCATTTTTTGGCCTGGCGAACTTTCGTTTCAAAATCGTGCGTATCGATAATTGGCGACAAGCGAAGTGCTTTCACCTCAACCACATGCTGCTTGCGTTTGGCTTCCTTGGCCTTTTTCTGCTGTTCAAAGTGATAACGGCCATAGTCCAAAATTTTGCAGACGGCCGGACGAGCCTTAGGAGCGACACATAACAAGTCAAGATTCTGACGATATGCCCTGTCCAGTGCCTCTCTTTTGGACATGACTCCTAACTGCGTTCCATTCGAGTCGATCACAAGTACTTCTCTGAACGGAATTTTTTCATTGAACAAGTCTTCGTTGACGTTGTTCGGGGCAACTCTTCTGTTATTGATATACGATACCTACCTTTCACCAAAAGAAAATGGGTACACAAAGGCACCCATTATTAAAATTCATATCGTTTTATGAATTGGCATTGACCCACACATCCATTATGTGTCGGGTGAGAAGGGGTGCTTCTATCTTTCCATTTCTTTACTTGTCTATATTAGCACCATCCTTCGAATAAAACAACCCTAAATTTTCTTTATTTATCCGGCACCTGAAGATCGTCCAAATTAAAATGGACAATTAACGAAGGCTCCGGCTCTTTTTTCATTAGAAATACTAAATACCAGGGAAGATAGAGTATTTCCTGTTCCCTTTTTAGATTCCCTTCGCACAAAACGATTTTTGAAGCGAAGGTCCAATTCGATACATTTCCGACCTTATCCAAAGCCGGATGCTTCCTGAAATCTTTTCCTGATTGGCATTCGATCAATGATACGCGGCTTTGATCTTCGATCACGAAATCGATTTCCCCGTATTTTTTCGAATCGAAATAATAGAGCGGATATCCGTTGGCTGCCAGATTCTGAGCTACCGCGTTTTCCAGCACGCTGCCCCAGTTCAGGCCCGTATCTCCCTGCAGTATTTTCAGCTGTATTCCCTCGAAACAGGAACAGAGCATACCGGTGTCCAGGTAAAACAGACGGAATAGATTTCTTTTTTCATTGATCAGAAGGGGAGAACACGGCTGCTCCACATTGTAGGAAGGCAGTACGATCCCTGCTTTGATCAGCCATTCGAAACTGTCCTCGAACTGTTTGATGCGTGCTTTTGGCTGGATCTGATTTAAAAAGAAACGATGATTCGGTTTATTAAGCTGGGCAGGAACAGCAGAAAAAACTTCCTGTATGCGGATACGCTGATTTGTCTGCGCATATTTCAGTACATCCTGCTGATACAAAAAGCGGATCCGGTTCTGGACGTGCACCGCATCCATCACGTTTTTTGTTTCAATAAAGCGGGCCACAGCTTCTGGCATGCCTCCGACCACAAGATAGCTCAGGAATACTTTTTTCATTTCTTCATGGAGAAAAGGTGCAACCTCTCTTTCCTGCTCGAAACAGGAACGCAATGTTTAAATTGTGTTCTGCGGTATGCCGACACCCCATAGAAACTCCTCGAGATCAAGCGGATACATGGAGACAGACTGTTCAAATCCGACAGGAATAGAACGCACTTCGCTGATCTTCACGCCCAGCAGCGAACCAGTTTCAATGATATCGAGACGACCGTCCTCTACCAGAAATTTGACAGCAGTCCTTGCTTGGGGACATTCCTGGATCTCATCAAGCAAAAGCAAGGTCCGGGATCCAGATAAAGAACGTCCCGCATACACTTCGATCTGCTCGATGATCTGCTTTGCGTTCATTGCCGTAGAAAAAATGGAATGGACTGTACGATCATTAAGAAAATTCAATTCAACAAAATTTTCATAATGGATCCGTGCAAACTCTCTTACGCTTGTAGTCTTCCCGATCTGCCTGGCTCCATAAATGCAAAGTGCCTTTTTATCCGGATTCTGATACCAGGCTTCCAATTGTTCTTCAACCTTTCTTTTTAGCATATATCTCGCCTCCTTATAATTAGTGTAATATTTTGCACTTTTTCCGAATCAATCGTCTCTGTCAAAGACCATCTGAAACAGCTTCAACTTTTTTTCCTTTCAAAAATTCGTTAAGATGAGAAAAAGGAGAGTTTGATTTATGCTTATTCGCGAACGAATGGAATCCACGTCGTTTTCAAGCAGCGAAAGAACGATCGTGGAATTCATCCTGGAACAAAAAGAAAAGATCCGGGATATGACGACCAAGGAAATCGCTGCCGCCACCTTCACTTCGCCCTCTACACTGATCCGCATCGCTCATAAAATGAACTATCAGGGCTGGGCCGAGCTCAAGGAAGCCTTTTTAAAGGAAGAAGACTATTTGTCTTCCCATTTCTGCGACATCGACGCCAACATCCCGTTTTCGCAGGAAGATTCGTGCTATACGATCGCATCCAAGCTGCTCACCTTAAAAAAGGAAGCTCTTGACGATACGTTCAAGCTGATCGACCATGTTGCGCTGCATTATGCGATACGGATGCTCGACCAGGCCGATTTCATTTCGGTATTCGGCGTTTCCAACAACGGTCTGATCATCCAGGAATTCAAACACAATATGCGCCGGATCGGCAAGATGGTCGAGATCGTGAACCTGCAGGGCGAACTTGTTTATACGGCCGGATCCCTTCCTCCAAACTCCTGCGCCGTCATCGTTTCCTATTCTGGAGAAACGCCTGTATACCACAATATTCTCGATGTGCTCAAGGAAAATCAGATTCCTGTGCTTGGCATCACGAGCATCGGAGACAATACGGTTTCCAAAGGAAGCGATATCGTCCTGCGTTTATGCACCCGGGAAAAGCTGTACTCCAAGATCGGCACATTCTGCACAGACGCTTCGATCGAGTATTTGCTCGATGTTCTCTATGCCGGCGTTTTCGCACTGCATTACGAGAAAAACTACCGGAACAAAACTGAAAGTTCGGCACGGATCGAAAAAGGACGCTTCTCGAACGTCCAGCTCATGAAAGAAGAAAACGGTCCAGAATGAAAACCAGAGCAGTCCTCCTGCTCTGGCTTTTTTACTGTTCGAGCACTTCCTTGGCCAAACTCTCGATCTGTTCCTGTTCATCGTCACTTAAAAAGCCGCTCATCTTTGTGACAGTGATCTCATTGGACCCGGAACCATACTCTCCATCGACCTCGAGCATGGACTCATCCCTGACAGAACGGTATGAAACCATATGATCATAATGATCAAACGTATAGGTCCTGTCCGCTTTGGTCACATTGATGCGGATCACATCGTTCACAAATGTGTCATGCTCTTCAAGGAGCCTGTCGCTGTACGCTTTGGAATCTTTCAACGAAATCCGGATCCAGACCTGTCACCTCGTGGTCCTCGTTGAATTCGAGCACATCATTCAGCGACTGCGTGAACGGATCCGTGATCGTATACTCCATAGCCTGCCACGTATATCCTTCATTGACATACCCGTTGATCGTGTCGACAAGCTGCATGCTCAGTCCATCGTCTTTATGGCGTACCAGCAGACTGGCGAACCGGTTTCCTGCCGGATCAAGACCATCGTACTCAAAAAACTCGTATGTGTTTTCCTCTTTGTTCCATATCTGGCGGCATTCAGTATACGTACGGTCTTTGTTGATCGTTATGGTCTGGTACGCTCCTTCCATGTTCGTCTGCTGGTATTCATACGCGTTTTTCAGCGTTTCAAGGACCGAAGCATCTTCCTTAGGCGGCTCGGCAGCACATCCGCATAAAATCAAAGCCAGTACAAGACATCCTGTCTTAAACCCTTTCATACGTATTTCACCTCCACATCAAGCGTATCCTTTCCCGGCTTGACCTCAAGCTGTACGGTCTTGCCTTCTTCATCCCAGCGGATCGGGATCATGGCAGAGAGCAGAGATCCTTTTTCGGTTCCCGCTTCGATCTGTGCTTCATAGGATCCTGCCGGCAGCGGGACCTGCATCGAACTCATCGTCACATGAGGAGATCCACATTCGTATACTTTTTGCCCGTCTTTATAGAGCGTGATTTTGGCAAACGACGCGTCCGAAAGCCGGTCATAGATCACATTGAGCATGTGGACAGAAGTATTGAACCAATCCTGTCTTTCTGTCAATGCTTCCTGCAGGATCCTTGGGTGAGCGTACGCCTCCTTGATCGATGGAAAATCCGTTTCATCATAGGAAACGATTTCCTTTTCTCCATTGGTCCATACTATTTTATCCGCATTTTGCACGAGCGCCAGCAGCCGGATCGAAAGGGATTCCAGATTTTCCTGCATAGCAGAAGACTCGAGCGAGATCGTCAATGTTCCGCGATCGAACGAGCTCGTGCATTGTTTGATACTTGACGCATATGTGACCAGACGTCCGACTTCCTCTGCGTTTTGTCCGCTTTCTGTCCGCATGTCATAGAGCCTTGCGATCGATTTTTGAATTGCTGTTCCCTGATCGCGTTCGATCCTTCCGTTCACCCAGATCTGTTCTACATCTTTCTGATCGATCTGATACTGGAAGTCCGCCTTTCCGTTTTTCGTTTCGTAAACGGTCGCGTAGAGCGTGTTCCCTTCCCGGCGCCAGCGCATCCGGCCGATCCCTTCTCCTTCATGCGTGTCCTGGCCGCCGATCGTGATCCGATCGTCTCTCTGGCTGACATACGTATTTAAATATTGCGGATCGGCGGCTTTTCCGAACACATACTGCCGCAGGCCGATGCCCCCACCGATTACCAGGATTGTCGCCAGAATAGCGGCTGCCACGTTCCGGGCCGTTTTTTTCCGGATCTTTTTCAAATAATCGATCTGTCGTGAGGGCGCTTTCACAATCTCGTTTTCCGACTTCATATTTTCATAGGTCTGCCGGCATGTATCGCAGTGTTCCAGATGGTCCTCGATCATCCGGCTTGTCGTTTCATGGGTCAGTCCGTCGATATAGCTTGGCAGCAGATCGTGGACGACTTCATGAGGCAGTTTTTCATTCATCGTTTTTCATCTCCTTCCTCAGTTTTTCCTTGGCCCGATAAAATGTCACTCTTGCCCAGTTTTCCGAACGTCCGAGCACGTCCGCGATGTTGGCAAAGCTCAGATCGCCATACATGCGCAGATAGACAACTTCACGCTGCAGGCCGTCCAGCTTCTGGATCGCTTTGAGCAGTCTGACTTTTCCGGATTGGTCGGTCCAGGCATCGGCGATCATGGAATCGTCCAGATCGAGCATGACGGGATGCTTGCGTACATACGCTGCATATAGTGTCCTGGCAATTCCGCAGAGCCAGGTGGACAGCTTGCAGGATCCGTCATATTTTTCCAGGGAACGGAATGCCTGATAAAAGGTTTCCTGGGTCAGTTCCTCGGCAACCGATTGATCATGACAGCGGGACAGCAGAAAACGGTAGACAAACTGTGCATAACGCTCATACATTTCGTCAAACGATTCCATCGGCCTTTCTCCTTTCACTTATCTATGTACGAACTATCCTATTTCGTTACAAAAAAATTATTTTTTCAAATTATATCGTGAAAAGGAACAAAATTTTAAAAATCTGTGAAAGAAAGACGGTTTTTGAAAACGCCATTCCGGAAGATTCTTCGTTTCTTGTCTGACAACGAACCAATAAAGATAATGAAACTGTCAAAAGGAGGAACAAAAGATGAAGAAAATAAATGAAAAAGAAATGATGGAACGCTACATGAGCTCGCGTTCCGGCGCTTACAGCTGGCCAATGTCTTCAAAGTGGCAAACGATCGAAGAAACGCCGAAAGGTTTTGCGTTCAAAGCGATCCTGAAATTTCTTTGCGCTTAAAAAGAGCATTGTATTCGACAAAGAAAGGAAAAGCATGGTTTAATACAGGTGAGCTGAAAGAGCTCACTTCATAATCAAATTCCCTTTCTTAAAACTTTCTTGGAAAAAGGCCTCGTCGGAGGCCTTTTTTCTTGCTTATTTGCTTATTTTTACTTATCCTTCAAATGTCGGCCGTACGACCAAATCTGATACATCGACATGCTCGGGTTGAGAAATCGCGTACAATACGGCGCTGGCGATCGTCTCCGGTTCCAGTCCGAACTGCTCGTAAAAATTCTCGACCTGCTTTTTCACGACACTTTCTGCTACAGTATTCAATAATTCCGTTTTGATCATGCCTGGATATATGGTCGTTGTCCAGATGTTTTTATTGTCCTGAATCGTTTCTATGTTGAATGACTGTACAAGCACTTTTACAAAATGTTTGGTTCCGCAGTAGTATACAGCATTTCCCGGAACCAGGGTCGTTCGGGCCCGTGATGAAGTGACGATAATATGACCCGTATTCAGCACCTTTCTATTCTATTATTTTTGATAGTAAATATCCGGTACTTCGTCCATTTCCAGTTTTTTGAACAATATTTTTTTCAATTAGCTGATTGAGGATCGTGCGCGTTTTCGTACGACTGAACGGAGAGTTTTTCATAAGCTGTCCCATTGATCGAATGATTGTCGAACTTAGCTGCTCACATACGACCTTTTCATCTTCTTCCAATTCAATTTCACTTTCGAAAAGAGGAAGAATGATCAGGATCGAATGTTCACTAATTTGAAACGTTGGCTGAGAAACACTGTTTTCGTACGCTTGACGAATCCGGTAAATTCCTGTACCGAAAATTTCAACCAGATTTAAGCGGAAAAATATATTGCCTATGATTCTGTTTCTTAAGATTGACCCATGCTTTCCTAAGAACTCCTCTTTCGTGATTTCTGATGGCAATCCTCCCGGAGAAAGCACTTCTACTCGATCCTCAAACATTGATACTTGAATATTTCTTTTGGAGTCCCACAATCTATGGATCAAGGCATTTGCGATCGCTTCCCGAAAAGCAACTTCCGGAATGCTTTCCTTTTTTTTACGTACGAATCCCGTAATGATTTCATATTGATATTGGTCTTTGTATAGCTTTGCGACTTGATCATATTGAAGCAATGCCGACTGATTCGTAAAAGAAATCCTTCTGCGGATCATATTTTCATCATTTCCAAAAATCGCAACATCTATTCCCGGAAATGTATTTTGATCTGCCAATATTTCCGCTGCTATATTGTACTTCTTATCATCACTGTAAAGTTCCAATGATTTGAGAATATTTCTATTGATCGAATTGATTCCAAGCGATTCTTTCAAAAACGATTCAAGCGTTAAAAAAGAAAGATCCTGCTTTTGCGCCGGAAGTTCTTCAAATTCCAAATGCTGTCCAGCCAGAATCAAACGCGACAATTCCAGATCATCGACTTCTATAGTTGCGGTATCATTTCGTTTATACGCTTTTCCTTTGTAACGATAAGGAGTATACACACCTTTTTGAACGTGCAATTCAATGGTAGAGTTATCAAGTACTTCCAAGGCATAATCCGGTTGCGGTTGAATATTGTCATTAATTTGATTTTCAATATCAAGACACGTTTTATATGGATCAGAAAGCGGTACGACTTTTCCCTGATCATTGATTCCAAATAAGATCGTTCCACCCTCATAATTTGAAAATGCACTCACTGTTTTCAAATATTGTGGAGTTACTTTTTCTTTCCATTCAAGATTTTTGTTTTCTTTCATGATGATCCTCCCGATTTTATTATAATCCGTTTTGCGCTTGCGCGAAAAAGTTTTCGCGCAAATTTATGCGCAAATCGTGCGCGAAAAGTATGATCAAATGATCTGCATGAAGATCTCTGTCATGATCGGCATGAAAAAGATCGATATGATCGTTGTCATGCCATTGATCGCGCTCGCATAGGAAGGCTCATTGTCATGAAGCTGAGCCAGCTGGCTGACCATAGCAGCCGAAGGCGTAATGACCGCAAGAAAGACGATCCACAAGATCATTTTCTGGTCCTCATCGATCCCGAATCGCGAAAGCACAAAAAGAAGTCCCAAAACAAGAAGCGGAACGACAACCATTTTCAATATTGTGATCTGATATATCCTCTTTTGCGTGAACACTTTTTTCAGATCGATCCCGGCCAGAAGCCTGGCGATCATGATCATGCCTAACGGACCGATCAGCCCGGCAATCTTGCTGATCGTAACCATCATCAGTTCCGGGAGCGTAATGTGCGCCATTATTAAAAACAAAGGTATGATTTCATCGATCAGCAACAAACCCATTTCGGTTTCCCCTCCTAATAAAAAGGCATCCGAAGAACTCGATGCCTAAGGCCCTAAAAACGTGAGGTCTTCCAATCCTTGAAAAACGCTTCCGTTCCTGTATCGACATAGAAGCCGACCGCTCCGCGCGCATTGGCTCCATGTTTCAGATCTGCGACCTCCAAAACAGGATGTTCCATATCGCCGACAAAAAAGGAAGCTTTTTCATCGATGATCACTGCTTTCAATGTGATCCATTCATCCAGCTGAATATTGACAGGCGCTTCGTATCCTTCGATTCCGAATTCCCGAAAATAAGAGAACGTATATCCTGGATAAGAAAAATACTGCGAACCATGCGCCCGACGCACCGGATCGGGATGATTGCCATTGGCCGGACGTACATAATACGATTCGA
This sequence comes from Erysipelotrichaceae bacterium OPF54, assembly GCA_022834735.1. Classification (GTDB taxonomy): domain Bacteria; phylum Bacillota_I; class Bacilli_A; order Erysipelotrichales; family Erysipelotrichaceae; genus Dubosiella. The sequence continues at coordinate 1,745,037 of BQKD01000001.1, forward strand.
ATTCCGAACCATCCGGTTTCGCCCGAAAGACGATCCCGATAAATCCTCGCGCAAAATCGGGTGCGCCAGGCAGCAGACGCGATCGCATCTTTACTTCGATCATCCCGTTATGAAACGGCTGGTCTTCCTCGATCAGGACCATCGTATTCTCATCGAAACGATCGATCTTGCCGCTCTTTTCGACCCGCAGAACCTGTTCGCTGTCCAAATTTGTCCATTGCGCTTTTGTATGCATTGTTTTTAAATTTTCATTCATATTATTTCTCCTCCTGGTATACGATTTTTGTTTTCAGATCCGGATCATCGCCTGTGACCATCTGCTCGGAAACGATGCATTCGTTTTCTTCGAACAGAAACCTCAGTTCTTTCGTGAATCCGGTCTCGATCCAGCGGAAACGGACCGTTAATTCATTGGTCGTGCTCCAGTAGCCCGAAACAAGCACATCTTTCGTGTAGATCATCTCATCCAGTTCCATTGGCACATACAAGCCGTTCGTGAATACCGGGATCGGATATCTATGCCCGTTAATGAGCGCGTCGAGTGTAAGAAGCCCGTTCTTTTTTTCGAACCGGAACGATGTCATTCCTTTTCGGTTCTGCGCTTCTGTTCTTAACCGGATCGGATCGTAAAACAATACGGCCGGTGTCACGCCCTTTCCTTCTGTCATGAATTCATGGCAAGGAATATCGATCGGATCGGCACAGCCTTTTGGCTGCTTTTTCACGCACAATCTGGCCAGCCGGTCGTTCAGCGCTCGGATCATCGTTTCCTCTTCCTGGACCGGTTCGTCCTTGATCGTTTCCACGAACTCCCATACCTGATCAAGCGTTGTCTGCGATACAGGCGATTCGGTCGAGCTCTGGGTGATCGCGATGATCAGATCGAGCTTTGGCACGACGATGCCGAATTGTCCGTACGCGCCTTCGGCCCGGTAGCCCAGATCATCATGCGAGATCCACATCATGCCGCCATATCCGAACACATTGTCGCTGAAGAGGTCGAGCTTTGCGTAACCGAAAATATTCGAGGAATCGACTTGCGGACTGGTCGCGAAATCGACAAACTGTTCCGAAAGGATCTCTTCGCCGTCCCATTTTCCGTGATGCAGATAGAGGCGCATGAGACGCAGCAGATCCTCGGACTTGCAGTGCAGTCCGCCTGACGCAAAAGAAGTGCCGTCCGGAGCCGTGAACCACGTGATATTTTCCGGATCGATCCCGATCTTTTCGAACAGCTTTTCTTTCAGAAATCCGGGCAGAGACTGTCCGGTCTTTTCAGCAAGGATCTTTGCCAGAAGCGTGGCGGGCGCGTTGTTGTAGAGAAAGGACGTTCCCGGCTCGTACGCAAAGTTTGTCTGCTCAAAATAGTTTTGCGGCCACGATTCATCGACCGGCACTTCGCGATCCGAACCGGAGCTCATGGTCATCAGATCCCGGACAGTCACCTTCTTCAGGTTTTCAGGACACGGATCGGGAATATACTGCGGCAGGAGATCGACAAGACGATCTTCGAGCGACAGGATCCCTTCGTGACAGGCGATCCCGATCGCAGTTCCGGAAAACGTCTTGGATGCCGACATCATCATATGTTTGATATCCGGCGAATACGGGGCCCACCATCCTTCCAGTGCGATCTTGTCATGACGCATGACCATGATCGAATGGATTTCCGTATATTCTCCTTCCAGCTGATCGAGCAGCTTCATGATCGCTTTGACGGAGATCCCCACCGTCTGCGGCACGACCCGTTCAAATTCCTTTTTTGTTTTCATGCTCATTTCCCCTTTTCTTTATTTCGATATGTACCATAGTACTCATGACACATTGCAGGATCGGCAAATGCACCATGAAGTGCAGTTTTCCATCTGCGGCAAATCCGGTCAGCGATCCGATTTCCCAAAATTCGCGAAACTTTATTGATACGTTCCTTTTCAATGAATCGTTCGAGCTGTGTACAAAGTTCTTCGCCTGCTTCGAAACAAAGCCATAATATTTCATGGCCTAGTTTTGATTCGCCCTTCATCATTCCCATCTCCTCTTTTCATTTTTATTATATGAATTCCTGATTTTATTAAAAGTACGCACTTTTTTGTTCCCGTCCAATATCTGCGTATTTTTTGATATGAAATAAAGAGATCAATGCACATATAAGAGATAAAGCACTCACGAGTAAATTTGTATTCGTCTCGACGAATACGCTCTTTTTCTGGTGTGAACCTCACCACCTAAGTTCTATCGAACTATAGCTGGAGAGTGCGAATCAGAAATCCTTCAAAAATCAGACACTTTTTTCTATAATGGACAAAAGGAGCCATTTATGATCAAAAAACAAAATATGCCTGACTGTCCGGTCGCGACGACCGTTCAGCTGATCGGAAGCAAATGGAAACTGCTCATTCTGCGCAATTTATCGCATCGTTCATGGCGGTTCAACGAACTGAAAAAAGACCTTGAAGGAATTTCCCACAAGGTCCTGACCGATTCACTGCGTTCTCTGGAAGAAGACGGACTGGTCGACCGCGTCGTTTTTGATGAAAACCCGCCGCACGTCGAGTATTCCTTGTCTACGCTGGGAAAAGAGATCTTTCCGATCCTGAAAACGATGGAGGATTTCGGACGCCAGTATAAAGAACGAACTGTATGAAATGCCGCCATCAATCGGCCAATGGCGTGAACTTAAGGAATTTGTTACCTTATGCGTTCACGCCGTTTTTTTCTTATAGGTTAAATGCTGAGATTCATGAAAAAAGAGCGTAAAAAGCCCCTATCTTTCAATAATGTTCAAAAATTTTTCTATTTTCACAGATTTAAGCTATACTTGAATTGTAATCTTTGCGCAGCCGCCACGAGTGGCTTTACTACCTAATGATCGGTTGTCACATACCCACCATAGCGGCTCGCATGTACTTTCGGATTGGATCTTCCTCCAATCCGATATTTTTTTGTCGGTATTGATATCATAAATCGTCCCCACCTTCTTACGTGTCGTCCCTTTCGGATGAGTATCTTATTGCGGATCGCCTCTTTAATTATTCTGTTGATTGCTGTACTTCGTATCTTCTCCTTCATGATTTTTTCCGCGATCGTAAAGCTATAGAGGATCTGGATGATCTTCTTATAGTTCGGCAGATGTTTTGGAGAGTCTATTCGATCATTGGCAGCGTTGAAAAGAATGCCGGCTATATTAGAAAAGATGACTTTCGCAAAAAACTGGTTCCTGATCAGGATCGGATTTCTGGAATGGACCTGATTGAGCTTCACGTCATTTTTGAGGCGGTCGTAACAGGTCTCGACATCCCATCGTTTGTCGTGATAGAGAGAAAGGATCTCTTCCCGGCTGAATTTGCCGGCAGGCAAACTAGTAAAGTATTCGGCATGTACGTCAACATGCTTATAGACCTTGTACCGCTTCTTATCCTTCTTTCTGATCGCTGTATCTTCCTGCTGATAAGAATAGTCATTTCGCACAAGCCGCAGCAGTACGTCGGGGTCTTCCTGAAAGGACTGTCTGATCTCGGGATCCTTTATTCTCTTTATCCACGGCTTATTCAAGGTCACTGTAAACCGTGCATCCTGGATGGCTTCTGGTATCTCGCCCCTCAGGTCTTTAAAAAAATTATTTTTTGCCCGCACAAGGAAATCAAAACCATGTAAGGCACACCAGCGGAAAAGTTCAACAGAACCATAATATCGATCGGCCAGGATCAGTACTTTCTTTCCTTCCAGAAATGGCAGCAGACGATCCAGGTGTTCTCTCATCATAGGTATCTCAGAAACATTATAAGGTTCCATGATGAAATCCAGGATCTGACAGTTCAGAGGATCATAGGCTGCAGAAATGTGAGCGGAAGGAGCGATGAGCTCTTCCTTCGTACGGCAGGCTTTATTAAGCGGACCTCCAAAAATTTGATTGAGTGCTGGTGATTCGGGCAGCATGACCTTTGAGCCGTCAATGGCAACCAGCAGATAACCTTTATATCGATTTTGTGCAAGTCCAGCTCCATAAAACAGAGAGATCTGCTTTTTCAGAACAGCCTTCCATACGTCATGATTCAGGATCGACTGACGATGGAGGACTGCATTTTTAGAGGGAGGTGCACTCATCTTTTGGAAAATGAAATCAATATCCTCACTAATCGTGCTGCCATGACGGAACAAGCTGAAAAACATAGTAGAGGAAAGAGGCAGTTTTCTAGTTCTGGAAAAAGAATTATTCAGAATCCGGGCATGAGGAAGCAGATGTTCAGAGTTCAGGAACGAAGAAAGAGAATTGAGAGTGTCAGCTATAAGAGCTGCTTTACTACGGCATTTCATCATAGACCAGCTTCGGCTTAGGATTCATGAAAGCGGCTTTGATATAAGGGACCTGAGAATCGTCAAAAAGGCCTAAATTACGCACATTTCTATGGCGCACCTTACCGTTTTCTCTGTAAGTTTCCGTGAGATAGATATAGGAAGTACCAGGCCTGCGCTTATTATTAGAAACAACCTTGACAAACATAATGTCACCTCGCTTTACTATATTCTATCAAATAGAACCATAAATATAATAGCTAAACAACATTTTCTGCTTTACTATTTCATAGATGTAATGAACACAATGTCAATAAAACGAGAAAAAAAGAAAAAAGGCGTAAACCTAAGATAATTCTTAAGTTCACGCCATTGGCCGCCATCAATCGGCTTTTTTTCGATAGGCTTTTACGATCTCGCCAACATACATCGTATGAAAATCACGTTTCGGATAATTGAAATCGACCAGATCACGATCGGTAAATCCTTCTTCGAGCAGCGGCGCGTGATAAAGGACGTGACAGAACAGCACGAGCTCTGCTTCCTTGAAATAAGTCATCTTTCCGTCGAAAACTGGTGTAAGGCCAGCTTCTGCGATCTTGTTTCCGTCACGCCCGGAACGTGATCCCAGAATCCCAAGGGCCTTTTTATGCTCTTTCGGAAGCAGGCATAAAGTGAAGCTTTTCTCCCGGTCTATGAATGTTTTCGTATAGCGGGAAGGTCTTACAAAACACGTGGCGACCGGCAGCCGGTTGGCGTGTGTTTCTCTTTCCCACAATGTTCCGATCTGTCCCCAGGCGATCGTCATCGCATTGTATCCTTCTTCTTCATTTCCGGCAGTCAGTGCCATCCAGTCGCTTCCAAACATTTCGACCGGTTTAATTTGCAGGTCTTTAGGATCCAGCTGTTCAAACATGTTCATTCCTCCATTTCTGTAACGATCATTCATCGTCTGTTGTTTCGTATCCTCTTTCATTGTATTGGTTTATCGGGTGCGGACAAGTACGCACTTTTTTGTGCGTCCGTATGGCTGAAACCGGTTTCTCGTTTTCATTTTCTGTTGCCTTTTCCTTCTCTTTTTCGAACATTGTTCGAAGATCTGCAGGCCAGCTTCTGCATTTTGACCGGATATCTTATATTGAAACCAGCAGGAAAAGGAGCATGTCTATGGAAAACACGAAAATGAGAACACAACCCGTATCGAAACTGCTGTGGTCGCTGGCTATCCCGGCCATCTGCGCCCAGCTCGTCACGCTGCTTTATAATCTGGTGGACCGTATTTTTATCGGTCAGATGGAAGACGGCATGCTGGCGATGGCAGCCATCGGGATCTGCACGCCTGTCATCACGATCATCACGGCCTTTACCCATTTGTTCGGGCGCGGGGGCGCTCCTCTGGCAGCGATCCAGATGGGCCGCAACAACACGAAAAAAGCAGAAGACTATTTAGGAAATTCTTTTGCTGCCCTGATCCTGACCTCGGTTACGACCATGGTCGTTGTCTTCTGTTTCAAAAAATCAATTTTATACTGGTTCGGTGCAAGCGATGCCACCCTGCCTTTTGCACTGGATTATTTGTCAATCTATATTGTTGGAACACGATTCATTCAGCTGACGGTCGGAATGAACGACTATATCACGACCCAGGGATTTGCCAGAACAGCTATGATCACGACCATGACCGGCGCTCTGTGCAATGTCGTGCTGGATCCGCTCTTCATCTTTGTTTTTAAAATGGGTGTGCGTGGTGCTGCGCTGGCCACTGTGCTGGCGCAGATGATTTCCTTTCTGTGGGTCATGCGCTTTCTTTTTGGACGGCAGACCCGCCTCCATCTGTCGTTTCGAACGATACGTTTTCAGCCCGGACTGCTCAAAGAGATCGTCGGGCTTGGTGCCTCGCCATTTTTCATGAGCCTTTCCGAAGGCGTTCTGGTCGTATGTTTCAACACCCAGGCGCTTAAGCTGGGTGGCGATGTGGCTGTCAGCGCGATCGCCATTCTCTTTTCGCTGTTCCAGTTTCTGCTGCTTCCTGTCGAAGGCGTATCTCAGGGGGCCCAGCCGATCTTAAGCTACAATTACGGGGCCCGGCAGTATGACCGGGTCATGGAAACGATCCGGCTTTCCCTGAAAACGACACTGGCATTCACGATGCTGGCGACGTGTTCCATCGTCCTTTTTCCAGGCTTTTTTATCCGGCTGTTCGGCAGCGATCCGGATCTGATCCGGCTTGGTTCGCCGATGCTTCAGATCTATATCGGCGGATGCTTCGTGCTTGGTGCCAATTCCACGTTCCAGCAGACGTACAATGCGTTAGGAGAAGGAAAGTGTTCATTCTTTTTCGCCTTTTACCGCAAAGCGATCCTGCTCATTCCGCTTATTTACATTCTTCCGGCCATGACGGGCCTGGGGATCTTCGGTCTCGTTCTGGCCGAGCCGGTATCGGACCTGCTCACCACGTTCACGAACGCGCTCTATTTCCGGACATTTATTCATAAAAAGCTTGAGGAACAAAACGTTTCTGAATTCACCAGTCAAAAGGAAGCAAAAATCTGAACACAAAAAAGCGGCTCATACCGCTTTTTGTATTATCGTCTTATGTTAGTCCAGATCTTCCCCGTTGGAAGCGATGACCTTTTTGTACCAGTCGAACGAATCCTTTTTATGCCGAGCTCCTTCTCCTGTACCGTCGTCCTGATAGTCGACATAGATGAATCCGTACCGTTTGTGCATCTCTCCGGTCGATGCCGATACCAGGTCGATGCATCCCCATGGCGTATAGCCCCACAGTTCCACACCGTCGATATTGATCGCATCATCCATCGCTTTGATGTGGTCGCGCAGATACTCGATATGCGCCTGGTCATGGATCACATTTCCTTCTTCCAGGATGTCCTGTGTTCCGACACCATTCTCTACGACCATCAGCGGTTTCTGATAGCGGTCATACATGATGTCCAGCGCGTACCGCAGTCCGGTCGGGTCGATCTGCCATCCCCAGTCCGACGCCTTCAGGTACGGGTTCTTGAATCCCATCGACATGTTTCCGATCGACGATTCGGCCGCATCCGATTTTTCTGCCGCACAGTTCGTCATATAGTACGAGAACGAAATGAAATCGACCGTTCCTTTTCTCAGTGTTTCTTTTTCCTCTTCGCTCAGACGGATGTCGATGCCTTCTCTTTCGTATTCCTTGAGCTTGTATGCCGGATAATAGCCTCTGGCCTGCACATCGCAGTAGAACCAGTTTGTATTCATTTCCTTCCAGCATGCCATGATGTCGTCCGGATTGCATGTCAGCGGATAATACACCATGAACCCGATCATGTTGCCCACTTTATTGTTCGCATCGATCTGGTGGAGAAGCTCGACAGCTTTCGCGCTGGCGATCAGCTGATTCTTTCCTGCCACCGCGATCTTCTGCGGATCGGTCGATGGAACGCCTGCGCCCATCCAGCCGCCATGATCGAGCGTGTTGATCTCGTTGAAGGTCAGCCAGTATTCCACTTTGCCTTTGTACCGTTCGCCCACTACGTTCACATATCGCATGAAGGCGTCGATCGTTCTTTCATCGGTCCAGGATCCCCATTCATTAGTCAGTCCCAGCGGCGTTTCATAATGAGAAAGAGTAACGAGCGGTTTGATGCCGTATTTGAGGCATTCGTCGAATACATTGTCGTAAAACTGCAGGCCGGCTTCATTCGGCTCTTCTTCAAGACCCGTAGGAAAGATGCGGGACCAGTTGATGGAAAGGCGGTATGTTTTGAATCCCATTTCGGCAAACAGGGCGATATCTTCCTTGTAGCGATGGAAACCGTCTACGGCCTCATGGCTTGGATAATCGTACTCTTCAAAAACGCCGAACACGGCATCTTCCGGCGCGTTGAGGGTGAACATTTCATCCGCGTGGATCTGTCCGTCAGCTGTTCTGTAGGTTACGTAACGGGCTTTTTCGCGCGAACCTCTCGTTACGACATCGGCTGCCGAAGGGCCTTTGCCGTCGACGTCCCATCCGCCTTCATACTGATTGGCAGCGACGGCGCCGCCCCATAAAAAATCTTTTGGAAAGCTCATCTTCATTTCCTCCTTCTTTTCTTTTATTGTAAAAATGAAAGCGCTATTAATCAACGGATATTTCCAACTTGTTACATTGTTTCCTGATATCCATGAATACAAAAGGAAAAAGAGAACTTCTGTTCCCCTTTTCCGTGTACAGGAGATCGAGCTTATTTCTGCTTGCGTTTCTTCGATACGAACAATCCGGCAGCTGCGATCATCAGAGCGCTCAGGACAGATCCTTTTTTCTGAATGGCAATGCCTGTATCCGGCGAAGTTTTCATGCTGTCCTCTTTTCCTGTTTCTTTTGCTGCGGTCGAAATCACCGTGTCTTCTTTCAATTGTTCATTGGCTTTGTTTTCGTCCTCTTTTTCTTCAGGATCTGCCGGCTCTTCCGGCTGTACCGGTGCTTGAGAATTTCTGAAGTTGACCGAAAGAACGTTCAGCTCATCGCGGTCGCTCAAGCCGCTCTTCATCATTTCCGCCATCCGCTCCGGTGTGACGACTTTTCCGTTTTCAACGATCACAAGACCGCTCCAGTTCGGATCTTTGGCAAGCTGCGTTTTGGCATAGTTGCATGCTTCCAGCAGCCAGTTGGCAAATTCCGGCGTATTCAAATACGGAGTATGTGCGCCGATAATGTATTCCAGACCATTCTTCTGGATGAAATCGATCGTCTTCTTTGCCCCGCTGATCCACGAATCGAGCTGGGCTGCGCCTGCGGTCGTGCCGCCAAGATGGATCTGGGCTCCCAGCGTATCGCCGGAGTACTGGATCTTGTTTTTGAGGTCCGCAAACTGTCCGCCAGCTGGCGTGTGCTCGTCGATGATCTGGTTGAACACGAACGGAATACCGTCGAATTCTAAAGTGAATCCGTCTTTCATATTCGTAAGACGATCCGGATCGACAGAGGCGATGACGTCTTTTCCGTCGACCATCGTATGCGGTTCACCGTCCGGCCAGTATACATGGATAATGTTTTTCAGAACAGGATCGGCCAGGAGCGAAACGAGATTGTTCACATGATCGCCATGCATATGCGTGAACAGGATATTCAGCTTTTCGCATCCCGGTACCAGTTCCCGGGTGATATTGCCTCCAAGACCGAGCAGCTGCCTGAGTAGGTCGGCCAGCACATTTTCGCCATAGAAATCGACATCGATCATCAGCGCTTCTTTGCCGTCCGCGCTAATATAAAGCATCGGGTTTTCAAGATCTGTATTGCGGAGCATATACCATTTTCCGTTGGAATCATCGCCCGGTTTTTTCATATCGATCACGAAGAAGTTGGAGTATTTGTTGGCTACTTCTTTGTTTGAGAGTCCATTTGTCACAGAATCGGGCATCACCGCCTGAATGATCGTATCGCCTACCAGCTCGTATCCCCACCAGCCATGAGAATCGATATGGAATTTCAGGGACGCTTTTTCATCGCCCGCCACGACATCCAGACCGCCACGCAAGTCTTCCTTTTCAAACTTTTCAGAATTATAGACCGAATCCCAGTCGTATTTGATCCCGGCATTTACGTCAAAACTGTTGATCTTATCGAGCAGTGCGAGCATGTCGTTCACGTTTTCTTTCGTGATCACATTGCCGGTCGCGTCCTTAAAAACCGCATTCTGATTTGTCGGATCATCCATCAGCTGAAGGACCTGTTTGACATCCGAATAGTAGGCCAGGAAATTATAGTAGCTTGATCCGGTCGTATTGCCCGCACCATTGATCTCCTTGCCCGGGATCACGACATCTTTCAATGCGACGTCGAGCGTCACTTCCACCTTCTGCGTAGCCGGATCATCCGTAACCAGACCGGATACCGGATCGCCCTGGATCTCTTCCACATTATCGATCGGGTTTTTATCCGGTCTTTTTTCCGGATTCGGTTCCGGCGGTGTCGGCATTATCTCTGTCGTGCCGTCCGGCTGCGGCACGGCCACATCCAGGCTTTCGTTCGTCTTATTCTGATCGGCTTCGATCGTTCCCAGTGAAGCCTGCGATTCTTCTGTACTGATTTCCGTATTCATTGGATCATCCAACGCGAATGTCTGCGAATGTCTCGATCTGCCCGTCTGAACTATCAGGCACTGCCTGCACATCATCATTGGCCAGAACAACCATCCCTGACATCGCAGCCACGGCGATCGCGCCTGCAGGAACGGCTGCCGCTTTCAATAATTTCTTCTCCTTCATAAAATCCTCCTCATATCTCTTGTGTTGTCTTCAGTATAAGATTGAATTGAAAGCGTTTCCATTTTTAAAAAGCAGTATGGGTTCATTATATGAACCGCCGTATAAAACATTTAATACAAAAAAAGCACCTCATCCAGCGAGGCGCAGAAGTTCGAGCAGAACGAGGTCGAGAAACAGAAGATAGAGCACATTCATATATTCGTTGCTGCAAAGCCTGGGCAATCGGATCTTTTCCATCACATTCGGCAATGTCCGATCAGAACTTGTGATCAGGAAGAACCGCTCATGACAGCGGCTGATCGTAGCACACGCATCATACGCCGACTCGATCCACCGGCCTGAAAAAGTGATCAACGCATGTACACCCTCCTGACTCTTCAGCGTTTCGCAGTTTTCGAAACCCTGATGAAAATAGACCGGATATCCAAGCACACAGGCATCTTCAGCAAATGAAAGGCTCAGCGCCAGCGGAAATGCCGCCCCGTACAAATGGATCCTTCGGCCTATCTAGATGTGCTTTGCGAACTGATAAGCATGAAAAACAAGTTCCTTCACCATCTTTTCGCTGGTCACAAAAACATTTATCTTCTCTTTCAGATCTTCGACCGACAGCATTTTATATTTCTCGGCAAGCTGCATTCGTCTCGTTTCGATCGTGAAGCGAAGCATTTTTTTAAACAGCGAAAAGCTCGATATTCCAAGGGTCTGGCAAAATTTGAGCACCGATCCGGAAGAAACAAAGCATGCTTCGGCAAGCTTCTGTACGCTCATCGTACAAACTTCTTACGGGTTTGTGACCGTATATAAAGCGATCGAACGCAGCGCATCATCATGCATCGAATCAAAAACGATTTCATAGATCATCGAAAGAACAGTGTTCATCGTTCTGCCTCCTTCATCAGGTTCCGGGCAAGGATCTCATCCAGTTCAATAAGATAAGGGCGTACGAAACGACGGTTTTCAATTTCCAGCCGGATCTGCACGAATTCCGGATGCATTCCGGAAGTCTGTCTCGACAAATAAAATTTACGGCCTTTTGACTGCAGGATCCGCCCGTAACTGAATATGGCCTATTCACTATATACTCCATGAAGAAGATCGAGCCGGATGTTCGCATCCAGATGAATATATACGTCGCATTCATCGAGCTGCTCTAGCTTTCTGCAAGCCAGGCTCAGATCCCAGTCGCTGCAGATTTCGACCTGTTTGCCAAGAAGAGAAAGCACCTTTATCGTGTCCGTCAGCAGATGGATCTGCGAAAAATCGCCATTGAACACGATTTGACGCGCCGAAAGCAAGGCCATCACCATCAAATTGACATCCGGCATCACAAACCGGTATGCAGAAGAGCAAAGCCAGGACGGAATGTACCGTTTTTCCTCTTCCAGCACTTCCATAAGCGCCTGAAAGCTCGAAAACCCGCCCTTTGCGCAAAAACGATACAAGGTCGCTTTGGAGATCCCGTTCTTTTCGCCAAATTCTTTGGCACAATGCACAGTATGGACATCGCTCTGCAGCAGCACCCCGGCAATCTGCGCTTCCGATGTGCCTGACCAGCCCTCTTTAAGCACAAACAGCCTTTCCGTCACCTACATATGATCCCTTTCTTCTTTCACCTATTTTATCAGCGAAAGCGCTTTCTTTCTACAGAAAAAGGAATCAATTCATTGTGATCGATTCCTTTTTTTCTATTCTTTCAAACTCGATCTGATAACCCATATCCGTTCCAAGCTCGTTTGGCAGAAAGATCCCTGCTTTCATCAGTGCGTTTCCAGAAAATAATTTTCCATCAGCTTTACGACGATACCATCCGTTTTCTTCAAGACCCTGCAGTACGACATGCGGCTTTTTCGCGTTCGGCCGATGCTCGAACACAACAGCCTGCACAAGCACCTTTCTTTTATCTTTCGATACAAAAGACCACGCACACACGTTTTGTGTATTCGGATCGGTCAAACGATAATAATCGCCTTCACAGATCAGTTCCTGTTTTCTGCGATAATCAGCGATCTGCCTGATCACTTCCTCTTTTTCTTTTTCATCCAATGCAGAAAGATCCAGTTCGTATCCGAACGTTCCTGCCATAGCCACGACTGCGCGCGTGCGAAGAGAAGTCACCCTTCCGCTTTGATGATTTGGAACGGCTGAGACGTGAGAACCGGTCGCACTGATCGGATAAAAGAAGCTCGTTCCATACTGGATAAAGCAGCGGTTGTGAGCGTCCGTATCATCAGAACACCAATACTGCGGAAAATAGTGAAGCATGCCCGCATCGAAGCGGCCTCCTCCTCCAGCACAGCCTTCGAACAGCACATCTGGAAAACGGGAGGTCAAACGATCAGCCAGATCATAGACTCCAAGCATATACCGGTGCAGCATTTCACCTTGTTGCACCGGAGACAATGAAGGAGAATAGAAGTCGCTGATAGATCGGTTCATATCCCACTTGATATAATCGATGCCGTTTTCTTCGATCAAATGCGCAAACACATTTTCAAGATGATCGATTACTTCTGGGTTGGCCATATCCAGCACGAGCTGATACCGGCTTCTTGCCGGATACCGGTTTGGCGAGCGGAGCACCCATTCCGGGTGTTCATGATGCAGATTTGATTTTTCCGAAATCATTTCCGGTTCAATCCATATTCCGAACTGCATATCCATCGCATGGATCCTGTCGACCAGCTGTTTTAAAGGCATGCGCAGTTTTTCTTCATTTACCATCCAGTCTCCCAGGCTCGAATCATCATCATGGCGATTTCCAAACCAGCCATCATCCAGAACAAAGAGATCGATCCCAAGGTCATGGGCGGTTTCTGCGATCTCAAGAAGTTTTTTGCCGTCGAAATCAAAATATGTCGCTTCCCAGTTATTGATGAGGATCGGGCGCTTTTTATGAACAAACTCCGAACGGATAACGTGCTCCCGGATAAATTCATGATACTGCCGGCTCAATTGTCCCAGCCCGGCTTCCGTAAAAGAAAGGATCGCTTCTGGAGCAGTAAATTTTTCTCCCGGCAGAACTGTCCATTCGAAATGTTCTGTTCCCAGCCCGATCGCAGCCCGAAGCTGATCCAGCTGATCTTTTTCCACCTCTGCAAGGAAACTTCCAGAATAGACGAGAAGCATTCCATAAGCGTCTCCTGAAACTTCTGTCGTGTTTTTTCTGGCCAAGATAAGGCCCGGATTATGCTGATGAGAAGACTGTCCGCGCCGGGAACCGATCGAAAAGGCACCATGATCCACCGATGTCCGTTCCATCATTCTTTCCATTGCATGCCGGCCATGAAAATGGATCACCTCATATTCGTTGTCTGGCAGATCGAGGCAAGCACTCATCACTTTATGGATACGAAGCGGGAAAAAAGTCAAATTGCGTATGATGACTGCCCGTGTGATGATATTTTCTTCTTCGAACACTCCATAGAGCAGATCGACGTAAATGTCATATACCGTATCTTTCATCGTGATTTTCAAGGTCTGGACCTTTCCCTTTCCTTCAAAAGATGCCGGCAGACCGGATAGCTCATATTTATTATCCGTTACTTCATAGGAATGATAGCGCAGATCCAGAGCACATGAACCGTCGCGGACAGAAACAGACAGCGCCGGAAGCCGAAAGTCTGAAATTCCTCCTCCCGGATATTCGAGCAGTCTGTCATTCAGCGAGTACAGACGGCTCCTTTCTGTATCCCATAAATTCGCCGAAAAGCTGATTTCCGGATAATCTTCGATATAACTCATATCCATGCTGGTTTTTGCCCCGTACCACGTATGATTCAGCACACCATATTCGTCAATTTTCATCTGATACAATGAATTATTTGTACTTAATGAAAACAGATGATCTTTTACTTCAATTGCCATGTTGTTTCTCCTTATCAATTCATTCCATGTTTTAAAGGAAGAACAAACAATTGTCAACATTTTTTTAGTAAATACAATGATATATTTACTAATATTTTCGATTTTCTATACGGTACTGTTTCGGCGCCTTATTGTAGATCGATTTGAACGCTCTGGAAAAATGCAGCTGGTTTTCATATCCGACCTGCGCAGAAATTTCGGAAATTTTCAGATCTGTCATCTGGAGAAGACCGGCAGCCTTTGTCATACGATATTGAAGAAGGAATTGTACTGGCGCCTTCCCGGTCACTCTTTTAAACAGCTTGCTGAAATATCCCCGGTTGATTCCAAGCGCCTGCGAGATCTGTTCGATCGTAATATCCTCGGCATAGTGGTTTTCGATGAACGATATAGCTTCGCGCACATAAAAATCAGCAAGAGAGTTTGTGGGCCGTACAATCGGATGACTTGCCGAACGAATGTACAGATCAAAAAACAAATACAGATGCCCGATAATCGAAAAACTCGATCCTCCGCTTTTCTGATGCAGAATAAAGTCGATCTCCCGCACCATAGCCTCCCGGTTTTTCTGATCACCAGAACGATAAACCGGATCATCAACTGTAATATGTGCCAGATCCAGGGCGGCCTGAACACGCAATCCGTCAAATTCGATCCATGAATACTTCCACGGATCTTTGTCATCGGCAAAATAGGTAGTGATCTGGCCTGGAAAGATCAGAAATCCCTGTCCTGCATGGATAGGATATGTCTGATTCTTTCCTTTGCGGTCGGGTGCGATCAGCGTTCCTTTTCCTTCATGCACATAGTGAAACAAGTAATGATTGCGGGCAACCGGACCGAATATATGTCCCGGTTCGCAGGATTCCTGTCCGCATTGGTAAAGCCCCAGATCAATATAGTTTTCATTCGGAAAAATATTAAAAATTACGTCGCCCATATTTGTAAGCCCTTTCTTTCGATATATCATAATGTAATCTTACTTTAAGTATAAACGGAAAACATTATATTTTGGTATATTTCTTGTCACTTTATACCATTTTATGACGTAAATCTTCATGTTACGATTTTATCAGCAAATAAGGAAAGGAGATTTTTATGAACACATTTCAAAAGGCCGCGACATCCGTTCTTCTGTCTTTTCTTGCTTTATCCTTAAGCGGATGCGGTAATGCAGAACAAAGCAGCATTCCCGAAATCGAGATTCTCTCCTACAAGCGGGAAGCTGTTGACGTCATGAACGAAATTGAAGACCTGTTCAATTCGACCCACGACGATGTCCGCCTGAAAATCAGCAGTCCAAACGAAGCGATGACGATCCTGAAAACACGTCTTATTCGTGACGACTATCCTGATATCGTCGCGATCGGAGGCGATATCAATTATTCTAATTTTCTGGATGCCGATCTATTTATGGACATATCCGACCTGCCAGCCCTCTCTGATGTTAAACCAGGATATCTGGATATTGACAAACAGCTCGAACTCGTAGAAAAGGAAGGAACGTACGCCCTGCCTTATGTTGCGAATGCTGCCGGCATTCTCTACAATAAAGATCTTTTTGATCAGTACAACTGGAAGATCCCGGCAACATGGGACGAATTCATTCAGTTATGCCAGGATATTCAGAGCAAAGGACTGACACCGCTTTATTTTGGATATAAGGACACGTGGACAACACTGGCGCCATGGAACGCTCTGGCTGTCGATCTGGTCGATGCCGATATCTGCGCTCAGGTCAACAAAAATGAAGCTGCATTTGCTGACGCGTACAAAGATGTGGCACGCAAGCAGAAAGAACTTCTCAAATATTGCCAGCCCAATCCCTACGCTTATTCCTATACGGATGCAGCAACCGCTTTTGCGAACGGCGAAGCAGTCATGTGGCCAATCGGCAGTTATGCGATCAGTCAGGTTCAAAGCGTAAATCCAGATATGAACATCGATTCCTTCGTCATGCCCGGAAGCAATGTTCCGGAAGAAAATATTCTTAATTCTGGTATTGATGTGCAATTCTCGGTTCTTGAAAACTGTCCGGACAAAGAAGCTGCTTATGAGGTCCTGGATTTTCTTTACTCGGATGAAGTACTCAACATGTATCTGGAAGATCAGGGCGGTATCGCCACAAAGAAAGGCGATTTCCCGATCATGGAATATTTAAAGGGTATGGAAACGTATATTCTTTCTGGTCAGGTAGCTGACTATCAGGACCATCATTATCCGACCGAAATGGCCGTCGATGCGATGATCCAGACATATCTGCTCGATGAAAAAGAAGACGCGCTCGAAACGTTCCTGAACAAATTTGATTCAGACTGGCAGCGTTACAATCGCGATGTGATCGAACGACTGCGAAAGGAGGAATAACATGAAAAAGAAAATGTCAAACCGCACGAAAACTTATTTGCTTATTTTGGTCCCTGCTCTAATCCTGTTCATCCTGTTCAACACATGGCCCATGATCAACGGACTGATCTACAGTTTCACCAACTATAAAGGATATGGAAAATTTGACTGGGTCGGGCTACGTAATTATACCGATCTGTTTCAGGATGGACGTGTATTGAAGAGCTATTTGTTTACCTTTAAATATGCGATCTGCGGAACGATTCTTGTCAATATTCTTTCCCTGCTGATGGCCTTGGCCCTCAACGCAAAGATCCGGTTCAAATCGGCGCTGCGCGGTATTTATTTTGTGCCGAATATCCTTGGCGGGCTTGTTATCGGTTATATTTTCAGCTTCTTCTTTACTTATATCCTTCCGTATATTGGTGAAGCATGGAACATCGGATGGCTGAAGAATTCGATCCTCGCCTCCCCTGCCTATGCATGGATCGGTGTATTGATCGTCGGAGTATGGCAAGCCGTGGCAATGACCACCATTATATATATATCCGGTTTGCAGACGGTACCAGGCGATGTGTATGAGGCAAGCCGGATAGATGGCGCAAGCAAATGGACCGAATTCTGGAAAGTGACTTTCCCTTTGATCATCCCGTTTATCTCGATCAACTTTGTTTTAACAACAAAAAACTTCCTGATGGTATTTGATCAGATCATGTCTTTGACGAATGGCGGACCAGCCCAGTCTACAGAATCGATCTCGTTTCTGATCTACCGAAACGGGCTTGACGGCGGTCAGTTCGGATTCCAGAGCGCCAACGCATTCGTATTCTTTCTTGTGATCGTCGTCATTTCTGTTGCGCAACAGCTCATCACTGGCAAGAAGGAGGAACAGTTATGAGCAAAAAAGTCAAAGAAAATAAACATACGAACTGGCTGCTTACGATCGTACTCATTTTAGGGACGCTGACCGTTTTCTTCCCGTTGTACATGGCTTTGGTCATTGCATTTAAAAAGCCTTCCGAAATGACAAACAATGTTGAAGGGGCGCTTGGATTTCCGAAAGAACTTGGCTTTTCCAATTTTTCAAAAGCTATGGAAGTAACTGATTTCTGGAATACATTAGGCAATTCTCTTCTGATCACAATATCGACGATCATTCTTGGAATTATCCTTTATTCGCTGGTCGGTTATGTGCTAGGACGCACAACGGCCAAATCAAAACATTTCAAGCTGATCTATCTCTATATCATTTCAGGAATGTTTGTCCCTTTTGCGATTTTGATGATGCCTCTCGTTAAAGAAACAGCACAGCTCCATCTTGGAAACCAGCTTGGCGTCATCCTGCTCTATCTTGTATTTTATATGCCAATGAATGTCATGCTATATGCAGGATATATGAAAAATATTCCAGAAACAATGGAAGAAGCGAGCATGGTCGACGGAGCGAATACCTGGAAAACCTACTGGAAAGTCATCTTTCCAATGATGAAGCCAATGCATGCGACCGTCGCCATCATGACCGCTCTGGGAACATGGAACGATGTAATGACACCGCTTGTCATCATGTCCGGTACCGGGATTAATACGCTGCCAATCGCTCAGCTTAATTTCCAGACTGCGTTTGGAACGAATTATAATTTAGCGTTTGCATCCTATATTCTATCTTTGATCCCTATGCTCATATTCTATATTATTTGTCAGAAACAGATTTTAAGTGGCGTAGCAAATGGCGCTGTGAAAGGATAATCAATTATGTCAGAAGTAGTATTAGACCATATTCAGAAAATCTATCCCAATGGATACCAGGCAGTAAAAGATTTCAGCATGACCATTCATGATCGGGAGTTCATCATTTTTGTCGGCCCTTCCGGATGCGGAAAAACGACGACGCTGCGCATGATCGCCGGGCTTGAAGATATCAGCGCAGGAACATTGACTATTGATGGTTCCGTATGCAATAATAAAGAGCCAAAGGATCGCAATATTGCGATGGTTTTCCAGAATTACGCTCTTTATCCCCATATGACAGTTCGCAGGAACATGGAATACCCTCTTAAGATTGCGAAACTTCCTAAAGAGGAGATCGATATGCGCATCGATCACGCAGCCAGAATCCTTGAACTGCAGAATCTGCTGGACCGCAAGCCCAAAGCGTTGTCCGGCGGTCAAAGACAGCGTGTTGCGATGGGACGGGCAATCGTCCGCAATCCGAAAGTGCTGCTCATGGACGAGCCGCTAAGTAACCTGGACGCCAAGCTGCGCGGACAAATGCGAATAGAAATTGCCCGGCTTCACAAGGAACTCGAAACCACAACGATCTATGTTACACACGATCAGACCGAAGCGATGACTTTAGGCGATCGGATCGTTGTAATGAATGATGGAGTGGTCCAGCAGATCGATACGCCTCAAAACTTGTACGAAAAGCCGCGAAATTTATTTGTTGCGACCTTTATCGGAATGCCTGTAATGAATGTTCTGGAAGCACAACTTGATGAGAACGCTCTTGCAGGCCAGGGATTTCGTCTTACGCTTCCTGAATCCTGGAATAAAATCCTTAAGAAAAAAGGGATAAAGCAAGGAAAGAATCTCAAAGTCGGAATTCGTCCGGAAAACCTTTCGATCCGCTTCGAGCCTTCTGAGCAAGGATTGAAAGGGATTCTTGATGTCGTCGAACGGCTAGGAAGCATGACAAATGTTTATATGACCATGGAAAACGGTTCAAAAATCGTTGCCACTCTTCCAGGGGATGTGATCGTGAAAGATAGCGAATCAATTACCTTGATTCCTGATCAGAATGCACTTCATATTTTTGATGCGGACACAGATCTAAGCCTTCTCTATACTGAATAACCTGGTTTTTCAAAGACCTTCAGACACCAGCGATGAAGGTCTTTCTTTATTCATATTCGCGATCTTGTATTTATCTGTGAACGAACTCCCCACCTGTAGAGGTGGGAGTCTTCTTGCCTATAGTTGATAAATCTTTCATAAATCTTTTTAACTTTTCTCTTGTCAAGAACCTGATTCCATGCTAATATAGTTAAGCATTCAGATGGATCCTTAGCTCAGTTGGCAGAGCAACTGACTCTTAATCAGTGGGTCTAGGGTTCGAATCCCTAAGGATCCACCATCTGCAAATGATACGGTCATTCAAACGGATGGCCGTTTTTTTTGTTCGATAAAAAACGTACTCAGCAATCGAATACACTGAATACGTTTTGATCATTCATTCTTTGTATTTGTAAAATCCTTCTCCAGCCTGTACACCCGTTTTTCCCTGATCGATCTTCTCTTTCAGCATAGCCGCCACTTTTTCCATTCCCGGCTGCGCGCTGCTGATATCGTACGCCGTTTTCAGTCCGACCACATCCAGGATCCGGAACGGTCCGTAAGGAGCACCCGTTCCGAGCACCCATGTCTTGTCGATCGTTTCCGCATCGGCGATCCCATTCACAAGAAGAAGCTGGGCTGCGCTCAAAAACGGCACAAGCATGGAATTCAGGATATACCCTGGCTGCTCTTTTTTCAACAGAAGCGGCACCATGCCGATCGATCGTGCAAAATCGGCCACTTCCTCATAAACGGCCGGATCCGTTTCGGCATGTCCCATGACCTCCGCTGTATTGTTGGTCCAGATCGAATTGGCAAAATGCAGGGCCATATAGCGTTTTGGATCTTTCACATAGGAAACAAATGTTCCCGGCACCATGGTCGAAGAATTGGTGACCACGATCGCATCCTCTTTCAGATACGGTTTGATGCTTTCATAAAAAGCGATCTTGGACTGCGGATCTTCGGCAACCGATTCGATGATCAGATCGGCATCTTCAAAAGCAGAAGCCAGATCCAGTTCGAACCGAATGCTTTCTGCCGCTTTTTCGACCTGCTCCTTGAGCTCGTCAATTTTCTCATCCGTGAGATCCTTCAAACCATCCACCATTCCCCGGGGATATCGAGGCGAATCACTGCCGCACAACGGACGAAGCGATTCAAGCGTGGAAAGATAAATCTTTTTCAGCCGTTCGAATTTCGGCTTTGCCCGCTCGATCGATGCGGGGCTGCGAAGCCACACGGTCACATCCTTTCCTTTGAATGCGCTTTGAAATGCGATCTGGCTGCCCAGCACGCCACCTCCGGCAACCACCACTTTTTTGATCATAAAGATCTCCTCTCTTTCTTTTGTCTATCATGGCATGTTTTCAATAGAAAGAGAACTGAAGCGCTTTCAACAAAAAAAAGAAGGCGATGCCATATCACCTTCTATATTCTTCTTTATCCTCTAACGTACCCAGTTGATATTCTGCTCATGGCCGACCGGGTATATGATCAGCTCGGACTGGTCAAGATCCAGATCTTTGGTATGGATCGCATTGATCTGCTGGTTATCGTATGTCGTCCAGTAGAAATCCATCGTATCCAGATTCGCGCCAGCCGTATAATTCGTGATCTCATAGAAACCGTCTTTTTCATGGTTGGCTCCATCGATCTGTTCCACCGTCTGCATGATCCTGAAAAACTGATTGAGCGTGGCAGCATCCGTTTCCTTCGCTTTCGAATTATTCATCATGAACGCCGCGCGGACAAACCGGGACATCGAATCCAGTCCTCCTGGCAATCCGTCGCTGCCCATGCCCGAACTGTAAAATGGCACATCAAGATGCGGAACAATACGGTTTTCCGGGTATTCAGCCGTCAGATTCAAATAATTGGCAAAGTTGACTGCCTGAGCCGGATATTCCGGCGCATTCGCCAGCACATTCAGATCATTCTCATACACGTGAAGACCGGTCGCTGTCCGCTCCACGACAATACTTCCCTTTTTGTCGCAGCAGATCCAGTGCAGCGGCACCGATTTTACTTTTTCATTGAAATCATCCGCTACCAGATTGATCTCAGCCAGTTCTTTCCTGACATCATCCAGATTCCGGCATGAAGAAAGCAGATAAGGGATCAGTTCGAACGAAGTGACATTCTTCTTTCCTTCTTCCAACTCCGTGTTGTATTGGCCGTAATTCGGAAAATTCAGACTGGCAGCCCCTACTCCATATTCGTTCACACCTTCAAAAAACAGCGGATAGCCGTATCCGGTCAGCGCCATCCCGACGATCGCCGAATGAACCGGCATATCTTCCAGATGGCGGAATTTCAAAACATAATTCCGAGGACAAACCGTTACATCATTACCCAGCTTGTACTGCAGATCAAGATTGCGTCCAAAATAGCTGTATTTTCCATTTCTATACAAAACACTCGTACACATAAGAAAACCTCCTTTTCTCCTATTATAGCATTCTCCAGATCTCATATATCCTGATTTACATTGCTTTTCTTATATCAATCAAAAAAAAAAAAAAAAAAAACGAGGATCTTCCTCCCCGTTCTTCGCGCTCTTATAGGTGCCCTGCGTCTGCAGGATCCCACGCAAAACCTTTTTGTCCAGCCACGTCCCTGTACCATAGGCCCGAAGCTTTGATCCTTCGTTTCTGATCATTGATATCCACTTCCACCAGACCGTACCGGTTCCGGTACGCATTGTTCCAGCTCCAGCAGTCAAAGGCCACCCACACATGGAACCCGAAGCAGAGCGAACCTTCATCGATCGCTTTATGCACCCAGTACAAGTGTTCCTTCAAAAAACCGATCCGGTAGCAATCCTGGATAATTCCTTCTTCATTGCGGAATCTCTCTTCATCATGCACACCCATTCCCGTCTCCGAAACGAACCATTCCAGCGTCGGATACCGCTTTTTGAGAACCATCGCGATATCGTAAATACCTTTTGGATAAATTTCCCATCCTTTGGAAGCCTTGATCCGTCTTTGCGGCCATTCATAATGCGCGTAATATTTTTCCGGAAGCCAGCCGTCTTCTTCCAGTTCTTCCCAACGATGCTGCACCATGGTCGGGTGATAATAGTTGATGCCTGTAAAATCGATCAGATTGTCCTTCAACGTTTTCTCATCTTCTTTATTTGTTTTCCGTGACATCCTCCCCCACCTATAGAGGTGGGGGCTTCCTTTCGCTTAAAAAGCGAACAGTCGGTTCTCGTTCGAGCAGTCTATTGACCACAGCATAAGCGAGCTATCCCCGTGTGTCCCACGGTTCTTTTTTATTCACAGGCTATGCCAATACGATCCGCATGCCTTCCTTATTCTGTAAATCATTTTTGGCTAAAATGCTATTTTGGCTAAACTTCCCCCTTTCCCCCGTTACATCATGCTAACTTTGGTTTATAATAGTCACAAGATCTATTGCGATTTCTTCTTTTGTCTTGCCGAGATCCAGTAGATCCCGGATGACCGTTTTAAAGTTTCTCTTGGCTTTGCGAAGGCTCAGTTCGCGCGGTCTTCCATTGTCATCCATATCTTTTGGATGCCATTCTGCGCCATCTTTCAACATTGACCAGATACTGACAAGTATTTTCCTGGCAATCGCGATGATGGCCCTTTTTTTTCCTTGTCTTCCTGCAATTCCGTTGAACTTGTACCGATAATACGGATTCTGCGCCTTGATAGCTGCCCACGCACACTCCACGAGAACCGGTTTGAGATATTTCCCTCCCTTTGTAATATGCCGGCTGTTCTTCTTTCCAGCTGATTCATTTCGTCCTGGTACAAGTCCGGCCCATCGTGTCAGCTTGTCGGCTGTATAGAACGGATCCATATTGTTTCCTATTTCCGCAATGATCTTTATAGCTGACATTCTTCCTATACCCGGAACGCTCATCAGAAGATCGATCTCTTTTTTATATTGGGCCGCCAGCATGTCGATCTCTTCATCCAGTGTCCTGATCTGTTCTTCAAGGAACTGGAGATGCTGACGTGTATGGGCAATGATTTTCTTTTCGACCGCGTCAAATTCAAAACCATTGCATGCTTCCAGTATATCTTCCTGCGAAGCACGGCATCGGCTGTCGACGCAGCAGAGAATATCTTCTTTTGTATAGGGATCCTCACCAATCAGCAGATCGATGATCTTTTGTGCGCTTTTTGAAAAAACGCTTGAGAAAACCATATCCAGCTTATAGTTCCGGCATGTGAGCGAATTGATGAGACGGTTCTTCTCCTGCGTGCACTGCTGCACATATTTTATTCTTAGACGCGTCAGTTCTCTTAATTTTCGGATCGTCCAGTCTGGAATAAAGCTTTTCTTCGTTTCGCCATGACGATACTTGTTGACGATCCACATGGCATCTTTATCATCGTCTTTTTCGTCCCGAACAGCTTTCACCCATTTGGGATTCACGATACGGACTTCTTCCATATCGGATTCGAGAACATTGAAGACAGGAATCCAGTATTTGCCTGTGGACTCCATGCAGACATGACGGCAGCCATGTTCCAGCAGCCAGTGATCGAAACGGATCAGATCGTTGGTAAAAGTAGAAAAACGTTTTTTGAAATAAGCCGGATGAAGAGGATCAGATGCGTCGCATACGACAGCGACAATAAAACGTTTGTGGACATCGACACCGCATGCGATCGGAAGTGTGACATCCATCGGTTTAACTTTCGCCATAGCAATACCTCCTTAAAAAGATAGGCAGCGGATCAGTCTGATCACCGGTTTCGATACATTTGAAATGTCCGTGATATTTTATTCTTCGTCCTCGTAGGTATATTTAGGGGTTCATAAGATCAGACACGACAGTTTTCTTAACAGTTTGAATACCTAAGGTATTTCTACTGGGTAGGAACACGTGTTCATGATCCTCTGCTGGCTTTAGTATAAACGAATCGGCACATTCAAAAAAGAGACCCCGATTTTCATGTTCTGGGGTCTCGCTATTTATTGAGTGATGACAGTTTTCTTATATTGATTGCGGCATTGAGATCCCGGTCATGATGGCTTTTGCAGTTCGGACAATCCCATTCCCGCATGCCGAGATCTTTTGTTCCGGTGTTCTTATACCCGCATACAGAACAGGTCTGGCTCGAAGGAAACCATCTGTCGATCCGGATCAGCTGTTTTCCCTCTTCTTCCAGTTTGTACTTCAGGAAAGTGGTGAACATGCCCCATCCGTTGTCATGGACCGATTTGCCAAAATGCAGCGACCTTGCCATCGTCTTCATATCCAGATCTTCTATGCAGACGCAGTCATACGCATTGACGATCTCTCTTGATCGCTTGTGCAGGAAGTCTTTTCTTTGATTGGCAACCTTTTCATGCAGCCTTGCGACCTTGATCCGCTGTTTCTCCCAGTTTCTCGAGCCTTTCTGCGACAACTTGCGTTGTTCCCGTTCCAGTTTCTTTTCCCATTTTCGGTAATACTTTGGATACTCTGCTTCGTTTCCTTCGCTGTCCTTATACAGCCCGTTCATCGAGAAGTCGAGTCCGAGGAAAGTGTGCGGCCTCCTTTTCAGTACTTGGTTTTCGTACTCGAACGAAATGCTTGCATGATACTTTCCGCTCGGGCTCTGGCTTACTGTCACCGACTTGAGGACATAAGAGGCAGGGATCTCTTGATGCTGTTTCACCTTGACCGGTCCGATCTTTGGCAGTTTCAAATAGCCGTCGGACAGGAGGATGTTCTGATTGACGCAGACGGTCGAATAGCTGTTCTTTCTCTTTCTTTTGGATTTGAATCGTGGAAATCCTGTTTTCGGCTGATTGAAGAAGTTTTTGAATGCCTGATCCAGATGGCGGAGCGACTGCTGCAGAGAAATACTGTCGACTTCCTTCAGGAAGGCGTACTCTTCTGTTTTCTTCAGTACAGCCAGCTCTTTGGCACAGAATGTATAGCTCAAGGTCGTCTGGTCTTCTTTGTATTGACTGATCTTTCGATCGAGCCAGTGGTTGTAGACAAGCCGGACACAGCCGAATGTCTTTGCAAGGAGGATCTTCTGTGCCGGAGTTGGATAGAGTCTGAATTTATAGGCTTTATTTGGCATATCGTTTCCTCCTTGCTTTCCCTGATTTCATTATACTGCATTTTTTAATCTTTATCCACAGAAAAACTGAGCTTCACAATTCGTCTCCCACCTATAGAGGTGGGAGTCTTCTTGCCTATAGTTGATAAAACACCGTCGCGTTCCAGACAGCCGGTCAGCTTCTCCGGGAAAACGCATATACTGCCGCATCCAGGAACGACTGCCAGTGCAGCGCATCAAAGAAACGGGCCGCCTCCCGATCCTTTTCGTCTTCGGATCCCGGACAGGCAGGCGTCACGTTGACGATGATCCCGATCTTTCCGTGCAGCCTCATCGTTCTGTACTGCCCGCTCTCTTATGCTTCGGATAATGATAGCCATACAAATAGCCGCCATCCACCATGACCATCGGCTCGTTGAACGTCGTCCACCATTTCACATCCTGACCGAAACTTTCGAAAGCCGTTTTCACGAATTTCGCAAACAGATCGACCACATGCCGGCTTTGCCATCCCCCGTACTTTTCAAGAAGGGTCGTCGGTAGATCAAAATGATGCAGATTGAGCACCAGCTCGATCCCCTGCTTCTTTGCCAGATCGATCAGATTTCTGTAAAACTGCAGGCCCGATGCGGAAGGACGGCCGGTTTCCAGATCTTCGATCAGCCGGCTCCATTGGATGCTTGTCCTAAAAGAGCGGATCCTCATCTCTTTCATGCGTGCAAGATCTTCTTCCATATGACGAAAGAAATCGCTCGTTACATCCGGCCCTACGCCATCATAAAAATCATCGTGCCCGATACGGTACCACGTATCCATGATATTTTCGTGGCAATTGCCGCACCATCCTTCGCTTTGCGGACCGCTCAGCGCCGCCCCGAACCAGAACGGATCCGGAAATTTCAGAAATGTTTTCATTGCGTCTCCTCTTCCAGCCGTTCCATCCAGGAAAGTGCCGAACAGTAGTCGCCTTTCAGAACAGCCATTTCGCCGTTGGCCCCGTTGAAACGTGCGGGCACACGCAATCCGCCGTGTTTAATGACCGAACCATTTATGATCTGTCCATTCACCATATAGCGTCCGCTTCCATCAACATGAGGAACAGACACACGCGCATTGCGTCCGCTTTTTAGAGAACCGGTCCCCATATAAAATCCCGTCACATATTTCGTATGATCGCCCGACACTGCCGTCCAGCACCATATTCCTTCCGGCGTCCTCTGCACATCCAGCGTCGCATCGAAGATCATCGGCTGCAGCTTTTTATAGCACACGATCGCTTCTTTCAGCTGATCCTTCTCTTCCTCTGTGCATCGGCACAGATCAAGCTCAAGGCCAAGAATGCCGAACATCGCCACCTGTTCGCGAAGCAAAAGGCTCGTAGTGCGGAATGTCTGATCATTAGGCACTGCCGAAATATGATTGGACATACATGACATCGGATACGCCAGAGCGCATCCTTCGATCAGGATTTCCGGAAACTCCTCTGAGATCCCGGCAGGCAGCGAATAGACACCGCGCATATACCGGTAGTAAAACTCTTTCTGCAAAATTCCCTTTTCTGCCAGATAAGGCGAATACGCTTCTGTGATATCCCGGTTCATATCCCATTTGATATAGTCGAGCTTCGTTTCCACGATCACCTGTTTCATCTGCTTCCAGATAGCTTCCACACAAACCGGATTGGCAAAATCGAGCACAAGCTGTCCGCGCCCGTAACTGTGCCGGCCATGCGGCGGACGGACCACAAATTCAGGATGCGATCCGTAAAACACAGAATCCTCGTTGACCATTTCCGGTTCGAGCCATAAGCCCAGCTGCATCCCTGTCTGATGGATCTTTTCCGCAAACGCGCCAAGACCTTGGGGAAATTTTTCCCGGTCGCAGAACCAGTCTCCAAGCGATGAGCGGTCCGTGTCCCTCTTTCCGAACCAGCCGTCATCCACCACGAAACAGTCGAACGCATTCCCATACGCCGTGAAGGTAAACACATAGCAGATGATGTTGAATACGAGCAGCGTGGCAGCACCAGGGATGATGGCCAGGAACGAGCAGGCGATCCCCGTAGGCACCTGATCGGGCATCTTGATCGTGAAATCCTTGTTTTCCAGATACGTAAAGATCTTAGTGGCAAGAAAAGCGGTGATGATCGCGATAAACATTCCTTGCGTGCCAAGGTAGCGCAGCGGGATAAATGCGCCTTCCGGATCGGATCCGAACGGCAACATGATCAGAAACGATGTCATCGCAATGATGTCCGAGAACAGCGGATTGCCCTTGATGTGCCCGGCAAAGGAATACACGATACCGTAGACGCCGAACAGCGCGCCAAGAGCCATCGTCGCATTGCCGATCGGGTCGAAGAAATTATTCAGGAAATCGAGCAGCCACTGCGGAGTGATCCCTTCCAGGCCGAATGTGGCCGGAAGATACTGAATGATGATCGCGATCGACGCGAACATGGTTGCGGGGAACGCGACCATGAAACTGTCACGAAGCGAGCACAGATATTTGTTGGTGGAAACCATTTCGGCGAACGGGCCAATCTTTTCCATCAGCTTGTCAGTAAATTTGTTCATTGATTTTCTCCTTTTTTGTATGTTGTCGACATGGCTATTATAAAAATGAAAGCGCACACATCCTATGGACGATTGTGCTATAATTATGGAAATTTGTGATATGAGGAGTGCGATACTGGACATTCCTATGGCCCGGCAGTCCGGAAAAGCTATATGATCCACTATATCACCCAGGGAAAAGGGATCTTCAAAACAAAAGGCCGCACGTATCATTTGAAAAAAGGCGACCTGTTCTTCATCGAACCGGGCGAAGAAATATTTTATGAAGCGGATCGGCTCGATCCGTGGGGATACGGCTGGATCGGGATGACCGGCGCGCATATGGAATCCTATTTGAAGCGGACTTCTTTTTTCGATCATCCCATAGCGCATTATGACCAGGATTTTGATCTTTCTCTTCTGTTTATCGAAATGCAGCGTGCTTATAATTCTCCTTTTGCGATCCGGGACCTGGCCCTTAATCATGTTCTGTACAAGCTGCTCGCTTTTCTAGTCGTGCATTTTCCCAATCCGGACGATCCGAAGAAAAAAAGCCCGAAAGATTATATCGAGACGATCATGGAATACTGCCTCAGCCGGATCGAACGTATGTAAGTGTCCATGATATTGCCGCCTACACCGGACTGGACCGCTCCTATGTATCGCGCCTGTTTCGCCAGGAAACCGGAATTTCGCTAAAAGAATATATTTGGAAAACGAAAGAGGAGGAGGCGTGCCGTCTGCTCATTGACATCTCCCTGCCGATTCATGTCGTGGCCCGTTCGGTCGGATTCGAGGATCCGCTTCATTTTACGAAAACTTTCAAAAAGAAGCTCGACTGTTCGCCCAAAGCATTTCGCCGGCAAAGAAAGAACGAAACACAAACCAGCTCATCGGCAGACAGCTGATCTGTAAATTCAAGCTGTCTGCTTTTATTTCCTTTTGTTGCCTGGACAACATATTTTTTTTTTTCCATTTCTTATAGTACATAAGGAATGCACAATGAATTTGTGCGATTAAGGAGGACAAAGGATGGAACAAAAAATGTTTTGTTTTCAATGCCAGGAAACGGCTGGATGCACAGGATGCACGATCACAGGAGTATGTGGAAAAACGCCGGATGTAGCTGCCATGCAGGACCTGCTTGTTTATGCGAGCAAAGGCCTATCGGCCGTGACGACGCAGCTTCGCAAGGGAGGCAAGGAAATTTCCCCGAATACTGATCGTCTTATTACAACAAATTTATTCATGACGATCACGAATGCGAATTTCGATAAAGAACAAATCATCGATCAGATCCGGAAAACATTGGAAGCCAGAGATCGGCTGCTTTTAGAAGTTGAAGATATTACTGCTCTGCCTCAGGCTGCTTTATGGACCGGCACAGACAGCTGGGAAGAAAAAGCGGCCAGGATCGGTGTGCTTTCTACAAAAGACGAAGATATCCGATCGCTGCGCGAACTGATCACTTATGGTCTGAAAGGCTTGTCGGCTTATTTAAAACACGCCAATGCGCTGCATCACGATGATCCGGATGTGGATGCATTTGTACAAAAAGCGCTGGCTTCTACGCTCGATGATCAGCTCAGCGTCGAGGATCTGATTTCCCTTGCGCTCGAAACCGGCAAATACGGAGTCGCAGGAATGGCTCTGCTGGACAGGGCAAATACTGAATCCTTCGGCAATCCCGAGATCACAGCGGTCAATATCGGTGTTCGCAGCAATCCTGGTATCCTGATTTCTGGTCATGATCTTCACGATCTGGAAATGCTGCTCGAACAAAGTCAGGGAACGGGTGTCGATGTCTATACGCATTCTGAAATGCTGCCAGCACACTATTATCCGGCTTTTAAAAAATATCCGAATTTTGTCGGCAATTACGGAAACGCATGGTGGAAACAGAAGGAGGAGTTTGAAAAATTCAACGGACCGATCCTGATGACAACAAATTGTATCGTGCCTCCTGCAGTGAGTTATCAGAACCGTCTTTATACGACCGGAGCTGCGAGTTATCCGGGCTGCGTGCATATTGATAAAGAAAGTGACGGAAATAAGGATTTCTCTTTAATTATTGAACACGCAAAAAAGTGTGAGGCACCAGCCGAAATCGAGACAGGGGAAATTATCGGAGGATTCGCGCATGCCCAGGTCTTTGCGCTGGCTGATCAGATCGCGGATGCGGTCCAAAGCGGAGCGATCAGAAAATTTGTCGTGATGGCCGGATGCGACGGACGCATGAAAAGCCGTGACTATTATACTGAGTTTGCGAAAACGCTTCCGGAAGACACTGTGATCCTGACAGCCGGATGTGCAAAATACAAGTACAACAAGCTTTCTCTTGGGCAGATCGGCGGTATTCCCCGCGTTCTGGATGCCGGACAGTGCAATGATTCCTATTCGCTTGTGCTCATCGCCCTCAAGCTGAAGGAAATTTTCAGGCTCGATGATATCAACGATCTGCCGATCGTCTACAATATCGCCTGGTACGAACAGAAAGCTGTGATCGTCTTGCTGTCGCTGCTCTACCTAGGAATCCATAATATTCATCTTGGACCGACACTTCCGGCTTTTTTAAGCCCGAATGTCAAAAAAGTTCTATCGGATACTTTTGGGTTGTGTACGATCGATACGGTAGAAAACGATATGGAAAAATTTCTCTAGAAAAACTGAGCCTCACAATTCATCTCCCACCTATAGAGGTGGGAGTCTTCTTGCATATAGTTGATAAAAAAGAAGACTAGCGTCCAAAGGAAAAAAATGATTTTTTCTTCTGGACCTTGTCTTCCATTTTAAGATCTCTTACTCTCCGGTTGTTCAGGATCCGGAGAGGATTTTTATATAAAAGCTCCTGCGCCCAGACACTGCCGAACTGCTGCTCGACTTCTTCGTAAATATCGCTCAGCTGCTCGACACGATGTCCGTTTGCCCGATGGGTATCTGTGCAGATGATGTGGGCATATCCTTCTTCAAGAAGCTTCCAGGCATTTTCCTGGATCGTCTTTCCATGCATTCCCTGCAGAGAGGTACGGTTCACCTGGAATAAGTATCCCTGCTCTTTCCACCCGTCAATGATCTCCATATCGAGACCTTTGTGAAAATAGCGTTCCGCATGGGCAATGACCGGGACCATCCCGCGCACTTCGACTTCATACAGCATATCTTCATGATTCTGTATCGTATGAATATCCCGCTGCACATTGTATTCGCATAAAAGATAAGCCGAGTTGTTGATGGTCTGGTACCATTCGTTTTCAAGCATTGAAAGAAAAGAGCTGTCCATGAACATTTCCGCTCCCGCGTATATTTTTATTCCGAATCTGGCGGCTTCCATCGCAAGCTCCTGCTGACGTCTGTGGATGTCCTCATACGCTTCGTCATTCATCTGTCCGCCTACATAGTGAGGGGTCGAGCAGATCGCGACGATCCCGTCCTTTTTCGCGTTCTCCAAAGAAACGAGCGCATCTTCTTTATTCGGCATCCCGTCATCAATGTCCCAGGCAATATGGGAATGCAGATCGATCGTGCTACTCATTGAAATCCGGCAGCTGCGCAAGCACCGGGATTCCCAGGTACTTTTCCGCTTCCTCTCTGTTTTTCAGCCGCTTGTCGCCTATGACACGGATCATGATATAGGCGCATCCGAGCATGAATCCGGCCACCGCCCCGATCAGAGCGTTTCTTTTCACGTGCGGACCGACCGGAACAAAAGACAGCTTCGGATTGTCGACAATCTCGATATTGCTTACATTCAGCGTATCTTTCATCCGTTCGATAAAATTGTTAACTGTCGATGAAACGATATTTTTGGACAGGCGCGCGTCTTCTGTTACGGCTGTTACGGCTGTCACGGTCACAAGAGTCGTATTGCTCGTGTTGGATACGGTCAAAGCGTCCCGTGCTTCTTTTGCGGAGCTCAGGCCCGTTTCCTTGGCAACCTGCGTCATGATATTGTTCTGTGTCATGAGCGTGATCACGTTATTGACAAGCTTCTCGTTGGATGTCATGGAATTGTAGTCGACATACCCGGTATCCGAGACCATTGGTGTCAAAAAGATCGATGCACTCGAAGCGTAGGTCTTGGGTACAAACAGCTTTGTTCCGATCCCTGCTCCCGCTCCGCACAGAAGAGTCAGAAGGACAATAAGCACAATGTGTTTTTTGAACAGGCTCCATACTTCAGCCAGATCAATTGTGATCTCCTCTTCATTTTCTCTTTGCTGATAAAAATCATTTTGTATTGCTGCATTTCTTCTAGTCGATTCGTTTCTTTTATATCTGCTTGGCATAATTTTCTTCCTTTGCTTACATTGCGCCTTCATCTTTGTTGATGATCTGCTTGATCGTTCGGATCAATAAGGTCGTATCGAGCCACAAGCTCCAGTTTCTATAATAGTATTCATCCAGCTCGAGACGCTGTTCGAAGTTCACTTCGCTGCGTCCGTGGGTCTGCCACATCCCGGTAATGCCCGGTTTCGAGCTGACGATATCGTCATAACGCTCGCCCATATCTTCCTTTTCCCTGGGCAGATACGGTCTTGGCCCGATCAGGCTCATTTCTCCTTTAAGAACATTGATAAACTGCGGAAACTCATCAAGACTGGTCCTCCTGAGAAAATCACCCGCCTTCGTGATCCGCGGATCGTTTTTGAGCTTTTTGTTTTCTGTATACTCTTTACGGATCGATTCATCCTTTTCCATGAGCTCATCGAGGATCTGTTCGGCATTCGGGACCATGGTCCTGAATTTGTAGATCATAAAGGGTCTGCCGTCTTTTCCGATCCGGGTCTGGGTAAAGAACAGCGGATCGCGGTCCCCCTGCTTGTGATTGAGATGGCGGACATATAAAGTAAGAGGTCCAAGGACCATCATGCCTGCCAGGCCGGCAAAAATATCGATCAGCCGTTTCAGAAAAGCCTGCGGTCTGCTGATCGTGCCCTGCGATGTGGAGATCATGAGCAGGCCGTCAAAGTCGTCGATCTTCGTATCAAAGGTCACGAGACCTTCCATTCTCGGCAGATACTTGATCGTTTCCACCTTATCCATGATCCGCTCGACGATCGTTCGCTGATCGATCCGGTTCATTTCCGGGATCGCGATCAACACCGTCTCAATCTTTTCTTTCTCAATGACTTTTTCAAGATCCCTGAGCAGATAGACGGGCAGTTCCTGTTCCACAAGCTCCTGGTCCACGCTCTTCATGGTCGGATCATTATTGCAGTTGACGAACCCTTTTACATTCAGCAGCGAATAGCGATTGACCTTGCATGTCTGCTGCAGCTGTTTAGCCGTATGACCAGCCCCGATCACAAGGACGTTTTTTCTCAGCTGCTTCCAGAAGATCAGATGGGTAAAGCGCGCGATCAGAAGATTGCACACTCCCTGCACGAGCAGAAAAAGCACGAGCCAGCCGAGCGCCTGCCATTGAAAATGGACATAATCAATGATCAGGAGCGAACTGGCAAAATAAGCCAGATAGCCTTTGAACATCAGTTCCAGCTCATCCCAGATCAGAAGCGTGCTCTTGCGGTAGCGTCCCGCCAGATGCATGATGATAAAATAAAGGATGAACAGCTTGATCTTGAAGATCGTTCGAAAAGGAAAAATGAACAGCAGGGCTGCCGTCATGATCCCTTCGATTATATTTTTATATATACCTAGTTTTGTCATAACGTATGCCCTGCCCGTTTTATTCTAGATAAATACCGAGCTGAGAACTTCACCGCTCGCTGCATCCACTGTGACCTGATTTCTCGAATCCCCGAAATCGAATTCCACGGTATATTCTGTTTTCGCGCTGTTCAGCTTCGCATCCAGATCCGTTACATCTTCTTTGGAAAGTCCGGCATTATTGAGTGCAGCTGTCACAGCATCCTCTTTCGAGATCATCCCTTCCGGAGCACTTTCCGATTCCTGCTTTTTTTCTTTCGACGTTTCGCTTTTCTGTTCCTGTCCGGCTGCCTCGCCATTATTCTTTTCGTAATCGCAGTCTTCTATGATCCCGTCTTTATTGATCGTGTATTGATACGTGCCGGAATCGACAGTAAATGAAACCTTGTATTTATTTCCGTCTTCTTTCGCTTCCAGATTCGTCACATTATCCTGAAGATTGTTGGAATCATCAAGCGCTACTTCTGTGGCATCCTCTACAGAAACCTGCAGTCCTTTGGAACATCCGGAAAAAAGAACGCTCCCTCCGGCGGCCAGAGCGAAAATCAGTGATCTTGTTTTCATCAGGCTTCCTCCCCGTATCCGTATCCGTATCCATATCCGTATTTTCTCGATTTGACTTCTTCCACCTTGGTCAGCACGACACCGAACACATTCGCGCCTGTCCGCTCGAGATCGTCAATGGCCGCTTTGGCAGCGCGCTTGTCGGTTTCCTTGGCAGAGATCACATACAGCGTCCCGTCCGCCATGCTTGAAATGGATATGCCTTCGCTCACGCGGTTGATCGGCGGACAGTCGATAATAATGTAGTCGAATTCTTTTCGAGCCTGTTCCAGAAACTGGGAAAACTTCTTTGACGACAAAATTTCTGTCGGGTTCGGAACTCTTCGTCCTGTCGGCAGAAAGTACAGAATGGTCTGATTGCTGAATTCAAGAGGCATGATCTCCTCGTAGCTGAGCACATTCGTTCCCGGCTGATAGCGGGCAAGAAGGTTCGAAAACCCTTTCGCATTGGAAACCTTGAACATTTTGTGATCGCTCGGGTTTCGAAGATCCCCGTCGATCAGAAGCACGCGTTTGTATTTATCCGCAAAAATTCTGGCAAGATTGGTAGATACTGTTGATTTTCCTTCGTTCGGATTCGTGGAAACGACATTGATCACGCGTAGATCGTCGTCCATCTGCGAGAATTCGATATTCGTCCTTAGATGACGGAAAATCTCATCTAGGTTGAACTGGTTTTGTTTTTTGGCCATAAATTTCCTTTCTTTCCTTATGCAGCTGTTTTCTGTATTAGCATATCTTCCATTTTGGTCTATTCTCTTTCTTTTGTCAAGATTCGATTACCTTTTCATTATCATTGATATGAAAATAAAAAAACGTTTTATTTATGTCTTTTGAATCCAAAAGAAAAGGAATACACCGTACGTATTCCTTTTTCATCATTGAACATTGACATAGGGTGGTACCTCCCCTTTCCGTACCGCATCCATATCGGCCTTGGCATTGGAAACTGTGATCTTGTCCGGATACATGACAGACGCCTGATCGCCGAGCTCGTAGGCGAAATCCGTACCGTTCGAACCATTGACCGAATAGCTGTAGACCTTCCATTTCGCGCCGTCCGCGATCTGCTGGTTTACGAACCCGGTCAGTTCGTCCATGCTCATATTCGTCTGGAACGAGTGTCCGACCGTCTGCATCACGCCCGCAAAATTGGCAAGGATCGCCGGCGAGGTTGCTTTATCGATCATGGCCTGCATCACGCGCATCTCGTTTTGTCCGCGCTGGCGGTCTCCATCTGCGAAAGCGTACCGTTCGCGCACAAACCCTAACGTCTGGTCCCCGTCCATATGGATAAGGCCCGGCTCGAAATGATATCCGCCATGCTGGGAAACAAAATCATCCGCATTGTTCACATCGATCCCGCCCAGCTCATCCACAATTTCGATGAGGCTCGAGAAATTGACACGGACATTGTAGTTGATCTTTATCCCGAACAGTTTTTCGAGCGTCATTTCTGTCGTTTCGATCCCGTGAAGTCCTGTATGGGTCAGCTTATCCATTTTCCCCTGCGCACAGCCGGTCGAGGCGTCGCACACCGTTTCGACATAATAGTCGCGTGGAATGGAAACGAGCAGGATCGTATGGGTCTTCGGGTTGACCGACACGATCATGTTCACATCGCTTCTTGATGTGTCCTCGATCGCTCCATACGTATCGATACCGGAAACGAGCACATTGAACGGTTCCGTACGGGTGTCGACACTATTGGCCGAACCGCTTTTCTTTACAGCATACTGATAATCGAATACCGGAACGATTTCCTCGCGGATATTCTGCTGACCTTCCATATCCTCGATCGTAGCAATATAGGACTGGTCGAGGATCGCGCCGTCGATCGCCTGCCCTTTCAGGTCGCTGACCATCTTGATGCTCGAATCATATCCTTTTGTCTTAAAACGGATTCCTTTTTTATCCAGCGCTTCGATGCACCCTTTCGATCCCTCTGTATTGATGTGGTTCAGGATGCCGATCGTACGGCCTTCCAGCTCCTTAGGATCATTGATCACATGATTGTTGAGCACATAGACCGATGCCACCTTCTTCAGCTCGCCGATGCTCTGTGTCATCATGTTCAGAGCGCCGTTGGTCACCCACAAATAGTAGCTTCCTGTTCCCGCGGTGAGCGCCAGGACGACCGCAAGGATCCAGCCGAAGATCTTCGAAAAGATGCCGCTTCCTTTTTTCAGCCATAGCAGGCCGAGGATGAGCAGCATGAGCGCGCCGATGACAACAAACAGGATAAGCATCCGGAACGGCATTACACCAAGCCGGATCAGACAGTAATACATAAAGCACAGCAGGGCTGCAAGCAGAAGCCATATATAAAATAATGGTCTTTTTATCAAATTGTTTTTCATAACATCCTCTGTTCTTACGTTTCACTTTAAACCATAACAAAAACAGAAAAAACAAGCAAATTTTTCAGGCAACCGGTGCCAGAAGCACTTTTCCTGTCCCTTTGTATACATTTACCAGACCTTCGCCGCTGGCAGCCGATCCGATCAGAGATCTGCCCGCCTTTTCCACAGTAAATTCAAGATCGGCGCTCCATGCCACCGCCAGGGAACCGTCGATCTTCAGCACATCGCGGTCCAGTTCGATCTCGATCAGTTCTTCTGCCGGACACACGCTTTCGAGCACCGCATAGCCGGTTCCGGAAAGGCACAGGTTGAACAGGCCTTCATTGCCTGCGACTGCGCTCGACAGCGATTTTCTTGAAACGATGCTTCGTTTCAGTCTGGCAGTGCAGGCCAGGAACATGCCGTCTTCCACGACGATCCCGCTTCCCCATTTCGATACATCGATCGTCAGCAGATGCTTGTAGGTCGGCTCGCTCATGATGACACCGTTTCCTGCATATTCCGGCTTGATCCCTGCCTCGCCGCTCACGCTGCCTCCGATCATTTTTCCAAAGAAGTCGCCCACGCCCTTGATGCCGCTCGTCGCCGCGACATCGCCTGCCATCCACTGCATCGCGCCAGCCTGCAGAACGATTCCTTCCTGAACCGTTACCTGGCACAAAAGCTGCCTCTGGCGGATATTCATTTTGGATGAATAATATTCTGCAGCCGCATTGACCGGATCGAGCGAGCGGTCCTGTATGTGCTCGCATACCGTAAACGGCCCTGCCGTCTCTTTCATGATGATATTCGTATTTTCTTTCAGATTTTTGATCGTAAACATATTTTATACTTCTCCTGCTCTTTAGTATAATGCAGTCATGGCACCAAAAACATTACAAACGCTTGCGAAAACTTACGCTTTTGTCATCAACCCTCTGATCAATCTGCCGGTCTTTTTATGGATCGATCCCGCCTATGACAACCTGTCCTATATCGGCAACACGCTTGGCCGCCCCTGGTATTTGTTCCTATGGGCCGTTTCAAGCTGTCTGGGCATGTACTTTTTCGCCCGGTCGATCTGGAAAAAATACCGTATTTCCTGGAACACTGTATTTCATCGGCTCATCTGCTGCGGGATGCCCTTTTCCTGCATTATTCCATACTCTGATTCCCTTCCCGGCATCATCAACGACCTGCATGTATGGATCGCTGTCGTATGTGTGGGCCTGTATATTTTTGAATGGATCCGGACCATGTTCGATCCAGTTTTCACGACATCAGGATCCTATCACACTTTATGTATCCTTCTTCTCGCTGTCTTTGCCGCCAGCTTTTTATGCATGAGCGCTGCCGGGCATGTCAACGCGCTTTGCGAAGTGTCCTTCAGCGTTCTTGTCAATATGGTGCTTTCCTGTTTTGTCTGACAAAAAAACCTCCGTCGCAGGAGGTTCGCAATATGTATCGTTCTTAAAGCTCGTCGTCCGACAGATCCATGGAATCGATCTTATCGAGATAGGTTTTTGCGTTTTGCACAAAGTACATTTTATTGCCGTGATCAACGACTTTCTGGAAATACATCTGGGCGACTTTGTATTCCTCTTCCACAAAACTGATCAGCGCAATGTAGTAGCATGCATCCACCTGCTGGAACGGGAACGGCTTGGATTTGACTTCCTGCAGATAATACTGTTTGCATGTGTTGAAGTCGCCATTCATGAGATTGATCTTGTTCTTGATCCCCGACAGCTCGTTGGAACGGATCATGACCCCTGTCGGCCCGAAATTCATCCGGACCTTCGAAGCTTCTTCATAAGCGCGATCCAGAGCATCTTCGTCCTTGAGCATATAATCGATATATCCCATCAGGCTCCAGTAGGTCAGTGTGCTGGCCGGATCCTTTTTCGGGAATGTGATCAGGATATCCTGCGCCAGATCCGGATCATTCATATAAATCAGGCACTGCGCCAGCAAGGCCCGCTGAGTCAGACGGACCTTTCCGCTTCTTCGTGTCGAATAATAAATAATGGCAGAAGCGCAGGCTTCCGGATCGCATTGTTCGTAAAGAAGCCGGGTGATCGGAATGAACTGCTGCGAACGGAAACGAAGCAGCGCATTGAACGCGATCATGAAGAACAGCAGCAGGAGCACGAGCAGGATGATGTTTTCGATAAACAGCAGCACGCAGAAGATCGCGACAACGCCAAGCGAATAAACAAGCGAGGCGGTCGTCACGTTTTTCCGGCACTCTTTTGCCAGCCCCTCGTATTCAGGCAGCAGCTTATGATGGATCTGATAGACGCGGACAAACTCCTTGTCATCGCTGATCTTGCTCATTTTTACCTGTCTGGAAGTATTCGAGCGCAGCGACAGCCAACCGTACAGATCCACGATCATCATTGGAACGACCAGCATCGTGCTGATCATGAAAACATAGCTTGGCGCTATGAACAGAAGCATGAAGATCATGATCGGGACCCACTGATTGAGCGGCATGAGCAGCTGCGAAATAAGCACGACATTGACGATGCCGGCAATACCGAGCCCGCCCGAAACACACGTCAGCACAAAATTATTTTTGATAAAACCGAGCATTTCTTCAGGCAGTATTTCCAAAAGCATGACGGACGACGTGGTCGAAAACATGATGACGGTCAGAAGGACGCCAACGACGAACGACCCAAGCAGGATAAAAAACTGCGATTTACACTTATATTTCCACATACTGTATTCTTATCTTCCCTCTTTATTAATATTTCTTGCCGGCAGTCCGACGGCTGTGGCATGAGCCGGTACATCTTCCAGAACGACGGCATTGGCACCTACTTTGCTGTGAGCGCCGAGCGTGATGTTGCCCAGTATTTTCGCGCCCGAACCGACATAGACGCCATCTTCCAGGGTCGGATGACGTTTGACATCGGTCGATCCTCGTCCTCCCAGAGTGACGCCGTGATAGAGCTGGCAGTCATCTCCGATAATGGTCGTTTCGCCAATGACGACACCCATGCCGTGGTCGATCACGAGCCCTTTGCCGATCTGCGCTCCCGGATGAATTTCGATCCCCGTTTTATGACGGGCCCGGTTCGAGATCCATCTGGCCAGCAGATGATGGCCCCGCGTCCAGAAATGATGGGCAATGCGGTAATGATACAGTGCCTTGATGTGCGGATATATGAACAGCACTTCGAATTTTGTTTTGGCAGCCGGATCGAGCTCCATGGTACGTTTGATATTATATGAAGCTAATTGAAATATTGAATTCTTAGACATGAAACAATTATATATTCTTAGCAAGTTTTTAGTCAATCATGAATTGCCGGAGCGGATCGTGGCAAAGCCGGAGCGGCTCTTTATTTTACTGGCTTGTCCGGCTTTTGAAACACGCTCAGCTTCGCCGATATCGAATAATACAGATCATACCGGCAGGCTTCGTAATCTTTCCATTCCACAGCAGCGAGCACGCATACACTGGCGTATCCTTCCCCGATCTTCGCCACCCGCACTTCCATAGGCGGATCTTTGAAGATCCGCGGATCAGCCGCTACGATCGAAGCAACTTCTTCGCACACCTTTTCGATATCGTTGGGCAGCTCGATCGGAACGAGCAGCTTGAGACGCTGTACAGGCGAGCGCGTATAATTGGTCAGAAGACTGGTCACCAGCTCGTTATTAGGCACAATGACCGTTTTATTGTTGTTGGTCTGCAGCGTCGTATACATGAGCTGGATCGAAGTCACCTTTCCTTTATGATCGCTGATCTCGATATAATCGCCGATAATGAATGGCTTGGTCAGCAGGATCTGGATCCCTCCGGCCACATTGGCCATGTTGCTTTTAAGTGCCAGCGAGATGCCTAGACCGAGCGCGGAAATCAGCGCGACGATACTTGTCATGCGCACGCCAAGCTGCTCGAACGCAATGATAAACGCAATCACGATGATCAGGATGCTCGAGAAGGATCCGATAAATGTCATCGTACCCTGATCGGGCGCTTTCTTGGCTGCGCGCATGAACATCCGTTTCACGAGCGGGCCGATCACAAAGCCGGCAGCGATCTCGATTACAGGGATCCATGCTTTTTCCAGAAAAGGAACAAGGTGTTCCCACAGGACATGAAGATCGATTGTCATCAGAACCATTGTTTCACTCCCTTTTGTTTATTGTATACAGGAACAAAGAAAGAAAGTATTGTGCTGACTAAAAAAGTGCACAAATTTCCAAATTCCTTTTGACAAATAGAGAAGAATCATATATTATACACAAGTACGGAGAGTTGTCCGAGCGGCTTAAGGTGCAGTCTTGGAAAGGCTGTGTAGCGAAAGTTACCAAGAGTTCGAATCTCTTACTCTCCGCCATTTTTGAATTCGCAGACGTCAGAGCATCTCTGGCGCTTTTTTTATTATTTTTCGTTCATATGAAAACAGCCACCGCAATGGATGGCTGCTTCTATTACAGGACCTGATCGCGCATCGACTCTTTGATCGTCAAAGCCAGACTGTCAAGCTCTTCCTCCTGTCCTTCCTTTAAATGGGAAGCGATGGTGAGCCGGTCGTTGAGCACTGTGATCGTCTTCATCTTGTTGTCCAGGAAATCGGAAATGAGATCGCCGGAACGGATGGCCCACGATCCGTTTTCAATGACCGCGAACGTTCTGTTCTGTACATTGAGAGCCTTCATATCTTCCAGGAAGCTCAGCATGACCGGAAAGATCCCCAGATTGTACGTGCAGGACGCCAGTACGACATGGCTTTTCTGGAATACTTCCGAAATGAGATAGGAAACATGGGTATTGGACACATCATGGACACTGACATTCGGAACACCGAGCTCGCACAGTTTGGCAGCCAGTGCCTGGGCAGCCTGTTCTGTATTTCCATACATGGAAGCGTAACAGATCATGACCCCTTTTTCCTCCGGCTCATAGCTGGCCCAGTGGTTGTACTTATCGAGCAGATAACCGAAATCATTCCGCCATACCAGACCGTGCAGCGGGCAAATGAACTTCACCTGATCGAGGACCGGTTCCGCTTTTTTCAGGATGCTGCGGATATGCGGACCGTACTTCCCTACGATATTTGTGAGATATCGCCGGTTCTCGTCGATCCAGTCGCGGTCGTAATTCACTTCGTCATTGAACAGTTTGCCATCCAGCGCTTTGAACGAGCCGAACGCATCGGCGCTGAACAGGGCCCCGTTACTGAGATCGAGCGTAACCATAGCTTCAGGCCAGTGCACCATCGGCATGAAAAGGAATGTCAGCTTGTGGTCACCCGCTTCGATCACGTCGCCTTCATTGACCGTGATCTTTCTGCTTTCGTCGATATGGAAGCCGAACTGTTCAGCCAGCTGGAATCCTTTCAGGTTGCCGATGACCTTTGCGTCGGGATAACGATCGAGCACTTCCTGAAGACTGGCGGCATGATCAGGCTCCCAGTGATTCACGATAATATAATCGAGATCGCGCCCGTCCAGCACATATTCGAGATTTTCGAGCATCTGCCGGCAGGCATCCCAGTCGACCGTATCGAACAAAATCGTTTTTTCTCCTAAAGAAACATAGGAATTATAGCTGACCCCTTCCGGGATCGGATGAATATTTTCAAACAAAGTGAGCCTGTGATCGTTGGCTCCGATCCAGTACAGCCCGTCTGTCACTTCGCGTACAACATGCATTTTCGTTTCCCTCCTTATGCCTTTTCAAAATTCGCTTTTGGTTCCGAACATTCCGGACATACCCAGTCTTCCGGAAGCTTTTCGAACTGCGTTCCCGGCGCAATTCCGTTTGCCGGATCGCCAGCCATCGGATCGTATTCATAGCCGCAGCCATCGCACACCATGATATCGTAAGCCGGTTTTTCCTTCTTTATAATTGGACGGCGGACTTTTTTCATCTCTCCGGCCGGCTTCTTTTCCCCGGTATCGAGTGCTGCAGCAAGCAGCGGCAGGATCTCGTTGACATCGCCGACAATACCGTAATCACAGTTTTTAAAGATCGGCGCGTTCGCGTTCTTGTTGATCGCTACGATCGTTCCTGCGTTGATGATCCCTTTCAGATGCTGCACCGCGCCCGAAATTCCGCACGCAATGTACAGATTGCCGTTAAACTTCTGTCCGGACATACCGACATAACGGTCCATCGGCACATACTGCAGCGTTTCTGCTACCGGACGGCTTGATCCGATCGCCGCACCTGCCGAGCGGGCCAGGTTTTCGATCAGAACCATATTTTCCTTCGGCCCGATTCCCTTTCCTGCCGACACGACACGCTCTGCCTTCGTGATCGGCGTATCGATATCGATGCCGACCGTAAAGTCATATCCGTCAGCCTTCAGGTTTTCGACAAGCATGTCCACTCTTTCCTGGGCCGTTCCTTTTTTCAGGATCATCTTTTTCCGATCGCCGGTGATCAGCTTTACGCTCTGTCCTGGCAGAACAGCCGCTGCCTTTTCCTTTTTAGGCGGCTTTCCTAAAATATGTCCTGAAATAACGACGCGCATGATCTCGTTGGTTCCTTCATAGATCTGCGTGATCTTGGCATCGCGGTACATCCGTTCGACATCCATCCCCTTGAGATATCCGTTTCCTCCGTAGCACTGGATCGCCTCTTCTGTCACCTTGACGGCTGTATCAGAAGCATACTGTTTGGCCATGGCCGCTTCCATGCCGTAGCTTTCATGGTTTTCCTTCAGTTCGGCTGCGCTGTAAACGAGCATCCTGGCTGCCCGGATCTGAGTAGCCATGTCAGCGATCTTGAAAGACAATCCCTGCTGGAAAGCGACCGGTTTGCCGAACTGGATGCGATCAAGCGCGTAGTTTTTCGCGCTCTCATACGCGCCCTGGGCAATACCTAGCGCCTGGGAAGCGATACCGATGCGTCCGCCATCGAGAGTGGCCATCGCGATCTTGAAACCTTCCCCTTCTTTTCCGAGCAGATTTTCCTTGGGCACCTTGACATCGTCGAAGAGCAGCTGCGCTGTCGCGGAAGAGCGGATACCGAGCTTGTCGTAATGGTCGCCGATTGTAAAGCCTTCCCAGCCCTTCTCGACAATGAACGCGCTGATCCCTCTCGTACCGATCCCTGGCGTCGTGACCGCAAATACGACATAGGTATCGGCCTCGCCGCCATTGGTAATAAAGATCTTCTCCCCGTTCAATATATAATGATCGCCTTCGAGAACAGCCGTCGTTTCTGTCCCTCCGGCATCCGAAC
Organism: Erysipelotrichaceae bacterium OPF54; assembly: GCA_022834735.1. Taxonomy (GTDB): domain Bacteria; phylum Bacillota_I; class Bacilli_A; order Erysipelotrichales; family Erysipelotrichaceae; genus Dubosiella. The sequence continues at coordinate 1,789,000 of BQKD01000001.1, forward strand.
CGGCATTTGGTTCGGTCAGTCCGAACGCGCCGATCTTTTCTCCTTTCGCCAGCGGAACAAGATATTTCTGTTTCTGCTCTTCGGTCCCGAACGCAAAGATCGGCCAGCTGCCCAGCGATACATGGGCCGATAAGATGACGCCCGTCCCGCCGTCGACACGCGAAAGCTCCTCGACCGCGATCGAATAACTTAATACATCCTTGCCCATTCCGCCGTATTCTTTCGGATACGGAATGCCCAGCCATCCTTTTTCGGCCATTTTCTCGACAACTTCACGAGGGAAATGATTCTCTCTGTCCCACGTGAATGCATACGGTTTTACCTCGGACTCCGCGAATTCGCGGATCTCGGCACGAAGCGCTTCGTGCTCAGGTGTCGTTTGAAACATGTCGCAACCTCCTTAAATATTTAAAGTTCCGGTGTATAAAAGATCATATCGTACAGCGTATAGCTGGAATAAACCGCATCGATCTTCTCCTGCATTTTTCGAAGCGCGCAGCTGACCGGGCAGATCCTGCCATGCTGAGCGACCCATTCGCAGCGGTACCCTTCTTTCAGGCAGCTGCTGATCGGTTCGTTTTCCTCGATCAGGGTGATCAGTTCGAGCATGGTCACGTCTTTCAGATCGACAAGAAGCCGGCATCCCCCTTTTGGTCCAGGCACGCTGTCCAGCCAGCCCGCTTCCTTGAGCGGCGCAAGAATTTTATAGGCAAACGCTTTTGGAATGCACTGCTGCTCGCATATGGACTGCATGGAATGCTTTTTTCCATCGGCCAGATGGCGCAGCAGGCGTACTGCGTAATCGGTCTTGCGGTTCATGATCTCACCTTCCTTGGTCCTACCATATTATTTTGGACTACAAATGTCAAGAATTAGAGTAAGCGCTTTCAAAACTAGCCGTATTTCTGACTTCTTTGGTAAAAAACCGAAGATCATCTTCTGTCTTCGGTTTCGATCATCCGTTTCATGCAAGCGGCAGGATCCGATCGCACCTCTTTGCCACGACCGGATCATGGGTGACGATGAGCACAGTTTTTCCTTCCCGGCACAGATCGTGCAGCAGCTTGAGCACATGATCCCGGTTTTTTGGATCAAGCGATCCGGTCGGTTCGTCGGCCAGCACGATCTTTCCTCTTTTCAGCATCGTCCTCGCGATCGCGATCCGCTGCTGTTCTCCTCCCGACAGCTCAAAAACCTTCTGATGACGCGTATGTTCCAGACCGACAGCGCGCAGCGCGTTTTGGATTTCCTTTTTCCGGTCGGTTCCGGATGCAGCCAGCATCAAATTCGCTTCGACCGTTTCGGTATCAATCAGAGCAAAGTTCTGAAACAGGTACGATAACTCGTTCCGGATCATTTTCTGTGCGGCTCGCGAATTGGGTCTTGGCGCCGGTCTGCCGACGATCCTCACTTTGCCCGAATCAAAAGGTTCGATCAGTCCGAGGATATTGAGCAGCGTGGTCTTGCCGCATCCGCTTTTTCCCGTGACCGCAACCATTTCGCCGGCTTTGATCTGAAAAGAAAGATCTTCGAACAGCACTTTCTTCCCAAATTGTTTCTTCAGATTTTCTGCTTCTATGATGCTCATCTCATTGTTCTCCTTTCAGCAGCAGGCTGAGCGCCTTGTTTTCCTGACGGCGGATCATGCCGTACATCATGAAGAGATCAATAAGTACGAGAAGCCCATACACCGCGAATGCGTTCATCGACGGAACATTTCTCATTACGATCGCCGTTCCCAAAAGGGCGATCAGCATCATGTGGATCCACTCGATCCGGTATCGGGACATGAACGAATAGCCCAGGATCTTCTTCACGAATATTTCTTTGCGACGTATGAGCAGAACGATCTGCATCAGATACGCAGAGGCCAGCAGATCGACTAGAAAGAGAAATCCGACAGCACCCATGATCATGAACGTCGATATTTTCATCGCCTCCATCGTCGAACGGAACACGGCATCGTATACACTGGCAAACCGGACCGCGTTTCGCGCGAGCCCGTTTTCTTTCAAAGCGGCTTCGATCGTTTTCTCGATCCTTGTCTGGTCCATCATGTCCGGAACAAGAACGCTCAGACCACTCCCGGAATAATATGTGCTGACCGGTTCGTCGAACCAGGATGCGTATAAATCGAGCTCGTTTTCGTTTACATACATTGCAGCAATCGGATCGAAATCTTCCGGGACGCTTTTTTGGATGCCATGAAAATAAGAGCTATCATACAAAACGGGATAGACATAACGGGCATCGGCTGTCTGTTCGATCTGTTCGAAAAAACGGGACATCTTTTCATTGAGCACATCGTTTCCATTCAGCTTCTGCTGAAATTCATCATCCACAAAATCATATTGGCTGATCGTGAGCTCATTTGCCGCCTGCTCATACGCATGCGCAGCCTGAACCTGATACCATATCGTATGCATAAGGCTGATCAGTACGGGCACAAGAAACGCGAATGAAACAAATATAGCCATCTTCAGCCCGAGGCTTGCCCCGTAGACGAGCCGTCCGTGATGGTTTCCTTTCAGGATGGCATTCAAGGTATACTGGCGGATGATCAGAAGAGAGGCGCCTGAAAGAACGATGCCGGCGCAAAGCACGATCATCTGAACCGCGAAAGACTGGAACATATAGACAGCCGTTCTGTTTTTCACAACGATCCATTGTCCGATCATGACCAGGATCACACCGGCAAGTCCGGATCCATATTTCTGCGCCGGAAAATCCGAGCAGCTTATACACCCCGATCGTTTTGATCTGACTCACCGGATAAAAAAGACACAGAAGAGCGAACAGCAGACCGAGCAGTACGATGCCTGCGGCAATGATCTTTACGAGTCCGGGGTCGTATTGCTTGTACGAATTCACCTGTCCGAGCTGACCGACGGTCGTATCCAGAGCTGCAGCGAGCGTTTCGAGCGCCTGATCCTGATCATTTGGCGGGCAGCATAAATACCTGCATATTCCGGGAATTGGTCCCAATAGTCTTCCAGGAACCGGAACTGCCTTGGATCATCATCGAACAGATCGGGAATGATGCCGCTTTGGCGCCGATCGCCCGTTTCGTATGTGGCGATGAACTGCGATTCATTTTGAGGGATTCGACCTTGCTGCAGAGGGATATTCGAAAAGAGCTCCTGCTGCGAGACAGACCGTACGGTTACTGTTCTTCCGTTTTCTTCCATGATGTCTTCCCGGACAAAAGCGCATTAGTATCAAGCATGAAGATCCTCGATGACTGCCTTCAGCTGCTGCGGCGAGCAGGACGGAACTGGATCCGGATCCGGATTTCCGGCAGGCCGAGCGTTTCGGCATACAGCTGATCCTCGTATTTCTGCCAGTATCCGAACAATAAGCCAGTCAGGGCCGTCATGAGCAGGATCAGTACGATCATTGGTTTTTTCATATTTTCGGTTATCGATCTTTCGATCCATTCTCCTTTCTGTTCAAGCTCAGTATAGATCGTCGGGATCGTGTGTAAAGAGCGCACACATAAGAGGACCAAAACGTGTTCAAGACGACCATCCTATGAAATGATCTTTTGAACTTCTTGTCTTCTTCTGCCAGGTTATTTATAATTTTTATATCATTTAATAATTAACGCAATAAAATCATGCAAAAGATAATAAGGAGAATTATTGTGCTTAAAATCGCAATCATCGAAGACCATGAACGGGATCATCTCTATATAAAGCATCTTGTTCAACAATACTTTCTTGACAAGGAAATTCTGATCGAAATCTGCTCATTTTTTTCGATCCCTGAAAACAAATTGCTGTTCGAGGATTTCTCCCTCGTTTTTTTAGACGTGCAGATTGGAAAAGAGAACGGGATCCAATGGGGAAAACAGCTGATCGCTCAATATCCGGATCTGACGATTCTCATCACATCCGCTCATCCGCAGTATCTGATCGACGGATACTGCATACCGGCAGCGCGCTATTTCCTGAAACCGGTCGATCCGGACATCTTTTCCTTCGAAATGGACGATGTTCTCGCACGGCCCGTTTTTTTGCGCCATCAGGGCATCTGCGATCCAAGGATCGCGCCTTATAAGATCCTGTTTTCAGAAATTGTCTATATCGAGTATCTCGACCGCAAGACCCATATTGTTTTAGCGAACGGCACGAGGCTCGAATCGACGATCGCGCTTAAGGAATGGATGTCGATCCTGAAGGGACAGGCATTCGGTCAGCCTTACAAAAGTTTTCTCGTCAATCTTTGTTTCGTCGAATCGATCCTGCCCAAGGATGTGGTTGTGAGCAAGGGACACATCCCTCTTTCCAAACATTTCAGGAAGAGCTTCATCCAGGCGTTCGATCGGGCAAACCGGAGTCTGTCATGAAGCTCTTTCCTTTCAGCCTTCCTTTAATGCTTGCGTGCATGGTGCTCGCCGCCGTTCTGATCGTGCTCAAGAACTGTTTCTGCCCTGCTTTGCGGTCGTGCAGGCTGCGCCCGCGAAGCATGCTTCTGATGGCAGGATCCATCTTATTCGGGATCGGTTTGATGATCTATATGGCAGAAACAACATCGTCCGGAGGAAACGATGCCATTCTGGCCGGCTTTTTCATGCTGTGGAGCGGCTGGTGCGTGTTCCTTTTTGCCAAAGAGCTGGATGCGGTCAGAGAAGAACAAATGAATGCGCGTTTTGCGTAGATGAAACACTCGCTCGACGCGCATACGGCGTTCCTGCATGAGGAACTGCACCCCTATGAAAACATCCGTGCTGCACTTGATCAAAACGAGATCAAACAGGCACAGGAAATTCTGGAAAAAGCATCCGGGAAGCTGACCAGCCTGTTCCATGAACTGGCTGTCCATTCCCTTCCCCTTCGTCTTGCTCTTCTGGAGCATAAGCCGGCACTGGACGAAAAAAGGATGAAAGTGGCTGCTACGATCCTTTCGCCCGATCTTCCCGGCCTTTCCCTGCCTCAGCAGCTGGATCTGTACATGGATACACTCCAATTCGTCTGCCGGCACGCTGCCGATGACGGGATCATATCGATCAGGCAGGAAACCGAGAACGGCCAGGTCGTGCTTACGATCCGTTTTTCCTTGTGTTCCCGTTCTTCCCTGGATCCTTCCCGGACGATCCGGATCCAGGATCATCCGGCCCGTTTTATGCGGACTGGCGAAAAAGGGATCCTTGCATTGCGTTTCTGATCATCAAAAAACCGAAGATCATCTTCTGTCTTCGGTTTCGATCAGCAGCTCGCCCCATTCATAAAATTCCTGCAGGATGGGCATCAGCTTGAGTGCCACCTCGGTCAGGGAATACTCGACCCGCGGAGGAATTTCATTGAACTGGATCCGGATGATCAGTCCTTCCTGTTCCATTTCCTTCAGGGTGTTCGAAAGCATGACATTCGTGATGCCGAGCGCTTTTTTAAGCTCGTTATAGCGCAGCGTTCCGTGCTCGCACAGCACATAGATCATCGGGATCTTCCATTTTCCTTCCAGGGTCCGGCACGCGACACGCATCGGACACATTTCATTTGTAAATGCTCTTTTCTCGTTCATGATAACCACCTTTGACCTAACTTTAGCACAAAAAGTTAAAAAAATAAACTAAGTAAGATTAATATAAGTATTTACATTTTTCTTACTTATGATTATAATAGACTTACTTTATAGCACTCTACGCTTTAAAGTGCCAGAAAGAGAGGTTATTTACCTGATGAATGAATACAATGAAACGCGATCTGCAGCTTTGCTGCCTGTTCGGGGCACTCTCTTGTTGCCGGACACGACGATCCAGTTAAGAAATATCCGGCAGGATGATCTGGACCGGATCCAGGATGGCGAATTTGTCGCTGCACTGGTCAAAGCAGACCACGATAAAGAACAGTGGGATGCAGCCGACTTTTATCCGTACGGACTGTGCTGCACGCTCAATTCGATCGAATATACGAAAAACGGAACCAATATTTATGTGAATACAAAAGAACGTGTAAAGATCGAGCACGTCGTCGAAGGACGTTTCACGACATGTGCCTATACATCTTTTCCGGATGAAAACGATCTTCCTGAAAAGTCCGGGCACGATATGCTCCTCTACATGAAGAACATCGTTTCGGATATGGCCCATTCCTTCCGGGGCGGCGATGTCATCGTTTCCCAGGCCGACACGATGAAAACGATCAACGGCCTCATTTCCTACCTGGCGCAGTACATGCCGCTGAGCCAGAGCGAACGGTATGAGCTGCTCGAGCAGAATCCGAAACAGCGAGCGCTGCTTTTTATCGACCTGCTGCTTCGTCAGAAAGAAGTCATTGCCATCAATCTGGAAATGAATGAAAAGTTTTCTGAGCAGGCGAACAAGTACTACCGGGAACAGGCGTTGCGCCGTCAGATGGAAGCAATAAAAAAAGAGCTCAATGAAACGGATGGCGAGGAAGCGGAAGACAGTTACCGCCAAAAGGTCATGGCAGCCGGACTGCCTGCTGAAATCGAAAATGCGCTGCTGGAGGATGTAAAGAAGCTGGAAAGCGCGAATCCGCAAGGCGGAAACGAGCAGGAACTGCTGAAAAACTATCTTGATTTCGCCCTTTCCCTGCCGTGGAAAAAGGAAGAATTGACCTTTGCCGACCTGAAACAGGCGCGCACGATCCTGGACAGCCGTCATTACGGCATGGACAAGGTCAAGGAGCGGATCATTCAGCACCTGGCGATCATGCGGCTAAAAAACTCGAACAAAGGAAGCGCGATCCTTCTTGTCGGGCCTCCGGGAACCGGAAAGACCTCGCTTGGACGCTCGATCGCCCAGTCGCTCGGCCGCGAATATGTACGGATGAGCCTTGGCGGCGTGCGCGACGAGTCCGAGATCCGCGGACACCGCAGAACGTATGTAGGGGCGATGGCAGGCCGCGTGCTGCAGGCCATGAAGCAGGCAAAAACGACCAACCCGGTCATCATCCTCGACGAGCTGGACAAGCTGATGCAGGGCGGCTTCTCGGGCGACCCGGCTGCAGCAATGCTCGAAGTGCTCGACCCGGAACAGAACAACACGTTTACGGATCATTATCTCAACCTGCCATATGATCTGTCGGACGTCCTGTTCATCGCGACGGCCAATTCGCTCGATACGATCTCGGGACCGCTGCTCGACCGCATGGAAGTGATCGAAGTGTCCGGCTATACGGGCGAGGAGAAATTCCATATTGCCAAAGACCATCTGCTGCCCGAAGTTCTCGATGAATACGGGATCACGCCGGATCAGCTGCAGATCAAGGACGAGGCGCTTCGCAACGTCATCGAAAACTATACGATGGAGGCAGGCTGCCGCGGCCTGAAAAAGCGGATCGAAGCGATCGCCCGCGCCCGCTCGGAAGCGATCCTTGAAAGCGACGGCGCGATCATCGTGGACAACGAAGCGGTCGAAGAGATCCTCGGTCCGAAGCGCGCCCGTCATGAAACGGTCAAGGAGTTCAATCCGGCCGGTGTCGTGACAGGCCTGGCATGGACAGCTGCAGGAGGAGAGATCCTGTTCATCGAAACGACCGATATGCCGGGCACCGGACAGACGATCATTACCGGACAGCTTGGCGAAGTCATGCAGGAGTCGGCACGGATCGCGCAAAGCGTCCTGCGTTCCCGGCTGCCGATGCAGTCAGCTGTTCTGAAAGAACGCGATCTGCATATCCACGTGCCGGCCGGAGCGACCCCGAAAGACGGACCGAGCGCAGGGATCACTTTGTTTACGGCACTGGCTTCTCTTGTGCTTGACAAACCGGTCGACCCGCACATTGCGATGACCGGCGAGCTTTCCCTTTCCGGGCAGGTCCTGCCGATCGGCGGTCTGAAGGAAAAACTGTATGGTGCCCGGCGCGCCGGCATCACCAAGGTGCTCGTTCCGTGGGACAACCGGGCCGACTTGCATGAAGTTCCGCAGGAAATCAACGACAAGCTGGATATCGTTCCGGTGCGTACGATCGAAGAAGTGCTCAAGGAAGCGCTTGATCTGACGCTGCCGCCATTTGAACATACTTTTGCAAGCCCGGTATCGATGCCGATGCAGTAAGAGGTATTTTTTCTGGAAGGAATCACGGTTCCTTCCTTTTTTGCTGCTCAGCCGCATATTCGCGGCGAAACGTTCCATAAACAAGGGCTTTACAGCCGAGGGCCAGAAAAGAACGAAGTACGCCTTGCCAACTTTCCCGAACCTTCCGATCGGATCAGGAGAACATTTACCTTCACTCGCAAAGATTCTTTTGATTGAATCCGCAACAGATCCATGTTTTGAAAAGTTTTGCGGTTTTAAATCGCAAAACTATATTTTAAATAGAAGTTTTGCGGTATACTATATCTAGAGGTGAGGATCATGATCGACAGACCAATGTATACAGACAAAATCATGGCTTATGTAGATGCTCCATTCATTAAGATCCTGACAGGCATCCGCCGATGCGGAAAATCTACGATTCTTAAGATAATCATGGAAAAGCTTAAAAAAGAACGCAACGTTGCTGAGGACCAGATCATCAGCTGCCGTTTTGATTCCATGGAATATGATGATATGACATCAAAAGAAATTTACGATACTTTGAAAAGCAGGCTTCTGTCTGATCGTAAAACTTATGTATTCCTGGATGAAGTGCAGGAAATCGATGGATGGGAAAAGCTGGTTAATTCGCTGGCATCTGATTTTGATGTCGATCTGTATATTACCGGATCAAATTCCCGAATGACGTCTTCTGAAATCTCTACCTATCTGACCGGAAGATACATTTCTTTTCGGATCTTCACACTGTCCTTTGCCGAATATCTGACTTTCAAATCAAAATATACACGTATCGGGTCTCCAAAAGAAGAGCTGGTCAATTATATCCGTTTAGGCGGTTTCCCTGCCACCCATCTTCAAGCGTATTCTCAGGATGAAATCTATACGATCGTCAGAGATATCTACAATTCAACAGTTTTTTCAGACATTGTCCGGAGAAATCAAATAAAAAAAATCGATCAGCTTGAACGTGTGGTGAAATATACTTTTAACAATGTAGGAAATACTTTCTCAGCCAAGTCTATTTCAAATTTTCTCAAATCAGAACACAGAACTCTTGATAACGAAACAGTTTACAGATATCTTGAAAAACTGGAAAAAGCGTATCTGCTCCACCGCTGTTCAAGATATGATCTGCACGGTAAAGAACTTCTCAAAACACAGGAGAAATTTTATCTGGCAGACGTATCGCTGCGTTACAGCGTACTTGGCTATACGGCTGACAGTATCGCCTCAAGTCTGGAAAATATCGTATACCTCGAACTTTGTCGCAGAGGATTTAGCGTGAATATCGGCAAAACGAAAGACGGAGAAATCGACTTTGTTGCCACAAGACAAAACGAAAAAGTTTATATCCAGGTGACACAGGAAATTAATAATGAAAAAACCGAAAAACGAGAATATGACCGTCTGCTCGAAATCCATGATAATTACCCAAAATACGTTCTGACCACCAATGAGTTCGCAGGCGGAAATTATGAAGGCATAAAAACAATGCATATTGCCGACTTCCTGCTCTGCCCGCAATGGTAAAGAATCCTCCTATGAATTTGGAGGTTTTTCTGTTCATCTTTTGATCGCTTTGATCATTTGGTCTTCTGTCTCCTTTCTGTGACCTACCACATACAAAGAAACCGGATCGGAAAAATCTCACCTGGTCCGGTTTTAATGCGTCATTTCAAATTCTATAATTCCTTTGTTTCCTGCAGGACAGAAGCAACGATCAGGCGCTGGCTGCTTCCCACACCCATACATGTGGAAAGGATAAGATACTTTCCGTCTTCGGGCAGTGTGATAGTTTCGTTCACGCTGTGCTGTCCGGCGCTTTCCAGATCTGAAATGAACTTTTTCACTTCTTCAGGATCGCTGAATTCATATTCTCCGGGAATATAGCGGTCATCAAATACCGATGAACAGAAGATCTCGTATTTCATTGCTTTTTCGGGCGTATAGATATACAGCGCAGGATGTTCGGTCAAATACTGCGCGTCTTCATATTTGTGCAGATCACTGAACATTTCCTTGCCAGCCGGTGTTTCGATGAACGACGTGTGGCCGTACATGATGGTTACAGGATCATCGAAGCTTTTCTGCTGGAACTTTTCGATGAACAAAGATCCGAAAATATCCGGCTCTTTATCGAGATTGCGTTCCAGATAGTAGTAATCGTCTTCTTCGTCCTGCGGCTGAAGGACTGGAAAATCAACGGTCGTTCCCGGAATGCTGATCCAGGCGACGATGTCCTTGTTCTGGTTCCACAAACTTTCCCAGTCGATCTGGCGATCAAGCTGCGGATCGGTCGGGATCTTTTCCTCTTCTTTTTCAGCAGGCGCGTCCGGCATTTTTTCGGGTTCCTGTTTCGCACATCCGCCTATCAGGGTCATTCCCGTCAATGAGGCAAAAAACAAATATCTAAGTTTTCTAAGCATATTTTCCCCTTTGCTTTTCTGATTCTTTATACTCTTTATTATTAACACAAGCAATAGGATAGCTGTTTAAAATTTATCTTATGTAAAAAATCATGCTCCTCTTTCTATCACAATACATTAAAAAGTAAGCGATAAATTCATTATTCTCAGACACATGTTGATCATATTTATATTTTATATTTTAATGAGCATTGTAGTAAATTTTCACTTATTTAATTGATAATTCTATTCAACACCTAACGCTTTGTATACAGCATCTTCTGCACTCTGATAAAAAATTAAATTAAAGTGTCCTATCAATTCAGCAGGTACAGTTGTCAGATCTACGGCAGATTTGATTGGCAGAAGAACTTTCTTTGCTCCGCTGTCGAAACAAACTTGAAGCGTATTGGCTAATTCATTAACTTTGATGATCGAACCGCCTAGTCCAATATCACCTAACACAGCAGAACTGCTGATTACTGACTTTCCTAAAGCAATCGAACAAAGGGCTACCAAAGTTGGCAATGCCAGTGTACTCGTCATCCCGATGCCTTGAAGGTCCTGATAATTAACCATGTAATCTTTTGTAGTTGTACTGATCGATGCACTGATCCGATTTGCGTTGGCTTTCAAATAATTGTAGGCAATTATCGATTTTTCCTTACACATTCTATCGGATCCTAATCCGCTTCGATCAAATTTTCCATTTCCAGGTAACATCTGGCTTTCTAGGCGGAACACTCCGATCATTCCTGATTTTCCTTGCGATATAGTATATACTTGGCCTGGATTCAGCATACCTTCTGGAATAAGTGTACCGGTTCCCTGTTCCGGAACAGAAACATATTTTTCCTCAAACGTCTCATTATCAATATATGAGAAGTTTACATCGTAAAATTCCATTCCGCCAAGTTTTTTCAGTTGTTCTTTTACGCGACGTCGCATTTCAAGAGACAGTCTTAAGATTTCTTCCAGCTCTTCTTTAGAGTAGTTTCCATCCGGATAAACCAACTTTATAAGTCCAGATACCATTTTTCGAACAGCAATTGTATCTCTTTGATTCAAATTTTTTCCTAATAAAAAATATCTGTCCAGTGCATCGGTCTGCTGATCTTTTCTTAGTTCTCTTAAAACTTCGGCCAAATAATCGGTTATAAATCCATAATCATTGGTAAAATGATGCGGTCGGAACTTTGGTACTTCCCATCCGGGCAAATAACAGTGAATTCGATCAAGAAAGGCAGTATCTGTTCCCATTTCCGGCGGAAATGGATCAAATAAGGAAGATGTTTTCAAAAGCAAATCGACGTTTTGATTGATATTCCCTACAAATACCATAGACGCACGTGCTGCTTTTTCTTCCTTTCCGCGAGCAAAAGAACCGCTAGCCATATAATCTTTCATGATCTGGATTCCATCTTTGTCTTTAAAATTAATTCCTGCCACTTCATCAAACGCAACACAATCCCAAAGTCCGACAAGGCCGACTGTTTTTCTTCCCATGTTGTAGAAGAGATTGGCGACAGTCGTCTGGCCTCCGGAAACTAAAATACTATTTGGAGATATTTCCTTATATAAATGCGATTTCCCGGTGCTTCTGGGCCCGAGTTCGCACAAGTTAAAATTGTTTTCGGCAAGAGGAACCATTCTTAAAAGCAGAAGCCACTTTTCTCTTATCCACAATTCGTCTGGTTCCATACCAATCGATCGAAGCAGAATATCGATCCACTCTTCTTTGGAGAAATGCTTTCTGTTTTCTTTCAGATCCTCAAGATCTACATGTGGCATTTGAATCGGTTTCAAATTGCGGATCTTGATCGGACTCGATTGTTTGTCTTCTTCCACATACTCATATTCCAGTGAGACCATACACCAGATTCCACCGCATAACAGCCGATCGTACTGGCTTGGATAATCTTCGGCAATTGGAACGTCTTTTAGTCCTAAATTTGAAAACTCCGCAAAATACGTGTCCTTTTTCACATCCAGCCGTACGGTTATGCTATCAATGACAGAATATGATCCTTTTTGTCGAAGAATGGAAAGGATCTTTTGCGCTTCATCAGGACGAACAAAATTATCGGAAAGGATCTTTTTCACTTTTTCTACTCCAGCCTGGATGATCGCTTCATCGTCTGAATTGCAGTATTGACCAAGCAGAAACTCCAAAACATACACAGGAACATTGGCACCTTCTTTGATCTTTTTTGTCAGATCTTTGCGGACAATTTTTCCGTCAAAATGCTCCCGAAGCTTTTCTTTGATTACTTCCCTGTTTGCTGCTGTTTCGTCCATCAAAATCTCCTCCTAGCTAAAGAAATCAAAATCGTCAAATGCCATTGAGATATCAATCTGCATTTCTTCTTTGACTGGCGCCTGCAGTCCTTCTTCATCCTGAATCACAAGATAATATAATTCATGACTATTGTACGGCCGCTGTTTTAAATTAAATGTCAGCCTAAATATCCGATCAACCCCGCTTAAGCTCTTTCGATCAGCAACAATTTTTTGAATATCGCTAATAATATTTCCGTTTAAATCCATCATAAATACATTGTAAGTAGATGGCACATAATTGTCTTTTACAGCTTCTTTTTGGTAGAAGTCCAAACTGAAAATCATGTTGCTGATCTTCCTGCTGGCTGACAGGATACCGATCGTTACAGGTTGGGTATCGTACTTCTCTTTATTATTTTGATATCCTTTATAGTCTGATCTTACATATTTATACCGAATGACAGGAACGACAAGTTCCTGAAGACTGGCTCCTCCATGAACAAAGTTCTGACTGCCCGAGCCCTTGATCCGGATGTTTTCTCTTGGTGTAAATGCTTTGTATCCATCTTTGTTATAGAAACCTTTGACTGGCATCAGGAACTCTGGATCCGCTTGATCGTTTGTGATGACATATCTTCGCCCCTGTTCAATAATATCTTTTTTGAATGATGACCGTTCCAGCTTATCCGAGTCTCTCAAATGCTGATACGTATAGAGGAAACCATGATCCGAAGTGATGACGATATTCAAACCGTTCAAACTTCCTGTCAGCATTCTTACCAAATTGACAATTTCCGATTGTGCTGTTTCGCATGCCGTGAAAGTATTTATTTCATCATGATGTCCCATACTGTCAATCGTGTCATGGTAGATATAGATCACATCCTGACCTTTGATTAATTCCCTCTGCTCGACCTTTTTCATCAATATGAGATCTTTATAACGAACTGCTACACTGTTCGGCTTTCTTCGTTTTAAAATGTCATCACGATCAGCCATGTCTGTTGGATTCCCATCAGTAAGTACTTTTAAAGATTCTCCTTTTTTTACTAGCGACAACTCACGATGCGGTAACAATGCAGCCATCCCAAATTTCGTGATGCTTGGAAAAATTGATTGTTGTGATTCCAATTTCACATCAGCTTTTGTTTCGCTTTTTAACTGTTCCGCAATATCTGTTGCGATTTCATAACGCAAAGCATCTGAAATAATAACGTACAGTTTGTTTTCATAAGATGAAACGACTCTTTCGTAGAAATTAGACTGCTGGTCGATTCCGGAAATTTCTCCCGTTTCAGCCAGATCTGTCTCGATAACGTTTGTAAAGTTTTCTGCCAGTCGATCAAGGAACCAATGTTCATACAATCCTTCTACTTCATCCACAACTTTTCTGAAATGATCATCAAGAATTGGGTTGTAATTCGTTAAGCTTTGGGCAAAAGCAACATGAAATTTTCGATAATACGTATCCATCGAACAGTAATCGTCTATATAGGCATTCCATATTTCTTTTCCATTCGTATGATGGAACCCGACAATGTGATTATCATGGAACTTCTGCATTTCGGCTACCTGTAATAAGCCGTTATAGTATTCTTTGTTTTCTTCATACCAGACCATGGTCCTGCGCGTTTCGATTATTTTCGACAATTCATCTGCACAGATCATATGGTCAATGACTCGTTCCATCAATTTATTTAATACAACTTCATCGATACATGGCAGAATTTCTGTATTTGCCAGAACACGAACATCAATTTTATTGAATCGATCAAATAGATGAAGTTTTTCCTCGACCGCCCGCAATACAGAAACTAGACCCTCTTTTTTATCGTTATGAAGCCACTCATCAAGCATTTCATAACAGAATCCATTTTGAAATGAATTGTAGCGGTTTTCTAGACCGGCAAGATATCTCTCTGGCAATGTTTTAGTCAAAGCGCTCAACACAATATGTGCATCCATCTCGTCAACATTGGGTACCGTTTCATTTGAATATCCCGTTGTTCTGCTGACCATGGTCCAGAACTTATCTGCAGCATTATATTTATACAACTCCATTTTCAAAGAATTAGTCTCATCGTTTCCATCTGCCATAACCGCCTTGATGATTGCTTTCGGATCCAAGGATTGAACTTTGCAGATCGAAGCAAGGATAGCCATATGCAGTTTTGACGGTGAATTGATCTGTTCGCCAAACTGAGATACTAGCTTTCTCCGGCTTGCCGCATTTAAAAAGCTTCGATATTGCTTGATTTCATGACGAATAGCCGGATTTTGTTCGATATGCATTTCCTGCATCCACATGGAAAGCTGATCCGCTCTGAACTCTTCACTGTACAATTTGATATCAAGAAGCCAGTCATTTTCCATCTCTACCTTGATCGGATTGTAGACTAGATAATTATTTGTCAGATCATCATGATTCAGGATCTTCTTGATCTCGAAGTTATTTGTTTCTGTCAGTACAAGCTTTTTCGCATTGTTTAATACAAATTCAACGATTTCTCCCAGAAACTCTTTATCTTCATCATTCCAAAAAATGATCCTACGCTCATAAAATTCTGGCAAAGGATCAGAAAACCTTTGTTCCAATTTCTTTTTTATATCATCCATTGCCATTTTCCAAACCTCCTAGATCATACTGCAAATAAAACATCATTTTCTGCGTCTCAATTTCATTTCTTAATTCTTCTTCTGTTGGCAGATACAGTTTGTATTTGCTTGCAAACAACTGTTCATTTCCCTTAAGGATCGAATATCGGGCAATGTCTTCGTCCGTGTCCGAACAAAGAATGATCCCGATCGTAGGATTGTCGCCTTCTGTCCTTTTCAATTCATCGTACATCCGGACATACATGTCCATTTGTCCTACGTCCTGATGGGAAACCTTGCTTGTTTTCAGATCGATCAGGACAAAGCACTTCAGGATGTAATTGTAGAACACGAGATCGATGTAGTAATCCTGTTTTTCCGTATGAATATGCTGCTGTCGGGCAACGAACGCATATCCTTTTCCAAGCTCCATCAAAAACTTCTGTAAATTCGTGATGATGCTTTTTTCCAGATTCGATTCTGAAAAGTCGGTATTGTTGGGATATCCCAGAAACTCGGCAATGACGGGATTTTTGATAAATCCCAACTTGTCTTTTTGATAATCTGCCGTCAAGGATTCCATTTCTTCTTTGACAACCTCTTTTTTCTGCGTCTGCAGCAATCGATAATAATACTGAGAAGAAATATTCCGCTGCAAGGTGCGCACGCTCCATGCTTCATTGCCTGCTTCCTGCGCATACCAGTCTCTTGCCGTTTCATCTTCTATCTGAAGCAAAGTCCGATAATGAGTCCACGATAGCAACTTCCCAAAAGATATTCCACTCAGTGAGTTGAATATCTTTTGAAAGTAGATATAAAAGCGATAATAACTGTATAAATTCGATTATGCAAATCCTTTTCCAAAAATTTCAGTGAGTTTTCTAGATAAATTCTTAATTACTTCACTTCCATATTCTGCCCGATCTTCTCCATCCAGAATCTCATCGGCAATACGCTGCCCAATCAGCCAGTTTCGATACACCAATGCCACATTCACAGCCTGATACGCTGTCTTTTGAGAGGCTTCAATAATATATTTCATGTCTGCAACAATATCATCTGTCTTAGGTACTTCGATCATTTCGCTGATTTCTAAATTATTGATCATTTTATTTCCCTCCCAAACACACATTGCGGTTTATTTGATTTTGGCAAGCAGCTTGCCGAATTTTTCGTAGTTTACTTTGACTCCATCGTCCAGATCCATTGGAAGCATCATATCAGCATAGTGATGCACTTCTTCCTCATATTTCCGAAGTTCTTCATCCTGTCCTTTTAAAGCTTTCAGTTCTTTATTTAAACGAACTCTTTCCGAAGATGTAAGTTCACCATCCAGCAGTTTTTCATCCATTTCTATCAAGTTCCGATAACAAGACTGTTGTTCAAAAACATATTGCGTACGCAAGCGCGCAATCAGATCCGGCTGATAACGATGAATGTACATCAATGCTTTGAATCCGTTTTTCTTTCCACTGTCAAACAGCCAGTAGATCGGCCGTTTCTGATAGATCTTGCAATGATCTTTATAAAAATCTTTCAGGAAATAATCCCGAATCACTTTACGAGACGTTCCCTTTCCTCCAAGAACAGAAGCAATAAAATTAAGATTTTCTTCCAAAGTATCTTTTCCATAAACAGCTTCTACAAATTGCACAAACCGATCCACGATATCATCTTCAAAGTATTCATCCGAACTGATTGGAATGATATTGTCCGCATCTGGAATGTATGACGTATATTTGCCTGTATCCCACATTCCACCTGCAAATGCCAATCCAGGAACATCCAATGAATACCGACCAAACATACAACCAACTGCATACGATATAAAAGATACTACCACATCCCGTTTAGTAAGAGCATAATTATTGTTTTTCATATTTTCAGGTACAACATCTTTTGTATCATATAAGCAATGTACTGTTATGTCCTTATCTTCTACTTCAGGCGTTAATTCATCCTTTAATCCATAAATATTTATAAAAACCTTATTCAATTCCTCTTCATTTGCTTTCAAGGAAGAAAAACGATTATTACATTCTTTTTTCCACAAAGAATAGGAATCTTGAATAGTAAACACAATCTCTCTATTCTTTACCAATGGATGTTCTTCAAAATCCCACGATGTCTCAAAAGAGTCCCAGTCAATTTTCTCAAAATTAATACATTTTTTTACTATATCATTGATTATACGCTCTTTTGACTTAGCAATTATAATTGGAAAAGATTTAATAGCTCCTGTTTCAAAATTTAAAGTAGGACTTAATAATTCAATAAATAAATATTTTAATTCAGAATTTAACGCTCCCATAATGTAAAACAAATTATCACACAGACCAAATATTGAACATCCAGCTACATCAAAAATAAATCCTGGTTCGTAATATCTTACAGAAAACCTATTTGATGATACCTTTGACCAACTAATACTTTCTAAAAAATAATATTCTCTATTCCAACATTCACTATTCTTTTTTTCGATTTCACCTTTTTGTAAACGCTCTTCTTTAAATGTTCTGATATTATATCCATCATTCTCCCAGTCTACTAGATGTGTTCTATTACCATACCAGCGTCTATATTCACCGCCTTTATTATATGGAAACCATTTTACCGGTTTTCCGATGGTATCTGTTCCTCGAAGATAGCCTATACCTACTTTATTAAATTCCACTTCTTGCCAAAGTCTAACAAATTTTTCATTTTCTCCAGTAGCCATTCCTACTCGAGGATCAGCAAATTGGTCCAGTCTTTTGCATGTATTATATTTTTTGATCGCATTGCCACCTAGTTGATAACATAATATTTTATTTGGAATTTTATTTAATTCTTTAATAGAAATAAAATAGATGTTGTCTATATATTTTGAATTTTGTATATATTTTTTCCATTTAAAATGTGTTAAATCAAGAAATGTTGAGTTGTAACTAGCTAAACGATATTTTCTGAAAACACATGCAACTGATTGAACTACTTCCCCTCCTATACCTTCAAATGCCCCTGCTCCAATATGCAATAAATTTAAAATCACATTACGATCATAAAGTGTTTCTCGAAATTTTTTAAATCCAGATAAAAACATCCACGAATGCTGATTTACAATCGAATAAATTCCATCATCTTTAAGCATCGCATAACAAACATCCATGAAAACTGTGAACATATCATTTTTAGAAAATACATAATTCTTAGTCACATATTTATTTAATTTAGTGTTCATACCTCCCCTCACACTTAAATAAGGGGGATTAGTTACGCATATCCAGTACTTCTGACTTAAGTATTTTGCCTGTTTGATCAATGGTAATAAAGTATCGGCAATAGTTTCAGTATCGATCATATCAAGTAAATTTCCAGTTCCATCTGCATTTTGAAGTTGTTCGATCTTGTTCTCTAATTCAAGTAATTCTTCCAAAGAATAATTGACCTTGATAATACTTCCTAATTCTTCCGCATCTTCAAAATCTTGAATCAATCGTGTAGCAATATCTTTACTATCACTTAACAAATTCAATTCATATTTTTCTAATGGATAACTGTTCCGGATATATATAATATTCGGTTCAATCTTTTTTCCATCAATATTCATTCTCAAAATTCTTCGATTATACTGGCGCGCTTTCATCATTAACGCAAAATAGGTTAACTGATAAGCACGCTCATCAATATCCATACCATACAAATTATTTTGAATAATACTTAATGCAGCATCTCTTTCAGAATAGCCACAATCTTTATAAATCTGCATTAAAACTTCAAAAGCATATACAAGAATATGTCCTGAACCCATACAAGGATCCATTACTGTAAGCTCTTCCGGATTTACATCCATTAGTTCCTGTTCGATCTTCTCTAATTTATCAATAACTTCTTTTTCCTGTTTTGCTTCCGGCAAATAGTACTTCCAATCAAATTGAGAAGAAATAAATCGTTCATTTTCAATTCGTTTTTTATTGGTATCATTAAGAGACATTTCATTTGGACTCAGTCCATCTGCAAAAATTCCCATATGCTTCTTTTTATCAATATATAACCGTCCAATACTGTTTTGGATCATATATCGGACGATCCAGTCAGGAGTAAACATTTGTGTAACGAACGGAATTTCACCTTTAGAAACTTTATATCCTTTTGGTTTAGCATATACTTCAGCCTTAGGCTCCGTATTATAATACTGATACAGCCAGCCAATGATCTCTACTTGGCCCTCTTTCTGAACATTGAAATCATTTACATCAATATCTGAGATCATTCGTCCAATGACACTCTCATTATTCAAGAGATTATCTGGGAAAAGGAGAACTTTATAATCGTTGATCTTTGTAAACATACCAGGTAAGTAATTACCCATATCATCACATGAAGCAATGAGCAGTTCTTTATACAATTCCTGACGATCATTTGCCTGTAAAAGATCATAAATCCTTTGCGGATCTAAACCTTCTAAATCTACATTCAAAGCTTCTTCTAAAATCTGTGGTTTAAATTCATTGAATTCGTTTGTAAACAAACGAATTCGATTTGGAAGATAGTTATTCACTTCCATGAAACGAAGAGCAATAAAACGGTTGAACCAGGTATAGGCAACTTCTTCCATTACCTGGTCAAACCCATTTTCATTGATCTTTTGTATGAGTTCTTTTCTTTGCTTAATTTCTTGTTTAGATAACAATTTTTCGTTTATCGTTTCTTCGTTTTTATTTCCTTGCTTATTTTTTTCAATTCCATATTCATATGCTTTACGGGTTACGCGCTCAATCAATTCCTTGCGTGCCCATATGGCATAATTCTTTATTGCTGTTTTGTTCATATTCTTATCTAGATTTTTTAGTACCGTTTGTTTTTCCTGTATTCTTGTTCATTAATTTGCTTTCAATAAAGGATGCACAACATTCTGTTAATGGCTCTCCGATCGCTTTTCTAAAATTAAATCCTAATAATTGCATGGATTTTAAAGTTTCTTTAGAAATCAATTGTTTAAAAGGTTCAATTTGGTCTTCTGGTATTTGGTTACTTTTATCATTAAACGAATTCATTAAATCAAGAGCGCGTGATATTGTATTGTGTAAATAATCAATATCACTATCACTAATATTTAATCTATCCAATTCATCCTTATAAGCCATCGCAATACGGATCGCCTCATCTCTGTCAGCCAATAATTCGTTAATTATTTCCTCATACTGCCTTCTAGTATTTTCTAAATCTTTGTCCGTTCTAATCGTTTTAATCTTCGTACCTATTGTACTTGCAGTTTTCTGAACAGCTAATTTTCCTAATTCTATACCCATATCAGCAAGCATTTTTGTTGTATCATCCATATTAAATTCACCTCTTATCATTTCTTATTTCAATTTCACTTCATCCCCGTCACTGATCAGGTTCATGAGTTTAGCTCTTAATTCATCAATATAGTTGTTGACATCTTTTTCATTCTTCAGTGTTTTTTGCGGGAAGATCGTTTGTCTATAATATTCTTTTACTTTACGTACTGGTTCTTTTGGTGCTGATGGTTCTGGCTGTTTTGGTTCTGCTTTCTTTTTAGCATTGTCCATCAAGCGAATAAAACGATCCTGTTCGTTGAATGTATTTTGTATTTTTGCTTCCAGTTCATTCAGATCGATCAGATGTTCGGTTTCTTCTTTCCGACGTTCAAATTCGATCCGTGCCTGATTAAGAAGTCCTGCCAGTTTTTCGGGATCTTCTTTTGCTTTGTTTTCGACGGATGCAAAACATTGCTTGATGACATTATCGAATTCTTCCCGTTTCAATGCAATTATCGTGTTCCTTGCCTCCATGATCGTCTGGATCGCACC
The DNA here is from genome assembly GCA_022834735.1 of Erysipelotrichaceae bacterium OPF54. Taxonomy (GTDB): domain Bacteria; phylum Bacillota_I; class Bacilli_A; order Erysipelotrichales; family Erysipelotrichaceae; genus Dubosiella. The sequence continues at coordinate 1,810,101 of BQKD01000001.1, forward strand.
ATTCAACTGCGGAATTCTCGAATAGTTATAGTTATCTCTATAAGTTACGATATCTTTTATAAGTGCTAGTGCGTTATCAACTTCCTCATTTCCTGCATAGAAATCTTTTTCCTTTTGGATCTGCCGTTGAAGAGCATCTGCATTCTGGAATAATTTGAATTGGGACTGGTAAAACTGTTCCACTGCTTTCATATCGTCTTCGTTATCCATCAGATCATCCTGCAGCTCATCAATTTTATCGATGAGCGCGACATTATCATATTGACTTTGGTGAACATCATTGACTAGTTTTAGTCCGGTTTCGATCTGGCTATAACCTGGATAGTGCCTAGTTTCGTTTTTTGCATAGTATTGTTCCAGTTCTGCTTTCTTTTCCTTAAATTTGGAAATAATAAATGCGATCAATCCGTCTTCATCATTCGGAAGATCCATCGTATTGAAATAATCTCTTAAGAAAGCTTTTGCCTGGTTCAATTTTACGTTATTAATTCCTACCCTTTTCGAAATTTTTGCGTTCGCTGTTTCTGTTTTCTTTCTGAGCAAATTCACTAAACGAGGATCATTCAATTTGATCATTTGTCCATTCGTCTTGATCGTTGCTTTTTGATGAACGAGGATCTGCGCAACAACACCGGCAATATCCGATTCTCTCCATCCATAAGGTATTTTGGAAAATTTCTGCTGAACATCATACATGGAAGTAGGGCGCTTCATTCGATCCTGCAGTTCTAAATACTGCAATATTTCTTCCTGCGCTTGCAGATTCGGCTCTAATCCTTCACCCCAGCGTTTCGTTTCATGAAGAACAGCCGCAATATCCGCATCCGTATCAAAATTCTCTTCGATCATATTCAAATTGTAGTACATATGCTCGGCCAGATACTTCAACGCTTCATCAATCTTTTTCGTTGCATCATTTCCCTGAATATTTACTTTTTCTCCATCGATATAATACTGGCCATGGGCAACAGCTTCCTTTAGATCCTCAATGACCTGCCTTTCGAGTCTTCTTGCTTCATTTTGTTTATCCTCAATGATCTTTCGAATCGAATCCGGATGCTGGTTTCCATTCTTCAGTTTCGCATATTTACGGATCTTTTCTGCCGTCATCATTGCTTCAAAATATGGATACTCTTCTGATAAAACGATGATTGCTTCTTTCCCTTGTGATTTTAAAATTAATCTGAAATCCTGCAGTTCTTCTGGTTCCGCGGCAATTGTCATGAAACGAAGGTTCATCACATCTGGATTATTGGCACCGATTGCTCGATCATCAATATACGAATTAAATGTAAAATCATATTTATTGTTGAATCTGTATTTTTTCGATTTGTAAATATCGTTAAATAGCAGTTCTCCTAGACGATAAACAACAGCCGACGTATCTATGTCTGTATTTTTAATATCTCTGGCAATATCCTGCTCTTCATCCGTCAGGAACATATAGACATCGCCATTGCGCGATACATAGTTCTGATTGATCAATCGATCTAGAGATTTCTTTACTTTTTCTCTCAATACCTGCTTATCAGTTTGGATATTATCCGCCATCAGAATCGTCAGATTTTCAATATTCGAAGGAATATCGTCAATATAGCGAATTAGATAAAGTAACTTCAGCAGATTGACATCCTCCTCTATAAGTCCTTCATCGTTCAAAGAAGCCTTTTCAGCCCTTTCCAGCACACTGCGGATCGATGTATCCAAAAAGCTGTGTAGTGTATCGTAAAAGTAATACATCGGGACAAGCGCAAATTCATCCCTGTCCTGGATATGCTGGGCCGATTCCTGAAATCCATTCAGCATTGATCGTTCACCGTTCGACTGGTGTTTTCCAGCATGCCCTTTTTTTCGAATTTCATTGAAAACATCCTGCATTACAATAAACTGATAAGGAACAAACGGAAAGACGCGAGCAAACTCGTCAGCAGATCGGAATCCTTTCAAATCTTTTTTCTGCGTCTGCAAAGAGTATAAATTACTCAACACTGAATCATTATTATCATATTCCATCGACAACATTTCATAGGTTTCCGGTGTTTTAGTCAATAAACGTTTCTCGATCACTTCTCCTACTGACGAAGAAGTAAGCGACAAGCGAATCGGGAAACGCGCCATGATACGTGAAAATTCATCCGTACGCACTTTGATCATATCATCCAGTGCTTCCTGTCCGGTTGCAACGACCCATACCTGGCCACGACAGACAGAACCAAGTTTTTCTACCAGACTTTGCAGATTCAATAAAAGACTCGTATTTGTGCCGACATACTGTCCGGCTTCATCGACCATAAACAACAGGCGAAATCCTTTTGGTTTGGAGTCCACATATTCTTTAACAGCATCCACTAATTGACCGATCGTGATATTCTCATCTTCAGGACCGTCAAGCCAGAGACGCGCAGACTGCTCCGACATATTAAATACTTTTTCTAGCGTTGCTACGATATCATCACCAAAGAACACATAAGTTTCTCTTGCGTTTTCCCATGAATCTCCATTGATTTCTTCAAACACTTGCTTGAATTCATTCATTTTTCCCCGTTTAGTTACGAACTGTTCCAGCTTAGCTACTTTTAAATCACTTCCATAAAACCCTAAGTGTTCATAAAACATTTTTGTGAAGACACGAAGAACTGCTGTATTATCCTTTTCCAACGGTCCTTCCACATCAATGTTGAACAAGATCGTTTCCGTCGGAACCCTTGTCGATTTTTCGATCTTCATAAAGGATAATTCATCATCATATTTCTCTCTGAAATATTCGACCGTCGTCTTGCTATCGATTTTTTTGTTTTCGAGCAAATACGACAACATCTTTAGGAAATGGGATTTACCACTTCCAAAGAAACCGGTGATCCATACTCCTACATTATCCGTTGGCGTATCGAACGATTCGCTGTAGCTTTCAAAAAAGTTGTTGAAATGTTTCTTCAGCTCTGTCGTAATGACGTATTCGCTCACTTCCTGTTTAATGACATCTGCCTGTTCCTGCTCGACTTGAATGACACCATTGACCGGACGGTTGATGTCTTTTTCAAACATATCCTTAATTTTCATAAGTATCCTTTCTAAACGGCTTTGAATGCCCGATAATACTCATTCGGTTTTAAGCGATTGAATAGTTTCACGTAATGACCATCAAAATCTCCCGGATAAAATACGAGGACTGGAACATCGTTAAACAATGGCTGCATCGCTTCCAGCAGCGCATGGATTCTCATAAATGGAAACACTTTGCCAACACCGCTCAGTACGATCACATCTCCCCTCTGATGATTCTCATACTGCATTTTTGCCGCAAACGTTTTGGCATCACAGCTTTTTTCCAGCTGTTTCCGAATGAAATCTTTTCCACGTCGTTCTTCTAAAGCAGGAATGCGATCCAAGATTCTTTTTTCTTCGCAAAGATCAAGAAAAATATCATATAGATCATAATGAATCACACGACAACGCAGAGGCTCATCAAGAATCTGTTTGATAAAATGACGGACGATCATTTCTTCTTTTGATTCGTAGCAGAATATCCGGATATTGACTTCATTGCTCAGCCCTTTTCCTTCTAGATAATCCGAATCCTGCATCATAGCTTTCATCTCGTCCAATCTTTCTTTGACATTTTTCATTCCTAAACTCCTTCAAAACTGTTGAATGCTGTTAATGCAGCAATATCTCTTTTTTCCATCAAAATATTTTTAAGATCCGGATCAATCAGCACAACATTCAACAGTTCTGATTTTGTGCTGTCTAAAAACTGCGTGTCGACCAGCATCTTGACAATGACCTGTTTCAGTTTTTTGATCGTTGAATTACTCCATGATGCAATAACATCGCTTTGTTCCTGCAGACGGGAGAAAAACACATTGACATCTCTTTTAGAAAACGAAAAATCCTTTGTTCGATATTTTTCTCCGATCACGCTAGTCATAAATTCATAAATAACCCTGTATTCATTCATCATGGCGTATAAACAGGTTTGTCTGGCACAATCCAGAGAGCCGTCTACAATCAATTTGATCATTCTTTGATCATTTAACAGATGAAGTCGTTTCAAACAATTTTGCGCAATGCGCTTGATCGATTTTTCTGTAGGATATTGGAACAAATTATTTGAAACGATCATTTCTGTAATTTCTTCATCTGCTTTTTCTTCCAGCATCAGTTGCGCCACAATTCGCATTTCATGAAATAAAAATTGTTCACGAGTAAATGTAGCTTTATAAGGCATATTTAAATCCATTAATAGATACTCCATTTCAATATTTTTTTGAGTTTTTCATCATCTTCCCTAACAAACTCACAGACATCGCCGATATCACACTTCAAAAACTCGCAAATCCTCATCAAAATATCCAATGATACAGATTCATTTTTATTCAGCTTTGTCAATGTACCTGTCGATATATTCAGTTCTTTTCTTAAATCAGACTTGCTCATTTCACGCTCCGCTAACTGCACCCATAGTTTTCGATAACTGATTTTCACCTTCGCACCTCTTTAACACTATTTCATTAGTTTTCATCATAACATATGTCAATATCAATAGAGAAAGATATGATAAAAACTAGTAAAATCAAGCTTTAATATCCCAATTTCTTGCGATTTTTTCTTATCTTCTTCATAAAAAAGCTGTGCAATCAAAGCTCTTTTATCGTTCCTTTTATAGCTTATTATTTGAACTTTTTAAGGTATTCTTTTCATTGATTATTCAGACTTAAAATGCCCTTTTTATCCAGATTGATGTTTCAACACCAAGCAGCATTAGGATAAAAGTTTGTTGGGTTATAACCGAAACATTGATCAATTGGCATACATTTTACGCAATATACTCCGACAAACCTGACTTTGGAAAATGAAATATTGAAAAAAGAGCACAAGAAAATGCTCCGGTCATCAAGCCGGAGCGTGTTCATTCCAATTGTTGACTCACTGAAGCAGCAATTCATCACTCATCGGTTTATCGGATATTTTCCACACGCTGTGTGGAAAATATTTATGTCCTTATTTCTCCTTAGTCTCGATCCTCTTCCTGCTGATCTTTCGCCTCTTTGATCACATCAAGAGCGCTCCATACCATGCCAAGCACTGCATTTCTGATCGTCGTTTCGGCCTTGTCTCCATGCACCCATTCCAGAAACTCCTTCTCGTGGGCGTAGACCGGCGGATTGGCCCCCGTATCCATCTCAAAATACATTGTTCTGGCAGCCTTCGACACATTGCCGATATCCGACGATCCGCCCAGTTCTTTTTGTTCATCGAATCGTTCGATCCCCAGCTTTCTTAAATTGGCTTCCATAAGACCGGCCAGATGCTCGTCGTTGTTCAGATCGTCATACGAGTTTTCAAAGAAGCTGTATTTCATCTTCGCGCCCGTCATCCATTCAGCCCCTCTTGCGATATCGATCATCATCTGCACGAGTTCCTTTACTTCCTCTCGTGTTTTGTCGCGCACATAAAACCGGCACGCCGCATATTCGGGAACGATATTGCATGCCTGCCCGCCATTGGTAATGATGCCCATGATCGAAGCGCTCTTTCTTAAATACGCCCGTCTGGCATTGAGCCCGCTGAACACCAGCAGCATGGCTTCGAGCGCGCTGATCCCCTGTTCCGGCGCAGCGGCTGCGTGGCTCGCCTTGCCGAAAAATTCGAATTCGATCGAATCCATGGCCTGTGTTTTTGGTGCAAGAAGATTTTGCGGTCCCAGATGCATCTGGAACACCGCATCTATTCCTTCAAACGCTTTCGCCTTGACCAGATCGCATTTTCCGCCTGTCGTCTCCTCGGCCGGCGTGCCGATCACCAGGATCGTCGCCTCGTCTTCTTTGAGGATATTCGACAGCACGATAGCAGCGCCCAGCGTGGTCGCGCTGATCCAGTTATGCCCGCACGCGTGCGCCATCTCGTCGTTGTTTTCTCCGTATCCGGGCAGCGCGTCGTATTCAGGAAGGAAGGCGATCACCGGCTTCCCTGTTCCCCTGGCTGCCCTAAACGCGGTCGGCAGGACGTAGTTTCCCTCGACCTCGAATCCGTTTCGCTCAAGCACGTTTTCCAGATACGCTGCCGACTCGTATTCTTCCATGCCCGGTTCGGGATGTTCAAAAACAAATTCGCCGATCTGTTCGATTTCTTCTTTATGAGCAGAAAACTGTTCTTCTGCCCGTTTTTTCAGTTTTTCGATATCCATATCCATCATTCCTCTTCATTTATACTATAATAAATAAAAAGGAGAATAACGATGGCTTTCTTTAAAAAATTCAAAACGACCGATCCGAAAAATCCGATCTCGAACGCGTATAATAAACTGCCGACCGGCGAAGTCGTTCGCCGTCATTATCATTTTACCGGCATCGTGCAGGGGGTCGGGTTCCGAGTGGAAATGTGGCGCCGCGCCATGAACATGCACTTATCGGGCTGGGTCAGGAACAACTTTGACGGCAGCGTCGACGCCGAGCTCGAAGGAGCGCTGCCGCGCATCGAAATGCTCATCCAGCAGATGAAAGAGATCCCGAGGATCCGCATCGAAACGATGGATGTTTCCGAAATGAAGGCGGAAGGAACGCAGGAATTTGAAATGCTCAATTACTAGGAGGAAGAAAATGGAAAAAATCACAAGCTTCACGATCGACCATATCAAGCTCAAACCAGGCATCTATGTATCACGAAAAGTGTAGCGCGTCAAATTCTGTTAGTCGGAAACGTCAAATATTTTTATACACATCTGGAAGAGAAACGCACTTTATTTTGTCCGGCCTCGCTTTATTTTGGCTTCAGAAGCATTTTATTTTATTTCTTTCTGTTCAAAAAAAGCCGTCTTGTCAAAAACGGCTTTTAATCAATAATTTCCTATGTTCTCGAATTCTTTCTGGTATACTCTTTCCACTATACATGCCAGGATCCAGCTGTTCCTCTTTCCCAGCGCTTTTCTGATCGACGGATGGATCTCGAAATCATTCTTGAAGAATAAATGGCCAAAATTATTCATATAGTTTTCTACAAAATACATCAGCTCTTCATTGCTCAGTTTATAGGCTCCGTACATCTTCATCGCTCTTTTCAGCTGTTCGATCATCACTTTTCTCGTCGTCGGCCAGTTGATCAACATCCGTTCATCTTCTTTCATATGTTCTCACCCCAGTTCTACTTCGTTATGTGCTTTCATCACGATCTCTGCGTCGATGATCCGCTTTTCTTCGTTCGCTCCTTCGATCAGGCATTTCGACAACAGATTGTTCAGTTTCCGGATTGATCCGCCTGCGATATTATATGCGGCACGCACCGCGTCTTCTTCGAACACCTTTTCTCTGCTTCCGCATTCTTTCATGCAGAAATCCACATATTCCTGTGCCTCTTCTCCTTTCAGACCTTCCATGAAATAATTGATCACGATCCTCTGGCGCAGGGCGTCATGCACCTGCTTTTTCAGGATCGTGTTCAGGCTCGTCTGCCCGCTCAGGATCAGGATACAGTAGTTCTTCGAGTCCATCTCGAAATTGAGGAGCATGGTCAGATCGTTGAAGACGCTCGTGCTCAGATACTGCGCTTCGTCGATCACGATGACCGGCGTGCACTTCTTTTCTTTTGCCATGTATTCGATGGCTTCCTGTACCTGCCGGAACAGGTCGCTCTTTCTGAATTTGGGCTCCAGCCCCAGCCCGCAGGCCAGCTGCCGGTAAAAGTCGATGACCGATACCGTAGACATCTGGATGTAGACCACTTTGTACAGCGACGGGTTCAGACTGCCGGCAAATTCGCGGATGGCCGATGTTTTTCCTGTTCCCGGACTTCCTGTGAACAATCCGATCCCTTTCGCTTTTTTCAGGTAGTCCAGCCGTCCTTTCAGGTTCGCCGTATCTTCGCTCCGGTATAATTTGTGATATTTCGTTTCTTTCTCGAACGGCATCTGCTTCAGTCCGTAAAATACTTTGGCTTCCATATTACTCCTCCTCTCTGAAGCGCATGTGCTGCCTTCTTCTGATCCGGCTGTTCTCCACCTTGTCGACCGTCCGGATCGGGATCAGCTTTCCGTCCATCCCTAGCAGCCAGGCCTTTCTCCTGTCTTCGGGATCCATCTTCACCTTTACTGTCTCGCGCATGTATTCGGCCGGCACCTCGTAGCTGATCCCGTCGATCACGAGTGTCGAATCGGTCCTCACCTTTCTTTCGTACGTATGCAGGAAATACTGTTCCACCGCTTCGTCAGGAAGGAAGCGGAACCGCTGTGCATCCTTCAGATAGCGCTGGCGCGGCGTCATATCTTTCAGCGAAGCGTGTTGGCAGTTGATGTATTTCTGAAGATAGTCCCCGAAAGATTCCCGGACCTCTTCGATCGTCTGATAGGCATTCCAGTCCGAACAGCGCAGCCAGTGGTCCTTGAACGTTCGGAATGCGCGCTCCTGTTTTCCTTTCGCGCTTCCGTCCCGCACCGGCGCATGCACCAGGGCGACCCCCAGTCTTGCACAGATCATATTCAGCTGGTGGTTGTCATAAGGCGAACCATTGTCTACATACAGTACAGACGGGATCCCGTAAGTCATGACCGCGTTCTTCAGGATCTTCTGAAAGTTGACGGCCGTATCGGCTTCAAAGATTCCCCAGCCCACGATCATCCGGGATGCGTCATCCAGGATAGAAACCAGATACAGCCTGTGTCCGGCCAGCCTGTATAGATAGGATGTATCGGCCTGCCAGACCTGGTTGGCAAATTCTTTCTCGAACGCTCTGCGCTCTTTTCCCTGATGGATCGGTTCGAGACGGCTCTGAGGCAGAGAACGCACGAAACGATCGATCGTGGACTGGGAAACGCGGGCCGGGATAAACCCTTCTTCGATGAGCCGCGCACGCAGGACCGTATTGATGATGCGCGGATACTGCCGGCGCAGAGCGATGATGCGTTCCTGCGCCTCGGGACTCAGAGTTCGGGAAGTCCCCTTGTCGCTCCTGGGACGGGAAATCAGTCCATCGAATCCGCCGGAACGGTATTCATAGGCCCAGTGAGCGAAAGTCTGCCATGAAAATGATTTTTTGACACCGGAGACCGGGTTTTCGAATTCTTTTTCGGCAAGATGACGGTAAAACTGACGGTTTGTCGAAAAAGGATGAGTGCCGGAAATGACAGGAGCGATGATCCCGAATTTCCATAAAGCGATTTTTTCCTTGTCGGTTTGATCCATAAAGCAGAATCCTCCTTTGAGATTACTGTACCGGGCTAAAAAGAGGAAAGCGACGGACAAATGATTCAGGAAGGAGAAAAAAGACCATAGACAAAGGGTGCAGATAAAATAGTGTGAGGCGAAAAATAGGCGCATTCATGAAAACGAAGAAAACTCTTCAGAAAGGCATGCATAGAAGAACGGATATGAGCAAGAAGATCATACGGGCTACGGTCAAGATCGCGGATCATGATACAGGAGAGGAAAAGCAGAGAGGAATAGCGGTCGATCCATCGGCGCAGGGTCGTTCTGGAAATATCAAAAAGCGCAGCCGTTCTCGACTTGTTGCCGGCACAAGGTCCGCAGCAGTACTGAAAGAGCACTTCAAAAATAAAAGGATAGGAAAACGAAGAAAACGGACGGGCATCATAAGGGAGTATGGTATGATAGGAGCCGCAGGAAGGACAAAAAACGACACGAACCCGTAAGCGTTTTGTCGGATTGGAAGGAGAGAGGCAGAAACGGGAGTAGGATGAGTAATCGAGCATCTGGCCGCGCGCCCCGCAGGACGGGCAGGATAAATCATGCGAAAAAGGGTTGTCGAAAGCCGAAAAATTGATTATCATAAAATTGTTCGTTAGGACGGGAGAGAGTTTGTTCGCAAAACAATTAGGGCTCTCTCTTTTTTTGCGCCTAACACCTTTCCATGTCAATCATCTCATAAAATGAAAATAATGTGACGAAAAAAAGCAGAATAAATTCATCGTGAAATGATCGATGATGAATTTATTCTGCTTGTCTTTATAAATAAGCGAGGATAGCAGGACGACGCTCTACAGAAAAGATCATTTCAACGATACGGTGCTTACGACATTCGATATCCGCATGACCAGTCCGAATGATGAACCGGTCCTCAACACGGCCGAAGCCCATACGATCGAACATCTGGCTGCCACGTATCTGCGCAATGATCCGCAATGGAAAGAGCGAGTCGTCTACTTTGGCCCGATGGGATGCCGGACCGGCTTTTACCTCATCCTGGAAGGTGATCTTGAATCAAAGGACATTGTCGGTCTCATGAAAGATCTGTTCACGTTCATGGCCGGTTTTGAAGGAGAAGTTCCCGGCGCCAGTCCGAAGGACTGCGGCAATTATCTGGACATGAACCTGCCGATGGCGAAGTTCGTTTCGAAACGCTTTCTCGACAACGTGCTGACAGACATCGATGAATCAAGGCTTATTTATCCGCAATAAAAACAAGGGATGGCACCACGCTCATCCCTTTCTTTGTGTCCTACATTTCCTTTTCATATTTCTGTCTGTAATAGATCGCGCTTCCCTGCACGAACAGGTATGCGGCCACGAGCAGCAGGATCACGATAAGATCGGCATCCATCAGGGCAAAGGTGAACATTAGCGCCCCGAACACGAACGTCATGAGATCGTACGCTTTCGATTTGGCATAGTTTGCGATCGCAATGTTCCGCTCGTCGTTTTCCTCGATCTCGATATGCTTTTTCAGTTCAGGATCGCTGCTGAGCGCTTTTTCGCTGATCAGCTGGGCCGCACCGTAGCCGAAGATCCCGCATCCCAGGCCCTGGCACACATAAGGAATGGCCTGAAGAAACTCATTCGTCAGCTCGACTCCTTTGAGCAAATAAAATCCGATTCCCCACAGCAGAAGTCCGGCTGCCGTCACCATATAGTATTTCTTTTTCATCTTTCATCCTCCTCGTAAATAAAAATGTCCTCGATCGGCTTGTCGAAATAGCGCGCGATCCGGAAAGCGAGCTGGATCGACGGGTTGTACCGCCCGTTTTCGAGCGACCCGATCGTCTGCCGCGACACCTCCAGCGCTTTTGCCAGATCCTCCTGTTTAAGCCCTCTTTCCTTTCTCAGCGCCTCCAGTCTGTTTTTCATGGTTCCTCCTTGATGGAAAGCTTGCTTTCCATATCTTTATTATAATCCTGCATCGTTATATGTAAAGCTTGCTTTCCATCAATCGGTCAAAAGGAGACACTTTTCCCCTTCTTGTCTCCTTTCAAACGGCTGCGCACCAAAAAAGCCGGACCTATGATCCGGCAATTCCAATTCAAGAACGTACCAGCTTCCCCACAAAACTGTTCGTTTCTTCTTCTTTATTTTAGCCGTTTTCCTTTCCGCTGTCTTGAAAGTGTCCCGAAATGCACGCTTTTTGACCCAATTAACAGCCTGTTTTTCCTACCATCTTTTTGACAAATCCTTTTAATTGTGCATCGTTAACGCTTGCGTCTGAAAATATTTTTTCGTTGATTTTCTCGAATAAATGGTTTTTCTTTTCATTATATCTATTATAATTTTATTAATAAGCGAAAGTTGGAATAATATGAATTATGAAATCACACTGTGCGAAGATGATGCGGTACAAAATGAAAACCTGGTCAGCTGGCTTCAGGAACACTTTTCGCAGGCCCATGTCTGCGCATTTACGAGCGGGCACGCACTCATTGACCATGTCCGCCAGCATCCGGCAAAGCGGATCATCCTCATGGACATTATGCTCGACGAGGGAGCCAGCGGCATCGAAGCGGCCCGGACCATCAAAACGATCGATCCAGGATGCGTGATCGTTTTCCTGAGCTCGTTTCTCGAAAAGGCGTGCGACGTGTACGAAGTCGATCACTGTTATTTCGTGTACAAGCCGCAAAAGGAAAAACGGCTGGAACCGGCCTTGAAAAAAGCTCTTTCCGTGCTGATGGAAAAGCCTCGATCTCTCATTGCGCATGCCGGCGCCTGCACCTTGTGCATCGACCCCGGAACGATCGTGTATCTTGAACGCATCAAGCGCTATACGCTGATCCACTGCATTGATCAAACCTATAAAGTAAAAGAAGACCTGGAAAACCTGCAGGAACAGCTTCCCGGCACCTTTTCGAGATGCCACCGCTCTTTTCTTGTCAACTTCCGGTATGTGCGATCCTACATGGTCCATGATCTGGAAATGAAGAACGACAAGCTGATCCCGGTATCGCGCCGTTATGTCCAGCCAGTCCGGAAGGCTTTTCATCAGTACCTGTCCAGTATCTAGCGAGGTGCCCTATGAAAAACGCGATCCATTCCGCACGATTTTATACCATACTGTATTTATTGTGCGAAGCCGCCCTGATCCTTCTCATCCCGGCCGTCAGTTCTGTGATGCGGCACCTCTTCGCTCCCGGATGGATGCTTCTTGTATTCATCCTGTTTGCGGCTGCCGTTTTCTGCGCGATCCGCCTCATCCGTACATTGATTGGCGAAATGAATGAAGAAATAAAACGGGAAACGATCCGGTCCCAGAACATGATCCATAAAGAACATGTTCTCGCCCAGATCAAAGCAGAACACGATATGGAACATCTCTTGAAAAAGCTGCAGGCCCTGGAACGCGATGAAAACGACAGCTCGCGGCACATCGACGAGCTGCTGTATGCTCATGCCGAATCCCTTTTCATCCGCTATTGCCCGAATCCGGTCGTAGACGCCCTTCTCTATCATAAATCGCTTCTCATGAAAGAGCAGGAAATCGACTTTTCGATCGTCGCCGCCGTTCCGGCCCAGATCGATCTTGATCCGTATGCGGTCATCAGCGTGCTGATGAACCTGATCGACAACGCCATCGAAGCTGTATGCCGGCTCGAACACAAAAAAAGAACGATCGATATCCATATCCGCCTGCAGGCCAATATGCTTGTCTGCCAGATCAAAAACCCGGTTGCCGGCAGCGAACGTCTGATCCATGGGATCTCGACAAAAAAAGATCAGAAACGTCACGGACTCGGGCTTCTGATCATTGAAAGAACATGTCATGAGCATGACGGCTTGTTTTTGCATACGGTAAAAGATGGATACTGCACTTGTATGGCCACGCTCAGGGTCGGAGCGCATAACTGATCAAACAAAAAAGTTCCTAGAAAGGAACTTTTCTGCTTATTGGATGACTTCGTCGAGCACCTTGCCGATCGCCTCATGGATAACAAGATCCGCCTGCGAATCCATCGGCGTGCTCTGCTTGTTGATCAGGACAAGATGCTTTCCTCTGAAATACTGGATCAGGCCGGCTGCCGGATACACGACAAGGCTGGTGCCTCCTACGATCAAAACATCAGCATGGGAAATCGCGTCGACCGCCTTGTAGATCACATGCTCGTCCAGACCTTCCTCGTACAATACGACATCCGGTTTGATGATCGACTGATCCACATCGCAGCGCGGGATGCCATCCTTGTCTCTCAAGGCGATCGTCTGCTCCAGCGTGAACGGCTTGCCGCATTTGGTGCAGAAGTTGCGCAGCACCGAACCATGCAGTTCGAGCACATTGACCGAACCGGCCTTCTGATGCAGACCGTCAATGTTCTGCGTAATGACCGCTTTCAGCTTTCCTTCTTTTTCCAGTTCAGCCAGTGCATGATGCGCCTTGTTCGGAAGCGCATCCTCATAGATCATTTCGTTGAAATAAAACTCGAAAAACTCTTTCGGATGGCGCGTATAAAACGTATGGCTGAGCATCTGCTCGGCAGGATACGGGTATTTTCTTTTATACAGTCCGTTATCGCTTCGAAAGTCCGGAATATGGCTTTCGGTCGAAACGCCCGCACCGCCAAAGAAAACAATGTTGTCTGAATGCTTGATGATTTCACGTAATTCCTCGATTTTGTCCATATTGTTTCATCTCCTGAAAAAGACGGGATCGTCCCGTCTTTATTGTACTGCTATTTTTTGTTTGATGTCACTTTGATGTCATATTTTCCGTCTTTGACGTCAATATCGATCACAGCATCCTGCATAGCGCCTTCCTTGATCATCTGGCGCGCAATTTCTGTTTCGATCTGCCGCTGGATGTATCGTTTCATTGGACGGGCGCCAAATACCGGATCGACACCATTTTCGGCAATCTTGTCGTAAACAGCGTCCGATACGTGCATCGTGATGTCTTTTTCGCTCAGGCGATGTTCCAGTTCACCCATGAATTTGCGGGCGATCTTGACAAACGCAGCGTCATGAAGCGCGTTGAACACAACGATCTCGTCGATACGGTTGATAAATTCCGGACGGAAGTGCGCTTTGACCGCTTCCATATACTTCTCGTGAAGAAGTTCCGGCTCGTTTTTATATTCGAACGCATACTGGCTTCCCAGGTTGCTTGTCAGAATAATGATCGTATTTTTGAAATCGACCGTCACACCTTTGGAATCGGTGATCCGTCCGTCATCGAGGATCTGAAGCAGAACGTTGAATACGTCCGGATGCGCTTTTTCCACCTCGTCGAACAGCACGATAGAATACGGATTGCGGCGTACCGCTTCGGTCAGCTGGCCGCCCTCTTCATGACCGACATATCCTGGAGGCGCTCCGATCAGACGGGCCACGCTGTGTTTCTCCATGTATTCGGACATATCGATCCGCACGATATGACGTTCGTCATCGAACAGCTGTTCTGCCAGCGCTTTGGCCACTTCGGTCTTTCCGACACCCGTAGGGCCAAGGAACAGGAAGCTTCCGATCGGACGGTTCTCATCCTGGATCTGCGCTTTGGAACGAAGGATGCAGTCAACGACCAGCTCGATCGCATGATCCTGACCGACAACCCGTTTTTCGAGAACATTCTGCAGATTGAGCAGCTTCTCGCGCTCGCTTTCCACAAGACGGGTCACTTCGACACCTGTCCAGCGCGAAATGATCTTGGAAACAAGTTCCTCGTTGACCGTTTCCTGGATCAGGCTGCCTTCATCTTTCGGCAGACCGCCGCTGTCCTTGTTGATACGCGCCTCCAGCTCAGGAATGATCTGATACTGCAGCTTGGCCGCGTCTTCATAGCGAAGATCGTTCTGCGCCTGCTCGAGATCAAGCTTCGCTTTTTCGAGCGCCAGCTTGTCTTCCTGCGCCTGATTGAGGACACGCTTCTCGTCTTCCCATTTTGTATGGAGCTCGTCGCGCTTTTCCTGCAGCTTGCCCATTTCCTGCTCGATCTCCTGACGTCGTTCCACAGCCTTTTTATCCGTTTCTGACATCAGGGATGTTTTTTCGATCTGCAGCTGCATGATCTTGCGCTCCAGCTCATCCAGTTCCTGCGGCATGCTTTCCATCTGCACTTTCAATGTGGCACACGCTTCATCGACCAGGTCGATCGCCTTGTCAGGCAGGAAGCGGTCCGTAATATAACGGTCCGACATCGTGGCCGCCGATACAAGGGCATCATCAAGGATGCGTACCCCGTGGTAGCCTTCGAAACGGTCCTTGAGCCCGCGAAGGATCGCGATCGTATCTTCCACATTCGGCTCGCTGACATTGACTTTCTGGAAACGGCGTTCGAGCGCCGCATCTTTTTCGATATACTGACGGTATTCATTGAACGTCGTGGCACCGATCATATGCAGTTCGCCACGCGCAAGCATCGGCTTGAGCAGGTTTCCTGCGTCCATGCTGCCTTCGGTCTTTCCGGCACCGACCAGGTTATGGATCTCGTCGATAAAGACAATGATCCGTCCGTTCGAGCCTTTGATCTCGTCCAGCACGGCCTTGAGCCGTTCCTCGAATTCGCCACGGTATTTCGCGCCCGCGATCAGGCTGCCCATATCGAGCTCGATCAGCGTCTTGTCCTTGAGAGATTCCGGCACATCGCCCTTCATGATACGCCATGCCAGTCCTTCGACAACGGCTGTCTTACCAACACCAGGCTCGCCGATCAGTACAGGGTTGTTTTTCGTTTTCCGCGAAAGGATCTGCATGACTCGGCGGATCTCGTCGTCACGGCCGATGATCGGATCGATCTTTCCTTCGCGCACTTCAGCGACCAGGTCGCGTCCGTACTTCTTGAGCGCTTCCAGATTCTCTTCCGCGTTCGGCGTATCCATCTTGCGGCCGCCGCGGCGATCCAGCTCAGCCTGCTCGCATGCCTGCTCGGTCAGGTTGAACGTCTGTACCAATCTTCTTGAAATATAGGAGCGGTTGAACATCAATGCGATCCACAGCGTCGCGACAGACAGATAGATCTCGTCATGCTGTCCTGCCCATTTGGCTGCTTTGTCGATTGACTTCTGCACTTCATTTGACAAGTTGATATTTTGAGAAGAGCTCTTCGCAATCTTTTTTTCTTCCTCCGCAATGATGGTCAGCGCCAGTTTCTTATCCACATTCAGACGGTCGAACAGACCATCGAGAATTTCAGATTTGAACATGGCTTCCAGCACATCGATCGTATCGACGGATGCATGCTGATTGGCTTTTGCGTCATTCACTGCATTCATCAGGATCTTTTGCAGATTCTCGGACATTTTTTCAAAATCCATAGAAGTCCTCCTTACTTTAGACTACTTTCATCTTTAGAATTATTATAGAACTCGCGATTTTGCACTTCCATTCATTTGCTTAAAACGAAAGGCGCAAAAATCGCAAAAGAAACTTCAATTCATCCGGCACGATCGCCTACCGGTCCTTTTTCTTCCGTCCAGCAAACAAGCCGATCATACCGATCAGGCTCGCCAGTGCCGTCTGTACAAAAACCGAAGCACCAGCATGGACGCCTGTAGGAACCGTTCCAGGTCTGGAAACAAGCTCGTTTTCAGGCTTCTGTGCCGGCATGGCCGTCTCAGAAAACTCGACGACACCCGCATAATTGCCATGGAAAACATAGCGGACAATCTGCTGTCTGCCCACACGCTCGACAAGCTTCGTATAATCACGTCCAGCCTGCAGGAGCGTACCGTTGACCAGCACTTCGCCATTTCTGAACACGCCATTGTGCTTTGTCACATACAGCGGCTCGATCACAAAACGCACCGGCCCGCTTTCCAGACCGTTCACATCGGCACTTGCCGGGACCGTCGCTTTCATGTAGTAACTTCCCGCATTTTCCGGCACATCGGTCGTGAACTCTCCTGTCCTCGATGTCGAATAGGTCAGCTGCACCATTCCGTATTTTGCAGCCGCGACCGGATCGAGCGGCTCTCCATACGTGACGCTTTCCACTGCCGGTCCCTCGGTCCATGCGTTGTCCGCTTTTCTGATCGTAAACGTCGTTTTTGCAGACAGTCCTGTATAATCGGCTGTTCCCGGCACGTAGGCCGTCACCGTATACGTTCCGGCATGTCCGGGCACTGAAGGAAGCCTGTTTCCTTCGGCATCGAAATACGTGTATTCGATCGTTCCGTACTTCGCTCTGGCCTGCGGCTCGTTCCCCTTCTGGCCATACGTCCAGTCTTCGATGGAAAGCGGTTCGATCCATGCATTGTCGAGCTGGCTCAGATGGACTGTTATTTTTCTTACGATCGTTTTCGTTTCCGGATTGTAGCCTTCGACATTCGAATAGTCATAGTTCGGATCGTCGGCCTGCATGATCACTGTCTGTGTTTCATTTCCTGCCTTCAATACGATTGCCGGATCCTGCCATGACCAGCCTGCCGGCAGCGCGATCTGCGACAAATTCTGACCGGCTTTTCCATAAGCGGACGGGGTTTCGATCGATTCCACGATTTTCGGACGGATCGCAAAGCTCTGCACTTCGCCAAGGCCGCTATACTCTGCCGTTCCGGCGACCGACGCATAAAGGACATACGTTCCGGCATTGACCGGGACCCGATCAAGGCGCTTTCCTTCTACTGTGTAATACGTAAATCCAACCGTTCCGTACTTCGCTTGGGCTGCCGGTTCGTTCGGCGCTTCTCCATACGTCCAGTCTTTGATCGTTGGAGATTCGATCCATTCGTTTTCCCTGGCAAGCACTGTGAGCCGCACCGGACGGACGATCGTTTTCGTTTCCGGATCGTAGCCTTCGATCTTTGAATAGTCATAGTTCGGATCCGCAGCCGGATAAAAGGCGAGCGCACTTTCGGTCTGCGCGCTTACGACCTCTGCCGGATCGAGCCACGTCCAGCCGGATGGCAGCGCAGCTTGAGAAAGGGTGTCGCCAACGTGAGCCTGCGCATGCGGAGTTTCTATTTCTTCTGCCGCTTTCGGCAGGATGGTAAAAGAAAGGATGCTTTCCAGACCATTTATGTCAGTACTTGCCGGGACCATCGCTTTCATGTAGTAACTTCCCGCATTTTCCGGCACATCGGCCGTGAACTCTCCTGTCCTCGATGTCGAATAGGTCAGCTGCACCATTCCGTATTTTGCAGCCGCGACCGGATCGAGCGGCTCTCCATACGTGACGCTTTCTATTGCTGGTCCCTCGGTCCATGCGTTGTCCGCTTTTCTGATCGTAAACGTCGTTTTTGCAGACAGTCCTGTATAATCGGCTGTTCCCGGCACGTAGGCCGTCACCGTATACGTTCCGGCATGTCCGGGCACTGAAGGAAGCTTGTTTCCTTCGGCATCGAAATACGTGTATTCGATCGTTCCGTACTTCGCTCTGGCCTGCGGCTCGTTCCCCTTCTGGCCATACGTCCAGTCTTCGATGGAAAGCGGTTCGATCCATGCATTGTCGAGCTGGCTCAGATGGACCGTTATTTTTCTTACGATCGTTTTCGTTTCCGGATCGTAGCCCTCGATCTTTGAATAGTCATAGTTCGGATCGTCGGCTGGCATGAGGATCTCGTGTGTATCGTTTTGCGAATGGACGATCTCGTTCCCGTTGGCCCATGTCCAGCCTTGCGGCAGCGGAATGTCTGCCAGGCGCTGTCCTGGCCGGCCATATACTTCTGGTGTCTGCACGGCTTGTGCGGGAAGCGGACGGATCGTGAAGCTGCCTTGTGCGCTCAGATCGTTGTAGTTCTTTACATTCGAAACGGTGGCCCGGAATTCATACTCGCCGGCATCGACGGGCTTTTCGTCTGTCCAGCGGTCCGATCCTTTTTCTTTGTATTCGAAACGGATCGTTCCGTGTTCCGCTTTTCCGGTCGGTTCGACCGGATCTGTGTATACCGTATCGGAAACGGCTGGCTCTTCAGTCCAGGTGTTGTCTGCTTTGCGGATCGTGAACGATACAGATTGCCCGGTCAGTCCGGCATAATCGGCTGTTCCTGTCACATAAGCGTACACATAATACGTTCCGGCCTGGTCCGGCACATGACTGAGGTAAGTGCCGTTTTCATCAAAGTATTCATACTGGATCCGGTCGGTTCCGTATTTTGCCTGGGCCTGGGGTTCATTGGGTTCCTGGCCGTACGTCCAGTCTTCGATGCGCAGCGGCCTGGTCCATTCGTTCGGATTGGCGCTCAGATGGATGGTCACTTTGCGCGCGATCGTCCTGGTGGACGGATCATAGCCTTCGACATTCGAATAATCGATGTTCGGATCATCGGCTGGCATGAGGATCTCATGGGTATCGTTTTGCGAATGGACGATCTCGTTTTCATTGGCCCATGTCCAGCCGGCAGGGAGAGGAACATTTTTGAGCACGCTTCCTGAAAGGGCGTAGACGACGGGTGTCGGGATGGTTTCTGCAGGCATTTTTTTGATCTCGAACTGGATCGGTCCGCTTTCGAGCGGATTGTAGTTGTCCATCGCGCTTACGGACGCTTTCATTTCATAGATGCCGGCATTCACCGGCACTTCACTGGTCCAGCTGTCCTCCCCTTTTTTCCTGTACTGGAACTGTACGGTTCCGACGGCTGCCTGTGCCTGAGGCTGCGGGGACTGTCCGTTGTACACCATATTGTCGATGGCTGGCGGGATGGTCCATGTATTGTCTGCTTTTTCGATCGTGAAGCGCTGGCTTGCGTGCAGTCCGGCATAATCGGCTGTTCCTGTCACATAGGCGTATAAAATATAGGTGCCGGCCTGGTCGGGCTTGGCTTTGAGTGGTGTTCCGTCCAGATCGGTGTATACGTAGCCGACATTTCCGTACTTCGGGATGGCGGCGGGTACCGACGGAGACTGGCCGAATGTCCAGTTTTTTATTTCGAGCGGATGGATCCATTCATTGTCGAGCCGGCTCATTTCGATCGTGATCGTGCGCGTGATGGTATTTGTCTGCGGATCGTAGCCTTCGACGTTCGAATAATCGTAGTTCTGCGGATCGACTGTTTTTGTGATGACCTGCTTTCTCGTTTCAGAGGTCAGGATGGTATCAGGCTGTGCCCATTTCCATCCGTTTTCCAGCGCGATATCCTGCAGCCGGGTCTGTGATGCGGCATACACGTCTGGCGATGGAACATTGTCTACGATCTGGCGCAGGATCTGGAAGGACTGGACCGTTTCCAGCGCGTTGTAGTTGTTCGATTCCGGCACATACGCTTTGACGTAATACGTTCCGGCATTGACGGGCGCATTGTCTGTGAACGGGCCCTCGGGATCTGCGGCATATGTAAAACGGACTGTTCCGACTTTCGGGATGGCGTATGGTTTCGGGGGCTGGCCATTGTAAACATAATCGTTCTGCATCAGGCCCAGGAGCCAGCTGTTGTCGGCTTTGCGGATCGTAAAGGATGCCTGCGCTTTCAGTCCGGTATAGTCGGCTGTGCCGGGGATGACGGCCTGCACGACATAGGTGCCGGCTTCGGCCGGCTTTTCGATCGGGGTGCTGAGCGATGTGTCGGTATAATACTCGTACCGGATCGTTTCGCTGCCATAATTTGCCTGTGCCTTGGGCGCGGATGGCTTCTGGCCATAAGCCCAGTCTTCTATGGTCAGGGGCTGGGTCCATTCATTGCTGGCGGCGCAAAGCTGCACTGCGATCGTGCGGGTGATGGTGCCGGTATCGGGATCGTAGCCTGACACGGCTGAATAATCGTAATTGGCGGTGTCGGCTATAAAATACGCTTCATGATGGCGGTTGGCGTCGTACACGTACTGTTCGGGATCGGTCCATGCCCAGCCTTGCGGCAGCGGGATGTCCTTGAGCTGCATGGTCGATGTGCCGTAGGCTTCTGGCGTTTCCACGTCGTTCACGATCTGTTTTTTTATGGTGAATGGCACATAGGCGTACAGCGCTTCATAGTTTTTCGATCCTGGCACTTCGGCTTTCATGACGTATGTTCCGGCATTGACCGGGATCTCGTCCGTGAATGGTCCATCCTGTGTAACGGCGTAGGAAAAGTGCACTGTTCCGTTTTCTGCTGTTCCGGCTGGTCTGGATGGTGCCTGTCCATAGGTCCAGCTCTGGATGGCGGGCTGCTCTGTCCATGTGTTGGCGGCTTTTCGGATCTCGAAATCGGTCTGGCCGCTCAATCCGCTGTAATTGGATGTGCCCGGGATCTGCGCTACGAGGGTATAGAGCCCCGCATCGGCCGGCTTTTCGATCGGTGTGGTCAGATCATTGCGTTCAAAGTAGGTGTACTGGATGGCATAGCTTCCCAGCGTGGCCAGGGCGTCTGGTCTGGATGGGGTCTGTCCGTAGGTCCAGCTTTCGATGGATGGATAGCGTACCCAGCGGTTTGGCAGATTGCTGCGGTGAATATGGATCAGGCGTACTACGGCCTTTTCGTAAGGCGAAAAGCCTTCGACATTGGAGTAGTCGTAATTGACGGTGTCGACGGGCAGATAGGCGGTGAACTGCTCGTTGTCTGCGTGCAGATACTGGTTGGGGTTTGTCCATGTCCAGCCGGCTGGCAGCGCGATCTGGGACAGGGACTGCCCGCTTGTTCCGTACGCTTCGGGGGTCGGAACATTCCCGACAGCTTTCCTGTCGATCTGGTACGGAACGATTGTTTCGAGGGACGAGATGTTGTTTGTTCCTTGGACCTGGGCGCGCAGGAAATACTGTCCGGCGTTGATGAATGGTTCGTCCTGCCATGGTCCGTCCTGCGATGTCGAATAGCTGAACTGCACGGTGCCTGTATTTGGACGGGCCTGCGGTTCCGGCGCTTGTCCGTCATACGTGTGGGATGGCATGTGCGGGTCTTCGATCCAGTAGTTGGGCTGCTGGGCGATGGTAAAGCGCTGGCTTGTCTGGGCTTGTGTGCTTGTTTCGGTCGCAGCCATGGTGACTTTGACGACGTAGCGTCCGGCGTCTGCGGGCGGCTGTTCGAGCAAAACGAGGTCATCCTGCTGTTCTTTGTACCATTCGATGGTGAGGGGGCCGTCGGCTCCGTCCATATCGAGGTCTTTTTTTTCAAGCGATACGGGGTTTCCGTCATAGATCTTGCTCAGATTGCGTATGATCGATAAATTGGGCTTGATCTGGGTGGTGTTGATATGGATGGCGACTTCGATCGTTCTGCCCTGCCCGCAGTCGTATGTATAGGTAACTGGTGTGCCATTGTGATATCCGCTGAGCGTGCTGCCGTTGAGAACAGCTCCTTTCAGATTGGAAATACGATCGGTCTTCATGCCGGGGAACCGGGCTGCCAGATCAATGGTTGTCGAATTGGTATCCATATACAGGGTGTTCTGGGCGGGCAGTTCGGCATAGCCTGTCTGTCCGGATGGCAGATTGATGTAGTAGAAATTGTTTTCGCCTGGCGTATAGGCAGCGACTAGCGAGCTCAGCTTCGTATTGTTTGTCAGATCGAGGGTCTGGATCGGGGTATCATAGACGAGCAGATCGGTCAGCTCGGGATTGTTCGAGGTATCGAGGCTGGTCAGTTTTGTCCAGTTGACCCATAAGAGCTGCAGTTTCGGGTTGTTGCGGATGTCAAGTTGTGTCAGAGGCATGCGAAAGGCCTGCAGCTCGACCAGTTCGCTGAGATTGGTGATGTCGAGGGTGGCAATATACGTGTTGCTGCACTGAAGGGTTCGCAGACGGGTATTGTGCGACACGTCGAGCGACTGCAACGGCGTGGATGTGCAGATCATTGTTTCCAGGGCTGGTGCCTGGCTGATGTCGAGGCTGGAAAGGTTCGTTCCATAGCAGTCAAGGTATGTGAGTTCGGGCTTGCTGCCCAGGATCAGGCTGGCGAGCGAAAAGTTGTAGTAGGATATGAGTGTTTTCAGATGAAGGTTTTCGCTTACATTGATCGAGGACAGGGCCTGGCTGTAGCAGTTGAGTGTTTCGAGGTTCGGAAAATAGCGGATCCCTTCGAGCGATCCGAGTGCCTGATCGTTGATCTGGATGTTGGTGACGGCTTCCCTTTCCTGATTGGTCAGGATGTTGTCTTTGTCTGTATCGAAATGAGCGGATACATAGGTGCGGAAGACGGGGTCCGGGAAGTTGGCGGGATCAATGGCGATGCCTTCCATGACTGGTTCTGCGGATCTTGATTCGGTATCCGATGATTCTTGTGTTTCGGTATTTGTATCGCTTTCCGTTTCGGATGGTTCTGTTTCGGAAGAATCTGAATTGGCCGTTATGGAGTTTTCATCCGTTTCGGATGCGGACGGGCCGGTTTGCGACGTTTCAGGTGTCGTATGTTCGATCGTATTGTCTGACGAAGTGCCGGTTTCTTCACCGGCTGCTTCTGTGGCATATAGCGGTTGTGATAAGGTTACAAACAATGTAGTGACACATATAAAAGCTGTGGTTTTTTCGAATGAGATTGGGTATTTCATAGCTGACACTTCCTTTTATAATGTAATCATAACATCCTCGATCGTTTCTCTCTTTCTCTTTGCTCCTATTAAAAATGACTATTATAGTTGATATTCATTCATTCTGGATGCTATACTGCGGGAAAGAAAGAGGGGTTTCGGGAATGGAGATCATGGTTTTTCTGTTCATTTTTATATTTCAGGCAGGAACGATTTCCCTTTTTTATACGTTGTTTTTTGCCCGGGAGAAGAAATGGTCTTTTTTTCTGAAGACGATCTTTTTCATGATGGGTGTTGTGTATCCGGCTGGTCTTCTGGTGCCGCAAAGCATGATGATCGCGCGCAATGTCCTGAACTGTGTTCTGGAAATTGTCTTTCTGAAACGGATCAGCCGAAACGAGACATGGAAACGGGTGATGTTTGGTGTGCTGCTTTGCCAGCTGGCGCTCGTGATTTCCGAAGTGCTTGGTGGTGTCCTGTTTTATCTGGTCTTCGAGCGTTCGCCGCGGCTGGCGGAGTTCAGCCGGCTGCACATGAGCGATATGTTCCTGATGTATGTGTTCGGGTCCTGTCTGCTGCTGATCATCCTTTGCGGCATGATCGTGCTTTTCTCAAAGGCCATGCTTCTTAACGAAAAGATGAGCGGATATCTTCTTTCGCTGCTGCTCAATGTAATCCTGGTGGCATTGTGCGCGTGTCAGATGATCGAGCCGATCAATGTCCTGTTCTTCTCGCAGACATACTGGCTGGTCCTGGCGTTCCTGGGGATCATCAATATTTGCACGTTTGTTTCTCTCTTCCGTTTTGTCCGTAAAGAAAAAGAAAAGCTTTCCAGGGATATCCTGGAGGCGGAGTATGCGAAGCAGCTGATGGAATATATCCGCAATGAGAAAAGCGAGCAGGCCTTGAGGCAGTTCCGTCATGATCTGCTGAATTATATGGAGTCAAGAAAGAGATAAAATAAAAGCCTTAGATCGTACGGTGCAAAACTTCGTCCGTACGATCTAAGGTTTTTGTATTTTTGTCTGCGATTATGCTAAACGAGAAGTTCATCATACCATTGCGCTACGCCTTCATTGGCGATCAGCTGGATATTGTTCATGAGAATGAGGTCTGTGATATTGTTTTCTTTGCACCATGTAACGATCTGCATATCGCAATAACGGAAATCGGCAATGTAGACTTTATCGTAATGATCGACCAGGAATGGCACGAAGCTGTTGCCATACGATTCCTTGATCACAAGCACGCTGGAACCATCGTTGATCTTTGGATTGTCGATCACTTTGAATCCGGTATCTCCGTTGATAAAGCGCAGATAATGATTGTTCTCATCATACAGGCTGTCATCCAGGGTAATGATATTGGCTGGTGTTCCTGGTTCGTTCAGCTGTTCTTTTGTGGGAATGCCTCCTTCTGCATCATATACCATCATATCATTTGTGGATTTTGGAACATAGACTGTTAAAGAATCTGCTTCCAGCTGTCCTTGTGCGATTTCATTGAGATAACTGCCATAAAACGGAGAAAACACTTTGCTTTCATAATCGCTCAGAGATCTTGCTTTGAACCCCTTTTCTTTCGCGAAATTTTTATATGCATAATAGGCGCCGTCTGCGCTCCAATGATGATCGGTCTTAAAATAAAGCGGTTTATCATTATTTTTAATCAGGTCGTCGATCATATTGATTCCTTTGGCTTTTTTGTACAGGGAATAATAGTATTCGATCGCTTGTTTTTGATCGGAACCTCCTAGTTTTTCCTGTGTTTCTTTGTCGAGCATCACGGCTGAGTTATTTGGCACCAATATGGAATATACATTGGTGGTTCCGTCCAGTTCGCTGGCTGCGCGGTTTACTGCGTTGACATACTGATCGCATGCTGCCTGATTGAAATAGTAGCCGCCATACGCTGCTCCGTTTTGAACGAGCAGTCCGGCTGTGATCTGTCCTTGGATTTCTTCCTGAAGCGCAAATGTATCCGGAATTTTTGCGGGTTCCTTTTTAGTTTCTTCTTCCTTCTCCTGTTTTTGGCCGATCTCGTCGGCTTTGGCTGTCGAAAGGACCTGGGTCTTCGGATGAATTCCGTTCATGCTTGCGATTGAATTATTGACGCTCATCAAGCGATCTCTTCCCGGAAATGTATCGGCATACCATAAAGAGATGTCTGAAAAATAGCTTCCGTCTAGAAAAGTACTTAATGTAAAAGACGGAAAGGTGGTAAGCGTTCTTTTCTCCAGCATGGACTGGCTTGGCCGGATAAAGAAAAGCAGGCCGGTAATGGTTCCGATCGTCATGACAACCGCAAACAGGAGGATGGAAATTCTTCTTGAAATCTGAATTGTTCTTCTGCGGCTCTTTTTTAATTTTGTATTTTTCACTTTCTTCTCCTTCTAAAACTGAAAATATAAAAACGGATTGTAGGCATTTCCGATCAGAGCAACGGCTGAAAGAAAGACAAGCAGTGCGGGAAGAATGGTTTCGAATCCGCAATAGGTGATGAATGCGATCCTGTTCTCTTGGGCCAGGCGATAGGCTGCCTTGTTGAACAGGACCGAAAGATCGGTACATCCGATACATGCGATAGCGATCAGGAAAATGTTGCTCAGGATCATGGTAATATTTTCTGCGGACGCAAATCCTCCGTTCATTCCGAACAGGCCTTTAAATGCCAGCAGCAAAGTACTCATATTTTCGTAACGGAAGATCATCCATCCGAAAAAGATGACGCTTAGGGTGTAGGCCCGGTTCCATCCGGAAGGGATCTTTTCCTTGATCACGAATTTTTCCAAAAGGAGGAAGACGAGATAATAGATGCCCCAGAAGATGTAGTTCCAGCTTGCTCCGTGCCACATTCCCGTCAGAAACCAGACGACGACCATATTGCGTACATAGACCCATGTTCCGGCTCGGTTTCCACCGAGCGGAATATATACGTAATCTCTGAAAAAAGTGGATAGCGAAATGTGCCATCGTCTCCAGAAGTCCTGCACGTTCTTTGCTTTATAGGGATAATCGAAGTTTTCCAGGTAATGAAATCCGACCATCCTTCCCATGCCGATGGCCATATCGGAATAGGCTGAAAAATCGAGATAGATCTGCAACATATAGCACAGCAGACCAAACCATATTCCTAATGCGGATGTTTGGGAGAGCTGCTGCGGATCTGTGGATGCGAGAGCATCGGCTACTTTGGCTACCCCATTGGCGAGAACGGCTTTTTTTGCCAGGCCGATCGAAAACCGGCGTATCCCATAATAGATGTCATCGATCGATACTTTCCGGTTGTCGATTTCTTCAGCTATCGTTTTGTAGCGGACAATTGGTCCGGCGATACACTGATGAAATAAAGAGGAATATAGAAGAAGTTTTGAAAAATCCTGCTGCGCTTCGACTTCCCCTTTGTAAACGTCGATCACATAGGACAGCAGCTGGAACGTATAAAAACTGATTCCGATCGGCAACACGATTTCGGGTATGTTCATGTTCAGTCCGAACCAGCTGTTGAACGTATTCATAAAAAAGCCGAGGTATTTGAATATGCCTAAAAGACCTAAGAGACATACGACTTCCACGATCATCCAAAATCTGGAATCCTTTTTACGGGATCGTTTTCTGGCTTGCGAGATCCTGATTGCGGTCCACCAGCTGATTGCGGTTTCTCCCAAAAGCAGCAGCAGGTATCGCGGACCGCCCCAGGCATAAAATACAAGAGAAAACCCAAGCAGTACGGTGTTGCGGTACTTTTTCTCGACCACATTGTAAACGAGAAGGTTCAGGGAAAGAAAAACAAAAATAAATAGTAAGCTTGAAAATATCATAACCGATATCCCTTTCTAATTGCGGTTAAAATTATTTTATATTGCCCTATTAATCCATGCAAACTATTTTCTGCATATTATTAATAAATAGCCCCTTCAACTCATATTCTTTTTTGCTTCCACTTCGTGCATAGTATAAAATAAAGTGAATGTTGCGCCGCTTCCTTCAATAAAAGTAACAACGCAACATTGATCAAATAGGTTTCTAATTGCTAATTTGTAAATATAAAATAATCGTGTGCATGGTGATATGAAAACCATAAAGTTTCAAACATCCAAACTGCCATGCATCTTCCTGGAGGGAAAACTGTCTTATGGTTTTACGACAGCTCCGCAATTAAAGGTTACATCCAATTGTCCATGTACTCCGGTTTCAGGAACTCTAGACATCACTTCATCAATCACTTCTGAATCAACTTTTGTAGAATTTTCATTATAGAATTTAACCGAAATGCTATAGTTTGATTCCTGATTTTCTGTATTTTTTTCAATCATATCGAGATGATAGGATTGTAGATAGCCTTCTTTATCAATGGTAAAAGTCATTTCATATTTTGAGTACAAATAGGATTCAATTTCTGTTCCGTCTGGAAGCTGTTGTTTCGCTTCATAATGCAAATTCGTTACTAAATAATCCTGGAACTTTTTTCCATCTTTCAAGCTGAACTTTACTATTGTGTTGTCGCCATCTTGAGATTGAGTAGAATCAAAAAGATCTGTTTTTTCAAAAAAATCTCCATCAAGAGCATATGGAGAAGACTCTGTTTTATACTTTTCTTTCGAACTCTTATTTCTTATGAAATAATTACTTAACATTTCGTCTCCGTTTCCTGTACGAACTGCTGCTACACTTATGCTTTCTTGATCTGTTGTCTTTTGTATTTTATAATCTGTGAAATCCGCATAATCGTCTTCCATGATCTGGTAGAAAGCGTCTTTTGTTTTCATGCTATTAACATACGATTCGTAACTTCCTTCTACTGGATTCCCTCCATTCGATTTTTCGAAATCCGGTCTATGATACGTATTTGTAGTTTCAGAACTCCATGATGACCATTCCTGATCTTTCGTGATTGCATCCAGAAGTACATCATATGGAGTTTTTTCTTTCTCTTCAACTTTTGAATCGGATTTTTCTTCAGTTTTTGCGGTTTCTTTTGTTGATTCTGCTGCAGGTGAACTTGAGCAGCCAGTTAAGCAAATAAGCATTCCTAGTCCAATATTAAATAAAGTCTTTTTATTCATGATATTTCCTTTCCTAAAATTACAATATGATAGGAGTAGAGAAGCAATCACTTCCCTATCTCCTCTAATTATCGCGGTTTATCTTCTTCCTTTGCACTTCTTATTAACGATCCATCCTAAACCAACAATACTCATCACATCCATAATGAATGAATTTGACTTATTAATGGCAAATCCGGTATTTGGAGATGTTTTTGTATCAATTGAATCCTTCACGACCGCGTCTTTTCTCACAACTAGATGAGCAACTTCTGACTCAGACGAATTTTCATCATTTGTTATAGGTTTAACTACAAGTTCTGATTGCTCTGGAAGCTTTCCAGGAATTTCGGATTTATTATCCGATGGATTTTCTGGTACGACCGGTTTATTTGGTTGTTCTGGAATTACAGGATCTATTGGTTTCTCATCTGGTTTTGATTCCAAAGATTCAACCATCACATCAATTTCTTTTCTTACTTTTCCATCAATAGAAGTTATTATTACTTTTGTTTTACCTGGTGCGATAGCTTTTAAGACACCTTTTTGTACTTCTACGATCGAAGGATCCATACTTCCCCAATTCACTTCCTTATTAGTTGTATCAAAAGGTAAAATATCTAATCCAATTACAACCGAATCCCCTTTTTTCATTACCACTTGATCTTGACTGGCTTTAATTTCATTAGGAAGAATAACTTCTTGAGCTATTGGATATAAAGTGGTTATTTCATCGATATTTCCATCTCCGTCATAATCAATCTTGAGTGCAGTATTTGGATCACTCAAATCATAGACAAAATATGATTTTTCCGATATTGGATTATAATCTGAAACAAAAGTAGCTACATCATTCATTAATGTCCTGAATGAATGGGAAATTGTTACAATCCCATCATTTACACCAATAACTTTTACATAACAATCTGGATCATCTAAATAGATCACTTTCGCATAGTCATCTTCAAAGGTGCGTTTTATCGAAGCAAATCGTCCATATTCGTTTTCAATATCCATTTCTTCACCGTCTTTAATGGTAAATAACAATCTGCCATCTTTATATACTTCTATATCAACCGGACATTGAACGACTACTTTATTTTGATATGTTTTTCTTGAAGCAACCGTAGAGGCAGTATCCGAATACATAAAGACTGCATTTTGTGCATATGTGATATTTTCATTCATCATATCCAAGCGTTCTTTATACCAAGGCTGTGTGCTTTGCAGAGCCCCAATTACCTGCTTTACAACTGCCGAATCTTCATAGCATAATTTTTTATAGGCTGATTCTCCTTTTTCGCGAAGTAACTTCAAATAGTTATATTCTTCATAAAAACATTTTGCTAATTCAGCAGAAGGGGCTTTACGATAAGCTTCTGCAGTGGACTGGATTTTAGATGTATATAAATTCGATAAAGCAGCATATCCTTGAATATAGGCTACCTGATTTGAAAAGTCTGCATATCCAGATAACCAATTCGCAATATTAGCTCCTAAATCTAGTGTTCCTGTTAAATCTTTTAGCAGTTCATCCAGAAGTTCATCTGTTAAAGTATCCCATAATAGATTAGTAGCCATTTCTCCTAGTTTAACTAAATATCCATTTAATAATTCTGTGCATTCATACTGGACTTGAAATGCCGCCATCTTTAATGAATCTGGGACGAATTGACTATCACCACAAATAATAGCTTCAAAAAAGTCAATATATCCTTCATAAACTTTAGACATTGCGGAAGTCTTTGTTACGTAATTTAGAGCTTCACTTGTGAGCTTTAAAAGCTCAATTCCATCTCCTGCAAGTGATAAACTATCATGTAATTCATCTAATAAATAATTTCCAGTTTTTTTATCTAAAAGAGTATTTCCTAAATACTTATTAAGATAATTACTCATTAAAGAGTCAAATACTTCTTGATTCGAGCTCGAGTAATATAAATCCAACACACTGTCGTAGAATTCTTTTCCTGTAATTGTTTTAAGTGCGCCAACTAACTTACTGTATTCCGAAATTGCTGTTTTTTGATAATTTTCTTGTGAAGTTTCTTCCATGAATTTGTAAAGAAGAGATTTATATTTCTTTATTTCTGGTGTTTCAAATTTTAGATAAGTTGTTGGCTTAATATAATCCTTATATTCTCCACCAATAATCAAATTATTCGCATACAGTAATGCAATCATCGCCTGCCCTTTCGGATCATTTCTCAAAAAATCATCATAAATTGAGTAAAGCCATAAATCATTATTGGTTAAGTAGGCTAATTGACGGCTTGCTTCATAAGCATCTTTTGACCACGAAATACCCTCTTTTGCATTTAAAAGACCACAGGTTGATAAATATTCAACATACTTTTCCCATCGCTTTTGTTCAGGAAGCGATTCATCCGCAAGAATTCGATTCATTTCATCCATAAATTGATTAGGATTCGTATACTGTGAAACTGCTTCCATTAATAACTGATCATAGGCACTTAAAAAGCCCTTTTGATAAACATTAAACGTAATATCTTGTAAATTTAAATTTTTTACTGTAACAGTAGCTTGACTATCTGATGAAGAATCAAAATATGGCGATATTTTGAAACTAATTATAATTCTTCCATCTTTAAATAATGTATTCATTTGAATATTTTGTGATCCAATTCCTGAAGATTCTTCCACAGACCATGTCATTTTATCTACTAAATCATTTGCCATAGATTCTGTTAGGTATGGAGATTCGGCAGTAATTGAAATTGTTTTCTCATCTGTTTCTAAGGATACTCCCTTATCAGACAAAGTAAATTTAGGAATAACTTTACAATTCACTTCAGAGATTATTTTATCCCCTAGTTTTAATCCAAAACTAGTTTCTCCACCTTTTAATGCTTTTACGGTAAAAATGGCTTTAGCGACTCCTTGATCAATGTTAATGATTTTCCAAGATTCAAGCGTAACATCCAATACATTAATATTTTTATTAAAAAAGTGAATATGATTCAGTTCAGTTTCTATATTAGTAGTATTGGCCACATAGATTTGTTCGATAGTATATTCTTTACCTTCATAATAATTCTTTTTAATATTTATTGAAGGCTCATGTTCAGGTCTAAACAACGATGGAAGATTTAGCTCATTTAGAAAACAATTAATTTTGTATACGATATCAAATTCAGATAAGTCTTCTCCATCAATTCCTTCCATACATTCAGAAATATTGGTACTTTTCTTGATTTTATTTAAACAATATAAATTGGAAGAACTCTCACCTTCCAAACTACAAATTCGGCCATATAAATTATTATCATTATAATTCTTATTATTAGTAAAATCCGGTATATTAATCATCCCAATATTATATGCGTTTGATATATTGTATCTCGGATTTCTATCACTATCAAATTCCCGTCTTCCTATAATCCCACAGATATATCCTTTGATCCATTTAGAAGATTCACAAGAAATATATTGTAAATTTAAATTACCAATATTAACTAAATTATCACCCCCTTTATAAGCAGCACCAATAATACCACCTAAGGAAAATGAACCTGGATAAAATGGTGGATGTTCTGCTAAACGTAGGGTTATAGAACCAGTATTTAAGCAATTCTTTAATCCAGAAAACTCTTCCCCAATGATCCCTCCAATATAGCTACCTGTTACAGTTTGAACAAGAATATTACCATTATTAATACAGTTTTCCATGATCGGCGAATACCCTAAGTTGCTTCCAGATATCCCACCAATAAAATTGCGTCCATCTTGAATTGAATGTTCTCCCATTACTTTTATATTTGCATTATTAGTACAAAAACGAGCAGATCCACTTCCTACTATACCTCCTAGCATTAGCCGGGACCATGCATAATCTATATTTACCTTTATTTCTCCATTGCAGACACAATTTAAAATCTTTGCACATTGAGAAGAACTACTCAAGGATTCCGTTCGACCTGCAATTCCTCCAATATAAGCATAATCATAAGTAACAGTGGGTAAATCAATATTTAAATTAAGATTTAGATTTTTTATTGTTGCGCTATAACCTGCTACTGCAAACAACCCATACTCTTTAATCTCCGGATTATATAATTTTATATTTATTCCAGTAATTTTATGATTATCGCCATCAAAAGTACCATTAAAATCCTCGACAGAGTATTGATAGTAAATTTCCGCAGTATCTGAAATAATTTCTGTTTCTTTCCATCCTATCGGTTTCCAGTTAATTCCACTCAAATCAATATCAGCTGTTTGGATATAATGAGCACTCAAATCATTTCTAACCGCATCCAATTGTTCAGCAGTTGATACTTGATAAGGATTTTCCTCACTACCATCTCCAAATTGGTAAACGCTATTATTAAGAGGTTTAACTTCATTAATTGGTTCTTCTATATTTTTTTGATATTGTTTTGCTAAAATATCAGTTTCTTTATTTTGAATCAAAAAAATATTAGGATCACCTATTTCTTCACTAATGGTTTTGTCATCACTTTTTGAATCATCTATGACTGTAGAATTGACACTTTCAGTTTTCTGATTTTCAGAATCGAACACTTCAAATTGGTGTGAAAAATATTCTTCCAAGTCTTTTACTTCAGTAATATTCTCAGTAATATTTTCTACATTCGATTCTTTATCTTCTTCTTCATAATATGGAGTGGTTGTAACTTCGAAAGAATCCTGAATCGGTGCCGGTTCTACTACATTTTGATCGACAGGTTTTTGATCAGCTTCTTCAGCAAGAATTGCCATACCTGGCAGTGTTACTGCGGTAGCAATCGCAACAGCAGCCAGATGTTGTGATTTAACGCTTTTATTATCTTTTGTTTTCATACTCAATCCTTTTTTCCTTTCTTAAAATAAAGAAACGAAGTGGATCTTCTCCCCTCCGTTTCCTGTTTTTCAAACTCGCTTCTTTCTAAAACTTTCTTCTCTTTCCAACTACGGATCCTAATCCGATCATGCCTAACAAGCTTGCAAACAAAGAACTTGTCTTATGAATCGCGATACCGGTATTTGGGGAATGCTTGGCATCTGATTCTTCTGTTTGTTTTGTTTCTTCTGCTTTGACTTGAACCACTTTTATTGTTTGATTATTTGTTGTTGGTTTAACAGTTGTGTCAATTGGCTTTTCTTGTGGTTTATTTGCTTCATCTGCCGGTGTTGTCGGCTGTTTTGTTGGATCAGATGGTTTTGGCTGTTCCGGTTTCTCTTCTCCCGGCTGAGTCGGTTGTTCCGGATTTGATGGAGTTTCTGGCTCTGTATTCGTTGTCTGACTTGCTACGATAAACCAAGAGAATGAAGTCGTTTCAAACTCATAGTATTTACCGTCAACAATCTTGAACGGAAGATCTGTTGCATCTGATTCTTTGTTTTCTTTATGGAACAATCGAACTTCTTTACCGACAAATTCAGCTGGAATCGGGATTCGAATAGTGAAGTTTCCTGTTCTATTTACTTCCTCGCCTTTTTCATTTTCAAAATGAATATCATATCCAATCGTTTGATAATCAGAAGATAAACCGAAGTTATTATCTGCTTCTACTTCATTAATTACGATTTGCAGACCGGTCAGATCTTCTTTAGATTCAGCTTTTACTTGATATCCATCCTGAGTGAAGGTAGCTTCCGTTTTGATCGGAGTTTCAGGTTTTGGAGTATCTGGATTTTGCGTTTCCTTTTTAACTGCGATCACAAATTGAATTCCTTTTTCAGTGATTATCGTATTTGCAAAGTCTATCCAGGTATCTTCTCCCACTGTTACATTTTCTACATATGGCTGATTAGAAAGTTCCGGAACAGTGATTAGAGTAGCAATATCTTTTCCGAGATACTTTTCAGGAATTTTGAAGCTACCTGAAAAATCCCCTGCTTTGGTTTTTGTATTTCCATCTTTATCCACAAATGTAAGAATAAATCCTTCTGTTTCGTATTCTTCGGAATAACCAAAATTATTATCGGATTTCAATTCTTTATAGACTGGTGTTACTTCTTTAAATCCTTCTGTAGAAAGACAATTTAATTTATAGTTTTCACCTTCAAATTTTGCTGAAGGATCTACAGGTTCTTCGGGCTTTGATTCTTCTTTCTTTTTCTCGGCTACAACAAAAATAAGATCTAAGTTTTCTTCATCAAAACTGATTTCGTCCAATCGATACCAGCCCATATCTTCTTCCCAGATGACTTCATTGGTCGCTGCATTGATCATCTTTCCTCTGAGAATCCGCATATTAAATTCTTCCGGGAATTTAAACCAGCCATAGAAACTATCTTCCCTATTGACTGGATTGCCGTCTTTATTGACTAAATAAAGATGATAGCCATAGGTGTCGTATTGATCGGAATATCCAAAATTATTATCTGATTTTGTTTCTTCCATTTTGATCTGAACATCACGGAACCCAGCTGATGATTGTGCAAGAACATAATAGTTTTCGCTTTCAAATACTGTTTCCAGTTCATCTTTATTCGTTGGAAGTTCAATCGATTCTCCAGATTCTAAGATCTTGATATCCGGGAATTGAGTTTGAACTAAAGAGCTGAGTTCTTCTCTTTTTACATTTGCGCCATTTTCTAGATCAGAGCCAATAAATTTTTCAACAATCTTTCCATTGATTTTGAAATCATTTACACTATAACAATTTTTTATAGATACATTTCGATCCGTACTTGACGGATCATTATAAGAAAAACTAGTGGTTGCATCTGTGATCCGATAAATCGGAAATATATCTAAATCCAAATCCGTGTAATTTCTATTCGCATCGATCCATTTAAAATTAAGTATATCGCCTAAATTGTAGCCATTTTCAATTCCGCTATATTCTCCGTTAATTTCAAGTCCTCCGATCATTCCCACCAAACCATTTACATAAATAAGATAATGAGGATCGGAAAGAGTATAATATGACGATACAGCATCAATTTTTCCAAAATTAACAATATTGGATGTTTTTGAAGGAAAAGAAATCTGATCATTGTAATCGCCTGTTTCCGGATAAAAAGTAGTATGTTGAATTTCTCCTAATATACTGCCAATTGCTAAAAACAAATGCGCATTTTCTAATCTAGAGTTATCTAATCGAATATCTCCATAATTAACTAGATTTTCAGAATTCCCTGCAATAAAACCTGCAAGTCCGCCTATCTGGCAATAATTTGAATTCTCTACAGTGATATTTCCATAATTGGTACAATCTTTTAAAAGCGTATAGGCATGATCTTTATTAGGGGTTTTTCCAATTTGCCCTACTATTCCTCCGACAGTAGTATTCGTTCCTGCTTTATTATCATAGCTTACTTTAATATTTGCGTAATTTTTACAATTTTTTATTAAAGTTTTAGGTGTAGAATAACCAACAATACCTCCTGTATATCCTACGTAATACATCCGATCCGATACTTTTGTTAACTGATTTACAATATTTCCACTTACCGTACAATTATCAATTGAACCTTGATCCCAACCCGTTAAACCAGATGTGAATACTCCACCATAAATGGGGCCAACTGGCATTCTTGGAGTTGGCGAAGTCAGTTTCTTAATATTATGCGTATCAATTGCCACATCAACATCAAGTAATTGAATATTCTTTAAAATGCCTTCATTTTTCGCAAACAATCCATAGAACTGTTCATAAATTGGTTCTGTTTTTTCTCTGATCGTTAAATTGGAAATCGCAAAATTTGCTCCATCAAATACACCTTTAAAAGATTGAGTAGCAGAAGTTTCTGTTTCCATTCCAATCGGTGTCCAATTGATCCCTTTCAAATCAATATGTGCAGTTTGAACATAATATGCATTCAAATCGTATCGGACGGAATCTAATTCAGTTGCACTGGACACTTGATAAGGATCTTCTTCTGTGCCTTTTCCATATTGAAACAAAGAAGTTTTTGAATTGGATTCCACTAAAGTCATCTCTTCGCTGTTTTCATTTTCTCCTTCATTTACCGTTGAATTTTCAAATGTATTTGACTTTTCCTCAAAAACAACTTTAGATTCAGATTCTTTAATATCTTTTATACTATCTAAATCTTCATCTTTTTTCTGATTGATGATTACTTCTTTACTTTCAGATTCATCAATAACAACTGGATTCACTTTCTGTTTTTCCTCTTGCGGGGTCAAAGTCAATTGTTCAGTAAATTCCTCAGAATTTTGCGTTCCCAAAGCTTCTGAAGGCGTTTCACCCTCTTCAGCTAAAACGTTTGCCGTTACCGGAGCCAGCAGCATGGTCGCAGCCACCGCTCCATAAAGATGTGTTTTTTTCATACTCAATCCTCCTTGTATGCTTTCTTAACTACACGGTTGGGGAACAAACCGTACAATACTCATCAATATCCCTTTGCCAGGATTCAACACTGCCAGTAAACGGTCGTATGCTTATGCTCATCTCTTCTTCGCTAGTAAAAAGTGTTAATGATCTTTCCTGCAACAACACATTCACTTCACCACAGCATCCATTTGTGGATTGTTCAAGACTAGATACCGGATCTGCCAATTCCGGATCGATCTCCTGACAGATTCGTTTAAAATCTTCTATGATCAGATCTTTTTTATCCACAGTTCCGCGTACTTGAACATTTGCGACCTTGTCATTCGAATCTTTAAATGCGTAAATCGTTACTTCATCATCTAAAGTAACATGCGGAATACGACTCATATCTACTTTCATCAGCGCTATTCCTTCTTGTTTAGGGATCATTGCATCTGCAATGTACGAGGAATAGATCATCTCATCCCCAAATACGCTTTTCACAGTCGCATATAACTCATCAAGCGTGACGTCAAAGCAATCCATACCATTTTCATTAGTAATTACTTGCCAGTCATGTACTGGTTCTGCATTTATTTCTTATTCCACTTCTACAGAACTTTTCTCACTGATCTTGTTTTCTTTTCCTGCTGACGGTTCAAGTTCCTGAGGCTGTTTTTGGGTTGGCCTGCCCCCACAGCCTGCCAGCCCAAAAACAACAGTTCCAAGGAGAAGAAGGTTCTTGTATTTTCTATTCATTATCATTCCCTCTCTTTATTAATTTCGATGTTTTTCATTGATTATTACGGTAATCTGAATTACAAACAATTTATTGCATTCTCTGGCATAAATCTTTTGACCCAAAAGTCATAAATATAATCTGCAATACTAAATCAATAGTATCGATGCTCTTGATATAGGTACTCTTCTTTTCTCAGCGACATCCCATAAAATATCCGGTTATCCACATTTTAAATAATGCAACATCATTTAAATTTTACCTATATTTTTAAATCTAATTATGAGTATATTAAAAATGTTAAAAATTCATTATATTTTCTAATAGAGAGGTGGGACAATATGCCCTTCAGAATTCATAAGGTAGAATCGATTAACAAAACTGTCCGTATGCCTACCGATTTAATTGGTTCCTTGGAAAGATTAGCTACGCAGCATGACATCAGTTTTAATCAACTTGTAGTACAGTGTTGTCGCTATGCATTAGAAAATCTTGATATGACAGAAGATGAACGCAGTCAGCTTCGTTCAGAATAATAAATCTATCATTAATATCATCTATATCCCAAATCAAGGTTTTTCTTTCAAATTATCAAGTAGAGATAAAACAATTTTTCTCTTATGAGAACCCTTTAAAAATGTAATCAGCACGGACACTTGCGGAAGGAGTTGCTATCAATCCTTCCTTTTCTATTCCCCTATGTATGGATCTGGATAATTGCCTTTTTATAGAAGAAAAGAAGACGTGATCCTGCCATTTTCTATTTCTCCTTGTTCTTCTAAAGCTTTCTTTTCTTTCCGGTTAGGAATCCTAAACTGATCATGCCTAACAAACCCGCAAATAAAGAACTTGTCTTATGAATGACGACACCCGTGTCTGGCGAAGTTTTCGCATCTGTATTGTCGTCTGCTTGCTTTGCCTGTACCGTTTTAACGGAACCACTTTCATAGTTTGACCAGTTTTGGCCGCAGGCTTAGTGTCTGGTAGTGCCGGTTTTTCCTGTGGTTCATTGGCTTCATTGGCTGGTGTTGTGGGTTTTGTATTTATAGTTTGACTGGCAACGATAAACCACGAGAACGATGTCGTTTCAAACTCGTAATACTTGCCGTCAACGATCTTGAATTGAGGTTCTGTCGCATCTGAGTCTTTATTTTCTTTATGGAACAGCCGGACTTCTTTGCCCGTGAATTCTTCCGGGATCGGAATTCGCACAGTAAATTTTCCATTTCGGCTGACTTCTTTTCCTTCCTCGTTTTCAAAATGGATATCATATCCTTTCGTTTGATAATCAGAGGAGAGGCCGAAGTTGTTGTCGGCTTCTGCTTCGTTGATCACGATCCGCAGTCCTGCCAGATCTTCTTTTGTTTCGGCTTTGACCTGATATCCATCCTGAGCGAAGATTGTCTTTAAGATCGGTACGTCCGGACTGTCCAATGTGTCTCCGGGCTGTACGATCAGAAGATCGGGCCATTGGTCTTTTACAATTTTTATGAGCTGATCGCGTTCTACGGACAGTCCGTTGTCTTCATCGGTCTGCGTTTGTTCCGTAACCCGCTTTCGATTGATCGAAAGGTCCGAGCTGGCAAAAGCATTCG
The DNA here is from genome assembly GCA_022834735.1 of Erysipelotrichaceae bacterium OPF54. Lineage (GTDB taxonomy): Bacteria > Bacillota_I > Bacilli_A > Erysipelotrichales > Erysipelotrichaceae > Dubosiella. The sequence goes on from BQKD01000001.1 coordinate 1,849,241, forward strand.
TCATTCGATTTGGTGACTCAAACACCCATAGAAGCACGATCCGTTTTAATACATCGTATCGGTACTGCTTTCCAAAGAAACGTTTTGTGTTCTCCATTGACCGAAGAAACTCCGCTCATCAAAGAAAAGGACGCGCTGCTTCCGATCAGTTTCATGTTGCCAAAATTAACTGCCCGCTATACAGAAGAAATCACCTTTTCCTGCGTATTCATATTTTTTGTGTTGCCAAGAAAACCGATGATGCCTCCTGTATATACATCAATCAAATGATTGACAGTGATCGAACCGGAATTCACACAGCTGCGGATAACCGTATGATCGGCTTTTCCGTTCAAAAGACTGCATGTGGCGTAACCGGCAATTCCGCCAATATATTTGCCCGTCGCCATCGGCGCGATATCGAGCGATTGTCTGGAATTAACAGAAATATTCGTATAATTCGTGCAGTTTGAAATAGGTGTCTCATTTTCAGTACGTCCTACGATTCCTCCTATGTTTCCTCCATGCTGCATGGCATAATGATCCATACCATCATAAGACCAGTTGCTTACATAAACGTCGATCGAGCCTGACACTTCGCAGTTTTCGATCGTTCCCCCGTTCCATCCGGTCAGACTGCCAACCGCAAGCTTTACCGACTCGTCCTCTTTCTGTTTGTTCCATGGCATATTGGCCATATCCAGATCGAGATCTACATCCAGCAGACGGATATTTTTCAGAATCCCTTCATTTTTCGCAAACCGCCCGTAAAATTCATCCGGAACCTTATATTGCGATTCTTTGACCTGCAGATGAGAGATCGCGTAATCCGCCCCATCAAATACGCCTGTGAAGGACTGGGTGCCTTGAGTTTCTGTCTCCATACCAAACGACATTCATTCCACACCACTTAGATCAATGTTTCCGATCTGTACATAGTGCGCATTCAGATCGTATCGGACCGCATCCAGTTCGTCCGCACTCGATACCTGATACGGATCCAAATTCTTTTCCTGATTTCCTTCTTTTGCTGCGGTTTTCTATGCAGCCATTGTATCGATCACAACAGCCTCTTCCCCTTCCTGTACGGCAGCAGGATCCGGCAGTTCCCCTTCTTTTGCCAGCGCCTGGGCTGTAGCGGGAGCCAGCAGCATCGCAGCCGCAACCGCACCGTAAATATGTGTTTTTTTCATATTCAAATGTCCTTTCTGTATAGATTTATAAACGCTCACATTGTTATTTTTTATTATAGTCTTTTTGTTTTCATTTACATCCCCGCTGTCCCGAGATGCACAGATCTTGTCCCAAAAAACCGATCCGTTAAATGTTTTTTGAAAATTCTTCAAAAAAAAGTCCACTTTCCTCTTCAAAATACGTATATATAGATAGGGCCTTTTCTGGTCCCGAAAGGAGGAATGCCATGTCTGCTTATGATCTGAACCGGAAAGGAGAATGTACGATTGAAAAAAATGGCCGTTCGCGCCCATCTAAGCGCGATTTCCATACCCGTTCCAGAACCGTTCGTCTTCTCAGCACCCGCCCTCTTCCGACCTCTCTTTCTCTTGCGCTGGCCGCCACTACGCTGCAGGCACGCTACGACGCCTCCTGCAAACGCGTCCTATCCGAAAAAGTTATCCTGGCCTGGATCCTTCACACCTGCGTTCCTGAATATAAAACGATCCCCATAGACAAGATCATGAACCAATACATTGACGACCCCCACATCAGCACCATACCGGTTCACCGCGACCTTCCCCGCATCCGGGGAGGAAACACCGAAGACAAGACCTTGTTCGAAGGAACCGTTTTCTTCGACATCTTTTTTACTGCCTTTCTTCCCGACACCCATGAAAAAACACTGCTTTTGATCAATATCGAGGCACAGAACAATTTTCATCCCGGCTACCCGCTTCTTTCCACAATGGTATACAATATGTGTAGAGAAGTATCGTTCCAGCACGGTGTCGAATTTGCAGGAAGCCACTATGAAAACATCCAGAAGGTGTATTCGATCTGGATCTGTCTGGATCCGCCCGAAAAATACGCGAACACGATAACAAGGTTTCGGCTGACAGAAGAACAGGCGATCGGTCATGCAAAGTGGAAAGAAGAAGACTATGATCTGCTCTGCGGCGTGATGGTGTGTCTTGGCGGAGCAGGCCATGAACGCTACGAAGGAATCCTCCGGCTGCTGGACGTGCTGTTTTGCGACGAGATGAAAGAAAGCGAAAAGAAAAAAGTATTGGAAGAGGACTATGATATTCAAATGAGCAAAACGATGGAAGAGGAGGTAAATACTATGTGTGATCTGGGAAGCGGGTTAGCAAAGAAACATTACAGCAATGGTTTTAACAATGGATTTAATAACGGATTTGATAACGGATTTTCTGGCGGGCAGATCGAACTGATCCAAAACTATATGCATACTCATGATCTTTCTGCAGAAAAGGCCATGGAAGCATTAGGCGTTGCACAAAAGGATCGCCTGCGCTATGCAGAAATGATAAAAAAGCAGGACAAAACAACGTTTAGAGGGACATCATGATGAGTGATCTGGGAAGCGGGTTGGCAAAGAAACATTACAGCAATGGTTTTAACAATGGATTTAATAACGGATTTAACAATGGTTTTGATAACGGATTTTCTGGCGGGCAGATCGAACTGATCCAAAACTATATGCATACTCATGATCTTTCTGCAGAAAAGGCCATGGAAGCATTAGCGTTGCCCAAAAAGATCGCCTGCGCTATGCGGAAATGATCAAGAATACCGAGAAGTAAAAAAAGCCTTATATCTGATCCTATCGATCCATAGATATAAGGTTTTTATTACATGTTTAATTATATGATTATTTTACCATCGGATTAGCGAGGATCCCGTTGATTTCATGCTGTTCGAATTCACTGACTGTCGATTCCTTGAAATCCGGATCATCCGCTTTATGCTTGTATGCCATCTTGAGGAAGATCGGGGTAATAACGGTCGTAAATACGACACAAAGCAGGATCGGGGTCACGAAGGTTTCCGGCAGGATCCCAAGATTCATTCCTTTATCGGCAACGATCAATGCGACTTCTCCGCGCGAGATCATTCCGCAGCCGATACGCAGCGCCTGCGAAGGGGTATACCGGCAAAGCAGGGCGCCGCCGCAGCAGCCAATGATCTTTGTCAGCACCGCGCCGACGCACAAGATCGCGACAAGTCCGACAAGAGACCAGGTTACCTGGATCGGAGCCAGTTTCAGGCCAATGCTCGCAAAGAAGATCGGCGTGATGAGCATGTAGGATAGCGTTCCGATCCGTTTTGTCACATACTCGCACTGAGCTGTTCCGGAAATGATCAGACCGCCCACAAAGCTGCCGGTAATATCGGCTACGCCAAAAAATTCTTCCGAGCAGTAAGCCATGATCAGCGCGAACGCGAACGATACGATCGAATACCGCTGCAGTCCGTGGGTCGGATCCGTACTGAACCACCACTTGAACACTTTATGCATGACAAGTCCGACAACGACCGAGAAAATAAAGAATCCGAGGATCTTCAATAAAACGACGCCGACATTCACGCTCGCATCCGCCATACCGGTCACAAGAGTCAGGCACACGATCCCGAGAACATCATCAATGACAGCGGCTGCCAGGATGACATTGCCGCTCTCTGTCGACATACAGTTCATTTCCTTGAGCGTCTCGACTGTGATCCCCACGCTCGTCGCCGTAAAGATCACGCCAATGAACAGATTTTCGATCCATGCCTCGGGTCCCACATTATAGCACATGCCGATCAGATATCCGCCAATCAAAGGGATCAGCACACCAAGCAGCGCGATCACGAACGCCTTGGAACCCGCTTTCTTCAGATCCATGATACTTGTTTCCAGACCGGCAGAAAACATCAGCACGATCACACCGATTTCTGAAAGGGAAGAAATGAGATTGCTAGGCCGCACCACATTCAGCATGGCCGGACCGAGCACGATTCCTGCGATCAGCGCGCCTACGACACTTGGCATCCTCAGTTTTTTCGAGAATATGCCAAACGCTTTCGTAAACAGCAGGATAATCGCAATATCCAGTAAGTAACGATAGCTTTCCATTTAAACATCCTCCATAACGTACGGCAGCTATACTACACCCGTACGCCAGGTAAAATCTATCTCTTTTTTTCATGAAACCGCTTTATTTCAAGAGAAAGCGGTTTCAGGTTTTTCGCTTTTGTCCCTTTTAATTTAAGTAATTTTTTATCATTTTTTAATGACAAAGATTAACGCAAAATTCTTTTTTGTTCTGTTTTCCAGACTAACGCTATATTGAAAACATGGAGGAGGCGCACGATGCTCCTTTTGATCGCAGGCACATCGCATGCCGGAAAAACCTGTCTTGCACAAAAGCTGCCCGAAAAACTGAAGTATCCTTATCAGTCCATCGATCATCTGAAAACGGGACTGAAATCATCAAGACCACCATAGAAAACGATCAAGATCTCATGATCAAAGGATGTTACATTCCTTGCGACCGGAAAAAAGATTTCGAACCCTCTTGCAAAAACTAGATCTGATATGTGTGCCTCGTACTCAACGAAATTTATATCAGAAAGCATCGCCAGAAAACGATCCTCATTGAGCATCAATACGAAACAGAGATCGAAAATGCCATCCGCCTGATCTATACATTCTGGTGAACGAATCGAAAAAAGCCGACCGGAACAGTCCGGTCGGCTCAATTTGATCACCTATTCATTTTGTTGATTTATTGTCCGCTCATGCACTGCGCATGGACCGTATAGCCCTGATCGAGCAGATCCTGCAGCTTGCCGCGGTAAAACTCCTTATTGTTTTCGTTCATCGACCTTACCGAAGCGCAGTCCGGAAAATGGATCTTTTTCGTATTCGTGTTCAGGACATACGTCCCGTCTTCTTCTGTCGTTTCATTCGTTTCCCCACTCAGACGGCTGTCTCCGGTCGCGTAATCGATCTCGATGCCCGGCTGCACATTGTAAGCGTAAACGTTATAGGAAATTCCTTCCCCTTCATCTTCTACCGAATAGCCTTCCATGATCACGCCATCCGCCACCAGATTGTCTCCCGTATAAACGGGCGTAACACGGTACATGACATGATTGCCCGTTTCCTTGATATAATCGCGCACCATATCCTCGAACGGCTTCATGCCCTGAATGTTCAAATACCGCGTCCCGGTCATCAGATTGTCCGGATTCGCGTCCTCTCCGGTCAAAGACCACGCGATCAGATGACACCGGTTGTACAGGCTTTTTCCGTCCACGTTGTCATATTGTACCGAATGCCATCCTGTCGGCTTCACGCTCGAGATATTTCCCCGCTCCTTTGTCGGCAGCAGATCGGGACCGATCGAAGCAAACGCTCCTGTGACCCGGCCCAGAGCATCCAGATCATAATACGTTTCAAAAGAATCGTCCGTGATCTCTTCTTCGGTAAACGCAGGCGCATTGCCGTTCAGCGCGACATAGGCCTGATCCGTATAGGCAGGAATCGAATCGGCCGAAACCGGAGCCTGCGGCGCGCCGGTCTGCGCACACCCGCTCAGCGAAAGCGCGAGAATCCCGAAAGCAGCTAGCAGCTTATGAAACAGTCCGTGATGTTTTTTATTTTTCATCGGACATATACCTCTTTGATGATCTTGTCATGCGAATAGCCTTTGATCACGCTCACATCTTTAAGTGTCATGCTTTTATAATCGAATGTCAGTCTGACATCAGCCGGATACACCTTATCCCAGCGGTAAATGATCAGCTCGTCAAAGTCAAGAAGATCGAGATCGTCCTTTTCCAGGAATACGTTCCTGCAGTCTTTCAGATCATCTGTCACTACGATATTGTCATAGCCTTCGAAAAGCTTCGCGCTGTATTCGCTCATACCGATTTCTTCATTGCCTATCGTCTTTTCGATATCCACGGCTACTTCCCTGTCTCTGGACTGCCGGCGATCGTTAAAAAGCAGACCATCCTTTTGATCAAGGCACATAAACACCCGCATTAAAATGCTTTTTTGCCTTTCACATACGTCATGAGCACATCGTAATTGTCATCCAGGACAACAAGATCGGCATCTTTGCCAGCCTGGATCGAACCTTTGCGATCCTCTACGCCAAGAAGCCGTGCCGGATTCAACGTGCAGGAATTGATCGCCGCCAGCCATGGGACCTGCGCCTTTTCATGAACGATCATCAGGCCTTTGTTCACGTTCAATGTCGAGCCGGCCAGATTGCCAGCCCCGACAAGATGTGCCGAACCATCCTCGAACAGTTCGATCTCGTTGCCACCAAACAGCACCCGCGTGCCGACAGGAAGCGACTTGACCATCAGCGAATCCGTGATCATGATCGCGTGATCATTTCCCTTCGCCTTGAAGAAATCATTGATCGCCGCATAATGCGAATGGTTACCGTCGCAGATGATTTCTCCGTACACTTCGCGAAAGCGCAGGGCCGCGCCGACAAGGCCAGGCTCGCGATGATGGAACTTTGTCATTCCGTTGTATACGTGCGTCATGCTTCTTGCCCCGTTTGCGATCGCATCTGCCGCCTGTTCATACGTAGCGCCGGAATGTCCCTGGCTTGCCACGATATTCTGCGAAACAAGATAGTGAAGCAGATCGTAATTGCAGTCATGCTCGCAGGCCATCGTCACAACCTTGATCATATTATGACTTGCTTTCTGGTAGCGTTTGAACTGTTCCACATCGGCCGGGACACAGTACTGTTCCGGCTGCGCTCCCTTATACACCTGATCCAGATACGGTCCTTCGAAATGAATTCCAAGGATCTCGGCGCCTTCATAGCCTTCCTCAGCCACTTTCGCCACATTGGCGACCGCCTTGGTCAGAACCTCTTCGCTCTGCGTGATCGTTGTCGGAAGCAGGCCCGTGACCCCTTCCTTCACGATATTTTTTGTCCAGTTGCGCAGCCCTTCCGGTGTCGCGTCATTTGTATCCCATCCATATGCCCCGTGCGTATGGATATCGATAAATCCCGGAACGATCCGCTTGTCGCCGTAATCCTCGTCCACATCTTTTGTTCCATACGGATAAAGAGCCGTGATCTTTTCGTCATTCATTTCGATCTGAGCTTCCATCCACATGTCCAGCACCCAGACTTTTCTGCTTTGAATTATCATAAAGTAATGCCTCCATCTTCATGTCTACTGTATCACGAAGCAGAAAAAAAAGCACTTGCTACTACAAGCGCTTTTCGAAGTTTCCCATGATCGGTTTGGCTTCGTTCATGATCACAAAAGCTTTCGGGTCATACTCATGCACGATATGCTTCAGTTCGCGGATCTCGTATTTATTGATCATGCACGTCAGAATATCCTCATGATTATTCGTATAGCCGCCAAAACCGTTCCAGTATGTCACGCCGCGTCCGGTCTTTTCCATGATCGCTTTTTTCAGCTGTTCGTTCTGCGTAAAGATCGTTACCCGGACGCTGATGTTTTGATAATGCACTTTATCCGAAACATAATACATGATGATGATGTACATCATGGAATACAAGGCAACCTGAAGATCGAACAGGATGGCCGAAATGCCAAGGACCACAAAGTTGATCGCATAGGACAGCTTGCCTACCGAAAAATCCGGTTTTGTTTTCGCAAAATACACTCCTAGGATATCGAGACCGCCGCCGCTGCCGCTGCTGCGCAGGCAAAGACCGATACCCAGACCACCAATGCACGCACCGATCAGACAGTTCGACAAAACGTCGGACATGATCGGAATCGTCAATACCGGAATAAAAGACAATCCCAGAGTCTGGATGATCAGCGATACCAGCGTTTTTACACAGAACTTTTTAGAAATCGTTTTCCACGCTAAAATAAAAAGCGGGATATTAAATGAAAAGTTGATGATACCGGTCAGATCGACTTTGAATGGAAGAAGATAGCTGATAATCTGTGCAAGACCTACCAGACCTCCTGCATTCAGTGTCATCGGAGAAATAAAGCAGTTGACACTGATAGGAAATAAAAGACTTCCGATCACAAGCTGCGTCCATTGAATACAATCTTTTTTCATTTTGTTACCTCTTTATAAATATGCGACTTTTCCAGCAGTCGCAAGCCTTTCGGGATCTTATTGTTGAGGCGCGAACCATCGCTTTTTCCAAAACCGAACACGTACGAATCATAAGCCAGGGCTACAAACCCTTTCTGCCCGTCCGAAACGACCTGCAAGCCATGCATCAGATCATCCATCTGCTCCAGGGTGCAGTCCATCTTCTTTTTGAACCGGAGGTCGGCGTTCATATAAAACGCATGCGCCGGTTCGAACCGGTTTTTCTTTTCTTCCCCGACAAGCACGCCCTGACGAAGCACCTTCACTTTTTTCAGATCCAGGAAAGGATGATCCATCATGAACAGTTTTCCGTTCTCATGATGAAAATACGTCAGCGGCTTCTCGATCTGCTCGTCCAGAAAAGCACGTTCCGTTTTTGAAAGCTTCTCGTTTTTCAACGATCTGATCTCTTCTGCTTCATTTCCCTTTTTTATGAACTTTGCCATGAACTGGCCTTCTCCGCCATCCATCGGAAAGATCCGTCGTACCTTCTGCGCATCCATGCCCTCTGTGTCCAGACCAGGACGGCCAAACGACACATCGGCATCCGCCAGCTCGAGCTCTTCGAACTGCTGCAGCACCCACGCCACGATTTCCTCGTTCTCTTCTTTGGCATACGTGCATGTAGAATACACAAGCGTTCCGCCACCCTTGAGAAGAGGCACGATATTGGAAAGAATTTCCTTCTGCCTTTTCGCGCAGAGCCGGATATTTTCGATCGACCATTCGTCGATCGCTGCGGCGTGTTTCTTGATCATTCCTTCTCCCGAACATGGAGCATCCACAAGGATCTTGTCGAAACTGGCATCCGGAAGTCCTTTGGAAAGCGTTTTTGTATCGCTGCTGACGACCGCGAAATTCGAAACCCCCATCCTTTCCATATTGGAAAGCAGGGCCTGCGCCCTTTTCGGGTCGATCTCGTTGGAAACCAGCATACCGGTCCGGATCTTTTCGGCAATCTGTGTCGTCTTTGATCCGGGAGCCGCACAGACATCCAGCACCAGATCATCCCCGCCGACATCGAGCAGCTGCACTACGCTGCCCGCGCTCGGTTCCTGCATATAAAGCAGGCCTGCGATATGGTACGGATGGAGCCCGAGCTGTTCCTGCACATACCACATGCCTGGCACAAAAGGGCTTTCTTTCAGATGCGGAAACCTCTTTTCGGCATCAGGACTGGCTTTGCGGGAATTAATCCTCACGGCTCGGCATGGCTTTTCATCCAGCGAGCGGACGAACGCCTCATATTCATCAGGGATGTACGTCTGAATACGTTTTAAAAATAATTCGTTCATAATTTCTTTCTTTCCGGCATCCTTCCTATGGTTCCAGCACGCTTTCCGGACGGATCCGGCACGCGTACTGCGAACAGGTGGCCGGCTGCTCCCAGCCGTTGGCCAGCGAGAAGTCCACCGTTTCCATGAAATATCTTAGCACAGAATCCACATCAGTTGATATTTTAAAGACTTCAATATGACAATGGGGCCCGCTCGAGTTGCCGCTGTTTCCGCTCAGCGCCATAACATCTCCCTGCCTGACTGTTTGTCCGGCCCGCACATGCAGGCTCTTTGACAGGTGGGCGAACGTCAGAAAATAATACGTATCCTCCACTTTGGTCAGCATGCCGATCGTATTGCCGCCTCCTGCCGGCCAGCCCTCCCAGTTGCCGAGAAATCCGCCATTGTCTTCGGCAGGCGCATCTGCGTAGACAATGATGCCGTTGGCAGGCGCAAGCAGCGGCGAATAGAGATCGATCGCGTAATCCATGCCAAGATGTGTCCCGCCCTGCGGATATGTCCATGTGCCTGCCGACACACTTCCCGATTCGAACGGGCGCAGGAAAAAAGCGGAAGGCTCGATCGAGGAAACGTCTATGTAGGCCATACAGCCAGTCTCTTCCTCACTGCGGTTTTTCATTCCGCCAAAAGCCGGCAGGTCAAGTGTTCCTTTCAATACGCTTTCGCGGTTTTCTTTTCCTGCCGCACGCATGCCGCTCAACTGCGGATGGTCGGCAAACAGCTGGTCCTGTTTCTGGCGAAGACGCATCAGCCGCTCATTGGCCTGTTCGTATTTCTTTTCATATTTTGTACGGGAAACAGAAAGACGATCCAGATGGTCGAGATTGCGTCTGTATTGAAGAAGCGGGAATTTTAACGTGGATCCGTCAACAGGAAATTCGATCTGATTTTGTTCGGATAAAAGATAGAGCGAGCCCTGTTCGAACACAGGCTCAAGATCGTTGTTGTGATTTTGAAGCGAAAGGATCTTCTGATCGATCCTTTTAAGGATATCCTGTGCGGAAGCGCAGATTTTTGAATAGTGAGTGATTTGCCGCGCGATCGTCTGCGACTGCCCGGAAACGGAATTGGAAAAAACGAGCTGACTGAACAGCAGACAAGAAACTAACAGTTTGTTCATATACCTCCTTCTCTGTCTGTCCCGTCTATTTTATCAGAAAAATAAAAAACGGCACAGTTATATTTTCTGTACCGTCTTATGCTGGACCGAACTGTTCAGGATCATGAGAAAGATGCATCCGGTCGCCAGGAAGTTCATGGTCACATCAAGAAGGCCGTGTACGAAAAAAATGACCAGAAAGCACAGGATCATGGAGAAGACGGCCGGATCCTTGCTGCGCTTGTAGGAAGAGAAAATTTCCTTCCACAAACGGATACCGTAGCCGAGCAGAAGAAAGGTCCCCACGATCCCATAGGATGCCAGCGCGTCCAGATAAATATTATGGGCATGCGGCGCCTTATGGGCATGAAGACGTTTATACATATGTCCATACGTCTGCGGTCCGAGCCCGAACAGCGGAAACATGGTAAAGAGAAGCCATGCCGCATTCCATATTTTTATCCTGGAATTCAAAGTGGACATCTGATCGTAGCGCGGAACAAGTTCCGGATTGAACAGCACAATCACGAAAACGATCGACTCGGCGACCAGCGAAGCGATGAACCACCATTTCTTTTTGTCCGCCCAGAAAAAGATCGGGAAGATAAAGACAAAGGGCAGCAGCGCGGTCCGGCATCCTGTCAGCAGCATCATGAAAAAGTTGAGACAGGCTGTTATGACGTAGTAAATGCGAAACGGCACTTTTTTTGTGCGCATGAATTTATAAAGACAGAAAACCATCACAAATTCGATGATCGTGGCATAGAAATTGGCATTCATGAAGGTGGAATTGATCCGGTTTTTCGGCCGGTTCTGGACCACGAAGTCGAAAAATTCATATCCGCTTCGCACGGACACCTTGTTGAATTCATACAAGCCGTATGCGGCGCAAAGCCACGACAAAGCAATGATCTCCGATAGAACGTACTGAAAGAGCTTCGGGGTCAGATTTCTTCTGTAATACGCGATAAAAAAGCCGATCAGCACGAATCCGAGCGCATTGACCAGCCCGGTCCAGTTTTGTGCGGCGCAGGAAACGACGACCTCGAGCACACAGAACGAATAAAACCATACGGCACCTAGCTGATGTCTGATTGCATAGATCAGCTCGCCTTTGAACGCGGCATAAACGAGCACAAAAACAAGTACGGCTGCCGCAAACTGAAACGGAAGGAACAGACCGGCCACAGCGATCAGGATCGATTTTTCGAGGGAGTCGAACATTTGAATATCATGAATAACTTGAGAAACTGCTTTTTTCATAATTTTTATTATGTGGGATGTTTGATTATTTTTCAACTTACATATTTGTTATGGGGCACGATCCGGCAAAAAAAAAGCCCTTTATCAAAAAGGACTTGATGACTAGTGGTGCCGACGATAGGACTTGAACCTACGACCTACGCGTTACGAGTGCGTTGCACTACCAACTGTGCTACGTCGGCATCTGTAGAGTATTTTAGCAGAATTCTTTTCAAATCTCAACACTAAAATACTCTTTCTTTTCTTATCGCAAAGTTGCCTGCAATGCAGCGATCTGCTGGTTCAAATACGAGATCGTCTGATCGTTGGTCGTGATCATCGCGCTCACATCTTCTCCGGCAGCCTGCTGGGCTTCCAGATCGCTCTTATACGTGACGGCATCGTTGAGCTGGGACTGCAGCTGATCAATCTGAGCCTGGATCTGCGCGTTGTACGCTGCCCTTTCCTCCTGCTCCTTCTGCTGGGCTGCCTGCTGTTCCGCTGCTTCCTGCGCAGCCTGGGCCACTTTTGCGTCCTCCTCGCCAGCAAGGGAATTGAAGTTCTTTCCTGCCTGTTCCATGCAGATCTGATCGATCTTCTGCTGAAGTGCGGCAGAAAGCGAGTTGAAAATATCCCTGTAATTGACGATCTGGGCCTTTTCCTCGTCGCTCTTATTGGTCCAGCTCGACACATAGGCAACGAGCTGCTGATATTCCGGCCGGGTTTCATCCTCCTGCTGGGTGCGCAGCGCTTTCAGCTCGTCAAACCGCGTGGTAAATGTTTCTCCGGTCTGTTCCTTGAAGTAGTCATTCAGGCTTTTCTTCTGTTTTTCGAGAAGACTGGTATAGGCGTCCTCCATATCGAGAAGTTCCATTTTTTCGGCATCCGAAAGCATATCCCATTCATCTGCATACTCGACAAATTTATCGTAATCGGCTTTCTGCTGTTCGCTGACGACATTGGCCGGATCATAAACGACCGTTTTATATATATAGCCTCCGAGCAGGAGCGCAAAGATAGCTACGGCCGCAAAAAGAGGCTTCCAGTACTTTCCCAGGAAGGAAAGTTCCTTAAGGCCTTTTTCCTGCCCAGATTCTTGTGTGGCCTTTGCATCCTTTTCTCCTGCATCGCGATCAGCCTTTGGTTTTTCTTTGCGCGATATTTTTTTCGGCTCCGCCTTTTTCTTCACGATGACCGGCTTTTTCCGTTCTTTGTTTTTATCTTTGCTCTTTTCTTTCTTTTTTTTCGTCCCCTGGTCATGAACGATCGACGAATAAATGGAATTCATCGTGTCCGGGCTCACTGCCGGCTCCTGATGGATGGAATCGGATGTAAAATCATCCAGATCTTCCTGGGGCTGCATGCCGGTCTGCTGATCTTCCTGAAATTTCTGTTCCTCTTCTTCGATCGTAAGCTGCCCCCGCTCTTTTCGAAGCAGGTCCAGCGCGCTTGACATGGTCCTTTCCGCATATTCCCGCTGCCGGTCTGTCATCGGTTTCGGTTCCGCTTTCTGTTCTGTTTTATGTTTTTCTTTATTCAATGCGATTTCAGTTTTTTTATTTAACAACGCTTTAGCAAACGCGTCGATTTCTTTATTGTTTTTCGGATTTTTTTCTTCGCTCATTTTATTCCTCCGTTTTCTATTTTATCAAACTTATTGAATTATATGAAACATCTTTTTTATGATCTCGAATGGCCGCGAAAAGAAAAGCGGCAGCATGAAATATGAGTTGCGTCTCATTGTTCCTGCTGCCGCTGTGATTTATCCTTCATTCATATTGTCTGAAAAAACGCCCATAACGGCTTCGAGATTGCTGTCGCTCACAAAATTGTCATAATTATATAGAAACAAGGCTTCGGTCGGCAGATCGGTGCGCAGAAGCACATTCAGATCGTCATAGTAGTATCTTGGATCGACGATCGTGATCGTGCGGTAATACGGAATGAGGAACTGGATCATCGCATTGGCATACGAATCCTTGAAAACGATCAGCCGGCGATCGCTGTCTCCTGTCGTTTCGATCTGGATGACGCCGGTATTCGCTCCCGTAAACACCTGATACTGATCTTTCTGATCGAGCGCTTTTTCATTGTACATTGTACGGCTCGCATCCTTTCCGTCCCTTGTCATGACATAGTCGGGCATCGGCTCATGGACATAAATGTCGATGGCATCTTTCAAAAACGGATCGCCGGTTCTCGAAGCAAGCGTTCCCTGGAAAGAATTGCTGATCTGCATCCGTTCAAAATCCTTGAGCGACATTTCGATCCCGGCAGCCTGTGCAAAAGATTCAAAGCCGTAAAACGCTCCAAGCGACGTCCAGTGGTGGTCTGTTTTGTAAAACAGATCCTCCTTCTTGTGATCGGAAAAGGCTTTCCGGACATCGATCACGCTTGCCTTGCCGTCCAGAGCCTGATCCATCTGATCGAAAAGCGGATCCATCCGGGTCCCTTCTGCATGGCTGGGCAGAGCGTTCGTATCTATGACGGCTGCTGTGGGCGCAATGAGCGTATAGGTCGGCAGGCCTGTATGCTGCGCGAACGTGCTGATCGCATCGAGATTTTTCTGTACGATCGTCTGATCATACGGCTCGGATTTCTGGATCAGCCTTCCTTTGCCGATATACACATCATTGATTTCCCGAAATCCCTGCATCCGTTTGATGATATACCCGGCATTCATGAACCGGTCGCGGAACACGAACTGATCCGTGAACCATTTGTCCCAGTCTTTGCCATACGTTCCGTCTGCCATTGCCGATACGCTAAAACGGGGAAAATGCTGAAGCGGCCGGTTTTCGACTGCCGAACGATCACGGTCCGGCACGAGCAGATTAATGAGCAGAGTACAAACCATGACGACCATCAGTATTCCGAACAGGATACGTCCCATCCTTTTGCTCCATTGAATTTTTCGTTTCATTTTTGATCCCCTTTTCTAAAATGCGGCATATAAAAACGTCTGTGAAGTGCTGGCGACCAGCAGGCTGATGCACGCAGCGAACAATACGCAGTACACACCGGCCAGCCCGACCATTCCATTGCGGCCAAACCGGGCAAATATCCAGTTTTGAACGGTGTCGATCGCAGGAGTCGAGGCAATCATGGAAAAGAGGAGCAGCCATTTGGCCTGGCCAAGAGCAAACAGCGCCTGCGTATCCGCGAATCCCGATGCGATCCCGCTCATGCATCCCAGCCGGACAAATGCCTGGGAAATACTTGGTGCGGCAAAGAACACCCAGCCTGCGTTGGCGATCAGAAAGATCAGCACGATACGCACTGGTCTGGGAATACGTGCAAGAACAGGTTTGAAAAAGAACCGTTCGCCAAGCAGAAGCAATGCATAATATACGCCCCAGACAATATAGGTGGCATTGGCGCCATGCCATATTCCGGTCAGTACCCATACGATCACGATGTTGCGCACAATGAGCGGAACGTCGACGCGGCTGCCGCCGAGCGGAATATACACGTAGTCCCTGAACCACGTGGATAATGAAATATGCCAGCGGCGCCAGAAATTCTGTACACTGTCGGCAATGTACGGATGATTGAAGTTTTTAGGAATATCGAAACCGAACCACCGGCCGATCCCGATCGCCATATCCGAATACCCTGAAAAATCAAAATACAGCTGAAAGGTGTAGGACAGGGCGAGCACCCATGTACCTACAAATGTGGTCTGATCCTGAAGCATGCTGACAAAGACGGCCAGCGAATCAGCCAGCACCACTTTTTTTACGAGCCCTTTCATGAACAACAGCGTTCCTGAAGAAAGGTCGGCTGCCGTAATGGTTGTAGAGCGTCGTCCTGCTATCCTCGCTTATTTATAAAGACAAGCAGAATAAATTCATCATCGATCATTTCACGATGAATTTATTCTGCTTTTTTTCGTCACATTATTTTCATTTTATGAGATGATTGACATGGAAAGGTGTTAGGCGCAAAAAAAGAGAGAGCCCTAATTGTTTTGCGAACAAACTCTCTCCCGTCCTAACGAACAATTTTATGATAATCAATTTTTCGGCTTTCGACAACCCTTTTTCGCATGATTTATCCTGCCCGTCCTGCGGGGCGCGCGGCCAGATGCTCGATTACTCATCCTACTCCCGTTTCTGCCTCTCTCCTTCCAATCCGACAAAACGCTTACGGGTTCGTGTCGTTTTTTGTCCTTCCTGCGGCTCCTATCATACCATACTCCCTTATGATGCCCGTCCGTTTTCTTCGTTTTCCTATCCTTTTATTTTTGAAGTGCTCTTTCAGTACTGCTGCGGACCTTGTGCCGGCAACAAGTCGAGAACGGCTGCGCTTTTTGATATTTCCAGAACGACCCTGCGCCGATGGATCGACCGCTATTCCTCTCTGCTTTTCCTCTCCTGTATCATGATCCGCGATCTTGACCGTAGCCCGTATGATCTTCTTGCTCATATCCGTTCTTCTATGCATGCCTTTCTGAAGAGTTTTCTTCGTTTTCATGAATGCGCCTATTTTTCGCCTCACACTATTTTATCTGCACCCTTTGTCTATGGTCTTTTTTCTCCTTCCTGAATCATTTGTCCGTCGCTTTCCTCTTTTTAGCCCGGTACAGTAATCTCAAAGGAGGATTCTGCTTTATGGATCAAACCGACAAGGAAAAAATCGCTTTATGGAAATTCGGGATCATCGCTCCTGTCATTTCCGGCACTCATCCTTTTTCGACAAACCGTCAGTTTTACCGTCATCTTGCCGAAAAAGAATTCGAAAACCCGGTCTCCGGTGTCAAAAAATCATTTTCATGGCAGACTTTCGCTCACTGGGCCTATGAATACCGTTCCGGCGGATTCGATGGACTGATTTCCCGTCCCAGGAGCGACAAGGGGACTTCCCGAACTCTGAGTCCCGAGGCGCAGGAACGCATCATCGCTCTGCGCCGGCAGTATCCGCGCATCATCAATACGGTCCTGCGTGCGCGGCTCATCGAAGAAGGGTTTATCCCGGCCCGCGTTTCCCAGTCCACGATCGATCGTTTCGTGCGTTCTCTGCCTCAGAGCCGTCTCGAACCGATCCATCAGGGAAAAGAGCGCAGAGCGTTCGAGAAAGAATTTGCCAACCAGGTCTGGCAGGCCGATACATCCTATCTATACAGGCTGGCCGGACACAGGCTGTATCTGGTTTCTATCCTGGATGACGCATCCCGGATGATCGTGGGCTGGGGAATCTTTGAAGCCGATACGGCCGTCAACTTTCAGAAGATCCTGAAGAACGCGGTCATGACTTACGGGATCCCGTCTGTACTGTATGTAGACAATGGTTCGCCTTATGACAACCACCAGCTGAATATGATCTGTGCAAGACTGGGGGTCGCCCTGGTGCATGCGCCGGTGCGGGACGGAAGCGCGAAAGGAAAACAGGAGCGCGCATTCCGAACGTTCAAGGACCACTGGCTGCGCTGTTCGGACTGGAATGCCTATCAGACGATCGAAGAGGTCCGGGAATCTTTCGGGGACTATCTTCAGAAATACATCAACTGCCAACACGCTTCGCTGAAAGATATGACGCCGCGCCAGCGCTATCTGAAGGATGCACAGCGGTTCCGCTTCCTTCCTGACGAAGCGGTGGAACAGTATTTCCTGCATACGTACGAAAGAAAGGTGAGGACCGATTCGACACTCGTGATCGACGGGATCAGCTACGAGGTGCCGGCCGAATACATGCGCGAGACAGTAAAGGTGAAGATGGATCCCGAAGACAGGAGAAAGGCCTGGCTGCTAGGGATGGACGGAAAGCTGATCCCGATCCGGACGGTCGACAAGGTGGAGAACAGCCGGATCAGAAGAAGGCAGCACATGCGCTTCAGAGAGGAGGAGTAATATGGAAGCCAAAGTATTTTACGGACTGAAGCAGATGCCGTTCGAGAAAGAAACGAAATATCACAAATTATACCGGAGCGAAGATACGGCGAACCTGAAAGGACGGCTGGACTACCTGAAAAAAGCGAAAGGGATCGGATTGTTCACAGGAAGTCCGGGAACAGGAAAAACATCGGCCATCCGCGAATTTGCCGGCAGTCTGAACCCGTCGCTGTACAAAGTGGTCTACATCCAGATGTCTACGGTATCGGTCATCGACTTTTACCGGCAGCTGGCCTGCGGGCTGGGGCTGGAGCCCAAATTCAGAAAGAGCGACCTGTTCCGGCAGGTACAGGAAGCCATCGAATACATGGCAAAAGAAAAGAAGTGCACGCCGGTCATCGTGATCGACGAAGCGCAGTATCTGAGCACGAGCGTCTTCAACGATCTGACCATGCTCCTCAATTTCGAGATGGACTCGAAGAACTACTGTATCCTGATCCTGAGCGGGCAGACGAGCCTGAACACGATCCTGAAAAAGCAGGTGCATGACGCCCTGCGCCAGAGGATCGTGATCAATTATTTCATGGAAGGTCTGAAAGGAGAAGAGGCACAGGAATATGTGGATTTCTGCATGAAAGAATGCGGAAGCAGAGAAAAGGTGTTCGAAGAAGACGCGGTGCGTGCCGCATATAATATCGCAGGCGGATCAATCCGGAAACTGAACAATCTGTTGTCGAAATGCCTGATCGAAGGAGCGAACGAAGAAAAGCGGATCATCGACGCAGAGATCGTGATGAAAGCACATAACGAAGTAGAACTGGGGTGAGAACATATGAAAGAAGATGAACGGATGTTGATCAACTGGCCGACGACGAGAAAAGTGATGATCGAACAGCTGAAAAGAGCGATGAAGATGTACGGAGCCTATAAACTGAGCAATGAAGAGCTGATGTATTTTGTAGAAAACTATATGAATAATTTTGGCCATTTATTCTTCAAGAATGATTTCGAGATCCATCCGTCGATCAGAAAAGCGCTGGGAAAGAGGAACAGCTGGATCCTGGCATGTATAGTGGAAAGAGTATACCAGAAAGAATTCGAGAACATAGGAAATTATTGATTAAAAGCCGTTTTTGACAAGACGGCTTTTTTTGAACAGAAAGAAATAAAATAAAATGCTTCTGAAGCCAAAATAAAGCGAGGCCGGACAAAATAAAGTGCGTTTCTCTTCCAGATGTGTATAAAAATATTTGACGTTTCCGACTAACAGAATTTGACGCGCTACAGTAATGGTCCGTTCCTGCAGCTGGTCCTTGAAATCGCGGTATTCGCTGATCGGTCCCATGATCAGTTTCGGAAAAAAGCCGATATACAGGCCAAGATCAAGAAAACTGTTCTGACATGGAACCTTTTTCATAGCTACGTCCCCAATATAGGACAAGGCCGAAAAAATATAAAAAGACAAGCCTAAAGGCATCGCGAGCGGCAGCGAAACGTGCAGCCACCCATTGACATACTTGTAGACAAAAAGGATCAGCACAAGAAAGCTGACGGAAACAGCGATCATTATTTTTTGTTTCGGATCCTTGTTTTGTGCCATGCTTTCGATCTGTCTTCCGCAT
Source organism: Erysipelotrichaceae bacterium OPF54 (assembly GCA_022834735.1). Classification (GTDB taxonomy): domain Bacteria; phylum Bacillota_I; class Bacilli_A; order Erysipelotrichales; family Erysipelotrichaceae; genus Dubosiella. Next base: position 1,868,404 of record BQKD01000001.1, read on the forward strand.
GCGAAGCACCATATAGTGACAATGAGCAGAACGAGCAGCGCATCCCATCTGGACCAGGCATAGAACAGCCAGGAAACGAGCAGTAAAAATATATTTTTGGCTTTTGCTCCGGGACAGAAGCGGTAACCGATCCACGAAAGAGGAAGAAAGCCGAAAATAAAAAACAGATTTGTATATGCCATATAACGATTTCCCTTTCTACAATGCTTTCTCGAACTGCTCGGCAATCTGGGCAGCCTGTGCCCCGCTCACATACAAAGCATAATTTCCTTCGACTTCGATGTGCGCCTGTTTCATCGTCTGTTCCTGTTCAGGCGCATAACCGGCATAAATATCGGTCTGCGACTGTATGCGTGCCTGAACGGCCTGTTCGAATTTCCGGGCAGCTTCCGGGGTCGAAAAACGGGCTAGGAGCAATTCATCGGCTGACATGGCGTCGTCGAGCCGGTAAAAAGCGATCTGTTCAAAATCGGAAGGTTCCAGTTCAAAATATCGGCGCAGGCTCTGTGTTCCTTGTGCAGGATATGGATCCATACTGATATTTTCCATGGTTTTCGCAAACAGATCTTCGAATGATCTTTCGCTTATTTTTTCGGACCGAAAAGCCGGGCGCAGCACAATAAGAAAGGCGATCAGGCAAAAGGCCATGAGCAGATAGTTGATGATCTGGTTTTTCTTATTTGTTCCCATAGACTGTCTCCCATATCGTTTTTGCGATATTCCTTGCCCATTCCCATGTAAAATCGCTTGTGAAATGGACTCCGTCTTCCTGATAATGGGACAGATCGGTGCCAAGCCCATCATTGTCTACATAGGTCCAGCCGCGATCCTCGCACATCTGCCGGATCTGCGCATTAAAATCTGCCGCTTTATCCCAGCGTGGCGAACGCTCTTTTGCCTGAGGCGTCACATCGATGATGGAACATACGAAAACCTGGGCATCCGGATCATTCTCGAGCAGGGCATCGATCTGTGCTTCATATATTTTTCTATATCCGTCTTTTTCGTTTCCTCCAATATCAAGTCCCATATCATTGACTCCGTAGGAAAAAACGAGTTTTGACGGTTTTGTCTGCGCGATCGTGTCTTTCTGGTCCGTAATATTTCGGATCGTATGGCCGGCATCCGCATAGACTTTATTGGGATCGAGAACACCATACGACTCAAATCCGTAGGCGCGCGAATCGCCGAAAAGCGCGTAGTCATCAAATGCGGAAAGGACGTCTATTTTTCCGCTTTCCATCATTTCGCTGAGCTCTTTTCCTTTTTTATCGCGAAGAGTGGCACTGATTTCCTGCGGATCGAGCTGCGCCTGTTCATGAATATACTGCCGGCCCGGTTTTGTGGCCTGGACACGTGTAAAATGCCATCCGGCAGCAAATACGAAAAGAAGCGCAACAGCACAGACCCATGCGATTCCTTTCCTGGACAGCTGCTTCTTTTTTGGTTTTCTGGTCATAATTCCCCCTGTATTTTCGAGGCACGGTTTCCTATAAAGAAAAGCGGTCACAAAGCCAATTGAAAATATGTGACCACCTGCTGCTTCTCACGATCCGTGCTCTCATCTTATCTTTTTATTATAAGAGGAAGGCCATTTATTCTCAATGATTTCTTTACAGATGAGCAATGACCGGAAATATTTGGGCATATGGATCCTTTTCACAAAAAAAACCTCCTGACAAACTCTTTTAAATAGTTTGCTAAGAGGTTTGCTTATCGCTCTTTTTCTGATTTTCATAGATTAAAAAAGCATAAAATGAAAATAAACCAGTCATTTCTCTCGCTTTTCTCTCTTTTTGAACCAGCAAGAGCTCATCACTTATATTTATTCAATTTTATGCCTTATTTAAAGGAATTTTTAATGTTTTTCCCTGTTTTTTCCAAATGGTGCGGGCGAAGGGACTCGAACCCCCATGCCGAAGGCGCTAGATCCTAAGTCTAGTGCGTCTACCAATTTCGCCACGCCCGCGCACAAAATATGATACAAAAGAATACAAAAAAAATCAAGAGCTTAATGTAAAATCGTAGGATGATACATGCTCTCGATTTCTTCCTGAATGTACTCTTCGATCTGGCGCACAGATTCCTCGTCGAGAGTATAGTCGCCGATCATAAATTCTTTCAAGTCCGGATTTTTCATAAAGCGAATCGTAGGCACCTCCATTAATTCCGTATCCAGCTGACTTTCCAGTTTTTTCAATACTTCGATCAAAGGTTCAGCGATTTCCATGATTTCACTATCTTTTAACATGGTTCCATTATAGCATCTTTCCCAATAGTTTAAAGGTTTTGGAAAACATTACCAGAAGGCAGACAAATAAAGACATTATTCCTCAGAGTCGTTAAAATACCGGAAACAGATTTCGTTCATATCGCCGATCACTGTTTCTCCTGCGTCGCCTAGCGTCGTGTAGATCGCGATCGAATACGGATGTCCTGTCAGCGACAAACCGGCCGCATTATAGCTCCAGTCATACGATCCATATTTCTGGGCAAAATAAATATTCAGATTTCTGTCAAGAAACTGTCCGGGCATCGACGCTTTCATATTTTTGATCAATGGATCGTACGCATCTTTGTGATGATAGAGATAGCCCAGGATATGTCCCATATTTCGCGGTGTGAACTCGTTCTCATAGCTGACATAGGCCGGATCGGCTTCCTGCTCATCATCATAGGAGGCAATAAGACGTTTGAACTCATCATAGCCGCCCAGATTGTCGAAAAGATATTCTGCCGCTTCATTGTCTGAATTTACGATCATGGAATTCAGCAGGTCCTCATATTCTTCGGCACTCATTTCGCCAGCGTTGATATGGTCATAATATACCATTGCAAGCGGTAGCTTGTAAGTGCTGGCGGCCACATACAGCTGGTCTCCGTTCAGTTCGATGGAATCTCCTGATTCGAGATCCTCGATATAAAACCCGACATCCTCCCGGCTTGATTCGTTTTCTTTGATATACTGGATCAGCTGTTCCCTGAGCCGGGTGATGTCCTTGTGATCTTGTTCAGTCTGCACGATCTGGATCTTTTCCTGTTTTTCATCTTCTTTTTGTCCGTACAGATGACGGATATTGACCATAACCGCTGCCACGATCGCGATCATAACGATCAGGAAACTGATTGCGGTATACTGGATCTTCCGGATATGTCCGGTCTTGTCCCTTTTTTCTGTTTTTCTCATATCATGCATTTTAACATACTATTCGTACAAGAAAAACGGGAATTCAGAGGGTTAACAGGTTATTATTTTTCTTTTTTCGAAACATACGACCGATTCGGCAGAAATTTGTGGAGGATAAACCGGTCATACAAATAGAAAAACAGCAGTGCGCCGAAAATTCCGGCAAGCGTATCAAATATCCTGAGCAGGACCGCATTGCCGATCCCGTACATGCTTGCTGCCAGAGCCAGTGCGCCAAAGCAGTTCAAGACCGTTTTATATGTATACTTCGAGCACAGGCCAAGACACATACCTCCGACAGGGCCGATCAGAAAATAATAACGAGCCGGAACGATCAGATAGATCATGTAAAACAAAGCGGATCCCAGGATCACGCCAAGCAGACGGTTCGAAAACTTTTCATGAATGTTTGACTCTACATCCGCGTCCGAAAGAAGCGATCCGGCCGCGAATCCTGCCCACATGTACCGTTCGAGATGAAAAACAGTGAAGATGCACAGAAGGACACTGATTCCCAGCGCCAGACGCAGCTGCCACTGCGTTTTGTAAGTATACAGATCGAACCGTTTCAGGACATTGGCAAAAGTGATTTTTTTGTCTTTTGATCTATGATTGTGCCAGTAGACACAGGCACAGATCAAAAAGCCGAGAAATGCCATCTGGGCACGCTGCATGAGCACCTGTCCGTGGACCGGATTGCCTGCCAGAAAAATAAAAGCGAACGTATACAATCCCCCGTTGCCCATGTGCGGTTTTTCTGCTGTCATGATGAGCATGACAAGAAGAGAGGCAAAATAGATCAGCCAACGTGCCGGCCATGGCAGCGGCAAAGCGAGAGAAGGCACAAATGTCAGAATGGCAAAGACGATGAACATGTTGACAAGGGCATCCTGTATACGGTACCCGTAATCGACAAAACGCACAGCTAAAAGGATACAGAAGATCGAAACGGCCATCGCACTGTTTCCGCTTCCGAACAATGCCGTAAAGATCCCGATAAACAGCACCGCAAAAACCACGATCAAAAACGAGCGTGCATACATACCAGCTCTTAATTTTCTCTTCTCCTTTGCATTTTCTGTTTTTGCGATCATTGCGCGGATCTGTGCCGGATCCATCTGTAAAATGTCATAAAACTTCATGTCATTATTGTAATCCCAACGCATAAATATAATAACAATCATGCCCAACCAGCTCTCTGGTATGGTAAAATGAAAACAATGAAAGAAGGAATTCATATGAGTCAAAACGATTGGATGGATATTGGCAAAAGCATCAGCCATTCCATAAAAAATGCGGTGGATACGCTTGATTTCACAGAACTGAACAATTCGATCGAAAAAACGGTCAGTTCCACCACAAAAATGATCAACAAAAAGATCCGGGAATACACCAATGCGGATTCACGATCCAAGATCAACAGAAAATACAATATCAAGAAAATTTCAAAGCTGGAAAAGAAGATCAAAAACAACATGACCTTGTATCGGATCTTCAGCATGATCGGCGGGATCGGTACCGGCGTATTCGCTCTCTTTTCCATACTTATCCTTCTGATCGAAGGATGGGCGGCCGGGAAGGCAGCGATCGGCGCTACAGCACTGATCGCCGTCCCGTTTTTCATCTTTTTGATCCTCGGGATCGCCGGACACTCGACCGAGAAGAAAAAAGACCAGTATATGCGCCGTTTCCATGTGTACATATCCCAGCTGACAAGCAGCGATATGATCCCGATCCCGGTCCTTGCTGAATCGGTATACAGCACCAATGAAGCGACAATTGCCGATCTGCACGATATGATCGCCGACGGCCTTTTCCTGCAGGGCCATGTAAACCAGAAGAAAAACACGTTCTACAGTACGAACGAGGCATATGAAGCATCCAAGCTGCCCGATATTCCTCATCCTGAAAATTCCAGGCCCCACGCCCAGGACGAAACGCTTCCCCCGGAAGCCCTTGAATTTATTCAGGAAGGAGAAAAAGCACTGCTCAGGATCCGCCATTATAACGATGTGATCAAAGACCCGGTCATTTCACAGAAGCTGACAGATCTCGAAAACAATATCAGACACATTCTTACATTTATTCAGGATAATCCGCAGGAAGTCGACGAAGCAAAAAATCTGACAAAGTATTACCTGCCTTCGATCGACAAGCTGCTCGAAACGTATGTGGAGCTTTCCAGCTACCCGACCCCGGGAGAAAATATCCGCAAATCGAAACAGGAAATCGAAAACACGCTCGACACGTTGAATTACGCTTTATCGAAAATGTATGACGACCTGTTCGAAATGACTTCGATGGAAGTAGCTTCCGACATTTCGGTCCTCGAAACGCTTCTTGCCCGCGAAGGACTGACGAAAGAAAAAATACATGTAAAATAGAGCTTTAAATAAAAGATCTGTTCCCTTTCTTTAAAAGCGGAACAGATCTTTTTTCATTATTATTAGTAATGAATTTGAAAAAGAAACGTAAGCGGGAAAAAGAACCGCGTATAGTTAAAGGCCCCTGTCTGTGAGATACTTCTCGCAAGCAGGGGCCCTTTTTCTTTCGGGTTATACGCATTGTTCTTTGACTTCTGCATTCCACGGCATCATCTGATCAAGGATCTCGTCACTCAGCTGCCCGATCTTTCCCCTCAGTTTTTCCAACACGTACAGTATGTATTTGTACGGTACCAGTCCGTTGGCTTTCGCACTTTCTACGACCGAATACAGTACGCCGCAGCTTCGGGCTCCTCTCGGACTTCCCGAGAACAGCCAGTTGCGCCGTCCGATCGCGAAGCTTCGGATCGTTCTTTCCGATAACGAATTGGTCATCGGTACATTGCCGTCTTTTAGATAAATCTTCAGTCCTTCTTCGTTATCTACCAGATAATTCAGGGCCTGTTTTTCCTTTTGGGTTGTCCAGCCTTCTGTGGCCAGGGCTGTTTTTGCGCACACGAAAACCTGCTCCACGAGCCCTCCTTCGCGCAGCATCCTTTCTTCTTTTCGTTCTTTTGGCTTCAGTTTCTGAAGCTTCGCTTCGATACGGAAGATCTTCATGATCTGTGTAAGTATCTTCACTGACACGGATCCTGCTGCTTCCTTCAGGCCTTCCAGAGCATCTACAAAGTACCTTCTGGCATGAGCCCAGCACAGTGCTCTTTCGTCATGATCGACCTGATTGTATCCGGCATAGTCGTCTGTGATCAATATCCCTGCGAATCCTTCCAGATAATCGGCGGCATACTTTCCGCCTCTTCCGGGCTGATAGTCGAACAGCCGCATCGGATGTTCGCTTTCCTGTATCGAACTGTACACCCACATATACGACTTGTTCGTATTCCTGCGCCCCTCTTCCTTCATGACCTGGATGGTCGTTTCGTCGCAGTGTATATACTCCTCTTTCAGCAGGTGACTTTTCATCCGTTCGATCAGCGGTTCGAAATAACTCTCCGATCCCAGCATCACCCAGTTGGACATCGTTCTTCGGCTCACAGGAAGCTTCCAGCTCTTCCATTCCTTTTCCTGCCGGTAATAGGTCACGCCTTTGACAAACCGTTCGTTGGCCACATAGGCCAGGGCCTGCGCGCTCGCAAAAGAACCGGGGATCAAAGCGGCCGGCGCGTCTGTCTTATAAAGAACGCCTTCCCCGTCATTCATGCAGGCAGGGCAGGCGTAGGTTTCTGTATAAATGTCTTCGATGATGATCTGCGCAGGGAGGACCTTTACGATCGTGTGCGCTTTCTCTTCGCCCACCTTGATCATTTCTTCTCCGCAATATGGACATTTCTTTTCTTCTTCGGTCGCTTCGATCACCACTTTTTCATGCGGAAGGGAGTCCAGGTCGTCCGTACGGTTCGGACAGCGGCGGCGCTCATGCGCCTTGACTGTCCCTGTACGTTCTTCCTGTTTCGGTTCCGGATAATCCATAGTGAACAGAGGTTCCATATTGGCCATCATCTCAAGCGCGGCTGCCTTTTCGCTCTTCCGGCCGAAAAGCATCTTCTGAAGCTTGCGGATGATCTCGTCCTTCTGTTCGATCTTATCGTACAGCTTTTCGATCAGTTCCGATTGTTTCTCGATCTGCTCGGACTGTTTTTTCAGCTGCTCGTTCATGATTTCCAGAATCTTTTGAATTTCCATGCTGGATCCGTTGTCCTGTGCGAAGTAACCATCTTTCATGACCCGACTATAACACACTTGGAAAGGCTTTTCCATCACACAATATATGCACGTTTTCGTGCTGGACGAATCGCATTTTTCTGTACAATGCTCAGTCCGTCAAGCAGCCATCTGAGCTCCTGTTCGCTCAGCGCAATGACTTCTTCCTCCGTTCTGGGCCATTGAAACTTTCCATTCTCTAGACGCTTGGTGATGAGCATGAACCCATCCTCTTCCCAAAGCAGTCCTTTGATGGTGGAAGTCTTTCTGCCGCAGAACAGAAAGAGGATATTCTGACGCGGGTCCAGCTTCATGGAAGATTGAACCAGCAGGCACAGGCCGTCAATGCCTTTGCGCAGATCCGTGTAGCCGGGACGGATGTACACATGATCGATGCGGTTAAAATCAAGAGATCTCATAATGAATCGAGGACCGTTCGAATCAGCACCGGTTCCGTATGATTATGGATATAGATCTTGCCTTTGGAAGACTGAATAACGATAGCTGGCCGATCCGATCCGGTTTGTTTCCTGGGACCCGGATCAGGAAGGCGGACTTCAGCAAAAGAAGAATAGGTATTCGAATTCTGTTTTGATTCGCTCATGAAAAAACCTCCAGTTCATAGCATCAATATACTGAATGAACTGGAGGCTGAATACCCGCGGTTCTTTTTCCCGCTTACAAAGAAACAAATCAAAAAGCAGTCCAGTATCTGGAGCCAGCATTCCAGACGTCATTTTGGGATTTATTGCCGCGCTCCCCTCTTTCTGTTTTTCACATAGGAAATGCGGAACGAAATATCGTCTTCCATGATCCTGCGCGCCCGGATATGGTAAAATAAAAACGATATACGAATACACGATACGTGTCCTGCAGTTTCGATGCAGAGCACAAAGAAAGGAATCATTATGCCAGAAGAAAAAAAAGAAACGATCACGCTTACGCTGGAACCAGAAAAAGAGGAGATGAAAGAGATCCTGACCGATCCGATCCTGGCCAGTCCTAAACAGGAAGTCGCTGCCGAACCTTTGTCGGACATTAAGATCGATACCTCTCAGTTCAGCGAACAGGAAATGAAAGCCATCGAGGATTTTGCCAGCAAGATCAACATCAAGGATACGAACCAGATCATTCAATACGGCGCGGCCCCGCAGAAAAAGCTAGCCGATTTTTCCGAGAAAACTCTTGAAAATGTCAAAACAAAAGATCTCGGCGACGTAGGCGACATGCTCTCCGATGTCGTGGTCGAACTGAAACAGACCGATCCCCAGAATGAAGAGAAAAAAGGTTTTTTCGGCATCTTCAACAAAGGAAAAAATCAGCTTGAGGCCATGAAAGCACGCTATTCAAAAGCAGAAACAAATGTTACCAAGGTCGCCGAGAATCTGGAGCATCAGCAGATCGTTCTCATCAAGGACAACGCGATGCTCGATCAAATGTATGAACTGAACGCACAGTACTTCAAAGAACTTTCCATGTATATTCTGGCCGGCAAGAAAAAGCTGGCACAGGTCGAAAAAGAAGATCTGCCGGCAGCCAAAAGAAAAGCGGAAGCCAGCCAGCTTCCCGAAGATGCGCAGACTTATCAGGATCTGATCAATTTCGTGGACCGTTTCGAAAAGAAACTGTACGATCTCGAATTGTCCCGTATGATCTCGATCCAGACCGCGCCGCAGCTGCGAATGCTTCAAAGCTCCAATTCCGTCATGATCGACAAGATCCAGACAACGCTGGTCAATACGATCCCGCTCTGGAAAAACCAGCTTGTCCTCGCTTTCGGTCTCAATCATGCCAAGCAGGCCGCCAGAGCACAGCGCGAAGTCAGCAATATGACCAATGAGCTGCTAAAGAAAAACGCGGAATCGCTTCATATCGCGTCCGTGGAAACGGCCAAAGAAACAAACCGCGGAATCGTGGATATCGAAACGCTCCAGAACACGAACGCCAAGCTCATCCAGACTTTTGACGAAGTCATGCAGATCCAGAAAGAGGGACGTGAAAAACGTCTGCAGGCCGAACAGAGCATGATGCAGATGGAAAACGAATTAAAGAAAAAAATGCTCGAAATCAGACGCTGATCGACAGCCGGATCCTTGGTCCGGCTTTTTTAATAGAAAAAGCCCGGATCAAAGATCCGGACTCTATGAACAATCAGATCAGCACAGCACGATCATCCGAGAATTCCTCGCCAGAAGCTTCTCTGAACTTCTGATGCAGATCGTTGACAGTCAGCTTTTTCTTTTCTTCGCCGCGCACATCGTAAATGATCTTTCCGTCATACATCATGATCAGACGGTTCCCGATCTGGATCGCGTCTTTCATATTATGAGTGATCATCAACGTGGTCAGCTTCTGCTCCTCCACGATCTCCTTGGTCAGATCAAGCACCTTTTTTGCCGTCAGCGGATCCAGTGCAGCCGTATGCTCATCAAGCAGAAGCAGCTGCGGTCTCTGCAGGCTCGCCATCAGCAGCGTCAGCGCCTGCCGCTGTCCTCCGGAAAGCAGACCGACTTTTGAAGTCATCCGATCTTCCAGACCAAGTCCGAGCCGTTTCAGCTCTTCTTTATATTTGACCTTTTCCTCTTTGGTCACGCCCCAGCGCAAAGTTCTCGGCTTTCCTCTGCGGTAGGCCAGCGCCAGATTCTCGGCAATCTCCATATCGGCCGCCGTGCCCATCAGCGGATCCTGAAAGACACGGCCGATCAGCTTTGCTCTTTTGTATTCAGGCTGACGGGAAATATCTTTTCCGTCCAGAACGATATGTCCGCAGTCGATCGGATAAACACCGGCAATCATATTGAGCAGAGTGGATTTGCCCGCTCCGTTGCCGCCGATCACGGTCACAAAATCGCCATCCTCTAGTGTCAGGGAAATTTTGTCCAGCGCCTTTTTTTCGTTCACTGTTCCGATATTGAATGTTTTCGATACATTTTTAACTGTCAGCACGGAACGCCTCCTCGATGCCGTCCACTTCCTCGGTCATCTTTTTATACATCTTCTTCTGTTTTGAACCTTCCATCATGATCGGGATCGAAAGCGCAATGCCAACCAGGATCGCCGTGAACAGCTTGAGGTTGTCCGCGCTCAGGCCAAGCTGCAGAACGATCGCGACAATGATGCGGTAGCAGATCGAACCAGTAACGATCGAAGACAGACGGCGTGCAAAACCGCCCTTCCGTCCAAAAATAACTTCTCCCAGAACGATCGATGCCAGCGCGATAACGATCGCGCCGATCCCCATCTTTACATCCGCATACCCCTGCTGCTGAGCGACCAGGGCTCCTGAAAAAGCATTCAGCGCATTGGAAAGCATCAGGGCGATCATGATCGTCACGTTCGTATTGATGCCGTTGGCACGAACCATATGCTCATTGTTTCCCGTAGCGCGGATCGCCGAACCGATCTCGGTCCCGAAAAACCAGTACAAAAGCGCAATGACGATCACAGCGACCAGGATCCCGATGATCAGGACGGTCAGATTGCTCGTGGAAAGCCAGCGGCTGACACTGCGGGGCAGATGGATCGCCTGGCTCACCTTCGAAAAGATCGTATCCGAGTTGAGCAGCGGCAGATTGCTTTTGCCCATGATCATCAGATTGATCGAATACAGACCGATCTGCGTAAGAATTCCGGCCAGGATCGGCGGGATCTTGCACAAGGTATTGAGCATGCCCGTCACAGCGCCGGCAAGAGCGCCCGCAAGCAGTGCCGCAAAAAGCGAAAGGACAGGATCCGCTCCATTCACGATCAGTATCGCGCTTACCGCTCCTCCGGTCGCGAAACTGCCGTCAACGGTCAGATCGGCAAAATCAAGCAGACGGAAGGTGATGTACACCCCGAGAGCCATGATGCCCCATAATATTCCTTGTCCGATGGCTCCTTCTACAGATAATAAAATTGACATACTATTCGACTAAAGTCGCGTCTCCTTCCAGGTCTTCCGGAATTTCGATACCGATCTTGTCCGCTGTCGTCTTGTTGATCGATAACGTGCATTTTTCCGACGGCAGGTATTCGATCGCCATATCTTCCGGTTGTTTTTCACCTTTTAAAATTTCAGCAGCCTGTTTTCCGGCAAGCTTGCCCAGTTCGAAATAATCGATTCCGTACGTTGCCAGACCGCCATTTTCCACCATGCCTTCTTCTCCGACGATCAAAGGAATACTGTTTTCGCTCATGACCTGGGCAAGCGTAGCCATTCCTTCGGCAAGCAGGTTATCGGTCGGCACATAGACCGCATCCACTTTTCCGATCAGGCTTTCCGCCACCTGCTGGATCTGATTCGAATCCGTAACAGTCGCGATCTCGACATCGAGCCCGAGCTCTTTTGCCTTCGCCTCGGCAAGATCAGCCTGGAATTTCGAATTGTCCTCGGCATTGCAGTACATGATCGCAATTTTCTTCGCATCCGGAACAAGCTGTTTGAGCAGATCGAGCTGCGCATCCACCGGAGTCAGATCGGATGTTCCGGTCACATTCGTTTCCGGTTTTTCGTTTTCTTTGACAAGACCGCTGGTCTTCGGATCCGTTACCGCACTGATGACGATCGGGATATCCTTGGTCGCATTCGCGGTAGCCTGCGCTGCCGGGGTAGCGATCGCATAGATCAGGTCGTCGTTGTCATTAACGAATGTCTGGGCGATCGTCGTATTGTTCGACTGGTCTCCCTGCGCATTTTTGTAGTCGATTTCGACCGTGCCGTCCTCCACGTCATATCCGTTTTCCTTCAATCCTTCGACAAAGCCCTTATACGCGTTGTCAAGAGCCGGATGTTCCGCAAACTGAACGACACCTACCTTCGGAGCCTGTGCGCTCTCTCCTTGTGATGAACAGCCTGCAAAGGATAATGCCATCGCCGCTGCAGCAAGTAACTTCATACCATTCCTCATATGTTTCTCCCTCCGTTATGATATTTGATTTTACACCATTTACATTCAGATGAAAAGAATGAAAATTACTTTGAAAATTTTTTCATCAAAAAAAAGCAGGAATTATGATCGTTCCTGCCTAGATATGTTCTATGATAACTTTTGCCACATACAGCACCGTAGAAGCCGTCAATATCCCGACTGCCAGGTTGTACTGTTTCTGTTTGCCTTCAAGCATGGCTTTGAGCGACTGGATGACACTTTCCAGATCAAGGATCATTTTCCGTGCCACCGCATTCGAATTCATGTTCATCACAGCCTCGTTCGTAAACTGCGAACTGTCCAGCTCCTTATCTCTGTTGCTCGTGGAAAGACGCAGCGTGATGAATGTTGATGTGAGCATCCCGATCAGCGAGGTGATCGAGCAGATCTGATACACACACGTATGCAGGATCGTCTGTCTTGTTGAAAAATCCCAGCCAAGCAGCATTTCCTTCCAGTGCATATCATTGACGACAACGATCAGCAGCGCAGACAGGAAAGCGATCAGTATCGATACTTTCTGAAAAATATCGTCATGCATGCGAAGCAGACGCTGATACTGCGTATAGCACACGATTCCGATCACAAAATACTGAGGGTCGATCGAGTCTTCCTTTTTATTTTCCAATTGCGGTTGTTCCTTTGTTTCCATGCCCTTATTGTACAAACATCAGCCGGAAAAATCCTGTCCGATGCTTACGGCTTCATCTCGATTCCGTTGATCTCGATCGAATCATCCATTTCGATCACGAGACATTTTCGTCCGTTGATCATTTCCATCTTCACTTTCGTGTCGCCGCCGTTCTTGACCTGGATCGTGACATCCGGCACCTTGATCGCCATCTTATCGAGATTGGTCATATTCACCGCTTTGAGCGGCTGATCGGCAAGAACCTTGGAATACACTTCATCAAAATGAGACATCGATACTTCATCGGCACCCGAAAATTCCAGCAGCTTTTTCACATCCGATTTGGAATAGGTGAGCTCGCTTGGATCCTCTTCGCTTTCCGCGATCGAATCATAGATATTTTCATGGATCGACGTCAGCACCTGGGCATTGATCCTATCCTCGAACATTCCGATCAGCATTTGCGAAAATCCGCTTTCCTCATCGAGAGGCGACATGGACATCGTGCAGCCGAGCACATCCTCGATCAGAAAAGGATTGAGCGATTTAACGTTTTTCGCATGATACAGCACATGGTTGACATCAGCCGCCCGTTCCGAAAAACATGGGTACAGGATCGCATCATCCGGATTCGGCCTGATTTCCATTTCCGAGTTGACCTTGCGCTCCACTTCATTCGTATCGCGGTTATAGTAAAGCCCGATATTCGTCTGTACGGCCGGCACAACAGAGATCAGGATAAAATCGTACTTGTATCCGTCTTCATAGCTTGCTTCCAGGTTCTTTGATTTCAGCGGTACGGAATACTCGCAATAGGCGGCCAGAATGAACACATGATTTGTGTAGTGGCCTTTTTCGAGCAGCTCATCCACATAAGAGCGGAACATCTGCTCATCCTCCAGCTTTGATCCGACAAGCGCGTACAGCTGCTCCTGAGCCGGATTAGGCTGGCCGTTTTCCCGCGGAAATTTAAGCTGCAGCAGGTTTTTTCCTAAATGTCCTGCCAGGCTCTTTTTCATGATGTTCAGATACAGAGTGCCTTCCTCTTCGGACATGAGGGAAAAATCCTTGATTTCGTAGGACAGGACCTTTTTCTCCTCCGAGCTGATGGACGCATAGGCGCTCGCGATCCGCGGTATATACAGCAGATCATTATCCCATTTGATCTGTCTTTTCAATTCGTTCAGTTCCTTTTTATTCATATTGATCCTCCTTTGATCCCTTTTCGCTTTCCGGATCATAAAACAAATCGTAGATCACGACATCCTCTTTGATCCTTCTCTTTTTTTTCAGCTGAAATCCGAGATGAACATATTTTTTCATTTTATGGAGCTCATCCGTTTCCAGTATGAGCAGGCATTTTCTTTCTCTGGCCATACTTTTAGCAAACGCGATCAGTTCGCTCATCAGCTTATGCCCCCAGTACTCCTCTTCGACCGCAAGCAGCTCGATATGAATAAAAGGCACTTTTCGTTTGCGCAGGACAACTTCCTGGGAAAATCCGATCCGCGAGCCTTCCTCGAGCTGCTCATACATGCGGCGGATGCCAAGTATTTTTCCAGACTCCCACAACAGACGGATATACTGCAAAAAGGGCGTGACCGAGCTTTCATCGGACACCATCATGTAGGCTTTATCATCGAGCGAAAAAATCTCGCAGTAGGATTTCATGATCTTTGTTGTCAATTCGATATAACGCTCGATCATCTGCCTGTCCCTGAAACCGTAAAACGATGCCGAAGGATACGGGTAATGAGAAAAAGACCGGGCAATATGCCGGATTTCGCTTTCTGTCAGGTTCGCTTTCTTTCCTATCATGTTATTTATCGTACAAATTTTTTTTGATATGCACAAGTGAAGCTTTTTGAAAATCACGATAATATAATGAAATCAGCACAAAACAAGGAGGAATTTATGAACCAGTTCTCGAAAGCCGCCCTGTCCGCTACCGTTGCGCTCAGTATGATCGTTCCATCCGCGATCTATGCGCAGGAGCAGGATACAGAAAACGTCAATACGAATGCGGCCATATACAAAACGCTCGAGCAGCAGCAGAACGCTTTAAGCGCCTATCCGATCCTGACACAGGCAGGCTTTGAACCCTATTCAGATGAAACAGAAAAAGGAACCTATGTCATTCCCGGACTCGATTCGACACTGACACTCGACGACCAGGATAAAGTGGAAAGCTGCGATTCCATGACACCGCAGGGTGTTGCGATGGCCGACGACTACATCCTGATCAGCGCCTACTGCCATGAACACGAACATCACAGCGTATTGTATGTATTGAGCAGAAACACGCATGAATACGTGAAGACGATCGTGCTTGACGGCAAGCCGCACGCAGGCAGCATTGCCTACGATCCGATCGCACGAAACGTATGGATCGCCACCAAAGACCACAAGAACGATACCGGAAGCGCATCCTTTATCAAACTGGCCAATCTCGACACATATGATTTTACGAAGGACAAAGCGCCGTTAAAATACGACTATTCGATCGACCTGCCTCAGCTGCGCGACGATTCGTTCATGACCTGCTACAACAGGCAGCTGTACTGCGGATATTTTTCCAAACACGACAACAGCGTAAAAACATACATTTACGATATCAATGAAGCAGACGGCAAGCTCGATACCACAAAGCGGCATGTGGCCAAAGCGTACGGCTTCGACAAGATCGGCGACAACTGCCAGGGGATCGCTATCGATGATAAACATATTTATCTCTCT
The DNA here is from genome assembly GCA_022834735.1 of Erysipelotrichaceae bacterium OPF54. Lineage (GTDB taxonomy): Bacteria > Bacillota_I > Bacilli_A > Erysipelotrichales > Erysipelotrichaceae > Dubosiella. Next base: position 1,884,013 of record BQKD01000001.1, read on the forward strand.
TCCAGCGATGGACCGAAATCAAATTCGACCCTCAGCATTTTTGAAAAGAGCGAGCACTCCCTGCTGACCAGCAATGCGCAGAAAAATGTCACGCTGCCTCCAAGGCTCGAGCAGATCTATCCGACAGGAAACGGCGGACTGCTGACGATGTATGAATCGGCATCCAGCGCATACCGCGACGAAGGCAGCACGATCGTCGATCGGGTCGTTACGATGAATATCGAAGATATGCTGAAAAACTGATGCAAAAAAAGCGCAGCCATGCGCTTTTTATTTTCAAGATTTTCCGCCCATTTCTATGAGCACAAGCTCAGTCGGATTGTTAAATCGGGGAACCTTGATCGTATTTGCGGTTCCCGCACTAATGATCCACATCCCGTGGGAAGTCATCCGCATCCCTTTCGTGTATTTGGGCAGGAATCCTTGCCCCGGAGAATAAAGAGAATGGTCCAGAAAGGCAAGCTGCCCGCCATGGGCATGGCCTGACAAGATCAGATCGAGCGGCAGGATCTGATCGTCCTTCAGCATATGATCCGCTACATATTCGGGATGATGCGCCATCAGGATCCGGATGCCGTCTTTTTGCGAAAACTGTTCGCACCAGTTCCAGTCTGCCCGATAGCTCAGTCCGCCGATCCGCACCTTGTTTCCTTGCACGTCGATGCATTCATCCTGATTGTCAAGGATATGCACGCCATATCCCCGGCAGCGAAGCCTGTCTTCATTCCGAATATATTTTTCATGATTGCCAAGCGAATAAAAAACAGGCGCGATCGACACGCTTTGATGGAAAAACAGCATCCCGCCATCCCTGATCCCGTCCCGGGCAAGAAAATGATACAGCACATGATGAGGCTTTTCGATCTTGCGCTTTTTCAGGCTTGCGCCAGCGCTTTTCGAATGCCGTTCCAGCATATCACCCGTGCACAGGATCAGATCCGGCTGCGCCTGTTCGAGAAGATCGATCAGCTCGCCGCACGAATGCTCATGCAGATCGGAAACATGCGCAATGAGAAACGGTTCGACGATCCGGTCGTCGCGTACCGTATATTTCGTCACTTTCATCAGAACGTTCCTTTCGCATATTCGCCGGACAGTTCCACATATTCGGCCGCATTGTCCCGATTGGACTCGATCTCCTCCTTTGTCAAAGGACGGATTGCTTTGGCAGGCGATCCCATGATCAGCATGCCATCCTCAAACTGTCTGCCTCCTGTAACAAGCGAGCCGGCTCCTACGATCGAATTTTTACCGATCCGCGCTCCGTTGAGGACGATCGCACCCATCCCGATCAAAGAATTCTCTCCGATCGTGCAGCCATGAAGGATCGCTCCGTGGCCGACCGTGCATCCTCTGCCGATCACTGTATCGAAATGTGCATCCGTATGGATCACACATCGATCCTGAATATTCGATTTCTCTTTAATGATGACCTGTGCGTGCTCGCTGCGGATCACGCACTGAAACCACACGCTAGCCTCTTTTTCGATCGTTACATTACCGTATATGGCCGCTGTATCTGCGATCCATGCTCCCGGATCGATATTCATCTGATTTTCCTTCTTTCTAAAATACTGGTGTATTGTATATTTGCTGGCTCTGCTGTTCATCAATATATCCGTTGTCGACCATGGTCTGCAGCACGATCTGCTGCCTTCTTTTCGCCGCGTCATAATGATCGCTCAGCTGATAATTGGCAGGCGACTGGGGGATACCGGCCAGAAGCGTGCACTGGGCATCTGTAAGCTCGTACGGCTCTTTCCAGAAATATCCTGCCGCCGCTTCCCGTATGCCGATATGGTTGTCGCCGTAGTTGATGATATTCACGTACAGTGCCAGGATCTGTTCCTTCGTACGCACTTTTTCAAGATCTTTTGCCAGGAACACTTCGGCCACCTTGCGCGTAATGCTTGGAGTAAACAGATCAAACATGTTCTTGACCGTCTGCTGCGTGATGGTCGATCCGCCGCTCTGTACAAACGTTTCCGGAAAGAGCTGCGACATCAGCGCTCTGGCGATCCCGATATAATCGACACCGCCATGCTCATAAAACCGTCTATCTTCTACCGACACTGTCGCTTTCACAAGCATTTCAGGCAGCTGGTCATAAGGAACAAAGCCGGGCGCAGATTCGATCTGTGCCGCCATCTGTTCCACACTATGGGGCTGTGTCAGCTGTTCATAACGGTTGTAACCCGTGGCTCCTACGAGAATGACTACAGCACTTGCCATGACCAGAATCAGCGTAAATATAGTTTTTATGAATTTTTTCATTTGTTTCTGCCCTCCTGTCACAATCCAACCATAGCACATCCTGCCGGTTTCCTACTTAACAATATTGTTCGTTTTGCCAGTGACAGTAAAAATGACCTCTCCATCCCTGCAGTCCGCATTCAGCTCGAATTTGTTCCTACGCGCCGTCTCGCTGGCAATTGCCAGTCCGAGACCGAAACTGCCGTCGTTTTTACGCGACTCGTCCGCCTTGTAGAACCGTTCAAAAATATGAGCAAGCTGTTCCCGGCTCAATGTGCCCGGATTGGAAAAACGAAGGATGAACCGGTGATCCTTCTTTGTCAGCCGGATGCTGACCGTCTCGCCAGGCGGCGTATATTTGACCGCGTTGTCAAGCAGAAGCGCAGCAAGACGGTGCATATCCTCCGGATCGGCATGGATAAAAACACCCTCCTCGATCTGTTCATCGATCATGACCTTTTTATCATACGCCTGCTCCTCCATGCCTAAAGCGATCTTTTCGCAAAGCTGCGACAGATCGACCGGCTCGCTTTGGTGGACAGGCAGCGCGTCAAAACGAGCCAGTTCAAGCAGGTCATAGATCAGCTTCTTCATTCGTTCGGCTTCTTCGTGCAGCGAGATCAGCCACGGATCATCCGGATCCTTTTCAAGCAGAAGCTCGCTGTCTGCCAGAATGATGGTCAGCGGTGTCTTGAGCTCATGCGAAGCATCGGCAATAAAGCGTTTCTGCGCATCCCATGTCCTTCTGACCGGCGCAATGATCCAGCGGCTCATAAAATAAACCGCACTAAAAAATATGCCCATCGAGATCAGAAAGACACCGATACATCGCGAAAGCAGCTGGGAAAACTGCTCCTTTAAAACGGATGCATCGACGATCCCGCAAATGTAGCCCTGCTCCAGAGCGTGCTTTTTCATGATCATACCGTTTTCCTCTTTTTTCATGTCATAGGGCAGCGTATCGATTTTTCGTTTGAGGGCATCCACATCAAACTGCACATGGCGTTCGTCGCCAAGCAGGACAAAGGAATCGGTCCGGTCGTTATAGATGAGCGTATAGGAAGGCAGCATGCTTCCCTCATACTCCTGCTGCTTGAGCTGCAGGCTCCATGCCAGCGAACGATCGATCAGGATTTCATTGCGCTCATAGGACTGGATGCACAGGAACGCCAGAATCCCGAAAATAACGATGCCGACAAAAAACATCGTCATCAGGATAAACTTTTTCTGAAGCTTATTGATCATTTCCGGTCTCCAGCCTGTACCCGAGCTTGCGGATCGTCCGGATCTTTACGGTCGAGCGGACATGCTTCAGCTTTTTTCGCAAAAAAGAAATATACACTTCGACATTGTTGTCGATCGCATCGCTGTCGCTCCCCCAGATCCACGTAATAAGATCTTCCTTGGAAAATGTCCGCTGCGGTTCTTTCATCATGCGCTGCAGGATCTCAAATTCTTTATGCCCAAGATGAACGCAGCGATCGTCTTTTGCCAGCGTCTGTTTTTCAAGATCCAGTATAAGGTCTGCATAGCGCACCTCGTTCAGGATGACTTCTCCCTTTCGCCTGGTCAGAGCCTTTATCCTGGCAAGCAGTTCCCGCGTCGAAAACGGTTTGCTCATATAATCATCCGCTCCTGCCTCCAGTCCTGTCACCTTGTCTTCGATCTCTCCTTTTGCCGAAAGCATGAGCACGGGTACGGTGATTCCTTTTTCGCGGATCGATCGGAGTACTTCGATCCCGGAAACTTCCGGAAGCATCCAGTCCAGGATGATCAGATCAAAATCGTATGTCGCGGCATACTGAAGCGCTTCTTTTCCGGTCGCCGCGATTTCCACCTGGTCATTATGTTCGGCAAGCACTTCTTTTATCGCATTCGCCAGATTGTTTTCATCTTCTACGATCAGGATATACATTGATCTTCCTCCCTTTTCTGATCCGCTTTGCGATCCCAGATCAAATGGATCGCCGTTCCGGCAAAACCGGTTACGATGCCGGACAGGCACAAGGCTGCCGCTAATCCGAAAAGAAGCGATCCGCTGATCCCGTTTACATAAAAAAGCGTATACAGAAAAAGCTCGCCAGCCATTACAGCGCAAAACAGGCTCGTATTCTTCTTTGACACAATGAAACAGGATAAAACGATAAACAGCAGGCACATGGGCATAGAGACCTGAAAGGCAATATAAAGCGCAGACGCTGCCTGAACGAATGCAAACAATCCGTTTTCCAGGGTGATCTTTTCTGTAGGACAGAGCAAACGAACATAGATCGGGTCGATCCACAGCAGAGCAAGAACGCTGATCAGGGCCGTTCCCCAGGATAGAGAAAACATCGTGTTTTTAAAACCGCAGACGCCTAAAAGTGCGAATACGATCCCGGGCGCCAGTGGTGTCGTGACCGTTTTGATGTGTTCAACAAGCAAGGAAGAGGACGATCCATCGTCTTTTTGGCACTGTTTCTTTTTTCGATATATATACGCTGCGCTCAGCACAGATGAGATGGCACAGGCAAGCGGGTGCAGCACGATAGTTTGTATGGGTTCGCTTTTTACAAGCAGGATAATGCAGGCCACCCACAGTGCCACCAGCATAAAACGCACAAGCAGATGTATAACAGCTTCGATTTGATTCATAAATATTTCCCCTTGAATATGCTTAATCATACCACGCGGAAATAAAAAAAACCGCAGAAATCATTTATTCTGCAGTTTCTTCTGGCGTTTGGGCAAATAGACGAGCAGGCCAATGCACACAGCTCCCATGATCAGCGAAATGATCTGTGACGTGCTCAGGCCGTTGATTCCCCCGCGGATCAGATCGCCGCGGAAAAATTCGATCACAAAACGGCCAAAGCTGTAGGCCGCCAGATACCATATTCCCACTTCCCCCTCAAATACGTTTTTCTTTTTTCTGACCAGATAGATCAGAACAAAAAAGAGGGCAAAATCAAAGACAGAGCATATCAGCTGGGTCGGCAGGAGCCGGATCCCGGCAGGAGCCAGCGAGCCTTCCGGAAACACGACACCGAGAACGCTTGTTGTTTCCACACCGTAGCAGCATCCGGCAAAAAAGCAACCGATCCGGCCGAAGCCCTGCGCAAGCGCAACCGAAGGTATGATCAGATCGACCTGCTGCCAGAAATTCATCTTATGCATGCGGCAGTAAATATATCCGCCGATGAGGCCGCCAATGATGCCTCCCCATACGACCCATCCGTCCAACAGGGAGATCATCAAGGAAGGATCAGCCATGATATCCTTGATCCTGGTCAGGGTATACAGGAGCTTCGATCCGATAAACCCGGCGATCACGAACGCGATAGCCAGCGAATCGAGCCTGGACACATCGATCCCCATCTTCTTTCCTCGCCGTTCCGTGACCAGAAAAGCCGATATGATCCCGATTGCTACAAACAATCCGTAAGTATGGACCGTGAACGGTCCGATCGAAAATAAGTCATTGTACATAGTTTCTCTCCAAAAGAAAAAGTGCTTCCGCACTTTTTATATGTAATATACGCTAGCGATTTGAATTTACAGATTTCATGATCTGGCGAATTTGCGCCTCGCTCGGTTTGCGCCCCATCTGTAAAAACATGGCACGAATCATTTTTTCGTTGATCGGTGGATTTTCCTTCAATTCCTTTTCAAATTTTTTTCGTGTGAAGTAAAATGTCAGGATACCGCCAATCAGTGCTCCAACTAATGTAAATCCAACAGAAGCCCAGAAATTCATTTTGTTACCCCATTTCTTTACTAGAGATTCTACTCCAATCCGCGGTATTTGACAAGCGTTCCTACCTAAATCACAAACTATCACAAATTAGGTTTCAGACGTTCTCTTCCACGGACATTTCGGGCTTTTTTTTGAAAACGCCTTCTGTCAAAAGGATCGACAGGAAGATCAGAAGTCCGCCTGCCAGCATGATCGCCGTTTTCTGTTCATGCAGCAGGATCCACCCGAACAGATTGGCAAAAAGCGATTCGGTACAGAGCAGGACGCTCGCACTCGCAGCATCCGTATATTTCTGGGCCCACGTCTGCAGCAGGTAGGCCAGAGCCGTCGCGATCAGGATGCTGTACGCAATGCTCAGCCATGCCGATCCCGGCACCAGGGACGGCCACGATTCCCCGAAAAGCGCGTAAGGCACTGCCATGAGAGCCGCTGTGCTCATCTGGACCGCGTTGACCGCAAACGGATCGGCTGTCTTGGCCGCTCGTTCTGTCGCAATGATCTGCGCCGCGAAAAAGAAAGCACAGATCAAAGACAGGATATCTCCGATCCCGAAGGAAAACGAACCGGAGGAAAGAGAAAGGCAGCCGATACCTGCAAGACATAAGAAGCTTGCCGCAAACTGCTCTCTTTTCGGCTTTTTCTTAAACAGAAACCATACAAAGTATGGAACGAGAACGACATTGACTGCCGTTAAAAAAGCGTTCATCCCTGTATTTGTATATTTCAGCCCTATTGTCTGAAACAGGAACGCCAGGTAAAGAAAGAATCCGCTCAGCATGCTAGCTCGGATCCCTTCTTTTGTGATGCGGCTCTTTTTGAACAGTACGATCAGCACGAATAAAACCGCCGCTCCCGAGAAACGAAGCAGAAGAGTTGTTCCCGGCTCAAAGGTCTCCAGCGCAGCGGCTGTCGCGATAAACCCTCCGCCCCACACCATGGCGGTTGCCAGGCAGGCGATATTCGCATACGTTTTCCGGTTCATATCATATCAAGGTAGCCTGTTCAAACTCTTCTTTTTTTTCAGGCCACGTCCCTTGTTCGATCATCGGCAGATCCGCAAGCCATTCCATTTTCTCCACCTTTCCAAATGGAGCTGAATAGGTCGACTGCGCATTCATCAGCGAAATATCCGCCGGCTTGAATTCCACTTTTTCATCATCCACAAAAGTATACGTACGATCGGCGTTCAGAAGTTTTGAAACGATGCCTGGATGCGATTTGACCAGCTTGTACAGACGGCTTCCTTTTGCCGGCCGGGACGCTGACGCGATCTCGCTCGTATGCATCCGTTTGATCATTCCTTCCTTCAGCACAAGAAACACCTGACTGGCTTCTTTTGCGACCAGCATCGCTGCGATCCGGTCGTCTGCGCTCAGGTTCATTCCTTTGACCCCTTTTGTTTTCATACCGTTTTCCGGCACCTGATCCGCACTGTACTGCAGGCCGAATCCGTGGCTGCTTGCCAGAAAGATCTGGTCTTTTTCGGAACCGGAGATCTGCACGCTTTCCAGGGCATCGAGCTCACCGATCTTCATGCATACCATGGTCCGGTTCGGTCTTGAAACTTCAAAGGCTGCCAGGGAGCTGCGTTTGATGCTTCCTGCCTGACTTGCCATGATCACATGCGATTCCTTGTAAAATTCATGGACCCCGAATGCGGCGATGACTTTTTCATTATCGTCGATCCGTATATAGTTCGAAATGTGCGATCCGAGATCCTTCCACTTCGCTTCATCGATCTGATGGACAGGAATATAACCGTATTTTCCCCGGTCCGTAAAGAACAGCACCTTGTCTTTCGTATTGATTTCTCCGGAAGCGACCATGATGTCATTGTCCTTTTTCCCCGCAAACAATTCGCTGCTCGCATTAAACGAACGTATCGATACTCTTTTGATATATCCGTCCCTCGTAACACATACCATGACCTGTTCGCTCGGGATCATAGCCATTTCGTCGATCACGATTTCCTGGACCTCATTCTCGATCAGGGAGCGTCTTGGCACCACAAACTCGCGATTCACTTCCTCGAGCTCTTCGATGATCTTCTGATTGCGAACCGTTTCCTTGCTGAGAATAGCTTCGAGAGCCTTTATTTCCTTTTTTAACTGGCGGTCTTCGCGCTGCAGCTCCTTGACATCGGTGTTGGACAGGCGATACAGCCGCATATTGACGATTGCTTCTGCCTGCAGCTCGGAAAAATGAAAACGATCGATCAGATTGATCTTGGAGTCTTTTTTATCCTTGCTTTTGCGGATGATCGCAATGATCTCGTCCATAACGGATACTGCGATCATCAGACCGTCCAGAATGTGGGCGCGTTCCTGCTTCACAGCCAGATCATAGCGGCTTCTTTTCAGCACCACGTCTTCCCGATGTTCGAGGAACGCATCGATCGCCTGAATAAGGCCAAGCTGTACCGGCGTCTTGTTGACGATCGCGATCACATTATAATTGAACGAGATCTGAAGTTCGGTATTTTTATACAGATAGTTCAGGATCGTATCGGTCGGTGCTCCTTTTTTGACATCGATCACGATACGCAGTCCGTTCCGGTCGCTTTCGTCCCTCACATCCAGGATCCCGTCTACTTTCCGGTTCAGACGGATCTCGTCGATTTTTTTGACAAGATTCGATTTGATGACCTCGTATGGAATTTCGCTCACTACGATCTGGTCGATCGTTCGTGTCGATTCAATGACCGCTTTCGAACGTACGATCACTTTGCCCCGTCCGGTTTCAAAGGCTTCCCGGATCCCCTTCTCGCCCATCACGATGCCGCCGGTCGGAAAGTCCGGACCTTTGACGATCTGCATGATATCATCCAGGGTACATTCCGGATTCTGAAGCCGGTAAATACATGCTGACACGACCTCATTCAAGTTATGCGGCGGGATATTGGTCGCATAACCGGCGGCGATCCCTGAAATCCCGTTGATGAGCAAATTCGGAAAACGGGCCGGCAGCACGGTCGGCTCCATTTTCTCATCCGAGAAATTCGGTGCCCATTCCACCGTCTTACGGTCAATATCGGCAAGCATATAATTGGAGATCTTTGCCAGCCTGGCCTCTGTATATCGCATGGCGGCTGCCGGATCGTCGTCAATGGACCCGTTATTTCCCTGCATGTCCACAAGCGGCGTGGTGATCTTCCAGTCCTGCGACATGCGAACCATCGCGTCATATACCGAAATATCTCCGTGAGGATGGTAATTGCCGATGACGTTTCCGACCGTTTTCGCCGATTTATGATACGGATGGTCAAATGTATTTTTTGCTTCATACATCGCGTACAGGATGCGCCGCTGCACCGGTTTGAGACCGTCCCGCGCATCCGGAAGCGCACGTTCCTGAATGATATATTTGGAGTAGCGTCCGAACCGATCGGCCATGATGTCTTCAAGAGCGAGCTTCTGCACCGATTCCTGCCGGATCGGCGCTTCTTCTTTTTTCTTTCTCGGCATTACACGTCAACCTCCTTTGCATAATCGTCCTCGAGCGTAAACACTACATTTTCCTCGATCCAGTTTCTTCTCAGATCGGCCCGATCCCCCATCAGTTCGCTGACACGTTTTTCCGCCATACGGCCGTCTTCGATCGTAACACAGACCAGAGTCCGTGTTTGTGGATTCATTGTCGTTTCCCACAGCTGGCCTGCATTCATTTCGCCAAGACCTTTATACCGCGTGATCGTGTAGCCCGATTTATATTTTTTCTTGCTTTCCTCGAGCTCTTCATCCGAGTATAGATACTCTTCCCTGCTTCCTTTTGAAATGCGGTACAGCGGCGGCAGCGCAATATAAAGCATCTCATGCTCGATCAGCGGACGCATGAACCGGTAAAAAAACGTAAGGAGAAGGTTCTGGATATGGGCTCCGTCATCATCCGCATCGGTCATGATGATGACCTTGTAGTAGGAGGAATCCTCTGCGTTGAATCCCGCTCCGACCCCGGCACCGAGCGCATGAATGATCGTATTGAGCTCTTCGTTTTTTTCGATCGCCTCCAGCTTGGCTTTTTCGGTATTGAGCACTTTCCCGCGCAGAGGCAGGATCGCCTGGTATTTCGAATCGCGCCCCTGCTTGGCTGATCCTCCGGCTGAATCTCCTTCCACCAGATACAGTTCCTTGCGTCTTGCGTCCTTGGACTGGGCACTGGCCAGCTTGCCGCTCAGGACCCGTTCGCTGCGGTTTTTTCCTTTTCCTTTCCGGGCATCTTCCCGGGCTTTGCGGGCCGCGTTGCGGGCCGTGGAGGCCCGGGCAATTTTACGTACCAGCGTATTGGCAAGTTCCCTGTTCTCCTCGAGAAAATAACGCAGATGTTCGCTGACCACCGCTTCGGTTGCCGGTTTCGCTTCCGGGGTGCCTAGCTTTTCCTTTGTCTGTCCTTCAAATTGAAGAAGTTCTTCGGGAACGGACAGATTGAGCACCAAGGTCAGACCTTCGCGCACATCGCTTCCTTCATACCCTTTTTCCTTTTCCTTTAGAAAGCCGTTTTTTCTGGCATATTCATTGAATACTTTTGTGAAAGCGAGCCGGGCCCCTGTTTCGTGGCTTCCTCCGTCGCGGGTACGCACCATATTGGTGAATGAGAAGATATTTTCCTGATAATCATCTGTATATTGAAACGCGCATTCGATCCGGATCCCGCTGCTTTCTCCTGAAAAGGAGACCGGCTCATGCATCGGGGTATGGTCTTTGTTGACTTCCTCGATAAACGCTTTCAGACCGTCCTCATAAAAGTATACATGCTCTCTGGTTTCCCTGCTGCGTAAATCGCGCACGATCATGGTCAGTCCCTTTAGCAGGAAAGCGTCTTCCTGGGCGCGCTCGCTGATCTTGGAAAACGAAAACTTTGTCTGCTTGAAAATGGCCGGATCCGGCATGAAAGTGACTTTGCTTCCGGTCTTTTTCGTGTTTCCCTCTTTTACGAGCTCTCCGATCACGCTTCCTCCTTTTTCAAAGTGCATTGACCATAGGTTCTTTCCGTCGCACACTTCCACATGACACCAGGAAGAGAGCGCGTTCACGACACTTGCTCCGACGCCGTGCAGTCCTCCGGCATTGCGGTAGCCGCCTGCGCTCGTAAATTTTCCTCCAGCGTGCAGGACCGTAAAAATTACGGCCAGCGCCGACATTCCCGATTTATGTTTTCCTACCGGCATCCCGCGCCCTTCGTCTTCGACGCTGACGCTGCCGTCTTTATTTAGTGTTATAGTGATCTTGTTTCCAAATCCGTTCAGTGCCTCGTCGATCGCATTGTCGACGATTTCCCATACGAGATGATGGAGTCCTTTCAGATCAGTCGATCCGATGTACATGCCGGGCCGTTTTCTTACGGCATCCAGGCCTTCCAGGATGACGATGCTTTCCTCATTGTACTGTTTCTGAGTCATGGATCCTCCTTCTAATTAAACCTGCCTTCTATTATAGGAGATTTTGAAAAAATCGCAAAACGATTCATCGCATTACAATCTCCAGCAATATCCACATATTTTATAAATCCTCACCTATTATACCATTTATTCTGTACTTTTTCCAGAGTGATTTCTATGGATAAAATATGGTAAAATGAACGCGAGGTGAAATGAATGACTATCGTGTATACGATCTTATGTTTGATACTCGGTTATCTGCTCGGCTCTTTGCCGTTCGCGCTGATCATCGGGAAACTGTTTTATCACACAGATATCCGCGAGCACGGTTCCGGAAATCTTGGCGGGACCAACGCGGGCCGCGTATTAGGAAAGAAAGCCGGAGCGGCGGTCATCGTGTGCGATGTATTAAAGGTTGTAGCTGCGCTTGGCGTGGCAAGCCTTGTCGATCCTGTCGTTGCGACATGGACAGGGCTGGCCTGCTGTATCGGTCACTGCTATCCGGTATTTGCCCATTTTCATGGGGGCAAGGCGGTCAGTACCGTATTCGGTTTTCTGCTGGGCATGAGCATTTTTGTTTTCCGAGATGCGTCCTTCTTCCTTGTTCCGTTCGTGATGTTCTTTATCACATTGTACTTGTTCAAGTTTGTCTCGCTGGCCAGCATCTGCGGCATTTTATGCGGTACCTTGTATGTCACAGCCGTATTATGGTATTTCGATTTCGACAATATCATGATCATCATTGCCTGCTGGCTCATGACGATTCTTGTCATATACCGTCACAAAAAGAATATCGTCTCCATCCGAACCGGCCAGGAACGAAAAATTTCATGGATGTGATTCCAGACACACTTTTGACACTTTGCTTCGGTAAAGTGTTTTTATGATCAATTATATTCAATACGACTACGCCAATTCTACTGTCAATACGTTCGGTTCAGACGAACGTTCATTTTCCTTTCCTACGATCAGATCCTTTCTCAACGAGATGTGCCTTCATTTCGGCTCCTCTCTTGAAGGAAGGATCGAATCGTTCCGCTACCATATCCATATCAAAAAGAACGTGCCGGTATTTGCATGTCCGACCCATATTTTTTTCAAAGCAGACGAGAACATGTGGGTCAACTTCAAAGCGATCCAGCGGATCGATTACCGATCCGCAAAAAAAAGATGCGAGATCATCTTTTCCGATCACACATCCATATTCAGTTCGAAGCCCGGATTTGTCAAAGATATCATGAATCATATCTTTTGCTTCTGTCATAAACTATGCATTTTTTAATGCGTTGTGTCCTCGTCACAGTCAGAACAGTTGGAAGACTGCATCGTTTTTTCATGACGAAGCGTATTCACGCCCATCCCTTCCACTGCAACCATCGCATCGTTCTCCAATCCGCTCACTTCAACAATTGTAACGGCCGGATACGGTGCCTCCACAAAGTTCTTAAATACTGCCAGGAATTCCTCTCGTAATGAAATATCGGTCAGATACACCGTATATTTGACAAGATGGTCCATGCGCAGATCGAGGTCCTTCAATACATCGATGACCCGATAGCAAACTGTGACACATTGTTCCTGAAATGTCTGGCCCCGGCCGATCTGTGCCGACATATACACAAAATCGCCTAGCTGGACAATTTCCGAAATACATTCATCGCGAGGGATCGAATCACCGACTTTCAGAAATACATTCATTTTTTTTGTTCGGCCTTCCTTTCCATATTATTATATGGTTTCTTCCGGCTCTTCCAAAGTATTTTGCACGAGCACTTCCCTCGGCTTGCTTCCGTTTGCCGGTCCGATCACGCCCGCATCTTCCAGCACATCCATGAGCCGCGCAGCGCGCGAATAGCCAATCGAGAACTTGCGCTGTATCAGAGAGGTAGACGCTTTTCTTGTCGTGATCACAAAATGCTTCACTTCGTTATACAAAGGATCAGAGCTTTCGTCTGCCACCTCGCGGCCCTGGCTCTGCAGATCCTTGAGCAGGACGAACGAGTCGTCATATTGCGGTCTTGCCTGGGATTTAACATAAGACGCGATCCGGTTTACTTCATTGTCTTTGATAAATACGCCTTGTACGCGGCGAGGCGAATTCTCGCCGTTAGGCAGATACAGCATATCGCCATAGCCAAGCAGACGCTCAGCACCTGCCTGATCCAGGATCGTTCTCGAGTCGACCTGCGATGCGACCGCAAACGCGATCCGGCTTGGGATGTTCGATTTGATGACGCCGGTGATCACGTCGACGCTTGGTCTCTGCGTCGCGACGATCAGCACGATTCCTGCTGCCCGGGCAAGCTGTGTAATGCGCTGAATGGATTGTTCCACTTCTTTGGCAGCAACGAGCATCAGATCGGCAAGCTCATCGATGATGACAACGATCTTTGGAAGCTCCTGCAGATTTTCTTCCGGATGTTCTCTGGCATATTCGTTGTAGGACGCGATATTTCTTACGCCCGTCGTTTCAAAAAGATCATAGCGGGCGTCCATCATCTGCACGACGACCTTGAGCGCTTTGTTGGCCAGATCCCCATCTGTAATGACTGGCGCGAGCAGATGCGGAACATCGTTATACGGAGTAAATTCGACTTTCTTAGGGTCGATCAGGATCAGTTTCACCTCATCCGGTCTTGTCCGCATGAGCAATGAACAAATGATCGTATTGACGCATACGGATTTTCCCGAGCCGGTCGCTCCGGCAATGAGAAGGTGCGGCATCCGGTCGAGCTGTCCGTACACATTATCGCCCATCAGATCTTTTCCGAGCGCAAAAAGGAGCTTCTGCCCTGCGCGCGAGCTGGAAATACTGCTCATCAGATCTTTCATCTGTACCGGCGTCTTATCGATATTCGGGATCTCGATCCCTACGGCATTTTTCCCCGGGATCGGAGCCTCGATCCGGATATCGGTGGCTGCCAGAGCCATTTTGATATCATCCTGCAATCCGGATATTTTGGATACGCGTACGCCAAGCTCCGGTTTGATCTCAAATTTCGTAACAGACGGTCCGATATGAATTTCTTTCAGGTCTGCTTTGACATTGAATTCTTCAAGGATCTCGATCAGTTTCTGTCCCTGCACTTTGGCTGCCTGCATATTGTTGGACATTCTTGAAGGATTTTTTACTTCATCAAGAAGCGAAAGCGGAGGCAGCTCGTATGGAGCACTGGAATCGGTCATGACAGGAACCGCTTCCTTGCGCGGCGCGGCAGATTCCTTTGGAGCCGGTTCGCTCTTTTTTGCTTTTTTCGGCTTTTCGGCCGGCTTTTGCTGCGTGCTGTCATGAATAAGCACGTCATCCATAAGAGCCTGTGCCGTCTTTTCCTTTTTCGTATCTTGTTTTTCCGGTGCTGTTTCATCGGCGCTCAGCATACCGAGCATCGTGGCCTTCTTTTCCGGTTTCTGCTTTTTCTTTTTTGCCGGTTTTTCGTACATGGAGGACGCATCAATGATATGGAACGGACTTTTTTTCGGCTCCTCTTTTTCAAAGTCGTCAAACACCTCATCAAACAGATCATCGTATTCATCCTGCTCTTTTTTTGTTCTTCTTTTAGGCAGGCTGATCTGCTGCGGATGATCCGCAAACCATGAATAGCTCAGCATGACCAGGCCGATGATCAGACAGATCCCGGCAATCAGGTAGGATCCGGTCACATCGAACATGCTGCGGGTCGTGCCGCTCAGCAAGGCTCCGATCAATCCGCAGCCATAGGATGCGCGTCTGGTCAGGATCGGCCATACATCCATCGTGATCTTCTGCAGTCCGTACCACGGGTTGTGCGCTTCAAATTCGCGGCATCCTTCATAGATCAGAACAGCCGCTGCAATAAAGACTGTTCCGGCAATGAACCGCAGCGGGATCTTCTTCTTATGATTGTTCCAGATGACCCAGACACAGTAAATGATGCCGAGCATCAGGACCGGATAAGCCAGTATGCCCGCAAAGAAGGCGATCACATGAAATATAAACTGGCCGACTACGCCTAATTTAAAGGCTGCCAGCATAAAGGCGCAGATCACACAAAGCAGAAAGCACAAACGGAACAGTCTGGATTTCTGCCAGTACGTTTGTGCTTTTTTTGTTGCTGAGGCGGATTTTCGGGCAGTTGTTTTTTTTCGTGTCTGTGTTCGTTTTTTTGCAGCTGCCATAATTCACTCTCTTTCTTTCTATTGATTGATTTCCAGGATCACAGGAAGGACCATCGGACGCTTCGCTGTCTGCTTGAACAGATACTTGGCCACTTTGTCCCTGATTTCCTGCCTGGTTTCCAGGTTGTCATAGGATTTATTCTTCACATTTTCGCAGATCGTTTCTTCCATGATCTTTGCGACATCGCTTGTAATGTATTCTGAATCTTTTAAATAGATCAGTCCGCGGGACTGCACATCCGGTCCGTTAATGATCTTTTTCGTTTTCGCATCAATGCCAATGGCCAGGATCATTACGCCATCGGTAGACAGGATCTCACGATCCTTCAATACGACGCCTGCCATATCCCAGTTTTCCTTGCCGTCGATCAAAGTATCATGCAGCTGCATTTCCATTTTCGTGGAAACGAGTTTTTTATCATCGAATTCGGCAACCTGTCCGTTATCGAGAATAATGATATTTTCAGGCGGAATGCCCATTTCCTCGGCAATGACAGCATTGGCGCACAGCATGCGGTATTCTCCTTTGACCGGAATATAGTATTTCGGACGGGTCAGAAAGATCATCATCTTCAGATCTTCTCGGGACGGGTGCATGCTAAGGATGTTTTTGTCAAGGATCTGGAGGCGCCCTCCGCGCTTGTAAATATCGTTTTCCATATTTTTGAACACTTTTTCGACGCCAGGAATGATCGGGGTCGCGATCACGATCAGATCTTCCGGCCGGATATCAATATTGTCGACTTCATTGTTGGCAATATTCGACATCAGCGTGAACAGCGGACGTCCCTGGCCGCTGATCAGCACGACCACGTCCTTGATCTTGTCGATATCCGCTACGCTGGCCAGAATATGGTCAGGGATCTTGAATCCGATCTGTTTGAGTCCATTCACCCGTTCCTGCAGTTCTTTCGTATAAAGAACAAGCTTGCGGTTATGGGCAATGCAGCAGTTGATGATTTCCTGGATCCGGTATACGGACTGCGTATACACGCTGACAAAGATCCGGGTATCGTGATTCAGGTCGAGGATCTGATCAAAATTTTTCGTGACCCGATGATTCGGGGATGTATGTCCGGCACGCTCCGCCCCTTTGCTTTCCTGCATCAGGACCAGCACACCTTCCTTGCCAAGCTTCGCCCCGATCGTAATGTTTCCGCGGTAGTTGTCATCCAGGTTGCTGTAGTCTTCGATGAATTCTCCTGAATATACGACATATCCCTGGGTGGTCGAAATAGCTACGCCAAACGCTCCCGGATAGGCGTGGGTGATCGGGAAGAATAACACTTTCCGCTTTGCGATCCGCTTCTGATCGTGACGTTTTACGATATTCACGCGGATCCCGCTGATTTTTTCTTTTTTCAGCATTCGCGTGATTTCTTTTGCCGCCAGAGGGGATGTGTAAATGTCCGCTTTGATCTGTTTGAGCAGATGCGGCAGCGCCCCCATGACATCATCGTGACCATGGGTAATGATAATGCCGGCAATATCGTTTTTATGCTCGATCAGATACGAGAAATCCTGAATGATATATTCGATTCCAAGGGATTCCTTTGCGTCCGGGAATTTCAGGCCCGCTTCGATAATGAAGATCTTTCCATCCACTTCAACGCACATCATATTTTTTCCGTCTTCGTCAAGACCTCCAAGCATAAAGATCCGGACTTTTTCTTTTTTAGGTTCCGGTTTATTTTCGCTCATAATACCTCCTCTTGTTTTATTGATATATTTTTTTCATTATATCACACTACACAGCTTTCCCATCAAGCGAGAATGTTTTTGCGTCTGTGATCATTACATCAACAAAATCGCCTGGCTTGATATTTTCGCCCGTAAAATTAACGAGCTTGTTTGTTTCCGTATACCCTGAATACACATGATCGTTGCGCTTGCTTGCGCCATCGACAAGCACTGTGACTTTCTTGCCGATATATGCCTTGTTTTTTTCGAGCGCATATTTATTCCATTCCTCGTTGAGCCGGTACAGCCGTTCATGCTTGGTCTGCTCATCGATCCCGTCTTCCATTTTGGCAGCCGGCGTACCAGGACGCGGAGAATAGATGAATGTAAACGCATTGTCAAACTGGCATTCTTTAACGAGCTCCAGCGTATGTTCGAACGCTTCGTCGCTTTCATTCGGAAAGCCGACAATGATATCGGTCGAGACAGCGGCATTCGGAACGGTATCCATGATCTTTCTGTACAGTTTCATGTACGATTCTCTTGTGTACCGTCTTCCCATGCGTTTGAGAATTTCATCATCACCGGACTGCACCGGCAGATGGATGAACGGCATGATATTGTCATATCTGGCAATAATGTCGACCATTTCATCGGTAAAGTCCCATGGATGGCTTGTCATGAAGCGGATGCGGGGAATCCCGATTTTTGCGGTTTCTTCAAGCAGGGTCGCGAAATCGATCGGCTCTTCAAGATCCTTGCCGTAGGCGTTGACATTTTGGCCGAGCAGGGTTATTTCCTTGTAACCGGCATCTTTCAGTTCCTGCACTTCCTTAAGGATCTCATCCATCATGCGCGAGCGCTGCTTTCCGCGCGTATACGGTACGATACAATAGGTGCAGAATTTATCGCATCCGTACATGATGTTGACCCACGCTTTGTGATTTTCAAATCGTTTTACCGGAAGGTTTTCATATACTTCCCCTTCCTTGGAATAAATTTTGACCACTTTTTCATGTTTGACCATCGCGTCATAAAGCATGACAGGCAGATCCTGGATATTGTGGGTCCCGAACAGCAGGCGGACCTGTGGGTACTTTTCAAGGATGAGCTTGACAAATTCATCTTCCTGAGCCATGCAGCCGCACACTCCGATCACAAGATCTTTATTTTCACGGTACAGCTTCTTGAAACGGCCAATTTCTCCAAGCACTTTCTCTTCTGCGTTTTGCCGAATGGCGCACGTATTGAGGATGATCACATCGATATGTTCGAGATCCTGTGCAGGCCTGAAACCGATCGTTTCGAGGATCCCGGCAATCGTTTCGGAATCCCTCTGGTTCGCCTGACATCCATATGTCGAAATATAATAAGTCTTCCCGGTTCCCAGATCGAGGGTGTTCGCCGGTATATAGTAATGATCGACCCGTTCGACAGCGCTGCGGGTCCTTTTTGCGGCTTCCTTTAAATTTGGAAGCGACCAGTTTTCTTTGATTTTCATATGTGTTCCTCCAAAAAAAAACCAAGCTTGATGCGCTTGGTTTCATTATAGCATGTTTTTTGTCTTATTCTAAAGTGATAGCGCCTACTGGGCATACTCCTGTGCAAGCTCCGCAATCGATGCACATATCCGCATCAACTGTTGCTTTTCCTTCGTCGTTCAAAGTGATAGCACCTACTGGGCATACTCCTGTGCAAGCACCACAACCGATGCACATTTCCTGATCTACTTTTGCTGCCATAATATTATGTCCTCCTATTTAATGACTTTTTATTTATTACAAATTTATTATACTCTTAAAGGCCATTGAATCAAGGCTGTTTGGTTAGCCCAGGCTTACCTGCCGGCCCGATTGTAAGAGGTTACAAAACGGCATGAAATATAAAAAGAAGACTTTCTTCGTCTTCTTCTCATACACTATTTTGCAAGTTCCTGCGCTCTTACTTCGCGGATCACATTCACTTTGATCTGTCCCGGGTAAGTAAGCTCGCTTTCGATTTTTTCGCGGATCTCGCGAGCGATCTTGACACATGTGACATCATCTACACGTTCCGGATTGACCAGGATACGGATTTCGCGTCCGGCCTGGATCGCATAGGCCTGCATGACCCCGTCGAAGCTCATCGCGATCTTCTCGAGGTTTTCCAGACGGTTGATATAGGCCTGGGCGCTTTCTTTTCGTGCTCCCGGCCGTGCAGCGGAAATCGTATCTGCCGCAATCACAAGATGCGATGTGAGATACTTCGGTTCGACATCGTAATGATGGGACTGGATCGCATTCAGGACGATATCTTTTTCTCCGTGCTTCTTGCAGAATTTATATCCCAGTTCCACATGGCTGCCTTCCTGTTGCTCGATATTGAGCGCTTTGCCTATATCGTGAAGCAGTCCGGCCCGTTTGGCGATCTGCTGATTCAGTCCAAGCTCCACCGCCATCGCTCCGGCAAGGAATGCCACTTCGACACTGTGCTGTAGTGCATTCTGTCCGTAAGAGTAACGATATTTCAAAGTACCGATCAGACGGATGATCTCGCGATCGATCCGGCCGATGCCGAGCTTGAAAATAGCTTCTTCTCCGGCTTTCATGATTTCCTGATCGACTTCGTTCTGGTATTTTTTCACGACTTCCTCGATCCGTCCCGGCTGGATGCGTCCGTCGCGGATCAAATGCTCCAGCGCGAGACGCGCCACTTCGCGGCGTACCGGATTAAAGCAGGTGATCGTGATCAGATCCGGCGTATCATCAATGTTCAGTTCCACACCGGTTGCCTGTTCGAAGCAGCGGATGTTGCGTCCTTCCCGACCGATGATCCGTCCTTTCATTTCCTCGCCTGGAATTGCCACGACAGAAACCGTTCTCTCCTGTGTTTCCTGCTGTGCCATTCGTTCAATAGCGAGTGCAATAATGTTTTGTGCTTTTTCGGCTGCGGTCGCTTTCGCTTCTTCTTCTTTATCTTTGATATAGGCGACCGTTTCATGCTCCATTTTCTTTTCCACTTTAGCGAACAGTTCTTTCTGTGCGTCCTGGCTCGACATTTTTGCCACGCCTTCCAGAACGACGATCTGCTGATCGATCTGTTCCTGAAGCTTTTTCTCTTTTTCATCTAGGGATGAGAGCTTATCAGTTACTTTCTGCAGTTTATCCGAAACCTGGCGTTCCTTTTGGGATAAGGCTTCATCACGGAAATTCAAGCTGTCTTCTCTTCGAAGCAGTTTATTTTCATGCTGCATCGATTCCTGTTTTCTCTCTTTGATTTCCTTCTCCGCCTCTACGCGAAGTTCATGTGCCTGCGTTTTCCCATCGAGGACTGCCTGTTTTATTTTGGCATCCGCTTCGATTTCCGCCTCTTTCAAGATTTGTTCTGCTTTTTGCTGATTCTTATTTAAACCTGCGCGGGAAACGGCTGTCATTACCAGTATTCCCACTAATATACCTGCGATCCCAGACAAAGAGATGATAATAAATGTGTTCATCATGACCCTCCTTTGTCTTAATTGAGTCCGTAAAGCAGATTTATTATACTCCACATCCATAAAATTGTCTATATATCACGAACTGTGTGAAATATCGGGAACGCTCTTTCTTTCATTCAATTTGTCCATTATCACAAAAAAAAAGAATGTACCTCGTACATCCTTACTTTTCAACGACTTGTCTGCCGTTATATTCTCCACAAGAACACATTTTATGTGCCAGTTTGTATTCACCGCAATTTGGGCATCTTGTCAATTCAGGTTTTACCAATTTGTAGTGAGTTCTACGTTTTGCCTTACGTGTTTTTGAATTTCTTCTTTGTTGAACAGCCATGTCTGCACCTCCTAGTCATCCAGTTTGAATTCACTCAGTTTTTCCCATCGTGGATCGATCTTCTTTTCCTGATCTTTCGGATCCTGATCAGAGATCACCTGCCAGCCGTCGCCTTTCGGATACTGATCTCTGGGAAGACGGGTAATGCTCATCGGTGCTTCGTAAAGCACAGCCTGGAACACTTCCGGATTGATATCGATCGTATCATGCTTCACGACAATGATATCTTCATCCTGACGATCTTCTGCTTTGATCGGAACAAATGAGTACGTTTCATGCGACTCCGTGTCAAAATCCACTTCCAGATCCTCCAACGTAATGGAATCCGGAACGATCATCACGCCCTCCAATTCCAGATTGGAGTAGACTAGAGTGGATCCATCATATTGCAGATCTCCTGTAACATGAATTTTTGGAATAGACTTGACTTGAGTATGATGAAGCAAATCGTTTTCTTCGATCGAAATCCATTCATCGATGCTGATCTTTCCCAATGGAGCCATCAGGAATTCCTTTTTTGTAAATTTCACGATTTCCACCTCATGTCGCACCTGATATTATAAAGAATCGATAAATAAATGTCAACGGTTCTTCATGGAATCTTGCGATGCGTATTTCTTTACCTATATTACCACAGTTGATCCCTCTTTGCAGAGAACGAGACCCGCCGATCATATAAAACTTGCTTTTCGTTTTGATTCCGGCTGTTTTTGAGCCATTATTAGATAGAAAGAGCCTTCACGGCATCAGAAAGGACTTCATCAATGAACCGGAATAAACTGACAACCATGATCCTGTCGGACAAGAATATGAATAAAGCTTTCAAGTCGCTTTCAGAACAGAAAGGGATCTATGCCCTTTCCGAAGAAGAGCTGTGCCAGCTTTGGAGCACATACACAGAAAACAAGGAAACGATCCAGGAACAGATCCTCCGCTGTCTATGGTTCCCTGCACCCGGAAAACCGGTCGAAGTCATGAAAAAAGATGGAACCTTTCGCAAAGTATTGCTGCTGCAGCCTCAAGACAGGCTGATCCAGCAGGCTGTTTTCTGTGGACTGCGCGAATGGTTCCGAAACGATTTTTCCGACTCTCTTTACCTTTATGACAAATACCGCGGCGTCCGTCGTGCACACCGAAAGTGCCTGCAGATCCTTCGAAGCGGGCACCCCTATGCTTTGAAGCTGGACGTAAAAAACTGCGGAGAAAGCCTGTCCAAAAACATCGCAATGAAAAAGCTGTCCCAGAAAATTTTCGACAAGCCTGCCATTGAATTGCTCAGCTCGCTTATATATCTGACCCAGGACGGGCCCGCTTCGCTTTTCTATGAGACCGACGGGTTGTTTGCTTCGAGCGAACTGACCGGATTGATCATTGATATTTGCCTCATGGAACTTGATGAATGGCTGGACCAGAACCATATCCCATTCGTACGTTTCACAGATGACTGGATGATCTTCGGCGACGATCCACATGAGATCAAGGAATATCTTGCCTTCATCGAAGAATGGCTGCACACAAATCTCGGCCTGCAGCTCAACAAAGAGAAAACGGCGATTCAGCACAGTTCATACGGCCCTTTTCTAGGCGCACGGATCTTGTATTCAAAAAAGAAAGACCGTTATTTCCTTTGTCCTGTAAAAGGAGGAGCATGGCAGCCCTATGGTCATTTGATCCTCAAGGAGCCGTACAAAAAGAAAGAAAGCCGGCAAAAGAGGGATGATCGAAAAAGCGAAGCTTCAAAACATGCGTCCAGTAAAAAGCATAAGCGCAAAAAAAGAAAAATGAAATCTTCGTCCATAACAAAAACGAAAGATTCTTGTAAGGATAATATCAGGCAGCCTTGCTGATCCTGTTTTATGCTGGAAGCACATAGAACATTGATCAGGAGGAAAAAATAATGTTTCGAAAAATCCTTATCCTTTTAGCCGTGTATCTTGCTTTTACCCTTTCCGGATGCTCCAGCCTGAACCAGACCTTGTATTCGAAGATCGATCAGACGAAAATGGAAAAGATCGTCCCGGACAGCGGCGTGATCCGGCCAAACGGCGGAATGTCGTATCAGTATACACTCGACGCCTACGATGAGAACGGCCAGAAATATGAAGTCGTATTCGGCACAGAAAAGCCGTTGAAAGAGGATCATTACATATTGCTCGAAAAAAGCCCGCTTCGCGGCGTCATATCGTGGCAGGAAGTCTCTCTGGAAGACCTTCCTGAAAAAGCGGCGGCTCATTATAAACAGTAAACGACCTCGTCCGCACTGCGTGATCTTCGATCCCGCTTTTTTTAATTGAATTCCTTTTTTCAGGATGATATCTTTATTTCAGATTTGAAGGAGTGGAAGCGTGAAAACATGTGGAATCATTGTAGAATACAATCCTATGCATAAAGGTCATCTTTACCATATCGAACAGGCTCGGAAAACGAGCGGATGCGACGTGCTCATTGCTGTCCTTTCCGGATGTTTTTCGCAGCGGGCCCTGCCCTCTCTGATCGATCCGTACACCAAATCCATGCTTGCCGTCCGCTATGGTGTCGATCTGGTCGTAGAGCTTCCGGCGGTTTATGCAGCCCAGAGTGCCGACCGCTTTGCCCGGTATGCGATCGAAACGCTTGCCAATCTAAAAGTAGACTGCATCGTTTTCGGATCCGAAACCAATGATATTGCGGCGCTCGAACAGCTGCTCGAATCCGCAAAAAGCGTCCAGACCGATCCTTCACGTTCCTGGCAGGCCAATATCGCCTCAGCCATCGGCCCCAACGATATCCTGGGGATGCAGTACATTGATTATGCGCGGCAATATGGGATCGCTCCTCTGTGTATCCAGCGCAGCCCGTCCTTTAAAAGCGCTACCCGTACCCGCTCCGATTACTTTGCGGGCGCGAGCGAGGAGTTTTTATCGGATCATTTTATTGAGCAGCAGAACTGGAACTCCTATTATCCTTATCTGCGTACTTTCCTGCTCATGAGCAGTCCGGACACGCTTGCCGGTTATCATCTGGTCAATGAAGGAATCGAATACCGTCTGATCAAAAATGCGTCCAGATACCGGACGTGGGATAAGTTTTTAGAGGCATCGGTTTCCAAAACGTATACACGTGCCCGGATCCAGCGTACCTGTCTTTTTATCATGCTGCAGATCACAAAAGAGGAAATGAAAAGGAACGATTGTCTGCACTGCTCGATCCTGCTCGCTATGAACCAGACCGGACGCGCCTATTTGAACTCGATCAAAAAGGAAAGCGTTGTCTATTCAAAGTTTTCGGCACTGCCCGCATTTCTGCAGAAAGTCCATTTAAGGACAAAGCGGCTGTATGAAAGTGTCATGCCTCATGATATAAAGGATACCGTTTATGTTGAATAAGCTCATATTATGGATCATTGCAGTTGCTGCTCTTCTCTTTTTATTCTACCGTTATTTTGTTCCCGGGATCCCGAAACGCGCCGCCCGCTATCCTTATGCCCTGCTCCTAGGATGTCCGAGCCATGATGACGGAACCATGTCCACATCACAGATCCTTCGTTGTCAGACTGCAATGGAGGCATGGAAGGAGCATGCCTTTAATCAATTGATCATCAGCGGTTCGAATGTAAAGAATGAGTTTACAGAAGCGCTTGTTATGAAGGAATACATCGATGAGCGCTGCGCTATGCCGATCCTTACCGAAACCAAAGCACGCAATACGTATGAAAATCTGAAATATGCCAGGGAAATGATCGGTGATGTCCCCCTCCTTATCATTACTTCTTCGCTGCACGCGCCAAGAGCGTGCGCGATGGCGCGTGATTTTTTCAGCACATACAGTGCCTGTACATATCCGGATCATAAGCCAAGACATATTTCCCGGGAAATCGTTTCCCGTCTTCTCTTCATCTGGATCGAGATCAAAAAAAATCTTGGGCTGTACTGATCGTTCAATCGCACCAGTTGTACACAACAGATATCAAAAAGGAGCTATTCTTCTAAAGCACACATTCAGCTTTAGAGTCAACAGCTCCTTTTTCGATTACTGAATCGTACGAATGATCTCGTTGACTGAACGGACCTTCTTCAAATTGGCGATAATGACCTGCAGATGATCGGCATTTTTTACTCCGACAGTCAGTTTGGTCGTTGCGGTCAGATGATTGTCGTCCACCGAGGAATCCACCTGTTTTAACATGGCATTCGACTGCTGAAGCATCGTGACGATATCGCTAAGCAGATAATTGCGGTCGTCCGAGTAGATGACCAGCTTGACTTCATAGATCTTTTCTTCCAGATTATCATCCCAGGCGACCGGGATCAGCCGTTTCGTCTCATGAATGATATTGGGACAGTCCTGCCGATGCACCTTGACTCCCTGCCCTTTGGAAATATAGCCTGTGATCGGATCGCCCGGGATAGGCGAACAGCAGTTGGCAAGAGAAACCGCGATCGTATCGATTCCCGGCACCACGACTCCGCATCCGCTCGATTTCTGGGTCCTCGGCGCGGATTTATTGATGATCTTTACGATATCTTCATCGCTTAGCGATGTGTTTCGGTTCTTGGCAAGCCGGTCTACGATCGACTGAAGAGAGATGCGCCGGTTGGCAATCGCTACATACAGATCATCGACGGTTTTGAAGGATAGCGATTGTAAAATCGATTCCATACGCTTCTGGGAGCGAAGAGAATCGTCAAGCTCGAGCCGTTTGAATTCCTGGGCCAGATCGTGCTCTCCCTTTTTGATCAGTTCCTTGCGGTTCTGATGTTCCTGTTTCTGCAGGAAGGCGCGGATCTTGTTTCTTGCATGGCCCGATTTTACGATCTTGATCCAGTCCTTGCTCGGTCCATTGGAATTGTTGCTTGTCAGGATGTCAACGACATCGCCGGTCTTCAGCTCCGTATTGAGCGGCACGATGGCTCCGTTTACAGTAGCTCCTACGGTTTTATGGCCGACCTCGGTATGGATCCTGTACGCAAAATCGATCGGGGTCGAGCCGGGAGGCAGAGCTATGATCTTGCCTCTTGGCGACATACAGTACACGTTGGCTTCAAAAATATCTTTCTGAAGCACATTCATATACTCAAGCGGATCTTCGCTTTCTTCATCCGTCATCATTGAAAAATCACGGAACCAGGAAAGCTTGTCTTCAATCTCCTTCTGCTGGATCTCGGCTGAAGCGCCTGGACGCTCCTTGTATTTCCAGTGCGCGGCTACACCGCGTTCAGCGACTGCATCCATTTGTTCTGTCCGGATCTGGATCTCGAATATATGCCCATTTTCCGGATCGACGATCGTGGTATGCAGCGATTGATACATATTGGCTTTCGGCATGGCGATATAATCCTTGAAACGGCCCGGGATCGGACGGTATTTGGCATGGATATATCCAAGGATCTCATAGCAGTGCACTTCTGAATCGGTTACGATCCGGATCGCGAGCAGATCCAGAATTTCCTCGAACCGCTTGTTCTTGGTTTTCATTTTTTTGTAAATGCTATAGAAATGCTTTGACCGGCCGAAAATGCGGTAAGGGATCTTATAGGTTTTCAGGATCTGTTCGATATCGTGGATCATATTCTGCACTTGTTCATTGCGGTCGCTTTCGCGCTGCCGGACAAGCACCTTGATCTGTTCGTATTTTTCAGGGTACAAATATTTAAACGAAAGGTCTTCCAGTTCGTTCTTGACCTGGGAAATACCGAGGCGATGGGCGATCGGAGCGTACACAGCCAGCGTTTCCGAAGCGATCTTCTTCTGTTTTTCCGGCCGCATAAATTCAAGAGTACGCATATTGTGCAGGCGGTCGGCCAGTTTGATCAGAATAACACGGACATCCTTTGCGAGCGCTATGAAAAGCTTGCGGTGATTGCTTGCCAGATATTCTTTTTCATCCTTGAATTTGATGGCTTTGATCTTGGTCACGGCATCGACAAGCATGGCGATTTCCTCGCCGAAATTCTCGACGATCGTATCGTGGTCGACCCCTTCGCAGTCTTCTACTGTATCATGAAGCAGACCGGCCGCTATCGTTTTCGGACCGCAGTGCAGATCAGCCAGCGTATTGGCGACCTGGATCACATGGACTTCGTACGGTGCGCCGTTTTTGCGAAACTGCCCCTTATGATGAATATGCGCAAATTCATACGCCTTGTTGATGAGATCAAGATTTTCCGGTCTTTTGATGTACGTTTGAACATTCGCCATGCATTCATCAAACGTAACTTCATTTTTTACCGACATCCAATTCCCCCTTTCGCCGTGGTTTATTCTCCTTCGTAGTGTGTTAAAGATAAAACAGGAATGTCGCCGAAACGCTCTCTTCCTTTCAGATCGTCAAGCTCGATCACAAAAGCGATGCCAGCCACCTCGGCTTTTCTCGATTCGACCAGCTTAACGATCGCTTCGACCGTTCCTCCGGTCGCAAGCAGATCATCAACGATCAGTACGCGGTCGCCTTCCTTGATCGCGTCAACATGGATCTGAAGTTCATCCGTTCCGTATTCGAGATCGTATTTTACGCTGATCGTTTCGCGCGGCAGCTTGCCTGGTTTTCTGACTGGCGCAAACCCGATATTGGCTTCCATTGCTGCCGGGATCCCGAAAAAGAATCCTCTGGCTTCCGGTGCAATGATCAGATTCGCTTTTGTCGTTTCCGCAAACTTTGCGATCTCCTTTGTTACATAATGCATGGCTTCCGGGCTCTCCAGGATTGGAGTGATATCGCGGAACATGATTCCTTTTTTTGGAAAATCCGGAATAGATTCGATATAGTCTTTTATATTCATTGATTTTGTCCTCTTTCTGCAATACTTAAATTATCTTATTGATAAGTGATTTTTTCAATCATAAAATTCGCCTGTTTGCGCCCGCGGTACTCGCTTACCTGCAGTTCGCCCTCAAAGCTCTGGATCCTGTTTACACTTTTCTGGATCTCATCCCCCGGCTGATTGAACCGCATACAGCATGCTCCGCTGCTCAAAGTGTAGCGGCGATGTCTGGCATTCTGAAAATCATACAGATTTTTGATCGACGGATTTTCCAGGATCATGACCGGCATTTCAAAACCTGGTCCGAACGGACGCAGGATATCAAGGCTTTCGATTGCCGCCACATTGATGTCGCTTTCGTCGATCAGCAGTTCGTGGTCTGGCTCAGCCTCCCTCCATTCATACGTATTCGCCCTCGTTTCCACATATCGTTCGAAGGAAGCATAATCTGCCAGATCGATCGAGAAACCGGCTACCTGGGTATGTCCTCCGATCGCTGAAAACGAAGGAAAATCCTTCAGAAATTCCAGACAGTCGAATCCTTTCGGCGCTCTCATGCTCATTTTGTAGCCATTGACGTTTTTTGCCGCCACGATCGTCGGTCTGTTCGTCTCATTGCATATCTTTCCTGCCACGAGACCGATGATCCCTTCGTGAAATCCTGGCGACATGATCAGATGGACCGCTTTTCGGCGATCAAGCATCCGCAGAGCCTGATCGCTCATCTGAGCAGAAATCACTTTTCTGCGCTCATTGATCTGCTCGATCTGTCCGGCCAGCTTTATAATTTCATCTCTATCTTCCGAAAGCATGTACCGCACCACATTGTTCGCATTGGCCATGTTCGACAGCCTCCCGATCGAATTGATCTTGGGAACGACCTGAAAGGCGATGGTCGTTTCTGTTACATGCTGATCCTTGATAAAGCCGGAAAGATGAATTTCCTTTTTCTCGTTCAGCAGCCTGATCCCATGCTGAATGATGCATCTTGTCTGTTTCGTGACAGGCATCACATCGCCAATCGAAGCGACAGCCGCCATCATCAGGTGGTAGTCGCTGGCGACGCCAAGGACACGCATGCATTCATACGCTACGCCTGCGCCGCAGAGTCCTGAAAATTCGTCCTCGAGCAGCGACGGGTGAACAAGAATATCGCAGTTGACGTCCTCTTCGATGACATGATGATCCGTTACGATGGTCGTCATGCCTAGTGTCTGTGCCAGCTCGAGGGCTTCTTTTGCTTTCACGCCATTATCGACCGTCACGATCGTTCTATATCCTTTTTCATAAGCGAGCTGTACGGTATGCGGCTGAAGACCGTATCCTTCCTTTATACGATCAGGGATATAAAATCCTGTTTCTATGCCGTATGCCTGCAATCCGCCTACCATGATCGATGTTGCCATAATTCCGTATAGCGATAGGTAAGGCTTTGATCATTCTCCGCCTTTTCCCCCGCTCCGCACCGTGCATGCGGCTTTCACCGCACACGGCGCTCCATCAGGCTTGCGCCTGACTAATGCCCGTCCCTCTTCAGATCTTTCGATCTGCTTCACCGGTACCATGACATCGCTCTCACTGGATCAAATGGATTTATAGATCAGCTCTTTTATGTCCAGCCGTACCATTGCCTGCTGAGGCCGTACGTATCCAGCTTTCCACGTTCCGTATCGCTTATCCTTTCATGCTGTCCTTAGATGCCTGCCAGGGCCGGAACACCTGCCGGCACAATGCTGCCGCAAGGTGTTTCATAACTGCGCTTTTACTAAACCTCATGTCCCGGTTCCTTTTGTTCGCAGGTTCGTCAGATCATATCATTCTCATCATAGACAGTTTATGGACGACCGGCATATCCGCATCATGCATCGTGCCGTCTTCACCGGGCTTCCCACCTCTGACT
The DNA here is from genome assembly GCA_022834735.1 of Erysipelotrichaceae bacterium OPF54. Lineage (GTDB taxonomy): Bacteria > Bacillota_I > Bacilli_A > Erysipelotrichales > Erysipelotrichaceae > Dubosiella. The sequence goes on from BQKD01000001.1 coordinate 1,913,660, forward strand.
TCCAGCAAAAGTCAGACGCAGGCCGGAGTATTATCGAGAAAGCTTCCGGGGGCTGCCCCGTCATTTCTTTCGTTCAGCGATACAGTTCTTCAGCCTGACGGCTGCGTCCAGGTTTTTATCTCTCCCGGAAACGTGTCGCACCACAGTCGTAATCGCCGGCAACAAAAACCTTGCCGCCGGTTTGTTTGACATCATCGATCGCATCCTTAAATGCTTCCATTTCCGGATTTTTTCCTGGTGGAAACAGCGGCGCATGGATGAGCCACTGCTCCTGTTTTGCCGGATCCGGTTCCAGCGTTTCTAAAATGGCTTTTGCCAAAGGTGTCAAACTTTCCATAGTGTCAATTATACTTCAAACATAAAAAAAGGAAACAGAATTTCTGTTTCCCGAATTATTTTTCTTCCATAGCCAGCCCGAAATGACGGTAGGCTTTCTCCGTAGCGATCCGTCCTTTCGGCGTCCTGTTGATAAATCCGATCTGGAGAAGATACGGTTCGTACATATCCTCGATCGTCACGGGATCTTCGCCGATGCTCGAAGCCAGCGCCTCGAGACCGACCGGTCCCCCTTTGAAACGCTCAATGATACCTAACAGATATTTGTGATCGACCGCATCCAGACCAAGATGATCGACATTGAGCCGGTCCAGGGCATCTCTGGCTACATCCAGAGAAATGACACCTTCATTATATACCTGCGCAAAATCCCGTACGCGCCGGAAAAGCCTGTTCGCGATCCGGGGCGTCCCGCGCGAACGGCGCGCGATCTCGAGCATCGCTTCCTCCTCGGTCGGTGTGTGCATGACCCTGGAAGTCCTGGCTACGATCCGCTTCAGATCAGGCAGCTCGTAATATTCCAGCTGATCCACGATCCCGAAACGATCCCGCAGCGGAGCGCTCAGGTCCCCCGCCCTTGTCGTAGCTCCTACCAGCGTAAAAGGAGGCAGGGACAGCCTTATGCTGTGCACGGATCCGGTATCCTTGCCCACCACAATATCGAGACAGTAGTCCTCCATCGCTGGATAAAGCACCTCCTCGACTTGTTTAGGCAGTCTGTGAATTTCATCGATGAACAGGACATCTCCCGGCTCAAGAGTAGACAGCACCGCCGCAAGATCACCGCTTTTTTCGATCGAAGGTCCGCTGGCCGTCTTGAGATTTCCGCCCATTTCATGTGCAAGAATATATGCCAGCGTCGTTTTCCCGAGTCCCGGAGGTCCGTACAGGAGAACATGATCCAGCGCTTCGCTGCGCGCTCTTGCGGCATGAATGAACACCTTCAGGTTTTCCTTGAGCTTGTTCTGCCCGATATATTCATCCAGAGAAGCAGGCCGCAGCGTGATCTCGAAAAGATCGCCGCTCTGCTCCTGAGGATCCATCGTCCTTTCTTCCATTTTTTATCGTTCCTTTCGTTGTGCCATGAGCATCAGCGCATGACGAAGCATCGTGTCGACACCGTCATACTCTTTTTCCTGAAGCTCTTTTTTTATGGATTGTATCGTTTTCGGATTATATCCGAGCGCTTCGAGCGCTTCCTTTGTCTGCTGCCATACCGGATCGGTCTCCACCTCTTCAGGCTGCATATAGGAAACGAGCTTTCCCTGCAGATCAAGCACGATCTGGCTTGCGCTTTTCGGTCCGATCCCCGGCATGCTCTTGAGCAGTTTGACATTGCCTTCCTGCACGGCCTGCGCAATTTCTTTGCCTGGTGTCCTGGCCAGCATGGCCATCGCGGTTTTTGCTCCGATTCCTTTGACGTTCAGCAGTTTGATAAAGATCTCATAGTCGATTTCCTCATCAAAACCAAACAGGATCTGAGAATCCTCCCGGATCTGATGATACGTATATAAAAAAACGAGCCTGCCGCTTTTGTATTTGTAAGGATCGCTCACAAACACTTCGTAACCGATCCCTGCCACATCGATCACCAGCGAAGACGGACGGATGATCCGCACAGTCCCTTCAACATATGCAATCATAATATTACTCCTTTATCTCTTTTTATTATACAAAATATTCTGAATAACACAAAAAAAATCTATGAAAATCACAGATTTTTCATTGTAAGCAGAACCGGACAATGATCGCTTCCCTGCACCTGGTCCAGGATCTGGACATCCTCGATCCGGCTTTTGAGCGAAGGAGACACAAGCCAGTAATCAATTCGCCAGCCTTTTCCCTGCTCTCTTCCCCGTTCCACATAAGACCACCACGTATAGGTTTGATCTGCCGGATGAATAACACGGTAAGCATCCACGAGACGGGAAAGCAGGTTTTTGCGGAACCCTTTGCGTTCTTCATTGGTGAAGCCGGTAGCGCCAGCCAGCGCGAGCGGATCATAGATATCGATATTCTGATTGGCGACATTAAAATCTCCGCAAAGCAGGACCGGCTTATCAAGAGAAGCAATATAACGGCCGAAAGCCTTGTCCCACTCCATCCTGTAATCGAGCCGTTTGAGTCCTTCGCCTGAATTCGGCGTATACACATCGACTACATAAAACCGGTCATATTCCAGTGTCAGGACTCGCCCCTCCTTGTCGTGTTCGGGCATGTTGATTCCGTACGTTACCTTTTCCGGTTCGGTTTTTGTCATGATCAGCGTTCCGCTGTATCCTTTTTTCTCGGCACAATTCATATATACATAGGGATAAAGCCCTTCTACATCGATCTGGTCGGGCTGTGCCTTTGTTTCCTGCAGACATACGAAATCTGCATCGATCTGACGGATCCTTTCATTAAATCCTTTTTTCTGAACGGCACGGATACCGTTCACGTTCCATGTTAATAGTTTCATTGTTTTCACCTGATTCTCTTTATAGAGTAAAGGATTGAGCGGACGAATGCAATCGTTTCAACAAAGGAATCAGTCGGGATTTCCCTTTTCTTTTTTATCCGAAAATTTCCGGTTTGCGGGCCAGTGGCTTGAACCCGAGCCCGTGCACTTCAGACACTTTCGAAATAATAACGAACGCATTCGGATCCACATCGTAGATCTCTTTCTGGACTGCATACAGTTCTCTTCGCTCTACCAGCGCGCACACCGCTTTCTTTTCTTTTTGTTCATAGCCGCCTTCGATCAGGAACAGCGTCGCCCCCTTGTCGAGAACATGAATGAACAGTTCGCGGATCTTTTCTGTTTCATTGCTCATGATCATGAGCTGGAATGCAGCGCGGCCGGACGTCATGACCTGATTCATAATAAAATAGGTTACAAAAACGAGCGTCAGGCCGCAGATGATCTGTTCCGAGCCCGAATACGTGATCTGGTACGCGAGAATAAACAGATCCATGATATTCATCGTGACCGATACATTCCAGCCAAGCTTTCGCTGCAAAATGATCGGCGGAATATCGAGCCCTCCGGTACTGGCGCCGGACTGGATCACCAGGCCCAGGCCGCAGCCCATGAGCACACCGGCCATGATGGCGGCAATGAGCGGATCGCTGACCAGATGAGCGGTCTCCAGAAAGCCGGTTGCGGAAATAAAGAGCGGATATATGATCGTAGAGATCAAAGTTGTCAGCGCAAACTTCTTTCCCAGAAATGCAAAACCGATCAAAAACATTACTACATTCAATCCTGTCACGATCAGTGAATAAGGAATATCGATAAAATGCATGATGATCAGCGCAAAACCGGTCGATCCTCCGGCAATAAACTGAGAAGGCACGATCAGCATGTTGACAGCCACAGCCATTAAAAGGTTTCCTAATAAAATACGTACGATCATCTGGATATTTTTCATAATCCTTTCCTCCCTGCATCGTTTATTATAAATATTTTAAAAAAAATAATTGTAGTACAGACTACAATCTGATTCAATTTAAGTATGAAAACAGCACTGATCAACGACACATCCGCCAGGCTTCTTGAAAATGCCGGAAGTATCCATACTTTTGCGCCCGGACAGACAATTTATTTCGAACAGGACGCCGGCAATACATTTTTCTATATCAAAAAAGGCAGAGTGAGAGCCTATTCGATCGATGAAAATGGAAGGGAGTTTACATACGAAGTTATCGGTCCGGGACGCCTGTTCGGCACGACCGATCCTTTTCTTGAAACAGCCAGGAGCACTTCGATCGACGCGGTCACCGAAGCCGTCGTGGTCGAGCTTTCCCTGGCCAGTATCCTTCCACTGCTCAAGGAAAGTACCGATCTGGCGATCGATATCATCAATCTGCTCTCGCGTTCAGTCGATGCGCTTGCCAAACATATCCGGCGTTTAACATTAATGGATGCCAAAAAACGGATTGCCGATTTTCTGCTCGATATTTCCGGTGCTCCCGATCCGTCGCTCGGCACGACCCTCCATTCCATTCCTTATTCCCATCAGGATATTGCCGACTGCTGTGCTTTGCAGCGGGTCACGGTTACGCGGGCTTTGCATGAGCTTGAACACCTTGATCTGATCCGTCTTTCCTACCGCAAGGTCATAATAAAAGACCGTGCGGCTCTTGAGCGATATGCACGGTCTGTCTAGCTAATTCGTTTTGATGAGCAGCCGGTTGTATGGAAGCTCATTGTCTTCAAGCACGGTCAGAGCATCTTTTTCAATAAGTTTCTGGATCCGGTCGGCCAGAAGATAGTCGCTAAGCTTCTGCTGATAGATGCCGATGATCTCGCCGATCGCGCGGCTTTCCAGCTTGCTGACTTCAAACCGGTTAAGGATCAGGACATCATAAATGTCGTCGCTGACAGACATCAGCTGACCGTTGACAACAGCTCTTAACGGACTGTTTTCGATACGCAGAGCCTCCCAGACGGTGGCATAGAAATTGACGTCAAAATAGGGAACCTCCACCTTGAGGGAAAGAACATAATCTAAATACTGATACAGGATGTTTTCCAGAGAGGGGAACATCGTCGTATAGTCCGGATTATGTACAATCTGCGGCAGCTCCACATACTGTACGCCGATATCATAAGGATCGAGCAGCGAGCAGACGAAAATAAAGCCAGATACATCGCCGGGCGAATTCTCCGAATAGATGCAGATCGGCTCGCCGGATTGCGCTCCCTCGATCAATGTATGAACATTATCCACATACGAGTAGATGGCTTCCCTGAGCTGATCGGTGTCATGGATCTGTCCGTTCTGCGTATACATCTTGTATATCAGATCAAGCCGGTACGTCGAGTCATAGGATTCATTAATATCGCCCTGATCAAGCATGAATGCCAGGGTCAGGATCTTGTCCTCGGGATCGATCTTTCCTGCCTCCTGGTGAAGCTTCATGATTCCGGCAGCTCCTTCTGAAAAAAATACGTGAATCATAAGTTTCCTTTCCTAATTTTCTATAAATTCAAATTCAAATCCGTTGATGCGTACTGTATCTCCATCCTGAACTCCCGCTTCACGAAGCATACGGTCAATGCCCATATACCGCATTTTATTCGCAAACAAGTAGTAGTCTTCTTCAGTATTGAGCTTATTGATATCGAATGATTTATCAATTTTCGGACCGCTTACTTCCCAGATATGAGGCTCAAGCTCTGTGATCTGTACATCCTTTTTCTTTTCTTCAAATTTGTATACGACACCGCTTTCGTGATTCTGTCCGGTTTCGAGCGGGAATGCCGGCGTGGTCATAAGCAGGTCGGCTGCTTTGCGCAGCACAGGATCCAGTCCTTCATGGATGATCGTCGTGGTTTCATACACAGGAACATCCGGATACGCTTCCTTGAACCGCTCCAGATTTTCTTCTGCATGTTCCAGATCCATTTTGTTCGCGACAACGATCTGCGGACGTTCGAGCAGCCGGAGCTGATAGTTTTTCAGCTCATCATTAATGATCTTGTAATCCTGTACCGGGTCTCGTCCTTCTTCACCGCCCATATCGAGCACATGGATTATGACGCGGCAGCGTTCGATATGTTTCAGGAACTGGTGGCCGAGCCCTTTTCCTTCGCTCGCGCCCTCGATGAGACCTGGCAGATCGGCCAGAATGAAGCTTCGTCCGTCTTTTGTCTGGACAACACCGACATTCGGAGTAATGGTCGTAAACGGATAATCGCCGATTTCGGGCCTGGCACGCGTCACAGCTTCAAGGAACGTCGATTTTCCCACGCTCGGGAATCCGACCAGGCCGACATCCGCAAGGGTCCTTAATTCAACGACGGCATCGTATTCCTCGCCTTCCTTGCCGCTTTCGGCATATTTCGGCGCTGTATTGCGCGCCGATTTGAAATGGCAGTTTCCTCTGCCTCCGCGGCCTCCCTTCGCAACGACCTGCTGCTGCCATGGTTCGGTCAGATCAGCAACGATCATCCCGTCGTCTGCGCGTTTCACGATCGTTCCGAGCGGCACCTTGACGATCTTATTGTCGCCGTTGGCTCCATGCATGCGCTTGTTCTTCCCTTTTTCGCCATTTTGCGCAATCAGTCTGCGATGATAGCGCAGGTCGAGAAGTGTCGTCATGCCCGGATCGGCTTCAAAGATGACATCGCCGCCTTTGCCCCCGTCACCTCCGAACGGACCGCCGTACGCTACATATTTTTCATGACGGAAGCTGACGATCCCGTCGCCTCCGTTGCCCGCTTTAATGAATACTTTTACTTGATCTACAAACATTGGAATTCCTCCATTTATTTTTATTATACTTTGTCTTTCTTGAAAAACGAACTCTCTGGCCCCTTTCTCAGAAAAAAAGTCCGGATCGCCGATCCGAACTATTCCTTCATTAAGCTTCAGGATAAACAGAAACCTGTTTTTTGTTCTTGCCTAAACGTTCGTATTTTACAACACCGTTCACTGTAGCGAACAATGTGTCATCTCCACCGCGTCCAACGTTTTTGCCCGGATGAATTTTTGTTCCGCGCTGACGGTAAATAATACTTCCTGCATGGCATTTCTGACCATCTGCCAGTTTCGCGCCAAGACGTTTAGAATGAGAATCACGGCCGTTCTTTGTAGAACCTACTCCCTTTTTAGAAGCAAAAAACTGAATATCTAATGTAAAACGCATGATTACACCTCTTTCCTAGTGATCTGAATATGTTTGGGGTACGACTCCTGAATCGTTAGAAGCTGTTTTTCGATCACTGAAAGAACAAGCTGAACGGAGTCATCTGACTTTTCAACAATAATCTGGATGCGGTTTTCTGAAACTATGAACGAACAGCAGTCCCTGCACAATTCATCCAGCGCATTCATCCCGCCAATGATGACGGCCGAAGCTCCGGCACACACCACATCCTGACCATACGCTGCATACAGCGCATGACCTTTCATGTCGAACTTCTGTATATCCTTATGATCTGCGGATATACGAACCTGGATCATGATTAAGCCTCGATCGTTTCGATCTTAATACGAGTATAAGGCTGACGGTGTCCCTGTTTACGACGAGTTGATGATTTTTTAGGTTTATATTTGACAATAGTGATTTTCTTGCCTTTTCCCTGTTTTTCAACTACTCCGGTTACCTTTGCGCCTTCAACGAAAGGATGACCGATCTTACCATCCGCAAACAGAACTTTATCGAATTCTACAGTGTCTCCTTCGCTGGCATCAATTTTCTCAACAAAGATCACGCTATCTTTTTCTACTTTGATCTGCTTTCCGCCTGTTTCAATAATTGCGTACATTACGTGCACCTCCTGTCATTTCTAATCTGAGACTCGCCATCAAGGTGCGATTGCTCGACTTGAACCTTTTCTGGGCGGCTGCAATACCTTCAACAGTCTGCAACGAAAGTATTATATGCGATTTCGATCCCGGATGCAAGAGCTAAATATGTTTTCTCACGCAAATTCATCCAGATCGATAAATGTCAGTTTGTTGGCCAGGATCGACTCTTCTTTTTCTTTCCGACCTTCGATCAGCACGAGGGCCCCTGCCTTGAGCGCCTCCTTGTTCGGTTCATACTGTCTTGGCATGATCACGGCTTCGCTCGTTTTTGTTTCATCTTCGATATTGACGAATGCCATCATGTCGCCTCTTTTCGTCTTATGAGGCTTAACACGCACGATCCGTACGAGCACTCTGACATACCCTAGCTGATCTTCGATATCTGCCAGGGTCGCCACCTGACCATATCGTTTGATCCGCAATGTCCGGATCGGATGCTCGCTCAGATAAAAGCCATACACGCTCTTTTCGCGCTGCGCTCTTTCGAAGGATTTTTCTTCGTACCGCATCAGTCTTGGTCTGGAAGCAAGAGAAAAATCAAAGTGGATCGTATCCGCTTCTTCCACCTGTACGATGCTGGCATAATTACGGATCTGGGCAAGATTTTCTCTTAACGTGATCCGGTTGATCCCGAATTCATCAAATGCGCCTGCATCGATCAGGGAAAGGATCGTATTTTCTCCCACCTTGGCGGCCTGGAGCCTGCTCATGCATTCGAACAGATCCTTGAATGGCTCTTTGCCGCGTTCCGAAAGAATTTTCGAATAAATGCTTTTGCCGATTCCCTTGATGGCCTGAAACGGCATCCTCAATCCGTTTTCTTCGATTTCATAGGAACCGGTTGAATGAACGATGCTGACAGGCAGGATATTTACTTTTCGTTTGGTGCATTCAAATATATATTCCGCGCTTTTTTCGGCTGAGCCGGTTACGCTGTCAAGCAGGCTCTGATAAAAATACAGCGGAAAATTCGCTTTTAAATACGCCATGATATAGGCCAGGCTCGAATAGGCGTAGGAATGAGATTTATTGAATCCGTATTTGGCGAACTGTTCCATCTGCGCAAAGATCTTTTGAGCAACCGCTTCGCTGATCCCCTGAGACAAGGCGCCGGCAATAAAAGTCTGCCTGTAGGAATCCATGACGTCTTTTTTCTTTTTGGACATCGCTTTTCGCAGCGTATCGGCCTGCGAAAGAGTCATTTTACCTATGACCTGAGCGATCTGCATGATCTGCTCCTGATAGATCATGACCCCGTATGTTTCCTGCAGGATCGGCTTCAATGCCGGATGCAGATAGTGAATGGACTGCGGATCCTGTCTCTGACGCAAATACAGAGGGATATTTTCCATCGGTCCGGGGCGATACAAAGCAAGAGTAACAGATATGTCAGCAAAAGTATGAGGTCTTACTTTTTTAAGAAGAGATTTGATCCCGTCGCCTTCAAACTGGAAAACGCCGACGGTGTCGCCCTGGCTGAGCAGCTCATAAGTTTTTCTGTCATCTTTTCTGATCTTGAAAATATCGATCTGCGTTCCGTGATCTTTTTTTATATTGTCCAGGATCCGTTTGATCGTTGTAAGATTGCGCAGAGCAAGGACATCCATTTTGATGAGCCCGAGGGGTTCAAGATTTTCCATGGTGTACTGACATGCTTCAAGAAGACTATCTACATTTTTCAGCGGGCACACTTCCACGATCGGGCGGCTGCTGAGCACGATACCTGCGGCGTGGACGGTCGTATGGCGCGGCAGACCTTCGAGCCGCAGCGACTGCTCATACAGCTTCTGCCATTTGGAATGGGAGTTAACGAGTTTCCTGAATGCAGGAACGCCTTCATAAGCTGCGCGAAGCGTCATCGGAATACCCTGGATAGAAGGGATGAGCTTGGTGATCTGATCAATTTCCCTTGCCGGATAACCGAATGCCTTCCCGACATCGCGAAGCACCTGCTTGGCCTTCAGGTTGGAAAAAGCAATGATCTGCGAAACGTGTTCATGACCGTATTTCTCGGTCAGATAGCGAATGATATCCTCTCTTCGATCATCCGGAAAATCGGTATCGATATCGGGCATGCTGATCCGGTCCGGATTGAGGAAACGTTCAAACAGCAGATTGTTCTCGATCGGATCGATATGGGTTATGCCCAGACAATAAGCCACGAGCGAACCAGCTGCGCTCCCGCGCCCCGGTCCGACGAGGATATCATGGCTGCGCGCATAACGGATCATGTCATATACGATCAGAAAATAATCGGTAAACCCCATCCGGGTAATGATTTCCAGTTCATATTCAAGCCGGCGGACATAGGCTTCATCGATCTGTCCGTTCATGCGTTTGTGCAGTCCGGCTTTGCAGAGCTTGATCAGATATGTTCTTGAATCAATACCGAGCTTGTTTTCAAAGGATGGAAGAGTGCTCTGTTCAAATGGCTCTGTCAAGCTGCACATTCCAGCTATTCGTTCGCTTTCCTCAAGATCCTGGGCATCATACAACGAAGCCATCTGCTCATCTGTCCTGAAAAAACGGCCGTATGAAACATTCAGCGTCGGATCTTCGATACTGGTCTGCTTGTCGATAGCGCGCAATACTTTCAGATCGTTTACTTCTTCTTCATTGAGATAAAGAACACGGGACAATGCGGTCGTAGGAATATCCAGCCTTGCCGCGCATTCCTTGAGCAGGATATTGAGACGGGCCCGGTATCTGGAATCATTCATGGCAATCGAAATATAGAAGGTATCGAAAATTTCCTTGAACTGTTTCAGGATACGGTTCAGCTGCTGTTCGTCCTCCTGTTCCAGCACTGCCTGAATCGTATCATCGATGCCGGCGCTCAAAATGATCAGTCCGTTTTGATGTTCGGCAATATCCTGAATCGCAAGAGGCCGGCTGCCTGCCATCGTGGAAAGTTTATAGAGACTTTGCAGACCGGTATTATTCTTTGCCAGAAGAACAAATCCAAAGTTTTCCTCATTTTCTTTCGCTTCAATTTCCATGCCGACGATCGGTTTGATATGACAGGCACGGCATGCTCTTAAAAAAGAAGGTACGCCAAAAAGGACATCCTTATCCGTCAGTGCGACAGCACTTTTATGTTCGGACGCCGCCTTCAAAACAAGCTGTTCGATTCGGATCGGTGAGTGCAGCAAAGAGTAGGCACTTTGTGTGTGTAAATGAATCATAACTTTATGTTAGCACCAAAAACATACTGGTTGCAATATGAACCACTCTCCCGTTCGCGTCCTTCAGAGATGGAGTGCCGGAAAAGAAAAAAGTCCGGAAATTCTCCGAACTTATTTTGCTGCTTCTATCAAGAGCTCAATGATCTCATGGACCTGTTTCAACGATAAGCCTTTGATCCCGGCTGCGCACACATGTCCGCCTCCATTGTAGCAGGCTGCGATCTGACGCACATCTTTTGTCTTGGCACGAAGAGAAGCATTATAAATGCCTGGCTCTTTTTCTGTGAACAGAGCCCACAGATCGACTTCTTCGATACCGGCAAGCACATAGACTTTTTCCTTTGCCTGGGCAAACTCCATATCGAGTTTCGCATAGTCTTCGATCTGCATGATCGAGGCCATCACATGATCCTGATATACGGCCTTATTGCGTACTTCATTTTCATAGCGAAAGTCCTTTAACGTAATGGCATAATTGTGCTCATTCGCTTTCTGCACATCCGCTCCCTGTTCCACAAGATACGTAGCTGCCATAAATGACTGCGGGCGGGTATTGCTCGTCGTGAACCGGATATTGTCCGCGATCAGGCCTTCATAAAGTTCCTGTGCAGCTTTTTTTCCGATTCGCTGCTTCTGCGCCTTGAAATAAAGAGCTAGCATTTCGCACGTAGCACTTGCCTTTTCATCGATCCATTCGAGCGTTCCGATCTGTTCTACCGGAACATGGTGATCGATGCGAACGATTTCCTGCGCATCCAGGGCCCTGCCATCATCCATTCTCGCACTGTTTGCGGTGTCCAGAACAATGGCAAGCGAATGATGGATCGTTTCATCGCTTATGTCATCCGTTTGATATTCCTCATTTCCTGTCCCGGCTGCATAGATCTTTTTTTCCGGATACAGGCTCTGGAGCGCATATTTTAATCCGAACTGCGATCCAAAAGCATCCTGGTCAGGAAACTGATGACGGAATATACAGATCGTTTCAGCGTTTTCGATTGCCTGTCTGATCTTATTCAGCTTTTCCATTGGTGAGATCCTTGTATGCATCGCGTGCGAGCATGACCTCTTCATTCGTAGGGATCACCCATAAAGCCACTTTGGAATCATCTGTGGAGATGAGTGCCTCTTTGCCGCGGAAGTTGTTCTTTTCCGGATCAAATTCTGCACCAAGGCAGCCTAAGCGTTCGCAGATCTGCGCTCTTAATCCGATCGCGTTTTCTCCGATTCCGCCAGCAAATACGATCGCGTCGCATCCGCCCATCAGAGCGAAATATCCGCCAATCGTTTCAATGATGCGGCTGACGAAAATATCCTGGGCGAGGATGGCGCGAGGATTTCCTTCTTTCACACCATCTTCGATATCGCGTGAATCGCTGGAAATCCCGGAAACGCCAAGAAGTCCGGACTGTTTATTCAAAATATTGTCGAGTTCTTCTGCTGTATATCCGTATTTATTCTGCAGGAACACCAGGATCGCTGGATCGATATCTCCTGAACGGGTTCCCATCATTACTCCGGCAAGCGGAGTAAATCCCATAGAGGTTTTCAGTGATTTTCCATTTTTTACCGCTGTGATGGATGCGCCGTTTCCGAGATGGCATGTGATGATATTCATTTCGTCGACCGGTTTTCCTTCGATCTGGGCAAGACGTTCTGTCAGGAATTTATGGCTCGTTCCGTGCATACCGTAACGGCGGATGTGATCTTGCTCATAGTATTTATATGGGATCGGATAAATATAATTTTCTTCCGGCATTGTCTGATGAAATGCCGTATCAAACACGAATGTGTGGCTTGCGTTCGGAAGCGCTTCCTTGAATGAGCGGTATCCTACCAGACCGGCCGGATTGTGCAGCGGCGCAAGAGGGATGCATTCCTCAAATTTTGCTTCTGCTTCGTCGCTTGCTTTTACCGAATCCGAATAGAATTCGCCGCCATGAACCATACGGTGTCCTACCGCTTCGATATCTTCAAGTTTTTCAACAACGCCATGCGCGATCAGGGCTTCGATCAGTTTCTGTACCGCAACCGTATGATCAGGAATGTCTGTGATTTCCTCGAATTTTTCATTTCCTACTGTGATCGAAAAAACGGAATCGTTTAATCCGATTCGTTCAACAAGACCTTTTGCGAGAACCGTTTCGCTTGGCATTTCAAATACCTGAAATTTCAATGAAGAACTTCCGGCATTAACACTCATTACAATAGACATAGTTTCTTATTCCTCCTGTGTTAAATCAAGCAGCTCACTCAGAGACCGCTTACATTGCTCCAATGTCATAGATGTATTCATTATAGAATAAATATCGGTTTTGAATTGTAAAAATTTTATGTTTTTTTCGTATTTTTGCAGAAGTTTGAGACTTTTATGTACGGAGTCCATGACAGCTGCCCTGGAAATCTCCAGCTCCTCGCTGATTTCGCCGTAGGAAAGATCCTCCTTCACATACAGATCCATGATTTCCTGCTGACGGGCTGTCAGAAGGGATCCGTAAGCATCCAGCAGATCGTTCGCCTCGATATTATTCATCCTCAAGTCCCTTCGTGATACCGATCAAATAGGCATTCAGATCAAACGGACGCAGATCGGCCGGCTTTTCTCCCAGACCGAGAAAGCGTACCGGCAGATGGAGCAGATCTCTGATAGCCATCACAACACCGCCTTTTGCCGTCCCGTCCATTTTGGTAAGTATGATACCGGTCACATTCGTCGCGTCCATAAACTCTCTTGCCTGGGAAATACCGTTTTGTCCGGTCGTTGCGTCGAGGACGAGCCACACTTCATGAGGGGCGCCAGGAATTTCGCGGTCACAGACGCGTACCATTTTTGAAAGTTCCTTCATCAGATTGGTTTTGTTCTGCAGACGGCCTGCAGTGTCGGCAATGAGGATATCGATCTGGTTTTCTTTTGCATAGCGGCAGGCATCGACGAGCACGCTGCTCGGATCCTGTCCCGGCTTTCCTTTTACACAGTGCACATCAAGACGTTCAGCCCATTCGGCGATCTGATCGATCGCGCCTGCCCGGAATGTATCGGCGGCTGCCACCGCAACTGTTTTTCCCTGCTCCTTGTAGTATTCGATGAGCTTTGCGCTGGTCGTCGTTTTTCCTGATCCATTGACCCCGACCATCAGGATCACAGTCGGTCCCTCTTCGTTATAATTGATTGGCTGATCGCTATCCACATCATAAAAATCGTACAAAATGGAAATGAGATAATCTTCCATCGAATCGTAGTTTTTTATGTTCTTTCCATTGGATTCGAATTCGTCAACAATTTTCTGGGCGGTGTGGATGCCCACATCGCTTTCGAGCAGAAGGATCATGATTTCTTCGAGCAGTTCATCATCGATACCGTGAAAATTGTTGGACAGCGCTCTTAACCGGTCACCAAATGACTTTTTTGACCGGGACAATCCGCTCAGATACTTGTCTTTGTCTTTGTTTTTGACAAAGGCGTCTTTTATTTTTTGAAAAAATGCCATTATTGCTCCTCCTTATGTACATATGATACTGCATCCTTGAGCATCACTTTCAAAATTTGCGATACGCCGTCCTGCTGCATCGTTACGCCGTACAATGCATCACACTGCTCCATCGTCCCGGGGCGGTGGGTAACAACTATAAACTGGGACTGATCGCGGAAGTGCGAAAGATACCGGGCAAACCGTTCCACATTTCCCTGATCAAGTGCGGCTTCGACTTCATCAAAAATACACAGCGGGATCCGTCTGGCTTTCAGGATGGCGAATAAAACACTGATGGCGATCAATGCTTTTTCTCCGCCGGAGAAAGCCTGGATGTTTTTTATGAGCTTTCCTGGCGGCTGAACGTCGATATCGATCCCGGTATTCAGGACATCTTCCGGATCGACCATCGAAAGCCTGGCTTTGCCGCCGCCGAACATCGACTTGAATACTCCATCCAGTTCGGTATTGATCTTATCGAACATATCTGTAAACTGATTTGTCATGGTTTCATCCATTTGTTCGATGGCTTCCAGGATCTGACGGCTGGCTTCGAGCAGATCATTTTTCTGATTTGTCAGGAAATCGAATCGTTCCTTGATCTCGTCATATTGTGCTGGCGCATCAAGATTGACATTTCCGAGCCGGGCAATCAGGTTTCTCAGCTCGCGGACACGTTCTCTTGCTGCATCGATATCAATGTCTTTTCGTTTCGTGCAGGCAAATTCATATGTCATCTGATAATCTGCATTCAGCCGTTCGAGCGCGCTTTCCTGTTTTGCCTTGAAAGAGGCATGCTGCATTTCATTTTTATGGATTTCCTGCAGGATCGCATTGATTTCCCGGCGCTGGGCACGGATATCGGTTTCCAGCTGTTCCAGCTCTTTTCCTTTGCTCATCCGTGTCGTGCGCAGCGCATTCATCTGTGAAGTGAGATCATCGATCGTCCTGTGCATGGCCGAGATCTGCTGGACAAGACTGTCATCGGATTCACCTGGCTGGATTCCATCGGCATCGACATGAATCTGATCGTATTCATCGCGGATCGAATCAAGTTTCTGCTTTTTCACGGCTGTGATGTTTTCGAGCTTTCCACATTCGATCTGCTGTGCAATGAGCTGCTGCTGCTCTTCTTCGATCTGTCTGGCTGTCCTGCCGGCAGAAAAAACGAGCTCGTCGATCTGGTTTTTTTTGTTTTGAATTGTCCCGTTCAGCTGTTCATACTCCTGCTTAAGGGTCAACGGTGTCGACTGATTCCGATTTCGTCCGCCGGTCATTGCTCCGCCGCTATGAACGACGTCCCCGTCGATCGTCACGATCTTCGTGCTGTAATGAAGCCTCTTGGCGCATTCATTTGCGCTTTCAAGTGTTTCGGTTATAAAGATATTGGCGAGCAGACGATCCTTTACATTGCTGTAGCGGGGGGCGCACGTTACGGCCTCATTCGCCCATCCGATCGCTCCTTTTACGCTTTGTGCGATCGCGCGATTCTGGCTGGATGGATAGCGCGGATGTTCGCATACGGTCATCGGCAAAAATGTGGCTCTGCCGGACTGATTGTTTTTAAGGAACCGGATCGCATTGCGCGCACATGCTTCGTTTTTCGTAATGATCTGATACATTGTTCCGCTTAGCGCGCTGCTGACGGCTGCTGCCATGTCGGGTTTAGGAACAATAAGTTCCGAAACGGTTCCTTCGATACCTTCCAGCGATTTCCGGGCATTCATTACTGTGCGCACCCCAGCTTGATGCTGATAGGGCTGCCGTATCATATTATCGAGTACATGCTGACGGTTTTCGAGCTGCCCTAACGCATTCCGCTCTTTCATGAGCTTTTCATTCAGTCCGGAAAGCTGTTCCTTTTTCTGGTTGAGGGCGTTGGCGTCCTGGGCATAGCGGGTACGCAGATCATTGAGCCGGGCTTTCCGGTCATTGTATTCGTACTCGGCTTCCTGTTTCATTTCGAAGAGGGCGGCTTTCTTCTGTTTGAGATCGGCAGCCTGCAGCGTATATTTTCTTTTTTCGTCAAGCTCCACTTTTCGCTTTTCGAGCTGTACGCTTTCTTCCATTGCTTTTGTATACTGCTGCTGCAAAGCCTGGATCCTGGCATCAAGGGCATAGCTTTCTTTGCGCAGCGCTTCTATACTGGCATCATTTTGATCGAGCCGTGTTTCCTGTTCGATCTGCTGTGCTTTTGCAGCGACAATTTCATGTTCTGTCTGTTTGATCGCATGATCGAGTGCTTCGATTTCTTCAACAAGCACGCTGATTTCGATTTCAAACAGTTCATCTTTATAAGCGGTATATTGTCTGGCTTTTTCTGCCTGCTTTTCAAGCGGCCCGATCTGTCTTTGCAGCTCATCGATGATGTCCTGAAGCCTGTCGAGATTTTCCTTTGTTTTTTCCAGCTTCTGAAGAGATATTTTTTTTCTTTTTTTGTATTTGGCTACCCCGGCCGCTTCTTCGAACAGTCCTCTTCTTTCTTCCGGCCTGGCATCCGCAAAACTGGAAATATTACCCTGGGAAATAATGCTCAGCGAGTCTCTTCCGAGTCCGGTATCCATGATGAGTTCCTGAATATCTTTTAAGCGACATGGTGTTTTGTTTATGTAATAACCGGCTTCATTGTTTGCCCGATGGATTTCTCGGGTAATTTCAATTTCTTCAAAGGGAGAATCAAATACCTTTGCCGTATTATCGAAAACGAGTGTCACTTTTGCGATATTGACTCGTTTACGGAATTCGCTTCCCGAAAAAATAATATCTGACATATTTGTACCTGATCGCAGCGATTTGACACTTTGTTCTCCGAGGACCCAGCGGATCGCATCGTTGATATTGCTTTTGCCGCATCCGTTCGGCCCTACGATCCCGGTAATATCATGATCAAACTGCACGATTGTTTTATCTGCAAAACTTTTGAATCCCTGCAGTTCGATGCGTTTTAAAAACATAGATTCACCTACCAATCTTTTTTATTATAGCATTCCTGTAAACAATATGGGTACTTGCTTTTCGGGGTTTATTTATATTGTGATGCTTGAAATATTTTTTTGATAAAGATATGATTCTTTTATGAAAAATAATAAAGACAAAGATTTGATGAAAGAACCTTTCCCGTTATCGTTTGGAGAAGAGATCGGCAATACGATCTCACATGGCGTGATGGGGTTTGTTCTTTTGTTCACGCTCCCCTACTACAGCGTGCGCGCCTATCTTATGGGAGGCGCTCTTGAAACAACAGGAATCGCTGTGTACTTTTTCTGCATGATGTTTATGTTTTTCGGAAGCTGTCTCTATCATATGATGCCTTATCATACGATGTACAAGTATGTTACCAGAAAGCTCGATCACATCATGATCCTTCTGGCGATTGCCGGTACGTATACGCCGATCTGTCTTGTGATCCTGCACAACTGGATCGGTTATACGGTCCTGATCATAGAATGGATCATGGCATTAGCAGGCATCCTGCTGAAGAGCATTTCGAGCAAACGTCATAAAGCCTTATCCATGACGATCTACCTGATCATGGGATGGCTTGCGATTTTTGTCCTTCCGGCCCTGATTGCGGATACAAACTGGGTATTCCTGACTTTGTTGTTTGCCGGCGGCGTTCTATACACGATCGGCACCTTCTTTTATTCGCATCCCGAGAAGAACTTTTTTCACTTTACATGGCATATTCTCATCATTATGGCGAGTCTTTGCCATTTAATTGCGATCCTGTATTTCATGTAATCTTTTTCCTTAAAGACAGCAAAAACGCTGTCTTTTGTTTTGCTCTTTTCGGTTTCTGATATAGATCTTCGTTTTCAATTTCGTTTTTTATCAATTTTCATTGAATTTTCCTTTTCATAGTGCTATTCTAATAAATACCAGGACGTAGCTCAGCTTGGTAGAGCGCTTGGTTCGGGACCAAGAGACCGTGGGTTCAAATCCCATCGTCCTGACCATTTTAAAATTATCCGGATAGACATCCGGTTTTTTTATTGTCCGAAAAAAAAGCCGAATTAGAAAATTCGGCTAAAACATTTTCATAATGTCATTGTATGTCGCAAAAAGAAAGATCCCGATCAGAAGCACAAAGCTTGCTAGAATAATGTTTTCCACAATTTTCTGATTGATCTTGCGTCCGGTCAACCGCTCGATGAGCAGGATCAGAATGCGTCCGCCATCAAGGGCCGGGATCGGCAGCAGATTAAATATGCCGATATTCAATGAGATGAGGGCGAATAAAGATAAATACGACATGAGTCCAAGCTGAGTGGTTTTCTGTGTCAGGTTCAGGATCCCGACAGGTCCGGAAAGATTTTCATAACCTTTTCCTTTTACGAGCTGGCCGAGAGAACGGAAAATAGACATTCCCGAATCGATCATATCGTCCCATCCGGCTTTGAAGCTTTCATACCACTGGATCGGTCGGGCATACGAGGTAGCGATCGATCCGATTTCATAAGTCTGGGTTTCCTTATTGTAGCGCGGAGTTATTTTCAATTCGAGTTCTTCTTTGCCGCGTCTGATCGTATATGTGCTCTCTGTCGGATTGTATTGTATAAATTCGATCACATCGTACTGGCGCTGCGGTTCGAGCACTTCGCTGCCATTCGTTACTTTAACGATTTCATCATCTTTTTGCAGTCCGGCTGCCTGTGCCGGAGAATTGTCTACTACTTCATAAACAACGGGCTTAGCATCTTCGATCACATATCCTCTTGCCATAGCCAGTCCGACAAACAAAGCGTATGCAAGCACAATGTTCATGCACACACCAGCTGCCATCACGACAATCTGTTTCCATGTCGCGATATTGTTCAAACGACGTTCCTGCGGAACTTCTTTGAGCCAGTCATCCTCTTCCTCATTCTGGCTTCCGTCTTCTTCTCCGGCCATCATAACATAACCGCCAAACGGAATCGCACGAATGGAGAAGGTTGTTTCTTTACCCGGTTTCTGATAAATAGCAGGTCCCATACCGATCGAAAATTCCTTGCAGTAAACTCCGAATTTTTTTGCGGTAAGAAAATGTCCAAGCTCGTGTATGATCACGATCACGCTGAGCATGAATAAAAATGCGATCAGTCCGATCACGATATTCAAAATGAATTCCCCCTTTAAATTTTAAATTAGAAAAATATGGTATAAGACGCCAAAAACCAGGATATTGATCAACAGCGAATCTACCCGATCTAATACGCCTCCATGTCCTGGAAGAAGATTGGAAAAGTCCTTGATCTTATAATGCCGTTTGACGGCACTGAAACATAAGTCTCCGAGTTCCGCAAATACAGGACATAACAAGCATAATAAAATATTAACGGTCATGTCAAGACTGCTCCAGTACAAAGTACTGATGATCATACTGATAATGAAGCCTGAAACGATTCCGCCAAAGAACCCTTCCCAGCTTTTTTTCGGGGATACTATCGGATTCATTTTATGTTTTCCGAAAGCTCTGCCGATAAAATATGCACCTGTATCGGAGCCGTATGTCGCAAAAACAATGGTCCATAAATATTTATGGCTGGCGATGATCTCGCCCATAGAAATATAAAACAGGCAGAACAGGACAAAAAATGTGATCATGGAGTACGTATCTGTTACGCTTATTTGTTCAAAAAACACTGGCAGGGCCCATAGACCCAGGATCATGCAGGCAAAAAACACAAAAAGCCAGTTTGCGGGAATAAAGCGTGATGCCAGAACCGCTGCGATCTCTATAGGCAGAAGCCATTTCCATCGATCAAACCCAGGCATGATACGCAGCCACTCCCAGGCCCCGGCACAAACGATAAAAAGGGCAAGGAGCTCGAGTGGCCAGCTTCCGTAAATGATCGGAATGGCTACTACAAGGATGATCAGAGCTGCGGTCACGATCCGGGTCTTCATTTGACTGCTCCAAACCGGCGGTCGCGGCGGTTATATTCCTGGATACATTCATCCAGAGCTTTCTCATCAAAATCAGGCCATGCAGTCTGGGTAAATATGAGTTCTGCATAAGCGATCTGCCAGAGCAGGAAATTTGAAATGCGTTCTTCTCCGCTTGTTCGAATAAGCAGATCAACATTTTCAGGAACAAACAAATAATGGGAAAAATCCTCTTCATTCAGATCGTTGGCCCGTTCCTGCTCTACGACTTGTCGCGTGTATTCCTGGATCGCCAGTATGATTTCTCTTCGCGAACCGTAATTGATCGCGATGCATAATTCAAGTCCGGTATTTCCTTTTGTCTGATCAACTGCTTTGCGGATGACTTTCTGCGTGTCTTTTGGGAAACGTTCCAGTTCTCCGGCAAAGGTTACCCGAATATTTTTTTCCATCAACTCTTTAATAAATCGGGAAAAGAATATTCCGGGCAGCTTGCATAAATAACTGATCTCTTCTTCCGGTCTTTTCCAGTTTTCCGTGGAAAAGGCGTACAGAATGAGTTTTTTAATGTGCAGACGATTCGCTTCCAGGGCAATTGTCCGGATCTGGTCTGCTCCTTTTTTATGGCCTGCTGTTCTTGGCAGCCCCTGTTTTTTGGCCCACCGGCCATTTCCATCCATTATAATAGCAACTGTTTCAGGAATGTTCATACGTTCATGCGATATACTCATTTGTATACTTTTCCTTTCTCATTAAGAATATCCTTTTTTTCTTCTCTGTTACATTCATTTGCGCATGATACAGAAAAAACCCAATGAACATTGGGTCTAGACGTTTAAAATCTCGTTTTTCTTATCCGTAGTGATCTTATCTACTTCCTTGGTGAATTTATCAGTCAGTTTCTGCGCATCGTTCAATAATTCTTTAGTAATATCTTCACTGATTTCCTTGTCTTTTTTCAGTGCATCATTGCAGTCGCGGCGAATATTGCGGATCGCAACTTTTGCTTCTTCCGCATATTTCTGAGCTTCCTTGGCCAGCTCTTTACGGCGATCCTGAGTCAATTGAGGTATCAGGATGCGAATCTGATCGGCTTCAGCCTGCGGATTCAATCCCAGATTTGCAGCCTGGATCGCATGAGCAATTGATTTTACAGTGGAACGGTCGTACGGTTTTATTACCAGCTGCGTTCCTTCTACTACAGAAATACGCGCGATCTGATTAATAGGTGTCGGTTCACCATAATAATCGACACGTACGCGATCAAGGATCTGTGAATTAGCCCGTCCTGTACGGATCGTCGAAAGGTTTTCTTCCAGATTCTCAATGGCTCCCATCATTTTTAATTCGGCTTTTTCTAAATGTTCGCTACTCATAATTTTCTCCTTATTATCTTGAAATCACGGTTCCGTTTACTTTCTGCTCAACAGCTTTTAAAATATTTCCTTCTTCATTCATGTTGAATACGACAAGGTCGATATCGTTATCCATGCACATGCTGATCGCTGTTGAATCCATGACCTGCAGTCCTTTGTTCAAAACATCCATGTAGGAAAGATGATCGAATTTTTTTGCCTCCGGATTTTTTTTCGGATCGGAATCATATACGCCGTCCACTCCGTTTTTTGCCATCAGGATCACATCCGCGTCAATTTCTGATGCACGAAGCGCTGCGGTCGTATCTGTGCTGAAATATGGCGATCCGGTCCCGGCACCAAAAATAACAATTCTTCCTTTTTCAAGATGACGAAGAGCACGCCGCAGAATATACGGTTCTGCAACTTTCTGCATCTCTACAGCCGTCTGTACACGTGTATCCACGTCTTCCTGTTCAAGGGCATTCTGTACTGCCAGAGCATTGATCACGGTTCCCAGCATCCCCATATAATCTGCCTGAGAGCGGTTCATTCCCATTTCCGCCATCATTTTTCCACGGATGAAATTTCCTCCGCCGACTACGATTGCCAGTTCCACTCCCGTTTCCTTCACCTTTTTCAATTCTTTCGCAAGGCGCTTAAGAACCTTTGGCTCAAGAGCGTTTTCATCGGAGGAAAGGGCTTCTCCGCTCAATTTTAATAAAACTCGTTTATACATGAATTCAAGCTCCTTTGATTATCGTAACAATCATATCAAATTACTGAAAAAATGAAAAGCTTGGACGAAAAAAACAGGCATGATTTGCCCAATGTCATTAAGTTAGGCGATTTTCGCCTCAGGAAGACTCTCTTATGAGAATAGAGGGTCTTCTTTTTTTCGAGTTTTTTTGTTCAGATGATCTTCGAAATTTCGTAAAAAAACACTTGACAAGCTTTTTCGACGCTTAATTTCATAATCCGAAGGAATTGTAGGAGGTATTTTTTATGAAATCTTATAATTCCTTATGCACTATCCGCCGTCAGTTCGAATCCGCTGTTCAATCCGTTGTCGATGATATCGCCTGTTATTCGTCAGACCCCATTGCCGATTTTTCCAGAAACCGCAAGCTCCCTGCCCACATCCTCATTCCGTTGATCATCCAGATGGGTTCCGCTTCTTTGCCGACCGAGCTTGCCAACTTCTTTGATGATCCTAAATTCTCTGTCACCGCTTCTGCTTTCTGCCAGCAGCGCAGCAAGCTGGATCCCGAAGCTT
Source organism: Erysipelotrichaceae bacterium OPF54 (assembly GCA_022834735.1). Lineage (GTDB taxonomy): Bacteria > Bacillota_I > Bacilli_A > Erysipelotrichales > Erysipelotrichaceae > Dubosiella. The sequence goes on from BQKD01000001.1 coordinate 1,936,451, forward strand.
TTCTGCACATCCTTCATCTCATGTCTTTTTCCCGTTCTCCTTCTTTGCTCAAAGGATATCGTGTATTAGCCATGGATGGATCGGATGTCAATATCCCTTTTGACCCCGATGATGAAGAGACCTTATGCCAGACCGGCTCGGCACGTCCGTTCTCCCAGCTTCATCTCAACGCCCTCTATGATTGTCTCAACGATCTCTTCCTGGATGTTTCGATCGACTCGTCCCGCAAGACGGGCGAATGTGCCGCTCTGAAAAGGCTGATCCGTGATCATCGGTATCCGGCCAGATCGATCATCTGTGCCGACCGGGGATTTGAAAACTATGAGCTGTTCGCTTTCTGTATGGAGAACGGCCAGAAGTTTGTGATCCGCTGCAAGGATATCCGATCGAACGGTATTCTTTCTACTTTTGAGCTGCCGGATAGCGAATTTGATCAGAAGATCAAACGGATCCTGACAAGAAAACAGACCAATGAAGTGAAAGAACATCCTGAGCTGTACAAATATTTTGCATGGAATATCAATTTCGAATATATGCCAAAAGGCGGAGCCGAAGAATATCCAATTGAATTCCGGGTCGTCAGGATCGAGGTGAAAAAAGGAGAATACGAGTGCCTGATAACGAACCTGCCGCCAGAGAAGTTCTCTCTCGATGATCTGAAAGAGCTGTATCATCTGCGGTGGAACGAAGAAGTGGGATTCCGAAAGCTGAAATACACGATCGGGATGCTTGATTTTCATTCGAAGAAAAGAAAATTCATCCGCCAGGAAATCTATGGTGCACTGACCCTCCATAATCTGGCCGCGCTGATGATCCATGCGGTGCCGATCGAACAGAAGAAAGATAAGAAGTACGAATATAAAGCCAATTTCAGCATAGGAACGACAAACATCAAAAAGTTCCTGAAAAGAAAGATCGGAGCCAGGGAGCTGGAAGAAAGGATCAAAAAAGGTCTGATCCCAATCAGACCAGACCGCTGTTACAAACGGAATATGAGAGCGCAGCGAGTACATGCATTCCAGCATAGACCGGCATAACAGCCACTTAAAAACAGTGATATTTTACATCACAAATGGGACAAATAGCAATTTTTTTAAGAAGAAAAAATTGTCTTTTCGTCGTGCGCCGGAAAAAAAGAAAGCTCCGGGTCTCATTTGACCTGAAGCTTAACTTAACAAGGATATCATACGTTAAGTTCGATGATCCATCTAACTTAATGACATTGATGATTTGCCATACCTGTTCTCTTTTCCTAATCCTTCATCAGCAGAACCATTACTGCTTTCTGGGCATGCAGCCTGTTTTCGGCTTCTTCAAAAATTTCATCTGCATGCTCTTCGAAGACCTTTTCCGTAATTTCCTGTCCGCGATATGCAGGCAGACAATGCATGACCATCGCTTCCGGTTTTGCATAAGACATCAGTTCGTCATTCACCTGATACGGCGCAAAAGCAATCTGGCGGATTTCCTTTTCAGATTCCACTCCCATACTTGCCCATGTATCGGTAATGACTACATCCGCATCCTTGACCGCTTCAAAAGGATCGGTTGTAAGGGTGAATGTATCGTACTGGGAAGCAAAATCAAGAACGAGCGGATCCGGACTATACTGTTCCGGCGTCGCGACCGATACGCTCATCCCTGTCTTCAGCCCGCCGACAATAAGAGAATTGGCCATATTATCGCCATCACCTAAATAAGCCATTTTTAATCCTTTTAATGACCCGTAATGTTCGCGGATCGTCATCAGATCCGCAAGCACCTGGCATGGATGCGAAAAGTCAGTCAAGCCATTGATCACAGGGATACTTCCATATTCGGCAAGATCCTCTACTTCTTTCTGATCAAATGTACGGATCATGATCCCGTCCAGGTAGCGGGACAGCACGCGTGCTGTATCCTGGACCGGTTCTCCGCGTCCGATCTGAAGATCTCTTGCTGAAAGAAAGAGAGCCTGGCCTCCCAGCTGATTCATTCCCGTTTCAAAGGATACGCGTGTTCTTGTGCTCGCTTTCTGGAAGATCAGTCCGATGGACTTTCCAACCAGATAAGGATGCGCGATGCCATGCTTTTTTTCATATTTCAGCTGATCTGCCAGATCAAGGATCTGCGTTATCTCCTCTGTACTGAGATCAAGCATTTTCAACAGGTGTTTCATTTTCAAATACCTCCTTCAAAGTTTTAACTGCCGAATCAATCTGATCCTTCGTGATGATAAGCGGCGGCAGCAGACGGATCGTATTTGTTCCTGCTTTGAGTACGAGCAGGTTTCGTTCCATGCATGCATGGATGAGATCCGATATTTCGCTTTCATCGACTTCTATGCCGATCATCAGTCCGATCCCGCGGACATCTTTTATGGAGCTGGACCTGATCGTTTCCAGCTGTTCCATAAAGTATCGGCCTTTTTCCTGAACATCAGCCAGAAACTGTGACGTATCGACAATTGAAAGAACTGTTTTAGCGCTCGTCGCCGCCAGAGGATTCGCCCCGAAAGTGGATCCATGATCCCCTGCCTGCAATGCGGACGATGTTTTTTTGCTGCACAGAATTCCTCCGATCGGCACGCCCCCGCCAAGACCTTTTGCCATAGAAACGATATCCGGATGAATATCATAATTTTGATAACAGAAAAGTTTTCCTGTGCGGCCAATTCCTGTCTGCACTTCATCAACGAGAAGCAGAAGATCATTTTCTCTGCAAAATAATTCAAGATCTTTCACAAAACCTGGATCCAGAGGACGTACTCCGCTTTCTCCCTGGATAAGTTCGAGCATGACAGCACAAGTGTTCCTGTCAGCTTTTTCTTTAACGCTTTCCATGCTGTTGATATCAAAATAATCAAACCCGCTCGTAAATGGAAAAAAATACTGATGAAATTTATCCTGGCCTGTTGCTTCCAGCGTGGCAATCGTCCGGCCATGAAAAGAATTTTTCAGCGTAAGTATTTTTGTCCGGTCCTTCCCGTATTTCATCTGGGAATATTTTCTGGCTGCTTTTATCATGGCTTCATTGGCTTCAGCCCCGGAATTCGAGAAAAATGCTTTATCCATTCCGGTAGATCGACATAGCATTTTTGCGGCCGTCACCATTGGCTCGGTATAATACAGATTGCTCACATGCATCAGTTTTCCTACCTGGGCCTGCAGGGCGTTTGTCAGCTGTTCATGGGCGTGACCGAGACAGTTCACTCCGATCCCGCTTGTCAGATCCAGATATTCGTTTCCATCCAGATCATACAAATAGCATCCCTTTCCATGATCAAGGGCAAGCCCGAAACGACCATAGGTCTGCATCACATATTGTTTTTCATCATTGATTAATTGTGAATATTCCATGGTATCCTCCTTCTGTTAGCTGAACATGGTCCCGATTCCTGTATCACTGAGCAGTTCGATCAGAACAGAATGGGGTATTCGTCCATCCTGAATATTAGCGCGTTCCACGCCTTGTCTGACTGCTTCGACACAGCAATCCACTTTTGGGATCATCCCTCCGGATATGATTCCTGACATAACGAGAGCCGGGACCTCGGATACTTTCAACTGTTTGATGAGTGTTTCGGGATCATTCGGATCTTCCATCAGTCCTGGTACGTCTGTTAATAAAATAAGCTTTTTGGCATGCAGCGCGCTCGCAAGCTTGCTGGCTGCCGTATCGGCATTGATATTGTACGTTGATGGCTCGTCCATTCCGGACGCAACACTGGAAATGACCGGAATATACCCTTTATCGATCACATCCAGAACAATTTGGGGATCTACGCTTTGTATTTCTCCAACATAACCGTAATCTGTTCCTGTTTCATCCTGATGCGGTATGGCGCGAAACAGCCCACCATCCAGTCCGGATAAGCCAACACCAAGTCCGTCAAACAAATTAACAAGATCTTTATTTACTTTTCCGCAAAGGACCATCTGAACGACTTCCATTGTTTCCTGTGATGTAACTCGTAATCCGTTTTCGAAATGTGAAGGGATATTGGTTTTGGTTAACATTCTTGAAATATCAGGCCCTCCTCCATGTACGAGCACCACATGAATGCCGACCAAGTGAAGGAGCAATACATCCTGGATCACTGCCTTTTTCAGATCCTCGTCGATCATGGCATTGCCTCCGTATTTGATCACAACAATCTGGTCATGGTATTCCCGGATATAAGGAAGCGCTTCGATCAGAATACCTGCCTGTTCGATCGGGTTCATGTGCGGTAATCTCCATTGATCTTCACATAGTCGTATGTCAGATCACAGCCCCAGCATACACATTCTTCTTTTCCATCGTTGAGGTCAACAAGGATCTCAATTTCTGGTTCTGATAAAATAGATGAAGCTGTTTCTTCGGAAAATTCGATTCCTTTTCCTTTGCTGCATACATTTACGATCCCGGCTCTTGAAGCAAAGGAAACATCTACTTTGGAAGGATCAAATTGCGCTTCCGAGTATCCCATCGCGCACAATACCCGTCCCCAGTTGGCATCATGTCCAAACATGGCAGCCTTGCATAACGAGGAAGAAACGATCGATTTTGCCAGGGTTTCTGCCTGATCCTCGTTTTCCGCATGAGCTACCTTGCACGTAATAAGCCGGCTGGCACCTTCTCCGTCTTTGGCAATCTGGATCGCCAATGACTGCATAACAGTTTTTAAGGCTGCCTTGAACACTTCAAAATCCTTATTTTCTGTATCGATCTTTTTATTGCCTGCCAATCCATTGGCCAGAACGATACACATATCATTTGTAGAAGTATCGCCATCCACGCTAACTCGATTGAATGTTTTTTGAGTATTTTCCAACAGCGCTTTTTGTAGAAGATGATGATCGATACGACAGTCTGTCATAATAAATGCCAGCATGGTTCCCATATTTGGATGGATCATTCCTGAACCTTTACACAATCCGGTCAAGGTAATTTCTGTATTGTTGATCATTACCTTGACTTCTGCCGTTTTTTCAACTGTATCGGTTGTCATGATTGCTCTGGCGGCTGAATCGATCTGATCTTCAAGTACGATCTTTTTAATGTTCTGCTCGATTCTCTCTACAGGCAGTTCAACGCCAATAACACCGGTGGAAGCAACGAGCACCTGATCGGATGGCAGATCTAAAAAATCTGCTGCTGCTTTTTGCTCCCTGATCGCATTTTCCATTCCGTTTGCTGCGCAGGCATTCGCATTTCCTGAATTAATGATTACAGCCTGAGCTGCATGATCCTTCAATGTTTCTTTATTCAGGAGCAAAGGGTCCGCTTTGACTGAATTTTTCGTATACACTGCTCCGACCTGACATGGCACGATCGAATATAGTATAGCGGTATCGTTTTTTGTACTGTTGTTTTTTATGCCGCAGCAGCAGGCTCCGGCAAGAAACCCTTGAGGTGTTTTCATTCCTTTCCATCCTTCCTTATCTTAATCCTGTCATTTCAGGAAAACCTAGCATTAGATTCATATTTTGAATGGCGGCTCCGCAGGCTCCTTTTCCAAGATTGTCAAACGACGCACTGATGATCGATGAATGGTCGTTTCCATTTACATAAATCTTCAAGTGATCGCTATTTTTCATTTCATTCGCTGACAACATATTTTCGCTCTGTTCAACGATCTCGATCAGCGGTTCATCTTTGTATGCTTCTTTAAATACAGCTGCGACTTTCTGAACGCTTTGCAAAACCTGAACAGAGACAAGCATTCCATTGAAATAATCATCGACAACCGGAGTAAACAACGGTTCCTTATCCAGACCGCAGATTTTTTTCATTTCCGGCAAATGTTTATGGTTCATTGTCAATCCATAAATGCGGGGAGCAAAAAGTTCCTCATCTTTTTTATTCTCATACTGGCTGATCATTTTCTTTCCGCCTCCGGAATAACCTGTTAATGAAAATGCATGCACGATCTGATCCGGCTGAATCAGCCCAGCCTGAACTAAAGGATAAACGATAGATATGAATCCGGTCGCATGACAGCCTGGATTCGCTACATGATCCGCTTCTTTTATTTTCTGCCGATGTATTTTGGACAGTTCAGGAAAACCATATGTCCACTGCGTTCTATGGGCAGTAGAGGCATCGACGAGCTTCGTTTTTGTCCCTTTCGCGAGTTCTGCCGCTTCGATCGCAGCCTGGTCAGGGAGGCAAAGGATTGAAAGATCGGCTTTTTCAAACATTTTTCTACGTTCAGTATTGTCTTTTCTTTTATCTTCCTGAATGAGCAGCAGTTCGATATCTTCTCTGTTTTTCAGCCGTTCATAGATCTGCAGCCCGGTTGTCCCTGCCTGGCCATCAATATAGACTTTCGGCTTATTCATCCTCATTCCTGCTTTCTAAGAATTTTCTTATCTGTTCGATCTGCTTCTGTACAGATTCTTTTCCTGGACCCCCGTATACCTTTCTGGATTCAACACAATTCGAAAGATCGATAGCTTGGTAGATATCCGTATCAAACAGGGAATGAAAATTTTTAAATTCCTCTATTGTCATCTCATTCAGTGTTTTTTTCTGTTCGATGCACCAGGCGACCATCGTACCGCTGATTTTATAAGCGTCTCTGAACGGGAGCCCTTTTTTTGTTAAGTAATCCGCACAATCTGTCGCGTTCAGAAATCCGTTCTGTGCTGCATGCAGCATGTTCTCTTTATATACGCTCATTGTTTCAAACATTGGCGGCAGTACATCAAGACACATTTTCACGGTATCGATCGCATCAAACAACGCTTCTTTATCTTCCTGCATATCTTTATTATAGGCAAGCGGGAGTCCTTTTAATGTGACCAGCAAAGACTGTAGATCTCCATATACCCTTCCGGTCTTTCCTCGTACCAGTTCGCAGATATCCGGATTTTTCTTCTGAGGCATGATGCTGGATCCAGTCGCATAGGCATCGCTTAATTCAATGAATTTAAATTCCCATGAACACCAGGCAATGACTTCTTCGCTCAGTCTTGAGCAGTGCATCATAAGTATAGACAGATCGGAAGCGAGCTCTATGCAGTAATCCCGGTCGCTCACGCCATCCAGGGAATTATCGCAAGGTTTTCTGAAATCCAGCAAGGCAGCAGTACGTTCCCGGTCTATCGGATAAGTTGTGGTCGCCAGGGCTCCGCTTCCTAACGGACATTCATTCATGAGCTCGTATGTATTTTCCAACCGGATCAGATCCCTTTTAAACATATTCGCATAGGCCATCATGACATGGGCAAATGTGATTGGCTGGGCTCTTTGAAGATGTGTATAACCTGGCATGATGGTTTCTATATGCTCTTGCGCACATGACAGGATGACTTCGAGAAAATGAAGGAGCCTGCTGTAAATACTTTTGATCTCATCTCTGACATACAGCCGCATATCGAGCGCTACCTGGTCATTACGGCTTCTTCCTGTATGGAGCCTTTTGCCGGCATCGCCGATTTCTTCAGTCAGAAGCTGTTCGATGCACATATGGATGTCTTCATATTGTGAAGTAAATGCAACTTTTCCATCATTCATTTCCGCTAGAACTTTATTCAACCCTTGATGTATAGCGGTTTTGTCGGTTTCTGATATGATTCCCTGCTCGCTCAGCATTTGCGAATGGGCAATTGATCCTTGTATATCATAGGGATACAGACGACTATCGAATGCTATAGAAGAATTAAAATCATTCACAAGCGAATCGGTTTCTGCGGCAAATCTTCCTGCCCACATTTTCATGTACTGTTCCTCCTTGTCTATTCCACGTCCGCAAAATGTTTTCCGGTTTTTTCAAATAATTCCTGATCCTGCAGGGCTCTCACTTTTAATGGAAGTCCAAACAAATTGATGAATCCTGCTGAATCGGACTGATCGTAACAGTCATCTTCGTCAAATGTGGCCATGCCTGCTGAGTAAAGCGAATACGGCGATGTAACGGATGCAGGGATAATATTTCCTTTATATAGTTTAAGTTTCACATCCCCGGTAACGGTTTTCTGCGTTTCAGAAACAAACGCGCTTAGAGCTTTTCTTAATGGTGTATACCATAATCCGTTATAAACAAGTTCCCCGAACTTTAGTGCGACCTGCTCCTTGTAATGTTTTGTTTCTTTATCGAGCGTAATTTCTTCCAGCTTATTGTGAGCTGCATATAAAATTGTTCCGCCTGGGGTTTCATATACGCCTCTAGATTTCATACCTACGAGCCGATTCTCTACAATATCCAGAATTCCAATTCCATTTTCTCCGCCAAGTTTATTAAGGAGCTCAATTAATTCGACACTGTCCATATCCTTTCCATTCACTGCTGTCGGTTTCCCTTCTTCAAAGTGAATGGTTACATATGTAGGATGATCAGGTGCCTGTTCAGGTGAAACCCCAAGCTCGAGAAATCCGTCAACATTGATTGGCGCCTCATTGGCTGGATCCTCAAGATCCAGTCCTTCGTGGGAAAGGTGCCATAGATTTTTATCTTTTGAGTAATTCGTTTCTTTATTAATTTTCAAAGGAATATTGTGTTCTTCAGCATAAGCAATTTCCTTTTCTCTGGAATTGAGCTCCCAGAATCTCCATGGAGCGATGATATCCATTTCGGGAGCAAATGATTTAATAGCGAGTTCAAATCGAACCTGATCATTTCCTTTTCCTGTACAGCCATGGCATATGGCATCAGCACCTTCTGCTTTTGCGATTTCAACGATTCTTTTTGCGATCAATGGTCTTGCGAAAGAGGTGCCAAGCAGATACTGTTCATAGGTAGCACCTGCCTGGATCGTAGGAATGATATAGTCATCCACAAATTCTTTGGTAAGATCTTCAATATAGAGCTTTGAGGCTCCTGTCTTTAACGCTTTTTCCTCAAGACCGTCCAGTTCTCCTGCCTGGCCTACATTTCCTGAAACGGCAATTACCTCGCAATTGTAATTTTCTTTCAGCCAAGGAATAAGTACGGATGTATCGAGACCTCCTGAATAGGCCAGGACTATTTTTTTATATTGCTTTTCTGTTTTTTTGTTCATGCTTTTCTCTCCTTTATAATTTACTTTTATCGATCTGTTCTAATTAGAAATTTTCGGTCTTCAATCATACAGACCATCTCCTTTCAATAAAAAAGTCCTTTTCAAATGAAAAGGACGATTTAACGCGGTACCACCTTTATTCCTTCTTTCGAAGGCCCTCAAACCTGTAACGTGGGTTCACGGAATGTGCTCCAATCCTTTTCGCACATTCGCTCAGAGACACGTTCGGCATACAGTTTCTGTCGTCTTTCACCATACACGACTCGCTTAAAGACCTATATATACCTACTACTTCTCGTCATCGCTTTCGTTTATAGTTTGTAATTATACACGCAATGTAAATATTTTCAAGCACTTCTACGCTATTTTTACATTTTTTATCAACGATTTACATAATATATATCATTTTTAAAATCATCATACAAAAAAAGTCCGATTTCTCGGACTTCTAAATGAAAATTAACCTTTGATTTGTGCCATTACTTCTTCAGCAAAGTTTTCTTCTTTTTTCTCGATTCCTTCACCTGCAGCAAAACGTACGAATGTAACTACTTCTGCTTTGTTATTTTTCAGGAAGTTGGCAACTTTTTCTTTAGGATCTTTGAAGTATTCCTGATCCATCAGGCACTGATCCTTGAAATGTTTTGATACTTTTCCGTTCAAAATACCTGCGAGCACTTTTTCAGGCTTGCTGGCCATGGCTGGATCTGCAGCCATCATTTGTTCCTGAAGATGACGCTCATGCTCAACCACTTCAGCCGGTACATCTTTCTGCGAAATATAAGATGGATTCATGCTGGCAACCTGCATTGCCATATCTTTTGCGACTTCTTCGTTGCCGCCTTTCAATACTACAAGAGCAGAAATCGTACCACCCATATGCATATAAGTACCGAAAATTTCATCATCTGCTTTTTCAACAATTGCGAAACGACGGAAAGTGATTTTTTCTCCGATGGTAGCTGTAGCATTCGTGATCAGTTCTTCAATTGTACCGTTCGGTGTTGCGATCGCAAGAACTTCATCATTATTGGCTGGTTTTTCAGTTACTACTGCTGCGGCGATGGTATCGATCAGATCCAGGAATTGTTCGTTCTTGGAAACGAAGTCTGTTTCAGAATTGACTTCTACGACCGCCCCGATATTTCCTTCAACAACTACACGCGTTAATCCTTCTGCAGCGATACGACCTTCTTTTTTAGCCGCTTTGCTGATTCCTTTTTCGCGGAGCCAGTCAACTGCTTTATCAAGATCTCCGTCGCATTCTGTAAGGGCTTTTTTGCAGTCCATCATTCCTGCACCGGTTTTTTCACGTAATTCTTTAACTTGTTTTGCACTAATTGCCATTGTGATTTCCTCCTGATTTATATTTTATTTTTAATTATGCCTCAGTTTTTTTAGGCGCAGGAGCTGGTTTTGATTCCTGAGTTCCCGCATTTGGTCTAGGAGCATTTGTACGGTTTCCGTTATACGGACGACGGTTTTTACGATCGAAGTTACGTTTACGACGTTCTTCATTTCTCTGACGACGACGTCTTTCATTTTCAGCGATCTGCGCTTCTACGTTGCGGATCACATCATCCATTGTTACATCTTCTGCTGTATCATCAAGATATGCCATCTCAAGAAGGCCGCCTTTTGCATCAACGATAGCATCTGCCATGATCGTAGTGATCAATTTTACTGAGCGGTTTGCATCATCATTTGATGCGATCAGATAATCTGCATCCTCCGGATCGCAGTTTGTATCGAGCATAGCAAATACAGGAATTCCAAGTTTTTTTGCTTCTGCCACGGCATTGTGTTCTTCTTTCGGGTCAACGATGAAAATAGCATCCGGCAATTTTTTCATTTCCTTGATTCCGCCAAGAGAAGATTCGAGTTTTGCTTTTTCTTTCAGGATCTGAGCCTGTTCTTTTTTTGTATATACTTCCAGCTTTCCGCTAGCTTCCATTTCTTCAATTTCAACCAGACGTTTAACACGTTTCTGAATTGTACGGAAGTTTGTAAGCAGACCGCCGAGCCAACGCTTGTTTACATAGAATGATCCTGAACGGAGAGCCTGTTCTTCAATTGTTTCAGCTGCCTGTTTCTTTGTTCCGACGAAAAGAACTTTTCCTCCGTCTTCACTGATCTTTTTCAAAGCATTGTAAGCGTCTTCGATTTGTTTCTGAGTCTGATTCAGGTCCACGATATATACACCGTTGCGGCTCGTGTAAATATATGGTTTCATTTTTGGATTCCAACGACGAGTCTGATGACCAAAGTGTACACCGTTTTCCAGCATTTTTTTAATAGATACGATTTGTGACATTATTTTAGTCCTACCTTTCCGTTTATTCCTCCATCACTTCCAACGAAAGCAACACTTCACGTGCACGGGCAATCGAATTCATGATGTGTGAATTTGCGCACTCACGCTTTCTAATTATAGCAATCCTGCTTCAAGAATTCAACTCATTATTTTTTCTTTGAGCTAAAGGATGTGTTTCCTCATAAATGTCTTTGATATTAGATAAGGAAATATGTGTATAGATCTGTGTAGTGGATAATGACGCATGGCCAAGAAGTTCCTGAACAATGCGTATATCCGCTCCGTTATCCATTAAATGGGTCGCAAACGAATGTCGAAACATATGAGGGTGGATTTTCATGGTGAATCCGATCTGATCCGCATGTTTCTGCATTAAATACTGCACGCCCCTTGAAGTCATTTTTGTCGATCGGTTGGATAAAAAAACAGCCGTTTCTCTGTCTTTTGCATAGGTCATCCAGTATCTGAGCTTATATTCCTGCAGAAGATCTGTTAAAGAAGGATAAAAAGGAACGATACGTTCTTTATTTCCTTTTCCTCGCACATGAACAATATGCTGGTCCATATCGATCTGTCCCCATGTAAGATTGATCAATTCGCTGACCCGCAGTCCAGAGGCATAGAGCAACGAGAACATTGTTTTGTCTCTCAGCTCATTTAATACAGATGTATCATATGTATTTAAAAATTCTCTTATTTCATGAAGAAATAGAAATTCTGGGATCTTCCTTTTATTTTTTACAGAACGAATACCTTCTAAAGGATTGTTCTGAATCCCGATATATTGATTTAAATATTGATAAAAGGATCTGTATGCTGATAGTTTTCTGTTAATGGTCGCATCGCTATTGAATATGCCAGGTTCTGGATTACGAAGAACAGCAACAAATTCCAGGAACACTGCTCGTGTTACTTGTTCAAAATCATTTATATTCTTTTGTTCAAGATATTTAGTCAATTGATTCAGATCTCGCCGATAAGCATCGACGGTCTGGTCTGATCCGGAATTATTTCTATAAATATATTCCAGAAATCTTTCCACTAATTCATTCATCATATTCTTCTTTGATCTGTTTTATGCGATTTAAGGACTGCTGAGCTAATTTTTCTTTTTTTTCACGTTTTTTGTATTTTTCTTTTGCTTTTAAAATTCCAAAATTTGCGTTCATGGGTTGAAAATGATTAGAGTCGCAATGGGTTATATAATAAGCCTGAGATCCCATGACGCATGTATTATCAAATTTAATACACTCTTTATCATTTAGAAATCGTGCCATATTGATTCCTGCGATCAATCCGCTTGCTGCACTTTCAACATATCCTTCCACACCAGTCATTTGTCCTGCAAAAAACAGATCGGGACGTTTCCTTGTCTGATAAGTTTCTTCCAGTACCTTTGGAGAATCCAGATAAGAATTTCTGTGCATGACCCCGTAACGAGTAATAACAGCATTTTCCAATCCTGGGATCAATGAGAAAACTCTTTTTTGTTCAGGCCATGTAAGATGGGTTTGAAAGCCTACGATATTATAAAGGGAGGCGGCAACATTATCCTGTCTTAATTGTACGACGGCGACCGGATGTTCACCATCACGTTCAAGTCCAACCGGTTTCAGCGGACCAAAAAGTAACGTCTTCTTTCCTCTTCTAGCCATTTCTTCAATCGGCATACATCCTTCGAAATAGACTTCTTTTTCAAAATCGTGAAGATGAGCGCATTCAGCATTCACAAGCGCATCATAAAATAGCTCAAATTCTTTTTCATTCATGGCACAATTGATATAACTAGGATCGCCTTTATCATACCGTGATTTGAAATAAGCTTTTGAGAAATCAATCGAATCCTTTTCAATAATAGGCGCTGCTGCGTCATAAAAGTGAAAAGGATCTTCGCCAGTGAATTTCTGGATTGATTCTGCTAAAGAATCGCTTGTTAATGGACCAGAAGCAATGATCACAGGTCCGTCAGGAATCGTTGTGATTTCTTCGTTAAATACTGTAATGTTCGGATGGTTCTTTAAGGTTTCTGTAATATATTGTGAAAATCTATGACGATCTACTGCTAAAGCAGAACCAGCAGGTACCTGCGTATGATCAGCTGCTTTGATAATGAGGGAATCAAGCATTCTCATTTCTTCTTTTATGATTCCCACCGCATTGTTCAGAGAATTGGACCGAAGCGAATTGGAACAAACTAATTCCGCAAATCCATCTGTAGAAAAGGCAGGAGGATTCTTTTTGGGACGCATTTCATATAAATTTACTTTAATTCCTCGTTTAGCACATTGCCAGGCGGCTTCGCTGCCCGCAAGTCCTGCCCCAATAATTGTAACTTCTTTTTGATTCATTTAGATCTCCTTTAATACCTATAAAATAAAAAGACCGGTATGGTCTCATTTTAACATATAAAATAAAAAAGACCCGGCAGCGAGCTATTTTCGCAGGCGCAAGGCCAACTATCGTCGCCGCTGGGGTGCTTAACTTCTGTGTTCGGGATGGGTACAGGTGTTTCCACCCCGCCATCGCCACCGGATCTTCTTCACGCTTTCCATCGATCTTTCAAAATCACCATACACCCTCTTCCACAATCGGTCTTGGCAAGTCGCGGACGTCTTCATCTCTTCTGATCAAGTCCTCGGCCGATTAGTACCGGTCAACTCCGCGCATCGCTGCGCTTCCATCTCCGGCCTATCTACCTCATCGTCTTTGAGGGGCCTTACTTCTTTTCAGAATGGGAGATCTCATCTCGGGGTGGGCTTCGTGCTTAGATGCTTTCAGCGCTTATCCCTTCCCTGCTTGGCTACCCGGCTGTACCACTGGCGTGATAACCGATGCACCAGAGGCAGGTCCATCCCGGTCCTCTCGTACTGAGGACAGCTCCCCTCAGATCTCCTTCGCCCACAACAGATAGGGACCGAACTGTCTCACGACGTTCTGAACCCAGCTCGCGTACCGCTTTAATGGGCGGACAGCCCAACCCTTGGAACCGAATCCAGCTCCAGGATGCGATGAGCCGACATCGAGGTGCCAAACCTCGCCGTCGATGTGAACTCTTGGGCGAGATCAGCCTGTTATCCCCAGGGTAGCTTTTATCCGTTGAGCGACGGCCCTTCCATTCGGCACCGCCGGATCACTAATCCCGACTTTCGTCCCTGTTCGAGTTGTTGCTCTCACAGTCAGGCACGCTTCTGCATTTGCACTCGTCAGCTGGTTTCCATCCAGCCTGAGCGTACCTTTGGGCGCCTCCGTTACTCTTTGGGAGGCGACCGCCCCAGTCAAACTGCCCGCCTGGCACTCTCCCCGATCCGGTTCACGGACCTGGGTTAGGGCCCCGGACGCACAAGGGTGGTATCCCAACATCGACTCCTCATACACTGGCGTGTATGTCTCTTCGTCTCCCACCTATCCTGTACATGTCCGTCCAGTACCCAATGCCGAGCTGCAGTAAAGCTCCATGGGGTCTTTCCGTCTAGTTGCGGGTAACCTGCATTTTCACAGGTACTAAGATTTCACCGAGCCTGCTGCCGAGACAGCGCCCAAATCGTTACACCTTTCGTGCGGGTCAGAACTTACCTGACAAGGAATTTCGCTACCTTAGGACCGTTATAGTTACGGCCGCCGTTCACTGGGGCTTCGGACCACTGCTTCATCGTCTCCGATTGACAGATCCCCTTAACCTTCCAGCACCGGGCAGGTGTCACCCCCTATACTTCGCCTTGCGGCTTCGCAGAGAGCTGTGTTTTAGTTAAACAGTCGCTTGGGCCTTTTCACTGCGGCTCACTTTCATGAGCGCCCCTTCTCGCGAACTTACGGGGCCATTTTGCCGAGTTCCTTGGCAACAGTTCTCTCGCTCACCTCGGCATTCTCTGCCTGCCCACCTGTGTCGGTTTTGGTACGGGCCGCTCGATACCCCTATGCTAGAAGCTTTTCCTGGAAGCCGTATTCGGCACTTCGCTACTTTCCGCAGATTTCGCTTCCCCTTCACGCCCTGTCTTCCGATACCGGATTTGCCTGGTATCCGACTGCTGCGCTTGGCCCTCAATCCGTTCAGAGGGCTGCCTATCCCGTCTCCGTCACTCCTTCGCCTCGTATCGCGCGGGTGCAGGAATCTCCGCCTGCTTTCCATCCGCTACGCCTTTCGGCCTCGCGTTAGGTCCCGACTTACCCAGGGCGGACGAACCTTCCCCTGGAATCCTTGGGCTTCCGGTGTGCAGGATTCTCACCTGCATCTCGCTACTCACACCGGCATTCTCACTTCCATGCTGTCCATATCCTCTCGCGATGATACTTCTTCCTGCATGCAACGCTCCCCTACCATATGTTTCCATATCCGCAGCTTCGGTATCAGGCTTAGCCCCGGTACATTTTCGGCGCAGGGCCACTCGACTAGTGAGCTGTTACGCACTCTTCAAAGGATGGCTGCTTCTGAGCCAACCTCCTAGCTGTCCGTGCGTCCCCACATCCTTTTCCACTTAGCCTGTATTTCGGGACCTTTGCTGGCGGTCTGGGCTGTTTCCCTCTCGACCATGGACCTTATCACCCACAGTCTGACTGCCGGCCTTCTCCTTCGAGGGCATTCGCAGTTTGATTGCATTCAGTACCCCGGGATGGGGCCATCATGCATTCAGTGCTCTACCTCCCTCGCTCATCGGCCGACGCTAGCCCTAAAGCTATTTCGGGGAGAACCAGCTATCTCCGGGTTCGATTGGAATTTCTCCCCTAGCCACAGGTCATCCGCTAACTTTTCAACGGTAGTCGGTTCGGTCCTCCACAGAATTTCACTTCTGCTTCAACCTGCCCATGGCTAGATCACCCGGTTTCGGGTCTGCATCAGTCTACTCTCTTCGCCCTATTCAGACTCGCTTTCGCTTCGGCTCCGCTCTTTCCAGCTTAACCTCGCATCCTGACGCAACTCGCCGGTTCATTCTACAAAAGGCACGCCATCACCCCTTGACGGGCTCTGACTTCTTGTAGGCATACGGTTTCAGGTTCTCTTTCACTCCGCTCCCGCGGTTCTTTTCACCTTTCCCTCACGGTACTCTTTCTCTATCGCTCACTCGTTTATATTTAGCCTTGGCGGATGGTCCCGCCTGCTTCCGACAAGATTCCTCGTGTCTCGCCGTACTCAGGGTGTTCCTCGCTTCCGCTTCCGATTTCGCCTACAGGGCTTTCACCTTCTTCGGCCGTGCTTCCGTTCACGTTCGGCTATCTTCTGCTTCTGCTTTCTCAGAACCCCTTCAACCCCATCTCCCGATGGTTTGGGCTGCTCCCCTTTCGCTCGCCGCTACTCGGGGAATCACTTTTGTTTTCTTCTCCTCCGGGTACTTAGATGTTTCAGTTCCCCGGGTACCTCTCTCTCGGACTATCTTTTTCATCCGAGGATGACATAGCTTTCTCTATGCCGGGTTCCCCCATTCGGACATCGGCGTGTCTTCGCTTCCTTACAGCTCGGCGCCGCTTTTCGCAGTTCGGTGCGTCCTTCTTCAGTTTCGAGTGGCCAGGCATCCTCCGTACGCCCTTGCCTACTTGATCAGTTGGTTCTCTAGTTTCTTTCAATGTGCTTTCTACAAGATTTTTCTTCTTTTGATGAAAACTGTTATTTCTTTAACTGTTTCTCAGTGTTATCTTCCACAACTTGCTTTCAAGACCTCTTCTCTTCTTATCTATTGTGTCTTTTCTTCAAATTTGTGTATGATGATTTTCAAAGATCGATTTCTGCTCTCAGGACAATCCCTGAAAACCTGACAGAACTCCTTCTCACGTCTTTACACCTTCTTCGCTTTCTCCTTAGAAAGGAGGTGATCCATCCCCACGTTCCCGTAGGGATACCTTGTTACGACTTAACCCCAGTCATCGGCCCTGCCTTCGACGGCTCGCTCCTTTTCAGGTTGCGCCACCGGCTTCGGGCATTGCCCACTCCCATGGTTTGACGGGCGGTGTGTACAAGGCCCGAGAACGTATTCACCGCGGCATGCTGATCCGCGATTACTAGCGATTCCAACTTCATGGAGTCGGGTTGCAGACTCCAATCCGAACTGGGACGGCTTTTTTGGGATTCGCTCGGCATCGCTGCCTCGCTGCCCTTTGTTGCCGCCATTGTAGTACGTGTGTAGCCCAGGCCATAAGGGGCATGATGATTTGACGTCATCCCCGCCTTCCTCCGGTTTGTCACCGGCAGTCTGATGTGAGTCCCTAACTCAATATTGGTAACACATCACGAGGGTTGCGCTCGTTGCCAGACTTAACTGAACATCTCACGACACGAGCTGACGACAACCATGCACCACCTGTATGGATGTTAGCCTCCACTATGTCTCCATAGCTTCGCACCCTATGTCAAGGCCTGGTAAGGTTCTTCGCGTTGCTTCGAATTAAACCACATACTCCACCGCTTGTGCGGGCCCCCGTCAATTCCTTTGAGTTTCACACTTGCGTGCATACTCCCCAGGCGGAGGACTCACTGCGTTAACTGCAGCACTGGGTCTTCCCCAACACTTGGTCCTCATCGTTTACGGCGTGGACTACTAGGGTATCTAATCCTATTTGCTCCCCACGCTTTCGTGCCTCAGCGTCAGTAACAGGCCAGGCGGCCGCCTTCGCCACTGGTGTTCTTCCATATATCTACGCATTTTACCGCTACACATGGAGTTCCACCGCCCTCTCCTGTCCTCCAGCCTGCCAGTTTCCAAAGCCTGTACCGGTTGAGCCGGTACCTTTCACTTCAGACTTAACAGGCCGCCTACGCACCCTTTACGCCCAATCATTCCGGATAACGCTCGCCACCTACGTATTACCGCGGCTGCTGGCACGTAGTTAGCCGTGACTTCCTCGAAAGGTAATATCACTTCACCAGCATTTCCTCTGGTGACCCTTTTTCCCTCTCAACAGAACTTTACGATCCGAAGACCTTCCTCGTTCACGCGGCATTGCTCGTTCAGGCTTGCGCCCATTGACGAAAATTCCCTACTGCTGCCTCCCGTAGGAGTCTGGGCCGTGTCTCAGTCCCAGTGTGGCCGTTCGCCCTCTCAGGCCGGCTATGCATCGTCGCCTTGGTGAGCCTTTACCTCACCAACCAGCTAATGCACCGCAGGTCCATCCATGCGCGGAGCCTTGCAGCTCCTTTAACAAAGCAAAGATGCCTTCGCTTTCCTTATCCGGTATCAGCATCCGTTTCCGGAAGTTGTCCCGGCCGCATGGGCAGGTTCCCTACGTGTTACTCACCCGTTCGCCACTAGGCATCCGAAGATGCCTCGTTCGACTTGCATGTATTAGGCATGCCGCCAGCGTTCATCCTGAGCCAGGATCAAACTCTCCATTTGATATTGACTCTTTTTTTGTTTCTGTTATCTCTTTTTTTCTTTTCAGGTGTTTCTCAAGAAATCGACGTGTAATTTTAGTTCTCTCGTACTTGTACGTTTTTTTCTTCTAAAACTATTCGTTTCTGTCAGGTTTTCAAAGATCGTCCCTTGCTGCCGTTTCCGACAGCAAATGAGTATTAATTCATTACTGAAAAGCTGTCAATATTTTTTTCAGCGCTTCAGCTCACTTAATATATCATCTAGAAAAGCAACTGTCAACTAAATTTTATACATTTTTTACGAATTTTTTAAAATTTTCATATTCCGCTCTCCCCCCCCCCCGCCGTTGCTTTCTAACTCCTTTTTTCACATGCAATATACAAGCTGCCCGGACTCAAAACCCAGGACTTTTCGCGTAAATTCCAAAAATTTACTATGTAAAGATTGCTTCTTCTCTCTTCTCTTCTTTATAATAAGTCTATGAACTATTCCATACTGACAGATCAGCTCATTTCCTTGATCGATCCTGAACTTCCCTTTATTTCTAATTTATCCAACTTGTTGGCCTGCCTTCATAATGAGCTTCCCTCTTTGAACTGGACAGGGATATATTATTATTCGAAAAACAGCGAAGTACTTTATCTCGGTCCTTTTCAAGGGAAGCCTGCCTGCACGATCATTCCGCTCGGCAAAGGAGTCGTCGGCACTTGTGCACTAAAAAAGAAAAGTATCATCGTACAAAACGTCCATACTTTTCCAGATCATATTGCTTGCGATTCAGCGAGCAAAAGCGAATTCACAGCTCCTATTTTTAAAAATGATAAACTATATGCTGTACTGGATATTGATTCAGACATATATTCTCGTTTTACAGAACAAGATATTCAGTTTTTAAAGAAAACTGCATCCTTATTGTCTGATCTCATATCGAGCGCAAAACAGGAAATATCATGATTTCCTAAATCCGCGTAGTGTATTTTTTCTTTATTCTTTAAAAACTGTCTGATTTTAAATTCCAGAGGTTTGTTCATTAAAAATGTCTGAACCTCTTTTTCTTTTCCTTTTTGCTTATAAGCGCGCAAAATGATCGACTCCTCGTACGGTGTATTGCGCGTCAGAGCATAAAATATGCTGCTTGAAAGCGGACTTTTATCAAAACATAAAATCCCTGTATCTCGGGAAAGCATTGATTTAAAAACAGAATCAAACGACACAGGATAATTTGCACATTGCCGAATGGTTTTCGAATCAAATTTTCCGTGAATCACAAAGCTGTAAACTGCATGATTCGAACGTTCGCTTCCCGGATTAAGCATTAACTGATTTGCGAATAAGTTCCTGCTTTGACTTAACCGTTTGTCAAATCCAAAAAGACTTTCACGCACCTCATTCCACGAGGAATAATCAAAACGGAAATCTCCCTGAGTTGCCGGATCCAGAGTCTCAAATGTAAAACTTGGAGCGATGATACATCCCTGGCTGCCTAGAAGCTCTTTTAGGACTTCAATAACCATCTGCTCTCCTCCGGCAATATAATTCTGCATGCTCCCGTTTGCTTCTACTAATACGATCATTCCCTTATGTATACCAAACTTTCTGAATAAAGCAATAAGGTCTTCTTTCGTATACATAACTTCCACCATTTCTACTCTCCTATTTTAAAAGAACGGCACGCTTCCACTGCGCTGAGCCAGTTCCTGTATTTTTTATTCATTTCCTCACGCGGCCGCTCTGGCGAAAAGACTCTCTGCAATTCAATTTTAAGATCCGCTTCTTTCCAGTATCCGGAAGCAAGGCCTGCAAAATAAGCCGCACCCATCGCCGTGAGTTCATTATTCTTGAATCGTTCCACATTGCAATTGATCAGATCGGCTTGAAACTGCAGCAGAAAATCATTCGAAGCCGCTCCGCCATCCACTTTTAATCGATCAATTTTTATTCCTGATTCCTCCTCCATCACTTCCATAACATCTCTTGATTGAAAGGCCATAGATTCCAACGCAGCCCGAACCAATTGATCTTTATCCGTTCCTAAAGAGAGCCCGACAATAGACGCACGCGCTTTTTCATCCCAGTACGGCGCCCCTAATCCCACAAAAGCAGGAACAATGTAAACGCCTCCTGTAGTTTTTGCATCATATGCCATCCTCGCTGTATCTTTTGCATCTATAAACATTTCCATTTTGTCTCTAAGCCATTTGATCAAGGATCCCGAAACAAAAATACTTCCTTCCAGTGCATAAGTGATTTTGTCATTGATCTGCCATGCCACAGTAGATAAAAGTCCTTTTTGGGATTGAATGATGTTCTCTCCGGTATTCATTAGCATGAATCCGCCAGTTCCATATGTATTTTTTGCCATTCCCTTTTCTGTACAGCGCTGGCCGAACAAAGCAGCCTGCTGATCTCCTACAACACTGCAGACAGGAATTTCCTGGCCAAAAAATACATAAGGAGATGTCTTTCCGTACTCATAAGCTGTCGGACAAATTTCAGGAAGAATGGCTTTCGGAATATTAAACAGCTTTAAAAGCTCTTCATCCCATTGAGATTCATAAATATTAAAAAGCATGGTTCTTGAGGCATTGGTAACATCCGTAATATGAACTTTTTGTCCAGTTATTTTCCATACAAGCCAGGAATCTATTGTGCCAAACATGAGTTCCCCGTTTTCAGCTCGCGATCTGGCTCCTTCAACATGATCAAGGATCCATTCGATTTTTGAAGCCGAGAAATATGGATCGATCCGCAAACCAGTCTTCTCTTTTACTATTTTTTCCAGACCCTCTTTTTTCCATAGATCACAGATCCCATCCGTTTGCCTGGACTGCCATACGATCGCATTATAAATTGGAAGGCCTGTCTTTTTGTCCCAGAGCAGTGATGTCTCCCGCTGATTGGAAATCCCGATCGCACGCACTTGCGCAGGCTCAATGTTTGCTTTCTGGATCACTTCAGCTATTACTGATTCAACAGACAGCCATATATTGATCGCATCCTGTTCGACCCATCCCGGATGCGGATATTCAATTGTTATTTCCTTCTGAGCCATGGCTTTTATCTGACATGCATGATCAAAAATTATAGCTCGTGAACTTGTCGTTCCCTGATCTATAGCTAAAATGTATTGTTCCATAGTTTCTACCACCTTTTTTTCATTATAACGAAAAAAAGAGAGCAATGCTCTCTTATTTACGTAAAACTGCCTGACAATCCTTTTCCAGAGAATCAAGAATAGATTCAAATACCCGGTTAATCTGTGCGTCTGTCAAAGTATGGGCATTGGACTGGAACTCCAGCGAAATCGCAACTGATTTTTCATGATCAGCCACATGTTCTCCTTCATAAATATCAAATACTTCTACATTTTGCAGGATCGTTTCTTTCGTTTCTTTATCACGGCCATGGCGTTTAATGATTTCAGTGATCTTTTCCACAGGCAATGAACGATCGACAACAAAAGCAAGGTCGCGTTCAACAGAAGGATATTTCGATACAGGCGCAAATTTGATTTTTGATTTCTTTACTCCGCCGATCAGATCAAGATCAAGTTCAGCCATGACAATATTCTTAACGTCATTCTCTTTGGCGTATACCGGATGAATTTCGCCCATGATCCCAACAAGATCTTTTCCAATGTATACTTCCGCTGATCGATATGGATGAAAATGCAGAATATCTTTCTTGTTCTCTTTAAAGAAAATGCGGTTTTTATTGATACCGATCTTATCCATATACATCTCGATCAATCCTTTAAGAGTATAAAAATCGGACGGCAGGCTCTCGTGCAGCCATCGGGTTTGTTCGAGTTCGCCGTTTAAAACGATCGCAAGATGGTTTTTTATCCAGTCTTTCGATGAAACTTCGCTGATTTCATATAAAGATGAATTTTTAATGCCATGCGCTTCATTGTATGCCGCCACACCAATCAGCGAAGGAAGAATGCTCGTACGGATCCATCGACGCTCTTCCGACATCGGTGATGCCAGTTCGATCGCATTCTCGCTTCCAAGAATCGCATTATCCTTCTTTGCCGAACTGATCAGCGTATATGTGACACATTGCTGCAGTCCTTTGTCGCACAAAAGTTCTTCTGTTTTTCGGATCAGCTGCTGTTCCTTATTCAGCTTTCCTTCTGTCATCGGCATAAAAGGAAGAGTAGAAGGAAGTTTGTCATATCCAAGGATCCGGATCACTTCTTCGCTCAGATCTGCCATTCCTTCCATGTCCATCCTGTAACTTGGTATCGTCACCGTAATGACTTCCCCTTCAACGATCGGATCAAAATGGAGCCGTTCAAACACCGACACGATCTCTTCAAGAGCAAATTGTGTTCCTAGACGATTATTGATTTCCTGCGGAGTGCATGAAAGCACACGCTGCGTTTCATCAATTACTCCCCATTGTACCGTTTCTTCAATTTCCTTGGCATCCGCATATTCGATCAACAGCTGTACAGCGCGGTCCATCGCTTTTTTAGGAGCAAGAGGCTCGATCCCTTTTTGATAACGCAATGACGATTCTGTAGAAAGATTCAGCCTGCGGGCCGTATTCCGGATCGAAACATGGTCAAAAGAGGCACACTCAATGATGAGTCCCTTTGTTGTTTCAAGAATTTTTGAATCATCTCCACCCATGATTCCTGCAATACCGATCGGCTTTCCTTCATTTGTAATGACAATATCTTCTTTTTCCAGCTGATACGTTTCTCCATCGAGCGCCGTATACTCTTCTTCAAAGCCGTTTTTCACTGTAATTTCCTGATTTTTGATCGCATCAATGTCATAAAAATGCATAGGCTGTCCGGTTTCCAGCATCACTATGTTGGAAATATCCACTACATTATTGATCGAATGCATTCCTGCAGCTCTGAGAAGCTCCTGCATCCACTTTGGAGACTCCTTGATCGTAACGGAACCAATCACTTTTCCAAGAAAAAGAGGACACTGTTCTGTTGTCGAAGAAATTGTCAGATTCGTAGCCGCTCCGCAATCCGAAGCATTTTCAAATTGTGGAAGAACGACTTCGCGCTCAAAGATCGCACCAACCTCAGTACCCAGATTGAACTGCGCCTGACAGTCGCTTCGATTCGGCGTAAGACCAATTTCCAGAATCTCATCATCATATCCTAGATACCCTAACGGATCGGTATATCCGACCGGCGCATCTTCCGGGAGGATCTCTATACCAGCCTTCTGTTCATCGGTAAGCATATGGGGATCGACACCTAGTTCGAACAGAGCGCAGATCATTCCGTTGGATTCCTGGCCCCGGATCTTTCCAGCCTTGATTTCTCCTCCCGGAAGAACTGCACCGGCACGTGCCACGATCACCTTCTGTCCGGCTGCGACATTTGGCGCGCCGCATACGATAGAAAGGATCTCATCACCGACATTCACCGTAGTAACATGAAGATGATCAGAATCCGGATGATCTTCACATGTCAGAATTTCTCCGATCACCAGATGGGTCCCTGCTGAAAGTGGCTTGCAAGATTCTACTTCCAGCCCGGCATCCGTGATTTTTTTTGCCAATTCGCTGAGCGTCAGATCATGAAGATCTACGTACTGCTCCAGCCATTTTCTTGATGTTCTCATCTCTTCATCTCCTTACTCATAGCGTTTGAACTGATCATTGAATCGCTGATCGTTCGTATAGAAATGACGAATATCGTCAATACCGTATTTCAGCATCGCGACCCGTTCGATCCCGACACCAAACGCAAATCCATTGCATTTTTCAGGGTCGTAACCAGCCATCTTCAACACATTCGGATGAACCTCTCCTGCGCCGAGAATCTCGATCCATCCAGTACCCTTGCATGTAGGGCACCCTTTTCCATTACAGATATGGCATGTTACATCCACTTCTACGCTCGGCTCTGTAAACGGGAAATAGCTTGGCCGGAAACGGATCTTCTTATCCTCTCCGAACAGTTTTTTTGCCATGAATTCAAGCGTTCCCTTCAGATCGGCAAGTGTTACTTTTTCCGCAATCACAAGTCCCTCCATCTGCATGAACTGATGAGAATGGGTCGCATCATCATCATCACGGCGATAAACTTTTCCAGGACAAACTACTTTGATCGGCAGCTTAGGCGCGCTTTCCTCGAGCACAGCCATCTGAATAGCTGTCGTATGTGTGCGAAGAAGCCATTCCGGGTCGATATACAAGGAATCCTGCATAGCACGTGCCGGATGATCCTTGGGAATATTCGCCCGTTCAAAACAATATTCGTCATTCACGATATCATTTCCTTCGATGACCTGATAGCCAAGGCCCACAAAAAGATCTTCAAGTTCCTCCTGCACGATACGCAGCGGATGTTTGTTGCCAAGTTTGAACTGTCGGCCAGGAAGCGAGATATCAATTTTTTCGTTCTCGATCTTTTTATTCATTTCGAGTTCTTCAAGCTCGATCTTTCTTTCCTCGATGACCTGCGATACTTCCTGTTTCAATTCGTTCACCGCTGCTCCGAAAGCCGGTTTCTCCTCTTTTGGCAGTGATTTCATTTCTTTCATCAAAGCCTGAATTTCGCCTTTCTTTCCAAGATATCTGACTCTTGCATCATTCAGCTCGCTCAGTGTCTGGGCCTTGGAAACACATTCCAAAGCTTGTGTTCGAATAGTGTTGATCTGTTCCATATTATTCCTTTCCATTAAAAAAAGACGTCTCAGGAACGAAATAAATTCCGCGGTACCATCCTGATTCGTCTAACGCACTTAATTGGCCATGATAACCGTCTGATACGGGAGAGGATTAGCTCTCAGCTCCAAGGTGAATTCCTCATGACTTCCTGCACCGATCCTTTCAGCTTACGGATCCGCTCTCTTTTCAGGTGTTGCATGCATACTATGTCTTTTCAACGCTTATTACGTGAATTATACAAAATTCGGAATAAAATCTCAAGATTTGATTCAGCATTCATGATAGAATCTGATTATGGAAACAATACAATCGACTTCAAACAAAACCATCAAAGCTCTTGCAAAGCTGCATCAGAAAAAATACCGGGATCAGGAAAACCGTTACCTGATCGAAGGGGAACATTTAGTGAATGAAGCAAAAAATGCCGGAGTCCTTGAACATATTTATTCGCTTTCGCCCTATCCGATCGGTATCCCGAACACATTATGCAGCCAGCCTGTGCTCAACAAGCTTTCATCCCAGCAGTCTGATGCCGTTTTGATCGGTGTATGCCGGAAAAATGCGACGGAAAGCGCTGCATCAGATCATATTCTCGTTCTTAACGACGTGCAGGATCCAGGAAATTTAGGAACCCTGCTCCGCAGTGCCTATTCCTTTGGTTTCGAAAAGGTGATCCTCTCTCCTGGCTGCGCGGATCTGTACAATTCCAAGACGATCCAGTCCTCGCAAGGCGCACTGTTCCATATCCATGTCGAAAAACAGGATATCCTTTCCTGGATCGGACAGGCGCGTTCCGAAGGATTTGTTTGCTTCGCGACCGCGCTGCATTCCCACTCCCGTTTTCTGCACGAGATCTCTTTTCCAAAAAAAACAGCCCTCATTTTGGGAAACGAGGGCTCAGGTCTTCCGGACGAGATCATCAAAGCGTGCAATGAATCCGTCAAGATCGAAATGGCTGCCTTTGAATCTTTAAATGTTGCGATTGCCGGATCGATCGGTATGTACGAGGCCTTTATTCAGTCTTCTCGAACAGATTGAAATGATCGCACGCTTTATATATCCCGTCATCTACATTAGCTGCTGTAATATAAGCAGCCTTTTCTTTTAATTTGCTGCTTGCATTTCCCATCGCAATAGAAAGCCATTGCGGATCAAACATGACAAGATCATTGTCATCATCCCCGAAAACGATGACATCTTCAGGATTTCCTCCTGTGACTTCCAGCATATCGAGTATTCCTTGTCGTTTTTCATCGTACTGGAACATTAAGTATTCCGGTACAAACCGCAGATTGCCCAGAAGAGTTCTTGAGCTCAGCTTTTCTTCATCCTCTTTCGAAACCGAAAGATAAATCTTATAAATTTCTTTGACCGAATCGAAATCAAGTTCGGGATCGATCACATATCGGGTCGGCTCTTTCCTCTCCCCGACCTGCTCGCGGAACAGATCGTTTTTAGCATAGCAGTCAACCGAGTCATCCAGCATCATAAGAATTCCGATTCCTAGTTCTTCTGCCTGATGAATGATAGTCAAAGCTTTTTTTCGGTCAAGCGGGATATTATGATAAAGCTCATTGTCCACTACAAGCGCGCCGCCTCCGCAGCAGACCATATTTTTCAATCCGGCTTTTTCCATAAATGGTCTTGCTTTGTAATGAGCACGCCCTGTGGCGATCGCTACAAAATGTCCAGCTTCCTGAAGCCTGTTCAGAGCTTTCTGCGCAGAAGGAACGATTTGACCGGTAGAGCGATCTGTCAACGTGCCATCTATATCGAAAAATATATACTTCTTTTTCATAGAGCTTCCTTTTTCTCAATGATTTCTATTCCTTCTTTTGAAGCAATAAGAGCCTTCGTTACGACATTTGCAAATAAAGAGGTATCCACGACCCCGTATAAAGCGGATATCGTTTCATTAGCCTGTACGGGATCCTCTACGCTTCTCATGTCGATATCAACAATTATGTTGCCGTTATCCGACATGACAAATCCGTCTTTTTCTTTCGATGATCTCGGGGCGGCTGTAAAGCCAAGATCAAAAAGCTTCTTCATGATACAGCTGTAGGCATCCTTCATGATCTCGATCGTTAAAGGCACATCAAAGCTTAAATGTTCAAAAAAACGGGTCTCTGGTGCAAGGATCACATATTCGTCGGCCATGGAACCGATAATTTTCTCCTGCGTATGAATCGCACCCATTGACTTGAGACAGAGCAGCTGGCGATCGATCTCATTGCAGCCATCAAAAGCGATATCCACATGATCGCAAAGCCATGTCGGTATGATCTCAAGTTCATGCTGAGCGGCAATAAGCGCCGTTTTAGCAGAAGGAGTGACAACTTTAACTTTTATTCCGCTCATATGAATAAATTCGATCAGATATTGAATCGTTTCTCCGCCGCCTAACCCGACGACCATTCCTTCACGGATCATCTTAAAAGCGGCTTCCGCGCATTTTCTTTTCATTTTCTCTCTCCTTTAGAAAAAAGCCGTGTTGAACATGGCTTTTTTCAATTGATTATTTGATCTCTTTTACGTAAATGTTATTCACGCGATCCGGTCCGACAGAAATCATCGAAACAGGAACTCCGACATATTCCTCGATAAAATCGATATAATCGATGCATTCTTTCGGAAGATCCTCTTTTCTCTCGATTTTTGTGATGTCTTCTTTCCAGCCCGGGAAAACCTTGTACACCGGTTTTGCGCGGGCAACCTCTTCCTGATCGCTTGGCACGATATCAAGGATCTGCCCATCAATTTCATAACCGATACATACATTCAGTTCATCGAGCCCGGTAAGGACATCGATCTTAGTCAGCACGATATCCGTCAGTCCGTTGAGCATATGCGCATGCTTTACAACCACAAGGTCGAGCCAGCCGCATCGGCGCGGTCTTCCTGTCGTGGCTCCAAACTCAAATCCATGATCGCGGATCCACTCGCCTTTCTCGTTTTCAAGTTCCGTTACAAACGGACCTTCGCCGACGCGCGTAGAATACGCTTTTACGACGCCTACAACCGTCTGGATCTTGGAAGGGGCCACACCCGCTCCTTCTGTTACTCCGGCACTCGTCGGCGAAGAGGAAGTAACATAAGGATATGTACCATAGTTGATATCGAGCATACATGCCTGCGCTCCTTCAAAAAGGACATTTTTCCCTTCATCGATTGCTTTATTGATGACTGAAGTGGTTTCTTTGATCATTGGCAGGATCCTTGAACGGATCTGTTCAAAATCCGCAATGATTTTTTCTTCATCCATCGGCTCGGCATTGTACACTTCTGTAAACAATTTGTTTTTCAGTTTCAGATTTTCATGCACTCTTTCTTTAAAGTGTTCAAAATCTTTCAGTTCATGATAACGGATCCCGTGACGGGCATATTTATCCGCATAACACGGGCCAATTCCTTTTTTTGTCGTACCAATCTTATTGACTGCTGCCGATTCTTCAAGCTGATCCTGATAACAATGATAAGGCATCAGAATGTGTGTGCGATCCGATACGATGATATGATCAGTGCTCATCCCGCCTTCCTTAAGCTTTTCCATTTCTTCCAGCAGCACAAATGGATTGCAGACAACTCCCGGTCCTATGATGCAGGCTCCCTCTTCATGAAGCACACCGCTTGGAAGCAGATGCAGCACATGTTTTTTTCCGTCCACGATTACTGTATGGCCTGCGTTGTCTCCTCCCTGGAAACGAACGACCATATCGGCATTTTCAGCAAGGACATCCACGATTTTCCCTTTTCCTTCGTCACCCCACTGTGTTCCGACCACGACCTGGCTAGACATAACAATCACTCCTTTAATCTTTAGACTTAAAAATTATACCATAGCTGTGCTTTTGCGTCATTCACGATTTCACGATATCGCCGCAAAACCCGATCATGCAGCAATTGATTCGTGTATCGATCCGGCATGCATGCTATAATCTGAAATGAATGCAGAAAGGAGCATGATTTATGGCTTTAGACGGCTTGCTTCTTCACACCATTACCGATCACCTTCATATTCTTGAAGGAGGAAAGATCGGCAAGATACAAAACTTGAGTGACGAAGAAATTTTATTTCACATCCATACCCCGAAAAACGGCAACCAGCGCCTCGTTATCAACGTTCATTCCAATACAAACCGGATCTATATTCACGAACACTCGATCGATGTGGCACCGGCACCGACCAATTTTGTCATGTTTTTAAGGAAGTATATTTCCCAGGGGATCATCACAAAAATATCGCAAATTGATTTTGACCGCATTGTAAAGATCGAAATGAAAGGACACAATGAGCTCGGCGATACAAAGAACCTGGTTCTTTACGCGGAGCTCATGGGAAAATATGCAAACCTTGTCCTGGTAGGAGAAGATCACAGGATCATGGACGTTTTAAAACGTATTCCTGTTTTTGAAAATTCCAAACGCCTCATTCATCCTGGCGCTCAATACGTTCTTCCTGCCCGGGAAGTCCGGCTCGATCCCGAAAAAACAGAGGACTCGATGATCGATCTGGATATCCCGTTAACAAAACAGATCGAGGGATTTTCTCCACTTATTTCCAGAGAATTTGTATACCGGATCCATAATGGCGAGCATTTCGAAAAGATCATGCATCAGCTTTTGTCTTCAAATACGCTATATGTATACGACGATAAGAATTCTCATGCCATCCCTCTTCTTCATCTGGACAAAGAATATAAATCCTATGACCTGATGGATGGCCTGGATCATTTGTATGAGCAAAACGAAGCGAAGACAAGGATCCGCGAACAGTGCGGAGATGTATTCCGAACTGTAAATAAAGAAAAAACAAAACATGAAAAGAAGCTTCCTAAACTTGAAAAAGCCCTGCAGGAAGCCCAGGATCTGGAAAAATACCGGAAATACGGAGATCTGTTGTTTGCCTACATGTACGATGCAAAAAAAGAAAAAACGATCCAGCTGGAAGATTTTGAGACTGGCAAAACAATAAATATTCCGATCGATATGCGTTACGATCTGAAAACCAACGCCAACAAATATTATCAGAAATACCACAAAATGAAACGCAGCCTCGATGTGATCAAAGAACAGATCGAGCAATGCAGGGAGGATATCGCCTACTTTGCTCAGCTTCAGGAACAACTTGATCACTGCTCACCTGCAGATGCACTGGAAATTCGTGAAGAACTGATCAAGAACCGGTATTTGATGCCAAATAAATCAGCGACGAGAAAGAAAAAAGCAAAAAATCCTCATGTGCTCCATCTTCGAGCAGAAAATGCTGATATTTATGTAGGAAAAAACAATATTCAGAACAACTATATTACCCATCATTTATCACGGAAAAACGATTTATGGTTTCACGTAAAGGATTATCACGGTTCTCATGTCCTGCTGAAATGTGAGGAAGCCACCGAAGAACTGATCCGCATGTGCGCCCAGCTGGCGACATATTTTTCCAAAGGAAAAATGTCGAGCAGCGTCCCGGTAGACTATACTCGGATTTCCCAGCTGAAAAAGGTTCCTGGATCAAAGATCGGATTTGTAACTATGAAAACCTACAAAACGATCTATATCGATCCGGATCCCGAAACGATCGAATCCTGGATCAATCGTTATGAAGTAAAATAGTTAAGAGTAATTTAAGAAAGATCCATTAAAATAAAAATAAGGGGAAACATATATGAGAAATGATTTATGGGTAACTTATGAATTTGCCGCATCCATTGCGCCACTGCTCATACTTGTATACCGTCAGCGGCGCAAAGGGAAAAAAATATCCAATAAAGAGTATTATGTGATCGTTACATTGGCTGTGTATATCATCAGCGTGTTCCATTTTACGCAGGCCGGAACACTGTATGACCTTTTATCGCATATAGAAAATATCGGGACCCCTGTCATTAACATCGAACCGTTTTCGCAGGGAATCAGCAAAGTAGGATATATGCTCAACATCGTGCTCTTTATCCCGTTCGGGATCCTTGTGCCGCGCTTATGCCGACAGTTTGACTACTGGTTTTTTACGATCCTGCTGGGCACATTGTTTTCATTTTTTATCGAAATGACCCAGCTTCTCAATGACAGGATCACCGATATCGACGATCTGATCATGAATACGATCGGCGTTGTCATAGGCTATAGCGCCTATTGCATTTATAAATATGTAAAAAGAAAAAAAGGGAAAGAGATCGAATCCTTTGATATTTCTCCTGCCCTTCTAATTCTCTATATTTTTGTTTTATATGCCGGACGCTTCGTATTTTACGACGAATCCTTCCCTCTTATGACCGGATGATACACCAAGATCAACCAGCGTGTTGGTCTTTTTTTTAAAAATGCAGACGGCTCAAGCCATCTGCATCGTTTGTTTAACCCTTGATCGTAACGGTCGTTCCATCCGGTCCGGGGGTATTCTTCAGATAATCAATGATTTCTGCTTTTTTGTCAGGCTTGCAAGGCTTGCATTTAAAGTCGGAAACATCTCCATTGACCATTGCCTCTGCCAAAGCGCCGCAGCCGGCATATCCGCAGCCGCCGCAGTTATAGTTCGGCAGTTCCGCTGTAACCCAGTCAACACGAGGATCCGCTTCCACATGCAGAAACTTGCTGGCAAGTCCAAGACCACATCCCAAAATGGCACCGAGCACAAGCATCATAATAATTGCACTTACCATGCTCATCGTCCTCCTTCATTTATTTTATCATGTGACGGATTGTTCATACAGGAATAATCCTTGCACCCGTCGCAATCCGCCTTTAAATTTTCGCAGCCCGCAGGAAGAGGTGTGCGTTTATTCATCAAATACAATGTAATATAAACGCCTACCAGCCCTCCAAACAGCAGGACCGCTCCTACCAGTGTCTGAACAGACATTATACGATACCTGCAAATCCGCTGAACGCCATAGCCATGATCGCGGCAACGATCAGCGCGATCGGATTGCCTTTTAACGGATTAGGAACAGCTGCGATATCAAGACGTTCGCGGATCGTTGAGAAAATATACAATACGATCGCAAAACCAAGCGGCGTACCAATCGAATAAACGAGCATCTGCGCAAAACTGTATGAATTCGAAATGTTGACAAGACATACGTTCAATACGACACAGTTCGTTGTGATCAATGGCAGGTAAACACCTAATGATTTATACAAGGAAGGGCTTGTCTTTTTGATAAACATTTCTGTGAGCTGCACGAGCGACGCAATAACAAGAATAAATGTGATCAGATCCATGAATTCAAGCTGAAGCGGCACCAGAACAAGATAATACAAACCATATGTAACGAGCGCGGCCACAACAATAACGAACATGACCGCAACGCCCATACCGATTGCCGAGCTTCTCTTTCGCGATACACCCATGAACGGGCACATTCCAAGAAACTGGTTCAGCACGACGTTGTTGATCAATACGCTCGTGACCAATAAAGTAACTAATTCAGCCATGCTTCTACTTTACCTCCTGTGCTTTTGCGGCTTTCTCGTCCGCATGTTTTTTATACGCACCGATCACAGCAGCGAGGAATGCAAATGTCACAAATGCTCCGACTGGTGAATTGAACAGCGGAATCGTGAAATCTTCAGGAATCAGACGCAGATTCAGCCATACCTGTGCATCATTGAACGGATTGACAATATTGAGAACTCCTGTTGCCAGCACTTCACGAATAAAAGACATTGCCACGACTGCCAGTGTATATCCAAGTCCCATACCGAGTCCGTCAAGCGCGGAATCAAGAATTCCATGCTTGCTTGCGAAAGCCTCGGCACGGCCAAGAATGATGCAGTTTACTACGATCAGCGGAATAAATACGCCAAGACTTGTATTCAGTGCCGGAGCGTAGGCTTCGATCAGCATCTGGATGATCTTTACCAGCGTCGCGATAATGACAATATAAACAGGAATACGGATTTCATCCGGTACGATTTTACGGATCGCTGAAATGATCACATTCGACATGATCAAAACCATAATAACTGCGGCTCCCATACCGATCGCATTGTTTACTGTTGTTGTAATGGCAAGAGTCGAACAAATACCAAGATACAAGGAGAATACAGGGTTATCCTTGATCAGACCGGCTTTAAAATTTTCAAAACGGTTCATGATTTTCCCCCTATTCTAATCCTGCAGCAATATCTGCTGCCTGATGGATCCCCTCAACAACCGGAGTGGATGTGACTGTGGCACCAGAAATCGTATCGATCTCTCCTGCAGCCTCTTTTCCGACTACGCTGTCCGCAAATGCGCTCTCCGTGATCTTCGAGCCGATCCCTTTCGTGTCGCCGTTCGAGATCGCTTTGAAAGCGGAAATCGTCAGATCGTCCTTGTTGATGGAAACCAGGAACGTCGTTCCGTCTTTATAACCGGAAACGCTCATATTAAAAATATAATTATCCTCGTAGGAATAAATTTTGTTTACGCTTGGATTATCCGTCGTCACGTCCATGATCTTGAAATCATCGACATCTGCTTCAGGATACATTTCAAGCAGAACCTGCTTTTCGGCCCGTTCGTTGTTTTCCGCAATAACAGGCGCCGTCATCTGATTGGCAAATGCCAGTGCTCCTCCGGCAATTGCCGAAACAACAGCCAGGAACAACGCTAGATAAAAGATCTTATTCATAGTACTGCCTCCTCTGCCGCTTCAGGCACAACATAGGCCGTCGCGCTCGAAGATGTGCTGAGCGTACGAACCGGCTCAATTGTCTGGGCAGCAAAGAACGATACGCCAAGAGCGAGCACGCAGAAGCACGCAAACGTAATGTATACCTTTTTCATGATCTTCAGCTGATTTCCGTCAAACGCTGTTTCGATCATAGGCGTGAACATATTCATCAGCAGGATCGAATACAGACATCCTTCCGGAAGATTGGCTTTCATGCGAAGCAGCACAGTAAGGATAGCTGCTCCCAGGGCAAAGATCACGCGGCCGGATGCGCTTGTCGGATTCGTGACAGGATCTGTCAGCATGAATACCGCTCCGAACACGACACCGCCTGTAGCAAGATGAAGAGCCGGATACCAGATCAGTGCCGGAACGCCATGATAGGATTCCAGACCGCACATTAAAGCAATGATCGCTGTCATGATCGCGATCGCGCCAAGATATACGACAGGAACTCTCCAGTCAATTACGCGGCGGACAGCTAAAACGATTCCTACCAGCAAGATAACGATCGTAAAGGTTTCTCCCATCGCGCCGGCATAGGTTCCCATGAACAGGCTGCCGAAGCCGCCGAATGTTTCAAGAAACTTATCGAGAACTTCCGGAGTTGCCGGCAGCCAGTGATACGTATTGGCGATCGTGGCTGTCGGAGTCGCTGCTGTTACCAGATCGGTCGCTGCACCGGCGAATGCCGCAAATACCACCGCACGTCCAACGGCTGCAGGATTAAAGATATTCTGACCGAAACCTCCAAACAGCAGACGTCCCACGACAATGGCGAATACCGTAGCGATAATGAGCGCATACGGTGTGATCGTGATCGGGCACATCAAGGTCAGGATGATCGAAGTGACCCACCCGAACGAATGAGCCAGAAACGGTTTCAACGGCTGCTTCGTCGATTTAGCGAAAATAGCTTCACAGACAAATGTCGTGATCAAAGAACATGCCAGCAACAGGATGGCCTGAAGCGTATAACGCATCCCGTAGGCTGTTCCGTAATAAATGCATGTACAGGCAAAAACGACAAGAAGACCGATGGTCAGGTCGCGCATGATGCCTTGTGTCGACTGTTTCCCTTTAATGTTCGGGCTTACGTGAAAATTAAACTTCATTTCTGAGCCCCCTATTTCTTTTTCTGCAAAGCAAGTGCACGTTTCGCTTTGCGGACATTTTCCGTAACATCAATTTTCGAAGGACATACATAAGTGCACATACCGCATTCCACGCAGCTCATAGCCTGACGTCTTTCCATTTCTTCCGTATTTCCTTCTTTTACTGCCATAGCGATCCGCACAGGCTGCAGACCAGCCGGACAATGATCCGAGCAGCTTCCGCATCGCAGACATGCGATCGCATTGTCAGCCGGATTGTCCAGGATTGTCAGTGCATTCATTGCGCGATCAATAACGAAAAGATCATTCGGGATCGCTTTGCCCATCATCGGGCCGCCCGCAATCAGCCGGACAGAATCCTGCGTGAATCCGGTGTGCTCGAATATTTCCTTGACCGGCATACCGACAGGAACGAGCACGTTCATTGGCTTTTTCACGCACTGTCCTGAAATGGTTACTGTCTTCATTGAAATCGCTTCACCGTATTCCATCATTCTTGCAAGCATGATGGCTGTTCCGGCATTGTTTACGATGCATCCTGCTTCTGCCGGCAGCGATCCGTATTCCTTCTTCATGACTTCGCGCACAAGCGTACGTTCCCAGCCCATCGGATACACATCCGGTACCTCACGAACTACAACACCTGTATTCTGGGCCGCTTGCCTTACGACCTCGATCAGATCAGGGTGCGATTTTTTGATGCAGATCATAACTTCCTTGGCATCCGCCATTTTCTTCATGATCAAAGCCCCTGTCACTAAGTGTTTCGGATCTTCCATCATCAGCTTGTAATCGGCTGTGATGTACGGCTCGCATTCTACGCCATTGATCAGCACTGTTGTAATTCCCTCAGGCTTTAAATATTTTACATATGTTGGAAAGGCTGCGCCTCCCAGACCGACCAGACCTGCGTTTTTAGTAAATTCCACCAGCTCTTCACGCGATTTATTTTCATATTGAATCGGTTCAAAAGCCTGTACCGCTGTCTGCTTGTGATCCACCTGAATGACCATATGCTGCTGCGGGCGCAGCGATGAATGCATTCTTTTTACATTTCCCGTATAGATGCCGGAAACGCTTGAGTAGATCGGAACAACAAAACCGGATTTTGTCTGTGCCAACTTTGTGCCGACAAATACCTGATCGCCTTCATTGACCAAGACTTCGAAATCCGTATTGTTTCCTGCCACAAGAGGAATATAAACCTCTTTGGAAGGCATGATCTCGAGAACCTTTTCGTGTTCTGTCTTGTCCTTATGACCAGGGATATGTTCACACATTTTTCCTAGAAAAAGTGACATATTTTTCCATAAACCTCCATATCATACAGAGATAATTCTATGCTATTCTGAAAACGATTGCAAATACAAATCAAAAACAAATCATGGCATGATGTGCCCGTTCATCAATTTGCCAAATAAACAGAATCCGCTATAATTGAGGCATGAACAATAAAAAAACTATAAAATACTGGATCATCGGTTCGCTCGTGTTTCTCGCAGCCGTGGTCGGACTTGTCAGTCTGAGCAGGGCCAGACCCAAAAGCGAAACGCAGACATTCAATGAAACATATACCGATCTAGGCTTTGATACACCGATTTCCTTTCAGGCAACATGCACACAAGAGGAGTTTACAAAATATGAGAAAATCCTGAAGGACACATTCAAGGAGTATAACGAGATCTTTGATCAGTACAATCCATATGAAAGAGTCAACAATATATATACGCTGAATCATGAAACCTCTGGCTCTCCGATCGAAGTGCCTCAGCCTCTGATCGACTGTCTCGACCTGGCTATTGAAGCCGGAGAACTGGACGAACGCTTTGATGTGAGCGAAGGAAAAGTGCTCTCTTTATGGCATGATGCACGGGAAGCGGAAACACCGTACATCCCGGACCAAAATGCCATTGAACAGGCCAAACGTCATGAAGGCATCTCTGCCATTCAGATCAGCGGCAGGACCGTGCAGTTTACCGATCCGGATCTTCAGCTCGATCTTGGAGGGATCGCAAAAGGATACACGGCAGGGATCTGTGCCGACCGTCTTCACGAAGCCGGTCTCGATAACGGATATATCAACGCGGGCGGCAATGTCGTTTTGTTAGGCGAAAAGCCGGACGGCAAAGACTGGGTCATCGGGATCCAGTCTCCGGACACTTCACCAAGTGTCGTTCAGTTTACGACAAAACGTCCTGTGGTCATGGTGACGAGCGGCGACTATCAGCGGTATATAGAAGTTGACGGAAAGAGATATTCCCATATCATCGATCCGACAACGGGCTGGCCGGCTCAATACATGCGCAGCGTGACTGTCATCGGCGATGCCGATCAGTCCGCGTGGGCTGATGCGATGAGCACGACCTTGTTCTGCATGAGCGTTGAAGAGGGCATGCAGTTCTGCAAGGACAACAGTCTCCAGGCTGTCTGGATCACAGACCGGGATAAACCGGTTGACGGTCTGGAAGCGGATTTTGTCACACCGGACTACAACATTTACTGTACAGCAGGATTAAAGGATTCTTTGAAATTATCCTTATGATATACAGCTTCGGCAATTGCCGGAGCTTTTCATTTGTATAAATCGGTAAAAGCTGTAAAAAATATAACCAGGCAGGAAAGGAATATCTCTATGAGTTACTATAAATATTTAAAAGAAGAAATCGCCTGGATCAAGGAACATGATCCGTCACTGAATTCAGCGGTCGAAATATGGTTCATGCCAGGGTTCCGTGCTTTAAAGACATGGTATTTCACCCATAAGCTCTATAAAAAGCATCCTTCGCTTGCCCGTATCATTTCTCTACGGTCCCAAAGAAAAACGGGCATCGATATTCATCCCGGCGCCACGATCGGCAAACATGTATTTATCGATCATGGCAGCGGAGTCGTGATCGGCGAAACGTGCGTCATTGGCGAACGGGTCATGATCTATCAGGGCGTAACGCTTGGAGCGACCGGAAAAGTTGCCGGCAAACGCCATCCGACCGTAGAAGATGATGTAGTGATCGGAGCCGGATCCAAAATTATCGGCAATATTACCCTTCATCAGGGATGCAAGATCGGGGCTGGTTCAGTCATCATCAAAGATGTGCCAGCCAATACAACGATGATCCCTGCTCCAGCGTATGCCATCCGGAATCAGAACGGAAAGATCAAGGTTCCGAATATTTCATCTCTTGAAGGAAAGCTGAACTGTGTGCTCAAACAGCTCGACCCGGATAATTCAAAATGCAAAAAGGAAGCGGACTCATGAATCAGTAGCCGCTCCCTTTTCATGGAATATAAAAAAAAAGCCCTTTAAACAAGGGCTGAATTTTCAATGGTGCGGAGAACGGGACTCGAACCCACATGAGTTGCCTCACTAGCGCCTGAAGCTAGCGCGTCTACCAATTTCGCCATCTCCGCAACAGCAAGATGATAATAACAAACACCTACCCGATTTGTCAACACTTTTTCTAAAATAAATCAAAAAAAAGCAAATAAATTTTATCCCGCCTATCCATCCTCTATAATGAAGACATGAAAAAAGAACAGCAGATCAGCGTTGAGGCCACGCTCGTCAATAAAAGAGTCACTGTATACAACGCAGTGGAAGGTCTCGAAAACCCTATGAACATGTATGAGCTTGATTTTGAAACAGCCGACGGTCAGGCATTATCCTTCGAAGTCAGCATCTTCGAATACCAGAATGTCGAACGCGGTATGAAAGGAGTGCTCGTATACAAAGGGTACGATATCGTTTCCTTCGGGAAATGGATCAAGGATTTCAAGATGTAGCAGGATCAATCCGATCCTGCTTTTCTTGTATAAAAAAAGAGGGAATGTCCCCTCTATTCTTCCCCGTCCCAGCAGTAGGTGCACAGATCGCACTTCTCGAGGCCGATCGATTCGATCATATCATCGAGACGATGGTAACGCAGCGATGTAAAATTCAGACGCTTC
Source organism: Erysipelotrichaceae bacterium OPF54 (assembly GCA_022834735.1). Lineage (GTDB taxonomy): Bacteria > Bacillota_I > Bacilli_A > Erysipelotrichales > Erysipelotrichaceae > Dubosiella. The sequence goes on from BQKD01000001.1 coordinate 1,975,397, forward strand.
CGGATCTCTTCGCACATCCGTGCATACTCTTCGCTATCCGGATCTGCGTAGCGCTTCAAGGTTTCCACAGATACATCCGCTCCTTCCAGATCTTCGATGACGCGGCGCGTGATCAGTTCTCTTTCCGAATTGGAGCGGGAGAAATTCAGATATTTGCATCCAAACATGATCGGAGGACAAGCCGGACGCACGTGGACTTCTTTGGCACCGCTGTTATATAAAAACTCTGTCGTTTCGCCAAGCTGCGTTCCTCTGACGATCGAATCGTCGATCAAAAGAAGTTTTTTATCCTTGATCAGATTGGCGACCGGGATCAGTTTCATCTTGGCAATCATGTTCCGCTGCGCCTGGCTAGTCGGCATAAAGGAACGCGGCCAGGTTGGTGTGTATTTGATGAATGGACGCGAAAACTGTATTCCTTTGACATTGGAATAGCCGATCGCATGAGCGATACCGGAATCCGGCACCCCAGCCACGCTGTCCACTTCTACATTATCACGCGAAGCAAGGATCTCTCCGCAGCGGTTGCGCATCATTTCTACATTGACCCCTTCATAGGTCGATGTCGGATAGCCGTAGTACACCCAGAGAAAAGAGCATACTTTTTTCTGCTCATACGGCTTCTGCAGCACTTTTACTTCATCCGGCGTGATCAGGTCGATCTCGCCCGGCCCCAGATCTTTGAGATGAGTATACCCTAAATTGAGAAACGCACTGCTTTCGAACGTTGCGCAGAATCCGCTGTCCTTCTGTCCAAGAATGACCGGTGTGCGGCCAGCCTTGTCACGCATCGCATAGATCCCGTCCTTGTTCAGGAGCAGGATGCTCATACTGCCATCGACCATGTCCTGAACAAACTTCAATCCTTCCACGATCGAATCTTTCTGATTGATCAGAGCCGCGATCAGCTCGGTCGGATTCACGCCGCCGACACTCATTTCCTGAAAATGGGTCATCCCTTTTTCAAAACAATGCGCTTTCAGCCCTTCGAGATTATTGATCCGACCTACAGTTGTCAGGGCAAACGATCCTAGATGCGAATGCAGCAGCAGCGGCTGCGATTCGTAATCCGAAATACACCCGATCCCTGTTTTTCCGTCAAACGAATCGAGATCCTTGTCAAATTTTGTCCGGAACGGAGAATTTTCGATATTGTGGATCGCTCTGGAAAATCCGTTTTCTCCCAGTACAGCCATACCGGCCCTGCGCGTTCCTAAATGCGAATGATAATCGATCCCGAAAAACAAATCCAGAACACAGCTCTCTTTTGAAGCCACCCCAAAAAAACCACTCATGATACAAATCCTGCCTTTCTATATGTTGATCTAAACACCAATAAGCAAGATTCCGTAAAACCTTGCTTATTGTATAACATTATTCTTTTTCTAAAATTGCCGCGCAGCGATCGCACAAACCATCTTCGTGATCGCTTTCCGTATAATTCCAGCAGCGAGGACAAACATGTCCTTTTGCTTTATCGACTTCGATCTCGCAAACTTCGAACGGAGTAAGAGGACCATCGACAAATTCAACCTTTGAAACGATCAGCCACTGGGCAGCGTTCGGAACGATCCGTTCGAACAATCGTTTTGTTTCTTCGTTCAGACGAATTTTCAGCGAAGCCTCCAGCGACTTCTTGATCAGTCCGTTGGCACGCGCGATCTCAAGAGCCTTGAGAACATCCTTGCGAACCGCAAGCAGCTGATCCATCTCATGAACGAGCCGGCCAGCATCACAGTCAACATCCACCTTGACAAATTCGCTCAAATGGATCGATTCTTCATCAAAATGCATGAAGTCATTGATTTCTTCTGTCGTATGACAAAGGATCGGAGCCCACAGACGTGTCAGGACATCAAGGCACAAATAAAGCACAGTCTGAACCTGCCGGCGTGCCGGATCATCCTCGTTAAGGATATATAAAATGTCTTTTGTATAATCAAGATAATACGCAGACAGTTCATTGGTCATAAAGTTCGTCAATGTGCTCACGACATCCGCAAAACGGTATTCATCGTAGGCATCCAGGCAAACATCAGCCACCTTGTTCAGCTTAACAAGAATGTATTTGTTCAGATCGGACAGATCGTTTGTCGGGACTAGATCCGCTTTGGCAAATGTATTGTTGTCAAGATTGGCCATCAGGAACCGGAACGTATTGCGCACTTTGCGGTAGTTCTCGGAAACCTGTTTCAAAATATTCTGTCCCATCGAGCAGTCTGCCTGATAGTCGACACTCGTTGCCCACAGACGTAAAATGTCCGCTCCATATTTTTTCGTGATCTCTCCGGGCGCCACCGCATTCCATTGCGACTTGGACATTTTCACGCCCTTTTCATCCATGACAAAGCCATGGGAAAGAACTTGTTTATACGGCGCTTTTCCGTAAACTGCCGTACCGACGATCAAAGACGAATTGAACCAGCCCCGATACTGATCGGATCCTTCGAAATAAAGATCGGCAGGATATCCGAGCCCGCGCTCGATCATCGCTCCTGTATGAGAGGAACCCGAATCGAACCACACATCCATCGTATCGGTTTCCTTGCGGAAAATACCGTTAGGCGAATGCTCGTTCGTATATCCTTCAGGAAGCAGTTCATCCGCCTCTTTCTCGAACCAGATATTGGAGCCATGTTCTGCGAACAGTTCAGCCACATGATCGAATACAGCCTGATCCATGATCGGCGTGTCATCCTCCCCGTAGAAAATCGGGATCGGAACGCCCCATGCGCGCTGACGCGAAATACACCAGTCGCCACGGTCCGCGATCATATTATGCATTCGGCCTTCGCCCCATGCCGGAACCCAGCTGATCGAATGGATCTGCTCAAGCAGAAGATCGCGGATCTTGTCGATCGAAGCAAACCATTGCGTAGTGGCGCGGAAAATGATCGGTTTTTTCGTACGCCAGTCATGAGGATAGGAGTGCGTAATAAAGGTCAGGTTCAGCAGCGCACCGAGTTCATCGAGCTTCTGCGTAACCACTTTATTAGCATCTTCTACATATAAGCCTGCCAGATCTTCTCCTGTGCTTTCCATCAGTTTTCCCTGTTCATCGACATTGACATCCATTTCCAGACCGTAGCGCATTCCTGTATTGAAGTCATCCACACCAAAAGCCGGAGCCGTATGGACACATCCTGTACCAGCATCAGCTGTTACATAATCGGCGAGAACGACAAGACTTTCACGCTCAGGATACAAAGGATGAACTGTAGTGATCCCTTCCAGCTCTTTTCCTTTGAACGTCTTTACGACACGATATTCTTTCACATCAAATTTCGGCATCAGATCTTCGACCAGCTCATTCAATACGACAAGTTTGCCATGATCCGTATCCACAAGCGCATATTCCATATTCGGATGCAGCGCGATCGCCTTGTTGCCAGGAATCGTCCACGGAGTGGTGGTCCAGATCACAAAACTGTCTTCCGTATCCAGCACACCTTTTCCGTCTTTCACATTGAATTTGACAAAAATGGTCGGAGACTTGATGTCTTTATATTCCACTTCCGCTTCCGCAAGCGCCGACTCGCTCGACGGAGACCAGTAGACCGGCTTCAGACCTTTGTAGATCAGACCGTCCATAGCCATTTTTCCGAAGATCTTGATCTGTTCCGCCTCAAAATCCTTTGTCAATGTGATATACGGATGATCATAATCTCCAATGCTTCCTAGCGAAAGGAAGCCGGCTTTCTGTTTGGCAACCTGTTCCATCGCATAGTCATAGCAGATCTTGCGGAACTCGGCAATTCCCATCTTCTTGCGGTCGAACCCGAGTTTTGTTACGGCCGTTTCGATCGGAAGACCATGTGTATCCCACCCCGGAATATACGGAACCTTGTATCCTTCCATAAATTTCGACTTGTTGATCACATCCTTTAGGATCTTGTTGAGCGCATGTCCTAAATGAATATCCCCATTGGCATATGGAGGACCATCATGCAAAACGAAAGGTTTTGCGTTTTCGCGGCGGGCCAGCATCTTGTCATACAGACGCTCCTCTTCCCATCGCTGCTGATATTTCGGCTCTTTTTTTGTCAGATTTCCACGCATCTCGAAGCCTGTTTTCGGCATATGCAGCGTATCTTTGTAATCCATGCTTTTTTCCCTCCTGAAATAAAAAAAAAAGACATCCTCATTCCAAGGACGTCAAAAACGCGGTACCACCATTGGTTCCCGGATCATCGTGTTCCGGGCACTCATCAGGATAACGGCCTGTTCCGGGCAAACCTACTCGATGTTCGGAATGCCGGCTCGAAAGGGATACCTTCCGCTTTTTCCATCACGCTCTCTCACCAGTACGAACGCTCTCTGATCATGGTCCAATGCGGACGACGCGTCTTTCTCATTGCCTAAATATATTTTTCGAACCGCAGCATCAGCCGGTCTTTCCTCGTTCTGCCGGAAGTTTCCAGCAGGCGAAACCGCCCGGTCCTGCGAATTGAAACAAAGTCATTATTGCACAATTGAATATTTTCATCAAGCACAATATCATTAACTTTCACAAAACCCTGTTTGATCATCATCTTGGCTTTTGCACGCGAACAATGCGCCAGAGCCGAAACGACAGCATCCAGCCTTGTCCCAGCCACGTTGATCGTAACGACCTCCCGCTCCATATTCAGATCATCGTCCGGCCGGGAAATATGGAACGAAACCGGATGGCGCCCGATCTGGGTCAGATTCGTACAAATGTATTCAGCCATGGAATGCACGCAGAACACGAACAGACGATCCTCTTTCACGATCAGATCGCCAAGCTGATCCCGCTCGATCCCAAGATGCATCAGACTACCAAGCAGGTCTTTATGAGAAAGCTTTTTGCCGAACCGATCGTCATAATCTGCTTTTAAAACGGAAACGTGTGCCTTGTCCTCCCATTCAAACGGCGAAAAAAAGGCTGCTTTGCGCTCCGCCTTTTCATACCCTCCGAAAAATGTCAGTTCGAGCTTGCTGCCAACCAGATCTTTCACGATCGATTGTTCTGTCAAGGTCAGAAAATCCGTTTCGACCGGCATGTTCCATCGTTCGCTCTGGCTGATCAGATCATTCATTTTTGCTATAAACAACTCATGTCCGCGATAATACATCATCCACCTCCACAAAAAAAGCCAATCCAGACGGAAAGGCTGTTTCTTTACATTGTTTGATAAGCTTTACGCTTCGTCCATATCCTCGGTATCACCTAAAGAAATCGTTCCGGAAACACCGATTGCCTGAGGAGAGCATAAAATAACGTTCTGTCCGATTTTCTGGATCTTTCCGTCAAGCGCGAAAACAACACCTGTAAGGAAATCGATTGTACGCTGCGCGTACTCGCGATCCAGCTTGTGCAGATTGACAACTACAGCACGTCCTTCTTTTAAACGAAGTCCAACTTCTTCGGCTTCGCCAAAGCTTCTCGGTTCAAATAAAACCATTTTTGTATTTGGATTCAAAGTGGATGCATTCGAACGTGTTTTTGGTCTTTCATATTGACTTTGAGGTTCAACATCTACTTCATTTTTGTGAACAGGCTGAGTTTCATAAGCAGGTGCTTCTGCTTCATCTTCATCGATCGGAGCGATGTATTCTTTAACTTTAGCAATAAATCCCATGTGACAAACCTCCTTATCGTACATAATTATAACACAAATAGTCCGGTTCAAATGCAGTAAACGCATACTTTGAAACGCATTCATGTGTGTCCTGAGTCATGGATTATGTAATTTAATTTCACTGGAAATGAGCAATGTGCATTGCTTATATGACTATAACACACAACTTAAAAATTAAAAACTAAAAATTTAAAAAACTAAAAAGCCCGATTTCTCGGGCCTTATGGCTTATTCTGTTTCGATCAGACCGTATCCGCCGTCGTGTCTTCTGTAAACGACCGCGATCTTGTTCGTTTCGTCATCTGTGTAAATAAAGAAATCATGACCGAGCAGTTCCATTTTCGTGATCGCTTCATCCAGCGACATCAGCTCAGGTACCAGCGATTTTGTACGAACGATCTCATCGTCGCTGACCTCTTCTTCATCAAAAAGTTCCAGGTCAAGGAACGCTTCGGAAAGCGGATGCGAATTTTTCTTGGTGATCCGTGTTTTCTGGCGCCGGATCTGATCCTCGAGCTTATCGATCGCACGGTCGATCGCTCTGTAAAGATCGTCGTCCGCTACTTCGGTACGCAGGATCGCAAATTTTGTAGGAATCGTAATTTCAATTTTCTGTTTTGTTGGGTACGTACGAATCAAAACATTGGCAGTATCGTTTTCATCAATGATGAAATACTTGTTGAGGACATTCAGCTTCTTTTTGATCTTATCCGAGATGGCCTCCGTAACAGTGATGTTTTTTCCGACAATATTGACTTTCATACTCAATACCTCCTATATATTTATGAGAGGATCACTGATCTTCTCCCTGATTTAATTTTAGCACAATATATCAAAAATGCGAATGTATAAGCGCTTTCATTTGCGAAAGACAAAATAACATCCATTTTCGACAAAACTATTGACAATTGAAAACTTTTGAAAATGTGCAGGAAAATCTTTTCATTTTTACCGATTTCGGTTAAACTAGAACCATGAATCCATCAAAATATTACCGATTTTACAACTGACACCGCATAGATCAAACAAAATCATTGTTTGAATTTTTGTGCAGGTGTTTTAAAAAGCATTTCATCACACGAAATGCTTTTTTCTTTGGAGATTCATATCAAGGAGGAGAAAAATCATGATCATCACATTAAAAAAGGATGCCCCGCAAGCTGAGATCAACAAGCTCGTCAAACGATTCGAAAACATGGATCTGCAGGTCACCATGATCCAGGGAGCCAATTACAACGTTTTCGGTCTTGTCGGCGACACATCCAAAGTCGACAAAAAAAACGTACAGGCCAACCCGATCGTAACCAACGTGCAGCGTGTCGCTCAGCCCTACAAGCTCGCCAACCGCATGTTCCATCCGGAAGATACCATCGTCAATGTGGACGGGATCCAGATCGGCGGAAAAAAGATCGCGCTCATTGCCGGTCCATGTTCTGTCGAAAGCGAAGAGCAGATCGTCCGCATTGCCGAAGAAGTCAAGGAATGCGGCGCCGACATGCTGCGCGGCGGCGCCTATAAGCCAAGAACATCCCCTTACGCATTCCAGGGCCTGGGCACCGAAGGCATCATGGATCTGGTGAGCGCCAGGGAAAAAACCGGACTGCCGATCGTATCGGAACTGATGTCGGCCGACAAGATCGACGAATTCATCGAAAATGTCGATATCATTCAGATCGGCGCACGCAATATGCAGAATTTCGACCTGCTCAAAGCAGTCGGACGCACAAATAAGCCTGTCCTTTTGAAACGCGGCCTATGCAATACGATCGAGGAATGGATCATGGCTGCCGAATACATCATGGCCGAAGGCAATATGAACGTCATCTTCTGCGAACGCGGCATCCGCACATTCGAAACCTATACAAGAAATACGCTCGATCTTGCTGTCATCCCGATCATCAAGGAACGTACCCATCTGCCGATCATCATCGATCCAAGCCACGCAGCCGGCGACTACAAGCTGATCGAATCCCTTTCTCTGGCTGCCATTGCAGCCGGTGCCGACGGACTGATCATCGAAGTGCATGACGATCCGGAAAATGCCTGGTCGGATGGCGCGCAGAGCCTCAAACCGGAACGCTTCAAGGACCTTGTTGCCAAAGGAAAAGCGATCGCCCATGTAGTTGGCCGTTCCCTATGAAAAAGGCAAACCAGGTCAAAGACAATCCGTTTCCCTATTCCCATACGAACAAACGGTACTACACGATCGACCATTATTTTCAAAACAAATACCATGCCAAGACAGCCAAGGTCCCTCTCCATGCCGGCTTTACGTGTCCGAACCGGGACGGCACCAAAGGAAGAGGGGGCTGCGCCTTTTGTTCGGAACTTGGTTCAGGCGATACGATCCTGGCATATCACGACACGTTGCAGCAGCAATACGAGCTGGGTCTGGCACGCATGCGCAGCAAATGGCCCGATTGCATCGGGATCGCTTATTTCCAGTCTTTTACCAACACCTATGCGCCGCTCGATACGCTAAAAAAGCTGTACGATCCCTTTTTCGAACGCAGCGATGTGGCCGGAGTATGTATTGCCACCAGAGCCGATTGTCTCGATGATGAAATGATCGCCTATTTTGCCGAAAAAGCACAGCACAAAGAAGTATGGATCGAGCTGGGCCTGCAGAGCATTCACGACCAGACCATGGACCGGCTCAACCGGGGCCACAGTTCGCAGATCGTTTTCGATGTGATCGAAAGGCTGAAGCCAACACCAGTAAAAACCTGCGTCCATCTGATCAATTCGCTTCCGGGAGAAACCGAAGAAATGATGCTCGAAACCGTACAGAAGATGGCAGACATCCATCCGGACGCGATTAAGATCCATATGCTGCATGTCATACAAAATTCAGCTCTAGGCCGTCTGTATAACAGCCATCCCTTTCCCTTAATGAGCGAGAAGGAATATGTGGACCTTGTGGTGAAGCAGCTCGAACTGCTTCCTCAGGATATGATCATCGAACGTCTGACAGGCGATGCGCTCAAGGAAGAGCTCATCGCCCCGGCGTGGACATTAAAAAAGACCATCGTTCTCAATGATATCGATAAACGGATGGTCGAGCTCGATACGTATCAGGGGAAATGCTATAAGGCATAAGTGTCGATCCATTGCTTCAGGGTCGAAAAGTACAGTTCGGGATCCTTGCAGCGTGCCGTAGCATGCTCTCCTCCCTCAATGAGCAGGAGCTGCTTAGGATAATTAGCATAATGGTACAGTTTATACACCATATAGGTCGGCACAAAATCATCCTTCGTACCGTGAATGAACAGGATCGGAATATGGGAGTGCTGGACCGCTTTTAACGGATCGGCATCCTTGAAAGCGAAGCCGCCGCGGATGCGCGTGATCCAGTCGGCCACATAAAGGATCGGAAATGGCGGCAGATGCGAAATCTTCTTGAGCTGATAGGCAAACTCGTCCCAGGCGCTCGTATATCCGCAGTCTTCGATGCACGTTTTAACATTCGATGGCAGGTTCCTGCCAAGGCTCATCATGACTGTCGCGGCTCCCATCGAGACCCCGTACAGCACGATCGTGCAGTCCGGATCCTGCGACACGATATAGTCGATCCAGTCGGCTACATCTTCGCTTTCATAGCAGCCCATGCTGATGACATTGCCTTCGCTCTTGTTATGGGCGCGCTGCGAGACCTGGAGAACGCTGTATCCTTCTTCGAGAAAAAAGTCTGCCACGTCCACCAGTTCGCCGTTGCGTCCCATATAGCCATGGGCCAGCACGGCCCACTTGTGTGTATGAAGATCGACCGCGATCCCGTGCAGCTTCAGTCCCTGGCGGTTTGTCAAATAGACATCTTTCGGGTTGTATCTTAAAAAAACATTTTCATATTTTCTCGTTCGTTCGTCCATGATGATCGGTCCGGTAATATACTGCTTATCATTTTTCATATTCAGACAGATATTATAAAAAACCTGACCAATCAGAAATAAGATGAGTGCGATCACAAGAAGGATGATCAAAACGATCACGATCCACATAAGAATCACCTCTTGAAAAAATTATAGCATCATCTAGGGGAAGATTACTTTCTAAAACTCAAAGAATTAGAAAAAGCGGAAGCTTTCCGGTCCATATGGCCGCATGCTTCCGCTTTATTTTACCTGTTATCCTTCAAGCTCTACGCAGTAATATCTTTTCTTGCCCCGACGCACGATCAGAGCATTTCCCGTATACGCGTCCTCTAAATCAATGATCTTTTCCGGATCCGTCACCTTCACGCCGTTGAGCGCGATCGAATTTCCCTTGATCCATTCGCGGCCCTCTCTTTTGCTCGATGCGATCTTCGTATTGACGAGCAGATCAAGAAGGCTCAGACCAGCTGGCGCGCTGATCTTTTCCATGTTCATGATCGCGTCCTTGCGCATGCTTTCATCAAGTTCGTTCAGCCGTCCGCTGAACAGCGCCTGCGTAATGGACAGAGCGGCATTCAGACCTTCCTCGCCATGCAGATCGCGTACGACCTGGCTGGCCAGCGCCTTCTGGGCTTCCCTTTTATGAGGCTCCTCTTTTAACGAACGTTCCAGCTCCTCGATCTCTGTCACTGAAAGGAACGTCAGCTTTTTCAGATATTCGATCACTTTGTCATCTTCCGTATTGAACAGGAACTGGTACAGCTCATATGGCGACGTTTTTTTCGCATCCAGCCAGACGGTGCCTGTTTCGCTTTTTCCGAATTTCGTTCCATCCGCTTTTGTGATCAGCGGCATGGTCAAACCGTAGCATTTCACGTCGGCCCCGTATTTTTTGCGGATCAGTTCAAGTCCGGACGTGATGTTTCCCCACTGGTCCTGTCCGCCGATCTGCATGCGGCAGTTTTTCGTTCCGTACAGTTTCAGGAAATCCAGGGACTGCAGGATCATGTAGGAAAATTCCGTGTAGCTGATTCCCGAATCCAGTCTCTTTTTCACCGTTTCCTTGTTGATCATGTAGTTGACATTGAAATATTTCCCGTAATCGCGCAGGAAGTCAATGATCGTGATATCCTTTGTCCAGTCCAGGTTATTGACCATTTCGAAGCCCCAGAGCGAGTCGATCTGCTTGTGCAGCGCGTCGTAATTGTGCTGGAGCACTTCGGCTGTCAGCATGTTCCGCTCGCCTGTCGCTTTCGGATCGCCGATAAATCCGGTCGCTCCTCCGACAAGCATGATCGGATGATGACCGTGCTGCTGCAGACGTTTCGCCATCAGCAGCGATGAATAATGACCAATGTGCAGACTGTCTGCGGTCGGGTCGGTCCCGATATAAAATGTGAGCTCTCCATTGTTGATCTCGTCTTCCACTTCCGGCGAAGTGACATTGTCGATCAGGCCACGCCATTTCAATTCTTCAAAAAAGTTCATAGTTTCCTCCTCCATAAAAAAAACGTCCTCGCAAAAGGACGTTTTGAACGCGGTACCACCTTTTTTCCTGTTTTCACAGGCACTCGAGCCTTTAACGCAGGCATACGTCATCAAGAAGCTCCAAGGTGTATTCCATGAGCCGGTCCGAAGCTTTTCACCAGCCAGCTTCTCTCTGCAGGGCCTTGTTTCATGTACTCTTTCTCTTCACAGCATTAATCACATTATATCGGATTCAATTTAAAGTTCAAGCAAAACCTTGGCACTTTCCATGACCCGCCATGCCTGGGCGATATAATAGCACGGCGCAAAGTTTTTCTTCAGGATATCGAAGCCTTCCGGCAGCTTTCCGTGAAAATATTCAAGAGCCGAATGGAAGAAGACGATATAATCCTGCACACCTTTCAGTTCCATCTGATCATAGCGTACTGTCCGGTCCGCCTTATTCGGATCCTCTTCAAAATGATTGAAATGGGCCAGGATCAGCCGGAGAAAATCCTTGTAGTGATATTGGCGCTCGATCGGAATGCGGCAGATCAGGCCAAGCACCTCGATCAGGCGCCCGGCCAGATATTCCTGGCTGAATTCGTTTTCCAGAGGAAGCGGTTCATAATGCAGGATAAACTGATACACCATTTTCATCGCTTCATTGTATCCGGTCAGCAGATTCATCTGCCCTTCGCGCATGAGCATGGTCATACATACCTTTTCCACACGCTGCATCGTTTTCCAGTCTTCCGGAAAAAAAGTATACAAGTATCCCGGCGCTTTATTCAGATATTTCAAAGTTTCCAGATACCCTTCGCGCATCTGCGGCACAAGATCGGCTGCCTCGAAGTCGAGAGCTGAATGAAGTTTCATCAGCGGGCGCAGACGGGTATGGGGCATCGGGATCGGCTGGGCCTCCTTGTCAATTTCCTCCAGATCGACCACGATCATGTCATTCGCTCCCATAGAAGAACACAGCTCGAACGGCAAAGTCTGCACATATCCGCCGTCCGCATAATAGTCCTGGCCCACTTTTACGAATTCATAGGCCGGGAAATAAGCTGTGCTGGCAAACAGTTTGTTCACATGATCTTCTTTTGTCATCTCCCGTTTATCAAAAGCCGTGAGTTCGTTTTTGTTCAGATCATAAGCCAGGCATCCGAATTCGACCGGCGAATTTTTAAATTTCTCAAAATCGAACATTTTCAGATAATCGTTTTTCAGATTCGAAATATCCGGTCCGTTCTTCATGAACAGTTCGAGAAAGTGATTGAAATCGTGCCGGCGGAATTCTTTCGTCGCATATTGATTCGGATACATGAAAAGATTTTCGGACAGCGAAGACTGTCGCAAATTGGAAACCCAGCGTACCAGCGGTTCAATGTCATCCTGAACCACAAGGGCACCGATCAGAGCGCCAATGCTTGTCCCGGTCACGATATCGAAGGAATATCCCAGTTCCTTGAGAGCCATGCATACCCCCACCTCATAACTTCCTTTCGAACCTCCCCCTCCTAAAACCAGTCCGTGTTTTTCGCTCATTTGTATTACCTCACATGATTCTATTATAGCGCCCGAAAAGAAAGATCCTGCCGTTCATGCCCCAAAGAAAAGAGCATTCATTGCTGCGGCGGATCCGCAGAAGAATGCTCGTTTCATGTTATTTCTTTTTCCTCTTTTTTCGAAGTACTTCAGCAGCTGCCAGCGATCCGGTTGCCAGCGACAGCCAGAATGCCTGGTGTGTCGCCTGTGCCGTACGGGCTGAGCGGGCAGTGCGCGACGAACGATCGGATCGCGGCGTCCTTGATGACGCAGATCGCTGCGAAACCGCCTGCCACTGGGCTGTTAGTGTCACGCTGTCTTCCAGTCTGAGCGTATCGCCCGGATCATACAGATGTCCCTGACTGTCCTTCCAGCCGGTAAATTCAAAACCAGCGCGGACCGGTTTTGCCTGTACTGTATGAACCGTTCCTTTGGAAGCGGTAAACGTATCCGGCAGACCGGCATCTTTCCATTTTCCGCCATTCAGATCATACGTAACAGAAACCTCCGGCTCTTTCATGGTATTACCTTTTTTCCATACAGCATACAATGTCAGATCTTTCGCACCCATTTCTACCGGATCTTTCAGACACGCGTTTTCAAGTGCTTCATTTTGTTCCGGCGTGAATGCCTGTTCATGCTTTTCGAGGCTCCAGCCCGCAAAAACTTCGTCTTCGCCTCTTGTAAACGACTGGTCCGACAAAATCGTGATCAGCGTGCCTTTGGCAATGTCTGTCAAGGCCGAAGGCGCTTTTCCTTTTCCGCCATTGAGATCATAGGATAACGTATACGTTTCCAGAACATCCGCGCCGTTTCTGCCATCTTCGTCATAGCCCCATGCCGCATACACTTTCCGGTTTTCTGTGCCAAGAGTTACCTCTTTGACAAGATGTACTGACGGGTCCGCGTCTTCTCTTGCCAGGATCGGCATCGGTTCGTCTGTCCAGCCAAGGAACAGAACGGACTTTCCATCTGCTGCGGAATAGGTCGGAACGTTCTGGCTCAATGTGACAGTATTGCCTGGCAGGTGAATGCTCCTGGCCGGCATGTTGTGGGCACGGTCATTTTCCTGCACATTGCTGTCATAGCGAAGCTGGACCATTTCATCAAAGTCGGCTATTCCGTTGCGGTTGTCGTCATCTGCCCACAAGGCGTACAACGTCGTATCGGATGCTGGCATTTTCAGCGTTTCATCGGCAAGCCGCAATGCATGGTACCGGTTTCCGTCGGTCACAGAGAATGCTTCCTCTTGATGTGTCCGGCTCCAGCCTGCAAAGATCTCGCCATCGTTTCGTGTAAAATCGTGTTCTTTCGAAACAGGAACAAGGGTTCCTTTGACAATGTCTGTCAAGGCTGAAGGCGCTTTTCCTTTTCCGCCATTGAGATCATAGGATAACGTATACGTTTCCAGAACATCCGCGCCGTTTTTGCCATCTTCGTCATAGCCCCATACGGCATACACTTTCCGGTCTACGGTACCAAGAACAACTTCGCTGACAAGTTCTGGTGTCGGATCTTCATCTTCCCGTCTGCAGATTGGCATCGGCTCTTCAGCCCAGCCGAGGAACAGGACCGCTTTTCCATCGACCGGATCATGTTCCGGACTTCCGGTCAGCGTGATCTTATCTCCCGGAATGCCGTTTTCCACATTTTTCGGCATGCCGGAAACTGTGCCTGACTGTGCGTTGGCATCATAGGAAAGCTGCACACCTTCCCGGTAATCTGCCACACCATTTTCATTTTCATCCACTGCCCATACGGCATACACATCGTTGTTTTCTCCAAGCGTGATCTCGCTGCCAAGCAGGGATCCGCTTATCTGCGCGTACTGGGTCTGGGTCCTGATGTCGTCCAGTTTCTCTTTGCTCCAGCCGACAAATACGGCTTTGTCCTTTTTGAAGCTGTGATTCTTGATCTCGTTATCCTGTGCGGTCCGGCCATACAAATACTGTGCGTTCGAAGAAAGGACAGCCTTGGTATGGATGATATGGTGATGCGGGCATAAAACGGTCTGCTCGTCTTTCTCGTTATTGGAATGATACTGGATGTGTACGGCATTTTCCGCATAATCCGGCAACGTATTGCCGTCCAGATCTTCTGCCCATACGGCATACAATGTCACGTTTGCTGCCGGCATCGTATATTCATCTGTCGCAAGGATCTTTCGAAGCATTGCAATATCCGGATCCACTTTCAGGATTTGTTCGATCGGTTCTGTGCTCCAGCCAGCAAAAACGGCCTTTCCTTTAGCAAGATCTTCCGGATGGACGATATGGACACGTGCACCCGCTTTATATGAATCCTGGGCTGGTACGGTGCCGCTGCCGCCATTCAGATCATACGTCAGCGTATAGTCTTTCAGGACATCGGCTTTGCCGTTCCGATCGGCATCATAGCCCCATGCCGCATATACAGTCATGTCCTCCGAGCCGAACGTGACAGACGGAATGATTGCCGGCGCCGTCTCTTCGCGCTCGTAAATATGATCGGTACGTTCCAATGTCCAGCCGATAAATCGTACCGGGATGCCGGCGGCATCGCTGTGGGTCGGAACCTGATCATTCAGTGTGACCTTTTCGCTCAGGATGTGGTTCCTGCTTTCTGAAGGACAGTTGGAAACCGTGCCTCTGGACTGCGCATTTCCTTCATATCGGAGCGTGAAGGCTTTTTCCATATAATCTGCCACATCGTTGTGGTTGCTGTCTTCTGCCCATACGGCATACAATGTCACATTTTCTGCCGGCATGTCATACGGCGCTCCCGGGCGAATGATCGAATCGAGCTGTTCCCGGGAAATATCAGCTTTTACAGCAGATGAGTACTGGCTCCTGCTCCAGCCGACAAATACAAGATCACCTTTTGTGAATTCCTGTTGAGCAGAAAGCTGGATCGTCGAACCTTTGACAATGTCTTTTAATGTCGCAGGCTCTTTTCCCGTACCGCCATTCAGATCGTACGATATCGTGTATGTTTCAAGAACGTCGGCGCCATTCCGATTGTCTTCATCATAGCCCCATGCCGCATAAACACTCATGTCCTTCATACCGAACGTGACAGACTGGACGGTTGCCGGCGCCGTCTCTTCGCGCTTATAAATATGATCGGCAGGTTGCAGTGTCCAGCCAAGGAATACGACAGGTTTTCCATCCGCGACTTCATGACTCATGTTTCCATGCTGAACGAGAGCCGCATTTGTTCCGGCAAAATAATTGTTCAGGTCTGATGGCATCGTATTGGCTTTTCCGCCATTGGCCTCATAAGAAAGATGGACCCATTCCTCATAGTCCGGAATGTTGTTCCTGTTTTCGTCCACTGCCCATACGGCATACACATCGTTTCCAGTCAATGTTCTTGTTTTATTGGACGGGGTCACCTGCTCGACAAGTTCCGGTTTGATCTTCTCATACTTATCCTGAGAATCAACGAGTTCATGACGGTTCAAGCTCCATCCGATAAATGTTGCCCCGTCTTTCTCAAACGTATGATTTTTGATCGAAGCGTCCTTTTCTGTGGAACCATAAAGCGCGTTCGCGCTCGCTGCCAGTTCCGCGCATATATCTGCGATATGATGATGCGGACACATGACCACAAGTTCCTTGGCCGGATCGTCTTCATTGTTGGCATGATACTGCACATGCACAGCATTCTGGGCGTAGTCCGGATCGCCTTTCCCGATCGAATCCTGGGCCCATACGGCATAATACTTTACCGAATGAGCCGGCATGACAGGATCTTCTGCGGTCGCGATTTTCTTCAGGATTTCCACATCCGTGTCGACTGTCAGGATCGTATCGATCTTTTCGAGGCTCCAGCCCGCAAAAACAAGCTTATCCTTTTTGAACTTCTCTTTATCCGGATGCAGGATCGTATAGCGTTCTCCTGCGCGGTATGACTGGGAAGGAAGCTCGACGCCGGTTCCGCCATTCGGGTCGTATTGTACCTTATACGTTTCAAGAATGTCTGCTGTACCATCTTGATCCGAATCATAGCCCCAGGCTGCATAGACCGTTTCATCCGTATCTTTCAAAGCAAGCTCGGTGATGCACGAAGGCATCTTGTCCTCACGCGAATAGATCTTGTCTGTCTTTTCTTTTGTCCAGCCGATAAAGACAACAGGCGTTTCAGAAACTTTGCTGTGAGTCGGCTTCGATTTAAGATCAAGGTCAACCGTCTGACCAATAATATGGTTTTCTGAAGCCGATGGAACCTCCAAGACCGTTCCGCCCTGCTGCGCATTGCCATCATATTGAACACGCAATGCCTTTTCCAGATAGTCCGCTACATTGTTGCCGTTGTTGTCCTGCGCCCATACCGCATACAATGTCACATTTTCGGCCGGCATGACATGGATCGAACCCGGCACGATAATTTCATTGAGATCGATCGAACGAACAGCCGAGGTATACTGCTTTCTGCTCCATCCCGCAAAGACTTCCTTCGCGTTGCGTGTAAAGTCTTTTTCAGAAGCAACCGTCACATTCGAAGATTTAGCAATGTCTTTTAATGTCGCAGGCGCTTTTCCCGTACAGCCATTCAGGTCATACGACAAGGTATACGTTTCAAGAACATCCGCACCATTCTGCTTGTCTTCATCATAGCCCCACAACGCATAAACCGTTTCATTCGTATCTTTCAAAGTCAACTTTGTGATACACGACGGCATTTTATCCGTACGGGTAAGAATGGCATGCTTTTCTTTCGTCCAGCCAAGGAATACGACCGTCTTCTCATCTTTTGCCTTATATTCTGGTTTTCCACTCAAAGAAACAGAATCTCCAGGAAGATGAATTCCAGAATCTGACGGAATATCCAACACCGTATCGCCCGACTGCGCATTGCCATCGTAGATCACTGTGACATGTTCTGTATAATCTGCCACACCATTTTCATTTTGATCTTCTGCCCATACTGCATACACATCATTGCCCTCAGCCTTCATTGTGATACTAGCAACAAGTTCGGATTCGATAGCCTTGTACTGCGACATCGTTTTAATCTCATCCAGCGGTTTCAGGCTCCATCCGACAAATACCGCCTTCTCCTTTTTAAACGAATGGTTTTTATTGTCCTTCTCATCATTCAGCCGGCCATACATATGCGATGCGCTCGCGACAAGTTCCGCCTTTGTTCCCACTATATGATTGTGAGCACAAGTCACAACATCCTTACCATCATGATACTGAACATGAACCGCATCTTCCGCAAAATCCGGCTTGCCATTGCCATCCGAATCGACTGCCCATACAGCATTGAATGTAACAGGATGTGCTGGCATCGTATAATCATTCGAAGTAATGATCTGTTTGATCAATTCCGGATCGGCTTTTGCATCAAGAACCTGATCAATCTTTGTCGTGCTCCATCCTGCAAAGATCACACCCTCTTTTGGCAAATTCGAAGGATACGCAATCTTTACCAATTCCCCTTCATGATAATTGTGTGAATCCGGAACTGTAATGGATGTATTGCCATTTCCAGAATAAGAAACAAGATACTCTTTCAAATAATCCGCATTTCCATCTGAAGCCGTAGCCCATACTGCATACACATCATTGCCAGACTTCTTCATTTCGACACTAGTAACAAGTTCGGATTCGATAGCCTTGTACTGTGACATTGTTTTAATCTCATCCAGCGGTTTCAGGCTCCATCCCACAAATACCGCCTTCTCCTTTGCAAACGAAGTCGTTTTAGAAAGATCTACTTGCTCACCTGCCACATGATGATGTTTACAAGATTCTATATTGTCAGACCCATTGTTGGCATGATAAACAATCTGAACCGAGCTATCCGCATAATCCGGCTTGCCATTTCCATTCGCATCTTTCGCCCATACAGCATAGAAAGTCACATTGGCTGCAGGCATCGTATAATCATCCGAAGAAATGATCTTACGGATATCATCATCGCTTGCATACGCATCAAGAACCTTTTCGATTTTTGCCGTGCTCCATCCTGCAAAGATCGCATCATCTTTTGAAATATCGCTATGACGGATCGGGAATGTTTCTCCAGCCTTATGAGCAACTTCTGTTGGAACAGTACCTTTATAACCCTTCGCATCATAGTCATTCGCATCATAAGTCACCGAATACTTTCTCAGGATATCTGCTCCCTCGCCATCCGTGTCATAACCCCAGGCCGCATAGACCGTAATATCTTTGCTGCCAAACCGTACCGAACTCAGAAGAGCTGGCATAACATCTGTTGCACTATAAATCTTATCAGGCTTTTCTTCCGTCCAGCCAAGGAACACAACAAGAGTTCCATTTTCCTGTTTATGAGTAGGCACAGGAGCTTTGTTTAGAACCACTTCTTCTCCAGCCACATGATTTGCGCTCGAAAGAGGTAATCCAGCAGCCGAGCCACCATTCAGATCATAAGTAAGAACAAAAGTCTTTTCCAGATAGTCCGCAATACCATTGCCATTCACATCTTTCGCCCATACGGCATACAATGTTGTATCCGTTTCCGGCATTGTATATGGTGCACGAATCATTGAAGGTGCTGAATCTCCAGCACTTAATACAGATTGTTGAGTTGTGCTCCAGCCAGCAAACAACAATTTTACACCATCCTGATCACCATGTGTTGGCTGATCAGAAGGCAATGTCACTGTTTCTCCTGGTAGATAAGAGGAAGGCGTGAAACCTTCACCAGCACCACCATTCAGGTTATAAGAAAGAGTAAACGATTGTTCTTCATAGTCCGGCTTGCCATTGCTATTCTTGTCTTCTGCCCATACAGCATAAACGTGCTGATCCGCAGAAACACCTTCATCATTCTTTTCAAATGTCACTGACTTAATAAGCTGAGGACTGTTTTGAGCCGTTGTTACGATATCCTTATATTCTGTTTCACTCCAGCCAATCAGAACCGCTTTATCTCTGGTAAATGTATGAGGTGCACTTGCAGGTACATTCTCCTCGCTTCCAACCAGCTGATCATGAGGTAATAATTCTGTCGTTTCTCCAGCCACGTGATGATGTCCGCAACGAATCACCATACTTTTTTTAACGTTGTTGGAATGATAAAGTACAGAGTAGCCTGTTTCTTTATAGTCAGGAGTACCGTTTCTATTCTTATCTTCTGCCCATACCGCGTAAACAGTATTTGCTTCAGCCTTATCACTGATCTCAAGCTCGTTAATGATACCTGCCGCATTTTCCTCTGCAGCCGAAGTAATGTTTTCATCCGATTTTGTTTGGCTCCAGCCAATCCAAACAGCACCTTCTTTTTTAAAGTGCAAGGAATCATTAACTTCCTTTTTATCAAGCAAAGTACATTTTTCACCAGCAACGTGCCCATGTGCACATTGTTTAGAAGAATCCGGATCTGTATTGGAATGATAAGTTACCTGATATGTATCTTCTTCATAGTCCGGAGTACCATTTCCATTCACATTCTTAGCCCATACTGCGTACAGAATCGTATTGTTGCGGATTGAAATGGAATCGCCAGGAGCTAAAAGATCATCAGGCTCTTCAGTAACAGTATCCTTATGCGGTGTAGTACTCCAGCCAACAAAGATCTCTTTCTCATTGCGAGTAAAAGCCTTATTTTCTGAAATCGTTATAGGTTCACCCTTTTTCAGACCTTCTTCTTTCTTAGGAGCAGTTTCTTTTCCACCATTCAGATCATAGGACAGCGAATACCTTTCTAGAACATCAGCAATTCCATATCCAGGATGATTAGAATCGGTATCTGAGTCATAACCCCAGACAGCATACACAGTCTTGTCCTGCGTTGCCTCCGCTTCAATCTCTATTTCAGTAATTGTTTCAGGTGTTTTATCATCACGACCATATATATTTTTATTCTGTGTAGTTGACCAGCCTATAAATACTACTCTATTTCCATTTACAGGAGTATGGCTTGGCTTTGTCGAAGTATTTAAAGATGCTGTACTTCCAGGAATATGCGCACTGCCTAATGGTACATCAGTAACAGTACCACCTTCTAACGCATTTCCATTATAAAGAACTTTGATCAGTTCCAGATAATCTGCTACCTGGTTATCATTACTGTCTCTTGCCCATACAGCATACAAAGTAATGTCTTTTGTTCCCATACGGATTTCATTTCCAGTAATCAAGATCTCATTGATCAGATTTCCCTGGTCTGCAGTAAAAGCATTTTCATGTTGTTTCATGCTCCAGCCCATAAAGAGTTCTTTCTCTTTGCGTGTAAATCCTGTTTGATTTGAAATCGTTATAGATTCACCCTTTTTCAGTCCTTCTGCTTTACTAGGAGTCTTTCCATTTCCGCCATTCAGATCATATGACAAGGTATATGTTTCAAGAACATCCGCAATATTATCTCCATCTTCATCATAACCCCAAGCCGCATAAACAATAGCATCGCTATCACCGATTGTTACCTGGTTAATCGTTTCAGGCACCGCATCTTCACGACTAAAAATAGCTGCAGTTTGTTTTAGTGTCCATCCAATAAACACTACTTTCTTTTCACCTACATCAGAATGCTTTGGTTTAGTAGTATTCTCTAATGTGACATTATCTCCCGAAAGCAATGATTCTTGATTATCTAATTTTGTGACAACAGAAGGCAAATTATCAACAGTTCCTTTATTTTGAGCATTTCCCTCATAAGTCAGTGTGCGCTCTTCCAGATAATCGGCTATTTTGTTCTTATTACGATCAGCCGCCCAGACAGCATAGACATTGGTGTTTCCATTGTTATCAGCATACTGAGTATCATCACTTCCTGTAGTTTCTGTTGGCTTCTTATCCAGCATCGTCACTTCAGTCACAATACTATTTTTTAAATTATTATACTGTTCCTCCGTCTCGATCACGTTAGGCATAACTGTCGTGCTCCAGCCAATGAAAATATTAGAATCGTAAGCGAATGTATGTGACTCAACGTTATTGCTTGCAGTTGAAGCATCTGCATTATGATCCAATCGATATCCATAAACTGTCCCACTTTCAGAAAGCTTTGCTACTTCTCCAACCACATGATGATGAGGACAAATTACATCACCATTTTCTCTATTATCCTTTTTATTATTATTTCCATGATATCGAACATGAACGGAATGGTCATTATAATCCGGGTTTCCATTTCCATTATTATCATACGCATATACTGCATAAAGAGTTACATCGCGTGCAGGCATTGTATGGGTATCCGTAGTAATGATCTTCCCAATCTGGTCATTTGATGCGTCTTCATCAAGAATATCCGTAATTCGTTCTGTACTCCATCCAGCAAATATAGTTTTTTCGTCCTTCTTTAATTTATCGGTGTCTGTATAATTTGGTTTAACGTTCTCACCCTCAATATGGTAAGTAGTCTGTGGAACATCGCCTTCTTTGTTCCCATTTCCATCATACGTTAACCGGTAAAGCTTTTTAATTTCCGCTTTATAAATTTTATCGGATTGAATTGGAGTCGACGCAAGATTATCAGTCGTTATTGACCTATCATCTGAATCAATCCAGTTTCCAGTATATTTCCAGCCCGAATCAGCAGCCACTACCGGAATATTATCTTTACCAAGTGTTTCATCCTTCCATACCTTAACTGTTTCAGGCTTTAATGAAGCGTTGTCAGCCTTAAATTGAATGGTATATGGTCGTTGCAGCCCAATAAGCAACTCTTGATTGTCTTTACTATTATCAGAATTCACTACAACGGTAGCCTTGGCAGATTTTTGATCATCACCGATTGTAAACCGGGTTCCTGTCGTTGAGAACCTCCACGGATCCTGATCATTTGCGTTCGGAGATCCTGGATTAATAATCTCCAAAAAATACGTATCCGCTCTACGACTTTCAAACTTAAATTCACCATTTTTAACCGTTACTTCATGTGATTCATGGTCGTCGTTAGCAATCTGTCCTTGATGAGGAGCTTTAATAGTCAATTGCCTATCGTATAGTTTTTCGTCACCATCCATCTCGCCATTACGGTTTTCATCAACAAATACTTTTCCAGCAATAATTCCGGTCTGATATTCAGCCTGAATATGTGGCAATGGCAAATGACCTCCATTTTCCGCTTCACCCACTGTATAAGGAGAATATCCGCAAGGACCAAAATTTATGGTCTTTCCTACCAATTTTTCAGGATCTTTTTGCGCATAATGAATATATATTTTTACGTAGGTATCCACTGGAATTGCATTTGCTATATCTTCAGGAGTAGTCAACTTATCAAGATATTCGGGATCCGCACTGATCCGGATCATTTTTACTTGTGACCAGTTAGTAATTTTAGATGCATCTACATATTGATCTACATTATTATAGTTTCCGTTTTTCACTGTAGTACTATACTGAACCCTTACCCCTTTATGAGCATCTTCCGCAATAACAGCAGGACCAGTCATTTCCATATCAAATTCAAAAGGTTTATCCTGAATATGGGTATCCCAATTGTCACCCTTTTTTGGTACTGGAATATAGTAATAAAATTTTTCAGCATCTTCTTTATTAAACGCACGTCCAGTATTGTTGCGCATCGTAAACCGAAGATCAATACCATCCGTATCATCCTTTAAATAAACCTTTTCCCCTGTATTTCCAAAATTAACATAACCACTATCTTCATGTTTTTCCAATCTTTCAGCATCACAATCGCTCTTCTCTTTACAGAGTCGTGCCCCAAAATCAAAAGTCAAACCTTGACGTGCAGCAACGATCGACAACTTTGTTCCACTCGTTGTGTTGTTATTGAAAGTACCGTAATATGTATCACCAATTTTTATTACACTATTATGGCTAGAATTATTAGGGGACTGTGAATCATAAAGGACTGTTTTTGTTTTTGACCGAGCCAATACACAATTTCGCATATCCAGTGTCATAGCATCTGCAAAATTGTTTTTGACCGAGCCAATACACAATTTCGCATATCCAGTGTCATAGCATCTGCATCTTTTGCAATCTTCATTTTAAATGATATACCTAATTGATATTGAGTCAGGTCAGTATTAGTAAACCAGCCTACATTCACAGGTTTTTTAAAAGAAATTATATACTCTTTAAACTTCAATGAATCGGAATCAGAGCTCTGTGAACTTTCAGAATTCGATTTTTCTGTAATAGTATAATCAACATCTTTTATATAAGGCTGTCCCCTCTTGATATCTCCATTCTCAATTGCTGAATTCTCCAACAAAAGATACTCAGCCGTGCTGCCAGTTTGCTGATATAGTTCAAGATCTTCAATAGAAATCTTTTCTGGCAGTCGAATGATTATTTCTGGATCATTTATAATTGAAATTCCTGTATACGGGTAGTAGGATGCTATCATCGCTCCATTAAACTGTACTTCATCTCCAGCCGTACAAAGTACTTTATCAAGAACCGGAAGTTTTTCTTTATAGTCTTTTTTCGGGTCTACCGCGTTAACCATACCTAAAGGAATCTCGTTTCCCCGATTCGCATCGATTTTTAAACTAATATTCGGTAACGAGTCTGCTTTTGTTATCGCAACTTCTCCTTCTTTTACTTCTAATTCACATAATTTTGATATAGTATTCGTTTCATCTTTTAGTACTTTTCCGAATGTAGCCCCTCGTGAACTTACCATATCCCCTAGGCGTGGATAGACATAACTAGAAAAATCAGGAGTATATTTACTTACAGTGGCAGTTATCGTTTTTAATCGATCATCTTCTCCTAACCCTGCCATCGCTTTCGTGACAAGCACATATCCATCTTTACTTATAAATTCACCTGAAATAGGTATTACAGTTTGTGGATCTGCTACCGTAGTCACATTGATATCAGAAACTGCTTCTCCTTCTGGGCACGGAATCTTTTGAGCCGTTATATCAACCAAATCTTTTCCATCATTATTGTTGGCATAATAAGTATATTTAAGAGTCATTGATCTGGTATCTGCCGTACCATTTCCATCAATATCTATACTTCCAAGATAGCTCCATGAATCATTGCTAGCTACTGAATTATAAGAAATAGATTTATCAGTACGTGATCTTGGTGTAATTGCTATTTTTCCTGTTGAAGTCACATCAAATGATAGATTTTTTTTAGAAGATATACATGTTCCTGATGTACCATCCCAAGCCGTGTACTCTGCTTGCACTACCTGAGAACTCCAACTTACGGAATCGTTCTCCTTGGCTTCATCTCCATCATTCCAAACAAAATAGGGGGTAATAAAGTCATCGCCAGAAATATATAAATCCTTCCATGTGATAGTTGCTTGAGATCCATCCTGAGAATACTCTACATTGCTAGCATCTAATTCAGTCAGATTCCATGCTTTGCTGTCTGATTCAATATGATCCAGTTTTGCATATGTGTTTTTAGTGATATCGCCATCTTTATGAGTTTTTATTGGCATATTGATCGTCATAGTAAAAGTTTTATAATAACTTCCCATAGAAAATTCATACTGATCTGGACGATATCGAATATCAGTCAACTTGAAAGCTTCCTTTCCAGGTTTAACAGATTTGTTTTTAGGCTCTGCAGTGTTTAAGTACGGTCCCTTTCTTAAATACTCATTTGTCAATGTTCCATCAGCAGAAAAGCTATCGTATAAATTCTCTTGGTTCTCACCGTCCTGGCTATATGTTCGAATCTGAATGGCATCTGTAATGATAGGAGCGGGATTATAATCTGTCATCCACTGTTTATTCCACAACGTCGTATCAAACGCCAGGATAATATTAAAGCTCGTATTTACTGCCGTATCCCCCAAAGAGTAGGTGATCTTTCCATTCTTTGGTCTGTAGCTTCCATAAGATTGCTGACTATTCAAATCATCCAAGCTTTCTGGAGAAACGCTTTGCACAAAATCAGTTGGCGAATTTGGCTTAGGATACTCCACCACAACCATTCCATCAGGAATAGTAATTTCTACCTTTTTGTTTTTCAGGTTCAGTTCGCTCTCTACTTCGATATGTAAAGTGACCTGCTGATCGTACTTCATTGAAAAAACAGTATTTGTTTCGCTCTGATTTTTATCTTTGAGAGTCTGGATCTTCCCCTCGCTATCCTTGATTGAAACGGACGTGATCTCCATTTTATTCTTTTCAGCTGGTACCATATCCGCTTGTTCTTCATTACCCGTTTCATCCGGTGTTGTTTCAGTGTTTTGTTCAGTCTTCCCTTCTGCCAGCACACTCGTGTCCTGCTTCAGGGCAGACTCGTCCTGTACTATATCCTGATTTGCTGGGACATCTTCTTCAGGATTTTGAACCTGTTCCTCCTGCTGCGCTTCTTTGTTCTGCATGAATACGCCATAGGATTCAGCAACTATCTGATACAATGCGCTCAATGTATTATGATCTGTTGTCCCCTGCTCAGCAACCTGACGATCCAGCTCATCCAGCAAGCCAATCAGTTCCTGCTCCTTTACAAGCAAGGTTTCCAACCAGTCGTACTCATCTTCTGTCAGCTGACTCAGTTCCTCGTTATCGAGTGTGACATATATGTCGTATACTTTTTCAATATCTTCATATACGGTCTGCAATGGATTGGCCGGGATTTTCTGTTCCGTAAGGACCTCGATGATTTCCCGGACCCCCTCCTGCACACACGGCACACAGTGTTCTCCGTTCGGCATGCCATGTACACACATTTCATCCGACTGCGCTTCTACAGTATTATCGCCTCCATCGATCGTTTCAGCGTCCGGCTCCGTCGCCGCAACCATCAGATTTGTTGAATTGCCCACGCTCAAAAAGGCGCAAAGAACCGAAGCGAGAATTTTTCGTCCAATTTTCTGCCTCGCTTTACGCTCGCGCCCACGTGCGGATATTCTAGATTTTGTTGTCTTCATAATCCAATAACTCCTTTCCAACTTCTTTTATTTATTATTTTCTATAAAACCGCTTTCTTTCCCTTATTTTAAACCACATAAACATAATTTTCCATAATTTGTATATTTTTTATATCATTATATGTCTATTAATACAAATAAATACAATTTCACGATCCTGTTTAACAGTTATCTCTGTATTATTGCTGATTCGTCCAAAAATGTATTTAAAAGTTTTCTGAAAATTCTTCAAAAAAATGTCCACTTTCCTCTCAAAATACGTATATATAGATAGGGCCTTTTCTGGTCCCGAAAGGAGGAATGCCATGTCTGCTTATGATCTGAACCGGAAAGGAGAATGTACGATTGAAAAAAATGGCCGTTCGCGCCCATCTAAGCGCGATTTCCATACCCGTTCCAGAACCGTTCGTCTTCTCAGCACCCGCCCTCTTCCGACCTCTCTTTCTCTTGCGCTGGCCGCCACTACGCTGCAGGCACGCTACGACGCCTCCTGCAAACGCGTCCTATCCGAAAAAGTTATCCTGGCCTGGATCCTTCACACCTGCGTTCCTGAATATAAAACGATCCCCATAGACAAGATCATGAACCAATACATTGACGACCCCCACATCAGCACCATACCGGTTCACCGCGACCTTCCCCGCATCCGGGGAGGAAACACCGAAGATAAGACTTTGTTCGAAGGAACCGTTTTCTTCGACATCTTTTTTACTGCCTTTCTTCCCGACACCCATGAAAAAACACTGCTTTTGATCAATATCGAGGCACAGAACAATTTTCATCCCGGCTACCCGCTTCTTTCCAGAATGGTATACAATATGTGTAAAGAAATATCGTTCCAGCACGGTGTCGAATTTGCAGGAAGCCACTATGAAAACATCCAGAAGGTGTATTCGATCTGGATCTGTCTGGATCCGCCCGAAAAATATGCAAACACGATAACAAGGTTTCGGCTGACAGAAGAACAGGCGATCGGTCATGCGAAGTGGAAAGAAGAAGACTATGATCTGCTCTGCGGCGTGATGGTGTGTCTTGGCGGAGCAGGCCACGAACGCTACGAAGGAATCCTTCGTCTGCTGGACGTGCTGTTTTGCGACGAGATGAAAGAAAGCGAAAAGAAAAAAGTATTGGAAGAGGACTATGATATTCAAATGAGCAAAACGATGGAAGAGGAGGTAAATACTATGTGTGATCTGGGAAGCGGGTTGGCAAAGAAACATTACATCAACGGATTTTCTGGCGGGCAGATCGAACTGATCCAAAACTATATGCATACTCATGATCTTTCTGCAGAAAAGGCCATGGAAGCATTAGGCGTTGCCCAAAAAGATCGCCTGCGCTATGCAGAAATGATCAAAGCACCTGACAAAAATAAGCCATAAAAAAAGCGTAGATTTCTACGCTTTTTTAGCAGGACATCGATCCGAAGTCCCTTATGATTGAATTTTGTCAGTTGGCTACAACGTTGACAACCTTGCCCTTGACAACAATGATCTTGCGGATCGTCTTGCCGTCAATAAATTTCTTGACCGACTCAAGAGCCTGCGCAGCCTCTTTCAGATCGTCTTCCGAACTGTCGGCAGCCACTTCCATCTTGCCGCGCACTTTTCCGTTGACCTGGACCACTACCGTCACCTGGTCCTGCTTCAGTGCCGCTTCATCATAAGACGGCCACGGCTCATAAGCAAGCGAATGCGAGCCGCCGCAAACCTTTTCCCACAGTTCTTCGCCAAGATGCGGTGCGAAGCACGCAAACATCTTGATGAAACCTTCCGCATACGGACGATAGATCTTTTTCGTCTTGTAGCACTCGTTGATAAAGATCATCATCTGCGAGATCGCTGTATTGAAATTCAGCGTGTCAATATCGTGACCGACCTTCTTGACCGTCGCATTGTACACAAAATCAAGCGAATGATCGTTTTCATCCGTGATCTCGGCCTGCGAAGTGAACAGACGCCATACACGTTCCAGCCACTTTCTCGTACCGTCGATACCCTTTTCGGACCACGGAAGGCTCGCTTCCAGAGGCCCCATGAACATTTCATACACGCGCAGCGTATCGGCACCATGAGATACCACGATATCGTCCGGATTCACGACATTTCCGCGCGATTTGGACATCTTTTCGCCATTTTCCCCAAGAATCATTCCCTGATGGAACAGCTTCTGGAATGGTTCCGGCGTCGGCAGGATGCCCTGATCATACAGTACCTTATGCCAGAATCTTGAATAGAGCAGATGAAGGACCGCATGCTCCGCACCACCCACATACAGATCGACAGGCAGCCAGTGCTTGAGCAGCTGCGGATCACCGATCATCTCGTCGTTTTTCGGATCGATATAACGCAGATAGTACCAGCAGCTGCCAGCCCACTGCGGCATCGTATTCGTCTCTCTCGTGCCCTTGACCCCATCGATCTCGACATGAAGGAAATCCGGGCAGTTTGCCAGAGGACTCTCGCCCGTGTCCGCCGGCTTGAAGTTTTCCGTAGCCGGCAGCTCAAGAGGCAGCTCATCGATATCGACCGTGCGCATCGTGCCATCCTCCATATGAATGATCGGGATCGGCTCGCCCCAGTAGCGCTGACGGCTGAACAGCCAGTCACGCAGCTTGTATGTCGTTTTCGCCTCGCCCACACCATTCGACTCGAGCCAGTCGATCATACGGGCGATCGCCTCTTCCTTGCCGAGGCCATTCAGCCATTCGGAATTGATATGCACGCCATCCTGCGTGTACGCTTCCTTTTCGATATCCCCGCCTTCAAGCACAGGAATGATCGGCAGGCCGAATTTTTTCGCAAACTCGTAGTCGCGCGTATCGTGCGCAGGAACCGCCATGATCGCACCCGTGCCATAGCTTGCCAGCACATAATCCGAGATCCAGATCGGGATCTTCTTTCCGTTCACCGGATTGATCGCGTAAGCGCCCGTGAACACACCCGTCTTGTCCTTGTTCAGATCCGTACGCTCCAGATCCGATTTGGTCTGGCAGATCGCCTTGTATTCCTTCACAGCCTCTTTCTGTTCCGGCGTCGTGATATCATCCACGAACGGATGCTCAGGCGCCATGACACAATATGTCGCGCCGAACAGCGTATCGCAGCGAGTCGTGAACACCGTAAACTCGGCATCATGCCCATCGATCCTGAAAACAACATTCGCCCCCTGCGATTTGCCGATCCAGTTGCGCTGCATCTCCTTGGTCGATTCCGGCCAGTCCACCAGATCCAGATCCTTGAGCAGCTGCTCCGCATAATCCGTGATCTTGAGCACCCACTGACGCATCGGCTTGCGGATCACCGGATAGCCTCCGCGCTCGCTCTTGCCATCGATCACTTCCTCGTTGGCAAGGACCGCCTTCAGCTCCGGACACCAGTTGACAGGGATCTCGTCCACATAAGCCAGTCCCGCATTGTACAGCTGGATAAAGATCCACTGCGTCCACTTGTAGTAGGACGGATCGCTCGTCGCGATCTCCCGGTCCCAGTCGTAGCTGAAGCCAAGCATCTTGATCTGCTCTCTGAAATGGTCGATATTCTGCTTCGTGAACAGCGAAGGATGATGCCCGGTCTGGATCGCAAACTGCTCAGCCGGCAGACCGAACGAGTCGAATCCCATCGGATGAAGCACATTATATCCTTCCATACGCTTTTTGCGGGCAATGATATCCGTAGCCGTATAGCCTTCCGGATGCCCTACGTGCAGACCGTTTCCGCTTGGATACGGAAACATATCCAGCACATAATACTTAGGTTTGGAGAAATCGGCCGTATCTGTCCTGAACGTCTTCTCGTCCTCCCAGATCTTCTGCCATTTTTTCTCCACTTGCTGATGATCGTACATTGTCTTTCTCCTCTCTCAACAAAAAAACGCCCTTATATACATAAGGACGTTGATGACGCGGTACCACCTTATTTCCTGCACCAAATAAAATGCAGGCACTCCAGGCACTTTATCGCAGTGCGTACGGACAGTTTTTATCTGTCAGCTCCCCGGCGAGTTCCCTGCCCTCTGTCATGGCCTTTCACCCATTCAGCCACTCTCTGCAGAACAAAGTCAGCACGTACTATTCCGGTTCAGTGCGTTGAAAAAAACATAACAGATTTTCAGAGAAAAATCAAGATTCGATCGAAACGATCGCATTGTCCGAATAAAAGATCTTCATCTCCACTGTTTTTCCATCCTTGAAATAGGAACAGGAAATATACGTTCCAAGATCCTCGAACACCACCTTCCGATCATCGAACCATTCCTCTTTAAAAACGATCAGCCGGCTTTCCTCATAACCGCATTTGCGCACCATCGTATTGTTTCGGATCATCGCTTTCGCATGCGAAATACAGCTCAGATCGATCGTCGACTGTTCCATGGCCGCATACAAACCGGCCCGCTGCACACTATAGACCGAAAGAAGCGAAACAAGCATGAGCGTGAACAGAAAGAGGACAAGCATCGTCTGCGAAGCATATCCGTTAATAGATCTGGTACGTCTCTTCATCCATCTGCACATAGATCCGCTCCCCTTCCTCGTAAAACATGACCCGATCGACATTTTCGTCCAGGATCTCGTAGCCCCCGCGCTTTACGAGCCGGTTCTTGTCCTGCTCGATCGTGAACAGCTCATGCCGCACGACAGCTTCCAGACGATCCGG
Organism: Erysipelotrichaceae bacterium OPF54; assembly: GCA_022834735.1. Classification (GTDB taxonomy): domain Bacteria; phylum Bacillota_I; class Bacilli_A; order Erysipelotrichales; family Erysipelotrichaceae; genus Dubosiella. The sequence goes on from BQKD01000001.1 coordinate 2,006,327, forward strand.
AGCCACCTCGATCGAAGAAGCCGACGCAAGAAACTGTCTGAGCTGGAGCACCATGAACTCCCGCTGAATATCCTGATGATTCGCCACGACCCGGGAAGCTGTCTGCATATAGGCAGCCCCTACGCTCACACAGACACAAAGCACCAGAAGCGCAAGCAGCGCATCAATCATGGTAAAACCATTTCGTTTCGATCCGGCCGATCTCATAGTTCGACGCTTTCGCATAAACCCCCATTCCCTGAACAAACAGGACGCAAAGAAGACATAAAAGCAGCAGGCCGAGCAGAGCATCCTGCAGCAGCATCCCGTTCACTCGACCCGGACCCTTCCCATCCCGATCTGGAAAACGATCCGTTTTGTTTCCTTTTCGCTCGTGCACGTCAGGCTCCCTCCTTTCGTGATCATCCCGTTCGGCGTATAGGAAAAAGACAGCGGCGTGCAGGCCATAGCATGCGGATAGTCATACACCACCCCGTCGATGTGCGCGTCATTGACATTAAAACGCACATCGACCGTGCGCTTTTGCGAAAAAGCCTTCATCTGCGCCTCCACGCAAGCTTCTTTCAGCGTATTCACATACAGCAGGTCCGAAGTTCTTCCTGGCAGCAGCACCATATGGGCCAGCACAAAAACAACAAGCAGCACCACAAGCGTCTCGCTCAGCGTAAAGCCGTTAGCGCGCGACCGCTTCGCCATTGACAATGGAGACTGCCGTACCGTTCGGACACGCATTCTGTCCTTCCTTTAAATAACCCTGCGAAATGAGTTCATCGATCGATGACGGCGTCCTCTCGTTGTCGATCTCATAAAGCAGGATCGCCGAATTGACAACCTCCACAAGAGCGCCGCACCCTTTCGTTCGGATGATCTTTTCCTTCTGCTGCAGATTGGGCAGCGTAAGAAGCAGGATGATCGCAATGATCAGCATGACCACCAGCATTTCGAGCAGCGTGAAACCGTTTCTTTTTTGTTTTGAATTTTGTTTTGTCATATTTTATTCACCTCATATCGTATACAAAACATTGAGCGGCGATAACAGGATCTGATAAGCCGTAAAGACAAGCAGACCGACACACCCGTAGGAAATCATCTGGATGATCCGCACGATCTTTTCGATCAGCCGGTCCGTCTGTTTTTTCGAACGAAGAAGATACATCTCGAACATCCCCTTCATGTTCATGCTTTCCATACCAAGCCCCGCAAACGTGACCAGTTCGGGATCGCAGTCCTCCATCGCTTCAAGAAGCGAGCACCCGCTTTCAAGCCGCTTCGAGATTTCTGCGATACACAAGCGCAGACGATTGTTTTCTTTTATGGAAAGGCACACTCTCAAAGCTTCTCTTGTCGAAAGAGAGGTATCAAAAAAAGGAAGCAGCACCGAAGCAAGCTGGATCGAAACAAGCTTTTTCATGAACAGAAAGTTCCCGATCTGCCGTTCGACCACCTTTTGGCAAGGAAGATAAAAAATATAAAAAAGAAAAAGAAAAAAACAGAGCAGACCGATCGCCAGCCCGTTCATGCCCCCTTTCAAAAGAAACAGGACCGGACCGAACTCTTTTGCGTACACCGCCATCTGCGGATAGATCAGATCCGAAAAGAAATAGATCATAAAAAAGGAAAAAAGAAAAACAAACAAAGAATACACGCTTTTGGAAAAAATCGTTCGGAACACATTATGCGACCGTTCGCAGTACTGCACAGCCGCCACATGCGCTTTTTCAAAAGACATCCTCCTGCATAGCAGAGCCATGATCGTAAAGTACGGACCTTTGCCCGAACACAAAATATCCGTCAGTTCTTTTCCCTGTTCGAGCTGTTCAAAAACCAGTCCCGCATTTTTGAACGAAAGCTCGATCCGTTTTTTTATCGAAGTACCATGTTTCCCAAGCAGGATGAACATTTCCATTTCATCCTTTGAGATCAGCGAGATCGTATTCGGCCTGCCGGTCTTCGATAAAACCAAGGGCAAGGGCTCGTTTAATTTTCTGATCAAGCGTCTGATGCGAGCCAGAATACGCTTTTGTCTGCAGGATATGAAGAATCTCCTGCTTTCCGGCAATTTCATATACACACTCCTTCGTGCCGTCAGGCTTTTTATACAGGCGGCAGGCAAACAGTCCCGAAACGATGCCCGCCAGTTCATACGGCTCGATCCCGAAGTCGAGCAGACGGATCAATGCCTCCCGGACCGTGCCGGCATGGATCGTCGAAACGACCATGTGCCCTGAAAGCGCCGCACTGACCAGCTTCCTGGCACAGTACGCATTGCGGATCTCTCCGATATAAATGATATCCGGATCGTGCCGCATCAGTTCCTCGATCCCCTTTTCATATCCGAAACCTTCCTGTTCGCTGATCTGCAGCTGCACATACAGCGGATCGGCAATTTCGATCGGGTCCTCGAGCGAAACGATCTTGTGCTTTGTCGTACAGGCAATTTCGTGAAGAACTGCGTGGATCGTCGTCGTCTTGCCTGAGTTGGTCGGACCGCACGCAAGATACAGTCCCTGTCTTGAACAGCACAGCGAATTGAAAAAACGGACCGCATCCTTGTCGGACGTCAGCTGCTCGATCTTCATATCCGTACGGCATGACAAAAGGCGCAGAACGGCAGTTTCCATATTTTGATTGTGAATAACAGAAAGACGGCACGGGATCGTGTCCTGGTCGATCCGGACCGAGAAAGATCCGGACTGCGGAGCTTTCGGGCTCGTAAGATCGAAATCCGCAATAAATTTGAGATAGGAAAGGATCGAAGAAGGCCAGCGGTCCTGATGAAGGGCCTGCATGCCGTCGATCGTTCTCAATTGAATTGAAAATGAATGGTTCGTTTTAAAAAAATGAATATCGCTTGCTTTATGTTCAAGCGCGTAAATAATGAGCTGCAGCGCTAATTCGTGCATACTCCCCCTTTCTAATGATTCCCTGGTCCGATTATATAAAAAAGCCGTTCAATTGTCTATAAAAAATATATTAATTAAATTTTATAGCCGCAAAATGAAAAGCCCTCCCGAAACAGGAGAGCTCGTTTTACAGCGATTATTCTGCCGCTTTTGCAGGACGTTTCAAAACGATCCGGCGAACCGTTTTTTCCGTCTTTTCGCCCGGATCCTTTTCCGTCTTCTTCGTTTTCAGGCGGATCGTCCGCTGCGCAGGCTCCTGCGGATCCTCCAGATCGCAGACACCCTTTTTCGGGATCGCAAATACCACATCCGGATAGGACGCTTTAAAGTCCGCCCAGCGTACTTTATGGACCCAGATGTTTCCGCCACGATCATTGAACATGACATTTCCTTCCGACACCCAGATGAATTCGCCATCGAACGCTTCGATAAATCCGACATGACCGTACTGCGGATACAGCGTATTCTTTTCCATGCTGAACGTTGCGCCGGCAGCCGGCGTGCTGCTCAGCTCGAATTTATCGCCATGCGCCGCTACGATCTCGCGCGCATTCGTTTTCCCGTTTCCTCTTGCGCCCGAGTCAAATCCGTATACCTGATAAAAACGCGCCCACGCAAACCACGTGCACTGTCCGACCATAAACGGATTCCCGTTTCCTAAGAAGCCTTCCAGATTCGCCGTTTTGAAGTCATCGAGCTTCATCGCCTTTTTCAGGTTACCCGTATAGCCCTTGTCCGCGATCGAAACATTCAGATCCTTCGTTTCCACGCTCTTATAGGCCACTGCCGGCTGTACAGCAGGAGCCGCCGGCTTGGGAGCCTCCTCTTTCGGTGCCGCCGTTACAGGAGACTGCGGCGCAGCCGGTGCAGCAGGAGCCGCCGGCTTTTCAGGAACAGAAGGCTCCTGAGGTGTTTGAGGCACATCCGGCTTTTGAGGCTGCGACGGTTCCGGTTCGGGCGATGCAGGCTGATCCGGTTTTTCCGGCTCCGCCGGCTGCACCGGCTCGATCGGTTCAGCAGGCTCCGATGGTTCCTGTGTATGCGTTGGATCATCTGCAGGAGCCGCCGGCTTTGTCTGATCCGCATTTCCAGGCACGCCCGGATTTTCCGTATCAGAAATTCCTTCCGCCTCGTCTACCATTTCCCTGGTCTTGTCAGTCGGATCGGCCTCGGTTGCCGCAAGAATACCTGTTGCCGGAACAGCCAAAGCCGTCATCTGGGCCGACAAAAGTATCGCAGCAAATCGTTTCCGATTTTTACTCATAATCTTATTCACTCCGATTCTATTTCCATTAATTACTATAAATTATAACGCATATCTTAAAAATCGCCAACAGCAATTTCGAAAAATCGTGTGAATCCTGTTCATTCGTTTTTTCAGGAAAACCGCTCCGATTTTTTCATTCCAAAAAGCACAAATTGAAAATATTTTACAATTATTTACAACATTTTTCACATTTTTGTATTTGTTACGTAAACATTTATCAATTTGTTCACATATATTGTACAGATGAATAAAACACATAGAATGTCAAGATTTTTTTATCAAAAGGGTTGAAACTGTATTTTAAAGTGCTATATTGAAGATGTAAAAAGACAAACGGAGGAAAGAAAGATGAACAACAATAACAATTATGTTTACGTGTTGGTAGGGAAACCTCCTCTTCGTTAAGAGGCAATCGCCAGCATTTGAATACACCAGGAAGCGCACAGCTTCTTTTTTTATGATCCGCGATCTATAATAAATGCATGAAAAACAGCACAAAAAAATGGCTTGCGCTCGGAGCCGGGCTTTCGGCCCTTGCTGCAGTCCTCGCATTCAACGAAAAGATCTACCGCTTTATATTTTCCCGCCACGCAAAGCCTTTGAAATTCAGCGACGACCAGCTGCCAAACGAACAATTCAGCCAGATCGAAGAAAAAAAGAAAACAATGCGCCAAGCGCTGAAGAGCTTCGAATCGGAATCGTTCGAACGAACCAGCGACGATGGCAAACATCTTTGCGCCACCCTGTTCCCTGCCAGCCAGATGAGCAAAAAATTCGTGATCTGTGTCCATGGCTACCGTACGGACGGGATCCACGAATTCTGCGCCTTCGTCCCGTATTATCTGAGCCGCCACATCAACGTCCTTCTGATCGACCAGCGTTCTCACGGAGAAAGCGAAGGACAGACCATCACCTTCGGACTGCACGAAGCACAGGATCTGCTCGAGTGGATCCACTGGCTCCAGGAGCATTTCGGACAGGACATAGAAATCATCCTGCACGGCATTTCCATGGGCGCCGCCACTGTAATGGAAGTCAGCAGCATCGTTCCGGATCAGGTGAAATTTATTGTCGAAGACTGCGGCTATACGAGCGCCAGAGACGAATTCAGGCATACGCTTTCCATGGTACACCTTCCCGAACAGCTCTATCCGTGGATCTCCTCCCTGTTCTTTGTCCACAATCTCGATTTTCTCGAACATATCGTCCCCGTCGAGGAAGTGGCTCATTCCCGGGTCCCGATCCTTTTCGTACACGGAACGCGTGACACGCTCGTTCCGTTCGAGATGGCGATCCAGCTGTACGACGCCTGCAGGCAGCCAAAAGACAAGCTCTTCGTGTACGAAGCCGACCATGCCCAGTCGTACTACAGGCAGACCGGAGAATATCAGGCAAAGATCGATCATCTGATCGACCAATACATGAAAAAAGATGACTGATTCAGTATTCAGCCATCTTTTTTTTGTTTCAGCTGCTCGTCCATGAAACGTTCCGTTTCCTGCAGGATCCTGTCGATCTGATCCTGACAGCGGTGAAAACGGATCTGATCGAACAGAAGCCGGTAATAGCCCTGCTCTCTGGCAATTTCCATCGTTTTTGAAAAATTCATATCAAAGAAAAACCCCAGAAAAGTTATCCACACATCGAGCCCTGTCTTCCGCTTTTCCTTGACAATGGGCCGATGGGCCATGATCATCTGCTCAATTTCATCCGAAACCACATCATCCTTGATCTGTTCAATGGAAGTGGATGTAGCCTGATTCAGGTCCTCGCACGCGAACACCCGGAAAATATCGCATTTGTCCGCGTCGCGGATGAGCCGGGCAAAAAGCCTTGTCCTCTCGTCGCATGGCCCGATTCGATACTTGTTGTGGTTTTCCACCGCAAACAGCACGATCCTGCGGTCCTCTTCATCCAGCGCATCCAGAAAACTGCCGTCCTTCAGGATCTGTACGCCCAGATCCGCATGATCGACACTGCGATGATCGACAAACGTCCCGTACTGTCTGAGCTGCTCGAACCGGCCGATATCGTGATAGAGCGCAACCGTATGCGCAAGAAACCGGTCATGTTCGTCCAGGCCAAGCCATGCCGTCAGTTCATCCATGATCCGGCACACCTTGATCGTATGATCGATTTTCAGATGCACCCTGCCATCCTCATGCTCATAACACGAGGCATACTCAAAAAACGGTTCAGACATCTTTTTCTTCCACAATGATCCGATCCATTTCGTACACCTGGATGTCCGCTTTTCCTTCCATGTTCAGAACAACGTTCGCCTCCCCTTGCGGATACATCCGGCTCGTAAATACATACCGTCCGTCATTGATAAAAATTTCCAGGGAAGAAGTGTCCGCGTAAATTCTCAGATCTTTGATTTCATCTGTTTCTATCGCTCGCCAGTCGCGGCCAAGACCGCTTTCCTTCATCTTCAAAGCAAACACGCTGCCATCATACGAAAGAACGATATCTTCGTACAGCCGGATCTCGAACGGCACGCTCTGCGCGAGCTGCATATCGATCTCGAAACACGGACCTGTATTTTTCCATGCAAAGCTTTCTGCAGTGAAACACGTCTTGTTTTTGCGCAATCCATCGATTTCTTCTGCAGGCATCTGGTACAGCCTGCCCTCTTTGGCATGCAGGACGCGCGGCAGCGTAAGCGCATGCTGCCACCCCTTTTCGACCGTCGGCTCGTTCGAATAAGGAATGTCGCCAATTCCCATCCACCCGAACTGGATCCTTCTTCCTTTTTCATCCAGGAAGCTTTGCGGTGCATAATAGTCAAAGCCGTGATCGATCTCCTCGAATCCGGAGAACGAACACTCTTTTGTCTTGAAATCATAATGAAGCCGGCAGTATCCGGTCTGATACACATTTCTGTATTTCATGCCATCCTCTTCGAGTCCCTGCGGAGAAAACACGAGAAACAGCTCGCCATCGAGCTCGAACAGATCCGGGCATTCCCACATATAGCCAAAGTCCGGCATACTCAGACGATCATGCAGCTGCCAGTCCGACAGATGATCCGACCGGTACAGAAGGATGAGGCCATGATCGTGCTGATCCCGCGCCCCCAGCACCATATAGTACATGCCATCCTTTTTGAAAATTTTCGGATCGCGCACATGCCATGACAGATCATGCGGATAATCCGCATTGGTCATGACAATTTCCTTATCCGTATGATCGAATCCATTGGTACTTGTCATATGGATCGTGTTCTGTTCCCGGGAACCATCCTCGTTTTTCACATAGCCCGTATAAAAGAAATGAATGATCCCGTCTTCGACAAAAGCCGATCCGCTGTACACGCCGCGCGCGTCATATTTCCAGTCTGCAAAAATAAACGGCTCGTGATCGCGAAAATGAATGAGATCCCTGGTCGTATAATGGCCCCAGATCTTGGCGCCGCCAAGCGGTTCGAACGGCGAATACTGGTAATAAATGTGGTACAGCCCGTCGACCTGGCATAATCCGTTGGGATCATTCATCCATCCGGCCGGCGGCATCAAATGATAATGCAGACGGTAAGGATCGCTTTTCACGGTTTCGTACAGCGCAGACTGCTGCGCCCGTTCGTTCACATACATTTCTTTCGATAGTCTAACCATAATTCCTCTCCTTTTCTTTTTTCTTTTCTTTAATTTTTCTTCCTTACATAGCGGACATGGCGAGTCAGGATCCCGTTGTCCTCCTTTTCATCGATCACGGCGGATTCGTACTGTTCAGGTTCAAATGCCGGAAAGAATACCTGGGCCGAATCATCGTGCGCATCGATGTGGGTAAGGATGAGTTCGTCGGCATACGGAAGCAGCGTTTTATACAGCTGTCCGCCCCCGATCACAAAAACATCCTCGTCCCTTTGTTCATAGGCTCTGAAAAACTGTTCCGGATCCTGAAAGATCTCTACATCTTCCAAAGGAGCCATCGTTTTCGAGATCACGATATGATGGCGTCCCGGCAGCATTTTAGGAAGGGACTCAAAAGTTTTCCGTCCCATGACGATCGCGTGTCCTGCCGTCTCGTTCCTGAAAAATTTCAGATCCGCAGGCAGATGCCAGATCATCTGATTGTTTTTGCCCAGCTCCCTGTTCTGGCCGATGGCCGCAATTTCGATCAGCCGCATATCCGCCTCATTGTGTCAGGGCAAACGAAATCTTGCCCATATGTTCGTACCCTTCGAGCCTGACATCGCTGAGCTTCGTGCCCGAATCAAAATCGTAGAAGTCCTTGATCTCGGGATTGAGCCACAGTTTCGGTGCCGGAAGCGAACCGTTTTCATCGTACCGTCTGATCTGCTCTTTGATCCCGTCCACCTGATTGACATAAATATGCGCATCCTTGATCGACCAGTCCAGCGTGCCCGGCTCATAGCCGCACACCTGCGCGAGCATGCACAGCAGCACCGCGTACTGTGTCACATTGAACGGCAGGCCCAGAGGCACATCGCAGCTGCGCTGGTGAACAAGGACATTCAGCTTTCCGTCTGTCACGTCCCATTCCGAGCTCCATACGCAGCTTGGCAGCACCGCATTGTCCAGCTCGCAGTCCTGCCACAGGGACACGACACGGCGCCGGTCTTCCGGATCGTTCCTGAGCGAATCGATCAGCTTATCGATCAGATGGTATTTGCGCACAATATATCCGTAAGCTGTCCCGATCGTATGGACATATTTCGGATCAAAATGTTTCAGGACCCTGCCGGTGTTTTCATCGAGCCAGTCCCCGTTTTCGTTGATCATCCACTTATCCCAGATGTGCACATTGCGCTCCTGCAGCCAGCGCACGTCATTGGACTGGGCCTGATAGATCCACAGCATTTCCAGGACCGCCTGCCGTATGAACAGCTGCTTCGTCGTCAGGATCGGAAATTCCTTTCCGACATCCAGCGAAAAATGGAAGGAAGGGATCTTGATCGTATTGACGCCGGTCCGGTTTTCCACTTCATGCCCTTCCTCCAGGATCTTTTTGCACAAGCCGATATAAACATCATCCCATCTTGACATTGGCATCACGCTCCAGCCGGTCCGGATTGGCCGGCAAAATCTTTTCATTGACGAAATGTGCCAGCGCATCCTGCTCATTCGTATAGTCGGAAATAACGTCCGCGATTTCCTTGATGTCTTCGCTGGCATTGTGCATCGCTACACCGCAGCCTACATATTCAAGCATTTCCTTGTCGTTGCTCGCATCGCCGAACGCGACCACATGGTCGGGGGATATGCCGAAATGCTCGCACACCTTCTGCATGCCAAATCCTTTGTTGATGAGAGGATCGACATATTCGTACAGATTGGCTGCGGTCGGAAAGCTCGTATATTCCGGATTGGAGAAAGTGGATGCCCGCTCTTTAACGGCATCCATATACGACGGGTCCATATATAAAATGAGCTTGTTGACCTTGCGGTCCTTGAGAAATTCCTCGAGGTCGACCAGGATCTCGTTTTCTCCGAACAGTTTTGCGTGGGCACGTGTTTCCTCGGTCGATTTGTTCACATAGCGGTCATTTCCCACCATGACCTGAAAGATCACATCCATATCCTTGAAATGATCCATGATCTCGAGAATGAGATGTCCGTCCATTAAATGGTACTGTTCTTTTTCCTTGGTCCGCATATCATAAATGACCCCTCCGTTCATCCCGATCAGAAACGAGATGTCGTCTTCCAGGCCCCAGTCCTTGACCAGGATCTGGCCGGATTCGATCGGACGTCCGGAAGCGATCCCAAACAGGATCCCGTGATTTTTCAGCTGTTTCATCGCTTCGCGGGTCGCAGGCGTCACCTGTTTTTTATTGTTAAGCAAGGTGCCGTCCAGATCGGTCGCCACCAGCGTAATTGTTTTGTCCATTGTTTTAACCTCCTGCTTTTCATTATACCGTGCCGCCATAAAAAAAAGAACCGGCATTTCTGCCGATTCCTCTCAGGCTTCTGAACATTTTTTGACCGGATGTCTGATCACTGTCTTCAGTTTTTCCGGATCGCCTTTTCGCGGATCGCTCAGATAGATCTCATGATGATATCTTGGATTGCCGATATCGAGATCGTATCCGTTTTCGCTCATGTACTGATGCATCCGCTCAACGCTTTCCGGTTCGAGATCATACGGACCGATGTGCATGCACTGCACACACAGACCTTCCTCATAGGAAAAAAACTCCACAGCGGAAAAAGAGACTGCTGAAAAAGTCACGATTTTGAATCGCTCGGTTTATCAAATTTGAACATTAAAAAACAGGAGTCAGATTTTCTGTGTTAGAAATTCATGATTCCTGTTTTTCTTCGTTTTTATTCTCTTATTTTTGAAGATAGGAAGAAATCCTCTGATCTATGAGGGCTCTTTTTCACTTTTTAGACGCACTCCACCTATCTTTTCTTCTTCCAATTTTAAAATCCGTTTCATATTACTCATAAAAATTGCCGCCGCTCCCTGGATCTTCATGCTCTCTATTCCGCTTCCGTTTGATCGTCCGTATCCGTACCGTTCCTTCAGTTCCGCGTTTTTCGCTTCGATCTTATACCTTTCTTTTGTCAGCTCTTTATACTCTTCTGTTTCCATGAAATCCATCTGTTCTGTATGGATCGGATCTTTGATCTTCACTGAATACGTCTTTGTCGCTGTTCCTTTGTAGCATCCTTCTTTTAATGGACATCTTTTACATTTTTCAACGTCGAAATAATACGTTTCATGTTGTGTGTTCGATCCGCTCTTCGCCTTCTTCTGTCCGCCCCGTGCTTTTCTCGTTGCCATATGTCCGGCTTTGCATACATACATCCCTGCATCTTTATTATATTCGAATTTATCTTCATTCTTCCGGTTCCCGTGCCTCACACTTGCGCTTAGTTTGGCTGCCAGCCGATACCCTTCTTCTCCTGCTTTTTTCAGGTTCTCTTTTTCCGAATACGCACCGTCTCCGATCACCGCTTCCACTTCGATCCCGTTTTCCCGGCTTTTTTCTACCAGCTCGTCGAGCTGTTTGCCGTCGTGTTTCTCTCCGCTCGTCACCTTGGCGGCCGTGACAATCCTTTCCGGTGTCATGGCGATGTGCGTCTTGTATCCGAAAAAAGAACTGTCCGCGCTCTTGTGTCCAACCTTCGCATCCTGATCTTTCGAATACTGCAGCTCGGTCTGTGTTTCCTCCATCGCTTCCTTGAGGTAGTTCATTCTTTCCTGCACATTCGGCAATGCATCATATTTCTTTTCCGATTCGATCACGTCTACGACTTCCTGGCAGTATTCCAGCACATCTTCCACGATCCCGTTCGACGCTTTTCTTTTCGAGGGCATCCTGTCGTGCATTGTCTCATCATGCGCATATACGCTTTTGCGCAGATCCCTGCATCGGTTCAAAAGCTCTTCCCGTATGCTTACCGGCTGAAAACGCGCTGCAGTATGGGTTGCATCGACGATCAGCTTGTTCTTTGAAGCAATGACCCCTTTTTCCAGAGCGATCTCCACAGTTTTGGCAATGAGCAGATCAAGGACGTTGGTATCCGCTAAACGCATGGTCCGGAATTTGGAAAGCAGAGAAGGGTCGATAAGCGAAGTTTCTTCCGGCGCATAATCAAGGAAAAACTTCATTTCCATATCGACCCTGCATTTATGGACAAGATCGCGGTCCGAAAGTTTGTGATGATTTTTAAGAAGGATCATCTTGAAGAGTCGGATCGGATCGACGGCCTTGCGTCCGTAGGACAAGGTATATTGATCCTGGAGAGAATCGATGATAAAAGAAAAATCGATGTCGTGAAGCTTCCTCCAGAAATTGTCCTGAGGAATGAGAATATCATAAAGATCGGCAAACGGACTGAAAGCGGGCTGCTCGAAAGAAGAAATCATAGTCAAAGTCACCATCCTTGTTAAAGATATTATACCATAAAACAATACAATAATATATAAACATATTTATATTATATTTACGCAAAACAAAAAGAGTAATTCAACTTATGTGCTAAATTACTCTAGTTTTTTCAGCAGTCTCGCGGAAAAATCCTCTTTCTTCTTTTTTTCCGCTTCTTTGACAGCCCACTCGAAATCATCCCTGGTGACAAAGTCCGGCAAACGGATGAGCGAAATAAAATGAAAATCGTCTTTTCTGCTGTAATCGATCCTCTTCGCATGATCCTGCCACCACAACCCTTCGAGCGGCGGTACGACATACTGAAAAAATCCGTCGATCGCATGGTCTGTTTTATAGCTCATCTTGAGCGTATAAGCCACACCGTACAGCAGGCTGATCGATTTTTTGTATTCGCTGTTTTCTGGGTTCGGATCGCCTTTTCCTTTCACGGCCAGATAGTTCATTTTCGGGATCGTTACGATCCCAGGCTTCGTGCCCGGCCTGTAAAACTGCCTGTATTCTTTTTTGAAATCGAATGCCATCGCTTTTCCTCGCTTTCCTTTTTATCCTAGCATATTTCTTCCTGCCTATTTCTTTTTGGCCGGGAAATAAATATCGGTTTCCCACTGCCGGATCGGATACTGATTGATCCCGCATTTCGTGTACAGCTCGTATGGCGCGCCCGTCTGTTCGTAATCATGGGTCTCCATCCATTTCACTACGGCGGCATATGCTTCGTTCAGTCCGGAGTACGCTCCCTTATGCACGGTATGCACGACACATCCTCCTTCGATCGTATCATTTGCGTCAGCTTTTCCGACCTGGGCGAAGATCTGAATGTCGCTTGCGTTCGCGTCGAAATCGGGATCAAAATAGCGGGCGCCCGTTAGCTGAATGTTCTGTACTCCTTTTTCGCCAAGCTGTTCGAACAGTTCGGAAAAAGCGATTCCGTAATCGCCGACTCCCATTTCGCGGCGCAGTCCGTAGATCGGCATCGGTTCGTGTTCGATCACATCGATCATATAGTTTTCAAATACTGTTTTATCCATGTTGCTGTTCCTTTCTGTATGCCCGATCAAAATCTGCAGATCGCTGATCGTGTTCTCAAGTTCCTGTTTCTGTCTTAACAGATCAGCCAGCTTGAGGATCAGCTTCTGGGTATTGTCTGCAGGCAGATCGTCGAGCATTGTTTTTATTTCATCAAGCGAGAATCCGAATCGTTTATAGCGCTGTATGACGATCATCGTATCGAGCTGATCGGTCTCGTAATACCGGTACGATGTCGTTTCATCAATATAGGCCGGCTTCAGCAGACCGAGCCGATCATACAAACGCAGTGTCTTCACGCTCACCTGACAGGTCCTGGAAAATTTTCCGATTGAGATCATGAGCTCCTCCTATGCTTAAGCAGTTTTATTGTAGGCTCTGCCCCGACGGGAGAGTCAAGAAAAAAGTCAAAAGAACAAATATCTCAAAAAAATGTTTTTTCTATTGAAAATTATGAAATTGTAAGCGCTATCGTATGTGATATACTGAAAACATGAAAAGAGAGGAAAAGATTATGAAAAAAAGAACAAAACTTCTTTGGACAGGTGCTCTGGTCCTTTCCCTGGCCGGATGCTCTTCGGCATCATCGGGAGGAACAGACAGCCCCAATGTGCTGAATCTTTCCAAGGAAAACGATGTCATTACGCTCGATTCCACCCTGGCGACGGATGGAATGTCGTTCGAGGTCATCAATATGATGATCGAAGGACTGGAAACAACAGATGAAAACGGGGACATTGTCCCGGCACTGGCCGAAAGCTATGACGTATCGGAAGATGGTCTGACCTACACGTTCCATCTGCGTGATGCGTCCTGGTCGAACGGCGATCCGGTCACGGCAGCGGATTTCGAGTATGCGTGGAAAGATGCGGCGAGCGATCCGACCAGCGATTATGCCTACATTTTCGGTCCGGACGGCGCATGTATCAAAGGGGCATCCGAAGTGATGGGCAATCCGGAAAACAAAGATGCGCTTGGCGTGAAAGCGGAAGATGAAAAAACGTTCGTGGTCGAGCTTGAACGCAAGACCCCTTATTTCGTTTCCCTGACGACTTTCCCGCCGTTTTATCCTGTTAACGAAAAATTTGCTGAAGAACAGGGGGATCAGTACGGTCTGTCGGCCGACAATCTGCTGGCATGCGGTCCGTTCCAGCTTGTGGACTGGACAAAAGGCAATTCGCTCAAGCTCGAGAAAAACGACAGCTACTGGGGCAAGGACGATGTGGCGCTGGACGAGATCAATATCGCGATCGTCCCTGAGCCAAGTTCGGCTGCGCTGGCGTTCGAAAACGGTTCGACCGACTACGCCCGCCTGAATTCTTCGCTTGTCGACAAATACAAAGACAATGAGGCGTATAAATCGGAGACTGCTGAAAAAACTAGAGTAATTTAGCACATAAGTTGAATTACTCTTTTTGTTTTGCGTAAATATAATATAAATATGTTTATATATTATTGTATTGTTTTATGGTATAATATCTTTAACAAGGATGGTGACTTTGACTATGATTTCTTCTTTCGAGCAGCCCGCTTTCAGTCCGTTTGCCGATCTTTATGATATTCTCATTCCTCAGGACAATTTCTGGAGGAAGCTTCACGACATCGATTTTTCTTTTATCATCGATTCTCTCCAGGATCAATATACCTTGTCCTACGGACGCAAGGCCGTCGATCCGATCCGACTCTTCAAGATGATCCTTCTTAAAAATCATCACAAACTTTCGGACCGCGATCTTGTCCATAAATGCAGGGTCGATATGGAAATGAAGTTTTTCCTTGATTATGCGCCGGAAGAAACTTCGCTTATCGACCCTTCTCTGCTTTCCAAATTCCGGACCATGCGTTTAGCGGATACCAACGTCCTTGATCTGCTCATTGCCAAAACTGTGGAGATCGCTCTGGAAAAAGGGGTCATTGCTTCAAAGAACAAGCTGATCGTCGATGCAACCCATACTGCAGCGCGTTTTCAGCCGGTAAGCATACGGGAAGAGCTTTTGAACCGATGCAGGGATCTGCGCAAAAGCGTATATGCGCATGATGAGACAATGCACGACAGGATGCCCTCGAAAAGAAAAGCGTCGAACGGGATCGTGGAAGATGTGCTGGAATACTGCCAGGAAGTCGTAGACGTGATCGAATCGGAAAAGAAATATGATGCATTGCCGAATGTGCAGGAAAGAATGAACTACCTCAAGGAAGCGATGGAGGAAACACAGACCGAGCTGCAGTATTCGAAAGATCAGGATGCGAAGGTTGGACACAAGAGCGCGGACAGTTCTTTTTTCGGATACAAGACGCACATCGCCATGACACCGGAAAGGATTGTCACGGCCGCCAAGGTGACGAGCGGAGAGAAACACGACGGCAAACAGCTCGACGAGCTGGTAGAAAAAAGCCGGGAAAACGGGATCGAAGTGGAAGCGGTGATCGGAGACGGTGCGTATTCGGAAAAAGAGAACCTGAAAAAAGCAGGAGAAGAAGGGTATCGGCTGGCAGCCAAACTAAGCGCAAGTGTGAGGCACGGGAACCGGAAGAATGAAGATAAATTCGAATATAATAAAGATGCAGGGATGTATGTATGCAAAGCCGGACATATGGCAACGAGAAAAGCACGGGGCGGACAGAAGAAGGCGAAGAGCGGATCGAACACACAACATGAAACGTATTATTTCGACGTTGAAAAATGTAAAAGATGTCCATTAAAAGAAGGATGCTACAAAGGAACAGCGACAAAGACGTATTCAGTGAAGATCAAAGATCCGATCCATACAGAACAGATGGATTTCATGGAAACAGAAGAGTATAAAGAGCTGACAAAAGAAAGGTATAAGATCGAAGCGAAAAACGCGGAACTGAAGGAACGGTACGGATACGGACGATCAAACGGAAGCGGAATAGAGAGCATGAAGATCCAGGGAGCGGCGGCAATTTTTATGAGTAATATGAAACGGATTTTAAAATTGGAAGAAGAAAAGATAGGTGGAGTGCGTCTAAAAAGTGAAAAAGAGCCCTCATAGATCAGAGGATTTCTTCCTATCTTCAAAAATAAGAGAATAAAAACGAAGAAAAACAGGAATCATGAATTTCTAACACAGAAAATCTGACTCCTGTTTTTTAATGTTCAAATTTGATAAACCGAGCGATTCAAAATCGTGACTTTTTCAGCAGTCTCTATAAATCGGTGCTTGGCAGTTTCCTGTGGTACCTGCAGTACAATTTCGATAATCCGGATCTGCAGAACGAAAATCTGCGCAAGGCGCTCGCCTATGCGGTAGACCGCGATGATCTGACGCAAAACGTGCTCAAAGATGGTTCGATCGCGGCGGAAGGATTCGTGACCCGTCAGCTGTCGAACGGTCCGGATGGCAAGGATTATCGCGAAACGGCGGACGGCTACTTCCTGGAGCGCGGCGAAGACAGCGATAAAATAGCGCAGGAAGCGTTCGAACAGGCTAAAAAGGAGCTTGGCAAGGACGAGATCACATTGCGGTTCCTGTTTGAACCAAGCGACCCGTCCAAATCGGCTGCCGAGTTCATGCAGTCCGAATTCGCCAAACTGGACGGATTGAATATCGAAATGGTTTCCCAGGAAAAGAATGTCCGGCTCAAATCACAGCAGAACGGCGATTTTGACCTTGTTCTCACACGCTGGGGCCCGGATTATGCCGACCCGACCACGTACTTGAATGTCCTGCTTCCTGGCGGATCGTTCAACTTTGGAAAATACGATTCGCAGGCGTATAAAGAGGCCCTGGATGAGGCGGCGAACGCATCGAGCGACGAGGCGCGCTGGCAGGCTCTGCAGAAAGCGGAAAAGATCGCGATGGATGATATCGCGGTGGCTCCGATCTTCCAGACCGGCGCTTCCGATCTGCTCAATCCGAAAGTAAAACATCTTGTCGACAATCCGGTCGGCGTGCCGTTCGTATACAAATATGTCACGATCGAACAATAGATGATCGAAAAGCTGCTGAAAAAGCGGCTTTTTATTTGTAAAAAAAGACTACCATTTGGCAGTCTTTGACGAGTTGCAGAAGATCTTGTGCCGTATGTATAGAGGGAAATCTAGATTGGGGAAATTCGGCACCACGCTCCTCTGCGGGAACTGGTTTCTGTATCCTTCTGCTCAGGACAGCAGATCTTCGCTTGCGGTCTGATGCAGATTTTCGGCAATCGAACTTAAGCATTTATACATTATTTCGCGTTCCGGTTCGCTTAGATCATGGCTGGCATGCAGGACGGCGTTGTCTGCGATCCGGTTCAACCGGTCTGCCAGTTCCTTTCCGTCCGGTGTCAGTTTGATTTTTGCGTTATAGCGCGTATTGTTCGTTTCTTCCTTGTAGACGAGACCATGCTTTTCGAGCGTTGCCAGGGATCTGGAAATTTCCGCTTTGTCTTTCTGGCATATTTCTTTGAGCCGTGCCGAGGTAATACCTTCTTCATACCTGTCGAGCGTGACAAGATACAGAGCGTGGGTCGCTTTCAATCCTTCGCTTTTCATGATTTCTCCGGCAATCCGGTTCCAGTCTTTCATGATCTCGAACAGGATGAGCGTGAAACGTTCAAATCGTGTCATCTTTCCATCTCCTTCCGTTGGTTGATTTATCAACATACGAATTATACCCTTTCTATACCGGGAATGCAACAGAGTAAACCGTGACATCCTCCCCCGCCTGAAGAGGCGGGGGCTTCCTTTCGCTTAAAAAGCGAACAGTCGGTTCTCGTTCGAGCAGTCTATTGACTTCAGCATAAGCGAGCTATCTCCGTGTGCCCCACGGTTCTTTTTTATTCACAGGCTATGCCAATACGATTCGCATGCCTTCCTTATTCTGTAAATCATTTTTGGCTAAAATGCTATTTTGGCTAAACTTCCCCCTTTCCCCCGTTACATCATGCTAACTTTGGTTTATAATAGTCACAAGATCTATTGCGATTTCTTCTTTTGTCTTGCCGAGATCCAGTAGATCCCGGATGACCGTTTTAAAGTTTCTCTTGGCTTTGCGAAGGCTCAGTTCGCGCGGTCTTCCATTGTCATCCATATCTTTTGGATGCCATTCTGCGCCATCTTTCAACATTGACCAGATACTGACAAGTATTTTCCTGGCAATCGCGATGATGAGCCCTTTTTTTTCCTTGTCTTCCTGCAATTCCGTTGAACTTGTACCGATAATACGGATTCTGCGCCTTGATAGCTGCCCACGCACACTCCACGAGAACCGGTTTGAGATATTTCCCTCCCTTTGTAATATGCCGGCTGTTCTTCTTTCCAGCTGATTCATTTCGTCCTGGTACAAGTCCGGCCCATCGTGTCAGCTTGTCGGCTGTATAGAACGGATCCATATTGTTTCCTATTTCCGCAATGATCTTTATAGCTGACATTCTTCCTATACCCGGAACGCTCATCAGAAGATCGATCTCTTTTTTATATTGGGCCGCCAGCATGTCGATCTCTTCATCCAGTGTCCTGATCTGTTCTTCAAGGAACTGGAGATGCTGACGTGTATGGGCAATGATTTTCTTTTCGACCGCGTCAAATTCAAAACCATTGCATGCTTCCAGTATATCTTCCTGCGAAGCACGGCATCGGCTGTCGACGCAGCAGAGAATATCTTCTTTTGTATAGGGATCCTCACCAATCAGCAGATCGATGATCTTTTGTGCGCTTTTTGAAAAAACGCTTGAGAAAACCATATCCAGCTTATAGTTCCGGCATGTGAGCGAATTGATGAGACGGTTCTTCTCCTGCGTGCACTGCTGCACATATTTTATTCTTAGACGCGTCAGTTCTCTTAATTTTCGGATCGTCCAGTCTGGAATAAAGCTTTTCTTCGTTTCGCCATGACGATACTTGTTGACGATCCACATGGCATCTTTATCATCGTCTTTTTCGTCCCGAACAGCTTTCACCCATTTGGGATTCACGATACGGACTTCTTCCATATCGGATTCGAGAACATTGAAGACAGGAATCCAGTATTTGCCTGTGGACTCCATGCAGACATGACGGCAGCCATGTTCCAGCAGCCAGTGATCGAAACGGATCAGATCGTTGGTAAAAGTAGAAAAACGTTTTTTGAAATAAGCCGGATGAAGAGGATCAGATGCGTCGCATACGACAGCGACAATAAAACGTTTGTGGACATCGACACCGCATGCGATCGGAAGTGTGACATCCATCGGTTTAACTTTCGCCATAGCAATACCTCCTTAAAAAGATAGGCAGCGGATCAGTCTGATCACCGGTTTCGATACATTTGAAATGTCCGTGATATTTTATTCTTCGTCCTCGTAGGTATATTTAGGGGTTCATAAGATCAGACACGACAGTTTTCTTAACAGTTTGAATACCTAAGGTATTTCTACTGGGTAGGAACACGTGTTCATGATCCTCTGCTGGCTTTAGTATAAACGAATCGGCACATTCAAAAAAGAGACCCCGATTTTCATGTTCTGGGGTCTCGCTATTTATTGAGTGATGACAGTTTTCTTATATTGATCGCGGCATTGAGGTCCCGATCGTGATGGCTTTTGCAGTTCGGACAATCCCATTCCCGCATGCCGAGATCTTTTGTTTCGGTGTTCTTATACCCGCATACTGAGCAGGTCTGGCTCGAAGGAAACCATTTGTCGATCCGGATCAGCTGCTTTCCTTGATCTTCTAATTTGTACTTCAGGAAAGAAGCAAACATGCCCCATCCGTTGTCATGGACCGATTTGCCAAAATGCAGCGACCTTGCCATCGCTTTCATATCCAGGTCTTCTATGCAGACGCAGTCGTACGCATTGACGATCTCTCTTGATCGCTTATGCTGTAGCGCGTCAAATTCTGTTAGTCGGAAACGTCAAATATTTTTATACACATCTGGAAGAGAAACGCACTTTATTTTGTCCGGCCTCGCTTTATTTTGGCTTCAGAAGCATTTTATTTTATTTCTTTCTGTTCAAAAAAAGCCGTCTTGTCAAAAACGGCTTTTAATCAATAATTTCCTATGTTCTCGAATTCTTTCTGGTATACTCTTTCCACTATACATGCCAGGATCCAGCTGTTCCTCTTTCCCAGCGCTTTTCTGATCGACGGATGGATCTCGAAATCATTCTTGAAGAATAAATGGCCAAAATTATTCATATAGTTTTCTACAAAATACATCAGCTCTTCATTGCTCAGTTTATAGGCTCCGTACATCTTCATCGCTCTTTTCAGCTGTTCGATCATCACTTTTCTCGTCGTCGGCCAGTTGATCAACATCCGTTCATCTTCTTTCATATGTTCTCACCCCAGTTCTACTTCGTTATGTGCTTTCATCACGATCTCTGCGTCGATGATCCGCTTTTCTTCGTTCGCTCCTTCGATCAGGCATTTCGACAACAGATTGTTCAGTTTCCGGATTGATCCGCCTGCGATATTATATGCGGCACGCACCGCGTCTTCTTCGAACACCTTTTCTCTGCTTCCGCATTCTTTCATGCAGAAATCCACATATTCCTGTGCCTCTTCTCCTTTCAGACCTTCCATGAAATAATTGATCACGATCCTCTGGCGCAGGGCGTCATGCACCTGCTTTTTCAGGATCGTGTTCAGGCTCGTCTGCCCGCTCAGGATCAGGATACAGTAGTTCTTCGAGTCCATCTCGAAATTGAGGAGCATGGTCAGATCGTTGAAGACGCTCGTGCTCAGATACTGCGCTTCGTCGATCACGATGACCGGCGTGCACTTCTTTTCTTTTGCCATGTATTCGATGGCTTCCTGTACCTGCCGGAACAGGTCGCTCTTTCTGAATTTGGGCTCCAGCCCCAGCCCGCAGGCCAGCTGCCGGTAAAAGTCGATGACCGATACCGTAGACATCTGGATGTAGACCACTTTGTACAGCGACGGGTTCAGACTGCCGGCAAATTCGCGGATGGCCGATGTTTTTCCTGTTCCCGGACTTCCTGTGAACAATCCGATCCCTTTCGCTTTTTTCAGGTAGTCCAGCCGTCCTTTCAGGTTCGCCGTATCTTCGCTCCGGTATAATTTGTGATATTTCGTTTCTTTCTCGAACGGCATCTGCTTCAGTCCGTAAAATACTTTGGCTTCCATATTACTCCTCCTCTCTGAAGCGCATGTGCTGCCTTCTTCTGATCCGGCTGTTCTCCACCTTGTCGACCGTCCGGATCGGGATCAGCTTTCCGTCCATCCCTAGCAGCCAGGCCTTTCTCCTGTCTTCGGGATCCATCTTCACCTTTACTGTCTCGCGCATGTATTCGGCCGGCACCTCGTAGCTGATCCCGTCGATCACGAGTGTCGAATCGGTCCTCACCTTTCTTTCGTACGTATGCAGGAAATACTGTTCCACCGCTTCGTCAGGAAGGAAGCGGAACCGCTGTGCATCCTTCAGATAGCGCTGGCGCGGCGTCATATCTTTCAGCGAAGCGTGTTGGCAGTTGATGTATTTCTGAAGATAGTCCCCGAAAGATTCCCGGACCTCTTCGATCGTCTGATAGGCATTCCAGTCCGAACAGCGCAGCCAGTGGTCCTTGAACGTTCGGAATGCGCGCTCCTGTTTTCCTTTCGCGCTTCCGTCCCGCACCGGCGCATGCACCAGGGCGACCCCCAGTCTTGCACAGATCATATTCAGCTGGTGGTTGTCATAAGGCGAACCATTGTCTACATACAGTACAGACGGGATCCCGTAAGTCATGACCGCGTTCTTCAGGATCTTCTGAAAGTTGACGGCCGTATCGGCTTCAAAGATTCCCCAGCCCACGATCATCCGGGATGCGTCATCCAGGATAGAAACCAGATACAGCCTGTGTCCGGCCAGCCTGTATAGATAGGATGTATCGGCCTGCCAGACCTGGTTGGCAAATTCTTTCTCGAACGCTCTGCGCTCTTTTCCCTGATGGATCGGTTCGAGACGGCTCTGAGGCAGAGAACGCACGAAACGATCGATCGTGGACTGGGAAACGCGGGCCGGGATAAACCCTTCTTCGATGAGCCGCGCACGCAGGACCGTATTGATGATGCGCGGATACTGCCGGCGCAGAGCGATGATGCGTTCCTGCGCCTCGGGACTCAGAGTTCGGGAAGTCCCCTTGTCGCTCCTGGGACGGGAAATCAGTCCATCGAATCCGCCGGAACGGTATTCATAGGCCCAGTGAGCGAAAGTCTGCCATGAAAATGATTTTTTGACACCGGAGACCGGGTTTTCGAATTCTTTTTCGGCAAGATGACGGTAAAACTGACGGTTTGTCGAAAAAGGATGAGTGCCGGAAATGACAGGAGCGATGATCCCGAATTTCCATAAAGCGATTTTTTCCTTGTCGGTTTGATCCATAAAGCAGAATCCTCCTTTGAGATTACTGTACCGGGCTAAAAAGAGGAAAGCGACGGACAAATGATTCAGGAAGGAGAAAAAAGACCATAGACAAAGGGTGCAGATAAAATAGTGTGAGGCGAAAAATAGGCGCATTCATGAAAACGAAGAAAACTCTTCAGAAAGGCATGCATAGAAGAACGGATATGAGCAAGAAGATCATACGGGCTACGGTCAAGATCGCGGATCATGATACAGGAGAGGAAAAGCAGAGAGGAATAGCGGTCGATCCATCGGCGCAGGGTCGTTCTGGAAATATCAAAAAGCGCAGCCGTTCTCGACTTGTTGCCGGCACAAGGTCCGCAGCAGTACTGAAAGAGCACTTCAAAAATAAAAGGATAGGAAAACGAAGAAAACGGACGGGCATCATAAGGGAGTATGGTATGATAGGAGCCGCAGGAAGGACAAAAAACGACACGAACCCGTAAGCGTTTTGTCGGATTGGAAGGAGAGAGGCAGAAACGGGAGTAGGATGAGTAATCGAGCATCTGGCCGCGCGCCCCGCAGGACGGGCAGGATAAATCATGCGAAAAAGGGTTGTCGAAAGCCGAAAAATTGATTATCATAAAATTGTTCGTTAGGACGGGAGAGAGTTTGTTCGCAAAACAATTAGGGCTCTCTCTTTTTTTGCGCCTAACACCTTTCCATGTCAATCATCTCATAAAATGAAAATAATGTGACGAAAAAAAGCAGAATAAATTCATCGTGAAATGATCGATGATGAATTTATTCTGCTTGTCTTTATAAATAAGCGAGGATAGCAGGACGACGCTCTACACTTATGCAGAAAATCCTTTCTTTGATTGGCAACTTTCTCATACAGTTTTGCGACCTTGATCCGCTGTTTCTCCCAGTTTCTGGAGCCTTTCTGCATGTGCGACAGCTTGCGCTGTTCCCGTTCCAGCTTCTTCTCCGCTTGCCTGTGATATTTTGGATACTCTGCTTCGTTTCCTTCGCTGTCTTTATACAGTCCGTTCATCGAGAAGTCGAGTCCAAGAAAAGTGTGCAGTTTTCTTTCCGGTACTTGGTTTTCGTACTCGAACGAAATGCTTGCATGATACTTTCCGCTCGGGCTCTGGCTTACAGTCACGGACTTGAGGACATAAGATTCAGGGATCTCTCGATGCTGCTTCACCTTGACCTGTCCGATCTTCGGCAGTTTCAAACAGCCGTCGGACAGGAGGATGTTCTGATTGACGCAGACGGTCGAATAGCTGTTCTTTCTCTTTCTTTTGGATTTGAATCGTGGAAATCCTGTTCCGGGCCGTTTGAAGAAGTTCTGGAAGGCCTCATCCAGATGGCGAAGCGACTGCTGCAGAGAAATGCTGTCGACTTCCTTCAGGAAGGCGTACTCTTCTGTTTTCTTCATTTCGGTCAGCTCTTTGGCACAGGAAGTATAGCCCAAGGTCGTCTGGTCTTCTTTGTATTGGCTGATCTTTCGATCGAGCCAGTGGTTGTAGACGAGCCGGACACAGCCGAATGTCTTTGCAAGGAGGATCTTCTGTGCCGGCGTTGGATAGAGTCTAAATTTGCAGGCTTTATTTGGCATATCGTTTCCTCCTTGCTTTCCCTGATTTCATTATACTGCATTTTTGAATCTTTATCCACAGAAAAACTGAGCTTCGCAATTCATCTTTCACCTATAGAGGTGGGAGTCTTCTTGCCTATAGTTGATAAAGGATCGAAACAGCTCATGCATGTATTTGAAGACTTCGGCAATACATCTTTGATCGAAGAGCTGCTTTTGGGAATGTGGAACGAACTGCCTGAAAAAAAGACAAAGAAAAAGCGATGAAAAAAGAGAAAGACAGACTGGACACCGGATCGTATGACCGCAATTTTCCAGCCTGTCTTTCGTTTATTTTTTGTTTTTTAAAACATACGTTTCCAGCAGATATACCGGAGTACAGCTCCATGCATGACAGTAACTCGAAATAATCGGCGATCCATAAGGAGAATACGACGGCTGATCCGGATCGAACGCTTCCCAGAACGTAT
The DNA here is from genome assembly GCA_022834735.1 of Erysipelotrichaceae bacterium OPF54. Taxonomy (GTDB): domain Bacteria; phylum Bacillota_I; class Bacilli_A; order Erysipelotrichales; family Erysipelotrichaceae; genus Dubosiella. The sequence continues at coordinate 2,030,741 of BQKD01000001.1, forward strand.
CAGCGCCAAGCTCGATCATTTTTCCCCAGTAGCCTTTCATGAGCTGTATGGCTTCCTCATGCAGCCCTGCATGAAACAAAGCTTCCACAACATGCGAATACATATATGGTGTCGCAATATTACGGATCGGAAACAGCGTTTCGATCATCCGCTTCATGATCTGACTGCTTTTTTCCTGTGGAAAAATATCCGCAAGGACCATCCATACCTGGCTGGCAATATTATATTCCCCGCAACTGCCAAACAATCCGCGTTCCTCATCCCACAGACTAGTTCGTGCATAAGCTTCCATTTTTTCTAGCATATGTTCATAAAATGCAGGATCCATTCCTTTCTGACCAGCAAGCCAGATAAAGCGCCTGAGCGTGTAGATCATGACAGCCTGTCCTGCTGTGGATTTATCGAATGAATTGGACCAGTCAATAAACACAGGATACGCATCGGTCAAAGCCAGTTTTCCTCCCTCATCCACGTACCGCAGCGAAAGGTCCATTTGTAGGCGCGCTGTTTCGAACAGATCGTCGAGCAATTCCTGATCGTCTTCTTCCTGAAGATAATCATACAGCGTATCAATGAAGAAAAGCGAATAATCAAACAAAAATGTATCATCTGGAATCGGAGCCGGAAGAGTAAATACGTTGGCACTGATCTTCCCTTCTGTCGTTGTCATGGCGCCAAAAAGATAGAGACAGCGTTTGACAAGATCATTCTGCTTGAAAGATGCATAGTTTGCCAGAGCCTGCAGGCGAAGATCACCAAGCCACAGCCTGCGGTCCCTTTTCGGTCCATCTTCAAATACATCCATCATACAGTCCTGAAGCGTTCTGATTCCGGCATCATAAATCGATTGAAGCATCGGATCGTCGAACTGCCGTGCGATCCTGTTTTTTTCGTCCGCGCTTGATACCTTTTCAATTTTGGGAGCGGAAAATACAGCCTGCCATTTTGGCGATGTGTCCAGAACGGTGAGCTCGACAAAACGAAACGCATACCGGCGAGGAAGTGCGAGACGATACGGAAGAACATCGATATGAACCATTTCTTCCTGGATCCAGCTTTTCGAAAGCCAGCCGTCGTATTCTTCGCTCGTATGAGCCAGCTCGGCGGCCACTTCGGCAAAACGTACCTGCAGCATGAGCGGAGCATCCATAGGAGAACCGACCGAATGAATATCGATCGAAAAATACCCCACATGATGTGTCTGGAAATCCAGGATCACCCGGTCTCCTTTACGCATTGGAAGCGAAGACAATTCCACATTCTTTGATACTGTTCCGATTCCTTCGAGCTTTTGCTCATCCTTGACCAGATCCACTATGTCGTATGTATATACATTTTCGCGCAGCAAAGGCGGGATACACTGTGCTGATTTTTTCAACAAGTCTTCGCGATGCTCAAACTGAACATCCGGATTGATCTGAAATTGAAAACCCATTCTTTTTACCTCCTATTTTCCAGATCCGATACCGTGCTTTTTCTGCATCCGGATCTGTACGAAACCGAAAAGTCCAGCAACAAGGATCAATCCGGCAAAGCCAAACATTGTTGTACGGATGTGTTCGGGCAGAACGAGCACTGGTGTAATCGTAGCAAACGCTGCGCAAAGAAGTCTTGATGCGCCATTGATCAGCCCCTGCACTTCGGAACGAAAAGCTACAGGAAACGATTCCTGGGTCCACACTTTATACATCGCTTCGCCCGCAAATGTCGATCCCACATTTTGCAGAGCAATCCACAAAACGATGAGCCAGAGGTTCGAATTGCTCAATGCCAGACCGCAAAGCGATCCGACCATGATCACGATTCCTGCCGCAAAGGCGATGTTTCGTTTCGATCCGGAAGCCATCTTTGAAAAGAGGGTAGCTACGACCAGACATACAAGAGTGAGCAGGATGCCTGCTCCTGTCGCAAACATCTGGGATGCATTGGCCTTAACGAGCATGAAGGTCTGGAACTGACCGAACGTATTGGCAAGCAGGTTCCACCCGCAATAAAATACGAGAATACATACAAAGAAGCCCATGTATTTTCTTTCTCCGGAAAACAGTTTCCACAGATTCGCTTTTGTTTTCTCCTCCTCTTTCTTTTCTAAAGCAGCTTCATGGATCTGCTTCAATGATCGGGACGTGCTTCGTATGATCCAGGTGATGAAGGCCAGAAGCGACAGGATAGCCATTTCGATCCGGCCGGACCACGTTCCCGGCAGTGTTGAAGTCGCAAACGCAATGATGGTCGCCATCAGGATCCCGATGGTCCAGTAGATCTGCGTGGCAGAAACGAGTTCTGCCGATACTTTATCATCCGGCGCATCATGCGATATCATTGTCAGCGAAATGGGCAGATCAGCTCCTGAAAAAAATCCTGCCAGGATTGTCCCTATAAGAAGCATCCAGTAATTTCCTGCTGTCATGCAGAGCAGCGATCCGATCAAGAATCCTGCATTCAAAATATCAAAAGACCGCACCAGCCCGATTTTTTGACTGATCTTTCCTGCCAGAAGCGAGCCGAGCGCGATCGCGAATGTAAGCGAGCCTGAGATCAGGCCAACCTGTCCATCTGTAAGCGACAGCCCCTTCTGCCATACAGTAATTGTAGAAGCAAGACCGACAATGATGCCAGATCCTAAGATCGAGCCAAGTCCTGCCGAAACGATCAATGATCGATAGGCTTGTTTTTCCTTCATATTTCTTTTCTCCTATTCTAATACTTTTTTCTCATTCAGTTCTTTCATGATCTGCGGATAAATTCGATCCAGCCTGTAAAACCACATGATGATCATGCTGAGGATGATGCATCCTATCGGGATGTATAAATACATAGCCTCAATAGCCAGTATCGCGCTTGCAGGCTGTACGGAGGCGCCGCCAACGTATCCTCCCCACGCGATCAGAATGCCCGAAATACCTCCTGCAAGAGCCTGTGCGACTTTTCCGAGAAAACCGTTGACTGCGGACAGTGTTCCGGCCGTATCCACTCCTGTCTTCCATAAGCCGTAATCGACCGGATCTGCCTGCATGGAAAAATAGATCGAGTTTTTCATGCCGTAGCCAAAGCCGGAAATAACGGCGCCTGCCATGATGAGAACGGACTGATTCCCGGCAAACCAGATCAGCATCAGTCCGAGCAGCTGGATCAGCGAGGATCCTAGAAACACGGTTCGTTTTTCCAGACGGCTGGCCACAAAAGGCGTACATAAATTGGAAATGACAGGTGCAATAGAGAGTATCGTCGCAACGGTTACTGAAAGTTCCCTGCTTCCGACGACTGCTGAATAATAGTAAACTAGCGCCCCGGTCTGCAGAAAATAGCCGCCCCACATAAAGAGGATGTTGCATGCGAATATTTTCCATGGTGTATTTTGCGCGAGCGAGCGAAGCGCGTCTTTCAAAGTTGTCTTCTTATCCAGGCGATCCTCTTCTTCGACATGAAGTTCCCGGACATTAAAGAAGGTGAAGAAAAAGACGAGGGCACCGATCACTCCGAACAGGAGCATGACCCAGCGAAAGCCTGCCTGTTCATTTCCATTGCCTAGCACGTCGACAAGATGGAGTGCTGTCGCCGAAACAAGCGAAGCGCCAAGAAAAGCAAAGAACTGACGTACGGTAGCGAGATTTGTCCGTTCCTGCGCATTGTCTGTCAAGGCTGGCAAAATAGAGGCCATCGGAATATTGACGACCGTATACATGAATGAAAGACCGATATAGGTGATATAACAGTAGATCAGCTTCGATGAAGCTGAAAAGTTTTCGGGTACTGAAAAGGCCAGGCAGGCGAAGAGCGCAAACGGCACGGCTCCCCACAAAAAGTATGGTCTGGATTTTCCCCAGCGCGTATGGGTCTTATCGATCGCATACCCAATCAGAAGATCGGTAATGCCGTCGATCACCCGGCAGACGACAAACATAGATGCGATGGCCAGTCCGTTCAGGTGCGCGATATCTGTATAATAATAAAGAAGATAAAGCGAGATCATTTGCCAGATCAGATTGCACGCAAAATCCGCTGCTCCGTATCCGATCCGCTGTCTCCAAAGAAACATTTTATTCATGGTCATTGTCATACGTATTTTCCTTTCTGTTTGAGCTGCTCATTTCTTACACTCTTATCTTAACGAAACCGCTTTCATGGAGTCAGGAAAATCATGCACTCTTTTCTTGATGTTTCATGACCTTTTACTTTATGATGAAAAAAAGGAGGAATACCTGGATGAAGGGAGAAACTGTACTGGACATCTTGCGTACGTACACGAAAGACGAGCTGTTTTACAAAGAGATGCAGGAAGCGAGAAAAGATCCGAAAACGCTGGAAGAGTTTCTTGCGCGTCACGGACTGCAGGAAGCCATCGAGCATAGATGGATCGTTCCGGAATATCGCGATCAAGGTGGCTGGATGCCGGAAATGATGGGAGATGCTTTATTGTTCGAAGTGCTGCAGAACAATGAAATTTTGGTGTCCAAGCATAATCGCTATACGCCGATGTTCGAACACCGGCATGCGTTTTTCGAGTTTGCTTATGTCGTGGAAGGGGCGTGCATACAGCGTTTCAACGAGAAAGAGATCACGATCCATCAAGGACAGATGACGATCATTCCACCTTACTCTACGCATGCGATCGGCGTCTTCGATGATTCGATCGTGATCAATATTTGCGTAAAGCGGCAGGTGTTCGAGATGGTGTTTAATTCCATATTGCGCTATTCGAACGTGATCACGGATTTTTTCGCGCGTTCTTTGTATTTGTATCAGCAAGCGGATTATATGATCCTTGATACGAAAAATGATCGGGATCTTCAAAACACCATGCTGCAGATCGTCGCGCAATCCTTGGAGAAAAAGCCGTTCGATCACGTGATCATGATTTCTTTGCTGCTGTACTGGTTCGGAAAAATGCTTCAGACCCACGAAGACGGGATCTACATTCCTTCCCTTCCTTATCAAAACAATGAAAAAGTGCTGGAGATCATTACGTATATCGAAGGGCATTTTCAAAATGCGACCTTAAAAGAAACGGCTTCGAAATTTTCTTTTTCGGAAGGTTATCTTTCGCGCTTAATCAAAAAAAGCACCGGAAAAACCTTTACGGATCTGGTCCTGGATATGAAATTCGACAAGGCGATCAATTTGCTGGAAACGAGCCGGCAGCCGATCCTGGAAATCAGCTATCTGGCAGGTTTTGAGAGCGTGGAACATTTTAACCGCAGCTTCAAGAAACGGTTTCAAATGACTCCGACAACCTGGCGCAAGGTAAATTACGCAAATCGATCCGTACAAATATGAATGTTTTTTTCGATTTATATTTATTAATCTGATACTTTGTGCAAACTCAATGTGAAATTTTAGAAGAGGTTCCCTTTTTGTCCGAGAAATTCGTATATAAAGTAGGGGGTATTTTATGAGCAACGAAAAAAACGAAGAGTATTTTCAAATGATCCGGGATTTCACATTGTTCAGCGACTTTTTCATGTACGAAGTCTTTTCGAGAAACCGTTCGGCCGCGACGCTTATGGCTCGTATCCTGACCGGAAAAGAACATCTCATGATCAAAAGATACGGAATGGAAGTGAAAAAGGGATTTCCCTTTTTTCCGCCATGTCCGATACGATCTATTTGTCGAAGATACGAAAAACAATGTGTACAACTTCGAGATCGAAAATAAACAAAACGCGCTGGGACAGCGTGCGATGATGAACCTGAGCATTCTTGTTTCCCAGCGTTTGAAGCCGAAAGAACCGTTTCAGGCCTTGAAGGAATCATGGGTCATCTTTTTAACGAGAAAAGACTTCTTGAATAAGAAAGAGCCGTTCTATCCGTATGACTGGTTCAACCGCAAATGGAAGAACAAGCTTTTTACGAATGCGCATATTCGATTCGTGAACGGAGAATATCGCGGCAATGACGCGTTGGGGAAACTGATGCATGATTTCCACTGTACAAATCCGGACGATATGTTTTATGATGAATTAAATAAAAGGTTCCCAATCTGCCGTACTATAGAAGGTCGGCAGATTGGTTGCTTTTTCTGGGACGACTCCGTGGACGTTTAGGCTTGCTTTCCTTCGGATCCTTTCTCAGCCTGCCTCGTTTTCTTGGTTTCGTCTTTGGCACGGCTCGGGACAAGCCTAACGCTTCCAGTTCTTCAAATACATAGTTTAATGTGTGTACCCAGTGCTTGTCATCGGTTGCAGGATCTTCCGGTGCATCCACCATCCGCCATGCGCTCGACAGATCTTCCAGCAGCTCGCCGTATGATACTTTTTCGAGCAGTCCGGCTTCTCTTGCCTTTTTCAGCATCCGGCATGTCAGCACGGTTGATATGAAGTTGATGAATTCCAATCCGAGCAGCGAAAAGTCTCCCTGCACTTCGGTTTTATTCAGGCATTCATCGTGCTTGTATCTCTTGAATACGAGTTCGAGCAACCAGCGCTCTTCATAGCACAGATAGGCTATCCGAGGATCGAGATCCTGATCGGATTCGAACACGATCACTCCGAAAATTTTTCGTTTCTTTTCATAATTTTCGGGCTGGAAGTCTTTCTGTTTTTTCCTGCGCGCCAGATAAGCCGCTTCTTCGATTGCCGCTTTTCTGGCCGATCGGCAGGCATATAGATATCGTCCTCCCTGGATCCGACGTTTTTTTATATACGACATGATCATCCACTCCGGAAAGCACACCTTCAAAAGAGAGCATATCGTTGTTGGCAATACGCACATCGTTTCTTCGGATCGGCGTAAGAAAGTGCAGATCGGGGCGTTCTTCCAGTTCTTTTTTGATCTGGCTTGGCGGAAATCCTTTGTCGGAAACGATGATCCCTTTTCGGATATCGTTGTCACGGATAAAGGCTGCATAGGAACTGGCATCGATACTGTTTCCCGGAAACACTTCGGCACAGACAGGTTCCATCGCTTCGATATCATAAGCATACAGGATCGAAACTTCCCGGCATCCTTTTGTCCGCGCCTTGTAGGAAAAGGCAGACAGATCGTTTACGTTACTGTTGTCCTGCTTCAGAGTGCCGTCGACGGCAATATGATGATCTTCCATAACAGAGGAAGCACGTTTCTGATAAAAGTCCCTGCGCCGCTTTCCATCCTGACCGATCTTCTGCTGAAACGTACAGATCGTATTGGCAGACAATGCCAGGCCTGGGTAATACCGGCTGACAAATGTCCGGCGGTAATGCGTGGCTATGCGCTCAGCCGTGATGGACGGGCGTATAACGCGAAGCATGGCAATGGCCATGATCGTACACGCATCCTTGATCGGATAGATATCCAACAGGTCCGAGAGGATATCGGAAGAAACAGAATGAGCAAAAGCAGCCGCACCATAGGACAGCATGTCCGGACCTTCAGAAGCCGTTTCGGTATGGAGAGGAACGTATTTTCCTTCAAAGATATGACCGATGACCTTGCCGTTTCTAGGCTGAGGGTTGCCGTGCTGAATGTACTTTGTTCCGGATCTTTCGCGGACAGAAAAACGATTCGGTCCTTCTTTGCCGTTATCGACCACGACCGTGTTGACAGGCCTGGGGACATTGCGGATATGAGCAGGAACAGCCATAAAAAATCACCTCTTAATATAGTGCATATTAACATTATAAGTACTATATATAAAGAGATTCAACTACCTATTTTACAAAGTTTGCAAGCAGAAAATGTAGCTAAGGCCAGTAAAATCAGGGAATAAAACCGAGGTTTAGATGTGTTTCGTCTGATAGACCAAGAAAAAAGAGCTGTTTTTGCCCTCTGAACAGTAATTTCTATAGTACGGCAAATTGGGAAACTTTTAGAGAATTTATTCCTCAAATTGCACTTTGATACAAAAGAGGAAATCCTGGATTTTATGATCAAGAAATTGGAAGCGGAAAATGCTGTAAAACCAGGATTTAGAAAATCGGTCTACAAAAGAGAAAAAATCGGTTCTACTCTTTTGGAAAACGGCGTAGCGATTCCTCACGGAATGCCGACAGAAGTCAATAAGACATCGATCGTTGTGGCAACTTTGGAAAACCCAGTCAAATGGTCTTCTCATTGGGCCGATCTCATCATTTTGCTTGCGGTACCGGAAAACAATGCCAACGAGTTTGAATCAATGATCATCGAGTTGTATTCGCTCATCTCAAATACGGAAATCATAAAAACGATAAAAAACGCGGTTCATGTTGATGAGCTGTTATGAAAACGACGGAAGGAAGTTTTTACTCCTTCCATTTTTGTATATATCTCTTTTCAACCATTCAACCCAAATCTATAAAAATCCCGGACCTGTTCTTTGGTCCGGGAACTTTCCACATTTTTATACTTATAATAATGTTTCTTCAATTTTTATTTCAGTAAAGACTCGACAAAAGCAGGAACCATTTCAAAGTCCTCTTCTTTTGGTGTCCAGTATACTTTCACACCCTCGTCGATCACATCAAATCCGGCATCCTTCAAATACGTTTGAAGGTGAGGCACGCTTTCTCCGCTCCAGCCCCATGTACCGAATGCGCCCGCTTTTTTATTTTTGAACTTCAGCTGCTTCAAAAACGCAAGCCAGCCCGAAACGCTCGACAAAATATCATTGCCGACTGTCGGCGAACCGACCGCGATCGCCTTGGACTTCATCACTTCGGTCATGATATCGTTTTTGTCGGTCTTTGAAAGATTGAACACCTTGACCACCGTATCCGGGGACTGCTTCGTTATTTCTCTGGCAATCGCATGAGCGATCTTTTCCGTTCCGTTCCACATCGTGTCATATACGATCGTCACCTGATCTTCCTGATACGCATCAGCCCACAGGGCATACTTCTCAACGATCTGCATCGGATCTTTGCGCCATATTGCACCATGACTTGGCGCGATGATATCGATCGGCAAGTTCAAATCTGTAATTTCCTTCAGTTTTCGGGTCAGAAGCATCGCATACGGATTGAGGATATTCGCAAAATACTTCATCGCTTCATGGTTCATGACACATTGATCCGCCTTGTCGTTGAACAATTCTTCGACCGCGTAATGCTGTCCGAACGCATCATTCGAAAACAAAATATTGTCTTTTGTTATATAAGTCGCCATAGAATCGGGCCAGTGCAGCATTCGCATCTCCACGAAAATCAGCTGCTTGCCATTTCCGATATCAAGCGTATCTCCCGTCTTTACGGCATGAAAATTCCATCCCTTTTTTCCATACTGTCCTTCCAGGCTCTTTACCGCATTGGCCGTACAGTAGATCGGCGTGCCCGGGATCTTTTCCATCAGTGTATTGAGCGCACCAGAATGATCGCATTCCCCGTGATTGGCAATAATGCAGTCGATCGAATTCAGATCGATTTCTTTTTCCAGATTTTCCACAAACTCGAAACGATGCGGAAGCCACACCGTATCGATCAGCACCGTTTTCTCTTCTTCGATCAGGTAGGCATTCTGGCTTGATCCATGCTCGATCGAATAATCGTCACCATGAAAATGCTTCAATTCCCAGTCGATATATCCGATCCAGTACACATTGTTCTTCACTCGTCTTTTCATCGTGTTCTCCTTTCGATCCTGTTCCTATTTTTAACATATTTTTTTCTTTCTTTCCATTTATACGCAATAAGAGGAAGGGATCTGTTCCATGCCGCTCTTCATGTATCTTTCTATTAAGAACAGCACGAAAAAAAGAGCAGCCAGCATCATGTCAGCCGCTCCTTTGAGCGTATCATTCCTCTTCGCTTGAAAACTGCGCATTGTACAGTTTTGTATAAAAACCATTGCGCCTCATCAGCGACTCGTGATCGCCGATCTCCACGATATCCCCCTCATTGAGAACAAGGATCGCATCCGCATTACGGATAGTGGAAAGCCGGTGCGCGATCACAAAACTTGTACGGCCTTCCATCAAAGCATCCATTCCCTTCTGGATGAGCACTTCCGTGCGCGTGTCGACCGAGCTGGTCGCCTCGTCCAGGATCAGGATCTTCGGATCCGACAAAAAAGCCCGGGCAATCGTCAGCAGCTGCCGCTGTCCCTGGGAAACATTCGCGCTGCCTTCCGAAAGCATCGTGTCATATCCGTTGTCGAGCGTTTCAATAAAATGATCCACATGCGCCATTTTTGCCGCTCTTTTCATTTTTTCGTCGGACGCATCCGGATCGCCGAACTTCAGATTGTCGCGCACCGTCCCTTCGAACAGCCACGCGTCCTGCAGCACCATGCCTACAAGCGAACGAAGATCCTTGCGCTTGAACGTGCGCGTATCATGACCGTCAATATAAATGGCTCCGCCATTCAGCTCGTAAAAGCGCATGAGCAGTTTGACCAGCGTCGTCTTTCCGGCACCCGTCGGTCCGACGATCGCGATCTTCTGGCCCGGACGCACGAACATCGAAAAATCGTTGATGACGATCTTGTCCGGCTTGTACCCGAAACGCACGTTCTCGAACACGACCTGCCCCTGGATCAGCGGCTTTCCTTCAAACGCGACCGGCACCGGATTCTTTGTATCCGGAAGCACTTCCGGTTCGTTCAGGAAAGCAAACACCCTTTCTGCCGCAGCCATTGTCGACTGAAGCATGTTCATCGACTGCGCGATCTGATTGATCGGCTGGGTGAAGCTGCGCGTATACGTGATGAACGACTGGATATCGCCGATCGCGATCACCTGATGCAGAACAAGATATCCGCCCAGGATGCTTACGCCCACATAACCGAGATTTCCGATCATCATGGTCATCGGCTGCATGAGCCCCGACAAAAACTGGGAACGCCACGCGCTGTCATACAGCTGGCCGTTATACATTTCAAACTTTTCTATGCTCTTCTTCTGTCCGTTGAACGCTGTCACGATCTCATGCGCCCCGTACATCTCTTCGATATGTCCGTTGAGCAGACCAAGCGAATTCTGCTGGGCCAGAAAGAATCTCTGCGAGTTTTTCGTAATAACAATGACCACCGCGAGCGAAAGCGGAATGATCAGCAGAGCGAGCAGCGTCATCTGCCACGAGATGGAAAGCATCATCCATAAATACCCGACAATGCGTACGATATTGGAAACGAGCGAAGCAAGCGACTGGTTGAGCGACTGCACCATCGTATCCACATCGTTTGTAAAGCGCGAGATCACATCGCCCCGCGAATGGCTGTCAAAATAGGAAAAAGGCAGCCTGTCGATCTTTTCGCTCATCTGCGCGCGCAGCCGGTAGCCAATCTTGTTGGAAACAGTCGCCATGATAAAACTCTGCGCGTACTCCATCCCGGCACTGAACGCATAAATAGCGAGCAGGATCGCGCACGTTTTTTTGATCGCGTCAAAATCAATGCCCCCGATCCCCTGTACCTTGTTCATGAAGCCGTTGGCAATTTCAGTAATGATCTCTCCTGTGATTTTCGGACCGATGACCGCGATTGACACCGAAGCGACAGCACACACGATCCCGATCACAAAGCCCCATTTATACGCAGCCATATAGGACAGCAGCTGACGCATCGTTTTTTTCATGTTTTCCGGTTTTTCATGCGTTCTTCTTTTATGCGGCATATCCCAATTCCTCCTTTGAAAGCTGGGAAAGAGCAATTTCCTGGTATACGCGGCAGGATCTCATCAGCTGTTCATGGGTCCCTTTGCCCACGACCTTTCCTTCATCCAGCACGATGATCTGCTCAGCATCCAGGATGGTCGAGATCCGCTGTGCCACCACAAGGATCGTGCTCTGGTCGGCCCGCGCCTTTTTCATGAGCGCCTCGCGCAGCCGGGCATCTGTCGTATAATCGAGCGCGCTGAACGAATCGTCAAAAATGTAGATTTCCGGCTTTTTCATAATAGCCCGCGCGATCGAAAGCCGCTGCCGCTGACCGCCCGAAACATTCGTTCCTCCCTGGGCGATCGGACTTTGTTCCTTTTCCGGCTTTTCGTCCACGAACTCTTTGGCCTGTGCGATCGAAAGCGCTTCGTCGATCTGCGCTTTCCCCGCCTTCTCGCTGGCGTATTTCAAATTCGATTCGATCGTTCCGGAAAGAAGCATGCCTTTCTGGGGCACATAGCCGATCTTTTCGCGCAGATCGTGTTCGCTGACGTCCCGGATATCTTTTCCGTCTACATAAATAGCCCCTTCGCTCACATCGTAAAAGCGGGGAACGAGATTGACCAGCGTCGATTTGCCCGAACCGGTGCTTCCGATCAGAGCCGTCATCTGCCCCGGCCTCGTTTCGAAACTGACATCGCGCAGGACATATTCATGCGCATCTGGATATTTGAATGAAACATTGTCGAATCGAACAACACCGCTCTGCAGCGGATCAAACGATTCAGGATGCGCACATTTCGTTATATAAACAGGCGCCGTGAGCACATCATTGATCCGCTGTGCCGACACATTGGCCCGCGGCAGCATGATGGAAACGGCCGTCAGCATGAGAAAGGCCATGATGACCTGCATCGAATACTGCATGAAGGCCATGATGCTTCCGATCTGGATCTGGCCGGCATCGACCTGACCGGCACCAAACCAGAGGATAAGCAGCGTCGTCCCGTTGAGCACGAACATCATGAGAGGCATCATGAGCGACATGGTGCGGGTCGTGAACAGCGACACCTTCGTGATATTGCGGTTGCGTTCCGAAAACTTTTCCTGTTCCGTTTCCTGGCGGTTGAACGCGCGGATCACCGGCATCCCGTCCAGGATTTCCTGCACGATGCGGTTGAGCGCATCGGTGAGCTGCTGCATGATCTTGAACTTCGGCATGACAAGCATAAAGAGCATGCCAACCAGCGAAAGCAGAACGACGATGGTCAGCGCAATGATCCATGTCAGATCAGCTTCCGAATTCAGCACATGAATGAGGGCCCCGATCCCGATGATCGGCGCATACAGCACGATCCGCAGGATCATCATGAGCGCCATCTGCACCTGCTGCACATCGTTGGTCGTCCGGGTAATGAGTGTCGAGGTCGAAAAATGCTGGTAGTTCTGCTCGGAAAATCCGGTCACCTTGTTGAATACGTCCTTGCGCACATGGCGGGAGAAGCCGGCAGCCAGACGGGCTGTCAGAAAGCCGACCGCTATAGCGCACACAGCGCTGATCAGGGCGTATCCGAGCATGACCAGTCCGCCATGAAGGATGTAGGACTGCTGCATGGCTTCCATATCCATGCCCAGCGATTCATACTCGCGCTTGAGCATCTGTGCCTGCATGCTTTCGAGCAAGGACGCTCCCTGTCCTTTCAGCACGGTTTCTGCCTGTTCCTGCAGGGAAGCGACGGCCTGCGGACTGTACTGAAACGGCGTTTTGGACTGGGAAACGAACAGAGCGCACAGTCCGATCCGGTTCCACGCTTCGCGAAGCTGTTCGCGCTCTTCTTTCGGGATCTTCGGATCAAGAAAATATACCGGCTTTTCTTTTAGAGCGGGCACTTCTTCTTTCTGACCTTCCGAGGCCTCATTCGGTTGAATAAGTGTATACGCATCCAGGATGGTCTGCTTCTGTTGTGCTGTGGCAAATACAAGCTCCTGTTCCAGATGATCTTTGGAAATAAAATGGTACACATCGCTTTCGATGCCGTTGTTCTGCAGTCCGGTGTCGACAATGTCCTGCATATAGGCGGGCAGCTCCAGCTCGGCCCATGCCTGTCCGAACAGCAGGGCGATGATGAGCACGATCGTCAGCCGGAACGGTTTTAAATAACGCAGCAGCCGGATCATACGCTCTCCTCTTTTTCTTCCATATAGGCGATCGTTTTGTTCAGGATCCGCTCGAGCGCATTGGCATCTTTAGGACCAAGATAGGTGAGATACCGGTTCACATCATCCATCATGTCGCTGAACTTTTCTTTCATTTCATCCATAAAGTCCTTGTTCACTTCGACATACACAACGCGCCGGTCAAATTCGGTGCGCACCTTGTTCACCCATCCCTGTTTTTCAAAATAAGTGACCATCTGGGAGGCGGCGGCATCTGTGATCTGATAGTCTCTTGCCAGATTGGAGATCGTTTCGCGATGATGCGGACAGCTGTAAATGTGATGCAGGATCGCGATCTGTCTTGGTTTGATGTGGCTTCCGTCGATCATGCTTTCCTTGACCAGACGAAACATTTTGATCATGATCTCAATGATCGTTCCTTTTGCGGCTTGTGGTTCCATACAGACTCCTTTCGATATTCTTTTTTCTTAACCGCTCTAATTATTAAGCTGCTTAATTATTTTGTCAAGAAAAGGAAGCGGAATCTTCCGCCTCCTCTTATCGTGTCAGCACGGTTCTGGTGATCGGCGCATTCGCCGAAATGCCGTCATCCTCATACAGTTCATATTCCGTGCCGTCTCCGAGCCATTCGATCGTTTCCAGATTCACATCATCGATATGCAGGACAGCCGCTCCTAATGGAACCGCCTGGCTGCAGCGCACGAAAAATACGAGCGAATCGAGCGGATAGGAAATATAGTGCCAGCCGGCGTTCAAGGCAGTCTGTTCTATGCCATCTTCACTGCATACGATACGTGTCATCGGTTCCGGAAGATAGACCGGACGTCCCGGCTCGTTTTGTCTGGTGACTGGCGCGATCATGATCTGATCGCCAAGCAGCAGCTGATCCTCGATCGAGCGGGCGATGACATCTTCCTTGAATTCAAACGCGAGCGCCTTGAACAGGAGCGTATCGTTTTCGACTGCTTTCAAATACTCGGAATACAAATACGGGATGAGCCTGTAGCGCAGCCTGATCAGCCTGGCAATCTCTTCGGAACGTTCGAACTGATATGGTTCCTGCTCTCTTGTTCCGATGGCCGAATGGTTGCGCATGAGCGGCGTGAAAATACCGATCTGCAGAAAGCGCATGAGCAGATCTCTTGTCGTGTCTTCCCCGAAGCCGCCAAGATCCGGTCCTGTATACAGGAAACCGGCCATATTGATGGCAGGAAGCTGATGCACGATCAGATCCAGATGGCTCCACCACGATTTATTGTCGCCGGTCCAGATGCCGCCGTAACGGTGCATGCCGATATAGCTTGACCGGGAGAACATGAGCGTGCGCTTGCCTGGACGCAGCGTTTCGAATGCCTCGGAGGCGCTCCGGGTCATGCTGCAGCCATATAAATTGTGGACCTTGTCATGGCGCACCCAGCCCTGATTTGTGTTGTGATAAAAGCGCCGGTAGTCGTCCATCGAATTTTTCAGGCTTTCGACTTCCATGCCCAGCTTGAAATACGGCACTTCGTTTTTCTCGTTGGCAAGGAACTCTTTCAGTTTTCCGTTGAGCCAGTCGATCCCGTACCTGGAATAGAACAGGGCCGGCTCGTTCATGTCGTTCCAGAACGCGTCGATCCCGTATTTTGTCAGTGTTTCATATTTCATGCCGAACCAGTTCCTTGCCTGGTCATTGAGAAAATCGGGCATCATGGAATAGCCTGGCCATACGGCGCCGATAAAATCGGTCGTATGGTCTTCCAGCTTGCAGAAATAGTTGTTCTTCTTTCCTTCTTCATACACACAATAGCCATCCTGCATTTTGACGCCCGCATCGATGATCGGCACAAGATGCACTTTATGTTCTTTCATCCAGTCAACAAATTCCTGAAAATCCGGTTCGAACTCCTTTTCGTTCAAGGTAAAGTCCTTATAGTCCTGCATGTAGTCGATGTCCATGTACAAAAGATCGAGAGGAATGCGGAGGCTTTCGAACGATTCCACCACCTTTTTGAAGTCCTGCTGCGTTTTGTATCCCCAGCGGCTCTGTCCGTAGCCGAACGCAAACTTCGGCGCCACATAGCTCTTTCCGATCGCATGACGGAACTGGCGGGAAATGTCGAGCACATCCTCCCCTTCAAAGTAATACAGTTTCAGGTCGGCCTCGCATTCAATGTGCAGCACATCGCTGTGCGTATAGCCGATGTCAAAGCGGACACGTCCCGGATAGTCCACGAACAGTCCGAATGTCTTTTTTCCTGAAACGATAAGAAAGTTGTGTGCCGAATAGAGAGAACGTTTGTCCTCATGATGATGCGGCTCGTCCGTTGCCCAGGAAATATATTCCCAGCCACGTTTGTTGATGCCGCGCACCTGCTCTCCCAGCCCGTACACGATATCCTCCGCGTCCATCACATAATCAAATGTAAAGACATGATCGTTGATGGCACTGACCCCGATCGGCACCTGTCCTGGCATGGCGTCCACATCGTTGACAACAGCCTGGGTATCGAACGGATGTCCATATACATACTTTTCCATAAGATCCTCCTTCTGAAATGTAAGCGTTTTATTAGTTTCATTGTAACATTTCTATCGGATTCCACCATCTTTTTTCTGCATGCTTTTTGTTTTGACCCGCGCCAAATATACCTATATAATTAAACTGTAATCATCTTCCCGGATGATCAAACGGGAGAGGCCATGCCATAGTTGGCAGTTAAAAAGGGATGCCATACCTCAGTTGGCAGGAAGCTGTTCGGTCGAACAGCTTTTTTGAAAGGAGTACAAATGTACAAAACCTTCCGGTTTCTTGAACCTGTACCAAATATATATCGGGTTGATTATCCTTATTGTCTTTATCTTCATGAAGCAGATCCAAAAGTTAGCATGAAAAACGATCGCCTTTCTACGGAATTATTATTACAATTGATCAGATCTATTATCTGATCCCGCTCACTTCACGTCCTTTTCGTTCCAACGGAAAACACCGTAATCCCAGACCAACTGTCGAAATATTCGATGAACGCCATAACTGCATCGCTGCTTTGCTGATCAACAACAGGATTCCTGTTCCTCCTGTTTTTTATGAGGAATATTCTTTTACCGATCAAAAAAGTGCCCCTCTTTTTGAAGATGAGGTGATTTATCTGCGCTGCCAATAAGTGCAGGACCAGATCCTTCGAAAAGCTGAAATCGTCTACTGTACTGTTGTAAGTCGTACTGATCCCTTTCTTAGCCGATTCTGCTGTGATTTTGAAACGCTCGAAAGACTTTCTCTGCAGTACCGGATCCAGGAATCGATGTATTTCCATCATGCGTCCGTTATCCCTCTGCCTTCGTTACCAGAAAAAATGTTCCCTTTTGGAAACGACTCTTTGCGAGCTGAGTCCCGATAGGTTTTCATCCCAAATCATTCTTTGGAATTCCTGCTTTTATTTTACAAATCAAGCTATAAAAGCAGAAATTATTTCTGTTTTTCAAAAATCAAGACCAATCCGCTTTTTTTCAAAAAGAAACACGGTTTAATAAGAGCGGAAAGAGAGGAAACTGACTTATGATGATTCGCAACGCAAATGTATTTATAAACAATCAATTTGAAAAAGTGGATGTCCGGTTCGATGAACAGGCGATTCTTGAAATCGGCACAGATCTAACTGACGAACAAGTGATTGACGGCAGCGGAATGTACTTATATCCAGGATTTGTCGATACGCATATGCATGGAGGTTTCCGTCATAATTTTTTCCCGCATGCCTATGATGAAACTGGTCAGTTCTGGAATGAAGAAGATGTCCGGCTGATATTGAAAAAACTTCCAGAATACGGAGTGACGAGTGTTATGCCGACACTGAATTCACTATCAATTCCAGACAGTCAGAGGGCAGTCCGGGCAATTCGGAAGATCAGAAAAGAAAAAGCCGGTTCTGACCCTTTTAAGATTCATTTTGAAGGTCCGTATATCAATCCAGCGCGAAGTGCTTCCATCGATCCTTCCTTATGTGCACTGCCTACCCAAGAACATACTTTGGAAATGGTTGATCATGATTTAAGCGACATCGGGATCATTTGTCTGGCTCCGGAACTGCCGAACGCAAAAGAATGGTGCGAATGGATTACCGGGCAAGGAGTGCACGTGGAATTCGGCTATACACTATGTTCTGCAGATCAGGTAAATGAATGTTCAAAATGGGGAGCTGACACGACCACTCACTTTTTTAACGGATTTGAAGCAATGCACCAACGCAAGGAAGGCTGCATTGTCGGCTGCCTTCTCAATGAGAAGATCACACATCAGATTACGTGTGATGGAATGGTCGTCAGTCCATCGTGGATAAGACTGGCTATTAAGCTGAAAGGAATTGATCATTTTTATGGCATGACCGATCTGGTCCATTTTCACGGTCTGAAAGAAGGCGAATATGAAAATGATCATTTTGGTCCTGTTATTGTTAAAAATAATTTTATAAAAACAAAAAAAGAAGGTTTGATTTTAGGAGGAATCATTCCATGGAACATGATCATGAAAAGAGCACGCGATGTTGTCGGATTATCTTTTGAAGAAGTTGCTCGTTTATACGCTGAAAACCCATGTCGGTGCCTCGGGATCCATGACCGTGGAAAAATCGAAATTGGACGCAAAAGTGACTTTTGTCTGATGGACCATGACTATAATGTACTTTATACGATCATAGACGGAAGGATTGTTTACGAAAATCCTCATAGTTCTGTATAATGAGTTCATGAAGAAAGCGGAACGACGAAAAATGATCCTGGAACAGCTTCAGAAAACAGGAAGTATGACAATAAAAGATCTTGAACATGTTTTTCATGTTTCGGGCGAAACGATCAGGACAGATATCCATTCTCTTATTTCTCAATCTCTTGTTATAAAGGAGCATGGAAAAATACGAATTAACCATGCTTTCAAAGAAATGCCGCTCGCATATCGCAGCAGCGAAAGAATGCAATCGAAAAGATCTCTGGCAGTGCGCGCTTTTAAAGAAATCAAAAATGGTCAGATCGTATATATCGATGGTGGAAGCACGACATTGTCCGGAATCGAAGCATTGCAAACAAAAAGCGGAATTACCGTCGTTACTGATTCTTTTCCTATTGCCCAGCGTTGTCTGGACCTCAAAATCAAAACAATTATCTTAGGAGGAGAGATCGACTGTATCGAACAGCGTACCAATTCTTATTTTGCGATCCGGATGCTGGAAAACATTCATATTGATCTGGCTGTTTTAGGAACTCTAGGCGTCCAGGGCACAGACGGATTCACTACCCTGCATCCCAACGGGATCGCTTTGCTACGGACCGTTCTTCAACAAACAGACCAAATTATTGTCCTATGCGATTCGAACCGTTTTAAGGAACATGCCTCCTACATTTATGCTCGATTCCGTGAAATTGATATGTTGATAACTCGTCCTCTGACCAATGATCAAAGAAAAATCTTTTCTGCCATTCCTTCTGTTGTCGAAGTTGGCTGATCTTTGTCTTATACATATTTACATCGTATTTAGCTGTTCGGTCGAACAGCTTTTTTTGACGAAAAAAAACCGTCCCCTTCCGGAAACGGCTCTTTCCAATTCTCTCTATGATCAAGGAAGCTGGTAATTCGCGATATACGAATCCACTTCCTCCATGGTCGGCATGGATCGCAATGCCCCGATCCGTGTCGTCACGATCGAAGCAGCCGCATTGGCATGCGTGAGCATATCGGCCAGCTTTTCCTCGTCGAACTCTTCGAACGGAATATCGCACAAATAGGACAGGCACACGCCGCAGAATGTATCTCCTGCACCCGTCGTATCGCATGTATTGCGGTTCAAAAACGCATCCTTGAACACATGATGACCGTTGCAGAACACCTGCGCCCCTTTCGGGCCCGAAGTCACCAGGATCATCTTGATATCGTACTGTTCCTGCAGATCTTTGACCCCTTCTTCGATCGTATTCTTTCCGGTCATGAATTTCAGTTCCTCGTCCTCGATCTTGATAAAGTCGCATACGGCACAGCCCGCCTTCATCTGCACCTTCGCCTCTTCGAGATCTGTCCATAATGGCGGCCGCAGATTCGGATCGAACGAAATGATCGCCCCGTTTTCCTTCGCGCACTCGATCGCCTTCATGGTCGCCTTGCGCACTCCCTCATGCGTCATGCTCAATGTGCCGAAGTGAAAGATCTTCGAATCTTTGATCAGATCATAGTCGACTTCCTTT
Organism: Erysipelotrichaceae bacterium OPF54; assembly: GCA_022834735.1. Taxonomy (GTDB): domain Bacteria; phylum Bacillota_I; class Bacilli_A; order Erysipelotrichales; family Erysipelotrichaceae; genus Dubosiella. The sequence goes on from BQKD01000001.1 coordinate 2,050,612, forward strand.
TCATCGAGCATCATATCAGCTCCCGGATTGCGGTAGAACGAAAAGTCGCGGTCGCCCGTTTCATCAAACTTCACGAACGCAAGAGTCGTGCGCACCTCGTCATCCACGATCAGTCCGCGCGCGTCGATCCCGATCTGTTCGATTACATTTTTCAGCTGACTGCCAAACATATCGTTGCCCACCTTGCCGATAAACGCCGTCTTTTTTCCTGCCTTGTTCAGCATGGCCAGCACGTTGCATGGCGCGCCGCCCGGATTGCCCTCGAACGTATTCGTATCCTTCTGCGCAAAATCGATCAGCAGCTCTCCCAAAGCCGTAACATCCATAGTCTTCATTCCTTTTCTCCTCCTCTTTCTATGCAGTAAGATCGCATCGCCCGGATCGTCATATCCATATCCGTATCCGAAACGATCCGGTTCGAAGCCATCGTATCATATATTCTTGATGTCAGCGCATGTTCCCCGCCATTTACGAAAATTTCCACGCTCGACGTATCGCTGAACACATCGATCGAATGCACATCCTCCACCTCGATATGACGCACATCCCGGCCATACCCCGAATCTTTCAGAGCAAAGGAAAGAACCTTGCCGTCATAATTCAGCTCGGCATCCTGGCGCAGACCGATCGAAAAGGGCCCTTCCGGAAACAGGGTGGCATGAAAACACGGACCCTCTGCTTCAAACACTGACCTGCCTGCAGTTCGATCTTTCTCTCGTCACAGGAAAGATCCAGCACTTCTTTGATCGGAAACTGGAACACCTTCCCGTTGCTGAGCGTAAGTTCTCTTGGCAGCGTGAGCGCATGCTGCCAGCCACGCTCCACCGTCGGATTGACATAGTCGGTATCAGGCAGGCCCATCCACCCGATCAGGATCCGTCTCCCCTTCTCATCCCTGTACGTCTGGGGCGCATAGAAATCGAACCCGTGATCGAATTCGGCAAACGGTGCCGCGATCTCTGTCCCTTCTTTCATTTTCCCGTCCAGAAGAAAGTAGCCGTTCTGATAAATGTTTTCATATTTCAGCCCCTGCTGTTCGACTCCCTGCGGACACGTCATCAATATCTTCTGCCCGTCGAGTTCGAACAGGTCCGGACACTCCCACATGTAGCCGAACGCCGATCCGCTTTGGATCCGTCCATGATACGTCCATGCTTCCAGATCATCCGAACGATACACAAGGATCTGTCCGACATCTTCTTTCGTACGGGCACCCAGCACCATATAATATACGCCATCTTCTTCAAACACTTTCGGATCGCGCACATGGCAGCTCAGATCGTCCGGATAGTCCTCGTTTCTGAGCACATTTTTCCGTTCGGAAACCGTGCCATCCTCAAGAAGCGTAAACGTATTGACATAATGACCCCGGCCTTCGTAAATATAGTCATGCTCCCCTTCGAACTTGATATTTCCTGTGTAAAAGAAGTGGACGGTACCGTCTTTTTCGAACGCGCTGCCCGAATAGACCCCGTCCCGGTCGATTTCCTGGTCCGGCACCAGCTCGATCGGACACCGGGAAAATGTTTTCCAGTCGGTTGTCGTGTAATGGCCCCAGCCCTTCTTCGCGCCGTTGGCGTCAAGCGGCGAATACTGGTAGAAAATATGGGTTGTTCCCTTATGTTCGCACAATCCGTTCGGATCGTTGAGCCAGCCGACCGGCGGCATGAGATGATAGGTCAGCCGCCACGGATCGCAGGAAACAGTTTCTATATTGTCCTGTTCAAATTGATTCCAAGTCGATTTCATATGATTCCTTCCTAAGCAAGCCTTAACATTTGATCGCAGCATTTCACCTCTTGATCATGCATCGACTCAAACGTCTTGCCATTCGTGATCACGACCGGCGTTTCGGTCGAAAGACCAGCCTTTCTGATCGCATCCAGATCGATCTGCATCAGCACCTGTCCGGCCCGGATCAGATCGCCATCCTTCACTTTCACATCAAACGGAGCACCGTCCAGAGAGACCGTATCAAGCCCGACATGAATGAGGATCTCCTCGCCGTTTTCCCCCTGCAGACCGATGGCATGCTTTGTCGGGAACACCATCATCACTTTGCCGCTGACCGGCGAAACGAGCGTCCCTTCTTCCGGCGTGATGACCACGCCGTCACCCATCGCTTTGGAAGCAAACATCGGATCCGAGCATTCGCCGACCGGACGGATCGTTCCGCTCAATGGCGCATACACAACATTCGGCTGCGCGTCGATTAGTTTGATCTCCTCTTTGGCTTTCACATTTTTTGAATCCGTCAGCTCCTCCTGGCCAAACTTTTTCATCAGGATCACGGTCATGACGATCGATGTAGCCATCGAGATCACTAGACCGATCGCGAAATTCATCCAGCTCTGCGGAGCGATCGAAATGATTCCGGGCAGTCCGGCAGCACCCATGGCCAGTGCCAGTGTCTTTGTTCCTGCGATCCATGCCGAACCGGCTGCCGATCCAATGATCGCGGCATAAAACGGATATTTAAGCTTGAGCGTTACACCAAACATGGCCGGCTCGGTAATGCCAAGCAGGGCCGAGATACCGGAAGCTGTGCACAGCGATCTGAGCTTCTCTTTTTTTGTCATGAACAGTACGGCAAGCACGGCAGCGCCCTGTGCCACATTGTTCATGGAAGCGATCGGAAAAATGAACGATCCGCCTGTCGTTTCGGAAGCTGCGATCAGCTGCGTCTCGATCGCCGAGAACGAATGATGCATGCCTGTGATCGTGATCGGCGCATACAGAAGGCCGAAGATGGCTCCGCCAAGGAATCCAAGCGTCGAATACAGCCAGGACAGTCCGAACGCGAGCATATCGCCAGCCTGACGAAGGATCGGGCCGACAAACAGGAAGGTGAGCGCGGCAGTGATCAGGATCGAAAGAAGCGGGGTGGACAAGTTGTCGAGCCAGCTTGGCGTCACTTTATGCAGACGCTTTTCAATGTTGGCAAGGATCCATGAAACGGCCAGTACCGGAAGCACGGTTCCCTGATAGCCGATGGCTTCTACGCTCAGTCCGAACCAGTTCCATGCCGGGATCGTTTCGGCCGATGCCAGAGAGTAGGCGTTGAGCAGGTCCGGATGGACCATGATCATGCCCATGGCTGCGCCCAGATACGGGTTGCCTCCGAATTTGCGGGTGGCCGAAAATCCGATCAGCACCGGAAGGAACGTGAACGGCGCTGCGGCGCACATGTTGATAAAGGTGGCAATGCCTGCCATGGCCGGAAAGAGGTCGATGACCGATTTGCCCGATACGAACAGTCCCTGGGCTGTCAGGACATTATTGAGGCCCATGAGCAGACCGCCGGCAACGATGGCCGGGATGATCGGAACAAAGATGTCTGAGAGCACTTTCACGGCTCGCATGAGCGGATTGCCTTCTTTGGCGTCTTTTTCTTCTGTTTTCGCGTCTGTGCTGGAAAGTCCGGTTTGTTTAAGCACTTCGTCTGTGACAAGATTTACGGTGCCTGAACCAAAAATGACCTGATACTGGTCGTTGGCAAGAAACACACCTTTGACCTGATCGACGTCGCTCAATGCGTTTTCATCGACTTTTTGATAATCCTTGAGTTTCAAACGCAGCCGGGTCGCGCAGTGCATGGCTGACACGATATTGTCTCTGCCGCCGACATACTGAATAACTTGTGAAGCAATCGTTGAATAATCCATAATTCGTTCTCCTTTTCTTTGTATGGTTCATTTTGTGGTTCTTATATGGAATCGTTTCCATGTCTAAATCATATTCTTGTTCCATATATTTGTCAACAAAAAAATTGAGAACGTTTTCATCAACAGTAAAACGGTACGCTATATACTTTTTGCAACAAGAAGGTTCCATAATTCTCATCCATTTATGGAACTGTTCCACATTTTGATTGCAAGAAAAAGAAAGCGGAATATAATAAAGATATGAAACACAAACGAATTACGATGAAAGAAATTGCTGAAGAGGCTGGTGTGGCAAAGAGCACCGTGTCCCGTTATTTCAACAACGGGTATGTCAAGGAGGAAACGAGAGAAAGGATCCGGAAGGTCATCGAGGCCCACGATTACGAGCCGAGCGCTGCCGCTTCCAACCTGAAAGCAAAAGAAACGAAAACGATCGGGATCGTGGCGCCTACGATCAATTCGAACACGTCTTCACGGCTGCTTACAAGCATCAACAATTATTTGAAGGAAAAAGGATATACGGTCATCCTGATCGATACGGATCATGATATCAATGACGAGATCCGCTCGATCGAGTATTTCGAGAGCATGCGGGTGGATGGCATCATCCTGGTCGCGACCAATATCAACCTGATCCATCAGAAGCTTGTCCATGAATCGGACATTCCGATCCTGATCGTGGCCCAGCATTTCAAAAACGGGATTTCCATTATTTACGATGATTACCGTGCCGGCTACGCGGCCGGACAATACGCGGCTGAAAAGGGACATGACAACGTTCTGTACCTTGGTGTGAACCGGGTGGATGAGGCGGTCGGGGTCCAAAGGCGCAAAGGGGTCCTCGAGGCGCTCGAGGATCATCATGTTTTGCGGATCCACACCCGAGAAACCGATTTCTCTTTTTCAAAAGCCAGAAAGGTCGTCCGTCACTATCTGGAAGATCATCATCCGACCTTGATCATTGCGGCAACGGACAATCTGGCTCTCGCCTGCTACAAGGAAATCACAGAAAAAGGATTAAAGGTTCCGGAAGATATTTCTCTGATCGGGTTCGGCGGCTATGAAGTGAGCGAGCTGCTTACACCTTCGCTGTGCACGATCCGATTCGACTATAAGCTGGCTGGACAGATGGCCGGGGCTACGATCCTTGCTTTGATCAAAGGCGAGCCGGTCGCGACGACCCAGGTCATCGGGTTTGAACTGATCGAGGGCGGAAGCGTGAAAAACAGAAATGAGTAGTTCAAAAACGTTTTCTTTTGACTGGCGCGGACTGGTGCTGTTCCTATTGATCATGATCCCGAATGTGATCTGGTTTACCTGTCCGGCGCCTGATGATGTCCTTCGTCATACGACAGATCACAAAATGCTGGATTCGATCATGAGCGTGGTACAGATCGCAATGGTCGGTTCGTTATGCATTTCAGGAAAACAAAAGAGGAATTCATGGCAACAGTACACAACAATCTTTCTTTTTGTCCTGCTCTATTACGGATGCTGGATCCTGTACTATCTGACAGCAGCAAACACCATGATCCTCTGGGGACTGACCATCTTTCCCTGCCTCGCTTTCTTATTGCTTGCCAGAGCAGAAGAAAACAGACCAGCCCTTTTCCTAACGATCCTCTTTACGATCTGCCATATGGCAAATACCTTTCTGTCGTTCGGGATATGAAGAAGAAAACTAGTATACAACACAAAAAAAACTGTGATAAACGAATCAAGACTATCACAGTTTTTTCATTCCTGTTTTTAACGCAATCAATTGGTATTAGTTAATATCAGCTAACTTATGTTATCTTCTATTCAAAATTTATTGTTCCAGTTTGTACGTTATTGTTCACACTGTAATCTGCAGATGCTATTTGTACTTTCTCTATTTTTTCTGCAACCATGAAACTTAAGCGCTGGGTTTCTCCTTTTTTCCAGGAATTTACGCTTGCAAAGGTTTGCTCGAGTACCACACCATCCTTATCAAGCAGATTTATTGTTAGATTGTAGTAATCAAACTGATAGTTTGTATCATTTGTTACCTTTGCTTCATAATCAGCAGTATATAAATCATATTCTGGTTCATCATCTTCTTTAACCTTTTCAAATTGAATGCCATTCGTTAAATCAATCACAGATTTTAACAGATCAGCTTCTTCAAGCAAGTTATCAAAATCTTCCTGATCCTCTTCATTATCGAACTGCAAAGGATCAATTTTATTTATTTCCTGAAGAGCTAACACTCTTTGAGAGTATAAAGGCGAATAAAGCTGCTGAAATTGAAAATCATTGGAATCAATATATTTTGTGATATCTTTTGTCTTTTCTAACGAATCGATATAAAGATCTGCTTGTTCTTTAAGTTGCTGATTCTCGAACTTTTCTTTTTTAAAACTCTGAATCTTATTGAGCTCTGCATCTAAATATTTATTAAATGAATCTGTCGAGTAATCTGTTGTGTCAGCTAATTCCCAGCGTTCATCCAAACCCTCCTGCAAAGAGTCTACAAATTTCTCATCAACTGTTCTTTCGTCAGGCTTAGCACACCCTGATATACTTCCTAATAGTGCGAAGCACAATACAAACTTAGATATTTTCTTCATAGTCTTTCTCCCTTTCAATCATCATAAACTTTAATAAAGATACACTTTATAAACGCAAAGCAATGTAAAACTTTTGCACATAGTTGTTTTCGATGGCTGTCTTCAGCTCTTCATGATACTTCGGTTCATGCACGATCTCGACAAGCTCTTTGTTTCTTTGCTCGAGCTTTCGGATGATTTCTTCCGAAGGGATGGAATTGCTTTTAGAAGAATTCACTGACTTGGACGTGATGACGAGGTTCCAGATATCATCGCTGTACGTGACATCCTCCCCCACCTAAAGAGGTGGAGGCTTCCTTTCGCAAGGTTGCGAACAGTCGGTTCTCGTTCGAGCAGTCTATTGACCACAGCATAAGCGAGCTATCCCCGTGTGCCCCACGGTTCTTTTTTATTCACAGGCTATGCCAATACGATCCGCATGCCTTCCTTATTCTGTAAATCATTTTTGGCTAAAATGCTATTTTGGCTAAACTTCCCCCTTTCCCCCGTTACATCATGCTAACTTTGGTTTATAATAGTCACAAGATCTATTGCGATTTCTTCTTTTGTCTTGCCGAGATCCAGTAGATCCCGGATGACCGTTTTAAAGTTTCTCTTGGCTTTGCGAAGGCTCAGTTCGCGCGGTCTTCCATTGTCATCCATATCTTTTGGATGCCATTCTGCGCCATCTTTCAACATTGACCAGATACTGACAAGTATTTTCCTGGCAATCGCGATGATGGCCCTTTTTTTTCCTTGTCTTCCTGCAATTCCGTTGAACTTGTACCGATAATACGGATTCTGCGCCTTGATAGCTGCCCACGCACACTCCACGAGAACCGGTTTGAGATATTTCCCTCCCTTTGTAATATGCCGGCTGTTCTTCTTTCCAGCTGATTCATTTCGTCCTGGTACAAGTCCGGCCCATCGTGTCAGCTTGTCGGCTGTATAGAACGGATCCATATTGTTTCCTATTTCCGCAATGATCTTTATAGCTGACATTCTTCCTATACCCGGAACGCTCATCAGAAGATCGATCTCTTTTTTATATTGGGCCGCCAGCATGTCGATCTCTTCATCCAGTGTCCTGATCTGTTCTTCAAGGAACTGGAGATGCTGACGTGTATGGGCAATGATTTTCTTTTCGACCGCGTCAAATTCAAAACCATTGCATGCTTCCAGTATATCTTCCTGCGAAGCACGGCATCGGCTGTCGACGCAGCAGAGAATATCTTCTTTTGTATAGGGATCCTCACCAATCAGCAGATCGATGATCTTTTGTGCGCTTTTTGAAAAAACGCTTGAGAAAACCATATCCAGCTTATAGTTCCGGCATGTGAGCGAATTGATGAGACGGTTCTTCTCCTGCGTGCACTGCTGCACATATTTTATTCTTAGACGCGTCAGTTCTCTTAATTTTCGGATCGTCCAGTCTGGAATAAAGCTTTTCTTCGTTTCGCCATGACGATACTTGTTGACGATCCACATGGCATCTTTATCATCGTCTTTTTCGTCCCGAACAGCTTTCACCCATTTGGGATTCACGATACGGACTTCTTCCATATCGGATTCGAGAACATTGAAGACAGGAATCCAGTATTTGCCTGTGGACTCCATGCAGACATGACGGCAGCCATGTTCCAGCAGCCAGTGATCGAAACGGATCAGATCGTTGGTAAAAGTAGAAAAACGTTTTTTGAAATAAGCCGGATGAAGAGGATCAGATGCGTCGCATACGACAGCGACAATAAAACGTTTGTGGACATCGACACCGCATGCGATCGGAAGTGTGACATCCATCGGTTTAACTTTCGCCATAGCAATACCTCCTTAAAAAGATAGGCAGCGGATCAGTCTGATCACCGGTTTCGATACATTTGAAATGTCCGTGATATTTTATTCTTCGTCCTCGTAGGTATATTTAGGGGTTCATAAGATCAGACACGACAGTTTTCTTAACAGTTTGAATACCTAAGGTATTTCTACTGGGTAGGAACACGTGTTCATGATCCTCTGCTGGCTTTAGTATAAACGAATCGGCACATTCAAAAAAGAGACCCCGATTTTCATGTTCTGGGGTCTCGCTATTTATTGAGTGATGACAGTTTTCTTATATTGATCGCGGCATTGAGATCCCGGTCATGATGGCTTTTGCAGTTCGGACAATCCCATTCCCGCATGCCGAGATCTTTTGTTTCGGGGTTCTTATATCCGCATACAGAGCAGGTCTGGCTGGATGGATACCATCTGTCGATCCGGATCAGTTGCTTTCCTTGATCTTCTAATTTGTACTTCAGGAAAGAAGCAAACATGCCCCATCCGTTGTCATGGACCGATTTGCCAAAATGCAGCGACCTTGCCATCGCTTTCATATCCAGGTCTTCTATGCAGACGCAGTCGTACGCATTGACGATCTCTCTTGATCGCTTATGCAGAAAATCCTTTCTTTGATTGGCAACTTTCTCATACAGTTTTGCGACCTTGATCCGCTGTTTCTCCCAGTTTCTGGAGCCTTTCTGCATGTGCGACAGCTTGCGCTGTTCCCGTTCCAGCTTCTTCTCCGCTTGCCTGTGATATTTTGGATACTCTGCTTCGTTTCCTTCGCTGTCTTTATACAGTCCGTTCATCGAGAAGTCGAGTCCAAGAAAAGTGTGCAGTTTTCTTTCCGGTACTTGGTTTTCGTACTCGAACGAAATGCTTGCATGATACTTTCCGCTCGGGCTCTGGCTTACTGTCACCGACTTGAGAACATAAGATTCAGGCATCTCTCTATGCTGCTTCACCTTGATCTGTCCGATCTTCGGCAGTTTCAAATAGCCCTCGGACAGGAGGATGTTCTGATTGACGCATACGGTCGAATAGCTGTTCTTTCTGTTTCGTTTGGATTTGAATCTTGGAAATCCTGTTCCGGGCCGTTTGAAGAAGTTCTGGAAGGCCTGATCCAGATGGCGGAGCGACTGCTGCAGAGAAATGCTGTCGACTTCCTTCAGGAAGGCGTACTCTTCTGTTTTCTTCAGTACAGCCAGCTCTTTGGCACAGAAAGTATAGCTCAAGGTCGTCTGGTATTCTTTGTACTGGCTGATCTTTCGATCGAGCCAATGGTTGTAGACAAGGCGGACACAGCCGAATGTCTTTGCAAGGAGGATCTTCTGTGCCACAGTTGGATAGAGTCTGAATTTGCAGGCTTTATTTGGCATATCGTTTCCTCCTTGCTTTCCTTGACTTTATTATACTGCATTTTTAGGCCTTTATCCACAGTAAAACTGAGCTTTGCAATGCGTCTCCCGCCTATAGAGGTGGGAGTCTTCTTGCCTATAGTTGATAAAAGACCACGGGATGACATGGTCGATCGAAATATCGTTTTCCTCTAACACCTGCCCGGTATAGAAATCGATGATATTCCCGTCCTTCATCTGCGAAAGCAGGATATTTTTGAACTTCGTTAAATTGTTCCTGCGTATCTTCGCGTCAGAAATTCCTTTCACTTTTAGTGCGATCTTTGGCGCACTGTTGAATTTTTCCAGCAGCTGGGCCCACTTGTAGTTGAGCAGCTGCGATAGGATGAACGCATATTCTTTGAGCTGGACGATTTCATCGGCAGAAAAGGTAACGGTCATCTGATCAAGATCGAGCCGGTAAATATCATGCTCTTCCTTGTTCACTTTTTTGAACCGCCACGAAACATCGTGTTTCAAGGTTTTCGCGATTTTCGCAATGCGTTTCGAATAAAAGGAAGGATCGGTCATCAGATCTTCCTGTGCCCGATCGAACCATACCGGAATATTGGACTTGCGTTTATTCTTGACAAACTCGATACATTTTTCCGTTTCCTGCACCACGACCGGCTTCTTTCCCGGACTTTGTTTCAGATTGAAAAAATACGTCTGATTCCAGTAGTATTTGAGCATTTTTTCTGCAATTGCCACAAACGGGATCACCAGTTCGCAGTCTTCTTCCTTGTGTTCATAGATGATTTCGATCAGCGCTCTTCCCCAGGCCAGTTTATATGTATTATCATTGTTCATGTTCTCGATGATATCGAGCCATAAATTGATATAATCAGTCATCGCTTTCCTCGATCACACATTCCAGCAGGATCCTCTTTTCGAATTTGCCGTTCCTCTTTGCTTTTTGATGTTTGACCGCCAGCACCTCTTTTGGAGAAATCCCGTTTGCGTCCTGCAGCGCTTCGACCACTTCCAGAACATCGGCCAGTTCCTTGATCAGTTCATCTTTTGATTCAGCACTACGCACTTCTCTCGCTTCTTCTATAAGCTTTTCTTTAAGATAGAAATTATAATCTTTTTCATTCAGGATATGGGTTCTGCATGTTTTGTGATCTGCTTGTATGATTGCAGGGATATTATCGCGCACTAGCTTATCATAAATCGTACATGTTTCCATATGCAGTTTCTCCTTTCATGCGTCGTTATAATCAGTTAACTTCATTTTGCCAATAAGGAATTATATATTCAAGCGTTTGTAATTTTTTTAGATCCAATACCGTTTATACTCTGACTCAGGCAATCTCTCGCTCCATTCCAGAAGCTCCTTTAAAAGCTGTTCCTTTTCTTCAATTGACTTGATTGGACGTGTCCAGTTTCCGTTGGCAGCATAGTAGTCGTTTCCAGGAATCGGCTCTGAAAATCGATAATGCTTTTTAAAATAAAGCTGCATAGACGATCTTCCTTCTTCCGGATGACTTTCGCATGAACCGCAAGTTTGATATTCTATTAAATTCAAATTACAAACGATTAGAAAGTATTTCAATCTATTCCAACATACCAAACATTTCCTGATATACAAATTCATCCATCGTATAATCTTCAAAATCTGTTAGATCAAATTTAAATTCTTCTCCTTTGTTCAACATATATATGCAATTTTCGTAATGATTTTTCAATGAATCTGTTTTTGCCGAAGACTTTTGCCAACACATCCAGAACAAACGAAGTGTCACTGTTTTATTTAAACTGTCATTCAATTACTGACACTTCATGCTTTATTGCCCCATTTTTGGAAATTTCGCTATTCGCGAATCTATAACTTATGCAGTCGATACTGAAATTTTCTTTATACAATATTTGTTGCTTTTTTTGAAATTCCCTTATATGAAAACATTGAAAAAATGAGTCGCGCAGCGATTTGATTGTTTCTATGCTTACATACAAAAATTGCTTACTTTTCAGAAACGATCAAACACCGAACAAACGACCTTATGAAACTAGCAAAAGAATAGAATGAGCACAAAATCAGCGACACAAAAATGCCGACGATGAGTTAATTTGTTTTGTGCGAATATCCAGTTTTTCTTCCCGAAATTACATGTTACCCGAAAACCACTCTTGTATTGGATGCTCTTTTTTGGCTGTCGAAAAATTGTCGCAAGACAATGTGAACATTGACAAGTTTATTTACACTTCACTAAGTACTTCGAGTGTATAGGATTTACGATTCAACACTAACCATTCACGTATGGTATCTTAGGCAAGGAACTTCGTACATTGGCATGTACGATTCGCTACGCTCAATACTTCGTTTTATTATTCAGAATTACAATACTTATTCTAATCACAAGCAGAGATTCAATCATCGATAGTAAGATCAAGCACATTCCACGCTACGAATCGTTCAGTAATAGGGAGGTTAAAGAAGTACGTCCAGAACAGTCAAAGTTCACACTATATTTCGTATTTCGATTTATCGAAATATAGTGTGAAAAAATTTCAACAAAAAAACTGTTAAAAATTGGATTATGTTACAATGAAAACAACAAGATAGGAGAAATGATTATGGCGTTAATTAAGTGCCCTGAATGTCATCAGGAAGTGAGCGACAAAGCGAAGACATGCCCTCATTGTGGCAATCCGATGAAGAAGGTTTCCCTGCCTGATTTATCAAACCTCAAAAAGAAACCATCCAAAAATTTCATCATCGTCGGCCTTGTCATAGCTGCAGTCATCGTAGCAGTATTTGGTTTTACCTTATTAAGCAACAGAGATCCTTATGATCGGCTTGCAAAACGAGTAGAAGAAATCCAGAAAGATCCTGCCCTGGCAGATGCTGATCAGATTCAATCCGACATTGAGCTGATGACGCAGGTTATCCATCAATGGAGCGAAGAGTCATCTGGCATCGTAAACGACATTATAATGGTGTGGGAAGATGCAGACCGCATCAACGCGAATGCAGAACCTGCGAACAAATCTTTTACCGACGAATATATTAACGGAGCAACAAATGAAAATGAAGCGATTTCAAAATTTAAAAATTCTGAAAAATTTAAACGGTATAAAGAAAAATCTGATAAGATCGATTCCAATCTTACAATAATCAATCAATACAAGAATGATTCAGTATCTCAGGGAAATTACATACCCGAAGATTTAATCAACTTGTCCGATTCCGCATCATGGTATTATGTTGAAACAGGCCATTTGTATAATTTAGCAACCAAAGATCTTGGTTCCACTACACCATACTCATCATATACGCCCAAGTTTTCAAAAACGGATGGCACGAGAGATTTATACCCTGACTTTTTAGCAAAAAATAAGAATCGAATTAATCTTGCTGATTATTGTGCGATGGTTGATTTTACTGAAGGGAACATTAATTACTCATATGATAAAGTGAACGAAAGAATGGATATCGTAGATAAGCAGAAGCAATAAATGCTTCTGCATTTTTTATTTGCAACGATAATCGTATAACTAATTACCGTCGAAAAACTCGTATGATATAATGGGCACACTAAGAGGAAGATGATATGAATGTAGAGCGTCGTCCTGCTATCCTCGCTTATTTATAAAGACAAGCAGAATAAATTCATCATCGATCATTTCACGATGAATTTATTCTGCTTTTTTTCGTCACATTATTTTCATTTTATGAGATGATTGACATGGAAAGGTGTTAGGCGCAAAAAAAGAGAGAGCCCTAATTGTTTTGCGAACAAACTCTCTCCCGTCCTAACGAACAATTTTATGATAATCAATTTTTCGGCTTTCGACAACCCTTTTTCGCATGATTTATCCTGCCCGTCCTGCGGGGCGCGCGGCCAGATGCTCGATTACTCATCCTACTCCCGTTTCTGCCTCTCTCCTTCCAATCCGACAAAACGCTTACGGGTTCGTGTCGTTTTTTGTCCTTCCTGCGGCTCCTATCATACCATACTCCCTTATGATGCCCGTCCGTTTTCTTCGTTTTCCTATCCTTTTATTTTTGAAGTGCTCTTTCAGTACTGCTGCGGACCTTGTGCCGGCAACAAGTCGAGAACGGCTGCGCTTTTTGATATTTCCAGAACGACCCTGCGCCGATGGATCGACCGCTATTCCTCTCTGCTTTTCCTCTCCTGTATCATGATCCGCGATCTTGACCGTAGCCCGTATGATCTTCTTGCTCATATCCGTTCTTCTATGCATGCCTTTCTGAAGAGTTTTCTTCGTTTTCATGAATGCGCCTATTTTTCGCCTCACACTATTTTATCTGCACCCTTTGTCTATGGTCTTTTTTCTCCTTCCTGAATCATTTGTCCGTCGCTTTCCTCTTTTTAGCCCGGTACAGTAATCTCAAAGGAGGATTCTGCTTTATGGATCAAACCGACAAGGAAAAAATCGCTTTATGGAAATTCGGGATCATCGCTCCTGTCATTTCCGGCACTCATCCTTTTTCGACAAACCGTCAGTTTTACCGTCATCTTGCCGAAAAAGAATTCGAAAACCCGGTCTCCGGTGTCAAAAAATCATTTTCATGGCAGACTTTCGCTCACTGGGCCTATGAATACCGTTCCGGCGGATTCGATGGACTGATTTCCCGTCCCAGGAGCGACAAGGGGACTTCCCGAACTCTGAGTCCCGAGGCGCAGGAACGCATCATCGCTCTGCGCCGGCAGTATCCGCGCATCATCAATACGGTCCTGCGTGCGCGGCTCATCGAAGAAGGGTTTATCCCGGCCCGCGTTTCCCAGTCCACGATCGATCGTTTCGTGCGTTCTCTGCCTCAGAGCCGTCTCGAACCGATCCATCAGGGAAAAGAGCGCAGAGCGTTCGAGAAAGAATTTGCCAACCAGGTCTGGCAGGCCGATACATCCTATCTATACAGGCTGGCCGGACACAGGCTGTATCTGGTTTCTATCCTGGATGACGCATCCCGGATGATCGTGGGCTGGGGAATCTTTGAAGCCGATACGGCCGTCAACTTTCAGAAGATCCTGAAGAACGCGGTCATGACTTACGGGATCCCGTCTGTACTGTATGTAGACAATGGTTCGCCTTATGACAACCACCAGCTGAATATGATCTGTGCAAGACTGGGGGTCGCCCTGGTGCATGCGCCGGTGCGGGACGGAAGCGCGAAAGGAAAACAGGAGCGCGCATTCCGAACGTTCAAGGACCACTGGCTGCGCTGTTCGGACTGGAATGCCTATCAGACGATCGAAGAGGTCCGGGAATCTTTCGGGGACTATCTTCAGAAATACATCAACTGCCAACACGCTTCGCTGAAAGATATGACGCCGCGCCAGCGCTATCTGAAGGATGCACAGCGGTTCCGCTTCCTTCCTGACGAAGCGGTGGAACAGTATTTCCTGCATACGTACGAAAGAAAGGTGAGGACCGATTCGACACTCGTGATCGACGGGATCAGCTACGAGGTGCCGGCCGAATACATGCGCGAGACAGTAAAGGTGAAGATGGATCCCGAAGACAGGAGAAAGGCCTGGCTGCTAGGGATGGACGGAAAGCTGATCCCGATCCGGACGGTCGACAAGGTGGAGAACAGCCGGATCAGAAGAAGGCAGCACATGCGCTTCAGAGAGGAGGAGTAATATGGAAGCCAAAGTATTTTACGGACTGAAGCAGATGCCGTTCGAGAAAGAAACGAAATATCACAAATTATACCGGAGCGAAGATACGGCGAACCTGAAAGGACGGCTGGACTACCTGAAAAAAGCGAAAGGGATCGGATTGTTCACAGGAAGTCCGGGAACAGGAAAAACATCGGCCATCCGCGAATTTGCCGGCAGTCTGAACCCGTCGCTGTACAAAGTGGTCTACATCCAGATGTCTACGGTATCGGTCATCGACTTTTACCGGCAGCTGGCCTGCGGGCTGGGGCTGGAGCCCAAATTCAGAAAGAGCGACCTGTTCCGGCAGGTACAGGAAGCCATCGAATACATGGCAAAAGAAAAGAAGTGCACGCCGGTCATCGTGATCGACGAAGCGCAGTATCTGAGCACGAGCGTCTTCAACGATCTGACCATGCTCCTCAATTTCGAGATGGACTCGAAGAACTACTGTATCCTGATCCTGAGCGGGCAGACGAGCCTGAACACGATCCTGAAAAAGCAGGTGCATGACGCCCTGCGCCAGAGGATCGTGATCAATTATTTCATGGAAGGTCTGAAAGGAGAAGAGGCACAGGAATATGTGGATTTCTGCATGAAAGAATGCGGAAGCAGAGAAAAGGTGTTCGAAGAAGACGCGGTGCGTGCCGCATATAATATCGCAGGCGGATCAATCCGGAAACTGAACAATCTGTTGTCGAAATGCCTGATCGAAGGAGCGAACGAAGAAAAGCGGATCATCGACGCAGAGATCGTGATGAAAGCACATAACGAAGTAGAACTGGGGTGAGAACATATGAAAGAAGATGAACGGATGTTGATCAACTGGCCGACGACGAGAAAAGTGATGATCGAACAGCTGAAAAGAGCGATGAAGATGTACGGAGCCTATAAACTGAGCAATGAAGAGCTGATGTATTTTGTAGAAAACTATATGAATAATTTTGGCCATTTATTCTTCAAGAATGATTTCGAGATCCATCCGTCGATCAGAAAAGCGCTGGGAAAGAGGAACAGCTGGATCCTGGCATGTATAGTGGAAAGAGTATACCAGAAAGAATTCGAGAACATAGGAAATTATTGATTAAAAGCCGTTTTTGACAAGACGGCTTTTTTTGAACAGAAAGAAATAAAATAAAATGCTTCTGAAGCCAAAATAAAGCGAGGCCGGACAAAATAAAGTGCGTTTCTCTTCCAGATGTGTATAAAAATATTTGACGTTTCCGACTAACAGAATTTGACGCGCTACAATATGAAGAAAAAAACGATAGAAATATATCCTACGCAAAAGCAGGTATCGCAGATTGATGCAACAATCAAAGCCTGTCAAGAAGTTCGTAATTACTTTATTGATATTTACCGAGAATGCTATAACGCAGAACATCCCATATCGTTCCCTTCTAAGAACGAATTGCGAAAAATACTAACCTACATCCGTAATAACAAGCCAATCAGTAACATGGAATTCGAAGCAAAAGGCAAGAATTCTGTGCCTAAAGAATTAAGATTAGATGCTAAAGCGTATAACACTGCAATTAAGGAAGCAATCAAAAGAGCCGAGAAAAATTTCTATCTTAAAGACTCAACAAAAATCAGCGACTCCGAAAGTTTTTCTAAGTTGCTAAAACAATCGTCAAGAAATGCGTTAGAAACTACTGTGAATCATTTGATTTCAGAATACGTCAGGTTTGTAACCCGCAACAAAAAAGGAAGTCTTAAGGCAGGAGCGTATAGTCATCCCCGTTACAAGTACGACAAAAGAGAGTTTGCTATCGACAGATTAAATGCTGTCAAAGCGAAAAGCGGTAAACTTTTTATTCCGCAGATTCGATATATTGATTTATCCGAACCGTTTGCAGAAGAGGTAGAAATCAAGAAATGCGAAATTAAAAAACGTAAAAGAAAATATTACGCAACCTTAGAATACAAACCAAAAGAATAACCTTCGGTAAAAAAGATTAAATACCGAAATACATTAAAAGAAAGGAAAGAAAGAGGAAGAAGATTTGAAAAAAGTTTTACAGCAGAAAAAAGTTTTAAAGCTTCATACTAAGGAATTGATCGAACACAATTGGAATATGGTTCTCGACATTAACGCCCTGCTTGATCAAAACGATGAACGGATCGTTGATCTTGGCAGCAGCCAGTTGCTTCGATGGATCGATATGCTGAATCGGAACGAGGATTCTGAACTGATCTGCAAACATCTTCGTCGAAAAATTCGAAATGTTGGAAAAGAAGAAATGCATTCCAGATCGGCACGCAATAAGCTTGAAGAGTATCGTTCAAGACTGTATCAGATGAAGTTTATGGAAGATTATCTGTTGCTTGTGATCGATAGAAAATCAGATTACGCCAAAGCAAACCGAGGATTCAAAGTAAACGGCATTCAGTATCATCGAATGGTCGGTACGAGTGGCGGGGTCAAGAATTCGACAATCGTATACGTATCGGAACGTCTGTATCCTGAATTAAAGCGTCGACTTGATAATAAACGCAACATGGAACAGAAATTAGTGCCTGCAAAGTTAGAAGCGTACCAAGGCCTTATTTGTTCTGCGTCAGTCCCTGTTCCAATGCCGAAAGGGATTATCGTTGTCAAGGACTGCATCACGCGCTTTAAAGATGACGTGATTCTGTTAGACGATAGCGTTGATGATGAACCGAAGCTTGAATTCATCAAGGATTATGCGATTGAACATAATGGATCTGACGGGTTCGGATTGATAAGCCCATCGTATGCATCAAGAGTTGGCAAAGCCCTTCAGTTCGACGAACGGCCTGTTCCTGGTTTTACTTGTCGTTATGCTTGGACGAAGAGGATGCTTTACACGTTCGATTTTGTAGAATTTGCTGAAAAGGTAGCCGGTACATATTTTGTCGAAGATGTATAGGGTACTGTTCGAGATGTACGAGAAGCTGAAGTTATTCTTACCGAGTCAATGCTGAAATTGTGGGATGGGTATGATTCGCTGGAGGATTTCTTGGAAGCAAGCATGGAAAACGATTATGAATTCTGTGCGACCAAAACATGCGAGTATGAGTTAGAAGATACAAGAACAATGAATTATCAGTTCCTGCAGTCTTACGATTTCACCGACGAGGAAATTGTTGAACTATGTTCTCAGACAGTCAAATCGATCAATTCGATTCGGCAACGAGATATAGACTCCATCAAAGCTTATTTAACGAATTTTAAAGACGTTCGGCCTTACATTATTGAAAACCTTGAATATTTTTCTCAAGCTCTACTTATTGATAATTCTATGATTCACGATTCATATATTGTACGAATACATGTTAAAAATAAATCAGAAAAGTCTAGATTTAATAGAGCTAACTATAATTACACTGCAAAAGAAATCGAGATTTTGGATCAAAAAAAAGCAGGAAGCCAGCCCTCTATCAGACCAGCACCCTGCCTTTGTTCATCCTTCGTTCATTATTTGCAGTTTTTAAGGAATGCCTTGTACGCTTTTTTGGCCTCGTACACATCCGCCTTGCTCGAAAGCTCGTATGGAGAATGCATGCTCTGCAGCGCAACACCCGAGTCGATCACATTCATACCGTAGTTTGCCAGGATATAGGCGATCGTTCCGCCACCGCCCTGGTCAACTTTTCCAAGCTCGCTTGTCTGGCAGATGACACCAGCCTCTTCGAAAATTTTACGCAGCTTGGCAATAAATTCCGGATTTGCATCATTGGAACCCGATTTACCGCGCGAACCCGTGTATTTCGCAAACGCAAGACCATAGCCAAATTTTCCCATGTTGTCATGCGGGCTCGATACCGACGCGTAATTCGGATCATGGGCCGCTACCACATCGTTGCTCAGCGCGTAGGAATTCTGAAGCGCCCGGCGGACTTTCAGTTCTGAATAGTCGCCCATCGCATCCATCACTTCGGCCAGCATGTTTTCAAAAAATTTCGAATGCATGCCTGTCGCACCCACGCTGCCAATCTCCTCTTTGTCGACCAGAAGAGCGGCTGCCGTACGATCGAGATCTTCCTGTTCAAGCATCGCGATCAAGGAAGTATAGGCACACACCCGATCATCCTGGCCATAGCCCAGGTTCATCGAACGATCGAGGCCGCATGTGTGCGCTTTTCCCTGCGGAACAATTTCCAGCTCTGCCGAAATGAAATCCTCTTCATCAATGCCGTAGGTGTCTTTGAGCAGCTTCAATACATTTTTCTTGACCGCCTCTTTTTCCTCGCCATCGGTCGGGATCGATCCGACGATCAGGTCCAGATTATCGCCTTCGATAAACTCGGAAGCACCCTTTTTCATCTGGTCCGAAGCAAGGTGCGGAAGCAGGTCGGTCACACAGAACACCGGATCGCCTTCGTGATCGCCGATCGCCACGTCGACCGTCGTTCCGTCCTTGAGACATACGACACCATACAGTGCCAGAGGCAGTGTGAGCCACTGATATTTCTTGATCCCGCCATAATAATGCGTATCAAAGAAAGCGAGGCCGTCCTGCTCAAAAAGCGGATGCTGTTTCAGATCGAGACGCGGAGAATCGATATGGGAACCAACAATATTCATTCCCTTTTCGAGCGGCTCGTTTCCGATATGGAACAGCGCTACCGACTTGTTCATCATGTTGAAATACACTTTGTCCTGCGGTTTGAGCGTTTCATGGTTTTCGATTACATCATTGATATTTTTATATCCGAAACCTTCGGCCAGCGCAATGATCTGCCGGCAGCAAAGCCTTTCGGTCTTTCCTTTGGAAATAAAGTCAAGATAGGCGTCATTGAAATCCATGACCGCCTGTTTTTCCTGTTCGGAATACGTTTTCCATGCGTTTGTCATTTGATACTATCCTCCATATGGCTGAACAGCTTTTTCGAAAGACCGATCTTTTCGGGCAGCGTGTTGATCCAGGAAATCGTTCCTGACCCATTCTCGTTGATCAGATGCTTCTGTTCAAGAAGCTCCCTGACATGACGAGCCGTGCCAAAGTTGCCGTCGATCAGCTCGATCGAAGACGGAAGCATTTCCTCCAGCCTCTTTTTGAAGAAGACAAAATGCGTACACCCCAGCACGATCGAATCGACAGCACCCGACTGCCTGATGTAGCCGGTCAGCACCTCGTTCACCCTTGCCTCATTGTCCAGATCATCTTCTTCAACGATCCGCACTAGCGTTGGACACGCCACCTTTTCGATCGAATGTTCCTGATCGAAGCGGTGCATCAGAGCCGCGAACTTCTTTTCCTTCAAAGTAAAATCCGTCGCCCACACCGCCACATGACGATCCGCTCCGCGCTCGCACGCCACCTTCAATGCCGGCTCCATCCCGATGATATCAATATCATAGCGTTCGCGAAGCAAAGGCACACACGCACTTGTAGCCGTATTGCACGCGATCACGATCATCTTTACGCCCATTTCAACGAAACGGTCGCATATCGCGATGCAGCGATCCGTGATCTGCTCTTTTGTTTTCGTTCCATACGGATTGTATTGCGAATCTCCAAGATAGATAAGATCCTCATTCGGAAGAAGCTTGTGGATCTCATACAAAACGCTGATCCCGCCAAGCCCCGAGTCAAACACGCCGATCGGACTTTCTGAATGCATATTCAAACCTCCATATGGAACTATTATAGCACAATAAAAAGAGGGAGAAAGCACTAGTCCTTCTCCCCTTCTTCAGCACGCTCATTGATTTTCCAGAAACCTTTCTGGCTGCTGCCAACCCGTTCAACCGCTTTTTTACGTTTCAAGGTATTGAGATAATACTTCACCCGATCTACTTTCCAGTTTAATCTTTCAGCAATTCTTTTTTGTGATAAGGACGGATTGTCTCTCAAGATATTCAAAACTGTCGTTTCTCCTGCGCTTAACTGCCTTTTACCGTTCGCTTGGGTAGAGTTACCGCTAACTTGGGTAGGATTACCACTAGCTTGGGTAGAGTTACCGCTAGCTTGGGTAGGATTACCATTAACTTGGGTAGGATCAATATACTGTTCTCTTCCCATTAGCAAAGGATTATTTCGGTACATATTCACCCGGAAATCTCCCTCGAAATCGATCAGTTCCGGTTCAGGCAATCCATATTCTTTGCATTCCTGAAATAATCGTGGGATCCCTGACCCCCATTTTTCGATGATCTTCATATAGGCACAAGCTTCGGCAATAGCGGGATTGCGCAGCTTTGTATATCCTTCCTTCATCTTCTGAATAGAAATTCCATTAAGAAGCATTCCCGGAGACGTAACTTCCAGGCGATCATCGTACAATGCGATCTGGATCTTTCCGGGATCATTATAGCTTCTATGCACCACCGCATTCGCAATCAGTTCACGAATACTTTGAGTAGGAAGTTCGTATACATCTTCGCGGTAAATTCCGTTTACTTTCATGCCCACATTGATTTTGAGAAGCACATATTGATACGCCGCTTCGATCTGCTCCTGAATACTGCCGGCAAATTCACGGCGATCAATAAAATACGCTCTAGTATTTCCTTTGAATACAGCACATTGAATTACCGGCTGTTCAGGAAGCCGTCCTGTCAGCAGCCCAAACGCATTTGTCGCTACAATTTGATCCCCCTCTTCTTTCAGAATTCCCCAGGATAGCAAATGGTTCCGGGTCAACGGGCGGATCTGCGCTTTTTCGTGCTCATTCCACGTATTTCTAAGCGCCACTTCTTTCATTTGCGCACACAACTGATTGATATCTTCTTCATTAACTATCAGCTCCCGACATATTTCTTTATCGAAATAGCGATTTTCCCCTTCCAGGATCAGATCTTTTACCATACACGGTTCTGCCGGTCTTGTTGTACTTCCTATGCGAATATACGTTCCACGAAGAATTCCTTTTGATCTTAAATAGTACGGACGCATGGTCCCAGGAAAAACATTGAGAACAATCAAGCATTTTCCATCAATATTTCGTATAGACAGATCCGGAATGATCTTTGGTTCGCAATGATCAGATACCGCATTGGCGATCGAGTCCATGACACCAAAAACAAGATCCGGATATCGCAATCCCGACAATCTTAAGTGTTCCATCCTCTACGCCAAAAACGATCTGTCCTCCGTCTCCATTAGCAAACGCAACAACCGTTTTTTATATTTTTCGCTATGTTCCGGAACCTGCACTTTATATTCGATATTTTTCGATTCTTTGCTCAGCAATGGATCTTTCTGCATCACGATCACCTCATTTCATACTTCCATTCAAGCAGCGTACATATTTCATCATAGGATAAGATCGATATATGGGAAAGCTTGTTCCTACTTTCCCGAAACGTCCGATAAACACGTATCATGTCGTAAGGAAGATTTAATTGATAATTATCGACCAGATAGGATAAAGTGCCGATTTCCAGATCTTCCGGTTTTGCGATCGTTTCTCCAAACGCATTCGCAACAGGAAGCAAATGCTCTAGATCCTTTCTTCTTTTCCGGATCAGGATCTGGCGAAAATCTTCAATGATCGGATAGACCGTACGGATCTGCGCCTTCCACACCAGAGATTCCATTTCCTTCTTATCCATCCCGTATTCAGAAACGCAAACCGAAATCGGATCTTTTAAAAAGTATATTGCCTCGTTGATAAAGAAAGCGATCTTTTCCGCATTCTTCTTGCCGCATAAACAGGCAAGTTCGGTCAGATAGCTTTTGAATCGATCCCCCATCTTCAGATCTGCACTGAGCAGAGAAGCAAAAGCTTGAAAATCATAGGAATCTGCATAATCCATATAATCCAGCATACGCATATTTTGAACAGCCATACCTTTTTTCTGGCTAATGATCAGAAAAACCGCCTTCTTTTTTCCTTCTCTTCCATGAAAATATGAAGATATAAACTGAAGCCAGTCTTTTATGGTCTGCTCATTATCAGAAGAAATAACAATTACCATACTATGAAATATCGTGTTTTCGTTTTCCACAATACTATTGGCAATTGAAATCCTTGGATTCAAATACAGTCTTTCCTCTTCAGAATAGAAATTGTTTTTGATCCATTCTTCTGCCTCCATATCGCTTTTGCATCTTCTTGAACTTCGATCCGAAAAACAATCCAGTGTTTTCGATACCACTTCATCGGTAAATTCCTCCAGATATGGGAATTCCTTGGGAACAATAATATGTACGCTTGAATCTTCGCTCAAAAAGCCAGTGACTTTTTTTCGAAATCGACGAGCCGAAGGAATGTATTTCCACCATATTGCCGCATCATTCATTTCGCATCGCCTCCATCAGAACTTCATTGATCTTTTCTAAGGATCCCATCATTTGAAGAAAACTTGTCCTCGTAAACTGGTATTCCCTCTCACCAGCCAGTTGAAAAATATTAAGCTCCCGCATCTCTTCTACAAGCGCTTCGATATTTTCTGCTTTCAATTCATCGAATTTCCAAAGATCCAGCTCCCGAGCCAATGCCATGATATCCGCTGTGGCAACCCCGCTTTTTTCCTTATTATTGTAGTGCAGATAGGCGACCAGATTTGCGATCAAGTAATAATAATCATCCTCATCCGAACGCAAAGTCATTTCAAACTTATTTTTGATTTCCTGCTGAAGCCCTTCGTCGGCCAGAACCCTTTTGATATGGTCTTCGCTAATGATATATGGAGGTGTCACATTTTGGTTGTATCCTCCGTAAGAACGTTTCATCGACTCGATCAGCATAGCACAGTAGGTCTGGATAAGGCCCGGAAAATAATTGCATGTGCCAAGGATCATTGAGATCAACCGTTCTCCCTTTTCATCTTTGCTGAACTGAAAACCCAGAGAACGCAAAGGCTTTTCGAGCAGTTCCCTTGCTTCCGCAGTCCTCAAAGGCTTTACAGTCATCGCCTCAAGCTGAGCCAGAGAAGAATTATTGCCCAAAGCAATTTCCTTTTTAAAACGAACCACGTTTCTTAATCCTGCCACCACAAATTTAAAACAGTTTCCTTCCAGCATCTGGAGCTCTTTTAACAAATCGAACGGCCTGTAATTAACGGCCGCACATGAATCGATAAATGCATCCGCTTCATCCATCATCAAAAGAAGATAAGGAAGAGGCTGTCCAAGATCTAGCAGCCGCTCTCTCAAACGATCCGTGAGTTCTTTCCATGAATCGGTTTCGCACGATTCGAGTATTCCTTCTTCACACAGTTTGCGGCACACCTTTTTTGCCGCCTCTTTATAATCGCATGCTTTTATATCGACCAGCAGAGCCCGCTGACCGGCCACGTTGCCGTTTACCTCGTGCTTTGCGATCTGCAGCAACGCCGATTTTCCTAATTGCCTGCCCCCATAAATGAGATTGACTCCGTTCGGATCCTTTATTCTTTCCAGTTCCGACTTTCGCCCCATGAACAGTTCCGGAGGAATGATCGTAGCCGCTTTTTTTAAATAAGGCTGATAATACGTATAAGGAAGAGTCAGATTCAACAGCATCCGATTCGCACTGCCACGATCTGAGTAGTGCTTAATAATATAAGAGATAATACCACGATCCACGACCAGAACAGGCATTCCGAAGCTATGTTTTTTCATTTCTTTTGCCAGGCTGCGCCTCTCAACCATCTGCAAAGCACTATCCAGAAAAATGATCAAAGGCTTATTCATATCCATTTCATTTACGCAGTCCATGATCGCTTGTGCCTGAAATTTTCCAAGCAGTACCATGAGTGTAATACCTGTATCACAAGCTTTTGATCCGAACGCAGGCGCGTAATGCACGTAATTTGCCAAACTTTTATTTCTTTTTTTCTTCAGCAAAACATCAAAACTGTTGTATCGTCCACTGACCAGATCCATTTTTACAACATTTTCCACATCAAAACCTAGAAGATCAAAAATCTGTCCAGCCTCGCTTTCATGGTAGGATCGGCCCTTCGGCCATGCATTCAATAGCTTTTCCGCCATCCTTGCTTCTTTATTGTGTACTGATTTGATCAAAAAACGCTTCCGGCTCGCCAGCGTCGTGCTGCCATCAGAAATCTCTCTGTGCAGGCTTTCATATTCATCTATGAAACGATTCAGATCTTCGGAAAGCTGAAGATCATCCACCTGCAGATCATCTGTCGAGACCCGGTTGATCAGATCTTCTGCTGCTGCATAGTTTTCCGCACTGATCCGTTTATCCACTTCTTTATAGGCACTTTCATACAATTCCGACTGACTTTCAGGAAATACATGTTCTTCTTTCATATGGAAAAGCCGCTCTTTCAAGGCTTTGCTGCGTACTAGCGATCGGCTTTTGATCCAATCGGAAATCCGGTGGCACAAATCGATGAAGAATCCAAAATTTTCCGTTTCATCTGCCCAGCCAGCCCAGCTTTCCAGCATCTGCCGGATCCTCGTATCCTGATTGAATTCATCATCCAGACGTCCGTACGCGCTGGCAAGCTCTAGATCTTCCTTGAACCGTTTATACTTGTCCTGAAATAATCTATGGCAGTATTTTCGATTCTCTTCATTGAAAAAATCGATGTCATTTTTTTCAAGATATTTTCCGATCAGCCACATATTACGCATATTCACCAGCTCAGACACATTGGCCCCGCATATTTCATCGAAATAGCTCTCCAGCGAAATACTGCTTTCCTGCGCAAGAGCCCAAATTCTTTCATAAGCACCCGAATTCGGCAAAAAGGGAATATTCAAAAACTCAGGACATCCGTATACATCAAAGGTTATCGAAGAATGAACAAACATATTCCGGTAAAAATACTCATGTTCTTTCTCTTCGTAATCACCAAGGAGTCTTCTTTTTAATTCATCGATCGTATCTTCCAGCAGTTTCATACCAGCCGCTATGAGAACATCATCTTTTTTATCATGCTTCAAATTTTCGACAGCCGATTCCATCAGAATGATCAATCGATCTTTAATTTTCAAATACTGGGCATAGGATGTGCTTTCCACATCTAGTTTAGGCATAGTACGCATTCGCACATACTCCGTAACAATGCGCAGCACCCTTTCCATACTATTGATCAGTCCTTGCCGGGCAATGCTTTTCAGTCGGGAACTTTGTTTTTTCTTTCCAAGACGATCGGTCGTATGATTCCACGTATCATCAATGAGAAAATCAATTTTTGAAGGGTCGATGTTTTCTTTGCATACTTCATGTCCTTCCTTGATAAACTGCTCTTTGAGCAGCTCCCTTGCCACCTCAAGACATGACAGATCATCATTTATCACCATTTCCAGCAAAAAAGCCATTATTCCGTCCCTGGCAAATATTATTTGCTGGGTTTTTAAAAAACGCGCATTCTCTACTGTACTGCGAGTATAATTCGAAACTTTCAGCTCATAAATATTCTCCGCTTCTTTCTGAAGCATTTTTATTTCCGTTTCGATCCTTTTCTTTTCCTTCTGCTTATAATCTGCATTTTGATCGATACCGTGCTTTGCCTCCTTCTTATAATGAATCAGTAAATAGAGGATTTCCTGTAGACCGGAAATCTGTTTGATCATCCCGATCGATTCCAGATCATCTCCAAGTGCCTGCAAAGAGTAATCAGGCATCATCTGATCATAAAAAATATCCCGCAATGCTGCCGCGATGTAGACATAAGTCTGTGATTCATTTCTCTCTATCCCAAACGTTTTAAACAAAGTATCCGTCGTAATTTCTTCTCCGATCGCCGGATCATCGACAGCAAGCGCAAACTGCCTGTAAACCGGTACCCAGGAAGCATCCAGTTCGCTGAGCGCATGCAGATAACTGAGCGCGTATTCCTTCTTATTACGCAAGATCAAATCAGACACCACAAGCATGGGATCTTTGTCTTCCAGCCGTTCATTTCCGTTTTTTTCTTTCGACCTATCCCTCAATTCCGGAATTACGGTTTCGCTTTTAACATGCATAATTCTCTGAGCCTTCCCTCTTGTTTCTTTCTTTACAAGCGGATCATTATTTTTTGATTTTTTTTGTGCTTCAAAAGAAAAAGGATCTTTTTTATCATATAATGCCCGTTTTTTGTCCTTCTGGCCGCTCTTTGCAGTTTCCAGATCCGCTCTTTGGCAAATTCTTTCTTTTAAAATCCTGCTAAGCAGACTTTTTCCGGCATTCGAAGCCAGTAAGCTGCAGTCCAGCACAGTCAAAAAAGCATGAGTTGACTGTTCTTTCCCCAATTTCTTTCCGGCAATTATCGTTTGATGCTCCGCCCTGTTCCTTTTATCAAACATTTCATCATGAAGGATCTCGTTGATCCGGCTCAGATCGCATCGTTCTTCATCGTTTCGAATCAGATCCTTGTTCAGTGCAAAAAGAATAGCAGGCTCCAAATTGCCCGATTTCAGGATGAGAAGAAATTTTTTCTCGTCGTCTTTTTCCTCATAGATCTTTGCGATTTTTAACAATTTCTCAGCAGCCTTCTTTTTTTGTTCTTGATCTTCCCCATCAAAACATTTTTTTGTTTGGTTCAACTCCTCTTGAGCCCTAGCGTGCATCGCGTAAAATCCCGTTAAATATTTGCTAATTTGTTGTCTTTCCGATTTTTCGATCTGCTCCAGTGCATAGACTGCCGCTTTCCAGGTTCCTTTGATCGTATTTTCATTGATCGGCAGATTTGATGATACTCTTTTCAGATCACTTTGTTTTAAAAGGATCGCTTTCATCTCTTCGATCACGTGCTCATATTTCTTTTCGTCCATCCATTCATAGTTTTCGAGCCCATGACTTAAAAGGCAAAGCCTTCCTAAAACCTTCTCCTGCTCTTCCATCAGCTCTTTCGATATGTTCGCGACAGATTTCAGAAGAGTTTTTTTGTTTTCCATAATCTTCTTTCCTTTCCTGATTATACTTTGCTAGTTTTTAGTTTAAAGCACTTTTATTTTTATATTATCTCATATAATGTTATAAATATGAATGCTATTATTGATCAGTTTTTGCTTTTTTACTTTTCCGCATACAAAAAAGTTCCTGATCGCCTCCTTCGAGATCATCAGGAACATCATGATGTATTTATTCTTTACAGTTCGCTTCCTTCACAACAAACTCTACCGCACCTTTCGGATCTTTGGTCAGCTGAATGTACTGCGCCCCTTTCGTACGAACAAGTTTGATCCCGTACTGCGAGGCATCCGCCGCGATCTCGTCATAGCGCGACTGCACCTGCGGAGAAAGAACGACCAGCTGGAAATCCTTCAAAATATCGGTATGCGCACCAAACGCTTCCGCCTTCGCCTTGACCGGCAGATTTTCAGCCTCCGCTCCCTTATTGACCGCATTGGCAAACATGGCCGACGTTCCCGCGCCGACACACAGCACAAGCACATTCAGATCGTGATCGAGCGATCCCGCTTCCTCCGCCTTGTTTTCTTCAGCTTCTTCCCGCTCTTCTTCGACAATTTCCTCATGCTTTCTGCTTTCCTCGGCAACAAGCGTCGCATCATACGCCTTGATGAATGGCAGATAAAGAACCACGTCGACCACAAGCAGCACTACCGCAAGCACCAGAGCCAGCGGCGCCATGCCCGTACCAAAGAACAGGCCAAGCGGACCAGGCATCGCCCAAGGCATCACATATACAAAGGAGTTCATCTGCAGTACATCCACAAAGAACTTGAAGATGCATACATTGATCATCGGAGCCAGCAGGAACGGGACGAAGAAGTACGGATTGAGCACGATCGGCGCCGCGAAAAGCACAGGCTCGTTCACGCTGAAGCAGCAAGGAACGATCGACGCCTTGCCTACCGCCTTGAGCTGTTTCGACTTGCACATCCAGATCAGCAGGAACGGAACCACAAACGTGCACCCTGTGCCGCCAAGACAGGCAACAAAGTTATTCATACCGATCGTGAGCGCGTGAGTGGCATGCTCGCCAGCCTCCATCATGCGCAGATTCGTTTCCACGTTCGCATACAGCGCCGCCGCCACAGCCGGCTCGACGATCGAAGGCCCATGGATCCCCAGGAACCAGAAGAACGCCATCGCGCCCGCCACAAGCATCAGTCCCGGATAGGAGTCGGCCGCCGAAAAGATCGGAGAAAACAACGCGATCATACTTTCCGCAAACGAAATATTGAACACATTGCGCGCGATCGTATCGATCAGGACACAGACAAGCACCGAGAACGAAAACGGGAACACATTTTTGAAAACGTTCGAGATCACGCCAGGCACTTCCGGCGGCATCTTGATCGTGATATTTTTAAGCGTGCACCATTTGTACATATTCGCCGTGATGAAGGCAGCAATGAACGAACACAGCAGACCTTTCGTGCCAAGATAGGTCACATCGATCCCGCCATCGATCTCGGTCACAGCCAGCATCATGAAACCAGTGATCGAAGCAAGCATGACCGAAATGATATTGATGCTCATGCCCGCAGGCAGCCGGCGCGATAAATTTTCCGCAAGAGAACGGGCCGTCGTAGCCGCAACCAGGATTGCCACGATACCCATCGATAAATTGTACACACGCCACAGCCAGGAAGACACGGCTTCAGGCAGCACGATCCCGAACACCTCCGGCAGCGCCGCGATGAGGATAAATATGGACGAGAACAGGATCGCCGGCATGGCCGTCAGAAATCCGTCACGAATTGCCTGCAGATACGCATTGGAAGCCAGCTTGTCGAAAAACGGTTTTCCCTTTTCGATGAATCCGATGATCGCCTTCATGCTCAGCCCCTCTTATACAGCTCGATCATATCGACAATCAGATCGCGCAGCAGGATCGTTGTCATCAGATGATCCTGTCCATGAATGAAAATGAATCCCATATCCATATCCTGTCCCTGCGCTTCCTGCGCCAGGATATCCGTCTGCGCCTTGTGCGCCAGATTCAGATTCTGATCCGCGTCATTGAGCATCGTTTCGACATTGGCAAAATTGCCGCTGCGCACCTGCTTCAGCAGATCCAGAAGCGTGCTTCTCGCATCTCCCGAATAGGCCACGATCTCAAAACCTACCATTGCCAGTTCTTCTTTGTTCATCTTTTTATTCCTCGACTTTCTTGTCCTGTCTGTAGGACTCTTCCTCTTCATACTTCTCTTTGATCTCTTTTGTGCGCGCCAGGCCCTTGAACCAGTACGCAGACAGCTTCGGATAGCGTTTCTGCGAATCGTAATCCACATAAAACAGACCGTAGCGCTTGTTGTAGCCGTTCGACCAGGAGAACACATCCATGAGCGACCACAGGAAATAGCCTTTCACATTGACACCATCCGCGATCGCGTCCGCCAGCGCTTCCATATACTGCTTCACATAATCGATCCGCGGCTCGTCAAAGATCTTCCCGTCTTCGAACGTGTCCTTGTAGCCCATGCCGTTTTCCGTAATATAGATCGCATGATAATTCGGATAATCCTCCTTGATCCGCATGAGCAGATCATACAGACCTTTCGGATAGATCAGCCAGTCCCAGTCTGTGCGCGGAAGACCTTCCTTGTAGATCCTCTCCCCGATCCCTTTGACCGCATAGGAACTTGTTCCTTTATCTCCCGTCCCATTGTGATGGATCCGGCTTTCGCCATGGTACGCCTTCACGAAATGGCTCTGATAATGATTGATTCCCAGATAGTCGTTGCGATCCTTCGCCTTCTCCATTTCTTCGAAATCCGCTTCCGGAAAGTCGATCGTCAGTCCGTTTTCGGCAGCGATCTCATGCAGAGCACGCATCGTCTCCGCGGAATACCGGCCTTTGAACGTGCCATCCAGCAGCATGCGGATGCTCAGCGCATCGTCCAGGAACGCCGCATGCACATCTTCATCCGAAGTCGTTGCCGGATACTTTGTTTCGAGCGAATGCACCACACCGATCTGGCCGCGATAACCGCCATCCTTGAACACGTTCACGACCCTGGCATGCGCATACAGCATATTGTGCAGACAGTCGATCACCTTCTGCAGATCATACGAGATGCCAGGAGGAAATGTGCCGTTCAGGTACTGGTTGGTCGCGATCGGATAGATCTCGTTGAAAGTCGACCAGTACTCCACTTCGCCGAATTCTTCAAAACAGAATCTGGCATACTCGACAAACGCATCGATCGTTTCGCGATTCAGAAAATCGCCCTTGTCGAACAGTTCTTTTGGCGTATCGAAATGATGCAGCGTGACAAACACCTGGATCCCCTTCTCTTTGGCAAGCGCAAGCACATCGTGATAGTACTGCACCCCTTCCTGATTCACTTCGCCCGTCCCTTTCGGAAAGATGCGGCTCCACGCGATCGACAAGCGGATCCCGTTCACGCCAAACTGTCTCGAAAGCTCCAGATCGACCGGATACTGGTGATAGAAATCGCTGGCAGGATCGGCCGTAAAACGGCCCTGCTTTTCCAGAAACTCGTCCCATGCGACCGGGCCCTTGCCACCTGCACGGGTCGCTCCCTCGCACTGATAGGCTGCCGTCGCACCTCCGAAAATAAAATCTTCCGGTAATGTCTTCATGATACTTCTCCTTTTTTATTTTCTTTTTTTCGATTTTGTTTATATTTGTTTCTTTACGGTTTTATAATATCGAACCCCATACACTTTGTCAACGCTTTCATCAACATTTTCAAACATTTTCAATCAATTTTTGTTGATTTTGTTTGAATTTTTGTTTGTTTATGTTGACTTTAAGAAGAAATTCATGTTATAAACGGAACGAAAGGAAAACTCATTATGTTAAAAAGGGAACGACTACAATACATTACTCAGATCGTTAATAAAAAAGGAATCGTCACGGCCGCCCAGATCATGCAGGATCTTGATGTTTCGGATATGACCGTGCGGCGGGATCTGGACGAACTGGAAAAAAGCGGAAAACTGATCCGCATCCACGGCGGAGCCCAGTCGGTGAATTATAATATCGACTTCGAACTTTCCCATATCGAGAAAGCGACAGTGAATCCGGAAGGAAAAAAGGAGATCGCCCAACAGGCAGCCACGCTGATCAGGGAACACGATACCATCTTTTTAGGACCAGGAACGACCATCGAACTGCTCGCGCAGGAAATTGCCGGGCGTCCTGTGCGCGTCGTCACCAATTCCCTGCCCGTCTTCAACATCATCTCGCAGAAAGCCCCTGAACAGGTCATCCTGGCAGGCGGCTATTTCCGCAGCCATACCGGATGCTTTGTCGGACCATTATGCACCCAGATACTCGAACGCCTGAAATTCTCGGCCGCCTTCATCTCGTGCAACGGAATTGCCGAAGAGCAGATCACCACCTCATCCGTAGAAGAAGGCCAGGCGCAGGAAATCGCCCTCAACAACGCGCGGTTCCGCTATCTGCTCGCCGACGAGCATAAATTCAACCGCGAGGATTTTTATAGCTACTACAAGCTTTATAACATGGACGCTCTGATCACCGACACACAGACAAGCGAAGACGTGATCAGCCACTACAATCAGTACATTCGGATCATACAGCCAGGAAAGGAGCCTTTCGATGAACGGAGTAATATTTGATTTTAACGGGACCCTGTTTCTCGACAACGACAAGCACATCAAAGCATGGAACAAGATCGCCATGGAATTAAGAGGGACCGGGATCACAGAAGAAGAACTGCACACGAAGATGAATGGTGTCAACAACAAGTACATCATCCGCTATCTGAACAGCGGCAAGGAGGATGACGAGCTCGAAGCAAAGTATTCGTCTCTCAAGGAACAGTACTACCGCCGCTTCTGCAAGGAAGATACGAAAAATTTCCACCTGATCGAGGGCGCCGTGCAGCTGTTCGATCAGCTGAAGCAGAAGAACATCCCCTTCACGATCGCTTCCGCCTCTATCAAGGACAACATCGATTTCTTTGTCGAAAACTTCCAGCTCGGCCGCTGGATCGACCCGGAAACGATCGTATATGACAACGGGCAGTACAAGGACAAGGAAGCCATGTTCATTCAGGCCGCCAGAAATATCCACGTGCCCGTCGATCAGATCTGCGTCATCGAAGACTCGCTTGCCGGGGTGAACGCCTCCATCAAAGCCGGAATTCCGGATATCCGCATCATTGATTCCGGCCATATTGCCAGTCAGGTCGAAAGCTTCGAACAGGTCCGTCAGATCTGCGATACGATGAAAGAAATCGAATTATGACCCAGGATGCCGCTGCGGCATCTTTTTTTGTCACACAAAAAAAGGAAGGAACTTCCATTCAATTCCTTCCCGTACCGCACTTTGCAATTATCCAAGAACAAGCGTTCCGCCTTCCGGACGGATCTTCAGCACATGGCATGTACCTTCGCCAAACACCTGTTCGATCTTCTCTTTATAATCGGACACATAATCGTTGTCTACGAACGCCTGGATCGTCCCCGCAAAGCCGCCGCCATGCACACGGCACACCCCGTGATCCTTCAGGATCCGTTCGCTTAACGCAAGACCGATCGAAACCGCCTGATGCTGCGGATCGCTAGCCGCAAAAACATTCTGCAGATATTTGTAGCTTGAATTGCCAGACGCTACGATCCCGTATTCGAACCCTTGTTTATCTTTGTTTTCCAGTGCTTCCACGATCTGCGCGACACGCTCGTTTTCCGCAAAGAAATGCATAGCACGAAGGATCGCCCGATCGCCCGTCCTGTTTCGTATGGCCGCCAGGTTTTCGTAAAATTCATCCGCCTCCACATCGCGAAGCACCTCTTTGCCGAAATAGTCGGCCACCGCCTTCATTTCAGCAGGAACCGCCGCATATTCATGCGTCAGATCAGCATGGCTACCCTTCGTATCGACAATGCACAAGCTCAGACCGAACGCATCGAAATCAGTATTCACTTTTTTTACGAGCGGACAGGAAGGATCCTTGAAATCGATCGTGATCAGTCCCCCGATCGCACACGCACACTGATCCATCAGCCCGCACGGCTTGCCGAAATACACATTTTCGGCGTACTGCGCGATCCGGGCAATATCTACCATCGGCACCCGCCCCTCATTGTACTCATAGGAAAGGATCGTTCCGACAAGCACTTCGAAAGAAGCGGAAGAGGAAAGGCCGGCGCCCACGATGACCTCGCTGGTCATATACGCATGGAAGCCGTCCGTATCGAGCCCTTCATTTTTGAATCCCTGCACGACACCGCGGATCAGGGAAGCCGAGCTCTCCTCCGGTTCGTTCTGCACCGTATCCGTCACATCCACCGGCACGATATCAAAATCATCCGACACCACCTTGATCATGCCATCCTCGGTTCTGGCTGCGATCGCGATCGTATCGAGCGTGATCGATGCCGCAAGCACCCGTCCATGCTGATGATCCGTATGATTGCCGGACACTTCGCTGCGGCCAGCCGCCGAATAAATACGGACCGGCTCGTCTCCATAGAGCGATTCATACATCTTCAATGCCCCGATGTAGCGTGCACGCTCGTTTTCGAGACGCTCTTTATCGCCGTAAAGCTCCATCAGGCGCTCATCATACTGATGCTGTTCAAAATCCCTGATTCGTTCCTGTACTGTTTTCATCTTTTTCTGATCGTGAATGACGTCCACTCGTCATACGTTTCTCCTTTTCTTAAAATTGTTTTTGAATGTGGATCCCGATGAATATCATCCGGCATATACTGCGCTTCCAGACAGATCGCGCCCTGCGCCTCCATCTGCACACCGTGTTTGCCGCAGCGGCCATCCAGATAATTGGCCGTATAGATCTGCGCAAGCGGATAGGACGTATTGAGCACGAGCTCCAGACCGCTTTTCGGACTGTAAAGCGTGACCGGATCCTTTTTCGATGCGAATACATACGGATGGTCGAGCCCTTTTGCGATCGCGATATCGCTGTCATTGGATCCAAGCGCTTCCCGGATCGGCTTTTCGCTTGAAAAATCCATCGCCTCGCCAAGCACTTTCAGCTCTTTGCTCACCAGTCCGTTTTCATCGACCGGCGCAAATTTTTCTGCCGCGATCCGCAGGCAATGCTCCCCGATCGCACAAGCACCATCCAGATTGAAATACGCATGATTGCTCAGATTGACCAGCGTATCCGCATCGCTCTGTGCCTGGTAATGAATAGAAAGCGTATCGTTTTCCAGCCTGTATGTGATCGATACGTGCAGCGTGCCAGGATACCCCTGATCCCCGTCTGGCGAAACGAGAGAAAAACGCACACACGAATCGCCGATCATGTCATAGCCAAACGTCTTGTACGAAAACCCCTGGACGCCGCCATGCAGCGAATTCGGTCCGTTGTTGACCGGCACCTTGTATTCCTGCCCGTCCAAAACAAAACGCCCTTCTGCGATCCGGTTGGCAACACGTCCAAGACACGCCCCCAGATATCCGTCATATCGGGCGTAGTCTTCGATCGTATCGTATCCGAGCACGATATCCTGCAGATTGTTGTGCCCGTCGATCACGAGCCATGAAAGCAGCGTCGCCCCGTAATTGGTCACATACACCTGATTGGATTCGTTTTTCAGCAGAAATACGTAAACTCCATCCTTTTCTGTTTTTCGGTATTCCATATCTCTTCTCTTTTCTTTCTTCTACTTTACTTCATATTCAGACAATCTACAAACTGAAGAAAGCCAGCCTGTCCGTCTTCATCCATTTTGAATACGCCCGCATTCTCGAGCACCCGCACAAATTTATCGCCAGCTGCCTGGAGCAGTTTTTCATGGACCCCTTCGCTCCATTCCTCTTTCTGCAGGGCGCGTACCCACAGTTTATGCGCATCGATCCCGTCCGCCTCTTCGAGCGTGATCTCTTTTTTCAGCACCTTTTCGATCGTCTCAAGTTCCGATTTCAGACGGCCTGGCAGGATCGCAAGCCCCATCACCTCGATCAGGCCAATGTTTTCTTTTTTAATATGATGATGTTCGGCATGCGGATGAAAGATCCCGTCCGGATACTGTTCGCTGCAGCGGTTGTTGCGAAGCACAAGATCGATCTCGTATAAACCGTTTTTATAACGGACGATCGGCGTGATCGCATTGTGGCGCTGCCCGTTCATCTGCGAGACGATATGGCGTTCCGGATCATCATACCCTTTCCAGGCTTCCAGGATCCGAACACTGGCATCGATCAGCTTTTCAGGATCTTTATCTTTCAGGCGGATCGTCGAAAGCGGCCAGTTCAGCAGCTCGCCCTCGCACCCGAAAACTTTCCTTTTTGCAAAGCTCTGCGCATCCTCGATCGGAAAATGGGCGCGTCCTCCCTGGTAGTGATCGTGGGTAAGGATCGAGCCTCCGACGATCGGGATATCCGTATTGCTTCCAGCCATATAATGCGGAAACTGTTCGACGAACGAAAAGAGGTTTTCGAACGTTTCGCGGTCGATCTTCATCGGAACATGCTCTTCATTCAGGATAATACAATGTTCATTGTAGTACACATACGGAGAGTACTGCAGAGCGTATTTTCCGTTTCTCAGATCCAGTTCGATGATCCGGTGGTTCTGTCTGGCCGGATGGCTGGCATTGCCCGCGAATCCGACATTTTCTTTGCATAAAAGACACTGCGGATAATTGGTCGAAGGAACCAGCCTTGCCCGGGCAATATCCTTCGGATCCTTTTCCGGCTTGGATAAATTGATCGTAATATGCATCGTTCCATACCGGCTTTTTGTATCAAATCCGATATTTTTTCTGATCCTTTCCATCCGGATGTAGTTGGTTGCCTGCGAAAACGCGTAATACCAGTCCGTCGCCTGCACAGGATCGAGGGCATATTTTTCCTTGAATGTATGCATCACGGCCGCCGGCCTGGGCACAAGAACATCCATGATCCGCGTATCGAACAGATCGCGTTCTGTCACCGTGTTGTCGATTTTTTTCTGATCGGCCAGAATGTCGAGCATTCCGTTCAGGATCTGCGGCAGCGGCAGCACATTTTCCTGCCGTACATAAACAAATTCGTCCTGACCGAGCAGATCGATCAGACGGTTTGCCACATAGTCGATATCGTATTTTTCGATCAGTTCCTGATCGAGACCGTATTGGATCAGTTGATTGATGAGCGTGTTCATAATAGATCTCCTTCTTTTCACCCTCATTATACAAAGAAGGAAATTTTAATCAATAGTTTTTAGTAAATGTTTTATTTATTTTACTAAATTTAATTGACATTCTTTTCCTGGGGAGGTAAGGTAACGGTGAAAGAGAGGAAAGAATTATGGCAATTTTAGTAGTAGGAGGAGCCGGCTACATCGGTTCCCACACCGTGTATGAACTGATCGAGCGAGGCGAGGATGTCGTGATCGTCGACAATCTGCAGACCGGATTCCGCTCGCTCATCCATCCGCAAGCCCATTTTTATGAAGGCGATCTGCGGGATCGCGAATTTCTCGAACACGTGTTCGAACAGGAACCGATCGAAGGCGTCATCCATTTCGCAGCCAACTCGCTGGTCGGCGTCAGCATGAAGGAGCCTCTGGAATATTTCGACAATAATGTTTACGGAATGATCGTACTGCTCGAGACCATGCATGCGCACAACGTGCGGCACATCGTCTTTTCGTCGACCGCCGCGACATACGGAGAGCCTGAACGCATCCCGATCGAAGAAACCGACCCGACCGTTCCGACCAATCCGTACGGCGAAACAAAGCTTGCGATGGAAAAGATCATGAAGTGGTGCGATCCGGCATACGGCATGAAATACGTGGCATTGCGCTATTTCAATGCGTGCGGCGCCCATCCCAACAAAAAAATCGGCGAGCTGCACGATCCGGAAACCCATCTGATCCCGCTCATCCTGCAGGTACCGCAGGGCCGGCGCGAGGCCATTTCTGTATTCGGAAACGATTACCCGACCAAGGACGGAACATGCATCCGCGACTACATCCACGTCTGCGACCTGGCCGACGCCCATATCCGCGCTTTGCGTTATTTGAACGAGCATGAGCAAAGCGCAACGATCAATCTGGGCAACGGAGAAGGATATTCTGTTCTCGAGATCATCGAAGCGGCAAGAAAAGTGACAAACCATCCGATCCCTGTCCGGATGGAACCTCGACGCGCAGGCGATCCGGCCCGTCTGGTCGCCAATCCTGAAAAAGCGAAAAACCTGCTCGGATGGGAACCGAAGTATACAGATATCGAAAAAATCATCGAAACCGCCTGGAACTTCTATACGAACGCCTCCTGATCCGGCTTTCGTTCGTTTGCGTTTTCCTCTATAATAGAGGCATGGCAACTTTAAAAGACGTGGCAGCCCTCGCGCATGTTTCCGTTTCGACCATTTCACGATTTCTCAATCAGGATCCGACCTTGTCCATCCCCGAGGAAACGAAGCGGAATATCGTGGACGCTGTCCACAAAACAGGATATGAAAAAAGACAGAAAAAGGAAAAAAAGACGTGGCGGATCGGCCTGCTGCACTGGTATACCCTCGATCAGGAAATGAATGATCCGTATTATCTGCAGATACGATCCGGGATCGAATCGTATTTGTCATCAGGCGGGGTTGAAATCGTGCGCATCTTCAAGAACGACACGAACCGAAGCACGCTGCTCGACGGACTGGACGGGCTGATCTGCCTGGGAAAATTTTCCCCAAACGAAATGCGCCAGCTGACAAGCTCATGTCTTCATGTGATCTTTCTTGACATGCAGACACCGCTCATCGAGTTCAATACGATCGTGCTCGATCTGGAAAATGCCATGAAGGAAGTGGTCGGCTATCTGGCAGCATGCGGATTTGAACGCGTCGGATTTCTTGGCGGCCATGAAATTCTTGAAGACGGCAGCGTCTACCCGGACGCTCGTGTCGAGGGCTTCCTGAAAGAAGCAAAAGCGCGCAGCCTGGAATACGATCCGTTTTTTCTGATCGACGCCTACACGAAAGAATCCGGATACCGCATGATGCGCCAGCTTCTTGAACAGCCCGCGCAGCCTCAGGCCGTGGTCTGCTGCTCGGATCCGATCGCGATCGGCGCGATGCGGGCGATCCGGGAAAAAGGACTGCATGTTCCGGAAGATATCTCGATCATCGGCTTTGATGATATCGAAGATGCCCGTTACTGCGATCCGCCGCTTACGACCGTGCATGCGCCGGCAAACGAGCTGGGACGCTATGGCGCGATGCTGCTGCTCGATCTGATGGAAAAACGGATCGATCTTCCGTTTCAGATGAAGCTTCCCTGCCATCTCGCTCTTCGAAAAAGCGTAAGGATGACACCCGATAAAAACTGAACCGCAAAAAAAAGGAGGTATCGTACGTTGTCAATGTCATTAAGTTAGATGGATCATCGAACTTAACGCATGATATCCTTATTAAGTTAAGCTTCAGGTCAAATGAGACCCGGAGCTTTCTTTTTTTCCGGTGCACGACGAAAAGACAATTTTTTCTTCTTAAAAAAATTGCTATTTGTCCCATTTGTGATGTAAAATATCACTGTTTTTAAGTGGCTGTTATGCCGGTCTATGCTGGAATGCATGTACTCGCTGCGCTCTCATATTCCGTTTGTAACAGCGGTCTGGTCTGATTGGGATCAGACCTTTTTTGATCCTTTCTTCCAGCTCCCTGGCTCCGATCTTTCTTTTCAGGAACTTTTTGATGTTTGTCGTTCCTATGCTGAAATTGGCTTTATATTCGTACTTCCTCTCTTTCTTCTGTTCGATCGGCACCGCATGGATCATCAGCGCGGCCAGATTATGGAGGATCAGTGCACCATAGATTTCCTGGCGGATGAATTTTCTTTTCTTCGAATGAAAATCAAGCATCCCGATCGTGTATTTCAGCTTTCGGAATCCCACTTCTTCGTTCCACCGCAGATGATACAGCTCTTTCAGATCATCGAGAGAGAACTTCTCTGGCGGCAGGTTCGTTATCAGGCACTCGTATTCTCCTTTTTTCACCTCGATCCTGACGACCCGGAATTCAATTGGATATTCTTCGGCTCCGCCTTTTGGCATATATTCGAAATTGATATTCCATGCAAAATATTTGTACAGCTCAGGATGTTCTTTCACTTCATTGGTCTGTTTTCTTGTCAGGATCCGTTTGATCTTCTGATCAAATTCGCTATCCGGCAGCTCAAAAGTAGAAAGAATACCGTTCGATCGGATATCCTTGCAGCGGATCACAAACTTCTGGCCGTTCTCCATACAGAAAGCGAACAGCTCATAGTTTTCAAATCCCCGGTCGGCACAGATGATCGATCCGGCCGGATACCGATGATCACGGATCAGCCTTTTCAGAGCGGCACATTCGCCCGTCTTGCGGGACGAGTCGATCGAAACATCCAGGAAGAGATCGTTGAGACAATCATAGAGGGCGTTGAGATGAAGCTGGGAGAACGGACGTGCCGAGCCGGTCTGGCATAAGGTCTCTTCATCATCAGGGTCAAAAGGGATATTGACATCCGATCCATCCATGGCTAATACATGATATCCTTTAAGCAAAGAAGGAGAACGGGAAAAAGACATGAGATGAAGGATATGCAGAAAAGCTTCGGGATCCAGCTTGCTGCGCTGCTGGCAGAAAGCAGAAGCGGTGACAGAGAATTTAGGATCATCAAAGAAGTTGGCAAGTTCGGTCGGCAAAGAAGCGGAACCCATCTGGATGATCAACGGAATGAGGATGCGGGCAGGGAGCTTGCGGTTTCTGGAAAAGTCGGCAATGGGGTCTGACGAATAACAGGCGATATCATCGACAACGGATTGAACAGCGGATTCGAACTGACGGCGGATAGTGCATAAGGAATTATAAGATTTCATAAAAAATACCTCCTACAATTCCTTCGGATTATGAAATTAAGCATCGAAAAAGCTTGTCAAGTGTTTTTTTGCGAAATTTCGAAGATCATCTGAACAAAAAAACTCGAAAAAAAGAAGACCCTCTATTCTCATAAGAGAGTCTTCCTGAGGCGAAAATCGCCTAACTTAATGACATTGCGTACGTTGTACCTCCTTTTTTCCTCAAGATCCCACAGCTAAGTATCGTTTCTTTTAATAGGGAGAAAAAAGCACGCATGACTATGACTACCTAGGAAAGCATAGCTTTAGTCTGCAGGAAAACATATGATCAAAGATCTTTAATTTGTCCCCCATATTTTCACCTTCAGTATAACCGACATTCTAAAGAAAAGGACCAAAAATGGCCAATCCGGTCATTATTTGATCCTTTTCTGCTATAGATTTTCGATCGGCTTGCGTTCCGCTTTTAAATTGTGCGTTTTCTGATCCCGCTCTTCCATGACCCGGTCGATATCTTCCAGCGAAATTCCAAGCTCAGCCATCAGCACCATCAGATGATAGATCAGATCACCGTATTCATTGATCACATCTTCTTTATTCTGTCTGCAGCTGGCAATGATAACTTCCGTACTTTCCTCGCCAACTTTTTTCAGGATCTTTTCAAGACCTTTGTCAAATAAATAAGTCGTGTAGCTTCCTTCTTCCGGATTTTCCTTCCGGTCAAGGATCGTGGCAAATACACGCTCGTAAACATCATAGCTCATTGTATCTTTTCTCCTTGTCTATTGTTCATCCAGTTTCCTGTAAAAGCAGGAACGATGCCCCGTATGGCACGCTGCACCATCCTGCTCCACTTCAAGCAGCAGCGTATCTTCATCGCAGTCGACATAGATATTTTTCACATGCTGATAATGACCGCTCGTTTCCCCCTTCGTCCACAATTCATTTCGTGAACGCGACCAGTAGGTAGCCAGCTTTGTTTCAAGCGTCTTCTTCAGGCTTTCCTCGTTCATATAGCCTAGCATGAGCACTTCTTTTGTATGGACATCCTGCACGATGGCCGGGACCAGTCCGTTTCCTTTTTCAAAATCCACCTTGATCATGGCCGCACCAGCACCCCTCTTTTCTCAAGATACTGTTTCACATCGCCGACCGTGAGCTCGTCGTAATGAAACAGGCTGGCAGCCAGCGCCGCGTCCGCCGCATCCTGTTCGAACACTTCGTAAAAATGCTCCAGGCTTCCGCAGCCCCCCGATGCGATGATCGGAACATTGACCGCCTGCCGGACCGCTTTGCACAGCGGCAGATCAAAGCCCTGCTTTGTTCCGTCCGCATCCATGCTTGTCAGCAGGATCTCTCCTGCTCCCAGCCTCACGCCTTCTCTGACCCATTCCAGAACATCTCTGCCTGTATCGATGCGTCCTCCGTTGATGACCACGTTCCATCCGGAATGGTCCGGGCGCATCCTGGCATCGACAGCCAGCACGATACACTGGTTGCCGAACATTTCCGCTCCCTGGCGGATCAGATCCGGATCGTTTACCGCTGCCGAATTGAGCGAAACCTTGTCCGCGCCAGCCAGCAGGATCGTGCGGATATCTTCGATCGTCCGGATCCCGCCGCCGACCGTGAACGGAATAAAAATTTCCCGGGCCACATCCTGCACGAGCTCTCTGATCGTTTTCCTGCGCTCATGGGTCGCCGTGATGTCGAGGAAGACAAGCTCATCGGCACCAGCCTCGTAATATTTTCTCGCATATTCGACCGGATCGCCCAGCTCCTTCAGTCCTACGAAATTGACTCCTTTGACTACCGTGCCGTCCTTGACATCCAGGCACGGAATGATCCGTTTTGTCAGCATGCTGTTTCTCCTTTGGCCACTTCGATGGCTTCCTTCAGATCCAGTGTCCCTGCATACAGGCTCTTGCCTGCGATCGCTCCATACACCTCAAGCTGGGCCAGATCCTCGATATCTTCGATATCCTTGACACCGCCCGAAGCGATAATGTTCATCGAAACGTGTTTTTTCAGTTTCTCCAGCATATCCAGATTCGGTCCTGCCAGCGTGCCATCCTTCGAAATATCCGTAAAGATGATCGTTTTCACGCCAAGCTGTTCCATATCGATCGCGAAATCGATATAGTCGACCGTGCTTTGTTCGAGCCATCCCGAAGCGCACACCATCCCGTCCTTGCA
Organism: Erysipelotrichaceae bacterium OPF54; assembly: GCA_022834735.1. Lineage (GTDB taxonomy): Bacteria > Bacillota_I > Bacilli_A > Erysipelotrichales > Erysipelotrichaceae > Dubosiella. The sequence continues at coordinate 2,093,439 of BQKD01000001.1, forward strand.
GTCGATGCCCACCGCAATATGGTCTTTATACGTATCGAGCGCCTCGACAAGGAAATCGCGGTCGTTCAGAGCAGCCGTCCCTAAAATGACACGCTGTGCGCCCCGATCCAGATACGCTTTGATATCTTTCATGGTGCGGATGCCGCCACCCACCTCGACCTTCATTCCTGTGCTGCGGATGATCTCTGCAATGAGGTCGTAATGGATCCGTTCTCCTTTTTTCGCTCCGTTCAGATCGACCACGTGCAGATACTGTGCGCCGTCCGCCTTGAACTGCCTGGCGATCTCGAGCGCATCGCCTCCCACCTGCTCGTCTTTATTGTAGTCACCCTGATACAGCCGGACCGGTTTGCCGTCCAGCAGATCGATTGCCGGTATTACGATCATAAGATCCCCTTTCCAAACGCTTCCAGGATCGACAGGCCGACCTTTCCGCTCTTTTCGGGATGGAACTGCGTTCCAACCACATTTCCTTTTTTCACGAGTCCGGGAATGATCAGATTGCCGTAATGAGAATACGCCATCAGATCATCCGGATCCAGACCAACTCCGTAATACGAATGGTCATAGTATACAAAGCCCGGTTCGACCGGCACATAAATACCGCGGTTCTTCCACTCCAGTGAATTCCAGCCAATATGCGGGACGCGGATATCCGTTTCATCCATGAATACGACTTTTCCTTTCAGAAATCCGAAACAGCGCACGCCCCCGTTTTCCTCGCTCGAATCGAACAGGGCCTGCATGCCCAGACAGATCCCTAAAAGCGGTGTCTTCTTTTCCTGCACCTGCACTTTGATCCAGCCGGTCAGATCTCTTTTTTCCAGTGTTTCCATACAGTCCTTGATCGCGCCGACACCTGGAAGGATCAGGCGGTCGCACGATTCGAGAACAGCCTTGTCGTTTGAAACGAGACAGTCCAGACCTAAATGGCTGCATGCGTTTTTGACGCTGTGCAGGTTTCCCATCCCGTAATCGATGATACCGATCATTCCAGCACCCCCTTGCTTGATACGATCCGGTCGGAATCGATCCGGACCGCTTCCTTCAGCGCCCGGCCGAACGCCTTGAAGATCGCTTCCGCTTTATGATGATCGTTCGTTCCGTACAGCACATTGATGTGAAGGGTCATGCCGCAGTTCATGGCCACGGCCCGGAAGAATTCCTCGGTCATTTCCGTGGAATACTCCCCGATATTCTCCCTTTTGAATTCCGCATTGAACACAAGATACGGCCGGCCGCTCATATCCAGAGCGACATGGCACAAGGTTTCATCCATAGGCATCATAAATGTTCCGTAGCGGTGTATGCCCCGCTTGCTGCCAAGCGCCTCTTTGATCATCATGCCCAGCACGATCCCGCAGTCCTCGATCGTATGATGATCGCACACTTCCAGATCGCCTTTCGCTTTCATGACCAGATCAAATCCGGAATGGAACGCGAACAGATCCAGCATGTGATCGAAGAAGCCGATCCCGGTCTGGATATCGGACCGGCCGTCCCCTTCCAGATTCAGCAACGCTTCGATTTCTGTTTCTTTTGTTTTTCTGCGTACAGTCGATTCACGCATCCTGATCCACCTTTCTTAAAATGTCTGCTACCAGTTTATTTTCCTTTTCGCTGCCGATCGTGATCCGGCAGTACGGTTTTCCCTTATATTCCCGGATCACGACGTGTTCTTTTGTCATCGCATCCAGGATACGATCGATCCTTTCGCTTTGCACGAGCACGAAATTGGCGTGCGAAGGAAAGATCGTGATGTGCTCGAGCTCTTTGCCAAAGCGCACCATCGCATCGCGGCGCTGCTTTGTGCGCTCTGTTTTCTGCTCGTATTCCTTAGCATGATCGAGCAGGATCCGGCCGATCCTTTCGCTTGTGCGCGATACAGAATACGGCACATTGAGCGCATCGAGCTTTCGGATATTGTCTGCGCAGCCAAGAAGGAAGCCGAGACGAATGCCGGCTGCTCCATACGCTTTGGAAAGTGTCCGGGTCACGAACAGGTTTTTGTATTCGTTCAAGAGCGGAATGACGCTTTCATCCGCAAAATCCATGTATGCCTCGTCGATCACGACCGGAATATCCGTTACGCTTTCAAGAAGCTGACGGATCTGCTCTTTCGTGACAATGTTGCCGGTCGGATTGTTCGGGTTGGAAAACAGGATCATATCGCAGTCCTGGCAGAAGGTGATAAAAGCGTTCATATCGAACGGCTGATCCGGCTCGACCGCATACTTTTTCATCTGCCCGTCATGCATCGATACATAGTAATCGTACATTCCGAAATCCGGTTCGAGCGTAGCGAGCGTCTTCCCTTTCGAAATGGCGCAGCCGATCAGCAGCCCGAGCATCTGATCGCTTCCGTTGCCGCACAGCACCATATCCGGCTCGACGCCGGCAAGCTGCGCATAGCTTTCCTTCAGCTTCGTGTATTCATTGTCTGGATAGCGGTTGAACAGCACATCCGGCATAGCCTGCAGGATTTCCTCCATGACAGCCTGATCCACATTGTCGGACAGCTCATTGGCATTGAGCAGGATCCCGCTGTGATCATGGCTCTGATAGGCACTGACCTTTTTTTCACTCGCTGTCATACGCTTCCATCCTTACTTTGGCGGCATTGGCGTGCGCATCGAGCCGCTCCTCCTGCGCCATCTTCACGATCATAGCGCCGTACGCGTCCAGCGCTTCTCTGGAGTAATGAAGATAGCTCGACTTTTTGATAAAACTGTCGACGCCAAGCGCGCTGGAGAACCGGGCTGTTCCGCTGGTCGGCAGCACATGGTTCGTTCCTCCAAAGTAGTCGCCGATGCTTTCGCACGTATAATAGCCAAGGAACACGCTGCCGGCATGTCGGACAAGGCCAAGATAGCTCATCGGATCCTTGATCATCAGTTCAAGATGCTCCGGCGCGATCTGATTGGAAATATCGATCGCTTCTTCGATCGAATCGGCAACGATGCTGTGGCCGTGCGATGCGAGCGACTGTTCGACAATTTCTCTTTTCGGCAATACGGTGCTCTGTCTGCGCAGCGCCTTATTGACCGCCTCCACTTTCTCGCCGCTCAATGCGATCAGGATCGAGCAGGCCATCGGATCGTGTTCGGCCTGCGAGAGCAGGTCGGCTGCGACAAATTCGGGATCGGCCCCTTCATCGGCAATGACGAGGATCTCGCTCGGCCCTGCGATCATATCGATGTCCACTTTCCCGAATACGAGCTTTTTGGCAGCTGCTACATAAATATTTCCGGGACCGACAATTTTATCGACCGGCTTGATGGTCTGCGTTCCGTACGCCAGGGCCGCGATGGCCTGCGCTCCGCCGACTTTGTATATTTCGTCTACTCCTGCCAGCCTGGCCGCAAACGCGATATTCGGATGGATCGTGCCGTCCGGTCCTGGCGGCGTGACCATGACAATACGTCTCACCCCGGCCACATGAGCCGGGATCGCGTTCATGAGCACGCTGCTCGGATACTGGGCCCGGCCGCCCGGCACATAAATGCCGACCGAATCGAGCGGAATGACACGCTGTCCCAAATAGATGTTCATTTCCTTTTGAAGCAGGAACGAGTTCTGCTTCTGGGCTTTATGATAAAACTCGATATTTTTCTTTGCCTGACGCATCGCGTCCATAAAGGCCGGATCGCACCGAGCAATGGCCTGATCGAGCTCCTGTTCGCTCACCTGCAGCGAGGCGAGCTCGGTCCTGTCGAATTTTTTTGTCAGTGCCAGCAGTGCGTCGTCGCCCTGTGTGCGCACCTGCTCGATGATATCGGTTGCCGTGAGCAGGATGTCGGCAGATATTTCCTGTATCCGCTCGCTGACATATTTGGCGAGCGTCTGTGAATCGTTCTTATTGATCGGTTTCAGCATTTTTCATTACCACACTTTCCAGATCTGCGATCAGATCGAGCACTTCCTGCCGTTTTAAGCGGAAAGAAGCTTTATTGACGATCAGCCTGGCGCTGATCGGACAGACGGTGTCGAGAACGACAAGCCCGTTTTCGCGGAGTGTCGTTCCGGTTTCCATGATATCGACGATCCCGTCGCAAAGGCCAAGCAGTGGCGAAAGCTCAACGGATCCGTCGATCTTGATGATTTCCACATCCATTCCGCGCTGGAGAAAATAGTCTCTGGCGACTTTAGGATACTTGGTGCCGATCTTGATCTGGCCTGTTTTGTTGAAGAGATCGTTTTGCGGAAGCGAGGCAACGATGAACCGGCATTTTCCGATTTCCAGATCGAGCAGCTCGTAATAATCCTTGCCGCCTTCGAGCAGCGTGTCCTTGCCGACCACGCCGACATCCGCCACACCATGTTCCACATACGTGATGCAGTCATTCGCTTTGACAAGAAAGTATTCCAGATCTTTTTTTGTGTCCTTGAATACGAGGGCGCGGCCTTTGTTTTTGAGGGCCTCTGTGCCGTATCCGCACTCATCGAGCATGGCGACTGTGTTTTTTTCCAGCCTTCCTTTTGTCAGTGCCATCGAAAGCATTATGCATCGACCTCCTTTACGATCACCTCATCGGCAAAGCCGGGAACGAGTTCCACGGCGTGTTCCTTGCGCAGCGCGGCAGCCAGCTTCATCGCCTCGAGCTTTTTGTTCTCCCCGTATACGACCTGCACTTTCTTTTTGCGCTCTGCGGTTTCGATCTGATCCATGAGCTCTTCGACCTTGAACGAAAAGCCGCAGGCCGGCAGATCGCAGCCGAACACTTTGAGCAGGCTGTCATATCGTCCGCCGCTGAGCACGCTTGTCCCGGCCCCCTGAACGAAACCTTCAAAAATGATGCCCGTGTAATAGTCAAGGTGGGCGATCTTGCCTAGATCAAAGCAGATGTGCTCGCCATATCCAAGCTCATTCAGTTGCACGGCAAGCTTCTTGAGCCCGACAACGATCTCCTTTAAAGACGGGGCAAAGGACAAAGCGTACGCCGTATCAAGGATGCTCTGGTCGCCTCCAAGCAGCGGCAGGGCAAGGAAAAACTGTTTTTCCGTCGGGCGAAGCGGCAGCTCGTTCAAATAATCCTTGAGCTCGACCATGCTTTTGCGGTCGATCAGGTCGGCTAGTGTCCTGCGCTGCTGTTCGCTTAGATCGGCATGCCGGCACGCTTCCTCAAAAAAGCGGACCGTTCCGATCTCGAGCAGGTAGCCTTTCAGATCCAGGGCTTCGAGCCCGTCGAGCGCGCAGGTCAGCACTTCGAGATCGCTGCCTGCGTCCAGGCCGATCAGTTCGACCCCGCAGTCGGTCATGACGCTTCGTTTTCCTGCCAGCGAGGATTTCACTTTATATACATTGGCGCAGTAATGCAGACGGAACGGTCCGTTCTTATCCTGATAACGGGTCGTTACGGCGCGTGCGATCGGCACAGTCATATCCATACGCAAGGTGAGGATATTCTGCGATTTATCAAAAAATTTGATCATATCCCTTTCATCAAGATGATGAAAGGCTTTGGCGTACGTCTGATAAAATTCGATAGCCGGGGTCATGATCTGTTCGTATCCGTACGATTCGAATACCCGGTTCAATGTGTTTTCTATCCTGTTTTTTTTCGTGCATTCTTCCAGAATGGTATCCCGGAAGCCTGCAGGCAGCTGGATCTGATTCATTTTGCTCTCCTTTTTACAAAAAAAGCTTTCATCCTAAAGGACGAAAGCTAAACTTACGTGGTTCCACCTTATTTCGTGCCAGCCTCGCGGCTGATACCTCGGCGAGTACAAACATACTCTATGCGGGATAACGGCCGCGGCCGTTATTTCCTACTGCATCGTTCGATGGTTCGGAAATACTGCTCGAGGATGTGGTTCAGATTGTCTGGCTCTTCTCTTTTCACCTGCCGGGAAGTCTCTATAAACCGCGCAGTCCTACTCTTTCCTGTCATAGCAGTTCAAATTTTATGCTTAGATTAAGCTTTTCGTCTTCATTTGTCAAGGATCGTGTCCTGTGTGCTGCGAATATAATTCAGTGCGCCGCCGTATTTGAGCAGTTCGAAATCGGCTGGACTGATCTGGGCCACGACCGGGATGCGGATATCCTTGGTCCTGTCATACACGATAAAATTGACGTCGTTCGCCAGTCCATGAACATTTTCAAATACGAGATCGTCCAGATCATCGATACGGTCGTAATCCGCCTTATCGGCAAATACGAACGGGATGATCCCGAAATTGATCAGGTTGGCCAGGTGAATACGGGCAAAGCTTTTGGCGATCACAGCCTTTACGCCCAGGAACATCGGGGCCAGGGCAGCATGTTCGCGCGATGACCCCTGCCCGTAGTTTTCACCGGCCACGATGATCCCGCCGTTATGCTCATTGCATACCTTATAAAAATCTTTTTTATTGTTTTCAAACACGAATGTGGAAAGCTTTTCGATATTCGAACGGTATGGAAGCACCTTGGCGCCTGCCGGCGCGATGTGATCGGTCGTGATGTTGTCCTCGAGCTTGATAACGATCTTTTTCTCAAATGTGTTTTCGAGCGCATCATTGATTGGAAGGGGCTTGATGTTCGGTCCGAAGATGACCTCGACCTGCTCCGGATCGTCTGCCGGCGCATAAATGAGCGAATCGTCCACGTATGAAGGTTCCGTTTCGAACTGATCGTCGTATTCAAGCGTTGCCGGATCCGTGAACACGCCGGTGATCGCGCTTGCGGCAGCGGTTTCCGGAGATACGAGGTACACTTCGGCGGACAATGTGCCGCTGCGGCCGTAGAAATTGCGGTTAAACGTCCTTAGCGACACCCCGTCGCTTTTCGGGGACTGCCCCATGCCGATGCATGGACCGCACGTGCATTCAAGGATCCGGGCACCTGCATCCACGAAGGTCGCGAATGCGCCGTTTTTTATCAGCTTGCGCATGACCTGCCTCGATCCGGGCGAAATAACAAGCGATACATTGGGCGCGATCGTCCTGCCTTTCAGGATCGAGGCGACTTTCATCAGATCTTCATAGCCTGAATTGGTGCACGAACCGATCGCCACCTGATCCACCTTTTTTCCGGCCAGAGATGCCACGCTTAGAACATTGTCCGGCGAATTCGGACATGCAGCGGCCGGGTGAAGGGTGCTCAGATCGATCTCGATCGTCTCGTCGTATTCGGCGCCCTCATCGGCTGCAAGAGGAATAAAATCCTCTTCACGCTGCTGGCGGACAAGAAATTCCCGGGTCGTTTCGTCGCTGGGAAAAATCGAGGTCGTGGCCCCAAGCTCCGCTCCCATATTCGTGATGGTGGCGCGCTGATACACGCTCAAGGTGCACACCCCTTCTCCGGTGTATTCGTAAATTTTCCCGACTCCGCCTTTGACGCTTTCCCTGCGCAGCAGCTCGAGGATGATATCCTTGGCGCTGACGCCGTGAGCCAGCTTTCCGCTCAGCCGCACCTGGCAGATCTTCGGGTAGGTGATCCGGTACGGTATGCCGGCCATTGCTTTGGCGACATCCAGTCCCCCGGCTCCGATGGCGATCATGGCCATCGCGCCTCCGGTCGGCGTATGAGAATCGGAACCGATCAGCGTCCTTCCAGGTTTTGCAAAGCGTTCCAGATGAAGCTGGTGGCAGATCCCGTTGCCGGCTTTTGAAAAGTATATTCCGTGTTTGGCGGCGACACTCTGCAGATAGGCATGGTCGTCCGCATTCATATATCCACTTTGAAGAGTGTTATGATCTACATAGCTTACGGAGAGCTCGGTCTTTACCTGTCCGATCCCCATCGCTTCAAGCTGCATATATGCCATCGTGCCTGTCGCGTCCTGTGTCAACGTCTGATCCATGATGATCTCGACCTGTTCGCCAGCTTTCAAGGTCCCGCTGACTACATGCGCATCGAGTATTTTTTGAGCTAAAGTTTTCATATGTTCACCTCACGTCCTCGATTATAGCAAATTTTGAAAGATTTTGAAAATTTTTATGCTATAATGTGAAAACAAATGAAAGGATTCCTATGAAAGAACTGAAAGAGATATATCGCGTAGCGATGGAGGATAACCGGATCGACCCCTCGCTCTACGCCCGATACAGAGTAAAACAAGGTCTGAGAAATGAAAACGGGACAGGTGTCAAGGTGGGACTGACCAAGATCTGCGATGTGGTGGGCTACCAGATGATCCACGGTCACAAGCATGATATCGACGGGCAGCTGATCTACCGCGGATATTCGGTAAGCGATCTTGTCGCCAGACAGCCAGAGGATACAATCTGCGGTTATGAGGAAACCGCATTTCTTTTGATCTTCGGACGCCTTCCTTCCGCGCAGGAGCGCGAGATCTTCCGCACCGGCCTGCACGAGCAGATCAACACGGATTTTATCAACGCGGAATACGAGACGAGCAATCTGCTCAACGCCCTGCAGATCGAGATCCTGAAGCTGTATGGCAATGATCCGGATCCGGATTTCGATTCGCTCGAAGAAAGGATGAGCAAAGGGATTTCCATTTTGGGAAGCATTCCGTTGTTCGTTTTTTCAAATTATCATCACCACTGTTTTGCGAAATATCCGCTTCCGGACAAAGGCCTGGCGGAAAACATCCTGGCCTTGGCACGCAGAAGCACCGAGTATACGATGCAGGAAGCGCGGGTCATGGACACTCTGCTCATGCTTCATGCGGATCATGGCGGAGGGAACAATTCCACGTTCGCCAATGTCGTGATCACAAGTACAGGCACAGATATCTATTCCTGCATCAGTGCTGCCATCGGTTCCCTGAAAGGTCCGCGCCATGGCGGGGCGGCGGAAAAAATGAGCGGTCAGTGCGAGATGATCCTGGAACAGTGCAGAAATGGCTGGGATGACGAAAAGCTGGAATGCATTGCGTATAAACTGCTGGCCAAAGAAGCGTATGACCGGTCGGGGCTGATTTACGGGATCGGTCATGCGATCTACACAAAGAGCGATCCCCGGGCCGTACTGATCAAAGAGGAATGCCGCAAGCTGGCTGCGGAACAGGGAAAGATGGATGAATTTATCCTTTTCGATCATTTCGAGCAGGCGGCCAAAAAAGCGATGAAGCGTGTCAAAGGGATCGACTGCTGCGCGAATGTGGATTTTTATTCGGGCTTTGCCTACCGTATGCTTTCGATCGAGCCTTGTTTATATACGGCTCTGTTTGCCATTTCGCGAACGGCCGGATGGATCGCCCATCACCTTGAAAACAGGCAGTCCAACCGCAAGCTGATCCGGCCGGCAAATATTTATGTAGGAGAGAGGAAGGAAATCAATGAATCAGACAATCACAGTATTTAGAGGAGACGGGATCGGCCCGGAAATCACGGAAGCCGTTCTTGAGATCCTGAACGCTGCCGGTGCCCCGTTGAACTATGAAGTCTTCGATGTCGGTGCGGCCATGTTCGAAAAAACCGGAGAATTTATTCCGGAAGCGGGATTGAAAAGCTTCGAAAAGAACAGGATCCTTTTGAAGGCGCCGATCACGACGCCGATCGGCAAAGGATTCCGTTCCCTGAATGTCACGCTCCGGCTCAAATACGATCTCTGGGCCAATATCCGTCCAGCCAGGACCAATCCGGCTCTTGATAACCGCTTCGACAACGTGGATGTGGTCACGGTACGCGAAAATACGGAGGATCTGTATATCGGCGAGGAAGAGGAAATTGACGAAAACACGGTGCATGCGATCAAACGCATCACAAGAAAGGCAAGCGAGCGCATCATCCGCAAAGCCTTTGAATATGCCATGGAAAACGGGAGAAAAAAGGTGACGTGTGTCCACAAAGCAAATATCCTGAAAAAAAGCGACGGCATGTTCCTTCGTATTTTTGAGGAGACTGCCAAGGAGTATCCGCAGATCGAAGCGGATTCGATGATCGTGGATGCTGCATGCATGAATCTGGTCATGCATCCGGAACGCTTTGACGTGATGGTCATGCCGAATCTGTACGGGGATATCGTTTCCGATCTGACTTCCGGTCTGATCGGCGGTCTCGGCCTGCTGCCTAGCTGCAATCTGGGCGATGATCACGCGATGTATGAGGCGGTGCATGGCAGCGCGCCGGATATTGCGGGAAAAAATATCGCGAATCCGACGGCACTTCTGCTTTCTGCGTGCATGATGCTCGATGATATCGATCAGAAGGAATGCGCAGACACGATCCGTCATGCCCTGGATCAGGTATTTGAAGAAGGAAAAGTGCTTACGCCTGATCTTGGCGGCCAGAGCACGACCACACAGTTCGTAGAGGAGATCATTGATCATCTGAACAAAAAGTAGAGAATGAGAGAAACAGCGTGCATCCCGAAGGCTGCACGCTTTTCTGCGCAAAAAAAAGCTGCCGAAGCAGCATGTATCTCGATTGACGGTTATCGCATTTCGAACAAAATCTGACGATTTTTCAACGTAATGATATACGTTCCCTCTTTAGGAAACTGGCTTTTGTCTTTCTGATCAGCGAGGATCTCCAGCTCACATGGATATCCGGCAGCTTCCAGTTCTTCAAGAAGTGTGTCTTTCCCAAGTTTTTTTGTGATCGTTCGCCCGCATGCACAGTTGCCATACTGATCAAGGCAGTGCAGGACCCATTCCGGAATTTTATTTGCGCTCATGGTACCTCCTTAAATACAAGTATTTTTAACTATATACATTTTTCAAAAAAAATCAAGAAAAAAATCATGACAAAAAAAGGACCGGCCTTTGATCGGCCTGTCCTTCATCACGAATGGATCTTAGCTGTTCAAAATATCTACGATCGCCTGATAGTAATCATAGCGTCCATCGACCCACTGCAGCGCTTCATGCGCGATCGCGCGGGCTTTATCGCGGTCGAGATCACGATAGATGGATGCGAATCGGAAATAGATCATATCCTTGATCGCATTTTCGCGGATAATATACCGGTAGTTCGCGTCGCCCAGACCGTAGTCGCCGTGCAGGATGAGCTGATCCGCAACATCCATCATCGCTCTTGTTCCTAACGACTGGTGCAGTTCTTCAAATTGTGAAAGCACGGAATAAATAAATCCTTCATAATATTTCACATCGTTGTACTGCCATGTCTTGAGCACGTTATAAGCGACATCCATGAATTTCACGACAAGAGCCGGCACATCGGCAAGAACGGTATCGTTGATCTGCTGTACGCCGTGGATGTTGTTCTGCTGAGCGATCATGAGAACTTCGCGCACGGTATCGAACAATGTGTTGTAAACGTCCGTATCCGCCAGCGCATCGCCTGTCAATTCGAGCGCAAGCGCCGCATTGATCCGGTCCTTGAGCGTTTTCGGATTGACGAGAGAGAAATCGATCGAATCATAGATGCGGGCAACGAGCACCGGAAGAATGTCGATATCGTATCCATCGTCCTCGAATGTGAAATCATCGGCTTTTTCTGCATCCTTTGCGAGTTCATCCGCGATTTCTGCCAGGTCGCTGTCTTCCTTCATCAACGCTTTCAGATCATCCGCCGTTTTCTTCAAACCAAGCTCGGAAGCCATTTCAAGCAGTGTATCTGTAGAGAACGCATTGTAGGCTGCCGTCTTTTCTTCTTTGGAAGCCATCGATTTTTTTGGTTCCTCTTTGATCTCGGTAATGGTTACTTCTTCCGCTTTCGGCGCATCGACTGCCGCTTCCTTCGCTTTTTCTGCCGCCTCGTCCTGAACGATGACCGTTTCTTTTGCTTCTTCTTTTACAGCGGTTTTTTCTTCCTTAGGCGCTGCTTCCTTTTTCGGTGCCGCCTTTTTCGCTGCTGCTTTTTTGGCAGGCGCTTTTTTCGCCGCCGTCTTTCTGGCAGGGGCCTTCTTTTCCGCCTTTGCTTCTGCGTCTGCCGCAGGTGTTTCTTTTGCTTCTTCTTTTACAGCGGTTTTTTCTTCCTTAGGCGCTGCTTCCTTTTTCGGTGCCGCCTTTTTCGCTGCTGCTTTTTTGGCAGGCGCTTTTTTCGCCGCCGTCTTCCTGGCAGGGGCCTTCTTTTCTGTCTTTACTTCTGCGTCTGCTGCAGCCTCAGCAGTCTTAGCTGCTGGTTTGCCTGCTTCTGATTGAGCGGCACTGACGGTTTTGCCGGTGTTTTTTGCTGCTTCATCAGCGTTTTTAGTTTCTGCCACAGCAGGCTTTTCAGCTCGTGCTTCAGCTGCTTTTTCAGCCGTTTTTTTCGCTGCTGCTTTATTTGTAGTCGTCGCTGCTGCTTTTTTTGCAGTTTTCTTTGGCGCCGGCTTAGTCTTCGTTGCTGCCGTTTCATTTGCTGCTTTTTCCTCTTTCTTCACAGCCTTTGCAGGCTCTGATGCTGGATTTGCTGTCTTTTTAATTTCAGCCATGTTAAACCTCCTAACAAATGCTTATAATTCGAAAATATTATACCATCTTTTTAGTGGTTTTATGGCATTTTTCCTCATTTCGCCAAAAACGTCGGAAAATCGATCATTTCAGGTTCATTCAGACCGCCATATTTCAGTAATTATTGTAAAATAGAACCATGTATAAGGAGAATTATTATGAACAATAAATACAATACGACCCCGCCGCAGTTCAAAAAGAAAAGCCATACCGGCCTGAAAGCGGTCGGGATCATCGCGCTTGCCGCAGTCTGCGGCACAGCCGGGATTGCAGGCGGATATTTCGGTTATCAGCTCGCATCCCGAAACGATCAGAAACCGTCTGTTCAGATCGGCCAGAACAATTCATCGGGCCATTCCTCATCCATCGAAGCCGTGGATGTCAGCAGCGTGGTCGATATCTGTCGTCCGTCTGTCGTGGAGATCACGACCGAAACCGCATCGAGCGGCAACAATCCGTTCGCGCAATACGTGCAGCAGGGCGCAGGCAGCGGCGTGATCATGAGCGAGGACGGCTACATCATCACCAACAACCATGTGATCGAAGATGCGTCGAGCATCAAGGTCAAGACCATTACCGGTGCCGAATACGATGCCCGGCTGATCGGAACCGATTCCCAGACCGATCTGGCCGTGATCAAAGTGGACGCCACCGATCTTCCTCCGGTACAGTTCGGCAACTCCAACGATCTGAAAGTCGGCGATATCGCGATCGCGATCGGCAATCCGCTCGGCTCATTAGGAGGAACCGTGACAACAGGCATTATTTCTGCGCTCGATCGCGAGATCACGATCGAAAACGAAACCATGACCCTGCTGCAGACCGATGCGGCGATCAATCCTGGCAATTCGGGAGGCGGCCTGTTCGACGCTTCAGGAAATCTGATCGGTATCGTCAATGCCAAGCAGAGCGCGGCAGGCATCGAAGGACTCGGGTTCGCGATCCCGATCAGCGACGCGGTCGACATCCTCGACGAGCTCATTCAAAATGGTTCGGTCACTTCCCGTCCGGCATTGAATGTCAGCTTGTATGATCATGAGGAAACATACCGCAACAGCCAGTACCCTACCGGTGTCTACGTGGTACAGGTCCTCGATGGCGGCGCTGCGCAGAAGGCCGGTATCGAGGTCAATGACCGCATCGTGTCGTTCGATGGCCAGGAAGTCAATTCAGCCGCAGAAGTGAAAGCCCTTCTTCGCCGTCACAAGATCGGCGATACCGTGGATATCGTGATCGAGCGCAATGGACAGCAGAAAACTGTTCAGGTCGTCCTGAATCAGCAAACGCAATAAAACATCTATGCCTTTTACGTTACGTAAAGGGCTTTTTTTGATGTCGCATTCCAAAAAAATGAAAGCGTTTATTTACTCTGGAAAACCGAATGTTTATAATAAATTTATAGGAGGATTAGTATAATCATGGAATCTGAAAAAATAACAAAAAGAAAAATTATGCTGGTCGGAACAGGGTTTGTCGGAATGTCGTTCGCTTATTCGCTGCTGAACGAACGCGGTATCGACGAGCTCGTTCTGGTGGATGTCAATCAGGACAAAGCACGCGGAGAAATGATGGATCTCAATGACGGTCTCGTTTACGCTGACACGAAAATGAAGGTCACAGCCGGCACGTACGCGGACGCAAAAGACACGAACATTGTCGTCCTGACAGCTGGTGCTGCCCAGAAACCGGGACAATCGCGTCTTGAGCTGGTCAAGATCAATGCCAATATCACGAAAGGCGTATGTACTTCCCTGAAAGAAAACGGATTCAACGGGATCCTGATCGTTGCCAACAATCCGGTCGATATCATGACCTATGTGGCATGGAAAACGAGCGGACTGCCTAAAAACCATGTGATCGGTTCCGGTACAGTTCTTGATACAGCCCGTCTGCGCCACGCTTTATCCCAGTTCCTCGGTTTTGCCGACAGCAATATCCACGCCTATATCATGGGCGAACACGGCGATTCCAGCTTCGCCCCTTGGATCCATACATATATCGGATGCAAGTCTTTGCTCGAGTATCTGGACGAACACAATATTTCCCTGAAAGAGCTTCAGGAAATCTATATTGACGTACGCGATAAAGCCTACAAGATCATCGATCTCAAAAAAGCGACTTATTACGGTATCGGTCTGGCTCTTCGCCGTATCGTCAGCGCAGTGCTCAACAACGAACGCTGCATCCTGCCTGTATCAAGCTATCAGGAAGGACAGTACGGACGTTCCGGATACTTCATCGGAACCCCGACGGTTGTCGGATCGAATGGTGCAGTGGAGATCATGTGCCTGCCGTTGAACGAAAACGATCAGATGCGTTTCAATAACTCGTTCGACACGCTCGAAAAAACGATCAAGGATAATCTGGGCGATATTATCGATCTCGACGATTAACATCCTTACAGCCATCTGCGGATGGCTTTTTTAATGCAAAATTCCTGTTTTTTCCTATAATAAAAACAGGAGGATCCATATGAACGCAATCCTTGTCTTCTGCAAAGAAGAAACTGACGAACAAAAAGAAGAAATGTACGACCTTTTGAGAACGGCCGGCATCCAAATAAAAAACACCTTTTATCAAAATGTGAAAGCTGTCTCGCGCTCCACGTATATCGGAAAAGGAAAATGCGAGGAAATCGCTCTCTATCTTGCCGACGAACAGCCGATCGACACGATCGTTTTCTCGACCGATCTGAGCGTCATGCAGGTGCGCGAGCTCGAAAACATTTTCGACCGGCAGGTGCTCGACCGCACCGATCTGATCCTGCAGATCTTTATGGAAAGAGCAAGAAGCGCGGCAGCCAGGCTGCAGATCGAATCGGCCCAGCTGCAGCGGCAGATGAACCGGCTGATCGGCACGAATGTCCATTTGACAAGGCAAAGGGGCGGCGTGACAAACCGCGGAGCGGGAGAAAAACAGCTCCAGCTCGACAAACGGCTCATCAAGACCCGTATTGCCCAGATCAATAAGGAATTAAAGAAACTGTCCAGACAAAGAGAAACGCAGCGCTCGAACCGGCTGAGATCGAACCTGCCGATCGTGGCGCTGGCAGGCTATACAAACGCCGGCAAATCGACGCTCATGAACAAGATGCTTTCTCTTTCCGGACGCAGCGAGACCAAACAGGTATTCCAGGAAGACCTGCTGTTTGCGACCCTCGACACATCCGTACGGATCATCGAACTGCCATACGGGCAATCCTTTCTGCTCGCTGACACGGTCGGCTTTCTCGAAGACCTTCCTCACGAGCTGGTCCAGGCTTTTCATTCCACGCTCGAGGATATCCGCTATGCCAGCTGTATCCTGCAGATCGTCAATGCGTCCAGCCCAAGATATTTGGACAATATGAAAACGACTCTCGAAACGCTCGAAGACATCCACGCGTCGCATATCGACCGGCTCGTCGTGTACAATCAGTGCGACAAGACCGAGATCCATCATCCTGCGCTCGAAAACGGGAATGTATATATCAGCGCCCTGTCTTCAAACGATGTGGAATTTCTGATCGATCAGGTCTGCGAACAGCTATACGGCCCCTGGGCCGAGGAAGAGCTTTTTGTCGCATTCAACGATTTCGAACGGCAGCAGAAGCTGAGAGCTTATGCCAATATACTGGAAACACAATATGAAGAAGATGGCATGAAAGTGCGTTTTCTGATCCGTCAGGCATGGAAAAAGACCGTCGAAATGTGACGGCCAATGGCGTGAACTTAAGAATTATCTTAGGTTTACGCCCAATGTCATTAAGTTAGATGGATCATCGAACTTAACGCATGATATCCTTATTAAGTTAAGCTTCAGGTCAAATGAGACCCGGAGCTTTCTTTTTTTCCGGTGCACGACGAAAAGACAATTTTTTCTTCTTAAAAAAATTGCTATTTGTCCCATTTGTGATGTAAAATATCACTGTTTTTAAGTGGCTGTTATGCCGGTCTATGCTGGAATGCATGTACTCGCTGCGCTCTCATATTCCGTTTGTAACAGCGGTCTGGTCTGATTGGGATCAGACCTTTTTTGATCCTTTCTTCCAGCTCCCTGGCTCCGATCTTTCTTTTCAGGAACTTTTTGATGTTTGTCGTTCCTATGCTGAAATTGGCTTTATATTCGTACTTCCTCTCTTTCTTCTGTTCGATCGGCACCGCATGGATCATCAGCGCGGCCAGATTATGGAGGATCAGTGCACCATAGATTTCCTGGCGGATGAATTTTCTTTTCTTCGAATGAAAATCAAGCATCCCGATCGTGTATTTCAGCTTTCGGAATCCCACTTCTTCGTTCCACCGCAGATGATACAGCTCTTTCAGATCATCGAGAGAGAACTTCTCTGGCGGCAGGTTCGTTATCAGGCACTCGTATTCTCCTTTTTTCACCTCGATCCTGACGACCCGGAATTCAATTGGATATTCTTCGGCTCCGCCTTTTGGCATATATTCGAAATTGATATTCCATGCAAAATATTTGTACAGCTCAGGATGTTCTTTCACTTCATTGGTCTGTTTTCTTGTCAGGATCCGTTTGATCTTCTGATCAAATTCGCTATCCGGCAGCTCAAAAGTAGAAAGAATACCGTTCGATCGGATATCCTTGCAGCGGATCACAAACTTCTGGCCGTTCTCCATACAGAAAGCGAACAGCTCATAGTTTTCAAATCCCCGGTCGGCACAGATGATCGATCCGGCCGGATACCGATGATCACGGATCAGCCTTTTCAGAGCGGCACATTCGCCCGTCTTGCGGGACGAGTCGATCGAAACATCCAGGAAGAGATCGTTGAGACAATCATAGAGGGCGTTGAGATGAAGCTGGGAGAACGGACGTGCCGAGCCGGTCTGGCATAAGGTCTCTTCATCATCAGGGTCAAAAGGGATATTGACATCCGATCCATCCATGGCTAATACATGATATCCTTTAAGCAAAGAAGGAGAACGGGAAAAAGACATGAGATGAAGGATATGCAGAAAAGCTTCGGGATCCAGCTTGCTGCGCTGCTGGCAGAAAGCAGAAGCGGTGACAGAGAATTTAGGATCATCAAAGAAGTTGGCAAGTTCGGTCGGCAAAGAAGCGGAACCCATCTGGATGATCAACGGAATGAGGATGCGGGCAGGGAGCTTGCGGTTTCTGGAAAAGTCGGCAATGGGGTCTGACGAATAACAGGCGATATCATCGACAACGGATTGAACAGCGGATTCGAACTGACGGCGGATAGTGCATAAGGAATTATAAGATTTCATAAAAAATACCTCCTACAATTCCTTCGGATTATGAAATTAAGCATCGAAAAAGCTTGTCAAGTGTTTTTTTGCGAAATTTCGAAGATCATCTGAACAAAAAAACTCGAAAAAAAGAAGACCCTCTATTCTCATAAGAGAGTCTTCCTGAGGCGAAAATCGCCTAACTTAATGACATTGGGTTTACGCCTTTTTTCTTTTTTTCTCGTTTTATTGACATTGTGTTCATTACATCTATGAAATAGTAAAGCAGAAAATGTTGTTTAGCTATTATATTTATGGTTCTATTTGATAGAATATAGTAAAGCGAGGTGACATTATGTTTGTCAAGGTTGTTTCTAATAATAAGCGCAGGCCTGGTACTTCCTATATCTATCTCACGGAAACTTACAGAGAAAACGGTAAGGTGCGCCATAGAAATGTGCGTAATTTAGGCCTTTTTGACGATTCTCAGGTCCCTTATATCAAAGCCGCTTTCATGAATCCTAAGCCGAAGCTGGTCTATGATGAAATGCCGTAGTAAAGCAGCTCTTATAGCTGACACTCTCAATTCTCTTTCTTCGTTCCTGAACTCTGAACATCTGCTTCCTCATGCCCGGATTCTGAATAATTCTTTTTCCAGAACTAGAAAACTGCCTCTTTCCTCTACTATGTTTTTCAGCTTGTTCCGTCATGGCAGCACGATTAGTGAGGATATTGATTTCATTTTCCAAAAGATGAGTGCACCTCCCTCTAAAAATGCAGTCCTCCATCGTCAGTCGATCCTGAATCATGACGTATGGAAGGCTGTTCTGAAAAAGCAGATCTCTCTGTTTTATGGAGCTGGACTTGCACAAAATCGATATAAAGGTTATCTGCTGGTTGCCATTGACGGCTCAAAGGTCATGCTGCCCGAATCACCAGCACTCAATCAAATTTTTGGAGGTCCGCTTAATAAAGCCTGCCGTACGAAGGAAGAGCTCATCGCTCCTTCCGCTCACATTTCTGCAGCCTATGATCCTCTGAACTGTCAGATCCTGGATTTCATCATGGAACCTTATAATGTTTCTGAGATACCTATGATGAGAGAACACCTGGATCGTCTGCTGCCATTTCTGGAAGGAAAGAAAGTACTGATCCTGGCCGATCGATATTATGGTTCTGTTGAACTTTTCCGCTGGTGTGCCTTACATGGTTTTGATTTCCTTGTGCGGGCAAAAAATAATTTTTTTAAAGACCTGAGGGGCGAGATACCAGAAGCCATCCAGGATGCACGGTTTACAGTGACCTTGAATAAGCCGTGGATAAAGAGAATAAAGGATCCCGAGATCAGACAGTCCTTTCAGGAAGACCCCGACGTACTGCTGCGGCTTGTGCGAAATGACTATTCTTATCAGCAGGAAGATACAGCGATCAGAAAGAAGGATAAGAAGCGGTACAAGGTCTATAAGCATGTTGACGTACATGCCGAATACTTTACTAGTTTGCCTGCCGGCAAATTCAGCCGGGAAGAGATCCTTTCTCTCTATCACGACAAACGATGGGATGTCGAGACCTGTTACGACCGCCTCAAAAATGACGTGAAGCTCAATCAGGTCCATTCCAGAAATCCGATCCTGATCAGGAACCAGTTTTTTGCGAAAGTCATCTTTTCTAATATAGCCGGCATTCTTTTCAACGCTGCCAATGATCGAATAGACTCTCCAAAACATCTGCCGAACTATAAGAAGATCATCCAGATCCTCTATAGCTTTACGATCGCGGAAAAAATCATGAAGGAGAAGATACGAAGTACAGCAATCAACAGAATAATTAAAGAGGCGATCCGCAATAAGATACTCATCCGAAAGGGACGACACGTAAGAAGGTGGGGACGATTTATGATATCAATACCGACAAAAAAATATCGGATTGGAGGAAGATCCAATCCGAAAGTACATGCGAGCCGCTATGGTGGGTATGTGACAACCGATCATTAGGTAGTAAAGCCACTCGTGGCGGCTGCGCAAAGATTACAATTCAAGTATAGCTTAAATCTGTGAAAATAGAAAAATTTTTGAACATTATTGAAAGATAGGGGCTTTTTACGCTCTTTTTTCATGAATCTCAGCATTTAACCTATAAGAAAAAAACGGCGTGAACGCATAAGGTAACAAATTCCTTAAGTTCACGCCATTGACCGTCGAAATGTGACGGCCTTTTTTAACGGCTCTGAGCAAGAAGTCCCCAAGATGGGGGTTTCGTTCACTCGATCCGTTTTAACAGCGGCAGGTATTTTTCCAGCTCCTCGAGCAGGACCACATGATTGAACAATGTGATGCATGGCTTTTTCTGATCGTAGTGAATATAATCGCCATGATAATGCCCGCAGAACCAGATCTTGTACTGCAGCTTTTTATTGAACTGCTCGAGCAGCGAATGGATATCCACATAATCCGGTCCATACGGACTCAGCGGCCTATCATATTTCTTTGACAGCGGATGGGACGTGTACACATCATGAGAGATCACGTAGTCCACGTTCCAGTCGTGCTTTTCGAGATTGTTCAGCGCATTTTGCGCCTCCGCTTTGGTCGGCAGCTCGTTTTTCCACCAGTTGACATGTTCTGTGCGGTACATCAGATCATGCGAATAGGCGCCCCCAAACGTAAAAAACGATCTTCCATCGATCTCATACACTTCCCCGCGCATCAGATGATACACGTTGTCGCGGATCTTCCTTGCCTTTCCGCCTTTATAATCCACGATCGGATATGTCGATAAAACGTCAAAGTTTTCATGATTTCCATCGACGAACAACGTATTCCACGGCAGCGATGCCAGCCATTTCAGCCAGAATTCGTCTCCGCTTCCGCCATCCCATATACATCCGAAGTCCCCGCAGATGATCACATAGTCATCGGGCGTCAGATGATTCCCTGCCTCAAATTCTCTTGGATTGATCTTGTGGATATCCTGTTCCCTGTGGATATCGCCTGTTATATAAATCATACAGCTGCTCCTCAGTATTTTTATTTTGTTCGTAATCATTATAATTAATCTATTACTTTCAGTAAACCATGAGAAGAAAAAAAAGGCCTTCCGGCCTTTTGTCTTTATTGCGCTTTCGAGAACGCGAGATAGCCGGCACCTAAAAGACCGCTATCCTCATTCAATGTCGACTTGCGTACATTGACATACGGTTTGACAACATCGAACACCTGTTCTTTTACAAGATCTTCGACTTCTTCGACAAATCCGTCGATCTTGAGCGCAACGCTTCCGCCCAGGATCACGATTTCCGGATCTGTGATGGCAATGATCGTACCGATAAAGTTGGCAAGATACTGCTTCGCATCGTCCATGATCTCTTTGGCCGTCTCGTTTCCTGCGACCGCCAGATCATTGACTTCTCCGGCATGTTTTACATCCAGGCCGGCATTGCGTGCCCGCAGAGTGATTGCCGTTCCGGAAGATACCGCCTCGATCCCTCCTGGGAACAGATTGCCGTGCTGAGGTCCGTTTTTCCATACACACGCATTCGCCACTTCATGGCCGAAACCGTGCGCGCCAATATAAATTTCCTTATCGATGACCTGTCCGGAACCAAGCCCTGTCGAGATCGTCAGGAACTGTACGAAACGATAGTCTTTTCCTTCGCCGACAACCGCTTCAGCCAAAGCAGCCAGATTGGCATCATTTTCCAGATAGGAAGGAATGCCGGTCAGTTCCTGTATGCGTTTGGCAACCGGGAAATGGTGCCATTTTCCATGCAGGTTCGGCGTCTCCATAACAATTCCTTCGATCAGATCGAGCGGTCCCGGGCACGATACACCGATTCCGACAATATTTTTGTCGCCAGCCTCAAAGCCCTTCACCACAGCCGCAAGCTGGCTTAATGTCTCGTCCGGATCATCCGCATTGGTCGGGAACTGCACCCGATCGACGATCTTCATATTTTCATCGATCAGCGCCGCGCGCGAGTTCGTTCCTCCAATATCAACTCCAACAGCATAATTCATAGTATAATTCTCCTTTATTATATTTTTGATAGTTTAATTATACAAGAATTTTATATAAAACAGTGTTTTTTTTGTGAATTCTATGAAACTTGTCTGGCTAAGCTCGTTTTTTCCCTTGCCGGCACATTCAGGATCATGACCAGCAGCGAAGCGAGCATGGAAGGAACAACGATCCATGGCATTCCGGCGCTCGAGATGATCAGCGAAGCGGCTGAAGCGCCGATCGCCTGCGCGAACTGGATGACCGAACCGTTGACAGCGACAAGCAGGTCCGACTTTCTCTTTGTAACAATATTGATCCCCGTATTCAGCTGCAGCCCGATGAACCATCCATTCATCATCCACAGCACGATCAGGATCACATTCACGAGCATCATGGAACCCGAAAGCAAGAGAAGAAGTCCGATACCGGTCTGAAGAAGCGCTCCCGCAAACAGCGCCCTGCCAAACCCGAGCCGGTCGCATACCCATCCTCCAAGCAGATTGCCAAGAAAGCTGGATGCGCCAATAAGCACGAGCAGAAGGCTCATATACGGTTCAAGTAAAGGAAAACGCTCCACGATATATGGTGTGATATACGTGTACAGCGCTCCATAGCCGATGAACGCGATCAAAGAACTCAATATGACTAGATATACATTTTTCTCTTTTATCATCACCAGTTCCGAGCGAAAGCGGATCGCAGCCTCTGATTGCCGGGTTTTCGGCAAAAAGAACATAAAATACAGAAGTCCTGAAACCATGCATAAGATCATCACAAAATAGATCTCCTGCCATGAAAAATAGCGAATCAGAACGCGGCACAGCGGAACGCCGGCCATCAACGCAGCGGCGGCTCCGGCAATAAGCAGCGACAGATTTTTTCCCACCTCTTTTTCCTCCGACAGGGATGCGATCGTCGTCGTTGTCAGGATCCCGTATGTCGTTCCAGCCAGTCCGAGCATGAATCTGGCAAACAGAAGAACTGTAAAATGATCTGTACAGATCGAAAGAGCGCCGAAAACGATATTCAAAAAAAGCATTGCTTTCAGAAGCCGTGATCTTGACATTTTTCTGAGCACGATCAGGATCACCGGTGTTCCTATCGCTCCGTAGGCATACAGCGAAGTCAGATATCCAGTCTGTGCTACGCTGATACGCAGATCGGCAGCGATCTTATCCAGGATGCCGTTAAACAGTGTTCCTGACATCGACATCGCAAAATTCATCGTGATGAATACTGCCATGGCAGTCAGCCCGATTTTTCCTTTATTGTTTTGCATATTCATTCCCCCTTTATCTGCACCTATCATAGGGAATTTGATCTACTATTGCCAATACTCATTCAATATAGTTTTCTATGCAGAAAAGCTATAAAAAAACTCCCTGCCATCCTTCGGCAGAGAGTCTGTATTTATTCTTATTCAGTTCTTATTCCACACCGATCACAAAGGAATACACCGGCTGTCTGCCGTTCGTGATCTCCACTTCCGCATCGCTGTGTTCTTCAATGTAGTCGGAAAGTTCCTGTGCCTGCTCTTCCGTCGCATCTTCTCCATAGATCAGCGTGACCAGCTCGCTGTCCTCGTCGAGCATCTTGTCGAGCAGTTCCTTCGTCGCTTCCATGCAGTCGTCCTTGCATGCCACGATCGCTTTTCCGAACATCCCCATATACTGTCCTTTTTTGATCTCCATACCTTCATAGGTCGTATCTCTGACCGCATAAGTGACCTCGCCCGACTTCACCGTATCGATGGCGCCGGTCATTTCCTCCAGATTCGATTCCACATCCATATCCGGATTGAAGGAAATGCATGCGCAAAGTCCCTGCGGGATCGTCTTTGTCGGAATGACATGGATATCCTGATCCTCGCATACGGTCTGCGCCTGCTGTGCAGCCAGGATGATGTTCGAGTTGTTCGGCAGGATGAAAATATGGTCGCAGTTCAGCTTGCTGATGGCCGATACAAAATCTTCGGTGCTCGGATTCATGGTCTGTCCGCCTCCGACAACGATATCGGCACGCAGTTCCTTGAACGCATCCTTGATGCCGTCGCCGGCCGCTACAGTAATGATACCGTATTTTTTATGCGGCGCTTTGTGCTCCGCCTTTTCCTCTTCCTCTTTTTCAAGGATATTATCATGCTGATCCTGCATGTTCTCGACCTTGAGCTTCATGAAACGTCCCTGACGGCGTCCCATCTTGATCGCCGTCTGCGGTTCAAGCGTATGCACATGCACTTTGACAAGATCCTCGTCCTGCACGCACACGATCGAATTGCCGATCGTGGCCAGCTCTTCCTTGAACGAATTTTCCGAGAAGTGCTTCATTCCGTTTTCGCTCAGGTGAAGGATAAATTCCGTGCAGAATCCGTATTCCTGTTCGCCGGCCTGCACCTTGGTCTGTGCCGCTTCGCCCTCGGTTTTTTCCTCGCCCTTTTTCTGGATCACATTTCCCTGCATCGCGGAAAGGAAGCCTTCCAGGATCACGACAAGACCTTTTCCACCCGAGTCGACAACGCCGACCTCGGCCAGGACCGGAAGAAGCTGAGGTGTCGTATCAAGAGATTCCTTCGCCTCCTTGACCATGCGTTCCATGACCTTTTCGCAGTCTGTCACATCATCTGTCATCGTATAGGCATACGTATAATCCGCTGCCTCGCGGATGACCGTAAGGATCGTTCCTTCGACAGGCCGCATGACCGCTTTATAAGCGACACGGCTTCCGTTGACCAGGGCATGAGCGAGCTGGCTCGCGTCGATCTGGTCCAGATCCTTTATTGCCTGATAAAAGCCGCGGAAGATCTGCGACGTGATGACCCCTGAATTTCCGCGGGCTCCCATCAGCAGACCTCTTGATAATGTCTTGGCAATATCCCCTACATTATCGCTTGGCTCATCGAGCGCCGCTTTCACACCGTTGGATACGGTGAGGAACATGTTCGTTCCTGTATCTCCGTCAGGTACCGGAAATACGTTCAATGCATCAATTTCAGCCGAATGATTTCCAAGATTATTCATTCCTGAAAGAAGCATTTCTTTAAATAACTTACCATCAATAAATTCCATTCATCTCACCTTACTTTGACAATCTAACGCCCTGTACCCAGATGTTGATCGTATTGCATTTCACTTCCAGCGTCTTCTCCAGTACATATTTTACACGTTTCTGTGCTTCGTAGATCACTTCGCTCAGTTTGATTCCCTGAAGCGCGATAATATAAAGATCAAGAACAAGTCCTTCATCATTTTGACGAACGACGATTCCTTTTGAATAATTTTCCAGTCCCAGCAGTTCGGCCAGACCGTCCTTCAAAAGCTTTTGCGATGCCATTCCGACAATGCCGTAGCATTCGGAAATCGTTCCGCCTGCCAGCGATGCGATCGCGTCTAATGAAATCTGGATGTTACCGTACTCGGTTGATTTATAAATAGGCATAAAGAACCTCCTGTTTCATACATTTTATTATACTATACAGATTTTTGGAAAACAAATACTTACTGAATCTCGACAAATCCGGACGCATCGTCCCAGACATAATACACACCATTTGCCTGATCCCAGTAAATATTCTGCGAAGCAGAATACATCAGACCGCTGTCCGGCATATAGATCCAGTCCTCTTCGTCCGTGCTTTCTTCTTCCGGATCCTGCGGCTGGACCGGTTCATCCTGCGATTCCTGATCCGTGTTCTCCTCAGCCGAAGAACTGCCGTTTTCCGCGTTTTCTTCCGCTTTCTTCTTTTCTTCCTCTTCGCGCTTTCTCTGCTGTTCTTCCCGCCTGCGCTGCTCTTCCTCTTCCTTTTTCTTTGCCGCTTCCTCCTTGCGCATCTGTTCGCGCTCTTCGAGCGACATATTCAGATATGCGCAGTCCAGCTTGTTTATGGTCGAGTTCTGCGCATCGAGCACCAGACAGACCGACTGTCCGCGCAGCTGCGAAAGCATATCCTTGTATCGCGACATCATCATCAGATCCGATACCGATGTGAATACCACATTGCCGTCCTGCATCGTCATCTTGATCATGTTGGCATCATAGCTGGACTGATACGGCACCATTTCCGCGATCTTCTCCACCACGTCGCGCGTCAGCAGTTCAGGATATTTTTTGAATTCCTTCCAGATGTTTTCGAGCTGCTGGTCCGTGAAATCGCTCATCAGAGGAAAATGGATGATGCTTTTGAGGTACTTTTCATTCAGCTCGATCTGCTCGCCTTCATTGGTCAGCAGATAATTTTTTCCTTCCTTGACAAAATAGCCGATCACGGTTTTTTCTTCGACATCCAGACTGATCTGGTCGCCATTCTTCTTGACCGTAACAGACTGGATCAGCGGATCCGACTCGAGCCGCCGTTCTACCAGAAAGCCTGGTGTCAGCAGTGAACGGGACGCGCTGTTCACTTTGGCCATATCGTAAATCTGTGCGTCCGTATAATAATAGTTGCCAGTGCATGCCATGACCTTGATCCGTGCATCAAAAGAAAAATAGTAAACAAGACACGTTACGACGGCCATGACCACAGCACAAAGAATATATGTCGTTTTCAATGAAAATCTAATTTTTCTCTTTTTCATCCCAGTTTAGATACTCTACTTCCGTAATCATTTCAATTCCGTACTTTTCCATTGCCAGCTCTTTGATGTGCTCGATCAGAGCGTGCACATCTTCGGCGGTCGCACTCCCTTCATTGACTATGAAGTTGCTATGTTTTTCCGAGATCTTCGCGCCCCCGATCTGCATTCCCCGCAGGCCCAGACCATCGATCACCTTCCATGCCGGCATCTGTTTTGGATTGCGGAACACGCTTCCCGCACACGGTTTATCAAGAGGCTGCGAATCCACGCGCCGCTGGTGCCTTGAATTCATAAGCTGGCGGATCGAATCCTGATCGGCCGGCTCGAGCTTGAGCCTGCCGGCAACAATTGTCAGATCGCGGTGCTTCTGAAAGGTGGAATGCCGGTACGAGTAATCCAGATCCTCCTTGTCGATCCATACCAGATTGTCATCTTTCAGGACACACACCTGTTCGAGCACAGCAGCCAGATCCGATTTATAGGCGCCTGCATTCATGAACAGGCATCCACCAAGCGATCCGGGAATTCCGGAAGCGAATTCAAGACCTGTAAACGAATGCTTCATTGCCTCGATCGCCAGATTGATGATGGAACATCCGGCCTGGGCACACAACGTACCGTCCGGCTCAAAATAATAATTGTTCAGCGTCTTATCGAGATTGATGATCGCTCCGTGAAAATCGGAATCATGGAACAAAAGATTCGAACCTCTCCCCAGCACATAATACGGAATATTTTCTTCTTTCAGCACCCGGATGAGCTGTACGAGCGCAAGCTCGGAATCCGGATATACATAATAGTCGACCCGTCCTCCTATTTTGTAGGTCGTATGGTTCGACATCGGTTCGTGTTCAAGTACGCGTCCATAGGCACGCAGCCGTTTGAGCAAGCTCATTTTTCTGCCCCCTGACGGATGAGCGAGTCGGCCAGAGCCGCAATATCGTAGGCGGCATTTCCTTTACCCATCTTCAATGCGTTCTCTCTGACCGAAGCCATCGTCTGCGGATCTTCAAACAGTTTTTTCATCGTTTCCGACAGCGTGCGGGCATTGAGATCTTTTTCCTCGATCATCATTGCCGCATGACGTTCGGTCAGCTGGGACGCATTGTAATACTGATGATTGTTTGCTACATACGGGCTCGGGATCAAAATGGACGGGATACCAAGTGCGGTCAGTTCCGCAATAGTTGTCGCTCCTGCCCGGCAGATCATGCCGTCGATCTTTTTATATATTTTGAGCGTATCCACGTAGCTGACCACATGAATGTTGCTCTGGCCTTTAAAAAGATCCAGATCATCACTGTTGTCCTTTCCGCAGACATACAGGATCTGAAACGACGGATCGACATCGCTCAGCGCATCTTTCATGAGCTCGTTGACCGAGGAGGATCCGAGCGATCCCATCATAATCAGGATCGTCTTCTTATCGTCCTGCAGCCCGAGGGAATGGAAATAGTCTTCATCCGGCCGGGCTTCCAGAGCGATCGTCGCTCTTGGATTGCCCAGCTTGCGGATCTTGTCTTTCGGAAACACCTCGTCGCACTTGTCATAGCACGTCACGATCGCATCCACCTTGTTCATGACAAGCTTATTGGACTTGCCCACGATCGAATTCTGTTCGTGGATCATGGTCGGGATGCCAAGAGAAACGGCGGCGCTCATCACGGGCGCGCTTACATAGCCGCCGAACCCGATCACCAGATCGGCCCCAAAATCTTTTAAATACGTTTTTGCTTTCGAGATCGAGCCGAGCATCTGCGCGACAGCGCGTGCCTTATCAAAAACCGAACCGGCCAGTCCGGATGTGTGAAGCGCTTTAAACGGATAGCCGCAGGAAGGTATAAGCTGCGCTTCCATTCGGTCATCGTTGCCGATGAACAGGATCTCTGCCTGTTCGTCAAGCTGTTTTACCTTGGAGGCAAAGGCGAGTGCCGGATAAATGTGCCCGCCCGTACCTCCGGTAACGATACATATTTTTTTCATTTCTATCACCTGTTCCAAATCATTCAATTACGATACGCTCGTCAGTTGGTTCCAGGATACCGACCAGCGTCAAACGGTTAATGGAATCAAATCCATAGTCAAGATCGCACGTAGAAAGGGTCACAAGATTTTTATTGCTGACATCCTGCGCGCGGTAATACATGGCTGCCTTTTCTATTTCTGCTGCATGCGCCGCTGTATCATGATTTTCATAATTCATGTAAAAAGGACTTCCCTCTGTCGTCTTGCCGAACGCAAGGATCGGGCATTTATAATTCTGCGAAGGTGTCATCACATAAAAATACGGATGCTGTTCAAAAAAAGACGGATCCTCAAAGCGGTCAAGCGAAGTAAACATGCCTCCCTGGTCGACCGAATGACCGTAAACGATGCTGTTTTCGTTCGAAAGATCCGGGGCGGCCTCATGATCCAGGAAAATCGCTCCCCGGATATTGTATTCCTTCATGACTGTGTGATCGAGATAATAGTCATTGTCGTCTCCCTGCACGACCGGAAAAGAGATATTATCGCAGCCTGGCACATACACCCACGCCACGATGTCCGGATTCTGGGCTTTCAGAGCTGTCCAGTCAGGCACAAATCCCTCCTCTTCCTGGGCCAGCTCGGCAAGGCGGTCTCTTTCGTCGTCCACCTGTTTTGATCCTTCATATATTTTATAAAGCTGATACGCGCTGAAGGCAAAAACCGCAAGGGCTCCTGCCAGCGCAATTCTGTATATCCATTTTTTCATACTATGTATTGTAGCACATGAAAACGCGTAAAAAAAAGAACGGCTTTCTCAAAAGTCGTTCTTGTGACGTTCTTGCGAATTTCCTTTATTTGCTTAACTTTGAAGCCGCTTCCTTGTCGATCACCACAACGACATCCGGATGGTTCTGAAGCACGGAAGCCGGGCATTCTACGCTGACAGGTCCTTCGATCATGGCTTTGACAGCATCCGCTTTGTTGGCTCCGTTGGCAACAAGGAGGATCTTTTTTGCTTTCATGATCGTACCGATCCCCTGCGTGATCGCCTGGGCAGGCACTTTATCGATATCATTATCGAAGAAGCGGGCATTGGCCTCGCGGGTGTTTTCGGTCAGATCGACGATATGCGTCGGTTCATCGAACGGTGTGCCTGGTTCATTGAATCCGATATGTCCGTTCTGTCCGATTCCGAGCACCTGAATATCAACGCCGTTTACGCTGTCTTCATATTTTTCGCAGTCTTCTTTCGTGTTTCCGTAAGGTACGTGGGTGTTTTTTGGATCGATATCGATTTCTGAGAACAGGTTCTCATTCATAAAAGTATAGTAGGACTGCGGATCGTTGCGGTCGATCCCTACATACTCGTCAAGGTTGTATGTCACAACATCTTTATAGCTCGTACCGTTTTCCTTGTGATCCTTGATCATGTCCTTGTACATTCCCACAGGAGAAGATCCTGTCGCAAGACCGAGCACGCTGTCCGGTTTTTCCACGACTTGTTCCTTGATCACTTCAAACGCTTTGTTTGACAGTTCATCGTAATTTTCACATACAGCAATTTTCATTTTACTTAACTCCTTTAGCATTTAAATTATAACACTCTCCATGAATGAAAACTATAAAAAAAGAGCCTTGAAAGCTCTTTCTTCCGCTTATTTTAAAACATCCAGAGATTCCGATTTCATGCCCGGAACTTTCTGGATTTCCAGCTCGATCCCGTGTTCAGCCATTTTTCTGAAAGCATCCAGATCCTTGTCGTCGACCGCGATATCCGGCGCCACCTCGTGTTTTCCCTCTTTCATATCCATGTTGCCGATATTGACCTTTTTGATCGGAATATTTTCCTCGACCAGTTTCAATACATCTTCCGGACCGGCAGCGAGGATCATCACTTTCTGGTCGTCATCGATCTTGTCCAGAGTGTAAGCTGCCTCGTCGACTGTCAAATAACGCGTGACCGCGTTGGCAGGAGCGACCATATTCATCAGTTCCTGCTGGGTTTCATCGCCCGCTACCGCATCATTGACGACCAGGATCCAGTTCGGCTTCAATTCTTTGCACCACTGGGAAACTACCTGCCCGTGAATGAGACGATCATCGATCCGCGTTAATAAAATATTTGACATTGTACATTCTCCTTTCTTAACGATTGATTGGCTTCATTATACCACATACACTTTTATTTTCGATATTTTCGTATTTTTTTTGATCTTTTCGAAGCGGTTACATTACATTTCGGATATTTCCTGCAAATCTCTGATCTATTTGCGTGCTTTATTCAACGAATTGTATCTTTTTATTTGGAAAAGATAGGAAAAAGTGTTTTATCCTTTACACTTTTTCAGTATCCATTTATACTTTTTAATATAAAGATATAGAATACAGGTGACATTTATGCAAAACTTGACAACGAATTTTCGTTTTAAAAAATACGGAGACGTTTTTTACCAGATGCCTGAAGCAGGCCAGTATCTGAGCGCATCCGCCATCACATTGAAGATGAAGACCTTTGACCGCGTCTTTTATTCATCATCCGATATTTATATCACCAATGAAGAAGGAATTTCGATCCTGTTCGTTTCCCTGGATATGGTGCACTTCGATCAGTTTATCGTTCATCGTGTCGTAAAGATCAATCCGGACGTGTATTTCAACATCGTGCCCGTTTCCGATCCATCCGACATCATCATGTACTATCAGGAAAGCGACCTGAAACAGATGCCTCTTCCTGAGCCTATGGAATTCAGGCCCATCGTTCCGCACCTTGAAGTCCAGGAAATCCTGCAGGCTGTTTTTTATGTGCGCAAAGGCAATTACCACGGACGCGGCCACATCGACAATTTTTATGAAATGATCTATGTGGACCAGGGAACGATGCAGGCCATCGTGGACGATCATGAATACACGCTCAACCAGTACGATGCTCTCATCATCGATCCGGGCCAGAAGCATGTGGTCTATACGAGTCCTGAATGCTCCTGCTCGTATCTTGCCATCGACTTCAATATGAAAAATACATTTGAATCCATCACGATGCCCCACTATTTCCATACCGACAAGCATATCCATCAGATCCTGTCCCATTTCATGAATGCGCTCGAGATCAATACGATCTTCAACGACGAGCTCGCGATCGTCTTTCTGAAAGAAGCGCTGCTCATGCTGTATCAAAACGGAAAGTCCGGACGCGTCGATCCGATGCAGGAGCATTTTGAAAGCACGCTGCTCAACGAGATCATCGTTTATATCCACAACAATCTGTTCAGTCCGATTTCTGTAGAAGATCTGTGCGTTCATTTCTCGATCTCGCGCTCGACTATCCAGAACCTGTTCAGGAGCCAGCTCGATATGACCCCGAAACAGTATATTTCCGAACTGAAGCTGAGCGAAGCGCAGAAGCTCATCCTGCAGCACAAGTACACGATTTCGGAAATCTCGGATCAGCTTGGATTTACGAGCATTCATTATTTTTCGAGAAAATTCAAGGAACGATTCAATATGTCGCCGACCGAATTTGCAAAAAAAGGAACAGAATAACGCGAAAAAGCAGCGATGCTCTCACTGCTTTTTCTTTTTGAACAAAGTCATGCTGCCGGCACACATCTCCAGCGCATTCTGCAAGACGTGCTGCGCATCACTGCCGGTTTTCGCCCCCGCCTGCACTTCAAGCAGCAGGCCAAGATTCGTCCCGCCGGCAACCTGCACATTGCTATTTTTTAGTGTGAGCAGGACCGAGCTTTTGAACGGCGTTCCGCCTACAAGATCGGCACAAATGATCACCTGTCCAAATACGGCATGCTGCCGCTCGATCGTTTCCCGCATCTTTTCTTCAAAATGCTGAACGGAACATCCCTGCTCAAAATCAACTGTCTTCACATTTTCGCACTCTCCGGCAATCACTTCGAGCGCGCTCTTCATCCCGGACGCAAAACGCCCGTGTCCTGTAATAATGATCCCAATCATATCCCTTTCTCCTTTTCTTCGCTTCTATTTGTTTTTCCGCTCGCAGCGGCATACGCGTACTGCCGATCCCAGCAAGGCCATCTCATCTTCTTCATCCATCTCGACTGCCTTGAACAAAGCGAGCGTCTGCGCCACGACCAGATACGCCAACGGCAGGAATTCGTTGTTTTTTACGAAACGGACGCCCAGATCGACAAAATAACGCACATTGTCCTTTACCGCCTCGTCATGCTGCGCACTGACGGCCAGTACCGTTTTTCCTTTTTCCTTCAGGTTCCTGACCAGATCGAGCTCATACTGTTTTTCTTTCGCGTCGTTATACGACAGGAAGAGCACGACCAGCATTTTTCTTTCTTCGCTGCTCAGATCATAGATCTCGCCTTCCACGATGCTCGAAAAGCGTGCCTTGTCCTGCGACGCCAGGCCGTGCAGCGTATCCATCCCGATAAAAGCGAGCTCATCAAAATCATAGCTTTTGACCAGATCGATGATCTGATCGCTTCCATGGTCCAGAAAGTGACGGCTGCGATGAATGATATCTTCTGCCTTGATCGAGGCATCAGCCAGATGATCGGCCGAAAAGCACAGCAGGGCCGCCACGATCTGATCCGACCATTCCATCGGATGGCTGCTCACGAACGCAAACGCATTGTCGCGTTCTCTTGCGAGCTCGTACAGCATGCCGCTCTTCTTTTCGGTAATGCATAAATAGTGCACGTTCCCTTTGCAGATCCGGTCTGCCTGCCCGAACGCTTCCTTGAGCACATCCGGCTTTAAATTTTCGAAGCAGACGATCAAGGTCGTTCTGTGCGGATCGAGTTCTGTTCCCGGATGCGCGAGCAGGCTGGCACGAGGCAGAACCTGCTTTGTCTGATCCATATAAGGAAAGACCGCGTTGATGAGCTGTTCCTCTTTTTCTGCTCCAAGAAATAAAATATCCAGATTTTCATGTTCGAGGATCGGATCGAGAAACTCCCTGATTTCCTTATGCTGTTCATGAACAGCTTTCAATGTATCTTTCCAGCCAGTCAGCTGATCGAGAATTTCCTGCGCCGTCTGCAGCGCCTGTTTTTCTTCCAGTGTATTGTTCATTTTTCATTCGCTCCTTGAGCTCATTGTACAATTGTATGGAAAAAAAAGCGCAGATAGTGCGCTTACAAAAGACAGATCGAATAGCCGGTCCTGAAAATTTCATGCGGCTGCAGGATGAGCGTGCCTTCCCGGGCATAGAAATTGTCGCATGTATTGTCGAAATCGGCATGACCGTACCACGGTTCGATACAGATGAAATTGCTTTTGGACGGATGGGACCACAACGCAAGGAACGGGAATCCCGGAAATTTCATTTCGATCCGCGGCTTTCCGTTGTGTTCGAGCGTAACAGACGACGATGTAAAGTCCTTATAGACGATCGTCGCATACTGGTCGATCTCGTCACGGTTCAGCTTCCAGCAGTCAAGATGCACTTTCTTTACCTGAGCCGGTATGGTCACATCATCGCTGAAAACGATCTGGCTGGCATCTTCTTCCTTTTCGAACCGGATCGAAAATTCCTCGAACTGCTCGCCTTCGTGCTGCGGCACACGAAAAGCAGGATGCAGGCCGAACGAGAACGGCATATCCTCGTCTCCTGTGTTTTCGATCGTATAGTCGATCTGCACCTCGCTGCCGTTGAGGCGGTATGTGATCTCATACGCAAAATCAAACGGATACTGTTTTTTTGTTTCCTCGTCGCTCCGGTAGGTAAAGGAAATAAAATCATCGCCCTGATGGCCTTCGAGGGTCGCATACCGGATGAGACCGTGATTTTTCATCGAATACTCTTTACCGTCGATTTCGTATGTTTTTTTGTATGTCGATCCAATGATCGGAAAGAGCGACGGATTCGATCCGCTCCAGCCTTCGTCTCCCTGATAGATAATTTCCTGATCGTTGTCTTTTTTATCGATCAGATGAAGCATTTCGCCGCCTTTAGGCGTACACTCCAGCCTGATCCGTTCATTTTCCAGTTGATACATTATTCTCCCTCCATACTTTCCTGCATATAATTCCATATACCGTCTTCATCGACGGTTCCGATCACCCGATCGGCTGCCTTGCACAGCGCCTGGGCCGCATTGCCCATCGCGATCCCAAGATCCGCTTCCTCGATCATCTGGATATCATTGCTTCCATCGCCAAAGCAGCAGCGCCATGCAATGTGTTCCTTTTCGCAGATCTGGCGGATGGCATGCGCCTTGTCCACCCCGCCGGCTCGTATTTCCACGCACGAACCATACCAGATGACGCTGCAGTCCTGAATGAGCGGCGCGATCGCTTCCCTGTTTTTGGTGAACACGATCGCATTGACGATTTCATCCTGCTCGTACGCTTTCTTTTCGGGAACAGCAAGATACAGCGAGAACAGGATATCATGCTCTTTCTGCGAACCTTCGATATCCCACCACATCCCGTCTTCGCACGCATACCTCCATGGGGTGCCTGTCCTGCGGCACCAGGACGCGATACGATCGCTTATATGAGGCGCGATCGCTGTCTTTTTCACGCACTTTCCATTTCTGTCCAGTACGACGGCGCCTCCATCAATGATCCGGTAATCAAACGGGAACGTACGTACTTCCTTTTCCAGATGAGCAAGCTCCTGGGCCGTTCTTGAGGTGGCCAGACATACGAGGTGCCCCTGCTCTTTTAGTTGGTACAGCGCTTTGAGCGTGTTTGGCGGCACTTCATGAAATCGATGGGAATACAGGGTGCCGTCCATATCGAAAAAATACGCTTTTTTCATATTATTCGACAAACGCTTTGATCTCGTCGATCCGGGCTTTCGTTTCGTCATAGCCGAGCTGGAACCATGGCTTCAGTTTTTTCGGATCTGTCGTGTACCGGGATATTCCCATGTCCTTATGCGGACGCAGGACGAGCGCCTTCCCTTCTTTTTCGAGCTGGGCAATGTGGTCCCACTGCTCATTGTACCGTTCATGGCGGTGACGAAGATCGTCCACGATCTGATCGTCCTTGTATACCATTTTTGTAAGCCACAGCTGATATTTTGGTGCCGGTTTGCGCACGTAGCCCTCTTCCTTGGTGGAAATGATGATATGTTTCTCGCAGCCGTGCTTTTCGGCCTGGCGAACGCTGATCATATCGACCAGACCGGCATCAAAGTACTTTTTTCCTCGAAAATCATAGGGTTTTGTCAGCAGCAGCAGTGCACAGCTTGCCTTGATCAGCGTCATCGATTTGTCGACATAGCTCTTATCAAAATACTCGATCGTATGATCATGAATATTGTAGAGCCCCGTATCCATCTGGGTCGAGCTATTGTAAAACGTATCAAAATCAAGCGGCGCTTCCTTTTCAATATAATTGTTGGTGCTTTCGATCCCGAAAATGCTTCCTTCCTTCATCAGTGCGGAAAATCCGACTGCCCCTTTCTGGCTCGGCGAATCGATTCCAGTCACTTCCAGGCGGTGGATCTGCCGGGATACATACGGGAGCAGCACTTCCGCTCCTGCCGAGATCCCGACACAGTAAGGGACCAGGATGTTTTCTTCAAGCAGGCATTTGAGCACGCCTGCCGAATACGCAATTTTGGTCCCTCCGCCTTCCGCAACGATCGAAACATTTTTCATTTAATTTATACTTCCTTCCATTCGCGTACAGCACCGCTCTCTCGGGCAGCCTGTGCCACGGCCCTGCTTACTGCATCGACGACTCTTGGATCCAAGGCCGATACAATAATATAGTTTTCATCGAGTTCTTCATCGCTGACGAGATGGGCGATGGCTTTTACGGCCGCCTTTTTCATCTCTTCATTGATTTCGGTTGCCTGTGCCTGCAGCGCGCCTTTAAAAATTCCCGGGAACGCGAGCACGTTGTTGATCTGGTTCGGGTAGTCGCTCCGCCCGGTCCCTACGACTTTCGCGCCAGCTGCCAGGGCATCGTCCCGCTCGATCTCAGGAACAGGATTGGCCATCGCAAAGACGATCGGATCCGGATTCATGGAACGGATCATATCCTGCGACACGATATGCGGAGCGCTTACGCCAATGAATACATCTGCGCCCTGCAACGCATCGGCAAGCAAACCTGTCTTTCCTTCTTTATTGACCCGGTCGATGAGCTTTCTCTGTCCCGAAGTCAGTTCCATATCTTTTGTCAGGATTCCCTGCCTGTCGACAAGGATCACATTGCCCAGTTCCATATCGAGGATGAGCGTAGCGATCGCGATCCCGGCACTGCCGGCACCATTGACGACAATGACCGGCTCTTCTTTTCCGGTCAGCCGCAGCGCATTGTACAGTGCCGAACATACAACGATGGCTGTTCCGTGCTGATCGTCATGAAAGACAGGAATGTTCATTTTCTCTTTCAGCCTCGCTTCGACTTCGAAACAGCGGGGCGCGGCAATATCTTCGAGGTTGATGCCGCCAAAGCTTGGTTCGAGCGCGGCAATGATCTCGACCAGCTTGTCGGTATCCTGTGTGTTCAGACAGAGCGGTACAGCGTCGATATCGGCCAGCGCTTTGAACAGCACGCATTTTCCTTCCATGACAGGCATTCCGGCTTCAGGCCCGATATTTCCCAGACCGAGAACGGCGGAGCCGTCGGAAACAACAGCAACTGTGTTTCCTTTTCCGGTATAGGTATACACCTGTTTCGGATCGGCCTTGATTTCCAGGCATGGCGCGGCAACGCCTGGCGTATAGGCAATGGACAGATCATCCTTGTTTTCGATGGCCATTTTGTTTTTGGTCTCGAGCTTGCCTTTCCATTCCTTGTGTTTCTTCAAAGCTTCTGCTGCATAATCCATTTTAATTCTCCTCCACGATATTTAATACGATTTCGACCATCTTATCCATCTGCTGGATGTCGGCAAACTCAAAACGGCCATGGTGGTTGTACGAGCCGGTTCCCAGATTCGGACAGATGAGTCCTTTTTCGGTCAGCATGGCGCCGTCGGTCCCGCCCCGTACCGGAGTGGATACCGGTTCGAGCCCGGCTTTGCGGATGGCTTTTTGCGCGCGTTCGACAGAGCGCATATCGCCATGCATGTACTGCTTCATGTTGGCGTACTGTTTTCGGATTGCCACTTCGATACAGTCGTCATATGTATCGTTGAGCTTATTCTGGACCGCATAGATGGTCTGGATCTGTTTTTCGAATTTCTGCTCGTCATGTTCGCGCAGGATATAGGTGAGGGTGGCTTCCTCGACCTCTCCCTGAATCGAGGTGAGATGATAAAATCCCTGGCGCCCTTCTGTTTTGGCGGGGATCTCATCTTTAGGCAGCATGGAGGCGAATTCCACTGCGATCAGGGCGGCGTTGACCATACGGTCCTTGGCGTCTCCCGGATGGATGGCTGTTCCTTTGATGACAATGACGGCCTGGGCGGCGTTGAATGTTTCGTAATCGATGGCGTCGACACGATCGCCGTCTACTGTATAGGCATATTCTGCCGGAAACAGGGTAAGGTCGAAGTGATCGGTGCCGCGCCCGATTTCCTCGTCGGGAGTAAAGGCGACGGCGATCCGGCCGTGCGGTCTGTCTGAACGGATGAGTTCTTCAAGAGCCTGCATGATAATGGCGATGCCGGCTTTGTCGTCAGCTCCGAGCAGCGTGTTCCCGTCGGTTACGATCAGATCGTCGCCCGTCACTTTTTTCAGGGCCGGAAAGTGTCCGGGATCCATTTGATACATTTCGTTCAGATGGATCGTCTGTCCGTCATAGTTCCGGATGATGCGCGGATGAACATCTTTTCCGCTCAGCTCGGTGGCTGTATCCATATGGGCGATAAAACCGATCGGTGTTCTTTTTTCTTCCGTATTGGGTTCGAGCACGGCGTATACGGTGCCGTCCTGCTCCACGATATGGCTCAATCCGAGCACGTGACATTCTCTGGCGAGCTCGGCTGCGAGCTCGAGCTGCTTTTCGGTGCTTGGCACCGTTTCGCTGTTTTCATCCGACTGTGTGTCATATTGTACATATTTGATTAGCTTGTCTGCTGCTGACATAATGATTACCTCTTCTAGATGAGTTCCTTGGAAAGTCCTGGAACGATTTGTTTTTTGCGGGATACGAAGCCTGCTTTTTCAAATTCGGAAATGGTCGGTCCGAGCTGTCCGGACAGCCGGCCTGTATACAGGAAGCGGGATCCTTTTCCTTCGACGTTCGTGAAGACCATCAGGTACAGGTCCATATGTTTCGTCTTGTTCTGTTTGTCCATGTAGCGGATGAAGTCGTCACGGATCTCATC
Source organism: Erysipelotrichaceae bacterium OPF54 (assembly GCA_022834735.1). Taxonomy (GTDB): domain Bacteria; phylum Bacillota_I; class Bacilli_A; order Erysipelotrichales; family Erysipelotrichaceae; genus Dubosiella. The sequence goes on from BQKD01000001.1 coordinate 2,131,678, forward strand.
CACGACATCGAAATCGAAGATGAATACCTGGGACACGCACACATGATATCCGTTGAGAATGTATTCCTTCGAGTCGTTGTTGAGGATCGAATCGAATTCCTTTCCTTTGATGGTGGCTGTATTTTCGAACAGGTCTTTTGCCATTTCTTCCAGATCGAGATCATATTCTTCGGCGATCCGTTTTGCGATCATGCGGTCGATCTGGGTGCATGTCGGGGAATTGAAATTCATCGTGTCCGAGATCATGGCATAAGCGACCAGTTTTGCGACCTTTTCGCTCATCTTGATCCGGTATTCGTCATACATCATGGCGATAATCGTATTGGAGCTGCCGACGATCATGTTGCGGAAAACGATCGGCCGGTCGGTTTCGATATCGCCGATGCGGTGATGGTCGACGATCTCGATGATCTCTCCCTGTTCGATATCATTGATCGTCTGTTTCTTTTCATTGTGGTCGACCAGGATAAACTGTTTCCTGCTTGATTTGAGCAGATGGTAGCGTGCGACCGAACCGATCAGCCGTCCCTGCTGTACGACCGGATACGACGAATGGCGGGTCTTGAGCATTTCGCGTTCGACATCTTCCAGATATTCATTTTTATTGAACTGGATCATTTTGTTTGCCGGTGTCATGATGAGCGATACCGGAATGGCGCGATATACCATCTGGATGATCTTCATGACGTTGTACGAGGTGTTGATCAAGGTCACGCCCATCTGTTTTGCCATGGCGATGATGTATTCATTGGGCACGAAATTTTCGGCGATCAGGATCATGGCGCATCCTTTGGCCATGCTTTTGATCATGGAGTCTTCATGATCGTTCAGCACCATGATGGCGCCGTTGAGATCCCGGTCCATCAGCTTTTTGTCGGCGATCCGCACTTCTCCGCTCAAAGGGATGTTTCCTTCGAGCAGGATCTTTCCTTTCAGGACGGCGCGGAAATTCTCGACTGGTGTTTTTTTGAGCAGCTGGGTCGTGATATTGAGATCCTGCATCTGGATCTTGGATATATCTCCGATCGTGACAAGGCCTTTATAATTATCCTCCTTGTCGGTCACATACAGTGTCTTGACATTATGTTCCATGAGCTTGTCCCATCCTGCCCGAAGGGTGTCGGATTCACCGACAGTGTATGCTTCATCTATTTCGATTTCGGACAAAGTGGACTTTGCGGTCGAGATGTGAATTGGCGGCGTCACTCCTACTTTATTCAGGATATATTCGGTTTCAGGGTTCAGATGGCCGATCCGTGCCGGTACGGCATTGATTCCCTGAGCCTGTTTGAGTGCTGCCAGCGCGATCGCTCCGCAGATCGAGTCGGTGTCCGGATTTTTATGTCCGATCACATAAATCGGCTGTTGCATTGTTTTTTCCTCCCGTTTCTTTCTTAACAATTATAGCATGTTTACGGTATGCGAAACACAAATAAAAAAGGCCCGAAAGCCTTTTCGTTTCCTATTCGTTGACTGCGTCCTTCAATCCCTTGCTCGGTTTGAATTTGATCGATTTTGATGCAGGGATCTGGATCTGTTCTTTAGTTGATGGATTGATGCCTGTACGGGCAGCGCGTTCGCTGATCGTGAATTTGCCGAATCCTTTGATATCCACCGTTCCTTCTTCGGCTAGCGTTTCAGCCATCGCATCAAAGATGTATTGAATGTATTCAGCAGCACTCTTTTTCGATGTTCCGTTATCCTTTGCGAATTTTTCCGCAAGGTCTTTTTTTGTAAGCATTTCCGCCATGATTATACTTCCTCCTTGGAATGACTTCTTTCCTATAATAGCATTGTTTATATCGTGATTCAACTCACGCCTTTTCGGTTTTCGTCTTCCAGAACGACCCGGGCCGTCTTTCCAAATATTAAAACGTGCGGTCATGAACTTTTTATTGTCATATCGCCTATTAGTTGCTATAATGAACAGGCAACAGACAAATGCCGGTATAGTATAATGGCAATACACGTCCATGGTAAGGATGAACTCGTGGTTCAATTCCGCGTACCGGCACCATTTCAACAAAGCACGTCCGACAGCAATGTCATTAAGTTAGGCGATTTTCGCCTCAGGAAGACTCTCTTATGAGAATAGAGGGTCTTCTTTTTTTCGAGTTTTTTGTTCAGATGATCTTCGAAATTTCGCAAAAAAAGCACTTGACAAGCTTTTTCGACGCTTAATTTCATAATCCGAAGGAATTGTAGGAGGTATTTTTTATGAAATCTTATAATTCCTTATGCACTATCCGCCGTCAGTTCGAATCCGCTGTTCAATCCGTTGTCGATGATATCGCCTGTTATTCGTCAGACCCCATTGCCGATTTTTCCAGAAACCGCAAGCTCCCTGCCCACATCCTCATTCCGTTGATCATCCAGATGGGTTCCGCTTCTTTGCCGACCGAGCTTGCCAACTTCTTTGATGATCCTAAATTCTCTGTCACCGCTTCTGCTTTCTGCCAGCAGCGCAGCAAGCTGGATCCCGAAGCTTTTCTGCACATCCTTCATCTCATGTCTTTTTCCCGTTCTCCTTCTTTGCTCAAAGGATATCGTGTATTAGCCATGGATGGATCGGATGTCAATATCCCTTTTGACCCCGATGATGAAGAGACCTTATGCCAGACCGGCTCGGCACGTCCGTTCTCCCAGCTTCATCTCAACGCCCTCTATGATTGTCTCAACGATCTCTTCCTGGATGTTTCGATCGACTCGTCCCGCAAGACGGGCGAATGTGCCGCTCTGAAAAGGCTGATCCGTGATCATCGGTATCCGGCCAGATCGATCATCTGTGCCGACCGGGGATTTGAAAACTATGAGCTGTTCGCTTTCTGTATGGAGAACGGCCAGAAGTTTGTGATCCGCTGCAAGGATATCCGATCGAACGGTATTCTTTCTACTTTTGAGCTGCCGGATAGCGAATTTGATCAGAAGATCAAACGGATCCTGACAAGAAAACAGACCAATGAAGTGAAAGAACATCCTGAGCTGTACAAATATTTTGCATGGAATATCAATTTCGAATATATGCCAAAAGGCGGAGCCGAAGAATATCCAATTGAATTCCGGGTCGTCAGGATCGAGGTGAAAAAAGGAGAATACGAGTGCCTGATAACGAACCTGCCGCCAGAGAAGTTCTCTCTCGATGATCTGAAAGAGCTGTATCATCTGCGGTGGAACGAAGAAGTGGGATTCCGAAAGCTGAAATACACGATCGGGATGCTTGATTTTCATTCGAAGAAAAGAAAATTCATCCGCCAGGAAATCTATGGTGCACTGACCCTCCATAATCTGGCCGCGCTGATGATCCATGCGGTGCCGATCGAACAGAAGAAAGATAAGAAGTACGAATATAAAGCCAATTTCAGCATAGGAACGACAAACATCAAAAAGTTCCTGAAAAGAAAGATCGGAGCCAGGGAGCTGGAAGAAAGGATCAAAAAAGGTCTGATCCCAATCAGACCAGACCGCTGTTACAAACGGAATATGAGAGCGCAGCGAGTACATGCATTCCAGCATAGACCGGCATAACAGCCACTTAAAAACAGTGATATTCTACATCACAAATGGGACAAATAGCAATTTTTTTAAGAAGAAAAAATTGTCTTTTCGTCGTGCGCCGGAAAAAAAGAAAGCTCCGGTCTCATTTGACCTGAAGCTTAACTTAACAAGGATATCATACGTTAAGTTCGATGATCCATCTAACTTAATGACATTGCGTCCGACAGGACGTTTTTTTATAGGGAGAGAGCAAATGAAAAAGAATACGGGAATACTGATCGGCTCGCTGCTGGCCGTCATCCTCTGTGTTGGCTTATGGTTCGCTTTTGTGCGCAATAAGCAGTTCAACGACAGCAATATCATCGATCCGGGCGAGGAACTGATCATTTCGGGCACGCTCGAAATCGGAAAAGATCTGTATCCAGGCACATACGACCTCGAATACTTTGACACGGAAGATGCACAGATCTACTTGTAGGAAACCAGGGATGGCCGGAAAAAGGCAATTTCATTCACGCTGAAAGAACCAGTCGCGCAGAACATTGAACTCGAAAACGGAAACGTCCTTGATCTGAACGGTCAGGATGTCAAGTTTTACCGCATAAAATAGAAGAACAAGAACGAAAAAAAAATCCGGAGCAGTCATCATGTTCCGGATTTTTTGCAATGCGCTATTTATCAACTATAGGCAAAAAAAGGCGAATCTCTTCGCCTAGCAATCCGATTCCGACCGGATAAATTCCAGGATGTCCTTTGTCTTTTCCTTAGGCAGACCGACCACGTTGGAGTATGATCCTTCGATCTTGTCGACAAAATCGCATTCCTGGATGCCGTAGGATCCGGCCTTGTCCATGCATTTTCCCGAATCGACATAATTCAGGATGCTGTCATCCTCTAAATCTTTAAAATAAACTTTTGTTGTTTCGCAGAACGTGATGTCCTGATTGATCGAACTGATGCATACGCCCGTCTTCACTTCGTGAGCCCGGCCGCTCAGATCGATCAGCATGTCGATCGCTTCCTGCTTTGATTTCGGTTTTCCCAGGATCCGTCCATCGAGCACGACGATCGTGTCGGCCGCTACGATGATCGCGTCCGGATTGTTTTTCTGAACCGATTTCGCTTTTTCGAGCGCCAGCGTCTCCACTCCCTGGTCAATGCCGTTTGCCAGCTCGATGTGCTCATCATACAAGCTTGGAACGACAAGAAAGCTGTATCCGAGATCCTTTAAAATTTCCTTCCTTCTCGGAGACTGGCTCGCTAAAATAATTTTCATATTGACTCCTCATTCGCTTTACTTTCCCATCATAGCACTAAAAAGTAATAAAAAAAACCGATCGAATAGAAGAAAAATTCATTCTTCCGATCCGATCGGAAATTTCCTTTTTTAAGCGAAAAATGCAAGCGCATCCAGTATTTTGAAAATGTCCGGTCACAGATCCAGGCTTTTTTCATCCAGCAGAAACTCTTCCAATCCAATATACATAATTCCGTTTTCATCGCGTCGGACCGGACTGCTTTCACAAACAACAACGATCTTTTTAAAGAATCATCAATATTTTTTAGCGATCTTGTTTCCTGGTCCTGTTTCTCAGGAGTATCCAAAGAATATGCGGACTGAATATAATAGATCCGGCTCCCTTTTGCTGCTATAAAATCTGTTTCCAGACTCGTTCGAACTGTTTTTCCTGTTTTATCGTTTGTAAATATATTTACAACTCCGACCTGTACCGAATATCCTCTGAGGCGCTTCCAATAAATAAAGCTCAAAACTTTAATGCTTAAACCCCTTGATGATATAATTCCAGCCTGTGTTGTCTCCAAACTGTGTGATATCTATAGCTGCCAGTTCTTCGTCTGCTACCTTCTTGCCGGTCGGATATTTATGCTCGTCTACTACGCATTTTACTTTCAGCCCTGCCTTTGTCGTTGTCGATCCGATCACCTTAACCACCGTCTCGATATCGATCAGCGGCTTGCCCTGCCAGTTCTTTGATATGTAGCAGAACAGCTTATGCTCTACCTTGTTCCATTTGCTTGTTCCCGGAGGATAATGACTGACCCAGATCTCGATGTCCAGCTCTTCGGCTAGCTTGGTCAGATCGTATTTCCATAGCCGGCTCCGGCTTCCATTGCTTCCTCCCGAATCGCATGTGATATAGATCTTTTTTGCTTTGGGAAAAGTCCTGTGCCCGATTGCCCAGTACCAGCGTCTTATGCTTTCTGCCGCAAAGTCTGACGTGTCATGATCGGTTCCCAGATTGACAAATCCAATGTTGTTGTTCAGCTCGTATATTCCCTACGCACTCACTTTTCCTAGCTCTTTGTTCAGAAAGTCATGGTCGAGCACCTGTCTCGGTTTTCCTTTCGGACAGTATTCTGTTTCTGCGTTCTTGAAATTGCCCAGGTTTTCCTTCTTCTTCGTATCGACGGAAAGGACAGGATTTCCTGCTTTCAGAAACTCTTCGGCCGTCTTGTTGTTTGTCCCGGTCCGGGCTTTCTTTCCCGGCCTGAAGCATTTTCTGGTTGTTCTGCCGGCTGTATCCCATCGGCTCGAGAAGTTCGCCTACCTTGGTATCCGAAATATGGATGCCGTACTCCTGGTCGAGGGCTTCCACGATCTTAGCTTCCGACATGGTGGTATAGGAAAGTGGCTTGCATGGATCGCCATACGTGCTGTCCTCAATGATCATACGAAGATCATCGAAGATTTCGGGGTGGATCGATTCAATCGATTTTCGTCCTCCTCCCGGCTTTCTCTGCCGCCGGTGAGAAGATGTATCCAGATTTTTATCCTGTATTTCATCATGTCCACGTTCAAGAGCGTGGGGATTCATTCCGGTGACAGCCTGCACATAAGACTGAGCGCCATAGCCTCCCTGTTCCACGATGCAGGCAAGAAACTGGCGCCGAGCCGGTTCATCGAGCAGAGGAGAAAAACGTTGATAAAGTTCGAGGGCGAAGAGAACAGCCTGTGATGGGATAAATTGATTGTTTTTTATAGCAGAACCTCCTAAAACAATCTTAGTATAGACCTGCTGTTTGAAAAAAGAATCCAAAATGCAGAGAAGTATAGGCGGCCATACTATGTCAAATTTGGGATTTGAGTTTTATATATGAAGCGTTCCTAATTGTATCTTTCCGCTCGTCAATATCGGATTGATAATGGAGAATACTCTCTGGATTTCATCCAGCATTATATAATGAGTTTTTTCGTCTTTTATAAAACTGCGTACATACGAATCTAATTCTAACGGATTAAGATATTTATTGTTTAACATATCATCTAGCGCCATATGTGACATCCTCCCCCACCTGAAAAGGTGGGGGCTTCCTTTCGCTTAAAAGCGAACAGTCGGTTCTCGTTCGATGACGATATCTCGTCAAGCATAAGCGAGCTATCCCCGTGTGCCCCACGGTTCTTGATTCTTATTCAAAGCTATATGGAAATGATCCGCATGCCTTCCGCTCTTATATTGATCGCGGCATTGAGATCCCGGTCATGATGGCTTTTGCAGTTCGGACAATCCCATTCCCGCATGCCGAGATCTTTTGTTTCCGGGTTCTTATATCCGCATACTGAGCAGGTCTGGCTGGATGGATACCATTTGTCGATCCGGATCAGTTGCTTTCCTTGATCTTCTAATTTGTACTTCAGGAAAGTAGTGAACATGCCCCATCCGTTGTCATGGACCGATTTGCCAAAATGCAGCGACCTTGCCATCGCTTTCATATCCAGGTCTTCTATGCAGACGCAGTCATACGCATTGACGATCTCTCTTGATCTCTTGTGCAGGAAGTCCTTTCTTTGATTGGCAACCTTTTCATGCAGTTTTGCGACCTTGATCCGCTGTTTCTCCCAGTTTCTGGAGCCTTTCTGCATGTGCGAGAGCTTGCGTTGTTCCCGTTTCAGCTTCTTTTCCGATTGCCTGTGATATTTTGGATACTCTGCCTCGTTTCCTTCGCTGTCTTTGTACAGTCCGTTCATCGAGAAGTCGAGTCCAAGGAAAGTGTGCGGCCTTCTTTCCGGTACTTGGTTTTCGTACTCGAATGAAATGCTTGCATGATACTTTCCGCTCGGGCTCTGGCTTACTGTCACCGACTTGAGAACATAAGATTCAGGAATCTCTCGATGCTGTTTCACCTTGACCGGTCCGATCTTCGGCAGTTTCAAACAGCCGTCGGACAGGAGGATGTTCTGATTGACGCATACGGTCGAATAGCTGTTCTTTCTGTTTCTTTTGGATTTGAATCGTGGAAATCCTTTTTTCGGCTGTTTGAAGAAGTTCTGGAAGGCCTCATCCAGATGGCGGAGCGACTGCTGCAGAGAAATGCTGTCGACTTCCTTCAGGAAGGCGTACTCTTCTGTTTTCTTCAGTACGGTCAGCTCTTTGGCACAGGAAGTATAGCTCAAGGTCGTCTGGTCTTCTTTGTACTGGCTGATCTTTCGATCGAGCCAATGGTTGTAGACAAGGCGGACACAGCCGAATGTCTTGGCAAGGAGGATCTTCTGTGCCGGCGTTGGATAGAGTCTGAATTTATAGGCTTTATTTGGCATTCCGCTTCCTCCTTGCTTTCCCTGATTTTATTATACTGCATTTTTGGATCTTTATCCACAGAAAAACTGAGCTTAGCAATTCATCTCCCACCTATAGAGGTGGGAGTCTTCTTGCCTATAGTTGATAAAATATGATCCTCTTCAATCTCCTGTTCCTTTAAGTAATTAAAGAACAGAGTATTTAACAAGAAACTTTTTCCGCATCGCCGTATTCCAGTGATAATTTTTACTCTTCCATTTCCAGAAAGCGAAATAATCCGCTGAAGATAATGATCCCGTCGAATAACCTTCACCTTTTATCCTCCTTTTTTGTGGAATTCCACAGTTTTGGCTTATAGAATCCCGCGTAGATCGATACAAAAAAAGATCGAGCTGAAGAAACATTTCATTTCTCCGACCCGATCGGCAGTTTTCTTTTCAGCAGGAAATAGGCAAGTCCGTCCAGCACACCTAGAACGACCACAAAAAGCAGGACGATCCGTGTGACCAGCGCGCTGAACATGTTTTCCGGACAGATCACGATCATAAAATCGGTTGCCGGATCGAGCAGCCACAGATCATTGGAAAAAAACAAATGATGGAATCTGATCCAGAAATCATTGAAATCGGTTGCGATCCACAAGCCGAGCCATGCCAGAACGATCGCAAAACAGAGCGAGGCGCTCAGCAGTCCGCTGCACACATTGGCAAGCAGCCTGTTCTTGTCCTTGAGCATGACAGCCATCCACACGACGATCACGATTCCCACAATAAACGAGCCCGCAAGCACACGCATCGCATTGCGATATAAAGCTCGCACATCCACCATATGAGCCATTTCCTTCTCGTTATAGATCACGGTTTCTTTGCCATTACGGAAGATCGTATCCTCCATATCCTTTCGTTTCCCCTGGACATAATCAAGCATGACCTGCATGCTTTTGTTCAGATCCTTTTCGCTCACGCCGATCTGCTCTGCCAGACCTTCCTTTTTATAAAACGACTCGTAAAACGATGTCTGGAAAACATTCAGCCGCACACTGCCCAGCAGCAGGACCAGGATCACGCACCAGCCAAGCACAAAACGGAAAAACTTCATCATTCGACCGCGACCAGTTCGGCCTTTTCGACCGCATCGAGCGTATTGATCAGCATCAGCAGATCATCCATGCTGATCTGGATATCTGTAATATCGATCGTGAACGTGACCGACGCGATTCCGTTGATCGGGATCGACTGATTGAGCGCAATGATATTGACCTTCTGGCTCGAGAGCATGCTCAGCACGCTCGAAAGCGCGCCAGTCTCGTTTTTCAGGATGATCGTAAAGATCGCTTTTCTTTTCGAAGAATCCTGATTGAAGGAAAATACCGCATCCTTATATTTATAAAACGTTCCCCGGCTGATCCCGACCCGCTTGACCGCTTCCGAAATGCGGCGGGCCTGTCCGCTCTGCAGCAGCGTCTGCGCCTCCATGACTTTGTCAAGAACTTCGGGCAGGATCTCGCTGGAAACCACATAGTATTTACTCATACAAAACCTCGGCTCCTTTCCGGGCAATCTTCACCATTCTCGTATCCAAAAAGGACAGTTCCTTTTCCAGATCAAGCAGTTCCTTTTGATCCGTGCTTAAAACGATCATGGTCGAACCGCTGCCCGAGATCCAGAGAGGCAGATCATTCTTTTCGCACAATTCCCTCACCCTGCCGTAAGAGGAAATGAGCTTGGCCCGGTACGGTTCATGAAGATAGTCCCTGCTGCACGCTGCAAGCAGATCCTCATCCGACCGGCACAACGCGATCTCCATAAGCATGGCATGCGCCACCTGTGTTTTTGCCTCATGAAAGGAAATCGTTTGCGGAAGCACTTTGCGCGCCTCTCTGGTCGCCACTTCCTCATCCGGTATGATGACCAGTCCGTGCCAGTCTCCGGCATGAAGCGAACGGCACCACACCTTTTCCTCCTGCATCATGCTTACGCAGATGCCGCCAAACAACGCCGGCGCCACATTGTCCGGATGCCCTTCCATTTTTGTTGCCAGCACCAGCACATCCTCCTTCGTAAGCGGAGAGTCGAACCACGCATTCGCTCCCATGAGCCCTGCTACGATACATGTGGCCGAACTGCCAAGTCCGCGCGAAAAAGGAATCGAGGAATCGATCTTCAAACGGAACGGAGGCATCTCCTTTCCTAAGGCATCGCACGCTTTGCGAAAAGCGGCCACGACCAGATTGTCTTCGTTCCGGTATTCTTCAGGACAGCCTTCGATCTCCAGCTTTTCGCTATGCATAAATTCGAACGTGCTGTTCCAGTCCAGCGCCATCCCCATACAGTCGAAGCCGACGCAGCAGTTGGCACTCGTTGCCGGAACATGCACCTTGATCATACAAGCTCCTCCATGCCCTGTACGGCCGCATCCAGCATCTGATCGACCGAGATCACCTCTTTATGGACGATCTCTTTTTGTTCAAGAGCCGCCAGTCCGGCCGGAACCGGATCCTGGCATACCGCTTCCAGCTTGTTCAAAGCGTCCCATTCATCCTTTGAATCAATGCCCAGCGCATCCAGCACATCGATGCTGAATTTGTACGGAGAAGCCGTTGCGAGCGTGACGATCGGCCGTTCCGTCTGTTCTTTGGCCACACGGTAACCAATAGCCGTATGCGGGTCGAGAACAATCTTTGTCTGTTCATATACGTCTTTGATCGTTTCTTTTGTCTCGAGATCGGTCACAAAATCGCCGTCAAACAGTTCGCGGATCTTTGCGAGCAGATCCGGACCGATATCATAACGTCCTTTCGTGTTCAGATCGTTCATCCATTCGGCCACCTGTTCGCTGTCTTTTCCGGACATGTAATAGAGAAGACGTTCAAGATTGGACGAGACAAGAATGTCCATGCTTGGCGAAATGGTCTGCACGAAGTCCCGGTTCTTATCATAAATGCCGGTATTCAGAAAATCGGTCAGCACTTTGTTTGAGTTGCTGGCCACATAAAATTTGTGAACAGGCAGTCCCATCATATAGGCACAGTAGCCTGCCAGCACGTCGCCGAAGTTTCCGGTCGGCACGCAGAACGATACGTGCTCTCCAGCTTTGATCGCCCCCTCTTTGACCAGATCCTTATAGGCTTCAAAGTAGTATACGACCTGAGGAACAAGCCGCCCTATGTTAATCGAGTTCGCGCTGGTGAGCATGATATTTTTTTCTGCCGCTTTTTTGTTGAGCTCCTCGTCCATGAACAGCTGTTTCACTTTTGTCTGGGCGTCGTCAAAATTGCCTTCTACCGCGAACACTTTGACATTGTTTCCTTCCTGGGTCGCCATCTGTCTGTACTGCATCTGGCTGACCTTATTGTGGGGATAAAATACTTCGATCCCGATCCGGTCGACATCCTGAAAGCCGGACATGGCCGCTTTTCCGGTATCGCCGCTGGTCGCTGTCATGATCAGCGCCTTCTGGTCTGTTGCTTTGAGGGCCGTGCTCATGAGCTGGGGAAGCAAGGTCAGGGCCACATCCTTGAACGCGCTTGTCGGACCGTGAAACAGTTCGAGCACATAGACATCTCCAACCTTTTTCAGCGGTGTGATCTCCTCGGCAGCAAACGAGTTCTCATAGGCGTTTTTCACGCATTCTTTCAGTTCTTCTTCCGTATAGTCGCCTAGCAGGCCGGACAAAATATATACAGCATTCTCCATATAGTCCTGATCGATGATCCGGTCCAGATCGAGCTGAACCTGATCGAGATCAGGGCGGACGAACAGACCGCCATCCGGAGCGATTCCTTTCAGAACCGCCTGCTTCGCAGTCGCTTGAATCTGATCATTTCTAGTCGATACGTAGTTTTTTTCCATTTCAAATCCTGCCTTTCTATGGGGAAAATATTTGTGTTTTATTGTGTCTTGAAAATGAACAACTCCTATGATACAATGTTCGCGTTTTAAATACAAGTGTTTTCTGATAAGAAACAAGGAGGGTGTTTATACTGATGAATGCAGTTTTACTAGGATATGGCACGATCGGAAAAGGGGTGGAGATCCTCTGCCGTCAGGTCGACGGCCTGGATTTGAAGGAAGTGTTCGTTCTTCCCCAGTTTGTAGATCTTCCCTACTTTTCCAACAACGGCGAGGAAATGGTCACAAGAGAAGATACGGACATCGTATTCGAATGCCTGAGCGGCACCGAACCGGCCAATATGCTGATCACCAAAGCGCTCGAGCATGGCAAGCATGTCATCACGTCCAACAAGGCGGTCGTTTCGCCAAATCTGGAACGTTATGTCGAGCTGGCCAAAAAGCATGGCGGCTCGATCCAGATCGAGGCAAGCGTGGCTGGCGGCATCCCGTTTCTGGACGCGGTCCTCAAGCTGCAGAAGCTCGAGGATATCGACGGGTATGAAGGGATCTTCAACGGAACGAGCAACTATATTCTCGATCAGATGCAGAATAACGGCATGGCTCTTGAGACAGCGCTCAAACAGGCGCAGGCCCTTGGCTACGCGGAAGCCGATCCGACCAACGATATTGAAGGGATCGATGTGTTCTACAAAGCGAACATTACCAATATGCTCGCTTATCAGACAAAGAACGATACGATCCTTCCGCCGCTGGGCATTTCAAAGCTGAATACGAAAGATATCGAACTGGCAAAGGAAAACGGCAAGGTCATTCGCCATATTGCCCGTTCTGTACAGGAAGGCAATGAATTCGCGACCATCATCGCGCCGGTCTTTTTGTCAAAGGACAATTATCTGGCCAATGTGCCTTCCAACTACAATGCGCAGCTGCTGCATGCCCATTCGTTCGATCAGATCGGCTATTTCGGACAGGGTGCCGGACAGCTGGCCACGGCGCAGGCGATGCTTGCCAACGCGCTCGATACGATGGATGGCACGGAGCGTGCGATCGACCTGAAATACGACAAGAAAGTTAACAATGATCTGCTCAAAGAGGACTGGATCGTTCGTTCCGGAAAAGATCTGAGCGGGCTCGGTCCGGACAAAGCGGAAGACGGCTATTTCTTTTTCGAAAAAAGAAGTCCTGATCTGATCGGGGATGTTCAGAAAATCGACGCGGATGCGATGATCGCTTTGTGGAAGTAGAAAAGAAAGGAATGAAATGAGCCAATGCTGAAAATAACGAAATTCGGAGGATCTTCGGTGGCGGATGCGCGCCAGTTCGAAAAGGTGAGATCGATCATCCAGTCGGATCCTGACCGGAAATATGTGGTCGTGAGTGCTCCGGGAAGGCGGTTCCACTCCGATTCCAAGCTGACAGATCTTTTGTATCTGCTGGATGCGCACAGACAGTATCATGTGGACGCGAGCAACGTCTTCCGCATGATCAAAGAGCGTTTTGTCGAGATCAAGTCCCAGCTCGGGCTGAAGCAGCCGATCGAAAAAGAGCTGGACGCATTTTATACGAATCTGAATACGCTGTCGCAGGCCGAGATCGTTTCGCGCGGCGAATACTTCTGCGCAAAGATGATGGCAGAATATCTTGGCTTTCCTTTTGTGGATGCCAAGGATGTGATCCGCTTCCGGCTGGATCGGACGATCGACTGGGAGGCGACAAAATCAAAGCTGATAGCGAAAACAGCCCAGTACGACAATTTTGTGATGCCGGGCTTTTACGGAGCGACGGCCAACGATCAGATCCAGGTGTTCAGCCGGGGCGGCGGCGATATTTCGGGAGCGATCCTTGCCCGATGCATCGAAGCCGATGTATATGAGAACTGGACCGATGTTTCCGGATTCCTCATGGCCGATCCGACGGTCGTAAAAGATCCGGAGCCGATCACGCACATTTCCTATTCGGAGCTGCGTGAGCTGTCCTACATGGGGGCGAGCGTGCTGCATGAAGAAGCGATCTTCCCTGTCAAGGAGAAAAATATTCCGATCCACATCCTGAATACGAATCGTCCGCAGGATGCGGGCACGATCATCCAGGAAGTGTCTGCGGTTCCGAGCCCGTACGCGATCACAGGCATTGCGGGCAAAGCCGGCTTCATGTCCATCTATATTTATAAGAAGCATATGTCCAACGAGGTAGGCTATATGCGCAAGGTGCTTTCGATCCTTGAAGACTACAATGTCAGCATCGAACATATTCCTTCGGGCATCGATTCCTTTACGATCGTCATCGAAGAAAAAGATATCGAGGACCGCTTATACGAAATGCTGGCACGGATCAAAAAAGAGCTCAAGCCGGACGAGATCCGTACGCAGAACAAGATTGCGCTCATTTCGACCGTAGGAAAGAACATGTCGAGCCGGCCGGGAACGAGCGGAAAACTGTTCGGGGCTTTAGGAATGAACAATATCAATATCGTGATGATCGCGCAGGGAAGCGACGAGATCAATATCACGGTCGGTGTCAATGAACACGATTTCAAGAAGACAGTCCATGTCATTTACGATACATTTGTTACAGAGGAGGAAACGCGATGAAGAAGACAGTAGCGATTGCCGGAGCGACCGGCGCAGTGGGAATGCAGATGCTCGAATGCCTGAAGGAAAGAAACATCGATGTGAATATCCGGCTGCTGGCTAGTGCCAGATCCAGAGGCAAGGTCATTGACGGGCTGACGGTCGAAGAGCTGAACGAAGATTCCTTCAACGGTGTGGATTATGTTCTTGGCGCGTGCGAGAACGATATCACGAAAATGTGGATGCCGTGGGCACAGAAAGCCGGCTGTGTCGTTGTGGACAATTCCAGCGCGTTCCGTCTTGACGAGGATGTTCCGCTGGTCGTGCCGGAAATCAATGCGGACGATATCAGAAAGAACAGCGGGATCATTGCCAATCCGAACTGTTCGACGATCATTGCGCTCGTTGCATGCGATGCCCTGAAAAAGGAATTCGGAATCAGCCGGATGGTCGTCACGACGATGCAGGCCGTATCGGGTGCTGGTGTCAAAGGCATCGCCGATCTGGAAAACCAGATCCAGGATCCGCAGGCACCGCGACAAGCCTTTCCTTATCAGATCGCATACAATCTTATTCCGCAGATCGGTGATTTTGACGATCTTGGCATTTCCAAGGAAGAGTGGAAGATGCAGAACGAGGGCCGCAAGATCTGGCATGATGAAGATCTTCTTGTCAACTGTACGTGTGTGCGCGTGCCGGTCCTGCGCAGCCATTCGGAAAGCATCCTGCTCGAATGCGAAAACGAAGTGGATGTCGAACGTGCCCGAGAAGTACTTGAAAAAGCGGCTGGCGTTCAGCTCAAAGACGATCCGAAAAACAAAGTGTATCCGATGCCTCTGGATACGACCAATCAGGACGACGTGTTTGTGGGAAGACTTCGCAAAGATATTACAGATCCAACAGGCAAAACACTTTCCCTGTTCTGCTGCGGGGATCAGATCCGCAAAGGGGCGGCGACCAATGCCGTACAGATCCTGGAGAAACTGCTCGAACAATAATCATCCTACAGCAAAACCCGGACATGACTTAAAAATGTCCGGGTTTCTTTATTATTCGCCTGTTTTTACAAATTTCTGATAACGGCTTTTCGGTTTATCAGGATTTGTCATCTTTAATAATTTCTGTTCGATCATTGGTTTGATCCATTGCTGCATGATATAGTTCTGCGTTTTTCCTGTGTATTCGGCAATTTCTTTCCTTGATCTAGGTTCCTTGCAAAACTCTATGATCTGCTTCCATTCTTCCGGCCTATTTTCTTTCTTTTCCGCAACCGGTGTAGTAGGAAGTTTCGAGTATAAAATTGCTTTAAATTCCCGATGAGTGTCAGTGACATCCTCCCCCACCTATAGATGTGGGGGCTTCCTTTCGCTTAAAAAGCGAACAGTCGGTTCTCGTTCGATGACGATATCTCGTCAAGCATAAGCGAGCTATCCCCGTGTGCCCCACGGTTCCTGGTTTTTATTCACAGGCTATGCCGATACGATCCGCATGCCTTCCTTATTCTGTAAATCATTTTTGGCTAAAATGCTATTTTGGCTAAACTTCCCCCTTTCCCCCGTTACATCATGCTAACTTTGGTTTATAATAGTCACAAGATCTATTGCGATTTCTTCTTTTGTCTTGCCGAGATCCAGTAGATCCCGGATGACCGTTTTAAAGTTTCTCTTGGCTTTGCGAAGGCTCAGTTCGCGCGGTCTTCCATTGTCATCCATATCTTTTGGATGCCATTCTGCGCCATCTTTCAACATTGACCAGATACTGACAAGTATTTTCCTGGCAATCGCGATGATGGCCCTTTTTTTTCCTTGTCTTCCTGCAATTCCGTTGAACTTGTACCGATAATACGGATTCTGCGCCTTGATAGCTGCCCACGCACACTCCACGAGAACCGGTTTGAGATATTTCCCTCCCTTTGTAATATGCCGGCTGTTCTTCTTTCCAGCTGATTCATTTCGTCCTGGTACAAGTCCGGCCCATCGTGTCAGCTTGTCGGCTGTATAGAACGGATCCATATTGTTTCCTATTTCCGCAATGATCTTTATAGCTGACATTCTTCCTATACCCGGAACGCTCATCAGAAGATCGATCTCTTTTTTATATTGGGCCGCCAGCATGTCGATCTCTTCATCCAGTGTCCTGATCTGTTCTTCAAGGAACTGGAGATGCTGACGTGTATGGGCAATGATTTTCTTTTCGACCGCGTCAAATTCAAAACCATTGCATGCTTCCAGTATATCTTCCTGCGAAGCACGGCATCGGCTGTCGACGCAGCAGAGAATATCTTCTTTTGTATAGGGATCCTCACCAATCAGCAGATCGATGATCTTTTGTGCGCTTTTTGAAAAAACGCTTGAGAAAACCATATCCAGCTTATAGTTCCGGCATGTGAGCGAATTGATGAGACGGTTCTTCTCCTGCGTGCACTGCTGCACATATTTTATTCTTAGACGCGTCAGTTCTCTTAATTTTCGGATCGTCCAGTCTGGAATAAAGCTTTTCTTCGTTTCGCCATGACGATACTTGTTGACGATCCACATGGCATCTTTATCATCGTCTTTTTCGTCCCGAACAGCTTTCACCCATTTGGGATTCACGATACGGACTTCTTCCATATCGGATTCGAGAACATTGAAGACAGGAATCCAGTATTTGCCTGTGGACTCCATGCAGACATGACGGCAGCCATGTTCCAGCAGCCAGTGATCGAAACGGATCAGATCGTTGGTAAAAGTAGAAAAACGTTTTTTGAAATAAGCCGGATGAAGAGGATCAGATGCGTCGCATACGACAGCGACAATAAAACGTTTGTGGACATCGACACCGCATGCGATCGGAAGTGTGACATCCATCGGTTTAACTTTCGCCATAGCAATACCTCCTTAAAAAGATAGGCAGCGGATCAGTCTGATCACCGGTTTCGATACATTTGAAATGTCCGTGATATTTTATTCTTCGTCCTCGTAGGTATATTTAGGGGTTCATAAGATCAGACACGACAGTTTTCTTAACAGTTTGAATACCTAAGGTATTTCTACTGGGTAGGAACACGTGTTCATGATCCTCTGCTGGCTTTAGTATAAACGAATCGGCACATTCAAAAAAGAGACCCCGATTTTCATGTTCTGGGGTCTCGCTATTTATTGAGTGATGACAGTTTTCTTATATTGATCGCGGCATTGAGATCCCGGTCGTGATGACTTTTGCATCGAGGACAATCCCATTCCCGCATGCCGAGATCTTTTGTTTCCGGGTTCTTATACCCGCATACTGAGCAGGTCTGGCTGGATGGATACCATTTGTCGATCCGGATCAGCTGTTTTCCCTCTTCTTCCAGTTTGTACTTCAGGAAAGTAGTGAACATGCCCCATCCGTTGTCATGGACCGATTTGCCAAAATGCAGCGACCTTGCCATCGCTTTCATATCCAGATCTTCTATGCAGACGCAGTCATACGCATTGACGATCTCTCTTGATCTCTTGTGCAGGAAGTCCTTTCTTTGATTGGCAACCTTTTCATGCAGTTTTGCGACCTTGATCCGCTGTTTCTCCCAGTTTCTGGAGCCTTTCTGCATGTGCGACAGCTTGCGTTGTTCCCGTTCCAGTTTCTTTTCCCATTTTCTGTAATACTTTGGATACTCTGCTTCGTTTCCTTCGCTGTCTTTGTACAGTCCGTTCATCGAGAAGTCGAGTCCGAGAAAAGTGTGCGGCTTTCTTTCCGGTACTTGGTTTTCGTACTCGAACGAAATGCTTGCATGATACTTTCCGCTCGGGCTCTGGCTTACTGTCACCGACTTGAGAACATAAGAGGCAGGAATCTCTCGATGCTGCTTCACCTTGACCTGTCCGATCTTCGGCAGTTTCAAATAGCCGTCGGACAGGAGGATATTCTGATTGACGCAGACGGTCGAATAGCTGTTCTTTCTGTTTCTTTTGGATTTGAATCGTGGAAATCCTTTTTCGGCTGATTGAAGAAGTTCTGGAAGACCTGATCCAGATGGCGGAGCGACTGCTGCAGAGAAATGCTGTCGACTTCCTTCAGGAAGTCGTATTGGTCGGTTTTCTTCAGTACGGTCAGCTCTTTGGCACAGGAAGTATAGCTCAAGGCCGTCTGGTCTTCTTTGTATTGGCTGATCTTTCGATCGAGCCAATGGTTGTAGACAAGGCGGACACAGCCGAATGTCTTGGCAAGGAGGATCTTCTGTGCCACAGTTGGATAGAGTCTGAATTTGCAGGCTTTGTTTGGCATATCGTTTCCTCCTTCCTTTCTCTGATTTTATTATACTGCACTCTTGGATCTTTATCCACAGAAAAACTGAGTTTCGCAATTCATCTCCCACCTATAGAGGTGGGAGTCTTCTTGCCTATAGTTGATAAATTCAGGAGCCGGCAATCCTCTTTTTCTCATTTCATTCCGTATAACAGGAATTCCTGAGTACCTATTTTCGCTGTAGCCTAACTTCTCTAAAATATTGGTCAACACACTGTTGCGTGTTTCCGGACTATCATAGCCTAATTTCTCGACTGGCATGCGGCCATAGATCCCGCCGCTATTCGTGATTTCAAGACGATCAGAAAACATTTCCACACGAATTGGAGCATTTTCCGTATACATACTGTAATCTCTGTGGATCAGCGCGTTCAATACGAGTTCTCTAACAGCACGGAGCGGATATTCCGGTTCATCTGCTCTCCGTCCGTTCTGATCGATGATTGTCCGTCGACGACTGTTTTTTTCGATAAAATCAATCGTTTCTTCCAGCATTTCGGGAATTGATCCAGTGATTCTTCGATTGTCCGTAAATCGGATCATCTCATTGATCTCATCACCGCGATTAGGGCCTGGAATTGCGACTGCCGTTACACAAAAATTTGGAAATGCCCCTTGAGGATATTCGGAAAACACCATCAGTCCCGCGATTGTTGGATAAGCATTTTTTTCCACTTTCATCATTTTCAGTATTTCATGGTTCTGTAAAGTGGAAAACAGGTTTGGTCTGTCTTTTTTGACGGCATTCAAATATCGTTCTAAACGGTCTTCATTTTTAATGATCCAGCCATCTTCAACAATTCTCTGCTCGTCATGAATTCCTTTCTTATAAGCCTGATATTTATATACTTCATATTCGCTCATCGGCGCATCACTGTCGCCGCTCCGGATATATGAACCTTTGGAAATTCCTTTCCCGGAATAATATACAGGCCTTTGCGAATAATCAACTCCAGGAATCTCCGCAGAAACGACCTGACGATCCTCGATCGTACATACGCTCATATGCGCTCTGACATTAGGGACCATTTCCTTGCATTTTGCATTTACCTTTTTCTGAAGATCATTTGCATCATATACTCCGCACACTTCAAAATTTGATTCATCGATTCCAAACAGGATCGTTCCGCCTTCATCCTGATTCGAAAAAGAAGAAAGCGTGTCATACAGCTTTTTGGGGCACCCCTGTGCAGCACTTTTCAATTCGAAGACATTCGTTTCACATTGATCTTTTTGGACCTGTTTTACTAACTGACGCAATTCTTCATTTAACATATTCATTCTCCTTAATTACAGAATAAAGGATTTCTCTCGAATATTTTGAAGAATTAACGATTTCTCTTCATGAGCAAACCACACATTGTATTGTTTAAATACTCCTGATACATTCCTTTTTCGAAAACATTTTCCTTTACATCTTCTTCTCGGATCCGGTCTTAGAACACGACTTCTTTCTGTTCTGCACGCGGAATGCCCTGAGGGTCCCATTCAATATTGTCGCCCACCTTTGCTTCCTGTTCAAACGCCTTGTATACATTGGATCGCAGCTTTTCGCTCACATCATCATACGAAATGCGCGAAACATTATCCTGTTTATCGATGCGTGTGTGGTCCTCGTAGATCCAGTCGATCTCGTATTTTTCATCGATCGCGATCAGATTCCCCTCCCGATCAAAATGAAACGTGTATTCGCAATCCTTCATATTCAGATCCTTCAATCCGCTCAGTTCCCGCTTTGCCTCTTCAAGGAAACGGGCATTGTATCCGGCCCGTTCCGAATCTTTGAGCATGGCATGGATCGTATCGCCGTTCATGCTCCATTGAAACTCCGGTTTCAGACCGACACAGCGTCCCTTGTCGTCCAGCTTCATCGGAAAACGCATTTCATGATCGAGACCCGACAAATATCCGTAATAGCGGCCGCTTTTTTCGACCGACTGCACTTCAAATACATTGATCCCGACAAGACCGAATATATCGTCGAACGTCTTTTCGTCCGAGCGGATCAGCTCCATTCGTCTGAACTGGCCAAAGTCGTGCACTATATAGATCCTGTCTTCATCTTTCCAGCACATCTTCCACTCTTCATTAGCAGGCTCTTCCTTATATGTTTTTTTGATCGTGTAGGATGTTGTCTGCTGCGCCCTGGCCAGCCCGTTCATCATCGTGTCCGATATTTGTGCGGTCGTAGCGGTTTTCGCACACGCCCCAAGCATCAGGATGCAAGCAAGGCCTGTTAGGATCGTTGTTCTGATTTTCATTTCTCTAGCCTCCAGCCATTCTCTGTCTTTTCCAGCCCATATTTCGTATGAATGTTCAGCGGCATTTCTTCGGTCGCCTCTCCGTCGATCACAAGCTGAATCGTGTATTGTCCGCTCTTCAGATAAAAGCGCTGCGACAAACGCCCGTCGCCATCCATACGATCTTTGATATATCCGCTCTGTTCCTCGATGGTTCTTCCGTTTTCACGAACAATGAAGGATACGACCTGCTGTCCGGCAGGAATGTTGTCCTCCATCTGCACATCCAGAACGTACATGCTCCATATTTCTTCTGACTGTTCGAGCCGCCCGACATTGCCGGCAAAAGCGGCCAAAGAACGATAACCTTCCTTTATTTCTGTATTCAGAAGATCATCCATCCTTTCTGTGGTCACAGTTTCCTCTTTTCCCTGCGATTTCCATGTGACAGAAGACGCGTTTTCGATCAGCGAAAGGATCAGAAGCGATTCCCGGTCCACATAGGCATCATCGAGCGGACGGGCCGAATCAATGATCAGCCGCGTATCGTCCAGCGCGAACGTATAGCTTCCGATCAGACCGGACACATCCATTTTTTCCAGAAGACGGGACACTTTCGAAACATTTCCGACATATTCCACTTTGTTTTCATAAAGGACGGACAGTTCGGTCGGGATATCTTTTCCATCCTCCCATACGACCTGACCAGCCACTTCGACATTTTCGATCAGGCTGTCAGACTCGTAAGAGAACGTTTTTCTCTCTTCGTTTCCCGGAACCGTATATACCTGTGCTTCTATACGGCCACCCTGTTCGTGCCACGAAACGCGCGACACTTTCCGTCCCTTTTCGATACATTCCACTTCCAGGCTCACGTGATCAGGCCCCACAGTCGTGTCCAGATCAAGCAGGGCTGCCGGTGTTTTTGTCCCGATCAGAAAGATATATGTGCCAAAACAGCCTGCCACGATCAGAAGGACAAGACATATCGTGATCCAGATACGATGTCTGTTTTGCTTCCTGACCGTTTTCAGATAGTCGATCTCGACCTTTTCATCCGGTTCCAGAACGAAAGGCTTTTCCTTCATACGCTCGAGCGTTTCACGGCATGACGGACACTTTGCCAGATGCTCTTCTATGATCCGGTTCGTTTCCGGGCTTGTCAGCCCTTCAATATAATCGGGAAGAAGATCGTTGACCAGCGTATGCAGCTTATTCTCTTCCATTTTCCTCTATCTCCTTTCTCAGCTTTTCTCTGGCCCGGTAATAGGTGACGCGAGCTGTGTTCTCAGTAATACCAAGCACTTCCCCGATCTGGCGAAAGCTCAGATTGCCGTAAATACGAAGATACATGATCTCTCTGGCATGGCCGGGCAGTATCTGCATTTGTCTGAGCACTTCCACCTGAGCCAGCGGATCGCTGATCGAGCTGGCCATGAACGTTTCATCGAACGGAACATGTTCAGGATTCTTTTTCCGGTATTTCGCATACTGATTGCGGGCAATCGCGCAAAGCCAGGTCGACAGTTTCGATTCGCCTTTGTACGTATGGATCGAACGGACTGCCTGATAAAATGTTTCCTGCATCACTTCCTCAGCCACATCTTCGCCGGCTCCCAGAGAAAGAAGATAGCGATAGACGAAGCGCGCATATTTTTGATAGATCTCGTCCATATCTTCCTCCTCCTTTGCCTATTAGTATTCCCCTTACGCCAATTCGTTACATCAATTCTTCAATTTTCTTCCTCTATGGCTTCGACGTAGAAACTCACAGGACGAAACCCGTCGTTGCAGCTCAGCAGGACGCTCTTCCTGTTTTTCATCCATCCCGAATAAATATCTTCCCCGCCATAGGCGAGTGTCATCGCAAACGGATAGATCGTCTGCCACGCGCTCAAACAAAACCCTTCAGGCATGAGCAGATCATGGCAGATCCACGTCTGTCCTACCTGGATCGTACATGGCTGTTCGAGCGTGTTTTCCAACCGTTCCATCAGGTCGTGGTGTTCGACCTGTTTTAATGCGGTGATCCGTATTGTTTTCATCAGAAACCCTCCATTTCTGATATGATGATATCATGCACAGAAAGGAAACAGGAATATGTCCGGAATTTATGATCATGATGATTTTTTTGCCCGCTACATGCAGATGGATCGAAGCAAAGGACTGCACTTTGCAGGCGAATGGAAACAGCTCGAAAAGCTTCTTCCTGACCTGGAAGACGCCTGCATCCTCGATCTTGGATGCGGTATCGGATGGCATGCCAGCTATTTTGCAAAAAACGGCGCGAGCTCTATTACCGCGATCGATCAAAGCGAAAAGATGCTCAAGCAGGCACGAAAGCTGCACAGCCACCCAAAGATCACATACGTACAGGCTGATCTTTGTGCCATACAGGAAGACAAACCGTTCGATCTCGTTTTTGCCAACCTGTGCCTGCACTATATAAACGATCTGCTTCCGCTCTTTGAGCATATATACAAGCTTCTGAAACAAGACGGTATCTTTTTGTTCAATATCGAGCATCCTGTCTTTACTGCAGGCGATCAGACATGGATCAATGAACCGCCTGTATGGAAAGTGGACAATTATTTTTCTGAAGGAAAGCGCGAAACCGTTTTCCTCGATACAAAAGTCGAAAAATACCATCATACATTGACAACGATCCTGAACGGTCTTCTGAAAACAGGATTCACTCTGGAAGCGGTCGAAGAAGTCGTCCCTTCCCTCGAACTTCTGGATAAAGAAGTATACAAACTCGAAATGAAACGCCCCATGATGCTGCTGGTACGGGCGAGAAAAGCAGAAAAAAGAGCCTGACGGCTCTTTTGTTCGTTTTAAAGGATCGGATCGTTCTTTTCCGCCTGCAGCACCGAAGACGGTGTCCCCTTCGTCAGCTTTTCCATCAGCCGTTCTGCTTCTTTGCGGTCCGCATAATACGCATCCGAATTGATCTGGACCGGCTTCTTCGAAACATATACATACTGTGTGGAACCATCTTTCATCCCGATCCGCAATCCGACATACAATACGGGATTGCCCGCGATCGGCATGAGCATCGTGACCCCGCTGAGCACCTGATGGGAAAACGGTTTCGTCTTTCCTTTGTATTTGGCATCCTCATTCAGGATCGTTACTTTTTGAATATCGTTCAGGCTGAATTGTTTTCCATCCATTTCAAACAGGCTGGAATGGATTTTCAAATCTTCACACATGCATCTTTTCCTCCGTTTTCCTTCCGACCATATAAAATCCGATCACACCGATCAGCAGGATGATCCAGAACCATTTCTGAAACTGATACGCCTCCGCAAACGCGAAATACACGCCCGTCATCCACTTTGAATACAATACCGCAAAAAGAATCTGCGCAAAGACTGTCGCCAGTCCCCACAACAGCCAGACCCGCTTTTTCATGGAAAGCATCCCGCAGCATAAGAAACCGGCAAGCGACAGGAACAGCAGGAGCATCCTGCCAGTTTCCATGATTTGCTGGCTGCTTCTGATCTGGGCGATCTGATCTGCCATCACTTCTCCCTGCAGAGAAAACAAACGAAAGCTCGCATGCTGCATAAGCAGGATGCATGCAATATACGCAATGATCGTCGCCATCCATCCGGCAAGCCACACCTTTTTCATATAAGATCCCCCTCTTCTGCTTTTATTTTATGACACCCTTTCACCTTCAGCAACGATTTTATTATTTTTATACAATCTACTTCCTTTCTTTCCACCGCAGCAGCCATGTTTTCCACCACGATCAGAAACTGTTTTTTCGTAATATGGCTTGTATCTTTTCAAAAAAGAGTTCATAATACAGAACTAGTGCGATTCTTCGTCAAAGCATAAGAAATTTTCGAAGCATGCATTTTTGGAGGTTTTTATGTCAAAAATGGAATCGATGGGCATCCGCCGGCTGGTTATTTCCATGTCGGTTCCGATCGCCCTTTCTATGCTCGTGTCCGCTTTGTACAACATCGTGGACAGTATTTTCGTTGCCGGCTATTCCCAGGACGCCCTGCTCGCCGTCTCTTTGTGCTATCCCGTCCAGACGCTCATGATCGCTGTCGCCTGCGGCACCGGCGTCGGCTTCAATACCCTGCTGGCCAGATATCTTGGCCAGAACAATGGGAAAATGGCCGATCAAAGCGTGATGCACGGACTGCTCCTGGCCCTGCTGAACTGGCTCGTCTTCGCTCTGGCCGGCTGGTTCGGAGCCAAGGCGTTCATGCAGTCGTTTGCCGGCGATCAGGCCGTGATCGCCTCAGGCGTATCGTACATCCGTATCTGCACCCTCTTTTCATTCGGCATCTTTGTCCAGATCACGTTCGAAAGGATCATGCAGGCCGCCGGACGTCCGATGTACAACATGGCCATTCAGTGTATCGGGGCGCTTGTCAATATCATCCTGGACCCCATCCTTATTTTCGGACTGCTTCATTTTCCGGCATTAGGCGTAGCCGGAGCCGCCATTGCCACCGTCATCGGACAGATCATCGCAATGGGCATCGGCATTTATATCACGCACAGAAAAGTTCCCGAAGTGCATATGGATATAAGAAATTTTGCGCTCGACACCACGATGCTCAAAGAAATCTACAAGGTCGGCGTTCCTGCCATGGTCATGCAGGCCGTGACCGGCTTTATGGGCATCCTCATGAACTATATCCTGGCCCCGTTTTCCGATATGGCCGTCTCGGTCTTTGGCGTATACACCAAGCTGCAGCAGTTCGTGTTCATGGCCGTCATGGGAATCAGCAATGCCATCATCCCGATACTCGCTTTTAATTACGGAGCCAGACGGAAAGACCGTATCTTTCCAGCCGTCCGTTTCTCGCTAGAGATCGCATGCGCCATCATGCTTCTAGGAACCATTGTGTTCCTCGCCTTCCCGGCACAGCTTCTTTCCATGTTCAATGCCGATGCGTCCATGTACGAGATCGGCATACCGTGCCTGCGGGAAA
The DNA here is from genome assembly GCA_022834735.1 of Erysipelotrichaceae bacterium OPF54. Taxonomy (GTDB): domain Bacteria; phylum Bacillota_I; class Bacilli_A; order Erysipelotrichales; family Erysipelotrichaceae; genus Dubosiella. Next base: position 2,157,605 of record BQKD01000001.1, read on the forward strand.
TCAGTCTGAGCTTCGTATTCGCCGGCATTTCCATGATCCTGTGCTCCTGCTTTCAGGCACTGCGCAAACCCGTCGAATCGCTCATCGTCTCCCTGCTCAGGCAGCTGATCGTTCTCATTCCGCTACTCGCGCTGATGATGAACTTTTTCGGGCTGCAGATCGGCTGGTATGCCTTCCTTCTGACCGAAGGAGCCTGCGCCCTTCTTTCCCTGTTCCTTTGGAAACGGATCAGGGATCATCTTACGTTCGAATAAACAAAACAGCGGATCGAACCGCTGTTTTTTCTATTCTCCCTTATTTGTTTCTTTGGCTTTTTCGCAATCCGCTTCCTTATGCACCGGGGTTTGAATTTTCGCTTTCGCGTCATGATGCGAACAGCCTGCGTGCTCGACAAAACCAGTCCGGCAGATCACTTTGGCATCCATGACCTATTCCTCCTTGATCATGACCGGTCCGCTCTGCGGAACACAAAGCGCCATCAGACCAATAAAGATCCAGGACAGCGTTCCTGCGTTCGGTTCCAGATTTATCGATATGCCTGGCAGCGCCAGTATCCCGGCTATGCCGCCAAGCCATCCGATCAGCTGCGCGATCAGGATCCACTTGCCAGCCTGTCTGACCAGGCGGACATTGCCGTAAAGCTTGTTCTTCCAGTTCTTTACGATCTTGTACGCATTCCAGAATGCAAGCGACTGAAACACCATAGCCACCATCACGATCACTGTCATGATCAGGAACCATACCGAAAATGTCGAAGCCGTCAGTTCGGCCCCTGCCAGATTCGAGCCCACCGCAGCCGATAAAGCGCCTGACTGGATCATCGTATCAAAGATCTGCGGCATGATCAGGCTGCAGATTCCCGCAAGGACCAGCACAAGCGCAGAAAACATCTGCAGGACGATCAGTACGATCGCTAGCACCATCAAAACATTCAGCATCCATGGTTTCGGCTGTTTCATCCTTCAGCCCTCCCTCTTTGCTCCTGCAATATTGGAGCGTTCTTTTTCTTATCGTTCATAAAAAACTCCTTTCCCCCTTATTGAGTTGTACTTATTTTATAATTTTACAATTATGTTTTGACAATATTTTTATAGTTTTTATACCAAAAATGCCATAAAAAAGGCAGGTCTGGAATCATTGAACCACTTAAAGAGGGGTCTCCTTGCTCAAGAACGATAAAAAAGAATAGACCATATTTTCTTTGCACCGAATGGTCTATTCCTTAAAATAGTAACTTGTTTTTCTATATTATCCAGATCAGGACAGTTCAAACATACCTTCATACAGCTGGTAGTAAATGCCCTGCTTTTCGAGCAGCTCGTCATGACTGCCCTCCTCTACGATCGTTCCGTGATCAAGCACGATGATCTCATCCGCATTCCGGATGGTCGAAAGACGATGCGCGATCACAAACACCGTTCTTCCTTCCATGAGCGCATCCATGCCCTTTTCGATCAGCTTCTCGGTACGCGTATCGATCGAGCTGGTCGCTTCGTCAAGGATCAGGACCGGCGGATCCGCGATCGCCGTCCTGGCAATCGCAAGCAGCTGACGCTGTCCCTGGGAAAGCGAAGCCCCGTCATTTGTGATCATCGTATCATATCCCTGCGGCAGACGCTCGATAAACGAATGCGCGCTCGCAAGTCTGGCCGCCTGCACGACCTGTTCATCTGTGGCATCCAGATTTCCGAACCGGATATTTTCGCGGATCGTTCCCGTAAACAAATGCGTATCCTGCAGCACGATCCCCAGGCTGCGGCGCAGATCGTCCTTTTTGATCAGCCGCACATCGATCCCGTCAAACGTGATCGAACCTTTCCGGATCTCGTAAAACCGGTTGATCAGATTCGTGATCGTCGTCTTTCCGGCGCCCGTCGCGCCCACGAACGCCAGCTTCTTTCCCTGATCGGCGCGCAGCGACAGATCTTTGAGGATAAGATGTTTCGCATGATAGCCAAAGTCGACATGATGAAATTCCACCACCCCTTTGACCGGAACAATTTCATCTTCTCCCTCCGGGCGCGGATGGATCCAGCACGGCATACCATCCACATATCCCAGGCGCACGATACCCTGATCCTCCTCCGGCTTCTGTTCCATAAAAAGGAAGATCCGCTCAGCACCCGACGCCGCCACAAGAACAAGATTGGACTGCTGGGTAAACTGATTGATCGGCATGGCCGCCTGACGCACGAACACCAGATAGGAAGCGAGCGAACCGAGATCCATCGTCCCGTTCCATACCATCCATCCTCCAGCAAGCGTGACGATCGCATAATTCACATAGGAAAGCGAAACGACCATCGGCACCATCGTCTGGGCAAACGACTGCGCCTTTTCGGAAACCTGCTGCAGATTGGCGCTCTTGTTTATAAAAGTATCCAGATTGGCCGTTTCGTGATTGAACACCTTCACGACCTTCTGTCCGCTGACCATCTCTTCCACAAATCCGTTGAGCACGCCAAGCTCTCTTTGCTGGGCCGAAAAATATTTTTTGCTCCTTGATCCCGAAAAACGGATATAAAGCATCATCAGCACATAGAACACCGAAACGATCAGAGACAGTTTCCAGCTGAGCACAAAAAGCAGGACCAGCGTACCCACGGCCTGGATAAATGCCTGGATCATCATCGCGAACGAATTGTTCAGCGCATCGCTGATCGTATCCACATCGTTGGTAAAACGGGACATCAGATCACCATGCGACGTCGTATCGAACACCCTGAGCGGCAGATCCTGCATATGCACGAACAGATCTCTGCGGATATCCTTGACCACCTGCTGGGCCGCCGAAGCCATGATCTGCGTATAGCCCAGCGCCGAAAGCACGCCTGCCAAAAAGATCACAGCCATCACCACGATCCCCGTCATAGCCTGGCGGACATGACCCTGGCCCACCGCGTTGACGACCGGACGGATCATAAATACCCCGAACAAATTGGCCAGGCCCGCAATCGAAACAAGAACACCGACAAGCAGGAACAAAAAGGCATGCCGGCCCATATAGGAAAATAACCGCTTCAGCGTCTTCTTCAGATCCTGCGGACGACCGTATTTAGCCATTGTCCTGCCCTCCTCTCTTCTGCGTCTCGTAAATCTCCCGATATACCGCACTGTCCCGCATCAGCTGCGCATGCGTGCCCGAAGCCTCGATCATCCCGTCATTGAGCACGATGATCTGATCGCAGTGTTCCACGCTCTGGATACGCTGTGCGATAATGATCTTTGTCATCCCGGTCAGCGTATCCAGTCCTTCGCGGATCTTTGCGTCCGTCTTCGTGTCCACCGCGCTCGTCGAATCATCAAAAATGAGGATCTTCGGTTTTTTGAGCAGAGCTCTGGCAATACAGAGGCGCTGCTTCTGTCCTCCGGACACGTTGACACCCCCTTGTCCAAGCTCGGTTTCCAGACCATTGCTCAGGCGATCCATAAATTCATCCACACACGCAATACGGCACGCCTTCTCGATCTCGCCAAGGCTCGCATCCGGATCGCCCCAGCGCAGATTATCAAGGATCGTGCCGGAAAAGAGCACATTGTTCTGCAGAACGACCGCCACCTTGTCGCGCAGAAAGCGCAGATCATAATCTTCCACCTTCACATTGCCGATCGTCAGACGTCCCTGCGACACATCGTACAGGCGCGGTATGAGCGAAACAAGCGTCGTCTTGCCGCTCCCGGTACCGCCCAGGATGCCCACCGAGCTGCCCGGATCGATCGTCATGCAGATATCGGAAAGCACGTTTTTCCTGGCGTCCGGCGCGTATTTGAAGCTGACATGCTCGAACCGGATCGTTGGATCCTTCATTTCCCGGACCGGATCCGGACTGGCAGACTGCAGCGGTTCGGCAAGGATCTGCCCGATCCGTCCGATACTTGCCATGGAACGGATAAGCAGCAGAAAGACATTGGATAGCATCACAAAAGAATTGAGGATCTGCAGCACATAGCTCAGGATGCCCGTCAGCTGTCCGACCTCGAGCTGACCGGCAAGAATGAGGTTGGAACCGATGAGCATGAGCACGACGATCGTCATATACATGCAAAACTGGAATGCCGGCGTGTTAAACAAGGCGTAATGGAACGTGGTCTGCGTGATCCGGGCCACCTGTTCATTGATCCTGTCGAACTGTTCGATCTCATACTTTTTGCGCACGAACGCCTTGACCGTCCGGATCGCGGTCAGGTTTTCCTGCACCACCGAGTTGATCAGATCGAGCGCGTGCTGCATGAGCGGATACTGGGGCGCCACTTTTTTTACGATCCACACCATGATGAGCGCAAGCACAGGACTGACAATAAAAAACACGAACGCAAGCTTCGCGTTGATGATAAACGACATGACCAGTCCGAGCACGAGCATGACAGGCCCGCGGGCCAGCGGCCTGAGTCCGGACGTGACCGCGTTCTGCACGACCGTCACATCGCTGGTCAGCCGGGTGATGATGCCGCTCGTTTCAAAATGATCGAGATTGGTGAATGTGAATTTCTGGATCCGCTCGAACTGTTTGTCCCGCACGAGCTGGCCAAGCTTCGTGCTCGCTTTGGCCGCATAGCGCGCATACAGCATCCCTGTCAAAAGCGAAAGCACGGCACACGCGATCATCCCGATCCCTCTGGTAGCGAAGATCCTCATATCCTTATTCAGGATGCCCTGGTCGATAATATCGGACATGAGCAGCGGAATGAGCACCTCAAAGAGCGTTTCGATCCCGACGAACAAGATCGCAAGCACGAAATATTTACGGATCAGCCTGGCCTGCCTGCCGATCTCCTTCAATGAATCCATAAGCTACGGTTTCCTTTCCTGTTTCCGGTTCCATTATACAAAAAATGCAGCAAAAGATTCGCTGCATCGCATGATTCGTTATTATTTTTCGGCTTCTTTTTCGATTTCCCGGGCCGCCTTGATATCGTCGCGCTCCTGCTGATCGATCTCTTTTTCTTCCAGCTTTTCGTCTTTGCGCGCCGCTTCCTTCTGATCCCGGATGACCTTGTCTACTTCCTTGCGGCCTTCCCTGTCAAGTTCTCTGGCCGCTTCTTTCTGATCCTTTGCCAGATCATCGATGTTCTCCTTGTTTTCTTTCACCGCATCTCTGGCCAGTTCTTTTTCGCCTTTGGCAAGATCCTTTTCATCTTCGAACTGTTCCCTTGCCGCTTTTTTGGCATCCTCTTCCAGACGCACCTGCCCAGGCATCAAAGCGTTCTCGACATGCGCGCACCAGATATCGAGCGCCGCGATCATGACATAGAAAATGATCGTGAAGCACAACGGCGCATAGCACGAGCTGAGCACATAAACAAATACGTCGCCAAAAGAGTACGCCATATTGGCATAATACGAAGTAAAGGTCGCATAAGCCTGAAATAAAGTAAAACATGTGTAAATCAATGATAAGATCGTGACTACATATAAAAAGACACGGAGATTTTTTTCTTTTTTCATTTGATCTTCCTCCTGTTCTCCTCATTTTAGGAGCTTGGCGGAAAAAGTTCAACCCAGATAATTCATTCGGTGTGCGCCTTATGCGTGTTCGCGCAGAAAAAAAGCTCCATTAGAACTGGAGCCATGATAATTCTGAAGTAGTGACCGGCATGATCGGCGATTCGATCCATTTCCCAAATGAAACAAGTTTTGATCCATCAGCTTTCAAAAGACCTTTATATCCCACCTCTACGCAATGGAAACAGTCTTCATCGACCTCAAAATTCAGAATTCCCAGTTTCGTCTGAAATACAAGTTTATAAACCGGTTTGCCAGTATAAAATGATCGGCCTTTTTTCTTGTTGATCAAAAGCGCGTCCACGGAATCAAAGTTTTGAAACATCAGTAAATCAATCCTTTTTTTGTCAAGGACATTGTACTATATTTCTTGAAAATTTTTACATAAATTTCTTATTTTTCCCAAAATTTGTTCAGTTTTTACATTTGTACCGCACTTTATATATTGAAAGATCAAATTTAACTCTTATAATTCAGTAATGAAAGGCAGGGATTTTCTTGAAAGCGCAAGTAATCATGACCGAAGGACCGATCTGGAAAAAGATGATCCTGTTCGCATTTCCGATCTTTCTCGGTCAGCTGTTCCAGCAGCTGTACAATACCGCCGACTCTTTGATCGTCGGCAATTTTTTAGGTTCGCAGGCTCTGGCCGCCGTGTCGAGCTCAGGCAATCTGATCTTTCTGATGATCGGATTTTTCAATGGCATGTCGATGGGAGCCGGTGTCGTTATTTCGCGCCTGTTCGGCGCCGGACTGAAGGAGGAAATGACCGACACGATCTATACGACGGTCGCGCTCGCGTTCGTGATCGGCCTGGTCCTGACCGCGTTGGGAACCTATCTCTCTCCGATCCTGCTCGAATGGATGCAGACACCTTCCGAAGTGCTGGCTCAATCCAATTTGTATTTCAGCATTTACTTTCTCGGCTCGCTCGGGCTTGTCCTGTACAATTTTCTTTCAGGAATCATGCGCGCTGTCGGCGACTCGACGACCCCGCTCTATTTTCTGATCCTTTCCTCGCTGCTCAACATCGTGCTCGATATCGTTTTTATCACCCGGTTGGACATGGATGTGGACGGAGCAGCCTATGCCACGATCATCTCGCAGTTCGTATCCGCTTTTCTGTCCCTGCTCGTCATGCTCAGAAAAAACGTCGTCTATCATATCAGCCTGCTGAAGATCCGATTTTATAAAGGATGCATGACAGAAATTATCCGGTACGGCGTGCCGACCGGCATCCAGAATTCGATCATCTCGATCGCCAATGTCGTCGTCCAGTCCAATATCAATGCGTTCGGTGCCATGGCCATGGCCGGATGCGGCGCATACTCCAAAGTCGAAGGATTCGCCTTTCTGCCCATCATGTCGTTCAATATGGCCATCTCCACATTCGTGTCGTCCAATATCGGAGCCAATAAGCTGAAACGGGCTTATGACGGGGCAAAATTCGGGATCTGGTGTTCGGTGATCTGCGCCCAGGCGATCGGGATGCTGATGCTTCTCAACGCCCGTCCGGTCATTGCCCTGTTCGATCCGAACCCGGATGTCATTTCCTTCGGAGCCGAAAGGATCTGGTGCAACTGCTGGTTCTACTTTCTGCTTGCCTACTCGCACGCGGTCGCCTCGGTACTGCGCGGAGGTGGGAAACCGACCATCCCGATGTATGTGATGCTCGTCTGCTGGTGCGCGCTGCGGATCGGCTTTCTGATGGTCACCGGATATTTGTTCCACAATATCTGGTTCGTGTACTGGGTCTATCCGCTCACGTGGGGCGCCTCATCGATCCTGTTCTTCTTTTTCTTCCGCTCCAGATCGTGGCTTTACGACAAACGGTTCATCCAGCAGGAAAAAATCATGGCTGAAGACACGCAGGGAGAGACAGAACAGACGATATAAGAACCGCTCAATCCATACGCATCATCCGGTAGCCCACGCCAATATGGGTCTGGATATACTGTTCGCAGCCCGGACCCGGCTCGAGCTTTTTGCGCAGCGTCGCCATAAAGACACGCAGCGAAGCCACATCATTATCCCAGCTGCGCCCCCAGATCTGCTGCGTGATATACGTGTGGGTCAGCACCTTGCCCGCATTTCTGGAAAGCAGGCACAGCAGCTTGTATTCGATCGGAGTCAGGTGCAGCTCGATGCCATCCACATAGACACATCCTGACGCATAATCCACCTTGAGCCGTCCGTTCACGAATACCGGGCTGGAAGCCGGCATTCCGCCGCTCATAAAAGCCAGCCTTCTTCTTGTCGCGCGCAGCCTGGCCAGCAGTTCCTCGACAGAAAACGGTTTGGTCAGATAGTCGTCGGCCCCGGCATCCAGCGCTTCGATCTTGTCCATGTCCTCGCTGCGCGCACTGATCACGATGATCGGCAGATTGGACCAGGAACGGATCGTTTCGATCACTTCCACCCCGTCGATATCAGGCAGCCCGAGATCAAGAAGCACGAAATCCGGGTTATGCGAAGAGGCTTCAATGATCGCCTCTTTTCCGCTAGATGCGCTCACATAGCGGTATTCATTTGTTTTTAATGTTGTCGTGATCAGATTGCGCACAGGCACATCATCCTCCACGACAAGGATCAAAGGTTTATTCATGCAGCTGTACCTCCCCTGCCGGCAATGTAAATGTAAAAACGGTCCCTTGCGGTTCGCGGTCGGCCACCGTGATCGTTCCGTCGTGGGCCTCCACGATCGAGCGGCACAGCGAAAGACCAAGACCAAGGCTTCTCTGGCTGTCCGCCGCCTTCCCCCCGTTACAGTAAAACATATCGAAAACGTGTTCTTTCTGTTCATCCGGAATGCCCGGACCGTCATCCGCGACCGAAACGACGACCTGATGGTTTTTCGGGTCAGGCCGCGAAGAGATTTCGATCACCGAGCCTGGCGGCGTGTATTTGATCGCGTTCTCGATCAGATTGACAAGGACCTGTATGATCAGTCTGGCATCAGCGTCGACAAGAAGCAGATCCTGCGAAACCGCCTGGCGGATCGTGTGGTGGCGGCAGCGCCTGCTTTCATGCTGCACCGCTTCCGCAACGATCTCATCCATGACGTGCACGCAGCGCGACATCTGCACCTTTCCTTCGCCGATCCGTGTGATCGCGAGCAGATTTTCCACCAGATCGATCAGCCATATGGAATCGTCATAGATATCCGAAAAAGTCTGCTCTCTCATTGTCTCATCCATCTTCCGGTAACTGGAAAGCAGATTGTCCGCGTTTCCTGAAATGGCAGTCAGCGGCGTGCGCAGATCGTGGGAGATCATCCGGAGAAGATCGGCCCGGAGCCGCTCGTTTTCCGCCTGTACGGCCGCCTCCTCCTTTTCCCGGGCATTTTTGATGTTTTCCAGCGCGAGAGCGCATTCGCCAAGGATCGAAAGCACGATACTGTTTTCAAAACAGTCAAGAGGCGTTTCATCCATCGCGATCCCTACGACACCATCCACGTGCTGATCGATGCGGATCGCCAGATAAAGGCAGCAGGCATTCGATAAGGTATCGGTCGTCGCCCCGGCATGCTTGTTGTTGCGGAACACCCAGAAAGCCACCGCTTTTTCATTTTCGGACACGAGATTTTTCTTTTCGCTTTGCGCACACCGGTAGATCGTGCCCCTCTTCAGCTCGTTTTTATCGGCCAGGTACACAACGATATCCCTGTTGAGCAGCTTCACGAGCTGTCCGGCCGTCGCGTCGGCGATTGCCTGTTCCCGGGTTTCCTTCTGAAGAAGCTGATTGGTTTCGAACAGGATCTTCGTACGGTATGCCGCACGGGCAGACTGGCGGGCGTTGTTCTTGAGCCGGGAAGCCAGCGAATCGGTCAGCAGCGCAACAAGGAACATGATCGCGAACGTGACAATATAATTCGGGTCGCTGAACCGGAACGTGAAACGCGGTTCCGTAAAGAAAAAGACGAATACGAGCACGCTGACCAGCGAAGCCGCCGCTCCGCAGAAACGGCTTGTCGTCACGATCGAAATGACCAGCACGCCCAGAATATAGACAGCGACGATATTCGCTTCGGAAAATCCCATCGAGAAAAAGACATAGCCGATCACGGTGCAGATGGCCAGGGCCAGGATGCTGCGGCTCATATCATGAAGCAGATGCGGCGTCATCGTGAACTTTTTCGTACACCGGCAGCTCTTCATTCCGGCATTCGAATCCGGGATCACATGAATATCGATATGCGGAGCGCACGCAATGAGCTGGTCGGTCAATGCCGGCTTGCCAAACAGCCGGTTCCTGGTGGCCGCACTGCGCCCGATCACGATCTTGGATACGCCGGAAAGCGTGGCGAATTCCGCGATCTGCTGCGCGATATCTTCGCCGTATACGGTCTCGACACAGGCTCCGAGCTGCCCGGCAAGCCGGATATTGCTGCGAAGCCGGTTCCTGTCGTCGGCTCCCATCGCGTCTGCTGCCGTGCTCTCCACAAAAAGAGCCGTAAAACCGGAGCGGAACGCCTGGGCCATCCGGGCCGCGGTACGGATGATCTTTGCGTTGGAAGGCGAAGAGGAAAGACAGACAAGAATATGCTCGTCGGTATGGTACTCTTTCCGGCTCTGTAGGCGGGCAGTTTCCATGCGCAGGTTCACCCGGTCGGCACAGCGCCGCAGGGCGATCTCGCGCAGAGCGGTCAGGTTTTCGTTCGTGAAAAAGTGGAGGGCAGCCCTTTCGGCCTGTTCTTTGCGGTAAATATTTCCTGCTTCCATCCGCTCGAGCAGCTCAGCCGGCTCAATATCCACAAGCTCTACGTGATCGGCCTGATCAAACACGGAGTCGGGGATCCTTTCCTGCATCTGGATGCCGGTGATCGAAGCGACCATATCGTTCAGGCTCTCGATATGCTGCACGTTGACGGTCGTGTACACGTCGATCCCGGCCTTGAGCAGCTCCTGCACATCCTGATGCCGTTTCATGTGCCGGCTGCCAGGCGCGTTGGTGTGCGCGAGCTCATCGACAAGGATGAGCTGGGGCCTGCGTCTGAGCGCCTGATCGATATCGAATTCTGAAAGGGTCATGTTCTGATAGGATACTTTTTTTACCGCGATCTGTTCGAGCCCGCTCATCAGAGCTGCGGTCTGAGGACGGGCATGCGGCTCGATGTATCCGGCCACTACATCGACGCCGCGTCTGCATGCCTGGTGGGCTGCCTGCAGCATCGCAAACGTTTTTCCTGTCCCGGCTGCGTAGCCGAAAAATATTTTCAGCTTTCCAAAGCTCTTCCTTCTATCCTCTTTCCGGATCGCTTCCAGAAGCTGATCCGGATCGTGTCTTGGCATTTCCATCCGTTCTCCTCCTGATCCAGCATTTTATCACAGCTTTTTCGCCAGCACCTACGCTGTTGATCCTTATTTCAGGATCCCGTCAAGCATCAGGTTTACCTTGAGGACGTTCACGCTCTTTTCGCCGAAGATCCCGAACAGCTTTCCGCTCGTGCATTTGTCGATGATGTCTTCCACTTCCTGTTCGCTTCGACTGGCTGCCCTGGCGATCCGGGCGACCTGATATCGGGCGGCAGCCGGGGATATGTGCGGATCCAGGCCGCTTCCCGAACAGGTGACCAGATCGACCGGGATCGGGGTGCCGGCCATTTCGGGATCTGCCTGCTGCAGCTTTTCGATCCTTTGCGCGACCAGCGTTTCATACTCCTTGCCTGCCGGCGACAAATTGGACGGATAGGCGTACATCACGGCGTTCTGGTCCTGATCGCGAAATGTGCTCACATCAATGTTCATGATACGTCCCCACATATGGGAATCATCCGTATACTGCTGGCCGAGCAGCGCGCTTCCGTACTCCTTGCCGTCCACGACAATGATCTGTCCGTTTGCCTGCTGCCCAAACAGCACCTGGGCACATATGGTCACGATGCCCGTATAGATCAGCCCGCACACAACGGTAAAAATCAAAAACATGGTCACCGCTTTTGGCACGATGCCTTTGCATTCTTTCATTTCGTTATCCTCCAGTTCCTTTATACAAGATGACATGCGACAAGAAGCATGTCGATCAGCTTCACAAAAACAAACGGGGCGATCAGACCGCCCAGACCGAAGATGAGCAGATTTCTCGACAGCAGCCTGCCCGCCGGCACTTCGCGGTATCGGACTCCCTTCAGCGCAAGAGGGATCAGCGCGATGATGATCAGCGCGTTGTACAGGATCGCGGAAAGGACGGCGCTTTGCGGCGAATGCAGGCCCATGATGTTGAGCGCAGCCAGCTCGGGATACAGCGTGACGAACAGCGCCGGAATGATCGCAAAGTACTTTGCCACATCGTTTGCGATCGAGAAAGTGGTCAGGCTGCCGCGTGTCATCAGCAGCTGCTTGCCGATCTGAACGATTTCGATCAGCTTTGTGGGCGAAGAATCGAGATCGACCATATTGCCCGCTTCCTTGGCCGCCTGCGTTCCGCTGTTCATTGCAACCGCTACATCAGCCTGGGCCAGGGCGGGCGCGTCGTTGGTCCCGTCGCCGGTCATGGCGACCAGGTGTCCTTTTGCCTGAAATTCGCGGATCATGGCCAGCTTGCCTTCCGGGGTCGCTTCAGCGAGAAAATCGTCGACACCGGCTTCGGCGGCGATCGCGGCGGCGGTGATCGGATTGTCTCCGGTGATCATGATCGTCTTGATCCCCATTTTTCTCAGGTCCGCAAATTTCTCCCTGACCCCCTGCTTGATGATGTCTTTTAAATAGATCACGCCCAGGATCGTGCGGTTTTTTGCGACGACCAGCGGTGTCCCTCCCTGCGCTGCCACAGATTTCACGGCACGGCTGCATTCGTCCGAATACGCTTTGCCGGCCTGCAGCACATAACTGCGGATCGTGTCGGCCGCGCCTTTTCGGATCTCGTTTCCCTCATAGTCGACGCCGCTCATCCGGGTCATGGCACTGAAAGGAATGAAATGCATTTCCTTGTCTTCCAGGTCGTTCGTGCTTCCTTTCAACTGTTTTTCGGCCAGGGCCACGATGCTTCGGCCTTCCGGTGTCTCGTCGGCCAGCGAGGAAAGCAGAGCAGATTCAGCCAGTTCCTCGATGCTCGTTTTTCCGACCGGGATGAATTCATAAGCCTGGCGGTTGCCAAGGGTGATGGTGCCGGTCTTGTCGAGCATGAGGATGTCCACATCGCCGGCTGCTTCGATGGCCCGTCCGCTCATAGCGAGCACATTGGCCTGATTGAGGCGCGACATGCCGGCAATGCCGATGGCTGACAGCAGCGCGCCGATCGTGGTAGGTGCCAGGCAGACGAGCAGCGCGATCAGTGTCGTAAGCGATGTCGGGTTCGCGGTTCCGGCCATTTCGGCCGAAAAGGTCGAATACGCATACAGGGCCATCGTCACGAGAATAAAGATGATGGACAGGGCGATCAGGAAGATCTGGAGCGCGATCTCATTGGGGGTCTTCTTGCGTGCAGCCCCTTCGACCATGGCGATCATTTTGTCCAGGAAGCTTTCGCCGGCTTCATTGGTGACCTGAACAACGATCCAGTCGGATAAAACGGTCGTTCCGCCGGTCACGGCGCTGCGGTCACCTCCTGCTTCGCGGATCACGGGGGCGGATTCGCCGGTAATGGCGCTCTCGTCGACGGAGGCGGCGCCTTCTACCACTTCGCCGTCGGCCGGGATCTGTTCTCCGGCACGCACAATCACATAGTCTCCTTTTTTCAAGGTGCTGGACGAAACGACGACGATATCGTCATGATCGGCAAGGGTGACAAGCTTGCTGGCGTCTACATCCTTGCGGGAGGCGCGCAGCGAATCGGCCTGCGCTTTTCCTCGTCCTTCTGCGATGGCTTCGGCAAAATTGGCGAACAGGACGGTGAACCATAAAATGACGGCGACGGCCAGGGTATAGCTGCCCGATGCATCTTTGATGCCGAACAAGGATACGATCCATAAAATAGCGGTCAGGATGGCCGACACATAAACCAGGAACATGACCGGATTTTCTTTCTGTGTTTTCGGGTCAAGTTTTCTGAAGGAATCTTTCACGGCTCTGCAAAGCATCTTCTTGTCAGCGAAAACGCTTTTCTTTTTTTCATGCATATTTCATGCCTCCTTTATGCGATGCTGGCAAACTGTTCGGCGAGCGGTCCGAGGGCCAGGGCGGGAAAAAAGCTCAGGGCGCCGATGAGCAGCACGATCAATATGAGCAAAAATACGAACATCGTATTGGTCGTGGACAAGGTGCCGGCTGTCGCGGCCAGCTTCTTTTTCTGAACGAGGCTGCCGGCAATGGCCAGCGTAGCCACGATCGGGACAAAGCGTGCGAACAGGATGACCAGGCCGATGCTGACATTCAGGAATACTGTGTCGGCCTGAAAGCCGGCAAAGGCGGACCCGTTGTTCGCGCCGGCTGAGCTGTACGCGTACAGCACTTCGGAAAAGCCGTGCGGGCCGGTGCTGTTCAGGCTGTCCATGACGGACGGGACCATGACGGCGATCCCGCTGCCGGCCAGGATGGCGACCGGGGTGGCCAGGCATACAAGGACTGCCCACTTCATTTCGGACGGCTCGATCTTTTTTCCGAGAAATTCGGGGGTGCGGCCGACCATGAGCCCGGCAATGAACACGGTGAGCAGCGCGAAGGCGAGCATTCCGTAAAGGCCGGTCCCTGCGCCGCCGAAGATCACTTCGCCAAGTTCCATGAGGATCATGGCGACCATGCCGCCTAACGGGGTGTAGCTGTCATGCATCGAGTTGACCGATCCGTTGGAAGCGGCTGTCGTAAAGGCGGCCCATGCAGAAGACGATACGATCCCGAAGCGGGTCTCCTTGCCTTCCATGTTGCCTCCGGCCTGTTCGTTGTCGGACAGGTCCACGATCTGGTCCTGGGCAAGCTGCGGGGTGCCGGCCTGTTCGCTGGCGCCGATGCATGCCAGGGCCACGACAAGACATGTAAACATGGCGGCAAAGATGGCGATGCCCTGTTTTTTGTTTTTGACGGCCGATCCGAAGGTGAAGCACAGGGCGGCCGGGATCAGCAGGATGGAGAGCATTTCGATCAGGTTTGTCCACGCGTTCGGGTTTTCGAGCGGATGGGCTGAATTGACGCCTGTAAATCCGCCTCCGTTGGTTCCTGTCTGTTTGATGGCGATCTGGCTGGCGCCCGGGCCCATCGGCACATACTGTTCGGTTATGATCTGCGCGTCGGGTACAACATGACCGTCCACTGTCACGGTGCCGCTTTCCTCGTCGATGATGGCGTTTTCGATCATTTCGTTCTGGGCGTTAACGGCGATCGGCTCAAGGAGCGGCACGGTCTTTGCTTCCTGAAAGTTCTGGATGACGCCTCCTGCACCAAGCAGCAACGCGACGACCAGATTGAGGGGCAGCAGCACCTGAATGATGATCCGGGTCATATCGGCCCAGAAGTTTCCCAGTCCTGTCGAGCGGACTTTGACAAAGCCTCGTATGAGTGCAAACAGCACGGCGATGCCTGTGGCGGCAGACACGAAATTCTGGACAGTCAGGCCGAGGACCTGGACAAGATAGCTGAGGGTGGATTCGGTGCTGTATGCCTGCCAGTTGGTGTTGGCGACATAGCTTGCGGCTGTATTGAATGCCAGATCCCAGGAAACGTTGCCAAAATGCTGCGGGTTGCCTGGCAGCAGGCCCTGCACGAGCTGGAGCACGAACAGGAAGACGAATCCGATGGCGGAAAAGACGAGCACGCTGGCTGCATATTTTTTCCAGGTCATTTCCTTGTTTGGATCGATGCGCATTATTTTATATACGAGATGTTCGCATGGATCGAGCAGGCGGGAAAGAAAGGTCTTCTCTCCATACATCACTTTCTTTATATACTTTCCGAATGGTATGGCGAGCAGGATCAGGATGAGCAGATAGGCTCCATATTGAATGACAGCATTCATTTCTGTGCATCTCCTTTCATCAAAATGTAGACATACCACACGAGCATGGCGATGGCGCAGGCTCCTGCGGCAGCGATCATGAACTGCATACAATTTTTCCTCCTTTTTGGAATACCAGCGTAGTTTATATTTTTTTCTCTAAAAACGGCATTAGATATTTTGTCCTGACATTAAGATTGTGTGAAGATGGAAGAAGGGATCGGGGAAAAGAACGATAAAAAAGCGGAAGGATCATGAGTGGGGCCATGAGTGCTTCCGCTTTAATTGCGACCGGATCATTTTTTGAGACAGATGAGCCGGCTGTTTTCGATCCGCCAGATCTGCTTTGCGATATTGTCGAATTCATCCGAATGACAGATGATCAGGAATGCTTTTTGATCTTTTTGTGTATCGATATAATGAACGAGATTTTTTATTGTCTGCTGATCGAGATTCATGACCAGATCGTATCATCCAAATCGAAAGATTTTCGAAATAATTTCTTATATAAGAAAAAAAACGGAACTTTCGTTCCGTTGCTTTTTCAAATGGTGAGGCCGATGCGACTTGAACGCACACGACCGAAGTCACTACCCCCTCAAAGTAGCGTGTCTGCCGATTCCACCACGGCCTCATGTGATTACTCTTAAGAGTATACTGATGGGTGCGTGATTCGTCAAGCACTTTTTCTCTTTTTTCGTATTTGTAATTTGAAAGATATGGGCAAATAGTTTTTAATAGAGTTTGTAAAAAAGGAGAATTTCATGACAACTCAATCAAAAAAAGATCTTTGCTGGTGTCTGTTCTGGCTGGTGCTTTTTTTCGGACTGACATGCGCTTTATGCACGATCGACGTGCAGCCTGCCGGACCGCAGAACAGCACGATCGGACTGGCCGGCATCAATACAGGATTTCACGCTTTCACCAAAGAAAGTGCCCTGCTCGATAAACTGACCGACATCCCTTTGTATATCGCGTTTGCGGAATGCGCGTTTTTCGCTTTTCTGGGACTGTATGAGCTCATCAAAAGAAAGAGCCTGCTCAAGGTTGACCGGTCCATTTATGCGCTCGCCCTTATTTATATCGTTATGGTCGTGCTGTATTTCGTTTTTGACCATATGGCCATCAATATGCGGCCGGTCCTGATCGACGGAGCGCTCGAACCTTCCTTCCCGTCCACCCATACCATGATGACACTGACGATCTATGGTACCGGCATCGTCGCTTTCAGGCAGATCTATAAAAATCAAAAGTCCCTGAATACGATCGTCCTGATCGTCAGCACGGCACTGATCACCTTTGCGGTGGCGGGCCGTCTGCTGTGCGGCATTCACTGGCTGAGCGATATTGCCGGCGGACTGTTCATCGGCGCCGCCCTGATCATGTTATACAAATTTCTCGTCAGTGTATTTCAATAACTTTTCTGTGCGCTAAATGTTATGATTTCCTTAAATAAAGGAGAGTACCATAATGAATAAAAAACTATTGGCAGCTGCCGCGGCCGCAGCGATGCTGCTGGCCGGCTGCAGTTCTTCAACCCCGGCACAAAAAGAGGAGAAGAAAGAAGAAAAAGCCGTAGAAAAACAGGAAAAAGAAGTAGCGAAAGAGGAAAAGAAGGAAGATGTCAAGGAAGACGTCATTGACGGGATCCTGAGCGATCTGCAGAAAGACGGCTATGAGATCGACCGCGAACGCACAGAAGACGGTATCTCGAACGCGAAGATCTATTCTGCCGACAAAGGCGAAACCGAATACGAATTCTTCATTTTCGAAGATGACGAGGCTGCCAAAGCCGGTATGCAGACCTTATACGACGATGCCCTGCGCGACAAGGACGCTTCGACCCAGCTTGCCTTCACAGACGACAAGACCCAGATCGAGGAGACCGATTCCGAGGATCACGAAAGCACATTGTACGTTCTCAATAACAATACGATCGTAAAAGGCACCGTTCCATCCAGCGAATTTTCTCAAATGAAAGAACAGTTCATAACATGGGGATTCCTGTATGGTGAGCAGGTAACGAACGAAGATATTGCCGAAACAGAAAAAAATGATTGATACGATCTATGATCGAAAGGGGGATTCTATGAAAACCATCACAGTATACTTTGGAGGACAAAATCCGGAAACATCCACGATGACGCAGGTGGCCAAAGCGGTCAGCGAAGTATGCGGCGCCGACCTGTTCGAGATCAAGCCGGTCTATCCGTACAGCACGAACATGAAAGAATGCACCGATCGGGCCAACAAGGAAAAAGACGAAAATGCCAGACCTGAAGTTATGGGCCCGATGCCCATTCTTGACGACTATTCGACCATGATCCTCGGCATGCCCAACTGGTGCGGAAGCGCGCCAATGATCGTGCTCAGCTTTCTGGATGCCTATTATCAAAGCGGCGCCCTGAAAAATATCCGGATCGTTCCGTATATCATCAATGACGGAGCAGGTCCGCAGGAATGCGTGAAAGATCTGGAAAGAACCTACCCGGATCTGACCATCGACGAAGGATCGAGCTTTATTGCCAACAAATACGACACAGCCGTTCCGCTTGCGATCGAGTGGATCGCGCAGGTCATGTAAAAATCCGGGACAGCGTATACACACCAAAGAACGGTTTAGAGCCGTTCTTTTTTGCGTTACGCACAAAAAGCCGCATACCGCGGCTTATCGCTCTTTCCTTTTTTCTATGAGCGCCACACACTCGATCCCGGTCGTGTACGGAAACATATCGACCGGCTGAAGGATGGAACAGTCGTATCCCCTTTCCTTCAGACGGTCCAGATCACGCCTGAGCGTCTTGGGATTGCACGAAATATAGATCATTTTCTTTGGCGCGATGCGCTCGATGTGGCCGATCCCCTCTTCGCTCAATCCTTTGCGGGGAGGATCCACGACCAGCACATCGCACTCCCCTTCATATTCCCTGGCAAACACGGTCGCGTCCTGACAGATATACGAGCAGTTCTCTATATGGTTGAGACGCACATTCTCATTCGCGTTGTCCACCGCCTCTTTCACGATCTCGACCCCCGTGACCTCTTTGACATACGGGGCCATGGCCATGCCGATCGTTCCGGTCCCTGCATACAGCTCGACCAGCCGATCCTCCTTTTTCAGCTGCGCAAGATCGATGGCCGTCTGATACAGAATTTCTGTCTGGGCCGGATCGACCTGGAAAAACGATTTAAAATGCAGCTTGATCCGGTTGCCCATGCATTCTGCCATGATCCAGTCGTTTTTATAGAGCACATCGTATTTTTCGCCGAGAATGACATTGTCGTTTCGCCGGTTTTCATTGAAAACGACACTTTCGATTTCCGAAAACCGCTTCGTCATCCTTGCTGTGAACTGGTTCAGATCGATATTTCTTTCACCGATGAACACGACCTGGATATGTTCCTTTCCTTCACGGATCATGACATGGCGCAGACAGCGCGCCTGTTCCAGGGAAATGTGTTCTTTGATCCATAAAAACACTTTATTGATGGCCGGCGACTGAATAAAACATTCCTTCGTATCAACGATCGTATTGGAGTGGAGCCTGTAAAATCCCATTTCCACTTTTCCATTTCTGACCTGCACAGGAAACTGCGCCTTGTTGCGGTAAAACAGCGGCTCTTCCGCTTTCCGGATCGGCAAGAGCGGATACGTTCTGAACAGATCCTGCAGCCACTGATTTTTGAATCCGCACTGTTCTGCATAGGCAATGTGCTGCATCTGGCAGCCGCCGCACCATTTTGCCGCCGGACACACCGGTTCCTGTCTTGCGTGACTTGTGGTCAGCCGTTCGATCACCTTGCCGATCGCATATTTTGAATATGTCTTGATGATCTGGATCCGCGCCTTTTCGCCCGGAAGCAGATCGTATACGAAAACCGCTTCCTCATCGATCCTGCATACTCCGGCAGCCAGATCGGTCAGCGCGACGCACTCCACTGTATATTGTTCATTCTTTTTCATGATCCTATCTTATCACTGAACGTTTTGGAAAAACAGCCATACGAAGCTGGTCAGCTTCTGCGACATTCCGGCAAAAAAGGAATATGGTTACATTGTGTGAAATACAAATGGGAATTGACACTCAATATATAGCATGCTATAACATTAACTAGCACGCTATATATTATAGAAAGGAACTTCTTATGCCCCGAAAAAAAGGCCATCTCGGATTTTATTTCCGCAGCATCTCGAACTGTATCGATAAATATTTTAACAACGAGCTCAAAACTCTCGGATTGACAAAATCGCAGCTTGATGTTCTCGCTTTTCTGTCGCGGCATCAGGACGAGCCGATCATTCAGCGTGATATCGAAAACTATTTTCACATCTCGAACCCTACGGTTACGGGAATCCTGAACCGTCTCGAGCAGAAAGGATACATTGTCCGCCGCCAGAGCGAAAAGGACAAGCGCATCCACCACATCGTCTGCACTTTTGACGCGAAAAAACTGCAGCACCTTTTCTGCACCACCGCCCAAAACATGGAAAACCTTCTGACAAAAGATTTCAGTGCAGAGGAAAAGGAACAGCTGCGCGCCATGCTCGAACGGATCAGAAACAATGTGATCGAAGAAGAAAAGGAGGAAACCTATGATAAAAACCCTGTTAGCTCAACTAAAGGAGTATAAGCCGGCAGCCATCAAGACCCCGGTCTTTGTAGCGTTCGAAGTCATCTTCGACGTGCTGATCCCTTATTTCATGTCGTTGCTCGTCAACGACGGGATCACCGCAAGAAACATGAACAACGTATGGCTCTACGGCGGACTGATGCTCCTGTGCGCCTTCCTGGCCCTGTGGGCCGGCGCCCAGTCCGGAAAGTATGCGGCTGTCGCATCGGCCGGCTTCGCAAAAAACCTGCGCGACGCTGAATTCAAAAATATTCAGAACTTCGCCTTCTCCAACATCGATGAATATTCGACCGGAGGACTGATCACCCGCATGATGACCGATGTCACCAATGTGCAGAACTCGTTCCAGATGATCATCCGCATGTGCGTGCGCTCGCCGCTCATGTTCATCTTCTCGCTCGGAATGGTCTTTTATTTATCGCCACGGATCGGACTGATCTTTCTGATCGTCGTCATCTTTCTGGCCATTGCCCTGTTCGGCATCATCTTCCTTGTACGCCCGATCTTTGAAGTTATGTTCAAAAAGTACGACAAGCTCAACGAAAACATTCAGGAAAACATTGCCGGCATCCGAGCCGTCAAATCGTTCGTGCGCGAAGATTACGAGATCGACCGCTTCGACCGATCGAGCGAGGATATTTACAAGATCAACAAAAAGGCCGAAAAGATCCTCGTGTTCAACTCTCCGATCATGCAGCTGTCCATGTATGCTCTGATGATCGGAATTTCCTGGGTCGGCGCCAAACAGGTCGTCGCCGGAAATATGGAAGTCGGTACGCTCATGTCGCTGTTCACCTACACAGGCAGTATCCTCATGTCGCTCATGATGCTTTCCATGGTCTTCGTCATGGTATCCATGTCGATCGCCAGCGCCAAACGTATTACCGAAGTCATCACGCAGGTCAGCTATCTGGAATCCCCGAAAAACGGGATCACCGAGATCAAGGACGGAAACGTCGAGTTCGATCATGTGTACTTCAACTACAAGGAAAACGACAGCCATGAATATGTGCTCGACGATATCAATTTCACCATCCCTTCCGGAACGACTTTCGGCGTGCTCGGAGCGACCGGCTCTGCCAAGAGCTCGCTCGTCCAGCTGATCCCGAGACTGTACGATGTCACGAAAGGCAGCGTGAAAGTGGCCGGGATCGATGTGCGCGACTACGACCTCAAAGATCTGCGCGACAAGGTCGGCGTCGTCCTGCAGAAAAACGTGCTCTTTTCCGGAACGATCCTGGAAAACATGCGCTGGGGCGATCCGGACGCGACCGAAGCCGAGATCATGGAAGCCTGCCGGCTCGCGCAGGCCGATGAATTTATCCAGCGGATGCCCGATAAATACGATACATACATTACCCAGGGCGGTACGAACGTTTCCGGCGGTCAGCGCCAGCGGCTTTGTATTGCGCGCGCGCTGCTGAAAAAGCCGAAGATCCTGATCCTGGACGATTCCACAAGCGCGGTCGATACGAAAACCGACTCTCTGATCCGCCAGGCTTTCCTGGAGAAGATCCCGGATACGACACGGATCATCATTTCGCAGCGGATCAGCTCCATTCAGGATGCCGACAACATTCTCGTGCTCGATAACGGCAAGGTTTCCGCGATCGGTACGCACGAGGAGCTGCTTAAGACCAACGCGATCTATCGCCAGACATTTGAAGCGCAGCAGAAAGGAGATGATCAGGAATGATAGGAAACAATATGAGCGGACTTGCCCGCGTCTTGAAAGAAACGATCAAGCACTACAAGCTGCAGTGTTTCATTGTCCTGATCCTCATCCTTGTCTCGGCTGTTGCGGGCGTTTACGGAAGCGTGTTCCTGCAGTCGCTGATCGATGACTACATCACACCGCTGACAATGACAAACGATCCGGATTTCGGTCCGCTGATCATGGCCCTGATCCGGCTGGCTACCATTTACTGCATCGGTATCCTTTCCACCTATACGTGGAGCCGGCTGATGATCACCATCTCGCTAGGAACGCTGAACGATACGCGCGAATCGCTGTTCAACCATATGGAATCCCTGCCGATCGCCTACTTCGACACGCATGCGCACGGCGACATCATGTCCGTCTATACAAATGATACCGACACGCTGCGCCAGCTGATCTCGCAAAGCTTTCCGCAGATGATCTCCTCGCTGGCGACGATGCTTTTCGTCCTCGTTTCGATGCTCATGCTCAATCCGCCATTGACCCTCATTGCCCTGCTCATGGCGTGCGTCATGATCTTCGTCAGCCGCTTTATCACGAAGCGTTCAGGCCGGTATTTCCGTCAGCAGCAGATGACGCTTGGCGAAGTTAACGGTTTTATCGAAGAGATGATGGAAGGAAGCAAGGTCATCAAGGTCTTCACGCATGAGGAGCAGTCGATCCAGGACTTTGAAAAGGTGAACGAAAAGCTTTGCGAAGCGAGTACGCAGGCCAATAAATTCGCCAATATCCTTATGCCGATCGTTATGAATATCGGATACATTTCCTATGTGCTGACCGCCTTCATCGGTGCGTGGTTCGCGCTGCACGACATGTTCGGCATGACGGTCGGTACGATCGCCTCGTTCCTGCTTCTGAACCGGCAGTTTACCAACCCGATCGGACAGATCTCGCAGCAGATCAATGCCGTCATCATGGCTGGCGCGGGAGCGTCCCGCATCTATGCGATCCTCGACGAGCCGAGCGAGACCGATCACGGTATCGTCACGCTTGTCAACGTGAAAAAGGAAAACGGCGAATGGGTCGAATGTTCGGAAAACACCGGACACTGGTGCTGGAGACATCCTCGTCCGAACGGAAAAGTGCAGCTTGTCGAACTGAAAGGCGACGTACGCTTCCACGATGTGACGTTCGGCTATACAAAGAAGAAAGTGATCCTGCATGATATTTCGCTGTTTGCCAAGCCAGGACAGAAGATCGCGTTCGTGGGCGCGACCGGCGCAGGCAAGACAACCATCACGAATCTGATCAACCGTTTTTACGAGATCCAGAAAGGCTCGATCACGTACGACGGGATCGATATCAAACTGATCAAAAAGCCGGATCTTCGCCGAAGTCTTGGTATCGTTCTTCAGGACACGAACCTGTTCTCGGGAACGATCATGGACAATATCCGGTTTGGCAAGCTGGACGCGACCGACGAGGAATGTATCGCGGCAGCCAAGCTGGCCAATGCCGATGAATTTGTCCGCCATCTCGAGCACGGCTACAATACTTACATTTCTGGTACGGGCGAATCGCTTTCCCAGGGACAGCGTCAGCTGCTTGCGATCGCGCGGGCCGCGGTTGCCAATCCGCCGGTCCTCATCCTCGATGAAGCGACTTCTTCGATCGATACCCGTACCGAACGGATCGTTCAGGAAGGGATGGACAAGCTGATGGCGGGCCGTACGGTGTTCGTCATCGCGCATCGTCTGTCTACGATCCAGAACTCGGACGCGATCATGGTCCTCGAACAGGGCCGGATCATCGAGCGTGGCGACCACGACGATCTGATCAAGGAAAAAGGCACGTACTATCAGCTGTATACGGGCGCTTTCGAGCTCGACTAGCAATCTGGTTCCGGAAATTCCGGAACCTTTTTTTATTGTTTAGAATTTTTTTAGAAATTTCTCCCGTTTCTGATTAGAAAGTTTTCGTACAGTAAGGCCATACAGGAGAGCGCTCTTCGCACAACACAATCATCCGCTCTCCTGAGATTGAGGTGAATACGATGGAAATGATAAAATGGATTGGAATCGGAGCAGGAATTTTATGGGTAGCCTTCGGCTTTCTCATCCACCCGATCGAAGAAGGCAAGGATGAAAAAATATGGAACATACGATATTAGTTGTGGAGGATGATCAGGGAATCCGCGAAGCGATCGGTATTTATATGCAGAATCAGGGATATGAGGTCGTGCTGGCCGAAAACGGCGCCGACGGTCTGGAAAAGATGAAGGATCATGCTATTCATCTGGCGATCGTCGATATCATGATGCCGGTCATGGACGGCATCTCGATGGTCGTGCAGGCAAGAAAAACGTACGACTTTCCGGTTATTTTCCTGAGCGCCAAAAGCGAGGATATGGACAAGATCAACGGGCTGATGATCGGCGCGGACGACTATATTACCAAACCGTTCGCGAGCATGGAGCTGATCGCGCGTGTCCGGGCGCAGCTGCGGCGCTACGAGCAGATCCTGGAGCTGCAGTCGGGCAAAGCGGAGGAAAGCAGCTCTCTGGTCATTGGCGATCTTGAGCTGGACCCGCTGACCAAGGAAGTGCATGCCTACGGCCGGCTCGTGCACCTGACGCCCAAGGAGTTTGCGATCCTTGAGCTGCTGATGCGCCATCCCAACCAGGTGTTTTCGGCGCAGCAGATCTATGAGCTGATCTGGCATGAGGAGGCGATCACGACCGACACGATCACCGTTCATATCCGCAAGCTGCGGGAAAAGATCGAGCTGGACACGAAAAACCCGATGTATATTCAGGTGGTATGGGGTGTCGGATATAAGCTTAGAAAGGACAATTGATGAAAAAAAACAGGATTTTCTTTTTAATTGCCTGTGTGCTGACCATCGTGCTGGCGACTGTATCCAGCTATGCGATCGCGCAGGGACGAAAAAATACATATGAGCTGTCGCACTGGGGAGCGCAGACGATCAATGAAGACATCCAGATGACCGCTTTCTACTACGCGCAGGAACTCGATCCCGAATTTCAGCCGGTCACATTTTCGCAGGAGATCGATCCGCAGGTAAAAGAACAGATCGAAAATGCGCTGGCGTCGATCATGACGCAGTCGAAAAATTCGCTCACCCGCGATGCCAACTTCAGTTTCCAGGCAGTATATAAAAAAGAAAGCGCGGATAATCTCAACAAAAAGACGATGAAGGATCCGAAACGGATCGGTTCAGCCGGTTTTGTGGATACGACCGGTTTTCTGGAAACGCAGATCAAGAACTATCTGGGCTGGGATTACGGTCCGGAAATAGGATATGAGATCAATCCGCTTCCAAAAGACTATACATTCGAATACGAGATCCGTTCGCCGCTGGTCAATGACGGCGGGTACATCTCCTCTTTTATTGATTATGATTCCTATATGATGCCATGCATCCTGCTGGCGGGTCTGGTTCCGGTCGCGATCATCGGACTGTTTGTCCTGCTCTTCCCGTTCAAGGATGAACGGCAGGCGCCGGTATTTGGAAAAGCGGTGACATGGAAGCTCGAGCCGTTCGTGGTCTTCAACGCGATCCTGCTCACATTCCTTTTTATGGGGGTCGTCCTGCTTTCGCAGGCTTCGCTTATGAGCGACAGCAGCCTGTTCTTCAACAATCTGTTCAACGGCAAGGTCCATAATGTGCTGTATGTGCTTCTTGGATGTGTATGGTCGATCATCTATGCTTCCTATTTCCTGATCCTGGTGTATTTGAAACGGATCTTCTGTGTCGGGCTTGCCCGGTTCATCAAGGAAGATACATGGATCGCTGGAATCATCCGCTGGATCGGCAGAAAGACCGATCGTCTCATGCAGATCGATCTGGCTGGCCATCCTATTGACCGGATCGTCATCGCCCTCATCCTGACCCTGCTGGTCGTATCCTTCCTGTTTGCGATCGGGCCGCTTGGATGGCTGCTTGCGATGGCGGCTGTCATATACGGTTTTATCAAGATCATCCAGCATTACCGCAGGATCCAGAAGGACTATGAAAATACGCTGGAAGCGGCGCGCAAGATCGCGGCCGGCGAGTTCGACAAGGTCCTTCCGTATCCGGTCGGGCCGTTCCAGTCGATCTACAATACGCTTCTTCAGGTCAAGAACGGTTTCGAGATCGCGCTCAAGGAAGGCATACAGTCCCAGAATATGAAGACGGAACTCATCTCGAACGTTTCGCATGATCTCAAGACGCCGCTGACCGGTATCAAAACGTATGTGGAGCTGCTTGAAACGACCGATGATATCGAACAGCTGAAAAGCTACGGCAAAAAAATCGAAGGATATACGAATCGTCTCGATCAGCTTGTTGTCGACCTGTTCGATGTTTCCAAAGCGAATTCGGGAAATATTTCTCTTGAAAAGCAGCCGGTCGATCTGGCGGCTCTGATCGAACAGGTACAGGCCGAGCATTTTGACGAATGGGAGAAAAAGGATCTTCAGCTTGTTTTCAAGCACCCGGACCATCCGGTCGTGATGGAGCTCGATCCGAACAAGACGATGCGCATATTTGAAAACCTGATCGGCAATGTTTCAAAATATGCGATGGATCATACGCGGGTGTTCGTGGATATCAAAGAAGAGCCGGATCGTACGACGATCGTTTACCGCAATATTTCATGCCAGCCGCTCGATTTTGATCCTGATCAGATCGTGGAACGTTTTGTACGGGGCGACAAGTCGCGTCATGAGATCGGCAGCGGGCTCGGTCTGGCGATCGTGAAAAGCTTTGCGGAGATCCAGGATGGCGAATTCAGGATCGAGATCGACGGGGATCTGTTCAAAGCGATCGTTCAGTTCAAGCACCACAAATAAGGCGAAAATATTTTTATATAAAGCGTGGATCTCATTTGAAATCTGCGCTTTTTAATATGCTTTTCTGTCTTTTTGTCCCAAAAAGCACGGCGAGAATAGTCGGTCATTTTTTCGTCTTAATTGGTATATCATTTAAAATGGAAAGTGATATAATCAGAATGTAACCGCTACCATATATTGTTCCCAAATAATTCATGATTTCTAATAAAAATGCCGCGAACTCCTTTATTTTAGGTTTTTCGCGGCTTTATCGTTTTCACCCATCGGGTGATAACTTTCAAGTGTGGTTCATTTACAATATTAGTGACCAAACAAATAGAAAGGAACCACATACTTATGTTATCTAATTTTGCCGCTGTTGACAACTATAACTTTTCCGGAGGAAATATCACCTCCGATTCCGGCGCTCTTCTCTTTGCTCGTTTTATCCATTCTCTTTCGCTTCATGACGCTTTTCGTTCGCTTCCTTTTGATGACGACCGGAAAAATCCTGTCCACTCTTATTCCGATATCCTTCTTGGCCAGATCTTTAAATTTATGCTAGGATATTTCCGTCAGGCCGATCAGTCGGTTCTTCGTCAGGATCCTTTTCTGCTTTCTGACGCTCCTTCCCAGCCGACAGTTTCACGTTTTTTCTCCTGTGCCTCCGCTTCTTTGAATGCCGCACTTCATCAGCTTCTTCAGACCTGTGCTCTCTCTTATCTCAACAAGCAGGAGCATGATCTTATTTTTGATGCTGATTCTACTTTGATCGAAACGACTGGCCGGCAGGAAGCGAGTGCCTATATTCCTCATTACTCTTCGGTCGGTTATCATCCTCTGGTGATCAATGAGTATCATTCCAAACTTCTTGTCGCTTCGCTTCTTCGCTGCGGCAATTCCTATTCGGCCAACGGGATCATCGAGCAGCTCCGCACTGTGTTCTCCGGCCTTCAGATTTCTTCTTCCCGGACCATTTTCTTCCGTGGAGACAGCGCCTTTTACGATTCCGAATTGATGAATACGCGGATCGGATGCCGGACCGGCTTTCGGGCGGACAGCAGCAGCGTGTTGCGCTGGCGAGGGCCCTTGTCATCAAACCGGATGTCCTGCTGATGGATGAGCCTTTATCCAATCTGGATGCCAAGCTGCGTGTGGAAATGCGTACTGTGATCAAAGATATCCAGCATGCGGTCGGGATCACCAACGTATATGTTACGTACGATCAGGAAGAGGCAATGGCTGTTTCGGACCGGATCGCGGTCATGAATCATGGCGATATCCAGCAGATCGGGACGCCGAAAACGATTTATCAACTATAGGTAAGAAGACTCCCACCTCTATGGGTGGGAGATGAATTGCAAAGCTCAGTTTTTCTGTGGATAAAGATATAAAAATGCAGTATAATGAAATCAGAGAAAGCAAGGAGGAAACGATATGCCAAATAAAGCCTATAAATTCAGACTCTATCCAACGC
Organism: Erysipelotrichaceae bacterium OPF54; assembly: GCA_022834735.1. Lineage (GTDB taxonomy): Bacteria > Bacillota_I > Bacilli_A > Erysipelotrichales > Erysipelotrichaceae > Dubosiella. The sequence continues at coordinate 2,185,576 of BQKD01000001.1, forward strand.
CGGCACAGAAGATCCTCCTTGCCAAGACATTCGGCTGTGTCCGCCTTGTCTACAACCATTGGCTCGATCGAAAGATCAGCCAGTACAAAGAAGACCAGACGACCTTGAGCTATACTTCCTGTGCCAAAGAGCTGACCGTACTGAAGAAAACAGAAGAGTACGCCTTCCTGAAGGAAGTCGACAGCATTTCTCTGCAGCAGTCGCTCCGCCATCTGGATGAGGCCTTCCAGAACTTCTTCAAACAGCCGAAAAAAGGATTTCCACGATTCAAATCCAAAAGAAACAGAAAGAACAGCTATTCGACCGTATGCGTCAATCAGAACATCCTCCTGTCCGACGGCTGTTTGAAACTGCCGAAGATCGGACCGGTCAAGGTGAAACAGCATCGAGAGATTCCTGAATCTTATGTTCTCAAGTCGGTGACAGTAAGCCAGAGCCCGAGCGGAAAGTATCATGCAAGCATTTCATTCGAGTACGAAAACCAAGTACCGGAAAGAAGGCCGCACACTTTCCTTGGACTCGACTTCTCGATGAACGGACTGTACAAAGACAGCGAAGGAAACGAGGCAGAGTATCCAAAATATCACAGGCAATCGGAAAAGAAGCTGAAACGGGAACAACGCAAGCTCTCGCACATGCAGAAAGGCTCCAGAAACTGGGAGAAACAGCGGATCAAGGTCGCAAAACTGCATGAAAAGGTTGCCAATCAAAGAAAGGACTTCCTGCACAAGAGATCAAGAGAGATCGTCAATGCGTATGACTGCGTCTGCATAGAAGACCTGGATATGAAAGCCATGGCAAGGTCGCTGCATTTTGGCAAATCGGTCCATGACAACGGATGGGGCATGTTCACTACTTTTCTGAAGTACAAATTAGAAGATCAAGGAAAACAGCTGATCCGGATCGACAGATGGTTTCCTTCGAGCCAGATCTGCTCAGTATGCGGATATAAGAACCCGGAAACAAAAAATCTCGGCATGCGGGAATGGGACTGCCCTCGATGCAAAAGCCATCACGATCGGGATCTCAATGCCGCGATCAATATAAGAGCGGAAGGCATGCGGCTCATATCCGCATAGCCTAAGAATAAAAACCAAGAACCGTGGGGCACACGGGGATAGCTCGCTTATGCTGTGGTCAATAGACTGCTCGAACGAGAACCGACTGTTCGCAATCTTGTGAAAGGAAGCCCCCCACCTCTATAGGTGGGGGAGGATGTCACCCTGAATACAGAGCCGCAGGACGGTGTGCTGAGGGCTACGATCGACAGCAGTGTCTTTCTTGGGATCAACACCCACTACTTCCTGCATACTGAAAAAGGAGAGCCGATCGAAGTGATCCAGGAATCCCTGATCGACCAGACGATCCTGGACGGAACGAAAGTGTGGCTTACTGTAAAAAAAAGAGAAGATCAATGTCTTTAATACAAACACTGAAATAAACCTGGTAAAAGGCATTATGAATGATATGGAGTAAACGGTTATGACAGCGAAAAAACATATATGGAAAGATATATGGATCGTGATCGGCGTAGGCATCCTGCTCGTTCTTTCCCTGCAGCTGTTCCCTCCCGTTTTCCTGTATGTATCGGGTGCGAATTCGCTGCTGGAGGCTGCGGAAAGCATGAACTGTACAGGAGCAAGACGTTTCTTCAGGATCATTGTCCCGCTATGCATGCCGACGATCCTGGCTGCGGCTCTGCTCGTATTCATGCGTGCTTTCGCAGACTTCGGTACTCCTCTGCTGATCGGGCAAGGATACCGGACCTTCCCGGTGGAAATATACAATGCCTTCTTTTCCGAGACGGGCGGAAACTACGGATTCGCCTGCGCGACCAGCGTTATCGCGATCCTGTTCACGACAGTCATTTTCCTGGTCCAGAAGTGGAGCTCGAACCGTTTCTCGTTTACCATCAATGCTCTGCATCCTGTTGAACGGAAACACGCAAAAGGCATTTTCAATATTCTGATCCATTTGTACTGCTACCTGGTGGTTGCGATCGCCTTTTTACCGCAGATCTATATTTTTTATGAGTCTTTCAGAAAAACGAGCGGAAAAGCGTTTATTCCTGGATATTCGACAGAAAGCTATAAATCGGCGTTCAAGGTGGCTGGCAATGCCATCAAAAATACGTTTGTGATCGGTATCTGCTCGCTTACGATCATCATCCTGCTCGCGATCCTGATTGCCTATCTTGTTACGAGGCGAAAGAACACGATAAGCAATACGATCGATATCATGAGCATGCTGCCGTATGTCATTCCGGGATCGGTCGTAGGTATCTCGATGATCATGGCATTCAACAAAAAACCGATCATTCTGACAGGCACCCTGATCATCATGGTCATTGCTCTGGTCATTCGAAGACTTCCGTATACGATCCGGAGCTCGGCTGCCACTTTGCAGCAGATCCCGATCACGGTCGAAGAAGCGGCCATTTCGCTTGGGTGCTCGAAAATGAAAGCGTTTTTTAAGATCACCATCCCGATGATGAATGGTATGGTTTCGGGCGCTATCTTGAGCTGGGTCACGATCATTACGGAACTGTCCAACGCGATCTGCCTTTACACCATACGTACACAGACCTTGACATTGGCCATCTATACGTACGTATTGCGTGGCAATGACGGCATTGCGGCTGCCCTGGCAACGATCCTTTCGGTCACAACGATCATCAGCTTGCTGATTTTCATGAAAGTGTCCAAAGGTCAGGATATTACCTTCTGACAAAAAGCTGTTGATTCAAGTGCGATCAACAGCTTTCCTCTTCATTCGAACAGATCGACACGACCGAAACATGTGATCTTTTTCTGCTCGTCGATCATCAGGCCACCATCCTCATAGATCGCATAAAGGGGTTTTCCTGTTTCCTGGCGGACCTTTTCGATATACGCATTCTGGTGCGCATTGTTCATGTAATGCACTTCGATATCGATTCCGCTCACATAGCCCAGACCGTTCTGCCAGGAAAATTCCGGATAATCCGGATCGGGCGTGATATGGTAGCGGTCCAGCTGCATCATGGCTCCTGCGCTGTAGCCGATCACGATGCCCGAAAAGTTTTTCAGCGTCTTTTTCAGCCCTTTTTCCCTGATCCGTTTCATGGCCAGATCGGGCGCTCCGCCCGTCAGCATCAGCACATCCGCTTCCTCGATCTTCCTTCTCATTTCCTCTTTCGTATCCGTAAAATAATGGATCCATGAAATGTCCTCATCCCTGATCCCGTACCGAAAGAATACATCATGATTAGCCCGATACCATATTCCCTGTCCGCAGGCATACTGCCTGTTCCAGTCCGCCTCGTTTTTCGTATCATCAAAGAAAGTAATGGCTGCCACGCACACTTTCATGCCCGGCTTCAATACTTTCGAAAACACCGGACAGCACCACTTTTCATCGATCATGCTCGTATTCATCAATATATTGATCATATCCTGCTCTCCCTTTTTGTATCCTATTGTAACAGATTTCAGCTTCCTTCTTTGTAAAAAAAGGTCGTGAATAAATTCACTCCCACTCGTCCAGCAAGGGTTTTCCTTTGCTGGATTTTGTTTTATTCTTTATTTATGATGTACACTAAACTTTCCTACCAGATTTTCGATCACCATAACCCTCAGGCTGCCTGGTATTCCCATGACTTTCAGGATCACATCATTCACCATCCTATTCGCCATATGGTTGCCGACAACTTCTCCTTCATTTACTCTCTTTTCCTTAACGGCAGACTTCGCTCCGGCATCCTCGATTCGATCATGAAAATGCTCCTGTGCCGCACTTATTTTCTTGGCTACGATCTCTTCGAATGCCCTGTCTGTCATGACCAGAAACGCGTTCCACGCTGCTGCCATTCCCGATTCTGCAATACCTGCGGCGTCAAGTATTCCCGCATGATCGCTGCCAATGCCTCTGCCATCTGTCTCGATGTCCGCCACCGCCATCTTGTCTTCACTATTCCCGATTGTCTGCGCAGCTGGTTCCTTCAGGATCGTTCCCGCCTCAATCTCCTTTTTGTCGCCGCACGCAATACCATGCATGTCATGGTCAGCTCCAATCTCTACAAGAAACTTAAAAAATCCGGACGGGTCGACTCGTTCTATAAATTCAAAAACTTTCCCTCTATCAAACAATTCGGTATGATTGCCGCTCTCCATACTTTCGGACGCGATCTGAAATGGAACCCCCACATCCATGCTCTGGTTCCCGAGCTCATCTACGATCCGAAAAAAGATCAGATCAAGGCCTTCACCCATTTTCACTTCGAAAAGCTGCGCAAGACCTTTCAGTTCGAGCTTCTTCGTCTCATCGGACTGGAATGCCAGAAAAACGGAACCTATACTCAGTTTCTCAACACGAAAAACCAGCTGTACTCGCGTTATGACAATGGATTTTATGTCTATGCCAGACAGCAGAAAGCTCTCAAAGATGATACGTATTCCTCTAAAGTATCCGAAGATATCAATGCCTGCATCCAGTATATGCTCCGCTATGTCGGCCGTCCTGCCATGGCAGAAAGCCGGATCGTCGAATACGACCGCCAGGCCAACTGCGTCCATTGGTTCTATCACGACCACAAGACAGAACTGCGCCACGACGAATGGGAAAGTGCCGAATCGTTTATCGTCAAGCTCATCCGTCATATTCCCGATCCGAACTTCAAAACGATCCGCTATTACGGCTTTTATTCCAATGCTTCCAGGCGTACCCTCGACCACGTCCATGATCTGCTTGGAAAGAAGAACAAAAAAGATTACAGTAGAAAAAAGAGAAAGGAGAAAAGGAACCGGGACATGGAGAAACTGACCTACCGCAATTCGATGATCGACTGTTTCAACAAAGATCCGATCAAATGCCGATGCGGTACAACGATGGAATACCGGCGAACATTTGATCCGGTTCCGAAAGGCGAGAAAAATGTCAGACGATATCTCGACAGGAGTGTTAATGAAGTGCTGTCGCTGCGGGTACCAAGAGATCGTTCCAAGGTGGATCTTAGAAGAAATGTGCGCGACAAGCCAGCCGAGCAGCTTCGACTGCATCTGTCCGCGGTGTGATTCAACGATGTATATACCCGAAGTGGCTGAACAGCATCAAAAGAAGAAAAAGCCAAAGGCAAAAAAGAAAAAGAGAAAATGATCATACTTGATATATAACATATAATCTCAAGTTCTTTTTATCGTGGAAAAAAGGAGAAAAACAACAAACAAAATACCGTCAAGAGGACTAATTATCTTTTTGACGGTATTTTATAAATATATTCCAGAAACCAAATTCTTATTATACAAAAAAAGAACACCTCGTATGAAGTGTTCTTCGTTGTTGTTTATTCTCGGACGATCTGATTTACCAGATCCTGATCTTTCGGCTGGCTCAGGTAATCCGTGACCCGGTTGCCCGCCCCGGTCTTTGTGACCTTGATATAGATCTGGCCGTCCTGCGGATGCATTTCATCCACAAGGTAATTATAGCCATCCACTTCCAGATCATACATCTTTCCGTTTTCATTGTTCGTGAAATACGTTTCGATCGGCAGGATGGCCGCGATCCGGTTATACGCCTCATCCACGATCGCGTTGATGGCATCCTGGCTCGCGTCATCCGACACATTCAGATGGACGCGCAGCGTAGCCGACTTCAGATTGACCGTTACGCCTTCGACACCGCCGATCTGGCTCAGATCGCTCTGGATCTGATCCAGCTGTTCCTGCGTGATCTTCGGATCCAGATCTCCCTGCTGAAAGCGGTTGCCGGTGACCGGCTGGTTCTGCTGCTCCATGCTCGTGATCAGGACGTAACCTACCAGAACACACGGGATCGCAATGATGATCAGCGTCAGCCAGACCAGCTTATGGCCTTGTTTGACCTTCTGCTTTTTCGGCGACTTCTTCCCATTTATCATCTTCTTTAATTCAGGCATTGTATTCTCCTAACGTTTTGCAAGCTCTTCGCGGATCAGTTCATTCGTACGCTTCGGATTGGCCTGTCCTTTCGACGCCTTCATGACCTGTCCGACCAGGAATCCGATCGCTCTGTCCTTGCCGTTCTTGTAGTCCTCGATCGACTGCGGATTGGCATCCAGCACCGAATTGACAAGCGCAAGGATCGCGCCATCATCTGAAACCTGCTTCATTCCTTTTTCCTCGATGACTTTTTTCGGATCCTTTCCGAGCATGACTTCTTCAAATACGACCTTTCCCTGTTTGCCGCTGATATCGCCTTTCGCGATCAGATCGATCAGCTGGGCGATCGCTTCAGGATCCACCTCGAGCGATTCGAACGATTTCGCATTTTTATTCAGCCATGCCGACATATCCCCAATGACCCAGTTGGCCGCTTTCTTCGTTTCCTTTGTCAACCGGGCGACCTTCTCAAAATAATCCGCCATGGCCCGGTCCGCCACAAGAACCGAAGCATCGTATTCATTCAGTCCGTATTCTTTCGCAAACCGCTCCATGCGCGCCTGCGGAAGCTCTTCCAGATTATCCTGGATATTTTTGATCCATTCCGGATCCAGCTGGATCGGGAAGATATTCGGTTCCGGGAAATACTTATAGTCCACATTTCCTTCTTTTTTGCGCATCAGCAACGTTGTCTTCTGCGCCTCGTCATACCGCCGCGTAGCCTGTTCGACCTTTTCGCCCGCATCCAGCAGAGCGGACTGGCGCTCGATTTCCGCCTGGACCGCTTTCTGCACATTCGCGATCGAGTTCAGATTCTTGATCTCAACCTTCGTTCCAAGCGTTTCCTTGTCCGGACTGAGCGAAATATTGACATCGCAGCGCATGCTGCCCTCTTCCATCTTCACATCCGACACATTGATGTAAAATAAATTCTTTCTTAATGTGTCCACATAGGCAGCTGCCTCTTTGGCACTATGCATATCCGGACGCGAAACGATCTCGATCAGAGGCGTGCCCGCCCGGTTGAAATCAATGTACGTTCCTGTATCCTTATGGAACTGTTTAGCCGTATCCTCTTCCATATGGATCCGTTCGATCCCGATCTTTTTCTTTTCGCCATCCACATCGATTTCCACATAGCCGTCTTTGCCGATCGGGTAAAACTGCTGCGTGATCTGGAACCCTTTCGGAAGATCCGAGTAATAGTAGTTTTTCCGGTCAAAACGAATGAGCGGATCGATCGTGCAGTGCATCGCCGTGCAAGCCTTGATTGCCAGCTCGACCGCATGCCTGTTCACGCAAGGCAGCGTGCCCGGATGACCAAGATCGATCTCATTCACACACGTGTTCGCTACTTCGCCAAACGAAGTCGGCGCGCCCGAAAACATTTTTGTCTTCGTTTTTAGTTCGCAGTGGATCTCGATACCAATCGTTACAAAGTATTCGCTCATGTCCTTACCCCTCTTTCACCTGATCCGACAGTCCGGTGGTTTCCTCGATCCCTTCTGCCAGATCGAACATCATCTGTTCCTCGAACGGTCTGCACGTCACATTCACTGCGACCGGCATGCCGTCTTTTTTGCCCAGGGGCAGCGTGATCGAAGGATACCCCGAAAAGTTGGCAAGCTGCATGTGCTCCTCCGCAAAAGAAGAAGGGCCAAAGCGCAGATCCGCACTCTGCTCGATCAGCGGCGCGATCGTCGGAGCCGCGATCGAAAGAACGCCATCCACGCCCTCGAACATTTTTGCGTATGCCTCCACGATCAGACGCCGGATCTTCTGCGCCTTGCGGAACAGACGATCCTGGTTTTCCTCGAACAGCGAATAGGAACCGATCACGAAACGGGCCCGCACATAGCTTGAAAACCCTTCCGTTCTTGAACGGGTCATGACATCCTCGACCGAATCGCCATCCACGCGGCGTCCGAAACGGATCCCGTCCAGATTGGAATGGTTGGCCGTCGCTTCGGCGTTGGCGATCGTTTTATACACCGGAGCGATCAGCTCCATATACTCTTTCGGCATTTCGCGCTCGACCAGCACAGCACCCGCCGCCTTTAATTTTTCGCACAGCGCATCGAACGCTTCTTTGATCACCGGATCCTTCACCTCGTCGTTGACCGTTTTGAACAAACCGATCGTTTTTCCGTTCAGGTCGCCGTTCAGATCGTCGGCATACGCACCGACCGGCTCATAGGATGAAGTCATATCGTGGTCGTCGCGTCCTGCAAGCACTTCAAGCGCAAGCGCCGCATCCTTCACATTGGTCGTGAAATATCCGACATGATCGAGCGAGCTGGCATACGGAATGATCCCGTAGCGCGAAATCCGGCCATACGTCGGCTTGACCCCGACGATCCCGTTGTAAGCTGCCGGTTTGCGGATCGAATCGCCCGTATCGGTACCGATCGAAAGCGGAACGATGCCCGAAGCGACCACGACCGCACTTCCGCCAGAGCTTCCACCCGAAATACGCGCCGTATCATACGGATTATGTACCGCGCCGGTCAGAGCGTTCTTGTTCGTTCCGCCCATGCCCAGCTCATCCATGCTCGCTTTGGCTACGATAACAGCCCCTGCATCCTTAAGCTTCTTTACGATCGTCGCGTCATAGACCGGCACATAGTTTTCCAGGATCCGGCTCGACGCCGTCGTCACATGTCCTTTTGTGTTGATATTGTCCTTTAACACGACCGGAACACCAGCCAGTTTTCCGCTTTCTGCTTCCTGCACCGGTTCTTCATAAAAAGAAACGATCGCATTGAGCGCGGGCTGGCTTTTTTTCAGTTCCTCAATTGCCTGTGTTCCTGTTTTCTTCTCGTTGATCCTCATCCTATTTCACCACCTTTGGCACGTGCACGTGTCCCATTCTTACATCTTTTGCGTTTTTCAGCGCATCCTTTTGACTGAGCACTTCGCCAGTCTCGTCTTCCCGCAGAAAAACGGTCGGCGTCTCAAACGGATACACCATCTCTTTTACATTGGCGGTATCGATGGAATCAAAGAGCTCGACCTGCTTCTCCACTTCGATAAAGTCTTTTTTCAATTCCTCGATCTCCTCGTCGCTGACTTCGAATTTCAGATCGTTCGCCAGTTTTCTAAAATATTCGCTGCTGAATTTTTCCATTGTCTGCTCCCTCTTTACAATGATGTTGTGATATATACATTGGTTGAATCCTTGGCCCGGTGCATCAGGGCATACACTTCATCGTCGTTCTTTACTGTGACATTGTATGCACTTTCTGTATCCGTGAAAAGATTCAGATTTTCTCTTGCTTCCTGTGTGACAGCCATGATCTCCGCCAGCGTCTTGCCGTGCGCCGTGATCGTGATGTCCAGCTTCTGCGTCACGCCCTGATTGAGCAGAGCCTGCGCCGTCACATACGTCGATTCCGGAAGGATATTGACCAGGACATTTTTATATTTCGTGAAATTGTCCGCCATTTCGGGATCGGCCGCGCTGAACTGAGCGCTCGGAACGATCATGTCTGTCTGGTTCAGCGTATGGAACGTGCTGTTGGTCCCGTCAAAATAGCCATCATACACATAACCGCCTTTGGACGAGGACAGCGCATCCGAATTGAGCTCATACGCTGCCGCGAACACCGGCACATTGACCGTCACTTCGTTAAAACGCTCCCGCATATAGGTAACCAGTTTGCTGAATGTGATATTCAGATAATTTTCCATTTTCTCCGGAGTGATTTCATACTCCTGATTATTGTATGTGATCTTGTCATTGACGACCAGCCCCAGCGAAATGCCCGCAAGCTTGTCGTTGCGGTACCAGTCCAGCTCATAAATATCGACCAGGATGATCCCGCCTTTGACGACACCGTTGCCCGTATCGAATTCCTCGTTGGAATTCGGGTTCAGCCCGTTCGGATTGCCGTCACGCAGCGTTCCCAGCAGACCGCGAGAACCATCGGTGGCATCCAGTTCGTCATAGTTCAAAAATGTATGGGATCGAAACGCGACCTCGCCAGGCGAAAAATACTGCTTGGAAAGATCCATCAGTCCGCGCTCCACCTCGGTACGCACATCCATATCGCTGATCAGCGAAACGTGCTTGACGCGCGTATTGCTTTCCTGGAACGGCAGGGCTGCCGCGTAGTCGCCCTGGTTCAATGCGTTCGAATTCGACTGCTCGCTCATGCCGCAGCCGCTCAGCAGAAAGGCCGCAGACAAAGCCGCAGCGATCCATCTATTTTTTTGCATTCTTCACCTCCTGTTCAAACTGCTCCTCGCTCATCAGAGTCGTTCCAAGCTCCTGTGCTTTCGCCAGCTTGCTTCCGGCATCTTCTCCGTAAATGACGTAATCCGTCTTTTTTGATACCGAACCGGCTACATTGGCTCCCAGCGATTCCAGGATCTTTTTCGCTTCTGCACGAGGCATATTGAGCTTTCCTGTCAGAACGACCGTCTTTCCTGAAAAGATCGACTGTTTTGTTTCTTTTTTATTTTGCGACATATTCACGCCCTGCGCTGCCAGGAATTCGATCAGCTCGATATTTTCCGGCTCGGCAAAATAAGCGCAGAGGCTCTGGGCCGTCACATGCCCGATAAATTTTACATTCGCCAGGGTCTGCTCGTCGGCTTGGCGTATCGCATCCATGTTGCCAAACTCGTCAGCCAGGATCCCGGCTGCTTTTTTGCCCACAAGACGGATGCCAAGTCCGAACAGAAGATTGGCCAGCGGCTGCTGCTTGGATTGTTCGATATTGGCCAGCAGCTTATCTACACCTTTGGCCGAATAGCCTTTCTTTTCAAGCAGCTCCTCTCTTTTTTCATGAAGACGATAGATGTCCTCGATCGAATTGAGAAGATGCCATTCGTGCAGCTGCTCGATCTTTTTATCGCCAAGCGAGTCGATATCCATCGCATCGCGCGATGCGAAATGGATCATGCTTTCGATGATGCGGGCCGGACAGTCCGGATTCACGCAGAAATGTTCTGCCTCGCCCTCGAGACGAACGAGCCGGCTGCCGCACACCGGACACTCGTCCGGATAGACATAGGGGATCTGTGTGCCGTCGCGCCGCTCCGGAATACAGCGTACGACTTCAGGAATAATTTCTCCTGCCTTGCGGATCACGACCATATCATTGATACGCAGGTCTTTGTTTTTGATCATATCCTCGTTATGCAGCGTGGCAGCCGAAACGAGCGTTCCGGCCACGCGGACCGGTTCGAGCACCGCGTTGGGGGTAATGCGTCCGGTCCTGCCTACGCTCACAAAAATATCGACGAGACGTGTCTGCACTTCCTCGGCCGGGAATTTGTAGGCGGTCGCGTAGCGCGGGGCCTTGGCTGTTGTGCCAATGCGCTGCTGGGCAGCCAGATCGTTGAGCTTGATGACCATGCCGTCAATTTCATACGCAAGCGTGCCCCGCTTCTCGCCGATTTCCTGGATAAAGTCGTATATTTCATCCGTCGTCCTGCATACTTTGCGGATCGGATTGACACGAAAGCCGAGCGCGCTCATCGCTTCCAGAGCCTTTTCCTGGCTGCCGATCCCATGCTCCTGCGCATTCTGGAAATAGTACCAGTAGGCGTCGAGCTTTCTTTGCCGGCACACGTTCGAGTCCAGATTGCGGATCGAACCGGCTGCCGCGTTACGCGGGTTGGCAAAGAGCGGCAGATGCATCGCTGTCTGCAGTTCATTGAGGTCCTCGAAGCTTTTTTTCGGCATATACACTTCGCCGCGCACTTCCACATATCCCGGCTCGTCGATATACATGGGGATGCTTGCGATCGTGCGCACATTGTTGGATACATCTTCGCCTGTTATACCGTCTCCGCGGGTCACGGCACGGACGAACCGGCCGTTTTCATACTGCAGGGCCATTGCGAGCCCGTCGTATTTGCATTCGACGACAAATTCGGCATCCGGCACGTCCTTTTTGATACGGGTGACGAATTCATCGATTTCTTCTTTATTGAATACGTTGCCTAAAGAAAGCATGCGCTGTGCGTGCACGACTTTCTCGAATCCTTCCAGAACGCTGCCGATGATGCGGCGGCTTGGCGAATTGGGATCATCCATTTCGGGATGCTTTGCCTCGAGCGCCATGAGCTCCTGCATGAGCCGATCGTATTCCTGATCGCTGACGCTTGGCGCGTCGTTGACGTAATATTCTACTCCATATCGTTCCAGTAACTTTCTCAGTTCGTTGATTCTTTGCTGTTCATTCATAATGTCCACCTTGATTAGATATTATACCACTTGTTGGCAGCTTTCATCATGCTTTCTGTATGGCAGGATGATCGAGGTCGATTTTTTTCACGCCTGTCTTGTGTCCGAAAGCGATCATAGCGGTATTGTGATCGATATCGATAATGATCCCCTGCCCGAATACTTTGTGTTCGACAAGATCGCCTTTACGATATTTCACTTTTGCGCCCTTTGATCTTTTCCTGTCTGTGCTTTCCTGCAGCGCATCCGACACCTCTTCCTCTTCTTCCTGCGGGATCTCGTCGAGAAAGCGGGAAGGTGTCTTGTAGCAGTCGAGCATATAGCTGTAGCCGCTGCTCCATGTCAGGATGAGCTTCTTTTTGGCCCGGGTCATGGCTACATACAGCAAGCGGCGCTCTTCTTCGAGCCCGCGACGTCCGCTTTCATTGATCGCCCGCCCGTTCGGGAAGATGCCTTCATTCAGATCGGTCACGATCACGACCGGAAACTCGAGGCCCTTGGATGCATGAACGGTCATCATGGTCACGCCGCTCTGCTCGGTCCCGTCTTCGGATCTGTCGGTGAACAAGGCAATGTCCTGCAGATACTGTTCGAGCGTCATATCCGGAGCGTCCTTGAGGGAATCGGCAATATCGGAACGAAGCTCGAGAATATTGTCGAGACGTTCCTGCTCATCGCTTTCCGTGAGCATTTTCTCATAGCCGCTTTCTTCCAGAAGCGCGTCGAACATGGCAAGCAGGCCGGACTGGGCCCGGATATTTTTCAGATCCTCGATCATATCGTAGAACCTGAGCAGCTTGGAGGCCGTCGATTTCGCGATATTTTCCGGATGGGACAGCACTTCGTACATATTGATCTGTTCTTGTGCGGCCTGGATACGGATCTTTTCGATCGTCTTTTCCCCGATACTGCGTTTGGGCACATTGAGTACGCGGGTCACCGCCAGATTGAGGGCGAGACGGTCGGGATCGTTTTCATCCGGTTCGGTACAGAGGCGCAGATACGATAAGATATCCTTGATTTCCTTTCGTTCGTAAAACCGGATGCCTCCATAGATGCGGTACGGAAGGCCGACTGTCCGGAACGTCTTTTCGAACGTGCGCGAAAGAAAGTTGGACCGGTAAAGCAGGGCCATGTCGCTGTAAGGAATGCCCTGCTTGTGAAGATCGACGATCTGCCTTGCGACAAACACCGATTCCTCGCTGTCCTCGAGCGATTCGTGAAATACGATCGGATCATCTTCCTTGCTGCTCGTGAACAGATCTTTCTTGATCCGGTCCATATTATTGGCAATGAGCTTGTTGCTTGCGTCCAGGATCGAGCGGGTCGAGCGGTAGTTTTCGTTGAGTATGATCGTCTGGCACGGGACAAAATCCTTGTCAAAGCGCAAGATCAGATCGACGCTTGCGCCGCGCCACGTATAAATGGTCTGATCGGGATCGCCGACAACACATACTTTCGTGTCGGGACCGCATAGCTGGCGGACGATCGAATACTGTACGGGGTCGACGTCCTGGAATTCATCCACATGGATGTAGTCGAGACGTTTCTGCCACTTTTCGCGCACCTGCGGTTCGGTCTTGAGCATGCGGTCGGCCTCGCGAAGCAGATCGTCGAAATCCATGGCTTTCATTTCCCGGCGCACTTTTTCGTACTGTTCGTACAGTTCGGCGTACACTTTCTGTTTCGACGCGGCCTGGGCAAGCGCTTTTTCGACCGGGACATCCGCGCTTTTGCAGCTGGAAATATAGGAGGTCACGGAAGCTGGCGAAAAATCCTTTTTGCTGATGGAGCGCTCCGCTTCGATACGCCGTATGATGGCATGCTGATCGTCCGGATCGAGGATCGTAAATGTGGACGGATAGCCGATGGTCATTCCGTCTTCGCGCAGCATGCGCACACATAGGGAATGGATGGTCGAGATGCGCACATCATCGGCTGTAGGCCCGATCATGGCGCGAAGGCGCTCTTTCATTTCATTGGCTGCTTTATTTGTAAATGTTATGGCCATGATGCGCCATGGCAGGATGCCGATCTCTTCGATCAGATACGCGATCCGTACCATGAGGACGCGGGTCTTTCCTGACCCGGCTCCGGCAATGATGCGCACATGTTCGTCGGCGATCACGGCTGCCTGGCGCTGCGGCCCGTTCAATTGTTCTAGGCTGTTTTTTAGCATTTTTATCACCGTCTATCATTTTACCACAGAATGCTGTTTTCCTTCCTTTCATTCAGAGATCGGATTCTTTTTTCTTTTTCAGCCAAAAATGATACCTGACTTTAGAAGTTTTCCTTAAAAAAGTAGTGTACTAAAGAAATAGCGGCTGAAATTCATTGCTGATTCCAGTCGCTTTATTTTTGTCTGTGTCTAGAAATTCTTCTCTATCATGTTTGTTATATCTTTTTCGGATAAATAGTAATTATTGACTCTCACTTTGTATCTGTTTTCCAAATAATCTGTCAGCGGGGTTCTGGCCATCGTATTGATTGCCTGCCTTTTCGTGACTGGCAGTACCCTGAACTCCCGGATGAACTCGTAGATTTCTTCCGTGCAGAATTTGTTATCCAATACTTTGAATTGAAACAGCCGTTCCAGCAGCACAGTAAGGTAGCAGATCAGAAAATGTCCTTTGATGCAGTTTTCCTTCTGCAGGAATACCGGACGGGCATCGAGCTGTGTCTTGACGGAGCGGAAAGATTCCTCGATCCGCCATAAACGGTGATAGGTATCGTAGATTTCCATTTCGTCCATAGCGATTTCGGATGTGACAATCATATTGTACCCGGCACAATCGAGATCCTTCTGGACTTTCTTTTCATTGATCCTGCCGACCACTTTGTCAGAAATTTCGTTGCCTTCTTTGTCGGCTGCTGTAAATGTAACATATTTTGCCGAATCGCCATATTCGCTCTTCTTGGCCTGGCTCAGGCAGCAGCCTCTTGCTTTATCCACTTCTTTCTGGATCTCCGCTTTTTGTTTTCTGGCCAGGGCCGGATTATAAGTGACGGTCCTTTTTTCGTTACTTTTAAACTTTATTTTCCGCCCATTTGTATCCGTATATTCATACCAGAATTCATCGACACCGCTCTTTATCTTGAAACGGAGCTTTTGACTGTCGTTTCCTTTTCCATAGATGTCGGCAAATCCTCTGTCAGAGAGGGCCCATTCCCGTTCTTTTTCAGAAAGCGATTTTATCGATTTGGAAAAGATATAGCCGTCTCCGCTGGAAAGGGCGTGATAGATGTTCTGGGCACAGTTCAATCCTTTGTCGGCAATGCGGATCGTACGGCCGGTGATGTTCTGCTGGCGTTTGAGGTCGTCGAGGACTTCCCGAAATACCGGTTTTTCCGACTGATTGCCAGGATAGAGGCGCATGGCGATGGGAATGCAGTTTCTGTCGAGCAGCAGTCCCATGCCGACAATAGGGTCTGTCCGATGTTCTTTCGACGGCCCTTTCCGTCTGAGGTCATCCATGCGGTCGATTTCGAAATAGAAATTGGTGCAGTCGAAAAATGTAGAAGAAGTATCCAGTTCATAATATTCGTTTGTCTGACGGGTGAATATTTCTATGATCTTCTCATAATACTTTCCAAAAAATTCGACACAGGCCAGGACCTGGTCATAGGAATAAGAACTGCCATCCCATAGACAAGGGATGACATCTTCTGCGGTTTTGAGTTTGGAACAGGGAGCCACGGCCCTTGCACATATGAGGTCGAGAAGGCAGCCGATCATAGGAAACTGGAAATTGCGGGTGATAAGGAGCGGCTGGATCTGTTCGGAGACCTCAAGCTTTCTGAAGAGTGCGGCAAGAGGAAAATAGCCGAGATAGCGCAGAGCCGGGCGTTCAGAGATGAGTCTGCGTTTTTCTTCATTTTTCCTGAAGCGGTATTCATCATTCAGATTTTTGACATACTCGGAGTAAAAAGTTATAGGATCGGGAATGCCGGAATCGATGAGATCGGAGACATAGCCGGGAGAAATGACAGATTTGTTCTTTGGCTTGCCGGATTCTGGGTCGCGATAGGAGAAGAGGACCTGGAGATAGATGCCACGTTTTTTATTATGTTTTCGGAGGAAGTAGGCCATAGGGAAGCTCCATTTCTAGTACACTACATACACTACTATTATAAACCGAACAGAAAAAATTAAAAGAAATTTCGAAAAAATATTTCCTTTAAATAAAGGAGATTTCTAAAATATCTATTAACTTTTCAAGCAATTTTCCACTAATTGTAGTGTACAACTTCTAAAGACGGGTTTTTATCACCGTCTATCATTTTACCACAGAATGCTGTTTTCCTTCCTTTCATTCAGAGATCGGATTCTTTTTTCTTTTTCAGCCAAAAATGATACTATATTGTTGGTGAGTTTATGAAAAAAGTAAAGAAGAAGGATGCAGATACCCTTCAAAAATCAAATATACGGGAAGAAAAAAAACGGATGCGCTCGAATAAGCTGCACAAGTGGCCTGACTGGATCGAATGGATCCTGTGCACGCTCGTTTCGGGCGCTCTTATTTTCTGCCTGTATCGCCTGAGCATGCTCGATCTGAAGATCATGATCGCGATCGCGGGAATGCTGATCGCTCTCGATCTGATCTTTCTCGTCCTGCTGCTCAAAAGAAAACAGTTCAAGTGGACTTCTGTCGTTTTCCGGATCGTGCTTCTGGTCTATGTGCTGGCTGCAGGATACGGAACGTATACGCTCAACAACACGTACAACGCGCTCAACGACATCACTTCGTCCGTGCAGAGCATTGTCAAGATCGATCTGCTGACAAAAAGCGATTCCAGCCTGAATTCGATCGAGGATTTTGCCAACAAAAAGATCGGCTACTCCAACAGCGCGGACTCCTTTGCGGCAAGCAGTGCGATGTCGGAGATCAATACGCAGACCGCAACGGTCGAATACGTGGATATGAACGACTATCAGCAGCTGTATGAAAAGCTGATGAACAACGGGATCGATGGTCTGATCATTCCGCACAACCGCATTTCCCTTCTTAAAGAGGAATACAAAAATATCAGCAAGGACACGAAGACGATCGAATCGTTCGAAGCGGAACGCCAGATCAAGCCTGTCTCTTCGGATATCGACATTTCGCGCAAGCCGTTCGTAGTGTATCTTGCCGGGATCGACGAAGGGGATGACCCTTCGATCGATGCGCGCAGCGACGTCAATATCCTGGTGATGGTGGATCCGCTCAACAACCAGATGACGACTGTTTCTATTCCGCGCGACAGCTATGTGCCAAACCCTGCGTTAGGCAACGGCTCGGACAAGCTGACGCATCTAGGCAACGACGGGGCGCTCAACAGCATGGAAGGGATCGAGGAGGCATTCGGTATCGATATCGATTACTTTGCGAAAGTGAATTTCCAGTCCCTGATCCATATCGTGGACGCGATCGGCGGCGTGGACGTGGATGTCAAGATCGACTTCAACGAACAGGACGAAAACCGTTCCTTCAAAAAATCCGATAAGATCTATCTGAAAAAAGGGATGCAGACGCTCAACGGAAAAGAGGCGCTTGCGTATGCCCGCCATCGAAAGACGGCTGGTTATGGTACGACAGGACGCGAAAACGCCCAGCAGCAGATCATTCAGGCGATCATGAAAAAACTGACGACTGCCGAGGGCATCACGCATATCAACGATCTGATGAATGTGGCTTCGAAATATGTAGCTACCAATATGCCGCTCTCCTCGATCCAGTCTTTTGTTTCCAAGCAGCTGCGCGACGTGAAGCCGTGGAGCGTGGATTCGATCACATTGAAGGGTGGTTCGGATGCGACCCTGACGACCGTATCGATGCCTAGCACGCCGCTTTCCTGCTACCTGCTTTCGCCAGGCGATATCACGAAAGTGTACAATGCGTATCAGCGGATGTTCGACACCAGCAAGATGAAAGATTTCAAATTCGATCTGAGCGCCAATCCGAAATGCACGATCAAATATCCGAAAGATCAGGATATCAGCGAATACATGATCACAAGTGCGGATGCGGACCGTCTGAATCCGTACAGCGTATATTACGGTATCGACCGGGTGGACAGTTCCAACGCGCAGGTCAGCGAGCAGCGTGCCCAGAACAACAACATCGAGATCGTTGTTCCGCAGGCGCCGGTTTACGAATATGTGCCGGTTGCTCCTTCGGTTCCGGAAGATACCGGCAATCCAGGCGACAATACGACAACGCCTTCGGTTCCGGATGATACGGGAAACACAGGCGACAATACGACAACGCCAGATGTTCCGGCCGATCCGGGAACGACTCCGGATGTTCCGGTCGATCCAGGCACGGACGAGGGTGGTTCGGTTCCGTCTGAACCGGTTGTTCCGCCTGCAGACAGTTCCGGACAGGAAACGAACTAACAGCTTAATACTTAAAAATCCCGATCATTGATCGGGATTTTTAATTGGATTTATTTTTTTCTTTTTACTTGATCACGTTTCTATAGTCTTCTTCCTGTTCGATCGTTTCCTGATCGATGCGGTTGCGGATCGACTGCATCTGTTCGTCCAGATTGGCGCTGATGGCTGCACAGCCGCGAAGCTGGCTGGACAGCTTGCCGATCAGTTCGTCCGAAAGATCTTTTTTATAACGCATCTGGTGTTCGAGGGATGCCCAGAATTCCATCGCAATGGTTCGGAGCTGCACTTCGACTTTCATCATTTTCTTTTCGTGCATGAGATAGATCGGTGTTTCAATGATCAGATGAAGCGAACGGTATCCGTTTTCCTTGGGATGGCGGATGTAGTCTTTCTTTCTGATCAGATGGACATCGTCCTGTTCCAGAAACGCGCCGGCAAGCCGGTCGATATCATCGATGAAGGGACAGACGACGCGAACACCAGCCACATCGAGCACCTCGTTTTCGATATTTTCCCAGCACAAGGACAATCCTTTGCGTTCAAGCTTTTCGAGGATGCTCTGGGGCGATTTCAGCCTTGTCTGGATATCATTGACCGGATTGCGGTCGTTGAGCAGCGCGCTCTCGTCGGCAAGGATCTGAAACTTTGTTTCCACTTCGCGGATCGCCGAGCGGTAATACGTCATCAGGGTCTGAAATTCCTGTGTCCTGGCCTGAAACTTTTCCAGTATGGCCGGATCGGGCTTTTCTATTTCTTTTTCATGTTTCTTCATTTAAAATTTCTCTTTCTTTTTATTATGCTTATTCGTTCATGAATCCGCTCTGACGAATGCACTGTTTCAAATACGGAAGTTCCTTCTCGCTGACCGCCACATCATGGAAGTACAGGCTTCGGTCATCCTTTCTGACTTCGGCTTCGAGCACGTAATATCCGTCTTCCATCCAGTCATCCATCCAGATGCTTTTGCCGTCATACAATTCCGGTTCCTGGTCGGCCAGTCCCTTTTTGTTCGTGATGATCATCGGCTCCCGGCTTGCCTGGATGAGCCATGTCCACTGGCCGTCATCCGTATAGGGTGCCATCAGATTGATGGATTCGGTGATCGGATCATAGCTGCGTTCGGCAGCTCCGGGTGCGACGACCTTGGCGTCTGCAAAAAGGTGGTAAACTTCTCTGGTACGGTACTGAATGGCTTCCTGTTCCATCTTGATGGCGTCCTTGAGCTTGTCTTCGCGTCCGAGCAGCCCGACCAGCTGATGGTATTCTTTCAGAGGCATTGGCAGATCCTTGTCCTTTTCATGGGCGATCTCGAGATAATCGCACACTTCATTGGCCGTTTTCCGGGTCTGTTCGTTCATGTTCGTATAGACGCCGACTCCTTCTTTGGCCAGCAGCGTTAGGGCGGCGTTGCGGTAAAAGCGGGCGTCGCGGTCCCAGTCGTTCCATACGTAAAAGGAGTCCATGAGATCATGAAGTTCCATTTCCATAAATTCCTTCTGATCCATATCGCCAATGGATGTCAGGATGCGGTCCGGTTTTTCGATGGGCAGAAAATATGTTTCATCATATAAATAGTTTTTCTGCCGGAATCCGGGATCGCTGAGCAGCAGCTGGCGGACATAATCGAGCTCGTTTTCATAAATGTGATGGAGCCGGTGAAAGTCTTCGTTGCTGGCATAGTCGAGATCGTCGATCAGTTCGTATTCGCCTGGCACTTCTTCTTCGATGTCCTTGAACAGGTCGACGACGAACGCATGGAATCCGGCGCCGGCATGGCGCGTGTTGGCTGTCAGATACATCGTCTTGTCGTCTTCGGTCACGACGATCTTGCCTTGCGGACACGCGAGGATCTCGACGCTGGCGCCGCGGTCCTCGATCTGGATGCCTTCGCGCTGGCACAATGCGCCAAGCACTTCATACAATTCGTTCATTTCCTTTTCGTTTCTGTCTTTGCATAATAGCTGTACATACATACCCTTTTCCTCCAAAAAAAGACACTGACGTGTCTTGTGTTTTTATTCTACGGCAATTACACGGTAAACGTCTTTTGGTTCTCCCGCTTCTTTTGTTCCTGTGACGTCCGCTTTTGAAACATAGTGAACGTCCTGCACTTTGATTATCGAGCATTTTGCGCTCGTTTTAAAGTTTGATGCTTCCGGGCTGTCTGCGTATTCGATGGCCGCGTTCATCGTATATCCGTCATATTCATTGTCCATGTACGTTATTTTTGCGGGTGTCACATTGCTCAGTGTCACATTGACGACCTGCGGCAGAGCCGAGCTTCCATCTTTTGCCTTGATCTGCGCGTAGTTGTTGTAGTAATAGTATTTGGCGTATTCGGCAAAGTCCTCGTTGCTTGCGGCCGGAATATAGTCGAGCCCGCCGATGTCTCCGTCGCTGTCCTTGTTGGACAAGGTGAAAAAGTCGGCCAGAAAAGCGGTCATGACGGCTTTTGCCTGTTCCTCGTCCGATTTTCCTAAAGAAGCACTGACATCATCATACGTTTTTGCAATGTACTCGGTCGGATCATCGGGTGCCCAGTACGTATCGTTTTCCTTTACTGTATATTTGACGGCTTTCTCTTCCGCCGTGTCGGACTGGCTGCTTTTTTGTGTGCCTGAGCAGGCGCTCAAAGGCATAGCGAAAGCGAGCAGTCCGGCGAAAAGAAGTGATTTTATCGTTTTGCTCATGTGTATTGGTTTTCCTCATCTCTAACATGTTTAAGTATAGCATACATAGGCAAGTCAGGCCACGACGGCTTTGCCGGCTGCGATTTTATAGGATTAGCTGGCTGTTTCGGGTATAATAGAAAGAACAAAGGAGCAATACTATGAATCAAATCGCAAATGAATGGCAGGACTATGAAGTGATCGATACGGGAAACCGTGAAAAGCTTGAACGCTGGAATCATGTGATCCTGCGCCGGCCTGACCCGGTCGCGGTGTGGCCGATCGAAGATGAAAAAAAGTGGAACAGGGCGGATGCGGTGTATCACCGTTCCAATAAGGGCGGAGGCAGCTGGGAATACAAAAAACCGCTGAAGGAATACTGGACCATTCAATACAAGGATCTGTGCTTCCGGATCTCGCCGACCGGTTTCAAGCATACGGGCCTGTTTCCGGAACAGGCAAGCAACTGGGATTTCATGATGAACGCGATCCGGAGGGCAAAACAGAACGGAAAGGAAAACATCCGGATCCTGAATCTTTTTGCCTATACGGGCGGGGCGACGATGGCTTGCGCCAGGGCCGGGGCCGAGGAAGTTGTGCATGTAGACGCTTCCAAAGGGATCAATGAATGGGCCAAGGAAAATATGCGGCTCAACCATCTGGAAGACCATACGATCCGCTTTATCGTGGATGATGTCATGAAGTTCATTCAGCGTGAGATCCGGCGCGGGCGCAAATACGACGGAATTGTCATGGATCCGCCTAGCTACGGCCGCGGACCGAAAAACGAAGTATGGAAGCTCGAAAACAACTTGTACGAGCTTGTGTTCGAGGCGCAGAAGCTGCTCAGCGACGATCCTTTGTTTTTGATCGTGAACTGCTATACGACCGGCTTTTCGCTTTGCACGCTCGATGAGGTCATGAAGCGTGCCATAAAAAAAGAGGGATCGGTCGAGGTCGGAGAGAATCTGCTTCCGGTCACTGCCGGCAGCAGTGTTCTGCCATGCGGGATCTTCGGACGCTGGACACCGGAAAAATAAAACGAAAACAAGTCATCTGGAAATGATCTTCTGGATGATTTTTTTGCATAGCTTAAAAATATTCTTCTGCAAATGCAAACTGCTTGTTCCTCTTTAATTGACAATATGTTGTAATCAACATATTATAATGATGAAAAGGAGCAAAAATGTACGAAATTATTTTTTATGATTCCGGCAGCGGCCATTGTCCGGTGCAAGAATTTCTAGATTCATTGCCCCCAAAACTTTTGGCAAAAACTCTGCGTACGATAGATTTGCTGGAAGCAAATGGTCCTTTTTTGCGTGAGCCTTATTCTAAATCGCTTGATGGCGAAATCTTTGAGCTTCGTACCAAACAAGGATCAAATATTACTCGAATAATTTATTTTTTCTTTATTGGGAAAAAATAATTCTCACAAATGGTTTTATAAAAAAAACCCAGAAAACGCCGAAAAAAGAACTTGAACTGGCATTAAAAAGAAAAGCCGAATACGAACGGAGGAATCACGATGAGCAGTTATCAGGCATATAAAAAAAATGTATTAAAGGATCCTGAAATAAAAGCAGAATATGAAGCATTAGAACCGGAATTCGATATCATCCAGGCACTGATTGATGCACGTCTGCAGCAGCATCTCACCCAGAAAGAACTGTCTGGAAGAACCGGCATTACACAAGCAGATATTAGTCGTATTGAAAACGGAACAAGAAATCCAAGTTTAAACATGATCAAAAAACTAGCAAAAGCACTGAACATGCAGTTAAAGCTCGAGTTTATTCCTGTTTCAGCAAAAAATAAAAATTAATTTTATCTTATCTAAATCAAGTAAGCGAAAAGATTTGCCTTTCCGATTTTGCTCTAGATCGAGAGTTTTCTTCTGCAGCGCTGGACACCGGAAAATTAACCGAAACAGGATCAGAGCGAACCGATGATTCGCTCTTTTTTATTTCGCTTCTTCTCTCTTTTCAGGGAGCAGTCCTTCTTTTTCCAGGTACTGATAAGTCGTTTCGCATAAAGTGCTGACTGTTTCTTTTTTCGCATCTTTTGTGAATACGACAAGGATAAACTGATTGTCTATGATGCCGGCGTCCATATAGTAGGTGTCGGCCCAGCCTGACTTGTGGGCACAGACGGCTGCTTCGGGCAGGCCGGCAGGCAGGCCGGAATCTTCTTCGCACTGTTTTAACAGGGCGAGCATTTTGCTGCTGTACGGAAGGGTTTCTGCCTGGATCTTTTCGAGCAGTTTTCCGACATCTTCAGGAGTGGTCACGTTCTCTTTTCCGTCTGTAAAATAGTTGTTTCCGGGCAGCAGGGCGTGATGGAGGGTGGTATTTTTCAGGCCAAGCGATGTGCAGCAGCTGTTCACTTTTTTTATTCCCTGCATGCCGTTCCCTTTCCCGATCATGGTCAGCAATACATTGTACGATGTATTGTCGCTGATGATGATCATATCTTCCAGATATGGTGTGCATTTCTTTTCGGACAATGTTCTCTGAAAGATCTGGTCATAGGTGGCGGCCATGACGAACAGCTTGATGACCGAACAAGGATACATTTTCTTATTGTTGATCGAAAAGGACTGCCGGGAGGGCAAGTATTCGAAATACACTTCGATCGTCCCGGGCATTTTCACTATTTTTTGTTCGATCTCGTTTTGCAGAGAGTCCAGTTTTGCGCCAAGCTGTTTTTGTTCGATGGTTTTTAAAAGTGTGACCGATTCTTCGATCACGATCTCTTCTGTTTCTTTTTCAATTTCAACGGGCGTGCCGTTGTGCGTATAGTAATATGTTCCGGTATCGGTCGCGAACGAGCCGGCGGGCTGAGCGTTGTCCTGAGGGATTGGTGTGAAGGGTGTGGCGGCTACGATCCCGAGGAGCGCAAGACCACCTGCCATATAGGGATAAATGTTCTTTTTCATGATCTGTTCCTTTGTCTTTAGTTTAGCGTATTGCGTGAAAATTTTCTTTTTTATTTTCATTTTTTGTTCATTTCTGAAAATTTCCGTGTAAAAAATGATGTGGTAATTATTTCCTTCTTTCGGTATAGTTAAAGCAATTAAGAAAGAGGTGTAGTAATATCATGAACTGGCTTAGTTTAATCGGGATCGTGATCGTTATTGTGGGTTTTACGCTCAAATGGAATTCGATCCTTGTCATTCTTCTTGCGGCGGCGGCTACCGGACTGGTAAGTGGCATTTCGCCGGTCGCCCTGCTCGAAACGATCGGCACGACGTTCGTAGCCAACCGGAATATGGCGATTTTTATTATCGTGATGCTTGTCACGGGAACTTTGGAGCGTAACGGTCTGCGCGAAGCGGCTGCAGGTCTGATCGGTAAATTCAAAGGAGCTACGAGTGGTGTGGTTATCGGGATCTATGGTGTGATGCGTGCTGTTTTCGCGGCGTTCAATGTCGGCTTTGGCGGTGTGGCCGGATTTGTCCGGCCGGTCATCATGCCTATGGCTGAAGGGGCGATCAGGGCGCGTGGCCATGAACCGCATGAAGAGCATATGGAAGAGCTGAAAGGTATGGCTTCGGGCATGGAAAATATCACATGGTTTTTCGGACAGGTGCTGTTTGTGGGTGGTTCGGGCGCTCTGCTGGTGCAGGGTACGCTGCAGGGCCTTGGCATTCATGTCGATCTGATCGATCTGGCGCTTGTGGAAATTCCGGTTTGTGTCATCGCGACCGTGCTTGCGATCATTTATTACTATGTGAAAGATCGCCGGATGCTGAAAAAATACTATAAGGACGAGCTTGGAAAGGATGGTCTGCAATGAGTTTTTTTATGAATCCTGAAGTCGCCATCAGCGCAAAGGTCATGGAAGTGATCTATATTTTCATGGGTGCGATGTGCATGTATACGGCTTTTAAAAACTTTAAAGATAAAGAGAATCCTTCGCAGGTCGGCACTTTCATTTTCTGGTTCCTGCTGGGGATCGTGCTTGCTTTAGGGCAGTGGCTGCCTCCTCTTGTTTCGGGCATCCTTGTGGTGCTGATGTGTCTGCCTGCCGTTTTCAAAAAGGTGGCGAAAGGACAGGTTGCGGTTCCTACGATGGAGGAGACACAGGCCAATTTTGAAAAGATCGGGATGAAGATCTTTATTCCTACATTGTGTATTGGTGTGTTTGCGATCGTATGCGCGATCACGGGTCTGGGGATCGGTCTTTCGGCCCTGAATGGGGTGGCGATCGGTGTCGTGCTTGCGATGTTTATCTTAATGCTTCAAAATAAGAACAACACGTTCAAGGTGTTCATGAAGGATTCCGAGTGGATGCTTTCGGTGGTTGGTCCGCTTTCGATGCTGCCTATGCTGCTGGCGTGCCTTGGTGCGGTCTTCACGCAGGCAGGTGTCGGCGATGTGATTGCCCAGGTCGTCGGCACGATCATTCCGGAAGGAAATGTGACGGTCGGGATCATTGTGTACGCGATCGGTATGATGCTGTTTACGATGATCATGGGAAACGCGTTTGCGGCCATTACGGTAATGACCGTAGGGATCGGCTATCCGTTTGTTCTGGCTTACGGGGCCAATCCGACAGTGATCGGTATGCTGGCACTGACGTGCGGCTACTGTGGTACGTTGTGTACGCCGATGGCTGCCAATTTCAATACGGTCCCGGTGGCACTGCTGAATATGAAAAAGCAGTTTGGTGTCATAAAAAATCAGGTCCTCATTGCGGGGATCATGATTGTTGTGCAGATCATCATGATGATCGCGATGCAGTAGATAAAGGAGAGATGGATCATGAAAATTCTGATTACTGGATTTAATCCGTTCGGGGGCGAGTCGACCAATCCGGCATTCGAGGCGGTCAAACTTCTTCCGGATACGATCAAGGAAGCCCAGATCATAAAGCTCGAGATTCCTACGGAATTCAAACGGGCTGGCAAAGTGCTTCAGGATGGTATCGAAACGAACAAGCCTGATGTGGTCGTGTGTATTGGTCAGGCGGGTGGCCGCAGTGCCATTATGCCGGAAAAGGTGGCGATCAACTTGATGGATGGCCGGATCCCGGACAATGCGGGATATCAGCCTGTCGATACGCCGGTGCGCGAAGACGGGCCGACTGCCTATTTTACTTCCCTGCCGGTCAAGGCGATGGTGGAAACGATCCGTGAAGCAGGAATTCCGGCATTCCTTTCCTATAGTGCCGGAACTTATGTGTGCAACTTTCTGATGTATGAGCTGCTTTATTTGATCGATCATCATTATCCGAATATCAAAGGCGGGTTCATCCATGTTCCATATATGAGCGAGCAGGTTGTCAACAAACCGAACGGCACGCCTTCGATGGATCTGAAAACGATTGCAAGAGGTCTGGAAAAGGCTGTAGAAGCGATCGTGGAACACGATGAGGATATCGCAGTTCATATGGGAGAAACACATTAATTCTTTAATACATTGAAATGGAGGACCGGATAGCCGATCCTCCTTTTTAAAGGAAATCCCAAGCGGGATGAGCCCTACACATATGTTAAGTAATCAAGCGTTACTTAATTTCAATCCACTCATCCCAAGCGGGATGAGACTTGTTGACCGTCTGCGTGCCGATCAGCTCGCAGGCATTATTTCAATCCACTCATCCCAAGCGGGATGAGACGTCAGTCCTGTCGCTTGTGCTAAGGCGTATCCTGAATTTCAATCCACTCATCCCAAGCGGGATGAGACCGGAGACGATCTCACTACTGAGCAGCACAAAATAATATTTCAATCCACTCATCCCAAGCGGGATGAGACCTTGAATTTGTATATAATTCACCAACCATTATTACTATTTCAATCCACTCATCCCAAGCGGGATGAGACCGATCCATGCAACAAGATCATCCATCCGCTCATCGTATTTCAATCCACTCATCCCAAGCGGGATGAGACCACGAAGCACATGACCAGCAGACAGGCAGAGATATTTCAATCCACTCATCCCAAGCGGGATGAGACGAAAGCATCATGGAAGGATTTGCACAGTATTACTCAATTTCAATCCACTCATCCCAAGCGGGATGAGACTTCGAAATTCGGTGTCCACTCGACGCCAAACCATATTTCAATCCACTCATCCCAAGCGGGATGAGACGCTTGTCTTTCCGAAAACAATAACATCACCAATCTATTTCAATCCACTCATCCCAAGCGGGATGAGACTGATCTCCGGAACTCAAGTAGCCGTCATTGTACGTATTTCAATCCACTCATCCCAAGCGGGATGAGACCAGATCGACTCATACGATCTTGATAAATACCAATCCATTTCAATCCACTCATCCCAAGCGGGATGAGACCTGGGTCGCTGTGAATCTCCATTTTAAAGATGGAATTTCAATCCACTCATCCCAAACGGGATGAGACCGATCCATGCAACAAGATCATCCATCCGCTCATCGTATTTCAATCCACTCATCCCAAACGGGATGAGACTTTGATTTCAGCTTGGAAAAATGCATTGTCGAAAGAATTTCAATTCACTCATCCCAAACGGGATGAGACATAAAAATTTGAAGCAAATTCATCATTACTTCATTTATCCTCAATAAGAAGAAATAAAATATTTTATATATTTATAAATCTTCTTTTTGAGGAAATTAATTTGATATTTTATAGTGCGAATCCCCCGGCTTTTATATGAGTGCTTTAGGTTCGCACCTTCAAAAAATCAAATTATCATCTACATCGATACCATTATCTAATCCATAGACTTCAACTTTTGTATAATAATTCTGCCTAAACATTAAACGGTGAATACTGATAATCAGGATATACCAGCCAGAAGGCTTATGATCTTGTATTATATTCCTCCTTCCATCCTATTGAACCCGGAACTAATATTATCCCCTTCGCAGAAATAAAGTGATTAAGCTGTGCATTGTTTGTTTTTCTTAGACAAATAGTACAGATTTTCTATTTATATATATTATAATATCATCAGAATAAGAATGAAAGAATAATATTACAGCAAAGCAAAAGTATCAAAGAATTGTCAAGTGATGCTAACAAAAGATATCCTATAAAATCAAAACGGACGGCTGAAAAAAAATCAGCCGTCCTGTTTATTTGGAGAAGAGGATACAGGATTCATATCGTTTTTATATATTCGATCAGTTTCTGCGGATCTGCGATTTTCTGCATACTTTTACCATTCGAATATCCTGTATCGTACGTATATTTTAAAAAGGTTTCCGAATCGAGGTCGGGATCGACCTGCAGGCACAAAGCGTATAGCCCGACAAGCCATGGCGGCAGCCAGCTTGCTCCGCCTACACTGAAAAAGCAATAATCGTCAGAAGATCCGTATCCGGCAAAATATCTTGCATCTTCCGGTACAAGAATCACATTTCCTCTTAAATCGTTTTTTTGGGTCCAGGAGCTCATGTCATTCGGATCCGACCGAAGATCTCGTGTCAGTCCATCCAAACAATATCGATAGTTTTGTGCCATGCTGCACGTAGCAACAAGAACACCTTTCTTTCTGGCACGCTCGATCGCATCATACCATTCCTGTGTACCTTCAATATTGTCGCCGAGCATGAAACCAATTGAAATAGAAATAGCACGAACCGGATTTTCCAGATGATCATTTTTTCAAGAATATGATCGATCGACTTCGCAATATCTTTCAAATTCGCTTCGCCATTTTTATCGCTGAAGCTTTGTCCAATATAGCAAACATCTGCATCTGGTGCAACTCCGCAGTTTTCTCCAACCGCTATAGACGTGACAGCCGGTCCATGCATGCTGATTCCTTTGGGATCCGTATTATAAATCTCATATTCCCTGATCTTTCCTTCATACTCGATATGATTTGGATCAAAAGGCTGGTCGATAATAGCGATGCTGACCCCTTTTCCAGTAATTCCCTGTTCGTGAAGGTTGCGGATTCCAAGCCCAGGATCCATGCCATACGCTTCGACAGAAGCCAGTTCTTCTTTCATTTCCGGACTCCATTGTGTGAAAGAATTATAGGATACTTTTCTGTCTTTTAAATGTTCGACATCGTTGTCAAACATATGCACATCTTTTACGTCGCACCACTGCAGCATTATATATCCATTCTGCAAGACCTTATTCTGCACGATGTCGTTATCGCTAATAGATCGTATTTCAACATCTGTCAGTTTCTGTCTTTCATCATTCATCCGGCATTCGATATAATCTGTGTTTGTACATCCGGTAATGCATACACAAAGGCCGACCAGTATACTTGCCTTCATGCAGTTTGTTCTGCGTCTTGACAGTTTCATAATAAAAACCTTTCTTAATCATTCCTTATGCTTGCGAAGAATAGTTTTTTCCATAATATAGAAGGCCCAACATTCCAACCACAAAAGCAATAATAAATCCAAAGAACAAATTCGTATTCTGGATCATAAAACCTAATCCGATTGATCAACAAGATGGAATTTGCCAGAGCACTCATTGCATTAAGTGCCGAGAAATAACTCGCTCTGTTATCTGAAGGAATAAGATCCTGAACCCAGATTTCATCAAGAGTTATATTCATACACAACGCAAATTCAAACAGCAGGACCAATCCCAAATAAAGATATAAGTTTCTGACAAAGAAAATTCCAAGACATGTTGCAGCCATCAATCCGATTGCAAGCATCATTAGATTCTGCAGCCGATACTTTTTCAGCAGTTTCAATGCGCAAAAGGAGGAAAGCGAAAACACTCCCATAATCACGATCATCATGATACTAATGATCGATGGAGATTGTTTGAAATGTTCCAGTATGATCAATTGCCAGCACAAGATAAAGATGCAGTATGGAATAGCAATCAAGATTTTGTGACATCCTCTCCCACCTATAGAGGTGGGGGCTTCCTTTCGCAAGGTTGCGAACAGTCGGTTCTCGTTCGATGACGATATCTCGTCAAGCATAAGCGAGCTATCCCCGTGTGCCCCACGGTTCTTTTTTATTCACAGGCTATGCCAATGCGATCCGCATGCCTTCCGCTCTTATATTGATCGCGGCATTGAGGTCTCGATCGTGATGACTTTTACAGTTCGGACAATCCCATTCCCGCATGCCGAGATCTTTTGTTTCCGGGTTCTTATACCCGCATACAGAGCAGGTCTGGCTCGAAGGAAACCATCTGTCGATCCGGATCAGCTGCTTTCCCTCTTCTTCCAGTTTGTACTTCAGGAAAGTAGTGAACATGCCCCAGCCGTTGTCATGGACCGATTTGCCAAAATGCTGCGATCTTGCCATCGTCTTCATATCCAGGTCTTCTATGCATACGCAGTCATACGCATTGACGATCTCTCTTGATCGCTTATGCAGAAAATCCTTTCTTTGATTGGCAACCTTTTCATGCAATTTTGCGACCTTGATCCGCTGTTTCTCCCAGTTTCTGGAGCCTTTCTGCATGTGCGACAGCTTGCGCTGTTCCCGTTCCAGTTTCTTTTCCCATTTTCTGTAATACTTTGGATACTTTGCCTCGTTTCCTTCGCTGTCTTTGTACAGTCCGTTCATCGAGAAGTCGAGTCCAAGGAAAGTCTGCGGCTTTCTTTCCGGTACTTGGTTTTCGTACTCGAACAAAATACTTGCATGATACTTTCTGCTCGGGCTCTGGCTTACAGTCACGGACTTGAGGACATAAGATTCAGGGATCTCTCGATGCTGTTTCACCTTGACCGGTCCGATCTTTGGCAGTTTCAAATAGCCCTCGGACAGGAGGATGTTCTGATTGACGCATACGGTCGAATAGCTGTTCTTTCTGTTTCTTTTGGATTTGAATCGTGGAAATCCTTTTTTCGGCTGATTGAAGAAGTTCTGGAAGGCCTGATCGAGGTGACGAAGAGACTGCTGAAGAGAAATGCTGTCCACTTCCTTCAGGAAGGCGTATTGGTCATTTTTCTTCATTTCGGTCAGTTCTTTGGCACAGAAAGTATAGCTCAAGGTCGTCTGGTCTTCTTTGTACTGGCTGATCTTTCGATCGAGCCAATGGTTGTAGACAAGGCGGACACAGCCGAATGTCTTTGCAAGGAGGATCTTCTGTGCCGGCGTTGGATAGAGTCTGAATTTGTAGGCTTTATTTGGCATATCGTTTCCTCCTCGCTTTCCCTGGTTTTATTATACTGCATTTTTTTGGTCTTTATCCACAGAAAAACTGAGTTTCACAATTTATCTCCCACCTATAGAGGTGGGAGTCTTCTTGCTCAAGAATGATAAACAGCAAGTTTCCAAAACACCTTCTCTGAAAAAATTCTTTTTGTATTATTAAAGATCGATGCCAGCAAGGATTCTTCAGCACTTACATTTCCATAGTTATCTGTTCCCCTTATATAAATAAGCAAAGAAACTCCAATCAATAAAACGATCGCAATGCTCATCGGAAACAAATTGGAAACAGAAAACAGTAAAGTACACATTCCCAGCACAATAATACATACAATATTGATCAAGCTTCTCAACAAAGGAATAGACTTCTCGCGCACCTTTAACTCATCGATTTTTTTCAGCTCCTCGTAATACCAGCTTTGCGGAGATCCACTGAACAATGAGACGCCAAGCGATTTAAAAAATGCTGCAAGTACAAAGAACCAAAAATTTTTAGAAATAATAAACAGCAGATAGCCAACTGCTAAAATAAACATTCCGATCGCTGTCGTTCTCTTCCTTCCCATTTTATCGGCAATGATTCCGGAAGGATATTCAAAAATCATAGTCATAAAATCCTCAGCAGACAATACGATACTGATCAAGCCAATACCCAGTCCGCTGCTATACAAGATGTCCATATACGATGTTCCGTATATTTTATCCACTATGCTGTAGGTCAGCATGATCAAAAAATACAATCCATTGATCTTTCTTATCATAAAGTCATTCCCTTTCCAGCAAACAAGTTTTCAATCCCCATAAAGCAAGGTTTTACGGTATTGTCTTACTCCCGCAAAAAACCAAAACAGGATGAATAAGACAGACAGACTTATTAACGGGATCCATCCAATCCCATGGCCTCCTGCCAGCAAATACGGCGGATTTGGATAAAATAATGGAATCAGGCTAACGACCGGAACATACTGGATTCGCGTTAACAAAATGCCAAACAGGCAGATACCAACAATCACTGACGAACGTTTAATACACATTGCCAGATAGTATACAAATATTCCGACACATAAAATTTCCATTATCATAAGTGCAAATTGAATCAGCAACTGAATTCCTAATGGGATCACGGCTAAGTTTAAATTCAAAAAAGGATAGCCCATATCGTTTCCCGGCGTCACTTGACTTAAACATGGAGAATACTGTACATACCCGTCATAGAGGACATCGGCATGTGCTCGATAAGATGTAATAAATCCAGTATCGATCAAGGCTGGTTCCAGCATATTCTCAAATCCGAAAGTCACTCCGCATGCAATCACCGGCAGGAAAAATGCAAGAAAGACGATACCACCATATACCACAAATAAAGAAAAAAATTTTATTAAAAGGTTCCCAATCTGCCGTACTATAGAAGGTCGGCAGATTGGGAACCTTTTAATCTAATCCACTCGAACTCACCATATACGACAAACATATAAAGACGGTCAAATGGTTCGACCGCCTTGAAGAAGAGCTAGTGTTTTTCCTTCCATTTCTGATAAAGGAAATAAAACAGGACAACGACAAGTTGCAACACATAAGTTATTAGCCTAAGCTTAATAAACAACAAATTAAACAAATCATAAACGATCAGTGTGAGAGCAACGACCAGCAATGATCGATCCTTTTTATCCTTTGCCTTATTGTATTTAAGCAGGATAGGAACAGGGACAATATAAACGGCAAAACCGATAAAATCATATAGAAAATACATCGTATTGCTTAACTGCGCTTCATCGATTGCTCCAGGATTGCAGAAATTCACTGACATTACGCCAAGTAGTAAAACTATGATACTCATACTCTATTATCTATGACTTATTAATATGGACAAACATTAACTCGTGTGGTTTGGGCGCAATACATTCCTGCTGGTGCTCCGGTACATGCAGCAATAGCACCTGCATAACATACCATGTAAGCGATAACCGGATTGGCCCATCCTAAAGCAAGTCCACATCCTAAACCTACTAAAGCTTCACACATTGGGCCTACATTTGTTGAAGTACCTCTGGCTTCATATCTTGCACATCGAATCGTATAACATTCTACACGTGGTTCAATTGAATAAACTTGAGTCGTATTTTTTACATAGTCTGTCAATTCGAGTTCACTTTGCTCGATATTTTTTTCTGTTCCAAAAACTTCTTCTACTTCATAGTCGCGATTTACTTCAAAAATCAAGGTTCCAGTTACTTCATCATTATCTTTTTGAATGTAAGAAACTGTAAAATATGAATTTGCTGTATCATTTTTATAGACATTGATACGATCGCTATCATCAATAAACGTGATATTTTCTTGATAATATGAACTGTTCTCAACGCTATTCATGACCAATTCTTTTTCTTCATCCGTATAGTTCAAAACATCCTCTAATGTTTTATTGATTGATCCATCAGTATCTTCAATACCACAAGTTGAACATCCTGTACCCTCTGCATTTACTGGCATAGCGGTACCAAAAGCCATTGAAAAACATACACAAGTCATCGAAATGATCGACATTAATTTTTTCATAATTTCCTCCTTAAACGTTTCTTTGAAAACTATTGTTTGCTGTTTTCACTAATAAATTCTTTGATCGAAGCATAGTCATTCTCTCCAAAATACATTACTTTTTGGTTTTCTTTCGTGACATATAAGAACGTTGGAACATAATATACTTCATACAATTCTCGAATATCATCTTTTTCCGCCCGTGACAGTTTATTTGTATCTACGTAATAAACTAATAGTTCTGGATCTTCTTCAAAAATTTTATCTAGTTCTTCATAAAACTTTACACAATGAGGGCAATCATCTCGTGAAAAAACGAGATAATTCTCTGCTAGGTCATTATCCAACAATTCCTGATAGGTCAATTCAACCAAACCAGTTTGTTGTTGAGGTACCGAATTATGTGCAAACACATATGTACTGAGCAATAAAGCCAGTACAAAAATAATCGGAATAATTCTTTTGATTTTTTTCATATTCTTTCTCCGTATACTCTTTCAAAAATGCCCTTGATTCTCTTTAAATTTAGCTTTTAAACAAGGAGAATCGGGCTTTATCGGGGCAAGATAAGCACATCTCTGATATAAACTACATTTCTTTTAAGAGGCATCGGCACTTTCTGTGGGTTGACCGAGTCCTCCCACTCCCATTTTTCGTTCATTGTCCCGCTTTAAGTGCGTGGTCATCATAGGTTCTGGGGCCTGCCAAGGGTTTAGCGGATGCGTCCCTTGGCTGGTCCCAGGTTCTATGAGATCCTTGAGCACGTGCGGGCCCATGAACTTTTTTCTTCTACTCAAAATTTCTGTCATATACATAGGCTGGCTGCAGCTGTCTTCCGATTTCCGAACACGCCAGCCTGATCATGCTGATCAGATTTTCAATGTTTCTGAATCCATACGCTCTGCGTATTATGAGCTTGATCTTATTGTTCAATGCTTCGATCCTTGCATTCGATACCCCGTATTTCCTCGTATTCGCAATCGATTCCTTGTGCCTCCTGATTTTTTTGCTCAGTTCCACAAACTCTTCGATCCGGCTCCTGCATGCCCAGTTCAGCCATTTCTGCAGTTTTTGTTCTGCTTCTTCCATGTCGCAGTGAAATACTTGTCTGAGTCCTTCTTTGAGCTGATATCCTCTGAATAATTTTGGATAGACCGTTCGGATATAATCCAGATTATCTGCCTGACGGCTTGTAAGATGGTCCGGGTTCTTGCCCAGCGAGTATTTCGACGCCTTCAGCACTTTGGATTTCTTCTGCGTCCTCTCTTCTCCTTTGCCTGGACGACCAGCCCGGCGTTTTGGCTCCTTCTTCTCTTCGTTCAGTGTGTCACGCCATAACCGCCGGCGCATCTGATCCATCGCTTCGATCGCCCACGTTACTACATGATACGGATCAATACAGAACAGTGCATGCGGTGCATAGTGTTTTACAGTATCCTTGATCCACCGCGCCCCATCTCCTGACACCATCTGTATGGAAGAAATCTGTGTATCGCTGAGCTGTTCGAAGAAAGCAGACAGCACTTCTTTGCCGTGCCTGTCGCAGACCCAGATCACTTCGCACGTCTTCTGGTTGACCACTGTTGTCAGATAGGAATAGCCTTTCTTATAGCTGGTTTCATCGATTCCGATCACTTCCAGATCGTCAAATCGATGTTCAGCTTCTTTCTCTTTGACCTGCGCGGCTCTGAACAAAATATTTCCGACCGTTCTCCAGTGGATACGCATCAGCGTGCAGACTTGTTTTCTGGACTGATTCAGAGCCAGATGAGCTACGTGCTGTTCGAATTTTTTGGTAAACCTCGAATCATGGAAAGCCCATTCGACCTGTTCAGTGACCACACCGTGTTCAGGACACTCGACCCTGTGAAGGTCGGCGACGATATACACTTTCTGGTGTCCGAAATCGAGGGCGCGCCATTTTCTGGTAGAGGTTCCATTGTCATAGCCAGGGCATTTTTTGCCGCAGTGAGGACAAAGGGCAGCTGCTCTTTTATGAAGAGCGACGTGAATAAAGAAAGTGGTACCGTTATCGGATTCAGAAATATTTTTAATAGAAGAGGCTTTTAAATTAAGAGAAGATTTGATACATTGGATAGGGGTCATGCGTTATTTTCCTTTCTGTGTCGCAACGAAAAGGATAACACATTTCCCTTTTTTTATTATCATTTATTTCAAAAGGCAGAATTTCACTTTAAATAAAAGGTAAATCTGCCTTTTTTAACGGACTTGACCCACAGAGAGTGCTATAGAGCCTCTTTTAAAATAATTATTTTTCATCAATACCTCCTTAACGCACATTAGATACGTATTATTTTAATTCGTATCATATGAATCATTTTTTTCCATTTGGAGCACCATTAGGATCCATATTTTCCAGCCAGCAGTAATCCGACTTATGATGCTCTTCACATGGTTTTGGAACCACAGTTGTTCCTACTACCAACATCAAGCAAAATACTGCCAAAACTCTTTTGATAATTTTTTTCATATCATTTCCCTCTTTCTTGTTTTTGTAATGCAATGATACAATATAGACATATTTGTGTCTGTACTGTTTTTGAGCAAAAAACAGTTTCTTAATTACAAGTATTACTATTAGTTTTCAAGAAAAGAAATGGAGTTTGATATAAATATGTTCGATTATTCACGTTTTTACCGTATCTATACCCAGTATTTAAGAAAATATTATGAAGTATCTCAGCAAAACCTAGCAAAAGCCATTGAAATTCCGAACAGCTCTTTGAGCAAAATCGAGGCTGGAAAACAGGAAATAGATGAAAAAACTTTCAAAAAGGTGATTGATTTCTTTGAAAAAATCGATGAAGATTTCCGTTTTTCGTTCGATCTAAATCTTGTTGAAGAAATGGAATCATGGCTTCGAAAAAGCGTTCATTCTTTTGTGATGATGACTTACGAATCTATGGCATTAGATATTAAAAGATTTTTAGAAGAAACAAAATATTTTCATTCATTCGCTTATTTCCATGTACTGCTTTTACAAGCTCTCTATGATAATTTTGTAGATATTGATTGTATGGAACAAGTAAAGGAACTGATCGATACCAATTATTTTCAAGATGACTATCACCTTGCTGTTTTATATGACCTATACGGAGTATCTATTTATTCTATGGATAAAAAGATTCTGGGAATACAGGCAGAAGCATTACATACAGCACTTGGATACTGCCATACAATGAAAACGGAAGGTCTGCGTGGATTGATTCTCTATCATTTGACCATGAATAAAAAAATCACCGGAGATTTTGCGTCTTCTCTTGAATACTTCGAAGAATGTGAGACGTGCCTTCAAAAAGCCGGTGCTTATCGTCGCCTAATTTATTCGAAATTAAACAAAGGAAATGTTTATGCAGAACTTCATTTGTATTCTATAGCTGAACAGATATTCAAATCTTTAGAAAATAGTCAATCACAAATCAATGAACGAGATATTGTTCCACAAATTTCTGAATGTTTATCATGGTATTCTCTTGTTCAAAAAAAATACCATGAAGCGCTTTTCTATGCAAAAAAGGCTCGAAAAGCTGGCAGCAAGTTTCCAGACATATACATTACAATGGCCTACGCAAACTATAAGCTTGGAAACCGGGAAGAGTCTCGTCACACCATATTCCAGTTTCGCACCCGCTTTTCATCGAATGTACGAGCAGACTTTATCAGACAATTCTTTGTCCTGCTTGAAAAAAGGATCGATCAAAAACCTCTTCCAGACTATCTTGTTGAACGTCTCTTAAAAAAGCTTCCTGATTTTCGGGATGTCGAACTGGAAATGGTCCTTTATCCGTTTCTGACTGAATACTATCAGTCGATCGAGGATTATAAAAACGCTTCTATGATCCAGTCACGCTGGATAGACTATCTGCAGCTTACAACAACTTAAAAAGCGTGATCCGTAACACTTTGTTACCAATCACGCTTTCTTCCCATTATTCTTCCTTATCCTCGGACCTTTATTCTTCTCTGCTCATACACAAAATAAGCAGCAACCACAACAATCTGCAGTGCATAAGAAAGCCAATTTAATCTAAAAAATAATGAGCAGAACACATCGAAAACACCCAGTCCCAGGATCAGAACATATTTTTCCTTCTCTATTGCTTTAAACTTTTTTAACAAGTAAAAGAGAATACTGAAAACTACGATCATCGCAAACGTAAATAGCCCGAATTCTTTTCCAGCCGTTTCCAGCTTCTCATAATTCGACAACAAAACCGTCAGCAATCCCAACGACATAAATAAATTACTCATACCCTATTCTCCTTTGTTTCAATAAAATATTAGCACAATGAAATATATTCCGCCACAGAAATATAAATCCACAGCTATTTACTCCATTTATATTTCCTTGAATTCCATAGTACGCTTTCACTGAAACAAAGCTGAAAGATCGAATTATTGCTCAGGGACTTCTTCTCATCATAAAAACGTGCAATTTGTAACGTTTTTCGAACGAATTTCGCGCATTTTGTAACGTTTTTCGATAATAAAAGGAAGTGACTCACTTTTCACTTCCTTATTCATCGACAGAGCGCTGTACCCGGCACGGATTGCCGAACGCCACCACATTGGGCGGGACATCCTTCGTTACTACACTGCCCGCGCCGATCACACTGTTCTTTCCGATACGGACACCCGGCAACACCACCACATTGGCCCCGATCCATACATTGTCCTCAATAACGATTGCATGATTGGTCTGCAGACCCTTTTTCCTTAATTCCGGATCGATCGGATGATTCGCCGTCGTCATCGTCACGTTCGGACCGATCTGCACATCATTGCCAATCGTGATCGGACCATCATCCACGATCGTCCAGTTGAAATTGATATATACACGATCCCCGAGCGAGAGAAACTTTCCTCCCCAGTTGGCCCGAAACGGCAGTTCGATATGACACCCTTCTCCGCAGCACGCAAACTGTTCCGCCATAAACTTCTTCTTTTTTTCCTTGTCATCCGCTCCGTATGAATTGAAAACCTCCAGCCTTCTCATGCACTCTTTCTGCATTGCCTTCAGTTCCGGTGTTCCCGGATCATACAGTTTTCCCGACAGCATATCATCTACTACGCTCATTTTATTCTCTTCTTTCTCTTTCTTCATTCATCTTCCATCCCCTCCATCAGCAGCCGCTCAAGCTCGCGGGGAACATGCCTTGCGCCCCGCACCGCCTTCAGACCGTATTTCTTCAATACCTCGATCGTGAATTCATCCTTATACTCTTTCACCTTTCTGAGTTCCATCGTCTTTTGCGCCAGGTCGATTTCTGTCACCACGCACTGAAACCGGACCTGCTGTATGGGTGCGCTCACATAAATGAACACCCGGTCCCCTTTTTGAAAATTCGCCTTGCGATGCCAGATTATCGTATCGTTTTCGCGAAAACCTCTGGCCACATCATAAATATCCGGCTTGGACGGAATGACCCAGCCCTTCGCGCTCGTTTCAGTAAACGCATGGCTCTGGCTGATCCGTTCCATGATCTCGTCATCTTCCAGCGTACCGTCAAGCACGATCGAGATCCAGTACGTCTTGTTCATATGATACGCAGGCTCATATCCTGCCCTGTCCAAAAGCGCAGTCACCATCTTTTTGTCCAGCTTGACGTTGAGCAGCGTTTCCTTCTCCTTTTCATTCCGTTTATGATCAATTATGATCCCGTACCACTTTTCATTATCCGGATTGCGGAACACGCCCGTCTCTTTATCGTTTTTGAACAGGAACTGCGGCACATCATTATATGTTTCTTTTATTCTTCCTGCGATCCGGTTCGCCTGCTCATTCGCAAACCACACATCTTCATAAGCCGTTTCCATCAGATCGTTCAGGATGTGTTCGATCTCTTCTTTCAGGCGCAGCACGAACTCGCCCTCGCCCACCTTGTAGCCAATATATTCCTCTTCGAACGCCGTATCGATCACCTTGTAGGCCGTTTTGTGCCCAGCAATCTCCACTTCCAGCCGGAATTCGCCCCCAAGAAGCAAAAAACACTTCTTCCATGCTCCGTTTTCCTTTTTGAATCCGGCCCTCTCGATCTTTTCGATCACCGGCCTCTTTTTCTTCCATCGCTCTTCCATACTTCCACTCTACCAAAACTGCCCCAAAAGAAAAAGACCGGTTTCCCGATCTTTTTTCGTCTTTCGCTGTCTTATTTTGCTGCCTGGACCGTATCGCCAAAGTTTTCAGCGATGAACGCCTTGATATCATCCGACTTCAGCACTTTGACAAGTTCCTGGACCGCCTCGTTATCCTTGTTGGCTTCCTTGACCGCGATCACATTCGCATACAGCTGGGCAGCCTCGCTGTCCGCATCCTCCTGCGCTCTCAGATATTGCGTGATATCCGCATCCAGCGCATAGTTTCCATTCACGACAACGACAGGAACATCTTTGATCCTTGAAGGGATCTGGTCTGCCGCGATCTCCACGATCTCGACATTTTTCGGGTTTTCCTTGATATCGGCAGCCGTCGCCTTGTCGATCGTCGCATCCTCGTTCAATGTGATGATCCCCAGATCCTGAAGCAGGAACAGGGCACGCGCCTCGTTGGTCGCGTCATTCGGAACAACGACCTGATCGCCCTCTTTCAGATTATCCAGACTGATTTCTTCCAGCGTTTCGGAATAAGCGCCCATCGGCTCATAGTGGATCGATCCGGCACTGACAAGATATCCGTCATCCCCTTCGGAATAGCCGCTGTCCGCATTGTAGCTGTCAAGATACGGCTGATGCTGGAAGTAGTTGGCATCCAGCGAACCGTCGCTCGTCGAAGGATTGATATTCGGATAATCCGAGAATTCTGTGATCTCGAGCGTATAGCCATCCTTTTCCATGAGCTTCTTTGCTTCTTCGAGGATCACGGCATGCGGCGAAGTCGTCGCCCCCACCTTGATCGTTTTGGAATCCGTTTCTTCGTTCGCCGACGAAGATCCGCACGCTGTCAGAGCCAGCGCAATACCTGCAGCCGCAGCCACCTTGAGTAATTTGTTCATTTCTTTTCTCCTCCTGAATTTTTCTTAAAACCTAATGGGTCGTTTTTTCGACCAGTTTATTACCAATCGACTGAATGATCGATATGATAATCAAGATCAAGATCACAACCGTGTATGTGATATCGTACATATAGCGCTGTCCGTAACGGATCGCCATATCGCCAAGGCCTCCGGCACCGACCGCGCCAACGATCGCGATCTGCCCGATCAGCGCGATCAGCGTGATCGTGATGCCCCGGATCATGCCCGGCACATTTTCTCTTAAATACACATGCAGTATGATCTGCATCGGCGACATCCCCATCGAGATGGCCGCTTCCACGATACCGTCATCAATTTCCATCATAGCCGATTCCATCTGTCTGGCCATGAACGGGATCGTTCCCACCACCAGCGGAACGAGCGCCCCGCTGATCCCGATCGTCGTATTGAAGATGAGCCTTGACAAAAAGAACAGCATCGGGATGAGGATGATGAACGGGATCGAGCGGAACAGGTTGATGATCTTGTCAAGAATAAAGAAGACCACCTTGTTTTCCAGGATCCCGCCCTTTCGAGTCACCACCACGATGACACCAAACACCAGTCCGATCACAAGCGAGATCACACCCGAATACAGCAGCATCAGCAGCGTATCCAGCACCGCCTTAGGAAACTGGTCGGCATATTTCACAACATTCGGAATAAAATCAATCAATATGTCCACGCTTCATTACCTCCACATAAACGCCATGCTCTCTCGTATAGTCCAGCGCCCTCTTTATGTTTTCATCCGTACCTGTAAAGATCGTGACCAGAGTGCCCAGCGGCGCATCCTTGATGACCTCCACATTTCCGAAAACGATCGAACAGTCGATATGGAACCGGCGCGAAATCTCGGAAATGAGCGCCTCCTTCGTATTCGATGACGAATATTTGAGCCGGACAAGCTGCTGGTCAGGCGCCAGCTGCGTGAGCGGGTGCTTTTCCTCGATCAGCTCGTTGATCTTGTTCGTATTGTTCGTCGTATTGATAAAATTCTGCGTGATCTCTTCGACAGGATTGATGAAGATCGGAACGATATCGTTCTTTTCGACCACACGCCCGTTCTCCATGACCGCCACCCGGTCGCAGATCTCCTTGACCACCAGCATTTCATGTGTGATCATGATGACCGTGATCTTCATTTCCCGGTTGACCTTTTTGATCAGCCTGAGAATGCTCTGGGTCGTCTGCGGATCCAGCGCGCTCGTCGCCTCGTCGCATAAGAGCACTTTCGGATCGCTCGCCAGCGCCCTGGCGATCGCCACCCGCTGCTTCTGCCCTCCCGAAAGCTGGGAAGGATAGGAATCCTTGCGCTCCACGAGGTCGATCAGCTCAAGAAGCTCCATGACCTTGCGGTCGATCTCCTGCTTATCCTTTTTCATCATCCGCAGAGGCAAAGCGATATTTTCATAAATCGTTTTCGCTCTGAGCAGATTGAAATGCTGAAAGATCATGCCCATCTTCTGTCTTTCGGCACGAAGCTCCTTGTCCGAAAGCTCCAGCAGATTTTTTCCGTCAAAGATCACCTTGCCGTCATCCGGCCTTTCGAGCAGATTGATGCACCGTACCAGCGTCGATTTCCCGGCCCCCGAAAATCCGATGATGCCATAGATCTGTCCTTCCCTCACTTCCAGAGAAACATCTTTGACCGCATGCACTTCACCATCTTTGGTCTGAAATGATTTTGTGACATGTTCTAAACGGATCATTTCTTTTTTCATCCTTTCCAATAAAAAAACTTC
The DNA here is from genome assembly GCA_022834735.1 of Erysipelotrichaceae bacterium OPF54. Lineage (GTDB taxonomy): Bacteria > Bacillota_I > Bacilli_A > Erysipelotrichales > Erysipelotrichaceae > Dubosiella. Next base: position 2,228,115 of record BQKD01000001.1, read on the forward strand.
CGCCCCGCAATAGGACGAAAGTGAATTCGCGTTACCACCTATTTTCATCCTTTCCTCGCAGAAAGGACCTCATCAAGTACCATCATACTTTATCACTGTAACGGGTGAACCCGTCATGACCTACATCTCGATCATGCAACTCCAAGACCATGTTCCTTCAGATTTTCATGTTTCCTTTCACCAGCCGGAAACTCTCTACGCTTTCCATCCCAAGTACTCTTCTTTTCAACATCAATTTATGGTTAGATATTAACAGTTTTGAGAAACCATGTCAAAGTTTTTCTGAAATAATTTTCACGCTGTCTTCTACGAGCCTGCCATGATCGTACAGTCCTTCATATACACATCCATCCGAATCGAACTGTTTAAAAGGACCATCCCACACATTATCGACCAGCTTTCCTTCCACGACCGTTCCGTCCGGCTCTTCCTTGCGGCACGGACCATTCCAGCCTCCGTTTTCCCACTGCCCGATAAACGCCGAACCGTCTTGTGCCACATAAATCAGCTGTCCGCAGATCCTGCCGTTCACATACGTTCCTTCATAATAGCTGCCTTCTTCGTATTCCTTTTTGAACGGACCGTTCCAGATCCCGTTCATGCGCCATCCTTTCGTGACCGAACCATCTTCATTGATATGTTCGCAATAGCTTTTGATCCGCTCTTCGCGCTTCTCTTCGTACTTGCGCGATCTCGACAGCTTCCCGAAGTCGATATCCTTGAGCGCATAGCTGAAAATTCCGATCACTTCGGCGCAGAACTCCTTTGTGAACCCGCACTCGGTCAAAAAGTCCCGGACCCTTTCCCGGGCCTGCTCGTCAAACTTTTTTCTTTCCTGCAGCAGTGCGTAAATCTCGGTACCCGTATTGACCGCCAGCGCTGTACGCACTTTGTGCACCCCATCCACCTGTCTGCCCGCCAGATTGGCCATCAAAAGATTGACGGCTCCGGCATCATTCAGTATTCTCGTTCCATGTTCGCTAATGATCTGGTGCAGCGCCTCTTTCGCGCTCAGATCCTCTTTTATCAGCAGCGCATGACAAAAAGGACACCGCGCTCTCTCCCATTCATCGAGCGTATCCGACCATTCCCATTCGCTTTCACATTGGCTGCATTTCATATTTTCTGCCCCCGCTGTATTACTTTCTCTATCCTTGTTTCTGTTCCTATCGTAGCAAAAATCCGCAAAAGAAAAAAGACACAAATTATTCTGTGTCTTTCAGCTGCGCATGATATAAGGGAAAAACTGGATGCCCGCCTTGATCATTCGATGGATCGTCTGTACTCCGACTTCCGAAAAATACGCCTCGATCGTCGGCTTGTTGATGACAAGCAGATCCCCCTGAAATCCGATCCGGATCTCGCCCAGCTCTTTGAGACCGTATTCTCTGGCCGGATTGCACGTCATCGCCTTAAGCAGGCAGTACGCCCCGATCCCGCAGTACACATGCAGGAAAAAAGCCAGCGGCTGCATGGAATACATTTTGTGCGGAAGCGAATTCATGCCGCACGATAACAGGATCGGCGGTTCGACAGGCTCCTGCGGCACTCCCTGAATGATCGGAATTTTCGGGATATGTCTGGAAATGACCACTTCCTGAAACAGTTCCCGGCGCCGCATCTGCGGATCCCGGCTGATCAGTGTCAGGATCCCGTTCATACGCATCAAATACAGGGCGTCCGATTCCTTGCGCATCCGGTCGCCGTCGAGCCGGTCATCCGGCGTATTGAAATGACAGTCAATAAACGCAGGAACAACACATTCTCCGCGCGCATCAATGACCCTTGTCGCATCATCGATCCATTCTTTCGGATCATGGACCCCCATATCAATGATCCGGTCGTGATGCATGGCCACAAACGCATTTTTTAAAATGGTATCGTCTTCGCTGCACGTATAAAGATTTTCAATATTCTTTATTAAAAGGGTAGCTTTCATACAGGCTCCTTTCCTGTGGTGCTTCTTCCCTCATTATAACGTAAACTATTCCGGAAGTCTTTCTTGCTTTTGGCAAGATTTGTGTAATCATTAATAGTAATCCACAAAAAAGCAAAAGAAATGAGGAATACAATGCTCTGGAACTTTAAGAAAAAACCGGTCGTCGTGACCATTCACGGTTTCGGCGCCAAAACATCAAGCGAAATGGACGACCTTGCCTCGTTCTTGAAAAAGAACGGGTATGAGGTCATTCAGTTCGATCTGTATGATATCAGCGATCCGGAAGATGCCGATCTGAACAGCTGGATCGGCAAGGCAGAACAGGCCATGAAAAACGCTTTTGAAAAAACCGATGAAGTGTATCTGATCGGCTTTTCCATGGGAGGCGTGATCGCCTCGTATCTTGCGACATTGTTTCGCGTCAAATGTCTGATCCTTGTCGCACCCGCCTTTCACTACATCAATCTGCAGATGGCAAAGACCGCAACAAAAAAGACCTTCTCCTCGTCCTCTTCGGCCAAAGGACCATCGCCAAGCAAAGCGCAGACAAAAACGTTTACCGGGATCATCGACCGATACAAAGAATCGATCACGCATGTGGACTGCCCGATCCTCATCCTTCACGGAACGAAAGATGAAGTGATCGACCCGTCCAGCTCATCCCTTGAATACAAGCGGATCCGCCATGAACGCAAGCGGCTTCTTCTGATCGAAGACGCCCCTCATCGCCTGCTTTATACAAAAGAGTTCGAACCGACCGCCTTTTCCATCATCCTGCTCATGTTAAAAGGAAAGCTCATCTGACAGCTTTCCTTTTTGCGTTATTTATATTTTTCAAGAAGTCCGAGCTTGAGATCGAGCAGCTTGCGCGACAGATCCACATAGTATTCCTGCGGATTGACAAACCGTTTGATCTCATCCCAGATTGTATCGAGCTCGTCTTTGCAGTAGGAGCGGATATCTTCAAGCGCCGGCATATCGTACACAAGATTTCCACCCTGGAACACAGGCACAAGAAGAGAACGGACTTCATAGGATCCGCCCGGGATCACCTTGTATTTCCAGCGATCCATCTGATGATAAATGGTCAGATCCTGTTCTGGATCAATTTGTTCATCGTACAGTGTCATCAGATCAGCCACAGCCATCTTCGATTCCTTGTCATAAATACGGTACAGATCCTTCACGCCCGGATTGGTCACCTTGCCCACATTGTCGCTGATCTTGATCTTGGGCACCCATACATCCCCTTCTTTGATCGCAGCCAGCTTGTAGACCCCGCCAAAGACCGGGGAATTTTTCGAGCAGATCAGATTTTCTCCGACCCCGAACGAGTCGATCTTCGCTCCCTGCTGCTTGAGCAGCGATTCGATCACATATTCGTCAAGCGAATTGGATACGACGATCGCGCAATCCTGCATACCGGCCTCATCGAGCCGCGCACGCACCTTTTTGGATAAATACGCCATATCCCCGCTGTCGATACGCACCCCTTTCAGCCGGTATCCGTTTGGTTCAAGATACTCCCTGGCAACACGGATCGCGTTCTCGACACCCGATTTCAGCGTAGAATACGTATCGATCAGCAGCGTGCACGCGTCCGGATACGTCTTCGCATAATACAGGAACGCATCGTATTCGTTCTCAAAGCTCTGCACGAAAGAATGAGCCATCGTACCAAGGACCGGGATGCCGAATTTCTCTCCCGCATACGTCGTGGCGCTGCCGGCACAGCCCGCAATATACGCCGCTCTGGCCCCATAGATGGCTGCATCGAAATTATGGGCCCGCCGCGCCCCGAATTCCATGACCGCTCTGCCGTCCGCCGCCTGAACGATCCGGCGCGCCTTGGTCGCAATCATCGTTTCGTGATTGAGCGCGAGCAGGATCGCCGTTTCGACAAGCTGCACCTCGATGATCTTCCCTCTGACCCGGATCAGCGGTTCGTGCGGGAAGACTGGTGTTCCTTCCGGGATCGCATCAATATCTCCCGTGAAACGAACGGTCGAAAGGTAATCGAGAAATTCCGGCGAAAACTGGTTCAGACCGCGAAGATATTCGATATCGCCTTTTGAAAAATGAAGATTTTTCACATAGTCGATGACCTGTTCGAGGCCTGCGAGGATACACAGTCCCCCGTCATCCGGGTTTTTGCGGTAAAACACATCAAAAACAACTTCCTCGTCAATATTCCGGTTAAAATAGCACTGGCTCATCGTCAGCTCGTAAAAGTCCATGACCAGTGTGAGATTTCTAGCTTCTTCCATCCTTTATTCCTCGACCTGTTTGACAACACAGATGCCGTTGGCTTCCATATTTGCCAGCGCCCATTCATTCCAGAACGCTTTTTCATGAATCTGCGGCACATCATATGTATCCACACACGGCTCAAAAACGACGACCCGATGATCGTGGTCATCCTTCTGATTCAAATAGCTCTGCAGCGACAGCGCGAACTGCAGCACACAAAGATCGGTGCAGCACCCCGTGATCACCAGATCGCGATACGTTTCCAACAGGGCATCGAGGCGCTTCTGGAAAGCCGGCGCCATAAATGTGTTCGTGCTGTTTTTTTCGATCACATCTTTCGCAAACTTTTCGAGCTCGCTGATCACCTGCGATTCGCTGCTTCCTTTCAGACAATGCGCAGGATACGCCTGAAATTCCCTCGCATCCTTTGTATGCGCATCGCATATGAACAAATTGTCATATCTTTGGATCAGCCTTTTTATATCCGGAACGATCTGTGCGATCGCCGGATCGCTCAGCGCCCCTTCCTTGACAAACCCGTTGGTCATATCCACAACAAATACGATTGGTTTGTTTAATTGTATTGTATTTTTCATTCAAACTCCTTTCATCCGGTCAATTATACCATACAATCCCGCTATTTTACGGGTTTTGAGATCCTTTGCCAAAAGCTGAAAACCGTTCCCAATCCTTCCTGAGCTGCTCAAGACGACAGTACAGATCGTAAATGCCGTCTTCCGAAAGAACACCGCAGGACATTTTCTTTGAGAACACGCCCGTTTCATCCAGATCGTGATCCTGCAGCCACGATCCTTCAAAATACCAGGAAAACAGTTTATCCCACTGCTCTTTATTTTTATTAAGCATCACGGTCTGTTTTTCAAGATCCGACACGATCGTTTCAAGACGGTTGAATATGTTTTCCATTTCTGCCACTTTGTTCATTTCCAGCATAAGTTCTTTTTTATCCATGTCTTTATTATATAAAAAAAGAAGTACAAGTATACTCCTGTACTTCCCGAATTTCCTATTCTTCTGCCTGCACTTCCTGCTGTTCTTCTTTATCCTCGAGGATCGCTTCATCGAGCGTCGCATCCTCCTGAGGCGCCATGGAAGCCCGCAGCTTTGTTTCCAGCTCTTCTTTCAGTTCCGGATGGGATTTGATGAATTCCTTGGCCGCTTCCTTGCCCTGGCCGACTTTTTCGCCTTCGTACGAATACCAGGCCCCCGCCTTTTTCAGGATATTCGCGTCTACGCAAAGGTCTACGAGCTCGGAAATGTAGGAGACACCTTCCCCATACATGATCTCGAGCACGACGCTCTTGAATGGAGGCGCCACCTTGTTCTTTACGACCTTGACCTTCACTTTGTTTCCGACGATATCGGATCCGTTTTTGATTGCATCCGCTTTCCGGATATCGATACGGACCGAAGAGTAGAATTTCAGCGCTCGTCCTCCCGGCGTCGTTTCCGGATTGCCGTACATCACACCGACTTTTTCGCGAAGCTGGTTGATGAAGATCGCCGTACATTCATTGTGGTTCATCAATCCGGCCAGTTTACGCATCGCTTTGGACATCATCCGCGCCTGCGCGCCGACCTGCAGATCCCCCATCTCGCCATCCAGTTCCACCTGAGGAACCAGGGCGGCCACACTATCCACGGCAACGAGATCGACAGCTCCGCTTTCAATGAGCATGAGCATGATATTCAACCCCTGTTCGCCTGAATCAGGCTGGGAAAGAATAAGATCGTCGATATCGACACCAAGCTTCTTCGCATACACCGGATCGATCGCGTTTTCGGCATCAATGAATGCCGCACGTCCGCCTTTTTTCTGCACTTCCGCGATCGCATGCAGAGCAAGCGTCGTCTTACCGCTCGATTCCGGACCGAAGATCTCAATGATCCGTCCTTTCGGATATCCGCCAATACCGAGCGCCTGATCAAGAAGAAGACTGCCCGAAGGGATCGGCTCCACATCCGTTGCCGCCCGATCTCCCAGCTTCATGATGGCTCCTTTGCCATATTCGCGCTCGATTTCATTCAATACATCTTTTAACAGTTTATCTTTATCTTTTACTTCTGCTGCCGCAGCTGTCTTTTTTGCCATTTAAATTTCCTCCTTCATGACTGAAAGCAGATTGGAAATCATCCGGCGCACCACTTCGGCACGCACCTCGTTTCTCTGCATTCCGTCCATCTGAAAACGAAAATCAAAAACTGTTCCATCCCGTCTTGCGATCGCGCAGTATACGCGTCCGGCCGGCTTCTCTTCCATGACATCCGGTCCTGCATTGCCCGTAAACGATACCGCAAAGTCGACATCCATGATCCGCTGCGCGTTTAAAGCCATGGCGCGCGCGCACTCTCTGGAAATGACACCGAACTTTTCCACGAGCATTGCCGGTACATCGAGAAGCACTTCCTTCATCTCGGTCCAGTATGTCACGATCCCACCCTTTAATACGACGCTCGCGCCAGGACACGAAGCGATCTGCGCACAGAACAGGCCTGCTGTCAGGCTTTCCGCCGAACCGACCGTCCAGCCCCGGCTGCCTGCCAGATCAATAAGTTGCCTCAGCTCGTCCATGCTACATTGTCTCCAGAACGTATTTCTTCAGTTTTTGAAAATAGATCCATCCGCTGTATACGGATGCCGCCGCTGCCGCCCATAATGCGATCGATGCCAGAGGCACATGGATCAGGGCACACGGCCAGTTATTAAGCAACAGCAAAACGATTGCCACCATTTGAAGCACGGTCTTCAGCTTTCCGAAAAAGCCGGCGCTCACGACTTCGCCGCTCGTCGCCGCGCTCATCCGCAAACCATCTACCATCAGGTCGCGCGCGATCATGATCAGCACCGCCACCACATTTGCGCTGTGCGACCATACAAGCATGATCAGTACCGTATTGACCAGCAGCTTGTCTGCGATCGGATCGGCAAACTTGCCGAACGACGTGATCCAGTGATGCTTTCTGGCCAGCATTCCGTCAAAATAGTCCGTGATCGAAGCCACGATGAAAATAATCAGAACGAGGATATTGCGCAGGCCAAGACCTGTCGCTTCGTTTACAATTCCCATGTTTTCCGGAACACACAAGTACACGGCCACGACGACCGGCACCAGTATGATCCGCATGATTGTCAGTTTATTAGGCAGATTCATAACTCCTCCTTATTGTTCGTAACCATAGTAGGCAAGATCCCCGCTCTGGTCATACGAATAATCCGTACCTTCATCATACCAGCCATTTCCATAATAGTCGTAGCTGTTTGACTCCTCCGGAGCTGCTGTGCCGAAATTCAGAGTGATCTCCACGCCCGACTCTTTCTCTTCAGGGACCTGCACCGCCACGCTCTGTCCATTGAGGGCAATGGCATTGTTGTTGTAGGATGAAACAACAAGACGATACGTCTGCCCCTCTGTGATGTCGAGCACCGTGCTGAAATCGGAAGTCTGCTCTTTCGACGCATCGCCGGCCACGAGTTCGTCCCCTCTGTAAATTTCGATCTTCGTCGCCGAAGGGACCGACACAGTAAACTGAACGACCCACGGCATCGCCTGTTCGGAAGTAATATATACGGTATTGGGCTGCGAGGAAACCGATTCCAGGCTCAAAGCCGTTTTCGATTCCTCCAGCTGAGTTTCTTTTCTCTGCTGCGATAAACGCTGTGTTTCCTGTTCTTTTTTCTGAAGTTCGGCCTGCCGTTCGCTTTCGCGCGCCTTTTCCTCGTTGGCGCTCAAAGCCGAGCTGACCGCATTCGTTACGATAAAACCGCCCACGACCAGCACGATCAGAAACCATCCTAACGGGGTCAGGCGACGCTTTGACCAGTGCAGAGAACGCGAGGTCCTCGAAATGCTTGACTGGAAATGCGACGATCCTCTTTTCTTCGTCTTTTTTCCGGCTTTGACCTTCGGCATATTTTCAACGATCTGACGCTGTGCCTGGGTCAGGGCCATATTCTTTTTGTGGGCATGGTATTTGATCGTCTGATCAACTTCAGTGGAAATCGCATCCCAGTTTACACCGATCGCGCCGGCATAGGAATGCACAAAATATCGAACAAATGAATAGTCATCTGAAAAAACATCAAGATTATTTTCTTCGATTGCCACGATGTACTCAGGCGCAAGACGCGTCTGCATCGAAACATCTTGAACGGAAAGTTTTAAATCGATTCTTCGCTGTTTTAGAATTTGGTAATATGTCACTAAAACTTCCCCTTTCGGTAATTTATTATAACAAATAAAACAACCGAAAAAAAGGACATATATCCTTTCTTGCGCGCCGTGCGCGTCTGCGCTTTCCGCTCTGACTCGCCGGCACTATACCCTTCCCTATTTATATACGTATAAAAAGAGCGGAAGTGGACATATTTTTTTAAATAATTTATAAAGTCAAAATTAAAATTAACTTTATCAACCTTATACAGTATAACATACACAACAATTCTGTGCAATATAAGAAAAGAAAAAACCGGAATATTCCGGTTTGATTTTTTATTCGTCCGCCAGACGGGCGTCGATATCCGCGATCTGCTGCTCGAGCTCGTCGATAAAATCTTCCTTGTCATCGATCTCATTCTGGATATCAGCCATCGTTGCTTCGCTGACAAGACCGAACATATCGTTCTGAAGACGTTCGATCTGACGCTTCTGGTTGTTGATCAGTTCGACCTTTTTATTGCGGGCATCCAGCATCCTCGTTTTCCAGTCAAGCTGGCGCTGCTCGCTCATCTTCTTGAGACCGTCGAAGTATACATCGTTGGCAGCGCGGAAGTCCGCCCATACCCGGTCATCGCGTTCGCGTCCAGCAAAGCCGATCTTCTTCCATTCATTCGAAAGCGACTTCATGAATTCTGTATTTTCACGGGAATACACGCCGCCATCCGCAACCGCGCGGGCCTGTTCGACCAGTGCTTTTTTCTTTTCGTAGTTTTCCTCGCGGGAACGGGCCAGGTCATCATAATGCTCGTTGCGCCGGGTATAGAATTCCTGACGCGCATCATTGAATTCATGCCACAGGGCATCATCCACACGATTTCCCGCATGACCCACGCTCTTCCACTCGTCCATGAGCTCTTTCATCGCGTTGCTCGTTTTCTGCCATTCTGTCGAATCCTTCAGTTCCCTGGCGCGAACGATCAAAGCTTCCTTTTTCTTTTTCGCTTCATCGAACTCGGCATGCATCTGCTCCCACGCATCGTGCTTGCGCTGATAGAACACATCACGGGCTGCCTGGAATTCCGCCCACAGTCTGTCGTCGGTCTCGCGTCCGGCATGACCGGCCTTCTTCCATTCCTCCATCAGTTCGTTGGCTTCCTTGCTCGCCTTGTTCAGGTTGTCGGTCTCCGCCAGTTCCTTGGCGCGGCGGATCAGATCCTCTTTTGCCGCCTCGGCTTCTTTATAAACCTCTCCGCGTTTTGCATACACTGCATCGAGGGCCGCCTCAAATTCGTCCCTCAGCTGGTCCTCGTAATCCGATTCCCAGTAATGGATCCGTTTCCAGCGCTTTTTGAGATCGCGAAGATCCCTCTGGGTCTGGTTCCAGTTCGAAGACTCCTGGAAGTTTTTAGCTTCTTCCACTAATTCCTCCTTGAGCGAAATGTCCGCATCCATGTCTTCAACTTCGTACAATTCATCATTCATCTGTGCCATATGTTTCCTCACTCATAAGTTTTACTATCTAATACAATATTTTACACGTGTTTCCATAAATAAAAAAGGGATAAAGAGAATTTTTTTCAAATTATCCCGATCTTTTGCTTATTTTTCTTTTTCCAGATTCTCGCGGGCAATCGAAAGCATGAGCTTGATGCGGTTTTCCTGGTTCACTTTTGTCGCTCCCGGATCATAATCGATCGCCACGATATTCGCCTGCGGGTACGCTTTGCGGATCGCGCTCATCATTCCTTTGCCTACGATATGATTGGGCAGGCAGCCAAACGGCTGGGCACACACGATATTGCCGTAGCCTGATTCGGTCAGCTCGATCATTTCCGCCGTAAGCAGCCATCCCTCGCCCATCTTGCAGCCGTTGCCGATAAAAGAAGTCACCATCTCCTTGAGATGCGCATAACTGCTTGGCGCCGTAAACGTCCCGTCTTCCTGAACGGCGCTGATCAGCTCCGTCTCGAAACGGGTCAGATACGAGAACATGACATGGGTCGCCTGCTGGCTGAATTTGCTACCGCCGTACAAATGGGTATCCTCCATCGGCATATCGATCGCGTACAGCAGAAACTGCATGATGCCCGGCACCATGACCTCGCAGCCTTCGCCGGCAAGAAACTTCTCCAGCCCGTTATTGGCAAGCGGAGAATATTTGGCATAGATCTCGCCAACGATCCCGACCTTTACTTTCGGAACGTCTTTTTGTTCGATCGAGCCGAATTCATGCACCATTTCCCGGTAATGCTTCCCTACCTGCTTCAATGAAAATCCGGTGTTGGCATCGAACCATCCGGATGTCCTTTCGACCCAGGACCGAACGAGCGCATCAGTCTGTCCCGGATGGACCTCGTACGGACGCACCTGATTGCTCAGCAGCATGAGCATATCGCCATAGGCCAGAGCCGCCAGCATGCGCCGCAGCATCGGGATCGTCAGCCGGAAACCCGGATTGTTCTCAAGCGTGCTCAGATTGATCGTTACGACAGGAACGTGTCCAAGCCCGGCATCCCGAAGCGCCTTCCTGAGCAGATAGGCGTAGTTGCTCGCCCGGCATCCGCCGCCGGTCTGGCTCATGAGCAGCGCCACATGCTCGACATCGTACTTTCCGCTTTTGAGCGCATCGATCATCTGGCCGATCGTCAGCAGGGCCGGATAGCACGTATCGTTATGGACATAGCGCAAGCCTTCCTCGACAACCTGCGGGCCGTCGTTTTGAAGGACCTCGATCTTGAAGCCGTAGCTTTGCAGGATATTACGCAGGATCATGAAATGGGTCGTAAGCATGTTCGGGAACAGCAGGGTATGCGTTTCCTTCATTTCCTTCGTAAAAACATTTGTATTGACTCTATCCGACATGCTTTTTCCCTCTCTTTTCCTGAGCAGCCGCAAACAGCGAACGCAGACGGATCTTTACCGCGCCAAGATTAGTGATCTCGTCGATCTTGATCTGCGTATAGATCTTTCCGTTCTCCTCCAGAATTGCCCGCACCTCGTCCGTGGTAATGGCATCCAGACCGCATCCGAACGATACAAGCTGGACCAGATCGATCTTGTCATAACCGCACGAATTGATAAAATCAGCTGCCGAATACAGCCGGGCATGATATGTCCACTGGTTGAGCACATCCGTATCTGCCTTGTGCGTATGATGTCCAAGACTGTCTTCGGACAGCAGGATAGCCCCTTCCTGCGTAATGAACTTGTCGATCCCGTGATTGATCTCTTCGTCCAGATGATACGGACGTCCGCACAATACAATGATCGGCAGCCCGTTTTCGACCCCGTAGGCATACAGGCGGTCACCTTCGCTGCGGATCTTTTCGAGATGCTGTCTGTAATGTTCGTAGGCATGATCCACTGCCGCATTTACTTCCTTCTTCGAGAAGCCATGATCAAACGTATCGTTCAGAAACTGACGGAAATGCTTCGCGAAATCCTTTGGCCGGTGTATGCCGAGATACGGATGCAGAAAGCGCACGTCCGAGCCTTCCGGAAGCGAGTTGTTGAGCACTTCCGGATAATAGGCCACGACCGGACAGTTATAGTGATTATCCGCCTTGTCCTCGTCAAAATTATACGAAAGACATGGATAGAAGATCGTATCGATCCCGCGGTCTATCAGCAGTTTCAGATGCCCGTGCATCAGCTTGGCCGGATAGCACACAGTATCGCTTGGGATCGTGTTCTGACCGTCATGATACATTTTCTTTCCTGATTTTCCGGACAACTCGATCCCGAACCCGAGCTCGGTAAAAAGAGTATGCCAGAACGGCAGCAGCTCATACGTATTGAGCCCCATGAGCAGTCCGATCGTCTCGTATTTTCCTGATACAGAAGGATACGATTCCAGCAGATCCTTTTTAAACTCGTACATTGAAGGCATCTTTTTTGCGTTCGAGCCCTGCACCGGACGGTCGCACTGATTGCCGCCGATAAAGCGTCCGCCATCCGCGAACGTGTTGATCGTCAGCCGGCAGTGATTCGTACAGCCCTGGCACGTTACGGCTGTGACCTTATGCGTAAACTTTTCAAGCGCCTCTTTGCCAAGCAGCGTGCTCGCTTCCTTTTTGTGCTCGAGAGCGTACAGCGCCGCGCCGTAGGCTCCCATCAGACCGGACAGTTCAGGACGGATGACTTCATGGCCGAGCTCCTGCTCAAAAGCCCGCAGCACCGTATCGTTCAAAAAGGTACCGCCCTGCACGATCACATGGCTTCCGATCGAATCTTTATCTTTGATGCGGATGACCTTGTACAAGGCATTTTTCACGACACTGATCGAAAGACCGGCCGCGATATTTTCAATGGTCGCGCCATCTTTCTGCGCCTGCTTGACCGATGAGTTCATGAACACGGTGCATCGTGATCCCAGATCGACAGGACGGTTCGCAAACAGGCCGCGTCTGGCAAATTCGTCGATCGAATAGCCGAGCGCGCCCGCAAATGTCTGTAAAAAGGATCCGCAGCCCGAAGAGCACGCTTCATTCAAAAAGATATTGTCAATCGCCTGATTGCGGATCTGGAAGCATTTGATGTCCTGACCGCCGATATCAATGATGAAATCCACGTCCGGATCGTACCGTTTGGCTGCCGTATAATGGGCAATCGTCTCTACGACCCCGAAATCGGCATGGAACGCATTTTTTATGATTTCCTCGCCATAGCCGGTCGTAGCGCTGGAAAGGATACGGGCATTCGGAAACGCCTCGTACAATTGTTCAAGAAAACCTTTCACCAGCGGGACCGGATTGCCGGCATTGGACATATAACGGGAAAAAACGACCTCGCCCTGCTCGTTGATGGCTGCCGCTTTCAATGTTGTCGAACCGGCATCGATCCCTACGCTCAGGCCGACCGGCTCCTGGCTCGTGGTCGTTATTTCCTGGGAGCGTTTCGGATGTTTTTCCGTGAACCGCTCGTATTCCTCTCTGGTTTCGAAGAGCGGCTGGCAGGACGCGTAGTTATCGCTCGATTTATATGCAGCCAGCGCTTTGAGCAGCGTATCGAAATGGAAATTTCTATCCTGCGAAAGCAGAGCGGCTCCATAAGAAACAAAATAAAGGGAATGTTCCGGACATGTCCCCTGCAGCGAAAGCGCGTTGTCGAACGTTTCTCTCAGCTGCGAAAAAAAAGTGAGCGGTCCCCCTAGGTAAACGACATTTCCTTTGATCTGCCGTCCATGGGCGAGCCCGGCAATCGTCTGATTGGCAACCGCCGCAAAGATCGATGCCGATACATCCTCCTTGGTCGCGCCCTGATTGAGCAGCGGCTGAATGTCGGATTTGGCAAATACGCCGCAGCGCGAAGCAATACTGTACACTTTTTTGTGGCTGGCTGCCAGCGCATTCATTTCATCCTGCGAAATGCCTAGAAGCGTTGCCATCTGGTCGATGAACGCCCCTGTCCCTCCGGCACAACTTCCATTCATGCATACGTCCATCGAGCCGGACAGAAAAAATATTTTGGCATCTTCTCCGCCAAGCTCGATCACGACATCGGTTCCCGGAAGCAGCATGTTGACGGCTTCCCGGGTCGCGTAAACTTCCTGAGCGAACGGGATATTCAGATCTTGGGCCAGTCCCATTCCTGCCGACCCGGATATGCATAAGCGAACACTCTCCTCTTCAGGAAATAATTTTCTGATTTCAGAAAGCATTTCGTTAACTTTTGAAGTGATTTGAGAGAAATGGCGTTCATACTGCTGATAAAGAATTTCGCCATCCTCGTTCAGAACGACGCTTTTCAAGGTCGTTGAACCTACGTCTAAGCCTATTCTGATCATGTACCTCCTCCTTCTTCTTCCTAAAAAATATAGCATATTATATTCTATTTTCGCACGTCTGCCAACTCAAACAAAAAAAGACAGTCCTATTCGACTGTCCGGGCAAGTTCAGGCTGTTCGGCAGACTGTCTGCGTCCATTCATCAGGGTGACGATCAGGACCCCTGACAGTGTGACACCGATCACGAAAGCCAGCATCGCGCTCATTCCGAATGTATCCTGCAGAAAGCCGCCGGTCATATTTCCAAGCGCTGCTCCGGCGCCCGAAGTCATGACCCCGATCATGGTCTGCCCCATGATCTGATCTTTCGGCTCCAGATTCTCGGCGACATAATAAGTAATGATCGGCGTAAAAAGTCCATAGGAAATTCCCTGACAGGCAAGGCCGGTCAGAAGCATCGGGATATTGAATGCAAAGCATGCCAGGCCGTTGCGCACTACATACATGACAGCCGCAAAAACGAGCAGGTTCTTTGTTTTGAAACGGCGCATCAGCCTTGGGGCGATGGTCATGAACGGCAGTTCGCTGGCAGCCATGAAAAAAGTGGCCAGACCGAGCATGGATGTATTTCCGCCAAGATTTTTAACAATATTGATCAGATAGGTTCCAAGGCATGCGCTGCCCGCAAAAGCGAGGCCGAAGCCGGTCAGCAGACCGGTAAACTGGCGGTATTTTAACATGGTGGAAACAATATTCGATTTTTCCCGATCCGTTTTCTTTCCGGCTTTTGAATACGTGGCGGGAAGTATTTTCAGGATCGCAGCGACAAGCAGCGCACTGGCCACGAAAAGGATACATAAAATGGTTGGCGGAAGGATGGCAGTCAGCTGTCCGGCTGCCAGAGCAGTTATGGCGTAGGAAACCGAACCAAGTCCTCTGGAAAGTCCGAAATTGACAGGATAGCCGTCTTCAATGTAGTTCATGGCAATGGTGGATACAAGCGGCACCGTACTGATATTGATCGAGTACAGGATCATGTAAAGAGCGATAATGAATACGCTCGAAACGGGTGCAAAGCCGATGGTCAGAAATAAAATGCAGGTGATCACATAAAACAGGATCAGGATCTGCTGAAGCGAATAATTTCTGATCTGCGCGCATTTCTGGGAAATGAGAGGCGAAAGAACGATCGTTACGACACTGGCTCCTCCGGTCGCGATGCCGATCTGGGTGTTGGTCAGTCCTTTGTACTGCAGAAGCACGGCGATGAATCCGTATAAAAAAAGGGCGTTCATCCAGTATGCGATATGCAGAAGATTGTATTTTGTCTGTAGTTTTTCCATGATCCTCTCCTCCTTCTCCGCTTCTTAAAATATTCCTTTTCGCGGCAGGAGAAAAGTGGTTTTTGATTTCCGGTCTGCTGTTTCGGGTTGTTTTATTTTTTGAAGGATTCTAGCGAAACAGTGTATCTTCTGATAAAATAAAATTATGTTGATCAAGGAAAAACTTAAACAGACAAAGTTTTCAGATTCCCAGCAGGCTGTGGTCGATTATATGATGCAGCTCGGCCCTAAGATCAAGGATAAAACGGTTCGCCAGATCGCCAGAGAAACGTATACTTCCTCGGCAACTATGATCCGGATCGCGCACAAGCTGAATTATCCTGGATGGGAAGATCTGAAAAACGCGTTTATCGAAGAGCAGGAATACTTGTCGTCCCACTTTCAGGAAGTCGATGCCAACATTCCGTTTTCTAGATCGGATTCCCCCATGACAATTGCCAACCGGATCGCGGTGCTGGAAAAGGAGGCGATCAACGATACGCTCGCGCTCATCAACTGGGAAACGATCGAAAAAGCTGCTGCGCTGATCGGATCCCGGCGCATTGTCAATATTGTCGCCATGAACAACACGATCGCCCAGGCCGAGGAATTCATGTACAAAATGGGCCGCATCCAGAAAATGGTCATCGTACAGCCGCCTAGCGGCGAGGGCTTGTACAATGGTACGATCACTGACCCTACCTCGTGCATGATCGTCATTTCCTATACCGGGGAAACAGGCAATTTCATCCGCTGGATCCAGTACGCGAAAGAAGCCGGGATCCCGGTCATTGCCATCACATCGCTTGGAGATAATTCGATCAGCCGTCTTGCCGATCTGACGCTGCGCATCTGCACACGCGAAAAGATGTTCTCCAAGATTTCGTGGTACGCTTCGGAAGTTTCGATTTCCTATCTGCTCAATGTGCTGTACTCGCTTGTCTTTGCCGCTGATTACGACCATCATCTTGAAACAAAGGTAAAGCGCTCCAAAAAAATTGAACAGGGCCGCCATTCCTCGATCTCGATCATCAGCGAAAGCCAGGATCCGGATCCTTTTTAGATCGCCATCGGGCGGTCTTTTTTTGCATCTTAAAAGAAAACGAAAAGTAAGATCTATCAGTAAGCCTTATCTAACCGTTTTGCAGATGCTGCGCCTTGTCTTTCGTTTTTCTGCGTGGTATAAAAAGGACATCTGAGGGAGTAATCAGCATTCTCAAATGCAGTAATATCGACATCCTGGCAATCTGCCCGGTATTACTTGAAAAGATGAGACTCATGAACGTGGTCTTTTTGCGTTCATGGGTCTTTTTTTACGATAGGAGGAAGAATATGGGAATCATCGAATTGCTTTTGACAGCCGTTTCGCTGTCCATGGACGCATTTGCCGTCTCCATCTGCAAAGGACTGTCCTTACGAAAAACGACCTGGAAAAACATGGTGTGCGCAGGTCTCTGGTTTGGCGGTTTTCAGGGACTGATGCCGCTGATCGGCTATTTTTTAGGAAATCTTTTTACCGGGTATATGCAGAACTATACATCGTGGATCGCCTTCATCCTGCTGGCATGGATCGGAGGGAAAATGATCTGGGATTCTTTCCACAGCGAGGAGGAACCAGTCGACGCCTCCATGTCCGCCGGCTCCATGTTCACGCTGGCTGTTGCGACAAGCATCGATGCCCTGGCAGTCGGTGTCACCTTTTCCATGCTGCAGGTCAACATTTGGTGGGCATCTGGTCTCATCGCTCTCGTTACCTTTTTGTTTTCAGCGGCCGGGATCAAGATCGGCAGCCTGTTTGGCGACCGCTATCAGTCCAAAGCAACGCTTTGCGGAGGGATCGTCCTCGTGCTGATCGGTCTGAAAATTCTTCTGGACGGGCTCCATATCCTGTAAAGTATTTGAAAGGAAATAAGAAATCCGATTTGTTATGATGAAAAAAACAGGAGGAATAAAAGTGAAATTTTACGATCAGACCATACCTGACGTGGAACACGAGCTCGATACAAAAATCGAGTCGGGCCTGACGGAAGCGCAGGCAAAAGAACGTCTAGAAAAATACGGACCGAACAAACTGAAAGAAGCAAAGAAAAAATCAAATCTGGCCCGCTTTGTCGACCAGTTCAAAGATCCGATGATCATTATCCTGCTTATCGCAGCACTCATCTCCTTTGTGATCGCTGCGATCGAACACGATCCTCAGGAATTTTTTGAACCGATCCTGATCCTTGTGATCGTGATCGTCAACGCGATCATGGGCGTGATGCAGGAATCGAAAGCCGAAGCGGCGCTGAACGCGCTGAAAAACATGTCTTCCCCGCAGGCAAGAGTCATCCGGAACGGCAGCGAACTGCTCATCGATTCTGCCAGCGTAGTTCCTGGCGACATCATCAAGCTGGAAGCGGGCGATTACGTGCCGGCCGATGCCAGACTGTTTCGAAGCGTGAGCCTGAAATGCGAAGAAGCCGCGCTGACCGGCGAATCGGTCCCGGCAGAAAAAGAAGCCGATGCCGTCGTCGCAGCAAACGCTCCGCTCGGCGACCGCAAAGACATGGTATATTCTGGATGCTCGGTCACTTACGGGACCGGACAGGCCATCGTATGCGCCACAGGAATGGACACCGAGATGGGAAAGATCGCCGGCCTGCTCAACAACGAGCAGCAGTCGCAGACCCCATTGCAGATCAAGCTGGCCCAGCTTGGCAAATATCTTGGCTTCCTTGCGATCGGATGCTGCGTCATCATATTCATTGTGGGTATGATCAACGGTCTTGCCCCGATGGAACTGTTCCTGACTTCCGTTTCGCTGGCTGTCGCCGCTATTCCGGAAGGCCTGCCAGCCATCGTAACGATCGTGCTTTCGATCGGGGTCACGAAGCTCGCAAAGAAAAACGCGATCATCCGCAACCTGCCGGCTGTCGAAACGCTCGGCTCCGCCTCTGTCATCTGCTCCGATAAGACCGGAACGCTGACCCAGAACAAGATGACCCTGGTCAGAGCCTGGGCAGACGGCGACGAGGATACTGTGGAAATCACGTCCGACGATCCGCAGAAAATCAGGCGCCTGCTCGCGCTCGGCACATTATGCAGCGACGGCTCGATCGTAATCGAGGACGGCCAGGAAATCTCGATCGGCGATCCGACCGAAACATCCATCGTGGCCGCAGCCATGAAAAACGGAATGACAAAAGATGAACTGAACACAAAATATCCGCGGATCGCGGAAGTTCCGTTTGATTCGGATCGCAAGCTCATGTCAGTGATCAGCGATATGAACGGAAAACTGACCGTGATCACCAAAGGTGCGCTGGATTCGATCATTCCCCGTCTGAAAAAAGGTGACGCGAAGCGCGCGAAAAAACTGAATGAACAGATGTCGGAAAATGCGCTGCGC
This sequence comes from Erysipelotrichaceae bacterium OPF54, assembly GCA_022834735.1. Lineage (GTDB taxonomy): Bacteria > Bacillota_I > Bacilli_A > Erysipelotrichales > Erysipelotrichaceae > Dubosiella. The sequence goes on from BQKD01000001.1 coordinate 2,246,920, forward strand.
GTACTAGCGATCGCAACCAAAGAAATCAGCGAACTGCCTGAAAAGATCAGCAGCGATACGATCGAAAACGATCTGGAGCTTGAAGGCCTTGTCGCCATGATCGATCCGGCCCGTCCGGAAGCGAAAAAAGCGGTCGAGGTATGCCGCAAGGCCGGTATCCGTCCTGTCATGATCACTGGCGACCATGTCATCACAGCAAGCGCTATTGCCAAAGAACTTGGGATCCTTCGTCCGGGCGATAAAGCGATCACCGGTGTCGAACTGGATGCGATGAACGACGATGAACTGGATCACGACATCGAGAACATATCGGTTTATGCCCGGGTCTCGCCGGAAAACAAGATCCGTATCGTCAAAGGCTGGCAGCGCCGCGATCAGGTCGTAGCGATGACTGGCGATGGTGTCAACGATGCGCCGGCCCTCAAGGCAGCCGATATCGGCTGTGCTATGGGGATCACCGGAACGGAGGTCGCAAAAGGAGCTGCCGATATGGTATTGATGGATGACAACTTCGCGACAATCGTATTTGCGGTCAAAGAAGGACGCGGCATTTACGCCAATCTGAAAAAAGTGATCGGCTATCTGCTTGGGACCAATATCGGCGAAGTGCTGACTGTGTTCGTTTCCATGCTCATCTGGCACAAGTCGCCTCTCATTTCCATGCAGCTGCTCTGGATCAACCTTGTTACAGACTCCCTTCCGGCGATCGCGCTGGGGATGGAGCCTGTTGAAAACGATGTCATGGATCAGAAGCCGAAAGCCAAAAACGAAGGCATCTTTGCCCACGGCTTCGGTACCCGGATCATCCTGCAGGGCTTCATGTTCGGAGCGCTGGCCATCTTTTCCTTCTGGCTGGGACAGACCCTGACCCACACAGTCCGCGGAGCGGAAACCATGACCTTCATCACATTGTCTCTTTCCCAGGTGGTGCAGGCTTTCAACATGCGCAGCAATCATTCGCTGTTCCACATTGGCGTATTCACGAACCCGAAGCTCAACAAAGCAGCCCTGATCTCTGTGCTTCTTGTTGCGCTGGTGATCTTCACACCGCTCAATATACCGTTTGGTCTGGAGATCCTGCCATGGGACTGCTTCTTTATCGCATTAGGTCTTGCGCTTGTTCCGCTCGTTGTCATGGAGTGTTCAAAAGCATTCGGCCTGATCAGACACGAAGAAAACTAAATACATTAAAAAGGACCCGACGGTCCTTTTTTAAATGTATTTTCTGATCAGTGCATACAGGGCAGCAAGCCCGATACTTATCCCTATGACCAGGCCGGAGCGGATGATCAGGCCATAGCCAAGTGTCAGAAGCCCGAAACCTGCCAGGATATACAGTTTTATATTCTGAACATTTTCTCTTTGACTTTTAATATACATCCACCCGATCACTTCGGTGCAGAAGTAAAAGAGCACATACAGCATACCAAGATAGATCGGAGTAATGCTCGTTCGCGCGATCGGCGCAGCCATGAACAGGAGCAGTTCGAGCGCAAACTGCAGATGCTGAATTTTCGTTTGTTTCAAAAAAAAAACCTCCTTAACAAAAAATCTCCCAACGGGGAAGTTGAGAGATTTTAAATTGAACTAAGATGAATCGATCCAGGTTGGCTGTCTAAAGTCAAACCTTTATTAATTTCGTCTTTTTTCATTCCTGGTGTGCGGACGTGAGTTGTCTGACTGCGTACAGCGTTCGGTGTGAATGTCGTGATTTCATTGTCATCATAACCAATTACCATACTGTTCTCTGATAACAAAATCGGCCGTTTCAAGATCGACGGATTCTTTTGAATCAAAGCAATCAATTCTTTTGTCGAGAAGTCATCAATCCCTTTCTCTAAAGAATGAAACACTTTTGATCGCACGGAAATGATATCTTCGGTACCATTTTCGCAACGTGACAACAAGTACTTAATCTCACTTTCTTTTAACACACTTGAAAAAATATTTTTTTCGACAAAATCGATATGATTATCTTTGAGCCACTGTTTTGCCTTTCGACAACTAGCGCACCCAGGAGAAGTATAAAGAATTACCATATATACTATCCTCCTAATCAAATTATACCTTTTTTATAGGAAATAGCGAGAAATTATTCAACAATCATTTTATATGTACTAAACTAATCCGCGATTATAACTGTTCAGCCAGATCTTTCATCTGTTCTTCATTTTGTGCGTTCATTCGCGATTTCAGCGTAATGACCGGCTCGATCAATGTGATATTTTTCATCTGCTCAATATATTTCATCATCGTTTTTGCCGCAGTCGGAGCCCAGGAACCGTTTTCCATCAGCGCGATCTTGCGGTTCTGGAAGTTTTTATGCGAAAGCTCAAGCAGGAACAGTTCCATGCTCGGGAATACGGCCGCATCATAGCTGGACGCCGCAAGAACAAGAGAGGAATACTTGAACGCCAGTCCGATCGCTTCCGAAACCGGAACGCGGTTCAGATTGACAAATTCGACCTTTTTTCCCTGCTCTTTGAGAAGATCGGCCAGCTTTTCGCAAGCCTGTTCTGTATGTCCGTAGATCGAAGCGCAGGCAATAAGGACGCCATCCTCTTCGGGCGTATAAGAGCTCCATTTATTATAGAGGTCAAGATAGCGGCCCAAATCGTCCGTAAGGATCGGTCCGTGAAGCGGACAGATCGTTTCAACATCCAGTCCGGCCAGTTTCTTCAACGTATTTTGTACCTGCACACCATATTTGCCTACGATATTTGCATAATACCGGCGTGCCTCGCTCACCCAGTCATCGTCGTGATCGATCGTACCGAATTTTCCGAACGCGTCGGCAGAGAACAGGAGCTTTTCTTCCGGAACATACGTCATCATGACTTCCGGCCAGTGGACCATAGGAGCCATGAAGAACTGCAATGTATTTTTGCCGATCGGCAGCGTCTGCGCTTCCTTGACTACGATCTTGCGTTCTGCAAGACGGTCGATATCAAAGAAATTAGGCAGCATATTGAATGTCTGCATCGTGGCAACCAGTTTCAGATCCGGGTACATGGCGCACAGTTTCTGGATATTGGCCGCATGATCCGGTTCCATATGAGAAATCACAAGGTAATCTGCCGTTCTGCCATTCAATGCTTTCTCCAGATTTTTGAGCCATTCCTCTGTCTTGCGCACATCGATCGTGTCCATGACCACCGTTTTCTCATCCAGGATCACATAGGAATTGTATGAGACGCCGTGAGCCAGCGGATACTGGCTTTCGAACAGATCGAGATCATGATCGTCTGCACCGATATACTTGATATATGAATTTTCGAACATAATAAGCCTCCTTAATACTTCCCTATTTTAGCACCATTGTCCGCTATAGGAAATTGAAAAATCCGGAACGATGTCCGGACTTTATTATTTATTCTTTTTGCTCCTTGCTGCTGTCCAGAAATTCCCTGGAAGCTGTCAGGATCGCCGCCAGATTCTGAAGCTCGTTAGGAACAACGATCTTCGTTGCTTTGCCGTCTGCCAGATCGCTGTAGGTTTTCAGTCCCTGCAAAGCCAGGTATTCCTTGCTTGGAGCGGCATCCTTGATCATCTGGATCCCGCGCGCCTGTGCTTCATAGATCGCTTCCATCGCTTTGGCTTTACCTTCCGCTTCGGCGATCATCGCTTCCTTCTTGGCTGTCGCGTTCAGGATCGTGGCTTCCTTCTCGCCTTCGGCTGTCAGGATCGCGCTGCGCTTTTCGCCTTCCGCCTTGAGGATCGACTCGCGGCGTTCCCGTTCGGCCCGCATCTGTTTTTCCATCGCTTCCTGAATATCTTTTGGCGGAATGATGTTCTTCACTTCGACACGTCCCACCTTGATCCCCCACGGATCGGTCGCTTCATCGAGGATAGCGCGCATCTTCGTATTGATGATGTCGCGCGAAGTGAGCGTTTCATCCAGTTCCAGATCGCCGATCAGGTTACGCAGCGTTGTCGCGGTCAGATTCTCGATCGCCGTGATCGGACCGACCACACCGTATGTATACAGTTTCGGATCCGTGATCTGAAAATAAACGACCGTATCGATCATCATCGTGACATTATCTTTGGTGATCACAGGCTGCGGTTCAAAATCCTTTACGATTTCCTTCAGCGTGACTTTGTTGGCTACACGATCAATAAACGGGATCTTGAAATGAACGCCGGTATGCCATGTGGCGTAGTAGGCTCCCAGACGTTCGATCACATAGGCGTTTGCCTGCGAAACGATCCGGATCATGCTCATCAGGATGCCCACAACAAGCAGGATCGCCGCGACAATCAAAACAGTTCTAACGATAATCATATTTCATTTCCTTTCCCGAAGGGGCTCCACGATCAGCTTTGCCCCCTCAATATTTAATATTTTCACTTTCGTGCCCTTTTCAATCGTTTCATGATGAAGCGATACAGCCGACCAGTACGAGGAGAGCACATATACCTCGCCCCACTGATCCTCATAGATCGTTCTTGTCACTTTGCCGGTCTGGTCGATCATCCGGTCTGCATTGGTCGGCACGACGTTTCCGCGCAGATAACGCGACGCGACCGGGCGGACAATAAGCATGGCCAGGACACTGATCAGCAGAAATACGATGAACTGGATCGCAACACTGAGCTGCAGGGCCGCACATAAGGCGGCTACTACAGCGCCTAGCGCAAACCAGATGCTGACCAGGGCAGACGGGGTAATAAGTTCAAGCACAACGGCTGCCAGCGCTGTACCAAGCCAGATCAAGATCATTTCCATTCTCCTTTCACTGCGGCTGGGCGCAGTCGATTTCCAGAAGGTTTTGTTCCTCGTTGAACACAGCAGGATATTTTACGGTATCTACCGGAACATGCAGCTGGGTATATATCGCGTGCATGACCGACTTGCTGCTGATCCGTCCGTATCCCTTGCCCAGGGAAAGCTTCTGGAGCTGATCTTTCGGGATGATCCCCAGATCGATCTGCTGCTTTTTCAGCGGCTCGATCGCTACTTTTTTATGTTGGGGATCCATTCCGATGCGAACCCAGCGAATATTCTCGAAATGCGAACAGGCAGCTGAATTCAATGTGATATTGGTGGCATAAAATGTTACCTGGCACGCAAAGGAGCTGCCGCTGATCCACTGATACACAGTATCCCTTCTTTCTGACATCATATTATTATTTTTCTTATTTTTTTGCAAGTTAATTCATTCACAAATCGTCCGAAAAAAAAGCAGAAGATCCTCTTCTGCTCAGGCGGTGAGTTCTACCGTAAAGGAGTATGTATCCCCGCGGTAATAGGCCAGAGTATACTCGATCATTTCGTTCTTTTTATTATAGCCGAAACGCGTTCTGACCAGTACGGCGTCATTTTCCCGGATTTCCAGTTTGTCGGCTATCGCTTTGGACGCATTGACCGCTTTAAAGTTTTCCAGCGCCCGCTCGGGCTGCCGGATCCCTCTTTCATTGAGCCAGTAATACAGCGACTCGCCGTAAGCTTCCGGATCGAGAGGAGCGTTCAATCCTTTGGCAAAATAGGTCTTGAAGTAAACGATCGGTTTGTGGTTTGCGGTGCGTACCCGGCTGACACAAACGAGCCGGGTTCCCGGTTCGATCCCAAAAGCGGTGGCGCCGTCCGACGGAACGGCTTCCTCCTTTACTTCCACAAAGCTGGTGCCCGGTTCAAGATGGGCAGCTTTCATTTCCTCCGTAAAAGAACGAATCCTGGAAAAACTTTCCTTGATCGTATGATTATAAATAACGTGGGTTCCCTTTCCTCTTGAACGGACCACATACCCTTCCTTTTCGAGATCGGAAATGGCGCGGCGTACCGTGATCCGCGAAACTCCGTACTTTTTTTCATATTCGATTTCGGAAGGAATCTGCGCTCCGTATGGATATGCACCATCAATGATCGCGTTTTTGATGCGTGTTTTCAGCTGTACATACAGAGGAAGTGCCTCTTTGCTAAAATCTAGATCCATAATATTATCCTTTCATGATTCTTCTATAACATTATATCAAACAAAACAAAAAAAATAAAGAAGCAGGTGGGAAGTCTGCTTCTTTAAAGGATTGATTATTTTACAATTAAGTGAATTTGTAGAGGAATTTTTTACTATAAACTATAAAATGAATAATTCATCATCTGGAAATGGGTTTTCTACTCGATCAATCACAATACGTGCTGCTAGGGAATATTATATAAATCGTTCGTGATGTATATCTCATAGTTCAGATGATATTCCAGCCTTCTTCATCGTTTCGGGAAAAACTAATGTATTGTATCTGACAAAAGACTGGTTTCATAGAGGTTGGTTCCGATCGAATTATGCTTTATTTTGCGCTTAATGAGTTTGGGAATTTATATTATATGGGGATCGGCGTGACTTTTGGAGGCTTCGCTCCATAGTATGATGCGCTTCGATGACTTCTATTTTGCTTTGCCCTCCATTTCTAATAACAGAAATCCCATGAGTAATAATTGCTGCTGGTTTCATGCGGATTTCTTTTACACCCATATAATAGCATATTCCTACAAAAAAGCTAGTCTTTACCCGAGGAAAATTTAATTTTTTTTAATATTCTTCTACAATTTGTTAATTTTACTCAAGTAAACATTCGGATATTCTTTATAAATTCAATTTATCGTGCTTTTGTTTAATTTTACAATGTCCGATAAATTGATTTTAAAGACGAAAATTCCTTTACTTTAGTAAGAAACACAAAGGAACGCCAAATTTTTCCTGCATTCAAACATTCAACGGATTTCACACGACTTTTCCATTTTTTCGACCGATCTTTCCATATGAAGCCAGCGCATGCTGAAAAGGCGGTAACAAAACAGACATCCGCGCGCAAAAAGCTCGAAAGCCATCGCAAACCACACGCCCGGCAGTCCGTACACCGGCGCAAGCACCATGGAAAGCGTGATGCGGATTCCCCACATCGTAGCCAGATTGATCAGGCTTGGTACAAGCGTATCCTTGGCTCCGCGCAGCGCCCCTGCGATCACGATGGACGCGGCAAAAAACGGTTCCGCGAACGCTTCGATCCGCAGTACCATGGTTCCTAGAGCGCGTACCTGCCCGTCACTGGTCATCATGTCAAAAAGGAGCGGCGCAGCCATATACATGGCCAGGGCCGAAACTGACATGATCGCAACCCCGAGAAAGACAGATAGATTGGCATAGGACCGCACAGCATCCATATCTTTTGCGCCGACGCTCTGCCCGACCAGCGTAGTGGCAGCCGAGCCGATCCCGTATCCGGGCATATAGCACAGGCTTTCTGCCGTTACAGCCAGGCTGTTGGCAGCGACCGCAACCGTTCCCAAAGGAGCGATGATACCGACGATCACGATCTGCGCCGTATTGAGCACGGTATGCTCAAAGGCGATGGGCGCACCAATCGCAAACGCGCTTTTCAGCGTTTCAGCCTTCCATTTCCACGAACCTGTTTTTTTGAGCGTCAGGATCGGCGAGCTGAAAGCCATCTTATAAAACATAGCTGCCGAGATCACGATTTCGGAACAGGCCGTTCCCAGTGCCGCGCCCAGCACACCCAGATCAAGATAAAATATAAAAAACGAGTTAAAGACGACATCAAGAGCGCACAGAAGGATATTCAAAAGACTGGGAGTTTTCATATCGCCTGCGCACTGAAGCATATTGGAAGCAAGCATCCGGTTCAGCACAAAGAAAAGCGAACAGCCGTACACGAAAAAATACTGGGTCGCCAGGACACAGACCGCTTCTGTTCCATTCAGCCAGTGCGGCAGTCTGGGGCTGATGAGCACGGCAGCAACGCTCAGAACGGCGGATGCCAGTGTACACAGCAGGAGCGACTGGCGCATCGTGCTGCGGGCTTTTTCGTCGTTTCCGGCCCCGACATACTGAGCGACCTGTACGGCGAATCCGGCTGCGCAGGCCATGCCGATCCCGTTGATCAGCCATGTGGTGCTCGATACGAGCCCGATCGATGCGGTCGCGTCCGCCCCGAGCGAGCCGACCATTCCGGCATCGATATACTGCATGATGATCGAAGAGATCTGGGCCATGATTGCCGGAACGCTTAATTGAATGACACGAATTAATCTTGTTTTCATTTTGATCTTCCCTTTCGTCGGTGTCATCATAGCATTCGAGCAAACTCGAAATCCATCTTTCCTTTTCTTTTTTATGTTTTATAATGAGACAGTAAGAAGGGAGAATCATTATGAAAGAAAATAAAATGGGCGTCATGCCTGTCAACCGGCTTCTGATCACGATGTCGGTCCCGATGGTCATTTCCATGCTCGTTCAGGCTTTGTACAATATTGTAGATTCCATGTATGTGGCGCAGATCAGCGAAAACGCGCTGACCGCCGTTTCTCTGGCCTTTCCATACCAGAATCTCATGATCGCGGTAGCGACCGGCACGGGTGTGGGTGTCAACGCGCTGCTGTCCCGTTCGCTTGGCGAACGCAACAAGGAACTAGTCAATAAAACAGCGTGCACATGTATCTTTCTGGCTGGTGCGAGCTGGATCGTGTTCGCGCTGCTTGGTCTTGGGTTTTCAAGAACATTTTTTGCGATGCAGACCGATGTGGCCGAAATCGTCAACGGAGGAGAAAGCTATCTGCTGATCTGCAGCATTTTATCGATCGGTCTGTTTATCCAGATCGCGTTCGAGAAACTGCTTTCCTCCACCGGGCGAACGGTGCTGACCATGCTGACGCAGGGAGCGGGAGCGATCATCAATATCGTTCTGGATCCGATCCTCATTTTCGGCATGTTCGGCATGCCAAAGATGGGAATTGCCGGAGCCGCTGCTGCAACGGTCATCGGTCAGATCATTGGTGCGTTTCTCGGGATCTGGCTCAACCATCGTTTCAATCACGAGATCCATGTTTCCTTCCGCTCATTCAGACCTGAATTCAAAGTGATCAAAGCCATATACAGCGTAGGGATCCCGAGCATCCTGATGGCTTCGATCGGTTCGGTCATGACATTCGGGATGAACAAGATCCTGATCGGTTTCTCAACGACGGCTGCAGCCGTATTCGGCGTGTACTTCAAACTGCAGAGTTTCGTATTCATGCCGATCTTCGGAATGAACAACGGTCTCGTTCCGATCGTTGCCTACAATTTCGGGGCCAGAAAACCGGAACGGATCGTCAAAACGATCAAGCTGTCCATGATGTATGCGACCGGTATGATGGTGCTTGGTTTCGCGGCTTTCCAGCTGTTCCCGCAAAACCTGCTTTCGATCTTCAACGCGTCGGATACGATGCTCGCGATCGGCATTCCTGCACTGAAGATCATTTCGTTCCACTTTCTGATCGCGGGCGTTTCGATCATCTGTTCCAGTACGTTCCAGGCGCTCGGGCATGGTGTGCTTTCGCTTGAAATGTCGCTGATCCGCCAGCTCATCGTGCTGCTGCCGTGCGCTTTTCTGTTTGCGCAGACCGGAGTACTCGACCTGGTATGGCTCGCCTTCCCGATTGCTGAACTGGTGGCGGTCGTGCTCGGCATCCTCTTCATGGTCCGGATCTTCAGGACACAGATCAGACCGCTCAAGGAAGAACAGCTCATACTGGAAATGGAGTAGCTTTTCATGAAATGGAATTATATCAGCATGATCTTTTATTTCTGCGCCTCCGCCTTTCTGATTGCGTTCGCGTTTACGAGCAGCAACATATGGCTCGGGTGCGGGGTCATCTCTCTGGCCCTTGCCGTGATCATTGGCAGGGCATCCAGAAACAAATAATTCAAAAAAACAGCCTGAGCTGGATCGGCAAAGATCTCGCTCAGGCTGTTTTTCGCATCTCGATTATTCGATCACCCTTTATGCCGTGTGGCTTTATCTTTTGCAGAAAACCTCATTTTTAGGTCGATCACAAAACAGTAGATACTAAAAACAAGAAGGACCACACAGTAGTAATAATAGTCCGCATTAAACCACGCGAGATGACAGATTTCGAGATATCGAATGTAAATATACAAAACAATCGTACTTACCAATAAAAATGCACTAGAAAAAATTGCCATAGCATTGACCTCCTTTGTTTTTTTGCTATTATTGTATCAGAAGAAAGCTTTCTTACATTTGCATTATACAATATTATAAAGGAGAATATTATGAAATTAAAGAATGCAGTATTAAGTTTTGCTTTAACATCATGCTTATTTTCAGGCTCCGTATTACCAACTACAATTATGGCAAATGAATCGGACCCTTCCTCTGAAATCACCCCTCACGGATCTACTCGTGTGGAAAACACATTGATTTCAGTCTCGTACCCTAATAACGTTTTTGTGGGATATTCTTCTATGATTAGCACTTGGCAAAAAGCCTCCAGCTATACTGTCAGTGCAAGTTATACACAAACAGCTACCGGAACATATAATTATGATGGAGTTTCAATTGGTTTAAGTGTATCTAATACAGCGGGAGCTTCCTATGTACTTCAAGCAGACTCTACCAGATATAGCCGATTGGGCATTTGGGCAGATTTAACAGTTCGAAAATACAAAGCTACACAAATTGATAATAACAGCGGACAAGTATTAAGTACATGGTACTTTGGTACTGCGCAGCAAAGAAATACATATGTAAATGTAGTATACCAATAAACATTCTTTAAATATATCTATCTAAGGCAGCATGATTCAAGCAGATAATCACGCTGCTTTTTTTCTACATTATAATAAAGCAATCTCTAAAACAGAAAAAAACAAGGTAGTGTCCTACTAAAAGATCTTTACCTTGTTCTTATTCCGCGTTTTATTTATGTTCGTTGACTTCTACCTTGACCTTGTGGTTTACAGGGTCAAGATCGTATGTGATCTTCGAAAATGTATCTTGATAATTGGCAACGATATCGCGTACCGCATCAAAAACTTCATCTTCTTTGTCCGGTCGTTTGCAGTCGTATTCGATCGATGTAACCACCGACTTTTTCACAGGAACATTATTTAATTCATCTACCATTGATTTCATGTGATAATTACCTCATTTATTTTCTACCGACAGTATACCATCTTTCCGGTTTTCATGACAATATCAAAACATTTCGATCAGCCGGCATTCCCGATCGATCAGCCGGGAACATTCAAAAACGCAATATATGCGTCCTGGGCTTCGATCAGTTCTTCCTTCAGCCCCATTTCCCTGCAGAAATGGATAATGAACTGAAAATCGATGTCGACATTTTCCAGCAGGCGTCGTTTCTGATCAAGCACCAAAAGGCGCGTGGCAGCCTCGAAAAAAGATTCCGGATCCTGTGCGAACGCTGCCATCACCATATCGTTCAATAAGCGATCATCCGGTTCAACGATATACGGTTCCAATTCTCTGATCGTGGCAATCGTCTGCTCTTTTCTGCCAAGACGATACAGACAATACGGTGCAAACACAAAATTGGACAAGCCGTATTGAAATGTACTTTTTTCTTTCTGCATCAGAGCAAGCGCTTCCGAAAAACGTCCCATTACGCACAATACAAGGATCGCGTTTTGCGCTACGCAAAAATGCAGATACTCATCTTTTGCGTATTCTATGTTCTTGAGCAGGGTCTGCAGCCGCGAATACGCACTATCATACGCGCGAAGATAAGACAGTCCCAGCGCTTCCAGATTATCCAGATACAGCGCACGAAGATAATTGTGCATCGCGTGAAACTGTTTCCTCACTTCTATACATCGTTCCTGTGCCGCAAAAGAAATCCGTTTTCGCTGCAGCTCATATATTTGATAGTAGCCGATCAGCGCTTTCAGTCCGGACAGCTCTCTTTCATCCGCCAGCCACAACGCCAACGCATCCGTTCATTACTTTGTCTTATTCCTACTTCCGCCAATCGACCTGGGCGCCTTGCTGGCAGGAATCATCCTGCTTTGTATGAGCGCGGTTTTTGGCAATGCGGCCCATGAAAAAGATGACAGCTGAAAAAAAAGCGTTTTGTTTCGAACAAAGCGCTTTTTCAGACCTCGTAATACGCCAGCAGATCGGCCGGCTTGAGCTTTTCCTTTTCCTCTTTCGAAAAATCCTTCGTGATCTTTCCGTCATTGAAGATCAGAAGGCGGTTGCCGTATTTCAGGGCATCCGACATATTATGCGTGATCATTAAGGCCGTCATCTTTTCAGAACGCACCAGCTGATCGGTCAGATCCAGAATAGTCCGCGCGCTTTTCGGATCAAGAGCGGCCGTATGCTCATCCAGAAGTAGGAGCTTGGGCGGATTAAGCACAGCCATCATTAAAGCGACCGCCTGTCTCTGGCCGCCAGAAAGAAGGCCGATCGGCGTCTTCAGCCTCTCCTCCAGGCCCATATTCAGCATTTTGAGCTTTTCCTTGAACCGTTTCACATCCTGCTTTTTCACAGCGATCGAAAACAGTCCGGATCCACTGTGACCAGTGAGCGCCAGATTCTCCTCGACCGTCAAGGCCGAAGCGGTCCCGTGCGAAGGATCCTGGAACAGACGGCCGATGATCCTGGAACGCACATGCTCCTTCTGCGAAGTAATGTCTTTTCCGTCCAGCCGGATCGTTCCGGATGTGGCAGGCGCCGAGCCCGTCACTACGTTGAAGAAGGTGCTTTTCCCGGCCCCGTTGCTTCCAAGGATCGTTACAAAATCTCCTTCATTGATACGGACCGATACGTGATCGAGCGCTGTTTTTTCCAGCTTCGTCCCTTCATTGAAGATCACGCTGACATCATTCAATTCAAGCATGGTGTTTTTTCCTCCTTAAAGACTGAAGATACGGGATCGAGATCGTCACCGCGACAAGAACAGCCGAAACCATATTCATATCGGTGGCCGCGAAGCCGAGCTTGAGCGCAAAAGTATACAGCAGGCGGTAGATCACCGCACCGAAAACAGAGGCAAGGATCCCGGCACCGACAGTATGGCGGCGGAAGATCGTTTCACCTACAATGATCCCGGCAAGGCCTAAAACGAGCATTCCTGTTCCGCTCGTCACATCGGCAAAGTTCTGATACTGCACGAGCAGCGCCCCGGAAACTGCCACGATCCCGTTGGAAAGGCCGAGCCCCAAAAACTTCATCACATCCACATTGATGCTGGAAGCCTTGATCATTTCCTCGTTGTTTCCGGCAGCCCGAAGCATGAGCCCGAGATTTGTCTTGAAAAACCAGAACATGAGCAGCCCGATCACAAGGACGATGGCCGCAAGCACATAGAGCTGGGTATTCGCATCGGACAGAAGCGTCCAGGTCGGCTTGAGCGAGCTGCTGAACAGGGAGACATTAGGCGCCCCGTTCATGATCCGGATATTGATCGAATACAGAGCGTTCATCGTAAGGATCCCGGCAAGAAGAGGCTGGATCCTCATTTTTGTCTGCAGAAAAGCTGTTACGCAACCGCAAAGACAGCCGGCAATGAAGCCGGCTAAAATGCCTAATAGCGGGTGTCCGGCCAGCGTGCACATCGCGCACACGCAGCCGCCGGTCGCGTAGGAGCCATCCACAGTCAGATCGGGCGTATCCATGACCCGAAACGAAATATATTCGCCAAGCGAGAGGATCGCGAAGATCAGTCCGAGCTCGCACGCTTTTGTAAGAATGGCTGCTGACATATTTTATTCTCCTACCATGATCAAGTTATCGTCGTTTTTGATCGAATCAGGCAATGCGATATCGAGCTGATCCATATAGGCTTTGTTCACGTAAATATTCAGTCCGTCCTTGAATACTTTCACCGGAATATCGCCCGCCTTTTTGCCTTTCAGGATCTCGTCCACCATGTTGGCCGTTTCATGACCAAGCTCTTCGTAATTGATCCCGACTGTCGCGAACCCGCCATCCTGGACCATCGAATCGGCACCGACATAGTAAGGAATGCCAGCATCCAGAGCAATCTTGGAAAGGGCTGCCATACCGCTGGCCACCGTATTATCGTTTGGCGAGAACATCGCATCCACCTTTTCGGCAAGAACAGAAGCAGAAGACTGCAGTTCGGTCATATCTTTTCCTGTCCCTTCGATCAGCTCGATCCCGTTGGCCTGGCAGTACTCTTTCGCCTTGTTCAGATTCGACACCGAATTTGCTTCCCCGGCATTGTACAGGAAACCAAGCGTCTTCAGATCCGGATCGATCTGTTTCGCGAGCGCAACGATCTGATCGATCTGCACCTCGTCGCTCGTTCCGGTAATGTTTCCATCCGGCTTGTCAAGGCTTTTCACAAGTCCGGCACCCACCGGATCCGATACCGCAGAGAAAACGACCGGGATCTGATCGGCATAGTTTGCTGCCGACTGCGCGGTCGGGGTCGCGATCGCGACGATGACATCACTGTCTTCATCCGCAAACTGCGACATGATCGCATTCAGATTGGAAGGCTGGCCAGCCGCATCCGCAAAATCGTAGTTGACCGTTTCTCCGTCCTTGTAACCGAGCTCTTCCATCTGCGCGACAAACGCGTCCCGGATCGTGTTGAGCGATGTGTGCGAGACGATCTGCGCGACACCGATCTGCGGAATCTTTTCTTCCGTCGATGAGGATGAACATCCGGCAAATACTGTGGCTGATAAACAAAGTGCGCTTAAAGCTTTTAAAGATTTTTTCATATACTCTCTCCTCTACTCTGCAGCTCCCTCATAAAATGGCCATTTTAACAAAAAAGTCCTGCGTCTAAAAACAGACACAGGACAGAATTTCTAATTCTGCGGTACCACCTGAATTGGTATGCATGATATACCCACTTTACGAATGCTGACACATTCTTCTTTCTGTAACGGGAAAGTCCCGGCTCGGATACTATGAGTTCACCTCGCCCTCCAAAGTCCATTTGCAGAATCGTTATTACCCGGCTTGCACCGCCCCGGACTCGCTTCGAACACGTCTTTCTGTTTGATTTCTTCTTCATCGGTTTCAATTTATGGTTGTATAGTACTCCCATTTTTTTCGTTTGTAAAGCAAAAAGATGAAATTATATGAAAGTTTTCTGAAAGAAAATGTAAATTCATTCTTCAAAAAAGAAGATCCTGCGATCTTCCTTTTCGCTGTTGATATTATTTCACGCCGCTCTGGAAATCTGGCGCCAGACTCCCGGGCCCACATGCCGTCTCAGTTCATCCAGATCATTTCCCTGCAGATTCTGCGCATTTGATACCCACGATCCGTCATTGCGTCTGAAAACAAATGCCACGACCCGCTCATCCTTGAGCAGCACATAACAGCGGATCTTCTTCAGCATGTTTTCAAATGTAAAATACGCTTCCATAACTTTTGCGGGATCCTCCATCCGGCGGTTAATTATCTTGACCATATCGCCATAGGAATCGACCCGTTCATTCGGCTGTGCGACATAAAGCGTACAGAACGCGAAAACGGATGTCTGATCTTTTTGAGCGCGCTTAAGATCCGACCATTCCATTATTTCATATGTCATTTAAGGTCCTCCCAGGCACCGTAAACGATGCTTTATATATTTATAATAGCCGTATAAAACAGTGAATGCAACAACATTTGTCAGAAAATTCCTGTATCATTTTTTCAAAGAGACACACGAATGCTGTTTGTCTTGTGCTACCATGGAAGAAGAAACGAAAGAAGGAACATCCATGCACAAAACCGAAAAACCGCGCGGGTCTTTTACAGTTTTAAAAAAATAATTTCCATTATTCTCTAAAATTCCAATGATATTACCAGTCGTCTTTTTCTTTGCCAATTCTGATGCTTTTTTTCTACTTCTTTTGATTCATTCCTTTTTGCATGTCTCTTTTTCTCTGTCAATTTTTCAGTCATTTTAGTTTCGCCCTATTTCGCCATATGCTATACTCTTTCCAGAGGTGATCTTTATGTCCATTCGTCTTCACTCCACTTCCTCTAAAAACAGTGTCTGCTACTACATCAAGGAAGACTATGTGAATCCCAAGACAAACAAACGTACGACCCGCAATCGCCAGTCCCTAGGCAATCTGGCTGCTCTTATGAAACAATTCGGTGTCTCTACGCGCGAAGAAGTCGAAGCCATACTCCGTGATCAGATCGAACAGTTGAAAGCCGATGACAATCCGCTCATCCCTATGACGTTCAATCCTCATGAGCTCATACCCATGGGCGTGATCAATTCTTTCAATGTCGGTTATCTTTTTCCTCAGAAAATTCTGTCGATGCTTGGGATATCCGATATCTGCCGCAGTATCTCTCTTAAATACCGTTTTAAATATGATCTCGAAACGATACTGCGTCTGCTTGTCTGTGCACGCATCATCGCGCCAGCCTCAAAAAAAGCGACGTTGGATACAGCTCGCTCTTTTTACCGCTTTCCGCTTCCCGATCTGCATGATATTTATCGCGCCTTGCCGGTGCTGGCTCAGGAACGGTATTTTATAGAAAACCAGCTGTATAAAAAAAGCTGCGGTATCTGCCAACGCGATACCACCATCCTCTTCTATGACTGCACGAACTTTTATTTCGAGATCGAAGAAGCGGATGATTTCCGAAAATATGGAAAGTCCAAGGAAAACAGGCCGAATCCGATCGTGCAGTACGGGATGTTCATCGACAGGAACGGCATTCCTATTGCCGACCTGTGCTTCGAAGGAAACAGGAACGAATCCTTTTCCATGCGGGAACTCGAAAAAACGCTCGAAAAAGATTTCGGATTCAGCCGCTTCATCGTCTGTGCCGACGCAGCACTGAACGGTTTCGAAAACAAGATATACAACGACAGAAAAGCGAACGGCGCTTATATCGTCACCCAGCCGATCAAAAAGCTGAGTGGCAAGCTTCAGGAGTGGGCGCTCGATCCACAAGGATGGCAGATTCCCGGATATCCGGAGATATACAATCTGAACAGTCTGGAGAAAACGGTCAAGATCGCAGACAAAGAGGTTCCCACAAAAACTGTAACCTTCTATAAAGACAGATGGATCAAGACGAATAAAAAATCACAGGAAACCGGGAAAAGAGAAGTGCTGGAAGAACATCTTATTGTGTCCTTCAACACAAAATACCGGGATTATCAAAGACGGATCCGCGAAAAGAAGATAGAATGCGCTGAAGCGCTGCTCAAGGATCCGGGGAAGATCGCGAAAACTACAGATCAGAGAAACCCGAGATATTTTATCAAGCCGGCAGACAGCGAAGACGATAAAAATCAGAAATACGAACTGAACATCAGACGGATCACCGAAGACATGAGATATGACGGATTCTACGCAGTAACGACAGACCTTGAAGACGAAGATATCAGGCTCATCATCAAATCGAATCATCAGCGCTGGGAAATAGAAGAAAGCTTCCGGATCATGAAAAGCGAACTGGAAACACGGCCGATCTATGTGAGCCGTCGGGAAGCGATCGAAGGGCATCTGCTCACATGCTTCCTGGCATTGATGGTATATCGGATCATCGAACAGTATCTGAAAGAGAAATATACGATCGGACAGATTATCGATACATTGAGGACGCTGAATATAGAGCAGGTGCAGGGAGCGATCTATAAACCGGGTTTCGCAAGAACAGAAATAACAGATCAGCTGTCAGAAATATTCGGATATCAATTTGCGTACAGAGTCATGGAAGAAAAAGAACTGAACAAGATCGTAAAAAATGCGAAAGCTAAAAATGTGGCGAAAATGAAAAATAATAAAAAAGGCGCTGAAACCCTTTGAATAAAGGACTTAGCGCCTTTTGCGCTTTTAAAACTGTAAAAGATGAGATAATAGCCGTATAAAACAGTGAATGCAACAACATTTGTCAGAAAATTCCTGTATCATTTTTTCAAAGAGACACACGAATGCTGTTTGTCTTGTGCTACCATGGAAGAAGAAACGAAAGAAGGAACATCCATGCACAAAACCGAAAAACCGCGGCTCGCCTTTATCGGGGACTCTATTACCGAAGGCTGGGGCCTGAGCGACTGGGAAAAAGAACGATACACCACCTTGCTGGCGCAAGCCTTCCCCCAGTACGAGATCCTGAATTTCGGCTCGAGCGGAGCGACCCTGCAAAGCCAGTTCGATATGGCCTATACAAATACGCTGGCTTTCGAAAAAAGCATCCAGGAGCAGCCATACGATATGCTGTTCGTTTTCCTTGGCGCCAATGATGTGTGGTACTGGACCAGCGAAAATACCTTCCGCGCGGAATACGAACAGCTGCTGGCCCGTTATACAGCCAGCCGCATCTTTCTGATCGCCCCGCTCAAAATGAACGCCGGCCATTATGAAACACACAAGCTCGAACAGATCCGCGCCATCATCAAGGATATCGCCCGGCAGAACGGTCTGGCATTCATCGATCTGTACGAAGCATCCCGGACAGACTGGCTTTCTTTCGACAGCGTGCATCCAGACGCTTACGGACAGAAAGAAATTGCCCGCCTCATCGCTCAGGCTCTTCGTTCAAAAGACATCGCGCCTCTTTGATCAGCTGTTCCATCAGCCCGAGACGCTGGAACGGCGTCATCAAATAATACCCGTCGCACCAAGGACGGCACTCTTTCATGATCCGTACCGAAATGTCTGCCGCCAGCTGCTGAGCCTGGGCGCGGTCCAGCCCCTGATAGCGCGCAATGATCTGCTCATCTATATGCATGCCATGGATCTCATTTTCGAGAAACATGGCGTTTTTGTAGGAAACGACCGGATAGATCCCGGCAAAAAGGAACCCGCTCAGCTCGCTGCGCGCCCTTTTCAAATTATCGAGCGCCCTGCGCGAAAGAATAGGTTGCGTAAGAAAACCGATCGCTCCGTTCCGCTCCTTTTCCTTTGCAAGAGCAAGCTGCTGCCCGAAATTGGGCGCATTGACATTCAGCGCGCCAAACATCGCAAAACGCTGCGACACCTCCTCCATATCGCCGATCCTCTGCATCAGCTTGCGCGAATTGAAATTGTACACCGCCTTGACTTCCGCTTTGGCATCCTGCGGAAGCGGGTCGCCCGTCACGAACAGCACCTGATGCACCCCTTCGCTCGAAAGCCCCATCATCAGCGCTTTGATCGCATTCAGGTTCCGATCCCGGCACGTAATGTGCGGCAGAGGCATGATCTGCGCTTCCCGCTGGATCCGGCATGCCAGCAGCGACGAATCCGCTCTAGGACGTCCGATGGGCGAATCCGCGATCGTGATCACATCCGCTCCTGCCTTCTGGAAAGCGAGGACCCCCTTCATAAAGCCCTCCATCCGATCGTTTCGAGGCGGATCCAGCTCCACGAAAACCTTGTTTTTCCAGTCGGTGCGCGCCTCTTTCTTCTCCTTAGGCACAGTTTCCGGATTGTGCCATGCGATATGATCCGGCAGCCCGTCAAGCATCTGCCGCAAAGCCCGGATATGTTCCGGCGTCGTTCCGCAGCAGCCGCCAAGCATTTCGCACCCTGCCAGGCGGATCTCCTTCATGGCCTGCGCAAAATAATCCGGACCGCCTCCGTAACGCACACGCCATCCCAGAACAGTCGGATACCCGGCATTTGGCGCAATAAACAGCGGCTTGCCGCAGCGCACCAGCCCATGCACATGCCCGACCATATGCCTCGGGCCCGAATGACAGTTGAAGCCGATCGCATCCGCCCAGTCTTTTATACCATCATAAAGCGCCTGCATCCCGTCTCCTGTGCTGTCAAGCGCAAAGCTGACCAGCACAAAACTGTCCGGCGCTTTCTCTTTGATGTAGGCACACGCCTGGGCCAAACCATCGATCCGTTCCATCGTTTCAAAAATAAAGCAGGAAATTCCCTGATCGAGAAACCGGTCGATCTGTTTTCTGAATACCGGAAACGGATACGCTTCCTCTTCGGCCGGTCCAATGTCCGCAAAAAGAAATACATCGCTGCGGCACACAGAAAGCGCTTCCCCGATCGCATATTCGAGCTGTTCGAGCGCTTTCTGCTCATCACGTCCCAGCTGCCGCGAAATCGAAAATGTATCGGTCTTGATCGCGTTCGCTCCCGCATCCATATACTCTTCAAGAACCTGCGCACCGGTTCGCTCTTCCTTGTAGGAGCTCATTGCCCCGTCAAAAAGCAGCGGACCGTGTTTTAAAAATTCAAACACATCATTCATTGCCAAACACCTCTCTGGCGATCCGCACCCCGTCCTGCGCATCCCGCGAATAGTAGTCGGCCTTCATTTCGCGGGCGTACTGCTCTGTGAGCACCGCACCGCCTACCATGATCTTCGGCGGCTTTGGCAACGTATGCAGCAGCTCGATCGTTTTTCTCATTGCATCCAGCGTCGTTGTCATTAGCGCCGATAAACCGACCAGACGAATCTTTCGTTCGCGTACTGTATCGTAAACGAGCTGAGGAGGCGTATCCTTACCCAGATCGATCACTTCATAGCTGTAGTTTTTCAAAACGGTTTTGACAATATTTTTCCCGATATCGTGAATATCGCCCTGTACCGTCGCCATCACGATCGTTCCTTTATTCACATGACAGGCGTCCGTGGCAGCCAGCACTTCTCTTACGACCTCGAACACGACTTCGGCAGAGCGGGCCGAAGAAAGAAGCTGCGGCAGAAAGAGGATCCCCTGCTCGTATGCACGACCCACCTCATCAAGGGCGGGGATGAGTTCCTTTTCGATCAGATCGAGCGGTTTTATCACCTGCAGCCTCTGCTTAGCCAGCACCCTGGCTTCATGATCGAGGCCCTGATAGATCGCATGCTGCAGCGTAAGAGCAGGGCCCGATCCTTTCGGCATCTCCTTTTTTGTCCGGCAGGCAAAGCGCTCGATATACCGGGCCGCATCCGGATCTTTGCCCGCCACAAGATCTGCGCAGACAATCGTATCCATATAGGCGTCGACATTTACATTGATGATCGGCAAGGTCAGACCGGCAGACAGCGCCTGGGCCAGGAACGTTCTTGTGATGGACTGACGATCCGGCAGCCCGAAAGATATGTTCGAGACGCCAAGAATGGTATGATACCCTTCCCGGTGAAGCGCTTCGATCGTTTTCAGCGTTTCGGCAGCCTGCCTGGGCTGGGCAGAAAGGGTCATGGTCAAGGCATCGAACCACAGATCAGCCCGATCGATCCCGTATTCTTCGGCCTTTTCAATGATCCGTCTGCTGATTTTCAGACGTTGTCCGGCATCCTGAGGAATCCCATTTTCGTCAAGCAGCAGCGCGACGACCGCAGCCCCGTATTTTTTGGCGATCGGAAAAACAGCCTCCATTTTTTCGCGTTCCCCGCTGACAGAATTGAGAGCCGGTTTGCCGTTGTACGCTCTTGCGCCGGCTTCAAGTGCCTTGGCGTTCGACGAATCGAGCAGCAGCGGAAGATCGACAACGCTCTGCAGTTTTTTGACGACCTTTTTCATCATATCGACTTCATCGACGCCTGGGAAACCGACATTGACATCAAGGATGCGGGCTCCGGCCTCTTTCTGTTCGATAGCGATCGAAGCAATATAATCCAGGTCTTCTTCCAGAAGAGCCTGCTGAAATCTTTTCTTTCCGGTCGGATTGATCCGCTCTCCCACAGGCTGTACCGTATCGAGATCGAGGGCAAGCAGCGAAGTGCACACTTTGCCGCTTTTTTTGTTTTCAGGACGCTCCGCTTGCCTGTCCTTCCAGCAGGCAATACGCTCAATAAACTGCGGGTCCGTGCCGCAGCAGCCGCCGATCACGCTCGCTCCCGCTTCAATAAGATCTTTCATGTGCGACGCGAACCGATCCGGCGTCATGTCATACGATCCTGTAGCCGGATCGGGCAGACCGGCATTCGGCTTGGCGATGACGGGCAGGTTCGTGCATCTCGACAAGGTCCTGACAAACTGCGCCATCTGGTCCGGGCCGATCGAGCAGTTGAACCCGATCGCGTCTGCGCCCAGACCTTCGAGCGTCATGGCCATGCTTTCGATCGTGCAGCCCGTAAATGTGCGTCCGTTCTGTTCAAAGGACATGGTGACATAGACTGGAAGGGAACTGTTTTCTTTTGCGGCCAGAACGGCTGCTTTGGTTTCGAGCAGATCGCTCATCGTTTCGATCACGATCAGATCAGCCTCTCTTCCTGCCTTCACGATCTGCGCAAACTGCTCATAAGCCTGCTCGAACGTGAAGGTTCCCATCGGTTCCATGAGCTGTCCGAGCGGTCCGATATCGAGCGCTGCCTGACATGACGGCGCGCCGATCCTCGCATTCCGGATGCCGGCTGCGATCACTTCATCAAAAGAAAACGGGCTTTCAGCCATCTTGAGAGGGCTGGCGCCGAAAGTGTTGGCGTATACGATCTGCGAACCAGCCTCCTCATATTGATGATGTATGTTTTGAAGGAGCTCAGGGTACGTCATATTGAGATCTTCAGGATTTCGGGGGATCTCGATCCCTGCTTTCTGAAGCATGGTTCCCATCGCTCCATCGAGTATGTTTATTTTATATTCCACAAGTTTCTCCTCTCTCTTTGTATGCGCAGCGTTCATGGAACGAGCAGTATGCGCAGCCCCTGATCCTTGCCGGCTGCGGCTGTGTGCCGATCCCGATCAGGGCGCTGACACTTTTGGTCGGAAACATCATATGGCTCGGAAGCACCCGTACGCCAAGATCAGGAAGCGAAGCAGCGATCTGCGGCTGCAGCGACAAGGGAAGGTCCCCGTATCCGCATGAAAACCGGTCGGTCTTATACGGATAAGGAAGCGAGTTTTCGAATTCATCCAGCTTCTTTTCAATATAGAGGCTTCCGCACGCATCCCAGAGCAGAGCGAGCCGGACATCCTTGTGCTGATAATAGGCAAGCTTCTGTTCAAACGGGTAGCCGAGCGTACAGAGCACAAGGATGATTTCATGACATGTTTTGAGCATGCTGGCTGCCAGGGCGCCTTCAAGCACCAATCCTGAATGCTGGCAAACGATCCCGTCCGGGCTGGTGCGGATCGGCTCGATCCGATACTGTATCCTGAACGGACAGCTTTTCTTCATTTCATCGAGCAGCGAAACGATCTGTTGACGCAGAAGAAGATCGTTTGGATCGCCCTGCACAAGGCGGATGACTTGTTCGATCATAGCTTTCCTCCTCTTAACAAAAAAGACCTGTGAAGGCCTTTTCATTTAATCAATATCCACGATCCATCCGTACGGATCCTCAAGCGTTCCCCACTGGATGCCTGTCAATGTATCATACAGTTTCTGTGTCAGTTCTCCGGTCTTGAAATCATTGATGACTGCTTTTTCGCCTTTGTAGCACAGTTCCCCGATCGGAGAAATAACGGCTGCCGTTCCTGTACCGAACGCTTCGGTCAGCTTGCCGGTCCTTGCGCCTTCCATGAGCTCGTCGATCGGCATATGACGTTCCTCGACCTTGTAGCCCCAGTCCTTGAGCAGATGGATGATCGAGTCGCGGGTAACGCCCGGAAGCACGGTTCCGTCGATCGGCGCAGTGACTACTGTATCGCCGAATACGAACATCGCGTTCATCGATCCGACTTCCTCGACATATTTTTTATGGACACCATCCAGCCATAAAACCTGTGTATATCCCTGCTCTTCCGCTTTTTCCTGCGCCTTCAGCGAGCCGGCATAGTTGCCGCCGCATTTGGTGAAGCCGGTTCCGCCCGGAGCCGCACGCACATATTCGTCCTCGACCCAGATCTTGACCGGATTGACTCCTTCCGGATAATACGCGCCCGACGGCGAAGCAATGATGATAAATTTATAGGAAGTGGCCGGATGAACACCGACACATGCTTCGGTCGCGAACATGTACGGACGAATATACAGGGATTCTCCTTCGTTTGCGGGCACCCAGTCGCGCTCCACGTCCACCAGCGCCTTGATCGCGCCAATAAACATTTCTTCCGGAACGGCGGGCATGCTCAGACGTTCATTGGAATTGATAAAGCGGCGCGCGTTCATTTCCGGACGGAAAAGCTGGATCTTTCCGTCGCTGGTGCGGTACGCTTTCAATCCTTCAAACGTTTCCTGGGCATAGTGAAGCACCATGCTGGCCGGAGAAAGAGCGATCGGTCCGAACGGCTCGATACGAAGGTCGTGCCATCCCCCCTGATCGGCATCATAATCGGCAACAAACATATAGTCGGTATATATTTTTCCAAATCCGAGAGCCCCTGTCGGTTTCTCCTTTAAAGTGTCGGATTCTACAAATTTGATATCCATAACGTCATCTCCATTTCTGATACTGTTTAAGTTACCACGAAATGTAAATTATTTCAATGAATCATGAAAATTTTCATTCAAATCATTAAAGCATCCAGTAAGTATTTCAAAGCCGGTCAAGGTACAATGAGCTTAACAGAAAACAAAAATATGGAGGATCATAATATGACAGAGAATGAAAACGTAAAACAGCCGGAAGAGAAAAAGGCGTCGGTTCAGCAGGAAATTGCCGAAGAGCAGAAAACGATCCAGGACGAAGCGGCTGCCGGGCAGAAAAAGCTTGAGGAAGTCAATGACGATATCCAAAAGGACATCGATCAGTTCCATCAGTCAATGCAGGCACAGTATTCAGAAATGGAACAGGAATATATGAACGCAGGCGGTCTCAAAGGGATCGCGAAAGAAAAGGCGGAACAGCTGAAAGAAGATCTGCACAGCGATCCTGCCGGAACAGCTGCCGAGCTTGGAAAGAAGGCCCTGATGGCCATTGGCGCTTTTGCGATACTGAAAGCCTTGTTCAGAAGATAATACATTATTTTAGAAAAAATTGACATCCTCCCACGGTTGAAACCGTGGGATTCCCGAAGACAGGCACTTCTTTGTCTGTCTTCTTTTGATGGGGCACATGTCCTTGGACATGTTATAGCCGTCTTCTCCTTCTCTGCCTGATTTCCTCCTTGAGAGGGCCTCTTTTTGGCAGAAGGCTGATGTCTGAACCTTTTGTTTTTATTGTTTGTCTTTTTCTTTTGTTGATTGTTAAAACCCGAAACATCCTTTTCGGCTCATTCCTCTTTCTTTCATCCTTTTGATCGTTTCATCATGCATCTTCATGAATGCTTCGAATCCTTCTTCACATCGTGTTCTTTCGGCTTGCTTTCTTGTCTTGTGGCTGTTCATCAACAGATACGCGCTGTACAGATCCCACTGAACCTGATAAGGCCCGATCGTTTTCCATCGTTGGCTTAATCTGCTTTTTGTATACGTATCCGAAATATGATCATACTGGCTTGCTTTAAAGGAAACTGTATCCACTTCGTGCACTGTTCCTTCATATTGTTTCGCTTTTTCTTTTAGGAGAGAGACAAACAAAGCCGGACACCGGTTGTTCAATGATCGTCCGAATCTCTTTTTCTTTGTTCCTGCTGTAGAGCGTCGTCCTGCTATCCTCGCTTATTTATAAAGACAAGCAGAATAAATTCATCATCGATCATTTCACGATGAATTTATTCTGCTTTTTTTCGTCACATTATTTTCATTTTATGAGATGATTGACATGGAAAGGTGTTAGGCGCAAAAAAAGAGAGAGCCCTAATTGTTTTGCGAACAAACTCTCTCCCGTCCTAACGAACAATTTTATGATAATCAATTTTTCGGCTTTCGACAACCCTTTTTCGCATGATTTATCCTGCCCGTCCTGCGGGGCGCGCGGCCAGATGCTCGATTACTCATCCTACTCCCGTTTCTGCCTCTCTCCTTCCAATCCGACAAAACGCTTACGGGTTCGTGTCGTTTTTTGTCCTTCCTGCGGCTCCTATCATACCATACTCCCTTATGATGCCCGTCCGTTTTCTTCGTTTTCCTATCCTTTTATTTTTGAAGTGCTCTTTCAGTACTGCTGCGGACCTTGTGCCGGCAACAAGTCGAGAACGGCTGCGCTTTTTGATATTTCCAGAACGACCCTGCGCCGATGGATCGACCGCTATTCCTCTCTGCTTTTCCTCTCCTGTATCATGATCCGCGATCTTGACCGTAGCCCGTATGATCTTCTTGCTCATATCCGTTCTTCTATGCATGCCTTTCTGAAGAGTTTTCTTCGTTTTCATGAATGCGCCTATTTTTCGCCTCACACTATTTTATCTGCACCCTTTGTCTATGGTCTTTTTTCTCCTTCCTGAATCATTTGTCCGTCGCTTTCCTCTTTTTAGCCCGGTACAGTAATCTCAAAGGAGGATTCTGCTTTATGGATCAAACCGACAAGGAAAAAATCGCTTTATGGAAATTCGGGATCATCGCTCCTGTCATTTCCGGCACTCATCCTTTTTCGACAAACCGTCAGTTTTACCGTCATCTTGCCGAAAAAGAATTCGAAAACCCGGTCTCCGGTGTCAAAAAATCATTTTCATGGCAGACTTTCGCTCACTGGGCCTATGAATACCGTTCCGGCGGATTCGATGGACTGATTTCCCGTCCCAGGAGCGACAAGGGGACTTCCCGAACTCTGAGTCCCGAGGCGCAGGAACGCATCATCGCTCTGCGCCGGCAGTATCCGCGCATCATCAATACGGTCCTGCGTGCGCGGCTCATCGAAGAAGGGTTTATCCCGGCCCGCGTTTCCCAGTCCACGATCGATCGTTTCGTGCGTTCTCTGCCTCAGAGCCGTCTCGAACCGATCCATCAGGGAAAAGAGCGCAGAGCGTTCGAGAAAGAATTTGCCAACCAGGTCTGGCAGGCCGATACATCCTATCTATACAGGCTGGCCGGACACAGGCTGTATCTGGTTTCTATCCTGGATGACGCATCCCGGATGATCGTGGGCTGGGGAATCTTTGAAGCCGATACGGCCGTCAACTTTCAGAAGATCCTGAAGAACGCGGTCATGACTTACGGGATCCCGTCTGTACTGTATGTAGACAATGGTTCGCCTTATGACAACCACCAGCTGAATATGATCTGTGCAAGACTGGGGGTCGCCCTGGTGCATGCGCCGGTGCGGGACGGAAGCGCGAAAGGAAAACAGGAGCGCGCATTCCGAACGTTCAAGGACCACTGGCTGCGCTGTTCGGACTGGAATGCCTATCAGACGATCGAAGAGGTCCGGGAATCTTTCGGGGACTATCTTCAGAAATACATCAACTGCCAACACGCTTCGCTGAAAGATATGACGCCGCGCCAGCGCTATCTGAAGGATGCACAGCGGTTCCGCTTCCTTCCTGACGAAGCGGTGGAACAGTATTTCCTGCATACGTACGAAAGAAAGGTGAGGACCGATTCGACACTCGTGATCGACGGGATCAGCTACGAGGTGCCGGCCGAATACATGCGCGAGACAGTAAAGGTGAAGATGGATCCCGAAGACAGGAGAAAGGCCTGGCTGCTAGGGATGGACGGAAAGCTGATCCCGATCCGGACGGTCGACAAGGTGGAGAACAGCCGGATCAGAAGAAGGCAGCACATGCGCTTCAGAGAGGAGGAGTAATATGGAAGCCAAAGTATTTTACGGACTGAAGCAGATGCCGTTCGAGAAAGAAACGAAATATCACAAATTATACCGGAGCGAAGATACGGCGAACCTGAAAGGACGGCTGGACTACCTGAAAAAAGCGAAAGGGATCGGATTGTTCACAGGAAGTCCGGGAACAGGAAAAACATCGGCCATCCGCGAATTTGCCGGCAGTCTGAACCCGTCGCTGTACAAAGTGGTCTACATCCAGATGTCTACGGTATCGGTCATCGACTTTTACCGGCAGCTGGCCTGCGGGCTGGGGCTGGAGCCCAAATTCAGAAAGAGCGACCTGTTCCGGCAGGTACAGGAAGCCATCGAATACATGGCAAAAGAAAAGAAGTGCACGCCGGTCATCGTGATCGACGAAGCGCAGTATCTGAGCACGAGCGTCTTCAACGATCTGACCATGCTCCTCAATTTCGAGATGGACTCGAAGAACTACTGTATCCTGATCCTGAGCGGGCAGACGAGCCTGAACACGATCCTGAAAAAGCAGGTGCATGACGCCCTGCGCCAGAGGATCGTGATCAATTATTTCATGGAAGGTCTGAAAGGAGAAGAGGCACAGGAATATGTGGATTTCTGCATGAAAGAATGCGGAAGCAGAGAAAAGGTGTTCGAAGAAGACGCGGTGCGTGCCGCATATAATATCGCAGGCGGATCAATCCGGAAACTGAACAATCTGTTGTCGAAATGCCTGATCGAAGGAGCGAACGAAGAAAAGCGGATCATCGACGCAGAGATCGTGATGAAAGCACATAACGAAGTAGAACTGGGGTGAGAACATATGAAAGAAGATGAACGGATGTTGATCAACTGGCCGACGACGAGAAAAGTGATGATCGAACAGCTGAAAAGAGCGATGAAGATGTACGGAGCCTATAAACTGAGCAATGAAGAGCTGATGTATTTTGTAGAAAACTATATGAATAATTTTGGCCATTTATTCTTCAAGAATGATTTCGAGATCCATCCGTCGATCAGAAAAGCGCTGGGAAAGAGGAACAGCTGGATCCTGGCATGTATAGTGGAAAGAGTATACCAGAAAGAATTCGAGAACATAGGAAATTATTGATTAAAAGCCGTTTTTGACAAGACGGCTTTTTTTGAACAGAAAGAAATAAAATAAAATGCTTCTGAAGCCAAAATAAAGCGAGGCCGGACAAAATAAAGTGCGTTTCTCTTCCAGATGTGTATAAAAATATTTGACGTTTCCGACTAACAGAATTTGACGCGCTACACCTGCTTTCGCTCTTCTTTGAAGCGCATGAAAGCACATCTTCTCTACATAAAACTCGTTTCCGTTTTCGATCAGTTCATTGATCATTTCTCTATGGCTTTGTTTGATATAAGCCGATTTCTGTCGATACAGCGTTCTCAGCCTGTTTCTTATCTTCTTGTAGTGATTGGAGAACACCCATCTCGATCTGTCCTTTCGGTTGATCGTTCCGTCCTCGTTGTATTTGTTCGGATTGCAAGCTCGTCGGGACCTGTCCATCTTTCGTAGAGTCCGTTCAATGGCTTTGTTGTATTTGTTCATCTTTGGAGCAAGCTCTTTAAGGATCACCTGATTCTCTGAAACGACAGCTACGGTCGAAGTTCCGATATCGATCCCTGTTCTTCCTTTCGGACACGTTTTCTTTTTCTTCGGTGCTTCTCCTTTGAGAACGACGATCGCATAGTAATGCCATCCATTATTGAACATCTTCCGTTTGATCTCGCAGTAGGCAATCTCGTCCTTCAATGCTTCATGCACATACCATGCTTCTTTTTCATTGCGTGGCTTTCGACAAATGAGATACAGCCCGTTCCAAGATACAGACAAATCCTCTTTATTGAACTTTGCACCATTTGTATTGGATTTTCCTCCGATACAGTCGTAATCCATTTCTTTTTTGAAGTGAAGCTTTTCTCCATTGGAAAACAGGATCTTCTCCACGCCTTTCCATACCCTTGTCGCTTCCTTCTGCACCTGATGGCAGGAAACATGCTTTGCATAGCGCTTTCTTCCTTCTTTGATATACGCTTGAAGCCCGTATTCGGAAAGACCAATCGATTGGCGGAAGTTTTTCATTTCTTTGGCCAGTTCTTTCTTTCGAAGCGGATCTGCGATAAGATATTCGGCTTTGAGAGCCTGATAGGTTTTATCGTGATCAAGAAACTTGAGCAGGGCCATTGCTCTTTTGACCAATACATTATGAAGACGGCACATGATCCGAAAGCGTTTATCGAGCTCTTTTTTCTGAGTGCTGTTTGTTTTGAGTTTCAGAGTAAGGGTGTGCATAAGATACCTCCATGGGGAATGTGGAAATACGTTGTGATTTATTACAATCATTATCTGATAAAAGGAAAAGAAAAGCAACAATAAATTATAGTATTTTAACAATCATAATACAGATATACTGTTCTTTAACAAATCCTATTCGATATCCTTTTTAAGATCTTGAAATAAAAGAGTTTATCCACCATTGAAATGGTGGGCTTGCACATTAATTGTCAGCCGGTCGATCGGCAATGTCATTAAGTTAGGCGATTTTCGCCTCAGGAAGACTCTCTTATGAGAATAGAGGGTCTTCTTTTTTTCGAGTTTTTTGTTCAGATGATCTTCGAAATTTCGCAAAAAAAGCACTTGACAAGCTTTTTCGACGCTTAATTTCATAATCCGAAGGAATTGTAGGAGGTATTTTTTATGAAATCTTATAATTCCTTATGCACTATCCGCCGTCAGTTCGAATCCGCTGTTCAATCCGTTGTCGATGATATCGCCTGTTATTCGTCAGACCCCATTGCCGATTTTTCCAGAAACCGCAAGCTCCCTGCCCACATCCTCATTCCGTTGATCATCCAGATGGGTTCCGCTTCTTTGCCGACCGAGCTTGCCAACTTCTTTGATGATCCTAAATTCTCTGTCACCGCTTCTGCTTTCTGCCAGCAGCGCAGCAAGCTGGATCCCGAAGCTTTTCTGCATATCCTTCATCTCATGTCTTTTTCCCGTTCTCCTTCTTTGCTTAAAGGATATCATGTATTAGCCATGGATGGATCGGATGTCAATATCCCTTTTGACCCTGATGATGAAGAGACCTTATGCCAGACCGGCTCGGCACGTCCGTTCTCCCAGCTTCATCTCAACGCCCTCTATGATTGTCTCAACGATCTCTTCCTGGATGTTTCGATCGACTCGTCCCGCAAGACGGGCGAATGTGCCGCTCTGAAAAGGCTGATCCGTGATCATCGGTATCCGGCCGGATCGATCATCTGTGCCGACCGGGGATTTGAAAACTATGAGCTGTTCGCTTTCTGTATGGAGAACGGCCAGAAGTTTGTGATCCGCTGCAAGGATATCCGATCGAACGGTATTCTTTCTACTTTTGAGCTGCCGGATAGCGAATTTGATCAGAAGATCAAACGGATCCTGACAAGAAAACAGACCAATGAAGTGAAAGAACATCCTGAGCTGTACAAATATTTTGCATGGAATATCAATTTCGAATATATGCCAAAAGGCGGAGCCGAAGAATATCCAATTGAATTCCGGGTCGTCAGGATCGAGGTGAAAAAAGGAGAATACGAGTGCCTGATAACGAACCTGCCGCCAGAGAAGTTCTCTCTCGATGATCTGAAAGAGCTGTATCATCTGCGGTGGAACGAAGAAGTGGGATTCCGAAAGCTGAAATACACGATCGGGATGCTTGATTTTCATTCGAAGAAAAGAAAATTCATCCGCCAGGAAATCTATGGTGCACTGACCCTCCATAATCTGACCGCGCTGATGATCCATGCGGTGCCGATCGAACAGAAGAAAGATAAGAAGTACGAATATAAAGCCAATTTCAGCATAGGAACGACAAACATCAAAAAGTTCCTGAAAAGAAAGATCGGAGCCAGGGAGCTGGAAGAAAGGATCAAAAAAGGTCTGATCCCAATCAGACCAGACCGCTGTTACAAACGGAATATGAGAGCGCAGCGAGTACATGCATTCCAGCATAGACCGGCATAACAGCCACTTAAAAACAGTGATATTTTACATCACAAATGGGACAAATAGCAATTTTTTTAAGAAGAAAAAATTGTCTTTTCGTCGTGCGCCGGAAAAAAAGAAAGCTCCGGGTCTCATTTGACCTGAAGCTTAACTTAACAAGGATATCATGCGTTAAGTTCGATGATCCATCTAACTTAATGACATTGCCGGTCGATCGGCTGACTTTTTAATTTTTGATTTATTATTTTTTTTATTTCAAGTGCCAGATCTCTTCGTTATACTGGGCGATCGTACGGTCGCTTGAGAAATATCCGGCCTGCGCAATATTGACAAGCATCTTCTTTGCCCATGCCATACGGTCTTCATAAGCGGCGAAGATCTTTTTCTTTTCTGCCACATACGCTTCGAAATCGAGCAGAGTCATGAACCAGTCCTTGTTGATGAGGTCGTCATGAACGGCTTTCAGAAGCGCTTCGTCCCCGTACTTTTTCATCTCGTCGCTGAGGATAAAGTCTACGACACGATGAATGCGCTCATCTTCTTCATAGTATGTCCTGGAAACATAATCGCTGTTTTTGTAGTGGGCAATGACCTCGTCGGCCTTGGCTCCGAAAATATAAATATTGTCGTCGCCGACCAGTTCGTGGATCTCGACATTGGCTCCATCATCCGTTCCTAATGTCACGGCACCATTGAGCATGAATTTCATGTTGCTCGTTCCGCTCGCTTCCTTGGATGCGAGCGAGATCTGTTCGGAAACATCGGCTGCCGGGATCAGTTTTTCAGCTTTCGTGACATTGTAGTTTTCGACCATTACGACACGCAGATGCTTGCGCACGAGCGGATCCGATTCGATCAGCTGCTGCAGGGTCAGGATCACATGGATAATGTCTTTTGCCAGAATATAGGCCGGGGCTGCTTTAGCACCGAAAATGCACGTGATCGGACGCTCAGGATAAATGCCATCCTTGATCTTGAGGTATTCATCAATGATATAGAGAGCGTTCATCTGCTGGCGTTTGTATTCATGCAGACGTTTGATCTGAATATCGTAGATGGAATGCTCATCGATCTCGATGTTTTGCGCGCTCTTCAGGTATTCGGCCAGCTGGCGTTTTTTGATCGCCTTGATATCAAGCAGTTCCTTGAGCGCTTTTTCATCGTCCTTGAACTGAAGCAGTTTCTGCAGTTCAAGCGCGTCTTTCTTATATCCTGTTCCGATATGGTCATCGATGAACTGTGTCAGTTCCGGATCGCATTCGAACAGCCAGCGGCGGAACGTGATCCCGTTGGTCTTGTTGTTGAACTTTTCCGGATACAGTTCGTAGAAGCTGTGCAGCTCCTCGTTTTTCAAAATGCCTGTGTGAATGGCGGCCACTCCGTTTGTCGACTGCGAGAAATGGATGTCCATGCTTGCCATATGGACACGATTGTCCTTGTCGATGATAAATGTCTTTTCATCGCTGCTTCTTGTTTTTGCCAGCGCGTCGAGCTCTTTGATGATCGGTACGAGCTGCGGCACGATTTCCTCCAGATAGCTGATCGGCCATGTTTCGAGCGCTTCGGCAAGGATCGTATGGTTCGTGTAGGCAGTTGTTTTTTCGACAACCGATACGGCTTCATCAAAGTCAAGCCCTTCTGCCTGCAGCAGACGGATCAGTTCCGGGATGACCATGGAAGGATGGGTGTCATTGATCTGGATGACAGCGTATTCATTGAGCGTGCGCAGATCGATATTTTTTTCCTTGAGATCGGCAATGATCATCTGGGCGGCGCTCGATACGAGGAAATACTGCTGATAAATGCGCAGTTTTCTTCCGTCATCGTCGCTGTCATCCGGA
Organism: Erysipelotrichaceae bacterium OPF54; assembly: GCA_022834735.1. GTDB lineage: Bacteria > Bacillota_I > Bacilli_A > Erysipelotrichales > Erysipelotrichaceae > Dubosiella. Next base: position 2,279,977 of record BQKD01000001.1, read on the forward strand.
TACAGGAACAAAGTCAGGTTTTTCGTGATATCTTTTTTATCGAATCCGATCCCTGATTCAACGATCGTTTCATCGACCGAATCAAGGTCGAACAGTTTGAGCTTGTTCACTTTTCCGTTGTATCCGGATACATCGATCTGATACATGCGGCTAGGTAATGTCAGATCCTTGAAAGGAACTTCAAATACTGTATCGGTCTTTTCGAGCCAGCTGTCGTCCGTGATCCATGGATTCGGATATTCTTTCTGTTCGTTCTGCTCAAATTTCTGCAGGAACAGGCCTAAATGATAATTGAGCCCGACACCGTCTGCAGGCAGATCGAGCGTTGTGATGGAATCCATGAAGCAGGCTGCGAGCCGTCCGAGCCCGCCGTTTCCCAAGGATGGTTCGAGTTCGACTTCCTCGATCTCGCTCAGCGATTTGCCGTTCTTTGCAAGGATTTCTTTTACCTCATGATAGATCTTCAGATTGATCAGATTGTTGGATAAAAGCTTGCCGATCAGAAATTCGGCAGAAATATAATAGAGCCGTTTCTTTCCTTCCACCTGTGATGCGGATTCGAGCTGCTTTTTCACATAATCGAGCAGCATCACATAGCATTGTGTGTTGTCCAGTTCAGAAATGGGCTTGTTATAGCGGGATAACGAGTATTCTTCAAGAACTTTTTCTAATTTCATAAAAAACCTCCAATGCGTACATGATAGCTGTTTCACAAGCGATTTGCCAAAACATTTGCCCGATGCTCCTGTAAGCGTTCTCTTTTTTAAGACCTCTTTTTCCAGACAGAGGCCAGGATATCTTTCAGAACGAGCATCGCATCCAGTTCGCCATACCCATATTCCTTTTTTAAATTATCGAGCAGCCTTCCTAACTGTTCTGCGTATTCTGCCGTATCCACTTCCTTTTGATAGGCGGCAAGAACAGGATATTTGCGGCTCCATACCCGGTTCCAGTTCACCTTTCGGGACACTTTATCGTCTGTCTGGTCGATCATGTCCTGTATTTCTTTTTCGTCCACATCGTACTCGATCAGTTCGTCGAGCGATATGCCGTATAAAACCGCAAGCTTTTTTGACTGACAGATGTCCGGAAGCGTCTCGTCCGTTTCCCATTTCGAAATGGTCTGCCGGCTTACGCCTAGTTTTTCCGCCACGTCTTCCTGCGACAGTCCTTTTTTCTTTCGCGCATTGAACAAGTTGTTCTCCAGTCTCATTTTCATTCCTCCTTCTGCAGGTTCTGTCTTCATTATACGTTTTGCCTGGAACAAGGAGTACCAGTTTCATCGTTCAGTTTCGCCCGTTTTTTTAACATTTTTCTTTCTTTGCTGATTGATCCGATATGAGGGAGAAATTGTGTGATAAATATGTTATACTTGGGAACATAAATAAATTAAAGAGGGAGATCATTTATGCAGCTTACGATACCAAAAGACTATGATCCGGTGCTGACCTTGCGTCAGACACAGGAAGCGATCAAGTATATCCGGGATACCTTTCAGAAAGAGCTGGGCAAAGAGCTTGGACTTTCCCGTATTTCGGCGCCGCTGTTCGTAGAAAAAAGCTCAGGGCTCAACGACGACCTGAACGGAAGCGAAAAGGCAGTCAGCTTCACGATGAAGGAAATGGGGGACGAAACGATCGAAGTCGTTCATTCTCTGGCGAAATGGAAGCGGATGGCTTTGAAAAAATACGGTTTTCAGATGCACGAAGGCCTGTATACGAACATGAACGCGATCCGCAAGGACGAGGAGCTCGACAACCTCCACTCTGCCTATGTGGACCAGTGGGACTGGGAAAAGATCATTGACGAAAGCGAACGGAATGTCGAAACGCTCAAGGAGCATGTGGAACAGATCTTCAAGGTCATCAAGCATATGGAACATGAAGTGTGGTACAAATATCCGCAGGCGGTCAATCACCTGCCGGAGAGGATCCATTTTGTCACGAGCCAGCAGCTGCTCGACATTTATCCGAACATGACGCCCAGAGAAAGAGAAAATGCGATCACCAGAGAACTGGGCTGTGTGTTTGTCATGAAGATCGGAAGCCGCCTGTCGAATGGCGAGAAGCACGACGGCAGGGCGCCTGACTACGACGACTGGCAGCTCAACGGCGATATTTTATTCTGGTACGAACCGCTGCAGCAGGCACTCGAAATCTCGAGCATGGGAGTTCGTGTGGATGAGAAAGCGCTCCATGAACAGCTGGAGGCGGAAGAGTGTCTTGAACGGGAAGAGCTTCCGTTCCACAAAGCGATCCTGAACAAAGAGCTTCCTTATACGATTGGCGGAGGGATCGGTCAATCCAGGCTTTGCATGCTTCTGCTCAAAAAAGCCCATATCGGCGAGGTGCAGGCGAGCTTATGGCCGCAGGAAATGATCGATCTGTGTGCCGAAAACAACATTCCGCTTCTGTAAAAAAAGCGACTGCTGAAATGACATCAGCAGTCTTTTTTATCATGTCAGATCCGGATTTTTCGATCAAAGCGGGCAAGGACATTTTCCTTATGGGAGATGAGCAGGACCGCTCCATCCATCGACTCGATCGTATCAAGGATCTTATTTTCGGTAACAGGATCGAGTGCCGATGTTATTTCATCAAACAAATAAAGATCGGCTTTTCTCAAAAGCGCTCTTGCGATCGCGATCCTCTGCATTTGTCCTTGTGAAAGGTTTTGCTTTCCAAGCACGTCAAGGTGCGTATCATAGCTATGGGGCAGGCTTTCGATCCATTCGTGCAGACCGGCTTTTTTTGCCGCTTCTTCGATGGCCTGTTTGCCGGCGCAGCCATTGCCCATCCTGATGTTTTCGAGGATCGTTCCGGTGAATAAGGAAGGGTCCTGAGGAACATAAGAGATCGACAGCGGATCTTTATAAAGGATCGTTCCTTTTGTCGGAGCATACAAACCGGCAATAACTTTCATCAAAGTGGATTTCCCCTTCCCGCTCTCTCCTTCTATCACGATCTTTTCTCCTTGAGAAACGTTCAGGTTCACATGATCGAATATCATGTGCACTGGCTTGTAGGCAAATCCGGCATCACACAGGCGTACAAACGGATCGGCTGATGTTGTGCGTGATCCGGTTCTCTGGACAGGGCAGCAATTTCATCGAGTCTTTCCAGCGACACGCTCTGCATCGATAATCCGCTGATCATTTCTGGCAGATCGGCTGCGGAATACGCGATCGTGCCAATCGTAATGTTCCAGATCCCGATCAGGGTTCCTATGGAAAGCCGGCCCTGGTAAACGAAATAGACGCCGATCACAAGATTCAGGATCTCAAGGATCCGGACTCCCGTTTCTGTCCCGCCGACCATCTTCCCCATCGAACTGGCGTTCTTTTTAACATATTTCATTTTTTCATCATATATGTCTTTGTTTTTCTGTTTTAACACATCAGACAAATGAAAGATGCGCACGACCGGATTGTTGTCGTAGTATCGTTCGGCAAAGTCTTTCAGACGGGATTCCGCTTTTTCTATATTCATGAAGCTTTTCTGAATAGATCTGGAGCATTTCTGATTCCATTTGTAAAAAGCGGGATCCAGAGCATGGTAAACACGCCCATCGGCCAATTATAAATCAGAACATAGGCGAGCCCGAAAGCGACAGAAAGAAGCACCTGGACCACAGGAAGAACGGTGTAAACGAGCATATGGGCGACCTGATCGCAATCGTCGAAGATCCGTGTCTGCAAATCTCCCTTTTCGTATTTTTCATACGTAGAATACGGAATGCAGAACAGCTGGTCGATCATCCGCTTCTTATTGGCCTGCGCAATGGTCTGAACGATTTTTTCACAAGCGATCAAGAGAGATTGTCAATGCGTATGACTGCGTCTGCATAGAAGACCTGGATATGAAAGCGATGGCCAGGTCGCTGCATTTTGGCAAATCGGTCCATGACAACGGCTGGGGCATGTTCACCACTTTCCTGAAGTACAAATTAGAAGATCAAGGAAAACAGCTGATCCGGATCGACAAATGGTATCCATCCAGCCAGACCTGCTCAGTATGCGGGTATAAGAACCCCGAAACAAAAGATCTCGGCATGCGGGAATGGGATTGTCCGAACTGCAAAAGCCATCACGATCGGGATCTCAATGCCGCGATCAATATAAGAAAACTGTCATCACTCAATAAATAGCGAGACCCCAGAACATGAAAATCGGGGTCTCTTTTTTGAATGTGCCGATTCGTTTATACTAAAGCCAGCAGAGGATCATGAACACGTGTTCCTACCCAGTAGAAATACCTTAGGTATTCAAACTGTTAAGAAAACTGTCGTGTCTGATCTTATGAACCCCTAAATATACCTACGAGGACGAAGAATAAAATATCACGGACATTTCAAATGTATCGAAACCGGTGATCAGACTGATCCGCTGCCTATCTTTTTAAGGAGGTATTGCTATGGCGAAAGTTAAACCGATGGATGTCACACTTCCGATCGCATGCGGTGTCGATGTCCACAAACGTTTTATTGTCGCTGTCGTATGCGACGCATCTGATCCTCTTCATCCGGCTTATTTCAAAAAACGTTTTTCTACTTTTACCAACGATCTGATCCGTTTCGATCACTGGCTGCTGGAACATGGCTGCCGTCATGTCTGCATGGAGTCCACAGGCAAATACTGGATTCCTGTCTTCAATGTTCTCGAATCCGATATGGAAGAAGTCCGTATCGTGAATCCCAAATGGGTGAAAGCTGTTCGGGACGAAAAAGACGATGATAAAGATGCCATGTGGATCGTCAACAAGTATCGTCATGGCGAAACGAAGAAAAGCTTTATTCCAGACTGGACGATCCGAAAATTAAGAGAACTGACGCGTCTAAGAATAAAATATGTGCAGCAGTGCACGCAGGAGAAGAACCGTCTCATCAATTCGCTCACATGCCGGAACTATAAGCTGGATATGGTTTTCTCAAGCGTTTTTTCAAAAAGCGCACAAAAGATCATCGATCTGCTGATTGGTGAGGATCCCTATACAAAAGAAGATATTCTCTGCTGCGTCGACAGCCGATGCCGTGCTTCGCAGGAAGATATACTGGAAGCATGCAATGGTTTTGAATTTGACGCGGTCGAAAAGAAAATCATTGCCCATACACGTCAGCATCTCCAGTTCCTTGAAGAACAGATCAGGACACTGGATGAAGAGATCGACATGCTGGCGGCCCAATATAAAAAAGAGATCGATCTTCTGATGAGCGTTCCGGGTATAGGAAGAATGTCAGCTATAAAGATCATTGCGGAAATAGGAAACAATATGGATCCGTTCTATACAGCCGACAAGCTGACACGATGGGCCGGACTTGTACCAGGACGAAATGAATCAGCTGGAAAGAAGAACAGCCGGCATATTACAAAGGGAGGGAAATATCTCAAACCGGTTCTCGTGGAGTGTGCGTGGGCAGCTATCAAGGCGCAGAATCCGTATTATCGGTACAAGTTCAACGGAATTGCAGGAAGACAAGGAAAAAAAAGGGCCATCATCGCGATTGCCAGGAAAATACTTGTCAGTATCTGGTCAATGTTGAAAGATGGCGCAGAATGGCATCCAAAAGATATGGATGACAATGGAAGACCGCGCGAACTGAGCCTTCGCAAAGCCAAGAGAAACTTTAAAACGGTCATCCGGGATCTACTGGATCTCGGCAAGACAAAAGAAGAAATCGCAATAGATCTTGTGACTATTATAAACCAAAGTTAGCATGATGTAACGGGGGAAAGGGGGAAGTTTAGCCAAAATAGCATTTTAGCCAAAAATGATTTACAGAATAAGGAAGGCATGCGGATCGTATTGGCATAGCCTGTGAATAAAAAAGAACCGTGGGACACACGGGGATAGCTCGCTTATGCTGTGGTCAATAGACTGCTCGAACGAGAACCGACTGTTCGCTTTTTAAGCGAAAGGAAGCCCCCACCTCTATAGGTGGGGGAGGATGTCACCCTGGTGCGAGTTTCTTCAAGGAAAGGATCAGCAGGCAATCGAATACGCCTTGAAAGGAAAAGAAATGGGCAGCACATTCCCCGATATTTACATCGTGCTCGCTTTTTCGAATTACCGGCTGGGACAGTTTGATCTTGCTTGCCAGTTCGCGCAGGAATTCATGAATCAGGACCGCGCCGATCAGCGTTCCGGATTCATCATGCTATTCATGAAACTGTTATTACAGGTGTTGAAGGATGAATCGGACATACTATATCTGGAGGAACAGATCCTGTCTCTATTGCCTGCCTTCCGGGCTGTCGAGATCGAGATCCCGTTCTACACGTTGCTGGCCGATCACTACAAAAAACACAAGGATCTCGTAAAAGCTCTGGAAATCCAGGATCGGCTCATTTATTATTTGGAGCATGATTTTAACCAGCACTAAGAGCAGAGGCTATTCTTTTCTGTGCTATTCAAAAAAAACGACTGCTGATGTCTGATCAGCAGTCGTGTTATGCTTCCAGGCAGTACCCGACATTCTTTACTGTACGGATCTCATCGTTTTCGAGGTGAAGCTTCTGGCGCAGCTTGCGGATATGCACATCCAGGGTGCGGGATTCCTCATAGTACGGGCCCCATACTTTTTCAAGAAGCTCATCGCGCTTCACGACTTCTCCTTTGGATTCGAGAAGCACCTTGAGCAGATTGTATTCCTTATATGACAGTTCGACTGGCTCGTTGTCTTTTGTCACTTCATGCTTTGTTTCATTGAGCTCGATCGTTCTGCAGCGAAGTATGGTTTCTTTCTTTTTTGTTTTTTCATACCGGCGCCGGATCGCTTTGACGCGGGAAGCGAGTTCCATGATCCCGAACGGTTTGGCCAGATAATCGTCTGCGCCAAGATCGAGTCCGATCGCCTTGTCGACTTCGCTGTCTTTTGCGGAAAGAATAAGGACCGGGATATCCTCCCATGCCGGACTGGCTTTCAGCTTTTTCAATACGGACAATCCGTCTTCTTCGGGCAGCATAAGATCGAGGATAATGAGCTGAGGCGCTTTTTCTTCCATGGCTTTCCAGAATGCGCTTGGACATTCAAAGCCTTTGTTTTCCTCGTCTTTCATCAGAGCGTACATGAGCATCGTACGGATCGGTTCGTCATCCTCCAGAATATAAATCATGAATACACCTTCCTTTTCTCCGATTTTACCACGAAAACGACGGATTCAGAATATAGGATCGCAACATTTCAATCTTCCTGTATATAAACACGCGTACTTCGGGGGAACTCTCTGGCAAAAGCATCTTTCAACAGTTTTTTGGCATTTTTTTCATCCAGAACAATGTTCTGATCCAGATATCCGGACTCGATGAGCCGGCATTCCTTTTCGTTCCTTTCAAACTGCACATATCTGTCTTTTTTGAAAGTGAGCAGTTTGAGCCTGTTCAGATTTTTCTGACGAATGCAGTTGGTCCACTTGAGCTGGGCCTGACGCAGCGGAATCAGCTTCATATCATTCTCCTTTCAAAAATGTCTCGAGTTCCTGGGTAAAGGATTTTTTGAGCAACGTAGTCGATCCGAACAGCACATGGATCTCATCGTTCCTGCGGGCAAAGGCGATCCGCATAGCGCCTACGGACGGGTCGTTGATCCGGCATTCCAGGACCGGCATATCATGCCACTTCTGCCTGGTCGCGTATTTGGTTTTAAAGAAGTCGTTTTCTGCCTGATAGGTCAGTCCTGCGATAATTTTCTTTTTCAGTGCCGGATTTTTCTGAAGCATCTTGCGGCACCCTCTTGTTTCAAACGTTATATCTAGCATAACCCTATTGTATGTTCGCACCCTTTTTTAATCAAACAGCATACAAAAAAAAAGTCCTTTCGGACTTTAAGATTCGGTTCGATCAAACTTGATCGGAGCTCCCAGATTCTCCGCAATTTTGAACGTCATCCCGATAATGAGAACAATTGACACTGTCGTTGCAAAGGACGCATGATTCAAATGCAGTACGATTGCTGCCATGCCACATACAAAATTCACAAACAATAAGATCCAATTGAGATAGTTCATGGTTTGCCTTTCTTTGTGTTTCCTCTTTGTCATCAACAGCATAACACATTTTGAAAGCACTTTCACCATTTTTTTCCAAAAATTTCCTGCAGTAAACAGTTTTGTTTATTTGTATCATTTTTGCCTAATCTAAAGGAGATTTGTCAATTCTCTTTTCAGATTTCAGATATTCTTTCAGCCAGTTTTTGATCTGATCGGCTCCGCCTGGCGTATTGCTTTCGATATTGCATGGCAGGATCGGATCATGAAGGCTCATGCGCACAAGCAGCCATCCGTTGCCATGTTCCTTGTCAAAGTTGATCCGTATTCCTTCGAAATTCGAGTCGGCTGCTGTGGCGAATGGCACATTTTCGATGTCCCTGCTCAGCCGTTCGATCACACCATTCCCATAGGAAACAAAGTCGTCGCCGTCAATATGCAGGCGGTATTCTCTTTCTTCGAGCGGATGTCTGAGGTCTTTGAGCTTCTGGGACAGTTTCTCATGGACCGCTTCGGCCGTGATGAGGGCTGCAAGATACGCCCCGTCATCCAGAAAGAAATTGTTTTTGAACGCGGCATGCCCGCTTGTTTCGATCGCAAGCTGGCAGTCGATTCCTTCTGAATTCAGCCGTTTCGCTTCATTGATGACATTTTTGTAGCCTCGTTTGAAACGATGATGCCTCATTTCATGCGATTCAAGGAATGTATGCAGTTCATCGCTCGTCACGGAATCGGTCACGATCGTCGTGTTCGGATGTCCTTTTTTGGCAATAAGAGCGGCCAAGGCGATGATGGCATTGCGGGAAACCGGATTCCCATTTTCATCGACAGCTGAAGAACGGTCAACGTCCGTATCGAAAATAAGCCCAAGATCGGCTTTGTTTTTGCGTACTGCCTCGCAAATGCTGGCCATCGCTTCCTTGTTTTCAGGATTTGGCACATGATTGGGGAACATGCCGTCGGGCTCTAGAAACTGGCTTCCGGAAATATCGGCCCCTAACGGACCGAGCACGTCGGTAGCGAAATAGCCTCCGGCACCATTGCCCGCATCCACTACGATATGCATTCCTTTTAACGGATGATCATAATCGGACGCATTGACCCGTTCCCTGATCAGATCCTGCAGATGGATGGAATACGGTTTCATGATATCGAATTTCATCATTTTTCCTTCCGGAACATGGGTGAAATTCTGCGTATCGGCCAGCTCGATCAGTTCTTTGATCTGAAACGATTCCAGGCCGCCGTCTTTAGTGAAAAATTTCATGCCGTTGCGGTTGAACGGCAGATGACTGGCCGTGATCATGATGGCTCCGTCACAGTCTGGCTGCGGGAACATGCAAGCCATGAACATGGCCGGGGTGGTAGCCAGACCGCATTCATAAATATAAGCTCCGTCGAACAGCAAGCCGTCCGCGCAGGCGTGGAGCAGTTTCTTTCCGCTCAGCCTCGAATCGCGTCCAAGCGCCACCTTGACATGTTCCTTGTTCGTTTTTTTCCTAAGCCACGTGCCAAATGCCCGGGACAGATCGTAAACAGCCTGTTCGGTCAGATTGATGTCTTCTCCATCGATTCCTTCGAGCGCAACGCCCCGGATATCGCTTCCGTTTTGAAGTTTTTTGTATGTCATATTCTTCCTTCTTTCGATTGTTCTTCTTCATTGTAGCAAAACGCGAAAAAAACGGAACCTCAAGCGACAATGTCATTAAGTTAGGCGATTTTCGCCTCAGGAAGACTCTCTTATGAGAATAGAGGGTCTTCTTTTTTTCGAGTTTTTTTGTTCAGATGATCTTCGAAATTTCGTAAAAAAACACTTGACAAGCTTTTTCGACGCTTAATTTCATAATCCGAAGGAATTGTAGGAGGTATTTTTTATGAAATCTTATAATTCCTTATGCACTATCCGCCGTCAGTTCGAATCCGCTGTTCAATCCGTTGTCGATGATATCGCCTGTTATTCGTCAGACCCCATTGCCGATTTTTCCAGAAACCGCAAGCTCCCTGCCCACATCCTCATTCCGTTGATCATCCAGATGGGTTCCGCTTCTTTGCCGACCGAGCTTGCCAACTTCTTTGATGATCCTAAATTCTCTGTCACCGCTTCTGCTTTCTGCCAGCAGCGCAGCAAGCTGGATCCCGAAGCTTTTCTGCACATCCTTCATCTCATGTCTTTTTCCCGTTCTCCTTCTTTGCTCAAAGGATATCGTGTATTAGCCATGGATGGATCGGATGTCAATATCCCTTTTGACCCCGATGATGAAGAGACCTTATGCCAGACCGGCTCGGCACGTCCGTTCTCCCAGCTTCATCTCAACGCCCTCTATGATTGTCTCAACGATCTCTTCCTGGATGTTTCGATCGACTCGTCCCGCAAGACGGGCGAATGTGCCGCTCTGAAAAGGCTGATCCGTGATCATCGGTATCCGGCCAGATCGATCATCTGTGCCGACCGGGGATTTGAAAACTATGAGCTGTTCGCTTTCTGTATGGAGAACGGCCAGAAGTTTGTGATCCGCTGCAAGGATATCCGATCGAACGGTATTCTTTCTACTTTTGAGCTGCCGGATAGCGAATTTGATCAGAAGATCAAACGGATCCTGACAAGAAAACAGACCAATGAAGTGAAAGAACATCCTGAGCTGTACAAATATTTTGCATGGAATATCAATTTCGAATATATGCCAAAAGGCGGAGCCGAAGAATATCCAATTGAATTCCGGGTCGTCAGGATCGAGGTGAAAAAAGGAGAATACGAGTGCCTGATAACGAACCTGCCGCCAGAGAAGTTCTCTCTCGATGATCTGAAAGAGCTGTATCATCTGCGGTGGAACGAAGAAGTGGGATTCCGAAAGCTGAAATACACGATCGGGATGCTTGATTTTCATTCGAAGAAAAGAAAATTCATCCGCCAGGAAATCTATGGTGCACTGATCCTCCATAATCTGGCCGCGCTGATGATCCATGCGGTGCCGATCGAACAGAAGAAAGAGAGGAAGTACGAATATAAAGCCAATTTCAGCATAGGAACGACAAACATCAAAAAGTTCCTGAAAAGAAAGATCGGAGCCAGGGAGCTGGAAGAAAGGATCAAAAAAGGTCTGATCCCAATCAGACCAGACCGCTGTTACAAACGGAATATGAGAGCGCAGCGAGTACATGCATTCCAGCATAGACCGGCATAACAGCCACTTAAAAACAGTGATATTTTACATCACAAATGGGACAAATAGCAATTTTTTTAAGAAGAAAAAATTGTCTTTTCGTCGTGCGCCGGAAAAAAAGAAAGCTCCGGGTCTCATTTGACCTGAAGCTTAACTTAACAAGGATATCATACGTTAAGTTCGATGATCCATCTAACTTAATGACATTGCCTCAAGCGATTCCGTTATGAATGATTTTATTTTTTCTTTTTCGTTTTATACTTCTTTTTGGAAGTGGATGCGGTGGCAGAAACCCGCTTCGTGCTCGTTTTATACGCTTTTCTTTCCTGCTCTTTTTTATTCCCGAACCATTTTTTATCAACATAATTGATCCCGATATACAGGATGATGATATCGAACGAGAAAATAAGCACCCACTGGAGCACTTCCGTATTGCTGCGCATCATAAAATAGGAAAGGAGCGCAATAATACCGGCAACAAGCATGTCGTACTGAACAAGTCTTGGATCATCGCTGTCTGAAAGCACCAGCGCGTATTTGCTGAAACGGCGGATCCCTCGTTTGGCGCACCAGCGGCCTTTGAGCATACCGCCAATGATCCAGATCAATACTATATTGATCAGATACATGTATGGAAAGATGCCTGCTGCTGCCCATGTCATACCTGCACATACGACAATCCACAGCCACATCATAACGATCTGTCCTTTACGAAGACCTTTCATAATCTCATATTCCCTCCTGTCTTAAAATGTATCATATCAGTTTTATGAAAAAAGAGAAAGATAGAAATACGATTTCCAGAGATATAAATGATACGATTTTATAATGACATCCTCTCCTATCAGGAGGTCTACTTGCTCAAGAATGATGAATTTGACATCCTGAAATGCATTCAGGCAACAATGATATGGAAAAAATGTATTTATGCGAAAAAGAGGTGCGTGGCATTTACCAGCGGCGGACCGAAACGTAATGAAACTTCACCATTCTCCACAAATCTATTGTCGGTTATTCTTTTTTAATGTAATATTTAAATATAAAGGAGAATGATCATGTACAAAGAACAGAGTTTGAAAAACCGCAGCCGCTTTTTCCAGATCGCATATGTCGTATTCGTGCTCGCATTCAACGGAGTGCTCTTCTTTATGCGCGATCACGGCTTTGCCTGGGAAGCCACTTTATTCGGGCAGGCCCTTCTCGTTATCCTCTCCACGATCTGGCCGCTTTATTGGTATGCCACGACAAAGTACAAGGAATCCCTGCTCCTGCTTCTTTTCGGACTGGCAGCCTGGGGTCTGCCATTGCTCTCCACGCTAACCAAAGCACACTGAATCATCAAAAAGCCGGAAAGCTCTCCGGCTTTTTTCGATCCATTTCTGTTCTTATGCATTCCGTCCTGTCTCGTACGTTTCCTGCCATTTTTCTTCAGAACCATTCTGCTCTTTAAATGAGGTGATGATCCCCCGATCTTCCAGATCCAGGTATTCCAGGAATGATTTTCTGTATTCATATATGGCCCCATCATAGACATCATCGCTTCCCGAGCTCAGGATCAAAGCCGCCTTTTTCAGGTTTTTCGGTTTATCGAGCGCGTAGATCCGGTTGAGCGCGCACTGAAGCTGGCCAGTAAAACCGTGATAATAGATCGGCGAAGCAAGCACGATCATCTGCGTCTCTTCCAGCAAAGGATAGATTTCCTGCATACCATCTTTCTGAATACATGTTCCATTGCCAGTTTTATGACAGTATTCGCATGCCAGACAGCCATTGATCTTTTTCCGGCACACAGAGACCACATTCACCTCGTGACCGCTTTCCTGCGTTCCCTTGACAAATCCATCCACCATCCATGCCGTTTGCCCGCGGGCTGCCATTCAAAACAAGAATCTTCATTTTAATCTCTCTTCTTCAGGCTGATCGTCACATCGTCCGCTTCCAGTTTCTGCTGCGAACCATCCGTGATCGTACCCAGTCTTGTATATTCCCACGTATTGCTGCCAAAGAAAACGACAATCTGATTTCCCTGGTACAAGACGATATCGCCAGGGCTGGTCGTGATCCGCTTGTCGCTGCTGATCAGATCTCTTCCCAGATCGCCAACCTGTTCAAAACCTCCATACAGATGCATCGAAATGTCGATCGGCCCTTCTTCATCAAGCATATCCATCAGCCCGCTTACTGTTTCATTTTCTTCCCAGCGAACCATGCTTTGCTCGCCATTGATACAGAGCTCCATTTCCTTTTTCATCTCTTTACCCTTTTCTGCCATTTCATTTTGTGTGCCGGCACATCCGCAAAGCAGCATCCCTATTGCTCCCAAACATATCCAGGACCTTTTCATGAAATCTATCCTTTCTTTTTCTGTGCCCATCATATCAGGAAAAAACCTCTATGAATAATATCTATTTTAAATACTTATCTATTCTTTTTATGCATAAAAAGAAAGAAACAAAGATAGGGAACGGCGCGATTGTGGCACACTGTATCGGAATTTGTATGATTTACTGTCCCTTTTCGGTACCCGGTGCCGAAAAAAAGATCGCTTCTCGCAGGCTTTGCGTAAAACGCGCCTCTTCCTTGTGATCCTCGAACAGCGACCAGAACAGAAGGTCGATCACATATTTGGCAGCCACATAATAGTCCATCTCATCCGCCAGATCATGACGCTGGCAAAATGGCGTACAGATCACGAAATCAGCCGGCCAGGCTTCCGGTTTTCGGCCGCCCGCGATCAGGAGCACAGGAACATGACGCTTCTGAAAATGTTCAAGAACGCTTTGCCATCGCTCCTTCAGCCCGTATTTGCTCATGACCACCACGACATGATCGTCCGGGATCATGAGCGACGCATTCATCTGCAGATCAGTATCAGAAAACACCTGTCCGCATTTTCCGGTACCCCAGCATAGATGCATTCCATATTGAGCCAGTGCCGCATTCGTATCGTCAGCGATCCAGTCGATTGCCGCCGTATAGCAAAGCACTTTCTGCCATCGGTCAAACTATTCCTCATCGATCGCCTCGATCGTTTTCTGAATGATCTTCGCCTGATGCTCGGCCCATTGAAAACGATCCAGCTTCGTTTCCGTACTCGTCTGCTGAAAGCCAAGTTCTTTCATCTTCTGATCGATCCGGTATTTGAAATCCGGAAAGCTCTGGTATCCGATCTTTTTGATGAACCGCATGACTGCACTTGTCGACGCATAGCACGCATGAGCCAGATCACGGACCGTCATTGCCGGCATGGTCTGCAGATGCGTCAGGACATAGGACGGGATTTCCTGTTCCGTGCTGCTCAAACGATACTGCTTTCGAAGCTGTTCAATCATCCGATCTATATTGCGTTCTTCCTGTTCCATAGCAGTTCTCCCCTTCCAAAAAAAAGCGGATCCAGTTTTGCTTCCTGTATCCGCAATCGCTTGTTTCGATCAGTCCTTCAGTTCCTCAAGAAGTTCCCGTGTATCTTTCGTGAAAGAATACGGGTCATCGAGAAGAAGGGTATAAAAGCCGAGCGTTCTGGCCGCCTCGATATTTTTCGGATTGTCATCGATAAACAGACACTCCGACGCATCGAGCTCATACCGGTTCAAAAGGATCTTGTAAAAATCAAAGTCCGGCTTGATCTTCCGTTCCTGATAGGAGTAGACACCTCCGTCAGCATATTTGAACAAACCGTTTTCCTTTAAATGGATCCAGCAGTCTTCCGGAATATTGGATAAAATATAGATCCCATATCCAAGATCATGAAGATGCTGTACAAAATCGAGATTTTCTTCGATCAGGTCTACATGATGCACCCATTCATTCATCAGCTTTTTGATTTCCTTTTCCCTTTCCGGTGCCTGCAGCATACCGATCTCGATCATTTTCGCCTTGCTCACAGCGTTTTTGTCATACTGATCCCAAAGAGAAGAAAAATAGATTCCCCACAACTGCTCTTCGATGTGGCTGTTGTCGAAGAGATCTTTCAACATTTTGTCGGGCTCGAATGTACACAATACATTCCCGATATCCAGTACTATGTTCTTGATCATAATTTCATTATGAAACGAACACGTCCGATAATCAAGACTTCGCAGTAAAATACGTCGTTTCCTTGTCCCGGATCAATATCCATACGGATTTTCCATCCTGCCCGATCTGTCCGTACACTTCTTCAGAGCGGTTCTGCGCCAGATCGGTCACCTCGACCACATCTCCTTTGTGCAGTGTTCCGCTCACCTGTTCGCTATCCATATCCGTATATGTTTCGCAGTCTGTATCAGCAATGTATTTTCCCGGAAACAGACCGAACTGCTCCTGTACCAGAAGGGTCTGCGTATCTTCAGCACTCTCTTCATCCGCCTCTGCATTGGAGCGGATGAGTTTTTCGGCATCCTTGTCCAGCGTCTCGACATTGTCGCGGGCATTTTTCTGTTCCTCTTCGTAAATGGCCGCCTCTTTTTGGACCGTATGGCTCCGGTATACGTATTCATATACGAACGCGCTGACAAACAAAATCACCAGCACGATCACAAGAAGGGTAATTCGTTTATTTCTCATAGTATTCCTCGCTTCCTGTTTATTATAGAAAGCTGAAAAAAAGGATGCACGCAAAGTACATCCTTTCTAGCTATTATTCTTCCATTCCGGATTCAAGAGACTGATTGAACAGATCATTCGACGCCGAATCATCGAGCAGCGTCAGACTTTCATCCATCACCGCTACCGTTTCGTTTTTCTCCTGACTGTTCTGACGGGCAATTTCTTCAAACTGCTCGTCATGCGTTTCATGCGTACGGGCAAGACGCTTTTCGCGCAGCTCCTTCGCCTTCGCCGCAATGATCTCGTTTTGAGGACGATCGCCCTTGGCACCCGTTCCGGCAGGAATCAGTTTACCAATAATGACATTTTCCTTCAGACCGACGAGATGATCGACCTTTCCTTTGATCGTCGCATCCGTCAGTACTTTTGTCGTTTCCTGGAAGGAAGCGGCCGACAGGAAGGAATCCGTCTCCACAGAAGCCTTTGAAATACCAAGCAGGATCGGCTTGAAGGTTGCCGGCGTCTTTCCGTTCAGGAGCGCATCACGGTTGATCTTCGTAATGTTGTTGAGGGAAAGCTGCACACCAACGTTCAGATCCGTATCGCCGGCATCCGTAACAATGACCTTTTTCATCATCTGTTTGATCATGACTTCAAGGTGCTTGTCGCTGATCTCGATACCCTGGCTCTGGTATACCTTCTTGACTTCTTTCAGGATATAATCCTGCACTTCGCGAACACCCGCCACATTGAGCAGTTCCTTCGGATCAAGAGGACCTTCCGTAATAGCCTGTCCCGCTTCGATCGTCGCCCCGACCGTCACCCATGGACGCAGGGACTGGTTCGCATTCAGTTTATGAACTACGCTTTCGTGTTCATTCGTGATCACAACTTCCTGACGCATCGTGCCGTCGACACGCTCGATCGACGTGATCTCTCCGGAAATCTGGGCAATGACCGCCACACCTTTCGGATGACGCGCTTCGAATAGCTCTTCGACACGAGGAAGACCTTGCGTGATATCTCCTGTACCGGAACCGGCAACACCGCCCGTATGGAATGTACGCATGGTCAGCTGCGTACCTGGCTCGCCAATCGACTGGGCAGCCATGATACCGACCGCTTCGCCGACCTCGACATCCTTGCCCGTTGCCATGTTCTTGCCATAGCACTTGCGGCAGATACCCATCGTCGACTTGCATGTGAACGGCGAACGGATATACATGCCTTTGATGCCTGTATCCACGATCTTCTGCGCGATCGCATCCGTAATGTACTGGTCGCTTTCAATAATGACCTCGCCCGTTTCCGGATCGACAACATCCTGTTTCGAGTAACGGCCGACCAGACGATCTTTCAGCTCTTCGATGACCGTGTTTGTCTTGCGGTCGATCAGCGTCTCGACCCAGTACCCTTTATCGGTACCGCAGTCGTCTTCTTTAATGATGACATCCTGTGCCACATCGACCAGACGACGCGTCAGATATCCTGACTCCGCTGTTTTCAGGGCCGTGTCGGTCAGACCTTTACGCACACCGTGCGTACTGATAAAGAACTCGGACACGTTCAGACCTTCACGGAAGCACGAATAGATCGGCACCTCGATGATCGAAGGAACGAATTCGCCATGACGGCTCTTTCCATGACCAGGGCGGGCCATCAGACCACGCATACCAGCCAGCTGGGTAAAGTTCTGTTTGTTACCGCGCGCACCCGACTCGCTCATCATGAAGATCGGGTTCTTGCGAGGCATGTTTGCCATTAGCTCATCCGCGATACCGTCTTTTACAGTATCCCACATCTTGTTCAGACGGGATTCCCATTCAGGCAGTGTCAGCAGACCTTTCTGCTGCATCTTTTTCAAGGCATCCGCCTTCTGACGGCCTTCCTCGACGTGTTTTTCCTTATTTGGCGCGACCTCGATATCCGAAAGGGCAACCGTGATCCCTGCCGTCGTCGAATATTTGAATCCAAGCGATTTGATCTGGTCAAGGATCTCCGCCGTTTCATCGACCGAGTAACGTTTGAACACTTCCGCAATAATGCTTCCAAGATCTTTTTTCTTGAAGGCTGGCGTGATCGGAAGGCTCTCAATGTACGCCTTGATATCATTGCCCGGCGCTACAAAATACTTGTCCGGGGTCTTTTTGAAGTTTTCGCCGCTGACCTCGTTCAGGAACGGGAAGTCAGCCGGGAACATTCCGTTGAAGATGATCTTGCCGACCGTTGTCACGAGATAATCGTTGGCATGCGCGTCATCGAACGAAGTTTTATGCATGCCGCGAACAGGCACCGCGATACGGGAATGAAGATGGACCTGTCCGATCTGGTAAGCCAGACGAACTTCCTCTTCGTTGGCGTACACGTTTCCTTCATTTTCGGCAAACCGTTTCCAGTTCGCCGCTTCCAGAGGACAATTGGACTCCTCATAGCGTTTCGCTTCATCAAAAAGCTCCTGTTTCGTTTCCTCCATGGTCAGATAGAAGTTTCCCATGACCATGTCCTGGCCCGGCGTAACAATTGGCTTGCCATCCTTAGGACCAAGGATATTGTGGGAACCGAGCATCATGATCAGCGCTTCGGCTCGCGCCTCTTCGCTGAGCGGAACGTGGATGGCCATCTGGTCACCGTCAAAATCCGCGTTGAACGCCGTACATACAAGTGGATGCAGACGCATAGCGCGCCCTTCGACCAGCTTTGGAAGGAAGGCCTGGATACCCAGACGGTGCAGCGTCGGCGCACGGTTCATCAGGACCGGATAGCCGTCGATCACTTTTTCCACCGCATCCCAGATCCGAGGGTCGCGGCGTTCGATCAGCTTTTCCGCGTTTTTCGGATTGGTCGCCAGTTTCTCGTTGACGATCTCGTTGATGATGAACGGGTTGAACAGATTGATCGCCATTTCACGAGGAATACCGCACTGATACATTTTCAGATCCGGTCCGACCGCGATAACCGAACGTCCCGAGAAGTCGACACGCTTGCCAAGCAGGTTCTGACGGAAACGTCCCTGCTTACCTTTCAGGGAATGGGACAGCGACTTGAGCGCCCGGCCGCCAGCACCCGTGATTGGTTTGGAACGGCGTCCGTTATCGATCAGAGCATCCACCGCTTCCTGAAGCATACGCTTTTCGTTCTGCACGATAATATTCGGAGTTCCGAGCTCGAGCAGCTTGCGCAGACGATTGTTTCGTGTAATGACACGACGATACAGATCGTTCAGATCGCTTGTTGCGAAACGTCCGCCGTCCAGCTGAAGCATCGGGCGCAGATCAGGCGGGATGACCGGAATATTCGTCAGGATCATCCATTCCGGCTTGTTGTCCGAATGACGGAACGCATTGATCGTATCCAGACGTTTAATCAGCTTTTTGCGCTTTTCGCCCTGCGCTTTTTCCAGCGCCGTCTGCACTTCCTCGTATTCCTTTTCCAGATCGACATCCTTGAGCAGACGAAGCACCGCTTCAGCCCCGGTCTGAGCGGTAAATCCGCTCATTCCGTAAATGGCCATGTTTTCACGATACTCTCGCTCGGAAAGCACCTGCTTGTAAGCCAGGCCCGAATCTTTCGGATCCGTAACGATATAGCTTACGAAGTATACGACTTCCTCGAGCTGCTTCGGCGTTACATCGAGAAGCAGCGCCATGCGGCTCGGGATCCCGCGCAGATACCAGATATGGGCTACCGGAGCGGCGAGCGCAATATGCCCCATGCGTTCGCGGCGCACGCTCGATTTGGTGATCTCGACACCGCAGCGATCGCATACGACTCCTTTAAAACGTACTTTTTTATATTTTCCGCACGCACATTCCCAGTCTTTTGTCGGACCGAAAATGCGTTCGCAGAACAAACCGTCCTTTTCTGCCTTCTGAGAACGATAGTTGATGGTCTCCGGCTTGGTTACTTCGCCATGAGACCATTTCAGGATCGTTTCAGGACTGGCCAGCTGGACCTGGATCGAGGCAAAATTGTTAATACTCATTCTGGACTTACGCCTCCTCTTCTATATTATCATCTACATCTTCAACGACATCTTCGTCGATATTGTCCTGGGCATTGACGGCATCATCGAGATCAATGGAATCAAGATCGGTGCCGTTGATATCCACATCGATGATATCCTCCTTCGGCTCAATATCGTTTTCGAGCTTTTCGTTTTCCGGATGTTCGAATACTTCTGTTTCATGGACGACAACATGTTCGTCATCGTCATTGGTGATATCCACTTCGTTGCCTTCCTTGTCGAGCAGGCGGACATCGATCGCAAGACCCTGGAGCTCGTGCATCAGGACGCGGAACGATTCAGGAATACCTGGTTCAGGAATATCCTTGCCCTTGATGATGGCTTCGTAGGTTTTGATACGGCCCTGGATATCATCGGATTTGATCGTCAGGATCTCCTGGAGCGTATGGCTCGCACCATAGGCCTCAAGAGCCCACACCTCCATCTCTCCGAAACGTTGTCCGCCGTTCTGTGCCTTACCACCTAACGGCTGCTGGGTCACAAGAGAATAAGGGCCTGTGGCACGCGCATGCAACTTGTCGTCGACCATGTGGGCCAGCTTGATCATATACATGACACCGACAGAGATCCGTTCGTCGAACGGCAGACCGGTCTGGCCGTCGCGCAGCACCTGTTTTCCGTCTTTTGTCATCTGGGCTTCCTTCATGATCGAAGCCAGTTCTTCATTGGATACACCGTCAAATACCGGTGTCGCGAATTTCTGATTCAGTTTCTTTGCGGCATATCCGAGATGGATCTCCAGGATTTGCCCGATATTCATACGGCTAGGCACACCAAACGGGTTCAAAATGATATCGATCGGTGTTCCATCCTGTGTAAACGGCATATCTTCGATCGGCAGGATCTTCGAGATGACACCTTTGTTTCCGTGACGTCCGGACATTTTGTCCCCTTCGGAAATCTTACGTTTCTGAACGATATACACCTTGACACGTTCATTGACTCCAGGAGGCAGATCCGATCCGTCTCCTCGTTTGAAGATACGTACCGAGTGCACGATTCCGGCACCGCCATGAGGCACCTTCAGGGAATTATCGCGCACCTCGCGGGATTTTTCGCCAAAGATCGCAAGAAGCAGCTTCTCTTCCGGAGAAACTTCCGACTGTCCTTTCGGCGTTACTTTTCCGACCAGGATGTCGCCTTCTTTTACTTCGGCACCCACCATGATGATTCCGTCCTTGTCGAGCTTGCGCACTGCGTTTTCGCCCACGTTCGGAATGTCGCGGGTAATTTCTTCCGGGCCAAGCTTCGTGTCGCGGCAGTCGATATCGTATTCCTCGATATGGATCGAAGTGTACACGTCATCGCTGACCATCCGTTCGGACATGATAATGGCATCCTCGTAGTTATATCCGTACCATGTCATATACGCGATCGTTACGTTCTGTCCAAGAGCAAGCTCGCCGTTTTCCATACTTGGTCCGTCGGCAAGGATATCGCCCTTCTTGACTTCTTCGCCGAATTTGACGATCGGTCTCTGGTTGATCGATGTGGACGCGTTGCTGCGCGCAAATTTGCGCAGCTGGTAGGAATGATCGGTTCCTTCCTTGTCCGTTACGACAATGCGCAGCGAATCGACATACGATACCGTTCCATCCTGCTTGGCAACGATCCCGACACCGGAATCCTTTGCGATCTTGTGCTCGATGCCGGTACCGACGAACGGCGAATGAGGAACGAGCAGAGGCACGGCCTGACGCTGCATGTTGGCACCCATGAGGGCGCGGGACGCATCGTCATTTTCCAGGAAAGGAACGCATGCTGTCGCGACAGAAACGATCTGTTTCGGGGACACGTCGGCCAGCTCTACTTCTTCCCGGGACGCGATGATCGTATCGCCGTTTTTACGAGCCACGACACGATCGTTGATCAGGCGGCCGTCACGAACCTCGTTGGCCTGGGCGATCACATAATCCGCTTCTTCATCAGCCGAAAGATAGATCGCTTTTTCCTGTACAGTTCCATCTTTATTTACAATACGATACGGCGTCTGGATAAATCCGTATTCGTTGATCTTTGCGTAAGTTGTCAGGTTGGAGATCAAACCGATGTTTGGTCCTTCTGGCGTCTCGATCGGACAGATCCGTCCATAGTGAGACGAGTGAACGTCACGAACCTCGAATCCGGCACGCTCACGCGACAGACCGCCAGGTCCAAGCGCGGAAATACGGCGCTTGTTGGTCAGTTCGGCAAGCGGGTTCTGCTGATCCATGAACTGGGACAGCTGCGAACTGGAGAAAAATTCCTTGATCGCTGCCGTGAGCGGACGGATATTCGTCAGCTTTCTTGGTGTCAGGCTGTCAAGTTCCTGAATGGACATCCGCTCTTTTACGACACGTTCCATACGCGAAAGACCGATCCTGAACTGGTTCTGGATCAGTTCGCCGACCGCACGGATACGACGGTTTCCGAGCATATCGATATCGTCGGTCTCGCCGATACCGTCCATGACATTCAGATCATATCCGAAGAACGCATAGATATCGGCCATCGTGATCGTATGACGCTGAGCGAACGGATCGTTTCCGACGATCCTGATGATCTGCTCATCCTTGTCGACCACTTCGATTTCCTGCTGGGCCGAACCAATGAGCCATGCATTGATCTCTTCTTCGCCCGCACGCTGCTGCAGCGAAAGAAGCACAGCATCATCCAGACGATCCGGCGTCACTCCGACCGTATAGCGCGGTACGACCAGATCGAACTCGTCATCCATCAGATCGGCACCGTTGCGGTTTGTCAGACGTCCAAGTGCAAACAGACGCTGGCCGTAATTCATAACAGCCGTGAAGTTTTCCGGTGTAAGAGCCACTTTTTTCGCGATGATCCCTGCGTAGATCTTCACTTCCTCGATCACGCCTTTGAGAGCCTCGATATCGTTTTCGGTCAATACCGTGCCCTGTTCGAGCAGCGTATCGTTTACTGTCACATCCTGCGCGAGCACACGTCCGATCAGGCCCTGATTGTAGGATACCGGGATCGTCACGATATCTTCTTCATGAAATTCGGAACGGAACGGATACGGATTCATATAGCCGCCTTTTGCCAGCACTTCACGCAGTTCGTTGCGTTCGTTGCGGGCAACATGCGTACCTTTTTCCATAACCACATTGCCATCCGTATCGACAATGTCATACGCAAGCGTATTGTTCATCATGCGCGCAAACGCATTGAGCTTCTTGCGCAGCTTGTAGCGTCCTGCGCTTGTCAGATCATAGCGGCGGTGATCGAAAAACTTGGCCTGCATGAGGGAGATGGATCCGTCCAGGGTCGGGATCTCATCGCTGCGCTGGTTTTCATAGAACGAAAGCAGCGCCTCCTCGGTCGTTTTCACTTTATCATTGAGCAGAGTATTTTCGATTTCCTCGTATTTTCCGAAGAAGGCATTGTACAGCTCGAGATACATGTTCATGTATTCCCGGTTTTCCTCGTCCACAGCCGGATCCTCGATC
Organism: Erysipelotrichaceae bacterium OPF54; assembly: GCA_022834735.1. Taxonomy (GTDB): domain Bacteria; phylum Bacillota_I; class Bacilli_A; order Erysipelotrichales; family Erysipelotrichaceae; genus Dubosiella. The sequence continues at coordinate 2,303,122 of BQKD01000001.1, forward strand.
TGACGGCCCAGCGCGCTCAGGAACGTTTCGAGATCGGCCGTGTCGAACGCGTTGTCGTTTTTCTCGATCCCGAACGACATGCCGAGCGCTTTGAAGAAGATCGAGAACAGGATCTTGCGCCGGCGGTCGATCGACACATTGATCGTACGGCCTGTCATCGTCTTTTTCTGTTCGGTCATGAACTCGAGCCATGTTCCGCGGCTAGGGATCAGTTCGCAGTTGTAGTTCTGTTTACCTGTCTTTTCATCATAGGCTTCTGTAAAGTAGGCTCCTGGAGAACGTACGATCTGGCTGACGATAACACGCTCCGCACCATTGATAATAAAAGTACCTGTTTCGGTCATGAGCGGGAAGTCGCCTAAATACACTTCCTCCTGCTTTGTCCGCACTTCACCGGTTTCCGGATCGGTGATCTCAAGTTCCATGTCTGCATATAACGGTGCGGCATAGTTACATTCTCTATACATTGATTCTTCCGCGCTGTATTTTGGTTTGTCAAAATGATAACGTAGAAAATTCAGTTTGATATTTTTACCGTAGTTTTCAATGGGATAAATCTCTTCGAAAACCTCCTGAATACCTTGGCGGGTAAACCATTCGAATGAATCGGTTTGAATTTCTACCAGATTAGGCAGCTCTAATTTACCGCTTACTTTAGAGTAGTCTCGCCGGGAGGATTTATTTCCGCAAGAGACAATGTGATACGCTTTGTTGCTATCCATGTGCGCCATCCTTTCGTTGTCTGTTCGCTGATAAATGCTGATTTTTTCAGACTATTTTGCAATTTATTATATTAGCAACCCTTGTCCACTTTGTCAAACGAAATGTTGAAATTTTCTTCATTTTTCTATATACTATAAAGGATTTTTTTAAGCTATCCCATAAAATTCCTATTTTTGCCATAATAAAAGCCTGTCATCTTTCCGTGAGAACAGGCTTTTTCTGCTTTGATTAAAGTTTTGTTTTGCTTGATCGTCCTAGAACGGATTGTTCATATGCCCGAACGCAATCGTATTGGTCCGCATGACACGGCCTTCCAGCTCGCGCGCCGACAGCCTTGTCGCTCCCTGAGCCAGGATAGCATTCTGGATCAGGCCGTCCGAGGTAGCCACGATCAGCGAATATTTCTTTTTCAGATCATGGACCAGACGTTCGATATAGGAATCGGCCGTCTGTCCGTATTTCGTAAACACGATATTGAGCTTTCCTCTTATTTCATTGCGCACGCCGGGATTTTCTGCGCGCCGGTAGGCATCGAATACAACATACACCTCGATCCCTTTGTATCCCTGATAATTGGACAAGGCATCGATCAGCCGCTCTCTGGCCGCATCGTAATCGACGCGCGCCAGATCCTTGAGAGAAGACCAGCTGTAGATCATATTGTATCCGTCCACGATCAGACACTGCGGCTTTTTCGGCTCGATCTTCACTTCCTCGAACGAAAGATCGGCTTTGACCTTTTTATGCGGGATCACTTTTTTCTTCTCGTTTTGATTGCGCCCGCTTGTCATTTCGAACACCCGTTTTGCTTCCTCGTCGTTGATCGTGTAGCGCACCGCTTTGTATGTTGTCGTATTTTCGATCTCGAGCGGATGCAGATGCATATGCTCCTCCACCTCGTCATATGGAACATAGTAGCCCGACCCCTGGGCGCAGAATACCGAACCGGTCGGATTGCGAAGATCGCTGTCCGGATCGTACCCGCTCTGTTCGACGATCTGTGCCTGTTCCCGGCACGCGCCATATGAAATGCTGCGGGGAATAAAGCGGCCTCGTCCTTTTGTCAGCGCATACAGGCTGCTCTGAAAATTCATGAACAGACGCACGGCCCCTTTTCCGCGGATGATCGTCATGTCGTCTTCGCTGCTGCTGATCTCAAAATCAGCTTTCATCTGATCAAGCTCATACAGTACCCTGGAAAGCGATCCGGCCGGCGTCCCGATCTCAAATTCATAGTACGGTTCGAGCAGGATGGATCTGCCTTTGCGCAGCGCCTGCCGGACAGCCCGTCTGGCTGCCTGGCTGAAATCCTGGGCCGATGTATGCTTCTGATTGCCTCGCGCCGCGATGAAACAGATCTTCACATCCGTTAATTCCGATCCGGTCAGCACGCCTCTGTGACGGTAGTGCAGCGCATTCATGATCTGCTGCTGCCAGCCAAGAGACAGGTTTTCGATCCGGTTCTCGTTTACGATCCGGATCCCGCTTCCTGCCGGCAAAGGATCGAGCAGAACATGCACTTCGGCATAATGGCGCAGCGGCTCGAAATGCCCGACCCCGTATTCCTCGTTTTCGATCGTCTCCCTGAACACGACCTTTCCCTGGGTGAAGCCGACATGGATTCCTGTCTGTTCCTCGATCTTTTTCTGCAGGATCTCCTTCTGCACCTCGCCCATCAAAGAAAGCGAGATCGTCTTCGAATGCTCGTGATAGGTCAGCTGCAGCTGCGGATCTTCCCTGGCCAGTTTTTCGCAGTACGGCCACAGCATCAATGCGTCTGTTCCTGCCGGCAGCAGCAGATCGTATTCAAGGCACGCGCTCAGCAAAGACTCCTGCTGGTCTTTTTCGAAGCCAAGTCCCTGCCCGGTGCGCATGCTCAGGTTACCTTTCAGCCCGACCACATCGCCGGCCTGCGCCTGGTGCAGGAGCGTATATTTTTCTCCGGAGTATGAACGGATCTGATCGATCTTTTCGTCATTGACCACGTCTTTGGGCCTCAGCATGCCTCCTGTGATCTTGACCATAACGATCCCGTCCTCATTGATCTTGAACACCCTGGCGCCAAACTCGTCCGGGTATTCCCGATCAAACGCCAGATCGGTGACGGCATCGAGCAGCGCAGCGATCCCTTCGTGCTTCAATGCGCTCCCGAAATAGACCGGAAACCATTCTCTTTTGTACAAGGATTCCTGCAGGAGCGAAAGAGGGATCGTTCCTTTTTCGCTGTATGCGTTGAGCATTTCATCGTTGACCATGGCCAGCTTCTCTTCATGGTCTGCTCCATCCATATCCACACAGTTATCGGACAGTTTCTTTTCCAGATCGGCCATGAGCTCATCCTGTGTCCTGAAGGAAATGTCCATCTTATTGACAAAAATGATCGTCGGGATATGATATCTTGTCAGACATTCCCAGATCGTTTCTGTATGGGCCTGCACACCATCCTGCGCATTGATCAGCAGGATGGCCAGATCAAGGACCTGGAGGCTGCGTTCCATTTCTGTCGAAAAGTCGATATGGCCGGGCGTATCGATCACATAGATCTCGCATCCGTTCCATTGAAAGCGGGTCTGTTTCGAATAGATCGTAATGCCCCGCTCGCGCTCCTGCACGTCATAATCGAGCATCGAGTCCTGATGATCGACCCGGCCTGCTTTTTTTATTTCATGGCTGGTATACAGCATGCTTTCGATGCATGTCGTTTTGCCGGCATCGACATGCGCTAAAATTCCTATGGTTATCTTTTTCATGACCTTACCATATCACATTGTATGGAAACGTGCGCAAAAAAAGCGGTGCGTCTCAGGCATCGCTTTTCGGAAATGTTTCGATCAGTTCAATGGCTTTGTCATACATTTTTTCAGGAACACCGGTTTCCTCGAGAAGCTCGTAGCACATGACCATCAGATTCATATATTTCGGATTGGTGCTGGTCAGCACCGGATCCGGATCGGATACGAGGCTTCTCAGCTTTTCCCTTTTTTTAAAATAAGAGGCTTCCTCGCGGATGTGTTCGAGCAGATCGCCCAGTTTCCAGGTGATGTTCGTATCTGTTTTTACAGCTTTGTGAAGAACATGGATCCCGGCCTCCTTCAGAGCCTGGTCGATTTTCGTGATCTCTTCAATATCCATGTCGGAAAAATACAGGAAGATTTCCTGATCGCTTTGGGCCGGCTCGCTTCCCTGCGAATTCAGGATCTGTTCCATCGTCTGCTCAAGGCTGTCCTCGCCGATCTCAATGTAGGATACCTGCAGTTGATCAAGAACTGCAGCAATTTTATCTCTTTGCGCAAAATGATTTCCGTAATATACAACAACCATAATAAGTGTCCTTTCTTTGACAGTTACCCTTTTTCATTTTAAAATGGCACAAACGGAGGCCTATATGAAAAAAATAACTGGTTTCATCATATCACTGTTTCTTTGTTTTTCCCTGAGCGCATGCTCAGGGACGGATACGAAACAATACACGCTTGAATTCTTCAATGCCCTGCATCACACTTTCCAGGCCGATTCGGCCCATATCCGCGCAGACATCCTCATGGATCAGGACGATCCGGGCGAGATCCTTGCCGATCTCTGCTTCGATCAGAAAGAGCAGCTCGAACTCGCTCTTACGACCGATCTGAAAGCGGGCGGAAGGACCCAGAACAACTTTCTCGATTTTTATATCAAAGACGGAAGAACTTATCTGAATTCGCTCGGAACCAAAACACAGAGCACAGCCGACAAGATCGGATTGAGCGCCGATTCAAAACTGACAAATCTTGACCCGTTCCTGGACATGAGCGATGACGAACTCGAAAAACTGTTCACCAGAGCCGAAAAGGAGGAGGACGGAACGTACCGCTTCGACATTGACGAGCATACACTGGCCAGCATTCTTGACTCCTATGGTTCGGTCACGATCGATCATGCGGTCCTGGAAGCAAAGATCGAAGACAGCATTGTCACGTATATGAAGCTTGACTGCGATATTCATCAGAAAATCAGCAGCACCTCGATCGACTCCTCGGTCCGTGCAGTGATCCATGTCAGCGATTACGATACGCTGCAGTCCGTCCCGTTTCCGGATGATCTAAGCTCCTATAAAAAATAGAGTTCCAAAAAATACGACCCGCTTGTGACGGGTCTTATTTTTCATGTCGTATCTACTGGACCAGGATCGCTTCACGGACAGTATATCCGCCATCCTCGAGCGCTTTTCTGATTCCATCCACTTCTTTGGCATCGCTGCGGATGACCATGCTCGCCACTCCGTCTTTGGATGAATACACACCAATATTGGAAATGCTGATATGGTTGTCCGCAAAGATCCGGGAAATCTTTTCCAGGGCCCCGATCTCGTCTTTTACTTCCAGCGTGATCCGCGATCCGGTATGTTCCCATCCAAGGACATCAAGAAAACTTTTGAAAATATCGTTCTGCGTCAGGATCCCGACCACTTTTTTCGAGCCGTTCACGACCGGAAGACATCCGATATCATGCTGCAGCATCTTCTGGGCCGCCGCTTCCATGAGCTCGTTTTCATCGATCGAGATCACATTTTTGATCATCACAGTCTTGACATCGGTCTTCGACAGCAGGTAATTCAGTTCAAAGATCGACAGCGAGGTCGCTGAATTATTCGCCCCCGCGATCATCCCTTCAGTGATGATCCCGAGCAGTTTTCCGTCCGGATCCACAACAGGCAGACGATGGATCTTTTTCGAATTCATCAGATCGATGACTTTCGTGATCTTTTCGTCCGGTTCGCACGTAATGACATCCGTTGTCATAAAATCTTTTACTTTAAACATCTTATCCTCCTAAATAGGCTTTCTGAATATCCGGGGATTCGATCAGATCTTTTCCCGTTCCGCTCAGCACGACCTTTCCGGTCTCAAGAACATAGGCGTAGTCCGCGATCGACAAAGCCATCTTCGCGTTCTGCTCCACAAGCAGGACCGTCGTTCCGGTACGGTTGATTTCCTGAACGATCGAGAAGATCTCCTTTACCAGGATCGGCGCAAGCCCCATGCTCGGTTCGTCAAGAAGCAGCAGCTTCGGTCTTGCCATGAGCGCACGTCCCATAGCAAGCATCTGCTGTTCGCCGCCCGACAACGTGGAAGCATCCTGGTTCTTTCTTTGTTCAAGGATCGGAAACTGTTTATAGATCTTCTGAATATCCTCTTCAATTCCCTTTTTATCTTTTCTTAAGTATGCACCCATCATCAGGTTTTCGTATACAGAAAGTCCCGTAAAGATGCGCCGGCCCTCCGGGACCTGGGTCAGACCGAGCGCAACAATTTTCTGGGGCGACATCTTGTAAATATCCTGACCGAGGAATACGACGTCTCCCGCGCTTTTTTTGACAATACCGCTGATCGACTGCAGCAGCGTGGTCTTTCCGGCCCCGTTGGCGCCGATCAGAGAAACGATCTGTCCCTCTTCCACTTTCAGGGAAACTCCCTTGAGCGCCTCGATCATGCCGTAATGCACGTGCAGATCTTTCACTTCAAGCATCGCTGTCATATCAGATCTCCTCTCCAAGATATGCCTTGATGACAAACTCGTTGTTCTTGATTTCATCCGGCGTGCCGTTGGCAATCATCTTTCCGTAGTCGAGCACATAGATCCGCTCGCATATATTCATGACAAGCGACATATCATGCTCGATCAGGATAACTGTTAAATTATACTTTTCCCGGATCTTATGGATCAGGTTTGTCAGATCGGCCGTTTCCTGCGGATTCATACCGGCAGCTGGCTCGTCCAGATACAGGATCTTCGGCTGGATCGCCAGGGCCCTGGCAATTTCCAGACGCCGCTGCTCTCCATAAGGAAGATTGGTAGCCAGTTCATTGCGCTTGCCGTACAGTCCCACCTCTTTTAAATATTCCTCCGCTTTTTCTCTGACCCAGCGCTCTTCCGAATAATATTTCGGCAGCCGGAGAAGCGCGGTCATCGTGCCGTAGCGGATATTGCGGTGCATTGCCACCTGGACATTTTCAAGAACGGTCATCGATTTGAACAGACGAATGTTCTGAAAAGTGCGGGCAACCCCGTAGTCCGTGATCTTGTACGGCTTCAGGCCGCCGATCTGTTTTTTCGACCCGTCCACATTCATTTCGATCAGACCTTCGCTCGGTTCGTATACGCCCGTAAGCAAATTGAACAAGGTCGTTTTTCCGGCGCCGTTCGGCCCGATCAGCCCGATCAGCTCTCCCGGCATGATTTCCATCGAGACATTGGAAACCGCACAAAGACCGCCGAAATTTTTTGTCAGGTTTTTGACTTCAAGAACCGGTTCCATCAGCGTGCCTCCTTTTTCGCTTTTCTTTTCGCCATGATCTTCGTGAGCGAAATTTCCCGATCGCCGAACAGACCGTCCGGCTTGAAGATCATCATGATCACAAGGATCGCTCCATACAGGATCATACGGATATCGGTAAAATTCTGCAGGATCATATTCAGCAGACCGATCGCAATGGCAGCAAGCACCGAGCTTGTCATGCTTCCCATGCCTCCGAACACGACCATCACAAGGATATCGATCGATTTGTTGAACGTGAACTGCGTCGGTTTGATGACATAGAAATTGCACGCAAACAACGCGCCGGCCGCGCTGGCTAGGATCGCTCCGATCACAAACGCGAGGACCTTGTATTTTGTCGTGTTGATCCCCATCGCTTCGGCTGCGATCTCATCCTCGCGCACCGCGATGCACGCACGTCCTGGAGCCGAACGTGTAAAGTTCGAGCACACGACGATCGTGACCACGACACCGAGCAGCAGCAGCGGGAATGTCGTTAACGGCGGGATGCCGCTCAGGCCGGCCGCTCCGTTGGTGATCTTCATGTTCTGCACGAGGATACGGATGATTTCCGCAAAGCCAAGGGTCGCGATAGCCAGATAGTCCCCTTTCAGACGCAAGGTCGGAACCGAGACGATCAGCGCGGCTACGATCGAGATCGCAAAGCCGACAAGCAGGCCGATCAGAAGTCCGAAATAGTTCGGCATCATTTTCGTGATGACGCCGGCGCTGTAGGCTCCGATGCACATGAACCCGGCATGTCCGAGCGAGAACTGTCCGCAGATACCGATGACCAGGTTCAGCGAAACAGCCAGCATCACGTTGATACAAATATTGAACAGCGTGATCTTGTAGTAGGAATTGATGATCCCTACATTCATCATCGTGGAAAGCACGACATAAAGAACGACGATCAGGACGATCCACATCAGATTGATCTTGTTGAATACGCTTTTTGTCATGCTCTACACCTTCTCTCTCTGATTCTTTCCTAATAGACCGGTCGGCTTGACGATCAGGACAATGATCAGGATCGCGTAAACGATCGCATCGCGGTACAGCGAGCTTCCGTAGGCGACGACCATCGTTTCGGCCATACCGATGAACAGACCGCCGATCAAGGCGCCCGGAATGCTTCCGATACCGCCGAATACGGCTGCAATGAACGCTTTCAGGCCCGGCACCATCCCCATGAGCGGGTTGATGGAATTGTAATAAATGCCGACCAGGATACCGCCGGCTCCGGCCAGGGCCGAACCGATCAAAAATGTAAATGAAATGGTCGTATCGACCGAAATGCCCATGAGCTCGGCAGCGTTCTCATCGGTGCTCACAGCACGCATGGCACGGCCCATTTTTGTTTTCTGAATAATAAACTGCAGGATCAGCATCAAAACGATCGTGATCACAAAAATATAGATCTGCTGGGTCGTGATCTTGATCGGACCCAGATTAAAGGATGCGTTGGAAAGCAGCTGCGGATACGTGCGCTTTTCCGAGCCCATGAAGTAGGCTGTCGTATATTCGATGACATACGATACACCGATGGCTGTGATCAGCGCGGTGATCCGCGGCGCATGGCGCAAAGGCCGATAGGCGATCCGCTCGATCAGCACGCCCAGGATGCCGCAAACGACCATGCACATGATCAGGGCCGGAAAAAAACCGAACCCGAAATAGGTCGTCACGATAAATGCCACATACGCGCCGATCATATATACATCGCCGTGCGCGAAGTTGATCAGCTTGATGATACCGTACACCATCGTGTATCCGAGCGCGACCAGAGCGTAAATGCTTCCCAGCGAAAGCCCGTTTACGATTTGTTGAAGAAATTGGCTCATTTTTTCACTCTCTTTCTGAATTGGAAAAAAGGGGAAATTGCTTCCCCTTTAATCATGCAAAGGCTATTTAGTCAACCGATACTTCCGTTGCCTCTGTCTGTACACCGTCAACCTGGTTAACGACCATTACGCTCTTGATCGGTGTATGTGTTTTTTCGTCAAATTTGAACGTTCCTGTGATTCCTGTGAATTCAGCTTTCTTGATGGCTTCGTTCAGTTCGGCGCCTGTCTTGCCGGTCGCTTCAAGCTGGTCGAGAACAAGATTTGTCGCGTCGTAAGCAAGGGCGGAGAACATATTCGGCGTTTCATCGTATTTCGCTTTATACGCATCGATGAATGCATTCAGTTCGTCCGAAGCGTCCACCGTCGTATACGCTGTCGTATACCATACCTGGTTCAGGTTTTCCTTTCCGGCAAGCTCGGAAAGCACTTCGGATTCGAATCCGTCCGCGCCGACGATCGGGCAGTCGATTCCGTCTGTACGGGCCTGTTTGATGATCAGGCCGGCTTCGGAATAGTATCCTGCGATATAAAGAACATCGAAATCCTTGCTTTTCATGGAAGTCAGCATGGATGCAAAGTCGGTATCGCCCGCATTGTATTGTTCGTGCGCCACGACCTCGCCGCCGTGTTCCTTGAATGTTTCCTCGAACTGGCTGGCAAGACCCTGACCGTAGTCGGATGTTTCATTGATGACTGCCGCTTTTTTGCAGTTGAGCGTATCTGCTGCGTAAATAGCCATTGCCGCTCCCTGATAGGAATCCTCGAAGCATACACGCCATGCGTATTCGTAAGCGGTATCCCCGTTCATCATCGCATCCACCTGTGTGGCACTTGGCGAAATGACCGGTACGTTGTTTTCATCCGCAACCGCATAAGTCGCGATCGAGGCGCCGGAAGTTGCAGGACCTACGATCGCCGCAACACCATCCTCTGTACAGAGCTTGATTGCCTGGGTCGTACTTTCTGCCGCATCGCCTTTATCGTCCACTTCAACGCCTTCCGCCTTGAACTTCGTATCTGTACGGGCGTTGTACTGTTCGATCGCAAGCTGCGCCGCATTGCGTTCCGCCTGGCCGTAGCTTGATACATCGCCGCTGAGCTCAAAGTTGAGACCGATCTTGACAGTATCCCCCTCATTTAATGTTTTTCCTTCTGCGCCGCCGTTTCCTCCGGCACCTGAAGAGCATCCTGCAAGCATTGCAGCTGCCATAGCGCCGGACGCAAGCACTTTCCACATGTTACCTTTCATAGTCCTTAGTTCCTCCCATAATATGTCCTAATGATACCCAAAGAATCACACAAAATCAAGAATTGTTTTCATGTTTTTTCAACAATCAATGAAAACTGTTTTCATCCCAACATTTTGCAGGAAGCAAGTATAATAGGAAAGGAGAAGTGAATACAATGCAGACAATTAAAGAAATTTACAAGATCGGCCCCGGACCAAGCTCGTCCCACACCTTTGGTCCGATGCGTGCCGCACAATATATCAAAGAAACCTATCCGGATGCCCAAAAAGTGGAAGTGACGCTGTTCGGTTCCCTGGCATTTACAGGCAAAGGCCACCTGACCGATATGATCATTCAGAAAACGCTGAAACCAGTGCCCAACGAGATCCGTTTCGACTATAAGACACCGGTCGAACATCCGAATACGATGGAATTCAAGGTCTATGAAAACGACGAAGTGAAAGCCGTCCATTCTTTCGTATCGATCGGCGGCGGAAAGATCGAACGGGACGGCGAAAAGGCGCTGGAATCAAAAAAGCTGTACCCTCATACGACCATGGACGAGATCCATGCCTACTGCAAGCAGAATCATCTCACTTTCGACGAATATGTCGACCAGGTGGAAGACAAGGATTTCGATACCTACATGAAATCGATCTACAGCGCCATGATCAAAAGTGTCAAAAAAGGATTATCGAAAACCGGCGTGCTGCCCGGCTCCTTGAAGCTCGACCGGGTCGCCAGCGCTCTCAATCAGTCCGCCAAAAGCTGCGATGACCTGACCGAACAGAATGCGCTCCTGCTCGCAAGCTATGCCTATGCGGCCAGCGAACAAAACGCGGCCGGAGGGATCGTCGTGACAGCGCCGACCATGGGCAGCTGCGGCGTGATCCCGGCCCTGCTCTACCATTACGCCTATGATCTGGGCTATCCGAAAAGCAAGCTGATCAAAGGCCTGAAGATAGCTGGGCTGATCGGCAACCTCATTCAGTACAATGCGACGATTTCCGGCGCGAAAGCCGGCTGTCAGGCCGAGGTAGGGGCTGCCTGCTCCATGGGAGCGGCCATGATCGCCTATCTTCAGGGACAGACCAACTCGCAGATCGAATGTGCGGCAGAGATCGGTCTCGAGCATCACTTAGGGCTGACGTGCGATCCGGTCGGCGGATATGTTATGATCCCTTGCATCGAACGCAACGCGGTTGCCGCGCAAAGAGCGATCGATGCGGCAAGACTGGCGAAATATCTGCGGAACGTGAAGAAAAACCGGGTCAGCTTCGATATGGTGGTCAAAACGATGAACCTGACCGGGATCAAGCTGCCGATGGAATTGAAGGAAAGCGCACTGGGCGGCCTGGCAGTCGTGGTGCCCAGCGAAGAAAAAAAATAATACGATCCGGCACGAAGGAAGGAATTTAACCATTCCTTCTTTTTCATTCATCCAGAGCATCAAGTGCCTGATGGATCAGCTGCACATAGAACATATTGCCGTAGGCATAGCGCCAGCCTCCGTTTTCAGATACGGCGATCGGATTATTGTAGTCCACACGTGCATGATCGGCTTTTTGCGCCGCATACTCCTGCGCCATTTCGAACGAATAGGTCCCGCCCCGGTCCGCAGCGTAATACAGAAAATCTTTTCCATAATTGTATGCCTGGAATATGCAGTCCTGATCCGCTCCAAGAGCACTTCCTTCGTTTAAGAGCTGGGCATAGTAACGGACACCTTGCTGAATGGATTCATCCCGTGATAAGGAATCCGGCTTCAGCCCGAGCGATTCGCTGGCCTGGAACACGTCTTCCCCGCTTCCGCCGCTTTCCACCATCACGAGCGCATATAAATCATTGACCTTCTCTTCGATCCCTTCGATCTGTGCCTGCACGCGGATCTGTTCCTTGAGCGTATCATCCAGAGCGTACGGGACATACTCTGTTTCAGCGGCAGCCGGTTCCTGTCCGCCCGGCCTTTCCGAAACCCAGCTCATTCCTGCTGCCAGTACCATTCCAAGGAAAACAACTCTTCGCCAGGAAATCCTCCGGACCGGAGGCGGGCTCGTTCGATATTTCTTCCTCATGGTTCCATTATAAAATGCGAAGACAGAATCCAATCTTACATTGATTTCTCTTTATATCAAAAAAAATACTGCCGGTCGATGGCAGTATTTCATGTATTTCTGCTTTGTTTTACGCATCGCTGCGTGCATAAGCATTTTTCATATTCATGCTCAATTCGTACAAGACCTTGTCCAGTGTCTCGATCGTCTCCTTCTGGACCATATCGCTGATTTCCTGATTCGCTTTTTCGCGCAGATTTCTGCGGTCCTCTTCGGCCGCATTTTCGAGCAGATGATCATAGCGGTCCATGATCTCATGGCTTTGCGCAGCTACCTTGTTCTGGTAGCGCTCGATGTGGATGAGCGAATTTTTGTATGACGCATCGGCCATGGCCGCCATCAGACGGGACGACCAGTAGAAATTATCGGTCGATACGTTCTGGGTCGTATTGTCCATATATTCGGGCGTATAATTGACGTCTGCGTAAAACGGAACAAGCGCGTTGAACGGATTGGACGCAAAGGCGATCCATTCTTTGGCATCGCGGTCTTCATATGTCTGGATGACGCCAAGCACACAGTTGCGGTTGACACCGATCGAACGGAACGCGCCAGCCTGCGCGCTCGACGCCGCATACGGATCATATGGAGTGCCTTGAAAATGGGCGCTGAGAATGTATTTTACATCCTCGATCGTGATCTTCTTTTCAGGCACCATGCTCCATGGCAGATCATCCGATCTTGGCCCGTACTGCGCGTTTGGACCATCCCATTTATAAGTGGACGGATTGAAATAGCGAAGCATGTACCACGCTCTTGGCGTATTGTAGACATGATCCGAATCATCATGGGATCCAAAGGCTGCCCGGGGATCAAATGTCCCGTTCAAAGAAAGGTCCAGATGGTTTTTTTCAACAAATTCCTTCAGATCGGCTGAACACATATTTGCTTTCTGTTTTGAATACGCGTCCTTGAAATCGAAGGCATCGATCCCCTGCTGATTGGGCATCACGACATACCGGTCATCCGGCACCCGTCTGGCCATCCAGTGATGTCCGCCGATCGATTCGAACCACCAGATTTCCTGGCTGTCGCAGAATGCAATTCCGTTCATTTCATACGTGCCGTAGGTTTCATGCAGTTTTCCTAAACGCTCCACCCCTTCGCGTGCCGTGCGGATATACGGCAAAGTGATCGTGACCAGATCCTCTTCTCCGATACCGTCTTCCACGAGCGGATCGGCCCCAAGCACACGCGCATTCGATGTGATGGTTTCTGTTGCGCTCATGCCGACATTGGCTTCATTGACACCGCATGCAGCCCAGATCCCGTTTCCTTTGATCACATTCGGACAGGCAGTATATCGCATCGGATCATCCGGCAGCTTGATCTTCGCATGGGAAATAACCGATGTGTAATCGCGCGGCTGCTCCTGCGGATGAACGACTGTAAAACGTTTGACTGTAAACTTTCCGGCTCCTGAATCATCATTTCTCGCAATGATGCACGAACCGTCATATGACACTTTCCTTCCAACCAGAATTGTTGTGCAGGCCATACTACTTACCTCCTATAAAACTCGTTCTTATCATACTCTTTTCGTAGGAAAAGTGCCATTTAAAAAGCAACCTGCCTTTCGACAAGCTGCCATTTCTATACAGAATCTTTTTCAGCAGAAGCGTCCGTTTCAGAACTTTGCTTTTCTGAAGATCCGTTCTCTTCTGATGTTTCTTTCTTCGCAGTGCTGCCGCTTTCTGTATCTTCTTTACGATCCTTCTTATCAAAGCGGCCACGCTCTTTTTTCCGTTCTTCCATTCTTCTGTCGGCCAGTTCATATCTTTCAAAACGATGGCCGGCATGCATCCGCTCCAGAGCTGCTCCGCCCATTCCGCCAAGCAGCAGGGTCAGGACAAATCCAGCGATCAGAGCTGCCTTTTTATGTGCAAAAATAAACTGTTTCATCGTAAATACCTCCGTTACAGCGGGAGTATACGATTCATCACTTAAGATATTCTTAAATACCTAGCAGAAAAACAGAAATATTCGAGAAAAGATCGATGAACCAGGTGCGCAGCATGGCCATTGGTCCGCCAATCAGTCCGCTGTAAATAAGCGCGAACAGCAGCAGATTCATCCACCATGCCCCGTTGTTGATGCGGTAATACACATGGTCGGGCAGAAAGCTCCAGAGGATCTTGGCCCCGTCCAGAGGCGGTATAGGGATCAGGTTGAAAATTCCGAATCCGATCGACATCGAAGCGGTCAGAGCCAGCGTGCGCGTGACATACACCGCGGCCATGCCGTACGGTGCGAATTTGTAGATCAGAAAATACACGAAGACGCACACAAACGCAAGCAGAAAATTGGCAAGAGGGCCCGCAAAGCTTGTCCATATAATTCCGGATTTCGGATCTTTATAATAGCGTGAATCGATCGGCACCGGCTTGGCCCAGCCAAAACCGAACGCAAGCAGACAGAGCATTCCGAGCCAGTCAATGTGGCGTAGCGGATTGAGCGAAAGCCGGCCTGCATATTTAGCGCTTGGATCACCCAGCCAGTACGATACGAGGCCGTGCGCCAGTTCGTGAACGCTCATGCTCAAAATGACCGCAATGATCATCATGAGCAGTTCGGAAATCGATAAACCAGCCAGTCTCATTATACATTGAACCTGAAGTGCATGATATCGCCATCCTGGACGACATATTCCTTGCCTTCCAGACGAAGCTTTCCGGCTTCCTTGATCGCATGTTCGCTTTCGAGCTGATCGATATCATCAAACGTATAGACTTCGGCACGGATAAATCCGCGTTTGAAGTCGGTATGGATGACACCGGCACAATCCGGCGCCTTCATTCCTTTCTTGAATGTCCACGCGCGGCATTCATCTTCTCCGGCTGTCAGGAACGTGCAAAGCCCCAGGATATCATAGGCTTTGCGGATCAGCTGATCGAGACCGGACTGAGGCAGGCCAAGCTCTTCGAGAAACACGGATTTTTCTTCCGGATCGAGCGAGGACAGATCTTCTTCGATCTTTGCGCAAAGCGCAACGACTTCGCTGTTCTCCTTTTCGGCAAAATCCTTTACAGCCGCATAGTACGGGTTGGATTCCGGATCCATGACCCCTTCTTCATCCATATTTGCGACATAAATGACCGGTTTCGATGAAAGCAGATTGTAGTTTTTCAGAAGCAGGAGCTCGTCTTCGTCCAGTTCCAGGGAACGGGCAGGCTTTCCGGCTTCAAGATGAGGCTTTAGCTTTTCTAGCAGAGCCATCTCTGTTTTTGCTTCCTTGTCATTTGTCGTTTTTGATTTTCTCTCCACCTTGGCGATCCGGTTTTCGATGGTCTGCAGATCGGCCAGGATGAGCTCAAGATTGATGATCTCGATATCCCGTATCGGATCGATCGTATTTTCCACGTGCGTGATGTTCGGATCGTCGAAGCAGCGCACGACATGGCAGATCGCATCGGTCAGACGGATGTTGCTCAAAAACTGGTTTCCGAGACCTTCTCCTTTGGATGCGCCTTTCACGAGCCCGGCAATATCCGTGAACTCGAACGTAGTGTAAATGGTTTTTTTCGGATGAAAGAGCTCGACAAGACGATCGATCCGTCTGTCCGGCACTTCTACTACTCCGACATTGGGCTGAATGGTCGCAAACGGATAGTTTGCTGCCTCAACCTGTGATTTTGTGATGGCATTGAACAATGTCGATTTCCCGACATTCGGCAAGCCGACAATTCCTGCAGTTAACGGCATGATGATTCCTTCCTTTTATTTACTGAGCCGCCCTTTCGACGACTTTTTTCAGACTTTTTTCGAACTTCTGGCGCGGCATCAGTACGCTCGTCCCGCAGCCAAGGCATTTGATTCGTATATCTGCACCCATACGGATGATCTTCCACTGTTTAGAAAGATGGCACGGGTGTTCCTTTTTCAGCTCTACGATATCATTCAGATCGTACTCGATCTTTTCTTTCATATTCTTTTTCCCGCCTTTCATATGCTTCAAGCGTATTCGATAATAACATACAAACGGTCATTGGACCAACACCTTTTGGTACCGGGGAAATCCAGGAAACTTTTTGTTCAACGCTGTCAAAATCGACATCGCCAACGAGCTTGCCATCCACCCGGTTGATCCCGACATCGATGACGACCGCACCCTCCTTGATCCAGCCTTTGGTAATAAACCGAGGCACGCCGATCGCCGCGATCACGATATCCGCTTCATGAGCGATCTTTTCAGGATCCACCGTTTTTGAATGGATGATCGTTACGGTCGCGTTGCGTTCCTGCAGCAGCAGAGCGATCGGCTTTCCGACGAGGATCGACCGCCCGATCACGACCGCCCGTTTTCCCGACAGATCGCTCATTCCGATCGAATCAAGCATAGCCATGATCCCTTTCGGCGTGCATGGAACAAGCCCTTTCTGTCCGAGAACAAGCCGCCCCGCATTGCTGATGGTCAGGCCATCCACATCTTTGCGCGGATCGATCGTATTGATCACTCTTTGCTGATCGATGTGCGAAGGAAGAGGGAGCTGAACGAGGATACCGTCCACATCAGGGTCTTCATTGCATTTGACAACCGCCCTGACCACATCTTCTGTTGCCACATTTTTGTCCATCACGATCATGGCTGCCTGCATACCGATGCTTCTGCACGCCTTTTCCTTGGAACGTACATACGACTGGCTGGCCGGATTGTCGCCGACCAGGATCACGGCAAGCATCGGGATCCGTTTTCCCTCTTCGCCAAGTTTGTCGATTTTCTTTTTCATTTCCTCTTTAAGCGTCTGCGATAAAGTGTTTCCATATAATACTGTCATTGAAATAGCTCCTTACTATCTAAGCATAGCGTGACCGGTCCGTCATTGACGAGCGATATTTTCATGTCAGCCCCAAAGATCCCGGTCTGTACAGGCACATAGTGTGCCAGCTTTTCATTGAACATTTCATACAGCGGTCTTGAAATGTCCGGTTTTGCGGCCTCGATAAAGCTTGGCCGGTTTCCTTTTTTTGCGTTCGCATACAATGTAAACTGCGAGATCGATAAAACAGCTCCGTTCACCTCGAGGATCGATCGGTTCATCTTGCCGTTTTCATCTTCAAAGATACGGAGCCTGACGATCTTTTCGACCATTTTCTGCACCGTCTTTTCATTGTCGTCATTACAGAAGCCGACCAGGATCATATATCCTCTTCCGATCTCGCCGGTCATTTCCTGATCGACCATGCAGGCTGCCTGCGATACCCGCTGAATTACAGCTTTCATTGTACTTCCTCCAGCAGACAAACACATAAGGAAGTGATTCCTTCTTCGCGTCCGACAAAGCCGAGCTTTTCCCCACGGGTCGCCTTGACGCTGATCTGATCGACCTGGCAGTGCAGAGCGCTGGCAAGATTTTTGCGCATCGAAAAAATATGGGGAGCCATTTTCGGCCGTTCAGCCATGATCGTCGCATCCACGTTGCCGATCCGGTAACCACGTTCCTTCATCAATACATAAACATGTTCGAGCAGACGGATGCTGGCGATCCCTTTATATTTTGGATCGGTGTCCGGAAAATGCGTGCCCAGATCGCCTAAGGCAAGAGCGCCCAGAATACTTTCGGCAACTGCGTGGACAAGCACATCCGCATCGGAATGACCATCAAGACCTTTGGAATGATCGATCTTCACTCCTCCTAAAACAAGCTCTCTTCTTTCCTTTAATGGGTGGATATCTACCGATTGTCCTATTCTCATCTTTTCCTCCAAAAAAAGCCCGGTATAACCGGGCATCGTATTTTATCTTTGTACTTGAATGTACTGTGGAGCACCTGTGCCGCCATCATATACTGATGCGATCACAGTATTTCCATTGTAGTTTCCGTGCACTGCCATACCGTCGCCAATGTAGACCGCGATATGATCGACACCACGTCCGCCATTATCATAATAGATCAGGTTTCCGGCTGTCGGCGTATCCGTATAGTATCCGTACATGATGTACTGATCCGGCCACAGCTGATAAGCGTCCGTTACCCCTGACATGGCCAGAGCCTGCTGTACAACTTCTGTACACTGCATTCCGTTCGTTACGCCAACGAGCTGCTGCGCATTAGAAGCGATCGATGCATTCAAGGATGCATATGGATCTTCGGCTGGCGCCTCATATACCGGTTCGTCAACCACTGGAGCATCTACGACCGGCTGATCAACCACCGGTTCATCATATACCGGCTCGTCATATACTGGTTCATCCGTGGCTGGCTGGTCAGTGACCGGCTGATCTGCAGCTGGTTCGTTATATACCGGCTCGTCAACCACTGGTTCATCCACGACCGGAACATCAGCGACCGGCTGATCAATAACCGGTGCCTGTTCTGCCGGTGTTTCAACGACCGGTTCGTTCACTACCGGTGTTTCTTCTGCAGGTGTTTCCACAACGACCGGTTCCTGTGCAGGTTCTGTCGCAACCATCTGCTCTACGGCAGGTGCCGGTTTTTCTGCTTCGGCAGCAGGTGTCTCAACCGCTGCAACTTCTACCGGTGCTGCCGCTTCCTGCGCCTGTTTATTTGCTTCTTCTTCAACAGCTGCCTTGCTGACTTCTGTAACTGTTTCCTTCACATTACCGATAATGTTGGAAGAAACACTTGCAGCAGCTGCTTTCTGAGATGCGTCTGCATCTACTGTGCCGTCCTCTTCGGAAAAATAGTAGTTTTTTCCTTCGATTTCCTGCCAGCCTTTCGCTACTGTTGAATCGGTATTTACATATTTATCGCCATGCCATCCCGGCTGCGTTTCCATCGCATAAACTGTTGCTACGACCGGAAAACAAGATGCAACACAAAGTACGGCCGCTACTTTTTTCCCATTGTTTTCAACAAAGTTCATTTCAGATCAGACCTCCTCTACAAAATTCCGTTTAAGTCACTCATTTACAAATAATCAAAATAATCCTACCGATAGGATACCACGAATGGCTTTTGTTCGCAAACTTTTCCATGAAACCTGTGACAATTTTTAGTTTAACGCTATCTATTTTAATTAATTATCCGTATATTGTAAAGTTGTATGATTTATATATCTTTGCGAATCCAAATGATCATGAACTTTCGGCATAAAAATCAAAATATACCGGTACTTATCGTAGCAAAATAATATTTTATTCCGATCGATCCGTTATTTTTTTAACAGATCGTCAATACATTCCGCGATCGAGCCGACAACGTGAAGCGCGCTTTCCTGAACTCCCCTCGGCGCATGATAGAACGTATAACTGTTGTGAATTCCGGTAATCATCGGCAGATCGTTGTAGTTGTCGCCAATGCATGCCGTGTCCGCTTCCTCTACATTGAAATGCTTTGCCATCTGCTCGATCCCTGTTTTTTTGGAGTAGCCTTTCGGAACAAAATCGATCGACGGTCCATTTTGATAAAACTCGATCTGATCCCTGAGATCTTCGATTTTCGGCAATACAGCATACAGCTCTGCTTCCGTTTTAAATTCGATCGAAGCATGCACGATGTCTTCATTTTTCAAAACTTCAGGATCTGTGAGATCGAGGATCGGATCGATCCATGGAAAAAAGCCAAGATCCTCTTTTACAGCATACGTATCTTTTTTTGTTTCGACAAAAAGATGATGTCCGTCCATACGCTCATAAAGCCCTTCAAACACCTCGTAAGGAATCGTTTTTTCATAAATGATCTTCCCGCCTGCAGAAAGCGCAGCACCCGAAGCCCCGATCAGGAAATCGAAATGAAGTCCGTCTTCTTTTTCCAGCTGGCTGAGATTTCCCAGAGCTCTTCCGGAACACAGTCCGAATAAATGGCCCGCTTCCTGAAACCGGCGGATCGCTTCGATATCCTCTTTGTGATAGCCGTCTTCAAAATGAAGCGTGCCATCATAATCGCTTGCCAGAATCTTCATAATTATCCTCCTTCAAAAAAGAAGAAGTCCGCAGACTTCTTCCAAAACTCAAATGAATTATTTTGTTTTTTCGATGATCTCAATGAAGCTGTCCGGTTTCAGGCTGGCACCGCCAATAAGCGCTCCGTCGATATCAGGCTGAGCCATGTATTCTTCCACGTTGCCTGGCTTAACGCTTCCGCCGTACTGAATACGGACTTTGTCGGCCGCGTCGTCGCCAACCATTTCGCGAACAACATCACGAACCAGCTTGCAGCAGTCTTCCGCGATCTCGACAGAAGCTGATTTGCCTGTACCGATCGCCCAGATCGGTTCGTACGCGATCACGATATTCGCATATTCTTCCGCAGGAATATCCTTTAAAGAACCATTCAGCTGAGTAGTAATGACATCTTTTGTTTTCCCTGCGTCGTATTCTGCTTCTGTTTCGCCAATGCACAGGATCGGAGTGATTCCGGCAGCAAGCAGTCTTTTCGCTTTCTTGTTGACCGTTTCATCCGTATCGCCGAACATCTGACGACGTTCGCTGTGGCCGATAATGCAGTATTTCACGCCAAGCTCTTCAAGCATAGGAACAGAAACTTCCCCGGTGAAAGCGCCTGAATCCTCGAAATGGCAGTTTTCAGCGGCAACGATCAGGTTTTTCGCGTTTTCTTCTGCCGTACGGATATCCGTGAAAGGAACACCTACGCCGTAAAGACCTTTGTCTGTTTTCGCAACGCTGTCGACTGCTTCGAAGAAAGCCTTGGTTTCGGCGTTGTTTTTATTCATTTTCCAGTTTCCGACAATAATAATATCTCTCATGACTCTTTCCCCTTCTTATTTTTCCGAAATGATTGCGATTCCAGGAAGCGTCTTTCCTTCCATGTATTCCAGAGAAGCTCCGCCGCCAGTAGAAATATGGGAGAACTTGTCCTTGAATCCGAGCTGGATCGCTGCAGCCGCTGAATCTCCGCCGCCAATTACAGTGATCGCATCAGGCAGTTCAGCGATCGCTTCGCATACAGCCAGCGTGCCTTTGGCAAATTTAGGCATTTCGAATACGCCCATCGGACCGTTCCATACGACCGTCTTGGCACCATTCAAAGTTTCCTTGAACAGTTCGATCGATTTAGGACCGATATCAAGACCCATCCAGCCGTCAGGAATATCGCCTTCTACAACTTCTGTATTGGCATCATTCGAGAATGCGTCCGCAATGACCGTGTCAACAGGAAGAACGATCTTGCCTTTTCCTTTTTCAAGAGTAGCTTTTGCCAGTTCGATCTTGTCATCTTCGCAAAGAGAGTTGCCGATCTTGTGGCCCAGAGCTTTTTCGAACGTGTACGCCATACCGCCGCCGACAATTACCTTGTCCGCTTTTTCGAGCATGTTTTCAATGACACCGATCTTATCTGAAACCTTGGCACCGCCAATGATCGCTACAAACGGATGAGCCGGCTCATCCACTGCCTTGCCAAGCATATCGACTTCTTTTTCAACCAGGAATCCAAGCGCGTTTTCAGCGATATTGGATGGAATTCCCACTGTGGAAGCGTGAGCGCGGTGAACCGAACCGAACGCATCTTCTACGAATACATCACCGAGGCTAGCCCAGTATTTTCCAAGTTCAGGATCGTTTTTGCTCTCGCCTTTTTCATAACGGGTGTTCTGAACGAGAAGGATCTCGCCGTCTTTGAGATCTTCCACATCTTTTTCCAGTTCAGGACCACGTGTTACAGGGCAGAACGTAACCTTTGTTCCAGGAAGCAGTTCAGCCAGACGAACCGCAACACATTCCAGGTTGTTCTTCGCTTTGTCTTCCTCTGTTTTCACTTTTCCAAGATGAGACATCAGGATGACTTTCGCATTGTTCTCAAGCAGATATTTGATCGTAGGCAATGCCTGAATAATACGATTGTCGTTTGTGATCACGCCATCTTTGCGCGGCACGTTGAAGTCACAACGAACAATGACCTTTTTTCCAGCAACGTCAAGGTCTCTGACAGTTTTTTTAGCCATTAATTATTCCTCCTATTGAATTTTCAATCGTCCATATTATACCACTTGAAAAAAAGCATGACTACCTTGTTTGTGCATTTTTTCACAGTTAGTAAAAATCTTACAATTCTTACAATAAGTCTTGTTTAACAACTTTTACCTTTCTGCAGAGGAGCCATAACCTCTATCTGGTCATAGGTTCTGCAGGGGCTCACTGCAGAGCCCGCTTTCGGCTTATCCGTTTTTTAAAACAGCTTCACCTATGCATGGTGATTAAGAGAGAATTACTTTACGGCGTTCGACTGCACTGTTCAAGTTCTGCATCACGCACTGCTTCCATAGTTCGGGATTCCACTCGTCAACAGAAGACAATGCTTTTTTCATGATGTTCAGACTGCCGTTCAGATCTGCGTTGATGAGCTTATCTTCCTTTGTTTTGAAGAGTCCTCTGGCTACTCTTTTTCCACAGTATGTCTCATGCTTTGTGATCTCCTCGTCATCAAAGAAAGAACACTTCGATGTATAGGATTCTTCATGAAGGATCACTCGGATCCCTTTCTGCCTGCATTTGTATTCAAGATCAGAGATGAACCGGTTAAAAGGAATGTTCACGAATTTCTGGTTGTTGACTTTTCCCATGTCTGTGTCTTGTTTCCAGCGTAGCAAATAATTGGAAAATCTGGATCCAGGCTTTCCATCCCGCTTTTGACGGGCCCGGCATCCTACGCCTGATGCCAGTTCTGTTCCGGGGCCTGCACCTTGATGCATTGAGCCGGACAGCATTCTGAACAGCTTCCCCCTCAGGGCCCGAAGGGAACATCCTCTGGCGTTCCAATCTTCCCTGCAGGGGATTTTTTATGTTCTATTGCTAAAAGAGGCCCAGACCTCTTCTTGCGATCAGGCAGGCAGCACCCAGATGGATGTTGATGCCATGTTCTCTGCATACCGTCTTCTGTGCTTCTTTCGAAGTATAAGCAGGGTCGACGATCTTCAGTTCCACATTGTCTTTAAAACATCTTCTTTTTACCGCCTCAGTATATTGACCATAGGCGAGCCGGGTGATCATCCGGTTGTAGTTTCTGTTTTTCTGGAGATCGGACTTCTTTTTCGAGAAGTCGAGATCTTCGATGACAAGGTCTTTTCCTTTAAAGCGGGCCTCGGCCGCGGTCTCCTTTATGGCAGCCATCATTTGCGTTATTCCTCGGTTATAGTTGTGGTTCTTTCGGCTCAGTCCGGGCAGGCTGATCCTGCGGGCATAGATGATCCCGCCGTTCCTGTCCGTTTCGCACAAGGCAAGATGATCGGCATTGAAATCAAGACCGATCGCTCCTTCAAAAGACGAAGTGCTCCATCCTTCCGGTTTTGGCAGATGGAGAAAGAACTGGACATAATATCCTTTCTTCCTCCTCAGGATCCGGACGCTGACTGCCTGTTTTGCCGGTTTTTCGGCTTCAAAGCCGTCAAATGTCTTGTTGAGCAGCTCCAGACCGGAAGCATGGGTGATCATGACCGGACCGGTGATGATCATGTCCTTTCCTTTCCCGGGTTTCATGACAGGAAGAACTCCGATCTTCCAGGACCCGTCTTCCATGCGGAGCAGATGGCAGAGCTGGTTTCCGTTCTTCTCGTCGTTCTTTCCGCACAGATACATCATCCGGTCGCGGCTTCTTACGAACATCTCTTTCCACTCCTCGCGGCTGGAAAGACCGTTTTCTTCCAGATGGTACTGGGCGTTGAAAAACTTTTTTGTACCGAAACACAGGCGGACGTGTCTGTTTTTCAGATCTTTCGTCCATCGTTTCAGTTTTGCTTCCAGCCTGCGGATCAGCTGGCCAAGACACCACAGCTCCTGCTTCTGCCTGCGGTATTGAAGGAGTTCATCGGGATCCAGCCGGTTGGCTGCAGCCTCTCTGGTTTTTTCATCTGCTGTCTTCTGCAGTTTCTTCCTTCTCTTTTTCTTGCACTCGACAGAAGCACGCAGTTTTTCCGTCTGCGTCCTTGCCAGCTCCAGTCCGGCCTTATGTCTGGCTCTTGCATCTCTGGCAATGGAATTGGCCGTCCGGCTTTTCAGGCCGTATTCGTCCTGAATCTCTTTTGTAAGCCGGCCAAGGTTTCTCTGCCCGCGATCAATCCGGGAAAAGGCGGTTCTGTACGCTTTGGAATAGACAGCAAACCCGCTGTCGATACAGGTGACGACTTCCGGGCAGAGTCTTTTGTCCAGCCGGATCTCCAGAGGAATGACGATAGAATCCGGCTGTTCGTAAACAGGAGGAACAGGCATGGCCTGAATCGTTTTCGTTCTGTTCATTCTTCGTCCTCCTGGTCGGGTACGGATTCTATGATTTCCCGCATCCTCTTTTTCTGGTTTCCTCTGATCCGGTAAAGCTTTCCGGAAAAGGACGCCAGCAGACTCATCATGTCGTCGACAAGCTCTTCCTGAAGCTCCTTGTTTTCTTTTTCCTGCAGGGCGATCAGTTCGACATCCGCCATGGAAAACAGTTCTTCCAGGTACTCGTAGCCAAAACGCGTGAGCCGGTCTTTGTTCGTAATGAAAATCCTCTTGATCTCATGGTTTTTCGCCATCTCGATCAGCCGGGTCAGCCCTTTTCTCTTTGTGTTAAGGCCGGAGCCGGTATCCCGAATGATGACCGGCTTATCCAGGCCTTCTTTTTCGCAGGCATTCAGGATGTCAATGACCTGTCTTTCCAGATCTCCTCTGTTTTTCTGCTCATGGGACGAAACCCGGACATAAACAGCATCTCTTCTTTCTTCGTCTTCAACAAGCAGTCCAACCTGATCCAGCAGTTTTATTACATTATCTTTGGGGATCAGGATGCGGTTGGTATCGCTTCGCATGGCTTCCAGTTTTCCGGAACGGACCATGTCGGCAATACACCTCTGCCCCTTGCCAATCATATTGCCTACTTCTTTTGGCTTGTAGAAATCTTTTGTCAGCTCGCTTTTTCTGATCATGAAGAACACCTCTTTAAGAGTATTCTGCCAGACGACGAAGCGATAAACAAGATTTAATGATTATCAAATCCAAATATTCCTTTTTTGTGGCAACTGTCGCCTACCCTTATGCATATAGTCCGTGATCCTGTTGCTCCTTTTGAGCGTAGTATTCCTGATTCTATGGCTTGTTTTCCTGTCATTGATATAAGCCAGCTGGGATTTTCTTTTGGCCAGTTCTCGGTTGTAACGGTTGTTGATATGCTTGAGCTTCTTGCCGTCAATGATATACGGATCCATGACGTTGGAGGAAACAACAGCCAGATTGTCGATTCCCAGATCGATGGAAGCATATCTTCCTTTCGATTCTTTCATTTTGCAAAGTTCTCTTTTATAGCCGATCTCCACGGTTATATACCCGCTGCACGGAACGATCCGTGCAAACTGTACTTGTTCTGCCGGTATCTTTGTCCGGATCCGGATATTCGTTCCTGACAACTTGACAATCCCGTTCTTCAGCTCTTTTCTGGAAATAGCTCCTTTTTCATAGTGAGTTACCTGTCTGCCTTCTTTGGAATCAAGATAGCGAGGAAGATGAGGCTTGTTCTTCAGTTCGCCGGTTTTGTATTTCTTCAGAAGGCCCAGATAGCTGGTTATTGCCTGACAGACTAGCATCTGGGTATGCTTCGACACCTTTGCAGGAAGTGCAGTATAGTCCGGATTTCTGGAATG
This sequence comes from Erysipelotrichaceae bacterium OPF54, assembly GCA_022834735.1. GTDB lineage: Bacteria > Bacillota_I > Bacilli_A > Erysipelotrichales > Erysipelotrichaceae > Dubosiella. Next base: position 2,328,857 of record BQKD01000001.1, read on the forward strand.
GGTAAAGTCGGCATTGACTGCGTTGTAGTTGAGCCATACGCCGTTAGAAAAGTAGTTCTGGCGAATGGCATAAAGAGTCGAGTTATATAGATTCTTGCTCAGGAAAGTGATCCGATCCATTTCGGCATACTGCGGATGACCTTTTCTGAAGATATGCTTTTCAACTAATATTTCCTGCTCGCTCATACGGTTTATCATTTCTATTCAGACAATTTCTTGTCGATACTTTCTTTGACTTTTTTCTTATCCCATAAGCTTTTCAGAATATCTTTCTATGGATGGTCTGCGAACATCATGTGCATACAATCCGTTCGCAGTTATATTGTTCTCCGCCATTATGTATTGAAACGTGGAGAAACCTGCCTGTTTTGCTTTGTCTTACTATCCTTACAACATCTTTATTATTTTACCACAAAAAGAACAGATTTTTACTATATTTTTATATAAAATAAACAGACATTTTGTAAACTATACAAAAAACAGATTTGAACTCTCAAAGCCATTTGAGTAAAGAATAGACATATAAAGCAATCAAGATTTTTAATTCGCTATGGATAAATCAGGCAAAGATCACCAATACATAATGGATATATTTTTTATTTATGACATAAATAACGAATTTTATTAACATTCTGTAAATTGTGACATCCTCCCCCACCTGAAGAGGTGGGGGCTTCCTTTCGCTTAAAAAGCGAACAGTCGGTTCTCGTTCGATGACGATATCTCGTCAAGCATAAGCGAGCTATCCCCGTGTGCCCCACGGTTCTTTTTATTAACAGGCTATGCCGATACGATCCGCATGCCTTCCGCTCTTATATTGATCGCGGCATTGAGATCCCGGTCGTGATGACTTTTGCATCGAGGGCAGTCCCATTCCCGCATGCCGAGATCTTTTGTTTCGGGGTTTTTATACCCGCATACTGAGCAGGTCTGGCTCGAAGGAAACCATCTGTCGATCCGGATCAGCTGTTTTCCTTGATCTTCCAGTTTGTACTTCAGGAAAGTAGTGAACATGCCCCATCCGTTGTCATGGACCGATTTGCCAAAATGCAGCGACCTTGCCATGGCTTTCATATCCAGGTCTTCTATGCAGACGCAGTCATATGCATTGACGATCTCTCTTGATCTCTTGTGCAGGAAGTCTTTTCTTTGATTGGCAACCTTTTCATACAGCCTTGCGACCTTGATCCGCTGTTTCTCCCAGTTTCTGGAGCCTTTCTGCATGTGCGACAGCTTGCGCTGTTCCCGTTTCAGCTTCTTCTCGGCTTGTCTGTGATACTTTGGATACTCTGCCTCGTTTCCTTCGCTGTCTTTGTACAGTCCGTGCATCGAGAAGTCGAGTCCGAGGAAAGTGTGTGGCTTTCTTTCCGGTACTTGATTTTCGTACTCGAACGAAATGCTTGCATGATACTTTCCGCTCGGGCTCTGACTTACTGTCACCGACTTGAGGACATAAGATTCAGGGATCTTTCTATGCTGCTTCACCTTGACCTGTCCGATCTTCGGCAGTTTCAAATAGCCGTCGGACAGGAGGATGTTCTGATTGACGCATACGGTCGAATAGCTGTTCTTTCTGTTTCTTTTGGATTGGAATCGTGGAAATCCTTTTTTCGGCTGATTGAAGAAGTTCTTGAATGCCTGATCCAGATGGCGGAGCGACTGCTGAAGAGGACTGCTGAAGAGAAATGCTGTCGACTTCCTTCAGGAAGGCGTATTGGTCATTTTTCTTCATTTCGGTCAGTTCTTTGGCACAGAAAGTATAGCTCAAGGTCGTCTGGTCTTCTTTGTACTGGCTGATCTTCCGATCGAGCCAATGGTTGTAGACAAGCCGGACAGCCGAACGTCTTTGCAAGGAGGATCTTTTGTGCCGGAGTTGGATAGAGTCTGAATTTATAGGCTTTATTTGGCATATCGTTTCCTCCTTGCTTTCCCTGATTTCATTATACTGCATTTTTATATCTTTATCCACAGAAACACTGAGTTTTGCAATTCATCTTTCACCTATAGTGGTGGGAATCTTCTTGCCTATAGTTGATAAAATTGAAATCAGATTCTAATAAAGTTAAGCGCTTTCTTTCAAAAAAAAAAAAAAAACGGCATATCAAATGCCGCTTTCCTGTTGATCAGCCCAAATGCATCATCAGCAGGAGCACAAAACAGAACATGAATCCTAAAATGATCCGTCCTTTCCAGCCGTTCTTATTGATCCGGTCGAACTCATTCCGGCTCTTTCCTTCTTCATTGAGCTTTTTTCTCCTGTCATTTTTTATCTCCAGCTATTCCTGCTTTCTCAAGGCATTGATCTTCTGTTCCATTTCTCTGGCCCGTTTTACGCATGAATGATAATCCAGCGACCCTTTTGTCAGCAGCTCGGTATTGATCTTCTCTTCCACGCAGCTGCCATCCTTCATGCCAAAGGAAAGGATCACATTCACCTTTTCGTTTCCATGGGCAATACTGCCCGAAAAAAGATGAACGACCGCATCCTGCGCACTGTCCATTCCTTTGGCGCGCACGGTCGGCACCTTCACTTCCACCTTGGCGATCTGTGAATAAAGGACGACCTTCCCATCATCCAGCACGACATGATCTTTTAAAATTTTCATAGGAATTCCTCCCCCTTCATGTTCATTTTTATTATACGAGTAAAAAAACGACATTCCAATCAAATATCGGGAATGTCGTCTGTTTTGGTACAAATTTCGTCCTGTTTAACAAGAAAACCTATTTATGATAGCTGCGGTTGTTGTTGATCATATACGCCCGATACACCTGCTCAAGCACAAGGATGCGCGTCATCAGATGAGTAAATGTCAGATCCGACAGTTTCCAGCGCACATTCGCCCGTCTCAGGACCTCATGCCCCGGGCCAAGACTGCCCGCGATCACGAACACGAGCGACGAGGAACGCGTCAGCCACTCATCCATTTTTTTCGCAAACGATTCGCTGGACTCCATGGACCCATGCAGATCGAGCAGGATCACAAAATCATTGTCCCGGATCTTCTCGAGCACCCTTTTGCCTTCTTTGTCCTTGATCAGTTCTGCCTCGGCCGGCCGGTCGGCATGATCGTTTGCCTCATCCCGCACCTCGATCACTTCCATTTTCGTAAATGCCCCCAGCCTCTTGATATATTCCTTTTCCAGCGACTGAAGCGCCTTATCCTTGTTTTTTCCGACCGCGATCAGCTTCAAATCTGTGCCTCCGCCGGATAGTTTTTCGTCAATTCTCGTACTTCTTTTCTCACTTTGGCCGCATGTTCGCTTGTTCCGTTGGTCAGAACATCCACGATCCAGTCGCCCACCTGTTCAAATTCCTTCTCCTTGAATCCGCGCGACGTCATAGCAGCCGTGCCAAGACGGATACCGCTCGTTACAAACGGTTTCTGCGTTTCAAACGGGATCGTATTTTTATTGCATGTGATGCCCGCCTCATCCAGAAGCTTTTCCGCATCCTTTCCGGTCATATTGAGAGAAGACATCGTATCGAGCAGGATCAGATGGTTGTCGCTTCCTTCGGAAACGACCCGCCATCCTGCCTTTTTGAATTTTGCGACCAGGACCTGCACATTGCTGAGCACCTGTTCCATATATTTTCGGAATTCCGGCTGGCCGGCTTCCCACAGGCACACGCCTTTTGCGGCAATGACATGTTCGAGCGGACCGCCCTGCATGCCCGGGAACACTCTGGAATCGAGCTTTTTGCAAAATTCCTTTTTGCAGAACACCATCCCCCCGCGAGGCCCGCGCAGCGTTTTGTGTGTCGTTGTCGTGACAAAATCCGCATACGGGATCGGAGACGGATGCAGCCCGGCCGCTACCAGACCGGCAATATGCGCCATATCGACCATCAGATAGCACCCCGCCTTATCGGCAATTTCGCGCAGACGCTTAAAATCGATCACCCGCGGATACGCGCTCGCGCCGGCGACGATCAGTTTGGGATGATGGGCCAGCGCAAGCCGTTCGATCTCTTCATAATCGATGACTTCTCCTTCTCTCGTTACGCCGTAAGGAATAAATTCATAAGTGCGGCCCGAAAAATTGAGCGGGTGGCCATGTGTCAGATGCCCTCCTGCCGCCAGATCCATTCCGAGTACTTTGTCGCCCGGCTCCAGGATCGTATTGTATACGGCCATATTGGCCTGGGAACCGGAATGCGGCTGCACATTGACATACTCGGCACCAAAGAGCTTGAGCGCCCGATCGATAGTCAGCTGTTCCGCTTCATCCACATGCACACAGCCTCCATAGTATCGTTTGCCTGGATAGCCTTCCGCATATTTATTTGTTAAGACCGAACCTTGCGCCTCGCGCACTTCGGCCGACACAAAATTTTCCGAAGCAATCAGTTCGACATTGAGCTTTTGTCTTTCTTCCTCTTTCTCAATGATTGAAAACATTTCAAGATCTTTCATTTTCTTTCTCTCCTTTTTCATTCGATTATACCATGCTTTGCTCATAATCCGAACAGATCATCCGGATCTTCATGCAGGATCCTCTCAAAGAGCAGTCTGGCGTTTTCAGCTTTTTAAGTATATTTTAAGATACGCCGCGTAACATCCATGACGGAAACGATAGGATGAATACAAACATTCCTGAAACAAAAATCTCCTTCAATGAACATGCAGCAATTCTAAAAATCCTTTCTAAACCTGTGTTTCAGGGGAAAAACGCGAACAAAACTAAAAGATTCGTTTCCGGACCGCTTCCTGAAATTCTTTCCCCACATACGGAAGCGGTTTTTTCTACGAAAAAAGAGACAGCACGATCGTTGTCTCAAAAAATTTGCACATTCAGTTTTTATTCTTTGCACAGCACTGAACAAACTTTTTCATCAATGCCAGCGCCTTGTCCTCATTTCGGCTCAGCAGCATTTCCGGATGCCACTGCACCCCGAAAACCAGCTCTTTCTCATGTTCGATCGCCTCGATCACGCCATCATCCGCCTGCGCCGCACTACGCAACCCGTTCCCGAGATCTTTTATCGCCTGATGATGGAACGAATTGACATCCATCCGTTCCGGATAAAGGTCCGAAAGCCAGCTATCCGCTTTGATCCGTACGCTATGAGAGTAGTCGGCACGCTCTCCTGTCTGAACATGCCGGAACGCTCCCTCCTTCTGGCTTTCCAGATCCTGATAGAGCGTGCCTCCATACGCCACATTCAGCAGCTGGTGCCCTTTGCAGATGCCAAGGACAGGCAGCCTGCGATCCTGAGCGATGTGCAGCGAATCAAGAAAGAAATCATCATTTTTCCGATTGATCCGTCCTAGTTTAGGATGCTCGTTCTCGCCGAACAGCAGCGGATCGATATCCCAGCCGCCGCTCAGGATCAGACCGTCGCATTTCAAAAGCAGCACTTTCAGATCCTCGCAAGGACCAGCGGGATCCCTCCCGCTTTGGTTACAGCCCGTATATAATCTTCATTCAGCCGGATATACTCCTGTCCGACAAACTGATCGGTCGTATCTTTCAATATTTGCGCAGCAATTCCTATGACTGGTTTCAATTCAATTCCCCTTTCTGCTTTCTGGATCCATTATACATGGAATCAGAGCAGAAAGGACATATCCTTTTCGATCGTCTTTCCGATCCGAGGATCGGTCCTGTTGTCCGCAATGACCTGCACGACATCGATTCCCGCGTTCCATGCCGCCTGTACACCAGTCGAGGAATCTTCCAGGATAAGCGCTTTATTTTTCGGCGTATCCGTTAAAGCAAGCACTTTTTCATACACGTCCGGTGCCGGCTTGACATGTTCTACATCGTCCGCGGTGACGATAACATCAAACAGATCGAAAACGCCTGTTTTTTCAAGGATCGCCAGCGCTCTTTTTTTCCGGCAGCTTGTAGCCAGCGCGATCCGGCGTCCTTCCTCTTTCAGACCGGCAAGCACTTCCCGCACATAAGGAAGCAGATGAAGTTCCCCTTTCTCGAGCGCTTCATAAATATGATCTTCCCGGATCTGATACAGCGTCTCATACAGATTTTTGTCATGAAACGTCTCCAGGATATACTTCCGGCACGACATGGCGCTCTTGCCGTTCCATGACGCCACGATCCCGGGATCGACCGTTAATCCGCACGCCGCAAACGCTTTGTTCCAGCCGCTCAGATAAATATCCTCGCTGTTGACAAGCAGTCCGTCCATATCAAAAATAAAGGTTTCGTATCGATCTCTTATGTTTTCTTTCACCTGGCCGTTCCTTTCTTTCCTGAAGGATATCACACCCTCCGGCTTTGTACAATCCCGACCAGCTTTTTGGCTTCTTTCGTCACGGCATCAAAATCCCCGGTTTTTGCTCCTTTTGTCAGCGAACCGCCCAGCCCGACAGCCACCGCTCCCTGATCGAGCCAGTCATTCAGGTTATCGGCACTCACGCCTCCTGTCGGCATGAACTGGGCCTGCGGCAGCGGACCGTGGAACGCCTTGATCGCCTTGGCACCATACAGCTCGCCAGGAAACAGTTTGATGATGTCCGCACCGTATCGGAGCGCTTCCGTGATCTCGCTGACCGTGACCGCTCCCGGGAAGCAAGGAACCTGATATAAGTTGCACAGCTTGGAAATTTCCTTGTCGAAATGCGGGCAGACGATAAAATCCGCTCCCGCCAGGATCGCAAGCCGGGCGCTTACAATATCGAGCACCGTCCCGGCGCCGACAGCCATGTCGGTCTTGTCCTTGTTGTCTTCCTTGATCCTGCCAATTACCTGTTCTGCATGCGGGATGGTAAATGTGATTTCCATCAGATGAATGCCGCCTTTATAGATGGCGTCCACAAGCTGTCTCACTTCCTCATAGCCTGAACCACAGATGACCGCAACAAGCTTTTCCTCTTTCAATTTCTGGATCGTATCTATTTTATTCATTTCTGTTCTCCTTAAAAATCCATATCTTTCTCGATAAAATCCATCGGGGAATGATGCCACACGTTGACCCCTTCCTTGCCCTGATAGGAAATCTGGTCCGCGATCTCATGAAAAGGTGTGCCAATGATCTGATGATTGATTGTTTCGAGCACCATCGGCATATTGATCCCGCTCAGCACATAGACGCTGTCCTTGCGCCGCTCCTCCATCTGGTTGGTCATGAGCAGCGACTGGTTGTACGGACTGGCGTTGAGCAGATCCGTCAGAACGATGATCCCGTCTCCCTGATCGACCTTGTCGACTGCCGTGTTGATCTTGGCCCCCAGCGCCTCAATATCATCTCCCAGATTGAGATTGACACATTCCATATTATCCGTGACCCCGAAAATGACCTGGGCCGCACTTTTAAATCCTTCGCTCAGATTTCCATGAGCAGCAATAACGATTCCTAACATACTTTTTCCTTTCCATCGTGATCAGACCAGTTCCATGACCTGACTGATCTGTTTTTCGCTGATCGTTTTACTGCCAAGAAGCCGGGAATCGAGCACATACTGTCCCTGCTTCCTGCAGGCCGCAAATACATATTCGATCCCATCCTTCATCTGATGATGCAAAGGCGCCTGCGCCCCCACACAATTGAAAACGATCAGCCGCTGATCTTTGTTCAGCTTTAACGCTTTTCTAGTCTCTTCCATATCCCGGAACTCCCTTTCCACAAATACGTACGCTGTATCCGGCATGCCATGCTTTGCCATATGGAGCATGGCCATGACCGAGGACGTGTTCCGGACCGGAGCATGCGACAAGGACGTTCCGTTCCGGATCGTTCTTGCCCACGCAAACAGAAGCAGGAGGGCCGCGACACTCAGCCACCAAGGCAGTTTTTTCTGCTGCCACAGGATCAGGATCGGAACAGCACACGCCAGCCACAGCAGCACATCGATCCCAAGCTTTCTCATTGTCTTTTTCCTGCAGTCGGCTGCATCGAACAGGCGCAGGCAGCCAAGCTGGCTGCGCGCACTTTCATAATGAGTAAGGATGACTTTTTTTGCCGTCTTCCTGTTTCCGGCAATCACGACGTATTCCTCTTTGCCGCTGGGTCCGAGCCGCGCGATCCGGACCGGCTGACCGAGCTGTTTCAGATCGGCAGCGAGCGCCTGGATAAACTTTTTCTTCTGCCGTTTCGTATATCGTCTGCCAAATACGTACTGATAACGAAACACCCAGTCGTTCCACAGTGCGGACTGTTTTCCTGCTTCCATCTTTTCCTCCTATAAATCGAATTTTTTCAGGACATCTTTCAGTTCGGTGCGAGGCAGCGACGGCGTCGCCTGAAAGTAAATATCCTCGACACCATATTTTTCCTGCATTTCCTTGAGCATCTTCGCTTCCTCTTTGTTCAGATATACAGCCTTCGTGACCAGCAGATCGGTCTGAGGGTCCTTTTTCGCGATCCCGCCAATATTGAGCTCCTTCATCACGACACCATGCTTTACGAGCTCGTACATGACCGCGATCGTTTTTGCGATCAGAATACAGCTGTAATCCTTGAAATTAAATTCATCCCAGTAATACATCGCCTTTTCGGGCGTGATCACGATCGTTTTCTGCCCCGTCCGGCTTCCTGCGCTCTTATACAAGCCGCGCATAAATTTGTCTTTGGCAACGATCTCGTCCACGACAAAGATCGAATTGACACCCGCTTTCTGCGACAGGGTCGTCATGACCTGTCCGTGAATTAAACGCTCGTCCACACGAGCCAGATTGATTTCTCCCATATGCTCTCCTTTATTTCATCCTATAGAATACCGATTGCGGCAAGCACGATCAGGATCAGTGTCAGCCACAGCAGACCATGCGTGACCTTGAGACCCTTCTTTGAATAAAAGATATAAACGCCCATCACGACCGCGAGCGGCAGGATCCCCGGAACGATCGAGTCCAGAAGCTCCTGAAGCACGAATTCGCGCCCCGAAAGATTGAAAGCCAGCGAGGAAGTGACCTTGACATAATTTCCGGCCAGGATGCCCATCATGAACATACCAAGCACAGAAAGCATTTCGATCGCCGACTGGATCGCCGAGCTTTGAAGCAGACCTGTCGCGTTGCGTCCCATATTGAACGACTGATGGGCCAGGAACAGACCGAGCACAAGCTGATAGGTCGCAAAACAGATGAACGGGAAGATCGCGCCCATCGGACTTCCCTGCTGCGCCCACGGGATAGCCATCGCGATAAAGATATACTGAACGGTTCCGGAGTCGATCGCATCACCGATCCCGGCCAGCGCGCCCATCAGGCCAGCCTTCGTATTGTAAAGAAGATCGTCCGACATCAGGATGTCTTCGTTGTTGTACTGCTCCGCTGCACGCTGCGCTTCCATGCTGGCCATCAGGCCGGTGATCACGCCGCCGCCCCAGGAAAGCTGGGTATTGAAGAACAGCAGCTGGCGCTTATACGCTTTTTTCAGCTCTTCCGGATCTTTGAACAGCTTTTTCAGGATCGGCATCATCGCATATAGCAAAGACGGCGCGACATATTTTTCGAAGGAGTGCGGGATCTCGTTGGCAAAATGCCAGCGCACATATGTTTTTGTGATGTCCTTTTTCGTCAGGACTTCCGGTTTGAGATCTATATTATTGTTTTGCGTTGTCATACTCTTTCTCCTTAAAATCCGTCGTCGTAGTCATCGTCATCCTCTTCATCCATCATGCCTTCTGCGGCTGCCGGAGCCGCTTTTGCGGCCGGCTGGCGTTTAAGCTGCGAATAAATAACGGCAATGATGACACCAAGGATCGCGTAGGTCACCATCGTGATCTTGAGCGAAGCGAAGATGACAGACATAAAATAAGCCAGGAAGAAGAACACCATCAGATCCTTGCGTCCGATCACATAGATCGTTGTCGCGATACCGATCGCTGCCAGACCGTTTCCGACAACCTGCAGGATATGAATAAAAGCGGTTCCTTCCAGTGCTGCGATCGCATCCGCGATCAGCGGTACGCCAAGATACAGGGCAATAAAGATGAGCGGAACATAGAGCGCAAAGGATACCAGCGTCGGATAGGTGATGATCGAACGCCGGATCGCTCTTTCGTCCATCTTTTCCACAGCCTTGTCGGTTGCCTGTCCGACAAATGTATTCAGGAAGAAACGGAACTGATACAGATAACCGCCCAGCAGGCCGACCGGAACAGCGATCGCTACTGCTTCTGTCGCATCCAGATCGCCAAGCAGCGCGACCGGAACGGCAATGGCTGCCGCAACGCACGGTTCGCTCGGCATCGATCCGCCCGGAGAAAAGACGCCCATGTAGATCAGCTGCAGCGCAGCCGTGACGATCATGGCCTCCTTGACCTGATTCATGACGATACCGCAGACAAGTCCGGTCATCAGCGGACTGAAACGAAGAGTAAGAGTGGCTCCGCCGAGCAGCCAGCGCGACATGACCGCGGCTACCCAGAGAGCAATGATCAAACTTTGAGTAATGCTTAGTGTTTCCATATGTTTTACCTGTTTATATTATATTTTGTTCATTTATTGTATTTACGACTGATAGCGAGCCATATAATCCTCAAGCTGCAGAAGCTTGTTTTTCAGGATCGGCTGGCTGATCTCGATCGGAATAAGGTGGACCTTTTCTTTTCCATCCATAAAGGCTACGATCTGATCGATCACCTTCTCGTCCTGCGGATACAGATTCATCTGATGCATCGAAATCGGCAGATCAAGCTGCTGATACATCGGCATGAGCGCGTCGATCTCATCCCATTTGTCTTCGAGCGCAAGCTGATACAAAATTCCGTATGCCACTTTCTGTCCATGAAGATATTCGTGGCTGGCCGGGATATATTTTCCCATTCCGTCGTGCAGGGCGTGAGCCGCGGCGTTGCGCGCATATTTATCGCCCAGGCCGCCGACAAGTCCTGCCACTGCGATTATGATCTCGGACACATGCACGAACTCATCGGAAACGATCTTGTTTTTCATATCCTCGATCGCCTGGGTGCCTTCATTGAGGATCGTGGCGCGGCAGATTTCTGTAGCCGCTTTGGCCATTTGAAGGAACGGCTCGTCCTGCAGCGATTCCTGTTCGAGGATCGCGACCGATTCATACCATTTGGCCAGCGTGTCAGCCAGGCCGGCAATAAAGTATTCCACTGGCGAATCGATCACAAGATCTGGATCGGTGATCAAAAAGGCCGCCTGCCGTTTATAGTGCTCGGATTTCCCTTCCGCCTCGCCGTTTTCCTTATACATGACAGAGAGCGGGGTCCACGGAGCGCAGTTGCTTGCCAGGGTCGGGATCACGCCGTAATTGATATTGGACAGATGTCCGGTCACGCCGACCAGATCGCACAGTTTTCCGCCGCCGACACCGATCACGAAATCAATGTCGTTGTCCTTGATGATCTGATCGAGCACTTCGGCTTCCTGATAGCTGCATTCGCCGCTGTACGTATGCTTTACGAAAGTATAGGCAGGATCATCGAGAAAAGTGAGGTATGGTCTGGCTGCCTGCCAGGAACGGGTCCCGTGAACGATCAGGACATTTCTGGCGCCGTGCTCCTGAAGCAGCGCCGGCACTTCGCGTTCGATTGCTCCCTGGCAGTACATATAGTATTCAGGTCCGCATTTGATTTTCATGTTTTCTAGCATATTGTTTTCCTTCTTGTATTTTGCTTTATTTTTTCAGCCTGTATGCTATATTGAAATAATAGAAGAGCTTACAGGCTGGACTGCACGGTCGGGACATTCGCCCCGTACCGCTTTTTCCACATCGTCGATGCATTTTCGTCCCATGTTTTCCAGACACTCCATCGTATAGGCAGATGTATGGGGTGTCACGACGGCACGTTCGAACTGCAGATAGATATGGTCGGCATCTCCCGGTTCTGTTTCGAGGACATCGGTCGCGAATCCTGCGATCTTTCCGGTTCTCAATCCTTCTGCAACGGCTTGTTCATCCACAAGGGCCCCCCTGGCACTGTTGGAAATGTACACGCCGTTTTTCATTTTCTCCACTTCTTTTTCTCCGATCATATGGATGTTGTCCTCGTTCAGGCTTGCACAAAGACAGATGACATCGCATGTGCGAAGCAATTCATCGAGCCCGACCTTTCTGGCTCCAAACGTATCCATATACAGCTGATCTTTATTCGGATCATAGGCACACACATCGCAAAGGAATCCGTTGCGCAGGATCTGTGCCACCAGGCTTCCCGTATTCCCGATTCCGATCACGCCGGCTTTTTTATGAAGGAGCGTATGGCCTGCGAACCGCGCTCTTTCCTTCCACAGACCGCTGCGCACAGCTTGTGCGGATTCGCATGTGCGGCGCATAACGGTCAGAAGATTGGTGATATTGTTTTCGGCAACCGCATCCCGTTCGACCAGTGCGGATACGATCGATACGAGCGTTCCATGCTTTCGTGCCGCTTCCAGATCGATGTTGTTGTAGCCGATCCCGTGCCTTGAAATGAGCAGCAGCTCGTCCTTATGATCAAAAAACGTCTGATCAAAAAACGGGGTAACGCTTGCGATGATCACATCGTATCCGTGCAGAAGCTCGGCAAGCTCCTTTCCGGGAATGTTCTGATCCACCGTAAACCGCTTCACTTCTCCGATCTTTTCAAGCTGCAGGATATGTTCGGGAAAGATCCTTCCGAAACTGCTTGAATTGACCAGCGCGATCTTATGAGTCTTTTCCATGTCCTGCTTCTCCTTTGACAATTTTGTGCCCGCCGAAGCCTTTTCGCATCGATGCGACTACCTTACCGGTAAATGTATCGTCTTCCAGGCTGCGGTTGCGCATCATCTGAGCCATCGCGATGACTGGAACAGGCACTTTCAGGCGCAGCGCCTCCTCGATCGTCCACTGTCCTTCGCCGCTCGAGAACATGACGCCTTTGACATTTTCGAGCTGCGGATCGGCTTCGAAAGCTTCCTCCATGAGCTCGACCAGCCAGCTTCGGATGACAGATCCGTGATTCCACAGTTTTGCGACTTTCGCATTGTCATACTCATACGGACTGTGCTCGAGCAGATCGAACCCTTCTGCGATCGCCTGCATCATGCCGTATTCGATCCCGTTATGGACCATTTTCAAATAATGCCCGCTGCCGGGTCTGCCTGTATACAGATAGCCATCGGGCGCAGCCGTTTTCCGGAATACTTCCTCGACCGTATCGAACGCTTCCTTATCGCCTCCGATCATGTAGTTTGCGCCATGAAGCGCGCCATTCATTCCGCCTGATGTTCCGGCGTCCAGGAAATAGATTCCTTTCTTCTTGAGCGTGTCGTATGTAGAGCGTCGTCCTGCTATCCTCGCTTATTTATAAAGACAAGCAGAATAAATTCATCATCGATCATTTCACGATGAATTTATTCTGCTTTTTTTCGTCACATTATTTTCATTTTATGAGATGATTGACATGGAAAGGTGTTAGGCGCAAAAAAAGAGAGAGCCCTAATTGTTTTGCGAACAAACTCTCTCCCGTCCTAACGAACAATTTTATGATAATCAATTTTTCGGCTTTCGACAACCCTTTTTCGCATGATTTATCCTGCCCGTCCTGCGGGGCGCGCGGCCAGATGCTCGATTACTCATCCTACTCCCGTTTCTGCCTCTCTCCTTCCAATCCGACAAAACGCTTACGGGTTCGTGTCGTTTTTTGTCCTTCCTGCGGCTCCTATCATACCATACTCCCTTATGATGCCCGTCCGTTTTCTTCGTTTTCCTATCCTTTTATTTTTGAAGTGCTCTTTCAGTACTGCTGCGGACCTTGTGCCGGCAACAAGTCGAGAACGGCTGCGCTTTTTGATATTTCCAGAACGACCCTGCGCCGATGGATCGACCGCTATTCCTCTCTGCTTTTCCTCTCCTGTATCATGATCCGCGATCTTGACCGTAGCCCGTATGATCTTCTTGCTCATATCCGTTCTTCTATGCATGCCTTTCTGAAGAGTTTTCTTCGTTTTCATGAATGCGCCTATTTTTCGCCTCACACTATTTTATCTGCACCCTTTGTCTATGGTCTTTTTTCTCCTTCCTGAATCATTTGTCCGTCGCTTTCCTCTTTTTAGCCCGGTACAGTAATCTCAAAGGAGGATTCTGCTTTATGGATCAAACCGACAAGGAAAAAATCGCTTTATGGAAATTCGGGATCATCGCTCCTGTCATTTCCGGCACTCATCCTTTTTCGACAAACCGTCAGTTTTACCGTCATCTTGCCGAAAAAGAATTCGAAAACCCGGTCTCCGGTGTCAAAAAATCATTTTCATGGCAGACTTTCGCTCACTGGGCCTATGAATACCGTTCCGGCGGATTCGATGGACTGATTTCCCGTCCCAGGAGCGACAAGGGGACTTCCCGAACTCTGAGTCCCGAGGCGCAGGAACGCATCATCGCTCTGCGCCGGCAGTATCCGCGCATCATCAATACGGTCCTGCGTGCGCGGCTCATCGAAGAAGGGTTTATCCCGGCCCGCGTTTCCCAGTCCACGATCGATCGTTTCGTGCGTTCTCTGCCTCAGAGCCGTCTCGAACCGATCCATCAGGGAAAAGAGCGCAGAGCGTTCGAGAAAGAATTTGCCAACCAGGTCTGGCAGGCCGATACATCCTATCTATACAGGCTGGCCGGACACAGGCTATATCTGGTTTCTATCCTGGATGACGCATCCCGGATGATCGTGGGCTGGGGAATCTTTGAAGCCGATACGGCCGTCAACTTTCAGAAGATCCTGAAGAACGCGGTCATGACTTACGGGATCCCGTCTGTACTGTATGTAGACAATGGTTCGCCTTATGACAACCACCAGCTGAATATGATCTGTGCAAGACTGGGGGTCGCCCTGGTGCATGCGCCGGTGCGGGACGGAAGCGCGAAAGGAAAACAGGAGCGCGCATTCCGAACGTTCAAGGACCACTGGCTGCGCTGTTCGGACTGGAATGCCTATCAGACGATCGAAGAGGTCCGGGAATCTTTCGGGGACTATCTTCAGAAATACATCAACTGCCAACACGCTTCGCTGAAAGATATGACGCCGCGCCAGCGCTATCTGAAGGATGCACAGCGGTTCCGCTTCCTTCCTGACGAAGCGGTGGAACAGTATTTCCTGCATACGTACGAAAGAAAGGTGAGGACCGATTCGACACTCGTGATCGACGGGATCAGCTACGAGGTGCCGGCCGAATACATGCGCGAGACAGTAAAGGTGAAGATGGATCCCGAAGACAGGAGAAAGGCCTGGCTGCTAGGGATGGACGGAAAGCTGATCCCGATCCGGACGGTCGACAAGGTGGAGAACAGCCGGATCAGAAGAAGGCAGCACATGCGCTTCAGAGAGGAGGAGTAATATGGAAGCCAAAGTATTTTACGGACTGAAGCAGATGCCGTTCGAGAAAGAAACGAAATATCACAAATTATACCGGAGCGAAGATACGGCGAACCTGAAAGGACGGCTGGACTACCTGAAAAAAGCGAAAGGGATCGGATTGTTCACAGGAAGTCCGGGAACAGGAAAAACATCGGCCATCCGCGAATTTGCCGGCAGTCTGAACCCGTCGCTGTACAAAGTGGTCTACATCCAGATGTCTACGGTATCGGTCATCGACTTTTACCGGCAGCTGGCCTGCGGGCTGGGGCTGGAGCCCAAATTCAGAAAGAGCGACCTGTTCCGGCAGGTACAGGAAGCCATCGAATACATGGCAAAAGAAAAGAAGTGCACGCCGGTCATCGTGATCGACGAAGCGCAGTATCTGAGCACGAGCGTCTTCAACGATCTGACCATGCTCCTCAATTTCGAGATGGACTCGAAGAACTACTGTATCCTGATCCTGAGCGGGCAGACGAGCCTGAACACGATCCTGAAAAAGCAGGTGCATGACGCCCTGCGCCAGAGGATCGTGATCAATTATTTCATGGAAGGTCTGAAAGGAGAAGAGGCACAGGAATATGTGGATTTCTGCATGAAAGAATGCGGAAGCAGAGAAAAGGTGTTCGAAGAAGACGCGGTGCGTGCCGCATATAATATCGCAGGCGGATCAATCCGGAAACTGAACAATCTGTTGTCGAAATGCCTGATCGAAGGAGCGAACGAAGAAAAGCGGATCATCGACGCAGAGATCGTGATGAAAGCACATAACGAAGTAGAACTGGGGTGAGAACATATGAAAGAAGATGAACGGATGTTGATCAACTGGCCGACGACGAGAAAAGTGATGATCGAACAGCTGAAAAGAGCGATGAAGATGTACGGAGCCTATAAACTGAGCAATGAAGAGCTGATGTATTTTGTAGAAAACTATATGAATAATTTTGGCCATTTATTCTTCAAGAATGATTTCGAGATCCATCCGTCGATCAGAAAAGCGCTGGGAAAGAGGAACAGCTGGATCCTGGCATGTATAGTGGAAAGAGTATACCAGAAAGAATTCGAGAACATAGGAAATTATTGATTAAAAGCCGTTTTTGACAAGACGGCTTTTTTTGAACAGAAAGAAATAAAATAAAATGCTTCTGAAGCCAAAATAAAGCGAGGCCGGACAAAATAAAGTGCGTTTCTCTTCCAGATGTGTATAAAAATATTTGACGTTTCCGACTAACAGAATTTGACGCGCTACAGTCGTAATGCCGCAGAGAATCTTTGTAAAATGAATTGCCTCCGTCAATGACGATATCGCCTTTCTTTAACAGGCTGGCAAGTTTTTCGATCATTTCGTCTGTGATCTTTCCTGCCGGAAGCATGGACCAGACTATATTGCGCTCGTTCTCATCAAACAGATCTTCCACGTTTGCGACCGTTTCGATCCCTTCCTTTTCGGCTTCCTGGCGCGACGGCTCGCTGATATCGTACCCTGTGACTTCGATTCCGTTCTGTTTCATATTGCGTGCGATATTCAGTCCCATTTTTCCCAGACCGATCATGCATATTTTCATTGTATTCTCCCTCCTCCGTTGATTCAGTGGTACCGCTTACAATGCCTATTATAAAAATTATTTTTAATATATCTACCGATATTACTAAAAATATTTTTTAATCATTTTTAGTGAGAAAGCCCTATTTTCGTGCTAAAATTCAAATATGAAAAATAATTTTTATATTTCTGTATGAATTTCCTGAAAAATATAAAAATATAATTCATAACACTTAAAAAGAGATTTATTGTGGAAAGGAAGTGAAAACAATGAATAAGGAACTACTGGGCAGGCTCGAATCGCTCTATGAGGAAATGTCTCCGACAGAGAAAAAAATTGCCGACTATTTAAAAGAAGCGGACGCGAACACCTGCTATCTCAGCATTCAGGAGCTGGCTGCCCAGATCGATGTATCTCCTTCCGCTATTTCACGATTCACCAAGCGGACAGGCTTTAATAATTATCAGGAAATGAGGCTCATGCTGGCCGAAAGCCAGGCTGAATCAGAAGAGGAAGTGTTCTTTCCCGAGATCGACGAGCACGACACGATCATGAACATTGCCAAAGCAACTTTTCATAACGGGATCAGTTCGCTTTCCTCGACCCTTGCCATGCTGAACGAGGATTCGCTGACCAAAGCCCTAAGGATCCTGACAAACGCAAAAAGATGCGGGGTCTTCGGGCTCGGTGCTTCCAAGGTCATGGGCGAAGCAGCCTGTCAGCGTTTTCTGCGCACTTCGCTCGACACGCGTTTTTTCAGTGATTATCATATGCAGCTCATGCTGGCCGGGACCCTGACCGAAAAAGACTGCGCTTTGATCATTTCCCACACCGGACGAAACAAGGACATTCTTCGGGTAGCGGATATCCTGCAGCACAATCACGTTCCTACGATCGTGATCACGAGCAGCGCGTCGGCTCCGCTCACACGCAAATGCGACGTTTTTCTTTTCTGCGTGAGCGAGGAGACAAAATACCGGCCGGAAGCGATTTCCAGCAGTATTTCCCATTTGATGCTCATTGATACATTGTTTACGTTGTATGCGATCAAAAGCGATTCGGATCCGGATTATTTCACCCGGATCCGCCGGATCGTCAATTCGACCCGCCAGTAGCTTCAGGTTCTTTCCTGAAGCTTTCTTTTTTTCAGCAAACTTTAAGTTTGATCCGATAAGCTTTGTGCATGGAAACGATATTCAAACGCTACGAAAAAAAGTATATCTTAGCAAAGCAGATGTATGATCAGCTGATGAGCATGCTGAAAGAGCATATTGTCTTCGATGCGTTCGGACAGTACACAGTGCGCAATATATACTGGGATACAGACGACTACGCCATGATCCGCCAGTCCCTTTCCGGACCGGCTTTCAAGGAAAAGCTGCGCGAGCGCAAATACGAAAACTATCCGTACTCATTTATGGAGCTGAAGATCAAATTCGATCATGTCGTCTATAAACGCCGTATTGTAAGCAGTCAGAAAGAGGGGCAGATCAAAGCAGAAATCGATCATTTGATCAAAAACCGGAAGCTTGAGCCAAAAGTGGCGATCGTGTACGATCGGGAAGCGTATGTATACGCTGCAGACAAAACGGTCCGAATCACTTTCGATCATCGTATCCGTTTCCAGACCGATCATCTCGATTTTCTGCCTCACGAAAAGGAAAAGCTTCTGTTTGAAGATAAGAAGATCGTTATGGAAATCAAGGTCGAAGATGCCATGCCGTACTGGCTCAGCCGGCTGCTGAGCTCTCTGGAAATCTTTCCCTGCTCATGCTCCAAATACGGCATGATCTATACGAACTATCTGCAAAAGGAGGTCTTATGTTCTCAAGCATCATCACGAATCCAATCACTGTCACACAGTTCTGCATCTGCCTAGGATCAGCACTTTTTTGCGGTCTGCTCACTGCCAGGGCCTACATGATCAGAAATGTGTACTCGAAAAGCTTTATTTGCTCTCTTGTTCTCATTCCGGCCATCATTGCCACCATCATTATCATGGTGAATGGCAACCTTGGTACGGGTGTAGCCATCATGGGCGCCTTTTCTCTTGTCCGGTTCCGAAGCACCCCGGGAACAAGCAAAGAAATGGCAACGATCTTTTCTGTCATGGCTTCCGGACTGGCAGCGGGTATGGGACAGATCGGCTTTGCGCTGCTCTTTACGATACTGATCGCTATTTTATCCACCATCCTTCATCTCTCGAATTTCGGATCGATGAACGAGCGGATCAAGACGCTGAAGATCACGATGCCTGAAACGATCGATGATCCAAAGCTTTTTGACGAAATTCTTAAAAAATACGCCAGCCGGTTTGCGATCGAAAAGATCAAAACAACGAATATGGGTTCGCTGTTCGAGGCGGAATACTTTCTGGAACTGAAAGGACAGACCAATCCGAAGGAAATGATCGACGAGCTTCGCGTATACAACCGCAATCTGCCCATTTTGCTGAGCATCGGAACAGAACGGGAGGAATTCTTATAAACTTCATAAAACCATGGACTGCTGTGCTTTCGATCCTGCTTGTGACAGGATGTTCGGCTAAAACGCAGAGCAGCGATAATACACAAAGCAAAAATGAATCAGCCGCACAGGAACAGACGTCAAACACGACCAGTCCGGAGGACACGAACACGAGGACCTTATCCGGAACGTATACGGATCCTCTTGTCATCGATACGAGCGGCCAGGTCATTCTTACACTGAGCAATGCCGATCTGGAATCCATTGACATCCGCAATGCCGACCAGGCAACGATCATCCTGGAAGGAACGAACACGATCAGCGAAACTTCGATCGGAGCAGTAAATGAGGAAGACGCCAACGCGGCCATTTATGCGGACTGCCCGATCACTTTCCAAGGAGAAGGTTCGCTTTCTGTCCATGCGCAAAGCAACCACGCGATCTATTCCAAAGATACGATCGAAATTGATTCCGGCACCTACGAAATCCAATGCGCCAACGACGGGATCAAAGGAAAAGACGGAGTGACGGTGAACGCCGGAAAGATCCACATCGATTCCGGCGATCACGGAATTGCTTCCACGAAAAACAAAGACAAGGAATACGGATCGGTCCGGATCAATGGCGGAACGATTTCGATCGATGCCCAGGGCGACGGGATCCATTGTACGGGAAATGTTCAAGTAAATGGCGAAGAACTGACAATTTCCTCGCAGCAGGAAGGAATCGAAGGACAGACACTCACGCTGACTGGCGGTCTGAACACGATCACCGCTGCCGATGACGGGCTCAACGCGAGCGATCCGGACAGTACTACGGACGAAGGAATGGATCCTTTTGCAAGCACCTCGTCGAACTGCGCCATCGTTATTTCAGGTGGACAAAATACCATCACTGCTGCTGGAGACGGGATCGATTCCAATGGCAGCCTGACCGTTTCGGGTGGAACCACGTTTGTATCCGGTCCGGAAAACGGCGGCAATTTCGCTCTCGATTACGATACGGACGGTGTTTTTGAAGGGGGCATGCTTCTTGCGTGCGGGATGAGCGGCATGGTACAGACTCTGACCAGTTCCTCTCCGAGCATCGCGATTGCTACAGACCGGAGCAAAGATACGAACATTACGCTGGAACAGAATGGCAGATCGGTGCTTTCCTTTAAGGCGTCTCATGCGTTCGATACGCTCCTTGTGTATGATTCAGGTTTTCAGACAGGTGATGAAGTCTGCATTCTTGATGAAACGATCACGTTAAGCGACGGACAGAACACGATCGGAAACGTTCAAAGCATGAACAGCGGGTTGCCCGGACAGCCAATGGGTGGCGGTCCGCAGAACGGCAGACGGCCAGGCCGCTGACCAAAAAAAAGCTGCTTCCACGCGGAAACAGCTTCTTTTCGTTGTTGTTTATTATTCGCTGATCTCTTCTACAACTTCCTTGTTCATTTCATCAAGTTTTGACTTCACTTCAGCAACCTTTTTCTTTGAAAGAGGATACCAGAAGATCAGGATCAGGGCAATGATCGCATAGCCGATAGCAGGAATTCCTGTCGTTACGGCGTAAATTCCATTTGTGACCGCTTCGCTCTGAACGATCGTCTGTGCACCCGTGCTTACCTGGTAGCCGATTGCTGTCAGGACAAATCCGCCAAGACCTCCGGCCAGCGCCTGTCCGATCTTGCGCGAGAACGAGTATACGCCATAGATCGTTCCGCCGTCGCATGAACCGGTTTCTACGGTCTGGTAGTCGATGATGTCCGAAATGAACGCCCAGATCATCAGGTTAAACAGTCCGGATCCAAGGTTGGCGAATACGAGGAACGCGCAGTATACCCATGCGTTCGTGATCTTTGCGAAGAACAGGATCGCGTAAATGGCAGCTGAGAACAGCAGTCCGGCAGCCGAAGCTTCCTTCTTGCCGAATTTCACGGTGATCCAGCCCGAGAACGGGGCAAGGATCAGGGTGCAGCCTGTACCAAGCAGTCCGGCAACCGACATCGCGCCGATATTTTTAAAGTAATCCATGTACAGATACATGTTCATGGACTGGGTCATGAGCATGGCAAGCAGCAGTACGATCGCTGCCACGATGATCGATACAAGAGCGCGGTTTGTTACGAGCGCTTTGACGAGCTCTTTTGCAGTCAGCTGTTTCTGGTTCGTATTATCCACGACGATCCGTTCTACCGACCACTTGTAGCAGATCGTGTAGCAGATGAGCGCCAGTACCGCAAAGATGCACGCCACCATGAATACGCGGTTTCCCTGAAGAACCTGGTTTCCAGCCGCATCGGTCGTGTAGATGAACAGCGGCGTAACGGATCCGACGATCATTCCTGCCAGAGCGGCTCCGATCGAGCGGAACGTGGAAAGCATCGTGCGCTCTGCCGGCTTGTCGGTGATCGCCGATGCCATGGAACCGTAAGGGATGTTGATTCCTGTGTAGCAGAAGCTTCCCCACAAAATGTAAGTGACGAAAATATAAATGACACGAACGGCGTACGGCAGGTTGGCCACCCATGGCACGAACATGAGCACGCCCGAAGCGATGACCGGAAGCGTCATACGTTTGATCCAAGGGCGGTAGCGTCCTTCTTTTGTCGGTTTGCTGTTGTCGACAAGACGTCCCATCCCGATATCTGTGAATGCGTCAACGCAGCGGCTCACGAGGAACAGCGTACCAACCAGCGCGCCTGGAATACCTAAAACATTTGTATAGAACACCATCAGGAAGCTGCTTGCCATGATGAAGAAGAAGTCGTTTCCGAAATCTCCGCACATGTAGGCAATCTTGTCCTTTAAACCAAACGGTCTGTGTTCAGCGATCTGTTCTTCCTGACGAAGAACGCTTTTCTCTTCTGATACTTTGATCATTTGTATATTCTCCTTTTATGACGACACATTTTCTTTCATTTCTCTGAAAGCCCTGTCATCAAATAACAAACATACAATATCATTTGTGAATATTTTAACATATTCCAAATCTTGTTTTTTAATTTGCATTTCTTGCTTATTTTAGAAGTTATAAAATAAAAGACAGTCCGAAAATAAAAGACAGTCCGCTGCAGACTGTCTTTCTCTATTTTACTTTCTTTTGTACTTTCTCAAAAAAGGATCTTACAGTTCACTCGCGATTATTCCGCTTCGCTATTCATCGCTTCGATCTTCGATGTGATTTCTGCCAGTTTTTTCTTGGAAATCGGGTACCAGAAGATCAGGATCAGGGCAATGCAGAAGTTTCCGATCGCAGGTGCTGCCGTTGTTACGGTATAGATCGCGTTTGTAACTTCAGCCGTCTGAACGATTGCCTGTCCGCCCGTACTGATCTGATATCCGATCGCTGTCAGCATGAAACCGCCGACACCGCCAGCCAGGGCCTGACCGATCTTGCGGGAGAATGAATATACACCGTAGATCGTTCCGCCGTCGCATGAACCGGTCTTTACTGTCTGGTAGTCGATGACATCCGAGATAAATGCCCACAGCATCAGGGTGAACAGTGCCGAACCGATATTGGCAATGATGAGCAGACCGCAGTATACCCATGCGTTCTGGATGCGTGCGAAGAGCAGGATCGAGAACATCACAGACGAGAAGAGCAGTCCGGCTGCGGACGCTTCCTTCTTACCGAATCTGGCAGCGATCTTTCCAGCAAACGGCGCAAGAACAAGTGTTACGACTGTCTGGCTCATACCTGCCACAGACATCGCGCCGATATTCTTGAAGTAATCCATGTACAGATACATGTTCATCGACTGCATGAGCAGCATGGAAAGCAGAGATACGATCGCCGCTGCGACCATGGAAGTCAGGGCGCGGTTCGTGATCAAAGCAGTCACGAGCTCTTTTGCTGTCAGCGGCTTCTGGTTCGAATTGTCGATAACGATACGCTCAACCGACCACTTGTAGCAGATCGTGTAGCAGATGAGCGCAAATACCGCGAACAGGCAGGCAACCATGAATACACGATTTCCCTGAAGGATCTGATTTCCGGCCGCATCGGTCGTGTAGATGAAGAGCGGAGTCAAAGATCCAACGAACAGTCCGGCCAGTGTTGCACCGATCGAACGGGCTGTCGACAAAGCGGCACGCTCTGCCGGCTTATCCGTAATGGCAGATGCCATCGAACCGTAAGGAATATTGATTCCTGTGTAGCAGAAGCTTCCCCACAAAATGTAAGTGACGAAAATATAAACGACACGTACGGCGTATGGCAGGTTGGCTACCCACGGCACGAACATCATGACGCCGGCAGCGACAACTGGAAGCATCATGCGTTTGATCCAAGGACGGTAGCGTCCTTCTTTTGTCGGTTTGCAGCTGTCGACAAGACGTCCCATACCAATGTCGGTGAAGGCGTCTACGCAACGGCTCACGAGGAACAGCGTACCAACCAGCGCACCCGGAATTCCGAGGACATTCGTATAGAATACCATCAAAAAGCTGCTCGCCATGATGAAGAAGAAGTCGTTTCCGAAGTCTCCGCACATGTAGGCGATCTTGTCTTTCAGACCAAACGGTCTGTGTTCGACTGCTTCGTGCTCATGAGCAAATGCAGTCTTCTTTTCTGAAACATTAATCATGATATATCTCCTATTCTATGTTCCGGCTTCGGGTTAATGCTTTCACAAAAGTACCAGCCAATGATGACTCTTGTGAAAGCGCTAACTCCGCAAGCACATGCTTAAGGATATATTAAATATTCTTCTGTGAACACTGTAAATCTTGTTTTCCCTATTGCAAATCTTGCGGCAAGAATCGTAACCTTTTATGTAAAATCTGCAATGTAAGCGTTTGAAAACAGCTTTTTTCTTAATAATTAATATTTCATAAAACAATTTATGCAATATACAAACTTTGTGTGAAATTTCACATACATTGCTTTCCCGCTTATTTTTGCCTGTTTCAGCTGCCGTATCTTTCTTGCGCTTTATTTTGTATAAAAGAAAGAAAAAGATCCGGTCAAGGATTGCTCCCGGACCGGATCGATGGATGAATGATTATTGATCTTTCTTTACTTTCTTGTTTTGTCTATTGTTCTGGAGCGTATACAAATCGTTGTTATTTCTTATTCCGCGTTCATCGCTTCGATCTTTACCCGGATCTCAGCCAGCTTTTTCTTCGAAAGCGGATACCAGAAGATCAGGATCATAGCGATCAGGAAGAGCCCGATCATCGGCACACCAGTCGTTACCGAGTAGATGGCATTCGTTACGGCTTCGCTCTGTACGATGGCCTGTCCGCCAGTGCTTACCTGGTAGCCGATCGCTGTCAGGGCGAAACCGCCAAGTCCGCCTGCAAGAGCCTGACCGATCTTGCGGGAGAACGAGTATACACCGTATACTGTACCGCCGTCGCATGAACCGGTTTTTACTGTCTGGTAGTCAATGATGTCGGATACAAATGCCCAGAGCATCATGTTGAAGATCCCTGAACCGAGGTTGGCCAGAAGGAGCGTACCGCAGTATACCCAAGGGTTCTTGATGCGTGCGAAGAACAGGAATGCGTACACGGCCGATGCCCAGATCAGACCGGCAGCCGAAGCTTCCTTCTTTCCGAATCTGGCAGCGATCTTTCCTGCAAACGGTGCGATGAGCAGCGTGCATCCTGTTCCCATCATGCCCGCTACAGACATGGCTCCTACGTTCTTGAAGTAGTCCACATACAGATACATGTTCATCGACTGCGAAAGCATCATCGAAAGCAGGGCCAGGATGGCTGCGGCAATGATCGAAACGAGGGCACGGTTGGTAGCCAGCGCTTTGATCAGCTCTTTTGCGCCAAGCTGTTTCTGGTTCGAATTGTCGACAACGATACGTTCAACCGACCATTTGTAGCAGATCGTGTAGCAGATGATAGCGCATACGGCGAAAATGCATGCCACCATGAATACGCGGTTTCCCTGAAGGACCTGGTTTCCGGCAGCGTCTGTCGTATAAACGAACAGCGGAGTCAGCGAACCAACGATCATACCGGCCATAGCCGCGCCGATGGAACGGGCAGTCGACAATGCGGCACGTTCCCCTGGCTTGTCAGTGATCGCAGAAGCCATGGAACCGTAAGGAATGTTGATTCCTGTGTAGCAGAAGCTTCCCCAGAGGATATAGGATACGAAGATGTATGCCACACGTACGCCGTAAGGCAGATGTGCAGCCCATGGGATGAACATGAATACGCCAGCGGCAACCACAGGGATCATCATCCGTTTGATCCAAGGACGGTAGCGTCCTTCTTTTGTCGGGGTGCTGCGGTCAACAAGACGCCCCATTCCGATGTCGGTGAAAGCGTCGATGCATCGGCTCACGAGGAACAGCGTACCTACAAGAGCTCCGGGAATTCCAAGCACTTTCGTGTAGAACACCATCAGGAAGCTGGATGCGAAGATAAAGAAGAAGTCGTTACCAAAGTCGCCGCAAAGGTAAGCGATCTTGTCTTTCAGGCCAAATGGTCTGTGTTCGACCGCCTGATGCTCATGGGCAAGGGCAGCCTTCTTTTCTGAAACATTAATCATAATAAATCTCCTATTCTAAATGGTGCTGTCGGGTTAAGGCTTTCCTAAGCATACCAGCCTGTGATGACGTTTAGGAAAGCGCTAACACCTGAGCACGTACTTAAGAATATCTTAAATAATGCAAGCTGAACACTGTGAATCTTGCTTTTTACATTGCAAATCTTGCGACAAGAAACGTAATGTTTTCTATTATATTTGCAATGTAAGCGTTTCAAATGCATCTTTTTTCATGATGATTAAGCTGTAATTAAACAATTTATGCAATGTATAAACACTATGTGATATTTCACATAATGTGATCAGGCCTGAGCCCGAGCGGAAAGTATCATGCAAGCATTTTGTTCGAGTACGAAAATCAAGTACCGGAAAGAAAGCCACACACTTTCCTCGGACTCGACTTCTCGATGAACGGGCTGTACAAAGACAGCGAAGGAAACGAAGCAGACTATCCTCGCTATTACAGAAAATGGGAAAAGAAAACTGTCATCACTCAATAAATAGCGAGACCCCAGAACATGAAAATCGGGGTCTCTTTTTTGAATGTGCCGATTCGTTTATACTAAAGCCAGCAGAGGATCATGAACACGTGTTCCTACCCAGTAGAAATACCTTAGGTATTCAAACTGTTAAGAAAACTGTCGTGTCTGATCTTATGAACCCCTAAATATACCTACGAGGACGAAGAATAAAATATCACGGACATTTCAAATGTATCGAAACCGGTGATCAGACTGATCCGCTGCCTATCTTTTTAAGGAGGTATTGCTATGGCGAAAGTTAAACCGATGGATGTCACACTTCCGATCGCATGCGGTGTCGATGTCCACAAACGTTTTATTGTCGCTGTCGTATGCGACGCATCTGATCCTCTTCATCCGGCTTATTTCAAAAAACGTTTTTCTACTTTTACCAACGATCTGATCCGTTTCGATCACTGGCTGCTGGAACATGGCTGCCGTCATGTCTGCATGGAGTCCACAGGCAAATACTGGATTCCTGTCTTCAATGTTCTCGAATCCGATATGGAAGAAGTCCGTATCGT
This sequence comes from Erysipelotrichaceae bacterium OPF54, assembly GCA_022834735.1. Taxonomy (GTDB): domain Bacteria; phylum Bacillota_I; class Bacilli_A; order Erysipelotrichales; family Erysipelotrichaceae; genus Dubosiella. The sequence continues at coordinate 2,355,670 of BQKD01000001.1, forward strand.
GAATCCCAAATGGGTGAAAGCTGTTCGGGACGAAAAAGACGATGATAAAGATGCCATGTGGATCGTCAACAAGTATCGTCATGGCGAAACGAAGAAAAGCTTTATTCCAGACTGGACGATCCGAAAATTAAGAGAACTGACGCGTCTAAGAATAAAATATGTGCAGCAGTGCACGCAGGAGAAGAACCGTCTCATCAATTCGCTCACATGCCGGAACTATAAGCTGGATATGGTTTTCTCAAGCGTTTTTTCAAAAAGCGCACAAAAGATCATCGATCTGCTGATTGGTGAGGATCCCTATACAAAAGAAGATATTCTCTGCTGCGTCGACAGCCGATGCCGTGCTTCGCAGGAAGATATACTGGAAGCATGCAATGGTTTTGAATTTGACGCGGTCGAAAAGAAAATCATTGCCCATACACGTCAGCATCTCCAGTTCCTTGAAGAACAGATCAGGACACTGGATGAAGAGATCGACATGCTGGCGGCCCAATATAAAAAAGAGATCGATCTTCTGATGAGCGTTCCGGGTATAGGAAGAATGTCAGCTATAAAGATCATTGCGGAAATAGGAAACAATATGGATCCGTTCTATACAGCCGACAAGCTGACACGATGGGCCGGACTTGTACCAGGACGAAATGAATCAGCTGGAAAGAAGAACAGCCGGCATATTACAAAGGGAGGGAAATATCTCAAACCGGTTCTCGTGGAGTGTGCGTGGGCAGCTATCAAGGCGCAGAATCCGTATTATCGGTACAAGTTCAACGGAATTGCAGGAAGACAAGGAAAAAAAAGGGCCATCATCGCGATTGCCAGGAAAATACTTGTCAGTATCTGGTCAATGTTGAAAGATGGCGCAGAATGGCATCCAAAAGATATGGATGACAATGGAAGACCGCGCGAACTGAGCCTTCGCAAAGCCAAGAGAAACTTTAAAACGGTCATCCGGGATCTACTGGATCTCGGCAAGACAAAAGAAGAAATCGCAATAGATCTTGTGACTATTATAAACCAAAGTTAGCATGATGTAACGGGGGAAAGGGGGAAGTTTAGCCAAAATAGCATTTTAGCCAAAAATGATTTACAGAATAAGGAAGGCATGCGGATCGTATTGGCATAGCCTGTGAATAAAAAAGAACCGTGGGACACACGGGGATAGCTCGCTTATGCTGTGGTCAATAGACTGCTCGAACGAGAACCGACTGTTCGCTTTTTAAGCGAAAGGAAGCCCCCACCTCTATAGGTGGGGGAGGATGTCACCCTGGTGCGAGTTTCTTCAAGGAAAGGATCAGCAGGCAATCGAATACGCCTTGAAAGGAAAAGAAATGGGCAGCACATTCCCCGATATTTACATCGTGCTCGCTTTTTCGAATTACCGGCTGGGACAGTTTGATCTTGCTTGCCAGTTCGCGCAGGAATTCATGAATCAGGACCGCGCCGATCAGCGTTCCGGATTCATCATGCTATTCATGAAACTGTTATTACAGGTGTTGAAGGATGAATCGGACATACTATATCTGGAGGAACAGATCCTGTCTCTATTGCCTGCCTTCCGGGCTGTCGAGATCGAGATCCCGTTCTACACGTTGCTGGCCGATCACTACAAAAAACACAAGGATCTCGTAAAAGCTCTGGAAATCCAGGATCGGCTCATTTATTATTTGGAGCATGATTTTAACCAGCACTAAGAGCAGAGGCTATTCTTTTCTGTGCTATTCAAAAAAAACGACTGCTGATGTCTGATCAGCAGTCGTGTTATGCTTCCAGGCAGTACCCGACATTCTTTACTGTACGGATCTCATCGTTTTCGAGGTGAAGCTTCTGGCGCAGCTTGCGGATATGCACATCCAGGGTGCGGGATTCCTCATAGTACGGGCCCCATACTTTTTCAAGAAGCTCATCGCGCTTCACGACTTCTCCTTTGGATTCGAGAAGCACCTTGAGCAGATTGTATTCCTTATATGACAGTTCGACTGGCTCGTTGTCTTTTGTCACTTCATGCTTTGTTTCATTGAGCTCGATCGTTCTGCAGCGAAGTATGGTTTCTTTCTTTTTTGTTTTTTCATACCGGCGCCGGATCGCTTTGACGCGGGAAGCGAGTTCCATGATCCCGAACGGTTTGGCCAGATAATCGTCTGCGCCAAGATCGAGTCCGATCGCCTTGTCGACTTCGCTGTCTTTTGCGGAAAGAATAAGGACCGGGATATCCTCCCATGCCGGACTGGCTTTCAGCTTTTTCAATACGGACAATCCGTCTTCTTCGGGCAGCATAAGATCGAGGATAATGAGCTGAGGCGCTTTTTCTTCCATGGCTTTCCAGAATGCGCTTGGACATTCAAAGCCTTTGTTTTCCTCGTCTTTCATCAGAGCGTACATGAGCATCGTACGGATCGGTTCGTCATCCTCCAGAATATAAATCATGAATACACCTTCCTTTTCTCCGATTTTACCACGAAAACGACGGATTCAGAATATAGGATCGCAACATTTCAATCTTCCTGTATATAAACACGCGTACTTCGGGGGAACTCTCTGGCAAAAGCATCTTTCAACAGTTTTTTGGCATTTTTTTCATCCAGAACAATGTTCTGATCCAGATATCCGGACTCGATGAGCCGGCATTCCTTTTCGTTCCTTTCAAACTGCACATATCTGTCTTTTTTGAAAGTGAGCAGTTTGAGCCTGTTCAGATTTTTCTGACGAATGCAGTTGGTCCACTTGAGCTGGGCCTGACGCAGCGGAATCAGCTTCATATCATTCTCCTTTCAAAAATGTCTCGAGTTCCTGGGTAAAGGATTTTTTGAGCAACGTAGTCGATCCGAACAGCACATGGATCTCATCGTTCCTGCGGGCAAAGGCGATCCGCATAGCGCCTACGGACGGGTCGTTGATCCGGCATTCCAGGACCGGCATATCATGCCACTTCTGCCTGGTCGCGTATTTGGTTTTAAAGAAGTCGTTTTCTGCCTGATAGGTCAGTCCTGCGATAATTTTCTTTTTCAGTGCCGGATTTTTCTGAAGCATCTTGCGGCACCCTCTTGTTTCAAACGTTATATCTAGCATAACCCTATTGTATGTTCGCACCCTTTTTTAATCAAACAGCATACAAAAAAAAAGTCCTTTCGGACTTTAAGATTCGGTTCGATCAAACTTGATCGGAGCTCCCAGATTCTCCGCAATTTTGAACGTCATCCCGATAATGAGAACAATTGACACTGTCGTTGCAAAGGACGCATGATTCAAATGCAGTACGATTGCTGCCATGCCACATACAAAATTCACAAACAATAAGATCCAATTGAGATAGTTCATGGTTTGCCTTTCTTTGTGTTTCCTCTTTGTCATCAACAGCATAACACATTTTGAAAGCACTTTCACCATTTTTTTCCAAAAATTTCCTGCAGTAAACAGTTTTGTTTATTTGTATCATTTTTGCCTAATCTAAAGGAGATTTGTCAATTCTCTTTTCAGATTTCAGATATTCTTTCAGCCAGTTTTTGATCTGATCGGCTCCGCCTGGCGTATTGCTTTCGATATTGCATGGCAGGATCGGATCATGAAGGCTCATGCGCACAAGCAGCCATCCGTTGCCATGTTCCTTGTCAAAGTTGATCCGTATTCCTTCGAAATTCGAGTCGGCTGCTGTGGCGAATGGCACATTTTCGATGTCCCTGCTCAGCCGTTCGATCACACCATTCCCATAGGAAACAAAGTCGTCGCCGTCAATATGCAGGCGGTATTCTCTTTCTTCGAGCGGATGTCTGAGGTCTTTGAGCTTCTGGGACAGTTTCTCATGGACCGCTTCGGCCGTGATGAGGGCTGCAAGATACGCCCCGTCATCCAGAAAGAAATTGTTTTTGAACGCGGCATGCCCGCTTGTTTCGATCGCAAGCTGGCAGTCGATTCCTTCTGAATTCAGCCGTTTCGCTTCATTGATGACATTTTTGTAGCCTCGTTTGAAACGATGATGCCTCATTTCATGCGATTCAAGGAATGTATGCAGTTCATCGCTCGTCACGGAATCGGTCACGATCGTCGTGTTCGGATGTCCTTTTTTGGCAATAAGAGCGGCCAAGGCGATGATGGCATTGCGGGAAACCGGATTCCCATTTTCATCGACAGCTGAAGAACGGTCAACGTCCGTATCGAAAATAAGCCCAAGATCGGCTTTGTTTTTGCGTACTGCCTCGCAAATGCTGGCCATCGCTTCCTTGTTTTCAGGATTTGGCACATGATTGGGGAACATGCCGTCGGGCTCTAGAAACTGGCTTCCGGAAATATCGGCCCCTAACGGACCGAGCACGTCGGTAGCGAAATAGCCTCCGGCACCATTGCCCGCATCCACTACGATATGCATTCCTTTTAACGGATGATCATAATCGGACGCATTGACCCGTTCCCTGATCAGATCCTGCAGATGGATGGAATACGGTTTCATGATATCGAATTTCATCATTTTTCCTTCCGGAACATGGGTGAAATTCTGCGTATCGGCCAGCTCGATCAGTTCTTTGATCTGAAACGATTCCAGGCCGCCGTCTTTAGTGAAAAATTTCATGCCGTTGCGGTTGAACGGCAGATGACTGGCCGTGATCATGATGGCTCCGTCACAGTCTGGCTGCGGGAACATGCAAGCCATGAACATGGCCGGGGTGGTAGCCAGACCGCATTCATAAATATAAGCTCCGTCGAACAGCAAGCCGTCCGCGCAGGCGTGGAGCAGTTTCTTTCCGCTCAGCCTCGAATCGCGTCCAAGCGCCACCTTGACATGTTCCTTGTTCGTTTTTTTCCTAAGCCACGTGCCAAATGCCCGGGACAGATCGTAAACAGCCTGTTCGGTCAGATTGATGTCTTCTCCATCGATTCCTTCGAGCGCAACGCCCCGGATATCGCTTCCGTTTTGAAGTTTTTTGTATGTCATATTCTTCCTTCTTTCGATTGTTCTTCTTCATTGTAGCAAAACGCGAAAAAAACGGAACCTCAAGCGACAATGTCATTAAGTTAGGCGATTTTCGCCTCAGGAAGACTCTCTTATGAGAATAGAGGGTCTTCTTTTTTTCGAGTTTTTTTGTTCAGATGATCTTCGAAATTTCGTAAAAAAACACTTGACAAGCTTTTTCGACGCTTAATTTCATAATCCGAAGGAATTGTAGGAGGTATTTTTTATGAAATCTTATAATTCCTTATGCACTATCCGCCGTCAGTTCGAATCCGCTGTTCAATCCGTTGTCGATGATATCGCCTGTTATTCGTCAGACCCCATTGCCGATTTTTCCAGAAACCGCAAGCTCCCTGCCCACATCCTCATTCCGTTGATCATCCAGATGGGTTCCGCTTCTTTGCCGACCGAGCTTGCCAACTTCTTTGATGATCCTAAATTCTCTGTCACCGCTTCTGCTTTCTGCCAGCAGCGCAGCAAGCTGGATCCCGAAGCTTTTCTGCACATCCTTCATCTCATGTCTTTTTCCCGTTCTCCTTCTTTGCTCAAAGGATATCGTGTATTAGCCATGGATGGATCGGATGTCAATATCCCTTTTGACCCCGATGATGAAGAGACCTTATGCCAGACCGGCTCGGCACGTCCGTTCTCCCAGCTTCATCTCAACGCCCTCTATGATTGTCTCAACGATCTCTTCCTGGATGTTTCGATCGACTCGTCCCGCAAGACGGGCGAATGTGCCGCTCTGAAAAGGCTGATCCGTGATCATCGGTATCCGGCCAGATCGATCATCTGTGCCGACCGGGGATTTGAAAACTATGAGCTGTTCGCTTTCTGTATGGAGAACGGCCAGAAGTTTGTGATCCGCTGCAAGGATATCCGATCGAACGGTATTCTTTCTACTTTTGAGCTGCCGGATAGCGAATTTGATCAGAAGATCAAACGGATCCTGACAAGAAAACAGACCAATGAAGTGAAAGAACATCCTGAGCTGTACAAATATTTTGCATGGAATATCAATTTCGAATATATGCCAAAAGGCGGAGCCGAAGAATATCCAATTGAATTCCGGGTCGTCAGGATCGAGGTGAAAAAAGGAGAATACGAGTGCCTGATAACGAACCTGCCGCCAGAGAAGTTCTCTCTCGATGATCTGAAAGAGCTGTATCATCTGCGGTGGAACGAAGAAGTGGGATTCCGAAAGCTGAAATACACGATCGGGATGCTTGATTTTCATTCGAAGAAAAGAAAATTCATCCGCCAGGAAATCTATGGTGCACTGATCCTCCATAATCTGGCCGCGCTGATGATCCATGCGGTGCCGATCGAACAGAAGAAAGAGAGGAAGTACGAATATAAAGCCAATTTCAGCATAGGAACGACAAACATCAAAAAGTTCCTGAAAAGAAAGATCGGAGCCAGGGAGCTGGAAGAAAGGATCAAAAAAGGTCTGATCCCAATCAGACCAGACCGCTGTTACAAACGGAATATGAGAGCGCAGCGAGTACATGCATTCCAGCATAGACCGGCATAACAGCCACTTAAAAACAGTGATATTTTACATCACAAATGGGACAAATAGCAATTTTTTTAAGAAGAAAAAATTGTCTTTTCGTCGTGCGCCGGAAAAAAAGAAAGCTCCGGGTCTCATTTGACCTGAAGCTTAACTTAACAAGGATATCATACGTTAAGTTCGATGATCCATCTAACTTAATGACATTGCCTCAAGCGATTCCGTTATGAATGATTTTATTTTTTCTTTTTCGTTTTATACTTCTTTTTGGAAGTGGATGCGGTGGCAGAAACCCGCTTCGTGCTCGTTTTATACGCTTTTCTTTCCTGCTCTTTTTTATTCCCGAACCATTTTTTATCAACATAATTGATCCCGATATACAGGATGATGATATCGAACGAGAAAATAAGCACCCACTGGAGCACTTCCGTATTGCTGCGCATCATAAAATAGGAAAGGAGCGCAATAATACCGGCAACAAGCATGTCGTACTGAACAAGTCTTGGATCATCGCTGTCTGAAAGCACCAGCGCGTATTTGCTGAAACGGCGGATCCCTCGTTTGGCGCACCAGCGGCCTTTGAGCATACCGCCAATGATCCAGATCAATACTATATTGATCAGATACATGTATGGAAAGATGCCTGCTGCTGCCCATGTCATACCTGCACATACGACAATCCACAGCCACATCATAACGATCTGTCCTTTACGAAGACCTTTCATAATCTCATATTCCCTCCTGTCTTAAAATGTATCATATCAGTTTTATGAAAAAAGAGAAAGATAGAAATACGATTTCCAGAGATATAAATGATACGATTTTATAATGACATCCTCTCCTATCAGGAGGTCTACTTGCTCAAGAATGATGAATTTGACATCCTGAAATGCATTCAGGCAACAATGATATGGAAAAAATGTATTTATGCGAAAAAGAGGTGCGTGGCATTTACCAGCGGCGGACCGAAACGTAATGAAACTTCACCATTCTCCACAAATCTATTGTCGGTTATTCTTTTTTAATGTAATATTTAAATATAAAGGAGAATGATCATGTACAAAGAACAGAGTTTGAAAAACCGCAGCCGCTTTTTCCAGATCGCATATGTCGTATTCGTGCTCGCATTCAACGGAGTGCTCTTCTTTATGCGCGATCACGGCTTTGCCTGGGAAGCCACTTTATTCGGGCAGGCCCTTCTCGTTATCCTCTCCACGATCTGGCCGCTTTATTGGTATGCCACGACAAAGTACAAGGAATCCCTGCTCCTGCTTCTTTTCGGACTGGCAGCCTGGGGTCTGCCATTGCTCTCCACGCTAACCAAAGCACACTGAATCATCAAAAAGCCGGAAAGCTCTCCGGCTTTTTTCGATCCATTTCTGTTCTTATGCATTCCGTCCTGTCTCGTACGTTTCCTGCCATTTTTCTTCAGAACCATTCTGCTCTTTAAATGAGGTGATGATCCCCCGATCTTCCAGATCCAGGTATTCCAGGAATGATTTTCTGTATTCATATATGGCCCCATCATAGACATCATCGCTTCCCGAGCTCAGGATCAAAGCCGCCTTTTTCAGGTTTTTCGGTTTATCGAGCGCGTAGATCCGGTTGAGCGCGCACTGAAGCTGGCCAGTAAAACCGTGATAATAGATCGGCGAAGCAAGCACGATCATCTGCGTCTCTTCCAGCAAAGGATAGATTTCCTGCATACCATCTTTCTGAATACATGTTCCATTGCCAGTTTTATGACAGTATTCGCATGCCAGACAGCCATTGATCTTTTTCCGGCACACAGAGACCACATTCACCTCGTGACCGCTTTCCTGCGTTCCCTTGACAAATCCATCCACCATCCATGCCGTTTGCCCGCGGGCTGCCATTCAAAACAAGAATCTTCATTTTAATCTCTCTTCTTCAGGCTGATCGTCACATCGTCCGCTTCCAGTTTCTGCTGCGAACCATCCGTGATCGTACCCAGTCTTGTATATTCCCACGTATTGCTGCCAAAGAAAACGACAATCTGATTTCCCTGGTACAAGACGATATCGCCAGGGCTGGTCGTGATCCGCTTGTCGCTGCTGATCAGATCTCTTCCCAGATCGCCAACCTGTTCAAAACCTCCATACAGATGCATCGAAATGTCGATCGGCCCTTCTTCATCAAGCATATCCATCAGCCCGCTTACTGTTTCATTTTCTTCCCAGCGAACCATGCTTTGCTCGCCATTGATACAGAGCTCCATTTCCTTTTTCATCTCTTTACCCTTTTCTGCCATTTCATTTTGTGTGCCGGCACATCCGCAAAGCAGCATCCCTATTGCTCCCAAACATATCCAGGACCTTTTCATGAAATCTATCCTTTCTTTTTCTGTGCCCATCATATCAGGAAAAAACCTCTATGAATAATATCTATTTTAAATACTTATCTATTCTTTTTATGCATAAAAAGAAAGAAACAAAGATAGGGAACGGCGCGATTGTGGCACACTGTATCGGAATTTGTATGATTTACTGTCCCTTTTCGGTACCCGGTGCCGAAAAAAAGATCGCTTCTCGCAGGCTTTGCGTAAAACGCGCCTCTTCCTTGTGATCCTCGAACAGCGACCAGAACAGAAGGTCGATCACATATTTGGCAGCCACATAATAGTCCATCTCATCCGCCAGATCATGACGCTGGCAAAATGGCGTACAGATCACGAAATCAGCCGGCCAGGCTTCCGGTTTTCGGCCGCCCGCGATCAGGAGCACAGGAACATGACGCTTCTGAAAATGTTCAAGAACGCTTTGCCATCGCTCCTTCAGCCCGTATTTGCTCATGACCACCACGACATGATCGTCCGGGATCATGAGCGACGCATTCATCTGCAGATCAGTATCAGAAAACACCTGTCCGCATTTTCCGGTACCCCAGCATAGATGCATTCCATATTGAGCCAGTGCCGCATTCGTATCGTCAGCGATCCAGTCGATTGCCGCCGTATAGCAAAGCACTTTCTGCCATCGGTCAAACTATTCCTCATCGATCGCCTCGATCGTTTTCTGAATGATCTTCGCCTGATGCTCGGCCCATTGAAAACGATCCAGCTTCGTTTCCGTACTCGTCTGCTGAAAGCCAAGTTCTTTCATCTTCTGATCGATCCGGTATTTGAAATCCGGAAAGCTCTGGTATCCGATCTTTTTGATGAACCGCATGACTGCACTTGTCGACGCATAGCACGCATGAGCCAGATCACGGACCGTCATTGCCGGCATGGTCTGCAGATGCGTCAGGACATAGGACGGGATTTCCTGTTCCGTGCTGCTCAAACGATACTGCTTTCGAAGCTGTTCAATCATCCGATCTATATTGCGTTCTTCCTGTTCCATAGCAGTTCTCCCCTTCCAAAAAAAAGCGGATCCAGTTTTGCTTCCTGTATCCGCAATCGCTTGTTTCGATCAGTCCTTCAGTTCCTCAAGAAGTTCCCGTGTATCTTTCGTGAAAGAATACGGGTCATCGAGAAGAAGGGTATAAAAGCCGAGCGTTCTGGCCGCCTCGATATTTTTCGGATTGTCATCGATAAACAGACACTCCGACGCATCGAGCTCATACCGGTTCAAAAGGATCTTGTAAAAATCAAAGTCCGGCTTGATCTTCCGTTCCTGATAGGAGTAGACACCTCCGTCAGCATATTTGAACAAACCGTTTTCCTTTAAATGGATCCAGCAGTCTTCCGGAATATTGGATAAAATATAGATCCCATATCCAAGATCATGAAGATGCTGTACAAAATCGAGATTTTCTTCGATCAGGTCTACATGATGCACCCATTCATTCATCAGCTTTTTGATTTCCTTTTCCCTTTCCGGTGCCTGCAGCATACCGATCTCGATCATTTTCGCCTTGCTCACAGCGTTTTTGTCATACTGATCCCAAAGAGAAGAAAAATAGATTCCCCACAACTGCTCTTCGATGTGGCTGTTGTCGAAGAGATCTTTCAACATTTTGTCGGGCTCGAATGTACACAATACATTCCCGATATCCAGTACTATGTTCTTGATCATAATTTCATTATGAAACGAACACGTCCGATAATCAAGACTTCGCAGTAAAATACGTCGTTTCCTTGTCCCGGATCAATATCCATACGGATTTTCCATCCTGCCCGATCTGTCCGTACACTTCTTCAGAGCGGTTCTGCGCCAGATCGGTCACCTCGACCACATCTCCTTTGTGCAGTGTTCCGCTCACCTGTTCGCTATCCATATCCGTATATGTTTCGCAGTCTGTATCAGCAATGTATTTTCCCGGAAACAGACCGAACTGCTCCTGTACCAGAAGGGTCTGCGTATCTTCAGCACTCTCTTCATCCGCCTCTGCATTGGAGCGGATGAGTTTTTCGGCATCCTTGTCCAGCGTCTCGACATTGTCGCGGGCATTTTTCTGTTCCTCTTCGTAAATGGCCGCCTCTTTTTGGACCGTATGGCTCCGGTATACGTATTCATATACGAACGCGCTGACAAACAAAATCACCAGCACGATCACAAGAAGGGTAATTCGTTTATTTCTCATAGTATTCCTCGCTTCCTGTTTATTATAGAAAGCTGAAAAAAAGGATGCACGCAAAGTACATCCTTTCTAGCTATTATTCTTCCATTCCGGATTCAAGAGACTGATTGAACAGATCATTCGACGCCGAATCATCGAGCAGCGTCAGACTTTCATCCATCACCGCTACCGTTTCGTTTTTCTCCTGACTGTTCTGACGGGCAATTTCTTCAAACTGCTCGTCATGCGTTTCATGCGTACGGGCAAGACGCTTTTCGCGCAGCTCCTTCGCCTTCGCCGCAATGATCTCGTTTTGAGGACGATCGCCCTTGGCACCCGTTCCGGCAGGAATCAGTTTACCAATAATGACATTTTCCTTCAGACCGACGAGATGATCGACCTTTCCTTTGATCGTCGCATCCGTCAGTACTTTTGTCGTTTCCTGGAAGGAAGCGGCCGACAGGAAGGAATCCGTCTCCACAGAAGCCTTTGAAATACCAAGCAGGATCGGCTTGAAGGTTGCCGGCGTCTTTCCGTTCAGGAGCGCATCACGGTTGATCTTCGTAATGTTGTTGAGGGAAAGCTGCACACCAACGTTCAGATCCGTATCGCCGGCATCCGTAACAATGACCTTTTTCATCATCTGTTTGATCATGACTTCAAGGTGCTTGTCGCTGATCTCGATACCCTGGCTCTGGTATACCTTCTTGACTTCTTTCAGGATATAATCCTGCACTTCGCGAACACCCGCCACATTGAGCAGTTCCTTCGGATCAAGAGGACCTTCCGTAATAGCCTGTCCCGCTTCGATCGTCGCCCCGACCGTCACCCATGGACGCAGGGACTGGTTCGCATTCAGTTTATGAACTACGCTTTCGTGTTCATTCGTGATCACAACTTCCTGACGCATCGTGCCGTCGACACGCTCGATCGACGTGATCTCTCCGGAAATCTGGGCAATGACCGCCACACCTTTCGGATGACGCGCTTCGAATAGCTCTTCGACACGAGGAAGACCTTGCGTGATATCTCCTGTACCGGAACCGGCAACACCGCCCGTATGGAATGTACGCATGGTCAGCTGCGTACCTGGCTCGCCAATCGACTGGGCAGCCATGATACCGACCGCTTCGCCGACCTCGACATCCTTGCCCGTTGCCATGTTCTTGCCATAGCACTTGCGGCAGATACCCATCGTCGACTTGCATGTGAACGGCGAACGGATATACATGCCTTTGATGCCTGTATCCACGATCTTCTGCGCGATCGCATCCGTAATGTACTGGTCGCTTTCAATAATGACCTCGCCCGTTTCCGGATCGACAACATCCTGTTTCGAGTAACGGCCGACCAGACGATCTTTCAGCTCTTCGATGACCGTGTTTGTCTTGCGGTCGATCAGCGTCTCGACCCAGTACCCTTTATCGGTACCGCAGTCGTCTTCTTTAATGATGACATCCTGTGCCACATCGACCAGACGACGCGTCAGATATCCTGACTCCGCTGTTTTCAGGGCCGTGTCGGTCAGACCTTTACGCACACCGTGCGTACTGATAAAGAACTCGGACACGTTCAGACCTTCACGGAAGCACGAATAGATCGGCACCTCGATGATCGAAGGAACGAATTCGCCATGACGGCTCTTTCCATGACCAGGGCGGGCCATCAGACCACGCATACCAGCCAGCTGGGTAAAGTTCTGTTTGTTACCGCGCGCACCCGACTCGCTCATCATGAAGATCGGGTTCTTGCGAGGCATGTTTGCCATTAGCTCATCCGCGATACCGTCTTTTACAGTATCCCACATCTTGTTCAGACGGGATTCCCATTCAGGCAGTGTCAGCAGACCTTTCTGCTGCATCTTTTTCAAGGCATCCGCCTTCTGACGGCCTTCCTCGACGTGTTTTTCCTTATTTGGCGCGACCTCGATATCCGAAAGGGCAACCGTGATCCCTGCCGTCGTCGAATATTTGAATCCAAGCGATTTGATCTGGTCAAGGATCTCCGCCGTTTCATCGACCGAGTAACGTTTGAACACTTCCGCAATAATGCTTCCAAGATCTTTTTTCTTGAAGGCTGGCGTGATCGGAAGGCTCTCAATGTACGCCTTGATATCATTGCCCGGCGCTACAAAATACTTGTCCGGGGTCTTTTTGAAGTTTTCGCCGCTGACCTCGTTCAGGAACGGGAAGTCAGCCGGGAACATTCCGTTGAAGATGATCTTGCCGACCGTTGTCACGAGATAATCGTTGGCATGCGCGTCATCGAACGAAGTTTTATGCATGCCGCGAACAGGCACCGCGATACGGGAATGAAGATGGACCTGTCCGATCTGGTAAGCCAGACGAACTTCCTCTTCGTTGGCGTACACGTTTCCTTCATTTTCGGCAAACCGTTTCCAGTTCGCCGCTTCCAGAGGACAATTGGACTCCTCATAGCGTTTCGCTTCATCAAAAAGCTCCTGTTTCGTTTCCTCCATGGTCAGATAGAAGTTTCCCATGACCATGTCCTGGCCCGGCGTAACAATTGGCTTGCCATCCTTAGGACCAAGGATATTGTGGGAACCGAGCATCATGATCAGCGCTTCGGCTCGCGCCTCTTCGCTGAGCGGAACGTGGATGGCCATCTGGTCACCGTCAAAATCCGCGTTGAACGCCGTACATACAAGTGGATGCAGACGCATAGCGCGCCCTTCGACCAGCTTTGGAAGGAAGGCCTGGATACCCAGACGGTGCAGCGTCGGCGCACGGTTCATCAGGACCGGATAGCCGTCGATCACTTTTTCCACCGCATCCCAGATCCGAGGGTCGCGGCGTTCGATCAGCTTTTCCGCGTTTTTCGGATTGGTCGCCAGTTTCTCGTTGACGATCTCGTTGATGATGAACGGGTTGAACAGATTGATCGCCATTTCACGAGGAATACCGCACTGATACATTTTCAGATCCGGTCCGACCGCGATAACCGAACGTCCCGAGAAGTCGACACGCTTGCCAAGCAGGTTCTGACGGAAACGTCCCTGCTTACCTTTCAGGGAATGGGACAGCGACTTGAGCGCCCGGCCGCCAGCACCCGTGATTGGTTTGGAACGGCGTCCGTTATCGATCAGAGCATCCACCGCTTCCTGAAGCATACGCTTTTCGTTCTGCACGATAATATTCGGAGTTCCGAGCTCGAGCAGCTTGCGCAGACGATTGTTTCGTGTAATGACACGACGATACAGATCGTTCAGATCGCTTGTTGCGAAACGTCCGCCGTCCAGCTGAAGCATCGGGCGCAGATCAGGCGGGATGACCGGAATATTCGTCAGGATCATCCATTCCGGCTTGTTGTCCGAATGACGGAACGCATTGATCGTATCCAGACGTTTAATCAGCTTTTTGCGCTTTTCGCCCTGCGCTTTTTCCAGCGCCGTCTGCACTTCCTCGTATTCCTTTTCCAGATCGACATCCTTGAGCAGACGAAGCACCGCTTCAGCCCCGGTCTGAGCGGTAAATCCGCTCATTCCGTAAATGGCCATGTTTTCACGATACTCTCGCTCGGAAAGCACCTGCTTGTAAGCCAGGCCCGAATCTTTCGGATCCGTAACGATATAGCTTACGAAGTATACGACTTCCTCGAGCTGCTTCGGCGTTACATCGAGAAGCAGCGCCATGCGGCTCGGGATCCCGCGCAGATACCAGATATGGGCTACCGGAGCGGCGAGCGCAATATGCCCCATGCGTTCGCGGCGCACGCTCGATTTGGTGATCTCGACACCGCAGCGATCGCATACGACTCCTTTAAAACGTACTTTTTTATATTTTCCGCACGCACATTCCCAGTCTTTTGTCGGACCGAAAATGCGTTCGCAGAACAAACCGTCCTTTTCTGCCTTCTGAGAACGATAGTTGATGGTCTCCGGCTTGGTTACTTCGCCATGAGACCATTTCAGGATCGTTTCAGGACTGGCCAGCTGGACCTGGATCGAGGCAAAATTGTTAATACTCATTCTGGACTTACGCCTCCTCTTCTATATTATCATCTACATCTTCAACGACATCTTCGTCGATATTGTCCTGGGCATTGACGGCATCATCGAGATCAATGGAATCAAGATCGGTGCCGTTGATATCCACATCGATGATATCCTCCTTCGGCTCAATATCGTTTTCGAGCTTTTCGTTTTCCGGATGTTCGAATACTTCTGTTTCATGGACGACAACATGTTCGTCATCGTCATTGGTGATATCCACTTCGTTGCCTTCCTTGTCGAGCAGGCGGACATCGATCGCAAGACCCTGGAGCTCGTGCATCAGGACGCGGAACGATTCAGGAATACCTGGTTCAGGAATATCCTTGCCCTTGATGATGGCTTCGTAGGTTTTGATACGGCCCTGGATATCATCGGATTTGATCGTCAGGATCTCCTGGAGCGTATGGCTCGCACCATAGGCCTCAAGAGCCCACACCTCCATCTCTCCGAAACGTTGTCCGCCGTTCTGTGCCTTACCACCTAACGGCTGCTGGGTCACAAGAGAATAAGGGCCTGTGGCACGCGCATGCAACTTGTCGTCGACCATGTGGGCCAGCTTGATCATATACATGACACCGACAGAGATCCGTTCGTCGAACGGCAGACCGGTCTGGCCGTCGCGCAGCACCTGTTTTCCGTCTTTTGTCATCTGGGCTTCCTTCATGATCGAAGCCAGTTCTTCATTGGATACACCGTCAAATACCGGTGTCGCGAATTTCTGATTCAGTTTCTTTGCGGCATATCCGAGATGGATCTCCAGGATTTGCCCGATATTCATACGGCTAGGCACACCAAACGGGTTCAAAATGATATCGATCGGTGTTCCATCCTGTGTAAACGGCATATCTTCGATCGGCAGGATCTTCGAGATGACACCTTTGTTTCCGTGACGTCCGGACATTTTGTCCCCTTCGGAAATCTTACGTTTCTGAACGATATACACCTTGACACGTTCATTGACTCCAGGAGGCAGATCCGATCCGTCTCCTCGTTTGAAGATACGTACCGAGTGCACGATTCCGGCACCGCCATGAGGCACCTTCAGGGAATTATCGCGCACCTCGCGGGATTTTTCGCCAAAGATCGCAAGAAGCAGCTTCTCTTCCGGAGAAACTTCCGACTGTCCTTTCGGCGTTACTTTTCCGACCAGGATGTCGCCTTCTTTTACTTCGGCACCCACCATGATGATTCCGTCCTTGTCGAGCTTGCGCACTGCGTTTTCGCCCACGTTCGGAATGTCGCGGGTAATTTCTTCCGGGCCAAGCTTCGTGTCGCGGCAGTCGATATCGTATTCCTCGATATGGATCGAAGTGTACACGTCATCGCTGACCATCCGTTCGGACATGATAATGGCATCCTCGTAGTTATATCCGTACCATGTCATATACGCGATCGTTACGTTCTGTCCAAGAGCAAGCTCGCCGTTTTCCATACTTGGTCCGTCGGCAAGGATATCGCCCTTCTTGACTTCTTCGCCGAATTTGACGATCGGTCTCTGGTTGATCGATGTGGACGCGTTGCTGCGCGCAAATTTGCGCAGCTGGTAGGAATGATCGGTTCCTTCCTTGTCCGTTACGACAATGCGCAGCGAATCGACATACGATACCGTTCCATCCTGCTTGGCAACGATCCCGACACCGGAATCCTTTGCGATCTTGTGCTCGATGCCGGTACCGACGAACGGCGAATGAGGAACGAGCAGAGGCACGGCCTGACGCTGCATGTTGGCACCCATGAGGGCGCGGGACGCATCGTCATTTTCCAGGAAAGGAACGCATGCTGTCGCGACAGAAACGATCTGTTTCGGGGACACGTCGGCCAGCTCTACTTCTTCCCGGGACGCGATGATCGTATCGCCGTTTTTACGAGCCACGACACGATCGTTGATCAGGCGGCCGTCACGAACCTCGTTGGCCTGGGCGATCACATAATCCGCTTCTTCATCAGCCGAAAGATAGATCGCTTTTTCCTGTACAGTTCCATCTTTATTTACAATACGATACGGCGTCTGGATAAATCCGTATTCGTTGATCTTTGCGTAAGTTGTCAGGTTGGAGATCAAACCGATGTTTGGTCCTTCTGGCGTCTCGATCGGACAGATCCGTCCATAGTGAGACGAGTGAACGTCACGAACCTCGAATCCGGCACGCTCACGCGACAGACCGCCAGGTCCAAGCGCGGAAATACGGCGCTTGTTGGTCAGTTCGGCAAGCGGGTTCTGCTGATCCATGAACTGGGACAGCTGCGAACTGGAGAAAAATTCCTTGATCGCTGCCGTGAGCGGACGGATATTCGTCAGCTTTCTTGGTGTCAGGCTGTCAAGTTCCTGAATGGACATCCGCTCTTTTACGACACGTTCCATACGCGAAAGACCGATCCTGAACTGGTTCTGGATCAGTTCGCCGACCGCACGGATACGACGGTTTCCGAGCATATCGATATCGTCGGTCTCGCCGATACCGTCCATGACATTCAGATCATATCCGAAGAACGCATAGATATCGGCCATCGTGATCGTATGACGCTGAGCGAACGGATCGTTTCCGACGATCCTGATGATCTGCTCATCCTTGTCGACCACTTCGATTTCCTGCTGGGCCGAACCAATGAGCCATGCATTGATCTCTTCTTCGCCCGCACGCTGCTGCAGCGAAAGAAGCACAGCATCATCCAGACGATCCGGCGTCACTCCGACCGTATAGCGCGGTACGACCAGATCGAACTCGTCATCCATCAGATCGGCACCGTTGCGGTTTGTCAGACGTCCAAGTGCAAACAGACGCTGGCCGTAATTCATAACAGCCGTGAAGTTTTCCGGTGTAAGAGCCACTTTTTTCGCGATGATCCCTGCGTAGATCTTCACTTCCTCGATCACGCCTTTGAGAGCCTCGATATCGTTTTCGGTCAATACCGTGCCCTGTTCGAGCAGCGTATCGTTTACTGTCACATCCTGCGCGAGCACACGTCCGATCAGGCCCTGATTGTAGGATACCGGGATCGTCACGATATCTTCTTCATGAAATTCGGAACGGAACGGATACGGATTCATATAGCCGCCTTTTGCCAGCACTTCACGCAGTTCGTTGCGTTCGTTGCGGGCAACATGCGTACCTTTTTCCATAACCACATTGCCATCCGTATCGACAATGTCATACGCAAGCGTATTGTTCATCATGCGCGCAAACGCATTGAGCTTCTTGCGCAGCTTGTAGCGTCCTGCGCTTGTCAGATCATAGCGGCGGTGATCGAAAAACTTGGCCTGCATGAGGGAGATGGATCCGTCCAGGGTCGGGATCTCATCGCTGCGCTGGTTTTCATAGAACGAAAGCAGCGCCTCCTCGGTCGTTTTCACTTTATCATTGAGCAGAGTATTTTCGATTTCCTCGTATTTTCCGAAGAAGGCATTGTACAGCTCGAGATACATGTTCATGTATTCCCGGTTTTCCTCGTCCACAGCCGGATCCTCGATCTGACGGCCCAGCGCGCTCAGGAACGTTTCGAGATCGGCCGTGTCGAACGCGTTGTCGTTTTTCTCGATCCCGAACGACATGCCGAGCGCTTTGAAGAAGATCGAGAACAGGATCTTGCGCCGGCGGTCGATCGACACATTGATCGTACGGCCTGTCATCGTCTTTTTCTGTTCGGTCATGAACTCGAGCCATGTTCCGCGGCTAGGGATCAGTTCGCAGTTGTAGTTCTGTTTACCTGTCTTTTCATCATAGGCTTCTGTAAAGTAGGCTCCTGGAGAACGTACGATCTGGCTGACGATAACACGCTCCGCACCATTGATAATAAAAGTACCTGTTTCGGTCATGAGCGGGAAGTCGCCTAAATACACTTCCTCCTGCTTTGTCCGCACTTCACCGGTTTCCGGATCGGTGATCTCAAGTTCCATGTCTGCATATAACGGTGCGGCATAGTTACATTCTCTATACATTGATTCTTCCGCGCTGTATTTTGGTTTGTCAAAATGATAACGTAGAAAATTCAGTTTGATATTTTTACCGTAGTTTTCAATGGGATAAATCTCTTCGAAAACCTCCTGAATACCTTGGCGGGTAAACCATTCGAATGAATCGGTTTGAATTTCTACCAGATTAGGCAGCTCTAATTTACCGCTTACTTTAGAGTAGTCTCGCCGGGAGGATTTATTTCCGCAAGAGACAATGTGATACGCTTTGTTGCTATCCATGTGCGCCATCCTTTCGTTGTCTGTTCGCTGATAAATGCTGATTTTTTCAGACTATTTTGCAATTTATTATATTAGCAACCCTTGTCCACTTTGTCAAACGAAATGTTGAAATTTTCTTCATTTTTCTATATACTATAAAGGATTTTTTTAAGCTATCCCATAAAATTCCTATTTTTGCCATAATAAAAGCCTGTCATCTTTCCGTGAGAACAGGCTTTTTCTGCTTTGATTAAAGTTTTGTTTTGCTTGATCGTCCTAGAACGGATTGTTCATATGCCCGAACGCAATCGTATTGGTCCGCATGACACGGCCTTCCAGCTCGCGCGCCGACAGCCTTGTCGCTCCCTGAGCCAGGATAGCATTCTGGATCAGGCCGTCCGAGGTAGCCACGATCAGCGAATATTTCTTTTTCAGATCATGGACCAGACGTTCGATATAGGAATCGGCCGTCTGTCCGTATTTCGTAAACACGATATTGAGCTTTCCTCTTATTTCATTGCGCACGCCGGGATTTTCTGCGCGCCGGTAGGCATCGAATACAACATACACCTCGATCCCTTTGTATCCCTGATAATTGGACAAGGCATCGATCAGCCGCTCTCTGGCCGCATCGTAATCGACGCGCGCCAGATCCTTGAGAGAAGACCAGCTGTAGATCATATTGTATCCGTCCACGATCAGACACTGCGGCTTTTTCGGCTCGATCTTCACTTCCTCGAACGAAAGATCGGCTTTGACCTTTTTATGCGGGATCACTTTTTTCTTCTCGTTTTGATTGCGCCCGCTTGTCATTTCGAACACCCGTTTTGCTTCCTCGTCGTTGATCGTGTAGCGCACCGCTTTGTATGTTGTCGTATTTTCGATCTCGAGCGGATGCAGATGCATATGCTCCTCCACCTCGTCATATGGAACATAGTAGCCCGACCCCTGGGCGCAGAATACCGAACCGGTCGGATTGCGAAGATCGCTGTCCGGATCGTACCCGCTCTGTTCGACGATCTGTGCCTGTTCCCGGCACGCGCCATATGAAATGCTGCGGGGAATAAAGCGGCCTCGTCCTTTTGTCAGCGCATACAGGCTGCTCTGAAAATTCATGAACAGACGCACGGCCCCTTTTCCGCGGATGATCGTCATGTCGTCTTCGCTGCTGCTGATCTCAAAATCAGCTTTCATCTGATCAAGCTCATACAGTACCCTGGAAAGCGATCCGGCCGGCGTCCCGATCTCAAATTCATAGTACGGTTCGAGCAGGATGGATCTGCCTTTGCGCAGCGCCTGCCGGACAGCCCGTCTGGCTGCCTGGCTGAAATCCTGGGCCGATGTATGCTTCTGATTGCCTCGCGCCGCGATGAAACAGATCTTCACATCCGTTAATTCCGATCCGGTCAGCACGCCTCTGTGACGGTAGTGCAGCGCATTCATGATCTGCTGCTGCCAGCCAAGAGACAGGTTTTCGATCCGGTTCTCGTTTACGATCCGGATCCCGCTTCCTGCCGGCAAAGGATCGAGCAGAACATGCACTTCGGCATAATGGCGCAGCGGCTCGAAATGCCCGACCCCGTATTCCTCGTTTTCGATCGTCTCCCTGAACACGACCTTTCCCTGGGTGAAGCCGACATGGATTCCTGTCTGTTCCTCGATCTTTTTCTGCAGGATCTCCTTCTGCACCTCGCCCATCAAAGAAAGCGAGATCGTCTTCGAATGCTCGTGATAGGTCAGCTGCAGCTGCGGATCTTCCCTGGCCAGTTTTTCGCAGTACGGCCACAGCATCAATGCGTCTGTTCCTGCCGGCAGCAGCAGATCGTATTCAAGGCACGCGCTCAGCAAAGACTCCTGCTGGTCTTTTTCGAAGCCAAGTCCCTGCCCGGTGCGCATGCTCAGGTTACCTTTCAGCCCGACCACATCGCCGGCCTGCGCCTGGTGCAGGAGCGTATATTTTTCTCCGGAGTATGAACGGATCTGATCGATCTTTTCGTCATTGACCACGTCTTTGGGCCTCAGCATGCCTCCTGTGATCTTGACCATAACGATCCCGTCCTCATTGATCTTGAACACCCTGGCGCCAAACTCGTCCGGGTATTCCCGATCAAACGCCAGATCGGTGACGGCATCGAGCAGCGCAGCGATCCCTTCGTGCTTCAATGCGCTCCCGAAATAGACCGGAAACCATTCTCTTTTGTACAAGGATTCCTGCAGGAGCGAAAGAGGGATCGTTCCTTTTTCGCTGTATGCGTTGAGCATTTCATCGTTGACCATGGCCAGCTTCTCTTCATGGTCTGCTCCATCCATATCCACACAGTTATCGGACAGTTTCTTTTCCAGATCGGCCATGAGCTCATCCTGTGTCCTGAAGGAAATGTCCATCTTATTGACAAAAATGATCGTCGGGATATGATATCTTGTCAGACATTCCCAGATCGTTTCTGTATGGGCCTGCACACCATCCTGCGCATTGATCAGCAGGATGGCCAGATCAAGGACCTGGAGGCTGCGTTCCATTTCTGTCGAAAAGTCGATATGGCCGGGCGTATCGATCACATAGATCTCGCATCCGTTCCATTGAAAGCGGGTCTGTTTCGAATAGATCGTAATGCCCCGCTCGCGCTCCTGCACGTCATAATCGAGCATCGAGTCCTGATGATCGACCCGGCCTGCTTTTTTTATTTCATGGCTGGTATACAGCATGCTTTCGATGCATGTCGTTTTGCCGGCATCGACATGCGCTAAAATTCCTATGGTTATCTTTTTCATGACCTTACCATATCACATTGTATGGAAACGTGCGCAAAAAAAGCGGTGCGTCTCAGGCATCGCTTTTCGGAAATGTTTCGATCAGTTCAATGGCTTTGTCATACATTTTTTCAGGAACACCGGTTTCCTCGAGAAGCTCGTAGCACATGACCATCAGATTCATATATTTCGGATTGGTGCTGGTCAGCACCGGATCCGGATCGGATACGAGGCTTCTCAGCTTTTCCCTTTTTTTAAAATAAGAGGCTTCCTCGCGGATGTGTTCGAGCAGATCGCCCAGTTTCCAGGTGATGTTCGTATCTGTTTTTACAGCTTTGTGAAGAACATGGATCCCGGCCTCCTTCAGAGCCTGGTCGATTTTCGTGATCTCTTCAATATCCATGTCGGAAAAATACAGGAAGATTTCCTGATCGCTTTGGGCCGGCTCGCTTCCCTGCGAATTCAGGATCTGTTCCATCGTCTGCTCAAGGCTGTCCTCGCCGATCTCAATGTAGGATACCTGCAGTTGATCAAGAACTGCAGCAATTTTATCTCTTTGCGCAAAATGATTTCCGTAATATACAACAACCATAATAAGTGTCCTTTCTTTGACAGTTACCCTTTTTCATTTTAAAATGGCACAAACGGAGGCCTATATGAAAAAAATAACTGGTTTCATCATATCACTGTTTCTTTGTTTTTCCCTGAGCGCATGCTCAGGGACGGATACGAAACAATACACGCTTGAATTCTTCAATGCCCTGCATCACACTTTCCAGGCCGATTCGGCCCATATCCGCGCAGACATCCTCATGGATCAGGACGATCCGGGCGAGATCCTTGCCGATCTCTGCTTCGATCAGAAAGAGCAGCTCGAACTCGCTCTTACGACCGATCTGAAAGCGGGCGGAAGGACCCAGAACAACTTTCTCGATTTTTATATCAAAGACGGAAGAACTTATCTGAATTCGCTCGGAACCAAAACACAGAGCACAGCCGACAAGATCGGATTGAGCGCCGATTCAAAACTGACAAATCTTGACCCGTTCCTGGACATGAGCGATGACGAACTCGAAAAACTGTTCACCAGAGCCGAAAAGGAGGAGGACGGAACGTACCGCTTCGACATTGACGAGCATACACTGGCCAGCATTCTTGACTCCTATGGTTCGGTCACGATCGATCATGCGGTCCTGGAAGCAAAGATCGAAGACAGCATTGTCACGTATATGAAGCTTGACTGCGATATTCATCAGAAAATCAGCAGCACCTCGATCGACTCCTCGGTCCGTGCAGTGATCCATGTCAGCGATTACGATACGCTGCAGTCCGTCCCGTTTCCGGATGATCTAAGCTCCTATAAAAAATAGAGTTCCAAAAAATACGACCCGCTTGTGACGGGTCTTATTTTTCATGTCGTATCTACTGGACCAGGATCGCTTCACGGACAGTATATCCGCCATCCTCGAGCGCTTTTCTGATTCCATCCACTTCTTTGGCATCGCTGCGGATGACCATGCTCGCCACTCCGTCTTTGGATGAATACACACCAATATTGGAAATGCTGATATGGTTGTCCGCAAAGATCCGGGAAATCTTTTCCAGGGCCCCGATCTCGTCTTTTACTTCCAGCGTGATCCGCGATCCGGTATGTTCCCATCCAAGGACATCAAGAAAACTTTTGAAAATATCGTTCTGCGTCAGGATCCCGACCACTTTTTTCGAGCCGTTCACGACCGGAAGACATCCGATATCATGCTGCAGCATCTTCTGGGCCGCCGCTTCCATGAGCTCGTTTTCATCGATCGAGATCACATTTTTGATCATCACAGTCTTGACATCGGTCTTCGACAGCAGGTAATTCAGTTCAAAGATCGACAGCGAGGTCGCTGAATTATTCGCCCCCGCGATCATCCCTTCAGTGATGATCCCGAGCAGTTTTCCGTCCGGATCCACAACAGGCAGACGATGGATCTTTTTCGAATTCATCAGATCGATGACTTTCGTGATCTTTTCGTCCGGTTCGCACGTAATGACATCCGTTGTCATAAAATCTTTTACTTTAAACATCTTATCCTCCTAAATAGGCTTTCTGAATATCCGGGGATTCGATCAGATCTTTTCCCGTTCCGCTCAGCACGACCTTTCCGGTCTCAAGAACATAGGCGTAGTCCGCGATCGACAAAGCCATCTTCGCGTTCTGCTCCACAAGCAGGACCGTCGTTCCGGTACGGTTGATTTCCTGAACGATCGAGAAGATCTCCTTTACCAGGATCGGCGCAAGCCCCATGCTCGGTTCGTCAAGAAGCAGCAGCTTCGGTCTTGCCATGAGCGCACGTCCCATAGCAAGCATCTGCTGTTCGCCGCCCGACAACGTGGAAGCATCCTGGTTCTTTCTTTGTTCAAGGATCGGAAACTGTTTATAGATCTTCTGAATATCCTCTTCAATTCCCTTTTTATCTTTTCTTAAGTATGCACCCATCATCAGGTTTTCGTATACAGAAAGTCCCGTAAAGATGCGCCGGCCCTCCGGGACCTGGGTCAGACCGAGCGCAACAATTTTCTGGGGCGACATCTTGTAAATATCCTGACCGAGGAATACGACGTCTCCCGCGCTTTTTTTGACAATACCGCTGATCGACTGCAGCAGCGTGGTCTTTCCGGCCCCGTTGGCGCCGATCAGAGAAACGATCTGTCCCTCTTCCACTTTCAGGGAAACTCCCTTGAGCGCCTCGATCATGCCGTAATGCACGTGCAGATCTTTCACTTCAAGCATCGCTGTCATATCAGATCTCCTCTCCAAGATATGCCTTGATGACAAACTCGTTGTTCTTGATTTCATCCGGCGTGCCGTTGGCAATCATCTTTCCGTAGTCGAGCACATAGATCCGCTCGCATATATTCATGACAAGCGACATATCATGCTCGATCAGGATAACTGTTAAATTATACTTTTCCCGGATCTTATGGATCAGGTTTGTCAGATCGGCCGTTTCCTGCGGATTCATACCGGCAGCTGGCTCGTCCAGATACAGGATCTTCGGCTGGATCGCCAGGGCCCTGGCAATTTCCAGACGCCGCTGCTCTCCATAAGGAAGATTGGTAGCCAGTTCATTGCGCTTGCCGTACAGTCCCACCTCTTTTAAATATTCCTCCGCTTTTTCTCTGACCCAGCGCTCTTCCGAATAATATTTCGGCAGCCGGAGAAGCGCGGTCATCGTGCCGTAGCGGATATTGCGGTGCATTGCCACCTGGACATTTTCAAGAACGGTCATCGATTTGAACAGACGAATGTTCTGAAAAGTGCGGGCAACCCCGTAGTCCGTGATCTTGTACGGCTTCAGGCCGCCGATCTGTTTTTTCGACCCGTCCACATTCATTTCGATCAGACCTTCGCTCGGTTCGTATACGCCCGTAAGCAAATTGAACAAGGTCGTTTTTCCGGCGCCGTTCGGCCCGATCAGCCCGATCAGCTCTCCCGGCATGATTTCCATCGAGACATTGGAAACCGCACAAAGACCGCCGAAATTTTTTGTCAGGTTTTTGACTTCAAGAACCGGTTCCATCAGCGTGCCTCCTTTTTCGCTTTTCTTTTCGCCATGATCTTCGTGAGCGAAATTTCCCGATCGCCGAACAGACCGTCCGGCTTGAAGATCATCATGATCACAAGGATCGCTCCATACAGGATCATACGGATATCGGTAAAATTCTGCAGGATCATATTCAGCAGACCGATCGCAATGGCAGCAAGCACCGAGCTTGTCATGCTTCCCATGCCTCCGAACACGACCATCACAAGGATATCGATCGATTTGTTGAACGTGAACTGCGTCGGTTTGATGACATAGAAATTGCACGCAAACAACGCGCCGGCCGCGCTGGCTAGGATCGCTCCGATCACAAACGCGAGGACCTTGTATTTTGTCGTGTTGATCCCCATCGCTTCGGCTGCGATCTCATCCTCGCGCACCGCGATGCACGCACGTCCTGGAGCCGAACGTGTAAAGTTCGAGCACACGACGATCGTGACCACGACACCGAGCAGCAGCAGCGGGAATGTCGTTAACGGCGGGATGCCGCTCAGGCCGGCCGCTCCGTTGGTGATCTTCATGTTCTGCACGAGGATACGGATGATTTCCGCAAAGCCAAGGGTCGCGATAGCCAGATAGTCCCCTTTCAGACGCAAGGTCGGAACCGAGACGATCAGCGCGGCTACGATCGAGATCGCAAAGCCGACAAGCAGGCCGATCAGAAGTCCGAAATAGTTCGGCATCATTTTCGTGATGACGCCGGCGCTGTAGGCTCCGATGCACATGAACCCGGCATGTCCGAGCGAGAACTGTCCGCAGATACCGATGACCAGGTTCAGCGAAACAGCCAGCATCACGTTGATACAAATATTGAACAGCGTGATCTTGTAGTAGGAATTGATGATCCCTACATTCATCATCGTGGAAAGCACGACATAAAGAACGACGATCAGGACGATCCACATCAGATTGATCTTGTTGAATACGCTTTTTGTCATGCTCTACACCTTCTCTCTCTGATTCTTTCCTAATAGACCGGTCGGCTTGACGATCAGGACAATGATCAGGATCGCGTAAACGATCGCATCGCGGTACAGCGAGCTTCCGTAGGCGACGACCATCGTTTCGGCCATACCGATGAACAGACCGCCGATCAAGGCGCCCGGAATGCTTCCGATACCGCCGAATACGGCTGCAATGAACGCTTTCAGGCCCGGCACCATCCCCATGAGCGGGTTGATGGAATTGTAATAAATGCCGACCAGGATACCGCCGGCTCCGGCCAGGGCCGAACCGATCAAAAATGTAAATGAAATGGTCGTATCGACCGAAATGCCCATGAGCTCGGCAGCGTTCTCATCGGTGCTCACAGCACGCATGGCACGGCCCATTTTTGTTTTCTGAATAATAAACTGCAGGATCAGCATCAAAACGATCGTGATCACAAAAATATAGATCTGCTGGGTCGTGATCTTGATCGGACCCAGATTAAAGGATGCGTTGGAAAGCAGCTGCGGATACGTGCGCTTTTCCGAGCCCATGAAGTAGGCTGTCGTATATTCGATGACATACGATACACCGATGGCTGTGATCAGCGCGGTGATCCGCGGCGCATGGCGCAAAGGCCGATAGGCGATCCGCTCGATCAGCACGCCCAGGATGCCGCAAACGACCATGCACATGATCAGGGCCGGAAAAAAACCGAACCCGAAATAGGTCGTCACGATAAATGCCACATACGCGCCGATCATATATACATCGCCGTGCGCGAAGTTGATCAGCTTGATGATACCGTACACCATCGTGTATCCGAGCGCGACCAGAGCGTAAATGCTTCCCAGCGAAAGCCCGTTTACGATTTGTTGAAGAAATTGGCTCATTTTTTCACTCTCTTTCTGAATTGGAAAAAAGGGGAAATTGCTTCCCCTTTAATCATGCAAAGGCTATTTAGTCAACCGATACTTCCGTTGCCTCTGTCTGTACACCGTCAACCTGGTTAACGACCATTACGCTCTTGATCGGTGTATGTGTTTTTTCGTCAAATTTGAACGTTCCTGTGATTCCTGTGAATTCAGCTTTCTTGATGGCTTCGTTCAGTTCGGCGCCTGTCTTGCCGGTCGCTTCAAGCTGGTCGAGAACAAGATTTGTCGCGTCGTAAGCAAGGGCGGAGAACATATTCGGCGTTTCATCGTATTTCGCTTTATACGCATCGATGAATGCATTCAGTTCGTCCGAAGCGTCCACCGTCGTATACGCTGTCGTATACCATACCTGGTTCAGGTTTTCCTTTCCGGCAAGCTCGGAAAGCACTTCGGATTCGAATCCGTCCGCGCCGACGATCGGGCAGTCGATTCCGTCTGTACGGGCCTGTTTGATGATCAGGCCGGCTTCGGAATAGTATCCTGCGATATAAAGAACATCGAAATCCTTGCTTTTCATGGAAGTCAGCATGGATGCAAAGTCGGTATCGCCCGCATTGTATTGTTCGTGCGCCACGACCTCGCCGCCGTGTTCCTTGAATGTTTCCTCGAACTGGCTGGCAAGACCCTGACCGTAGTCGGATGTTTCATTGATGACTGCCGCTTTTTTGCAGTTGAGCGTATCTGCTGCGTAAATAGCCATTGCCGCTCCCTGATAGGAATCCTCGAAGCATACACGCCATGCGTATTCGTAAGCGGTATCCCCGTTCATCATCGCATCCAC
Source organism: Erysipelotrichaceae bacterium OPF54 (assembly GCA_022834735.1). Taxonomy (GTDB): domain Bacteria; phylum Bacillota_I; class Bacilli_A; order Erysipelotrichales; family Erysipelotrichaceae; genus Dubosiella. The sequence continues at coordinate 2,383,813 of BQKD01000001.1, forward strand.
CTGTGTGGCACTTGGCGAAATGACCGGTACGTTGTTTTCATCCGCAACCGCATAAGTCGCGATCGAGGCGCCGGAAGTTGCAGGACCTACGATCGCCGCAACACCATCCTCTGTACAGAGCTTGATTGCCTGGGTCGTACTTTCTGCCGCATCGCCTTTATCGTCCACTTCAACGCCTTCCGCCTTGAACTTCGTATCTGTACGGGCGTTGTACTGTTCGATCGCAAGCTGCGCCGCATTGCGTTCCGCCTGGCCGTAGCTTGATACATCGCCGCTGAGCTCAAAGTTGAGACCGATCTTGACAGTATCCCCCTCATTTAATGTTTTTCCTTCTGCGCCGCCGTTTCCTCCGGCACCTGAAGAGCATCCTGCAAGCATTGCAGCTGCCATAGCGCCGGACGCAAGCACTTTCCACATGTTACCTTTCATAGTCCTTAGTTCCTCCCATAATATGTCCTAATGATACCCAAAGAATCACACAAAATCAAGAATTGTTTTCATGTTTTTTCAACAATCAATGAAAACTGTTTTCATCCCAACATTTTGCAGGAAGCAAGTATAATAGGAAAGGAGAAGTGAATACAATGCAGACAATTAAAGAAATTTACAAGATCGGCCCCGGACCAAGCTCGTCCCACACCTTTGGTCCGATGCGTGCCGCACAATATATCAAAGAAACCTATCCGGATGCCCAAAAAGTGGAAGTGACGCTGTTCGGTTCCCTGGCATTTACAGGCAAAGGCCACCTGACCGATATGATCATTCAGAAAACGCTGAAACCAGTGCCCAACGAGATCCGTTTCGACTATAAGACACCGGTCGAACATCCGAATACGATGGAATTCAAGGTCTATGAAAACGACGAAGTGAAAGCCGTCCATTCTTTCGTATCGATCGGCGGCGGAAAGATCGAACGGGACGGCGAAAAGGCGCTGGAATCAAAAAAGCTGTACCCTCATACGACCATGGACGAGATCCATGCCTACTGCAAGCAGAATCATCTCACTTTCGACGAATATGTCGACCAGGTGGAAGACAAGGATTTCGATACCTACATGAAATCGATCTACAGCGCCATGATCAAAAGTGTCAAAAAAGGATTATCGAAAACCGGCGTGCTGCCCGGCTCCTTGAAGCTCGACCGGGTCGCCAGCGCTCTCAATCAGTCCGCCAAAAGCTGCGATGACCTGACCGAACAGAATGCGCTCCTGCTCGCAAGCTATGCCTATGCGGCCAGCGAACAAAACGCGGCCGGAGGGATCGTCGTGACAGCGCCGACCATGGGCAGCTGCGGCGTGATCCCGGCCCTGCTCTACCATTACGCCTATGATCTGGGCTATCCGAAAAGCAAGCTGATCAAAGGCCTGAAGATAGCTGGGCTGATCGGCAACCTCATTCAGTACAATGCGACGATTTCCGGCGCGAAAGCCGGCTGTCAGGCCGAGGTAGGGGCTGCCTGCTCCATGGGAGCGGCCATGATCGCCTATCTTCAGGGACAGACCAACTCGCAGATCGAATGTGCGGCAGAGATCGGTCTCGAGCATCACTTAGGGCTGACGTGCGATCCGGTCGGCGGATATGTTATGATCCCTTGCATCGAACGCAACGCGGTTGCCGCGCAAAGAGCGATCGATGCGGCAAGACTGGCGAAATATCTGCGGAACGTGAAGAAAAACCGGGTCAGCTTCGATATGGTGGTCAAAACGATGAACCTGACCGGGATCAAGCTGCCGATGGAATTGAAGGAAAGCGCACTGGGCGGCCTGGCAGTCGTGGTGCCCAGCGAAGAAAAAAAATAATACGATCCGGCACGAAGGAAGGAATTTAACCATTCCTTCTTTTTCATTCATCCAGAGCATCAAGTGCCTGATGGATCAGCTGCACATAGAACATATTGCCGTAGGCATAGCGCCAGCCTCCGTTTTCAGATACGGCGATCGGATTATTGTAGTCCACACGTGCATGATCGGCTTTTTGCGCCGCATACTCCTGCGCCATTTCGAACGAATAGGTCCCGCCCCGGTCCGCAGCGTAATACAGAAAATCTTTTCCATAATTGTATGCCTGGAATATGCAGTCCTGATCCGCTCCAAGAGCACTTCCTTCGTTTAAGAGCTGGGCATAGTAACGGACACCTTGCTGAATGGATTCATCCCGTGATAAGGAATCCGGCTTCAGCCCGAGCGATTCGCTGGCCTGGAACACGTCTTCCCCGCTTCCGCCGCTTTCCACCATCACGAGCGCATATAAATCATTGACCTTCTCTTCGATCCCTTCGATCTGTGCCTGCACGCGGATCTGTTCCTTGAGCGTATCATCCAGAGCGTACGGGACATACTCTGTTTCAGCGGCAGCCGGTTCCTGTCCGCCCGGCCTTTCCGAAACCCAGCTCATTCCTGCTGCCAGTACCATTCCAAGGAAAACAACTCTTCGCCAGGAAATCCTCCGGACCGGAGGCGGGCTCGTTCGATATTTCTTCCTCATGGTTCCATTATAAAATGCGAAGACAGAATCCAATCTTACATTGATTTCTCTTTATATCAAAAAAAATACTGCCGGTCGATGGCAGTATTTCATGTATTTCTGCTTTGTTTTACGCATCGCTGCGTGCATAAGCATTTTTCATATTCATGCTCAATTCGTACAAGACCTTGTCCAGTGTCTCGATCGTCTCCTTCTGGACCATATCGCTGATTTCCTGATTCGCTTTTTCGCGCAGATTTCTGCGGTCCTCTTCGGCCGCATTTTCGAGCAGATGATCATAGCGGTCCATGATCTCATGGCTTTGCGCAGCTACCTTGTTCTGGTAGCGCTCGATGTGGATGAGCGAATTTTTGTATGACGCATCGGCCATGGCCGCCATCAGACGGGACGACCAGTAGAAATTATCGGTCGATACGTTCTGGGTCGTATTGTCCATATATTCGGGCGTATAATTGACGTCTGCGTAAAACGGAACAAGCGCGTTGAACGGATTGGACGCAAAGGCGATCCATTCTTTGGCATCGCGGTCTTCATATGTCTGGATGACGCCAAGCACACAGTTGCGGTTGACACCGATCGAACGGAACGCGCCAGCCTGCGCGCTCGACGCCGCATACGGATCATATGGAGTGCCTTGAAAATGGGCGCTGAGAATGTATTTTACATCCTCGATCGTGATCTTCTTTTCAGGCACCATGCTCCATGGCAGATCATCCGATCTTGGCCCGTACTGCGCGTTTGGACCATCCCATTTATAAGTGGACGGATTGAAATAGCGAAGCATGTACCACGCTCTTGGCGTATTGTAGACATGATCCGAATCATCATGGGATCCAAAGGCTGCCCGGGGATCAAATGTCCCGTTCAAAGAAAGGTCCAGATGGTTTTTTTCAACAAATTCCTTCAGATCGGCTGAACACATATTTGCTTTCTGTTTTGAATACGCGTCCTTGAAATCGAAGGCATCGATCCCCTGCTGATTGGGCATCACGACATACCGGTCATCCGGCACCCGTCTGGCCATCCAGTGATGTCCGCCGATCGATTCGAACCACCAGATTTCCTGGCTGTCGCAGAATGCAATTCCGTTCATTTCATACGTGCCGTAGGTTTCATGCAGTTTTCCTAAACGCTCCACCCCTTCGCGTGCCGTGCGGATATACGGCAAAGTGATCGTGACCAGATCCTCTTCTCCGATACCGTCTTCCACGAGCGGATCGGCCCCAAGCACACGCGCATTCGATGTGATGGTTTCTGTTGCGCTCATGCCGACATTGGCTTCATTGACACCGCATGCAGCCCAGATCCCGTTTCCTTTGATCACATTCGGACAGGCAGTATATCGCATCGGATCATCCGGCAGCTTGATCTTCGCATGGGAAATAACCGATGTGTAATCGCGCGGCTGCTCCTGCGGATGAACGACTGTAAAACGTTTGACTGTAAACTTTCCGGCTCCTGAATCATCATTTCTCGCAATGATGCACGAACCGTCATATGACACTTTCCTTCCAACCAGAATTGTTGTGCAGGCCATACTACTTACCTCCTATAAAACTCGTTCTTATCATACTCTTTTCGTAGGAAAAGTGCCATTTAAAAAGCAACCTGCCTTTCGACAAGCTGCCATTTCTATACAGAATCTTTTTCAGCAGAAGCGTCCGTTTCAGAACTTTGCTTTTCTGAAGATCCGTTCTCTTCTGATGTTTCTTTCTTCGCAGTGCTGCCGCTTTCTGTATCTTCTTTACGATCCTTCTTATCAAAGCGGCCACGCTCTTTTTTCCGTTCTTCCATTCTTCTGTCGGCCAGTTCATATCTTTCAAAACGATGGCCGGCATGCATCCGCTCCAGAGCTGCTCCGCCCATTCCGCCAAGCAGCAGGGTCAGGACAAATCCAGCGATCAGAGCTGCCTTTTTATGTGCAAAAATAAACTGTTTCATCGTAAATACCTCCGTTACAGCGGGAGTATACGATTCATCACTTAAGATATTCTTAAATACCTAGCAGAAAAACAGAAATATTCGAGAAAAGATCGATGAACCAGGTGCGCAGCATGGCCATTGGTCCGCCAATCAGTCCGCTGTAAATAAGCGCGAACAGCAGCAGATTCATCCACCATGCCCCGTTGTTGATGCGGTAATACACATGGTCGGGCAGAAAGCTCCAGAGGATCTTGGCCCCGTCCAGAGGCGGTATAGGGATCAGGTTGAAAATTCCGAATCCGATCGACATCGAAGCGGTCAGAGCCAGCGTGCGCGTGACATACACCGCGGCCATGCCGTACGGTGCGAATTTGTAGATCAGAAAATACACGAAGACGCACACAAACGCAAGCAGAAAATTGGCAAGAGGGCCCGCAAAGCTTGTCCATATAATTCCGGATTTCGGATCTTTATAATAGCGTGAATCGATCGGCACCGGCTTGGCCCAGCCAAAACCGAACGCAAGCAGACAGAGCATTCCGAGCCAGTCAATGTGGCGTAGCGGATTGAGCGAAAGCCGGCCTGCATATTTAGCGCTTGGATCACCCAGCCAGTACGATACGAGGCCGTGCGCCAGTTCGTGAACGCTCATGCTCAAAATGACCGCAATGATCATCATGAGCAGTTCGGAAATCGATAAACCAGCCAGTCTCATTATACATTGAACCTGAAGTGCATGATATCGCCATCCTGGACGACATATTCCTTGCCTTCCAGACGAAGCTTTCCGGCTTCCTTGATCGCATGTTCGCTTTCGAGCTGATCGATATCATCAAACGTATAGACTTCGGCACGGATAAATCCGCGTTTGAAGTCGGTATGGATGACACCGGCACAATCCGGCGCCTTCATTCCTTTCTTGAATGTCCACGCGCGGCATTCATCTTCTCCGGCTGTCAGGAACGTGCAAAGCCCCAGGATATCATAGGCTTTGCGGATCAGCTGATCGAGACCGGACTGAGGCAGGCCAAGCTCTTCGAGAAACACGGATTTTTCTTCCGGATCGAGCGAGGACAGATCTTCTTCGATCTTTGCGCAAAGCGCAACGACTTCGCTGTTCTCCTTTTCGGCAAAATCCTTTACAGCCGCATAGTACGGGTTGGATTCCGGATCCATGACCCCTTCTTCATCCATATTTGCGACATAAATGACCGGTTTCGATGAAAGCAGATTGTAGTTTTTCAGAAGCAGGAGCTCGTCTTCGTCCAGTTCCAGGGAACGGGCAGGCTTTCCGGCTTCAAGATGAGGCTTTAGCTTTTCTAGCAGAGCCATCTCTGTTTTTGCTTCCTTGTCATTTGTCGTTTTTGATTTTCTCTCCACCTTGGCGATCCGGTTTTCGATGGTCTGCAGATCGGCCAGGATGAGCTCAAGATTGATGATCTCGATATCCCGTATCGGATCGATCGTATTTTCCACGTGCGTGATGTTCGGATCGTCGAAGCAGCGCACGACATGGCAGATCGCATCGGTCAGACGGATGTTGCTCAAAAACTGGTTTCCGAGACCTTCTCCTTTGGATGCGCCTTTCACGAGCCCGGCAATATCCGTGAACTCGAACGTAGTGTAAATGGTTTTTTTCGGATGAAAGAGCTCGACAAGACGATCGATCCGTCTGTCCGGCACTTCTACTACTCCGACATTGGGCTGAATGGTCGCAAACGGATAGTTTGCTGCCTCAACCTGTGATTTTGTGATGGCATTGAACAATGTCGATTTCCCGACATTCGGCAAGCCGACAATTCCTGCAGTTAACGGCATGATGATTCCTTCCTTTTATTTACTGAGCCGCCCTTTCGACGACTTTTTTCAGACTTTTTTCGAACTTCTGGCGCGGCATCAGTACGCTCGTCCCGCAGCCAAGGCATTTGATTCGTATATCTGCACCCATACGGATGATCTTCCACTGTTTAGAAAGATGGCACGGGTGTTCCTTTTTCAGCTCTACGATATCATTCAGATCGTACTCGATCTTTTCTTTCATATTCTTTTTCCCGCCTTTCATATGCTTCAAGCGTATTCGATAATAACATACAAACGGTCATTGGACCAACACCTTTTGGTACCGGGGAAATCCAGGAAACTTTTTGTTCAACGCTGTCAAAATCGACATCGCCAACGAGCTTGCCATCCACCCGGTTGATCCCGACATCGATGACGACCGCACCCTCCTTGATCCAGCCTTTGGTAATAAACCGAGGCACGCCGATCGCCGCGATCACGATATCCGCTTCATGAGCGATCTTTTCAGGATCCACCGTTTTTGAATGGATGATCGTTACGGTCGCGTTGCGTTCCTGCAGCAGCAGAGCGATCGGCTTTCCGACGAGGATCGACCGCCCGATCACGACCGCCCGTTTTCCCGACAGATCGCTCATTCCGATCGAATCAAGCATAGCCATGATCCCTTTCGGCGTGCATGGAACAAGCCCTTTCTGTCCGAGAACAAGCCGCCCCGCATTGCTGATGGTCAGGCCATCCACATCTTTGCGCGGATCGATCGTATTGATCACTCTTTGCTGATCGATGTGCGAAGGAAGAGGGAGCTGAACGAGGATACCGTCCACATCAGGGTCTTCATTGCATTTGACAACCGCCCTGACCACATCTTCTGTTGCCACATTTTTGTCCATCACGATCATGGCTGCCTGCATACCGATGCTTCTGCACGCCTTTTCCTTGGAACGTACATACGACTGGCTGGCCGGATTGTCGCCGACCAGGATCACGGCAAGCATCGGGATCCGTTTTCCCTCTTCGCCAAGTTTGTCGATTTTCTTTTTCATTTCCTCTTTAAGCGTCTGCGATAAAGTGTTTCCATATAATACTGTCATTGAAATAGCTCCTTACTATCTAAGCATAGCGTGACCGGTCCGTCATTGACGAGCGATATTTTCATGTCAGCCCCAAAGATCCCGGTCTGTACAGGCACATAGTGTGCCAGCTTTTCATTGAACATTTCATACAGCGGTCTTGAAATGTCCGGTTTTGCGGCCTCGATAAAGCTTGGCCGGTTTCCTTTTTTTGCGTTCGCATACAATGTAAACTGCGAGATCGATAAAACAGCTCCGTTCACCTCGAGGATCGATCGGTTCATCTTGCCGTTTTCATCTTCAAAGATACGGAGCCTGACGATCTTTTCGACCATTTTCTGCACCGTCTTTTCATTGTCGTCATTACAGAAGCCGACCAGGATCATATATCCTCTTCCGATCTCGCCGGTCATTTCCTGATCGACCATGCAGGCTGCCTGCGATACCCGCTGAATTACAGCTTTCATTGTACTTCCTCCAGCAGACAAACACATAAGGAAGTGATTCCTTCTTCGCGTCCGACAAAGCCGAGCTTTTCCCCACGGGTCGCCTTGACGCTGATCTGATCGACCTGGCAGTGCAGAGCGCTGGCAAGATTTTTGCGCATCGAAAAAATATGGGGAGCCATTTTCGGCCGTTCAGCCATGATCGTCGCATCCACGTTGCCGATCCGGTAACCACGTTCCTTCATCAATACATAAACATGTTCGAGCAGACGGATGCTGGCGATCCCTTTATATTTTGGATCGGTGTCCGGAAAATGCGTGCCCAGATCGCCTAAGGCAAGAGCGCCCAGAATACTTTCGGCAACTGCGTGGACAAGCACATCCGCATCGGAATGACCATCAAGACCTTTGGAATGATCGATCTTCACTCCTCCTAAAACAAGCTCTCTTCTTTCCTTTAATGGGTGGATATCTACCGATTGTCCTATTCTCATCTTTTCCTCCAAAAAAAGCCCGGTATAACCGGGCATCGTATTTTATCTTTGTACTTGAATGTACTGTGGAGCACCTGTGCCGCCATCATATACTGATGCGATCACAGTATTTCCATTGTAGTTTCCGTGCACTGCCATACCGTCGCCAATGTAGACCGCGATATGATCGACACCACGTCCGCCATTATCATAATAGATCAGGTTTCCGGCTGTCGGCGTATCCGTATAGTATCCGTACATGATGTACTGATCCGGCCACAGCTGATAAGCGTCCGTTACCCCTGACATGGCCAGAGCCTGCTGTACAACTTCTGTACACTGCATTCCGTTCGTTACGCCAACGAGCTGCTGCGCATTAGAAGCGATCGATGCATTCAAGGATGCATATGGATCTTCGGCTGGCGCCTCATATACCGGTTCGTCAACCACTGGAGCATCTACGACCGGCTGATCAACCACCGGTTCATCATATACCGGCTCGTCATATACTGGTTCATCCGTGGCTGGCTGGTCAGTGACCGGCTGATCTGCAGCTGGTTCGTTATATACCGGCTCGTCAACCACTGGTTCATCCACGACCGGAACATCAGCGACCGGCTGATCAATAACCGGTGCCTGTTCTGCCGGTGTTTCAACGACCGGTTCGTTCACTACCGGTGTTTCTTCTGCAGGTGTTTCCACAACGACCGGTTCCTGTGCAGGTTCTGTCGCAACCATCTGCTCTACGGCAGGTGCCGGTTTTTCTGCTTCGGCAGCAGGTGTCTCAACCGCTGCAACTTCTACCGGTGCTGCCGCTTCCTGCGCCTGTTTATTTGCTTCTTCTTCAACAGCTGCCTTGCTGACTTCTGTAACTGTTTCCTTCACATTACCGATAATGTTGGAAGAAACACTTGCAGCAGCTGCTTTCTGAGATGCGTCTGCATCTACTGTGCCGTCCTCTTCGGAAAAATAGTAGTTTTTTCCTTCGATTTCCTGCCAGCCTTTCGCTACTGTTGAATCGGTATTTACATATTTATCGCCATGCCATCCCGGCTGCGTTTCCATCGCATAAACTGTTGCTACGACCGGAAAACAAGATGCAACACAAAGTACGGCCGCTACTTTTTTCCCATTGTTTTCAACAAAGTTCATTTCAGATCAGACCTCCTCTACAAAATTCCGTTTAAGTCACTCATTTACAAATAATCAAAATAATCCTACCGATAGGATACCACGAATGGCTTTTGTTCGCAAACTTTTCCATGAAACCTGTGACAATTTTTAGTTTAACGCTATCTATTTTAATTAATTATCCGTATATTGTAAAGTTGTATGATTTATATATCTTTGCGAATCCAAATGATCATGAACTTTCGGCATAAAAATCAAAATATACCGGTACTTATCGTAGCAAAATAATATTTTATTCCGATCGATCCGTTATTTTTTTAACAGATCGTCAATACATTCCGCGATCGAGCCGACAACGTGAAGCGCGCTTTCCTGAACTCCCCTCGGCGCATGATAGAACGTATAACTGTTGTGAATTCCGGTAATCATCGGCAGATCGTTGTAGTTGTCGCCAATGCATGCCGTGTCCGCTTCCTCTACATTGAAATGCTTTGCCATCTGCTCGATCCCTGTTTTTTTGGAGTAGCCTTTCGGAACAAAATCGATCGACGGTCCATTTTGATAAAACTCGATCTGATCCCTGAGATCTTCGATTTTCGGCAATACAGCATACAGCTCTGCTTCCGTTTTAAATTCGATCGAAGCATGCACGATGTCTTCATTTTTCAAAACTTCAGGATCTGTGAGATCGAGGATCGGATCGATCCATGGAAAAAAGCCAAGATCCTCTTTTACAGCATACGTATCTTTTTTTGTTTCGACAAAAAGATGATGTCCGTCCATACGCTCATAAAGCCCTTCAAACACCTCGTAAGGAATCGTTTTTTCATAAATGATCTTCCCGCCTGCAGAAAGCGCAGCACCCGAAGCCCCGATCAGGAAATCGAAATGAAGTCCGTCTTCTTTTTCCAGCTGGCTGAGATTTCCCAGAGCTCTTCCGGAACACAGTCCGAATAAATGGCCCGCTTCCTGAAACCGGCGGATCGCTTCGATATCCTCTTTGTGATAGCCGTCTTCAAAATGAAGCGTGCCATCATAATCGCTTGCCAGAATCTTCATAATTATCCTCCTTCAAAAAAGAAGAAGTCCGCAGACTTCTTCCAAAACTCAAATGAATTATTTTGTTTTTTCGATGATCTCAATGAAGCTGTCCGGTTTCAGGCTGGCACCGCCAATAAGCGCTCCGTCGATATCAGGCTGAGCCATGTATTCTTCCACGTTGCCTGGCTTAACGCTTCCGCCGTACTGAATACGGACTTTGTCGGCCGCGTCGTCGCCAACCATTTCGCGAACAACATCACGAACCAGCTTGCAGCAGTCTTCCGCGATCTCGACAGAAGCTGATTTGCCTGTACCGATCGCCCAGATCGGTTCGTACGCGATCACGATATTCGCATATTCTTCCGCAGGAATATCCTTTAAAGAACCATTCAGCTGAGTAGTAATGACATCTTTTGTTTTCCCTGCGTCGTATTCTGCTTCTGTTTCGCCAATGCACAGGATCGGAGTGATTCCGGCAGCAAGCAGTCTTTTCGCTTTCTTGTTGACCGTTTCATCCGTATCGCCGAACATCTGACGACGTTCGCTGTGGCCGATAATGCAGTATTTCACGCCAAGCTCTTCAAGCATAGGAACAGAAACTTCCCCGGTGAAAGCGCCTGAATCCTCGAAATGGCAGTTTTCAGCGGCAACGATCAGGTTTTTCGCGTTTTCTTCTGCCGTACGGATATCCGTGAAAGGAACACCTACGCCGTAAAGACCTTTGTCTGTTTTCGCAACGCTGTCGACTGCTTCGAAGAAAGCCTTGGTTTCGGCGTTGTTTTTATTCATTTTCCAGTTTCCGACAATAATAATATCTCTCATGACTCTTTCCCCTTCTTATTTTTCCGAAATGATTGCGATTCCAGGAAGCGTCTTTCCTTCCATGTATTCCAGAGAAGCTCCGCCGCCAGTAGAAATATGGGAGAACTTGTCCTTGAATCCGAGCTGGATCGCTGCAGCCGCTGAATCTCCGCCGCCAATTACAGTGATCGCATCAGGCAGTTCAGCGATCGCTTCGCATACAGCCAGCGTGCCTTTGGCAAATTTAGGCATTTCGAATACGCCCATCGGACCGTTCCATACGACCGTCTTGGCACCATTCAAAGTTTCCTTGAACAGTTCGATCGATTTAGGACCGATATCAAGACCCATCCAGCCGTCAGGAATATCGCCTTCTACAACTTCTGTATTGGCATCATTCGAGAATGCGTCCGCAATGACCGTGTCAACAGGAAGAACGATCTTGCCTTTTCCTTTTTCAAGAGTAGCTTTTGCCAGTTCGATCTTGTCATCTTCGCAAAGAGAGTTGCCGATCTTGTGGCCCAGAGCTTTTTCGAACGTGTACGCCATACCGCCGCCGACAATTACCTTGTCCGCTTTTTCGAGCATGTTTTCAATGACACCGATCTTATCTGAAACCTTGGCACCGCCAATGATCGCTACAAACGGATGAGCCGGCTCATCCACTGCCTTGCCAAGCATATCGACTTCTTTTTCAACCAGGAATCCAAGCGCGTTTTCAGCGATATTGGATGGAATTCCCACTGTGGAAGCGTGAGCGCGGTGAACCGAACCGAACGCATCTTCTACGAATACATCACCGAGGCTAGCCCAGTATTTTCCAAGTTCAGGATCGTTTTTGCTCTCGCCTTTTTCATAACGGGTGTTCTGAACGAGAAGGATCTCGCCGTCTTTGAGATCTTCCACATCTTTTTCCAGTTCAGGACCACGTGTTACAGGGCAGAACGTAACCTTTGTTCCAGGAAGCAGTTCAGCCAGACGAACCGCAACACATTCCAGGTTGTTCTTCGCTTTGTCTTCCTCTGTTTTCACTTTTCCAAGATGAGACATCAGGATGACTTTCGCATTGTTCTCAAGCAGATATTTGATCGTAGGCAATGCCTGAATAATACGATTGTCGTTTGTGATCACGCCATCTTTGCGCGGCACGTTGAAGTCACAACGAACAATGACCTTTTTTCCAGCAACGTCAAGGTCTCTGACAGTTTTTTTAGCCATTAATTATTCCTCCTATTGAATTTTCAATCGTCCATATTATACCACTTGAAAAAAAGCATGACTACCTTGTTTGTGCATTTTTTCACAGTTAGTAAAAATCTTACAATTCTTACAATAAGTCTTGTTTAACAACTTTTACCTTTCTGCAGAGGAGCCATAACCTCTATCTGGTCATAGGTTCTGCAGGGGCTCACTGCAGAGCCCGCTTTCGGCTTATCCGTTTTTTAAAACAGCTTCACCTATGCATGGTGATTAAGAGAGAATTACTTTACGGCGTTCGACTGCACTGTTCAAGTTCTGCATCACGCACTGCTTCCATAGTTCGGGATTCCACTCGTCAACAGAAGACAATGCTTTTTTCATGATGTTCAGACTGCCGTTCAGATCTGCGTTGATGAGCTTATCTTCCTTTGTTTTGAAGAGTCCTCTGGCTACTCTTTTTCCACAGTATGTCTCATGCTTTGTGATCTCCTCGTCATCAAAGAAAGAACACTTCGATGTATAGGATTCTTCATGAAGGATCACTCGGATCCCTTTCTGCCTGCATTTGTATTCAAGATCAGAGATGAACCGGTTAAAAGGAATGTTCACGAATTTCTGGTTGTTGACTTTTCCCATGTCTGTGTCTTGTTTCCAGCGTAGCAAATAATTGGAAAATCTGGATCCAGGCTTTCCATCCCGCTTTTGACGGGCCCGGCATCCTACGCCTGATGCCAGTTCTGTTCCGGGGCCTGCACCTTGATGCATTGAGCCGGACAGCATTCTGAACAGCTTCCCCCTCAGGGCCCGAAGGGAACATCCTCTGGCGTTCCAATCTTCCCTGCAGGGGATTTTTTATGTTCTATTGCTAAAAGAGGCCCAGACCTCTTCTTGCGATCAGGCAGGCAGCACCCAGATGGATGTTGATGCCATGTTCTCTGCATACCGTCTTCTGTGCTTCTTTCGAAGTATAAGCAGGGTCGACGATCTTCAGTTCCACATTGTCTTTAAAACATCTTCTTTTTACCGCCTCAGTATATTGACCATAGGCGAGCCGGGTGATCATCCGGTTGTAGTTTCTGTTTTTCTGGAGATCGGACTTCTTTTTCGAGAAGTCGAGATCTTCGATGACAAGGTCTTTTCCTTTAAAGCGGGCCTCGGCCGCGGTCTCCTTTATGGCAGCCATCATTTGCGTTATTCCTCGGTTATAGTTGTGGTTCTTTCGGCTCAGTCCGGGCAGGCTGATCCTGCGGGCATAGATGATCCCGCCGTTCCTGTCCGTTTCGCACAAGGCAAGATGATCGGCATTGAAATCAAGACCGATCGCTCCTTCAAAAGACGAAGTGCTCCATCCTTCCGGTTTTGGCAGATGGAGAAAGAACTGGACATAATATCCTTTCTTCCTCCTCAGGATCCGGACGCTGACTGCCTGTTTTGCCGGTTTTTCGGCTTCAAAGCCGTCAAATGTCTTGTTGAGCAGCTCCAGACCGGAAGCATGGGTGATCATGACCGGACCGGTGATGATCATGTCCTTTCCTTTCCCGGGTTTCATGACAGGAAGAACTCCGATCTTCCAGGACCCGTCTTCCATGCGGAGCAGATGGCAGAGCTGGTTTCCGTTCTTCTCGTCGTTCTTTCCGCACAGATACATCATCCGGTCGCGGCTTCTTACGAACATCTCTTTCCACTCCTCGCGGCTGGAAAGACCGTTTTCTTCCAGATGGTACTGGGCGTTGAAAAACTTTTTTGTACCGAAACACAGGCGGACGTGTCTGTTTTTCAGATCTTTCGTCCATCGTTTCAGTTTTGCTTCCAGCCTGCGGATCAGCTGGCCAAGACACCACAGCTCCTGCTTCTGCCTGCGGTATTGAAGGAGTTCATCGGGATCCAGCCGGTTGGCTGCAGCCTCTCTGGTTTTTTCATCTGCTGTCTTCTGCAGTTTCTTCCTTCTCTTTTTCTTGCACTCGACAGAAGCACGCAGTTTTTCCGTCTGCGTCCTTGCCAGCTCCAGTCCGGCCTTATGTCTGGCTCTTGCATCTCTGGCAATGGAATTGGCCGTCCGGCTTTTCAGGCCGTATTCGTCCTGAATCTCTTTTGTAAGCCGGCCAAGGTTTCTCTGCCCGCGATCAATCCGGGAAAAGGCGGTTCTGTACGCTTTGGAATAGACAGCAAACCCGCTGTCGATACAGGTGACGACTTCCGGGCAGAGTCTTTTGTCCAGCCGGATCTCCAGAGGAATGACGATAGAATCCGGCTGTTCGTAAACAGGAGGAACAGGCATGGCCTGAATCGTTTTCGTTCTGTTCATTCTTCGTCCTCCTGGTCGGGTACGGATTCTATGATTTCCCGCATCCTCTTTTTCTGGTTTCCTCTGATCCGGTAAAGCTTTCCGGAAAAGGACGCCAGCAGACTCATCATGTCGTCGACAAGCTCTTCCTGAAGCTCCTTGTTTTCTTTTTCCTGCAGGGCGATCAGTTCGACATCCGCCATGGAAAACAGTTCTTCCAGGTACTCGTAGCCAAAACGCGTGAGCCGGTCTTTGTTCGTAATGAAAATCCTCTTGATCTCATGGTTTTTCGCCATCTCGATCAGCCGGGTCAGCCCTTTTCTCTTTGTGTTAAGGCCGGAGCCGGTATCCCGAATGATGACCGGCTTATCCAGGCCTTCTTTTTCGCAGGCATTCAGGATGTCAATGACCTGTCTTTCCAGATCTCCTCTGTTTTTCTGCTCATGGGACGAAACCCGGACATAAACAGCATCTCTTCTTTCTTCGTCTTCAACAAGCAGTCCAACCTGATCCAGCAGTTTTATTACATTATCTTTGGGGATCAGGATGCGGTTGGTATCGCTTCGCATGGCTTCCAGTTTTCCGGAACGGACCATGTCGGCAATACACCTCTGCCCCTTGCCAATCATATTGCCTACTTCTTTTGGCTTGTAGAAATCTTTTGTCAGCTCGCTTTTTCTGATCATGAAGAACACCTCTTTAAGAGTATTCTGCCAGACGACGAAGCGATAAACAAGATTTAATGATTATCAAATCCAAATATTCCTTTTTTGTGGCAACTGTCGCCTACCCTTATGCATATAGTCCGTGATCCTGTTGCTCCTTTTGAGCGTAGTATTCCTGATTCTATGGCTTGTTTTCCTGTCATTGATATAAGCCAGCTGGGATTTTCTTTTGGCCAGTTCTCGGTTGTAACGGTTGTTGATATGCTTGAGCTTCTTGCCGTCAATGATATACGGATCCATGACGTTGGAGGAAACAACAGCCAGATTGTCGATTCCCAGATCGATGGAAGCATATCTTCCTTTCGATTCTTTCATTTTGCAAAGTTCTCTTTTATAGCCGATCTCCACGGTTATATACCCGCTGCACGGAACGATCCGTGCAAACTGTACTTGTTCTGCCGGTATCTTTGTCCGGATCCGGATATTCGTTCCTGACAACTTGACAATCCCGTTCTTCAGCTCTTTTCTGGAAATAGCTCCTTTTTCATAGTGAGTTACCTGTCTGCCTTCTTTGGAATCAAGATAGCGAGGAAGATGAGGCTTGTTCTTCAGTTCGCCGGTTTTGTATTTCTTCAGAAGGCCCAGATAGCTGGTTATTGCCTGACAGACTAGCATCTGGGTATGCTTCGACACCTTTGCAGGAAGTGCAGTATAGTCCGGATTTCTGGAATGGGTAAAGTCGGCATTGACTGCGTTGTAGTTGAGCCATACGCCGTTAGAAAAGTAGTTCTGGCGAATGGCATAAAGAGTCGAGTTATATAGATTCTTGCTCAGGAAAGTGATCCGATCCATTTCGGCATACTGCGGATGACCTTTTCTGAAGATATGCTTTTCAACTAATATTTCCTGCTCGCTCATACGGTTTATCATTTCTATTCAGACAATTTCTTGTCGATACTTTCTTTGACTTTTTTCTTATCCCATAAGCTTTTCAGAATATCTTTCTATGGATGGTCTGCGAACATCATGTGCATACAATCCGTTCGCAGTTATATTGTTCTCCGCCATTATGTATTGAAACGTGGAGAAACCTGCCTGTTTTGCTTTGTCTTACTATCCTTACAACATCTTTATTATTTTACCACAAAAAGAACAGATTTTTACTATATTTTTATATAAAATAAACAGACATTTTGTAAACTATACAAAAAA
This sequence comes from Erysipelotrichaceae bacterium OPF54, assembly GCA_022834735.1. Lineage (GTDB taxonomy): Bacteria > Bacillota_I > Bacilli_A > Erysipelotrichales > Erysipelotrichaceae > Dubosiella. The sequence goes on from BQKD01000001.1 coordinate 2,400,343, forward strand.
CAGATTTGAACTCTCAAAGCCATTTGAGTAAAGAATAGACATATAAAGCAATCAAGATTTTTAATTCGCTATGGATAAATCAGGCAAAGATCACCAATACATAATGGATATATTTTTTATTTATGACATAAATAACGAATTTTATTAACATTCTGTAAATTGTGACATCCTCCCCCACCTGAAGAGGTGGGGGCTTCCTTTCGCTTAAAAAGCGAACAGTCGGTTCTCGTTCGATGACGATATCTCGTCAAGCATAAGCGAGCTATCCCCGTGTGCCCCACGGTTCTTTTTATTAACAGGCTATGCCGATACGATCCGCATGCCTTCCGCTCTTATATTGATCGCGGCATTGAGATCCCGGTCGTGATGACTTTTGCATCGAGGGCAGTCCCATTCCCGCATGCCGAGATCTTTTGTTTCGGGGTTTTTATACCCGCATACTGAGCAGGTCTGGCTCGAAGGAAACCATCTGTCGATCCGGATCAGCTGTTTTCCTTGATCTTCCAGTTTGTACTTCAGGAAAGTAGTGAACATGCCCCATCCGTTGTCATGGACCGATTTGCCAAAATGCAGCGACCTTGCCATGGCTTTCATATCCAGGTCTTCTATGCAGACGCAGTCATATGCATTGACGATCTCTCTTGATCTCTTGTGCAGGAAGTCTTTTCTTTGATTGGCAACCTTTTCATACAGCCTTGCGACCTTGATCCGCTGTTTCTCCCAGTTTCTGGAGCCTTTCTGCATGTGCGACAGCTTGCGCTGTTCCCGTTTCAGCTTCTTCTCGGCTTGTCTGTGATACTTTGGATACTCTGCCTCGTTTCCTTCGCTGTCTTTGTACAGTCCGTGCATCGAGAAGTCGAGTCCGAGGAAAGTGTGTGGCTTTCTTTCCGGTACTTGATTTTCGTACTCGAACGAAATGCTTGCATGATACTTTCCGCTCGGGCTCTGACTTACTGTCACCGACTTGAGGACATAAGATTCAGGGATCTTTCTATGCTGCTTCACCTTGACCTGTCCGATCTTCGGCAGTTTCAAATAGCCGTCGGACAGGAGGATGTTCTGATTGACGCATACGGTCGAATAGCTGTTCTTTCTGTTTCTTTTGGATTGGAATCGTGGAAATCCTTTTTTCGGCTGATTGAAGAAGTTCTTGAATGCCTGATCCAGATGGCGGAGCGACTGCTGAAGAGGACTGCTGAAGAGAAATGCTGTCGACTTCCTTCAGGAAGGCGTATTGGTCATTTTTCTTCATTTCGGTCAGTTCTTTGGCACAGAAAGTATAGCTCAAGGTCGTCTGGTCTTCTTTGTACTGGCTGATCTTCCGATCGAGCCAATGGTTGTAGACAAGCCGGACAGCCGAACGTCTTTGCAAGGAGGATCTTTTGTGCCGGAGTTGGATAGAGTCTGAATTTATAGGCTTTATTTGGCATATCGTTTCCTCCTTGCTTTCCCTGATTTCATTATACTGCATTTTTATATCTTTATCCACAGAAACACTGAGTTTTGCAATTCATCTTTCACCTATAGTGGTGGGAATCTTCTTGCCTATAGTTGATAAAATTGAAATCAGATTCTAATAAAGTTAAGCGCTTTCTTTCAAAAAAAAAAAAAAAACGGCATATCAAATGCCGCTTTCCTGTTGATCAGCCCAAATGCATCATCAGCAGGAGCACAAAACAGAACATGAATCCTAAAATGATCCGTCCTTTCCAGCCGTTCTTATTGATCCGGTCGAACTCATTCCGGCTCTTTCCTTCTTCATTGAGCTTTTTTCTCCTGTCATTTTTTATCTCCAGCTATTCCTGCTTTCTCAAGGCATTGATCTTCTGTTCCATTTCTCTGGCCCGTTTTACGCATGAATGATAATCCAGCGACCCTTTTGTCAGCAGCTCGGTATTGATCTTCTCTTCCACGCAGCTGCCATCCTTCATGCCAAAGGAAAGGATCACATTCACCTTTTCGTTTCCATGGGCAATACTGCCCGAAAAAAGATGAACGACCGCATCCTGCGCACTGTCCATTCCTTTGGCGCGCACGGTCGGCACCTTCACTTCCACCTTGGCGATCTGTGAATAAAGGACGACCTTCCCATCATCCAGCACGACATGATCTTTTAAAATTTTCATAGGAATTCCTCCCCCTTCATGTTCATTTTTATTATACGAGTAAAAAAACGACATTCCAATCAAATATCGGGAATGTCGTCTGTTTTGGTACAAATTTCGTCCTGTTTAACAAGAAAACCTATTTATGATAGCTGCGGTTGTTGTTGATCATATACGCCCGATACACCTGCTCAAGCACAAGGATGCGCGTCATCAGATGAGTAAATGTCAGATCCGACAGTTTCCAGCGCACATTCGCCCGTCTCAGGACCTCATGCCCCGGGCCAAGACTGCCCGCGATCACGAACACGAGCGACGAGGAACGCGTCAGCCACTCATCCATTTTTTTCGCAAACGATTCGCTGGACTCCATGGACCCATGCAGATCGAGCAGGATCACAAAATCATTGTCCCGGATCTTCTCGAGCACCCTTTTGCCTTCTTTGTCCTTGATCAGTTCTGCCTCGGCCGGCCGGTCGGCATGATCGTTTGCCTCATCCCGCACCTCGATCACTTCCATTTTCGTAAATGCCCCCAGCCTCTTGATATATTCCTTTTCCAGCGACTGAAGCGCCTTATCCTTGTTTTTTCCGACCGCGATCAGCTTCAAATCTGTGCCTCCGCCGGATAGTTTTTCGTCAATTCTCGTACTTCTTTTCTCACTTTGGCCGCATGTTCGCTTGTTCCGTTGGTCAGAACATCCACGATCCAGTCGCCCACCTGTTCAAATTCCTTCTCCTTGAATCCGCGCGACGTCATAGCAGCCGTGCCAAGACGGATACCGCTCGTTACAAACGGTTTCTGCGTTTCAAACGGGATCGTATTTTTATTGCATGTGATGCCCGCCTCATCCAGAAGCTTTTCCGCATCCTTTCCGGTCATATTGAGAGAAGACATCGTATCGAGCAGGATCAGATGGTTGTCGCTTCCTTCGGAAACGACCCGCCATCCTGCCTTTTTGAATTTTGCGACCAGGACCTGCACATTGCTGAGCACCTGTTCCATATATTTTCGGAATTCCGGCTGGCCGGCTTCCCACAGGCACACGCCTTTTGCGGCAATGACATGTTCGAGCGGACCGCCCTGCATGCCCGGGAACACTCTGGAATCGAGCTTTTTGCAAAATTCCTTTTTGCAGAACACCATCCCCCCGCGAGGCCCGCGCAGCGTTTTGTGTGTCGTTGTCGTGACAAAATCCGCATACGGGATCGGAGACGGATGCAGCCCGGCCGCTACCAGACCGGCAATATGCGCCATATCGACCATCAGATAGCACCCCGCCTTATCGGCAATTTCGCGCAGACGCTTAAAATCGATCACCCGCGGATACGCGCTCGCGCCGGCGACGATCAGTTTGGGATGATGGGCCAGCGCAAGCCGTTCGATCTCTTCATAATCGATGACTTCTCCTTCTCTCGTTACGCCGTAAGGAATAAATTCATAAGTGCGGCCCGAAAAATTGAGCGGGTGGCCATGTGTCAGATGCCCTCCTGCCGCCAGATCCATTCCGAGTACTTTGTCGCCCGGCTCCAGGATCGTATTGTATACGGCCATATTGGCCTGGGAACCGGAATGCGGCTGCACATTGACATACTCGGCACCAAAGAGCTTGAGCGCCCGATCGATAGTCAGCTGTTCCGCTTCATCCACATGCACACAGCCTCCATAGTATCGTTTGCCTGGATAGCCTTCCGCATATTTATTTGTTAAGACCGAACCTTGCGCCTCGCGCACTTCGGCCGACACAAAATTTTCCGAAGCAATCAGTTCGACATTGAGCTTTTGTCTTTCTTCCTCTTTCTCAATGATTGAAAACATTTCAAGATCTTTCATTTTCTTTCTCTCCTTTTTCATTCGATTATACCATGCTTTGCTCATAATCCGAACAGATCATCCGGATCTTCATGCAGGATCCTCTCAAAGAGCAGTCTGGCGTTTTCAGCTTTTTAAGTATATTTTAAGATACGCCGCGTAACATCCATGACGGAAACGATAGGATGAATACAAACATTCCTGAAACAAAAATCTCCTTCAATGAACATGCAGCAATTCTAAAAATCCTTTCTAAACCTGTGTTTCAGGGGAAAAACGCGAACAAAACTAAAAGATTCGTTTCCGGACCGCTTCCTGAAATTCTTTCCCCACATACGGAAGCGGTTTTTTCTACGAAAAAAGAGACAGCACGATCGTTGTCTCAAAAAATTTGCACATTCAGTTTTTATTCTTTGCACAGCACTGAACAAACTTTTTCATCAATGCCAGCGCCTTGTCCTCATTTCGGCTCAGCAGCATTTCCGGATGCCACTGCACCCCGAAAACCAGCTCTTTCTCATGTTCGATCGCCTCGATCACGCCATCATCCGCCTGCGCCGCACTACGCAACCCGTTCCCGAGATCTTTTATCGCCTGATGATGGAACGAATTGACATCCATCCGTTCCGGATAAAGGTCCGAAAGCCAGCTATCCGCTTTGATCCGTACGCTATGAGAGTAGTCGGCACGCTCTCCTGTCTGAACATGCCGGAACGCTCCCTCCTTCTGGCTTTCCAGATCCTGATAGAGCGTGCCTCCATACGCCACATTCAGCAGCTGGTGCCCTTTGCAGATGCCAAGGACAGGCAGCCTGCGATCCTGAGCGATGTGCAGCGAATCAAGAAAGAAATCATCATTTTTCCGATTGATCCGTCCTAGTTTAGGATGCTCGTTCTCGCCGAACAGCAGCGGATCGATATCCCAGCCGCCGCTCAGGATCAGACCGTCGCATTTCAAAAGCAGCACTTTCAGATCCTCGCAAGGACCAGCGGGATCCCTCCCGCTTTGGTTACAGCCCGTATATAATCTTCATTCAGCCGGATATACTCCTGTCCGACAAACTGATCGGTCGTATCTTTCAATATTTGCGCAGCAATTCCTATGACTGGTTTCAATTCAATTCCCCTTTCTGCTTTCTGGATCCATTATACATGGAATCAGAGCAGAAAGGACATATCCTTTTCGATCGTCTTTCCGATCCGAGGATCGGTCCTGTTGTCCGCAATGACCTGCACGACATCGATTCCCGCGTTCCATGCCGCCTGTACACCAGTCGAGGAATCTTCCAGGATAAGCGCTTTATTTTTCGGCGTATCCGTTAAAGCAAGCACTTTTTCATACACGTCCGGTGCCGGCTTGACATGTTCTACATCGTCCGCGGTGACGATAACATCAAACAGATCGAAAACGCCTGTTTTTTCAAGGATCGCCAGCGCTCTTTTTTTCCGGCAGCTTGTAGCCAGCGCGATCCGGCGTCCTTCCTCTTTCAGACCGGCAAGCACTTCCCGCACATAAGGAAGCAGATGAAGTTCCCCTTTCTCGAGCGCTTCATAAATATGATCTTCCCGGATCTGATACAGCGTCTCATACAGATTTTTGTCATGAAACGTCTCCAGGATATACTTCCGGCACGACATGGCGCTCTTGCCGTTCCATGACGCCACGATCCCGGGATCGACCGTTAATCCGCACGCCGCAAACGCTTTGTTCCAGCCGCTCAGATAAATATCCTCGCTGTTGACAAGCAGTCCGTCCATATCAAAAATAAAGGTTTCGTATCGATCTCTTATGTTTTCTTTCACCTGGCCGTTCCTTTCTTTCCTGAAGGATATCACACCCTCCGGCTTTGTACAATCCCGACCAGCTTTTTGGCTTCTTTCGTCACGGCATCAAAATCCCCGGTTTTTGCTCCTTTTGTCAGCGAACCGCCCAGCCCGACAGCCACCGCTCCCTGATCGAGCCAGTCATTCAGGTTATCGGCACTCACGCCTCCTGTCGGCATGAACTGGGCCTGCGGCAGCGGACCGTGGAACGCCTTGATCGCCTTGGCACCATACAGCTCGCCAGGAAACAGTTTGATGATGTCCGCACCGTATCGGAGCGCTTCCGTGATCTCGCTGACCGTGACCGCTCCCGGGAAGCAAGGAACCTGATATAAGTTGCACAGCTTGGAAATTTCCTTGTCGAAATGCGGGCAGACGATAAAATCCGCTCCCGCCAGGATCGCAAGCCGGGCGCTTACAATATCGAGCACCGTCCCGGCGCCGACAGCCATGTCGGTCTTGTCCTTGTTGTCTTCCTTGATCCTGCCAATTACCTGTTCTGCATGCGGGATGGTAAATGTGATTTCCATCAGATGAATGCCGCCTTTATAGATGGCGTCCACAAGCTGTCTCACTTCCTCATAGCCTGAACCACAGATGACCGCAACAAGCTTTTCCTCTTTCAATTTCTGGATCGTATCTATTTTATTCATTTCTGTTCTCCTTAAAAATCCATATCTTTCTCGATAAAATCCATCGGGGAATGATGCCACACGTTGACCCCTTCCTTGCCCTGATAGGAAATCTGGTCCGCGATCTCATGAAAAGGTGTGCCAATGATCTGATGATTGATTGTTTCGAGCACCATCGGCATATTGATCCCGCTCAGCACATAGACGCTGTCCTTGCGCCGCTCCTCCATCTGGTTGGTCATGAGCAGCGACTGGTTGTACGGACTGGCGTTGAGCAGATCCGTCAGAACGATGATCCCGTCTCCCTGATCGACCTTGTCGACTGCCGTGTTGATCTTGGCCCCCAGCGCCTCAATATCATCTCCCAGATTGAGATTGACACATTCCATATTATCCGTGACCCCGAAAATGACCTGGGCCGCACTTTTAAATCCTTCGCTCAGATTTCCATGAGCAGCAATAACGATTCCTAACATACTTTTTCCTTTCCATCGTGATCAGACCAGTTCCATGACCTGACTGATCTGTTTTTCGCTGATCGTTTTACTGCCAAGAAGCCGGGAATCGAGCACATACTGTCCCTGCTTCCTGCAGGCCGCAAATACATATTCGATCCCATCCTTCATCTGATGATGCAAAGGCGCCTGCGCCCCCACACAATTGAAAACGATCAGCCGCTGATCTTTGTTCAGCTTTAACGCTTTTCTAGTCTCTTCCATATCCCGGAACTCCCTTTCCACAAATACGTACGCTGTATCCGGCATGCCATGCTTTGCCATATGGAGCATGGCCATGACCGAGGACGTGTTCCGGACCGGAGCATGCGACAAGGACGTTCCGTTCCGGATCGTTCTTGCCCACGCAAACAGAAGCAGGAGGGCCGCGACACTCAGCCACCAAGGCAGTTTTTTCTGCTGCCACAGGATCAGGATCGGAACAGCACACGCCAGCCACAGCAGCACATCGATCCCAAGCTTTCTCATTGTCTTTTTCCTGCAGTCGGCTGCATCGAACAGGCGCAGGCAGCCAAGCTGGCTGCGCGCACTTTCATAATGAGTAAGGATGACTTTTTTTGCCGTCTTCCTGTTTCCGGCAATCACGACGTATTCCTCTTTGCCGCTGGGTCCGAGCCGCGCGATCCGGACCGGCTGACCGAGCTGTTTCAGATCGGCAGCGAGCGCCTGGATAAACTTTTTCTTCTGCCGTTTCGTATATCGTCTGCCAAATACGTACTGATAACGAAACACCCAGTCGTTCCACAGTGCGGACTGTTTTCCTGCTTCCATCTTTTCCTCCTATAAATCGAATTTTTTCAGGACATCTTTCAGTTCGGTGCGAGGCAGCGACGGCGTCGCCTGAAAGTAAATATCCTCGACACCATATTTTTCCTGCATTTCCTTGAGCATCTTCGCTTCCTCTTTGTTCAGATATACAGCCTTCGTGACCAGCAGATCGGTCTGAGGGTCCTTTTTCGCGATCCCGCCAATATTGAGCTCCTTCATCACGACACCATGCTTTACGAGCTCGTACATGACCGCGATCGTTTTTGCGATCAGAATACAGCTGTAATCCTTGAAATTAAATTCATCCCAGTAATACATCGCCTTTTCGGGCGTGATCACGATCGTTTTCTGCCCCGTCCGGCTTCCTGCGCTCTTATACAAGCCGCGCATAAATTTGTCTTTGGCAACGATCTCGTCCACGACAAAGATCGAATTGACACCCGCTTTCTGCGACAGGGTCGTCATGACCTGTCCGTGAATTAAACGCTCGTCCACACGAGCCAGATTGATTTCTCCCATATGCTCTCCTTTATTTCATCCTATAGAATACCGATTGCGGCAAGCACGATCAGGATCAGTGTCAGCCACAGCAGACCATGCGTGACCTTGAGACCCTTCTTTGAATAAAAGATATAAACGCCCATCACGACCGCGAGCGGCAGGATCCCCGGAACGATCGAGTCCAGAAGCTCCTGAAGCACGAATTCGCGCCCCGAAAGATTGAAAGCCAGCGAGGAAGTGACCTTGACATAATTTCCGGCCAGGATGCCCATCATGAACATACCAAGCACAGAAAGCATTTCGATCGCCGACTGGATCGCCGAGCTTTGAAGCAGACCTGTCGCGTTGCGTCCCATATTGAACGACTGATGGGCCAGGAACAGACCGAGCACAAGCTGATAGGTCGCAAAACAGATGAACGGGAAGATCGCGCCCATCGGACTTCCCTGCTGCGCCCACGGGATAGCCATCGCGATAAAGATATACTGAACGGTTCCGGAGTCGATCGCATCACCGATCCCGGCCAGCGCGCCCATCAGGCCAGCCTTCGTATTGTAAAGAAGATCGTCCGACATCAGGATGTCTTCGTTGTTGTACTGCTCCGCTGCACGCTGCGCTTCCATGCTGGCCATCAGGCCGGTGATCACGCCGCCGCCCCAGGAAAGCTGGGTATTGAAGAACAGCAGCTGGCGCTTATACGCTTTTTTCAGCTCTTCCGGATCTTTGAACAGCTTTTTCAGGATCGGCATCATCGCATATAGCAAAGACGGCGCGACATATTTTTCGAAGGAGTGCGGGATCTCGTTGGCAAAATGCCAGCGCACATATGTTTTTGTGATGTCCTTTTTCGTCAGGACTTCCGGTTTGAGATCTATATTATTGTTTTGCGTTGTCATACTCTTTCTCCTTAAAATCCGTCGTCGTAGTCATCGTCATCCTCTTCATCCATCATGCCTTCTGCGGCTGCCGGAGCCGCTTTTGCGGCCGGCTGGCGTTTAAGCTGCGAATAAATAACGGCAATGATGACACCAAGGATCGCGTAGGTCACCATCGTGATCTTGAGCGAAGCGAAGATGACAGACATAAAATAAGCCAGGAAGAAGAACACCATCAGATCCTTGCGTCCGATCACATAGATCGTTGTCGCGATACCGATCGCTGCCAGACCGTTTCCGACAACCTGCAGGATATGAATAAAAGCGGTTCCTTCCAGTGCTGCGATCGCATCCGCGATCAGCGGTACGCCAAGATACAGGGCAATAAAGATGAGCGGAACATAGAGCGCAAAGGATACCAGCGTCGGATAGGTGATGATCGAACGCCGGATCGCTCTTTCGTCCATCTTTTCCACAGCCTTGTCGGTTGCCTGTCCGACAAATGTATTCAGGAAGAAACGGAACTGATACAGATAACCGCCCAGCAGGCCGACCGGAACAGCGATCGCTACTGCTTCTGTCGCATCCAGATCGCCAAGCAGCGCGACCGGAACGGCAATGGCTGCCGCAACGCACGGTTCGCTCGGCATCGATCCGCCCGGAGAAAAGACGCCCATGTAGATCAGCTGCAGCGCAGCCGTGACGATCATGGCCTCCTTGACCTGATTCATGACGATACCGCAGACAAGTCCGGTCATCAGCGGACTGAAACGAAGAGTAAGAGTGGCTCCGCCGAGCAGCCAGCGCGACATGACCGCGGCTACCCAGAGAGCAATGATCAAACTTTGAGTAATGCTTAGTGTTTCCATATGTTTTACCTGTTTATATTATATTTTGTTCATTTATTGTATTTACGACTGATAGCGAGCCATATAATCCTCAAGCTGCAGAAGCTTGTTTTTCAGGATCGGCTGGCTGATCTCGATCGGAATAAGGTGGACCTTTTCTTTTCCATCCATAAAGGCTACGATCTGATCGATCACCTTCTCGTCCTGCGGATACAGATTCATCTGATGCATCGAAATCGGCAGATCAAGCTGCTGATACATCGGCATGAGCGCGTCGATCTCATCCCATTTGTCTTCGAGCGCAAGCTGATACAAAATTCCGTATGCCACTTTCTGTCCATGAAGATATTCGTGGCTGGCCGGGATATATTTTCCCATTCCGTCGTGCAGGGCGTGAGCCGCGGCGTTGCGCGCATATTTATCGCCCAGGCCGCCGACAAGTCCTGCCACTGCGATTATGATCTCGGACACATGCACGAACTCATCGGAAACGATCTTGTTTTTCATATCCTCGATCGCCTGGGTGCCTTCATTGAGGATCGTGGCGCGGCAGATTTCTGTAGCCGCTTTGGCCATTTGAAGGAACGGCTCGTCCTGCAGCGATTCCTGTTCGAGGATCGCGACCGATTCATACCATTTGGCCAGCGTGTCAGCCAGGCCGGCAATAAAGTATTCCACTGGCGAATCGATCACAAGATCTGGATCGGTGATCAAAAAGGCCGCCTGCCGTTTATAGTGCTCGGATTTCCCTTCCGCCTCGCCGTTTTCCTTATACATGACAGAGAGCGGGGTCCACGGAGCGCAGTTGCTTGCCAGGGTCGGGATCACGCCGTAATTGATATTGGACAGATGTCCGGTCACGCCGACCAGATCGCACAGTTTTCCGCCGCCGACACCGATCACGAAATCAATGTCGTTGTCCTTGATGATCTGATCGAGCACTTCGGCTTCCTGATAGCTGCATTCGCCGCTGTACGTATGCTTTACGAAAGTATAGGCAGGATCATCGAGAAAAGTGAGGTATGGTCTGGCTGCCTGCCAGGAACGGGTCCCGTGAACGATCAGGACATTTCTGGCGCCGTGCTCCTGAAGCAGCGCCGGCACTTCGCGTTCGATTGCTCCCTGGCAGTACATATAGTATTCAGGTCCGCATTTGATTTTCATGTTTTCTAGCATATTGTTTTCCTTCTTGTATTTTGCTTTATTTTTTCAGCCTGTATGCTATATTGAAATAATAGAAGAGCTTACAGGCTGGACTGCACGGTCGGGACATTCGCCCCGTACCGCTTTTTCCACATCGTCGATGCATTTTCGTCCCATGTTTTCCAGACACTCCATCGTATAGGCAGATGTATGGGGTGTCACGACGGCACGTTCGAACTGCAGATAGATATGGTCGGCATCTCCCGGTTCTGTTTCGAGGACATCGGTCGCGAATCCTGCGATCTTTCCGGTTCTCAATCCTTCTGCAACGGCTTGTTCATCCACAAGGGCCCCCCTGGCACTGTTGGAAATGTACACGCCGTTTTTCATTTTCTCCACTTCTTTTTCTCCGATCATATGGATGTTGTCCTCGTTCAGGCTTGCACAAAGACAGATGACATCGCATGTGCGAAGCAATTCATCGAGCCCGACCTTTCTGGCTCCAAACGTATCCATATACAGCTGATCTTTATTCGGATCATAGGCACACACATCGCAAAGGAATCCGTTGCGCAGGATCTGTGCCACCAGGCTTCCCGTATTCCCGATTCCGATCACGCCGGCTTTTTTATGAAGGAGCGTATGGCCTGCGAACCGCGCTCTTTCCTTCCACAGACCGCTGCGCACAGCTTGTGCGGATTCGCATGTGCGGCGCATAACGGTCAGAAGATTGGTGATATTGTTTTCGGCAACCGCATCCCGTTCGACCAGTGCGGATACGATCGATACGAGCGTTCCATGCTTTCGTGCCGCTTCCAGATCGATGTTGTTGTAGCCGATCCCGTGCCTTGAAATGAGCAGCAGCTCGTCCTTATGATCAAAAAACGTCTGATCAAAAAACGGGGTAACGCTTGCGATGATCACATCGTATCCGTGCAGAAGCTCGGCAAGCTCCTTTCCGGGAATGTTCTGATCCACCGTAAACCGCTTCACTTCTCCGATCTTTTCAAGCTGCAGGATATGTTCGGGAAAGATCCTTCCGAAACTGCTTGAATTGACCAGCGCGATCTTATGAGTCTTTTCCATGTCCTGCTTCTCCTTTGACAATTTTGTGCCCGCCGAAGCCTTTTCGCATCGATGCGACTACCTTACCGGTAAATGTATCGTCTTCCAGGCTGCGGTTGCGCATCATCTGAGCCATCGCGATGACTGGAACAGGCACTTTCAGGCGCAGCGCCTCCTCGATCGTCCACTGTCCTTCGCCGCTCGAGAACATGACGCCTTTGACATTTTCGAGCTGCGGATCGGCTTCGAAAGCTTCCTCCATGAGCTCGACCAGCCAGCTTCGGATGACAGATCCGTGATTCCACAGTTTTGCGACTTTCGCATTGTCATACTCATACGGACTGTGCTCGAGCAGATCGAACCCTTCTGCGATCGCCTGCATCATGCCGTATTCGATCCCGTTATGGACCATTTTCAAATAATGCCCGCTGCCGGGTCTGCCTGTATACAGATAGCCATCGGGCGCAGCCGTTTTCCGGAATACTTCCTCGACCGTATCGAACGCTTCCTTATCGCCTCCGATCATGTAGTTTGCGCCATGAAGCGCGCCATTCATTCCGCCTGATGTTCCGGCGTCCAGGAAATAGATTCCTTTCTTCTTGAGCGTGTCGTATGTAGAGCGTCGTCCTGCTATCCTCGCTTATTTATAAAGACAAGCAGAATAAATTCATCATCGATCATTTCACGATGAATTTATTCTGCTTTTTTTCGTCACATTATTTTCATTTTATGAGATGATTGACATGGAAAGGTGTTAGGCGCAAAAAAAGAGAGAGCCCTAATTGTTTTGCGAACAAACTCTCTCCCGTCCTAACGAACAATTTTATGATAATCAATTTTTCGGCTTTCGACAACCCTTTTTCGCATGATTTATCCTGCCCGTCCTGCGGGGCGCGCGGCCAGATGCTCGATTACTCATCCTACTCCCGTTTCTGCCTCTCTCCTTCCAATCCGACAAAACGCTTACGGGTTCGTGTCGTTTTTTGTCCTTCCTGCGGCTCCTATCATACCATACTCCCTTATGATGCCCGTCCGTTTTCTTCGTTTTCCTATCCTTTTATTTTTGAAGTGCTCTTTCAGTACTGCTGCGGACCTTGTGCCGGCAACAAGTCGAGAACGGCTGCGCTTTTTGATATTTCCAGAACGACCCTGCGCCGATGGATCGACCGCTATTCCTCTCTGCTTTTCCTCTCCTGTATCATGATCCGCGATCTTGACCGTAGCCCGTATGATCTTCTTGCTCATATCCGTTCTTCTATGCATGCCTTTCTGAAGAGTTTTCTTCGTTTTCATGAATGCGCCTATTTTTCGCCTCACACTATTTTATCTGCACCCTTTGTCTATGGTCTTTTTTCTCCTTCCTGAATCATTTGTCCGTCGCTTTCCTCTTTTTAGCCCGGTACAGTAATCTCAAAGGAGGATTCTGCTTTATGGATCAAACCGACAAGGAAAAAATCGCTTTATGGAAATTCGGGATCATCGCTCCTGTCATTTCCGGCACTCATCCTTTTTCGACAAACCGTCAGTTTTACCGTCATCTTGCCGAAAAAGAATTCGAAAACCCGGTCTCCGGTGTCAAAAAATCATTTTCATGGCAGACTTTCGCTCACTGGGCCTATGAATACCGTTCCGGCGGATTCGATGGACTGATTTCCCGTCCCAGGAGCGACAAGGGGACTTCCCGAACTCTGAGTCCCGAGGCGCAGGAACGCATCATCGCTCTGCGCCGGCAGTATCCGCGCATCATCAATACGGTCCTGCGTGCGCGGCTCATCGAAGAAGGGTTTATCCCGGCCCGCGTTTCCCAGTCCACGATCGATCGTTTCGTGCGTTCTCTGCCTCAGAGCCGTCTCGAACCGATCCATCAGGGAAAAGAGCGCAGAGCGTTCGAGAAAGAATTTGCCAACCAGGTCTGGCAGGCCGATACATCCTATCTATACAGGCTGGCCGGACACAGGCTATATCTGGTTTCTATCCTGGATGACGCATCCCGGATGATCGTGGGCTGGGGAATCTTTGAAGCCGATACGGCCGTCAACTTTCAGAAGATCCTGAAGAACGCGGTCATGACTTACGGGATCCCGTCTGTACTGTATGTAGACAATGGTTCGCCTTATGACAACCACCAGCTGAATATGATCTGTGCAAGACTGGGGGTCGCCCTGGTGCATGCGCCGGTGCGGGACGGAAGCGCGAAAGGAAAACAGGAGCGCGCATTCCGAACGTTCAAGGACCACTGGCTGCGCTGTTCGGACTGGAATGCCTATCAGACGATCGAAGAGGTCCGGGAATCTTTCGGGGACTATCTTCAGAAATACATCAACTGCCAACACGCTTCGCTGAAAGATATGACGCCGCGCCAGCGCTATCTGAAGGATGCACAGCGGTTCCGCTTCCTTCCTGACGAAGCGGTGGAACAGTATTTCCTGCATACGTACGAAAGAAAGGTGAGGACCGATTCGACACTCGTGATCGACGGGATCAGCTACGAGGTGCCGGCCGAATACATGCGCGAGACAGTAAAGGTGAAGATGGATCCCGAAGACAGGAGAAAGGCCTGGCTGCTAGGGATGGACGGAAAGCTGATCCCGATCCGGACGGTCGACAAGGTGGAGAACAGCCGGATCAGAAGAAGGCAGCACATGCGCTTCAGAGAGGAGGAGTAATATGGAAGCCAAAGTATTTTACGGACTGAAGCAGATGCCGTTCGAGAAAGAAACGAAATATCACAAATTATACCGGAGCGAAGATACGGCGAACCTGAAAGGACGGCTGGACTACCTGAAAAAAGCGAAAGGGATCGGATTGTTCACAGGAAGTCCGGGAACAGGAAAAACATCGGCCATCCGCGAATTTGCCGGCAGTCTGAACCCGTCGCTGTACAAAGTGGTCTACATCCAGATGTCTACGGTATCGGTCATCGACTTTTACCGGCAGCTGGCCTGCGGGCTGGGGCTGGAGCCCAAATTCAGAAAGAGCGACCTGTTCCGGCAGGTACAGGAAGCCATCGAATACATGGCAAAAGAAAAGAAGTGCACGCCGGTCATCGTGATCGACGAAGCGCAGTATCTGAGCACGAGCGTCTTCAACGATCTGACCATGCTCCTCAATTTCGAGATGGACTCGAAGAACTACTGTATCCTGATCCTGAGCGGGCAGACGAGCCTGAACACGATCCTGAAAAAGCAGGTGCATGACGCCCTGCGCCAGAGGATCGTGATCAATTATTTCATGGAAGGTCTGAAAGGAGAAGAGGCACAGGAATATGTGGATTTCTGCATGAAAGAATGCGGAAGCAGAGAAAAGGTGTTCGAAGAAGACGCGGTGCGTGCCGCATATAATATCGCAGGCGGATCAATCCGGAAACTGAACAATCTGTTGTCGAAATGCCTGATCGAAGGAGCGAACGAAGAAAAGCGGATCATCGACGCAGAGATCGTGATGAAAGCACATAACGAAGTAGAACTGGGGTGAGAACATATGAAAGAAGATGAACGGATGTTGATCAACTGGCCGACGACGAGAAAAGTGATGATCGAACAGCTGAAAAGAGCGATGAAGATGTACGGAGCCTATAAACTGAGCAATGAAGAGCTGATGTATTTTGTAGAAAACTATATGAATAATTTTGGCCATTTATTCTTCAAGAATGATTTCGAGATCCATCCGTCGATCAGAAAAGCGCTGGGAAAGAGGAACAGCTGGATCCTGGCATGTATAGTGGAAAGAGTATACCAGAAAGAATTCGAGAACATAGGAAATTATTGATTAAAAGCCGTTTTTGACAAGACGGCTTTTTTTGAACAGAAAGAAATAAAATAAAATGCTTCTGAAGCCAAAATAAAGCGAGGCCGGACAAAATAAAGTGCGTTTCTCTTCCAGATGTGTATAAAAATATTTGACGTTTCCGACTAACAGAATTTGACGCGCTACAGTCGTAATGCCGCAGAGAATCTTTGTAAAATGAATTGCCTCCGTCAATGACGATATCGCCTTTCTTTAACAGGCTGGCAAGTTTTTCGATCATTTCGTCTGTGATCTTTCCTGCCGGAAGCATGGACCAGACTATATTGCGCTCGTTCTCATCAAACAGATCTTCCACGTTTGCGACCGTTTCGATCCCTTCCTTTTCGGCTTCCTGGCGCGACGGCTCGCTGATATCGTACCCTGTGACTTCGATTCCGTTCTGTTTCATATTGCGTGCGATATTCAGTCCCATTTTTCCCAGACCGATCATGCATATTTTCATTGTATTCTCCCTCCTCCGTTGATTCAGTGGTACCGCTTACAATGCCTATTATAAAAATTATTTTTAATATATCTACCGATATTACTAAAAATATTTTTTAATCATTTTTAGTGAGAAAGCCCTATTTTCGTGCTAAAATTCAAATATGAAAAATAATTTTTATATTTCTGTATGAATTTCCTGAAAAATATAAAAATATAATTCATAACACTTAAAAAGAGATTTATTGTGGAAAGGAAGTGAAAACAATGAATAAGGAACTACTGGGCAGGCTCGAATCGCTCTATGAGGAAATGTCTCCGACAGAGAAAAAAATTGCCGACTATTTAAAAGAAGCGGACGCGAACACCTGCTATCTCAGCATTCAGGAGCTGGCTGCCCAGATCGATGTATCTCCTTCCGCTATTTCACGATTCACCAAGCGGACAGGCTTTAATAATTATCAGGAAATGAGGCTCATGCTGGCCGAAAGCCAGGCTGAATCAGAAGAGGAAGTGTTCTTTCCCGAGATCGACGAGCACGACACGATCATGAACATTGCCAAAGCAACTTTTCATAACGGGATCAGTTCGCTTTCCTCGACCCTTGCCATGCTGAACGAGGATTCGCTGACCAAAGCCCTAAGGATCCTGACAAACGCAAAAAGATGCGGGGTCTTCGGGCTCGGTGCTTCCAAGGTCATGGGCGAAGCAGCCTGTCAGCGTTTTCTGCGCACTTCGCTCGACACGCGTTTTTTCAGTGATTATCATATGCAGCTCATGCTGGCCGGGACCCTGACCGAAAAAGACTGCGCTTTGATCATTTCCCACACCGGACGAAACAAGGACATTCTTCGGGTAGCGGATATCCTGCAGCACAATCACGTTCCTACGATCGTGATCACGAGCAGCGCGTCGGCTCCGCTCACACGCAAATGCGACGTTTTTCTTTTCTGCGTGAGCGAGGAGACAAAATACCGGCCGGAAGCGATTTCCAGCAGTATTTCCCATTTGATGCTCATTGATACATTGTTTACGTTGTATGCGATCAAAAGCGATTCGGATCCGGATTATTTCACCCGGATCCGCCGGATCGTCAATTCGACCCGCCAGTAGCTTCAGGTTCTTTCCTGAAGCTTTCTTTTTTTCAGCAAACTTTAAGTTTGATCCGATAAGCTTTGTGCATGGAAACGATATTCAAACGCTACGAAAAAAAGTATATCTTAGCAAAGCAGATGTATGATCAGCTGATGAGCATGCTGAAAGAGCATATTGTCTTCGATGCGTTCGGACAGTACACAGTGCGCAATATATACTGGGATACAGACGACTACGCCATGATCCGCCAGTCCCTTTCCGGACCGGCTTTCAAGGAAAAGCTGCGCGAGCGCAAATACGAAAACTATCCGTACTCATTTATGGAGCTGAAGATCAAATTCGATCATGTCGTCTATAAACGCCGTATTGTAAGCAGTCAGAAAGAGGGGCAGATCAAAGCAGAAATCGATCATTTGATCAAAAACCGGAAGCTTGAGCCAAAAGTGGCGATCGTGTACGATCGGGAAGCGTATGTATACGCTGCAGACAAAACGGTCCGAATCACTTTCGATCATCGTATCCGTTTCCAGACCGATCATCTCGATTTTCTGCCTCACGAAAAGGAAAAGCTTCTGTTTGAAGATAAGAAGATCGTTATGGAAATCAAGGTCGAAGATGCCATGCCGTACTGGCTCAGCCGGCTGCTGAGCTCTCTGGAAATCTTTCCCTGCTCATGCTCCAAATACGGCATGATCTATACGAACTATCTGCAAAAGGAGGTCTTATGTTCTCAAGCATCATCACGAATCCAATCACTGTCACACAGTTCTGCATCTGCCTAGGATCAGCACTTTTTTGCGGTCTGCTCACTGCCAGGGCCTACATGATCAGAAATGTGTACTCGAAAAGCTTTATTTGCTCTCTTGTTCTCATTCCGGCCATCATTGCCACCATCATTATCATGGTGAATGGCAACCTTGGTACGGGTGTAGCCATCATGGGCGCCTTTTCTCTTGTCCGGTTCCGAAGCACCCCGGGAACAAGCAAAGAAATGGCAACGATCTTTTCTGTCATGGCTTCCGGACTGGCAGCGGGTATGGGACAGATCGGCTTTGCGCTGCTCTTTACGATACTGATCGCTATTTTATCCACCATCCTTCATCTCTCGAATTTCGGATCGATGAACGAGCGGATCAAGACGCTGAAGATCACGATGCCTGAAACGATCGATGATCCAAAGCTTTTTGACGAAATTCTTAAAAAATACGCCAGCCGGTTTGCGATCGAAAAGATCAAAACAACGAATATGGGTTCGCTGTTCGAGGCGGAATACTTTCTGGAACTGAAAGGACAGACCAATCCGAAGGAAATGATCGACGAGCTTCGCGTATACAACCGCAATCTGCCCATTTTGCTGAGCATCGGAACAGAACGGGAGGAATTCTTATAAACTTCATAAAACCATGGACTGCTGTGCTTTCGATCCTGCTTGTGACAGGATGTTCGGCTAAAACGCAGAGCAGCGATAATACACAAAGCAAAAATGAATCAGCCGCACAGGAACAGACGTCAAACACGACCAGTCCGGAGGACACGAACACGAGGACCTTATCCGGAACGTATACGGATCCTCTTGTCATCGATACGAGCGGCCAGGTCATTCTTACACTGAGCAATGCCGATCTGGAATCCATTGACATCCGCAATGCCGACCAGGCAACGATCATCCTGGAAGGAACGAACACGATCAGCGAAACTTCGATCGGAGCAGTAAATGAGGAAGACGCCAACGCGGCCATTTATGCGGACTGCCCGATCACTTTCCAAGGAGAAGGTTCGCTTTCTGTCCATGCGCAAAGCAACCACGCGATCTATTCCAAAGATACGATCGAAATTGATTCCGGCACCTACGAAATCCAATGCGCCAACGACGGGATCAAAGGAAAAGACGGAGTGACGGTGAACGCCGGAAAGATCCACATCGATTCCGGCGATCACGGAATTGCTTCCACGAAAAACAAAGACAAGGAATACGGATCGGTCCGGATCAATGGCGGAACGATTTCGATCGATGCCCAGGGCGACGGGATCCATTGTACGGGAAATGTTCAAGTAAATGGCGAAGAACTGACAATTTCCTCGCAGCAGGAAGGAATCGAAGGACAGACACTCACGCTGACTGGCGGTCTGAACACGATCACCGCTGCCGATGACGGGCTCAACGCGAGCGATCCGGACAGTACTACGGACGAAGGAATGGATCCTTTTGCAAGCACCTCGTCGAACTGCGCCATCGTTATTTCAGGTGGACAAAATACCATCACTGCTGCTGGAGACGGGATCGATTCCAATGGCAGCCTGACCGTTTCGGGTGGAACCACGTTTGTATCCGGTCCGGAAAACGGCGGCAATTTCGCTCTCGATTACGATACGGACGGTGTTTTTGAAGGGGGCATGCTTCTTGCGTGCGGGATGAGCGGCATGGTACAGACTCTGACCAGTTCCTCTCCGAGCATCGCGATTGCTACAGACCGGAGCAAAGATACGAACATTACGCTGGAACAGAATGGCAGATCGGTGCTTTCCTTTAAGGCGTCTCATGCGTTCGATACGCTCCTTGTGTATGATTCAGGTTTTCAGACAGGTGATGAAGTCTGCATTCTTGATGAAACGATCACGTTAAGCGACGGACAGAACACGATCGGAAACGTTCAAAGCATGAACAGCGGGTTGCCCGGACAGCCAATGGGTGGCGGTCCGCAGAACGGCAGACGGCCAGGCCGCTGACCAAAAAAAAGCTGCTTCCACGCGGAAACAGCTTCTTTTCGTTGTTGTTTATTATTCGCTGATCTCTTCTACAACTTCCTTGTTCATTTCATCAAGTTTTGACTTCACTTCAGCAACCTTTTTCTTTGAAAGAGGATACCAGAAGATCAGGATCAGGGCAATGATCGCATAGCCGATAGCAGGAATTCCTGTCGTTACGGCGTAAATTCCATTTGTGACCGCTTCGCTCTGAACGATCGTCTGTGCACCCGTGCTTACCTGGTAGCCGATTGCTGTCAGGACAAATCCGCCAAGACCTCCGGCCAGCGCCTGTCCGATCTTGCGCGAGAACGAGTATACGCCATAGATCGTTCCGCCGTCGCATGAACCGGTTTCTACGGTCTGGTAGTCGATGATGTCCGAAATGAACGCCCAGATCATCAGGTTAAACAGTCCGGATCCAAGGTTGGCGAATACGAGGAACGCGCAGTATACCCATGCGTTCGTGATCTTTGCGAAGAACAGGATCGCGTAAATGGCAGCTGAGAACAGCAGTCCGGCAGCCGAAGCTTCCTTCTTGCCGAATTTCACGGTGATCCAGCCCGAGAACGGGGCAAGGATCAGGGTGCAGCCTGTACCAAGCAGTCCGGCAACCGACATCGCGCCGATATTTTTAAAGTAATCCATGTACAGATACATGTTCATGGACTGGGTCATGAGCATGGCAAGCAGCAGTACGATCGCTGCCACGATGATCGATACAAGAGCGCGGTTTGTTACGAGCGCTTTGACGAGCTCTTTTGCAGTCAGCTGTTTCTGGTTCGTATTATCCACGACGATCCGTTCTACCGACCACTTGTAGCAGATCGTGTAGCAGATGAGCGCCAGTACCGCAAAGATGCACGCCACCATGAATACGCGGTTTCCCTGAAGAACCTGGTTTCCAGCCGCATCGGTCGTGTAGATGAACAGCGGCGTAACGGATCCGACGATCATTCCTGCCAGAGCGGCTCCGATCGAGCGGAACGTGGAAAGCATCGTGCGCTCTGCCGGCTTGTCGGTGATCGCCGATGCCATGGAACCGTAAGGGATGTTGATTCCTGTGTAGCAGAAGCTTCCCCACAAAATGTAAGTGACGAAAATATAAATGACACGAACGGCGTACGGCAGGTTGGCCACCCATGGCACGAACATGAGCACGCCCGAAGCGATGACCGGAAGCGTCATACGTTTGATCCAAGGGCGGTAGCGTCCTTCTTTTGTCGGTTTGCTGTTGTCGACAAGACGTCCCATCCCGATATCTGTGAATGCGTCAACGCAGCGGCTCACGAGGAACAGCGTACCAACCAGCGCGCCTGGAATACCTAAAACATTTGTATAGAACACCATCAGGAAGCTGCTTGCCATGATGAAGAAGAAGTCGTTTCCGAAATCTCCGCACATGTAGGCAATCTTGTCCTTTAAACCAAACGGTCTGTGTTCAGCGATCTGTTCTTCCTGACGAAGAACGCTTTTCTCTTCTGATACTTTGATCATTTGTATATTCTCCTTTTATGACGACACATTTTCTTTCATTTCTCTGAAAGCCCTGTCATCAAATAACAAACATACAATATCATTTGTGAATATTTTAACATATTCCAAATCTTGTTTTTTAATTTGCATTTCTTGCTTATTTTAGAAGTTATAAAATAAAAGACAGTCCGAAAATAAAAGACAGTCCGCTGCAGACTGTCTTTCTCTATTTTACTTTCTTTTGTACTTTCTCAAAAAAGGATCTTACAGTTCACTCGCGATTATTCCGCTTCGCTATTCATCGCTTCGATCTTCGATGTGATTTCTGCCAGTTTTTTCTTGGAAATCGGGTACCAGAAGATCAGGATCAGGGCAATGCAGAAGTTTCCGATCGCAGGTGCTGCCGTTGTTACGGTATAGATCGCGTTTGTAACTTCAGCCGTCTGAACGATTGCCTGTCCGCCCGTACTGATCTGATATCCGATCGCTGTCAGCATGAAACCGCCGACACCGCCAGCCAGGGCCTGACCGATCTTGCGGGAGAATGAATATACACCGTAGATCGTTCCGCCGTCGCATGAACCGGTCTTTACTGTCTGGTAGTCGATGACATCCGAGATAAATGCCCACAGCATCAGGGTGAACAGTGCCGAACCGATATTGGCAATGATGAGCAGACCGCAGTATACCCATGCGTTCTGGATGCGTGCGAAGAGCAGGATCGAGAACATCACAGACGAGAAGAGCAGTCCGGCTGCGGACGCTTCCTTCTTACCGAATCTGGCAGCGATCTTTCCAGCAAACGGCGCAAGAACAAGTGTTACGACTGTCTGGCTCATACCTGCCACAGACATCGCGCCGATATTCTTGAAGTAATCCATGTACAGATACATGTTCATCGACTGCATGAGCAGCATGGAAAGCAGAGATACGATCGCCGCTGCGACCATGGAAGTCAGGGCGCGGTTCGTGATCAAAGCAGTCACGAGCTCTTTTGCTGTCAGCGGCTTCTGGTTCGAATTGTCGATAACGATACGCTCAACCGACCACTTGTAGCAGATCGTGTAGCAGATGAGCGCAAATACCGCGAACAGGCAGGCAACCATGAATACACGATTTCCCTGAAGGATCTGATTTCCGGCCGCATCGGTCGTGTAGATGAAGAGCGGAGTCAAAGATCCAACGAACAGTCCGGCCAGTGTTGCACCGATCGAACGGGCTGTCGACAAAGCGGCACGCTCTGCCGGCTTATCCGTAATGGCAGATGCCATCGAACCGTAAGGAATATTGATTCCTGTGTAGCAGAAGCTTCCCCACAAAATGTAAGTGACGAAAATATAAACGACACGTACGGCGTATGGCAGGTTGGCTACCCACGGCACGAACATCATGACGCCGGCAGCGACAACTGGAAGCATCATGCGTTTGATCCAAGGACGGTAGCGTCCTTCTTTTGTCGGTTTGCAGCTGTCGACAAGACGTCCCATACCAATGTCGGTGAAGGCGTCTACGCAACGGCTCACGAGGAACAGCGTACCAACCAGCGCACCCGGAATTCCGAGGACATTCGTATAGAATACCATCAAAAAGCTGCTCGCCATGATGAAGAAGAAGTCGTTTCCGAAGTCTCCGCACATGTAGGCGATCTTGTCTTTCAGACCAAACGGTCTGTGTTCGACTGCTTCGTGCTCATGAGCAAATGCAGTCTTCTTTTCTGAAACATTAATCATGATATATCTCCTATTCTATGTTCCGGCTTCGGGTTAATGCTTTCACAAAAGTACCAGCCAATGATGACTCTTGTGAAAGCGCTAACTCCGCAAGCACATGCTTAAGGATATATTAAATATTCTTCTGTGAACACTGTAAATCTTGTTTTCCCTATTGCAAATCTTGCGGCAAGAATCGTAACCTTTTATGTAAAATCTGCAATGTAAGCGTTTGAAAACAGCTTTTTTCTTAATAATTAATATTTCATAAAACAATTTATGCAATATACAAACTTTGTGTGAAATTTCACATACATTGCTTTCCCGCTTATTTTTGCCTGTTTCAGCTGCCGTATCTTTCTTGCGCTTTATTTTGTATAAAAGAAAGAAAAAGATCCGGTCAAGGATTGCTCCCGGACCGGATCGATGGATGAATGATTATTGATCTTTCTTTACTTTCTTGTTTTGTCTATTGTTCTGGAGCGTATACAAATCGTTGTTATTTCTTATTCCGCGTTCATCGCTTCGATCTTTACCCGGATCTCAGCCAGCTTTTTCTTCGAAAGCGGATACCAGAAGATCAGGATCATAGCGATCAGGAAGAGCCCGATCATCGGCACACCAGTCGTTACCGAGTAGATGGCATTCGTTACGGCTTCGCTCTGTACGATGGCCTGTCCGCCAGTGCTTACCTGGTAGCCGATCGCTGTCAGGGCGAAACCGCCAAGTCCGCCTGCAAGAGCCTGACCGATCTTGCGGGAGAACGAGTATACACCGTATACTGTACCGCCGTCGCATGAACCGGTTTTTACTGTCTGGTAGTCAATGATGTCGGATACAAATGCCCAGAGCATCATGTTGAAGATCCCTGAACCGAGGTTGGCCAGAAGGAGCGTACCGCAGTATACCCAAGGGTTCTTGATGCGTGCGAAGAACAGGAATGCGTACACGGCCGATGCCCAGATCAGACCGGCAGCCGAAGCTTCCTTCTTTCCGAATCTGGCAGCGATCTTTCCTGCAAACGGTGCGATGAGCAGCGTGCATCCTGTTCCCATCATGCCCGCTACAGACATGGCTCCTACGTTCTTGAAGTAGTCCACATACAGATACATGTTCATCGACTGCGAAAGCATCATCGAAAGCAGGGCCAGGATGGCTGCGGCAATGATCGAAACGAGGGCACGGTTGGTAGCCAGCGCTTTGATCAGCTCTTTTGCGCCAAGCTGTTTCTGGTTCGAATTGTCGACAACGATACGTTCAACCGACCATTTGTAGCAGATCGTGTAGCAGATGATAGCGCATACGGCGAAAATGCATGCCACCATGAATACGCGGTTTCCCTGAAGGACCTGGTTTCCGGCAGCGTCTGTCGTATAAACGAACAGCGGAGTCAGCGAACCAACGATCATACCGGCCATAGCCGCGCCGATGGAACGGGCAGTCGACAATGCGGCACGTTCCCCTGGCTTGTCAGTGATCGCAGAAGCCATGGAACCGTAAGGAATGTTGATTCCTGTGTAGCAGAAGCTTCCCCAGAGGATATAGGATACGAAGATGTATGCCACACGTACGCCGTAAGGCAGATGTGCAGCCCATGGGATGAACATGAATACGCCAGCGGCAACCACAGGGATCATCATCCGTTTGATCCAAGGACGGTAGCGTCCTTCTTTTGTCGGGGTGCTGCGGTCAACAAGACGCCCCATTCCGATGTCGGTGAAAGCGTCGATGCATCGGCTCACGAGGAACAGCGTACCTACAAGAGCTCCGGGAATTCCAAGCACTTTCGTGTAGAACACCATCAGGAAGCTGGATGCGAAGATAAAGAAGAAGTCGTTACCAAAGTCGCCGCAAAGGTAAGCGATCTTGTCTTTCAGGCCAAATGGTCTGTGTTCGACCGCCTGATGCTCATGGGCAAGGGCAGCCTTCTTTTCTGAAACATTAATCATAATAAATCTCCTATTCTAAATGGTGCTGTCGGGTTAAGGCTTTCCTAAGCATACCAGCCTGTGATGACGTTTAGGAAAGCGCTAACACCTGAGCACGTACTTAAGAATATCTTAAATAATGCAAGCTGAACACTGTGAATCTTGCTTTTTACATTGCAAATCTTGCGACAAGAAACGTAATGTTTTCTATTATATTTGCAATGTAAGCGTTTCAAATGCATCTTTTTTCATGATGATTAAGCTGTAATTAAACAATTTATGCAATGTATAAACACTATGTGATATTTCACATAATGTGATCAGGCCTGAGCCCGAGCGGAAAGTATCATGCAAGCATTTTGTTCGAGTACGAAAATCAAGTACCGGAAAGAAAGCCACACACTTTCCTCGGACTCGACTTCTCGATGAACGGGCTGTACAAAGACAGCGAAGGAAACGAAGCAGACTATCCTCGCTATTACAGAAAATGGGAAAAGAAAACTGTCATCACTCAATAAATAGCGAGACCCCAGAACATGAAAATCGGGGTCTCTTTTTTGAATGTGCCGATTCGTTTATACTAAAGCCAGCAGAGGATCATGAACACGTGTTCCTACCCAGTAGAAATACCTTAGGTATTCAAACTGTTAAGAAAACTGTCGTGTCTGATCTTATGAACCCCTAAATATACCTACGAGGACGAAGAATAAAATATCACGGACATTTCAAATGTATCGAAACCGGTGATCAGACTGATCCGCTGCCTATCTTTTTAAGGAGGTATTGCTATGGCGAAAGTTAAACCGATGGATGTCACACTTCCGATCGCATGCGGTGTCGATGTCCACAAACGTTTTATTGTCGCTGTCGTATGCGACGCATCTGATCCTCTTCATCCGGCTTATTTCAAAAAACGTTTTTCTACTTTTACCAACGATCTGATCCGTTTCGATCACTGGCTGCTGGAACATGGCTGCCGTCATGTCTGCATGGAGTCCACAGGCAAATACTGGATTCCTGTCTTCAATGTTCTCGAATCCGATATGGAAGAAGTCCGTATCGTGAATCCCAAATGGGTGAAAGCTGTTCGGGACGAAAAAGACGATGATAAAGATGCCATGTGGATCGTCAACAAGTATCGTCATGGCGAAACGAAGAAAAGCTTTATTCCAGACTGGACGATCCGAAAATTAAGAGAACTGACGCGTCTAAGAATAAAATATGTGCAGCAGTGCACGCAGGAGAAGAACCGTCTCATCAATTCGCTCACATGCCGGAACTATAAGCTGGATATGGTTTTCTCAAGCGTTTTTTCAAAAAGCGCACAAAAGATCATCGATCTGCTGATTGGTGAGGATCCCTATACAAAAGAAGATATTCTCTGCTGCGTCGACAGCCGATGCCGTGCTTCGCAGGAAGATATACTGGAAGCATGCAATGGTTTTGAATTTGACGCGGTCGAAAAGAAAATCATTGCCCATACACGTCAGCATCTCCAGTTCCTTGAAGAACAGATCAGGACACTGGATGAAGAGATCGACATGCTGGCGGCCCAATATAAAAAAGAGATCGATCTTCTGATGAGCGTTCCGGGTATAGGAAGAATGTCAGCTATAAAGATCATTGCGGAAATAGGAAACAATATGGATCCGTTCTATACAGCCGACAAGCTGACACGATGGGCCGGACTTGTACCAGGACGAAATGAATCAGCTGGAAAGAAGAACAGCCGGCATATTACAAAGGGAGGGAAATATCTCAAACCGGTTCTCGTGGAGTGTGCGTGGGCAGCTATCAAGGCGCAGAATCCGTATTATCGGTACAAGTTCAACGGAATTGCAGGAAGACAAGGAAAAAAAAGGGCCATCATCGCGATTGCCAGGAAAATACTTGTCAGTATCTGGTCAATGTTGAAAGATGGCGCAGAATGGCATCCAAAAGATATGGATGACAATGGAAGACCGCGCGAACTGAGCCTTCGCAAAGCCAAGAGAAACTTTAAAACGGTCATCCGGGATCTACTGGATCTCGGCAAGACAAAAGAAGAAATCGCAATAGATCTTGTGACTATTATAAACCAAAGTTAGCATGATGTAACGGGGGAAAGGGGGAAGTTTAGCCAAAATAGCATTTTAGCCAAAAATGATTTACAGAATAAGGAAGGCATGCGGATCGTATTGGCATAGCCTGTGAATAAAAAAGAACCGTGGGACACACGGGGATAGCTCGCTTATGCTGTGGTCAATAGACTGCTCGAACGAGAACCGACTGTTCGCTTTTTAAGCGAAAGGAAGCCCCCACCTCTATAGGTGGGGGAGGATGTCACCCTGGTGCGAGTTTCTTCAAGGAAAGGATCAGCAGGCAATCGAATACGCCTTGAAAGGAAAAGAAATGGGCAGCACATTCCCCGATATTTACATCGTGCTCGCTTTTTCGAATTACCGGCTGGGACAGTTTGATCTTGCTTGCCAGTTCGCGCAGGAATTCATGAATCAGGACCGCGCCGATCAGCGTTCCGGATTCATCATGCTATTCATGAAACTGTTATTACAGGTGTTGAAGGATGAATCGGACATACTATATCTGGAGGAACAGATCCTGTCTCTATTGCCTGCCTTCCGGGCTGTCGAGATCGAGATCCCGTTCTACACGTTGCTGGCCGATCACTACAAAAAACACAAGGATCTCGTAAAAGCTCTGGAAATCCAGGATCGGCTCATTTATTATTTGGAGCATGATTTTAACCAGCACTAAGAGCAGAGGCTATTCTTTTCTGTGCTATTCAAAAAAAACGACTGCTGATGTCTGATCAGCAGTCGTGTTATGCTTCCAGGCAGTACCCGACATTCTTTACTGTACGGATCTCATCGTTTTCGAGGTGAAGCTTCTGGCGCAGCTTGCGGATATGCACATCCAGGGTGCGGGATTCCTCATAGTACGGGCCCCATACTTTTTCAAGAAGCTCATCGCGCTTCACGACTTCTCCTTTGGATTCGAGAAGCACCTTGAGCAGATTGTATTCCTTATATGACAGTTCGACTGGCTCGTTGTCTTTTGTCACTTCATGCTTTGTTTCATTGAGCTCGATCGTTCTGCAGCGAAGTATGGTTTCTTTCTTTTTTGTTTTTTCATACCGGCGCCGGATCGCTTTGACGCGGGAAGCGAGTTCCATGATCCCGAACGGTTTGGCCAGATAATCGTCTGCGCCAAGATCGAGTCCGATCGCCTTGTCGACTTCGCTGTCTTTTGCGGAAAGAATAAGGACCGGGATATCCTCCCATGCCGGACTGGCTTTCAGCTTTTTCAATACGGACAATCCGTCTTCTTCGGGCAGCATAAGATCGAGGATAATGAGCTGAGGCGCTTTTTCTTCCATGGCTTTCCAGAATGCGCTTGGACATTCAAAGCCTTTGTTTTCCTCGTCTTTCATCAGAGCGTACATGAGCATCGTACGGATCGGTTCGTCATCCTCCAGAATATAAATCATGAATACACCTTCCTTTTCTCCGATTTTACCACGAAAACGACGGATTCAGAATATAGGATCGCAACATTTCAATCTTCCTGTATATAAACACGCGTACTTCGGGGGAACTCTCTGGCAAAAGCATCTTTCAACAGTTTTTTGGCATTTTTTTCATCCAGAACAATGTTCTGATCCAGATATCCGGACTCGATGAGCCGGCATTCCTTTTCGTTCCTTTCAAACTGCACATATCTGTCTTTTTTGAAAGTGAGCAGTTTGAGCCTGTTCAGATTTTTCTGACGAATGCAGTTGGTCCACTTGAGCTGGGCCTGACGCAGCGGAATCAGCTTCATATCATTCTCCTTTCAAAAATGTCTCGAGTTCCTGGGTAAAGGATTTTTTGAGCAACGTAGTCGATCCGAACAGCACATGGATCTCATCGTTCCTGCGGGCAAAGGCGATCCGCATAGCGCCTACGGACGGGTCGTTGATCCGGCATTCCAGGACCGGCATATCATGCCACTTCTGCCTGGTCGCGTATTTGGTTTTAAAGAAGTCGTTTTCTGCCTGATAGGTCAGTCCTGCGATAATTTTCTTTTTCAGTGCCGGATTTTTCTGAAGCATCTTGCGGCACCCTCTTGTTTCAAACGTTATATCTAGCATAACCCTATTGTATGTTCGCACCCTTTTTTAATCAAACAGCATACAAAAAAAAAGTCCTTTCGGACTTTAAGATTCGGTTCGATCAAACTTGATCGGAGCTCCCAGATTCTCCGCAATTTTGAACGTCATCCCGATAATGAGAACAATTGACACTGTCGTTGCAAAGGACGCATGATTCAAATGCAGTACGATTGCTGCCATGCCACATACAAAATTCACAAACAATAAGATCCAATTGAGATAGTTCATGGTTTGCCTTTCTTTGTGTTTCCTCTTTGTCATCAACAGCATAACACATTTTGAAAGCACTTTCACCATTTTTTTCCAAAAATTTCCTGCAGTAAACAGTTTTGTTTATTTGTATCATTTTTGCCTAATCTAAAGGAGATTTGTCAATTCTCTTTTCAGATTTCAGATATTCTTTCAGCCAGTTTTTGATCTGATCGGCTCCGCCTGGCGTATTGCTTTCGATATTGCATGGCAGGATCGGATCATGAAGGCTCATGCGCACAAGCAGCCATCCGTTGCCATGTTCCTTGTCAAAGTTGATCCGTATTCCTTCGAAATTCGAGTCGGCTGCTGTGGCGAATGGCACATTTTCGATGTCCCTGCTCAGCCGTTCGATCACACCATTCCCATAGGAAACAAAGTCGTCGCCGTCAATATGCAGGCGGTATTCTCTTTCTTCGAGCGGATGTCTGAGGTCTTTGAGCTTCTGGGACAGTTTCTCATGGACCGCTTCGGCCGTGATGAGGGCTGCAAGATACGCCCCGTCATCCAGAAAGAAATTGTTTTTGAACGCGGCATGCCCGCTTGTTTCGATCGCAAGCTGGCAGTCGATTCCTTCTGAATTCAGCCGTTTCGCTTCATTGATGACATTTTTGTAGCCTCGTTTGAAACGATGATGCCTCATTTCATGCGATTCAAGGAATGTATGCAGTTCATCGCTCGTCACGGAATCGGTCACGATCGTCGTGTTCGGATGTCCTTTTTTGGCAATAAGAGCGGCCAAGGCGATGATGGCATTGCGGGAAACCGGATTCCCATTTTCATCGACAGCTGAAGAACGGTCAACGTCCGTATCGAAAATAAGCCCAAGATCGGCTTTGTTTTTGCGTACTGCCTCGCAAATGCTGGCCATCGCTTCCTTGTTTTCAGGATTTGGCACATGATTGGGGAACATGCCGTCGGGCTCTAGAAACTGGCTTCCGGAAATATCGGCCCCTAACGGACCGAGCACGTCGGTAGCGAAATAGCCTCCGGCACCATTGCCCGCATCCACTACGATATGCATTCCTTTTAACGGATGATCATAATCGGACGCATTGACCCGTTCCCTGATCAGATCCTGCAGATGGATGGAATACGGTTTCATGATATCGAATTTCATCATTTTTCCTTCCGGAACATGGGTGAAATTCTGCGTATCGGCCAGCTCGATCAGTTCTTTGATCTGAAACGATTCCAGGCCGCCGTCTTTAGTGAAAAATTTCATGCCGTTGCGGTTGAACGGCAGATGACTGGCCGTGATCATGATGGCTCCGTCACAGTCTGGCTGCGGGAACATGCAAGCCATGAACATGGCCGGGGTGGTAGCCAGACCGCATTCATAAATATAAGCTCCGTCGAACAGCAAGCCGTCCGCGCAGGCGTGGAGCAGTTTCTTTCCGCTCAGCCTCGAATCGCGTCCAAGCGCCACCTTGACATGTTCCTTGTTCGTTTTTTTCCTAAGCCACGTGCCAAATGCCCGGGACAGATCGTAAACAGCCTGTTCGGTCAGATTGATGTCTTCTCCATCGATTCCTTCGAGCGCAACGCCCCGGATATCGCTTCCGTTTTGAAGTTTTTTGTATGTCATATTCTTCCTTCTTTCGATTGTTCTTCTTCATTGTAGCAAAACGCGAAAAAAACGGAACCTCAAGCGACAATGTCATTAAGTTAGGCGATTTTCGCCTCAGGAAGACTCTCTTATGAGAATAGAGGGTCTTCTTTTTTTCGAGTTTTTTTGTTCAGATGATCTTCGAAATTTCGTAAAAAAACACTTGACAAGCTTTTTCGACGCTTAATTTCATAATCCGAAGGAATTGTAGGAGGTATTTTTTATGAAATCTTATAATTCCTTATGCACTATCCGCCGTCAGTTCGAATCCGCTGTTCAATCCGTTGTCGATGATATCGCCTGTTATTCGTCAGACCCCATTGCCGATTTTTCCAGAAACCGCAAGCTCCCTGCCCACATCCTCATTCCGTTGATCATCCAGATGGGTTCCGCTTCTTTGCCGACCGAGCTTGCCAACTTCTTTGATGATCCTAAATTCTCTGTCACCGCTTCTGCTTTCTGCCAGCAGCGCAGCAAGCTGGATCCCGAAGCTTTTCTGCACATCCTTCATCTCATGTCTTTTTCCCGTTCTCCTTCTTTGCTCAAAGGATATCGTGTATTAGCCATGGATGGATCGGATGTCAATATCCCTTTTGACCCCGATGATGAAGAGACCTTATGCCAGACCGGCTCGGCACGTCCGTTCTCCCAGCTTCATCTCAACGCCCTCTATGATTGTCTCAACGATCTCTTCCTGGATGTTTCGATCGACTCGTCCCGCAAGACGGGCGAATGTGCCGCTCTGAAAAGGCTGATCCGTGATCATCGGTATCCGGCCAGATCGATCATCTGTGCCGACCGGGGATTTGAAAACTATGAGCTGTTCGCTTTCTGTATGGAGAACGGCCAGAAGTTTGTGATCCGCTGCAAGGATATCCGATCGAACGGTATTCTTTCTACTTTTGAGCTGCCGGATAGCGAATTTGATCAGAAGATCAAACGGATCCTGACAAGAAAACAGACCAATGAAGTGAAAGAACATCCTGAGCTGTACAAATATTTTGCATGGAATATCAATTTCGAATATATGCCAAAAGGCGGAGCCGAAGAATATCCAATTGAATTCCGGGTCGTCAGGATCGAGGTGAAAAAAGGAGAATACGAGTGCCTGATAACGAACCTGCCGCCAGAGAAGTTCTCTCTCGATGATCTGAAAGAGCTGTATCATCTGCGGTGGAACGAAGAAGTGGGATTCCGAAAGCTGAAATACACGATCGGGATGCTTGATTTTCATTCGAAGAAAAGAAAATTCATCCGCCAGGAAATCTATGGTGCACTGATCCTCCATAATCTGGCCGCGCTGATGA
This sequence comes from Erysipelotrichaceae bacterium OPF54, assembly GCA_022834735.1. Lineage (GTDB taxonomy): Bacteria > Bacillota_I > Bacilli_A > Erysipelotrichales > Erysipelotrichaceae > Dubosiella. The sequence goes on from BQKD01000001.1 coordinate 2,432,928, forward strand.
TCCATGCGGTGCCGATCGAACAGAAGAAAGAGAGGAAGTACGAATATAAAGCCAATTTCAGCATAGGAACGACAAACATCAAAAAGTTCCTGAAAAGAAAGATCGGAGCCAGGGAGCTGGAAGAAAGGATCAAAAAAGGTCTGATCCCAATCAGACCAGACCGCTGTTACAAACGGAATATGAGAGCGCAGCGAGTACATGCATTCCAGCATAGACCGGCATAACAGCCACTTAAAAACAGTGATATTTTACATCACAAATGGGACAAATAGCAATTTTTTTAAGAAGAAAAAATTGTCTTTTCGTCGTGCGCCGGAAAAAAAGAAAGCTCCGGGTCTCATTTGACCTGAAGCTTAACTTAACAAGGATATCATACGTTAAGTTCGATGATCCATCTAACTTAATGACATTGCCTCAAGCGATTCCGTTATGAATGATTTTATTTTTTCTTTTTCGTTTTATACTTCTTTTTGGAAGTGGATGCGGTGGCAGAAACCCGCTTCGTGCTCGTTTTATACGCTTTTCTTTCCTGCTCTTTTTTATTCCCGAACCATTTTTTATCAACATAATTGATCCCGATATACAGGATGATGATATCGAACGAGAAAATAAGCACCCACTGGAGCACTTCCGTATTGCTGCGCATCATAAAATAGGAAAGGAGCGCAATAATACCGGCAACAAGCATGTCGTACTGAACAAGTCTTGGATCATCGCTGTCTGAAAGCACCAGCGCGTATTTGCTGAAACGGCGGATCCCTCGTTTGGCGCACCAGCGGCCTTTGAGCATACCGCCAATGATCCAGATCAATACTATATTGATCAGATACATGTATGGAAAGATGCCTGCTGCTGCCCATGTCATACCTGCACATACGACAATCCACAGCCACATCATAACGATCTGTCCTTTACGAAGACCTTTCATAATCTCATATTCCCTCCTGTCTTAAAATGTATCATATCAGTTTTATGAAAAAAGAGAAAGATAGAAATACGATTTCCAGAGATATAAATGATACGATTTTATAATGACATCCTCTCCTATCAGGAGGTCTACTTGCTCAAGAATGATGAATTTGACATCCTGAAATGCATTCAGGCAACAATGATATGGAAAAAATGTATTTATGCGAAAAAGAGGTGCGTGGCATTTACCAGCGGCGGACCGAAACGTAATGAAACTTCACCATTCTCCACAAATCTATTGTCGGTTATTCTTTTTTAATGTAATATTTAAATATAAAGGAGAATGATCATGTACAAAGAACAGAGTTTGAAAAACCGCAGCCGCTTTTTCCAGATCGCATATGTCGTATTCGTGCTCGCATTCAACGGAGTGCTCTTCTTTATGCGCGATCACGGCTTTGCCTGGGAAGCCACTTTATTCGGGCAGGCCCTTCTCGTTATCCTCTCCACGATCTGGCCGCTTTATTGGTATGCCACGACAAAGTACAAGGAATCCCTGCTCCTGCTTCTTTTCGGACTGGCAGCCTGGGGTCTGCCATTGCTCTCCACGCTAACCAAAGCACACTGAATCATCAAAAAGCCGGAAAGCTCTCCGGCTTTTTTCGATCCATTTCTGTTCTTATGCATTCCGTCCTGTCTCGTACGTTTCCTGCCATTTTTCTTCAGAACCATTCTGCTCTTTAAATGAGGTGATGATCCCCCGATCTTCCAGATCCAGGTATTCCAGGAATGATTTTCTGTATTCATATATGGCCCCATCATAGACATCATCGCTTCCCGAGCTCAGGATCAAAGCCGCCTTTTTCAGGTTTTTCGGTTTATCGAGCGCGTAGATCCGGTTGAGCGCGCACTGAAGCTGGCCAGTAAAACCGTGATAATAGATCGGCGAAGCAAGCACGATCATCTGCGTCTCTTCCAGCAAAGGATAGATTTCCTGCATACCATCTTTCTGAATACATGTTCCATTGCCAGTTTTATGACAGTATTCGCATGCCAGACAGCCATTGATCTTTTTCCGGCACACAGAGACCACATTCACCTCGTGACCGCTTTCCTGCGTTCCCTTGACAAATCCATCCACCATCCATGCCGTTTGCCCGCGGGCTGCCATTCAAAACAAGAATCTTCATTTTAATCTCTCTTCTTCAGGCTGATCGTCACATCGTCCGCTTCCAGTTTCTGCTGCGAACCATCCGTGATCGTACCCAGTCTTGTATATTCCCACGTATTGCTGCCAAAGAAAACGACAATCTGATTTCCCTGGTACAAGACGATATCGCCAGGGCTGGTCGTGATCCGCTTGTCGCTGCTGATCAGATCTCTTCCCAGATCGCCAACCTGTTCAAAACCTCCATACAGATGCATCGAAATGTCGATCGGCCCTTCTTCATCAAGCATATCCATCAGCCCGCTTACTGTTTCATTTTCTTCCCAGCGAACCATGCTTTGCTCGCCATTGATACAGAGCTCCATTTCCTTTTTCATCTCTTTACCCTTTTCTGCCATTTCATTTTGTGTGCCGGCACATCCGCAAAGCAGCATCCCTATTGCTCCCAAACATATCCAGGACCTTTTCATGAAATCTATCCTTTCTTTTTCTGTGCCCATCATATCAGGAAAAAACCTCTATGAATAATATCTATTTTAAATACTTATCTATTCTTTTTATGCATAAAAAGAAAGAAACAAAGATAGGGAACGGCGCGATTGTGGCACACTGTATCGGAATTTGTATGATTTACTGTCCCTTTTCGGTACCCGGTGCCGAAAAAAAGATCGCTTCTCGCAGGCTTTGCGTAAAACGCGCCTCTTCCTTGTGATCCTCGAACAGCGACCAGAACAGAAGGTCGATCACATATTTGGCAGCCACATAATAGTCCATCTCATCCGCCAGATCATGACGCTGGCAAAATGGCGTACAGATCACGAAATCAGCCGGCCAGGCTTCCGGTTTTCGGCCGCCCGCGATCAGGAGCACAGGAACATGACGCTTCTGAAAATGTTCAAGAACGCTTTGCCATCGCTCCTTCAGCCCGTATTTGCTCATGACCACCACGACATGATCGTCCGGGATCATGAGCGACGCATTCATCTGCAGATCAGTATCAGAAAACACCTGTCCGCATTTTCCGGTACCCCAGCATAGATGCATTCCATATTGAGCCAGTGCCGCATTCGTATCGTCAGCGATCCAGTCGATTGCCGCCGTATAGCAAAGCACTTTCTGCCATCGGTCAAACTATTCCTCATCGATCGCCTCGATCGTTTTCTGAATGATCTTCGCCTGATGCTCGGCCCATTGAAAACGATCCAGCTTCGTTTCCGTACTCGTCTGCTGAAAGCCAAGTTCTTTCATCTTCTGATCGATCCGGTATTTGAAATCCGGAAAGCTCTGGTATCCGATCTTTTTGATGAACCGCATGACTGCACTTGTCGACGCATAGCACGCATGAGCCAGATCACGGACCGTCATTGCCGGCATGGTCTGCAGATGCGTCAGGACATAGGACGGGATTTCCTGTTCCGTGCTGCTCAAACGATACTGCTTTCGAAGCTGTTCAATCATCCGATCTATATTGCGTTCTTCCTGTTCCATAGCAGTTCTCCCCTTCCAAAAAAAAGCGGATCCAGTTTTGCTTCCTGTATCCGCAATCGCTTGTTTCGATCAGTCCTTCAGTTCCTCAAGAAGTTCCCGTGTATCTTTCGTGAAAGAATACGGGTCATCGAGAAGAAGGGTATAAAAGCCGAGCGTTCTGGCCGCCTCGATATTTTTCGGATTGTCATCGATAAACAGACACTCCGACGCATCGAGCTCATACCGGTTCAAAAGGATCTTGTAAAAATCAAAGTCCGGCTTGATCTTCCGTTCCTGATAGGAGTAGACACCTCCGTCAGCATATTTGAACAAACCGTTTTCCTTTAAATGGATCCAGCAGTCTTCCGGAATATTGGATAAAATATAGATCCCATATCCAAGATCATGAAGATGCTGTACAAAATCGAGATTTTCTTCGATCAGGTCTACATGATGCACCCATTCATTCATCAGCTTTTTGATTTCCTTTTCCCTTTCCGGTGCCTGCAGCATACCGATCTCGATCATTTTCGCCTTGCTCACAGCGTTTTTGTCATACTGATCCCAAAGAGAAGAAAAATAGATTCCCCACAACTGCTCTTCGATGTGGCTGTTGTCGAAGAGATCTTTCAACATTTTGTCGGGCTCGAATGTACACAATACATTCCCGATATCCAGTACTATGTTCTTGATCATAATTTCATTATGAAACGAACACGTCCGATAATCAAGACTTCGCAGTAAAATACGTCGTTTCCTTGTCCCGGATCAATATCCATACGGATTTTCCATCCTGCCCGATCTGTCCGTACACTTCTTCAGAGCGGTTCTGCGCCAGATCGGTCACCTCGACCACATCTCCTTTGTGCAGTGTTCCGCTCACCTGTTCGCTATCCATATCCGTATATGTTTCGCAGTCTGTATCAGCAATGTATTTTCCCGGAAACAGACCGAACTGCTCCTGTACCAGAAGGGTCTGCGTATCTTCAGCACTCTCTTCATCCGCCTCTGCATTGGAGCGGATGAGTTTTTCGGCATCCTTGTCCAGCGTCTCGACATTGTCGCGGGCATTTTTCTGTTCCTCTTCGTAAATGGCCGCCTCTTTTTGGACCGTATGGCTCCGGTATACGTATTCATATACGAACGCGCTGACAAACAAAATCACCAGCACGATCACAAGAAGGGTAATTCGTTTATTTCTCATAGTATTCCTCGCTTCCTGTTTATTATAGAAAGCTGAAAAAAAGGATGCACGCAAAGTACATCCTTTCTAGCTATTATTCTTCCATTCCGGATTCAAGAGACTGATTGAACAGATCATTCGACGCCGAATCATCGAGCAGCGTCAGACTTTCATCCATCACCGCTACCGTTTCGTTTTTCTCCTGACTGTTCTGACGGGCAATTTCTTCAAACTGCTCGTCATGCGTTTCATGCGTACGGGCAAGACGCTTTTCGCGCAGCTCCTTCGCCTTCGCCGCAATGATCTCGTTTTGAGGACGATCGCCCTTGGCACCCGTTCCGGCAGGAATCAGTTTACCAATAATGACATTTTCCTTCAGACCGACGAGATGATCGACCTTTCCTTTGATCGTCGCATCCGTCAGTACTTTTGTCGTTTCCTGGAAGGAAGCGGCCGACAGGAAGGAATCCGTCTCCACAGAAGCCTTTGAAATACCAAGCAGGATCGGCTTGAAGGTTGCCGGCGTCTTTCCGTTCAGGAGCGCATCACGGTTGATCTTCGTAATGTTGTTGAGGGAAAGCTGCACACCAACGTTCAGATCCGTATCGCCGGCATCCGTAACAATGACCTTTTTCATCATCTGTTTGATCATGACTTCAAGGTGCTTGTCGCTGATCTCGATACCCTGGCTCTGGTATACCTTCTTGACTTCTTTCAGGATATAATCCTGCACTTCGCGAACACCCGCCACATTGAGCAGTTCCTTCGGATCAAGAGGACCTTCCGTAATAGCCTGTCCCGCTTCGATCGTCGCCCCGACCGTCACCCATGGACGCAGGGACTGGTTCGCATTCAGTTTATGAACTACGCTTTCGTGTTCATTCGTGATCACAACTTCCTGACGCATCGTGCCGTCGACACGCTCGATCGACGTGATCTCTCCGGAAATCTGGGCAATGACCGCCACACCTTTCGGATGACGCGCTTCGAATAGCTCTTCGACACGAGGAAGACCTTGCGTGATATCTCCTGTACCGGAACCGGCAACACCGCCCGTATGGAATGTACGCATGGTCAGCTGCGTACCTGGCTCGCCAATCGACTGGGCAGCCATGATACCGACCGCTTCGCCGACCTCGACATCCTTGCCCGTTGCCATGTTCTTGCCATAGCACTTGCGGCAGATACCCATCGTCGACTTGCATGTGAACGGCGAACGGATATACATGCCTTTGATGCCTGTATCCACGATCTTCTGCGCGATCGCATCCGTAATGTACTGGTCGCTTTCAATAATGACCTCGCCCGTTTCCGGATCGACAACATCCTGTTTCGAGTAACGGCCGACCAGACGATCTTTCAGCTCTTCGATGACCGTGTTTGTCTTGCGGTCGATCAGCGTCTCGACCCAGTACCCTTTATCGGTACCGCAGTCGTCTTCTTTAATGATGACATCCTGTGCCACATCGACCAGACGACGCGTCAGATATCCTGACTCCGCTGTTTTCAGGGCCGTGTCGGTCAGACCTTTACGCACACCGTGCGTACTGATAAAGAACTCGGACACGTTCAGACCTTCACGGAAGCACGAATAGATCGGCACCTCGATGATCGAAGGAACGAATTCGCCATGACGGCTCTTTCCATGACCAGGGCGGGCCATCAGACCACGCATACCAGCCAGCTGGGTAAAGTTCTGTTTGTTACCGCGCGCACCCGACTCGCTCATCATGAAGATCGGGTTCTTGCGAGGCATGTTTGCCATTAGCTCATCCGCGATACCGTCTTTTACAGTATCCCACATCTTGTTCAGACGGGATTCCCATTCAGGCAGTGTCAGCAGACCTTTCTGCTGCATCTTTTTCAAGGCATCCGCCTTCTGACGGCCTTCCTCGACGTGTTTTTCCTTATTTGGCGCGACCTCGATATCCGAAAGGGCAACCGTGATCCCTGCCGTCGTCGAATATTTGAATCCAAGCGATTTGATCTGGTCAAGGATCTCCGCCGTTTCATCGACCGAGTAACGTTTGAACACTTCCGCAATAATGCTTCCAAGATCTTTTTTCTTGAAGGCTGGCGTGATCGGAAGGCTCTCAATGTACGCCTTGATATCATTGCCCGGCGCTACAAAATACTTGTCCGGGGTCTTTTTGAAGTTTTCGCCGCTGACCTCGTTCAGGAACGGGAAGTCAGCCGGGAACATTCCGTTGAAGATGATCTTGCCGACCGTTGTCACGAGATAATCGTTGGCATGCGCGTCATCGAACGAAGTTTTATGCATGCCGCGAACAGGCACCGCGATACGGGAATGAAGATGGACCTGTCCGATCTGGTAAGCCAGACGAACTTCCTCTTCGTTGGCGTACACGTTTCCTTCATTTTCGGCAAACCGTTTCCAGTTCGCCGCTTCCAGAGGACAATTGGACTCCTCATAGCGTTTCGCTTCATCAAAAAGCTCCTGTTTCGTTTCCTCCATGGTCAGATAGAAGTTTCCCATGACCATGTCCTGGCCCGGCGTAACAATTGGCTTGCCATCCTTAGGACCAAGGATATTGTGGGAACCGAGCATCATGATCAGCGCTTCGGCTCGCGCCTCTTCGCTGAGCGGAACGTGGATGGCCATCTGGTCACCGTCAAAATCCGCGTTGAACGCCGTACATACAAGTGGATGCAGACGCATAGCGCGCCCTTCGACCAGCTTTGGAAGGAAGGCCTGGATACCCAGACGGTGCAGCGTCGGCGCACGGTTCATCAGGACCGGATAGCCGTCGATCACTTTTTCCACCGCATCCCAGATCCGAGGGTCGCGGCGTTCGATCAGCTTTTCCGCGTTTTTCGGATTGGTCGCCAGTTTCTCGTTGACGATCTCGTTGATGATGAACGGGTTGAACAGATTGATCGCCATTTCACGAGGAATACCGCACTGATACATTTTCAGATCCGGTCCGACCGCGATAACCGAACGTCCCGAGAAGTCGACACGCTTGCCAAGCAGGTTCTGACGGAAACGTCCCTGCTTACCTTTCAGGGAATGGGACAGCGACTTGAGCGCCCGGCCGCCAGCACCCGTGATTGGTTTGGAACGGCGTCCGTTATCGATCAGAGCATCCACCGCTTCCTGAAGCATACGCTTTTCGTTCTGCACGATAATATTCGGAGTTCCGAGCTCGAGCAGCTTGCGCAGACGATTGTTTCGTGTAATGACACGACGATACAGATCGTTCAGATCGCTTGTTGCGAAACGTCCGCCGTCCAGCTGAAGCATCGGGCGCAGATCAGGCGGGATGACCGGAATATTCGTCAGGATCATCCATTCCGGCTTGTTGTCCGAATGACGGAACGCATTGATCGTATCCAGACGTTTAATCAGCTTTTTGCGCTTTTCGCCCTGCGCTTTTTCCAGCGCCGTCTGCACTTCCTCGTATTCCTTTTCCAGATCGACATCCTTGAGCAGACGAAGCACCGCTTCAGCCCCGGTCTGAGCGGTAAATCCGCTCATTCCGTAAATGGCCATGTTTTCACGATACTCTCGCTCGGAAAGCACCTGCTTGTAAGCCAGGCCCGAATCTTTCGGATCCGTAACGATATAGCTTACGAAGTATACGACTTCCTCGAGCTGCTTCGGCGTTACATCGAGAAGCAGCGCCATGCGGCTCGGGATCCCGCGCAGATACCAGATATGGGCTACCGGAGCGGCGAGCGCAATATGCCCCATGCGTTCGCGGCGCACGCTCGATTTGGTGATCTCGACACCGCAGCGATCGCATACGACTCCTTTAAAACGTACTTTTTTATATTTTCCGCACGCACATTCCCAGTCTTTTGTCGGACCGAAAATGCGTTCGCAGAACAAACCGTCCTTTTCTGCCTTCTGAGAACGATAGTTGATGGTCTCCGGCTTGGTTACTTCGCCATGAGACCATTTCAGGATCGTTTCAGGACTGGCCAGCTGGACCTGGATCGAGGCAAAATTGTTAATACTCATTCTGGACTTACGCCTCCTCTTCTATATTATCATCTACATCTTCAACGACATCTTCGTCGATATTGTCCTGGGCATTGACGGCATCATCGAGATCAATGGAATCAAGATCGGTGCCGTTGATATCCACATCGATGATATCCTCCTTCGGCTCAATATCGTTTTCGAGCTTTTCGTTTTCCGGATGTTCGAATACTTCTGTTTCATGGACGACAACATGTTCGTCATCGTCATTGGTGATATCCACTTCGTTGCCTTCCTTGTCGAGCAGGCGGACATCGATCGCAAGACCCTGGAGCTCGTGCATCAGGACGCGGAACGATTCAGGAATACCTGGTTCAGGAATATCCTTGCCCTTGATGATGGCTTCGTAGGTTTTGATACGGCCCTGGATATCATCGGATTTGATCGTCAGGATCTCCTGGAGCGTATGGCTCGCACCATAGGCCTCAAGAGCCCACACCTCCATCTCTCCGAAACGTTGTCCGCCGTTCTGTGCCTTACCACCTAACGGCTGCTGGGTCACAAGAGAATAAGGGCCTGTGGCACGCGCATGCAACTTGTCGTCGACCATGTGGGCCAGCTTGATCATATACATGACACCGACAGAGATCCGTTCGTCGAACGGCAGACCGGTCTGGCCGTCGCGCAGCACCTGTTTTCCGTCTTTTGTCATCTGGGCTTCCTTCATGATCGAAGCCAGTTCTTCATTGGATACACCGTCAAATACCGGTGTCGCGAATTTCTGATTCAGTTTCTTTGCGGCATATCCGAGATGGATCTCCAGGATTTGCCCGATATTCATACGGCTAGGCACACCAAACGGGTTCAAAATGATATCGATCGGTGTTCCATCCTGTGTAAACGGCATATCTTCGATCGGCAGGATCTTCGAGATGACACCTTTGTTTCCGTGACGTCCGGACATTTTGTCCCCTTCGGAAATCTTACGTTTCTGAACGATATACACCTTGACACGTTCATTGACTCCAGGAGGCAGATCCGATCCGTCTCCTCGTTTGAAGATACGTACCGAGTGCACGATTCCGGCACCGCCATGAGGCACCTTCAGGGAATTATCGCGCACCTCGCGGGATTTTTCGCCAAAGATCGCAAGAAGCAGCTTCTCTTCCGGAGAAACTTCCGACTGTCCTTTCGGCGTTACTTTTCCGACCAGGATGTCGCCTTCTTTTACTTCGGCACCCACCATGATGATTCCGTCCTTGTCGAGCTTGCGCACTGCGTTTTCGCCCACGTTCGGAATGTCGCGGGTAATTTCTTCCGGGCCAAGCTTCGTGTCGCGGCAGTCGATATCGTATTCCTCGATATGGATCGAAGTGTACACGTCATCGCTGACCATCCGTTCGGACATGATAATGGCATCCTCGTAGTTATATCCGTACCATGTCATATACGCGATCGTTACGTTCTGTCCAAGAGCAAGCTCGCCGTTTTCCATACTTGGTCCGTCGGCAAGGATATCGCCCTTCTTGACTTCTTCGCCGAATTTGACGATCGGTCTCTGGTTGATCGATGTGGACGCGTTGCTGCGCGCAAATTTGCGCAGCTGGTAGGAATGATCGGTTCCTTCCTTGTCCGTTACGACAATGCGCAGCGAATCGACATACGATACCGTTCCATCCTGCTTGGCAACGATCCCGACACCGGAATCCTTTGCGATCTTGTGCTCGATGCCGGTACCGACGAACGGCGAATGAGGAACGAGCAGAGGCACGGCCTGACGCTGCATGTTGGCACCCATGAGGGCGCGGGACGCATCGTCATTTTCCAGGAAAGGAACGCATGCTGTCGCGACAGAAACGATCTGTTTCGGGGACACGTCGGCCAGCTCTACTTCTTCCCGGGACGCGATGATCGTATCGCCGTTTTTACGAGCCACGACACGATCGTTGATCAGGCGGCCGTCACGAACCTCGTTGGCCTGGGCGATCACATAATCCGCTTCTTCATCAGCCGAAAGATAGATCGCTTTTTCCTGTACAGTTCCATCTTTATTTACAATACGATACGGCGTCTGGATAAATCCGTATTCGTTGATCTTTGCGTAAGTTGTCAGGTTGGAGATCAAACCGATGTTTGGTCCTTCTGGCGTCTCGATCGGACAGATCCGTCCATAGTGAGACGAGTGAACGTCACGAACCTCGAATCCGGCACGCTCACGCGACAGACCGCCAGGTCCAAGCGCGGAAATACGGCGCTTGTTGGTCAGTTCGGCAAGCGGGTTCTGCTGATCCATGAACTGGGACAGCTGCGAACTGGAGAAAAATTCCTTGATCGCTGCCGTGAGCGGACGGATATTCGTCAGCTTTCTTGGTGTCAGGCTGTCAAGTTCCTGAATGGACATCCGCTCTTTTACGACACGTTCCATACGCGAAAGACCGATCCTGAACTGGTTCTGGATCAGTTCGCCGACCGCACGGATACGACGGTTTCCGAGCATATCGATATCGTCGGTCTCGCCGATACCGTCCATGACATTCAGATCATATCCGAAGAACGCATAGATATCGGCCATCGTGATCGTATGACGCTGAGCGAACGGATCGTTTCCGACGATCCTGATGATCTGCTCATCCTTGTCGACCACTTCGATTTCCTGCTGGGCCGAACCAATGAGCCATGCATTGATCTCTTCTTCGCCCGCACGCTGCTGCAGCGAAAGAAGCACAGCATCATCCAGACGATCCGGCGTCACTCCGACCGTATAGCGCGGTACGACCAGATCGAACTCGTCATCCATCAGATCGGCACCGTTGCGGTTTGTCAGACGTCCAAGTGCAAACAGACGCTGGCCGTAATTCATAACAGCCGTGAAGTTTTCCGGTGTAAGAGCCACTTTTTTCGCGATGATCCCTGCGTAGATCTTCACTTCCTCGATCACGCCTTTGAGAGCCTCGATATCGTTTTCGGTCAATACCGTGCCCTGTTCGAGCAGCGTATCGTTTACTGTCACATCCTGCGCGAGCACACGTCCGATCAGGCCCTGATTGTAGGATACCGGGATCGTCACGATATCTTCTTCATGAAATTCGGAACGGAACGGATACGGATTCATATAGCCGCCTTTTGCCAGCACTTCACGCAGTTCGTTGCGTTCGTTGCGGGCAACATGCGTACCTTTTTCCATAACCACATTGCCATCCGTATCGACAATGTCATACGCAAGCGTATTGTTCATCATGCGCGCAAACGCATTGAGCTTCTTGCGCAGCTTGTAGCGTCCTGCGCTTGTCAGATCATAGCGGCGGTGATCGAAAAACTTGGCCTGCATGAGGGAGATGGATCCGTCCAGGGTCGGGATCTCATCGCTGCGCTGGTTTTCATAGAACGAAAGCAGCGCCTCCTCGGTCGTTTTCACTTTATCATTGAGCAGAGTATTTTCGATTTCCTCGTATTTTCCGAAGAAGGCATTGTACAGCTCGAGATACATGTTCATGTATTCCCGGTTTTCCTCGTCCACAGCCGGATCCTCGATCTGACGGCCCAGCGCGCTCAGGAACGTTTCGAGATCGGCCGTGTCGAACGCGTTGTCGTTTTTCTCGATCCCGAACGACATGCCGAGCGCTTTGAAGAAGATCGAGAACAGGATCTTGCGCCGGCGGTCGATCGACACATTGATCGTACGGCCTGTCATCGTCTTTTTCTGTTCGGTCATGAACTCGAGCCATGTTCCGCGGCTAGGGATCAGTTCGCAGTTGTAGTTCTGTTTACCTGTCTTTTCATCATAGGCTTCTGTAAAGTAGGCTCCTGGAGAACGTACGATCTGGCTGACGATAACACGCTCCGCACCATTGATAATAAAAGTACCTGTTTCGGTCATGAGCGGGAAGTCGCCTAAATACACTTCCTCCTGCTTTGTCCGCACTTCACCGGTTTCCGGATCGGTGATCTCAAGTTCCATGTCTGCATATAACGGTGCGGCATAGTTACATTCTCTATACATTGATTCTTCCGCGCTGTATTTTGGTTTGTCAAAATGATAACGTAGAAAATTCAGTTTGATATTTTTACCGTAGTTTTCAATGGGATAAATCTCTTCGAAAACCTCCTGAATACCTTGGCGGGTAAACCATTCGAATGAATCGGTTTGAATTTCTACCAGATTAGGCAGCTCTAATTTACCGCTTACTTTAGAGTAGTCTCGCCGGGAGGATTTATTTCCGCAAGAGACAATGTGATACGCTTTGTTGCTATCCATGTGCGCCATCCTTTCGTTGTCTGTTCGCTGATAAATGCTGATTTTTTCAGACTATTTTGCAATTTATTATATTAGCAACCCTTGTCCACTTTGTCAAACGAAATGTTGAAATTTTCTTCATTTTTCTATATACTATAAAGGATTTTTTTAAGCTATCCCATAAAATTCCTATTTTTGCCATAATAAAAGCCTGTCATCTTTCCGTGAGAACAGGCTTTTTCTGCTTTGATTAAAGTTTTGTTTTGCTTGATCGTCCTAGAACGGATTGTTCATATGCCCGAACGCAATCGTATTGGTCCGCATGACACGGCCTTCCAGCTCGCGCGCCGACAGCCTTGTCGCTCCCTGAGCCAGGATAGCATTCTGGATCAGGCCGTCCGAGGTAGCCACGATCAGCGAATATTTCTTTTTCAGATCATGGACCAGACGTTCGATATAGGAATCGGCCGTCTGTCCGTATTTCGTAAACACGATATTGAGCTTTCCTCTTATTTCATTGCGCACGCCGGGATTTTCTGCGCGCCGGTAGGCATCGAATACAACATACACCTCGATCCCTTTGTATCCCTGATAATTGGACAAGGCATCGATCAGCCGCTCTCTGGCCGCATCGTAATCGACGCGCGCCAGATCCTTGAGAGAAGACCAGCTGTAGATCATATTGTATCCGTCCACGATCAGACACTGCGGCTTTTTCGGCTCGATCTTCACTTCCTCGAACGAAAGATCGGCTTTGACCTTTTTATGCGGGATCACTTTTTTCTTCTCGTTTTGATTGCGCCCGCTTGTCATTTCGAACACCCGTTTTGCTTCCTCGTCGTTGATCGTGTAGCGCACCGCTTTGTATGTTGTCGTATTTTCGATCTCGAGCGGATGCAGATGCATATGCTCCTCCACCTCGTCATATGGAACATAGTAGCCCGACCCCTGGGCGCAGAATACCGAACCGGTCGGATTGCGAAGATCGCTGTCCGGATCGTACCCGCTCTGTTCGACGATCTGTGCCTGTTCCCGGCACGCGCCATATGAAATGCTGCGGGGAATAAAGCGGCCTCGTCCTTTTGTCAGCGCATACAGGCTGCTCTGAAAATTCATGAACAGACGCACGGCCCCTTTTCCGCGGATGATCGTCATGTCGTCTTCGCTGCTGCTGATCTCAAAATCAGCTTTCATCTGATCAAGCTCATACAGTACCCTGGAAAGCGATCCGGCCGGCGTCCCGATCTCAAATTCATAGTACGGTTCGAGCAGGATGGATCTGCCTTTGCGCAGCGCCTGCCGGACAGCCCGTCTGGCTGCCTGGCTGAAATCCTGGGCCGATGTATGCTTCTGATTGCCTCGCGCCGCGATGAAACAGATCTTCACATCCGTTAATTCCGATCCGGTCAGCACGCCTCTGTGACGGTAGTGCAGCGCATTCATGATCTGCTGCTGCCAGCCAAGAGACAGGTTTTCGATCCGGTTCTCGTTTACGATCCGGATCCCGCTTCCTGCCGGCAAAGGATCGAGCAGAACATGCACTTCGGCATAATGGCGCAGCGGCTCGAAATGCCCGACCCCGTATTCCTCGTTTTCGATCGTCTCCCTGAACACGACCTTTCCCTGGGTGAAGCCGACATGGATTCCTGTCTGTTCCTCGATCTTTTTCTGCAGGATCTCCTTCTGCACCTCGCCCATCAAAGAAAGCGAGATCGTCTTCGAATGCTCGTGATAGGTCAGCTGCAGCTGCGGATCTTCCCTGGCCAGTTTTTCGCAGTACGGCCACAGCATCAATGCGTCTGTTCCTGCCGGCAGCAGCAGATCGTATTCAAGGCACGCGCTCAGCAAAGACTCCTGCTGGTCTTTTTCGAAGCCAAGTCCCTGCCCGGTGCGCATGCTCAGGTTACCTTTCAGCCCGACCACATCGCCGGCCTGCGCCTGGTGCAGGAGCGTATATTTTTCTCCGGAGTATGAACGGATCTGATCGATCTTTTCGTCATTGACCACGTCTTTGGGCCTCAGCATGCCTCCTGTGATCTTGACCATAACGATCCCGTCCTCATTGATCTTGAACACCCTGGCGCCAAACTCGTCCGGGTATTCCCGATCAAACGCCAGATCGGTGACGGCATCGAGCAGCGCAGCGATCCCTTCGTGCTTCAATGCGCTCCCGAAATAGACCGGAAACCATTCTCTTTTGTACAAGGATTCCTGCAGGAGCGAAAGAGGGATCGTTCCTTTTTCGCTGTATGCGTTGAGCATTTCATCGTTGACCATGGCCAGCTTCTCTTCATGGTCTGCTCCATCCATATCCACACAGTTATCGGACAGTTTCTTTTCCAGATCGGCCATGAGCTCATCCTGTGTCCTGAAGGAAATGTCCATCTTATTGACAAAAATGATCGTCGGGATATGATATCTTGTCAGACATTCCCAGATCGTTTCTGTATGGGCCTGCACACCATCCTGCGCATTGATCAGCAGGATGGCCAGATCAAGGACCTGGAGGCTGCGTTCCATTTCTGTCGAAAAGTCGATATGGCCGGGCGTATCGATCACATAGATCTCGCATCCGTTCCATTGAAAGCGGGTCTGTTTCGAATAGATCGTAATGCCCCGCTCGCGCTCCTGCACGTCATAATCGAGCATCGAGTCCTGATGATCGACCCGGCCTGCTTTTTTTATTTCATGGCTGGTATACAGCATGCTTTCGATGCATGTCGTTTTGCCGGCATCGACATGCGCTAAAATTCCTATGGTTATCTTTTTCATGACCTTACCATATCACATTGTATGGAAACGTGCGCAAAAAAAGCGGTGCGTCTCAGGCATCGCTTTTCGGAAATGTTTCGATCAGTTCAATGGCTTTGTCATACATTTTTTCAGGAACACCGGTTTCCTCGAGAAGCTCGTAGCACATGACCATCAGATTCATATATTTCGGATTGGTGCTGGTCAGCACCGGATCCGGATCGGATACGAGGCTTCTCAGCTTTTCCCTTTTTTTAAAATAAGAGGCTTCCTCGCGGATGTGTTCGAGCAGATCGCCCAGTTTCCAGGTGATGTTCGTATCTGTTTTTACAGCTTTGTGAAGAACATGGATCCCGGCCTCCTTCAGAGCCTGGTCGATTTTCGTGATCTCTTCAATATCCATGTCGGAAAAATACAGGAAGATTTCCTGATCGCTTTGGGCCGGCTCGCTTCCCTGCGAATTCAGGATCTGTTCCATCGTCTGCTCAAGGCTGTCCTCGCCGATCTCAATGTAGGATACCTGCAGTTGATCAAGAACTGCAGCAATTTTATCTCTTTGCGCAAAATGATTTCCGTAATATACAACAACCATAATAAGTGTCCTTTCTTTGACAGTTACCCTTTTTCATTTTAAAATGGCACAAACGGAGGCCTATATGAAAAAAATAACTGGTTTCATCATATCACTGTTTCTTTGTTTTTCCCTGAGCGCATGCTCAGGGACGGATACGAAACAATACACGCTTGAATTCTTCAATGCCCTGCATCACACTTTCCAGGCCGATTCGGCCCATATCCGCGCAGACATCCTCATGGATCAGGACGATCCGGGCGAGATCCTTGCCGATCTCTGCTTCGATCAGAAAGAGCAGCTCGAACTCGCTCTTACGACCGATCTGAAAGCGGGCGGAAGGACCCAGAACAACTTTCTCGATTTTTATATCAAAGACGGAAGAACTTATCTGAATTCGCTCGGAACCAAAACACAGAGCACAGCCGACAAGATCGGATTGAGCGCCGATTCAAAACTGACAAATCTTGACCCGTTCCTGGACATGAGCGATGACGAACTCGAAAAACTGTTCACCAGAGCCGAAAAGGAGGAGGACGGAACGTACCGCTTCGACATTGACGAGCATACACTGGCCAGCATTCTTGACTCCTATGGTTCGGTCACGATCGATCATGCGGTCCTGGAAGCAAAGATCGAAGACAGCATTGTCACGTATATGAAGCTTGACTGCGATATTCATCAGAAAATCAGCAGCACCTCGATCGACTCCTCGGTCCGTGCAGTGATCCATGTCAGCGATTACGATACGCTGCAGTCCGTCCCGTTTCCGGATGATCTAAGCTCCTATAAAAAATAGAGTTCCAAAAAATACGACCCGCTTGTGACGGGTCTTATTTTTCATGTCGTATCTACTGGACCAGGATCGCTTCACGGACAGTATATCCGCCATCCTCGAGCGCTTTTCTGATTCCATCCACTTCTTTGGCATCGCTGCGGATGACCATGCTCGCCACTCCGTCTTTGGATGAATACACACCAATATTGGAAATGCTGATATGGTTGTCCGCAAAGATCCGGGAAATCTTTTCCAGGGCCCCGATCTCGTCTTTTACTTCCAGCGTGATCCGCGATCCGGTATGTTCCCATCCAAGGACATCAAGAAAACTTTTGAAAATATCGTTCTGCGTCAGGATCCCGACCACTTTTTTCGAGCCGTTCACGACCGGAAGACATCCGATATCATGCTGCAGCATCTTCTGGGCCGCCGCTTCCATGAGCTCGTTTTCATCGATCGAGATCACATTTTTGATCATCACAGTCTTGACATCGGTCTTCGACAGCAGGTAATTCAGTTCAAAGATCGACAGCGAGGTCGCTGAATTATTCGCCCCCGCGATCATCCCTTCAGTGATGATCCCGAGCAGTTTTCCGTCCGGATCCACAACAGGCAGACGATGGATCTTTTTCGAATTCATCAGATCGATGACTTTCGTGATCTTTTCGTCCGGTTCGCACGTAATGACATCCGTTGTCATAAAATCTTTTACTTTAAACATCTTATCCTCCTAAATAGGCTTTCTGAATATCCGGGGATTCGATCAGATCTTTTCCCGTTCCGCTCAGCACGACCTTTCCGGTCTCAAGAACATAGGCGTAGTCCGCGATCGACAAAGCCATCTTCGCGTTCTGCTCCACAAGCAGGACCGTCGTTCCGGTACGGTTGATTTCCTGAACGATCGAGAAGATCTCCTTTACCAGGATCGGCGCAAGCCCCATGCTCGGTTCGTCAAGAAGCAGCAGCTTCGGTCTTGCCATGAGCGCACGTCCCATAGCAAGCATCTGCTGTTCGCCGCCCGACAACGTGGAAGCATCCTGGTTCTTTCTTTGTTCAAGGATCGGAAACTGTTTATAGATCTTCTGAATATCCTCTTCAATTCCCTTTTTATCTTTTCTTAAGTATGCACCCATCATCAGGTTTTCGTATACAGAAAGTCCCGTAAAGATGCGCCGGCCCTCCGGGACCTGGGTCAGACCGAGCGCAACAATTTTCTGGGGCGACATCTTGTAAATATCCTGACCGAGGAATACGACGTCTCCCGCGCTTTTTTTGACAATACCGCTGATCGACTGCAGCAGCGTGGTCTTTCCGGCCCCGTTGGCGCCGATCAGAGAAACGATCTGTCCCTCTTCCACTTTCAGGGAAACTCCCTTGAGCGCCTCGATCATGCCGTAATGCACGTGCAGATCTTTCACTTCAAGCATCGCTGTCATATCAGATCTCCTCTCCAAGATATGCCTTGATGACAAACTCGTTGTTCTTGATTTCATCCGGCGTGCCGTTGGCAATCATCTTTCCGTAGTCGAGCACATAGATCCGCTCGCATATATTCATGACAAGCGACATATCATGCTCGATCAGGATAACTGTTAAATTATACTTTTCCCGGATCTTATGGATCAGGTTTGTCAGATCGGCCGTTTCCTGCGGATTCATACCGGCAGCTGGCTCGTCCAGATACAGGATCTTCGGCTGGATCGCCAGGGCCCTGGCAATTTCCAGACGCCGCTGCTCTCCATAAGGAAGATTGGTAGCCAGTTCATTGCGCTTGCCGTACAGTCCCACCTCTTTTAAATATTCCTCCGCTTTTTCTCTGACCCAGCGCTCTTCCGAATAATATTTCGGCAGCCGGAGAAGCGCGGTCATCGTGCCGTAGCGGATATTGCGGTGCATTGCCACCTGGACATTTTCAAGAACGGTCATCGATTTGAACAGACGAATGTTCTGAAAAGTGCGGGCAACCCCGTAGTCCGTGATCTTGTACGGCTTCAGGCCGCCGATCTGTTTTTTCGACCCGTCCACATTCATTTCGATCAGACCTTCGCTCGGTTCGTATACGCCCGTAAGCAAATTGAACAAGGTCGTTTTTCCGGCGCCGTTCGGCCCGATCAGCCCGATCAGCTCTCCCGGCATGATTTCCATCGAGACATTGGAAACCGCACAAAGACCGCCGAAATTTTTTGTCAGGTTTTTGACTTCAAGAACCGGTTCCATCAGCGTGCCTCCTTTTTCGCTTTTCTTTTCGCCATGATCTTCGTGAGCGAAATTTCCCGATCGCCGAACAGACCGTCCGGCTTGAAGATCATCATGATCACAAGGATCGCTCCATACAGGATCATACGGATATCGGTAAAATTCTGCAGGATCATATTCAGCAGACCGATCGCAATGGCAGCAAGCACCGAGCTTGTCATGCTTCCCATGCCTCCGAACACGACCATCACAAGGATATCGATCGATTTGTTGAACGTGAACTGCGTCGGTTTGATGACATAGAAATTGCACGCAAACAACGCGCCGGCCGCGCTGGCTAGGATCGCTCCGATCACAAACGCGAGGACCTTGTATTTTGTCGTGTTGATCCCCATCGCTTCGGCTGCGATCTCATCCTCGCGCACCGCGATGCACGCACGTCCTGGAGCCGAACGTGTAAAGTTCGAGCACACGACGATCGTGACCACGACACCGAGCAGCAGCAGCGGGAATGTCGTTAACGGCGGGATGCCGCTCAGGCCGGCCGCTCCGTTGGTGATCTTCATGTTCTGCACGAGGATACGGATGATTTCCGCAAAGCCAAGGGTCGCGATAGCCAGATAGTCCCCTTTCAGACGCAAGGTCGGAACCGAGACGATCAGCGCGGCTACGATCGAGATCGCAAAGCCGACAAGCAGGCCGATCAGAAGTCCGAAATAGTTCGGCATCATTTTCGTGATGACGCCGGCGCTGTAGGCTCCGATGCACATGAACCCGGCATGTCCGAGCGAGAACTGTCCGCAGATACCGATGACCAGGTTCAGCGAAACAGCCAGCATCACGTTGATACAAATATTGAACAGCGTGATCTTGTAGTAGGAATTGATGATCCCTACATTCATCATCGTGGAAAGCACGACATAAAGAACGACGATCAGGACGATCCACATCAGATTGATCTTGTTGAATACGCTTTTTGTCATGCTCTACACCTTCTCTCTCTGATTCTTTCCTAATAGACCGGTCGGCTTGACGATCAGGACAATGATCAGGATCGCGTAAACGATCGCATCGCGGTACAGCGAGCTTCCGTAGGCGACGACCATCGTTTCGGCCATACCGATGAACAGACCGCCGATCAAGGCGCCCGGAATGCTTCCGATACCGCCGAATACGGCTGCAATGAACGCTTTCAGGCCCGGCACCATCCCCATGAGCGGGTTGATGGAATTGTAATAAATGCCGACCAGGATACCGCCGGCTCCGGCCAGGGCCGAACCGATCAAAAATGTAAATGAAATGGTCGTATCGACCGAAATGCCCATGAGCTCGGCAGCGTTCTCATCGGTGCTCACAGCACGCATGGCACGGCCCATTTTTGTTTTCTGAATAATAAACTGCAGGATCAGCATCAAAACGATCGTGATCACAAAAATATAGATCTGCTGGGTCGTGATCTTGATCGGACCCAGATTAAAGGATGCGTTGGAAAGCAGCTGCGGATACGTGCGCTTTTCCGAGCCCATGAAGTAGGCTGTCGTATATTCGATGACATACGATACACCGATGGCTGTGATCAGCGCGGTGATCCGCGGCGCATGGCGCAAAGGCCGATAGGCGATCCGCTCGATCAGCACGCCCAGGATGCCGCAAACGACCATGCACATGATCAGGGCCGGAAAAAAACCGAACCCGAAATAGGTCGTCACGATAAATGCCACATACGCGCCGATCATATATACATCGCCGTGCGCGAAGTTGATCAGCTTGATGATACCGTACACCATCGTGTATCCGAGCGCGACCAGAGCGTAAATGCTTCCCAGCGAAAGCCCGTTTACGATTTGTTGAAGAAATTGGCTCATTTTTTCACTCTCTTTCTGAATTGGAAAAAAGGGGAAATTGCTTCCCCTTTAATCATGCAAAGGCTATTTAGTCAACCGATACTTCCGTTGCCTCTGTCTGTACACCGTCAACCTGGTTAACGACCATTACGCTCTTGATCGGTGTATGTGTTTTTTCGTCAAATTTGAACGTTCCTGTGATTCCTGTGAATTCAGCTTTCTTGATGGCTTCGTTCAGTTCGGCGCCTGTCTTGCCGGTCGCTTCAAGCTGGTCGAGAACAAGATTTGTCGCGTCGTAAGCAAGGGCGGAGAACATATTCGGCGTTTCATCGTATTTCGCTTTATACGCATCGATGAATGCATTCAGTTCGTCCGAAGCGTCCACCGTCGTATACGCTGTCGTATACCATACCTGGTTCAGGTTTTCCTTTCCGGCAAGCTCGGAAAGCACTTCGGATTCGAATCCGTCCGCGCCGACGATCGGGCAGTCGATTCCGTCTGTACGGGCCTGTTTGATGATCAGGCCGGCTTCGGAATAGTATCCTGCGATATAAAGAACATCGAAATCCTTGCTTTTCATGGAAGTCAGCATGGATGCAAAGTCGGTATCGCCCGCATTGTATTGTTCGTGCGCCACGACCTCGCCGCCGTGTTCCTTGAATGTTTCCTCGAACTGGCTGGCAAGACCCTGACCGTAGTCGGATGTTTCATTGATGACTGCCGCTTTTTTGCAGTTGAGCGTATCTGCTGCGTAAATAGCCATTGCCGCTCCCTGATAGGAATCCTCGAAGCATACACGCCATGCGTATTCGTAAGCGGTATCCCCGTTCATCATCGCATCCACCTGTGTGGCACTTGGCGAAATGACCGGTACGTTGTTTTCATCCGCAACCGCATAAGTCGCGATCGAGGCGCCGGAAGTTGCAGGACCTACGATCGCCGCAACACCATCCTCTGTACAGAGCTTGATTGCCTGGGTCGTACTTTCTGCCGCATCGCCTTTATCGTCCACTTCAACGCCTTCCGCCTTGAACTTCGTATCTGTACGGGCGTTGTACTGTTCGATCGCAAGCTGCGCCGCATTGCGTTCCGCCTGGCCGTAGCTTGATACATCGCCGCTGAGCTCAAAGTTGAGACCGATCTTGACAGTATCCCCCTCATTTAATGTTTTTCCTTCTGCGCCGCCGTTTCCTCCGGCACCTGAAGAGCATCCTGCAAGCATTGCAGCTGCCATAGCGCCGGACGCAAGCACTTTCCACATGTTACCTTTCATAGTCCTTAGTTCCTCCCATAATATGTCCTAATGATACCCAAAGAATCACACAAAATCAAGAATTGTTTTCATGTTTTTTCAACAATCAATGAAAACTGTTTTCATCCCAACATTTTGCAGGAAGCAAGTATAATAGGAAAGGAGAAGTGAATACAATGCAGACAATTAAAGAAATTTACAAGATCGGCCCCGGACCAAGCTCGTCCCACACCTTTGGTCCGATGCGTGCCGCACAATATATCAAAGAAACCTATCCGGATGCCCAAAAAGTGGAAGTGACGCTGTTCGGTTCCCTGGCATTTACAGGCAAAGGCCACCTGACCGATATGATCATTCAGAAAACGCTGAAACCAGTGCCCAACGAGATCCGTTTCGACTATAAGACACCGGTCGAACATCCGAATACGATGGAATTCAAGGTCTATGAAAACGACGAAGTGAAAGCCGTCCATTCTTTCGTATCGATCGGCGGCGGAAAGATCGAACGGGACGGCGAAAAGGCGCTGGAATCAAAAAAGCTGTACCCTCATACGACCATGGACGAGATCCATGCCTACTGCAAGCAGAATCATCTCACTTTCGACGAATATGTCGACCAGGTGGAAGACAAGGATTTCGATACCTACATGAAATCGATCTACAGCGCCATGATCAAAAGTGTCAAAAAAGGATTATCGAAAACCGGCGTGCTGCCCGGCTCCTTGAAGCTCGACCGGGTCGCCAGCGCTCTCAATCAGTCCGCCAAAAGCTGCGATGACCTGACCGAACAGAATGCGCTCCTGCTCGCAAGCTATGCCTATGCGGCCAGCGAACAAAACGCGGCCGGAGGGATCGTCGTGACAGCGCCGACCATGGGCAGCTGCGGCGTGATCCCGGCCCTGCTCTACCATTACGCCTATGATCTGGGCTATCCGAAAAGCAAGCTGATCAAAGGCCTGAAGATAGCTGGGCTGATCGGCAACCTCATTCAGTACAATGCGACGATTTCCGGCGCGAAAGCCGGCTGTCAGGCCGAGGTAGGGGCTGCCTGCTCCATGGGAGCGGCCATGATCGCCTATCTTCAGGGACAGACCAACTCGCAGATCGAATGTGCGGCAGAGATCGGTCTCGAGCATCACTTAGGGCTGACGTGCGATCCGGTCGGCGGATATGTTATGATCCCTTGCATCGAACGCAACGCGGTTGCCGCGCAAAGAGCGATCGATGCGGCAAGACTGGCGAAATATCTGCGGAACGTGAAGAAAAACCGGGTCAGCTTCGATATGGTGGTCAAAACGATGAACCTGACCGGGATCAAGCTGCCGATGGAATTGAAGGAAAGCGCACTGGGCGGCCTGGCAGTCGTGGTGCCCAGCGAAGAAAAAAAATAATACGATCCGGCACGAAGGAAGGAATTTAACCATTCCTTCTTTTTCATTCATCCAGAGCATCAAGTGCCTGATGGATCAGCTGCACATAGAACATATTGCCGTAGGCATAGCGCCAGCCTCCGTTTTCAGATACGGCGATCGGATTATTGTAGTCCACACGTGCATGATCGGCTTTTTGCGCCGCATACTCCTGCGCCATTTCGAACGAATAGGTCCCGCCCCGGTCCGCAGCGTAATACAGAAAATCTTTTCCATAATTGTATGCCTGGAATATGCAGTCCTGATCCGCTCCAAGAGCACTTCCTTCGTTTAAGAGCTGGGCATAGTAACGGACACCTTGCTGAATGGATTCATCCCGTGATAAGGAATCCGGCTTCAGCCCGAGCGATTCGCTGGCCTGGAACACGTCTTCCCCGCTTCCGCCGCTTTCCACCATCACGAGCGCATATAAATCATTGACCTTCTCTTCGATCCCTTCGATCTGTGCCTGCACGCGGATCTGTTCCTTGAGCGTATCATCCAGAGCGTACGGGACATACTCTGTTTCAGCGGCAGCCGGTTCCTGTCCGCCCGGCCTTTCCGAAACCCAGCTCATTCCTGCTGCCAGTACCATTCCAAGGAAAACAACTCTTCGCCAGGAAATCCTCCGGACCGGAGGCGGGCTCGTTCGATATTTCTTCCTCATGGTTCCATTATAAAATGCGAAGACAGAATCCAATCTTACATTGATTTCTCTTTATATCAAAAAAAATACTGCCGGTCGATGGCAGTATTTCATGTATTTCTGCTTTGTTTTACGCATCGCTGCGTGCATAAGCATTTTTCATATTCATGCTCAATTCGTACAAGACCTTGTCCAGTGTCTCGATCGTCTCCTTCTGGACCATATCGCTGATTTCCTGATTCGCTTTTTCGCGCAGATTTCTGCGGTCCTCTTCGGCCGCATTTTCGAGCAGATGATCATAGCGGTCCATGATCTCATGGCTTTGCGCAGCTACCTTGTTCTGGTAGCGCTCGATGTGGATGAGCGAATTTTTGTATGACGCATCGGCCATGGCCGCCATCAGACGGGACGACCAGTAGAAATTATCGGTCGATACGTTCTGGGTCGTATTGTCCATATATTCGGGCGTATAATTGACGTCTGCGTAAAACGGAACAAGCGCGTTGAACGGATTGGACGCAAAGGCGATCCATTCTTTGGCATCGCGGTCTTCATATGTCTGGATGACGCCAAGCACACAGTTGCGGTTGACACCGATCGAACGGAACGCGCCAGCCTGCGCGCTCGACGCCGCATACGGATCATATGGAGTGCCTTGAAAATGGGCGCTGAGAATGTATTTTACATCCTCGATCGTGATCTTCTTTTCAGGCACCATGCTCCATGGCAGATCATCCGATCTTGGCCCGTACTGCGCGTTTGGACCATCCCATTTATAAGTGGACGGATTGAAATAGCGAAGCATGTACCACGCTCTTGGCGTATTGTAGACATGATCCGAATCATCATGGGATCCAAAGGCTGCCCGGGGATCAAATGTCCCGTTCAAAGAAAGGTCCAGATGGTTTTTTTCAACAAATTCCTTCAGATCGGCTGAACACATATTTGCTTTCTGTTTTGAATACGCGTCCTTGAAATCGAAGGCATCGATCCCCTGCTGATTGGGCATCACGACATACCGGTCATCCGGCACCCGTCTGGCCATCCAGTGATGTCCGCCGATCGATTCGAACCACCAGATTTCCTGGCTGTCGCAGAATGCAATTCCGTTCATTTCATACGTGCCGTAGGTTTCATGCAGTTTTCCTAAACGCTCCACCCCTTCGCGTGCCGTGCGGATATACGGCAAAGTGATCGTGACCAGATCCTCTTCTCCGATACCGTCTTCCACGAGCGGATCGGCCCCAAGCACACGCGCATTCGATGTGATGGTTTCTGTTGCGCTCATGCCGACATTGGCTTCATTGACACCGCATGCAGCCCAGATCCCGTTTCCTTTGATCACATTCGGACAGGCAGTATATCGCATCGGATCATCCGGCAGCTTGATCTTCGCATGGGAAATAACCGATGTGTAATCGCGCGGCTGCTCCTGCGGATGAACGACTGTAAAACGTTTGACTGTAAACTTTCCGGCTCCTGAATCATCATTTCTCGCAATGATGCACGAACCGTCATATGACACTTTCCTTCCAACCAGAATTGTTGTGCAGGCCATACTACTTACCTCCTATAAAACTCGTTCTTATCATACTCTTTTCGTAGGAAAAGTGCCATTTAAAAAGCAACCTGCCTTTCGACAAGCTGCCATTTCTATACAGAATCTTTTTCAGCAGAAGCGTCCGTTTCAGAACTTTGCTTTTCTGAAGATCCGTTCTCTTCTGATGTTTCTTTCTTCGCAGTGCTGCCGCTTTCTGTATCTTCTTTACGATCCTTCTTATCAAAGCGGCCACGCTCTTTTTTCCGTTCTTCCATTCTTCTGTCGGCCAGTTCATATCTTTCAAAACGATGGCCGGCATGCATCCGCTCCAGAGCTGCTCCGCCCATTCCGCCAAGCAGCAGGGTCAGGACAAATCCAGCGATCAGAGCTGCCTTTTTATGTGCAAAAATAAACTGTTTCATCGTAAATACCTCCGTTACAGCGGGAGTATACGATTCATCACTTAAGATATTCTTAAATACCTAGCAGAAAAACAGAAATATTCGAGAAAAGATCGATGAACCAGGTGCGCAGCATGGCCATTGGTCCGCCAATCAGTCCGCTGTAAATAAGCGCGAACAGCAGCAGATTCATCCACCATGCCCCGTTGTTGATGCGGTAATACACATGGTCGGGCAGAAAGCTCCAGAGGATCTTGGCCCCGTCCAGAGGCGGTATAGGGATCAGGTTGAAAATTCCGAATCCGATCGACATCGAAGCGGTCAGAGCCAGCGTGCGCGTGACATACACCGCGGCCATGCCGTACGGTGCGAATTTGTAGATCAGAAAATACACGAAGACGCACACAAACGCAAGCAGAAAATTGGCAAGAGGGCCCGCAAAGCTTGTCCATATAATTCCGGATTTCGGATCTTTATAATAGCGTGAATCGATCGGCACCGGCTTGGCCCAGCCAAAACCGAACGCAAGCAGACAGAGCATTCCGAGCCAGTCAATGTGGCGTAGCGGATTGAGCGAAAGCCGGCCTGCATATTTAGCGCTTGGATCACCCAGCCAGTACGATACGAGGCCGTGCGCCAGTTCGTGAACGCTCATGCTCAAAATGACCGCAATGATCATCATGAGCAGTTCGGAAATCGATAAACCAGCCAGTCTCATTATACATTGAACCTGAAGTGCATGATATCGCCATCCTGGACGACATATTCCTTGCCTTCCAGACGAAGCTTTCCGGCTTCCTTGATCGCATGTTCGCTTTCGAGCTGATCGATATCATCAAACGTATAGACTTCGGCACGGATAAATCCGCGTTTGAAGTCGGTATGGATGACACCGGCACAATCCGGCGCCTTCATTCCTTTCTTGAATGTCCACGCGCGGCATTCATCTTCTCCGGCTGTCAGGAACGTGCAAAGCCCCAGGATATCATAGGCTTTGCGGATCAGCTGATCGAGACCGGACTGAGGCAGGCCAAGCTCTTCGAGAAACACGGATTTTTCTTCCGGATCGAGCGAGGACAGATCTTCTTCGATCTTTGCGCAAAGCGCAACGACTTCGCTGTTCTCCTTTTCGGCAAAATCCTTTACAGCCGCATAGTACGGGTTGGATTCCGGATCCATGACCCCTTCTTCATCCATATTTGCGACATAAATGACCGGTTTCGATGAAAGCAGATTGTAGTTTTTCAGAAGCAGGAGCTCGTCTTCGTCCAGTTCCAGGGAACGGGCAGGCTTTCCGGCTTCAAGATGAGGCTTTAGCTTTTCTAGCAGAGCCATCTCTGTTTTTGCTTCCTTGTCATTTGTCGTTTTTGATTTTCTCTCCACCTTGGCGATCCGGTTTTCGATGGTCTGCAGATCGGCCAGGATGAGCTCAAGATTGATGATCTCGATATCCCGTATCGGATCGATCGTATTTTCCACGTGCGTGATGTTCGGATCGTCGAAGCAGCGCACGACATGGCAGATCGCATCGGTCAGACGGATGTTGCTCAAAAACTGGTTTCCGAGACCTTCTCCTTTGGATGCGCCTTTCACGAGCCCGGCAATATCCGTGAACTCGAACGTAGTGTAAATGGTTTTTTTCGGATGAAAGAGCTCGACAAGACGATCGATCCGTCTGTCCGGCACTTCTACTACTCCGACATTGGGCTGAATGGTCGCAAACGGATAGTTTGCTGCCTCAACCTGTGATTTTGTGATGGCATTGAACAATGTCGATTTCCCGACATTCGGCAAGCCGACAATTCCTGCAGTTAACGGCATGATGATTCCTTCCTTTTATTTACTGAGCCGCCCTTTCGACGACTTTTTTCAGACTTTTTTCGAACTTCTGGCGCGGCATCAGTACGCTCGTCCCGCAGCCAAGGCATTTGATTCGTATATCTGCACCCATACGGATGATCTTCCACTGTTTAGAAAGATGGCACGGGTGTTCCTTTTTCAGCTCTACGATATCATTCAGATCGTACTCGATCTTTTCTTTCATATTCTTTTTCCCGCCTTTCATATGCTTCAAGCGTATTCGATAATAACATACAAACGGTCATTGGACCAACACCTTTTGGTACCGGGGAAATCCAGGAAACTTTTTGTTCAACGCTGTCAAAATCGACATCGCCAACGAGCTTGCCATCCACCCGGTTGATCCCGACATCGATGACGACCGCACCCTCCTTGATCCAGCCTTTGGTAATAAACCGAGGCACGCCGATCGCCGCGATCACGATATCCGCTTCATGAGCGATCTTTTCAGGATCCACCGTTTTTGAATGGATGATCGTTACGGTCGCGTTGCGTTCCTGCAGCAGCAGAGCGATCGGCTTTCCGACGAGGATCGACCGCCCGATCACGACCGCCCGTTTTCCCGACAGATCGCTCATTCCGATCGAATCAAGCATAGCCATGATCCCTTTCGGCGTGCATGGAACAAGCCCTTTCTGTCCGAGAACAAGCCGCCCCGCATTGCTGATGGTCAGGCCATCCACATCTTTGCGCGGATCGATCGTATTGATCACTCTTTGCTGATCGATGTGCGAAGGAAGAGGGAGCTGAACGAGGATACCGTCCACATCAGGGTCTTCATTGCATTTGACAACCGCCCTGACCACATCTTCTGTTGCCACATTTTTGTCCATCACGATCATGGCTGCCTGCATACCGATGCTTCTGCACGCCTTTTCCTTGGAACGTACATACGACTGGCTGGCCGGATTGTCGCCGACCAGGATCACGGCAAGCATCGGGATCCGTTTTCCCTCTTCGCCAAGTTTGTCGATTTTCTTTTTCATTTCCTCTTTAAGCGTCTGCGATAAAGTGTTTCCATATAATACTGTCATTGAAATAGCTCCTTACTATCTAAGCATAGCGTGACCGGTCCGTCATTGACGAGCGATATTTTCATGTCAGCCCCAAAGATCCCGGTCTGTACAGGCACATAGTGTGCCAGCTTTTCATTGAACATTTCATACAGCGGTCTTGAAATGTCCGGTTTTGCGGCCTCGATAAAGCTTGGCCGGTTTCCTTTTTTTGCGTTCGCATACAATGTAAACTGCGAGATCGATAAAACAGCTCCGTTCACCTCGAGGATCGATCGGTTCATCTTGCCGTTTTCATCTTCAAAGATACGGAGCCTGACGATCTTTTCGACCATTTTCTGCACCGTCTTTTCATTGTCGTCATTACAGAAGCCGACCAGGATCATATATCCTCTTCCGATCTCGCCGGTCATTTCCTGATCGACCATGCAGGCTGCCTGCGATACCCGCTGAATTACAGCTTTCATTGTACTTCCTCCAGCAGACAAACACATAAGGAAGTGATTCCTTCTTCGCGTCCGACAAAGCCGAGCTTTTCCCCACGGGTCGCCTTGACGCTGATCTGATCGACCTGGCAGTGCAGAGCGCTGGCAAGATTTTTGCGCATCGAAAAAATATGGGGAGCCATTTTCGGCCGTTCAGCCATGATCGTCGCATCCACGTTGCCGATCCGGTAACCACGTTCCTTCATCAATACATAAACATGTTCGAGCAGACGGATGCTGGCGATCCCTTTATATTTTGGATCGGTGTCCGGAAAATGCGTGCCCAGATCGCCTAAGGCAAGAGCGCCCAGAATACTTTCGGCAACTGCGTGGACAAGCACATCCGCATCGGAATGACCATCAAGACCTTTGGAATGATCGATCTTCACTCCTCCTAAAACAAGCTCTCTTCTTTCCTTTAATGGGTGGATATCTACCGATTGTCCTATTCTCATCTTTTCCTCCAAAAAAAGCCCGGTATAACCGGGCATCGTATTTTATCTTTGTACTTGAATGTACTGTGGAGCACCTGTGCCGCCATCATATACTGATGCGATCACAGTATTTCCATTGTAGTTTCCGTGCACTGCCATACCGTCGCCAATGTAGACCGCGATATGATCGACACCACGTCCGCCATTATCATAATAGATCAGGTTTCCGGCTGTCGGCGTATCCGTATAGTATCCGTACATGATGTACTGATCCGGCCACAGCTGATAAGCGTCCGTTACCCCTGACATGGCCAGAGCCTGCTGTACAACTTCTGTACACTGCATTCCGTTCGTTACGCCAACGAGCTGCTGCGCATTAGAAGCGATCGATGCATTCAAGGATGCATATGGATCTTCGGCTGGCGCCTCATATACCGGTTCGTCAACCACTGGAGCATCTACGACCGGCTGATCAACCACCGGTTCATCATATACCGGCTCGTCATATACTGGTTCATCCGTGGCTGGCTGGTCAGTGACCGGCTGATCTGCAGCTGGTTCGTTATATACCGGCTCGTCAACCACTGGTTCATCCACGACCGGAACATCAGCGACCGGCTGATCAATAACCGGTGCCTGTTCTGCCGGTGTTTCAACGACCGGTTCGTTCACTACCGGTGTTTCTTCTGCAGGTGTTTCCACAACGACCGGTTCCTGTGCAGGTTCTGTCGCAACCATCTGCTCTACGGCAGGTGCCGGTTTTTCTGCTTCGGCAGCAGGTGTCTCAACCGCTGCAACTTCTACCGGTGCTGCCGCTTCCTGCGCCTGTTTATTTGCTTCTTCTTCAACAGCTGCCTTGCTGACTTCTGTAACTGTTTCCTTCACATTACCGATAATGTTGGAAGAAACACTTGCAGCAGCTGCTTTCTGAGATGCGTCTGCATCTACTGTGCCGTCCTCTTCGGAAAAATAGTAGTTTTTTCCTTCGATTTCCTGCCAGCCTTTCGCTACTGTTGAATCGGTATTTACATATTTATCGCCATGCCATCCCGGCTGCGTTTCCATCGCATAAACTGTTGCTACGACCGGAAAACAAGATGCAACACAAAGTACGGCCGCTACTTTTTTCCCATTGTTTTCAACAAAGTTCATTTCAGATCAGACCTCCTCTACAAAATTCCGTTTAAGTCACTCATTTACAAATAATCAAAATAATCCTACCGATAGGATACCACGAATGGCTTTTGTTCGCAAACTTTTCCATGAAACCTGTGACAATTTTTAGTTTAACGCTATCTATTTTAATTAATTATCCGTATATTGTAAAGTTGTATGATTTATATATCTTTGCGAATCCAAATGATCATGAACTTTCGGCATAAAAATCAAAATATACCGGTACTTATCGTAGCAAAATAATATTTTATTCCGATCGATCCGTTATTTTTTTAACAGATCGTCAATACATTCCGCGATCGAGCCGACAACGTGAAGCGCGCTTTCCTGAACTCCCCTCGGCGCATGATAGAACGTATAACTGTTGTGAATTCCGGTAATCATCGGCAGATCGTTGTAGTTGTCGCCAATGCATGCCGTGTCCGCTTCCTCTACATTGAAATGCTTTGCCATCTGCTCGATCCCTGTTTTTTTGGAGTAGCCTTTCGGAACAAAATCGATCGACGGTCCATTTTGATAAAACTCGATCTGATCCCTGAGATCTTCGATTTTCGGCAATACAGCATACAGCTCTGCTTCCGTTTTAAATTCGATCGAAGCATGCACGATGTCTTCATTTTTCAAAACTTCAGGATCTGTGAGATCGAGGATCGGATCGATCCATGGAAAAAAGCCAAGATCCTCTTTTACAGCATACGTATCTTTTTTTGTTTCGACAAAAAGATGATGTCCGTCCATACGCTCATAAAGCCCTTCAAACACCTCGTAAGGAATCGTTTTTTCATAAATGATCTTCCCGCCTGCAGAAAGCGCAGCACCCGAAGCCCCGATCAGGAAATCGAAATGAAGTCCGTCTTCTTTTTCCAGCTGGCTGAGATTTCCCAGAGCTCTTCCGGAACACAGTCCGAATAAATGGCCCGCTTCCTGAAACCGGCGGATCGCTTCGATATCCTCTTTGTGATAGCCGTCTTCAAAATGAAGCGTGCCATCATAATCGCTTGCCAGAATCTTCATAATTATCCTCCTTCAAAAAAGAAGAAGTCCGCAGACTTCTTCCAAAACTCAAATGAATTATTTTGTTTTTTCGATGATCTCAATGAAGCTGTCCGGTTTCAGGCTGGCACCGCCAATAAGCGCTCCGTCGATATCAGGCTGAGCCATGTATTCTTCCACGTTGCCTGGCTTAACGCTTCCGCCGTACTGAATACGGACTTTGTCGGCCGCGTCGTCGCCAACCATTTCGCGAACAACATCACGAACCAGCTTGCAGCAGTCTTCCGCGATCTCGACAGAAGCTGATTTGCCTGTACCGATCGCCCAGATCGGTTCGTACGCGATCACGATATTCGCATATTCTTCCGCAGGAATATCCTTTAAAGAACCATTCAGCTGAGTAGTAATGACATCTTTTGTTTTCCCTGCGTCGTATTCTGCTTCTGTTTCGCCAATGCACAGGATCGGAGTGATTCCGGCAGCAAGCAGTCTTTTCGCTTTCTTGTTGACCGTTTCATCCGTATCGCCGAACATCTGACGACGTTCGCTGTGGCCGATAATGCAGTATTTCACGCCAAGCTCTTCAAGCATAGGAACAGAAACTTCCCCGGTGAAAGCGCCTGAATCCTCGAAATGGCAGTTTTCAGCGGCAACGATCAGGTTTTTCGCGTTTTCTTCTGCCGTACGGATATCCGTGAAAGGAACACCTACGCCGTAAAGACCTTTGTCTGTTTTCGCAACGCTGTCGACTGCTTCGAAGAAAGCCTTGGTTTCGGCGTTGTTTTTATTCATTTTCCAGTTTCCGACAATAATAATATCTCTCATGACTCTTTCCCCTTCTTATTTTTCCGAAATGATTGCGATTCCAGGAAGCGTCTTTCCTTCCATGTATTCCAGAGAAGCTCCGCCGCCAGTAGAAATATGGGAGAACTTGTCCTTGAATCCGAGCTGGATCGCTGCAGCCGCTGAATCTCCGCCGCCAATTACAGTGATCGCATCAGGCAGTTCAGCGATCGCTTCGCATACAGCCAGCGTGCCTTTGGCAAATTTAGGCATTTCGAATACGCCCATCGGACCGTTCCATACGACCGTCTTGGCACCATTCAAAGTTTCCTTGAACAGTTCGATCGATTTAGGACCGATATCAAGACCCATCCAGCCGTCAGGAATATCGCCTTCTACAACTTCTGTATTGGCATCATTCGAGAATGCGTCCGCAATGACCGTGTCAACAGGAAGAACGATCTTGCCTTTTCCTTTTTCAAGAGTAGCTTTTGCCAGTTCGATCTTGTCATCTTCGCAAAGAGAGTTGCCGATCTTGTGGCCCAGAGCTTTTTCGAACGTGTACGCCATACCGCCGCCGACAATTACCTTGTCCGCTTTTTCGAGCATGTTTTCAATGACACCGATCTTATCTGAAACCTTGGCACCGCCAATGATCGCTACAAACGGATGAGCCGGCTCATCCACTGCCTTGCCAAGCATATCGACTTCTTTTTCAACCAGGAATCCAAGCGCGTTTTCAGCGATATTGGATGGAATTCCCACTGTGGAAGCGTGAGCGCGGTGAACCGAACCGAACGCATCTTCTACGAATACATCACCGAGGCTAGCCCAGTATTTTCCAAGTTCAGGATCGTTTTTGCTCTCGCCTTTTTCATAACGGGTGTTCTGAACGAGAAGGATCTCGCCGTCTTTGAGATCTTCCACATCTTTTTCCAGTTCAGGACCACGTGTTACAGGGCAGAACGTAACCTTTGTTCCAGGAAGCAGTTCAGCCAGACGAACCGCAACACATTCCAGGTTGTTCTTCGCTTTGTCTTCCTCTGTTTTCACTTTTCCAAGATGAGACATCAGGATGACTTTCGCATTGTTCTCAAGCAGATATTTGATCGTAGGCAATGCCTGAATAATACGATTGTCGTTTGTGATCACGCCATCTTTGCGCGGCACGTTGAAGTCACAACGAACAATGACCTTTTTTCCAGCAACGTCAAGGTCTCTGACAGTTTTTTTAGCCATTAATTATTCCTCCTATTGAATTTTCAATCGTCCATATTATACCACTTGAAAAAAAGCATGACTACCTTGTTTGTGCATTTTTTCACAGTTAGTAAAAATCTTACAATTCTTACAATAAGTCTTGTTTAACAACTTTTACCTTTCTGCAGAGGAGCCATAACCTCTATCTGGTCATAGGTTCTGCAGGGGCTCACTGCAGAGCCCGCTTTCGGCTTATCCGTTTTTTAAAACAGCTTCACCTATGCATGGTGATTAAGAGAGAATTACTTTACGGCGTTCGACTGCACTGTTCAAGTTCTGCATCACGCACTGCTTCCATAGTTCGGGATTCCACTCGTCAACAGAAGACAATGCTTTTTTCATGATGTTCAGACTGCCGTTCAGATCTGCGTTGATGAGCTTATCTTCCTTTGTTTTGAAGAGTCCTCTGGCTACTCTTTTTCCACAGTATGTCTCATGCTTTGTGATCTCCTCGTCATCAAAGAAAGAACACTTCGATGTATAGGATTCTTCATGAAGGATCACTCGGATCCCTTTCTGCCTGCATTTGTATTCAAGATCAGAGATGAACCGGTTAAAAGGAATGTTCACGAATTTCTGGTTGTTGACTTTTCCCATGTCTGTGTCTTGTTTCCAGCGTAGCAAATAATTGGAAAATCTGGATCCAGGCTTTCCATCCCGCTTTTGACGGGCCCGGCATCCTACGCCTGATGCCAGTTCTGTTCCGGGGCCTGCACCTTGATGCATTGAGCCGGACAGCATTCTGAACAGCTTCCCCCTCAGGGCCCGAAGGGAACATCCTCTGGCGTTCCAATCTTCCCTGCAGGGGATTTTTTATGTTCTATTGCTAAAAGAGGCCCAGACCTCTTCTTGCGATCAGGCAGGCAGCACCCAGATGGATGTTGATGCCATGTTCTCTGCATACCGTCTTCTGTGCTTCTTTCGAAGTATAAGCAGGGTCGACGATCTTCAGTTCCACATTGTCTTTAAAACATCTTCTTTTTACCGCCTCAGTATATTGACCATAGGCGAGCCGGGTGATCATCCGGTTGTAGTTTCTGTTTTTCTGGAGATCGGACTTCTTTTTCGAGAAGTCGAGATCTTCGATGACAAGGTCTTTTCCTTTAAAGCGGGCCTCGGCCGCGGTCTCCTTTATGGCAGCCATCATTTGCGTTATTCCTCGGTTATAGTTGTGGTTCTTTCGGCTCAGTCCGGGCAGGCTGATCCTGCGGGCATAGATGATCCCGCCGTTCCTGTCCGTTTCGCACAAGGCAAGATGATCGGCATTGAAATCAAGACCGATCGCTCCTTCAAAAGACGAAGTGCTCCATCCTTCCGGTTTTGGCAGATGGAGAAAGAACTGGACATAATATCCTTTCTTCCTCCTCAGGATCCGGACGCTGACTGCCTGTTTTGCCGGTTTTTCGGCTTCAAAGCCGTCAAATGTCTTGTTGAGCAGCTCCAGACCGGAAGCATGGGTGATCATGACCGGACCGGTGATGATCATGTCCTTTCCTTTCCCGGGTTTCATGACAGGAAGAACTCCGATCTTCCAGGACCCGTCTTCCATGCGGAGCAGATGGCAGAGCTGGTTTCCGTTCTTCTCGTCGTTCTTTCCGCACAGATACATCATCCGGTCGCGGCTTCTTACGAACATCTCTTTCCACTCCTCGCGGCTGGAAAGACCGTTTTCTTCCAGATGGTACTGGGCGTTGAAAAACTTTTTTGTACCGAAACACAGGCGGACGTGTCTGTTTTTCAGATCTTTCGTCCATCGTTTCAGTTTTGCTTCCAGCCTGCGGATCAGCTGGCCAAGACACCACAGCTCCTGCTTCTGCCTGCGGTATTGAAGGAGTTCATCGGGATCCAGCCGGTTGGCTGCAGCCTCTCTGGTTTTTTCATCTGCTGTCTTCTGCAGTTTCTTCCTTCTCTTTTTCTTGCACTCGACAGAAGCACGCAGTTTTTCCGTCTGCGTCCTTGCCAGCTCCAGTCCGGCCTTATGTCTGGCTCTTGCATCTCTGGCAATGGAATTGGCCGTCCGGCTTTTCAGGCCGTATTCGTCCTGAATCTCTTTTGTAAGCCGGCCAAGGTTTCTCTGCCCGCGATCAATCCGGGAAAAGGCGGTTCTGTACGCTTTGGAATAGACAGCAAACCCGCTGTCGATACAGGTGACGACTTCCGGGCAGAGTCTTTTGTCCAGCCGGATCTCCAGAGGAATGACGATAGAATCCGGCTGTTCGTAAACAGGAGGAACAGGCATGGCCTGAATCGTTTTCGTTCTGTTCATTCTTCGTCCTCCTGGTCGGGTACGGATTCTATGATTTCCCGCATCCTCTTTTTCTGGTTTCCTCTGATCCGGTAAAGCTTTCCGGAAAAGGACGCCAGCAGACTCATCATGTCGTCGACAAGCTCTTCCTGAAGCTCCTTGTTTTCTTTTTCCTGCAGGGCGATCAGTTCGACATCCGCCATGGAAAACAGTTCTTCCAGGTACTCGTAGCCAAAACGCGTGAGCCGGTCTTTGTTCGTAATGAAAATCCTCTTGATCTCATGGTTTTTCGCCATCTCGATCAGCCGGGTCAGCCCTTTTCTCTTTGTGTTAAGGCCGGAGCCGGTATCCCGAATGATGACCGGCTTATCCAGGCCTTCTTTTTCGCAGGCATTCAGGATGTCAATGACCTGTCTTTCCAGATCTCCTCTGTTTTTCTGCT
Source organism: Erysipelotrichaceae bacterium OPF54 (assembly GCA_022834735.1). Classification (GTDB taxonomy): domain Bacteria; phylum Bacillota_I; class Bacilli_A; order Erysipelotrichales; family Erysipelotrichaceae; genus Dubosiella. Next base: position 2,469,914 of record BQKD01000001.1, read on the forward strand.
CATGGGACGAAACCCGGACATAAACAGCATCTCTTCTTTCTTCGTCTTCAACAAGCAGTCCAACCTGATCCAGCAGTTTTATTACATTATCTTTGGGGATCAGGATGCGGTTGGTATCGCTTCGCATGGCTTCCAGTTTTCCGGAACGGACCATGTCGGCAATACACCTCTGCCCCTTGCCAATCATATTGCCTACTTCTTTTGGCTTGTAGAAATCTTTTGTCAGCTCGCTTTTTCTGATCATGAAGAACACCTCTTTAAGAGTATTCTGCCAGACGACGAAGCGATAAACAAGATTTAATGATTATCAAATCCAAATATTCCTTTTTTGTGGCAACTGTCGCCTACCCTTATGCATATAGTCCGTGATCCTGTTGCTCCTTTTGAGCGTAGTATTCCTGATTCTATGGCTTGTTTTCCTGTCATTGATATAAGCCAGCTGGGATTTTCTTTTGGCCAGTTCTCGGTTGTAACGGTTGTTGATATGCTTGAGCTTCTTGCCGTCAATGATATACGGATCCATGACGTTGGAGGAAACAACAGCCAGATTGTCGATTCCCAGATCGATGGAAGCATATCTTCCTTTCGATTCTTTCATTTTGCAAAGTTCTCTTTTATAGCCGATCTCCACGGTTATATACCCGCTGCACGGAACGATCCGTGCAAACTGTACTTGTTCTGCCGGTATCTTTGTCCGGATCCGGATATTCGTTCCTGACAACTTGACAATCCCGTTCTTCAGCTCTTTTCTGGAAATAGCTCCTTTTTCATAGTGAGTTACCTGTCTGCCTTCTTTGGAATCAAGATAGCGAGGAAGATGAGGCTTGTTCTTCAGTTCGCCGGTTTTGTATTTCTTCAGAAGGCCCAGATAGCTGGTTATTGCCTGACAGACTAGCATCTGGGTATGCTTCGACACCTTTGCAGGAAGTGCAGTATAGTCCGGATTTCTGGAATGGGTAAAGTCGGCATTGACTGCGTTGTAGTTGAGCCATACGCCGTTAGAAAAGTAGTTCTGGCGAATGGCATAAAGAGTCGAGTTATATAGATTCTTGCTCAGGAAAGTGATCCGATCCATTTCGGCATACTGCGGATGACCTTTTCTGAAGATATGCTTTTCAACTAATATTTCCTGCTCGCTCATACGGTTTATCATTTCTATTCAGACAATTTCTTGTCGATACTTTCTTTGACTTTTTTCTTATCCCATAAGCTTTTCAGAATATCTTTCTATGGATGGTCTGCGAACATCATGTGCATACAATCCGTTCGCAGTTATATTGTTCTCCGCCATTATGTATTGAAACGTGGAGAAACCTGCCTGTTTTGCTTTGTCTTACTATCCTTACAACATCTTTATTATTTTACCACAAAAAGAACAGATTTTTACTATATTTTTATATAAAATAAACAGACATTTTGTAAACTATACAAAAAACAGATTTGAACTCTCAAAGCCATTTGAGTAAAGAATAGACATATAAAGCAATCAAGATTTTTAATTCGCTATGGATAAATCAGGCAAAGATCACCAATACATAATGGATATATTTTTTATTTATGACATAAATAACGAATTTTATTAACATTCTGTAAATTGTGACATCCTCCCCCACCTGAAGAGGTGGGGGCTTCCTTTCGCTTAAAAAGCGAACAGTCGGTTCTCGTTCGATGACGATATCTCGTCAAGCATAAGCGAGCTATCCCCGTGTGCCCCACGGTTCTTTTTATTAACAGGCTATGCCGATACGATCCGCATGCCTTCCGCTCTTATATTGATCGCGGCATTGAGATCCCGGTCGTGATGACTTTTGCATCGAGGGCAGTCCCATTCCCGCATGCCGAGATCTTTTGTTTCGGGGTTTTTATACCCGCATACTGAGCAGGTCTGGCTCGAAGGAAACCATCTGTCGATCCGGATCAGCTGTTTTCCTTGATCTTCCAGTTTGTACTTCAGGAAAGTAGTGAACATGCCCCATCCGTTGTCATGGACCGATTTGCCAAAATGCAGCGACCTTGCCATGGCTTTCATATCCAGGTCTTCTATGCAGACGCAGTCATATGCATTGACGATCTCTCTTGATCTCTTGTGCAGGAAGTCTTTTCTTTGATTGGCAACCTTTTCATACAGCCTTGCGACCTTGATCCGCTGTTTCTCCCAGTTTCTGGAGCCTTTCTGCATGTGCGACAGCTTGCGCTGTTCCCGTTTCAGCTTCTTCTCGGCTTGTCTGTGATACTTTGGATACTCTGCCTCGTTTCCTTCGCTGTCTTTGTACAGTCCGTGCATCGAGAAGTCGAGTCCGAGGAAAGTGTGTGGCTTTCTTTCCGGTACTTGATTTTCGTACTCGAACGAAATGCTTGCATGATACTTTCCGCTCGGGCTCTGACTTACTGTCACCGACTTGAGGACATAAGATTCAGGGATCTTTCTATGCTGCTTCACCTTGACCTGTCCGATCTTCGGCAGTTTCAAATAGCCGTCGGACAGGAGGATGTTCTGATTGACGCATACGGTCGAATAGCTGTTCTTTCTGTTTCTTTTGGATTGGAATCGTGGAAATCCTTTTTTCGGCTGATTGAAGAAGTTCTTGAATGCCTGATCCAGATGGCGGAGCGACTGCTGAAGAGGACTGCTGAAGAGAAATGCTGTCGACTTCCTTCAGGAAGGCGTATTGGTCATTTTTCTTCATTTCGGTCAGTTCTTTGGCACAGAAAGTATAGCTCAAGGTCGTCTGGTCTTCTTTGTACTGGCTGATCTTCCGATCGAGCCAATGGTTGTAGACAAGCCGGACAGCCGAACGTCTTTGCAAGGAGGATCTTTTGTGCCGGAGTTGGATAGAGTCTGAATTTATAGGCTTTATTTGGCATATCGTTTCCTCCTTGCTTTCCCTGATTTCATTATACTGCATTTTTATATCTTTATCCACAGAAACACTGAGTTTTGCAATTCATCTTTCACCTATAGTGGTGGGAATCTTCTTGCCTATAGTTGATAAAATTGAAATCAGATTCTAATAAAGTTAAGCGCTTTCTTTCAAAAAAAAAAAAAAAACGGCATATCAAATGCCGCTTTCCTGTTGATCAGCCCAAATGCATCATCAGCAGGAGCACAAAACAGAACATGAATCCTAAAATGATCCGTCCTTTCCAGCCGTTCTTATTGATCCGGTCGAACTCATTCCGGCTCTTTCCTTCTTCATTGAGCTTTTTTCTCCTGTCATTTTTTATCTCCAGCTATTCCTGCTTTCTCAAGGCATTGATCTTCTGTTCCATTTCTCTGGCCCGTTTTACGCATGAATGATAATCCAGCGACCCTTTTGTCAGCAGCTCGGTATTGATCTTCTCTTCCACGCAGCTGCCATCCTTCATGCCAAAGGAAAGGATCACATTCACCTTTTCGTTTCCATGGGCAATACTGCCCGAAAAAAGATGAACGACCGCATCCTGCGCACTGTCCATTCCTTTGGCGCGCACGGTCGGCACCTTCACTTCCACCTTGGCGATCTGTGAATAAAGGACGACCTTCCCATCATCCAGCACGACATGATCTTTTAAAATTTTCATAGGAATTCCTCCCCCTTCATGTTCATTTTTATTATACGAGTAAAAAAACGACATTCCAATCAAATATCGGGAATGTCGTCTGTTTTGGTACAAATTTCGTCCTGTTTAACAAGAAAACCTATTTATGATAGCTGCGGTTGTTGTTGATCATATACGCCCGATACACCTGCTCAAGCACAAGGATGCGCGTCATCAGATGAGTAAATGTCAGATCCGACAGTTTCCAGCGCACATTCGCCCGTCTCAGGACCTCATGCCCCGGGCCAAGACTGCCCGCGATCACGAACACGAGCGACGAGGAACGCGTCAGCCACTCATCCATTTTTTTCGCAAACGATTCGCTGGACTCCATGGACCCATGCAGATCGAGCAGGATCACAAAATCATTGTCCCGGATCTTCTCGAGCACCCTTTTGCCTTCTTTGTCCTTGATCAGTTCTGCCTCGGCCGGCCGGTCGGCATGATCGTTTGCCTCATCCCGCACCTCGATCACTTCCATTTTCGTAAATGCCCCCAGCCTCTTGATATATTCCTTTTCCAGCGACTGAAGCGCCTTATCCTTGTTTTTTCCGACCGCGATCAGCTTCAAATCTGTGCCTCCGCCGGATAGTTTTTCGTCAATTCTCGTACTTCTTTTCTCACTTTGGCCGCATGTTCGCTTGTTCCGTTGGTCAGAACATCCACGATCCAGTCGCCCACCTGTTCAAATTCCTTCTCCTTGAATCCGCGCGACGTCATAGCAGCCGTGCCAAGACGGATACCGCTCGTTACAAACGGTTTCTGCGTTTCAAACGGGATCGTATTTTTATTGCATGTGATGCCCGCCTCATCCAGAAGCTTTTCCGCATCCTTTCCGGTCATATTGAGAGAAGACATCGTATCGAGCAGGATCAGATGGTTGTCGCTTCCTTCGGAAACGACCCGCCATCCTGCCTTTTTGAATTTTGCGACCAGGACCTGCACATTGCTGAGCACCTGTTCCATATATTTTCGGAATTCCGGCTGGCCGGCTTCCCACAGGCACACGCCTTTTGCGGCAATGACATGTTCGAGCGGACCGCCCTGCATGCCCGGGAACACTCTGGAATCGAGCTTTTTGCAAAATTCCTTTTTGCAGAACACCATCCCCCCGCGAGGCCCGCGCAGCGTTTTGTGTGTCGTTGTCGTGACAAAATCCGCATACGGGATCGGAGACGGATGCAGCCCGGCCGCTACCAGACCGGCAATATGCGCCATATCGACCATCAGATAGCACCCCGCCTTATCGGCAATTTCGCGCAGACGCTTAAAATCGATCACCCGCGGATACGCGCTCGCGCCGGCGACGATCAGTTTGGGATGATGGGCCAGCGCAAGCCGTTCGATCTCTTCATAATCGATGACTTCTCCTTCTCTCGTTACGCCGTAAGGAATAAATTCATAAGTGCGGCCCGAAAAATTGAGCGGGTGGCCATGTGTCAGATGCCCTCCTGCCGCCAGATCCATTCCGAGTACTTTGTCGCCCGGCTCCAGGATCGTATTGTATACGGCCATATTGGCCTGGGAACCGGAATGCGGCTGCACATTGACATACTCGGCACCAAAGAGCTTGAGCGCCCGATCGATAGTCAGCTGTTCCGCTTCATCCACATGCACACAGCCTCCATAGTATCGTTTGCCTGGATAGCCTTCCGCATATTTATTTGTTAAGACCGAACCTTGCGCCTCGCGCACTTCGGCCGACACAAAATTTTCCGAAGCAATCAGTTCGACATTGAGCTTTTGTCTTTCTTCCTCTTTCTCAATGATTGAAAACATTTCAAGATCTTTCATTTTCTTTCTCTCCTTTTTCATTCGATTATACCATGCTTTGCTCATAATCCGAACAGATCATCCGGATCTTCATGCAGGATCCTCTCAAAGAGCAGTCTGGCGTTTTCAGCTTTTTAAGTATATTTTAAGATACGCCGCGTAACATCCATGACGGAAACGATAGGATGAATACAAACATTCCTGAAACAAAAATCTCCTTCAATGAACATGCAGCAATTCTAAAAATCCTTTCTAAACCTGTGTTTCAGGGGAAAAACGCGAACAAAACTAAAAGATTCGTTTCCGGACCGCTTCCTGAAATTCTTTCCCCACATACGGAAGCGGTTTTTTCTACGAAAAAAGAGACAGCACGATCGTTGTCTCAAAAAATTTGCACATTCAGTTTTTATTCTTTGCACAGCACTGAACAAACTTTTTCATCAATGCCAGCGCCTTGTCCTCATTTCGGCTCAGCAGCATTTCCGGATGCCACTGCACCCCGAAAACCAGCTCTTTCTCATGTTCGATCGCCTCGATCACGCCATCATCCGCCTGCGCCGCACTACGCAACCCGTTCCCGAGATCTTTTATCGCCTGATGATGGAACGAATTGACATCCATCCGTTCCGGATAAAGGTCCGAAAGCCAGCTATCCGCTTTGATCCGTACGCTATGAGAGTAGTCGGCACGCTCTCCTGTCTGAACATGCCGGAACGCTCCCTCCTTCTGGCTTTCCAGATCCTGATAGAGCGTGCCTCCATACGCCACATTCAGCAGCTGGTGCCCTTTGCAGATGCCAAGGACAGGCAGCCTGCGATCCTGAGCGATGTGCAGCGAATCAAGAAAGAAATCATCATTTTTCCGATTGATCCGTCCTAGTTTAGGATGCTCGTTCTCGCCGAACAGCAGCGGATCGATATCCCAGCCGCCGCTCAGGATCAGACCGTCGCATTTCAAAAGCAGCACTTTCAGATCCTCGCAAGGACCAGCGGGATCCCTCCCGCTTTGGTTACAGCCCGTATATAATCTTCATTCAGCCGGATATACTCCTGTCCGACAAACTGATCGGTCGTATCTTTCAATATTTGCGCAGCAATTCCTATGACTGGTTTCAATTCAATTCCCCTTTCTGCTTTCTGGATCCATTATACATGGAATCAGAGCAGAAAGGACATATCCTTTTCGATCGTCTTTCCGATCCGAGGATCGGTCCTGTTGTCCGCAATGACCTGCACGACATCGATTCCCGCGTTCCATGCCGCCTGTACACCAGTCGAGGAATCTTCCAGGATAAGCGCTTTATTTTTCGGCGTATCCGTTAAAGCAAGCACTTTTTCATACACGTCCGGTGCCGGCTTGACATGTTCTACATCGTCCGCGGTGACGATAACATCAAACAGATCGAAAACGCCTGTTTTTTCAAGGATCGCCAGCGCTCTTTTTTTCCGGCAGCTTGTAGCCAGCGCGATCCGGCGTCCTTCCTCTTTCAGACCGGCAAGCACTTCCCGCACATAAGGAAGCAGATGAAGTTCCCCTTTCTCGAGCGCTTCATAAATATGATCTTCCCGGATCTGATACAGCGTCTCATACAGATTTTTGTCATGAAACGTCTCCAGGATATACTTCCGGCACGACATGGCGCTCTTGCCGTTCCATGACGCCACGATCCCGGGATCGACCGTTAATCCGCACGCCGCAAACGCTTTGTTCCAGCCGCTCAGATAAATATCCTCGCTGTTGACAAGCAGTCCGTCCATATCAAAAATAAAGGTTTCGTATCGATCTCTTATGTTTTCTTTCACCTGGCCGTTCCTTTCTTTCCTGAAGGATATCACACCCTCCGGCTTTGTACAATCCCGACCAGCTTTTTGGCTTCTTTCGTCACGGCATCAAAATCCCCGGTTTTTGCTCCTTTTGTCAGCGAACCGCCCAGCCCGACAGCCACCGCTCCCTGATCGAGCCAGTCATTCAGGTTATCGGCACTCACGCCTCCTGTCGGCATGAACTGGGCCTGCGGCAGCGGACCGTGGAACGCCTTGATCGCCTTGGCACCATACAGCTCGCCAGGAAACAGTTTGATGATGTCCGCACCGTATCGGAGCGCTTCCGTGATCTCGCTGACCGTGACCGCTCCCGGGAAGCAAGGAACCTGATATAAGTTGCACAGCTTGGAAATTTCCTTGTCGAAATGCGGGCAGACGATAAAATCCGCTCCCGCCAGGATCGCAAGCCGGGCGCTTACAATATCGAGCACCGTCCCGGCGCCGACAGCCATGTCGGTCTTGTCCTTGTTGTCTTCCTTGATCCTGCCAATTACCTGTTCTGCATGCGGGATGGTAAATGTGATTTCCATCAGATGAATGCCGCCTTTATAGATGGCGTCCACAAGCTGTCTCACTTCCTCATAGCCTGAACCACAGATGACCGCAACAAGCTTTTCCTCTTTCAATTTCTGGATCGTATCTATTTTATTCATTTCTGTTCTCCTTAAAAATCCATATCTTTCTCGATAAAATCCATCGGGGAATGATGCCACACGTTGACCCCTTCCTTGCCCTGATAGGAAATCTGGTCCGCGATCTCATGAAAAGGTGTGCCAATGATCTGATGATTGATTGTTTCGAGCACCATCGGCATATTGATCCCGCTCAGCACATAGACGCTGTCCTTGCGCCGCTCCTCCATCTGGTTGGTCATGAGCAGCGACTGGTTGTACGGACTGGCGTTGAGCAGATCCGTCAGAACGATGATCCCGTCTCCCTGATCGACCTTGTCGACTGCCGTGTTGATCTTGGCCCCCAGCGCCTCAATATCATCTCCCAGATTGAGATTGACACATTCCATATTATCCGTGACCCCGAAAATGACCTGGGCCGCACTTTTAAATCCTTCGCTCAGATTTCCATGAGCAGCAATAACGATTCCTAACATACTTTTTCCTTTCCATCGTGATCAGACCAGTTCCATGACCTGACTGATCTGTTTTTCGCTGATCGTTTTACTGCCAAGAAGCCGGGAATCGAGCACATACTGTCCCTGCTTCCTGCAGGCCGCAAATACATATTCGATCCCATCCTTCATCTGATGATGCAAAGGCGCCTGCGCCCCCACACAATTGAAAACGATCAGCCGCTGATCTTTGTTCAGCTTTAACGCTTTTCTAGTCTCTTCCATATCCCGGAACTCCCTTTCCACAAATACGTACGCTGTATCCGGCATGCCATGCTTTGCCATATGGAGCATGGCCATGACCGAGGACGTGTTCCGGACCGGAGCATGCGACAAGGACGTTCCGTTCCGGATCGTTCTTGCCCACGCAAACAGAAGCAGGAGGGCCGCGACACTCAGCCACCAAGGCAGTTTTTTCTGCTGCCACAGGATCAGGATCGGAACAGCACACGCCAGCCACAGCAGCACATCGATCCCAAGCTTTCTCATTGTCTTTTTCCTGCAGTCGGCTGCATCGAACAGGCGCAGGCAGCCAAGCTGGCTGCGCGCACTTTCATAATGAGTAAGGATGACTTTTTTTGCCGTCTTCCTGTTTCCGGCAATCACGACGTATTCCTCTTTGCCGCTGGGTCCGAGCCGCGCGATCCGGACCGGCTGACCGAGCTGTTTCAGATCGGCAGCGAGCGCCTGGATAAACTTTTTCTTCTGCCGTTTCGTATATCGTCTGCCAAATACGTACTGATAACGAAACACCCAGTCGTTCCACAGTGCGGACTGTTTTCCTGCTTCCATCTTTTCCTCCTATAAATCGAATTTTTTCAGGACATCTTTCAGTTCGGTGCGAGGCAGCGACGGCGTCGCCTGAAAGTAAATATCCTCGACACCATATTTTTCCTGCATTTCCTTGAGCATCTTCGCTTCCTCTTTGTTCAGATATACAGCCTTCGTGACCAGCAGATCGGTCTGAGGGTCCTTTTTCGCGATCCCGCCAATATTGAGCTCCTTCATCACGACACCATGCTTTACGAGCTCGTACATGACCGCGATCGTTTTTGCGATCAGAATACAGCTGTAATCCTTGAAATTAAATTCATCCCAGTAATACATCGCCTTTTCGGGCGTGATCACGATCGTTTTCTGCCCCGTCCGGCTTCCTGCGCTCTTATACAAGCCGCGCATAAATTTGTCTTTGGCAACGATCTCGTCCACGACAAAGATCGAATTGACACCCGCTTTCTGCGACAGGGTCGTCATGACCTGTCCGTGAATTAAACGCTCGTCCACACGAGCCAGATTGATTTCTCCCATATGCTCTCCTTTATTTCATCCTATAGAATACCGATTGCGGCAAGCACGATCAGGATCAGTGTCAGCCACAGCAGACCATGCGTGACCTTGAGACCCTTCTTTGAATAAAAGATATAAACGCCCATCACGACCGCGAGCGGCAGGATCCCCGGAACGATCGAGTCCAGAAGCTCCTGAAGCACGAATTCGCGCCCCGAAAGATTGAAAGCCAGCGAGGAAGTGACCTTGACATAATTTCCGGCCAGGATGCCCATCATGAACATACCAAGCACAGAAAGCATTTCGATCGCCGACTGGATCGCCGAGCTTTGAAGCAGACCTGTCGCGTTGCGTCCCATATTGAACGACTGATGGGCCAGGAACAGACCGAGCACAAGCTGATAGGTCGCAAAACAGATGAACGGGAAGATCGCGCCCATCGGACTTCCCTGCTGCGCCCACGGGATAGCCATCGCGATAAAGATATACTGAACGGTTCCGGAGTCGATCGCATCACCGATCCCGGCCAGCGCGCCCATCAGGCCAGCCTTCGTATTGTAAAGAAGATCGTCCGACATCAGGATGTCTTCGTTGTTGTACTGCTCCGCTGCACGCTGCGCTTCCATGCTGGCCATCAGGCCGGTGATCACGCCGCCGCCCCAGGAAAGCTGGGTATTGAAGAACAGCAGCTGGCGCTTATACGCTTTTTTCAGCTCTTCCGGATCTTTGAACAGCTTTTTCAGGATCGGCATCATCGCATATAGCAAAGACGGCGCGACATATTTTTCGAAGGAGTGCGGGATCTCGTTGGCAAAATGCCAGCGCACATATGTTTTTGTGATGTCCTTTTTCGTCAGGACTTCCGGTTTGAGATCTATATTATTGTTTTGCGTTGTCATACTCTTTCTCCTTAAAATCCGTCGTCGTAGTCATCGTCATCCTCTTCATCCATCATGCCTTCTGCGGCTGCCGGAGCCGCTTTTGCGGCCGGCTGGCGTTTAAGCTGCGAATAAATAACGGCAATGATGACACCAAGGATCGCGTAGGTCACCATCGTGATCTTGAGCGAAGCGAAGATGACAGACATAAAATAAGCCAGGAAGAAGAACACCATCAGATCCTTGCGTCCGATCACATAGATCGTTGTCGCGATACCGATCGCTGCCAGACCGTTTCCGACAACCTGCAGGATATGAATAAAAGCGGTTCCTTCCAGTGCTGCGATCGCATCCGCGATCAGCGGTACGCCAAGATACAGGGCAATAAAGATGAGCGGAACATAGAGCGCAAAGGATACCAGCGTCGGATAGGTGATGATCGAACGCCGGATCGCTCTTTCGTCCATCTTTTCCACAGCCTTGTCGGTTGCCTGTCCGACAAATGTATTCAGGAAGAAACGGAACTGATACAGATAACCGCCCAGCAGGCCGACCGGAACAGCGATCGCTACTGCTTCTGTCGCATCCAGATCGCCAAGCAGCGCGACCGGAACGGCAATGGCTGCCGCAACGCACGGTTCGCTCGGCATCGATCCGCCCGGAGAAAAGACGCCCATGTAGATCAGCTGCAGCGCAGCCGTGACGATCATGGCCTCCTTGACCTGATTCATGACGATACCGCAGACAAGTCCGGTCATCAGCGGACTGAAACGAAGAGTAAGAGTGGCTCCGCCGAGCAGCCAGCGCGACATGACCGCGGCTACCCAGAGAGCAATGATCAAACTTTGAGTAATGCTTAGTGTTTCCATATGTTTTACCTGTTTATATTATATTTTGTTCATTTATTGTATTTACGACTGATAGCGAGCCATATAATCCTCAAGCTGCAGAAGCTTGTTTTTCAGGATCGGCTGGCTGATCTCGATCGGAATAAGGTGGACCTTTTCTTTTCCATCCATAAAGGCTACGATCTGATCGATCACCTTCTCGTCCTGCGGATACAGATTCATCTGATGCATCGAAATCGGCAGATCAAGCTGCTGATACATCGGCATGAGCGCGTCGATCTCATCCCATTTGTCTTCGAGCGCAAGCTGATACAAAATTCCGTATGCCACTTTCTGTCCATGAAGATATTCGTGGCTGGCCGGGATATATTTTCCCATTCCGTCGTGCAGGGCGTGAGCCGCGGCGTTGCGCGCATATTTATCGCCCAGGCCGCCGACAAGTCCTGCCACTGCGATTATGATCTCGGACACATGCACGAACTCATCGGAAACGATCTTGTTTTTCATATCCTCGATCGCCTGGGTGCCTTCATTGAGGATCGTGGCGCGGCAGATTTCTGTAGCCGCTTTGGCCATTTGAAGGAACGGCTCGTCCTGCAGCGATTCCTGTTCGAGGATCGCGACCGATTCATACCATTTGGCCAGCGTGTCAGCCAGGCCGGCAATAAAGTATTCCACTGGCGAATCGATCACAAGATCTGGATCGGTGATCAAAAAGGCCGCCTGCCGTTTATAGTGCTCGGATTTCCCTTCCGCCTCGCCGTTTTCCTTATACATGACAGAGAGCGGGGTCCACGGAGCGCAGTTGCTTGCCAGGGTCGGGATCACGCCGTAATTGATATTGGACAGATGTCCGGTCACGCCGACCAGATCGCACAGTTTTCCGCCGCCGACACCGATCACGAAATCAATGTCGTTGTCCTTGATGATCTGATCGAGCACTTCGGCTTCCTGATAGCTGCATTCGCCGCTGTACGTATGCTTTACGAAAGTATAGGCAGGATCATCGAGAAAAGTGAGGTATGGTCTGGCTGCCTGCCAGGAACGGGTCCCGTGAACGATCAGGACATTTCTGGCGCCGTGCTCCTGAAGCAGCGCCGGCACTTCGCGTTCGATTGCTCCCTGGCAGTACATATAGTATTCAGGTCCGCATTTGATTTTCATGTTTTCTAGCATATTGTTTTCCTTCTTGTATTTTGCTTTATTTTTTCAGCCTGTATGCTATATTGAAATAATAGAAGAGCTTACAGGCTGGACTGCACGGTCGGGACATTCGCCCCGTACCGCTTTTTCCACATCGTCGATGCATTTTCGTCCCATGTTTTCCAGACACTCCATCGTATAGGCAGATGTATGGGGTGTCACGACGGCACGTTCGAACTGCAGATAGATATGGTCGGCATCTCCCGGTTCTGTTTCGAGGACATCGGTCGCGAATCCTGCGATCTTTCCGGTTCTCAATCCTTCTGCAACGGCTTGTTCATCCACAAGGGCCCCCCTGGCACTGTTGGAAATGTACACGCCGTTTTTCATTTTCTCCACTTCTTTTTCTCCGATCATATGGATGTTGTCCTCGTTCAGGCTTGCACAAAGACAGATGACATCGCATGTGCGAAGCAATTCATCGAGCCCGACCTTTCTGGCTCCAAACGTATCCATATACAGCTGATCTTTATTCGGATCATAGGCACACACATCGCAAAGGAATCCGTTGCGCAGGATCTGTGCCACCAGGCTTCCCGTATTCCCGATTCCGATCACGCCGGCTTTTTTATGAAGGAGCGTATGGCCTGCGAACCGCGCTCTTTCCTTCCACAGACCGCTGCGCACAGCTTGTGCGGATTCGCATGTGCGGCGCATAACGGTCAGAAGATTGGTGATATTGTTTTCGGCAACCGCATCCCGTTCGACCAGTGCGGATACGATCGATACGAGCGTTCCATGCTTTCGTGCCGCTTCCAGATCGATGTTGTTGTAGCCGATCCCGTGCCTTGAAATGAGCAGCAGCTCGTCCTTATGATCAAAAAACGTCTGATCAAAAAACGGGGTAACGCTTGCGATGATCACATCGTATCCGTGCAGAAGCTCGGCAAGCTCCTTTCCGGGAATGTTCTGATCCACCGTAAACCGCTTCACTTCTCCGATCTTTTCAAGCTGCAGGATATGTTCGGGAAAGATCCTTCCGAAACTGCTTGAATTGACCAGCGCGATCTTATGAGTCTTTTCCATGTCCTGCTTCTCCTTTGACAATTTTGTGCCCGCCGAAGCCTTTTCGCATCGATGCGACTACCTTACCGGTAAATGTATCGTCTTCCAGGCTGCGGTTGCGCATCATCTGAGCCATCGCGATGACTGGAACAGGCACTTTCAGGCGCAGCGCCTCCTCGATCGTCCACTGTCCTTCGCCGCTCGAGAACATGACGCCTTTGACATTTTCGAGCTGCGGATCGGCTTCGAAAGCTTCCTCCATGAGCTCGACCAGCCAGCTTCGGATGACAGATCCGTGATTCCACAGTTTTGCGACTTTCGCATTGTCATACTCATACGGACTGTGCTCGAGCAGATCGAACCCTTCTGCGATCGCCTGCATCATGCCGTATTCGATCCCGTTATGGACCATTTTCAAATAATGCCCGCTGCCGGGTCTGCCTGTATACAGATAGCCATCGGGCGCAGCCGTTTTCCGGAATACTTCCTCGACCGTATCGAACGCTTCCTTATCGCCTCCGATCATGTAGTTTGCGCCATGAAGCGCGCCATTCATTCCGCCTGATGTTCCGGCGTCCAGGAAATAGATTCCTTTCTTCTTGAGCGTGTCGTATGTAGAGCGTCGTCCTGCTATCCTCGCTTATTTATAAAGACAAGCAGAATAAATTCATCATCGATCATTTCACGATGAATTTATTCTGCTTTTTTTCGTCACATTATTTTCATTTTATGAGATGATTGACATGGAAAGGTGTTAGGCGCAAAAAAAGAGAGAGCCCTAATTGTTTTGCGAACAAACTCTCTCCCGTCCTAACGAACAATTTTATGATAATCAATTTTTCGGCTTTCGACAACCCTTTTTCGCATGATTTATCCTGCCCGTCCTGCGGGGCGCGCGGCCAGATGCTCGATTACTCATCCTACTCCCGTTTCTGCCTCTCTCCTTCCAATCCGACAAAACGCTTACGGGTTCGTGTCGTTTTTTGTCCTTCCTGCGGCTCCTATCATACCATACTCCCTTATGATGCCCGTCCGTTTTCTTCGTTTTCCTATCCTTTTATTTTTGAAGTGCTCTTTCAGTACTGCTGCGGACCTTGTGCCGGCAACAAGTCGAGAACGGCTGCGCTTTTTGATATTTCCAGAACGACCCTGCGCCGATGGATCGACCGCTATTCCTCTCTGCTTTTCCTCTCCTGTATCATGATCCGCGATCTTGACCGTAGCCCGTATGATCTTCTTGCTCATATCCGTTCTTCTATGCATGCCTTTCTGAAGAGTTTTCTTCGTTTTCATGAATGCGCCTATTTTTCGCCTCACACTATTTTATCTGCACCCTTTGTCTATGGTCTTTTTTCTCCTTCCTGAATCATTTGTCCGTCGCTTTCCTCTTTTTAGCCCGGTACAGTAATCTCAAAGGAGGATTCTGCTTTATGGATCAAACCGACAAGGAAAAAATCGCTTTATGGAAATTCGGGATCATCGCTCCTGTCATTTCCGGCACTCATCCTTTTTCGACAAACCGTCAGTTTTACCGTCATCTTGCCGAAAAAGAATTCGAAAACCCGGTCTCCGGTGTCAAAAAATCATTTTCATGGCAGACTTTCGCTCACTGGGCCTATGAATACCGTTCCGGCGGATTCGATGGACTGATTTCCCGTCCCAGGAGCGACAAGGGGACTTCCCGAACTCTGAGTCCCGAGGCGCAGGAACGCATCATCGCTCTGCGCCGGCAGTATCCGCGCATCATCAATACGGTCCTGCGTGCGCGGCTCATCGAAGAAGGGTTTATCCCGGCCCGCGTTTCCCAGTCCACGATCGATCGTTTCGTGCGTTCTCTGCCTCAGAGCCGTCTCGAACCGATCCATCAGGGAAAAGAGCGCAGAGCGTTCGAGAAAGAATTTGCCAACCAGGTCTGGCAGGCCGATACATCCTATCTATACAGGCTGGCCGGACACAGGCTATATCTGGTTTCTATCCTGGATGACGCATCCCGGATGATCGTGGGCTGGGGAATCTTTGAAGCCGATACGGCCGTCAACTTTCAGAAGATCCTGAAGAACGCGGTCATGACTTACGGGATCCCGTCTGTACTGTATGTAGACAATGGTTCGCCTTATGACAACCACCAGCTGAATATGATCTGTGCAAGACTGGGGGTCGCCCTGGTGCATGCGCCGGTGCGGGACGGAAGCGCGAAAGGAAAACAGGAGCGCGCATTCCGAACGTTCAAGGACCACTGGCTGCGCTGTTCGGACTGGAATGCCTATCAGACGATCGAAGAGGTCCGGGAATCTTTCGGGGACTATCTTCAGAAATACATCAACTGCCAACACGCTTCGCTGAAAGATATGACGCCGCGCCAGCGCTATCTGAAGGATGCACAGCGGTTCCGCTTCCTTCCTGACGAAGCGGTGGAACAGTATTTCCTGCATACGTACGAAAGAAAGGTGAGGACCGATTCGACACTCGTGATCGACGGGATCAGCTACGAGGTGCCGGCCGAATACATGCGCGAGACAGTAAAGGTGAAGATGGATCCCGAAGACAGGAGAAAGGCCTGGCTGCTAGGGATGGACGGAAAGCTGATCCCGATCCGGACGGTCGACAAGGTGGAGAACAGCCGGATCAGAAGAAGGCAGCACATGCGCTTCAGAGAGGAGGAGTAATATGGAAGCCAAAGTATTTTACGGACTGAAGCAGATGCCGTTCGAGAAAGAAACGAAATATCACAAATTATACCGGAGCGAAGATACGGCGAACCTGAAAGGACGGCTGGACTACCTGAAAAAAGCGAAAGGGATCGGATTGTTCACAGGAAGTCCGGGAACAGGAAAAACATCGGCCATCCGCGAATTTGCCGGCAGTCTGAACCCGTCGCTGTACAAAGTGGTCTACATCCAGATGTCTACGGTATCGGTCATCGACTTTTACCGGCAGCTGGCCTGCGGGCTGGGGCTGGAGCCCAAATTCAGAAAGAGCGACCTGTTCCGGCAGGTACAGGAAGCCATCGAATACATGGCAAAAGAAAAGAAGTGCACGCCGGTCATCGTGATCGACGAAGCGCAGTATCTGAGCACGAGCGTCTTCAACGATCTGACCATGCTCCTCAATTTCGAGATGGACTCGAAGAACTACTGTATCCTGATCCTGAGCGGGCAGACGAGCCTGAACACGATCCTGAAAAAGCAGGTGCATGACGCCCTGCGCCAGAGGATCGTGATCAATTATTTCATGGAAGGTCTGAAAGGAGAAGAGGCACAGGAATATGTGGATTTCTGCATGAAAGAATGCGGAAGCAGAGAAAAGGTGTTCGAAGAAGACGCGGTGCGTGCCGCATATAATATCGCAGGCGGATCAATCCGGAAACTGAACAATCTGTTGTCGAAATGCCTGATCGAAGGAGCGAACGAAGAAAAGCGGATCATCGACGCAGAGATCGTGATGAAAGCACATAACGAAGTAGAACTGGGGTGAGAACATATGAAAGAAGATGAACGGATGTTGATCAACTGGCCGACGACGAGAAAAGTGATGATCGAACAGCTGAAAAGAGCGATGAAGATGTACGGAGCCTATAAACTGAGCAATGAAGAGCTGATGTATTTTGTAGAAAACTATATGAATAATTTTGGCCATTTATTCTTCAAGAATGATTTCGAGATCCATCCGTCGATCAGAAAAGCGCTGGGAAAGAGGAACAGCTGGATCCTGGCATGTATAGTGGAAAGAGTATACCAGAAAGAATTCGAGAACATAGGAAATTATTGATTAAAAGCCGTTTTTGACAAGACGGCTTTTTTTGAACAGAAAGAAATAAAATAAAATGCTTCTGAAGCCAAAATAAAGCGAGGCCGGACAAAATAAAGTGCGTTTCTCTTCCAGATGTGTATAAAAATATTTGACGTTTCCGACTAACAGAATTTGACGCGCTACAGTCGTAATGCCGCAGAGAATCTTTGTAAAATGAATTGCCTCCGTCAATGACGATATCGCCTTTCTTTAACAGGCTGGCAAGTTTTTCGATCATTTCGTCTGTGATCTTTCCTGCCGGAAGCATGGACCAGACTATATTGCGCTCGTTCTCATCAAACAGATCTTCCACGTTTGCGACCGTTTCGATCCCTTCCTTTTCGGCTTCCTGGCGCGACGGCTCGCTGATATCGTACCCTGTGACTTCGATTCCGTTCTGTTTCATATTGCGTGCGATATTCAGTCCCATTTTTCCCAGACCGATCATGCATATTTTCATTGTATTCTCCCTCCTCCGTTGATTCAGTGGTACCGCTTACAATGCCTATTATAAAAATTATTTTTAATATATCTACCGATATTACTAAAAATATTTTTTAATCATTTTTAGTGAGAAAGCCCTATTTTCGTGCTAAAATTCAAATATGAAAAATAATTTTTATATTTCTGTATGAATTTCCTGAAAAATATAAAAATATAATTCATAACACTTAAAAAGAGATTTATTGTGGAAAGGAAGTGAAAACAATGAATAAGGAACTACTGGGCAGGCTCGAATCGCTCTATGAGGAAATGTCTCCGACAGAGAAAAAAATTGCCGACTATTTAAAAGAAGCGGACGCGAACACCTGCTATCTCAGCATTCAGGAGCTGGCTGCCCAGATCGATGTATCTCCTTCCGCTATTTCACGATTCACCAAGCGGACAGGCTTTAATAATTATCAGGAAATGAGGCTCATGCTGGCCGAAAGCCAGGCTGAATCAGAAGAGGAAGTGTTCTTTCCCGAGATCGACGAGCACGACACGATCATGAACATTGCCAAAGCAACTTTTCATAACGGGATCAGTTCGCTTTCCTCGACCCTTGCCATGCTGAACGAGGATTCGCTGACCAAAGCCCTAAGGATCCTGACAAACGCAAAAAGATGCGGGGTCTTCGGGCTCGGTGCTTCCAAGGTCATGGGCGAAGCAGCCTGTCAGCGTTTTCTGCGCACTTCGCTCGACACGCGTTTTTTCAGTGATTATCATATGCAGCTCATGCTGGCCGGGACCCTGACCGAAAAAGACTGCGCTTTGATCATTTCCCACACCGGACGAAACAAGGACATTCTTCGGGTAGCGGATATCCTGCAGCACAATCACGTTCCTACGATCGTGATCACGAGCAGCGCGTCGGCTCCGCTCACACGCAAATGCGACGTTTTTCTTTTCTGCGTGAGCGAGGAGACAAAATACCGGCCGGAAGCGATTTCCAGCAGTATTTCCCATTTGATGCTCATTGATACATTGTTTACGTTGTATGCGATCAAAAGCGATTCGGATCCGGATTATTTCACCCGGATCCGCCGGATCGTCAATTCGACCCGCCAGTAGCTTCAGGTTCTTTCCTGAAGCTTTCTTTTTTTCAGCAAACTTTAAGTTTGATCCGATAAGCTTTGTGCATGGAAACGATATTCAAACGCTACGAAAAAAAGTATATCTTAGCAAAGCAGATGTATGATCAGCTGATGAGCATGCTGAAAGAGCATATTGTCTTCGATGCGTTCGGACAGTACACAGTGCGCAATATATACTGGGATACAGACGACTACGCCATGATCCGCCAGTCCCTTTCCGGACCGGCTTTCAAGGAAAAGCTGCGCGAGCGCAAATACGAAAACTATCCGTACTCATTTATGGAGCTGAAGATCAAATTCGATCATGTCGTCTATAAACGCCGTATTGTAAGCAGTCAGAAAGAGGGGCAGATCAAAGCAGAAATCGATCATTTGATCAAAAACCGGAAGCTTGAGCCAAAAGTGGCGATCGTGTACGATCGGGAAGCGTATGTATACGCTGCAGACAAAACGGTCCGAATCACTTTCGATCATCGTATCCGTTTCCAGACCGATCATCTCGATTTTCTGCCTCACGAAAAGGAAAAGCTTCTGTTTGAAGATAAGAAGATCGTTATGGAAATCAAGGTCGAAGATGCCATGCCGTACTGGCTCAGCCGGCTGCTGAGCTCTCTGGAAATCTTTCCCTGCTCATGCTCCAAATACGGCATGATCTATACGAACTATCTGCAAAAGGAGGTCTTATGTTCTCAAGCATCATCACGAATCCAATCACTGTCACACAGTTCTGCATCTGCCTAGGATCAGCACTTTTTTGCGGTCTGCTCACTGCCAGGGCCTACATGATCAGAAATGTGTACTCGAAAAGCTTTATTTGCTCTCTTGTTCTCATTCCGGCCATCATTGCCACCATCATTATCATGGTGAATGGCAACCTTGGTACGGGTGTAGCCATCATGGGCGCCTTTTCTCTTGTCCGGTTCCGAAGCACCCCGGGAACAAGCAAAGAAATGGCAACGATCTTTTCTGTCATGGCTTCCGGACTGGCAGCGGGTATGGGACAGATCGGCTTTGCGCTGCTCTTTACGATACTGATCGCTATTTTATCCACCATCCTTCATCTCTCGAATTTCGGATCGATGAACGAGCGGATCAAGACGCTGAAGATCACGATGCCTGAAACGATCGATGATCCAAAGCTTTTTGACGAAATTCTTAAAAAATACGCCAGCCGGTTTGCGATCGAAAAGATCAAAACAACGAATATGGGTTCGCTGTTCGAGGCGGAATACTTTCTGGAACTGAAAGGACAGACCAATCCGAAGGAAATGATCGACGAGCTTCGCGTATACAACCGCAATCTGCCCATTTTGCTGAGCATCGGAACAGAACGGGAGGAATTCTTATAAACTTCATAAAACCATGGACTGCTGTGCTTTCGATCCTGCTTGTGACAGGATGTTCGGCTAAAACGCAGAGCAGCGATAATACACAAAGCAAAAATGAATCAGCCGCACAGGAACAGACGTCAAACACGACCAGTCCGGAGGACACGAACACGAGGACCTTATCCGGAACGTATACGGATCCTCTTGTCATCGATACGAGCGGCCAGGTCATTCTTACACTGAGCAATGCCGATCTGGAATCCATTGACATCCGCAATGCCGACCAGGCAACGATCATCCTGGAAGGAACGAACACGATCAGCGAAACTTCGATCGGAGCAGTAAATGAGGAAGACGCCAACGCGGCCATTTATGCGGACTGCCCGATCACTTTCCAAGGAGAAGGTTCGCTTTCTGTCCATGCGCAAAGCAACCACGCGATCTATTCCAAAGATACGATCGAAATTGATTCCGGCACCTACGAAATCCAATGCGCCAACGACGGGATCAAAGGAAAAGACGGAGTGACGGTGAACGCCGGAAAGATCCACATCGATTCCGGCGATCACGGAATTGCTTCCACGAAAAACAAAGACAAGGAATACGGATCGGTCCGGATCAATGGCGGAACGATTTCGATCGATGCCCAGGGCGACGGGATCCATTGTACGGGAAATGTTCAAGTAAATGGCGAAGAACTGACAATTTCCTCGCAGCAGGAAGGAATCGAAGGACAGACACTCACGCTGACTGGCGGTCTGAACACGATCACCGCTGCCGATGACGGGCTCAACGCGAGCGATCCGGACAGTACTACGGACGAAGGAATGGATCCTTTTGCAAGCACCTCGTCGAACTGCGCCATCGTTATTTCAGGTGGACAAAATACCATCACTGCTGCTGGAGACGGGATCGATTCCAATGGCAGCCTGACCGTTTCGGGTGGAACCACGTTTGTATCCGGTCCGGAAAACGGCGGCAATTTCGCTCTCGATTACGATACGGACGGTGTTTTTGAAGGGGGCATGCTTCTTGCGTGCGGGATGAGCGGCATGGTACAGACTCTGACCAGTTCCTCTCCGAGCATCGCGATTGCTACAGACCGGAGCAAAGATACGAACATTACGCTGGAACAGAATGGCAGATCGGTGCTTTCCTTTAAGGCGTCTCATGCGTTCGATACGCTCCTTGTGTATGATTCAGGTTTTCAGACAGGTGATGAAGTCTGCATTCTTGATGAAACGATCACGTTAAGCGACGGACAGAACACGATCGGAAACGTTCAAAGCATGAACAGCGGGTTGCCCGGACAGCCAATGGGTGGCGGTCCGCAGAACGGCAGACGGCCAGGCCGCTGACCAAAAAAAAGCTGCTTCCACGCGGAAACAGCTTCTTTTCGTTGTTGTTTATTATTCGCTGATCTCTTCTACAACTTCCTTGTTCATTTCATCAAGTTTTGACTTCACTTCAGCAACCTTTTTCTTTGAAAGAGGATACCAGAAGATCAGGATCAGGGCAATGATCGCATAGCCGATAGCAGGAATTCCTGTCGTTACGGCGTAAATTCCATTTGTGACCGCTTCGCTCTGAACGATCGTCTGTGCACCCGTGCTTACCTGGTAGCCGATTGCTGTCAGGACAAATCCGCCAAGACCTCCGGCCAGCGCCTGTCCGATCTTGCGCGAGAACGAGTATACGCCATAGATCGTTCCGCCGTCGCATGAACCGGTTTCTACGGTCTGGTAGTCGATGATGTCCGAAATGAACGCCCAGATCATCAGGTTAAACAGTCCGGATCCAAGGTTGGCGAATACGAGGAACGCGCAGTATACCCATGCGTTCGTGATCTTTGCGAAGAACAGGATCGCGTAAATGGCAGCTGAGAACAGCAGTCCGGCAGCCGAAGCTTCCTTCTTGCCGAATTTCACGGTGATCCAGCCCGAGAACGGGGCAAGGATCAGGGTGCAGCCTGTACCAAGCAGTCCGGCAACCGACATCGCGCCGATATTTTTAAAGTAATCCATGTACAGATACATGTTCATGGACTGGGTCATGAGCATGGCAAGCAGCAGTACGATCGCTGCCACGATGATCGATACAAGAGCGCGGTTTGTTACGAGCGCTTTGACGAGCTCTTTTGCAGTCAGCTGTTTCTGGTTCGTATTATCCACGACGATCCGTTCTACCGACCACTTGTAGCAGATCGTGTAGCAGATGAGCGCCAGTACCGCAAAGATGCACGCCACCATGAATACGCGGTTTCCCTGAAGAACCTGGTTTCCAGCCGCATCGGTCGTGTAGATGAACAGCGGCGTAACGGATCCGACGATCATTCCTGCCAGAGCGGCTCCGATCGAGCGGAACGTGGAAAGCATCGTGCGCTCTGCCGGCTTGTCGGTGATCGCCGATGCCATGGAACCGTAAGGGATGTTGATTCCTGTGTAGCAGAAGCTTCCCCACAAAATGTAAGTGACGAAAATATAAATGACACGAACGGCGTACGGCAGGTTGGCCACCCATGGCACGAACATGAGCACGCCCGAAGCGATGACCGGAAGCGTCATACGTTTGATCCAAGGGCGGTAGCGTCCTTCTTTTGTCGGTTTGCTGTTGTCGACAAGACGTCCCATCCCGATATCTGTGAATGCGTCAACGCAGCGGCTCACGAGGAACAGCGTACCAACCAGCGCGCCTGGAATACCTAAAACATTTGTATAGAACACCATCAGGAAGCTGCTTGCCATGATGAAGAAGAAGTCGTTTCCGAAATCTCCGCACATGTAGGCAATCTTGTCCTTTAAACCAAACGGTCTGTGTTCAGCGATCTGTTCTTCCTGACGAAGAACGCTTTTCTCTTCTGATACTTTGATCATTTGTATATTCTCCTTTTATGACGACACATTTTCTTTCATTTCTCTGAAAGCCCTGTCATCAAATAACAAACATACAATATCATTTGTGAATATTTTAACATATTCCAAATCTTGTTTTTTAATTTGCATTTCTTGCTTATTTTAGAAGTTATAAAATAAAAGACAGTCCGAAAATAAAAGACAGTCCGCTGCAGACTGTCTTTCTCTATTTTACTTTCTTTTGTACTTTCTCAAAAAAGGATCTTACAGTTCACTCGCGATTATTCCGCTTCGCTATTCATCGCTTCGATCTTCGATGTGATTTCTGCCAGTTTTTTCTTGGAAATCGGGTACCAGAAGATCAGGATCAGGGCAATGCAGAAGTTTCCGATCGCAGGTGCTGCCGTTGTTACGGTATAGATCGCGTTTGTAACTTCAGCCGTCTGAACGATTGCCTGTCCGCCCGTACTGATCTGATATCCGATCGCTGTCAGCATGAAACCGCCGACACCGCCAGCCAGGGCCTGACCGATCTTGCGGGAGAATGAATATACACCGTAGATCGTTCCGCCGTCGCATGAACCGGTCTTTACTGTCTGGTAGTCGATGACATCCGAGATAAATGCCCACAGCATCAGGGTGAACAGTGCCGAACCGATATTGGCAATGATGAGCAGACCGCAGTATACCCATGCGTTCTGGATGCGTGCGAAGAGCAGGATCGAGAACATCACAGACGAGAAGAGCAGTCCGGCTGCGGACGCTTCCTTCTTACCGAATCTGGCAGCGATCTTTCCAGCAAACGGCGCAAGAACAAGTGTTACGACTGTCTGGCTCATACCTGCCACAGACATCGCGCCGATATTCTTGAAGTAATCCATGTACAGATACATGTTCATCGACTGCATGAGCAGCATGGAAAGCAGAGATACGATCGCCGCTGCGACCATGGAAGTCAGGGCGCGGTTCGTGATCAAAGCAGTCACGAGCTCTTTTGCTGTCAGCGGCTTCTGGTTCGAATTGTCGATAACGATACGCTCAACCGACCACTTGTAGCAGATCGTGTAGCAGATGAGCGCAAATACCGCGAACAGGCAGGCAACCATGAATACACGATTTCCCTGAAGGATCTGATTTCCGGCCGCATCGGTCGTGTAGATGAAGAGCGGAGTCAAAGATCCAACGAACAGTCCGGCCAGTGTTGCACCGATCGAACGGGCTGTCGACAAAGCGGCACGCTCTGCCGGCTTATCCGTAATGGCAGATGCCATCGAACCGTAAGGAATATTGATTCCTGTGTAGCAGAAGCTTCCCCACAAAATGTAAGTGACGAAAATATAAACGACACGTACGGCGTATGGCAGGTTGGCTACCCACGGCACGAACATCATGACGCCGGCAGCGACAACTGGAAGCATCATGCGTTTGATCCAAGGACGGTAGCGTCCTTCTTTTGTCGGTTTGCAGCTGTCGACAAGACGTCCCATACCAATGTCGGTGAAGGCGTCTACGCAACGGCTCACGAGGAACAGCGTACCAACCAGCGCACCCGGAATTCCGAGGACATTCGTATAGAATACCATCAAAAAGCTGCTCGCCATGATGAAGAAGAAGTCGTTTCCGAAGTCTCCGCACATGTAGGCGATCTTGTCTTTCAGACCAAACGGTCTGTGTTCGACTGCTTCGTGCTCATGAGCAAATGCAGTCTTCTTTTCTGAAACATTAATCATGATATATCTCCTATTCTATGTTCCGGCTTCGGGTTAATGCTTTCACAAAAGTACCAGCCAATGATGACTCTTGTGAAAGCGCTAACTCCGCAAGCACATGCTTAAGGATATATTAAATATTCTTCTGTGAACACTGTAAATCTTGTTTTCCCTATTGCAAATCTTGCGGCAAGAATCGTAACCTTTTATGTAAAATCTGCAATGTAAGCGTTTGAAAACAGCTTTTTTCTTAATAATTAATATTTCATAAAACAATTTATGCAATATACAAACTTTGTGTGAAATTTCACATACATTGCTTTCCCGCTTATTTTTGCCTGTTTCAGCTGCCGTATCTTTCTTGCGCTTTATTTTGTATAAAAGAAAGAAAAAGATCCGGTCAAGGATTGCTCCCGGACCGGATCGATGGATGAATGATTATTGATCTTTCTTTACTTTCTTGTTTTGTCTATTGTTCTGGAGCGTATACAAATCGTTGTTATTTCTTATTCCGCGTTCATCGCTTCGATCTTTACCCGGATCTCAGCCAGCTTTTTCTTCGAAAGCGGATACCAGAAGATCAGGATCATAGCGATCAGGAAGAGCCCGATCATCGGCACACCAGTCGTTACCGAGTAGATGGCATTCGTTACGGCTTCGCTCTGTACGATGGCCTGTCCGCCAGTGCTTACCTGGTAGCCGATCGCTGTCAGGGCGAAACCGCCAAGTCCGCCTGCAAGAGCCTGACCGATCTTGCGGGAGAACGAGTATACACCGTATACTGTACCGCCGTCGCATGAACCGGTTTTTACTGTCTGGTAGTCAATGATGTCGGATACAAATGCCCAGAGCATCATGTTGAAGATCCCTGAACCGAGGTTGGCCAGAAGGAGCGTACCGCAGTATACCCAAGGGTTCTTGATGCGTGCGAAGAACAGGAATGCGTACACGGCCGATGCCCAGATCAGACCGGCAGCCGAAGCTTCCTTCTTTCCGAATCTGGCAGCGATCTTTCCTGCAAACGGTGCGATGAGCAGCGTGCATCCTGTTCCCATCATGCCCGCTACAGACATGGCTCCTACGTTCTTGAAGTAGTCCACATACAGATACATGTTCATCGACTGCGAAAGCATCATCGAAAGCAGGGCCAGGATGGCTGCGGCAATGATCGAAACGAGGGCACGGTTGGTAGCCAGCGCTTTGATCAGCTCTTTTGCGCCAAGCTGTTTCTGGTTCGAATTGTCGACAACGATACGTTCAACCGACCATTTGTAGCAGATCGTGTAGCAGATGATAGCGCATACGGCGAAAATGCATGCCACCATGAATACGCGGTTTCCCTGAAGGACCTGGTTTCCGGCAGCGTCTGTCGTATAAACGAACAGCGGAGTCAGCGAACCAACGATCATACCGGCCATAGCCGCGCCGATGGAACG
The DNA here is from genome assembly GCA_022834735.1 of Erysipelotrichaceae bacterium OPF54. Taxonomy (GTDB): domain Bacteria; phylum Bacillota_I; class Bacilli_A; order Erysipelotrichales; family Erysipelotrichaceae; genus Dubosiella. Next base: position 2,496,127 of record BQKD01000001.1, read on the forward strand.
GGCAGTCGACAATGCGGCACGTTCCCCTGGCTTGTCAGTGATCGCAGAAGCCATGGAACCGTAAGGAATGTTGATTCCTGTGTAGCAGAAGCTTCCCCAGAGGATATAGGATACGAAGATGTATGCCACACGTACGCCGTAAGGCAGATGTGCAGCCCATGGGATGAACATGAATACGCCAGCGGCAACCACAGGGATCATCATCCGTTTGATCCAAGGACGGTAGCGTCCTTCTTTTGTCGGGGTGCTGCGGTCAACAAGACGCCCCATTCCGATGTCGGTGAAAGCGTCGATGCATCGGCTCACGAGGAACAGCGTACCTACAAGAGCTCCGGGAATTCCAAGCACTTTCGTGTAGAACACCATCAGGAAGCTGGATGCGAAGATAAAGAAGAAGTCGTTACCAAAGTCGCCGCAAAGGTAAGCGATCTTGTCTTTCAGGCCAAATGGTCTGTGTTCGACCGCCTGATGCTCATGGGCAAGGGCAGCCTTCTTTTCTGAAACATTAATCATAATAAATCTCCTATTCTAAATGGTGCTGTCGGGTTAAGGCTTTCCTAAGCATACCAGCCTGTGATGACGTTTAGGAAAGCGCTAACACCTGAGCACGTACTTAAGAATATCTTAAATAATGCAAGCTGAACACTGTGAATCTTGCTTTTTACATTGCAAATCTTGCGACAAGAAACGTAATGTTTTCTATTATATTTGCAATGTAAGCGTTTCAAATGCATCTTTTTTCATGATGATTAAGCTGTAATTAAACAATTTATGCAATGTATAAACACTATGTGATATTTCACATAATGTGATCAGGCCTGAGCCCGAGCGGAAAGTATCATGCAAGCATTTTGTTCGAGTACGAAAATCAAGTACCGGAAAGAAAGCCACACACTTTCCTCGGACTCGACTTCTCGATGAACGGGCTGTACAAAGACAGCGAAGGAAACGAAGCAGACTATCCTCGCTATTACAGAAAATGGGAAAAGAAAACTGTCATCACTCAATAAATAGCGAGACCCCAGAACATGAAAATCGGGGTCTCTTTTTTGAATGTGCCGATTCGTTTATACTAAAGCCAGCAGAGGATCATGAACACGTGTTCCTACCCAGTAGAAATACCTTAGGTATTCAAACTGTTAAGAAAACTGTCGTGTCTGATCTTATGAACCCCTAAATATACCTACGAGGACGAAGAATAAAATATCACGGACATTTCAAATGTATCGAAACCGGTGATCAGACTGATCCGCTGCCTATCTTTTTAAGGAGGTATTGCTATGGCGAAAGTTAAACCGATGGATGTCACACTTCCGATCGCATGCGGTGTCGATGTCCACAAACGTTTTATTGTCGCTGTCGTATGCGACGCATCTGATCCTCTTCATCCGGCTTATTTCAAAAAACGTTTTTCTACTTTTACCAACGATCTGATCCGTTTCGATCACTGGCTGCTGGAACATGGCTGCCGTCATGTCTGCATGGAGTCCACAGGCAAATACTGGATTCCTGTCTTCAATGTTCTCGAATCCGATATGGAAGAAGTCCGTATCGTGAATCCCAAATGGGTGAAAGCTGTTCGGGACGAAAAAGACGATGATAAAGATGCCATGTGGATCGTCAACAAGTATCGTCATGGCGAAACGAAGAAAAGCTTTATTCCAGACTGGACGATCCGAAAATTAAGAGAACTGACGCGTCTAAGAATAAAATATGTGCAGCAGTGCACGCAGGAGAAGAACCGTCTCATCAATTCGCTCACATGCCGGAACTATAAGCTGGATATGGTTTTCTCAAGCGTTTTTTCAAAAAGCGCACAAAAGATCATCGATCTGCTGATTGGTGAGGATCCCTATACAAAAGAAGATATTCTCTGCTGCGTCGACAGCCGATGCCGTGCTTCGCAGGAAGATATACTGGAAGCATGCAATGGTTTTGAATTTGACGCGGTCGAAAAGAAAATCATTGCCCATACACGTCAGCATCTCCAGTTCCTTGAAGAACAGATCAGGACACTGGATGAAGAGATCGACATGCTGGCGGCCCAATATAAAAAAGAGATCGATCTTCTGATGAGCGTTCCGGGTATAGGAAGAATGTCAGCTATAAAGATCATTGCGGAAATAGGAAACAATATGGATCCGTTCTATACAGCCGACAAGCTGACACGATGGGCCGGACTTGTACCAGGACGAAATGAATCAGCTGGAAAGAAGAACAGCCGGCATATTACAAAGGGAGGGAAATATCTCAAACCGGTTCTCGTGGAGTGTGCGTGGGCAGCTATCAAGGCGCAGAATCCGTATTATCGGTACAAGTTCAACGGAATTGCAGGAAGACAAGGAAAAAAAAGGGCCATCATCGCGATTGCCAGGAAAATACTTGTCAGTATCTGGTCAATGTTGAAAGATGGCGCAGAATGGCATCCAAAAGATATGGATGACAATGGAAGACCGCGCGAACTGAGCCTTCGCAAAGCCAAGAGAAACTTTAAAACGGTCATCCGGGATCTACTGGATCTCGGCAAGACAAAAGAAGAAATCGCAATAGATCTTGTGACTATTATAAACCAAAGTTAGCATGATGTAACGGGGGAAAGGGGGAAGTTTAGCCAAAATAGCATTTTAGCCAAAAATGATTTACAGAATAACTGGAACGGGAACAGCGAAAGCTGTCGCACATGCAGAAAGGCTCCAGAAACTGGGAAAAACAGCGGATCAAGGTCGCAAAATTGCATGAAAAGGTTGCTAATCAAAGAAAGGATTTCCTGCATAAGCGATCAAGAGAGATCGTCAATGCGTATGACTGCGTCTGCATAGAAGACCTGGATATGAAGACGATGGCAAGGTCGCTGCATTTCGGCAAATCGGTCCATGACAACGGATGGGGCATGTTCACTACTTTCCTGAAGTACAAATTAGAAGATCAAGGAAAACAGCTGATCCGGATCGACAAATGGTATCCATCCAGCCAGACCTGCTCTGTGTGCGGATATAAGAACCCGGAAACAAAAGATCTCGGCATGCGGGAATGGGATTGTCCGAACTGCAAAAGCCATCACGATAGGGATCTCAATGCCGCAATCAATATAAGAGCGGAAGGCATGCGGATCGTATTGGCATACCCTGTAAATAAAAAAGAACCGTGGGACACACGGGGATAGCTCGCTTATGCTGTGGTCAATAGACTGCTCGAACGAGAACCGACTGTTCGCTTTTTAAGCGAAAGGAAGCCTCCACCTCTTCAGGTGGGGGAGGATGTCACAATAGGCCCAGTAATCTTTGACATACTGCGGCGCATCTTCCGAAGGACATCCGGCAGTCCGCCTGCCAGAGCGTATTCGCCTTCCTTGTAATCTTTTGTACGCTGCGCGCACAATTGTCTGCGGACCGCGTTGCGGGCTTCTTTCGAATCATCCGCATCAAAATATCCGTTCGCATTGACACGTGAGATATCGTACATCGTGCTCGCAACTGTCGCTTTGATGCGCGGATCATTGGCAGCCGCATTGACGGCCATGCCGCCCCAGCCGCAGATTCCCAGGATACCGACTCTTTCAGGATCCACATCAGCACGTGTGCTCAAATAATCAACGGCGGCGCTGAAATCTTCGGTATTGATGCCCGGAGAGACAACATTTCTTGGAAATCCTCCGGATTCTCCGGTAAAAGACGGATCGAAAGCGATGGTCAGGAACCCGCGCTCTGCCAGTTCCTGTGCGTACAGTCCGGATGACTGTTCCTTTACTGCGCCGAACGGTCCGCTGACCACAATCGCTGTAAGCTTCTCATCGACCGCTCCTTTCGGACGATACAGATCAGCCGCAAGCGTCACACCGTACCGGTTGATGAATTCTATTTTTTCGTGATCCACTGTATCGCTTTTCGGGAATGTTTTGTCCCACTCTGATGTCAAATGGAGTTTTTCCATTTTCATTGTCATATTCTATACCTCCTTTGATACAGAAATACGATAACTCCCTTTAATATCTATATCAATTACTTATAAACTATATCTATCTATAACTCATAGGCATTCTTATATTGATCATTCGTTCAAAATTTGCATCCAGTATCTTTTCCGTTCCGGACACAGACAACCCCTTGATCGCCGCGATCGTTTCGATCGAGTTCTTTAAAGCTTCGATATAATTCCGGTGTCCGACAGCCCATTCGACTGCATCGATCCCGTCGCTTTCGATCAGAAGCTTTCGGATTGGCACGTTGCGCACTACACTGGCAACTGCCTGGTCCCGTACGACCGATGGCCCGATCGTGAAATAGGAAGCGATCTCGTTGTACTCTTCGATATATTGGTTGCAGGAGTACCAGTGCACGATATACCTATTCGGATATTCGCGTATGATATCAAGAATTTCCTTTTCCTGTCCTTTGGTATGGAGAATGACCGGCTTCTTATTCGCATATGCGTACTTGATTTGTTCAGTAAATACTTTTTTCTGGATCGCAGGATCGACAGAACACCAGCAGGAATCCATACCGATTTCTCCTATGATATCTGCCTGTTCCAGCAAAGGGCGCATTTCTTTCAGGCTGACACGATCTGCAGTCCATGGATGGATGCCGCACGAACACCGGATACGGCTCTTTTCTATGTGCTTCCACTCTTTCGGATCGGCCGCATTGCATAACGAAGGAATGTCATGTTTGTCCTGCAGCCGGATGATTTCATCCGAGAAATGAAAATGGGCATCATGCATGGTTTTCTCCTTTCAGAAGATCATAAATATCTTTTTTCAGACGGCTTTGCGAAAAAAGCCAGTCTCTCGATTTTCCTTCTTTTCTCAGATCGATCTCCTTCAGGATCCTGGCCGGCCTGGCCGAAAGGATCACGATCCGATCCGACAAATAGAGGGCCTCATCGATATCGTGGGTGACAAGCAGCGTGGTACGCTCGTATCGTTCGCGCAGCCCGAGCAGCCAGTCCTGCATTTCATTGCGCGTTATGACATCCAGTGCTCCGAACGGCTCGTCGAGAAGCAGGATATCGGCATTGCAAAGCGAAGTTCTAAGAAAAGCGGCTCGCTGCCGCATACCGCCTGACAATGCCGACGGATATGCCTTTTCATACCCTTCCAGGCCAAATGTCTTGAACTGGGCCAGAGCCTTCTGTTTCAAGGTGCGGTCGTGATGGATTTCTCCGTACAGGCTCACATTGTCGAGGATGGTCCGCCACTCCAGAAGAAGATCGTTCTGAGGCATATAGGCGAAATGACGGCCCGCTTTGCCAAGCGGGCTGCCATCTACTTCTATACGTCCTTCATACCCTTCCAGGACACCGGCCAGAATGTTGAGGATCGTGGATTTGCCGCAGCCGGAAGGGCCGAGGATCGAGACAAATTCTCTGTCGTGCACATCAAACGAAATGTCATTCAGTACGGGGCGGCTGTCAAAGGCGAGGCTCAAATGTTCTACTTTCAGCTTCATTGAACAAACTCATTCGTATACTGATCCTGCGCGCTGATCGTATGATCGATGAGCCCGCATTCATACATAAATTCGGTATAGCCGTTCCACACAGAATCTTTCATTCGTCCCCAGCTTTCAGCATCTTTTGCATACTGACTACTCAAATATTCCTGCGAAGCTTCCAGGAACGAGAGATCAGTATCAGGCAGGGCCTCTTCATGCAGGATCTTTGCGGCTTCCTGCGGATTTTCGATCGCGTATTCATAGCCTTTCTTCGTAGCTGCCATAAATTTTTTTACCATTTCCGGATCATTGGCGATCGTATCATCGTTGGCGATGATGACAGGAGTATAATAGTCCAGTCGTTTGTCGAGCTCGGAAAGCGGAATGTACTTCACATCATAGCCTGCCTGCTTTGCCTGAATGACGGCCCAGCCGTAAAACTCCCAGCCCAGATTCACTTTATTAGGTCCGGTCTCATCCGACAATCCGGCAATTCCGGAACCGTCGGCTCCGACAATGGTCAGTTTACTGAAGTCGGCTCCTGCCTCGTTCATGAGTGCATGAATGACGGCTTCTTCGCTTGGTGCGCCCCAGCCGGCATAGGTCTTTCCCTCGAAATCTTTTGGCGAAGCGATGCCCATGCTTTCAAGAGCTACAAATCCGGATGTATTGTGCTGTACGATGGCAGCGATCGTTTTGACTGGCAGCGGATCCTCGCTCGTAAGAGCGTACGTGACATCTTCCTGATAAGACACGCCAAAGTCGGCTTTTCCGGCTGCTACCATGGACGTGGTGGCATTGTCGCCAGGTTCGATGATTTCCACATTTAATCCTTCTTCCTCATAATATCCTTTATTCTGAGCGACATAAAATCCCGTATGATTTGTATTGGGGGCATAGTCGAGCATTAGTTTTACTGTTTCGGTTTTGTCTTTCTCGGTTTGAGATGAAGCGTCGCTGCATCCCGTAAATGCCAGGGCGCATGCAGCCACCGCAATAACTCCTTTCATCCAGTTTGTCTTTCTTTTCGTTTTCTTCATTTTCCTTCTCCTTTTCTTAAATAGGGAAAGCATAGCTTTTCCAGGACGGAAACGCCCACATTCAAGAGGACGCTCCATAATACGATCAGCAGGACACAGGCAAATACTTTATCGAGCATGTAGCCGTTCTTCACACGCAGCATGTAATAGCCCAGGCCGGCGCTGCTGGACAGCCATTCGCCAACGATCGCTCCTCCTACACAATACGTGGCAGCTACCTTTAGTCCGGAAAACAGTCCGGTCGCTCCTGCAGGAATCTTTACGATGGAATAAACCTGAAATGTGCTGGCGCCGAAGCTTTTTACCAGATTGATTTTTTTTGGATCGACCTGCTGCAGGGCATCAGTAAGCGAAACGGCTATCGGAAAAAAGCACATGAAGACAACGATCAGTACCTTTGGGAGCAGATCAAAGCCGAACCAGATCGAAAAGAGCGGTCCGAGCACCATGACAGGAACGGTTTGTGTCACGATCAGATACGGATAAAGGCTTGTTCGTATCGTTTTCGACAGATCCATGCCGATCGATATAAGGATCGCGAATACAGTACTGATTCCAAGTCCGAGCAAAGCTTCTTCAAGAGTGACGATCGAATGTTTCATGAGGATATCCCGGTTTTGCACCAGGGCCTGGATTACTTTTGAAGGAGCAGGCAGAATGTACAGGGAGATATGGAATGCGCGTACATAGATTTCCCATCCTCCGATCACAAAAATGAAGACGAGCACGGGAAGAACGATCCTTTGCAGGTTCTTTTTTTGCATAATCCCTTCCTTTCCTATAAAAAAACAGACACCTTCAAAGAGCGTCTGTCGATCATTTATTCGATATGACTCCCTCCGCCGGTACTGACCGGATCAGGTTCAAAGGGACCGTGCCTATGCACATCTCAGCCTTTCGGCGCCCCTGTCATGTTTTTTCGTCTCAACTATATCACATATGGAAAAGATTCCAAGTCCTTTTTAAGCAAAAAAAAGACCCGGCAGCGAGCTATTTTCGCAGGCGCAAGGCCAACTATCGTCGCCGCTGGGGTGCTTAACTTCTGTGTTCGGGATGGGTACAGGTGTTTCCACCCCGCCATCGCCACCGGATCTTCTCTTCACGCTTTCCATCGATCTTTCAAAATCACCATACACCCTTTTCCACAATCGGTCTTGGCAAGTCGCGGACGTCTTCATCTCTTCTGATCAAGTCCTCGGCCGATTAGTACCGGTCAACTCCGCACATCGCTGCGCTTCCATCTCCGGCCTATCTACCTCATCGTCTTTGAGGGGCCTTACTTCTTTTCAGAATGGGAGATCTCATCTCGGGGTGGGCTTCGTGCTTAGATGCTTTCAGCGCTTATCCCTTCCCTGCTTGGCTACCCGGCTGTACCACTGGCGTGATAACCGATGCACCAGAGGCAGGTCCATCCCGGTCCTCTCGTACTGAGGACAGCTCCCCTCAGATCTCCTTCGCCCACAACAGATAGGGACCGAACTGTCTCACGACGTTCTGAACCCAGCTCGCGTACCGCTTTAATGGGCGGACAGCCCAACCCTTGGAACCGAATCCAGCTCCAGGATGCGATGAGCCGACATCGAGGTGCCAAACCTCGCCGTCGATGTGAACTCTTGGGCGAGATCAGCCTGTTATCCCCAGGGTAGCTTTTATCCGTTGAGCGACGGCCCTTCCATTCGGCACCGCCGGATCACTAATCCCGACTTTCGTCCCTGTTCGAGTTGTTGCTCTCACAGTCAGGCACGCTTCTGCATTTGCACTCGTCAGCTGGTTTCCATCCAGCCTGAGCGTACCTTTGGGCGCCTCCGTTACTCTTTGGGAGGCGACCGCCCCAGTCAAACTGCCCGCCTGGCACTCTCCCCGATCCGGTTCACGGACCTGGGTTAGGGCCCCGGACGCACAAGGGTGGTATCCCAACATCGACTCCTCATACACTGGCGTGTATGTCTCTTCGTCTCCCACCTATCCTGTACATGTCCGTCCAGTACCCAATGCCGAGCTGCAGTAAAGCTCCATGGGGTCTTTCCGTCTAGTTGCGGGTAACCTGCATTTTCACAGGTACTAAGATTTCACCGAGCCTGCTGCCGAGACAGCGCCCAAATCGTTACACCTTTCGTGCGGGTCAGAACTTACCTGACAAGGAATTTCGCTACCTTAGGACCGTTATAGTTACGGCCGCCGTTCACTGGGGCTTCGGACCACTGCTTCATCGTCTCCGATTGACAGATCCCCTTAACCTTCCAGCACCGGGCAGGTGTCACCCCCTATACTTCGCCTTGCGGCTTCGCAGAGAGCTGTGTTTTAGTTAAACAGTCGCTTGGGCCTTTTCACTGCGGCTCACTTTCATGAGCGCCCCTTCTCGCGAACTTACGGGGCCATTTTGCCGAGTTCCTTGGCAACAGTTCTCTCGCTCACCTCGGCATTCTCTGCCTGCCCACCTGTGTCGGTTTTGGTACGGGCCGCTCGATACCCCTATGCTAGAAGCTTTTCCTGGAAGCCGTATTCGGCACTTCGCTACTTTCCGCAGATTTCGCTTCCCCTTCACGCCCTGTCTTCCGATACCGGATTTGCCTGGTATCCGACTGCTGCGCTTGGCCCTCAATCCGTTCAGAGGGCTGCCTATCCCGTCTCCGTCACTCCTTCGCCTCGTATCGCGCGGGTGCAGGAATCTCCGCCTGCTTTCCATCCGCTACGCCTTTCGGCCTCGCGTTAGGTCCCGACTTACCCAGGGCGGACGAACCTTCCCCTGGAATCCTTGGGCTTCCGGTGTGCAGGATTCTCACCTGCATCTCGCTACTCACACCGGCATTCTCACTTCCATGCTGTCCATATCCTCTCGCGATGATACTTCTTCCTGCATGCAACGCTCCCCTACCATATGTTTCCATATCCGCAGCTTCGGTATCAGGCTTAGCCCCGGTACATTTTCGGCGCAGGGCCACTCGACTAGTGAGCTGTTACGCACTCTTCAAAGGATGGCTGCTTCTGAGCCAACCTCCTAGCTGTCCGTGCGTCCCCACATCCTTTTCCACTTAGCCTGTATTTCGGGACCTTTGCTGGCGGTCTGGGCTGTTTCCCTCTCGACCATGGACCTTATCACCCACAGTCTGACTGCCGGCCTTCTCCTTCGAGGGCATTCGCAGTTTGATTGCATTCAGTACCCCGGGATGGGGCCATCATGCATTCAGTGCTCTACCTCCCTCGCTCATCGGCCGACGCTAGCCCTAAAGCTATTTCGGGGAGAACCAGCTATCTCCGGGTTCGATTGGAATTTCTCCCCTAGCCACAGGTCATCCGCTAACTTTTCAACGGTAGTCGGTTCGGTCCTCCACAGAATTTCACTTCTGCTTCAACCTGCCCATGGCTAGATCACCCGGTTTCGGGTCTGCATCAGTCTACTCTCTTCGCCCTATTCAGACTCGCTTTCGCTTCGGCTCCGCTCTTTCCAGCTTAACCTCGCATCCTGACGCAACTCGCCGGTTCATTCTACAAAAGGCACGCCATCACCCCTTGACGGGCTCTGACTTCTTGTAGGCATACGGTTTCAGGTTCTCTTTCACTCCGCTCCCGCGGTTCTTTTCACCTTTCCCTCACGGTACTCTTTCTCTATCGCTCACTCGTTTATATTTAGCCTTGGCGGATGGTCCCGCCTGCTTCCGACAAGATTCCTCGTGTCTCGCCGTACTCAGGGTGTTCCTCGCTTCCGCTTCCGATTTCGCCTACAGGGCTTTCACCTTCTTCGGCCGTGCTTCCGTTCACGTTCGGCTATCTTCTGCTTCTGCTTTCTCAGAACCCCTTCAACCCCATCTCCCGATGGTTTGGGCTGCTCCCCTTTCGCTCGCCGCTACTCGGGGAATCACTTTTGTTTTCTTCTCCTCCGGGTACTTAGATGTTTCAGTTCCCCGGGTACCTCTCTCTCGGACTATCTTTTTCATCCGAGGATGACATAGCTTTCTCTATGCCGGGTTCCCCCATTCGGACATCGGCGTGTCTTCGCTTCCTTACAGCTCGGCGCCGCTTTTCGCAGTTCGGTGCGTCCTTCTTCAGTTTCGAGTGGCCAGGCATCCTCCGTACGCCCTTGCCTACTTGATCAGTTGGTTCTCTAGTTTCTTTCAATGTGCTTTCTACAAGATTTTTCTTCTTTTGATGAAAACTGTTATTTCTTTAACTGTTTCTCAGTGTTATCTTCCACAACTTGCTTTCAAGACCTCTTCTCTTCTTATCTATTGTGTCTTTTCTTCAAATTTGTGTATGATGATTTTCAAAGATCGATTTCTGCTCTCAGGACAATCCCTGAAAACCTGACAGAACTCCTTCTCACGTCTTTACACCTTCTTCGCTTTCTCCTTAGAAAGGAGGTGATCCATCCCCACGTTCCCGTAGGGATACCTTGTTACGACTTAACCCCAGTCATCGGCCCTGCCTTCGACGGCTCGCTCCTTTTCAGGTTGCGCCACCGGCTTCGGGCATTGCCCACTCCCATGGTTTGACGGGCGGTGTGTACAAGGCCCGAGAACGTATTCACCGCGGCATGCTGATCCGCGATTACTAGCGATTCCAACTTCATGGAGTCGGGTTGCAGACTCCAATCCGAACTGGGACGGCTTTTTTGGGATTCGCTCGGCATCGCTGCCTCGCTGCCCTTTGTTGCCGCCATTGTAGTACGTGTGTAGCCCAGGCCATAAGGGGCATGATGATTTGACGTCATCCCCGCCTTCCTCCGGTTTGTCACCGGCAGTCTGATGTGAGTCCCTAACTCAATATTGGTAACACATCACGAGGGTTGCGCTCGTTGCCAGACTTAACTGAACATCTCACGACACGAGCTGACGACAACCATGCACCACCTGTATGGATGTTAGCCTCCACTATGTCTCCATAGCTTCGCACCCTATGTCAAGGCCTGGTAAGGTTCTTCGCGTTGCTTCGAATTAAACCACATACTCCACCGCTTGTGCGGGCCCCCGTCAATTCCTTTGAGTTTCACACTTGCGTGCATACTCCCCAGGCGGAGGACTCACTGCGTTAACTGCAGCACTGGGTCTTCCCCAACACTTGGTCCTCATCGTTTACGGCGTGGACTACTAGGGTATCTAATCCTATTTGCTCCCCACGCTTTCGTGCCTCAGCGTCAGTAACAGGCCAGGCGGCCGCCTTCGCCACTGGTGTTCTTCCATATATCTACGCATTTTACCGCTACACATGGAGTTCCACCGCCCTCTCCTGTCCTCCAGCCTGCCAGTTTCCAAAGCCTGTACCGGTTGAGCCGGTACCTTTCACTTCAGACTTAACAGGCCGCCTACGCACCCTTTACGCCCAATCATTCCGGATAACGCTCGCCACCTACGTATTACCGCGGCTGCTGGCACGTAGTTAGCCGTGACTTCCTCGAAAGGTAATATCACTTCACCAGCATTTCCTCTGGTGACCCTTTTTCCCTCTCAACAGAACTTTACGATCCGAAGACCTTCCTCGTTCACGCGGCATTGCTCGTTCAGGCTTGCGCCCATTGACGAAAATTCCCTACTGCTGCCTCCCGTAGGAGTCTGGGCCGTGTCTCAGTCCCAGTGTGGCCGTTCGCCCTCTCAGGCCGGCTATGCATCGTCGCCTTGGTGAGCCTTTACCTCACCAACCAGCTAATGCACCGCAGGTCCATCCATGCGCGGAGCCTTGTAGCTCCTTTAACAAAGCAAAGATGCCTTCGCTTTCCTTATCCGGTATCAGCATCCGTTTCCGGAAGTTGTCCCGGCCGCATGGGCAGGTTCCCTACGTGTTACTCACCCGTTCGCCACTAGGCATCCGAAGATGCCTCGTTCGACTTGCATGTATTAGGCATGCCGCCAGCGTTCATCCTGAGCCAGGATCAAACTCTCCATTTGATATTGACTCTTTTTTTGTTTCTGTTATCTCTTTTTTTCTTTTCAGGTGTTTCTCAAGAAATCGACGTGTAATTTTAGTTCTCTCGTACTTGTACGTTTTTTTCTTCTAAAACTATTCGTTTCTGTCAGGTTTTCAAAGATCGTCCCTCGCTGCCGTTTCCGACAGCTCGTTTATACTAACTCTTCCTTTTCGTTTCGTCAAGAAAGAATTTCACTTTTTTTAAAGTTTTTTTCTTTCTTCGGAAGCGTTTCGTATGTTTTCTTTTCTGCGTCGTTCTTGACGCTCACTTATAATACCTCTCCACACTTTATCTGTCAACACTTTTTTATATATTTTTTAAATATTTTTAAAGGACAGGTTGCTGCGTCAATTTTGCGGCTTTTTTCCATCGTTAACCGCTTACATACGCAGTAAATAGTAAGCGGGAAAAAGAACCGCGGGTATTCAGCCTCCAGTTCATTGAGTATATTGATGCTATGAACTGGAGGTTTTTTCATGAGCGAATCAAAACAGAATTCGAATACCTATTCTTCTTTTGCTGAAGTCCGCCTTCCTGATCCGGGTCCCAGGAAACAAACCGGATCGGATCGGCCAGCTATCGTTATTCAGTCTTCCAAAGGCAAGATCTATATCCATAATCATACGGAACCGGTGCTGATTCGAACGGTCCTCGATTCATTATGAGATCTCTTGATTTTAACCGCATCGATCATGTGTACATCCGTCCCGGCTACACGGATCTGCGCAAAGGCATTGACGGCCTGTGCCTGCTGGTTCAATCTTCCATGAAGCTGGACCCGCGTCAGAATATCCTCTTCCTGTTCTGCGGCAGAAAGACTTCCACCATCAAAGGACTGCTTTGGGAAGAGGATGGGTTCATGCTCATCACCAAGCGTCTAGAGAACGGAAAATTTCAATGGCCCAGAACGGAGGAAGAAGTCATTGCGCTGAGCGAACAGGAGCTCAGATGGCTGCTTGACGGACTGAGCATTGTACAGAAAAATGCGATTCGTCCAGCACGAAAACGTGCATATATTGTGTGATGGAAAAGCCTTTCCAAGTGTGTTATAGTCGGGTCATGAAAGATGGTTACTTCGCACAGGACAACGGATCCAGCATAGAAATTCAAAAGATTCTGGAAATCATGAACGAGCAGCTGAAAAAACAGTCCGAGCAGATCGAGAAACAATCGGAACTGATCGAAAAGCTGTACGATAAGATCGAACAGAAGGACGAGATCATCCGCAAGCTTCAGAAGATGCTTTTCGGCCGGAAGAGCGAAAAGGCAGCCGCGCTTGAGATGATGGCCAATATGGAACCTCTGTTCACTATGGATTATCCGGAACCGAAACAGGAAGAACGTACAGGGACAGTCAAGGCGCATGAGCGCCGCCGCTGTCCGAACCGTACGGACGACCTGGACTCCCTTCCAGAAAGCGCACACGATCGTAAAGGTCCTCCCTGCGCAGATCATCATCGAAGACATTTATACAGAAACCTACGCCTGCCCTGCCTGCATGAATGACGGGGAAGGCGTTCTTTATAAGACAGACGCGCCGGCCGCTTTGATCCCCGGTTCTTTTGCGAGCGCGCAGGCCCTGGCCTATGTGGCCAACGAACGGTTTGTCAAAGGCGTGACCTATTACCGGCAGGAAAAGGAATGGAAGAGCTGGAAGCTTCCTGTGAGCCGAAGAACGATGTCCAACTGGGTGATGCTGGGATCGGAGAGTTATTTCGAACCGCTGATCGAACGGATGAAAAGTCACCTGCTGAAAGAGGAGTATATACACTGCGACGAAACGACCATCCAGGTCATGAAGGAAGAGGGGCGCAGGAATACGAACAAGTCGTATATGTGGGTGTACAGTTCGATACAGGAAAGCGAACATCCGATGCGGCTGTTCGACTATCAGCCCGGAAGAGGCGGAAAGTATGCCGCCGATTATCTGGAAGGATTCGCAGGGATATTGATCACAGACGACTATGCCGGATACAATCAGGTCGATCATGACGAAAGAGCACTGTGCTGGGCTCATGCCAGAAGGTACTTTGTAGATGCTCTGGAAGGCCTGAAGGAAGCAGCAGGATCCGTGTCAGTGAAGATACTTACACAGATCATGAAGATTTTCCGTATCGAAGCGAAGCTTCAGAAACTGAAGCCAAAAGAACGAAAAGAAGAAAGGATGCTGCGCGAAGGAGGGCTCGTGGAGCAGGTTTTCGTGTGCGCAAAAACAGCCCTGGCCACAGAAGGCTGGACAACCCAAAAGGAAAAACAGGCCCTGAATTATCTGGTAGATAACGAAGAAGGACTGAAGATTTATCTAAAAGACGGCAATGTACCGATGACCAATTCGTTATCGGAAAGAACGATCCGAAGCTTCGCGATCGGACGGCGCAACTGGCTGTTCTCGGGAAGTCCGAGAGGAGCCCGAAGCTGCGGCGTACTGTATTCGGTCGTAGAAAGTGCGAAAGCCAACGGACTGGTACCGTACAAATACATACTGTACGTGTTGGAAAAACTGAGGGGAAAGATCGGGCAGCTGAGTGACGAGATCCTTGATCAGATGATGCCGTGGAATGCAGAAGTCAAAGAACAATGCGTATAACCCGAAAGAAAAAGGGCCCCTATTTGCGAGAAGTATCTCACAGACAGGGGCCTTTAACTATACGCGGTTCTTTTTCCCGCTTACAGTAAATACGCTCGGATTCCACGAAAAAAAAGACAGATCCTTCCCTCTGTCTTCTGGCGAACTTTCTCATTTGCACAATTTTAAAATTTCACTTTGCTTCCTGAATCATTTTTTGTTTCCAGTACGGCAAGGTTCTCAGCTGCCTTTTGTAGAGTTCCCGGCACTCCTGCTCGCTCATCCCTTCCTGCGGAACGTTAGAAACGAGAAAATCAAGCATCTGGTCGACCTCTGTGTAAATAAACTGACCATCGGCCAGGCACCATTTGCAGTATCTTGGATCTATCTCTCCATCTTTGGTTTTTCCCATGATCGAAGGCTCGATCGGCATGCCGCAGCACTCGCAGTATCGAACCTGCTCCGATTCCAGCAAGGCATCGATCGACACCTCAAACAGAGCGGACAGCTTTAGGAGCATGTCCGGGCCGGGAATCGTTTCATCATTTTCCCAGCGGGAAACAGCCTGACGTGTAACATGTACTCGTTTTGCCAGACTTTCCTGCGTCATCATCGACGCATTGCGCAATGCTTTTAAAATACTTCCTGTACTCATATACTCTTTTCTCCTTATCACGTTCAGTATGGAACAATTCAGAAGACGATACAAGCAACTGTCTGTTTCCCTTTAACAGAACATTCCTCTTCCATTCGTTTCAGGATGACATCCTCCCAATTAGGCACGGTCATCCTGCTCAAGAACGATAAAAAGCCGGACCGATCGTGCTCATGCAGGATCAGTCCGGCAAATCAGGCCCGGTTTGAAAACGTTTCTTATAAATACAGCAACCAATTAGGAATTTTAAATGTCCGGGCCGGCATACGGCACAATGACCCACCATGTGCCGTACAAAAAACTGTATGGGAATATATAGAACTTTAAAGGGCACTTAAATGATAATCTTTTCCTCTTTTTGCTAAGATATATTTATGAAAGAAAACCTACGCAGCGAATTCAGTCAGCGTCAGAATATGATCGAACCTGACTTCGAATTATATTATTATACGGACAATAACCTGAATAAAGTCAATACGCACAAGCATGACTATTATGAGGTGCTCTTCTTTCTGGAAGGAGAGGTCACCGCATATATTGCCGACAAGTCCTATAAACTCGAACCCGGAGATCTGATCATCGTTCCTCCCGGTATTTTCCATTATTCGCAGATCAACACGACCAAAGTGCCTTACCGGCGCTTTACGCTCTGGATTTCCGATCACTTTTTTAAAAAGCTGGTAGAAATGGATAAAAGCTTCGGCTATCTGGAAAAACCGGTCGTTCAAGAGAAACGATATCATCACCATCTCGACAACCTGACGGCCAACAATATGCAGGCTAAAATATTAAGTCTTCTCGAAAGCCTTCATTACGACGAGTTCGGCAAGCACGTTCAGGAACGGCTCTGCTGCTGCGACGTGATACTGTCGATCAATCAGATGCTTTACGAACAGGACCATCCTTATGAATTAAAAGAAGGACAAAGTTTGGCGGAAAGCCTGTTCAATTATATAAAGATCCATATTGATGAGGATATTTCGCTCGATTCGCTGGCTCAGACTTTTTATATCTCAAAATACTATATTTCGCATTTATTCAAATCGCATGTAGGAATGTCTGTACATCAGTACATCATCAAAAAGCGCCTGAATATGGTGTGCAGCGCCATTCTTTCAGACACTGACATCACCAAGGCGTGCGAACAGTCCGGATTCAAGAATTACTCGAATTTTTATCGTGCATTCGTCAAAGAATACGGAATGTCCCCAAAGGAATACAAGGAACGGCATCGGATCGAACCGTCCGCTCAATAATATACCAGCCTGTATGGCTGGTATATTTTTATTCTTCTCTTTAAGATCTTATTTTTCTATTAACGCTGAACACGTCCGGAACCGTCGCCCTGCGCCAGTTTTTCCACTTCTTCTGCGCTCACAAGGTTGTAGTCCCCTTCGATCGAATGCTTCAGTGCGCTCGCCGCTACCGCGAACTCGATCGCTTCCTGGCTGTTCTTTCCGCTCAGCAGCGCGTGGATCAGCCCGCCTCCGAAACTGTCGCCTCCGCCTACGCGGTCCACGATGTTCAGATCGTATTTCTTCGAGAAGCAGTAGTCTGTTCCGTCGTACAGCATCGCGCTCCACAGGTTGCGGTTGGCGCTGATGCTCTCGCGCAGCGTGATCGCCACCTTCTCGAACCCGAACGTATCCATCAGCTGTTTGGCCACATCCTTGTATCCTTCGTGGTTGATCTGCCCGCCATGGATATCCGTGTTTGCCGCTTCGATCCCGAACACGTCTTTCGCGTCCTCTTCGTTGGCAATGCACACATCGATGTATTTGGCCAGCTCGCTCATCACCTTGTTCGCTTTTTCCTTGCTCCACAGCTTGTTGCGGTAGTTCAGGTCGCACGATACCTTGATCCCTTTTTCATGGCATTTCTTCATCGCTTCCAGCGTGATCGCCGCCACCTCGTCGTTGAGCGCCGGCGTGATCCCTGTCGTATGGAACCATTCGGCCCCTTCCAGGATCGCATCCCAGTCGAACTCTTCCGGTCTTGCCAGCGCTACAGCGCTGTCCCTGCGGTCGTAGATGACCTTGCTCGGTCTCTGGCTCGCTCCCTTTTCCAGATAGTAGATCCCTACACGATCGCCTCCGCGAACGATATCGTCCGTGTTCACTCCGTATTTTCTCAGCGAGTTGACAGCCGCCTGCCCGATCTCATGCTCAGGCAGCTTCGAAACAAAGTGCGCGTCGTGTCCGTAGTTGGCCAGCGAAACCGCAACGTTCGCTTCGCCTCCTCCGTAGGTCGCGCCGAAGCTGTCTGCCTGGATAAAGCGCAGGTAGCCTGCCGGCGCCAAACGGAGCATCAGTTCTCCAAATGTGATTACTTTTTTCATTATCCTCTTACCTCGTTCAATTTCTTCACCGCGCTGCGCGTGATCTCTTCGATCTTGTCGAACTGCTTGCTGTCGATCAGATCTTTCTTGACCATCCAGCTTCCGCCGATGCACAGGATCACATCCTCTTTCAGATACGATTCCATGTTCTTTTCCGAGATCCCGCCTGTCGGCATGAACTTCATCATCGTGTACGGCGCCGCCATCGCCTTGATCATCGCGATGCCCCCTGCCGGTTCTGCCGGGAAGAATTTCACGACATCAAGACCGAGACGGTACGCTTTCTGCACGTCGCTTGGCGTGCATGTTCCCGGCGTGACCGGGATGTCTTTTTCGATGCAGTATCTTACGACTTCTTCATCGAATCCAGGAGAAACGATGAACTGCGCGCCCGCGTTGATCGCTTCGTCCACCTGTTCTACGCTCAGCACCGTTCCGGCCCCGACCAGCATGTCCGGACGCGCCTGGCGCATGGCTGAAATGCAGGCAGCCGCTTCCCGTGTACGGAAAGTGACTTCGGCAGCCGGAAGGCCCCCTTCGCAAAGCGCATGGGCCAGAGGGGCTGCATCCTCTTTATGTTCCAGAACGACGACCGGGATGATCCCGATCTCGTTGAACTGTTCTAGTATTTTATTCATGTTCCTATTCGCCAATCTTTTCCAATGTATCGTGAAGTGTTGTGCGGATCGCACCAGGTGCTTTGTTCATTTCATTGAACAGAGCAACCACTTTGTCGGCCATACCGATCTCGATCAGGTTTACCCCAAAGACCTTTTCATTGGTCAGGATGCTTTCCAGATCGGCAACCGTTACTGTATCGCCTAATTTGATCTCTGCAACGATCGGGCACAGTTCTTCAAGAAGCGGATCTGCGCTCGCTTCGAATTTTTCTCCTGCGTCATTGATCTGCATGAGGTAGCGCAGCCATCCCGCAAACACCAGAGGGATCGCTTCCAGGCTCTCTGTATCCAGATCCTGTGCTTTCAGATACGATTTGATCGTTTCGCCAAAACGTACGCTCAGCTTCTGGGAAGTATCGGTCGCGATACGCTGCGGAGCATCCGGCATGAACGGGTTCGGGAAACGGACATTGATTACCGTATCGATAAATTCCTTCGGATCAAGGATTCCCGGATTCGTTACGACAGGAAGCCCTTCTTTGTAGCCGATCGTCTTGATCAGTTTTACAAGATCCTCATCCTGCATTTCGGCGCTGATCAGCGTATAGCCAAGCAGGCAGCCGTAAACAGCCAGAGCTGTATGAAGCGGGTTCAGGCATGTCGTGACCTTCATCGTTTCGACTTTGTTCACTGTTTCGCGGTCTGTGAAGATCAGTCCGCCTTTTTCGAGTGCCGGACGTCCGTTCGGGAAACTGTCCTCGATCACGAGATATTCGGTTTCCTCGGCATTGACGAACGGTGCTACGAACGATCCGCGTGCCGTTTTGATCGGATCCATATCTTCGATCCCGTCTTCGCGGAAAATCTCGCCAACCTTGTCGTCTGGTCTAGGCGTGATCTTGTCGATCATCGACCACGGGAAGCTCACCTTGCTTTCATCGTTGAGATATTCGACAAATGCCGGTTCCACAAATCCGTTCGCTGCCCACGCTTTGGCATAAGGCAGGATGGCTGCCTTCAGCTTTTCGCCATTGTGAGAGCAGTTGTCCATGCTCACCAGAGCGATCGGCAGCTGATCGGCATGGAAGCGTTCGATCAGAAGCGCGACCACTTTTCCCATATAGGACTGCGGCATCGCCGGACCATGCTCAAAATCGTACTGAACAGGTTCCAGGTATTCTCCGGCCGCATTTGTCAGCGCATACCCTTTTTCTGTGATCGTGAAGGATGCCATCTGCAGGCTCGGGTTCACGAAGATTTCCTTCATGCGTTTGAATTCTTCTTCATTTTCCGGTTTGAGCAGCACCGATTCCGCGATCGAACCGATGACTGTCTTTTCAACGTTTCCGTCGGCTTTCAGTGTTGCGAGCAGAGCCAGCGTGTCGTGTTCGCGGAAGTTGGCGAGGATCATTTCGTCAAATCCTTCCACTGCGATGATCCCGCGGTCCAGGATCCCTTCGTTGAGCAGCGTTTCGACTACGTTTGCCTGGTACGCTTTGAACAGGTTTCCGGCACCGAAATGGATCCAGGTCGGATTGTTTTTTGTTTTTTCGATCATGGCTTCGCGGTCGTATGCAGGAAGCTGATATCCTGCATCGAGCCAAGCCTGACGGTCTTTCAGACCACTATTTGTTAATTTCATGATTATCCTTCCTTCCAAGAAGCTGACTACGCAGCTTTCTTTTCGTTTTTATCGATTGCTTCCCACAGACCGAGGATATAAGTAGCACCTAAGGCACGGTCATACAGACCATATCCAGGCATTCCTACTTCGCCCCAGATCATACGGCCATGGTCAGGACGGATCGGTCCGTCGAATCCGATCTCATGCAGCGCTTTTACGATTTCGTACATATCGAATGTGCCGCACTGGCTAGGATGTGGCGCTTCTTCGAAATCAAGCGGCGAGAAGCTGTTGAATTTCAGGTTTCTTACATGGGCGAAATGAATACGTCCTGGCAGGGCGCGGATCATTTCCGGCAGATCGTTCTTGATGTTCGTTCCGTAGGATCCGGCGCAGAATGTCACGCCGTTGTGCGGATTGTCTACCGCATTCATCAGACGAAGGATCCTTTCCTTGCTCGTGATGATGCGTGGCAGTCCGAATACCGGCCAAGCTGGATCATCCGGATGAATGGCCATATTGATATCGTATTTGTCGCATACAGGCATGATGCGGTTCAGGAAGTATACAAGGTTCTCAAACAGTTTTTCTTCATCGACATCTTTGTACATTTCGAAAAGCTCTTTGATCTTTTCCATACGTTCCGGTTCCCATCCTGGCATGACCGTACCGTTCATATCGCCAGCGATCGAATCGAACATTTTCGTAGGATCCATGTTGTCTACTGTTGTCTGGCTGTAGGCAAGAGCGGTCGAACCGTCCGGCAGCACACGGGCCAGTTCTGTACGGGTCCAGTCGAATACCGGCATGAAGTTGTAGCATACAAGATGAATTCCTTCTTTTCCGAGGTTTTCCAGTGTCTCGATATAGGCATCGATATATTTGTCGCGGTCAGCCGCTCCGGTTTTGATCGAATCATGTACGTTTACCGATTCGATCCCGGAAAGGTTCAGACCTCTTTCCTCCACATACTGTTTCAGGTTGTGGATCTCCTCCTGTGTCCAGAGTTCGCCTGGCATTTTATCGTAAAGTGTTGTAATTACTCCAGTAACTCCCGGGATCTGACGGATCTCTTCAAGCGAGATCGTGTCATGTCCAGGACCATACCATCTTAATGTCATTTCCATAATTTGTTTCCTCCTGTTGGTTGCGCTTTCATTACACTGCCAGTATAGAGCCAATGTTTCATTTCTTGAATTGTATTAATTGTGTTCTATATTGCAATTATTGCGAATTCATTTGTTTCGCCCATGCTTAGCGGCTATTTTTATCGTACGATATTCCCCATGAATAAAAAGCGCCGAAATATGTGAAATTGTATTATATAAATTGATTCTTTATGCGGAATGTGAGATTTTTCTCATTTTATGGTCGAAAAGAAAAAAGTCCCTTATATAAGGAACAATTTTGTGATCACGCTTCAAATTCGGCTGGCAGCGAATCGATATATTTTCTGAGCCATCGAAAAAAATTCTTTGAATGATCCTGGGCAAGAAGGGCATCGCATATGGAATAGACAAACGGGACATTCTCCTTGTCATGACGCAGGAACTCCAGCTGACTTTTCACTTTTTCCTCAAAAGCGGACGGATCGTATTTCATCGCATTGACCCGTGCAACGAGCCGGGATTCGTAGGCAAGAGCATCCTCCGGGTCCATTTCCAGTATTTTTTCATACCAGCCCATCGCTTCGCTGTAGGTCTGCAGCGCTTCCTGGCCGGAAGAGGCAAGACGGCCTTTTTCATTGGCCATGTCCGCCAGTGCGGCCATATAGAAGGATGGCTCTTTTTCGACGACCTGTTCGAAAAGAGGGCAGGCTGTTTCGAACAGACGAAGTTTCTCCTCTTTCTCTTCATCGCCAAGAAGCGATCCGAGATAATACGCGGTCCGTGCCAGATGCTCCCGTTTATCCCGGCCTTTCCTGACAAGACGGCGCTGTTCGTCAAATGCTTTTCTTAAATGAAATGCTGCCTCTTCATCTTTTCCGTCATTCATATCGATCAATCCGGAAATATAATGGATGCGGGCCGTAAAATACGGTCTGGACAGCGGCAGCAGCTGATCAAACTGACCTTTCGCCTGGTCCAGATACCTGCGTGCCTGCCCGAACTGCTCGTTGTTGCCGTAACAGTTGGCGGCCGAAAGAAGGAGCTCGATTTCATAGCTGGCCAGATCAGTGATCGTATCATCTGTCTTTTTCTGTTCATACATTTCGCCTAGAGCGGTCTCATACAGTTCGATGGCTCTGTCCTCCTGTTCGAGCTGCTCATACGTATCTGCCATATTATGATGGATGAGCATAGCGCGCAGGCTGCGCCAGTTTTCCGGTATGCATGGATCGATATGGTCGAGAGCCTTCTCATAGTATTCAAAGGCATCCCTTGTTTTTTCCTGAAAGGAATACAGATCGGCCTTGAGCAGCAGCAGATCCATGAATTGAAACCCTTCTAAACGATCCTCGTCGATCGCATCGAGAACCGAAAGCGCTTCGCCGACCTTTCCGGTTT
Source organism: Erysipelotrichaceae bacterium OPF54 (assembly GCA_022834735.1). Taxonomy (GTDB): domain Bacteria; phylum Bacillota_I; class Bacilli_A; order Erysipelotrichales; family Erysipelotrichaceae; genus Dubosiella. The sequence continues at coordinate 2,518,808 of BQKD01000001.1, forward strand.
CCGACAATACGCCTGCATAACACAGACGGACCGGGATCGTCGGTTCCATCGTTTCAAGCAGCGAACTCGCTTCCTTTGTTTTCCCGGATGCGAACAGGTTTTTCGCCTGTTCAAGCATGAAATCCGGCTCATCCCGTGTCCTGGAAAGCGCATACGCGTGATCAAATTCATACAATGCTCTTTTGATGCGGATGAGCCACAGCACGCCGTTCTCTGTCCGTGGTTCTTCTTTTTCCAGAAGCCGCAGCGCCTTCTCAAAATGAAGCCGTTCATATTCCTGTTGTACTTTTTTTATCGTCTCCATGGATCCATTATACAAAAAAAAGGCTGTTTACACAGCCGATCCGGTTATTTCCAGAAGAACAGTTTCTTTTCTTCCTTGCGGACTTCTTTTTTGGCAAAATGCACGATCAGTCTGCACACGCCGGACACTGCCAGTCCGATCCCGGCACCGATCAATGAACCTTTGACTACTTTTTTGATCAACGCCCTGCGTTCCTCGTCCTCGTCGACCGGAATATCTTTCTGATTGATCTCGAAAGGCACGGCCTGCTCATTGACCATTTTCTGTGCGAAAATGTTCATAGCCGTATCCGGTTCGAGACCTAGATCCTTGCACACATCATCAAATTTGGTTTTCAGATCTTCATTCATTTCAAATTCAACATTTGTTTTTTTCATATCCGCTGATACCTCGCTTTATTTTTTTTATTGTAACACGAAAAAAGGCCTGAGCAAATGTTCAGACCTTTATGTTTCATGATTCAGTATTTCCGGATCGTATTACAGGGTCAGACCGAAACCGTATTCGTAGTAGTTTCCGTCTGCGTCCTTGTAGGCATACCCTTTGCCGTTCTCATCTTTGAGCGCATCAGGCAGATACGCATCCTTTTCATATCCTGGAAGATCGTTTGGTGTGATGCAGATCCCTTTTTCGTCGACCGCGATGACCGCATCGTTTTTCGGCAAGGTCATCGGCAGTTTTCCTGTCGGCGCGAAACGTCCGAAGATCACATCGAAGAACGCTTTGGTGTACGTGTCAAAACCGGCAAGCAGCGCATCGCAGTACGGTTCGAGGTTTCCAAGCATCCAAGGCATCGTGATGTTCACGGTTCCGATCACCTTTCCGCCGCGGGCATGAACTTCTTTTGCGATTTCAGCAACACGTCCGATTCCGGCAGCCGTCGTTTCCTCGTGTGTCGTTTCGAGCGGAAGACCTTCTTCGTTAAAATCGGCCACGACCTTGTTTTCGCACAGATCGATCTCAAGCAGACCTTTTGTAGCCGTAAAGTAGTTTCCGGACTGAGGAGACACCATCAGGATGGCCACATCCGCTTTTGTGTGATCGTCCACGATTGTCACATTTTCTTCGGCCAGTTCCTTTTTCAGAGCTTCGGTCCATTTTTCTCCAGCTTCTTTTGTCTGATCGAAACCTTCAATGTAGAACGTTTTCCCCTGAATATCTGTTTCTGGCAGTGTGTTCTGGTTTTTGAGCATGACAACCGACTGTCTGTGCACCTGCATCGCTTTTGCCCAGTCATCGCTGTCCGTGATCGCCGCTTTCGAGCCTTCCGGCGTACGATAAGGATCATCGAACATGCCCAGTGCGAATTTTTCGGTCAGCGTGCGGGTCGCGGCACGGTCGAGCGCTTCATCGCCCAGCGTGATCTGTTCGAGAGTGTATCCTTCAGGGATCGGATGGGTGTCGTAATATCCGTTCGTGCGACGTGCATACGCTTCTTTGGCCAGATCGATCGCGTACGCTTCGGAAATCATATCCACGCCGTTGTTGAGGGCAAGAGCCACACGTTCCGGACGGTCGAGCGCTTCCACGCCCCATGCCATGTTGTCGATGATCCCGGAGTCGGAATTGATATATCCCTTGAATCCGAACTGATCCCTGAGCAGATCGTTGATCATATAATCGTTGAACGCGAAACCTACCGGGATCCAGTTGATTTCTTCGCCGTTCAGGCCTTTCTGGCTTGCCGATTTTTCTTTCGACGGCTTGGCATAGTAAGGCATGATCGATGCCGCATTGTATTTGATGGCCGGGATGAACCCTTTTGTATGGTAGTCGATCAGCGAATTTTCGGTCGCGTATACGTTCCACTGTCCTTCTTTGTAGTGCGGGTCGAATCCGTTTTCGCGGGCGCCGCCCCCTGGCCAGTGCTTGATCGTAAGCGCAACACCATCGGCTGTCACACCTTCTTTTGATCCCTGTACAGCCGGAACGAGTTCTTCGAAAATTTCCGTGATCAGTTCCGGATTTTCGCCGAATGTTCCATAGATACGCTGCCATCTAGGGTCTGTGACCACATCGGCCATGTACATGTATCCTTTTTTCAGTCCGGCAGCATTCCATTCGTTGCGGATCGCTTCACCGAATTCCTTGACGATACCGGCATCTTTCGCTCCCAGTACGGCAGCTGCGATACCGAGCGTTCCCGGCCATGCAGGAAATACGCCGACCGCATCATTCATACCGAATACGACCTTGCCGTTTTCATTGCGGGAGTTTGTCGTAACGAGAACCGGAATGAATTTGCTGTCTTTTTCCGCCGTTTTCTGCAGCTCGTTGAGCCAGTCTGTCAGGGTTTCCGGATCCGGGTTGTTGCGCAGGATGTAGTTGCGCATCTTATCTTTGAGGATCGAATCGGTCGTTCCAGGAATCGTATAGCCGGCAAAGATCGAGGATCCTTCCATTTTGTTTTCGTCAAGAAGTCCGGTTTCGTCGGATTTCTTCTCGATCTTCTCGATATCGATCCCTTTTTCCTTTGCCATCATTTTTTCCATCTGTCCGATTTCTTTCGTAAACGGATTCCGGCTCGTTACAAAGGCCTGCCCGATCTTCTCTTCTGTGCTCATCTCTTTTACAAGAGCTTCTGCACGTTCCTGTGGTGTATTTCTCCAGTCAGAGAACACTTTCAGCTCGCCCGAACCGTCAATGTCCTTGAAATACAATCCGTCTTTTTCAATAACAGGCTGATCGACTGTGGAAATTGTCTGACCGCCCTCATTTTTAAACACTTTAAATTGATTGCTTGCTTTCATTTTATGAAACCTCTCTATTTGTTGATTGATATGCTTTTTCCATACCATTTATCGACAGTATTTATTATAACCGCTTTTTTTATGAAAGCGTATACAGCGAGAGGTATCTTCACATGATATGCAATATACTGCGCATGTTTCGCAATCTTTTATTGTTGGAAAAGATAAACAGGATTTCAAAAAAGCTCGTATCAATACGCATTATTTGCACTTTTTATCCAGGAAGAAACCAGCCGTTTCATGAATCCGCAAAAGCAGGTTATGCAATATGGATCAAAGCAAACCTGAAGAAAAAGGAAGATCTGTCTGCCAGTAATCTTCCTTTTTCTTTCTTACGGTTTTGTCGAAACGATCTTGTAGTACGCTTTTGCAGTCACAAAGTAGATGAGGATATAGAGCAGGCTGAACACAGTGAAGCAGCCGATCGTCGTCCACACAAACAGCATGTTGTTTGACAGGGAAAGCAGCTTGAGCAGTTTCGAAATGATCGGGAACGCAAAACAGATGTGGATCCCGGCCACGATCAGGGGCAGGAAAAATACGGTCAGCACCTGCGTATTGATCGTCTTCTTGATCTGTTTTTCGTCCAGACCGACTTTTTTCATAATGTCATAGCGCCGTACATCTTCATAGCCTTCGCTGATCTGTTTATAGTACATGATCAGGATCATGGCCATGATGAAGAGGATGCTCAAAAACAGGCCGATGAACAGGAATCCGGCATACAGGGTGCGGAATTCATACAGCAATGTCTTTTTGCTGTTGACACGCACAAGCTCGATCGAATGCTCTGCCATGCCGGCTTGCGCGGCAGCCGACTGGATCAGTCCATCCAGCTTTTCGGCAAGAGCCTGTTCATCAAGATCCTTATTGTCCTCTCCGATATTGACATAATACTTATACATCAGTTTATAGTCAGGATACTGCTGTTTCATATCCTGCAGCGCGCCATCATACATATCGTGCAGCTGCTGCTCGCCGGCAACCACGAGCACATAAGCGTTGTTGATCATCTGCTGATTCGCGTTCGGTATGGCGGATCCTTCGCCCGCGACCGCCCGATAATCCTTCCCTTCGATCTCGATCGTATCCTTGTCATACATTGGTCCGCGCTGCGGCGCGATCATGACTTCATTTTCGGTCAGATCCAGAGGAACGTCTGTCAGCTTATTGTATTCCTGCTGGGTGAGGATCGTATAATAGCTGGCGTTTTCCGAAAAATCGATCCGGTAGTTCCCTTCGCCATCCGGCGCCATGGTCAGCTCGAGCCCGTTGTAGTTCTTTGCGCGTCCGGGCTGAAATCCTTCCTGTTCCATAAACTGTCCGACCGCTGACTCGATCACAGGAAGATCCTCAAAATCGGAATAGGTCACGGATCCGGTATAATCGTTTTCGATCATCTGATTGGTCAGGTCCATCATGCCGGTCCATAACGACAAGGTGGTCGAAAGCATGACAAGCACCATGGTCGAAAGAATACAGATGTTGGCAAGCGAAACAGCGTTTTGCTTCATGCGGAATTTCATGTTCGAAACGCTCAGGAAGTGGTTCGTCCGGTAATAGTACCGCTTGTTTTTTTCAAGCCCTTTGAGCAGCGAAATGCTTCCGGATGTAAACAGCAGATACGTTCCGATAATGACACAGATGACGGCCACGAAGAACAGGACCATCGCGATGATCGGGTTCGTGATCGTCAGCGAGATCGCGTAACCGGCTCCTAAAAAGAGGATGCCAAGGAGCGTAATGAACCATTTTGTTTTCGGCTCCTTTTCTGCCTGGGCCTCGGAATGAAGCAGCTCGATCGGATTAGCCAGGCTGACCTGCACAAGGGCGTAAACAAACATGGCCACATAGACAAAGCTGATATACTGTACCGTCTGGATCAGGGCGTGCACAGAGATCGAAAAGCCGAGCGGCACTTCGGTCTCGAGCATTTTCACGATGATCAGGAACATCAGCTTGTCAAAGAGCATCCCGAGCGCGAGCCCGCAGCCTAGCGAGATCACAAGACAGAACAGCAGCTCATAAAAGATGACCCGGGCCAGATGCTTTTTTTCCATGCCCAGCACCGAGTACAGCCCGAACTCCTTCTTCCTGCGTTTAAGAAGGAAGGAGTTCGTATAAAACAGGAAGATCACGATGAACAATTCTACGACGACGATCCCGAAATTGAGCATCATGACCATATTGCTTCCCCCTAACATGTTCTGCATTCCACTGTTATTGGCCAGCGCAATGATCATATACAGCATCATGGTCGTAAAGATGCTGGTCAGGATAAACGGCACATAGATCTTTTTGTTTTTCCTCAGATTCTCCCATGCCATTTTTAAATAAAATGCCTTAGACATGACGGCTTTCCTCTCTTGCGAGCAGGTTCAGCGTGGCTGAAATGGCTTCGTACATTTCCTCCTGGCTCTTTTCGCCCCGGTAGATCTGATGGAATACCGTGCCGTCCTTGATAAAGAGGACCCGTTTGGCATGACTGGCACATTTGGTCGAATGAGTGACCATCAGGATCGTCTGCCCGTCCTCATTGATATGCTGAAAGAGCCGAAGCAGCTCGTCCGTGCTTTTTGAGTCGAGCGCGCCGGTCGGTTCGTCGGCCAGGATCAGTTCCGGATGGGTGATGAGCGCTCTTGCGATCGCGATGCGCTGCTTCTGTCCGCCCGAACATTCGTAAGGAAACTTTTTCATCAGGCTCTCGATCCCCAGGTTCCTGGCAAGCGGAGCCAGTTTCCTTTTCATGGACGAATACTTCTCATTGCTCAGCACGAGCGGAAGAAAGATATTGTCCTGGTTATTGAACGTATCCAGCAGGTTGAAGTCCTGAAAAACAAATCCAAGATGCTTGCGGCGGAACGCAGATAGTTTCGAATCCTTGATATTTGATATTTCCTGTCCGTTGAGCAGGATCGATCCGCTTGTCGGCCGGTCCAGCGCAGCCAGCACATTGAGCAAGGTGGTCTTTCCTGCTCCCGATTCTCCCATGATCGCAACGTATTCCCCTTGTTCGACCGTAAAGTTGACGTTGGTGAGTGCCTGGACCTGATTAAGTCCAAACCTCGAAGTATATGTTTTCTTTAAGTTTTTTATTTCAAGCAACGGCATACTATTTCCTCCCTTAACTGACCTTATTATAAAAAGACCAACCGGTCCATGCTATCGATTGGTCTTACATTTCCTGTTCATTTCTTACAAAACTGTCATCCTGCAGATGAAGGATGACTTTGGTTCCTTTTTGCGGTTCGGATTCGATTGTGATCGGATGATTCAGCTTGCGCATGATCGAGTACACGAGATAAAGGCCCAGTCCGCTGGACTCTGAACTGTTGAGGCGGCCGTTTTCTCCCGTATATCCTTTTTCGGTAATTCGTTTCAGATCGCTTTTTGAAATACCGCAGCCTTCATCCTCGATGATCAGGTCGCTGCCGATCGAACAGATGCGGATCATGGATCCGGCAGGCGAATATTTAACGGCATTGGAAAGGATCTGCTCGATCACGAATTGCAGCCATTTCTCATCGCTGAGCACTTTCAGATGAGTTTCCTGAAAATCGAGCCGGATCTTCTTGTATATGAACTGCGTGGAAAACATACGGATCGCTTTGCGCACGACTGGATCAAGCGCAAATTCCCGGAATATGTAGTCGCTGGACTCGCTGGTCATGCGCAGATACGCCAGCACCATCGATAAGTAGCGTTCGAGCGAAAAGATCTGCTGCTTCCAATCTTTTTCATTCATATCATGGTTGGCAAGCATGAGCCGCATTGCCAAGACCGGAAGCTTGACCTGATGTCCCCAGGTCGCAAAATAGTCCGACTGCTCCATGCTCTTCTGTTCAAACGCCGAGATCAAATGATTCTTTTCCAGCGCGATCTGGACAAAAATGCTCTGCAGATCCGGATCGTCGGTTGTCTGTTCAAGATCGAGATCGAGCACATGGATATCCGCGCACCGCTTCCAGAGCGCATGGGTCCTGTAGTATTTCGAGAAATCGCTGCCGATCCAGAACACGGCACCGCAGCCGCAAAGTGCCATGCCGTACCAGTAGGCTTCGAACTGCAGTCCGTATAAAAAGAAGAGCAGCGCGCCGATCAGCGCACACCAGAGGCAGAAGATCAAAAAACTCTTTCGTTCGGAGCAGTACTGAAGAAAGATCCTCATGCGATCATATATCCTATTCCTTTCCGGGTCTGGATCAGGTTTTCGATCCCGATCGAGGCAAGCTTTTTACGGACCCGGTTCACATTGACGCTCAGAGCGTTTTCATCCACATAACAGTCTGTTTTCCATAAATATTCCATCAGCTCTTCGCGCGAAACGATCGTTTCCTTTTTTTCCATGAGCAGGCGCATGATCTTTCCTTCGTTTTTGGTCAGCTCGACACTTTCTCCCTGATAGGTCACGACGTTATCGTTCATGCTGAACTGCACGTCGTGGTGGACAAGAAAATCGGTCTTGCCTGAAAAATCGTACGTTCTGCGCAGGATAGCCTGGATCTTGGCCACAAGGACCTGCAGATCGAACGGTTTGGCAATAAAGTCGTCCGCCCCTCTGGCAATGGCCATCACGATATTCATATTGTCATTGGCGCTGGAAATAAAAATGATCGGCACCTTCGAATACGAGCGGATCTTTTCGGTCCAGTAAAACCCGTTCTTATACGGAAGCGAGATATCCATGAGGACAAGCTCCGGTCCGTACTCCATCCATGTTTCGATCACCTTGTCAAAATGAGTGACTCTTCTTGCCTCGTAGCCCCACGTTTTTAAAAACGAGACAATTTCTCTTGATATGATCTCGTCATCCTCGACAACTAGTATTTTATACATAAATAATCACCTTTCCTTTTCATCATATCATATTACAGGCAGGAAATTATAATTAGACAAAAAGTAATGTAACAAAACGCAAAAAAGAAAACAGATTCGATCCTGTGTATCAAATCTGTTCATCGTAGTTAAAATAACGTCAGCTGGTTTTCTTCATCCAGACCTTCGGTCGCTCCCATCTTGTCCATCCTGTCAAGCAGCGTCTTGGAAATCTGCGTCCGCTTGAGCACATCTTCCTTGGAAAGGAATTCTCTTTCCTCGCGCGCTTTGACAATCGACTTTCCTACGTTGGCGCCTAGTCCGTCAAGAGACGTAAAAGGCGGGATGATCATTTTCGGATTGTTCGGATCGACCCGGAATTCTGTCGCAGCCGACCGGGAAATCGAAAGATTCGTGAATCGGTAGCCGCGAAGCACCATTTCGAGAGCCAGTTCGAGCGTATCGTAGATCGCCTTGTCCTTTGGCGTATTTTCATCCTTGTTCATCTTGATCTCGCTCATTCTCTTGCGGATCGCCTCTTCGCCCTGGATCATTGTTTCGATATCATAGGCATCGCAGCGGATCGAAAAATACTGGCAGTAATAATACGCGGGCATGTGCACCTTGAACCAGGCGATGCGCACCGCCATCATAACATAGGCGACCGCATGCGCTTTCGGGAACATGTATTTGATCTTCTTGCACGAATCAATGTACCAGTCGGGCACGCTGTTTTCCTTCATCAGCTCTTCCCATTCCGGCTTGAGGCCTTTTCCTTTACGCACACTTTCCATGATCGTAAAGCTTGCCTTCGGCGGCAGGCCGTAGCCCATCAGATCGACCATGATGTCGTCGCGGCATCCGATAACCTCGTTGAGCTGACAGGTGCCGTCTTCGATCAGATCTTTCGCGTTGGAAAGCCAGACATTGGTTCCGTGGGATAGTCCCGAGATCGTGACCAGCTCCGCAAACGTTTTCGGCTTGGTCATTTCAAGGATCCCTCGCACGAACGGCGTCCCGAATTCCGGGATCCCGGCCGCTCCCGTCACTTCGGAATACCGGGTCGAGTCGATATCCAGACCATCGAGCGACGAAAAGATCGACATCGTTTTCGGATCATTCATCGGAATGGTCGTCACATCGATTCCTGTCATCCGCTCGAGCATTTTCATGGCTGTCGGATCGACATGCCCTAAAATATCGAATTTCAGGATGTTGTCGTGGATCTGGTGGAAGTCGAAATGCGTCGTCTTCCATTCCGCATACGGGTTATTGGCCGGATACTGTACGGGCGTGAAATCATGCACATCCATATCGAGAGGCACGACGACAATACCGCCCGGATGCTGTCCGGTCGTTCGCTTGACCCCCTCGCACCCTTTGGCAAGATCGGTGCGCTTAGCTTCCGAGAACGGCTGGGCGACTCCCATTTCCTCCTCGTAGCCGCGCACAAAGCCATACGCGGTCTTTTCCTGCACCGTACCGACTGTTCCGGCACGGAACACATGATCCTCGCCGAAAACCTCTTTCGTATAGGCATGGGCATTGGCCTGGTATTCTCCTGAAAAGTTCAGGTCGATATCGGGCACCTTGTCCCCTTCGAAGCCGAGGAAGGTCTCAAATGGAATGTCCTGTCCGTCGCCGCGCATCGGCTTGTGGCAGATCGGGCATTCCTTGTCCGGCAGGTCAAAGCCGGATTTTACGGTTTCGTCATCGATAAATTCGTAATGCTGACAATTGTGGCATATATAATGAGGCAGCAGCGGGTTGACTTCCGTGATCCCTGACATCGTGGCCACAAAGCTTGATCCGACCGATCCTCGCGAACCGACCAGATACCCGTCCTCATTGCTTTTTTTGACAAGCAGATGGGAAATATAGTAAACCACATAGTATCCGGCGCCGATAATACTGTCGAGCTCGCGCACCAGACGTTTCTCGACGATTTCCGGCAGGCTCTCGCCATACCATTCATGGGCTGTTTTGAAACAGATGTCGCGCAGCTTCTGATCCGAACCTTCGATGTCAGGCGGATACAGCTTATCCTTGATCGGGAAGATCGGTTCGATCTGATCCTTGAGCCGGTTCGGGTTTTCGATCACGATTTCCCGGGCTTTCTTTTCGGGGATCCAGTCAAAGGCCTGCAGCATTTCCCGCGTTGTCAGCAGATACTGGCTTGGTGCCGGATACATCCGGCGGTCATTGGCATTGTATTTATAGAGCGGATGCCGTGAATTACCGATCGCCTTCGCATTGATATAAATGTCGCGGATCCGCTTTTCATGCGGATGCACATAGTGGGCATCGCTGGTCGCGAGCACCGGCTTGCCCAGCTCATCGGCCGCTTCCATGATATAGCCGAGGACCTTTTTCAGATCGTCGACGTTCAGGATGGCGCCGCGGTCGATCAGGTTCCTGTAGCATTCGAGCGGCTGCACCTCGACATAATCGTAAAATTCCATCGTCTTTTTGAGAATTTCATGATCGCGCGTATGAGCCATTTCGAACACTTCCCCGTTCTGACATGAAGAGCCGAACAGCAGATTGCCGTTTTTCCTTTTTTTGAGCAGCTCTTCTCTGGGGATCCTCGGCTCAGCCACGACATTTTCTGTCGATTTGCCATTGTAGGCCAGATAGGTCGTATGAGAAAGCGTGATCAGTTCGAAAAGTTCCTTGAGGCCTGCCTTGTTTTTGGCGAACACGGTCACGTGGCTCGGCCGCACTTTTTTGAAACTGTCTTCTCTCTGGTTATCCTGGAGCGTATCGAGCGTGGCATCCGATTTGTACGCGTTGAACATATGACAAAGCACCTGGGACAGCACTTCGGCATCGTAGTCGGCGCGGTGCGCACCTTCCCCGTCATATTTGACGCCGTAATGACGGCACACATTTCCCAGACGATACCGTTTCAGATCGAGCATGGCGTGTGCGAGCGGCAGGGTATCGATCACTGGATTGGTGAATTCGGGCCTGCCAAGCTTTCTGGCTGCCGCATTCATGAAGCCGACATCGAACGTGGCATTATGGGCGACGAGCACTGCATCCCCGATCCAGCCGCGAAGCTCGTCAAACACGTCTTCGATCGGTCTGGCCGAATCCACGTCGCTCTGGTTGATGTGGGTGAGATTCGTGATATTGGCAGGGATCGATCGCTTCGGATTGATGAACATCTGCTTGCGGTCGATCACTTCCCGGCTGCGCATTTTCACGGCACCGAATTCGATGATCTCGTCCAGACGATTGGAAAGACCGGTCGTCTCGAGGTCGAATATGACGTATTCCGCGTCTTCGAGACGGCGGTGATCATTATTATAAACGATATGATAATAAGGATCGACCATGCTCATTTCGCACCCGTACAGCATCTTGAACCGGCGTTCCGGATCCTGCTTGTTGAGGGCACTGACCTTGTGCTGGGCCATCGGGAAGGCCTGAACGACCTGATGATCGCAGATCGCGATCGCATCCATGCCCCAGTCATACGCGGTCTGGATATACTCTTCGATCGCGCATACGCCATCCATTTCCGAAAAATTGGAGTGCACATGCCATTCGGTCCGCTTGACATGTTCGGGGTCCCTTCGCTTTGGGGCCGGGATCTCTTCCAGAGAGCTGATCATGAAAGAGTTGGACCGCGCATACGAATCATAAACCACCTGGCCGGTAAGACGGACGAACATTCCCTTTTTAACGGCTTCGATTTCTTCGATCGGATGGCGCTTGTTTTCAAACCGCTTGGCGACCATGGCTTCCTGATAGTCGGAAATATAGAGCATCTGCAGCGTCTTGCCGCTCTTGGTTATGCGGTTGTCGATCTCAAAAATATGTCCTTCCACGCTGACATTGTCCATTCCGACTTCCAGGTCGGCGATCTTAACAAGGGCCGGTGCTTCTTTTTTATAGCGTCCATAGCTTTCCTTTTTCGGTTCCGGAGCCTTTTTCTGCACCGGCATGTCCGGAATAAATACGGCTTCGACGGGCTGGTCGTCGGCATTGAGCTCGACCTTCAGTTCCTGGCTGATGCCGCTTTTTTCAAGCAGCTCGGCTAGTCTTTTCAATGCGCGTTTCATCGCGGCAGCCTTCTGCTCATCGGTTGTCGAGAACGTATAGGACTGTTCTCCTTTGCTTGGATTGATATACCGGAAACACTGCAGACGCGTTTCCTTTTGGATGAAATAGCTGATATAGCGTGCCAGCTCGTCGACGGCGATCTCGCTTTTTTCGGCGCGGATCGTTACGTCGATGCTTGCATGAAAGTGCAGCCGCAATGTATGGATCATGCGCTCATACGCTTCGTAGGGAAGCGGCGCCTTCAGATCGAGATACAGTCTGAGCTCCCGTCTTTTTGAATGAAATTCCGGACTTTGCGAATAAGAGGCTCCCTCAAAAAAAGAGGCGAGTTCCTCCGGGAGAAACTCGATCAGTCCTGTAATATCGCTTTGAGACATAACTCCTCCTTTTCCAGGTTATTTTGCCATTTTTTCAAAAGCGTTTTTGGCAGCTTTCTGTTCTGCCTTCTTTTTGGTGCTGCTCACACCGACGCCGAGCTGGATATCGTCGAGATAGACGCCCATCGTGAATGTCGGGGCGTTGCTCGGACCCGTTTCATCGAGTAGCCGGTACTGCAGCGTTTTTCTGGAATCGGCCTGGATCACTTCCTGCAGGTGGGTCTTATAGTCGGTCACTTCGTCGCTTTTCTCTTCGCCGAAAACGGGCTTCATCACTTTCTGAAGGATGTCGTCTACGGCTTTGTATCCCTGATCGAGATATACGGCGCCTATGCACGCTTCAAAGTGGTCGGCCAGGATGCTGGCCCGATGGCGTCCGCCTGACTTTTCCTCGCCGACGCCGAGCATAAGATATTTATACCAGCCCAGCTGTTTGTTGAGCTGGGCGAGCGTGGCTTCGCATACGGTCTGGGCCCGCAGCGTTGTCATTTTTCCTTCGCGCATTTTCGGTTCCATCTCAAAGAGCTGCTGGGCGCTCCAGATCTGTAGGACCGCGTCGCCCATGAATTCGAGCCGCTCGTTGTCATCGATCCCGTTATGGTGCTCATTGGCATAGGATGAGTGCGTGCACGCTTCTTTATAATATTTCGGGTCATTGATGGGATACCCGTTTTCTTCCATCCAGTCAATCAATGTCTTCATTCTACTCTTCCTCCTTGATACACAACGTTTTATATACACAGTCCGGTACGAACATGGAAATATCCTGTCCGTATTTTATGAGTTCGCGCACATTGGAGCTGGAGTACAAATAATACTCCGGTCTCGTAAACAGACAGATCGTTTCGATCTCATGATCGAGATAACTGTTCATGAAGGCCATGTTCTGCTCATAGGCGCAGTCCTGTTCGCTGCGGATGCCGCGGATCAGGATGTCGGCTCCGGCTTCTCGGCATGCCTCGATCACGAGGCCTTTCTGCATCCGGCATTCCACATTGGGCAGATGGACGGTTGCTTGTTCGAGCCATTCGAGCCGCTGCTCGAGCGAGTACATCGAACGTTTGCCGGAATTGACTGCAACAAAAACGTATAATGTATCTGTAATTTTAGATGCCCGTTCGATAATGTCGAGATGCCCGCGCGTAAGCGGATCGAAGCTTCCGCAGAATGCTCCTGTCATTGCAGTTCACCCTTTCTTTCCTGTGCTGAAATGATCGAGATCTGCCGCTGGCACAATCCAAGTGCGATGGAGATGGCCAGCAGCGAGGAGCCGCCGCTCGATATAAAGAGCAGCGGGATCCCTGTCATCGGGATCAGGGCGCCGACCCCGCCCACATTCAGGACGAAATGGAAGAATAAATACGCGCCGGTGCCGATCAGTATGATCTTCCGGCTCGTGTCCTGTGTCCGGATGGCGTAGTAAAACAGCCGGGCCTCGATCACGCCGTACAGGAAGATAATGATCGCAAAGCCGATGATCCCGGTTTCCTCGATCGTGACGGCCAGGATATAGTCATTGTCGGCCTGGGTGAGATATCCGTATTTTCGGGCGGAGTTTCCGAACCCTTTGCCGATAAATCCGCTGTCGGCAATACCGTAGAGGGAGTTGGCGGGCTGATACCCGGTCCCGTAAATGTCATTATACGGATTTTTGGCGTTTTCGATTCGTACGGCAATATGATACAGAGGGGTCTGTTTCAGCACTTCGGTTCCGATATTGGTGACTCCAAACAGCAGTACGACGGCCAGTCCTCCGGCAGCCAGCAGAGTTGTCAAGGCTCTCTGGGTCTTTCTGAGTGTCGGATAGGATGGGATCATGAGACATACATAGACGATCCCGAGCGTAATGGCGGCTGTTCCGTAATCTTTCTGAGCGGCCAGGAGCGCGAGCGTGACGAGCAGGCACGCAACAGGCCATTTAAAGAATGTCCAGAAATTCTTCCGCATTTCGCGGTTTCGTCTTGCCCGGTATACGGAAGCGGCACAGATCAGGATAAAGAGCGGTTTTCCAAATTCGGATGGCTGGATCGTGATGGATCCGATCCGGATCCAGGCGTGGCTTCCTCCTGTGGCGGCGAATCCGAATGGGGCGATCATGGAGATCGCGAACACGGCAAAAATCAGACCTTGATACTGCGAAAAGCGGCGCAGAGTGATCGTTTTATTGCTGAGAAGCATGGCGATGTACGCAAAAATCAAAAAAATGATCTGCTTGACCAGTACATTCAGAACCGTACTGACCGAGCTGGTTGTCTGAGCGACTGCTGTCGAGCTGATCATGGCGGTCCCAAAGATCATGAGCCCGATCACAGCGAGGTTCAACGAAACATCGCTGTGCGGGATAAAGGTGATCAGATTGATGAAATCTCTTATATTTTGTTTTCGTTTTGTCCGGCGCAAAAACTTTTTTTCTCTTTTCGATGATTTTTTCTTTTGTTTCGGCATGTTCTCATTCTATCATACAATTGATTTGTAAACGATAAAAAAATGGATTAGAATAAAGGGCGAGGATAAATAAAATATGAAAATAACATTAGATACAATTATCAGCGATCACGACCCGAAGATCCGCGAAAAGAGCGAAAAGGTCGCACTTCCCCTGAGTGCGGAGGATCGTCAGCTGCTTGAAGCGATGCTGACCTATGTGCGTGATTCCCAGGATGAAGAGATCGCGCAGCGCGAGAACCTGCGTCCTGCGGTCGGTATTGCGGCGATCCAGGTCGGTGTGCCTAAGCAGATGCTTGCGGTCGTCTGCCCTGATCCTGACAACGAGGAGGAAAATATTGAATTTGCGCTTGTCAATCCGAAGATCATTTCGGAATCGGTGCAGAATTCCTATCTCGACTCGGGAGAAGGCTGTCTGTCTGTACTGGAAGAACACGAGGGGCATTCCTTCCGTCATGCGCGGATCAAGGTGCGTGCCTATGATCTGGTCCGCGATCAGGATATCACGATCAGCGCAAAAGGTTTTCTGGCTATCTGCCTGCAGCATGAGATCGATCATTTGTCGGGCATCCTGTTTTATGACCGGATCGACCGCAATGATCCATGGAAAACGGATCCGGAAGCAGAAGTGTACTAACTTCTGTTTTTTTTCTAGTTAATGTATAATGTATCTAAGATATTCATTAGAAAGAGGTCAATAATGCCAAACAAATCAAATCAGCATCAAGGGCATTCGACAAACAGGAAACCGGCTTACAATAAAAACCAGGTCCAGAAGGGCGATACGCTCATCTATGCGCTTGGCGGTCTGGGAGAAGTCGGAAAAAACATGTACTGCTATGAGTACGAAAACGAAATCTGCATCGTAGACTGCGGCGTTCTGTTTCCCGGAGACGAGCTGCTCGGCGTAGACTATGTCATTCCCGATTATCATCATCTGATCCGGATGAACAAAAAGAGAAAGTTTCTTGTGATCACGCATGGTCATGAGGATCATATCGGCGGAATTCCGTTTTTGCTCAAGCAGGTCCAGATCGACGCAATTTACGCGCCGCGGTTTGCGAAAGCTCTGATCCTGAAAAAACTGAGCGAGCATAAGGGGCTCGAAAAAACCCCGATCATCGAGATCGACGAAAACTCATCGATCAAGACCAGATATTTTACGGTCGGCTTCTTCAACACCATCCATTCCATCCCGGATTCGCTTGGTGTGCTGATCACGACGCCGAACGGTTCGATCGTTCATACGGGCGATTTCAAATTCGACCTGACGCCGGTCGGCACGAATGCCGACTATCAGAAGATGGCGTACATTGGTGTCATGCAGCCCGATCTGCTCATGGCCGATTCGACCAACGCGGGGGTCGAGGAGTTCTCGATTTCCGAAAAGGATGTTGCCAGCGAGATCCTTGAGATCATGCGCAACGCGAAACATCGTATGATCATCGCGACGTTCGCGTCCAATGTGTATCGGGTCAATCAGATCATCGAGGCGGCGCTCAGATGCGGCCGCAAGATCGCTGTCTTCGGGCGAAGCATGGAAAATGTCGTGGATATCGCCCGCAAGATGGGTGTCATCAAAATCAAAAATTCGCAGATCCTTTCGCCGGAGGAGCTTTCCCGGACACCGGACAATGAAGTATGCATCATCTGTACAGGTTCGCAGGGCGAGCCGCTGGCTGCCTTGTCGCGTATTGCGTCAGGAACGCACCGCTATATCCATTTAAAACCGAGCGATACGGTCGTTTTCTCGTCGAGCCCGATCCCTGGCAACGCGTCATCGATCAACAAGATCATCGACAAGCTGTTCCGCTCGGGGGCGACGGTGCTTTCCAAGTCGGTGCTCAACAACCTGCATACGACAGGACATGCTTCGCGCGAAGAGCAGAAGCTCATGCTGCAGCTGATCCGTCCGCGCTACTTCATGCCGATCCACGGCGAATACAAGATGCTCATGCAGCATCGCCAGACGGCGATCGATACGGGCATGCCGCCGGAAAACATTTTCGTATGTGCCAACGGAGATATCCTCATCCTGCGTGATCACGAGATCATTCAGAGCGACTGGCGCTATCAGGGCGACGATATTTATGTGGATGGCAACGATATTTCCGGTCTTTCGACGGCTGTGCTCAAAGACCGCCGGATCCTGGCAGACAATGGTCTTGTCGCTGTGATCATTGCGATCGATTCGAAGGAAAACAAGATCCTTTCGCGTCCGATCATCGTGTCGCGCGGTTTTGTCTTCATCAAGGACAGCCAGGCACTGATCAAAGAGGCAGAATTTATCGTGGGTGCTTCGCTGCAGGAGAAGATGAAAGAGAAAACGACTTTCTCCGAGATCAAGAACTGCATCCGTTCGACGCTTGAACCGTTCCTGTACAAAAAGACACACCGCAATCCGATCGTGATTCCGGTCATCCTGAATTCCAAACAGACGATGGAGGAGATCACGAAAAAGAGGGCGGCGCACGATCGGTCGAAAAAGCCGTACCGCCGCAAGGAAAACAAAGACAACAAAAACAAGGAAGCACAGTAATTGCTTCCTTTTTATGTTAAAATTAGGAATATGACAAAACTTCAGAAATATTTGTTTTTGATCATCACAGTACTTACGGCCGTCATGATCACGATATGCGCTTCCTTGTACCATGCGATCCATACCGAACCGAACGAGATCGCGATCAATTACCAGATGATCCACGATAAAAAAATTCCGGCTGATATGTATGATGTTTCGATCGCCTACTTTACCGATCTGGAATACGGAACATATCAGGATGCAAAAAGAACGGATGCGTTGTTCAAAAAGCTGAACGACCTGCATCCGGATATCCTGATCTTCGGCGGGGACCTGTTCGAAGCGGAATACGAGCCTTCCGAAGAAGAAAAAAATCAGATGATCGACCGGCTCGCTTCGATCGACGCGCCATTAGGAAAATTTGCTGTGCTTGGCGAACAGGATCTGACGAGCGAAGAGCGTCTGGCGCTGGTCAGCGATGTGTACGGCCGTTCACAGATCGAACTGATCGATAATTCGAACCGTTTCGTGGCCAACATGTCAAAAAGCGGGATCAAGCTGATCGGGCTTCGTCCGGAAGTCAACTACGATACGGCCCTGGCGGGCGTGGATAATTCCACCTACAATCTGCTGATCAGCCATTATGCGGATCCGCTCTGTTCGGATGTGCTGAAAAACGCCCACGTGTCGTATGCGCTGGCAGGAAATGCCCATGGCACCCAGATCATGTATCCGGTCCTTGGCGGCTATAAGGAATATGAAGGAAATACGAAGCTGAACCGCGACAAAACACAGAACCTTCCTTTCAATTATCTCATTTCCCGCGGGACCGGATGTATACATGTCAATGCCCGGCTCAATGCCACGCCTGAAATTGTTTATATTATTTTCACAAGATAGAAGGCAGAAACCAAAACGATTTCTGCCTTTTTTACATTTTTCAATCGTTCCCGATTTCTCACGAAAAATTGTAATCGCGAGAATTCTCACGATAAATCTCACGATTAGGCAAAAATTTCTCAGGAAAGCCAAAGAATAGATCCATAGCCGCCTACTTCATCTCATAAGTTATGCTTCTGCCTGCTCCTCTTTTATTCAAATATCCTTTTTCAATAAGGCTGTTAAGGCTTTTTCGCAAATAGTATTCCGATAATTCTGTCTTCTTCAGCAATTCGGAAAAGGAAAATCCTGGCTGATCTTTATTTTTCAAAAAGAAATACAGCAAATTCTTATCATGTTCAGAAAGAGAAGGATCTAAATCAATAAGACCCTCGGTCCAAATGGTCAGTGTGGTCCGCGGCAGCGAGGATTTTAGATCCGGCGTTTTCCAATCCCGTTTGACAGCCGTTTCATAAATCTGAATTCCTCCATACCCCTGCCTTTCTGCGGCTCCGATATTGCGAAACAACGACATCAGCAGCTCATTTCTCGGGATCGAAATGCCTCCTGAGAAGAACTCACGATGATCGATCAGCATTTCTCCTGGATTGGAAAATACGAAACGGTTTGGATACGCTTCGATTTTGATGGCTCCGTCGCTCATCAGATAATCTGCATGGACCAGCGCATTGACCAGAGCTTCTCTTAATGCCGTTTCAGTAAGTCCGGCGTCCGCTTTACGCCGCAGATCCATATCAAGAGAAAATGGTTCTGTTACAATGGCTGCCAGACGTGCCTGTACTTTTTCATAAAACGTCAGAAGATTTATTTCCCCATTTAGATAATCATCATCTGAAATGCGATAATCCCATCTGTGGTGAGAATCACTTTTAAATTCGAAATAATCCAGATGAAAATGAGGATAAAGTTCGCGGATAACATTCGTTTTCCCCACAAATAAGACAACGCCGCCAAAAAGAACAAGGGTATTGTCTTTCCGGTTCTTTCTGGCTGCGCCAATTCGAATCAAAAACTCCTCATCTGTCAAAGCGAATAAATCCCTGGCTGGATAACGGGCAGCTGTCATAGATTTTAATCTCTGAAGCGATGCATGATCCAGATCATCCAAAGTGTAGTAGGGCAGAGGCGTTTTATCTGTGCTCAAGCTTTGATTGCGAGCCATTGCTTTCAATTCTTCCTCTTTTATTTTGCGATCGCCATCACCGGTACGAATATAAGAATTTTCAATTTTTCCGTTGATGTAGATCGGTTTATGCATACGGTCCGCTTCTCGAACAAAAACCAAGATTATATCTTGTTCTTTGATCTTCAATACAGTTACGTCTTCATTATCGATTACTCGAAAACTGATCTTATTCGGATTGCTCATTCCGTTCCATAAATCTGTCAAAACCTTATTGCTGTTATCAAGACCAAGAATCTCATTTTTTCCGGAAAAATTTTCTTTAACTCCCAGAATTATGCATCCGCCAGCTGTATTTGCAAAGGAAGAACAGCTTTCCCAAAAAGATTTTGGAAGCTGAGTGCTTGCTTTAAGCTCTACCTGATCCGTCTCTTTCAAATTTTTGAGAATAGTATTCCACTTTGACATGGAAATTTTCGCATTCGTTGTCAAATCTTTTAATTGATCCATTGCTTCCTCACTTTCTAAATTGAATCCTGAGCTCATTATATGACAAATCGCGAGAATTCTCACGATAAATCTCACGATTAGGCAAAAATTTCTCACGATTCTCAGGATTGTCGCAACAAAAAAATCCCGGTTTACCCAGGAATTTTATTCGAACATTTTTTTTACTTGTTCTTTTTCGCTGACGCTTAGCGCAAACGAAGGGAAAGTGACCGTTCCCTGCCCTGAAACAGTAAAATAGGACCGGTCAAGATAGCCGATACTTTCCTCATCGATATCGATCTGAACAAAACGTCCATTCTTCGTAACAAACTCATAGATCATATGGGTCGGTTCCCATGAAAGATCTCTCTTCTGACCGATCTCATAATGATGGCGGAAATCGTCCATATGCTGCCAGGCAAACGGGGTCAGTTCTTGCAGTTTCAGCCGAAATTCCGTATTGTAGTCGCTTCGCTTAAACATGGAAGGGATCATGATCTCTCCTGTTTCATCTGTTTCAAGAGGAAATTCGAGCAATTCGAACAGCGGATGAAGAAACGGCTGCTTCAGCGGATCGGTCGTTTCCTTTGACCGGACAGCCATCGTATTTTCCAAAGGAACGATCTCGATCATGGATGTCTGTTTTTCAGTCGTCCGAAACAGTGTCACGTGTTCGAGCTTCTTTTCATAATACAGTGCATGCGTTTCATACACGGCATCCCCTTCTTTCCATACGGAAATGGTTTCCTGATCGAATCCGTCGGTCCAGTCAATCTGCAGGTTGCGTATCCATTCGACTTCCATGGTATATTCCGATTGCCGATCGAGCGCATGGATTGCGCGCCGGATCTTGTCATCGACCGAGGGCGACACGATCGAACAGCCCGAAAGAAGAACGGCCAGACAAAATATCAACACTTTACTTCTTTTCATCCAACGTTTCCTTTCATTCATTCTACGGCAGATCGATCACATCACCGTACCGGAGCGGCTTTTCGAATAAAGCTTCCACTTGTTCCTGTACGGAGGATGAAACAGAAAGATCATGGATCCTGGTCGTACCTGCCGTTTCCTCGACGGCTTTTGGATACGTGATCTGCACAAGCTCATCAAACGCAATTTCAACGATCCGTTTATCCTGGATCACAAACGCAAAATCGACATGATCCGGTTTGATCCGACCCGAATAATGAAGATTCATCCGTTCGATCGTATCCATGCTGTTCAACTGTTCTTCGGTATAGGAATCTTCTTCTTTCCCTACACGATAGCTTGCGAATCTGTCAGGATCTTCAAGCGTCGCAACGACCTTGTTTCCGTCTTTTTTCCAGGAGAAATACGGGTTTCGTTCCAACGTATCCGATGAATCGATCAGAAATGCATCTTCACTTGGGCAAATGATCGGATCAAGAAAGAATTCGGAGCGGGAAACTTCCTTTTCATCGATCCGTTTAACATTTCCTTTCGCATCCAGATAAATACCCTTTTCTTTTCCGTCCGCATAAGAAGATACAACAATCTGACTGTTTCCATCCTTTTCTTCCAGCTTTTCGATCCGGTACATCGTATCGCCATCTGTCCATACAGAAGAAATCTGGCTGTCCAATTCCGACAAGCTGTTCCTGGTCCAGTTCGTTTCTGAAGTATACGCCCCTTGTTTCTGCCAGGCATCCAGATAGCGGACCACATCGGTACTGGATGGAAAGAAGGAATAGATGGCCAGCACAAAGCTGATGACGATGATTCCGATCGAAGCCAGTTTGCCAAGACTATTTTTCTTTGCGGATTTTGCGTCAATCCCTGGTCTTCTAAAAATACAACGAGTTCCTGAAGCCTTGAAGATGGGCCACAAAAATACACAATATTGTCTGTATTGGTTTCTTTTGCGGCAATTATTTCTTTATACCGGGTAAACTGAGTACATTTGGCAAGAGACACAGAAGTTGTCCGCAAACATTCTCCTTCATGTTTCAAGGTATATTTTATTTCATCATTTTCTATCGTGGTTTCGATCTGATATTCCGAAAACCCTCCAAATGGTTCTGAAAAAGAATCAAAACCGGACTTTGCGTACTTTTTTACCTGAGCAAGAAAAAACACGATCAGTCCTAGTCCGGCAAGAATACAAATCAGCTTGGCCCATATTGCTTGTAAAAGCCACGCCAGTGAAAACAGCACAACCGGGAACATTGCGCTCGAAAAAAGCTGTGATGGTTTGGCGTTCATCCAGAATATCTTTTCGATCCATCGCTTATTGACTGTATAAACAGAATGAAATGTATTGTTCATAGGTTATCCAATCTTTTGTTTTCTTTGCATATGATGTGCGTTCAGAAACCGATCCATTTCAAGTTTTTCTTTCAATGACAACGATCCGATATAAACCATACATTGAACTTTTTCATTGAACAAAACGATCCATTGCATATTTTCGAAATAATAAGGGAAAGAATCCATTTCGTAGTGGCTTTCCTCTCTTTTTTCGCCAGATACTTTTTCAACAATTATTTCTTTTTTGTTTATTGTGAATACGATTTCGGTGCCTGGCGGCCCCATTTCGTCCAGTCGCTTCATAAGACCAAGATTTGTCTTTAGAATTTTTGAAAAGCTCAATCCAAAAAGTACCAGACTTGCGGCAAATAAAAGAATCGCAATTTGAACATAGCTGTCGTCGATCGGCGCTAAAAGACTGTTTATTCCTATAGCCAAAAAGCAGAATGGCACAAATCCGATCCAGATCCACTCATGTACGGAAATCATTTTCAGCGCCTCTTTTATATTTTTATTTTTACCTGTTGTATATTTTGTTTGAAAATTCATTCATTTCCTCTCTCTTTTCGAATCTTCTTAGTTCCGGCTCACTTCATAATCCGTATAGCTTTCGTTTTTTGTGCTCAGTATCGATACGACATGCTCTGCTCCCTGCTCAACATCTGTAAGAATTTCCTCATCGCTCAGATCGGCAGGATAAATATAGGCTGTATCGCCCTCAAAATACACCATCTCTTTTTCGATATCTGCTGCTGTATCCAGATCGAAACAATTCTCCAGCGTTCTCGGGATCAGGTTCATATCATAGCGGAAACCGTATCCTTGCCGTGTCACATCATACGTGCCGTAAGATGCGGTCCGCTCATCTTCTCTTACCATTAAAAATGTCACGATCCCGTATCCTCTGGCATTATAATGAACCTCACTGAAATAATCTTTCGTTTGAATATCCTGCGGCACGTCTTCTGAAAGCTCGATCTTTTCGCAAAGAGCCGGGATATCGACAAAATGAGTTCCCTTGTAGGAAATGCCAAACTCTTCTTCCATCATTTCAAGCAAAAGTCTGAAGTGCTCCAGAGCCTCTTTTATTAACGGCAGCTCGACATAATCCACTTCATTTCCATTCACATTCAAATATCCTTCCTGCGTGTCTGAACGGTCAAATACGCCATTCAGATACTCATATACAAGATAAGTCGTTTTAAACTGTCCTGCCTTGTAATCGGTCGACCGGATCGTGAATACTTTTTCCGCTTTTATATTTTCTCCCTCAAATTCTGTCACTTCGTAGGTAAATTCGATCGCTTTATTTTGGAGATCCTCATAAAACATCGATAAGCACGATGCCGTTTGACGATCCTCTTCCTCTTGTTGATACTCGATAAAGAAATCCGGATAGTCTTTTTCCTCGGCATTCTTTCGATCTTGCAGACCGATCCGCCACGGCATTTCGTCATATCGAAGACCATCGATCCGGTCCGCAAGAATATCGTAGGTTTCCTTCCAGAAGTCGTAGTCATCATCCTTTGTTTCTTTTTCCTTTGGGACGAAAAAGATCAGACCTCCAGCGATCGCCACAGCAATCACTGCCAGTGCGATCCATTTTTTCGATTTATTCATCCGCTTCTCCAAACGGACCATTCAGCAGATCATTCGCTTCCAGCCCTTCCGTATTCAGGATTTCCTCCACCTTCTTTTTATACGCTTCTGAGGCCGTATCCGGAACCGAAACAGTAGCCGTTTTTGTATTGCCTTCATACGTGCTTTCTATTTTTGTGATCTTTCCGTCTTTTAACTGGATAACCGCCTTCAATCCGTTTTTATCATCCGATTTCAGAACGATCGTATCTTCTCCCTCTTTTTCAAGATGATATCCTTCTTCCAGATGCAGACCTTCCTTGTCTTCCGTAATTCCCGGCGACAGCAGTTCCATGAATATAGCCCGGCTTGATGGAAAACCGTATTGTGGCGCATCATAATTCGCTGTTTCGATCTGTCCCAGATCATTGTATCGGCTTGCCGAAACAAATACTTTTTCATCTTTGTTCCACTTCATCATTTCATAATAATGAAAATCAACACCCTTGCCTTGGGATTGGCGAACGCTTTCCTGCTCCCACACGCCATAGTGATATCCGTCCTCTGTCCACGTCTGGACAACATTCTCGTTGGCTTGCGGATCGGTATTTTCGATCGTCACAACATAACTGTCCTGATCCGCGATCTTTACGATCATATCTCCTAATTCCGGTGCGGTCACTGCAGCCGGTTCTGCCTGCGCACAGCCAGCCATACCAAGCATGATTCCGAGTGCAAGAATGCTCTGTTTCCATTTTTTCATTTCGATCCTCCTTCTCTCCTGCTACTTTTGTTAAATTCATAATATCACAAAAAAAAACGATATCATCAAATTTGTTAATGAATCAGCTAAAGACACATAAAAGTTATTCTCTTTGTCTTTTTTTCTTGAATTTATAGTGCTATGATGTACGTGTCAACGACAGGGGCGCCTTCAAGGCTGAGATGTGCACCGCACAGTCCCTTGGACCTGATCTAGATAATGCTAGCGTAGGGAGTCTTCATTTTATTCCTACGCCTCAACGGAGGTGTTTTTTTATGAAAAATTTATCAGTCAGAGATCTTGTTTTAATGGCCTTTTATGTTGCTGTGTTCATGGTGCTGGACACGTTTGTCAACACGCTG
Source organism: Erysipelotrichaceae bacterium OPF54 (assembly GCA_022834735.1). Classification (GTDB taxonomy): domain Bacteria; phylum Bacillota_I; class Bacilli_A; order Erysipelotrichales; family Erysipelotrichaceae; genus Dubosiella. Next base: position 2,543,577 of record BQKD01000001.1, read on the forward strand.
CCGCTCTTTCAGATGCCAAACGGCGGAAGCCTGGGCATTTCGACCATTCCATTATTAATGGCAAGCTATCAGCTCGGATGGCAGAAAGGACTGATCGTTTCGATCGTCAGCGTATTTGCCCAGTTCGTGACCGGACCGATGTATACGCCAGACCTGGTCGGATTCCTGCTCGATTACTTCATCGCGTTTTCCGTGTACGGGATCGCCTGTCTGTTTCCGAACCGCGGTATGTTTTACTCAGGCGTGCTGATCACCAATGTCATCCGGTTTATCAGCTCGACATTGAGCGGATGTATCGTGTGGGCAACTCCCGTATGGGCATCCATCACATACAACGCCACTTATATGCTGCCGACCCTGATCCTTGGGCTCATTCTGGTACCGCTGCTCATGAAAGCACTCGCTCCAGCCATGAAGAAAAGGGCACGTTCGGTTTAGCAGAACACAGATCATTTCAATAGCGGGATCATCACAGGATGGTTCCTTTTTTATATAGTGAAAATTCAACTTAATTCAGTTGACCATTTGTTGAATGGATCCGAAAAGAAGCGAAGTGTATGATAAATAAGAATTACTGATCAATAAGAGAAAGATTCAATTTCATTATGAACATTTATAATTTTTCCAAAAAAAGTCATGCATCGTTTTGTGCATGACTTTCCTTGTTTTACAGACCTGCCAGGATCAATGTAATCGCAAGCAGTCCGAGAATGACTGTGGTTTCAGCCACTTTTCCCTTTTTTTCTACTAATCTTTCCATAATATAACCTTTCTTGTAAGCGCTTGTTTTATAAATTATATCACATATTATGGGAAAATGATTATTTTTATTTAAAATCGCGGAATCTCCGAAGACTGGCATTGAGTCAATGTCATGAAGCGAGATGATCATCTTGATGTTTGTATATGGAACTATAGAAAACAGCAACAGAAAAGATCTTGTATACGGAATATAGAAATCATCATAGGATGCTTCTTTTTTGTTGATTATCTAGTTGAATATAAAGCAAATATAGTTGAATATAAGTTAAACACCAGTTGAAGTTCAACTTAACAAACAGAAAGAAGAGAAATCCATGGACGTAAAATAGCTGATGAAACGAGTGAACTACCTCGGTTATTGAATGGCCGAGAATTCCCGCTCCAGGTCCTGACCATGCACCTTTCTCCTACATGGTTTTTATACTTCCATCTGCATCATACTATGTTCCACAGCCCGCATAGAAAGAATCCAATGCCGTACAAACGGCGAAGGGAGCAAAAAATTATGCGGCTTATTTTGATATCGCATATGGCAGAAAGAAAAAAGGCCTTTCGGCCTTTCGAATATGGAAACTTTGATTTCCCTCAGTCATTATGAACCGGAAGCGGAATCTTTGTGCCCCATGTTCTGGAGCGTCAGCGCAAAAATCCCCAACTCGGCAGCGCAGCCCTGCTCTTCCGGTTCCGCTTTATATGTTTTAAATACACCAAGAACTCCCATGTCCAAATAAAATCCACTCATAAAAATTGTATTGAATAGACTGAAAGTACGGGCATCTGCCGATCATGCGCGAATAATTAGCTCCATCAATAAAATAGCATTCGTATTTTTTTAATTCAACCGAGACACTCTTATTTGTTACATTTTTAATATTACATTTAAATCAGGAAGCGATCTTTCAGCTTTTCGATGTCCTCATCATCCAGTTCAAGCCCTTCATGCAGATAGTTTTCCACCGAACCGAAGTTCTGCGCGATGCAGCGGTACGCAATATTCATATATTCCGTGCTGGCATCATACAAGTAATCCAGATCCTTTACGAGCTCTTTGTGATCCTTCAGCTTCAGGATCAGATCATCCTTCTGCGCCTTCAGATAAATGTTGGTCTGCAGATAATCTTTCATGATCTCATCTTTGGACACGCCAAGCGCGCTCAGCAGCAGCATGGTCGCGACCCCGGTCCGGTCCTTGCCCTGCGTGCAATGCCACAATATGCTCCCGTTTTCCTGCCGGAGAAGAAGCTCAAAAAAACGGCGATACGCCTTGAGTCCCTGCTGGGAAACCACAAGCTCTTCGTACAGACGTTCCATCGTCTCTTTGGCATGACGCAGCATTTCCGTAAACATATGCAGCCTGCTTCCTCCCGCAAGCGAATCGAGCGAAGAAGCCGAACGGGCCGGCACATGATAATTCACTGCCTGCAGCATGATCGGATCCGGCTGATACACCCGCTCCACCTCCGTACGGAAATCGATGACCATTTTCACATCATAGTCTTTTTCGAGCCTTTTCCGGTCATTTTTCGACATCGTATGCAGTTCTCCGCTGCGGATCAGCCGGTGCGGACGAATAAAACGGCCATCCTTCGTCTGGATCCCGCCCAGATCTCTCGTGTTCGCCAGTTTTTCGAACCCGATCCGCTTTCCCATCAGCGCCCCGACGATCATATCCGGATTGGCTTTTTTCAGCGACTCGTAAATATCTTCCGCATCCTTGCCGGACAATTCGAACGTGTAGATCTTTTTATCGTTTTCCACCACATAGAGCATGCCGCCCTTTTCAAAAGCCCAGTTCACGTTTTTTATATCGATCGTTTTTTCATGACCATCCTCATTAAAAGTAATGCTTGTCAGCGCCTGATTGTTTTCATTCATAACAACAGCTCCTTTCGCCACTGTATTTTTCGGTTATTCTTTTTTATTATACAAACCCTTGCGCTTTGATAAAAAGAAAAGGCTCAGGATTTCTCCTTCGCCTTGATGCAGCGGTCAATAAAATCGATCAGAAAGTCGATCGTTTCATCCACTCCCAGGGTCGACGATTCGATACACAGATCATAATAACGCGAATCGCCCCATTTATTGTCGCAGTAGTAGTTGTGATACGTCTTGCGGTTGCGGTCCGTCTTTTTGATCAGGGCACGCGCCTCTTTTTCATCCAGGCCAAACTTCTGCATCGTTCTCTCGATCCGCAGCTCCATATCCGCATTCACAAATATCGATACCGGACCATATTCTTTCAAAATGCTCTCGCCGCAATGGCCCAGAACTATAAATGACTTCCCGACCCTGGCCCTTTCGCGCAGAAAGTCAAACTCCTTCATCGCAATATTGTCAATATTGGAATTCGTCAGGCCCCGCACCGTCCGGGAACGGATCATCCAGCGCGGCGCCTCGTCATACTGATTGAGCTGATCGATATCATAGCTTTCATGGATCCCGATCTCGCTCAGCATATTTTCATCATACAGCGGCACATGGTAGTGCGCCGCAAGCGCCCGGGCAATATCCTGCCCGCCGCTTCCAAATTCTCTTGAAATCGTTACAATCATAATCTCTCTTCCTTTTACACGTAACGCACAAAAATGCAGATCATAGAAATGGTAACAACCAGCAGAGTAGCCGGCACACAGTATTTGCAGTATTTTCCCCAGGAAATCGGATAGCCCGCCTTCATCGCGACCGCCGTGCCCACGACATTGGCACTCGCGCCGATCGGCGTAGCCGAACCGCCAATATCCGTCCCCATCGACAAGGTCCATGCCAGCGTAGCCAGCGGAACCGACTGGCTCTGCGCCAGCGTCCGGATGATCGGGATCATCGTCGCCGCAAACGGAATATTGTCCACCACCGCGCTCGCAAGCGCAGACAGCCACAAAATGATCGCAACCATCAAATAAAGGCTGCCATTCGACCAGTCCGCGATCAGTCCCGCAACGATCTCGAGCACTCCCGTTTCCTCCAGGCCCCCGACAACCACGAACAGCCCTACAAAAAACAGCAACGTCCTGTAGTCCACTTTTCTGAGCAGATCCATGGCCTGCCCGCCAGCACACACAAGCGTCAGCAGCGCAATAAATGTGCCGATAAACGCAACCGTCAGATGCGTATTGGCATGCGAAACAAGCAGCACGACCGCCAGTCCGAAAATGAAGGTCGACTGAATGAAACGGGCCCGGTCCAGGATCGCCTCATGCGGATCCGGAAACGATTCGATACTTTCCAGATACGTCTCGCTCTTTTTCAGCTTTTTCGCAAAACACAGCCAGAAATAGATCACCACACATACAAGCGAAATTCCCGCGATCACCCCCGTGTTGCTCACAAAATCGGAGAATGAATAGCCAAGCGCCGTCCCGATGATGATATTTGGCGGATCGCCGCACATCGTCGCCGAGCCTCCCAGATTGGCACAAAATATTTCCGCCAGGATGACCGGGACCGGATCAAACTTCAAGAGCTGAGCCAGCTCGACCGTCACCGCCGCCAGAAACAGGATCACCGTGATACTGTCGATAAACATGGCCAGGATCGCCGACATGATCATGAACGCAAGAAAGATCCTGGTCGCGCGATACTTCACGAGCTTTGCAAAACGCAGACAGAGCCAGCGGAAAAAGCCTGCCGAAGCCATTCCTTCGACCATGATCATCATTCCGGCAATAAACAGGATCGTCGCCCAGTTGATCCCCGAAGAGGATTCAGCACTCTCTGTAGCCGAATACCAGAAATCCAAAGTGAAAATGCTTTGAATGTTCAGTGTCCGCCATGCTGCCTGCCATGAATGCATGCAGATCCCAAACACGATCACCAGGACCGCCGCCCCGCATGCCAGAGTGACAACGTGGCGCTCGAACTTTTCCGTTATGACCAGTATGAACATAAACACAAACAAAAAGCCCGCAGCCCATGGCGCAAATGCTGCCAGATTCATAATTTACCCTTCCTTCTAAATTACCTCCTTATTTTAGTCCTTTTTTATAAACTCTCAACACATTTTTGTACATAATCGAATCAATTTCCTCTTCCGTGTATCCGTGTTCCTGCAGCGCATAGGCCAGCGCAGGCATCATGGACGCATCGCGGACCTCGACATCCGACAGGATCCCGTCAAAATCGGTTCCGATCCCGATCACATCAATTCCCGCTATATCCCGGATATGATCGATATGAGCGATCATATCCTCGATCGTGCTGCGCTCATCGCCACGGTCATTCAGAAAATCCGCGCAGAAATTCAAGCCCATGACACCGCCTTTGCTCGCCAGCGCCCGGATCATGTCATCGCTCAGATTGCGTGCCGCACAACAAACGGCCCTCGCGTTCGAATGCGAAGCGACAAACGGCTTCGTGCTGTATCGGACAACATCCCAGAACCCCGCATCCGACAGATGAGAAACATCCACGATCATGCCCAGCTCTTCCATCAGCGCAATATATTGTTTTCCAAACTCGCTCAGTCCGTCTTTTTCATTCGGCTTCTGAAGAACATCTGCCGCCTTGTAATGAGAAAAATCGCTCATCGACACATTCGGATGCCCGATCGCATTCGGATAGTTCCATGTCAAAGCGATCATCCGCACTCCCATCCGGTAGTAATTGCGCAGCATCGCCAGATCATTGAAGACGACATCCCCTTCCTCGAGCGTGAGCAGCGCGCTCAGCTTTCCTTCCTTTTCGTTCTTTTCGATATCCGAAAAGCGCAGAACCGGCGCGATCCGGTCCTCGTTCTGCTCAAGCATCCGGCAGTACAGATCGTACAGCTTCATCGTCTGTTTTTCCGGGACCGCGTATTTCTTCCGGTCTGTGAACAGCGCAAAGTTCTGCACAAGACAGCCGCCCCTTTTCAGCTTGTCCAGATCGACGCTCAGATCGCTCTGAGCAAAATCGACCTCTTCTCTTCCCTCTTCCTGTTCGAGCCAGCCCAGTATCGTATCGCAATGCATATCAATATATTTCATCGTATGTACCTCCAAAAAAAGACCCGCAGTATTGCAGGTCCATCATAGCATGATTCGCAGCTACTCAACCATCGGGTTGGTGAGCGCCTCATGGATCTCATCTTTTTCAAGTTTCGTTTCGCCATGATGCGTGAAATCCGGATCGTCCGGTTTATGCTTGTAGACGATCTTGAGCAGGATCGGCGTGATCACGGTCGTAAATACGACGCAGAGCAGGATCGGCGTGATAAAGAACTCATTCAGGATCCCCAGACTCATTCCCTTATCCGCGATGATCAGGGCCACCTCGCCACGCGAGATCATACCGCAGCCGATACGCAAAGCCTGGACCGGCGAATACCGGCAGATCAGAGCGCCAAGTCCGCAACCCACGATCTTTGTCAGGACAGCCGCCACGCATAACAGAAGGACAAGGCCCAGCATCGTCCAGGATGCCTGGATCGGCTCGAGCTTCAGTCCGATGCTCGCAAAGAAGATCGGTGTGATCAGCATATACGATAAAGTGCCGATCCGTTTCGTAACATATTCGCACTGTGCCGTTCCCGAAATAATAAGGCCGCCCACAAAGCTTCCGGTAATATCGGCTACTCCGAAAAATTCCTCGGCACAATACGCCATGATCAGCGCAAACGCAAAAGAGACGATCGAATAGCGCTGCAGACCATGATTCGGATCATGGCTGAACCACCATTTGAACACTTTGTGCATCGCAACCCCGACAACGATCGAGAACACAAAGAATCCAAGGATCTTGAGCAGCACCGTGCTGATCACCACACTGCTGTCTGCCAGCGCCGTGACAAGCGTCAGGCAGATGATTCCAAGAACATCATCAATGACTGCAGCGGCCAGGATGACATTGCCGCTTTCTGTAGACATGCAATGCATTTCCTTGAGCGTCTCGACCGTGATCCCCACGCTCGTGGCAGTAAAGATGACACCGATAAACAAGTTTTCGATCCATGCGGAAGGTCCGACATTATAGATCATACCAATCAGATATCCCACTCCTAAAGGAACAAGAACACCTAACGTGGCAATAAGAAAGGCTTTCAGCCCGGCTTTTTTTAAATCTGTGATGCTCGTTTCGAGACCGGCAGAAAACATCAGGACGATGACACCAATTTCGGAAAGGGCGGAGATCAGATTGCTTGGCTCAACGATATTAAGAACAGCAGGTCCTAGGACAATGCCTGCGATCAGCGCGCCGACAACACTTGGCATCCTCAGTTTTTTCGAGAAAATTCCAAATGCTTTGGTAAACAGCAAGATAATCGCAATATCGAGCAAATAACGATAGCTTTCCATATTAATCCTCCGTTCGGAATAATTTTCCATGAGTATTATGACAACTTCCTGTGCATTTTTCACACAATCTGCTTACAAATTTTGCCAGAAATCACAAAAAAAGTCGATTTTAACCTTAAATAAGGATAAAACCGACATTGTCCGAACCATCAATCCTTCTTCATTGAATACCGGTGCTGCCTGCATATCGATCCCGACACGTTCAGATCGGATCGGGATCTTTCGGCATTGAAAAAGACCGGATTTCCGGTCTTTAGTGTTATCGCTATTATTTGTAAAGATTATAGAATGCTTTCAATCCAGGGTAACGTGCAATAGAAGTCGCTCCGCGTTTGTCGAGTTCGTCTTCAATGCGCATCAGGCGGTTGTATTTCGCGATACGATCTGTACGAGAGAGAGATCCGGTCTTGATCTGTCCTGCGTTCAGACCAACTGCGATGTCGGCGATCGTAGAATCTTCTGTTTCTCCTGAACGGTGAGAAACGATGCATGTGTAGTTGTGCTCTTTAGCCAGCTGCATTGCGTCGAATGTTTCAGTCAAAGTACCGATCTGGTTTACTTTGATCAGGATCGCGTTCGCGATGCCTTTTTCGATACCTTCGGCAAGAATAGAAGGGTTCGTAACGAACAGGTCGTCACCAACGAGCTGAACTTTGTCGCCTAAGCGGTCAGTCATCTTTTTCCATCCATCCCAGTCGCGTTCTCCGAGTCCGTCCTCGATCGAGATGATCGGATATTTTTCAATCCATGCAGCATACATGTCGATCATTTCATCGGAAGTTTTGTTTCCCTGTCCTGATTTGCTCAGTTCATACATTCCTGTTTCATGGTTGTGGAATTCAGATGCCGCAACGTCCATTGCGATCATCATGTCTTTTCCTGGTTCGTATCCGGCAGCCTTCATTGCTTCAACGAGCAGTTCGAGAGGTTCTTCGTTTCCGTCTTTGCAGCTTGGTGCGAATCCGCCTTCGTCTCCAACGTTTGTGTTGTATCCTTTGTCCTTCAATACTTTCTTCAAAGCGTGGAATGTTTCAGCAGCCATGCGAACGGCTTCTTTTTCGTTTTTAGCGCCAACCGGCATGATCATGAATTCCTGGAAGTCAACTGTAGAGTCGGCATGGCTTCCGCCGTTGATTACGTTGCACATAGGAACAGGTAATGTGTTTCCATTGAATCCGCCGAAGTAGTTGAACAATGGCATTCCGTAGAAATCAGCAGCAGCGATCGCGCAAGCCATTGAAACACCTAATGTAGCGTTGGCACCGAGGTTTTTCTTGAATGGAGTTCCATCCAGATCGATCATTGTCTTGTCGATCAGGTTCTGATCGCGGACATCCAGACCGATCACTGCCGGTGCGATGATCGTGTTCACATTATTTACAGCTTTTGTTGTTCCTTTTCCCAGATAACGGTTTTTGTCGCCGTCACGGAGTTCCAAAGCTTCTCTTTCACCTGTGCTGGCACCGCTTGGAACCATGGCACGACCGTATGCACCGGATTCAGTTGTTACTTCAACTTCTACTGTAGGGTTACCACGTGAATCGAGAACTTCGCGTGCGTAAACATCAGTAATAATAGGCATAATAAAATATCCTCCTTTAAGCCCTAGGCTATTAAAATAGTATCACTCTGCACTATTATTTTCAACGTTTATTAGAAACAAAGCGCTTTCAAAACGCGGTCGATCTCCTCTTTTTTTTCATTGACAAAGACGCATAAAAAGCCGTTGATGCCCGTCTTTTTCAAAATGCGGACCCACTCGAGCCGATCGCTCGTTTTCGAATCGAAGAGGCGCATCCGGCACGCGCTGTCGCCAAGGCACAAAACGCTCGTTCCGTCCGTTCCCTCCAGCTCATATACGTGTTCATGGCAAAGACGGCATCCCGATCTTTTTTCATCCTTGAGCAGGGTGTTGACCGGACAGTGGTTCATCAGCATGAGCCTTTTTTTCTGGTATACGCATACAATGACCGGAGCCGGCTGATGATAACGCGCCCTGAACGCGCGAACAAGCATTTCCACCTGATCGAGATTCGCCTCTTCGCTGATCCCGATCTTTTCATAGCCAAGAGAAAGCAGCGCCGCTACCGCATAGGAATTGACCACATTCATGTTCAGAATGATCTTTCCTTCGCCAAGATGAGTGAGCACATCCGCCTTTTCGGTATCGATCCGGCCTTTTTTCAAAGTGCCCGGCACATTCTCGCTGATCCACAAGACGTTTTCATCGCCTTTTTGATCCTGGGTCTCGATCTGGGCCAGGACAACTGGCGAAGGATCGACCTGCGGCATATAGGTATAGGATTTTTCAGGAAAGACCCGGAACGACAGCCGTTCCCTGCGCAAGGCTTCGAGCGCCTCCTTGCGCAGATCGTTCATGACCTTGATCGGAAAATAGATATCCGGAGCCAGATCGTAATCGATATGCGTAAAACGAGCCCAGGAACTGCCGGTCTTATTGAGCTGCTTTCCCAGGACATCCGGATCGGTTGCCTGTTTTTGTGCCTGTTCGGCAACGATCGGGGTCTTGACGACAACCTCATGCTTTCCATCGCTCACGCTCAGATACAGAGGCTCTTTCACTCCTCGGCACACCGCTTTACCGGTAATATCCACGTAACGTCTGTCGTTTTTGATATGGTCAGACACTTCTTTGCGATATTTCGAATCGACCGTCTTTTTGACCACGCTTCCGATCTGGACATTATACGGTCCGTCGACCGATACGACCTCGCCCGCTTTTCCCAGGGAAATGAGCCGGTTTCTTGCATCATACATATAGTTGACATGGCAGCCTTCGCTCACCCGGCCTTTTTCAAAGCGGATCCCGTCATTTTGACTGAGATCATGATCAAGCTGGATCGTGATACGTTTCCCTTTGACCGCGACGACCTTGCCGATCGTCAGCCCATGATGGTTGGCGGCTGCCGGATCCATCAGATCCTTTCCCTTCTGCTTATACGTATGCCCTGTCGTAAACTGCCTGTTGAACGTCACGAGCAGATGCTCCTCATCCTCTTTTGTCAGATCCTTTTCTTCCAGCTCTTTTTTCACGGCTGTTACGGCCGCATACACGTATTCTGCCGATTTCATGCGTCCTTCGATCTTTAACGAAGCCACCCCCGCGTCCTTGAGATCGCTCACCTTCCGGATCAGCGAAAGATCTTTTGGCGAAAGCAGATAAGCGGGCAGCTTGTTCACATTTCTGCCGTCCTCTTTCAGGATATACGGCATGCGGCATGGCTGCGCACACATGCCCCGGTTGCCGCTGCGGTTATACATGACATTCGAAAACTGACACTGTCCTGAATAGGAGATGCATAAGGCACCATGCACGAACACTTCGATCTCCATACCGGTCGCGGCGCATGCGCGAATCTGCTCGAGCGTACATTCCCGGGCAAGAACGACCCGGCTCACGCCAAGTTTTCTGAGCTGTTCGATCTGGGCCGGCGTGGATACAGAAAGCTGGGTAGATGCGTGGAGCTCGAGCTCGGGCAGCCGCTCATGAAGCAGATGGATCAGGCCGAGGTCCTGAATGATCAAAGCGTCCACGTTCATATAGAACAAGGCTCTGGCCGCTTCATAGGCGTCTTCGATCTCGTTTTCATACAGGATCGTATTCATCGTGATATATATTTTCATGCCATACGTGTGGGCCTGCTCGATGATTTCTTTCGTCTGCTCGAGCGTAAAGCGGTTGGCAAAGGCTCGTGCCCCGAACTGGGGCAGGCCAAAATAAACGGCATCCGCTCCTGCGGCAAAGGCAGCCTGCAGCGCTTCCACGCTCCCGACCGGAGCTAGTATTTCAGGATTCATAAAATCGTTCCTCCTATAAAAAAAGCACGGCTAGCGTGCTTCGTTTTTCTCATAAAACGCTTTGATCGCGTCAAATGTTTCCTGCGAGATCACATGTTCGATCCGACAGGCATCTTCCTGGGCAATTTCCTTGGGAACACCAATGTTTTCAAGCATCGTCGAAAAAAAGACATGCCGCTGATATGTCCCTTCCGCGACTTCTCTGCCAAGCTCAGTTAACTGTATGTATTTGCTTCGATCGAGCACGATGAGTTCCTGTTCCACCATAAGTTTTACAGCATGCGATACGCTTGGTTTTGAATAACCCAGATAGCTGGCAATGTCGACACTGCGAACGACAGGCAGCTGCCTGGATAAAACCAGGATGGCTTCGAGGTAATCCTCTAACGATTCGCCGTAATGGTTCATTTCCGACTCTCCTGTTCTTTATTAACTATATTTTAGTAAAGACTAACTTTTCTGTCAATTACTGCAGCTTCTTTGCCTGAGCAGCTGCTTCAAGCAGCTGGGCGGCCTCCATCACATACCGCCGTTTTCCGGTCTGGAAACTGAAAAGAACGGCGTTGGTCGGAGCGCAGCAGTTCATATCATCGAGAATTTCGAAAGTTCCCTGTTCTCCTTTGTAAAGGTATGGAATATTTTTATTGTTTTCGCAGAAAAGAATGGCCCGCTGTTCAGCCTGTTGATCGTTCATGCCTGTATTGTACTCTGTTCCGCTCCATTTTTTGAATCATTTGCCTAATCATGACGGATGGCTTCGAGAGCCGGGATCTTCACGGCCTTGTTGGCCGGGTAATAGCCGGAAATAATGCCGACAAGCATGGAAAAGACAAGGGCGCCCAGCGCAAGCCATAGCGGGATGCATGAAAGCGGGGTCCCTTCCACGCCAAGCAGGTAAAGGATCTGGGTCACGAGATCGGGCGCAGACTGGTTGGAAAAATAGTTCATGACAAAGCTGGCGATATAGCTCAGGATCAGTCCGATCGATCCTCCGATCAGCCCGATCACTCCGGCTTCGAGAAGGAACAGCTGCCGGATATTTTTTGTATAGCATCCCAGCGCCTTCATGATCCCGATCTCCTTTGTACGTTCTGTAATGGACATGATCATCGTATTGGCGATCCCGATCGCGGCAACAAGCAGCGAGACCGCTCCGATCCCGCCAAGAACGAGCTGGATCAGGCGTGTCGATTCCTGCATCGACTGCCGCATGCTTTCCATGGAACTGGTCTGGAAGCCGAGATTCTGGATCTCTTTTTCGATTTCGCTTACATCATCGATCGTATCTGCCATGACGACAGCCTGCGAATAAGTGAAGTTCCCGTTTGATTTTCCAGCCTTTTTATTGGCTGCTTTCCACAGTTCCTTCATATCGTTCAGATCAATGATGAGCCCTTCGCTCGTTTCATAGCCGGCACTGTAGTTTTCCTTCACGATGCCGCACACGCTCACTTCCTGTTCCACGTCCGCGTCTTCCTGTACCTGGACATCGATATTGACCTTGGCCTGCAGAGGATCGAAATACGGATCCGGAAGATTTTCATTGAGCTGGCCGTTCTCGTCATACAGAACAGAGTAAATATCGATCCGGTTGCTTCCTTCCGGTCTGGCCGTATCCATAAAGCTGTACGCGAACCGCTCGCCTGCCAGAGCCTGGTTTTTCAGGCCGGGACTAGGATAGGTTCCTTCCTTGATCTCATAGCCGAAATTTTCGAGCTGGGAGAAATCAATGCCGACCATGTTCGTATACGCAGTTTCATACCGTCCGTTCGTTCCTGAAGTGATCCGGACCGGATAATCGGTGATCTCGAATTTGCCGGTCGCGGCCTGCACGTTCGGAATGGCCTGGATCTGGGTGATCGTCTGCTCATCCAGCTTGACGGCCTGGGCCGACGGATCATAATTGGGATAGATGGTGATCTGGCGCAGATCGCCCATCTGGGCAAGCATCTTTTCCTGCGATACGCTCAGTCCCGCTCCGATCGATACCATGATCACGATGGACATGCATCCGATCATGACCCCGAGCACGGTCAGGATGGTGCGCGAACGTCTTCGTTTGAGATTGTTGAGGCACATATGCCACAAATCACGGAATGTCATTTCTCGTCCTCGTCGTCAAAGTTCAGATCTTCCTCTTCCGGCTGCGGATCGTGCTTTTTCTTTTTCCGCTTTCTGAACAGTACGACCGCAACGGCTGCCGCTCCTACGGCGATCAGGGCCGCGAGCCACGGAAAACCGCTCTTCTGTTCCTCTTCGATCATTTGATTGTCGTTCATATCGATTGGCTGCGGTTCAGTGACGTTGAGCTCGAACGGAAACTTCTGTTCGACAAGATCCTCGTTCGCGTTTTCATAGGAAATAACGACCGTTCCTTTCTGAAGGCCCGGCTGATCAGGAATAAGGATCACATCGATGCTTCCGCTGCTTCCCGATTCAATGTTGCCGATATGCTGCGTTTTCTGCAGAGCCGGGATATTTCCTTCTACGGCGGCTTCTACATTGGAAATTGCTCCTTTGCCTTTGTTGACATAGTTGAAGGAGAGCGCGCATTCGCTTCCTGCCGCAGCCATTTCCGGCACGATCGGATCATCGATCTCGAAGCGATCCTTCAGGTAGACCGGAATGGATATTTTTTCCGCCATCTGCTGGTTCATCCGTTCGCCATCGTCTACAAAATCATAACGGAAGCCGACCTCGATCGCCGGCGAGCTGTTCTTATCGGCTGTGAGTGCCTTCATTTTCAGCTTGATGACCTTGGAAGCCTGCGGAGCCAGGCTTTCAAAATAAAAGGTGTTGCTTGAATTGGTGATCGACAGCCCTTCGCCGGTCTCAAGAGACACGACGATATTTTCGGTCGCGATCGTTTTGGACGTATTGTAGAATTCGAGCGTCAGCTCAAATTCCTTGCCTGAATAGATCGGATCTTTTCCGTAGCTGTACTGCCTGACGATCAGATTGGGTGCTGCACTTTTCGCCGCAGACGGACTGGCTGGATCGGTGCCGGAATAAAAGCCTCCGCCATCATAACTGCCGCTGCTGCCTTCTGGCGGCTGCGAAGTGTCCGGATTTTCTTCCGGTTCCTTGTCTTCCTTCTGTTCCTGTCCGCACTCCGTGATACCGATGGCATGATCGGTATAGTCGATATCGAGCGCCGAATACCCGATCCGGAACCTGAACTGATCGGATTTTCCTTTCCAGCTCAGATTTTTGATGATGATCTTGACCTTGAGCGGTTCGAGTTCCTTGCTCAGAAGCACGACCTGCGGATCGTCCCCTTTTGTGAATCCGTCTGTCAGCCGGTTGATGTTGAGCGAATGGATCGTCTGGTTGATCTTGCTGATCTCATCCTGCTCAAGAGCGTCTTTCGTACTGACGCTCGTATCGACCGCATCGATCACGAGCGTAAATTTTTCCCCTTTTTTTATTTGATCGATCGATTCCCCTTTATCGTTGAGCACATCGTAGGTCGAGATCGAAAATGTGCTTTTAACCGTTTTTTCCGGCGGCTGTTCGTTCTGTGCCGCGGTTCCGGCATCTTTCGTTTCTTCATTGGCATACAGCGGGGTGGTCGTCAGGGCGAACGCAAGAGCTGCAGCCAGAGCTTTATTCATTTTCATATTCTTTTTCCTTTTCTTTCCATTCCTGACGGACGATTTCTCCGTCTTTTAACGTAATGATCCGGTCGGCGTACGCCGCCATTTCCTGATCATGGGTCACCAGGATCAAAGTCTGGCGATACTCTCTTACGAACCGGGTCATCATTTCCATGACTTCCTTCGTGCTTTTCGAGTCAAGATTTCCGGTCGGCTCATCCGCAAAAATGACTTGCGGACGGTTGATAAATGCCCGGGCGATACCGACCCTTTGCTGCTGGCCGCCCGACATCTGATTGGGGTAATGCTTCATACGTCCGGCAAGCCCGACTTCGCCAAGCATGTGCCTGGCCGCTTTTTCACGTTCCGTTTTTTCGATCCCGGCAAATTCAAGCGGAAGGGCGACGTTTTCGAGCGCATTTAGATGATTGAGCAGATTGTAGGACTGAAAAATAAAGCCCGAATGGTGCTGCCGGAATGCAGCCAGCTCGTTCTCGTTCATGCGCGAAATGATCTGTCCGCAGATCTTCACGCCTCCGCGCGTCGGTTTTTCGAGCCCGGCCAGCTGATTGAGCAGCGTGCTCTTGCCAGAGCCGGATGGTCCGAAAATACAGCAGATCTCGCCGGCAAAAATATCAAGATTGATATTTTTCAGGGCAGTCACTTTTTCTTCTCCCATGTCGTATATTTTATAGAGACTGCGTGCCTGGATTATTTTTTTTCTTTTCTCTTTCATAATCTCGATTCCTTTTTTCTATTGTAGCATTTTTGTACAACAATTTTCTTAAAATTTTATAAAGCATGGTACAAAACGCTAAAAAATGAACGGTTCAAAGCGGGAAAGAAGATTCAATTTTAAGCATATCCTTTGAATTGTATTTGAATATAGATAACAATTGAATCTGAAAAGAGGACATTCATATGAGACTGAAAGAAAAAGTAATCATTGTTACAGCATCGACACGAGGGATCGGCTGGGCAATCGTTCAGGCATGCGCCAAAGAAGGAGCGATCGTGTATATGGCTGTTCGCCGCGTCGAAGATGCCAGAGAACAGGTAAAAGACCGCAATAAAGAAGGAGAGATCATCAAAGCCGTATACTGCGACGCGTCGAAGCCGGAAACGTATGGATCGATGATCAAAGAAGTCGTACGTAATGAAGGACGACTCGATGTGCTGATCAACAATTTCGGAACAAGCCATCCGGCTGTGGACAAGGATATCGAAAACACGTCGTATGAAGACTTTATCTCCACGGTGGATTCCAATCTGGCCAGCGTTTTCATGACCAGCCAGCAGGCGATCCGGGCCATGAAGAACAACGGCGGCGGAAGCATCATCAATATTTCTTCGATCGGCGGATCGGTCCCGGATATTTCCCAGATTGCCTATGGCACGAGCAAGGCAGCCATCAACTATCTTACCAAACTGATCGCGGTACAGGCTGCCAAATACAATGTCCGCTGCAATGCGATCCTTCCGGGCATGATCGCAACGGATGCTGTCGCCCAGAATCTGAGCGAGGAATTCAAGCGCTTCTTCATCCGCCATATTCCTCTCGGACGGATGGGCAGACCCGATGAGATCGCGGCCCTTGCTGTATATTTTGCCGGCGACGAGAGCGCTTATACGACCGGTCAGATCGTCGAGGTATCAGGCGGTTTCGGGATCCCGACACCGGTATACGGAGATATGGCTCACAGCGATACAAAACGATAGAAATTAAGACGGATGAGACAGTATAGATCTCATCCGTTTTCTTTAAAATAAGTTATTTATTTCTTGCTTTTCTTTTATTCGCATTTTCGATTCCAAGAACTTTGCGATATTTATTGATTGCTCTTCTTGAAACATATATCCCAAGATCTTCAAGCTGATTGCACAGCTGCTGATCGCTGAACGGTTTATGCGGATCTTCCTGGCTGATTAATGTCCCGATTGCTTTTAAAACGGAATCCTGACTCGTTCCTCCTCTGGTTTTCGAAACAAACAGTCCTTTCAGAGGATATATTGTTCCCTCGAACAAATAATATTTATTGGAAAGTGTACGTGAAACAGTCGATTCATGAAATCCGCTTTTTTGCGCAATTTCCTGCAAAGTGCATGCCTCCAGTTCATCATGGAACAAGAAATGATTTTTCTGCACTGATATGATTTCGTTCGCCAGGATCAGCAGTGTCTGGTTCCGTTTATTGATTGCATCTATAAAAAAGTTCGCTTCCTGAAAGTACTTTTTCAATGTTTCGTTTTTTTCCGATATGGTCAGCACATGCAGCTGACCGTACTTAACGGGTTCAATCACTACCTCTCCGTTTTCACAATCAATTGATAAATCCGGAATAAGGACTTCTTTTTTTTCTGCATCTTCCCCTAAATCAGGATGTAAAGAACAAGTCCGGATCGTTGCCAGAGCATTCTTTACAGTTTGAAGCGATACGTGCTCCTTTTCAGCCATTTCTTTCCAGGATGGCAGTTTTCGGCTGGATCCATATGTTTTCAGTAAACGATAAGCAAACCATTCTTTACGCCGACTGAGCTGCAGGAGTATACATTCTTTCTGCGAACGGGCAGCGATACCGGCAGGCTCAAGCTTCTGTATTGTATGAAGCGCTTCCTTCCATTGGTCCGGGGTACAGTTTAAGTAAGCTGCACTTTCTTCTTCCGAATCAGTAAATAAACCATTTTCGTTTAAAGATTCAATAATATATCCGCAGAGCCTGGGATCAAATGGTTCGGATCCAGTATACAGCTGTTTGTAAAGATCTGATTTCCAGGACGCAGGAGCTGAGAAGCCTTCTTCGATCCATTCATTAAAATCTATACTTTGACGATATTCCACAAATGGATTTTGTCTGCACAATTCCCGGATCGATTCCTGCAGTTCCGTTTCGCCCATTTTCAGTATTTCCAGAGAACGCTGCTGCGTAACGGATAATTGTTGATTCATCATTTGTTTTTGTATAAATTTCTGCTGCATAAAGTTCCTCTTTCCAACAATATACTAGCAAGTTTTATGCCAACTTTTTTACTGTCTTTCTGCGATTTGACTTCTATTTTTATTGTTTTTATACTCGTTTTAGGAGGTTGTCATGAAAGAAAATTTATATAACACGATCCATGAATGGACAAGCGCTAAACGTTTTGAGGATTTAACAATTGTCTCCCTTTCCAATTCATTATCACTTCCTAAAAATACAATTACATTTTTACTGCAGGATCTTCTCAAGGAAGGAAAAATCATTCGTGTGGAAGGAAAGCCTCTGCGATTCATGAGCAGGAAAGCTCTGGAATCGCTTTATACTATTTCCATTCCCGGCAATAAGATCAAAGATTTTGACATCTGGCTTGCCACCGCACAGAAGGAACCGCTCGATTTTGAAAAACTTGTCGGCTATGATGGATCACTGGCAGCTCTGGTAGAACAATGCAAAGCCACGATCGCCTATCCGCCATGCGGCCTGCCGCTGATGCTGACAGGAGAAACAGGAACAGGCAAGAGCTACATTGCCCGCTTAACCTATGAATACGCAAAAAATCATTCGCTTTTAAAGCCTGACAGCCGGTTTGTTTCAATCAATTGTTCGGAATACGCAAACAACCCGGAACTTTTAAGCGCAAATCTGTTCGGATATGTAAAAGGGGCATTCACCGGTGCCGATCAGGACACGCCCGGTCTTCTCGAGCTTGCGGATGGTGGCGTCTTATTTCTCGATGAAGTACACAATTTAAAAGGTGAATGCCAGGAAAAACTGTTTCATTTTATGGATCAGTCCCTTTACCACCGTATGGGCGACAACAAAACGTGGTACACATCGCAGGTTCGACTAATTTTTGCCACAACCGAAGATCCAAACAAAGTATTATTAAAAACACTTCAGAGACGTATACCAATGAATTTAAAGGTGCCTACACTCCTTCAGCGCGGGACCATCGAAAAAATACAAATCATTTATATACTTTTCCGAAATGAAGAAAAGAGGATCAAAAGACGGATCAAAGTTTCGCCTAGCTTTTTTCAGCTCCTCCTTTCCTATCCCTTTCCGGAAAATATCGGCGGTCTGAAAAGTACAATACAAGCCTGCTGCGTTCAGGCCCTTTTCCAGGTCAATATGAAGGGAGAAATAGAAATCGAAGCACATAATCTGCCGGCTTCGATTCTTGAACAGACTTCTATCAGTTCACTGCTGAAAATTCAAAGCGGAGACTGGATCTATATTGATGATTTAAAGCAGAACCTGGAGTCTGAATATATTTCCGTACTGCTGGATCAGGATTTTTTTCACAAGCTTATCGGTGCCGAAGACTTTAAACGGGCTGCGTTATCAGCTGCAGAAACAGTGTTCGGGAAACCCGCTGCCAATTCTGCGGATATGTGCAGCAAAACCGCTTCTGCATTGATTGAAACGATCTGCGCACATTATCACATGCACGTTTTAAATCAGGACAAGGAAAGCTTTAAGAAACAGATCATCTCCATTCTTTCTCTTCCCTTGAAAACCCGTTTAATATTCAAAGGGAAAGAGGAAGAAATATGTACTATTCTTGATCGTTTAAAAAAAGAAGCATTTCGAACATACTCTGCAGTACTTCAAGTCAAAGAATCGCTCAAAAATACATTAAACATTTCTCTTGATCCCGTGCAGTGCATGCTGCTGAGTTTACTGTTTTTAAAAACATTTCCTATCCATAAGATTCCGAAGCGAATGGGAATTCTGCTGGCACATGGTCCATCCAGTGCAAGTTCTATTGCAGTTTGTGTCAATGAATGGCTGGGACAGCACGTTTTTGATGCGATTGACATGCCTTACTTTATGTCGCAGGAGCAATGCCTAGAACAGCTCAACACTTATCTGAAAAAGATGGAAGGAATCGAGGAATTGTTTCTGCTTGTAGATCTTGGTTCTTTGGAGGAAGTCTGGAAAGGACTGAAAATCAAAAACGTCAATATCGGGATCATCAATACGCTTCATCTAAAAATGGCACTTTCGATCGGTCAGGAGCTTCCTGGATCCAAAAGTATGGAAGAAATCCTGGAAAAAGCAAAAGACGAAACCAAGGTCTCCTACCGGATCGAATACAACCGCGAAAAAAGGAAACTGGTCATCTGCTCCTGTGCCAGCGGAATAGGAGTTGCTGAAAAGCTTAAAAGTGTCATTCTGGACTCTTTACCTGAAGAATGTATGATCGAAGTATTGTCTTATGATTACAATTCTTTACTTCAAAATGGTATTCAGAATTCCTGTTTTGAAAATTATGAAGTGTTATGTGTTGTCGGGACATTAAACCCGAATATCGCGAATCTGCCTTTCATTGCGCTGGATGATCTGATCCTGCAGGAAAGCCGGAATACGCTGGATCAGTATCTGGCTCCCTACTTATCTGCTTCGAATCTGGATGAGTTCAAAAAAAATATCGTAAAAAATTTCTCGCTCTCCAACATAATGAATGCCCTGACGATCCTGAACCCGACAAAGCTTCTCGAACATGTTGCGGATGCGATCGACCGGCTTCAGAACGAAATGCATCTTTCTTTAAGCAACAATACGTGCTTCGGACTCTATGTTCATGTCAGCTGCCTCATTGAACGGCTTGTTATGAATCGGGGAATTGAAGTGTACCGGGATATCGAAGGATTCCAGACAGAACAGAAGCTGTTTATCGAGCTGGTCGAACGCTCATTTGCTGCTGTGGAAAGTTTTTACGGGGTCCGTATACCGGTCGAAGAAATCGGATACATGTTCGATTATGTAAAAAATGATAAAAACTACCAAAAACGTGTCTGATCTGGCACGTTTTTTGCTTGTATAGAAGTGAAGCGGTTCCAGTATGAACACAAAAAAAGGGAAACTTAGTATAGAACTGGCACGCTTCTTGCTGGTTTAGAAGTGAAAAAAGAAAGGAGGTATTTATGCGACATATCATTCTAGCTTCTCATGGCGATTTTTCGAAAGGACTGAAGCATTCTGTACAAATGATCGTAGGCAGCATGGCCGATCAGCTGCAGACCTATTCTCTCTATCCTTCCCATACTCCAAAAGATTACATGGAAGAAATGAATGGGGTGATTCAGGAAAATCCGGAGGATGAGTATATTTTTCTTTGCGATATTGAAGGCGGCAGTGTGCACAGCACGCTCTCTATGCTCTGTCAATATCCTAATGTTCTTGTCTTTGCCGGAACCAATATGAATTTAGTACTTGATCTGCTTTTGTCAACGCCCGAACCGCTCATTCATAATACGGAAGTCCAGAACCGGTTGCTCGCTACCGGAAAAAACGGTCTGAGTCTGACAGATCAGAAACGGATCCAGAAGAAAAGCGACGAAGAAGATTTTTAAAAGGAGGAAATATGATTAAAAAAATTAGGGTCGACCATCGACTTCTGCATGGACAGGTAGCTTTTTCCTGGACCAGTGCATTGAATGCGGACTGCATATTAATTGCCAATGATTCTGTCGTTACCGACGAGCTTCGAAAAACGACCATGAAAATGGCCAAGCCGAATGGAGTCAAGCTTGTTATTAAAAATCTGGCCGACAGTATTCGGGCTATCAACAGTGGAAAAACCGATAAATATAAACTATTTATTGTTGTGGAAAGTATCCGTGATGCGCAGACACTGCTCAACGAAATTACGCAGATCAACGAATTAAACCTGGGAGGTACAAAAGCTACCGAAAAAACGCGCAGCATTTCCAAAGCCGTGAATATTACAGAAGAAGAAGAAGATATTCTTCGTTCATTACTGAAACAAGGAACAGATATTACGATCCAAATGGTACCGGAAGATACACCCGTACCTGTCGAAAAAGCGTTGTAAGGAGGATTTATGTTAATTCAGGCTATATTATTAGGTCTTGTTGCAATGCTGGGCAACGCTGAATACCTGCTGGGAACGTGTCTGCTTTCCCGTCCAATGATCATGGGAATGTTTACCGGAATCGTCATGGGAGATATAGAAACAGGCGTAAAGATCGGTGCAACAATGGAGCTTGCTTTTATGGGAGCATTCTCGATCGGTGCAAGTATTCCTCCGGAAATGATTTCAGGAACGGTGCTGGGAACCGCATTTGCGATCACAACCGGTTCCGGTGCTGAAACTGCTCTGGCAATCGGTCTGCCTGTAGCATCACTCGTTTTATTAGCGAAAAACTTCGGGATGGTCTTCATATTGCCGCCGTTTGTTCATAAAGCGGATGAATATGCCCGTCACAGCAATATGCATGGGGTCGCGCTTGTCCACTATCTAGCAGGATTTTTCGGAGTCAATTTAATTATCGGGCTTTGTGTCGGAATCGGTTATTACATGGGAAGTCCGGCAATCGAAGCATTCCTTTCTATTATTCCCGAGTGGATCTCGAAAGGTCTTGAAATCACGATGGGGCTGCTTCCAGCCATTGGTTTCGGTTTGCTGATGAAGATGATCATGAATAAATCGAATATCTGCTTCTTTATTCTCGGATTCGGACTTTCTGTTTATTTAAATCGGCCTGGAACAGGAATTGCGGTGTTCGGAGCGATTATCGCTATCGTACTAACGCAAATCAAACGTTCTCACCAATTACAGCTGACAGCAACTGCACAAGGAGGAACAAATGATGACGACGACTTCTAAAAAACTCGATAAAAAACAGATCCGATCCGTATTCTGGCGTTCTTTCGGATTGGAATGGGATTGGAATTATGAGCGGCAGATGAATATCGGCTACTGTTACTGTATGCTGCCTGTAATCAAAAAGCTTTATCCGGATCCTGCACAGCAGCAGGCGGCTATGAAACGGCATCTGGAGTTTTTCAACACGACGCCTCAGCTTGCTACATTAATTCTTGGGATAACGGCTGCCATGGAAGAACAGAACGCAAACGATCCGAATTTTGATACCCAGTCCATCAATGATGTAAAGGTATCCTTAATGGGACCTTTAGCAGGAATCGGCGATTCCTTTATTTGGGGTACGTTGCGGATCATTGCAACTGGTGTCGGTCTTTCTCTGGCAACACAGGGAAATATTCTTGGTCCTATTTTATTTTTCCTGATTTTCAATATTCCGGCACAGGGACTCCGTTACTACTTAATGAATGCGGGTTATAAGCTTGGCAGCGGTTTTTTAGCTCAGCTACAAAAGAGCGGCTGGATGGAAATGCTGACTTACGGCGCTTCGGTCCTCGGCCTGATCGTTATCGGAGGCATGACAGCTCAGAACGTGGCAATCAGCATTCCGCTTACGATCGGCGCAGGAGAAGAGGCCACTACAATCGGCGATATATGCAATCAGATCATGCCGGGGATCCTGCCTCTGCTGTTTACATTCTTGATTTATTATGTCTTGAAATTTAAAAATGTGAAGACAACGACTCTGCTCATCGTATTCATTTTGATTGGTTTTATTGGCGCATTCTTTGGAATTCTTGGATAAATAACGGGAGGAAATTACTATGATGAAATTCAACGAAAAAGAAAAATTGGAAAGTGTTCAGGGTGCACTGGCACTTCGTCCGCAAATTGAAGCAATTGTTGATCCGATCTGCTCAGACGGATATAAAAATATTGTCTGGCTTGGAATCGGCGGCACATGGGCAAGTTCAATGCAGGCTGCCGTTCATATGAAAGAACGGTCGGAAATTGAAACATGGGCAGAAAATGCGGCGGAATATCTCACTACAGGAAACAAACGGATCGGTAAAGGCAGTGTTGTGATTACTTCTTCAGTCACAGGCAATACGATCGAAGTGGTTGATGCGGTCAAAAAAGCCAAAGAAGCTGGTGCTGTTGTGATTGGCTTTATCGATGCTCCAGAAGCCGAACTGGCACAAATGGTTGATCATGTCATTTCATATAAACAGAATGAGCAGCTTAAATTCTTTATGGTTGCCGACCGCTTCATGAAAAATGCAGGAGAATTCAACGATTACGAGGAAATGTATGCACAATTCGATCAGTATCTGCCCCACGCTCTGGTGGAAGTTGAAAAAGCGGCAGAACCGTTTGCGGTCGAGTTTGCGAAAAAGCACTGGAATGATGATATTCACTATTTTGTCGGAGCAGGCAACCAGTGGGGTGCAACGTATTCCTACGCAATGTGCTACTGGGAAGAGCAGCTCTGGATCAAAACGAAATCAATCTCTTCACCTGAATTCTTTCACGGAATGTTCGAGATCATAACGAAAGAAACGCCGGTCACTGTCTATATCGGAGAGGACAGACAGCGCAGCCTCTCGGAACGCGTAGCCCGTTTTCTGCCTCGTATCTGCGCGAACTATACGATCATCGATACGAAGGATTACCCGCTGGAAGGAATCAGCGAAAAGTATCGTGGAGATATTTCCCATCTGGTCATGCATGCTGTGAACAATCGGATCGATGTGCATATGGAAGATGAAACAAAACATCCGATGGAGATTCGTCGTTATTACCGGGCACTCGATTACTAGGAGATTCAGTATATGACCATGGAAGAATATATCCTGCAGAGTAGCTCTGCATGTGAAGATCTTCTTCATCATCAGGAAACTCTTGATCTGCTTTCCGGTTTATATAAAAAACAAAAACCCGAAACGATTTGGCTGGTCGCTTCAGGTTCGAGCTACAATGCCTGTATTTGTGCACAGCCATTGATGAATAAGTGGATGGATTCGAATGTGGAAGTCCGTACACCATTCACTTTCCTCCATTATACACCAACTCTGAAAAAGAACGATCTGATCTTTGTTATTACGCAAAGCGGATTATCGACGAATGCGATCGAAGTGCTTGATGCTTTTCGTTCGTATGAAAATCTGATTTGTTTGACCGGCAATAAAAACAGCGATGTAAAGGATCACGCAGACTGCGTTCTTGAGTACGGCGTGGGCGAAGAGCTTGTCGGTTATGTAACAAAAGGAGTAAATGTTCTTCTATTTTGGCTGATCTGCTTTGCCAAAAAAGTCTCTGATCAAAAAAATACAGATCTGTATGCTGTGCTTGATACATTTAAAGATACAGAAAACAAGACCAGGCATTTTATCGAAAAACATTACAAGTCCCTTTCAGGCATGCAGACCGTATACTGTTTAGGAACACCTTATTCCCAGGGAGCGGGAATGGAAGCCGCTTTGAAAATCGGTGAAACGATCCATGTACCAAGCTTCTACTATGAGGTGGAGGAATTTATCCATGGACCGAATCTGCAGCTGGATCCGACGTATACTTTGTTCTTTTTCGATAGCAACGACTCCGCTTCTGGACGGCTGCAGAAAATTTACGAAAGTGCGAAATCGATCAGCGATCATGTATATTTGATCACAATGGACCAGACTTTCAAAACTGACGCCAATGCCATCGTCATTGAGCCACGGATCGACGCTCTTTACAGTTCCTTTGCAGAACTGCCGTTTCCGCAGCTCATAAGTGCTGTAATAAGTTCAAGCCTGCATAGTACGATGCAGCATCCTCTCTTAAAAGAATTCAAAAAAGGTGTTGCAGCCAAAACAAGCAATTTTATAAATTACGACAACGACGAAGCATAAAACATAATTTAAAATCGAGGAAGGAGTTATTGATTTCTTCCTCTTTTTGCTGGAATGAGATTGAAGAAAGCAGGAATCATTATGTTGGAAATATACGCTCAGGGTAAGCGGGAAAAAGAACCGCGGGTATTCAGCCTCCAGTTCATTCAGTATATTGATGCTATGAACTGGAGGTTTTTTCATGAGCGAATCAAAACAGAATTCGAATACCTATTCTTCTTTTGCTGAAGTCCGCCTTCCTGATCCGGGTCCCAGGAAACAAACCGGATCGGATCGGCCAGCTATCGTTATTCAGTCTTCCAAAGGCAAGATCTATATCCATAATCATACGGAACCGGTGCTGATTCGAACGGTCCTCGATTCATTATGAGATCTCTTGATTTTAACCGCATCGATCATGTGTACATCCGTCCCGGCTACACGGATCTGCGCAAAGGCATTGACGGCCTGTGCCTGCTGGTTCAATCTTCCATGAAGCTGGACCCGCGTCAGAATATCCTCTTTCTGTTCTGCGGCAGAAAGACTTCCACCATCAAAGGACTGCTTTGGGAAGAGGATGGGTTCATGCTCATCACCAAGCGTCTAGAGAATGGAAAGTTTCAATGGCCCAGAACGGAGGAAGAAGTCATTGCGCTGAGCGAACAGGAGCTCAGATGGCTGCTTGACGGACTGAGCATTGTACAGAAAAATGCGATTCGTCCAGCACGAAAACGTGCATATATTGTGTGATGGAAAAGCCTTTCCAAGTGTGTTATAGTCGGGTCATGAAAGATGGTTACTTCGCACAGGACAACGGATCCAGCATGGAAATTCAAAAGATTCTGGAAATCATGAACGAGCAGCTGAAAAAACAGTCCGAGCAGATCGAGAAACAATCGGAACTGATCGAAAAGCTGTACGATAAGATCGAACAGAAGGACGAGATCATCCGCAAGCTTCAGAAGATGCTTTTCGGCCGGAAGAGCGAAAAGGCAGCCGCGCTTGAGATGATGGCCAATATGGAACCTCTGTTCACTATGGATTATCCGGAACCGAAACAGGAAGAACGTACAGGGACAGTCAAGGCGCATGAGCGCCGCCGCTGTCCGAACCGTACGGACGACCTGGACTCCCTTCCGCATGAAAAAGTGGTGATCGAAGCGACCGAAGAAGAAAAGAAATGTCCATATTGCGGAGAAGAAATGATCAAGGTGGGCGAAGAGAAAGCGCACACGATCGTAAAGGTCCTCCCTGCGCAGATCATCATCGAAGACATTTATACAGAAACCTACGCCTGCCCTGCCTGCATGAATGACGGGGAAGGCGTTCTTTATAAGACAGACGCGCCGGCCGCTTTGATCCCCGGTTCTTTTGCGAGCGCGCAGGCCCTGGCCTATGTGGCCAACGAACGGTTTGTCAAAGGCGTGACCTATTACCGGCAGGAAAAGGAATGGAAGAGCTGGAAGCTTCCTGTGAGCCGAAGAACGATGTCCAACTGGGTGATGCTGGGATCGGAGAGTTATTTCGAACCGCTGATCGAACGGATGAAAAGTCACCTGCTGAAAGAGGAGTATATACACTGCGACGAAACGACCATCCAGGTCATGAAGGAAGAGGGGCGCAGGAATACGAACAAGTCGTATATGTGGGTGTACAGTTCGATACAGGAAAGCGAACATCCGATGCGGCTGTTCGACTATCAGCCCGGAAGAGGCGGAAAGTATGCCGCCGATTATCTGGAAGGATTCGCAGGGATATTGATCACAGACGACTATGCCGGATACAATCAGGTCGATCATGACGAAAGAGCACTGTGCTGGGCTCATGCCAGAAGGTACTTTGTAGATGCTCTGGAAGGCCTGAAGGAAGCAGCAGGATCCGTGTCAGTGAAGATACTTACACAGATCATGAAGATCTTCCGTATCGAAGCGAAGCTTCAGAAACTGAAGCCAAAAGAACGAAAAGAAGAAAGGATGCTGCGCGAAGGAGGGCTCGTGGAGCAGGTTTTCGTGTGCGCAAAAACAGCCCTGGCCACAGAAGGCTGGACAACCCAAAAGGAAAAACAGGCCCTGAATTATCTGGTAGATAACGAAGAAGGACTGAAGATTTATCTAAAAGACGGCAATGTACCGATGACCAATTCGTTATCGGAAAGAACGATCCGAAGCTTCGCGATCGGACGGCGCAACTGGCTGTTCTCGGGAAGTCCGAGAGGAGCCCGAAGCTGCGGCGTACTGTATTCGGTCGTAGAAAGTGCGAAAGCCAACGGACTGGTACCGTACAAATACATACTGTACGTGTTGGAAAAACTGAGGGGAAAGATCGGGCAGCTGAGTGACGAGATCCTTGATCAGATGATGCCGTGGAATGCAGAAGTCAAAGAACAATGCGTATAACCCGAAAGAAAAAGGGCCCCTGCTTGCGAGAAGTATCTCACAGACAGGGGCCTTTAACTATACGCGGTTCTTTTTCCCGCTTACCGCTCAGGAAGAATTTTTCAATCAATATGCGCATATGAACCGCAACCAGGGTCTGGATCATGCGGGAGAATGAAAACAGCTGTAAGCTTTTCTGCCGTCAGCCCCAGAGAAAAGCGATTGGTTATATTGGTTGTTTTTAAGCTACGGTGCTGAAATAAATATTCACCGGCATAGCCGGTGGTTTTTCAAATGCGGGCATAGCCCTGCTCTCAAAGCTACGCGTTACCTCGCTTGGTGATCTGCCGTTTGCATTATTTTTGTTTGCCTGTAAACGGATCCTCAAATTCCAATTCCAGCTGCTCGGCTACTTGATCCTCTTTTAACTGATTTTGGATATACTCTGTTATTTTCTTCGTATTCTTGCCTACCGTATCGACATTGTAGCCTCGACACCAAAAGTTCCGGTTTCGATATTTATATCTTGCATTTGCCCATTTCTCAAATATTGCCTGACTGTTTTTCCCTTTCAAAAGCCCATAAATCCTGATACGCTCATTTTTGGCGGGATCTCGATCAACATATGTACATGATCTCCACACACTTCCGATTCTATTATATTTACTCCTTTCCATTCGCATAGTTCTCTTAATATTTTTCCGATTTCCAACCTTCTCGCATCATAAAATGCTTTCCTTCGGTATTTCGGAGCAAATACGACGTGATACTTACAATTCCATTTTGTGATAAACTGTTTAAGTCATTGGATGCTGATTTAGTGTTCATGATATATACCCTCCTGGTTTCTCTTTTTCGTAGTTGTCAGACCACGTTTTTAGTATAAACCAGGAGGGCTTTTTCATGATCTCTACGCTAAAGCTTTTTCGGACCCCCAGACTATCTGGGGGGTTTTACGTATACAAAAAATAAAGCGGAAAGAATCCGCCTTAATGTTTTGCCTTTTCGGCATCGCGCCAGTTGTCCTGATATCCGCTCAAGAGGTCGGTAAAGCGCTTGGTCGTTAAATGAGGCCGGGTGATGGCGCTGCCGACCACAACGCTGTGGGCGCCAAGGAAAATACATTTCATCGCATCTTCCGGCGTATAAATATGTCCTTCCATCATGACGTACGCATCGTCCTTGAAATCGCGGCACATTTTCGCAAACATCCGCATGTCCGGCCCTTCGATATCGGCCGTCTCTTTTGTGTAGCCGTACAATGTCGGAGCGACAATGTCCGCTCCGTTCTCGATGGCACGTTTCGCTTCGTCATAATTGGAAACATCCGCAAAAATGATGGCTTCCGGGATCTCCTTTTTCACTTCCTTGATCAGATCCCATGCCTGCCCTCCTTCATGCGTGGTCTGGGCCGTACAGTCGAGCGCGATGATCTCGGCACCTGCTTCCCAGATCGCACGCACTTCCTTCATCGTCGGAGTGATAAACACATCCGTATCATCATGCCACACTTTCCACAAGCCGATCATCGGCAGTTCAGGAACCGCTTCTTTGATCGCTTTGATCTGTTCCGGCGAATTGGCGCGGATCCCGACCGCGCCGCCCCAGCGTGCAGCTTCCGCCATCTTGACGACCATGTCATCGGTGTAGATCGGATCATCATACTGGACCTGGCAGCTGACGATCAGTCCACCTTTCATGCTTTCCAGAATTTCTCTTTTTTTTGCGTCTGTTGTTTTCATATTCATTCTCCTTTTCTTCCTTTTATTCGCAGATCACGATATTTTCGCTCATGAGATCCGCAGGACAGCTGTCCATATAAATGTCCTGGAATTCCTCGATCCTGGCCCAGGAACATAAAGCTTTTACGCCAAGCTTTGACGAGTCGATGAGCAGCCGGTTATGCCGGCAGCGTTTCAGAACTTCTTTTTTTACGTTTCCGATCTGAAAATCATAAACACTGACTTCTCCCTGTTCGAGATCGATTCCGTTGGCGCTCAGAAACGCCAGATCAAAATTGAACTGTTTGAGCATTTCGATCGTCAGCGGTCCGTAGGTCATATCCCGGTTCATGCCGAATTCGCCGCCCAGCAGATACACCGTTCCGGGAAAGGTGGCGGGCAGTTTCTGCAGGAAAAATGTGTTGGGCGTAATGACCGTCACATTCATGCTGCCGATCTTTTCAGCCAGGAACAAAGGCGTCGATCCGCCATCGATATAAATACAGTCCCCTTCATGAATGATCTGGGCTGCCCGCTCGCAAATGATCTTCTTTTCCTTTTCCTGTACGTTTTCTTTTGTACGGACCGCCGCTTCATTGGCATTGGAAAGGGTGACCGCTTTTTCCTTGAGAACAGCCCCGCCCCGCTCCCGGATGACGAGTCCCTGGTTTTCCAGCTCGATCAGATCGCGCATCGCGCTCGAACGCGAAACTTCGAACCGTTCCATGATTTCCTTGACCGAGACGAACGTATTTTTTTCGATCATTTCCCGGATCAGCATTAATCTTTGTGCGCTTACCATTTATCCACCTACCTTTACCTGGATCCCTTTTTCTTTTCCGATCTGTATGTATGGATACAGGTTTTCCTTATCCATCATTTTATCGTTTTCATACGCATACCGCCGCCCCATCTGGATCCACTTTGATTTTCCTAACGGATGGAACGGGAGCAGATCGACTTCGGCGATCCCGGTTTGTGCCGCGAAATCGAGCACCGAAAGGATCGTTTCTTCATCATCATTAAACCGGGGAATGACCGGCATGCGGAGGATGATCTTTTCCGGATAATGGTCTGCCAGATAGCGGAAATTATCCATCACGAGCTGTCCGTCGGCTCCTGTCGCCTCATAAAGCTTTTCTGCATCCGTATGTTTGAGGTCCATCAAAAACAGATCGATCTCATCAGCGATCTCCTTCAGTTTTTCATTGCTGTAGCAACCCGTCGTTTCCAGCGCCACATGCAGCCCTTCTTTTTTCAGGGCATGGACGAGTTCCCTGAGCCCTTCAAACTGCATGAATACCTCTCCGCCCGACAACGTCACGCCTCCCTGGCTTTCCTCATAGAAATCGAGATCCTTTTTCGCGATCGTTACAAGTTCTGAGACCGTGTAGTCGTTTCCGGAAAAGGAAATGGCATCGTTCAGGCATTCAGCTTCGCACCGACGGCACACCCTGCATTTGTGCCTGTCATATGTCCACTGTCCATTGACAAGGCGGATGGCGCCATTGGCGCACGCTTTTTCGCAAAGACCGCAGCTCGTGCACTTTTTCGCATCGTGAAGAAGGACGGGGCTGCTGCTCCATGTTTCCGGATTCGAACACCACGGACAATGAAGCATGCAGCCTTTGAAAAAGAAGGTTGTCCGGATGCCTGGCCCGTCATGCGTGGCGAACCGTTCGATATTTGTGATCCTAATCATAGAGTGTACGGCTCAGCAGCTCCTCCTGCACATCCGGTGTCAGATTGACGAATACCGCGCTGTATCCGGCAACCCGCACGATCAGATCCGGATAATTTTCCGGATGCTTCTGCGCATCCTCGAGAATTCCGTGATCCACGACAGTGACCATGAGCTGACATCCTCCGTTCTTGAAGTATGTCCGGAACAAGGCTTTTACCTTTTCCTTGTCTTCATGCATCATGCGAGGCGTAAATTTCATGTTCTGCACGCTTCCGCCATGATATTTTGCATCGAAACGAGACAGAGATTTCAGTACGGCGGTCGGGCCGTTTTTCGAGTTGCCTCCCTGCGGATTATTGGCCGGGTTCATGTAGACGCCCCGCTTCCTTCCGTCCAGGGATGCATCGGTCTCATGGCCCCAGTCCGTATTGGTCTGGTTGTTGGAAATGACGATCAGATAATACCCCATTCCATGATCGATCCCTTTCTGGCGGATTCCCTTGGCCGTGTATTCGTACAGATCATTGGCCAGATCATCGCATTCGGTTTCATCGTTTCCGTATTTTGGCAGATCCATGATTTCCTTATGCAGTTTTTCATAGCCTACGAAATTTGCCAGAGCCGCGTCATTGAGCTCTTTGAGCGTATATTTCTTTTCGTCGAATACGAGTTTTTTGATCGTATACAGCGCATCGCTGGCATTGATATTGCCATAGGTCTCATTGGTGCCTCCAAGGATCTCGACCCCGCCGTCAAGCAGCGCTTTTCTGCGTCCGATACAGTCATCCATCAGGATCGAGCTGAACAGGAACGACACTTCCTTGTTCATTACTTCATAGCTGTGCTGCTGTGCCTGGACGCTCAGCTCGAAATAGTAGTCGAGCAGCTGTTTGTAGGCATCATAAAATTCATCAAATGTCTTGTATTCTTCGATATTTTTCAGCTGGACTGGCCCGGCCTTATAGATCCCGTCCATCGGATCGACGCCGTGATTGAGCACCATCTGCAGGATCTTGACCATATTGAGCAGCGTGTTCGGGGTGCCGACACTTTTGCCCTGGATCACAAATTCTCCGCATCCGAACGGAATGTACTGTTCGGCCCTTTTCCGGTCGAGACGCATGGCATGCTCGACAGCCGGCACATTGACATCATCGTTGTACAATGTCGGATACGTTGCGCCGGATGCGATGCATTCGTAAGCCATATCCATGATCTCGGGATCGGTGGCTGTATCGAAGCGCAGCGTAAACTGTGGCTCGACATACCGGGTGTCTTTGCATACGCGCAGGCAGAGCTTTGTGAATGTATCGCACGCTTCGATATCGTCTCTTCCCTGTCCGCCGACAATAATGCGTCCGTTGACCGTGGTGCGCCGGTTTTCGATGAGCTTCCACAGCGAGCGGATGACATCGTAGGCCTGCTGATCGGTAATCGTACCGTTCTCGAGATCCTGTTTCAGAAACGGTCCGAGAACGATATCGAGCCGCCCGTAATTGATACATCCTGCACACAGGGCATACAGCCATACGAGCTGGAGCTCCTGACGGAAGGTTGCCGGCTTATGATCCAGGATGTATTCGAGGTCACTTTCCATTTGTTCGAGTTCTTCGATTCGTTTTTGACTGGATGCTTTTTGTTTCGCCTCATTGACAAGAACGATCTCGTTTCGGATCACGTCCTTGAACAGATCGAGCGCTTCGAGCGTTCCTTTCAAAAAATCATTTTCCTTTTCGGTTCTGATCTCGTCAATGAGCCCGTCAACACCGACCGTGACGAGTTTTTTATAATTCAGCATCATGCCCGAGAGTCTGGCCGTTGCCATAAAAGGATACCGGCAGTCGATGAATCGTCCGGTCGTCGTATCATTCAGCACATCCTGACAGTAAATGGATTTGACATCATGTTCCTGCCAGAAATCATAGAGCGCGTCCACTCTGGCATGTTCTTCTTCTGGAAGCTCGTCCTTGAAGGCGCGCAGCTTATGAAAAACGCAATAGTGTCCGACTCCGCCGATACTTGTGACGGCTCCAAAGCCGATTGGCAGAAAATCGAGCCGTCCGGCGATCAGATCGTCTTCTTCGATCGAGCGGAAAAGGGTCGGAAATATAGTTTTCAGACAGGCGGCTTCCCGTATGGCTTTGTCGTCATGCATGTGGTCTTTGTAGGCCTGCGTGTACGCTTCCATGATTTCCAGCTGTTCGAGAGCCGGTTTTTCGCAAGGGATCTTTTTTGATATTTCTACATTTTGTGCTCCGTCGATATTGATTCTCGGCATTTCTATTCCTCTTTTCTATGTGCCTTTAATATACCACTTATATTCATTATTTCAATCTTTTTTATTCATTTTTATTCATTATTATTCATGTTTGGCCGGAATATATTCTGTCCCTTTGCTTATTTTGTAAACTGTCCCTTCTGTCCATGAATTATTTATGCAAATTGTATATTTTTTGATGAGCAGATATTTGATACGATAGGCGCATATCCAAAGGAGAGATTCGATATGAAAGAAAAATATTCGGTAAATGAAATTGTGATCACGGCGCTGGGCATGGCGCTCGTATTCGTAGCCACCTTATTCATCAAGATCCCCAATCCGATCGATGGGTATTTTAATTTAGGTGACGGTTTCATCATGCTGTTCGCAAGCATCCTGAATCCGTTCTGCGCCTTTCTTGTCGGCGGCCTTGGTTCGGCGCTGGCTGATGTGGCAGGAGGATATGCCTATTACTTTATCTGGACCTTGCTCATCAAGGGGATCGAAGCCTTTGTGATCGCCCAGCTGTTCCATCGTTTTGGTCCGAAATACAAGGCGGGCTATTACGCGCTTGGATCGGTCGTCATGGTCACTGGCTATTTCTTCGCGAAATGGTTCCTGAAAGGAAGCGCGGTGATCGCGTTGAGCGGGATCCCGGAAAATATCGTGCAGAGCGTAGTTGGTATCGTGATCGCGTTTGTCGCCTATCCGATCGTCCGGCGGGCGCTCGAACGTACGAAACATTTGAGTTCGGTCCAGTAAGCTGTGAACGTTCACTGTTTGAAGGCGGCATGAAGTCGCCTTCTTTTCTTTTTCTCCCGACAGTCTGCAACGCTCTATACATCTCTGCAAACAATGTTTTCTTTTTGTTTACGCTACCTTATAATGAAAAGAACAAGGAAACAATAAACCCTGTACTTTCGCATTGCTTGATTTTATTCATATTTTTTTAAGAAAAGGAGTGATTCCATTGCATGCCATCAAACCAGCTGTCCAGACCGCCACTTTCGAGCCTGGCGATCTCGTTCTTTCCCGCAAGCTGTTCGGCGCGGATCTGTATCTTGTGGTTGGGACAGAAAAAGAAATCTGGGCACTGCCCTGCCATGCGCACAAAATATCAGAAAGCGTGATCGGGTCAAATGCCGGAAAAACCATCCTGTCGTGCAAAGGAAAGAAAATGGTATTTCCGGATGGAATATGGGCTGAGACCGATCGGCTGCAGCGCATCAGACCAGGTCGTTTGAATAGCTACTGCGGTCAGGTTTCAGTACAGATGCTGCGTCAGGCGCAGTTTGCGGCAGCCCGAAAAAACCAGAGGCTGCCGTTCGAGCTGGCCTTTATGCGCGGAACACTCATTCGATCGGACAGCACTCTTTACCTTGTTCATCAGAACAACGGGACGCATCTCATGGCGTGGCCGTGCCGAAAAAGCGCTGCTGCCAAAAAAGCGGTCTTTCTATTTGAAAATGAGCGCTACTGCCTGACAGACCGGCTTTGCCGGATCGAAGGGAACCCGGAACGGCTCTGCATCCTGGACATGGAAACGGTATCGCAGATCGAAACCGAAATGCATGCGCTGATCCGGCTCTGGAGTTCGGTCAGCGAGCTGATTCCGGAAGAAAACGAAGAAAGCAGAAAGCTTTTCGACAGTCTGGATACGGGCGATATCGTCTATGCATGGATGCCGTTCAATGACGCGACACTGGAACAAATAGGAGAGGATCACTGCCGCCGCCCTTATCTTGTGATCGAAAAAGGTCCAAACGATCTCGTTGCCTTTCCGGCTTCGCATCAAAGCCACGGCTCTTCCCTGACGACATTGGCCCTTTCGCATCGCGAATACCCGGTCCATATGCGAAACGGAGAGCGTCTGTGGGCGCAGTACGATTCATTTTATGATTTACGGCAGGCCGCTTCTCTTCCGGTACGCAATCTGATCTGCCGATCCGGACATCTTCGGCCAGAGCATCTGAATCTTCTGAAAAAAAAGCTGATCCGTTACAATCCCGAAGCGTATGCTGCTTTCCGGCAGGAAACCTTTCCGGAAAAAGGGGATATTTTCCAGCAGGACGGAAAACTGTTCTGGGTCCGTTCCAATTCCGGTCTTTCCATTGAACTGACAGAGACCCAAATGAATAGTGCGCCGCTTTCTTTGAACAAGAAGAAACTGTACCCGGATTTCAGCCAGCCTGCCCTGGAGCATTTATCTCCTGAAGCCGAATTTATGACCCGGCTCGAAGGACCGATCGAACGAAGCTGGATAGAGAGCTTGCAGAGGCATGAAGACAAAATCGCAAAAAAAACTTCCAAAAAGAAAAAGCCGAAGTATGAATTTGCGATCGGCACGATACTTTCTGATGGAAGCGGGGAGTGGGTCTATATGCTTTCCGAGCAGGACCATTACTGGGTCTGCGGTGTAGAGGATCTGAATTCCTCCACTCCGAAACTGCAGAAAATGGCGAAGGATACATTGCAGCCATTGGATGAAGCGGTCTCTTTCGAAGATCTCGACTTTCTCGTTTTCAATTTGAAAGAACAGCGTGTTGGCGCGTGGTATCCGGTTCTTCAGCGGACGATCAGCCGTATTGCCTATGAAAGGGAACTGGAAAGCGACGATGACCCGTCGGCCTGTATGAACGAGATCCTGCAGTCGTACTGGTGAAAAAACGATCGTTTCTTTCCACTTATCTGTCCAAACGGGAAGCAAATACCGCAAACAGTTGTGATTATTTAGTTTTTAAAGTATATTAAAATTAACAAATACACATAAAAAAAAGGAGGGCCTTACCGTATGAAACAAACAATTTCCCCATCGCGTCCGAAGCAGCGATATGCGGCAGTACTCGCTCTTTCTCTAGGTATACTTGCGGTCCTGCCGTTTCAAAGCACAGTTCTTGAAAACCTGGATAAAACAAAGAATATGCTGTTCACTCCAGTATTTCTTCTCATAGTCTGTACGGCAAACCACTTATTGAGAAAAGAGGGCGAGTCAAAACATTTGCTGATCATTACTCTTTCGATCGGGATCTTTGATTTGTGCAATCTGTTTTTCCTGCCGGTCAACTGGATGGTCTATGTTGCGCAGATGGCTGTGATAGGCTTCTATCTGGTGTATCAGAAAAAATCTGCCGGACATTGATCAAATGCTCAATGTATTAAGCACATATAGAAAGGATTTTACCTATGAAGAAAACAATTTCTGCATCGCTGCCAAAGCCGGGTACGATCGGGATCGTATGCCTGCTGTTCTGCCTTTTGGCCATGGGTTTCCTGAATGAAAGTGCAATACGCGATATGGGTCTGAGCAATCAGAAAAATCTGATCTTCGGATTTATCGAATTCTTCATTTTGAGCACGGGAATCATCTGGCTCAGGAATAAAGAAAAAGAGTCCCAGTATACATGGGTCATTTTGGAGGTCGTGTTCGTAACCAATATGCTGTTCCTGCTGTTTATCGATCTGTCGATCGCGACGTATATCGTTCAAGGTATTTTGATCGGACTTTATTTTCTCTATGATCATTTCGTCCTTGCTCCGGTACGCCGTTAAAACTGTATCGTAAAAAGGCTGAAATCTTTTGTACGTATTTACATTTTTAATCCGCAAAATTGCGGTTGATTTCCATTTTGCTGGATTTCAACCGCAATTTTCTTGTTTTTTGAGGTTGAAACGATATACTAAAACAAACAGGAGGAGAATGTGATGGAAAAATACAGAGTGCTGGCATCTTATTTTCACGAAAATAAAGATTTATATGACCAGATGCTCAAACAAAGATTTTATAGCGAAGGAACATTTCAGCTTCCATTCGAGGCGCTTGGACATCCGGCTTTCGTGGTCATGACCCGTGATCTTACTCTGAAACTTTCTATACTTACCAGCTTGCTGAATACATTCAATCAGCTTACCCGAAGCACACCGTATTTGAATACGCTCATGGTGGATGCGATTTTCAAGGAAATCGAAGCAAGCAACGAGATCGAAGGGATCCACAGTTCCAGAAAAGAGCTCCAGCTTGCCATGTCGTTTCCAGTAGCTAAACATACACGGTTTGCCGGCCAGATCCGGCAGTATATCCAGCTCATGGACCATTCGGATCTATTCCCGCAAAACGTTTCACAGATCCGGACCCTCTATGATGATCTTCTGCTCGAAGATATTCAGCTGAACACCCCGGATAATGTCCCGGACGGATATTTGTTCCGAAAAGAACCGGTTTATATCCATGATGGGATCCATATTGTCCATACCGGAATCGTTCCCGAAGAAAAGATCATCGAGCTTCTGGATCAGAGCCTGAAAATTGCCAATGATACGACGATTCCTTCCCTCGTTCGTCTTGCCATCTTTCATTTTCTGTTTGGCTATATCCATCCATTCTATGACGGAAATGGTCGGATGAACCGATATCTGAGCACGCTTTTTCTTGCGTCACAATTCAGCCCGGAAGCCAGTCTGCAGCTTTCCTTATGCATTCGAAAAAAAAGAAAAGAATACTATCGGGCATTCAAAATATGCGAAGATCCCCTGAACAAAGGAGATCTCACCCCGTTTGTCCTGTTTTTTCTAGATGCGCTCCAGATGGCTCTTCAGGAAGAAATCGAAGTATTAAAACAAAGGAAAAAGGAATACGATCAATATATCGAAAAGATCCATTCTCTTCACCTATCCCGAAAAGAAACAGCTCTGCTTGCTGTGCTGGCAGAAAACAAAATTTTCAACATAGGCGGATCGTCATTGACTCAGCTTTGCGAACAGATGTCCTTATCGGAAAATACGTTGCGTAAACTGCTTCATGCTCTTGATCGTTATATTTTTACTATCCGCAGCGGAAAATATAAGCAGTACGATCTGATCGATCATTTTCTGACATCCGATCAATAAGACCTCCCAGCTTATCCGCAAAATTGCGGTTGATTTCCATTTTACTGGATTTCAACCGCAATTTTCTTATTTTTTGAGGTTGAAAAAAGCCCTGTCATCATGACAGGGCTTTTTATTTATTTTGTTATCGTTTATTTACATGATCTGTGCTTTGGCGTCAGGAAGTTCTTCCTTCAGCTCTTCGTCCGGCACATTGCCGAATTCTACGAGCAGATTGTACACATCCGTATCTTTGATCTTCTTGAGCGCGGTTTTCAATGCCATCTTTTCGACCGGATTGAGATCCATGTCCGTGATCGGCTTGCCGTCGCGCAGTTTCGTGGTGGCATACAGCAGATCTCTGACATCATAGGCACTGCCCCAGACTTCCGGAACACCGCGGTCAATATCGCATAACGTATAAACGGCTTCCATTCCCGTACGCATCGAGTATTCGGTCGTAAAGATCGTATCTCTTGGCGTTTCGGCAAACTGACCGATGAACGCGAAATTCTTCGCCCCTTCAGGCACTACATTTGGACGGTCATCTTTTTGTCTTGGCATAAAGAAGGCGGTAATATACGGCATCATGCAAGGAATCGTATTGGCACTCTTTTCAGCCATTTCCTCGATCTGGTCTTCAGGAACTCCTAAATGATACAGCCATTCCATGCAGATTTCCTTTCCGGTGCAGTCGCGCATCGGCTTTTTGATATAGTTGCCAGGAACGTCGGTAAAGAGGCCGTAGATCCAGCCGACGAGCTGATCTTTCGGCTGATCCCGGAACTGCGGCTGACGATTGAATGTCCACGACATGAGCCAGTTCGAATCTTTGACCGTAACGATACCTCCCGTTACGACACGTCCCGAGAACGGATCGCGCTTTGTGATCTTTTCGATATATGGCGGGATCTTGTCGTCGAGTGTCGTTACAGTGGCCGACATCCAGTTTGTCTTTTCCGGTGTCGAGCAGAATTTATGCGGATGACCAAACGATTTGTCCTGGGAAGCGATATTTTTCCACATATCCCATACTCCGCCAGGTTTCAGTTCAGTGTTGAATTTGGCCGGTTCATCCTGACTTCCGAAGGATGAATTTTCTACGCAGCTTCCATTCGTGATGAATACGAGATCGTTTTCTGTCAGGTCGAGCTGTTCCTGCTTGCCGTCTTTTGTGATCTGCAGACCAGTAACGACTTTATGATCCGGTTCGATATCAAACTGCACATCGTCCACTTTGACTCCATACTGGAAGTCGACACCGTGATCTTTCAAATAGTTGACCATTGGCAGGATCATTGACTCGTACTGATTGTATTTTGTAAAACGCAAGGCAGAAAAATCAGGAAGGCCGTCAATATGATGAATATATCGCTGGATATACCGCTTCATTTCCAGCGCGCTGTGCCAGTTTTCAAACGCAAACATCGTACGCCAGTACAGCC
Organism: Erysipelotrichaceae bacterium OPF54; assembly: GCA_022834735.1. GTDB lineage: Bacteria > Bacillota_I > Bacilli_A > Erysipelotrichales > Erysipelotrichaceae > Dubosiella. The sequence continues at coordinate 2,582,855 of BQKD01000001.1, forward strand.
AGAAATTGGAATTGAGAACTTCATCATCGAAGTAATCGGTGATCACCTTGTTTTCCAGTTCCTTTTCAGGCGTGAAGAACAGCTTCATGATTTCCATCTGTCCTTTATCGGAAAGGCCGAATTTATTATCCGTATGTGCGTCCTGGCCACGGTTCACAGTAGCGCGGCACATCGAATAGTTCGGATCTTTTTTATTCAAATAATAATAGTAGTCGAGCAGGGACATATTCGGATCCTCGATCGAAGGAATATCCCGGTACAGATCCCACATCACTTCAAAATGATTGTCCATTTCGCGTCCGCCGCGCATCGTAAAACCAAGCTGAGCATAGTCCCAGCCATCGCACGCGCCGCCAGGCAGCGCATCCTTTTCAAGGATGTGGATCCTGCTGCCATCCATTTGTGCGTCGCGCACAAGATAGCATGCTGCCGTCAGTCCAGCCAGTCCTGAGCCAATGATATATGCTGATTTGTTTTCAATGCCTTCCGGCTTCAACGGATGAGCGAAGGCTTCATAATTTCCACTAGAATAATACATATTATTTCCTCCATACTGTCTTCATTATAGATTTACCTTCGTCAATTTTCTTCTTTGATGCATCAAAAATGCGTGTCCCGAAAGACACGCATGGTTCCTTATTTTTCCTCTTTTTCCAGAGGTTTCATTTCCTTGATCTGTTCCCAGCTGAACTGCGGATCTCCAAAATGTCCGTAGCAGCTCGTCTTCTTGTAGATCGGCTTTCTCAGATCCAGTTCATCGATAATGTTGTTGACATCAAAGCTGAAATTCTTCTTCACAACTTCGAGAAGCTGTTCATCGCTCATGACACCCGTACCGAATGTATCGATACAGATACTGATCGGTTCCTTCTTGCCGATCGCGTAGGACACTTCGACTTCGGCACGCCGCGCCAGCTTGCTGGCCACGATGCTCTTGGCAACCTTGCGCGCATAGTAGGCAGCAGAACGATCCACCTTCGTCGGATCTTTTGAAGAGAAGCATCCGCCGCCGATCCGGCCGCGTCCGCCATAGGTGTCGCACACGATCTTGCGTCCGGTCGTACCGGAATCGCCGAAGCTGCCGCCGACCACAAAGCTTCCCGACGGATTAATATAGTATTTCGTATTTTCATCCAGAAGATCCTGATCAACGACCGGTTTGATGACCTTTTCCATGATGATTTCTTTCAGCTCTTCCTGGGAAAGCCCCACATCATGCTGGGAGCTGACAACGATCGTATCGATCCGCTTCGGTTCATCGTTTTCGTATTCCACAGATACCTGTGTCTTTCCGTCCGGCTTCAGTCTCGGATCCTCTTTTCTCACCTTGGCAAGCTGCATCGCAAGCTGATGCGCATAATAGATCGGCATCGGCATATATTCGGGCGTTTCATCACACGCATAGCCGAACATGATTCCCTGATCGCCTGCGCAGATCTCGTCTTTATTGACCGCGTTGTGGATCTCGGGCGACTGTTCGTTGACAACCACTGTTACGTGATATTCCTCGTCGTAACCGATTTTTCGGATCGTATCCAGAGCGATCTTTTCATAGTCAATATCGGCTTTTGTGTTCGCCTCGCCGTAGACCAGGATGAAATCATCCTTGATCGTAGCTTCCACCGCCATATTGGAGTACGGATCCTGGCTTAACGCTTCATCAAGGATCGCATCCGCGATCTGATCGCAAATTTTATCCGGATGTCCTTCTGTAACACTTTCACTCGTAAAGATGTAGTTTTTCATATTACCTCCTATAAAAAAACGCATGCCAAGAAGCATGCGTAAAGTTACATTACTTCTTATCGATGTTAGCTGGACCACCTTAATTCTCATCAGGTTGGTGTGAGGTCAACGAGCTAACTCTCTACCTCATCTCTTGATAATTGATCGATTGTAGTTCTATTTAAACAGAAATCAGACGATATTTCAATCGTTATTATTCTTCAGATCGGAAATATACTTTTTCAGGATCAGGAACCGGATGATCCCGAAAATCAGGACACCGATCCCGATAAAAAAGATTTCCCGGCGGTCCGCAAACAGGCCGACGATCCCGATCACTATGCCAAGCCCTGCAAGCTGCAGCTGCCTGAACAGCACTTTCATCTCATCGCTCATTAACGCACAGTCGTTCCGTTCGGAAGTTCTTTTTCGATCGTTGTCACGCTCAGATCGTTTTCGTTTGCCGCGCAGAGGATCATTCCCTGCGATTCAACACCCCGCAGCTTCACCGGCTTCAGATTGGTCACCACGATGACCTGTCTGCCGACAAGATCTTCCGGCTTGTAGTGTTCGGCAATTCCGCTGACGATCTGACGAACTTCATTTCCCAGATCGATCTGCTCGACAAGCAGGCGGTCCGCCTTAGGATGCGGTTCGCATTTCACGATCGTGCCTACCTTCAGCTCGACCTTGGCAAAATCATCAATGGAAATTTCCGGCTTCTTTTCCTCTTCCACGACAATTTCTTCTTTTTTCGCCGCTTTTCCGGCTTCCTTTGTATCCCTCTCGAGCTGTTCGAAAAATTCCTTTTCATCGATACGCGCAAACAGGACCGGCGCCTTGGCAATGACCTTGCCGCCTTCCTCGAGATGGCCGAAGGACTCTGTAGATTCCAGGGAACGCTGGCGCGTATTGAGCATATCGAGGATCTGACGGCTCGTATCCGGCAGGAAGCTTTCGAGCAGTACGGCCGCGATCCGGATCGACTCCAGAAGATTGTAGAGCACCGTCGCCAGTCTTTCCTTGTCCTCCTCGTTTTTTGCCAGGATCCACGGAGAAGTTTCATCAATATATTTATTCGTCCTGCGAAGCAGCTTGAATATTTCGTCCAGAGCAGCTCCGACCTGAAGCTCCTCCATTTTTTCCTCCACCTTTTCTTTTGTGGAAAGAGCAGTGGAAATCAGACCCTCGTCGACCGGATCATATATTTTCGGATTTTTGATCTCGCCGCCAAAATATTTATTGACCATGGAAATCGTACGGGAAACAAGATTTCCAAGCACATTGGCCAGATCGGAATTGATCCGTTCGATCAGCAGCTCCCATGTGATCGTTCCGTCATTGGCAAACGGCATTTCATGCAGACAGTAATAGCGGACCGCATCCACGCCGAAGTATCTGACCAGTTCTTCCGCATACATTACGTTTCCTTTGGATTTGGACATCTTTCCATCGCCGAACAGAAGCCAAGGATGTCCAAAAACCTTTTTCGGCATCGGCAGATCCAGAGCCATCAGAAAGATCGGCCAGTAGATCGTGTGGAATCGAAGGATATCTTTTCCGATAATGTGCGTTGCCGGCCAGTATTTTTTAAACTGTTCCGACTGCTCCTCATAAGGAAGATCCGCATCATATCCCAGGCTCGTAATATAGTTGCTGAGCGCATCCACCCATACATAAATGACATGTTTCGGATCAAAGTCGACCGGAACGCCCCACGTAAACGATGTACGGGAAACGCACAGATCCTGAAGGCCCGGACGCAGGAAATTGTTCAGCATCTCGTTCTTTCTTGATTCAGGCTGAATGAAATCCGGATGCTCTTCGATATACTGGATCAGCCGGTCCGCGTATTTCTGCATATTGAAGAAATACGCCTCTTCCTTCGCCTTCTGCACCGGACGTCCGCAATCCGGGCATTTGCCGTCGACAAGCTGGCTTTCTGTCCAGAACGACTCGCATGGCGTACAGTACCAGCCTTCATACTCGCTTTTGTAAATATCGCCCTGCTCATAAAACCGTTTGAAGATCTTCTGTACCGCTTCGACATGTTTTTCATCGCTCGTGCGGATGAAGTAATTGTAGCTTGTGTTCATCAGATCCCAGTTGGAACGGATCTGTCCGGCCACATCATCTACAAACTGCTGCGGGGTGACACCCGCCTCTTTCGCCTTTTCCTCGATCTTGATCCCGTGCTCATCCGTTCCTGTCTGAAAAAAGACATCATAGCCCTGGGCACGTTTAAAGCGCGCGATCGCATCCGATAAAATAATTTCATACGTGTTTCCGATATGGGGACGACCTGATGTGTAGGCGATCGCCGTAGTTAAATAATAAGGTTCTTTTGTACTCATAAGATTTCCTTTCTAGGTATTTGCCGGATCGGCGGCTTTCGTAAAGATGCGTACGAGCGCAAGTCCTTTTTCCGGACAGTTCGTCACACCAAGATGACGTCCCGGACGGCTAGGTCCGTGGAAGTCGCTTCCAGCTGACACAAATAATTTATCTCTCTGCACTATTTTAAGCAGTGCCGTCATCGTCTGTTTCTGAATGACCGGCGAGAAGCATTCGATTCCGTCAAGACCAAGCCCGACAAGCTTTTCGATCGTGCTGTCGTCGATATAATCCAGATGCCAGCTTGACAGGATCGCAATACCATTCGCATCATGGATCGCGTCGATGATCTCCCTGGCAGACGGATACTTTCCTTCCACGAAGCATGGTCCGCCTTTGCCGAATACCGCATTTTTGAAACGTACCATCGCCTCTTTGTCGTTGGCTGATGTTTCCAGATATTTTTTCACGAACGGAAGACTGCGCGTCTGCCGGTTCCTGAATACCATTTCAGTGATCTGCTGGGCCGTGATCGTCTGGAACCGGGAATTGGTCATCAGCGAATCGAGATCGATCACGATATTCGAATACTGCTCGAATTTCTTTACTCTTTCGATCGACATTTCCTTTTCGCGCCGGAGCGATTCCTGCTCGAGAATATTGAATATCTCAAGATTCCAGTCTATGTAGTAACCAAGGATACGGATACGTTCCTGGCCGTAAACACAGTCGAATTCCACGCCCGGGATATACTGGATATTGTAGAGGTGGGCAAAACGATGCGCTGCCGCATTGACGCGCGCACAGTTGTGATCCGTAATGGAAATGGTTTCCATCCCGTTGTTTTTCGCCATCTTGAAGATCTCCTCCACATCGTAGCAGCCGTCGTCGCTGTAGTTCGAGCGGATATGCAGATCGATCGGCGAAACATTCTGGGCCAGTTCGTCTTTTGCAGGGGCCTGCCGTTTCCGGCTTTCCTGTACTTCCTGCTTCTCTTCCTGTTCCTCCTCATCCTCTATGATCTCGATATTCATATCCGGATCTCTTACCGGTATGATCTTGAATACAAGATCGAAAAGCGTCTGTTCATTCGGCATAGCCAGGGCGCACAGACCGTTGACGGTCCACCAGATCAGCATGCCCGGTGTCTTGAAAAAATAGCCAAGCACCATGGTCGGCACACCGAACCCGAACACCTGACGCATGATCAGATGAAGCGGGCTTGCCAGTTTTTTATTGCGCTGCACAAGCCGCAGGTTCATAAGTCCGTAGCCGATCGACTGCCCTTTGAATTTGGCCGTGACAAGAGGGAGGACGATCACACATGTCACGAAAAGAAGGGCAAACATCAAATAAAACAGCAAGTCAAAAAAATGCGGGGGAATCAGTCCGCATAAAATGAGCAAAAATTCAATTACCCAAATATATACCGGAAGAAGACATATATTCACATCAATTAAAAACGCAAAAAAATGCGCCTGAAGGTCATCTTTATTTCGCGTGAGAGGTTTTGCGTTTTTATATCCACCATGCTGGTAGAGCTGGGCCCTTTTCAATGCAAGCCCGATATATTGTCTGATTGAGTTCATTTGTTCACAAACCTTTCTGCTGTCTATTATTATATAAAAAATAACCAACGAAAAAAAGAGTCATACGACTCTCATTTAAAATTCTTTTCTTTTCGACAGCAGCAGCACGCTCAAGGCCAGAGCGCCCGCGCAAAGCACTCCATAGAATCCGGTATGGGTTGCCTGGGCCGTACGTACCCGCGGCGTGATCGTTCCCGACCCGAACTGGATGGACTGCGCTTCCTGAAGCAGCTTCTGATACGATTTGCCTCCCTGCTGTTCCAGGGCCGCATTGACCGCATCCTTATCCGCTTTCGACAGACGGTTCCAGGCCGAAAGTCCGGAAATGATCTTTGAATAGTTATTACCTGTTGCGCTCTTGTAGATCATCCCGTTATCGCTGGCAAAGGTGCGGATAAATGTATCGGCACCTTCGGAAAGCGTTGTCGTCTGTTCCGGCTGCTGCACTGCAGGAACACTCGCCTGCTGCGCAGGCAAGGCACTTTTGTTTTCCTCCCGGATATTTTCGACCGGATCAGCTTCCGGAACAGGATCCGTCATCAGCCGCTCGATCAAGGATGGCGCAGGAGCCTGAGGCTGCCCGGCTTCCTGAATGTTTTCGGTACCGGACGGTGAAAGCTGGGGCTGAACGGTCTGTTTTTGAGGGTCCAGACCCTCGCTCACCTGCATGATGAATAGATCGGCAGTCTTTGCTTCCTCTAGGACCGGTGCCGGATCAGACGGACCGTTTTCCGCATCCGGATCGGTATTCTCCGGATCGTCAGCTGGTTCCGTTCCTTGTTCCGGCTGGATCGGACCGTTTTGCGATCCGTCGTTTCCGGCTTCCGGCATCGGATCCGAAGCGGCAGGCACGTTATTGTCCGGCACATCGGTTCCTGGTACGGGCTGTCCGGCTTCTGTGCCGGCCCCGCTGTTTCCGGTATCCGTATTGTCGCCGGCCGCATTGCCAGCCGGATCCTGATTGACGGTCTCCTGTTTTTTGGCTGCTTCCGCTTCCGCTACCTTTTTTTCCTGATCTGCGCAAGCGACCAGCTCGTCATATGTCGAAATCGTGATCGCCGGTCTGGCCGGGTCGGACGGTGCCGCCTTTTTCTGTTCTCCGATCCTGTCTGCGTAAACTGTTCGGATCTGCTCCTGCAGGTCGGCAGGCAGCGTCTGAAACAGCGCCGCCCCGTCGAGGATGATCTTATAATTCGTTTGATCCGCGTGGATAATAAGCTGCGGAATTGTTTGTTGTTTCTGAGTGGCCGGATCAATGATGGGCTGTCCTGTCTGCGGATCATTCTGCAAGACCTGAACCGAACAGTACATATCAATAAACTGATCCGCTGAAGTGATCTGAATGATCTCATTTTCTGCCGCCGCATTGGCGTACAGGCTCTCTTTTGCCAGCAGAGTCATATTCGGCATTGCCGCCGTCATAGACAACATGGTACTGGTCACAGTGATCAGCAATCGTTTGTTCATAGCGTCACGTCCTTTCTGCACACACGTTTTATTGTATCAATTTTCAGGACATAATACTAGCGCCAATAATTTTTCACAAATTCCCTTGACTCTTTGTCGCTTTTTTCAAGATCTTCATAATCCGGATCGGCAATATACGCTATGGCCTCGATCGCCTTGTTTATGCTCGTTTCGATATCCAGAAAGGAAATTTCCCCGTTCAGGAACATTTCGACCGCCTGCTCGTCCGCTCCGTTGAATACCGCGCCGAGATTTCCTTCCCGCTCCCCGATTTCATATGCCGTTTTCAGCATCGGGAAACGCGTGGTATCCATCGTGCGAAAATGGAGATCCCGGGTCCTTGTCATATCGAGCGGATGCTCCTCTTTCAGGACAAGACGGTCCGGATAAGCCAGCGCATACTGGATCGGCAGCCGCATATCCGCGCTTCCAAGCTGAGCCATGATCGCATGATCCTCAAATTCGACCATGGAATGGACGATACTTTCATCATGCAGCACGACATCGATCCGGGAAAAAGGCATATCGAACAAGTAATGCGCTTCTATGACCTCAAACCCTTTATTGACCATGGTCGCGCTGTCGATCGTGATCCGTCTTCCCATGTTCCAGTTTGGATGAGAAAGGGCCTGCTCTACTGTCACATCTTTCAGCTGTTCCCTGTTCAGGTGGCGAAAACTTCCTCCGGACGCCGTGATGATGAGCCTGGATGCTTCTTTTTCCTTATTGCCCTGCAGACATTGAAAAATGGCACTATGCTCTGAATCGATCGGATACAGTTTTGTGCCCGTTTTCTGCATCATTTTCCTGACCAGCATGCCTCCTGCCACGAGACTTTCCTTATTGGCAAGAGCCACGTCGATCCCCTTCGCAAGGGAGGCGAGGGTCGGCTTAAGGCCCCGGAAGCCGACCGTCGCATTGACGAGAAGATCATAATCGCAATGTTCGATACACTGGACCATATTGTCCCGCCCGTAAAACACTTCGCAGTTCGCAAATTCTTTTTCAGGCTTTTTTGCCAGTCCGACCACTTTGACAGACGGATGCTTCTTTACGATCTCATGCAGTTTCTTTTCATTGTGCCCGGCACTTGCGCCAACCAGTTCAAACAGATCAGGGTGCTGCTCGATCACATCGACCGTCTGTTGCCCGATGGATCCTGTAGCGCCCAGCAGTAATATACGTTTCATAATAATGCTCCTTTTTATCTATTATATAGAAAAAGAGGAACATGTGTTCCTCTAATTGATCATTTGAATGGAATCGGAGAGAGTCCCCAGATCTCATTGGCATATTCGCGGATCGTGCGGTCGCTCGAGAAATACCCCGATTTGGCAATATTCACAAGCATCATGCGCGCCCAGCGCGAACGGTCCTGATACATCTGCGCCACCTGGGACTGCGCATACAAATACGCTTCAAAATCCGCAAGCACGAAGAACTCGTCATTTCTTAGCATCAGATCGTTATAGATCAGCTGGAATTCGTTCGGATCGTTCGACCACGTGTTGTTCTTGAGGCTCTCGATCACTTCGCGGATATTCGCGTCGCTGTTGTAAAGATTCCATGCATTGTACGAGTTTTCCTTGCGAAGCTCGTCGATATCTTCTACATGCAGACCGAAGATCTGGGCATTGTCGTACCCTACCTGTTCAACGATTTCCACATTGGCTCCATCAAGAGTTCCAAGCGTCAGGGCCCCGTTCATCATGTATTTCATGTTTCCGGTACCGCTCGCTTCTTTTCCTGCCGTAGAAATCTGTTCGCTGACATCGGCCGCGTTCATCAGGATCTCAGCTACAGAAACCGAATAGTTCGGAATGAAGACCACTTTCATATATTGAGAAATTTCCGGATCATTGTTGACTTTTTCCGCCACCATATTGATCAGCTTGATGATTTCCTTGGCAAGCGCATAGCTTGGTGCCGCCTTGGCCGAGAAGAAGAATGTTCTCGGATAAATACGGAAACCGCGATCCTTTTTCATATGCAGATACAGATGCATGATATGGAAAATATTCAGCAGCTGGCGTTTGTAGGCATGCAGGCGTTTTGCCTGGCAGTCGAAGATCGAATCCACATTTACATCGATATCGAGTGTCTTTTTCACATAGTCAGCCAGGATCTGCTTGCGTTCGCGCTTCACGGCCATGAAACGCTCCTGCAGGACCGGATCATTGACATGAGGCATCAGACGGGTCAGCTGTTCCGGATCTTTGATAAATCCGTCTCCGATCATTTCGATCAGCAGCTGGGTCAGCTGCGGATTGGAGTACATGAGCCAGCGGCGATGCGTGATGCCGTTTGTCTTATTATTGAAACGCTCCGGATACAGGGACGCGAACTGTGCCATGACATCGTTGATCAGGATCTGGGTATGGATCTTGGCTACGCCGTTGACACTGTGGCTGCCAACGATCGCAAGATGGGCCATATGAACCTGGTTGTCCTTCAGGATCGCTACCTGATTGTGCATATAGCCTTTTCCTTTATGATCCAGTTCATAACGGAAACGGCGGTCGATCTCCTCGATGATCATGTATACGCGCGGCAACAGCTGGCGCATCATGTCCTGCGGCCATTTTTCCAGCGCCTCGGCCATGACCGTATGGTTCGTATAAGCAACCGTGCGGCATACGATGCTCCATGCCGGATCCCAGTCATAATTATAATCATCCATCAGCACACGCATGAGCTCAGGGATAACGAGCACCGGATGGGTATCGTTGAGCTGGATAGCCACTTTATCCGGCAGATTATCCAGGCTCGGATACACGCGAAGATGCGATTCGATGATCTGGTTGATCCCTGCGCAGACAAAGAAATATTCCTGTTTCAGGCGCAGCTTCTTCCCCTCCTGGGTCGAATCATCCGGATATACATTGGCCGTCAGCGCCATGACGTCGTTCAGATACTCGCTCAGCTTTCCGGACTGAACAGAATCCTCATCGACCTGGGCATCCCATAAACGCAGGGTATTCGTAGTTTTCGTATGATAGCCGACGATCGGTTCGTCATACGGCACAGCCCTGACCACGAAATCCGGCGCATACGACATATGGAACTTGCCGTTGTAATCCATGTATGCGTCGATCTTGCCTCCGAACTTGACCTGCACGGCATGCTGCGGCTTCCAGACCTCCCACACATTTCCGTTCTTGAGCCAGCAGTCCGGCAGTTCCACCTGGCGGTAGTTTTCTATTTTCTGTTTGAACAGACCATACCGGTAGCGGATACAGTTTCCGTTGCCGGCCAGATCCAGCGATGCCAGCGAATCCAAAAAGCAGGCTGCCAGGCGGCCAAGGCCTCCATTTCCCAGGCCGGCATCGCTTTCCATTTCCTCCATCTCATTAATGCTGAGACCGCATTCCTCCAAACCTTCCTTGACGATATCGTACAAGCCAAGGTTCATTAAATTATTTGTCAAAAGTCTGCCCATCAAAAATTCCATGGAAAAATAATAAAGCTGTTTCGTATGAGATTCCTTGACAGCATTTTTTGTTTCTTTCCAATGAATTCCTGCATAGTCGCGTACCATGTCCCCTAACACGACATAGCGTTCCACCGGATAAGTGTCTTCAAAGTTGCGGCCGTACTGCTCAGATACTGCCAGCTTGAAACTTTCGACAAACTCTTCTTTCGAACTAAAATTTGACATATTCATTCCCTCCTGTCGATAAATTATACCAAGAGAAAACTATTATTCAAACATTTTCCCGTAATTTTCCGTTAATTTTTATCTTAATTTCACTACCGGAAAATGCCATCGATAGCCTTTTCCAAAAAATGTGTCAATATAGGGGTCCCCTTTATATTCGCCAAGCCGTTTTCGTAAACGGCTGATACAGCTTGACAGCGCATTGTCGCTTACCCCCTGGCTCAGCACCTCAAGCAGATTGCACCGGGAAACGATGACCATCGGATCAAGCACCAGTTTGACCAGGACCCGGAAACTTTCCTTGTTGAGCGCAATTTCGTGATTGTCGCGCCACACCTGTCCTGTCGTGAAATTGATGCTCAGATCTGCAGTCTTAAAAATACACTCGATCATGGCTGTGTCTGGAACATAAACGATCGTCGGACAATCATTGATCATCCATTTTTGAAAGGCTCCTTTCGGACAGTAGGATACGATCTTCATCGTAAATTCTGTATCCCACGGCACGGCCAGCAATTTGGGCTTTTGTTTGTTCATCTTATATTCTCGTTTCGTATTATTTTTACATATATGCACTTTTTGTAAACGTTTATACCAAAATAGTATTCTTTCTTATATAATCTTTTCAAGCAAGACGCAAAAAAAAGCGCTACTGCGCTTTTGAAGTAAAGTCCTGAATTTGAATTATTCTCTTTTTATAATCTGTCAGTATTACCGAAACGAGCGGATCGCTGTTCTTTGAACCGATCAGTACGCATTTCTGTTCTGCCACGATACACTCTCCATAAACAAGGCCGGCAAAATCCATTTGCGAAAATCCGACTGTCGCCCTGCCGTGTTCATCGATCCGGACCGCGGAAGCCGCGAACCAGGCAGCTTCCGGACTTTTTTTATCCCTGAGCGCTTCAAACAGAAGCTCGGCACCCGTCTTGGCATGCGGGGACGCTTTCGGTCTGGAAAACAGACCGGTATTTTTCCTTTTCTTTTTCAGATCATTGCGGGTCGCAAAATCATGCATCGCTTCCTGCTGTTCAGCGTATTTCGCATAACTGTCCAGCACATGCTGCGGCGTATCCTGCCGAAACGACACCACTCCATTTTCCTCGGAATAATACGCCTTGTATTTGCGCCATTCATACATCGATGTGTCAAACGCCATACTCATTCCTCATCTTTTTGAAGGTCGATGCTCGGAAACTTAAAGACCTGTTCTCCTTCGCGGCTGACCAGGTATTTCCCCCGGGCAATATATTCCACATAATCCGGGTTGGACAGATTTTCCTTCGTGGTTTCCAGTTCCTTCTTTTTCTCATCGAGCTGAGCCGCTTCCTGCAGATTGCTCTGGATCTGGCTCTTCAGCTCAAACGTCGTTTTCAATTCCGAGAAGCTGCTGTAAAAAAGAAAAGCGGAGGCTGTTATCAGCATGCAGGAAATCACAGCTTTCTGCATCATGAGCTTTTTTCTGTTCTTCTTTTTTATGTGCTTCATATCCTTTCCTCCCCTTTTTCCCTATTTACACTTTCATTATATCATTTTTTCACATACATTGCCAAAATCGCAATGTCACTCGGATTGATCCCTGAGATCCTCGATGCCTGACCTAGCGTGAGCGGCCGGATCTCATCCAGCTTCTGCCGCGCTTCCAGCGAAAGATTTTCCATCGTTTTGTATTCGAGGCCGGCCGGCAGCTTCTTTTGTTCCATAGCCTGCAGATGGGCTGCGTCGCGCTTTGCTTTTTCTATATACCCCGCATATTTTACTTCGATCTCGATTTCCTGTGCCAGCTCAGGATCGTATTCCTTTCCGATCACCGGCGCAAGCGCCTTCAAGGTCACTTTCGGCCGTTTCAGAAGTTCCAGGGCCGAAGTTCCATGCTTCAGCTCATCATAGCCGAGCGAAGCAAATACGCGGCCGATCCTTTCGTCAGGCCGTATGTGTGTATTGGCCAGCTCCTCTCTGATCTGATCGAGCGCGTCCATTTTGGCACGAAACGCATCATGGCGCCCTTTCGATACCAGACCGATCGCATACGCTTTGGCAAGCAGACGCTGATCGGCATTGTCATGACGAAGCAGCAGACGATATTCCGCTCTCGACGTAAGAAGACGGTACGGCTCCTTCGTACCTTTTGTGCTCAGATCATCGATCATGACTCCGATATAGGCTTCATCGCGCCGCAGCACGAACGGCTCTTTGCCGTCGATCTTCAGGGCCGCGTTGGCGCCGGCCATCAGGCCTTGTCCGGCCGCCTCCTCATAGCCGCTCGTTCCATTGACCTGTCCGGCTGTAAACAGATTTTCGACGATCTTGCTTTCGAGGCTCGGTTTCATCTGAAGCGGATCGATCGCATCGTATTCGATCGCATAGGCATATTTTTCTATGATGCAGTTTTCAAGACCAGGCAGGGAATGGACCATCTTTTCCTGCACATCGACCGGCATCGAAGTGGAAAAGCCCTGAATATAGATCGTATCGAGCTCCTTTGACTCCGGTTCGAGGAACAGCTGATGGCGCGGCTTGTCCGAAAAACGGACCAGCTTGTCTTCGATGCTCGGGCAGTAGCGCGGTCCGACCCCTTTGACAAGGCCGGAATACATGGCCGAATCATGCAGATGTTCCCGAATGATCTCGTGAGTGGATGGCGTCGTATAAATTAAATGACAGATTTCCTGCTTTTCGAAAGGCAGGACATCTTCTTTTTTTGTTGTTTCGGAAAAACGCAGGAACGCATTCGTTCCCGGCTGTTTTTCGGCTTTGGAAAAATCGATCGAATCCATTTTTACCCGGCATGGTGTTCCGGTCTTGAGGCGGAAAGTCCTGATCCCGGCATCGCGCAGGCTCTGGGAAAGCGTGTCGATCGTCGGCTGATCTTCCGGACCGCTCTTTGTGGATGTATGACCGCGCAGAACATTGGAGGTCATATAGGTGCCGGAAGTGATGATCACGGTTTTTGACGGAATGATCGTACCATCCGTACATTCCACACCAACCGCTTTCTGATTTTCGATCAGCACCCTGGCAGCACCATTCTCGATCACATCCAGATTTTTCTGTGCAAGCAGAGCTTCCTTCATAAACCGTTTGTAAGCGATCTTGTCGCTTTGTACCCGCAGCGACCACACGCCTGGTCCTTTTGTCGTATTGAGCATCTTGAACTGCAGCGCAGTCCGATCGGCCGCGATCGGCATGATCCCGCCCATCGCATCGATCTCGCGGACGACGATCCCTTTTGCCGGTCCGCCCACGCTCGGGTTGCACGGCATGGATCCGACCATATCAAGGCTCATCGTAATAAGACATGTTTTTTTATTCATTCGGGCAGCGGCCATGGCAGCTTCGATTCCTGCATGTCCTCCCCCTACCACAACGACATCGTACATCGTCAGGCCTTCTTTCTATTTATATTAAAATGGAATACGCTTTGCGGCACCTGCAGAACGCCTGTCAGCGCCAGATACAGACCGACAGTCAGGATTCCGTTGACTGCCAGCTTTATAAAACAGAACCATCGCGATCCGGCCGAGCCATCCAGTCCGATCGCAGTAAGGAGCGTTGCGCACCCCCACATCAGAAAGCAGACCGCAATTTCCACGACCGCTTTATGAAGCATTCCTTTAAACGGCACGCCAAAGGCCCGGTGAACTTCCTTCAGATTGGAATAGATCAGATAAATGGCCCCGATCAGCGAAGAGAGGACCGCGCCAGGATAGCCGGTCAGCCAGATCAGCGGGACCATCAGAACGCCTTTGATCACAGAATAGTACAGCAGCCGCCTGAGCACATAGCGGCGCAGGCCCAGAGCCATCATGATATTCGTGATGACAGGCATCAATGTACCGGTAAACGCTTCGATTGCCATCCACCGCAGGATGCTTCCCGACAGATCCAGATCCGAGCTCGAGAACATGACGTAAAAGATCGGTTTGGCGTAAATAAAGATGCAGAACGAAAGCATGAGCCCGATATATAAAATAATATTCAGGCAGTCGATCACATTTTTGCGCACGAGCCGGATGTTCTTCTCCTCCAGGGCCGAGGTGATGTGCGGGATGATGGCTGCGGTGAATCCCGGAGCAAGGATCATCGGGATCGCAATGATCTTGGTGCCGGAATAGTTGAATCCGGCCAGGATCAAATTGTACTGCGCCTCCGTATACCCTTTGAGCTGCAGTCCGATCGGCAGAAGCAGCGAATTGTACAGCGAATCGCTGTAGCCAAGAATAGCGACCACAAAATACGGGATGGCAAGCAGGATGAATTCGCGCAGCAGCTTCTGCGAATTGACGGCCCTCGTTTTCTGGCAGGCAGCCTGCCCGGCAATGTGTGCCGTCACTTTTTTATCGAAAACAAAGATCTGGATAAGGCCCGCCACTGCCGCAACGACCGTGCTGGCTACAGAAGCATACAACGCCCACTTGCGTTCCATCCCGAATACATAGACGAGCAGTGCAGAGACGCTGAGCAGGAATCCGACCCGGAAAATCTGTTCAAATGTCTGCGAGAACGCATATTCTTCGATTTCCTTCCTTCCCTGAATAAATCCGCGGAACGCGGAAAGCACCGGAACGAAGAACAGTGCGACGGCAAGGATACACAGGATGATCTGCATGGTCTGCGTATCGCTTCCGGCGCTGATCACGTTGGCAAGAGGCCATGAAATGAGCATCATGCATACCATGCCGACAAAGCCTGTCAGCGACAGGAAAGAAATCGAGATCCGCTTGATGAGCAGGATCGTTTTCGGATCGTTCTTTGTGGTATATTTGGCGACAAGGGTCGCGACCGCAAACGGGAAACCTGCACTGAAAATATTCAGGAAGTACGAATAAAACGTATACGCGGTTCCGTAAAAATTTATATATTGTTCCGATCCGAGGATCGTATTAAGAGGAATGACATAAAACAGGCTGATCAGTTTCGCGAAGAAATAGCCGCCCGTCCCGATCAATCCACTATATATGATCGACTTTTTAACATTTTCTTTTTGCATTGGATTCTCCTTCAGCTTCTCATTATAGCACAGTATGCGCACTCTTCCATCCGGCATTCTTGATTTGTTTGCGCCATAAAAATACAATAGAAAAAAAGGAGAAAGCTATGAAACATATTGTATTGATCAAATTGAAAGAAAGAACCAGGACAAATCAGGAAGCGGTGGCTTCGATCCTGAAAAAAATGACCGTTGATACGATCCCGTATGTCCATTCGTTTTTCGTTGGCGAGGATTTTCTCGATTCCCGGCGCAGCTATGACGTGCTGCTCGAAGTCACGCTCGATAAAAAGGATCTGGAAAAATACGCGAACGATCCGTTCCACACTGCCATCAAAAAAGAATTTGCGCCCTATATGGATCATTCGGTAACGATCGATGTCGACTGAATTTTTCGTCTGCACCAGCGAGCAGGCAAGATGGGCGGACCAGCAGGCCATCCATTCGTGCCGTATCCCTTCCCTGATCCTGATGGAGCATGCGGCGCTCGGCTGTACCGAATATATTTTCAATCATACACAGCCGCATGAGAGCGGACTGATCGTGTGCGGTCCGGGAAATAACGGGGCCGACGGGATGGCGATCGCACGTCTGCTCCATGAGCGGCAAAGGAAAGTATTTGTGGTCGCTCCTTTAAAAGAACAGATCAGAAAGGACGAACGGATACAGTATGAAATGCTGGACTGCCATCCTATCCCCGTCTATGAAATGAACGATCCGGCTGTCAACGAGCTGTTTTCACAGTGCGGCTACATCGTGGATGCTCTGTTCGGATCCGGCCTTTCGCGTCCGGTCGACGGAGCGTGGCTGGAACTGATCAGAAAAATCAACAAAGCACAAGCCAAAGTTTTTAGTGTCGATATTCCCAGCGGGCTGAACGGGACAAGCGGAACACCTTGTCCCGAAGCGGTGCATGCTTCCTATACGTTTGCGCTGGACTGCATCAAGCAGGGAGAGATATTTCCATCCGGAGCTCCGTACTGCCAGACGATCGTTCCGGTCCCGATCGGTATTCCATCATTTCTGCATGCCGGTGATCCTGTGCTTCTGGATGAATCATTCATACGCTCTCTTATTCCAAAGCGTTCCGCGTTCGGATACAAGGGAATGTTCGGCAAAGCGCTGATGATCGGCGGAAGCATGCAGATGCCTGGTGCCATTTCGATGGCTTCTTCGGCTTGTTTCAGGAGCGGGATCGGTCTGCTGAGCGTCTTTGTCCCGGAATCGATCTGTTCCATCCTGCAGACAAAATCAAATCTGATCATGAGCGTTCCAGCTCTGGAGGAAAAAGGCAGGTTTGCCGCGAAAAGCGCTGAGCAGCTGCGAAGCATTGCTGGCCGATATACCGTGTTCAGTATCGGAAACGGGATGCAGAAAACCGAGGTCGCCGAAGAGCTGCTTCATGTCGTCCTGACGACAGCCTCCCCGGTCATCGTGGATGCGGACGCGTTGTGGGCGCTTGGAAGACATCTGGAATGGCTCAAAGGGCGCGATGCGCTGACGATCGTGACGCCGCATATCGGGGAAATGAGCGATCTGACCGGGATCCCGGTTTCGCAGATCGAAGCTGATCCATTCCAGGCTGTCAGGGATTTCTGCAGAGCTTATCCCCGCTGTGTCGTGGTTCTCAAGTCATGTTTTACCTTGATCAGCCAGGGCGAAAAGATGTTCGTGCTGCATCATCCCAACGATGCCTTGTCCAAAGGAGGATCGGGCGATGTCCTTGCCGGTATCGTGACTGGTCTTTGCGGATGGTTCGAAAACGGACTGGATGCTGCCTTATGCGCCGCCTACATCCATTCTCTGGCGGCAGACACATCCTGTCCGGTCAGCTTCAGTGCCGAGGAGCTGATCGATAATCTGGGCGCGGTATTTGAGCGGCTGGAAAAATAGACCAGAACATTCATTGTGCCAGGAAGGATCTTCGCGTTCCTTCCTTTTTCATATCGCGCGATTTGTTGTGTTAAATCTTATGATTTCGTTCGAATTTATCGAACTCTTCCAAATAATCGTATATAATATAAATGATTTTATGAAAGGAGAACGTATTCGATGATCATTACTGCCACTGAATTTAAAACAAATTTTGGAAAATATCTGGAACTTGTTCCTAAAGAAGATATCTTTATAACCCGGAACGGAAAAATTGTCGCTAAAATTGTGAATCCGCAAATATCAGCTGTGGATTCCTTGAGAGGACTTCTCAGCAACACTTCTTATGATATGGATAAGGATTCTTTACGACAGGAGCGTTTATCAAAATATGAAAGTCATGTGTGATACAAACATCATACTTGATGTGTTATTGGAACGGGAGCCTTTTGTCGAAGATTCTTATAAGCTTTTGAGACTTTGTGAAGAACACGATATAAACGGCTTTGTATCCGCTTCATCTATTACGGATATTTTTTATATTGTAAAAAAATATACTCGCAATACCGAAATCGCTTATCAGGCAATCGGAAAGCTTCTGGAGATTGTCAAAGTCTGCAGTGTCACAAATGAAGATGTGCTCATCGCATTTCAAAAAAAGGCAAAAGATTTCGAAGATTGTCTTGTTGCTACATGCGCAGGATCCATAAATTGCGACTATATTGTAACCCGGAATAAGAAAGATTTTAAAGAATTTGATATTCCTGTATTTACGCCAGCTGAATTGCTTTCGACTTTTTTCTAATAATTTCAATAGAAGGATCTTCACGTTCCTTCCCTTTTTATTTTCAAAGCAAAAAAAGAGCATCACAGGGATACTCTCCATTATTTTCATGAGAAAAGGTGCTGATCGGTTCCTTCCGGCAGACGGAATACGACCAGAAGCAGCATACCGACCGCAAGGATACCGGCCAGGATGAGGAATGTCAGCGCATATCCTTCCATGTCGATCATGGTACCGGCTAAATTGTTGAAAACGATCGAGGCAAGGTTTTTTACTGTGGCTGCCAGTGCCAGAGCGCTGATCTGCTGTTTTGGCGAAACGAGCGAGCTGACGATCTTGAGATTGATCATGATAACCAGCATGCCGGCCGGATGTTTGGCCATCAAGGTGATCCCGATCTTTGCGGCCATCGGCATGTTCAGCCCATATATGAGCAATTGGATCATAGCCAGGGAAAAGGCGATCAGCGACAGTTTCTTGCTTGTGCATCGATCCATGAATTTTCCGGAGAAAAAGACGAGAGGGAGCTCGCACAGCACCGCGATCGACAGGATCGTGGAGGCTGCGGAAGCGGGCAGCCCCTCATAAGTAAACATGCTGGGAACAAAGGTATGGGTTGCCTGGGTAACACCGGTAAAAAGAGCGTAGACAACAAGGTAATATACATATTTTCGATTGGCAAGCAAGGAGCGGAAGCCTGTCTTTTCTTCTTTTCCCGTCATTTGATCTTTCTCTTTGATTTCCTCTGCCTCGACTGGATCAACATCGATGCGCAGTGTGCCTATGATACAGATCAGGATCGAAACAACAAACGCGATAAAAATAGCGGATGGACTAATAGCATCATATAAATAGCCGGCAGCCTGTGTCCCGAGCGCATACCCGATCGTTCCCCAGATCCGGATCTTTCCGTACGGAAACGGCGAGGTCGTTGCCAGCTTCTCGACGATCGGATTGGTGCTGTTGAGCAGGACCATCGTGATCGCATAAAAAAGAGCGATTGTAATAAAGCTGCGGCAGAACACGAACACCAGGCCTGTCGCTGCGGCAGCGCAGAAAGCAATCGTACTGATTCTTTTCATTCCGTACCGGTCGGCTGCCGATCCGATGAGGGGCTGAAAGATCATCGAAGCAAGAAACGAGATCGAGACGATCCAGGAAGCCTGTCCGGCGCTGAAACCAAGCCCGATCAAGTAAATAGAGATAAGCACGGAAAAAAGTGCCCATCCTGAATAGTAAAAATTGAACATCAGAAAATAGCTGAAATAGGTATTTTTCAGTTTTCCGCGAACGAGCAGATCAGACATATTCATTTCCTCCTTGACAGCTACAGGATACCTTTTTGCGAAAGAAATAATAATCGCTTTTCTTAACTTACAAGGTGGTGTATTTTAAGGTTGGAAAGAAGAGAATGGATATGAATATGGAAGAAGCGATCGAAATCTTAAATCACAACTATCATGAGCGTGTGTGGGATCACAACGAGACGGCCCGAACCGAAGAGGAAAAAATGATGGTTCCGTGGCCTGGTACCGAAGAAGAGCAGATCGTGATCAGCGCGCACAAAGATGTCGGCATTTTTCAGAAATTTCACCGGCATGATTTTTTCTTTGTTAATTTTGCATATAGAGGGGATTTCAAAGCACTGACGCGGGAAGACGACCAGACGATCACGATCCACGAAAACGACTGCTACATGGCCCAGCCGTATTCGGGCTATGCGGTTACTGCGGATGCAGGCAGCGAAAATACGATCATTGCGATCCTGATCAAACGAAACGGATTTTTCAACGAATTCTTTGCTCCGCTCTCCAGCAGCCTGAAGCTGTTCAATTTTTTTCTTCATGCCGAGAACGATCCGAAAAGCGATACGGCTTTTTACATTCCGTTCGAAACGGGCGAGCCGATCCGGCCTCTGGTCGAACTGATGTGTATCGAATATGCCGGCAAGGATGAACACACCCAGACGATCCTTAAACCGCTCGTACTGGCTTTTTTCCTTTACTTGATGAAGCGCTGCGAAGAGATCGCGGTCGATGAACAGGTCCCTTTGCCGCTGGCCAGGCAGCTCGAACAGTATATCCGGGATCATTGTGCGCATATTTCCCTGCAGGCGCTTGCGGATCATTTTGCCTATCATCCCAATTATGTTTCATCTTATCTGAAAAAGAGCCTGGGCAAAGGGTTTTCGCAGATCGTTCTGGAGCAGCGGATGAAAAACGCGAAACGGATCCTGCTGTATTCCAGCCTTTCTGTCGAGCGCACGGCACAAATGATCGGCTATCCGGATCCGTCCAATTTTTATAAAGCGTTCAGGGAATACTATCATATGACGCCGAAACAGTTTGTTCTGGATCAAAGAAACCGCCAGCAGAAAAAAAACCGGTAGAATCCGGTTTTAGCTATTCTGTTATTTAATAATCGGCACGAAGATAATACACCTTTTTATCAAACATTTTCGTATTGAACCCGTAGGCGTCATAATCGCCTTCCTCGCCGGACCAGTCATTGTCGAGCTGGTCGAGGATTTCCTTAATCCGGCCCTTTTCGGCCTGCCATGTGGCATAAAACTCGATACAGTTGTTCAGGCTTGCCTGCTCCCTGCATGGAGAAAAGGATGGATCGGGCAGAAGTTCTTTCAGTTCATCCTGTATACGGCGCACGTCTTCCTCTATGCCTTCCACAACGACATATAAGGTGGCTTTTGTCATTATTCGACCTTCTCGAGAACGTATCTGCACAGTTTCTTCAAGTTTGCATCGTTGTTCAGATTGATGACCTTTCCTAAAGAAAGGTTCAGAGCGGCAAGCCTGACTTCGCTGTCTTCTACGGCAATATTCAGCGTTCCGGCTGCATTTTCATAAAACACATCGAACAGATAGCTTGTCCTGGCTCCTTCCGTTTCCTTGTTTCTTAGATCAAATTTGAATGCTTCCTTGTTTTTGAGGATGATGCGCACGGCACCAGCTCCTGAAGACGGAATAGTTTTTCCCATAATCAATTTTATCCTTTCTGTTCCTCATAGGTGACCTGGATCCCGAGGCTCCTGAATATCGACAGATCGACATCCGATACTCTGGATGTAATATGGGCCTGGGTCCCGTCGAGGGATTTCAGCTGTTCCAAAGCTTTTTTTGCATTTTTATTCGTTCTTGCGCTCAGCGCAAGCGCAATGAGAGTTTCATTCGAGTGAAGTCTTGGATTCTGGCTCCCCAGAAAATTCGTTTTCAGCATCTGGATCGGTCCGAACGCTTCGGCATCGATCAGCACTTCCTCATCATCGATGTGGGCGAGATCTTTCAGGGCATTGATCACGATCGAAGAGCAAGGTCCCATAAAATCGCTCGTTTTGCCGGTAATGATCGTTCCGTCATCAAGTTCGATCGCGCCCGAATACGTTTTTGTTTCCTTCTCTTTGGCGAAAGCCGCTTTTACGCACGGCCTGTCGTTTGTCGTGATGTGGGCCTGCTGCAGAAGAAGTTCCTGCTTCTGCAGTTCATCTTCCGGACATAATTCCTTGTAGTAGCGCGTCTTGGTCGCGTAATAGCGGCGGATGATCTCCTGATTCGACGCGTATCGGCACGCCTCGTCATCGCTGATGCACAATCCGGCCATATTCACTCCCATATCGGTCGGCGATTTGTACGGACTTGTGCCGTAAATTTCTTCAAACATGTGCTGCAGAACCGGGAAGATCTCGATATCGCGGTTGTAGTTGACCGTGATCTTGTTGTAAGCCGACAAGTGGAACGGGTCGATCATGTTCACATCGTTCAGATCGGCCGTGGCCGCTTCATAGGCGATATTGACCGGATGGTTCAAAGGAAGGTTCCAGATCGGAAACGTTTCGAATTTGGCATAGCCGGCTTTGACTCCATGCTTGTTTTCATGATAAAGCTGGGACAGGCACGTTGCCATTTTTCCGCTGCCCGGACCTGGCGCTGTCACGACCACAAGCGGTCGGGTCGTCTGGATGTAGTCGTTTTTGCCGAACCCCTTTTCAGAAATGATCTTTTTTGTGTTGGTCGGATATCCTTCGATCGTATAATGACGATACACAGAAATGTTTTTCTTCTTTAATTTCGACTCAAACTTTTTCACTTCTTTTTGGCCGGTATACTGCGTGATCACGACGGAACCGACGTACAATCCGATTTCGGTAAATTCCTCGATCAGACGGAAGACTTCCTCATCATAGCCGATCCGCAGATCAGAACGCATCTTCTTTTCATGCAGGTGATTGGCATTGATGGCGATCACGATTTCCGCGTGATCTTTTAATTGAAGAAGCATCTGCAGCTTGCTGTCGGGCGCAAACCCCGGCAGCACGCGGCTCGCATGATAATCATCGAATAATTTTCCTCCGAATTCGAGATAGAGCTTATCTCCGAATTGCGCGATTCGTTCGAATATATGCTGTGACTGAAGTGTCAGATATTTATTGTTGTCAAATCCTGTTTTCACATTATTACCTCTTTGCGTAAAAATTATAGCATCCTTCATTCGTTTGGGCAAAAAATATAGAGAGGCTGATCCTGGTTCTATGAACAGCTTTCCTTCGCCTGTTTTCCGGCTCTTCCTTCTTTTTTCCGGTAGGAAGGCCCACAAAAAAGGAAGGAATCAACCTTCCATTTCCTCAATTGCCATGAGTTTCTCGATTCGTTTGATATGGCGTTCTCCGTTGGAAAACGGTGTGGTCAGGAATGTATTGACAATATCCTTGACGACTTCGATTCCTGTTGTTCTCTGTCCGACAGCCAGCATGTTGGCGTCATTGTGCTCCCGGGTCAGCCGGGCCATTGTCGTATCGAAACAAAGTCCGCAGCGGATCCCTTTTACTTTATTGGCCGAGATCCCGATCCCGATCCCCGTGCCGCACATTACGATCCCTTTTTCTACTTCTCCTGACTGCACGAGCTTGGCGCACTTATATCCGTAATCCGGATAGTCCACGCTTTCTTTTCCGTCGCAGCCGCAATCGATCACTTCATGCCCCTGTTCGACCAGCATGGCGATAATTTCTGTCTTGTATTCTACGGCTCCATGATCACAGGCTATACCGATTTTCATTGTATGATCCTCCTTTTGCAGATTCATCTTATCAAAATTCCTCCTCTTTTTCATCTTTAAAAACACACTCATGCATAATGAAGAACTTGTAAGCCGGAGAAAGAAAAACAGATTCATGAAAATTTTTTACTTTTTTTATGAAAATATTTTCTATTGTGTTATACTTAGAAAGTAAATTTTAGGAGGATACTATGACCGACTTAAAAGTATTATATGAAACAGTAAAAAAGCGCAATCCGAACGATGCGGAATTTCTTCAAGCTGTTGAGGAAGTATTCGAATCTTTGAACGTGATTGCGGATGTTCATCCCGAAAAGCTCGATGATGATGTGTTGTATCGTCTTGTTGAGCCTGAACGTCAGATCATCTTCCGCGTTCCATGGATCGATGATCAGGGGAAAATGCAGGTCAACCGCGGATTCCGTGTTCAGTTCAACAGTGCGATCGGCCCTTACAAAGGCGGACTTCGCTTCCATCCTTCTGTAAACATCAGCATCATCAAATTCCTCGGTTTTGAGCAGGTATTCAAAAATTCGCTGACAACGCTTCCTATGGGCGGAGGCAAGGGCGGATCCGATTTTGATCCGAAAGGCAAGAGCGATGGCGAAGTCATGCGTTTCTGCCAGTCCTTCATGACCGAACTTTACCGTCATATCGGCGCGAACACAGACGTTCCGGCCGGCGATATCGGTGTCGGTGCCCGCGAAATCGGTTATCTGTTCGGACAGTATAAGAGAATTCAAAATGAATTTACCGGTGTTCTGACAGGAAAAGGACTTTCCTACGGCGGATCTCTGGTTCGCACGGAGGCAACCGGATACGGACTGTGCTATTTCACAGAAGCGATGCTGAAGGATAAAGGTACAGACTTTACGGACAAAACGGTCGTCCTTTCGGGCAGCGGCAATGTGGCGATCTATGCATGCCAGAAGGCACAGCAGTTAGGTGCAAAAGTCGTTACGATGTCCGATTCGAACGGATTCATTTACGATCCGAACGGAATTGATCTGGACACGGTGAAGGAAATCAAAGAAGTGCGCCGCGGCCGTATCAAAGAATACGTGGAAAAACATCCGGAAGCCACTTATACAGAAGGTGCCCGGCCGTGGGCGATCCCTTGCGATATCGCTCTTCCTTGCGCGATACAGAACGAGCTGGGGCTCGATGACGCGAAAGAGCTGGTTAAAAACGGGGTCATGGCTGTCTGCGAAGGAGCCAATATGCCGACTACGCCGGACGCGATCCATTACCTGCTCGAGAACAAGGTCCTGTATGCTCCGGGAAAAGCAAGCAATGCCGGCGGTGTCGCTTGTTCAGGTCTCGAAATGAGCCAGAACGCGGAACACCTGTCCTGGACATTCGAAGACGTGGATAAAAAGCTGAAAGATATCATGGTCAGCATTTTCAATACCTGCCGCGATACAGCAAAAGAATACGGACATCCTGATCAATATGTGGTTGGTGCTAACATTGCCGGTTACCTCAAGGTTGCCGAGGCGATGAAAGCCCAGGGCTGCGTGTGATCGGCTCCTGATCGGTCGAAAAGGCATTTTCGCAGGAAGATGCCTTTTTTTCTGCCGAAAAAAAGCTTCCGTCATTTCGAAAGCTCATTTACATTGTAAGGATCGTTTCCTCTAATTCTTTTGTGTCGGCGGCTGTATGAGCCACTCCGTCAAACTCATAAGGCCCGGCAAAACCATACGTCACCCCGATAAATTTCACACCGGTCTGCTCTGCGCCGTTCCTGTCAAAGATCCGGTCTCCGACCATGATCGTTTTTTCATCGCGGCCCAGTTCATGGATCACTTTCTCTATGATCTCTTTTTTATCGGTCATCGTTTCATCCAGGTTGCTGCCGACGATCAGATCAAAATACTGTTCCAGATCAAAATGATCAAGGATCTTTCGGACGTACACTTCCGGTTTCGAACTTCCGACAGCCAGACGGATCCCTTTGGATCTCAGCAAAGCGAGCAGCTCCGGGATGCCCGGATATACTTTATTTTCAAAAATGCCTTTTTCGGAATAATATTCCCGATATACGCTCACAGCTTCTTTTGCCTGCCTTTCGCTGAAACTGTAAAACTTCATGAACGAACGGCTGAGCGGAGGCCCGATAAACCGGCGCAGCCGGCTGATATCCTCTTCAATTCCATAATGTCTCAAGGCGTACTGGACCGATTTTGTGATTCCCTCTTCAGAATTGGTCAGCGTGCCATCCAGATCAAATATAACGATCATTTATATCACCTTGTTCATCATAGCACATACTGCCGGATCAGGTCAGCGATCGCATCTTCGTCATTGGTCGTTTCAAGGATCACATCGCATTCAGGCTTCATGGTTTCTACTGTATTGGCAACGCCGGCACCAAGCCCGGCTGCCCGGATCATGGACAGGTCGTTGTAGTTGTCGCCCACGGCTGCCATTTCCTCTTTTCTGATTCCCAGCAGATTGCCCAGTATGTGCATTGCCGCCCCTTTGTTCACCCCTTTTTTATTAAATTCGAGGTAGCGGTTGGATGAATAGGAGACATCCAGATCTTCTGTCATATGAACCATATCCTGTTCGATCTGATTGAGGTATGCGCGATCCGTATTCACATAGAGCACCTTGATTATTTCCTGCCCTTTCAGAAAATCAAGATTTTTATCATCGAATGCCGTAAAAGCCATGCGTCCGTTCAGATAGTCGATCTCGCCGTCGAAGATATTGTAGATCCACACCGTTTCCAGAGTATATACGTGAATGCACACATCATACTTCAGACCGTTGAAAAACAGCTTCTCTGCCGTATCGAAATCGAGCCCTTCAAAGTGGATCAGGCGGTTATCCTTATTTTCCGTTATAACGCCGCCGTTATAGGATATCGTATATTCTCCTTCCATGTCTTTTGATCCGATTTCCTCGAGCGTTGTCTGAATGCTGGAATAGCCTCGTCCTGTCGCGCATACAAACTTTACACCCTTGTCCCTTGCTTTCTGGATGTATTCGCGGTTTTTCAAGCTGACCGTACGGTCTGTGCTCAATAATGTTTCGTCAAGATCGCTTGCGATTAATTTGATCATAATTTCCTCCTAAAAAAAGGGAGAGCGGTATTCCCGGACCGCTCTCAATGTTACCTTTCTAAACTTTCCATTATTTCACTTAACTCTGAAATAATTAATCCCCAGGAAACAGCAACTCAACTCTCCCTATAAAGTGTGTTTCTATTTCCACCCTCAATATACCAAGGTAAAGTTGTTCTGTCAACGAAATGTATTTAAAAAAACACATTTTTTAAACATATTTTCCCTGAGTAAATTATTGGTTCAACCAAATTTTCCCAAAGTAAATTATTGGTTCGACCAAACCAATAGACAGTTGTCATTTTTTCATGAGTTCCAGGCCAAGAGCCGGATCATCGGTAATGACGCCGTCCGCTCCCATATCGCGGCAGCGTTCGATTTCCTCCTGCTTATTGATGGTCCATCCCCAGACCTGTTTATCGTGTTCATGAGCCAGATCGATGTCTTCTTTTTTGAGCTGGCCGAAATTGACCGCGAATGAATCGATCCAGCCGCATTTTACATAGCTTTCGATATTCTGATCATTATTCATGAGCAGCTGCTTGAACATATCCGGATAACGGCTGTCGATCGCAATAAGACTTTGAACATCCCAGGTCTGCACTGTGATGGATTTTTTCAGCTTCGGATTTTTTTCGATCAGCGCCTGAAAACTGTCAAGTGCCGGCGTTCCTTCCTTCAGTTCGATCAGATATAACACTCTATTCCCAAAATGATTGAAAAATTCCTGAACGGTATGTAATCTTTCGCCATTTGCGACTGTCAGGCCCGAAAGTACTTCATCATTCGTTTCAGAAATGATATAATCTTGACCGGTCAAACGATTCGTCGTCGGATCATGGGACACGTACAGTGTTCCATCTTTCGACCGATATACATCCAGCTCGATCTGCCGGCATCCTTCCTCAAGCGCCTTGTCGTACGCTTCGAACGTATGTTCTGTTATATTGGCAGAGGCACCCCGATGGGCAATTACTCTGATCTCGGGTTTTTCGTATTGATGGGAAACCATATCGGTTGCATGCTCGATCTCGATCACATGAAATCCGAAGATAAAAAAGGCACAGACCATACCTGCCAGCACGATCAGTAAGTTTCTTAATTTCGTCATATGTCTATTTTACCCGTTTTTCTTAATATAGACATTAAAATGAGTAAGGAATTTGACAATCAAATACAGTTTGGCAATATTTAAATAAAGATATAGAAATAGAAAGGCAATAAAACAATGAAAACAATTCTTATCACGGGAACTCATTCCGGTGTCGGAAAAGAAACCGCAAAACTGTTTGCATCCAAAGGATGGAATGTCATTGCGGGCATGAGAGATCCGAAACAGGACAAAACATTTACTGATATGGAAAACGTCAAGGTCGTGAAGCTCGACGTGACAAATCCGGAAGATATCGAAAAGACGGAGAAAGAAATTCTTGATAATGGCGGTCTGGATGTCGTATTCAACAATGCCGGGATCGGTGTCAAAGGATGTCTGGATGCAACGCCGATCGATGCGATCCAGGACGTTTTCAAAACGGATCTGATGGGTCCGATCCAGATCATGAAAGCTTTCATTCCTTATTTCAAAAACGAAAGAAAAGGAATGCTCGTCGCGACTTCATCGCTGTCGGGCGAAATTTCTTTCCCGTATGATTCCGTATATGCGGCAGCAAAGCACGCGTTGACAGGATTATGCGAGTCTCTGTATTACGAACTGCAGCCTTACGACATCAAAGTCAAGCTCATCGTACCTGGTCCGATCAATACAAGCTTCAAGATGAAAACATTCAACTCGAACCAGAACCTGATGCCTGCAAGAAGACTTTCCAAAATTCTTATTCCTGATTTCAACAAGATCACAGAGCCAAAGGAAGTGGCACAGGCTGTATACGAGGCGGCGACATCCGACAACAATCAGTTTGAATATATTGTCGGCGATGTTGCCAGCGAGCTCATCGCAAAATACCGCGCAGAGGGTGTGGAAAAATTCAAGGACGAGCTTTCTGCAGAATTATTCAACAAATAATAAATATATTTGCATCAAAAAGCGCTGCATCGACAGCGCTTTTCTTTATGCGTTAAAAATGTGATCTTCCAGATACCGGCCCAGTCCATCTTCTTCCACTGTATAGTCTGTAACAGCATCTGCAATTTGTTTTGTCTGCGCGGATCCGTTAGCCAGACATACGCCCCAGCCGGCCTTTTCGAGAAGAGGGATATCGTTTTCCATATCCCCGAACCCGATGACTTCATCCGGAGCATAGCCGTTGTGTTCCATGTACTTTTCGAGTCCCATTCCTTTATTGACGCGCGGATCAAGAAATTCGATCGTGACATTATCGCCGACCGCAAAGGTCTGGGTCATCACCCAGGAACCATCGTCGTAAGGTGCGAGCTTTTCGAGGATCCGCTCTTTTTCGCTTGCCAGACAATGCACTTCGATCTTTCCGGTATCGCACTGGCTCAGACGATCAATATCGCCTACGATCACATGGGAATTGTTCCTTTCCATGGAATCTTTCATAAATTCATCCATCCGCAGACACAGGATCCGGTCATAACCCTTTTCGTAAATGATCGCATTCAGATCAAATCCCTGAAGAAGTTCCAGGATCAGTCTTACTTTTTTCTTATCGAGCAGATAATAATGATTGATTTCCTCATCCCCCTGCTGCCAGAGATCCCCGCCATTCATTCCGATCGCAAAATCGAAATCAAAAGAAAGATTCCAGAATTTCGGTTTTTCAAGTACTCTCGAATCGAGCGGTCTGCCTGTCGCAACACCGATCTTAATGCCATCCTGATGCATTTTTTCGAGTGCCTCTCTGGTGTGAGGCATGAGACGTTCTCCTTTTCCAGCGAGCGTGCCGTCTATATCTGCAACAAATACTTTGATATGATCGTTCATGTTGTACCCCTCTCTTTTTTTCATAGGTATCATAAAAACTTTCCTTTAAAAAATCAATGCGATTTCCGGCTTCGGATCTTTTTTTCAGGATCTGCCGCAATTTCTGGAAAAACCTGAAACAAGCACAAAAAAACCCGGATACGGATCCGGGTCTTGAGCAAACTGTAAAACGATAATGAAATTAACGTTTTGAGTACTGAGGTCTGCGGCGAGCGGCCTTGAGACCGTATTTCTTACGTTCTTTCGCACGTGGGTCACGTGTTACGAAACCTGCAGCCTTCAATACTGGACGATAGTCTTCGCTTGCTTCCATCAAAGCGCGCGTAATACCGTGACGCATTGCACCAGCCTGTCCAGTGAATCCGCCACCAGTAACATTGATCAATACATCGAACTGGTCGAGCGTATTTGTCAGTTCAAGCGGGGATTTAACGACCTGCTGAAGAATGCTGGATGGAACATACTGTTCCAGCGTTTTTCCGTTTACTTCGATTTTTCCAGTACCTGGACGCAAAAAGACACGAGCAACAGATTTTTTACGACGTCCAACACCGTGGTACTGAACGAGATTCGACTTTTTCACTGCCATCTTCTATTCCTCCTATCCTTTCACCTTGAGCTCAACTGGTTTTTGAGCTGCATGCGGATGTTCGCTGCCTGCATAGACAAACAGGTGTCCGCGCATCTGATCACCAAGCTTCGTGTGAGGAAGCATACCCTGAATTGCATGCTCTACCCATTCAACCGGATATTTCTGTTTCATTTCTTTGGCTGTGCGTGTACGCAGTCCTCCAAAGTATCCTGAATGGTTATAGTATTTTTCCGTTTCAAGCTTGTTACCAGTCATTACGACTTTATCAGCATTGATAACGATCACGCAATCACCGCAATCTACGTTTGGTGTGTAAATCGGTTTGTGTTTTCCTCTTAATACATGTGCACATGTTGTTGCCAGACGACCCAAAGTTTGACCTTCTCCATCAACAACATACCATGTACGTGTCACTTCAGCTGGCTTTGCCATTGTTGTTTGACGCATATGTGTTTTCCTCCTGTGATTTGAGCATTTACCGGGGCTCAATCGGCCAGAGTGTAGCCAAGTTAAATAATACCAAAAAGGTCCGGTTTGTCAATTGAAAATATATTTTATTTTAATTTTCGCGCATGAGTTCCCTGCTCATCAGATATTCGTAATTGATCGGTTCGATCGTATGCACGATATCGATGCCCAGGGAATCAAGATACGCCTGTGCTTCCTCATACAGCCGTGCATCCAGATCGTGCGGGCTGTGGGCATCCATTCCGATAATGGCCTTGCATCCGCATTCTGCCGCCAGCTCCCAGAATTTATGATGAGGATACATTTCTTTTTTCGACTGCCGGTTCGCCTGCATTCCCAGCACATTGTATTCGACAGGAATATCGAGGCGCGCGCATTCGATGCATACCCTGCGGAATCCTTCCTCGATCGAGTCGCACCATTCGATATAATCGTTGCGCATGATCAGTTCGGGATGAGCCAGATAAGCATACATTCCGGTACGCAGACCTTCGATGCACGTTTCAAAATACCGGCTGATATAGCGTGGAGCCATATGGCCAAAATACACCCCGTATTCATCGCTCAGATAAAAATGATTGCCCAGGATCAGATAATCGATCTGCTGTTCCACGCAAAACTCAAGCATCCAGTCCTTATACATCGGATAGTATTCCGCTTCCAGACCGAGCAGAATGGTAATGCGCTCTTTATATTTTTCTTTTAAATACAGAACGCTTCGTTTATACTCCTCAAACTCCTGTACCCGCATCCGGATGCGGGAAACGTATTTCGAGCTGTATTCCCAGCAGGCATGGTCGGAGAATCCGAGTACCTTGTACCCGTTCGCGATCGCTTCGAGCACATATTCTTCGTCGGAACCGGATGCGTGATGGCAGCGAAAAGTATGCGTATGATAATTTGTTTTGAAGTCTGCGTTAGTGTCCATAATAAACCTCCATTAAGTACAAGCCCTGAGGAGCCGCATTATAAGGGCAGGCATGCTTATCTCTGGCTTCGAGCATCTCCTTTATGGCTGAAGGCGCGATACGGCCCCGACCGACAGCCAGCAGCGCTCCTGTCATCATTCGTATTTGGTAACGAAGAAATCCTGTCCCTGTAAATTCAAAAACGAGATCGTTTTCCTTTTCATCGATCGTGATCCGGCTGATCGTCTTCACCCGGGGCTTTCGCGGATCGATCTTATGAGAAGAAAAGCTTGTATAGTCATGAGTGCCCAGCAGGTATTGCGAAGCCGTGCGCATTGCTTCGATATCGACATGTCCTTTCAGAACATTTTTATATTTATAAATGAACGGATCCGATTCGTCATAGGAGCAAACATATCGATATTGTTTTCCCTTTGCGCTGAAGCGGGCGTGAAAATCATCCGGCATCTTTTCACAGGAAAGGATGCGGATATCGAGCGGCAGGATCCCGTTGAGCGCCCGCTGATACTGCTGCGGATCGATCCCGTCTCTTCCGTGAAAATGAATGACCTGACCATACGCGTGGACCTTGGCGTCGGTCCTGCCGCTTGCGGTAACTTCTGTTTTTTCATGGTGGATCGTTTCCAGCGCCTTTTCTACTATTTCCTGGATCCCGGTCGCATTGGTCTGCTTCTGCCAGCCCGCATAATTCGATCCGTCATACGCCATGACTGCTTTCACTACGTACATCAGGCAATACCGGTTATCTGGATCGCAATACAGATCGCCAGGATAAGCACGGAAATAGTCATACCCGCATAGTCGGCTGCATGCATCTTCAGCACTTTATAACGAGTCCGCTTTTTCTGAGGATCATATCCTCTGGCTTCCATAGCGTTCGCAAGCTGATCGGCACGATCAAAAGCCGAGACGAATAAAGGAACGATCAGAGCGAGCACAGCCATGACCTTCTCTTTCAATGTCCCGTTCTCCAGATCGACGCCGCGGGATGCCTGCGCATTCATGATCCGCTGCGTCTCCTCGATCAAAGTCGGAATAAAACGCAGCGCGATGCTGATCATCATCGCGATGATATGAGCCGGCAGTCCGATTTTCTCGAACGGATGAAGCAGCTTTTCGATCCCGAGGGTCAGATCGAGCGGTTTTGTCGTGGCGGTCAGGATGGTCGTAATAATGATCATGAGCATCAGTCTTACGAGAATATATAAGGTCTGGTAGACGGCATCCGAATAAACGGAGAACCATCCGATCCGGATCCACGGCTGTCCTGTTTTTACTACAAGGATATTGATGATCAAAAGGAAGACCATCATAAACATCATAGGTTTTACGGATCGAAGAGCAAAGCCGATACTTAGCTTCGATAAAGCAAGTGCTGCCACGATAAAGGCTCCGATCAGCAAATATCCCCAGATTCCTGCCGGAACAAAAATGGCGATCATCAGAAATAGCATGATCATGATCTTGGCGCGCGGATCCATGCGGTTGACTGCCGAATCAAGCGGAAGATACCGTCCAAGCGCTATATTATTCATGACAAATCACCTGCTCTTTCACATAGGCTGCCAGTTCATCCATTTCAATGATCTCATCCGGAATGTTAAATCCTTTTTCATTCAGCATCTTTTTCAAACGGATTACGGCAGGCGGATTGATACCGATTTCTTCCATGTATTCCGGATGCTGGAAGAATTCCCTGACATCGCTTTCGATCTTGACTTTTCCATGATCGAAAACGATGACGTGGTCACAGTAATTTTTCACATGTTCCATATCGTGAGACACGAGCAAAACGGTCTTCCCTTCTTTTTTATTCAGATTCATGAACAGGGACATCATTTCATCGGCTCCCTGCGGATCGAGGCCGGCAGTCGGTTCATCGAGCACCAGCACATCCGGATCGAGCACGAGGATCCCAGCAATGGCTACCCGGCGTTTCTGGCCTCCGGAAAGATCGAAAGGGGAGCGTTCAAGATAGGTTTCATCAAGACCAACGACCGGGATGACTTTTTTCACAAGTTCGCTGGCTTCCTCTTCGGTACTTCCAAAATTTTTCGGTCCAAATGCGATATCCTTTTCGATCGTTTCTTCGAAAAGCTGGTACTCAGGAAACTGAAACACGAGCCCCACTTTTTTTCGCAATTCCTTTACGTCTTTGATTTTTGTTCCTGCTTCGATATGGTAGTTTTCTATATCCACGCTTCCGGAGGTTGGTATGAGCAGAGCATTCAGATGCTGCACAAATGTACTCTTTCCTGATCCGGTCTGCCCGATGATTGCCGTCACCTTTCCTTGCGGAATATTCAAAGTAATGCCATCGAGGGCAAGATGTTCGAAAGGGGTTCCAGGATTATAGGCATGTGTCAGTTTATTTGTTTTAATTGACATAATTGCTGTACAACTCCTTCCAGTGTGCATTCTCTTTCTATTTCCACACCTTCTTTTATGAGCAGATCGGAAAACTTCAACGCAAACGGAACATCGAGTTTCATTTCTTTGAGCCTTTTCTCCTGCCTGAAGATTTCCATTGGTCTGCCCGACATTTCGACCTGTCCGTCCCGCAGCACGATCACATATTCGCTTTGAGCGACTTCCTCCATATCGTGCGTGATGGAGATGATCGTTACATTTTTTTGTTCATGCAGTTTCCTGATCTGTTCATTGATGCTTTTTTTTCCTTGCGGATCAAGCATGCTGGTCGATTCGTCAAAGATGATGATATCCGGTTCGATCGCGAGAATGCCTGCGATTGCGACCCGCTGTTTCTGCCCGCCGGAAAGATTGGTCGGTTCGGAATCCAGGTAGGCAGACATCCCGACCTTGGCTGCCGATCGTTCAATGATTTCCTGCATGTTCTCCTGGGGCACGCAATGATTTTCGAGCCCGAACGCAATATCATCCGCAACTGTCGATCCGATAAACTGGTTGTCGGGATTTTGAAATACGATGCCGACATGGTCGCGGATCGTATATACGGTTTCTTCATTTAGCGTTTGACCTAATATTTGAATGGTTCCTGATCTGGCTTCGAGCAGCCCGATCAGCAGTTTGGCGATCGTGCTCTTGCCCGAACCATTATGTCCGATGATCGTGGTATAGCTTCCTTTCGGTATGGCGAAAGAAATATCTTTGATCGTTTCCCTTTCTTCTGTGTACGAGAAAACGAGATTTTTTACATTTACTGCGTCCATAAAACACCTCCTTGTAAACAGAGTTATTATACATTAAATTGCGATAAGAATAGTAAAAAGGCAAAAAAAATGATCAGATTGCTCTGATCACTTTTTTCTATTTTGCGAAATTAAAGCCTTGATACTGAACGTCGACCGCTTTCATTGCGCTGATCACTGCGGATGCGAGGAAGGTTAATCCTTCAATTGTCGATTCTCCGTTGTAAAGAACATCGACCACGTTCGTTTTCGCATCAAAAGAAGATGAAAGACCGTCTTTTGCCAGTTCCTCCTGGAATTTATCGGCAGCTTTTGAATCGGCTACCGCAAAGGACAAAGTAACGGGGAAGTTCTTTTTGTCTTCTCCTACCCATGAAAGTATATCGGCTTTCATGGCAGGAATTTCTTCGCTCTCATTATCGTTCGGTGCAGGAAGCAGATAGTTGTCGAGCTGCTTATTCTTTCGGTCAGTCACGACTTTTACGATTCCGGCTGTTCCGGCTGCGATACCTGCAAGGGCAGCAATCCATTTTAACCATTTCATGATTTTTTCCTCCTTGTCACGGCTACTCCGTCCCCTACATCATAAAAGGTCGTCTCCCAGTCTTCGAGCGTACTTAAATACTCCCGATAGGCGCGGATCTTTCGAACGAGATGTTTCGTGTTGCGGTTATGTGTAAGTTCGGGATTGTCAACCATACCGTGAAAATTCATATTATCTGATACGATTATACCATTTTGGCTTAAAAGGGGAGAGTACTTTGCAAAGAAACGCTGATACTGTGCTTTTGCGGCATCTATAAAGATACAATCAAACAGCTGCTGTTCGATTTCTACTTCATTGGCATCTCCTTCGATCAAAGTGATCTGTTTTTCCTTGTCGCTGGCCGCAATATTTCTCCTTGCCTGTCTGATCATTTCCGGATCTCTTTCGATCGTCACGATTTTAATATGTGGATCGAGAGACGCGATCGCCAGCGATGTTTTGGCGATCGCTGTTCCAATTTCCAGAAATGATCTCACGTCGTTTGTTTTTATCTCGTTTATAAGGAATTCGAGCCCATCATCAAACATGACAGGGACGTGATTTTCTTTTGCATATTTTTTTAAAAGTGTCTGCTCGCTATTCATAAATGCTCCTTAAAAAAAAGTGAAGTAGTCTATACTACTTCACAAATTCAACGATTGCCATCGGAGCGGCATCGCCACGACGAATCCGGGTTTTCACTACGCGTGTGTACCCTCCGGTACGGTCTGCATACTCTGGTCCAATTTCATTGAAAAGTTTCTGCAGAGCTGTTGTGCCGTTTTCGTCTACTTCGATATTGCGAACATAAGCGGCAGCCTGACGACGGGCATGCAGGTCTCCTCTTTTTGCAAGAGTAACCAGGCTATCTACTACTGCGCTTACTTCTTTTGCTTTCATTTCTGTTGTTTCGATCTGACCATACTGGATCACGGAAGTAGCCATGTTGCGAAGCAACGCTTTTCGATGATCTGCTGTACGGCCTAATTTACGATTACGCATGGTCGTTCCTCCTCTGTTTATTCATTACTTGATTTGAAAGACAAGCCTAAAGAATAAATTTTATCTTTGACTTCTTTCAAAGATTTCTTTCCGAGATTGCGCACATGCATCATTTCATCTTCTGTTTTCTGGACCAGTTCTTCTACAGTCGTGATCCCGGCGCGTTTCAAGCAGTTATAAGAACGAACAGAAAGTTCAAGATCCTCGATCATCTTCGACTGAACTCCCTTGGTCGAGGCATCGTTTTCCTCTTCCTGTGCGGATTCATCTTCGATCGCGTTTTCTTCAAGATTTTTAAGAATAGCCAGGTGGTCTCTTAAGATCTTGGAAGCTATGGAAAGAGCTTCGGACGGTTTCAACGTGCCATCCGTATCGATTTCCATTGTCAGCTCGTCATATTCCTGTCCTTTATCGTTCGTTTTCGGCTCGCACACATACGCCACACGTTTAACGGGTGAATAAAGCGCATCCGTATATATGGTTCCTAATGGCTGATTATCTGTCTGATACATGTGTTTGTTGGTTTCGGCACCAACATAACCTCTGCCTAAACGGGCGGAAAGTTCCATATCAAGGGAACCTCCCTGCGACAAAGTACAGATTTCCAGATCAGGATTCAACACTTCGACCCCTTCCGGACATTCAATATCCTTGGCATATACCACACATGGTCCCTGCTTATTGATGCGCAGGGTATGGATCGCATTGTCATGAATATCCATTTTAAGGATCAGCTGCTTGATTTTGAGAATAAGGGAAGCGACATCTTCGCTTACACCTTTGATTCCGGTAAACTCATGATACACTCCATCAATCCGGATCGCGAATACTGCGCCGGACGGAACCGATGACAGCATTACGCGACGAAGCGAATTTCCTAACGTAATCCCAAATTGACTTTCCAGTGGAGCAAAAATAAATTTACCCGTCGTCTGTGTGTCTTCTACTGTTTGAATTTCATACTTTGTCATTTAGGCACCTCCTTATAGTGTCCTATTATCCACGAGGTCTTTTTGGCGGACGGCATCCGTTATGAGGGATCGGCGTCACATCGTTGATCATTGTGATCTCTAATCCTGCTACCTGCAGGGCTCTTACTGCCGCTTCGCGTCCAGGTCCAGGTCCTTTTACTTCTACGCTCACGCTCTTCATTCCATGATCCATTGCCGCTTTTCCGGCTGCTTCGGCCGCCATCTGCGCCGCATACGGCGTGCTCTTCCGGCTTCCTTTGAATCCTAATGCTCCTGCCGAGCTCCATGATACGGCATTTCCTGCCTCATCCGTGATCGTAATGATCGTATTGTTGAAAGTCGAGTGAATATGAGCACATCCTCTGGCTATATTCTTTTTAACACGACGTTTTCTTGTTTTCTGTACTTTTGCCATGTCTGCTCTCCTTCCTACTTCTTCTTATTGGCAACTGTCTTCGCTTTGCCTTTTCTCGTTCTTGCGTTCGTCTTTGTTCTCTGTCCTCGTACCGGCAGCCCTTTGCGATGACGGATCCCACGGTAGCATCCGATCTCCATCAGCCGCTTGATGTTCAGCTGCACTTCCCGGCGAAGATCTCCTTCCACCTTGATCTTGTCTACTTCCTTCCGGATCGCATTCAGTTCCGCTTCGCTCAGATCCTTGATCCTCTTGTCTTCGCTTACGTTCGCTGCTGCCAATACTTCTTTTGCCGTCGTACGGCCGATTCCATAAATATACGTCAATGAGATGACTGCTCGTTTATCGTTTGGAATATCTACTCCTGCTATACGTGCCATTCGTTCCTCCTAATTAGTTTCCTTGTCTCTGTTTATGCTTCGGGTTCTCGCAAATTACCATCACTCTTCCTTTGCGGCGGATGACCCGGCATTTGTCACAGATTGGTTTTACAGATGGTCTTACTTTCATCTTATTTCCTCCTGTCACTTTATGCCACGTATTGACCTGCTAAAATGCGTATGAAATCATGCGGATTTTAACAGAAACGTGGGCTTCTGTTATACGCAAATAAATGCGCTTATATATTATAAGCGCAATTTATTAGTTTTTCAAGGCTTCCTCGATGGAAGGCCAAATTTCATCCATGCTGCGATCAGCATCAATGTGTTTTACAATACCTTTATTCTCGTAGTATGCAATAACTGGCTCGGTATTTTTTGCATACTCATCAAGACGTACTTTTAGACTTTCCTCGTTGTCGTCTTTACGCTGAGACAACGGTTCACCATCCACATCGCAGATGCCTTCATGTTTTGGTGGAGTCGTATATATATTATATATAGCTCCGCACTTTTTGCATGTACGACGCCCGGTAATTCGTTTTGTCAAAACATCAAACGGAACATCCATCGCCAATACAAAATCAACCGCTTCGTCCGTTCCTTTTGTCATTTCTTCAAACGCTTTCGCCTGATCGAGCGTGCGTGGATAGCCGTCCAGCAAATACCCGTTTTTCTTATCGGTGAGATTTGCCAGATAATCCGCTACCATTTTATTCGTAATTTCATCCGGAACAAGAAGTCCTTTTTCCGTATACGCTTTGGCCTGCTGTCCAAGCGGAGTACCGTTTGCGATGTTTGCGCGGAAGATATCTCCAGTCGAGATGTGGTTTAAGTTAAACTCATCTTTAATTCGGCTTGAGAACGTACCTTTGCCAGATCCAGGTGCACCCATAATAAAGATGTTCATATTAATCTCCCTTTAGTCTTCGAAATACTTCTTATACGATTTTTGTGTAATTAATCCTTGAACCTGTCGTACCGTTTCGATCGCAACACCAACAACGATGATCATTCCCGTTCCGCCCAAAGCCATTGAACTAGGAAGTTCCGGCCAGATCAGCGGCATCACATGAGGCATTACTGCGATGAAAGCCAGAGCAACAGCCCCCAGGACCGTGATACGGGACAATACGCGATTGATATAATCTTCTGTTTCTTTTCCAGGACGGACACTTGGGATGTATGCCCCGGATTTACCCAGATTTTCCGCAATTTTTTCCGGATTGATCTGCATCTTCGTATAGAAGAAAGTAAACAGAAGGATCAGTACTACATACACTGCAAGAGAATACCATGTCTGCAGTCCCAGCCAATTCTGCATCGGTCTGATCCAGTCGTTTTCCGGGAAG
Organism: Erysipelotrichaceae bacterium OPF54; assembly: GCA_022834735.1. Taxonomy (GTDB): domain Bacteria; phylum Bacillota_I; class Bacilli_A; order Erysipelotrichales; family Erysipelotrichaceae; genus Dubosiella. Next base: position 2,622,122 of record BQKD01000001.1, read on the forward strand.
AAACTTGCGATCTGCAGTGGTGCCATCATCAATGACGAAGCAAAGATTACCGGAATTACGCTCGCCGAGTTGACCTTGAGCGGCAGATAATTCATTTTGCTGTTGTTCGCCAATGTGACGGAGCTTGATGTATACTGGATCGGTATTTTTCTTTCGGCGGTATTGATCAAAGTCACAAAAATAATAATCAACAAGTAAATAACGATATATGCTGCAAAAAGCAATGCGCCATTTGCGATATTCCCTTCAATAAGAGATGACCATGCAGAGGAGAACTGCTGCGGCATCCGCCCAACAATTCCAGCCATGATGACCATCGAAATTCCGTTTCCTATTCCTTTTAATGATATTTGATCTCCGATCCAGACAAGGAACATCGTTCCGGCCGTGAAGATCGTTGAGATAAACAGTAATTTTGCAACAGTAACTCCGCCTACGATCAATCCTGTATATGTATGCGAAAATCCGTATACTAATGAAAAGGATTGAACGAAAGCGAAAACCACTGCAAGATATCTCGTGTATTTATCTAATTTTTTTCGACCATTAGCTCCTGATTTGGATAGCTCAGTCAAACTAGGGATTACATCCATGCTCAGCAACTGAATGATGATCGAAGATGTAATATAGGGTGTAACTCCAAGAGCAAATACTGAAAACTGCTCCAGACCTCCACCGCCCAGCAGGTTCAACATGGCAAACAGAGAATTTTCTCCGATTCCTGCTACCAGATCAGATGTATTTACGTCCGGGATCGTGATGGCACAACCGAGACGGTATACAAGAAAGGCAAAGAGAGTAAAGAATATCCGGTTCCGGATATCTTTATTTGTCCACATTGCCTTAATGCTTGATGCCATTAATTAGCAGACCTCTACTTTTCCGCCTGCGTTTTCAATAGCTTCCTGCGCTGATTTAGAGAATTTTGCTGCCGTAACAGTCAGTTTCTTAGTCAGCTCGCCATTTCCAAGAATTTTTACACCATTTAATTCTTTTTTTACCAGACCGCTTTCGATCAAAAGTGCAGGAGTAACGTTCGTACCGTCCTCAAAACGATTCAGGTCTTTCACGTTAACAATTGCATATTCTTTGCGGTTGAAGTTTGTAAATCCACGTTTAGGAAGACGACGTGCGATCGGTGTCTGACCACCTTCGAAACCGATCCGGGTTCCGCCGCCGCTACGTGCGTTCTGTCCTTTCTGGCCTCGGGTGGAAGTTTTTCCCATTCCGCTTCCAGGACCACGTCCAACACGTTTCTTTGCTGTACGTGGGCTCAGGGATGACATTTCATGTAATTTCATTTCATCTACCTCCGATTAATAACCACGGATTTCTTCCGGAGTTTTTCCACGAAGTTCGGCAACCTGCTCAACAGTTCTCAGGCTCTTCAGACCTTCGACAGTCGCACGCACCACATTGATCTTAGTACGTGAACCGAGGCATTTTGTCAGGATATCGCTGATACCTGCCAGTTCGATCACTGCACGGGCAGCACCGCCGGCGATAACACCGGTACCTTCGCTTGCCGGGCGCATGAATACTGAACCTGCACCATAATTTCCTGTTACTTCATGAGGAATCGTCGTTCCGATAATAGGAACTGTAAATACATTTTTCTTCGCATTGTCTACGGCTTTACGGATCGCATCAGGTACTTCTTTTGCTTTTCCGGTTCCGATTCCAACGCGTCCTTTACGGTCACCAACAACAACTAATGCCGCAAAGCGGAAGTTACGACCACCTTTAACAACTTTCGTAACACGGTTAATGGCTACGACTTGTTCTTCAAATTCTTTCTGGTCTCTTCTAGGTTTTCTTTCATTTGCCATTGTCAGGACCTCCTAAAATTCTAAGCCAGCTTCACGAGCTGCGTCAGCAAGAGCTGCAACACGACCAGTGTAGATATAACCGCCACGGTCGAATACAACCTTCTTGATTCCTTTTTCTTGAGCACGTTTAGCAAGTTCGGCTCCAACTTTTTTTGCAGCCTCGATGTTTCCACCGTTTTCAAGCTTCATGTCGACGCTTGAAGCCGCTGCCAGCGTGTTTCCATTCACATCGTCAATGATCTGTGCATGGATATGAGCATTACTTCTGAATACATTCAAACGTGGGCATTCAGGAGTCCCGCTTAAATTTTTACGTACACGCACATGACGACGTAGTCTTTGTGAATTACGTGATTCTTTTTTCAACATATTAGATCTCCTCTCCCACTATTATTTCTTACCGGCTGTCTTGCCTTCCTTGCGGCGTACGACTTCACCTTTGTAGCGAATACCTTTGCCTTTGTATGGTTCAGGTTTGCGGACAGCACGGATATTTGCAGAATATTCACCAACGAGCTGTTTATCGATTCCGGCAACCTTGATCGTTGTTGCGCTTGGGCATGTAACTTCAAGACCTTCTACGATATCCATCTCTACCGGATGAGAGTAACCAACGTTCATAGTCAGTTTATTGCCTTTAACAGCTGTACGGAATCCGATTCCGACTAATTCGAGTTCTTTAGCGAATCCTTCCGAAACTCCGACAACCATGTTGTGCAGAAGCGCACGAGTTGTTCCGTGAAGCTGTTTTGTGTGTTTTTCGTCATTTGGACGTTTAACAGTGACTTCGCTGCCTTCCACATTGATCATCATCAATGGTGAAAATTTACGAGTTAAAGTTCCTTTAGGTCCTTTAACAGTCACCTCATTCCCTGCAGCAACTTCAACAGTTACGCCTGCAGGAATGGTAATCAGTTTATTCCCGATACGTGACATTTTTTATTTTCCTCCTATTACCAGATGTATGCGATTACTTCGCCGCCAACGTGGTTTTTCTTCGCATCACGGTCTGTCATCATTCCATTCGATGTGGAAATGATCGCTGTTCCAAGTCCGTTCAGTACGCGCGGCAGATTTTCAACCTGGGCGTAAACACGGAGTCCCGGTTTTGAGATACGGCGAAGTCCGCTGATAACACGTTCTCCGTTCTTTCCGTATTTCAGGTCGATCGTCAGGACTTTCTTGACGTCGCCTTCAATTTTATAATCGTTGATGTATCCTTCACTCTTCAAGATCTCAGCAATAGCTTTTTTCTCTTTGCTGGAAGGCATGCTCACTGTTTCGTGTTTCTGCTGCAATGCATTACGAATACGAGTAAGCATATCTGCGATTGGATCTGTCATATTCATAAATCGTATGCCTCCTTATTACCAGCTTGCCTTCTTAACTCCCGGGATCTGACCTTTGTAAGCCAGTTCGCGGAAGCAGATACGGCAAAGTTTATATTTTCTTAAAACAGAGTGTGGACGTCCGCAGCGCTCGCAGCGTGTATATTCACGCACTTTATATTTTTGAGGACGCTGCTGTTTATTGATCATTGCTTTTTTAGCCATAATTTCCTCCTCTTATTTTTTGAAAGGCATTCCCATTGCAGTTAACAATGCTTTTGCCTCGTCATTAGTTTTTGCTGTTGTCACGATAACAACATCCATACCACGAGTACGGTTAACCTTATCGAAATCAATTTCTGGGAAAATGATCTGTTCTTTCACGCCCAGTGTGTAGTTGCCGCGTCCGTCGAAGCTTGTATCGCTTACGCCACGGAAGTCACGTACACGAGGCAGTGAAATGTTGAACAATTTATCAAGGAAATCATACATTTTGTCGGAGCGCAGTGTCACCTTGCATCCGATCGGCATTCCTTCACGCAATTTGAAGTTCGCAATTGATTTTTTTGCTTTTGTGATTACAGGTGCCTGTCCTGTAATGGCAGCTAATTCCTCTACTGCCTCATCAAGCAGCTTGGAGTTCTGGATCGCATCACCAACACCAATGTTTACTACGACTTTGTCGATTTTCGGAACTTCCATAATTGATGAGTAGTTGAATTCCTTCATCAATTGAGGGACAACGTCGTTTTTATATTTTTCCAATAAACGGTTCATGATACCCTCCTACTTCACTTCTGTGCCCGATTTTACGAACACACGAACTTTTTCTTTCTTTCCGTCTTTGTTTGTACGGAATTCATAACGCACGCGGCTAGGTGCTTTTGCTTTTTCATCATACAGCATAACGTTGGATACGTGGATCTTTGCTTCTTTTTCAATGATCCCGCCATCCGGATTCTGCTGTGTCGGTTTCTGGTGTTTTTTCACGACATTTACGCCTTCGACAATTACTTTGTCTTCGCGCGGAAATGCTTCTTTTACTTCACCGATCGTGCCTTTGTAAGCACCTGTAATAACTTGAACTTTATCACCTTTTTTAATTCTCACAAGACACTCCTCCTACAATACTTCTGGCGCAAGAGAAACGATTTTCATGAAATCCTTGTCACGCAGCTCACGGGCAACAGGTCCGAAAATACGAGTTCCTCTTGGTGTTTTGTCATCTTTGATCAATACTACTGCATTATCATCGAACTTGATGTACGTTCCGTTGTCGCGGCGGACACCACGTTTTGTACGAACGATAACGCCTTTTACTACATCGCCTTTTTTTACGGTTCCACCAGGAGCAGCCTGTTTAACAGCGCATACAACAATGTCACCGATGTTAGCGAATTTTCTTACCGAGCCGCCTAAACAACGGATGACAAGGACTTCCTTGGCTCCGGTGTTGTCGGCAACACGCAAACGGCTTTCATTTTGAATCATTGTGTTAACCTCCTAGTTTATCCTTCAGCTTTTTCTACAATTTCAAGCAGACGGAAACGTTTTGTAGCCGAAAGAGGACGAGTTTCCATAATTGTAACTACATCACCTTCGCGAGCTGTGTTGTTTTCATCATGTGCTTTGTATTTTTTTGTATATTTAACACGTTTTCCGTAGATCGGATGTGTTTTCTTCGTTTCAACGGCAACAGTGATCGTTTTATCCATTTTATCGGATACAACTTTTCCTCTATAAACCTTACGAGCATTTCTTTCCATTGATCAGCCCTCCTACTTCGCTGCGGCGTTTTCACGCTCAGTCATAATCGTTTTAATACGAGCAATCGTTTTCTTTACTGTTTTCAAACGTGCCGTATTTTCCAACTGTCCTGTCGCCTGCTGAAAACGGAGGTTAAATAATTCGTCTTTCAATGCATCGATTTCCTTTAAAAGTTCTTCGTTGGTTTTTTCACGGATTTCTTTTGCGTTCATTATTCAACTTCTCCTTTTCTAACAAAGCGAGTCTTCACAGGAAGCTTGTGAGAAGCTAATCGCAAAGCTTCACGAGCTACTTCCTCGCTTACTCCTCCGACTTCGAACATGACGCGTCCCGGCTTAACTACCGCAACCCATCCTTCTGGAGCACCTTTACCGGAACCCATACGAACTTCGAGAGGTTTTTTCGTTCTAGCCAAATGAGGGAAGATACGAATCCATACTTTACCACCACGTTTCATATAACGTGTCATCGCGATACGGGCAGCCTCGATCTGACGGTTGCTTACATAGTTTCCCGATTCAGCTACCAGACCATATTCACCAAAGTCTACTGAACGTCCTGCCTTGCTGCGGCCTTCATAGCTCAGACGATGAGGACGACGGTACTTTGTACGTTTAGGCATTAACATCTTCGTTACCTCCTTTATTTACAGGAGCAGCAGCCTTGTCGGCATTGCCGCGGCCGTTTGCCCCTCTAGGAGCGCGGTTGTTGTTGCGTCCATCTCCGCGGCGGTTGTTGTTGCGGCGGCGATTGCGCATAGGACGCTGTTTCGGAGCTTCAGGTTCCTTGACCATTTCGCCAGGAAGAACTTCTCCGCGGCAGATCCATACTTTTACGCCAAGACGTCCGTATGTCGTGCTTGCTTCTTCCCATGCGTAGTCGATATCGCTGCGCAGCGTATGAAGAGGAACGACACCTTCGGAATAGCCTTCCGTACGAGCCATATCGGCTCCGCCAAGACGTCCGGAAACAGAAGTTTTGATTCCTTTTGCTCCTGCGCGCATTGTATTCTGGATCGCTTTTTTCTGTGTTGCACGGAAAGATTTACGGTTTTCCAGTTCGTTGGCGATCCAACGGGCAACCAGGCGTGCATCCAGGTTCGGATTGGCAATTTCAACAACGTTGATCTGAACGTTCTTGACTTTTGTCATCTTGATGATCTGTTTTTTCAATCCTTCGATCGATTTTCCATCCTGACCGATCACGACACCAGGATGCGCTGTACGAATGATGATCGTTAAGCGATTGTTCGTACGCTCGATTTCGATTCTTGAGATCTGAGGATCTGCTTTGCGCTTGTCGGCAGCAGCCGCTGACAATTTTGCATAGTAATCTTCGATAAATTCGCGAATACGAACATCTTCCATCAGCAATGTTCCGAATTCTTTATCGTCAGAATACCATCTTGACTGCCAGTCGCGGATGATTCCGACACGCATTCCGATCGGACTTACTTTTTGACCCATATCGATCCTCCTACTCTTTCTCAGCCACGATTACTGTGATGTGGCTTGTACGTTTATGAATTGGGCTTGCGCTTCCTTTTGCACGAGGCATGTAGCGTTTCATCGTTACGCCTTCATCTGCATAGCAAGCTTTTACATAAAGTTTTGTTTCATCTAAATCATTGTTGTGAACCGCATTGGCAACTGCAGACTTCAGAACTTTACCAACAAGTTCTCCACCCTTGTTCGGGAGAAATTTGCAGATTGCAGCGGCTTCTTCTACGTCTTTACCACGGATCAAGTCTAAAACAAGTCTAGCCTTACGAGGTTGAATGCGTAGAGTTTTTGCTGTTGCTTTTACTTCCATCATCTGTTCCTCCTATTTTCTGCCTTTCTTGTCATCTTTAGCATGATCGGCATATTTGCGTGTTGGAACAAACTCACCGAGCTTGTGGCCAACCATATCTTCTGTTACATAAACAGGTAAATGTTCTTTTCCGTTGTATACCGCAAAAGTATGCTCAACAAATTGAGGGAAGATCGTTGAACGGCGGCTCCACGTTTTGATTACTTCTTTTTTTCCGGCAGCATTCAATGCCATGACTTTTTTCATCAAATGCTCGTCACAGAAAGGACCTTTTTTCAAACTACGACTCATGTCTTATCCTCCTTCTACTTACCGTTGCGGCGACGTACGATCAGTTTCGTACTAGCTTTTTTATGCTTGCGCGTCTTCACACCAAGAGCTTTCTTGCCCCAAGGTGTCATTGGTGATTTACGTCCGATCGGAGTACGTCCTTCACCACCACCATGAGGGTGATCGTTAGGGTTCATAACCGAACCGCGAACTGTCGGGCGCACGCCTTTCCAGCGATTACGGCCGGCTTTACCAAGATTTACCAGGTTGTGGTCTTCGTTGCCTACAGTACCAACTGTTGCGCGGCAGTTTGCCAGCACACGACGTACTTCACCGGAAGTCAGACGAAGTGTTACATATTTGTCTTCGATACCGAGGATCTGAGCAGAAGCACCGGCACTGCGTGCCATCTGTCCGCCTTTGCCCGGCTTCAGTTCGATGTTGTGAACAACAGTACCTTCTGGCATGTTGCGCAGTTCCATCGCGTTTCCTACACGGATATCGGCTTCGGCGCTGGAAATGATCTTGTCCCCGACCTTCAATCCTTTTGGAGCGATGATATAGCGCTTTTCACCATCTACATAGTGAAGCAGCGCGATATTTGATGTACGGTTCGGATCATATTCGATTGCAGCAACTGTTGCAGGAATATCATCTTTGTTCCGCTTAAAGTCAATGATTCGGTACGCACGCTTGTGCCCTCCGCCTTGATGACGTGTCGTGATACGACCTAAATTGTTACGGCCACCTTTGCTCTTCAACGGAGCCAGCAGACTTTTTTCCGGAGTATTCTTTGTGATCTCCTCATTTGTCAGCGTGGACATTCCACGGCGGCCAGGTGTAGTAGGTTTATACTTTTTGATTGGCATAAACTAAATTTCCTCCTATTCGCAATATTTATTCAGGAAATAGCGACTTCTCCCTGATTATTCTTCGCCAAACAGATCGATCGTCTGGCCTTCCTTGATTTTCACGATTGCTTTGCGCACGCGATTTGTTTTTCCTTCAAAACGTCCGACACGGCGTTTCTTAGGTTTTACATTAATTGTGTTGACCTGTTCCACATCTACATTGAACAGTGCCTCCACAGCTTTCTTTACTTCGAACTTGTTAACACCTTTCGCGATCTCGAAAGTTACTTTGTTGTCTTCAGCCATCAGCTTCATTGATTTTTCAGTGATGATCGGGCGAAGAATTACATCTCTGTAGTCAGTCATTACGCCAATGCCTCCTCAATTTCTTTTACAGCCGCACTGGTTACGACGATTTTGTTTGCATTTACCAGATCGTAAACATTGATCGCTTTTGAAGTCATCATGCTGACACCCGGAATGTTTCTTGCGGACAAGTAAGCATTCGTATTGTCATCTGCTTCCGCAAGGATGAACAATGTTTTGCAAGGTGCCTGGATCGCATCGATGACAGCCACAAAATCTTTCGTTTTAGGCGCTGCCATTTCCAATTTATCCATAACGCTCATTGCCTGCTCGAGCACTTTTTCAGAAAGAGCCGATTTCAATGCCAGGCGACGAACTTTCTTATTGATCTTATATCCGTAGCTGCGTGGCGTGGCACCGAATACCGTTCCGCCGCCTCTGTACTGCGGAGCACGGATCGATCCCTGACGGGCGCGGCCTGTACCTTTCTGACGATAAGGTTTGCGTCCGCCGCCGCGTACTTCCGAACGGCCTTTTGTGCTTGCCGTACCCTGACGACGGCTTGCCTGCTGCATGATCAACGCATCATAGAGAGCTTGTTGGTTCGGTTCGATACCGAATACTTCATCATTCAGTTCGATTGTTCCTACCACTTCGCCAGCTTGGTTAATTACATCTAAAGCTGCCATTATTCACTGACCTCCTCATTTACTGTGTAGTCGATCAAAGTAACAGGTGCCTTGTTTCCTTTTGAAGTTTTAGCTGTACGGATCATAACCAAACCTTTTTTAGGTCCAGGTACACAACCTTTGATCAGAATGTAGTTGTTTTCTTTATCTACTTTAATAACAGTCAGGTTAGGATTTGTTGTACGGTACCCGCCTTCCTGACCAGCCATCATCGTACCTTTCATGATACGTCCCTGGCGTGAAGTGATACCGTTGGTTGCCAGTGAACCGATATGACGGATGTTCTTCGAACCACCGTGTGTCTTTGGTCCCTGGTGTGCATTGTTGCGCACGATCGTACCCTGGTATCCTTTACCTTTGCTTGTTCCGATTACATCGACCTGCTCGCCGGCCTCGAACATATCAACACCGACTGTGTCTCCGACATTCACATCGAGCTCGCAGTCGCGAACTTCACGAACGAAACGTTTCGGAGCTGTATCCGCTTTTTTGCAGTGTCCGATGTTTGCTTTTGTGGCACGACGCTCTTTTACATCCTCGAACCCGAGCTGTACTGCTTCGTATCCATCAGTTTCGACAGTTTTTTTCTGAAGAACAACGTTAGGCGTTGCTTCGATCACTGTTACAGGAATCAACTCGCCGTCTGTAGTGAAGACCTGAGTCATCCCTAATTTTCTTCCTAATAGTCCTTTCATCTTTGACACCTCCATTAAAGTTTAATCTCGATGTCAACACCGCTAGGAAGTTCAAGTCTCTGTAAAGAATCGATTGTTTCCTTAGTTGGTGCAACGATCTCAATCAAACGCTTGTGCGTACGCATTTCGAACTGCTCACGTGAGTCTTTGTACTTGTGAACTGCACGAAGAATTGTTACCACTTGCTTTTCTGTTGGCAACGGTACCGGGCCAATCACTTTTTTTGCCCCGTGTTTTGTCGCAGCATCGACGATTTTTTTGGCACTCTCATCCAGGATGCGGTGCTCATACGCTTTTAAGCGAATTCTCATTGTATTGTTTGCCATGGTTTTCTCCTTTCGTTTATTCTAGATAAACATACTCCATGCGAATTACCTGACCTCACCCATGACAACGCTTTTCAGTGGGTCAGCAACCTCGCACTTCTTCGCAATGCTCAAAAATAATAGCACACATGACCAGCCCGCGCAATAGGAAAACTCATATTTTAAAAGAAAAAAGTCCGGAATTCTCCGAACCATTTTCCCTTTACTCATCGTATTGTCTGCGTTCGACGCTTTGGGCATCGAAATCAATGAACAGCTGAAATGCTTTCCTGTTCTCGTCCTCGTCCCACACCTCGACAAACTTCGGTTCCACTTCGATCAGGATCTCCGTGTCGACATGGGAATACGCATTGTAGGACTGCCACAGGTATTTCTTGTACAGCGTCTCGAAAGTTCTTCCTTCTTCATCGACAACGAGCCCTTTGACCGTTGCCACACCTTCCACCTGAACGCCGTTCCAGCACATAGCGACCCGCGGATTGACATACAGCTGCTGTGTCTTGCGGAAATTCTTATCTGTCTTGAAATAGATGCGGTCATTATAAAACAGACAGCTTACATTGCGCACCATCGGATAGTTGTCTGCACAGCTTGCCAGGGCCATGATCTTCCATTCCCCGAGCTTTTCATCCATAATTTTTTTTGCTTCATTAAATTTCATCTTGTTTCTCCTTAAAATAATCCATTCATCGTGCAGATGATCAGCACGACAGATACAGCCATGAACCCGCCTATGACAGCCATCGAACGGCCCGTAGATACGCCTGTGCTTTCTTTTACGAGGCCGGAGCGGCGAAGCGCGGTAACGACCGGTTTATATATAAACAAAGTAACGCCTGAATTGATCCCGCATTTTAACAAGTTGAACGGAATAATTCCTGGAACGAGCATTGCCGCTACCGCTTCACGCGGCATGCCATAGTAGATCGGGGTAATGATATAGTTCCACAGCGTCATGCTGGCTGTGCAGAACAGCGTTCCCAGAAAAAGTCCGAGGATCGCGCCGTTTTTCGTATGCATCTTCTTGTATACAAAAGCGGCGGTGCACGCAAACGTACACGTTGAAATGACGTTCATCAGGATATCGAGGATCGTTCCGCCCCGGAAAAGCAGTTCAAGCACCGAGCAGATCGCGCTGATCACAAATGAAGTGAGCGGTCCGTAAATGAAGCCGCCGATCACGATCACGATATCTTTCGGATCGAATTTCAGAAAGGAAACGGCAGGAACGATCGGAAAAGAGATCAGCAGATTGAGCACCATGGCCATCGCACACAACAAACCGACAGTTGTCATTTTTTTCGTTTTCGAATTATTCATATTGACACCTCCTGATAATAGAAAACGCGCCTAAAATAAACTTCTAGGTGCGTTTTTCGACTATTAAAAAATGTCAAAAGAACTCTTCTTTCATCCAGACTATAACTGTTGCTGCCGGAGTTTCGCCGGCTCGGCCCGAAGGTTCGCGGAGTATACCGCCAGTAGAGAATTTCACTCTGCCCTGAAGATTTATCTTATGCGCCTTCATTATAATCCAGGGCATTTTCCATGTAAATAGATCAGCCGCCTGTTTTTAAAAATTCATTCAGTATTTTTTTGAATTTTTTCTTTTCGACATAATAGGCGACGATCAATACCACGAGCGTAAAGTCCAGATTAGGCGGAAGTGCCATCTTGAGCAGAATGCTGAGCAGGAAAGAGGACCCGTCAAGATAAATGAAGTCTCTGGTTCCTGTGCAGTTTTTAAGCATCCTGTATTTTACTCTCAGGTTGGCGAACAGGATCACAGCGCCGATCGCGCCTACGATCGAGTCCACAGAAAAATTGATAAAATATACACCTGCCATAACGGCCCTTAGAAAGAACAGTACCATCGTTCCGGTCATGATGATCATCAGCCCGGTCATCGTAAACTTTTCTTCATAGTTCTTTTCGACTTCATAGATCGTTTTTTTGAAGGCTGAGGATTTCCGCCACGTCTGCAGGTTGGCCGGGGTCAGCTTCATTGCTTTTCCCCGCTCCTGGGCATGGGCATATTTTTTTAAATAAAATGTGGCATACACTTCTTTTTTCAGACCGGACCAGTTCTTCTTTTTATCGATCGCGTCAACTACATCCAGAAAAGAACGATCTTCATCTTTGGCGAGCGCATCTTTTATATCGATACCTGCCCACGAATACGGTGAAGACTTCTTTTTCATTCGAAGATTACCTGTTCGGATTCACTGATCTTGATATTCGTTCCAAAGTATTTCTCGAGCACTTCGATCGCATACATCGTATCTTTTGATCCGGCTGTTTCATAACTGGAATGCATGGCCAGCTGAGGCAGTCCGATATCTACCGCGTTGACAGATACCTGGGTATTGGAAAGATTTCCAAGGGTCGATCCGCCGATCTTGTCGGAACGGTTCGCAAACGTCTGTACCGGCACACCAGCCTGCTGGCACAGATGGGTAAATACGGATCGCGAAAAAGCATCTGTCGTATATTTCTGATTGGCCGACTCTTTGATCACGATCCCTTTGTTCATATAGGATCCGTTACTTGTATCGGTCTCTTCCGGATGATTTGGATGGACGGCATGTGCATTGTCGCAGGATACGAGGAAGGATCCGGCAACAGCCTGATAATATTCATCCTCTGTTTTTCCCAAATTGATATTGATCCGTTTCAAGGTGTCTTTCAGGAATGTAGACATGGCTCCCTGTTTCGTATTGGAACCGACTTCCTCGTTATCGAAGCAGCAGTATACGTTGACTGCCTTGTCGTTCTCTGCATTCAGGAATGCTTTCAGCGATACGAAGGCGCACTGCAGATCATCAAGCTTTGGCGAAGAGACGAATTCGTTTTCATAGCCCCATACGATGCCTTTCTGGCGATTGACAAGGAACAGGTCCTTTCCGAAAATATCCTTGGCGTCGACGCCGATCTCCTTGGCGATCATGGCATCGAATTCGCCTTTTTTCACGGCGCCTGCCGAGAAGAGCGGACAGAGATCGACTGCGCGGTTGTATTTGTATCCGTCGTTCACGGTACGGTTGAAATGGATCGCGACATTCGGGATCAAAAGAATGTCCTTATCGATATACAGCAGCTTGTTCACTAATGAATTTCCTTCTTTCACAAGAACTCGTCCGGCAACGCTCAAAGGACGATCAAACCATGTATTGTCGATCATTCCGCCATAGGCTTCTACATTGAGCTTTACATATTCCCCGGCGCCATCCAGTTCGGCAACGGATTTGATCTTGTATGTTGGCGAGTCGGAGTGAGCAGCGGTCATCTGGAAATGATAATCGCTCAATTCCTTTCCGACCTTGAATGCGATCACGCTTGTATTATTTCTTGTGGTATAGTATTTTCCGCCTTTTGCAAGCGTCCATTTTTTTCCTTCCGGCAAATACTCGAAACCGGCAGTTTTCAGATATTTTTTAATTGTCTCGATCGAATGAAACATGCTTGGACTGTTTTCAATAAATTCCAGCAGTTCATTTGAAGTATCTAAATAATTCATGATAATTCCTCCTTTTTGTAGTGTAGCACAAAAGAAAAAGGAAATCAGTGAATGACTTCCTTTTCATTGTTTATTGGTTGATGGTTCCGTCACGAAGATCCTGACGTTTTCTGATTTCAGGCATGATCAGACCTAAAAGCAGGAACACGAATGGCGATAAGGCATTGAATACTGTACGAACAGGATCGCCCGCTGCATACATACCGAGGATGCAGCAGATCAATGTGACAGCAAAGCACCATACTCCGAAGAATTTTGCGATTCCGTTGTTTTTGACAAACATGTACTCGCGCGGGAACTTGTCAGTCAGCTTGCGCAGCATGATGTAGGCAAAGAATACCCACAAATAGCGCAGAGGCATACATACGGAATTCAATCGTGTCAGCCACGTGATAATGTCGGATGCGTCTTTTCCTAAAAGCTGGATCAGGATAATTGCTCCGGACAATACAACGATCAGTTTAATTCCGTTGATATAGGCTCCTTTATCATTTTGCACAAGCAGCTGTTTCGGAACGAACTGACGGGCATTGCCATCGTCAAGCAGCATTCGCAGCGGCGCATCGATGCTCAATACGAGTGTGGAGAACTGTCCGATCGTGTTGCATGCACCATAGAAAATTACGAAAAGGTTGCCTACATGATAATATTCCCCAAGTCTCTGGAACGCTTCATAAGCGCCGTTTGCGATAAACGATGCCTGCGCTTCTCCGGTAATTTCGGCTCCAGAGAACATCATGCCCAAGGCTACAGTTCCCAGGACCGCACAGATCATGACCATGATCGCAAGAGAGATCATGCCTTTCGGAAAGTTCTTTGCCGGATTGTCCACTTTATTTACGTATGGCGAAATTTTTTCGCATCCGCCTACCGCGAAAATAAGGATGGACAAGGAAGTGAAGTACTCGACATTAAATTTCGGGATCAGCGATTCCCAGCTCCAGTCCAGCGGAACATAGGATGCGCCCGGATTGATGGCAGGGGCCGCGATCATCATGATGATAAACAGGATCGACATGACGAACATGCTTGATCCTGCGGCTGTTGTCAATGCCTTTAAAGGCGAGAGTCCTTTGGAAGCTACCCAGCAGAAGAACAGGAATACGACGCCTGTGGCGATCTGTACCTGCCATGCAGGAAGCGAATCATACCAGTCATTGCTCAATGTCATCCATGCGATGGCTTTGAGCCCTCCGGAACCTTTGGATGCGATATAAGGAATATGTACTACCCAGTACGTATACCCCGCATAATACGCAAGTTTCGGATTCGTTGTTTCGAGCACCCACGAGGTGACACCTCCGCCTGCTGTTTTAAATGCTGAGCCAAGTTCGCCGACCATCAGTGCGTATGGAACAAAATACAGAACGAATACCATGATCCATGAGAAGATTACTTGTGTTCCATGAAAGTATCCAAATCCGTTTGTTACATTTCCGAATCCCCAGACGGTGGAAAATGCCATAAACGCAAGAGTATACCACTTGATCTTGGAATTGGCGCCGGCAGCTTGGCTGCCTGAATTGTCTTTAGACATCTAATTTCTCCTTTCGAACAAAACAATTACTTTAAATATCCCATACTTTTATGGGGCTGTCAATGCAACATTAAAGCGCTTTGACCAAAAAAAACAAGGACACCTGCATTCTGTCCTTGTTTTTTGATAAAAAATAGATAGAAAAAAAGACAGCCGAAGCTGTCTGATTTTTGAAAAATTAACCGATGATCTCAGTAACGTTTCCGGCACCTACAGTGTGGCCACCTTCACGAATAGAGAATTTCGTTCCGTTTTCAAGAGCGATCGGAGCGATCAGTTCAACGTTCATTTCTACGTTGTCGCCAGGCATAACCATGTCAGTTCCTTCTGGAAGAGTGATGACACCCGTTACGTCCGTTGTACGGAAGTAGAACTGAGGACGGTAGTTAGAAACGAATGGAGTATGACGTCCACCTTCATCTTTGCTCAGTACGTAAACCTGTGCTTTGAATGTAGTGTGAGGGTTAACGCTTCCTGGTTTAGCAAGAACCTGTCCACGCTGGATCTCGTCACGTGCAACACCACGGAGCAGAGCACCGATGTTGTCGCCGGCCTGTGCTTCGTCCAGCTGTTTGTGGAACATTTCAAGACCAGTCAATACGGATTTGCGAGTTGGTTTGATACCAACGATCTCAACTTCGTCGCCGAGGTGAGCTGTACCACGTTCAACACGTCCTGTAGCAACTGTACCACGTCCGGAAATTGTCATAACATCTTCGACAGCCATCAGGAATGGTTTATCGATGTCACGAACTGGATCAGGGATCCAAGTGTCAACTGCATCCATCAGTTCATCGATCGATGCTTCATATTTAGCGTCTCCTTCAAGAGCCTTCAGTGCAGAACCGCGGATGATCGGAGTTTCGTCACCGTCGAATCCGTACTCGTTAAGAAGTTCACGAACTTCCATTTCTACGAGGTCAACGAGTTCTTCGTCATCAACCATATCACACTTGTTCAGGTAAACTACGATGTAAGGAACACCTACCTGACGAGCAAGAAGGATGTGTTCACGAGTCTGAGGCATAGGTCCGTCAGAAGCGGCAACGACAAGGATCGCACCGTCCATCTGCGCTGCACCAGTGATCATGTTCTTAACGTAGTCAGCATGACCCGGGCAGTCTACGTGAGCGTAGTGACGTTTTTCAGTCTGATATTCAACGTGTGCAGTATTGATCGTGATACCACGTTCTTTTTCTTCTGGAGCACCGTCGATTTCATCGTAAGCTTCTGCTTTGGCCATACCTTTTTTAGCCAAAACACTAGTAATAGCTGCAGTTAAAGTCGTTTTTCCGTGGTCAACGTGACCAATGGTACCGATATTAACATGAGTTTTACTTCTGTCAAATTTTTCCTTAGCCATTTAAATTTTCCTCCTAAATGCTAATATTCATAATAATTCGGTTTAATTTTAATGCAATGCGCATTGAAAATCAACCTCATATTGTGAACTAATCCTGCGCAGATGCGCTTTCTTTGATGATCTTCTCAGAAATACTCTTCGGTACTTCTGCATAATGATCAAATTTCATGGAATAGTTACCGCGACCCTGTGTGAATCCACGCAGATCCGTAACATATCCGAACATTTCCGACAGCGGGATCATAGCACGAACGATGATCGCATTTCCGCGCTCTTCCTGATCCGTGATCTGTCCACGACGGCTTGAAACGTCACCCATAACAGAACCAAGGTATTCCGATGGTGCTGTAACTTCTACGAGCATGATCGGCTCAAGAAGAACAGGTTTGCACTTCTTGCCTGCTTCGCGCAGAGCCATGCTGGCAGCAATTTTGTATGCCATTTCAGAAGAGTCGACGTCATGGTAGGATCCGTCGAATAATGTTGCTTTCACATCAATGACCGGATATCCGGCGATCATACCGTTTTCAAGAGCGGCCTCAAGACCTTCCTGTGTCGGTTTGATATATTCGCGAGGCACGCTTCCGCCGACGATCGCGTCAACAAATTCAAATCCTTTGCCTTCGTTCGGTTCGAAACGGATCCATACGTGACCGTACTGACCACGTCCACCGGACTGACGTACGTATTTTCCTTCGCATTCAGCAGACTGACGGATCGTTTCACGGTAAGCTACCTGCGGCTGTCCAACAACAGCTTCTACTTTAAATTCACGGCGCAGACGGTCTACGATGATGTCCAGGTGAAGTTCACCGACACCGGCAATGATCGTCTGTCCTGTTTCTTCGTTTGTATACGTTTTGAACGTAGGATCTTCTTCAGCGAGCTTGGAAAGAGCCAGACCCATTTTATCCTGATCCGCTTTTGTTTTCGGTTCCAGCGACAATTCGATCACTGGTTCCGGGAATTCCATGGATTCAAGAATGATCGGGTTCTTTTCGTCGCAGAGGGTATCTCCTGTTGTCGTATTTTTCAATCCGACAGCTGCGGCGATATCGCCTGCGTATACTTCAGAGATTTCTTTACGGGCATTTGCATGCATCTGCACGATACGTCCGAAACGTTCTCTCTTATCTTTGTTCGAGTTCAGTACATAGCTTCCTGAAGTTGCTGTTCCCGAGTAAACGCGGAAGAAGGACAGCTTGCCTACGAACGGGTCTGTCGCGATCTTGAATGCAAGAGCAGCGAATGGTTCTTCGTCGCTTGCATGACGTTCATCCGGTTCGCCATCAAGAGTCGTACCTTTGATTGCCGGGATATCCAGCGGTGAAGGCAGATAATCAACAACTGCATCCAGAACCATCTGAACACCTTTGTTCTTATAAGCGGAACCGCACAGTACAGGGAAGAAGTCTCCGGCGCATACTGCAATACGCAGAACACGTTTGATTTCTTCGATGCTTGGTTCTTCGCCTTCAAGGACCTGCATCATCAGATCTTCATCGTAGTCGGCAAGATATTCGATCAGCTTCATACGATATTCCTCTGCAAGATCAACAAGATCTTCAGGAATTTCTGCGATCTCGATGTCTGTACCGAGGTCATTTTTATAAATTTCAGCTTTGCGTTCGATCAGATCGACGATTCCTCTGAAATCGCCTTCTGCACCGATTGGAAGCTGGATCGGGCATGATTTTGCACCCAGACGATCAATGATCGTATTGCATGACATAATGAAGTCAGCACCGGTCGCATCCATTTTATTTACGAATACGATGCGCGGAACTCCATATTCTGTTGCCTGGCGCCAAACAGTTTCTGTCTGTGGCTCAACACCGGCTTTCGCATCCAATACAGTTACCGCACCATCCAACACACGAAGGGAACGTTCAACTTCGACAGTGAAGTCAACGTGGCCCGGAGTATCGATAATGTTGATACGGCAGCCTTTCCAATGGCATGTCGTTGCAGCGGAAGTGATCGTGATACCACGTTCCTGTTCCTGCTCCATCCAGTCCATTGTACTCGCACCGTCATGTGTTTCACCAATCTTGTGGTTTACACCTGTATAGTAAAGGATACGTTCAGTCGTTGTCGTTTTTCCGGCGTCAATATGCGCCATGATACCAATATTGCGAGTATCTTTTAATGAAAATTCTCTTGGCATTTAACCGACATCCTTTCTTTCGATTACCAGCGGTAATGTGCAAATGCTTTGTTAGCTTCTGCCATTTTATGAACAGATTCGCGTTTTTTCACACTGGCACCCGTGTTGTTTGCCGCATCGATGATCTCCGCAGCAAGGCGCTGTTCCATTGTTTTTTCGTTGCGCAGACGGGCATAGTTAACAAGCCAGCGCAGACCGAGAGTCAGACGACGTTCGTCGCTTACTTCTACCGGCACCTGGTAGTTCGCGCCACCTACACGGCGAGCTTTAAGCTCAAGCTGAGGCATAACATTTTCCAATGCTTCCTCGAAAACTTCCATAGGCTGTTTTCCAGTTTTCACTTCGACGATGTCGAAAGCGTTATATAAAATTTTCTGAGCTGTTCCTCTTTTTCCATCGATCATGATTTTATTGATCAGTCGAGTAACCAGCTTAGAGTTGTAAATCGGGTCTACTAATACATCACGTTTAGCAATATGTCCTTTTCTAGGCATAGTTTATTTCTCCTTTCACGATCGACTTATTTTTTAGGTTTCTTTGTTCCGTATAATGAACGGGACTGTTTGCGGTCGTTTACACCAGCGCAGTCAAGAGTACCGCGGATGATGTGGTAACGAACACCTGGCAAGTCTTTGACACGTCCTCCACGGATCAGCACGACACTGTGCTCCTGCAGGTTATGTCCGATTCCTGGAATGTACGCAGTAACTTCCATTCCGTTCGAAAGACGAACACGGGCATATTTACGAAGCGCAGAGTTTGGCTTCTTCGGAGTCATCGTACCAACACGAGTACATACTCCACGTTTCTGAGGAGATGAGAGATTGGTTGGTTTTGATTTCAACGAGTTGTAACCACGGTTCAAAGCCGGCGACTTTGATACGTTTTGACTAGCCTTACGACCTTTACGAATCAACTGATTGATTGTAGGCATAAGATCCTCCTTCCAAATTTCTAACAATTTCTAATGTAACTTAAGTACACGAATCCGGGCGGTTCATCTTATGCCCATTTTTTAAGGCCCATCTTTTGGACCTCACGCGTACATTTAACAGAATACTCTGAAGCCTCTTCTTTGTCAAGACCTATTTTTACTTTTTCTTTAAATCAAATTGCTTCTTTGAACTTGAACAAAGGCTTATAATAATGTAAAAAACAAGAAAAGAGGAATACACATGAAACATAAAATCGTATTTATCGACATGGATGGCACGCTCTATCAGACAGAAAACGATGTGATACAGGAATCAAGTATCGCGGCCATTCAATCTTTGAAAAATGCCGGTTATATCGTTGCGGCAGCTACCGGGCGTCCTCTCAACCAAATGAAACTTATTCTCGAACGTGTAAAATTCGACTATTACGTCCTGATCAACGGAGGATATGTCCTCGATTCCGAATTCAATATGATCGGAAGCGATCCGATCAGTGCCGAAACGACCAAAGATCTTGTAGAGCTGGCCAACTGCAACGAATTCGGCCTGATGTTTCATTTCGGAGACGCAACGTACATATATAATGACTTTTATCCGATGTATTATTTCTGTAAATACTGCAACGTGCTGGATTCCCTGTTCTATGATCCGAACCAGGCCTTCCATAAACGTCACGATGCCTTCAACGCGGTCGTGCTCACAAAGGATGCCGGGAAGCTGCAGGAATTCATGGAGGAACACCCTGATCTGCGCGCAGACCTGATCAATGTGAAGACAGACGGATTCTGCTATGATATTTTCAACGCGGACAACGACAAGGCGCACGGCATCGAAATGATCCTGGAGCGGGAAGGATTAGACTGGAATGATGTGATCGCGTTCGGCGACAGCACAAACGATACGAAAATGCTGGAAAAGGCGGATATCGGTGTGGCGATGGGCAGCGCGAGCGATTACGTAAAAAGCTATGCCGACTTCTCTACGACCGACGTCTTCCATCATGGTCTGTTCAACGCCCTTAAAAAGATCCTTGCCGAAGAAGCAGACAGCTGAATTTCTTTAACAAACACCAGGTACCGGCTCATAAGCCGATACCTGTTTTTATTTCTTATTTCCAGCTATGTATACACGTTCCTCATCACCAGCTTTTTCTTTCGAAAAAACGCAGAACATTTTTCCGTCCACAATTCCAGTATACAAGTAGCCGTCCTTATAAGGAATACATAGCTTCTTCTGCCACCCTTTTACCTGGACGCTTCCTTGTTCTTTATGAAAGCTGCAGGCGCTCACCGGGACGAAAGTTCCGTTCCATTCGTTCATACCTAAAAGAGAGAGCGCGGACGCGATTTCGTAAGTGGCTGGATGCAAAGAGATCTCATATGGTGTTCCCTGCTGCACTATTTTTCCATGCTCGATCACGATCATATGTTCAGCCAGCAGCAGAGCTTCCTGAAAATCATGGGAAAC
This sequence comes from Erysipelotrichaceae bacterium OPF54, assembly GCA_022834735.1. GTDB lineage: Bacteria > Bacillota_I > Bacilli_A > Erysipelotrichales > Erysipelotrichaceae > Dubosiella. Next base: position 2,642,981 of record BQKD01000001.1, read on the forward strand.
CCAGACAAGCGTGATGCCTAGCTGCTCGACCCACTCGATCAGTTCAAGTATCATTGTCTTTTTGAGGCCCTGGTCAAGATGGCTGAACGCCTCATCCATGAGCAGAATATCGGGATGCGAAACAAGCGCCCGGGCGATGGCTGCTCTTTGTTTCTGCCCGCCCGATAAAGTCGATGCTTTTTGATATAAATACTCTGCTGTATGAGTAAGAGTGGCGATCCTCTCCACTTTGTCTTTTATTTGTTCGCGGGAATAACGGCTATGATCGAGACCGAAGGCAATATTATCAAATACGTTCAAATGCCGAAAAAGCCGGTCTTCCTGAAAAACAAATGATATTTTATCGGACTTGTCGATCACGACCTTGCCGGATGTCGGAGAAATCAGTCCGGCCATGATCGAGAGGATCGTCGTTTTTCCGGAACCTGAAGGCCCGTACAAGACGGTCCGTCTATCGTTTTCTATCTCGAAACTGATGTCGTTCAGGGCAGCCACATCGGATGAATATATTTTGGAAACATGGTCAAAACAGATCATATATTCCTCCTCCTTTCTTCCTATACGAAAAAAGAGCTCGCAATGAGCTCTGATTTTTAAGAATGTGTAAATTATTCTTACTTAATTTCAACAGTTGCACCGGCAGCCATCAATTTTTCTTTGATCTGGTCTGCTTCTTCCGGAGCGATGTTTTCTTTGATCGTTGCTGGAGCAGAGTCTACTAATTTCTTAGCATCTACAAGTCCAAGACCTGTGATCTCACGTACTGCTTTGATAACAGCAACTTTTGTTCCACCAACAGAAGACAAAGTTACAGTGACTTCAGTAGGTCCTGATGCAGCTTCTTCGGCAGCAGCTGGTGCAGCTACAGCAGCGGCAGCAACAACACCAAATTTGTCTTCGATCGCTTTTACTAAATCGTTAAGTTCTAAAATTGTAGCTTCTTCTAAGTAAGCAAGAATATCTTCCTGAGTTAATTTAGCCATGTTCTTTTCCTCCTAATATTGTAATTATGCGGCAGCTTCTTCAGCAGGTGCTGGATTGCTTCCGTTTTCTTTTGCTTCTGCCAACGCTTTAACAGTCATAGCGAACTTGATGACTGGCGCATTCAGTACAGACGCAAATTTAGCAAGCATGCCTTCCTTGTTAGGCAATGCAGACAGTGTCTTGATCGTTTCCTCTGTTACGACCTCACCGTCAACGATACCAGTTTTTAAAATCAGTTTTTCGTGTCCTTTCGCAAATTTTGCCAGTACACGAGCTGGAGCAACTGGATCTTTACCGAATGCTAATGCATTTGGTCCTTTTAAAGTTTCTGCGAACTTGTCATATCCCAGATTTTCTGCGGCACGACGTGCAGTCGTGTTTTTGTAAACCTTGAAATCAACGTCTTCAGCACGAAGAGCGCGACGGAGTTCAGTAAGTTCCTTTACTGTCAGGCCACGGTATTCGACCATAACGACAGAACTTGCGTTTTCCATCTTCTCTGTAAGAGCTTTGACATCGGCTTCCTTTTGAGCAAGGATATCTTTGTTCATCCGATCCACCTCTTCTTTCTGTATATCGTTACAATATTCAAAAGAAAAGTCTGCGCGAGGGCAGACTTCAACATCATTGGTAAGTATGACCCCTCGGTAACATGATTAAGCAGATTGCCGTTACTGTCTTTGGAATATTGATAACAATTTTATATTACTTATAATTTCTGATTTGTCAAATTATTTTTGACGTTCTACGTGGATGCCAGGACCCATTGTCGTAGAGAGCACAAGGTTTTTGATATAAGTACCTTTAACTTTTGTAGGACGCGCTTTCGCGATCACGTTGTAAATAGCGCGGAAGTTTTCAACCAGTTTGTCATCATCAAAGCTGATCTTTCCGATCAATACGTTGATGTTTCCTTCTTTGTCGACACGGTAAGTTACTTTACCTTTTTTTACTTCATTGACAGCGTTGGCAACATCCATCGTTACTGTTCCTGTCTTAGGGTTAGGCATCAGGCCTTTTGGTCCGAGCACACGTCCTAAACGTCCTAATTTGCCCATCATGTTTGGAGTGGCGATCAATACATCAAATCCGAACCATCCGCCCTGGATCTTCTGGATCAATTCGTCAGCTCCTACGAAGTCTGCTCCTGCAGCTTCCGCTTCTTTTGCTTTGTCGCCTTCAGCAACTACGGCAACAGTCTGTGTTTTTCCTGTTCCGTTAGGAAGAACCATTGCGCCGCGGATCTGCTGATCTGCATGACGAGGATCTACATTCAAGTTGAAGCTTACTTCAACTGTTTCATCAAATTTTGCTGTTGCCGCTTTTTTTGCCAGCGCAACAGCTTCTTCTACTGAATAAAGACGATTACGATCGACTAATTTTTCAGCTTCTGCAAATCTTTTACTTACTTTTGCCATGAATCGTACCTCCTTATTCCATTCCTTCTACTTTGATTCCCATATTGCGGGCTGTTCCAGCAACGATCTTCATTGCTGCTTCAACATCGTTAGCGTTCAGGTCCGGCATTTTGTATTCAGCGATCTCTCTCAACTGATCGACCGTGATCGTACCTGCTGTCTGCTTCTGATCGCCGCTGGCTTTTGAAATTCCTGCCGCTTTCTTCAGCATATTGGCTGCTGGTGTTGTTTTCAATTCGAAATCAAATGATTTGTCTTCGTAAGCTGTGATGATTACAGGGACAACATCGCCTTTGCGATCTTTTGTTGCATCATTGAATGCATTGCAGAACTGAGGCATGTTGATTCCGGCACTTGCAAGTGCAGGTCCCGGTTTCGCTCCGCCTGCCATGAACTGAAGCTTACAAACTTTTGTTACTTTTTTCTTGCTCATAAGACGCTCCTCCTATTTCTGGTCTTATGCAGTGGTTTGTGAAGGGCATTCCTTCTCCCACGCATGCTTAATTACTATAATCAAAAAAGAGAGAAAGCGCAAGGGAATTTCTCTCTTTTTCTTTTAAATTATGCTTTTTCTAAAGCTTTTTTGATCATTCGGGCATGTTTGTCGATTTCCGGAGTATGTCCTAACTGTTCCAGGGCTTTCAAATTCCAGAACCCTGCCTGTTCGATATCCTTTTGACATCCCTGCCCCATCAGATACATTACTGCCAGTTCGTCATAGGCGAAAGGATATCGGGCTGTGGCTGCCTTGTTCATAAAATAGAAGGCCTGTTCCATATTCTTCGCACATCCGATGCCTTCTTTATTAAGGCGGGCAAACTCGTACATGGCCTGGGCATCTCCATTCATAGCTGCGAGCCGGGCATACGCAAATCCGTTTTTCGGATCAAATACGATCCCGTACTTTCCATGCAGGAAAATGTCGATCAGCTGCTTCTGACTTTCAAGATCGCCCCAGTTTGCTGCCTGTTTCATCATCGGGAGCGCATCATGGATCTCTTCCTTTTCAAGCAGCTGCGCAATGGCTTCCTTCAGTTCATCCATTACTTCCTGATCCATACGAATCACCTAGTCCCAGTAGTCGTCGAACTCATCGGGCCCGATTCCATGCCATTCATCCGTTTCATGGTTCCAGCTGCTGCCAAACGTATCGTAATAATACATAGCGGAGCGCGCGCTTGTATATGCGCTTGCGCCAAATGTATAAGCGCTCAGCACGACAGCGCAGATCGAGAGCACCAGAATAGAGATCAGCTTCTTTGTAAGCTGAAAATCTTTCCAGATCAGCACAAACGCGACCACGGCGCATGCCAGCCCGATAAAAGCAAGAACAAATCCATGCCATGAAGCCAGAGCACTGAATACAACAGAAATAATTGACAGGATCAAAGCGCCAAGCCAGAGCTTGCTTTGCGGTTCAGGCTGAGCCTGAGGAATATCAGGTATATTTGGTTGTTTCATATTTTTCACCTCGTTATCAAAATTATATCACTCATCTGCTTTACTATTCTAACATCTTGCATGATATGATTAAATCATGAAAGAAACACAATTAAGACAATGGCTCGATCATAAAATCAGCACTCCTTACACGCTCGTACCGGATCTTCACGGTATCAGCAATGATTCCTATATTTTAACTGTCGAAGAGAAAAGGTACATGGTCCGGACACCGAAACAGAGCCACAACCTGCTGGACGTTTCTTTCCGGCAGGAAAACGAGATATTGGATCTTGTCCATGATCTGGATGTTCCGCTCGTTTATTTCGATATAGAACGAGGAATAAAGATCACCCGGTATATTCCTCATACGCACACTTACAAAGAAACGAAAAAAAAGACAAAAGCTTTTGATACGGGCACGATTTTAAGATCCCTGCATGATAAAGAGCCTGTCGGTTTTTATTTCGATCCATTCAAAAAGCTGGATCACTACAAAAAAAATGCAAGAAATCCTTTTATCTCTTTCGATCAGGAAGAACAGATTGTCGAGGCAGCAAAAAAGATCTATGACCCGGACACCTTGTGCCATAACGATCTGGTAGACGGAAATCTGCTTTTCTCGAAAAACCGGCTTTATCTGATCGATTACGAATACGCAAGCATGAATGACGCACGGTTTGACCTGGCCAGCTTTTTAAGCGAGAACTGTATTGAAGAAGAGGAAGAACGTGAGCAGTTCTTCGAGGGATATGGGATCACGGATGATCAGACAAAAAAAGAAGTCATACTTTTTGAATTGTTCGAAGATATCTTGTGGGGATACTGGGCCAACATGCTTTATGAAACGGCTCATGAAGAACTTTATAAAGCCATTGCCCGTGACAAAGAAGCCCATTACAGACGGGCCATGAAAAAAATAAGTTTATCATCCCGCAAAGCATGCTGTTGAACGAAGCAGACGTTTAAATCAACAGCTCTTTTTATTTTCTCTATTCATCCGTCTCGTGTCCAGGGCTTAACTCTCCTGCAGCCGTCTTCTTTCCTTCACGCGTAGTCGAGTATACGATGGCACGAAAAAAGCGCCCTGATCTCTCAAGACGCTAACAGCGTTCCAGATTTCAACCGGACCTTTCCTCGTATGATACAAAGTATCAAAAAGCTAAGGGTTCACCTACTACGGTAGTATCTAGGTCATAGCTGATCAGGATGTACTCACTCGTATACAAATCACTGTTTATTTATATTTTTCTATGCTCATTTTACTTTGTCAGGTCTGCGTAAGAAGGACGATACGTTCCATTCTCCTCGTTCCAGTATTCAACACATCCATGCTTGATCATATGCATGGTGATGGCGATATCTTGAAAGTATCGAAGCGTCTGGGCCATTCCAGTGTCACAACAACACTGGATATCTATGCTCATCTCATCAACGATTCAGAGAAGGATACTCTTAGTGTTTTGGATTCGTTATTTTAAGTTTTCGGAATTTGATTACATTAAGCAATAAAAAAGCCCTTAGGTGCTTTACCTAAAGGCGTTATTTACAAATGGTGACGCGTACGGGATTCGAACCCGTGAATGCATGCGTGAAAGGCATGTGAGTTAACCGTTTCTCCAACGCGCCATATTCTGTTGACTTGTTTTCCCAAGTGCTCATTTATATTAGCATAAGTATTTGAGCCATGCAACACTTTTTTTAATTTTTTCAACAGCTTTTTTAGAATCTGTTTTCTTTTCTGTTGCTTCGTTATTGTAGTATGGATCTTTCAAAAAGAAAAGCAAAAAACCCATTTTCTTTTCTTTCACAAAATTTTGTTCTTATTGAACGGCAATTCATCGTTCCTGATCGATTAACACAAATTCATTCAAGAGATAAAGAAGACCGGCAAATCTGCCGGTCGGGGATTTTTTTCATATCTTTGAATCTATTTCTCTACTGCTGATAAATAATACGTCCGGTCGAATTCATATACGTATATAAATCGCTCCGATAATAGCTGATCGAATATTCAATAATATTATCTTCGGCATCAAAAGAAATTCTCTTACGAGCCAGGACCGGCAAAGACTTCGGAATGTTCAAAGAGGTACGAACTTCGTCCGAAGGAATTTCCGCACTGAATTCCTCTTCGACCCGTTTAGGCTTTGCGGCACCGATCACATCAAACTTCTCATAAGCCGGAGAAGCAGGATCGTCGTCATTGATCGGAAGATCCGTATCCAGGGGGAAATAGGATACCATATAAACAAGTTTCACATCATCTGCGGTCCGGACCCGGCGGAAGCAGTACATCTCTTCCTGGGGATCGAGCCCGAATATCTTAGCTGCCTTTTCTGCGATCTGTTCCCGGTCGATCGTATAGCTGCTCGTTCCCGGAACCCGTCCATGAAGTTCCATCTCATGAGAAAAGCTCCGGATCTCCGACAGTTTTTCTTTGATTGCCGGTTTCCAGATCACAAACGTCCCGCGTCCGCGTCCGCGGTTGACCATTCCTTCTTTTTCAAGATCGAGAATTGCCTGTCTGGCAGTAATTCTTGAAACACCGTATTTCTTTTGAATTTCCATTTCACTTTCGATCTTATCGCCATGCTTCAGTTCGCCGTTTAAGATCTTTTCACGATAAATTTCCTTGATTTGAATGTAAAGCGCCTTTCCGCCTTTTTTCGATTTCAATTTCTCCATATACCCTCACCTTAATCGATTTTCGAAGAAACCTATCCTTTATTTCTTCGACGATCTTTTCTTTCTTTGTCTAACTCGATCCACTCATCCAATGTCATCGGCTGATAATCGGAATCTACACAAAAACAATTAATAATCTGGCACGGTACATTTTCAAGCTCTCCGCCAATCGAAATATGTTTGCGAGTATCCATATAATCAATGAAAGCATCCAGATACTCCCGGTCCTGCGTATTATGAATATGACCATGGAGCATAAACGTCCTGGGATTTCCATTTTCATCTCTGCGATACTGTCCGTTATAAAACGCAATCGGATAATGACTCAGTACTACCTTGCGGCGATTGTCGCTCAGTTCAGCATAGTCTTTTACCCAGCCAAAAACAGAAGCATCAAAATTCTTATCATCAAGAAAGCGGTCATGATTTCCCCGAATCAGGAAGATCCTGCCATTCAAACGATCGATGATTTCGGCTGTGTCTCTTGCATTCCCCCATGAAAAATCGCCCAGCACAACGACTTCATCCCGTTTATTTACTTTCCTGTTCCACTGGCTGATCATGTACTCATTCATTTCTTCCACGTCCTCAAATCCTCTGACATCCATTTTGTCATTTAATGCACGATGAAAAAAATGTAGATCAGAAATATAATATCGCAACCTTTGAACCCCCTGTTCTGATAAAAGAAAAGCGGAAAAAACCGCTCAATCTACTGAATTGTACACGAATAGCCTTCCTGCTCAAGCTGTGACTGCGTCTTACCCAAGCTCACATATTTCGTATCCACTTCCCCTTCGTGAAGCAGACCGGCATTGATCAGCGCTTGAATGTCTGCCTTTTTGTAGTCGATCGTCACCGTCACCTTAACCCTATTATCTTCGAGCGATCCGACCGCATCGACACCTTGCAGTGCATCATAGGAACGGGCAAGCGATGAATTAATCGCATTCATCATATCCTCACTGCTCATTCCTTCGCCGATCCCAAGTTCTTCAAACGTCATATAAAACGTCTGCGTCTGGTACTCGACATGATCTCCCTGCGATTGCAGAGACATCGAGTCAGCATCATTAGTGCAATCCAAAGTGTGCTGATTCGTATCCTCTTCCTCGACAGCCGGCTGACCAGAACCATTCATAGAAGATGATGTTTCATTCACACGAGAACACCCGCATAAGCCTACGAGAAAAAACATACATACTATCCTTTTCATCTCAACACCCCTTGTAATGTTATAATATCATGAATTTTATACCTTTTTCAACGCTTCATTGCTCCATTTTGAAAGTACACTCAAACCCTTTTCAAAATCGCCGCATGACCTTCCCATACCCAGACGGACATAATTTTCCGTTTTGAAACATGAGCCCGGCACAAAAAAGACACCACACTCCTGCAGCAGACGCTCGCACAGTTCCACCGAGCCCATATTCATCGAATAATGTAAAAACGCGACCGGAGACAGCGGACTGCAAACAACAGAGAAGGCATCATTTTTTCTAAGCCATTCCTTCAGGGCCTGCTGGTTCCTGGCCAGCATTTCGCGATTTCTTTTCAGAATGACTTCTTTATTCCTTAAAGCAGCAATCCCAAGCCGGTCCGAAAGAGGGCCGGTAGAGATCATCGTATAATCCCGGCGCACATTCAGATCATCAATGATCCTCTTATCCGCTTTTACCCAGCCAAGCCGAAGCCCCGGCAAAGAAAAGATCTTGGAAAGCGAAGAACACGAAATGCCCCGTTCGTACAGATCCGAAACCGAAGGCGTCTGTTCCAGATCAAGGCCACGATATACTTCATCGCATAAAATATAAATCCCGCGCTCTCTACACAAGCCAATCAGCCTGTCCCAGTGGGCCGCAGACAGCGTGGTCCCCGTCGGATTGGACGGACTGCCCATCACGATCATTTTCGTGTTGGCGCAAAATGAATTCTCCAGCTCTTCCCAGTCGAACATCCAGTCAAGTTTCTCCTGATAGCTGACCAGCGACACCTCGCAGCCAAGAGAGCGGGGATACTCGTAAAACTGCTGGTATCCAGGAACAAACGCGATCACATGATCGCCCGGCTCAAGCAGAACATCCATCACATGCTGGTTCGCATTCAGCGCGCCAGGAAAACAGGTGATCTCATCGATCGATCCATGAGCGTACAGTTTCAGGATCTCCCTGCGCAGCTGCTTGTCCCCGTAAATCTCGCCATAATCGAGCACGACATCCTCAAGAGCCGCTTCATCAAGAGAAACGAGCTCTTTTAAAGACAAAGCCTGAAATGATGTGTCCGTCATATTATAGACCGCATCATTTTCATATTTTGTCATCCACTGCTCACACAAAAAGTCCTTGATTTTCATTCATAGAACACCTTGCTCAAAAAGTCCTTTGCACGCTCGCTGGAAGGATTGGTAAAGAAGGTTTCCGAATCGTTTTCCTCGATGACTTTTCCGTTCTCCAGAAATACGACCCGGTTCGCCACTTTGCGGGCAAAACCCATTTCATGCGTAACCACGATCATCGTCATTCCCTGATTGGCAAGATCTTTCATGACCTCAAGCACTTCCTTGATCATTTCAGGATCAAGAGCACTTGTCGGCTCGTCAAACAACATGATCTCAGGCTCCATGCATAAAGCCCGCGCAATCGCCACACGCTGTTTCTGCCCGCCAGACAATGCATTCGGATAGGAATCCTTTTTATCGAGCAGACCGACCTTCGAGAGATAATCGAGTGCCGTTTTTCTTGCGTCCTCCACAGGTTTTTTCAGCACAGAGACCTGCGCCAGGATGCAGTTGTCCAATACCGTCTTGTTCGGGAACAAATTGAAGTGCTGAAAAACAAAACCCATCTTCGAACGAAGCGCACGATATTTTTTCGTATCCGATGGATCCATCAGCTCGCCATCGAGATATCTTTTTCCCTGATCCGGCGTTTCGAGGCCATGGATACAGCGCAGAAAAGTCGACTTGCCCGAGCCGGAAGGCCCGATCAGACAAACAACTTCCCCTTTTTCCACATTCAGGGATACATCATTGAGTGCATGAAGCTTTCCGAAATTTTTAGATAAATGTTCCGCTTTAATCACTGACAGACAACCTCTTTTCTATTTTCTTTCCGATCCATGATACACACAGTGTCATGATCAGATACATTACGGCCGCGATCATCAAAGGATAAAGATAATTGTAGTAGCGCGCTCCCAGAGCCTGCGTACGATACATCAGTTCAGCCGTGCCGATAACGGAAGCGAGCGAGGAATCCTTGATCAACGTAATAAATTCGGAAACGAGCGGCGGAATGATGCGCTTGAAAGCCTGAGGCAGGATGACCTCCTTCATCATCGTCCAGTAGGAAATCCCTAATGTTTCGCACGCTTCCCACTGTCCTTTGTCTACGCCCTGAATACCGGATCGGATCAGTTCGGTCTGATAAGCGCCGGAATTCAGCGACAGCGCAACAAGAGCCACGATGTAAATATTCATACGCACCCGTGTTCCAGTGATCATCGAAATAATGACAGGCACTCCCAGATAAAAAAAGTAGATCTGCAGCAGCATTGGCGTGCCGCGGAACACTTCCACATAAATATTGGCGATCCAGTTGAAGATCTTGATTTTCGACAGTTTGCCGGCTGCGCCGATGACCCCCAAAACCGCTCCAATCGCTAAAGCACCAAAGGCCAGCGCAATACTTACGCCGGCACCCTGGAGCAAAAATTGAAGGTTTTCAGAGGTAAAGATCTTACTCACTTGCCTCTCCTGAAGCAGCAAACCACTTATCTACCATCGTTTTGTAGTCGCCGCTCTCTTTAAATGCTTTGATTGCTTCGTTGATATCATCCATCAGATCCTGATGATCTTTTGTAGAATAAATAATATTTTCTTCGATCAGAAGCTTTTCATCAAGAACCTTGTAGTCGCCATTTGCCGCATAATTGTCCGCAACCGCCTGATCGATCACGACCGCATCCAGTCCCTGCGCCTTCAAAGATTCCATCAAAACTTTGACATCCTGCATTGCCTGTACCTTCGCGCCATCGATATCGTTGGCAACATCTTCGCCAGTTGCTCCCTGCTGCGCTCCGACAAGTTTACCGTTCAGATCAGAAGTCGACTGGATATCCGAATCCTTGTTTACAACAACGACCTGAGCAGAATCATAGTAGGAATCCGAGAAGATCCCTTCCCGCTCTTCATCGTATGTAAAGCCGGAAATTCCAAGATCGATCTGCCCGGCCTGCAGTGCCGTAATGATCGTATCAAATGAGAGTTCCTTGAACTCATATGTATAATTGCGGCCGTTTTTGTTCAGATAATCAAACAGCCATGCTGTCATATCGATATCAAAGCCTTCCAGTTCTCCCTTTGAATCCAGACCTTCATAAGGCATGTAATCCGGGGAAATTCCGATCAGGACTTCTGTTGGTTTTTCTGTGCTTTCTGTGTCCGAACCCGACGAGCATCCAGCCAGCGCCACGACCGAAAGAACAGCGGCCAGACCTAATTTCAAAAACTTGTTCATAACTTCTCCTCCTTTTACATTGCTGCGCTCCATAAAAAAAGCGCCCTTTCGAAAACCGAAAGGACGCAATATTACGCGGTACCACCTTACTTCCGTCCACACGATATGGACGACAACTCATTCTTAACGCGAATTAACGGCAGTTACCTCAATATTATTATTTTCGATAACGCAACTCCGAGACACGTTCCGAAATCTTTCTTTTATGACTCGCACCACCCGTCAACTCTCTGAAAAATACTGACTTCGTACTCCTTCTCTTCAATGTTTATGGAGTTATTATAAACACAGGATGTAAGGAATGTAAACATTTTTTTTAATTTTTCAAAGCCTGCATCGGAGCCGGGATCCGTCCGCCCCGATTCACAAATACAGAATTATCCTCCATATTGACCGGCATGACCGGGCCTTTGCCAAGCAGGCCGCCAAAATCAAGTTCATCCCCAACGCTTTTTCCGATCGCCGGAATGATGCGCACCGCCGTCGTCTTCGAATTGACCATGCCGATTGCCGCCTCGTCCGCAATAATTCCCGAAAGGATCGAGCTCGGGGTATCGCCAGGCACGACGATCATATCCAGTCCGACCGAACACACCGCCGTCATGGCTTCCAGCTTTTCGAGCGTCAGCACACCGCTTTTAGCAGCCGCGATCATCCCCGCATCCTCAGAAACCGGAATAAATGCGCCGGAAAGACCTCCAACATGCGATGTTGCCATAACGCCGCCTTTTTTCACCGCGTCATTGAGCATGGCCAGACAGGCAGTCGTGCCATATGCCCCGCACGTCTCCAGACCCATTTCCTCCAGAATATACGCTACGCTGTCTCCGATTGCAGGAGTCGGGGCCAGCGACAGATCCACAATACCGAACGGTATATTCAGCTTGCGGCTCGCAGCCGTTCCTACAAGCTGTCCCATCCGGGTGATCTTGAAAGCCGTTCTCTTGATCAGATCAGCCAGATCATTCATCGGAGCATCCTTAGGCGCTTTGGCCAGTGCAGCACGCACGACACCAGGGCCTGACACCCCGACATTGATCACGGCGTCCGGCTCGCCAACGCCATGGAACGCGCCAGCCATAAACGGATTGTCTTCCGGCGCATTGCAGAATACGACCAGCTTGGCCGCACCAAGACAGTTATCCTCCTTCGTCAATCGGGCACACTGCGTAATGATCTCGCCCATCTGCTTTACAGCATCCATGTCGATCCCCGCTTTTGTAGACCCGACATTGACACTGGCACATACGTGGCTTGTTTTTGCGAGCGCCTGCGGAATCGACGCGATCAGCTTGCGATCTCCTACGGTATAGCCCTTCTGCACAAGTGCCGAATACCCGCCGATAAAATCAACCCCTAATTTCTGGGCGCACCGCTCCAGCATAAGAGCGAATTCGACCGGGTCGCCTTCGCAGGCTCCGGCCAGCATAGCGATCGGTGTTACAGAAATCCGCTTATTCACGATCGGAATTCCGTAGGTGCGCGAGATTTCCTCGGCAACCGGCACCAGATTGCCGGCGACACGGCAGATTTTTTCCTCCGCTTTCCTGCATGCTTCGCGAATATCCGGATCAATGCAGTCAAGCAGGGAAATTCCGATCGTTATCGTTCGGATATCCAGGTATTCCTCGTCGATCATCTTGATCGTTTCCAATATCTCGTTTGTCTGCATCTTGTCCTCCTAGATCGTATGCATTGCTTTGAAAATATCCTGATTCATGACCCGGACGATCAATGCATTTTCTTCTCCCAGCGCTTCCATAGCGGCGGCAAATTCTTCAAAGCTTTCTACTTTCGAGCAATCCGTGATCATGGTCATCGTAAAGATGCCGTCAATGATCGTCTGCGAAACATCCAGAACATTTACATTGAACTGCGCGCACGCTCCTGCTGTCATTGCCAGGATCCCTACACGGTCGCTTCCAACTACTGTGATTACTGCTTTCATCTTGTCCTCCTACATTTCCATCGAGCATTTTTCGAACTTGAGCAGTTCGAACGGTTCATATGCACTTTGCATGCCGGTAATATTCACATCGTACTCTCCCGGCATGAATTCGATCTGTTCCTGCTGTTTCAGCACTTCCTGGATCAGCCGGGAATCTTCTCTGGAAAACTTCTTTGATCTTTTCCAGCAGATCTCGTTGTTCTTATCCACAAGAATAACTTCCACGCTAATCTCGTCTGCTGCGAAAAGCTGTTCCTTCCAGTCGCATTCCTGAATATTGAAATAAAAATCGCTGGAGTCGATATCTCCGCCTTCGAGCACAAAGATCGCCAGACCATTCGTATAGCAGAACCCTACCCTCAGCTGTTTGAGCAGACCGATCTCCTCGTCGGTCCATTGTTCGTCCTTGAGCACAAGCATGAATCTGTCTTCGACAAAATCCATAACCGCTCCTTCCTCGATATCATAAGGGAATTTTTCTTTTTGTTTCATGAAACAAGTCTATCACACTTTCACAATAAAAAACATCACCTAATGTGATGTTGTTTTGTGCTTCGTCAAGGAATGGAAGGAAGTGATACTTTTCTTATATCTTTCCTCGAGTTCCTGCGAAATGAATCCTTTCAGATGACGGCTCGTGGCTTTCATCTGTTCAAAGCTTTTCTTCGCCTGTTCCACATACTGGGTGCGGAGCTTTTCGTTTTCTTCCTTCAAAGCTTTCTGAATATGCAGATGCAGATCTTCCAGGGCATGGACATGAGCATGCATTTCCATGGTCGTAATGATCACATCGCTCCAGAACACGACAGAATAAACCGCTTCGATCCCAAGCAGCCACGCAAACGGAATGCGCATGGTCCAGTAACGGATCCAGGGCTGAAATACGAACGTGACCACCAGTCCGGCAATGCCGTACAATGTGCTGTTCAGAAGACAGACGCGGCCATGAATGTTGAATGGCTTTTTGGAGTAGTCCCACCACAGACGATGGTATTTTTTCTGAAGATACCAGCTTGTTGCATACTCCAGTACACTGGTGATCACGAATGTGTTCACAAACACGCAAAAAGGATTCATCGAGATCGGATCAATGATGTAAATGATCAGCAGGCATCCGACCCCGAAAATCGGGACATACGGTCCATGATAAAAGCCGGTGTTCAAGAAACGATGTTCCTTGTATCCTACGAAGATCCCTTGTACGATCCATCCCGCAAAAGCATAGATCATAAAATAAAAATATGCGTACATTAACTGCAGTACCAGTTCATGATTCATTATTTCACTCTCCTTGGTTTTATTGTAAATGGAGAGCCGTTTTCTAACTATCGGGATGCTTCGCAAAAAAAGAACTGCGCAAAGCGCAGTTCCAAATTAGATTCCTAATGATTTCTGGGCAGCCGTAACGATTGCCATCTTATAGATTTCCTCCCATGTGCATCCACGGGAAAGGTCATTGATCGGTGCATTGAGGCCTTGAAGCACAGGTCCGATCGCTTCCCATCCGCCCAGGCGGGCAGCAATTTTGTATCCGATATTACCAGATGAAAGATTCGGGAAAATAAATGTGTTGGCATGTCCGGCAACCTTGGAATGAGGAGCCTTCAACGAAGCCACTTCAGGACTGACAGCGCAGTCGAACTGCATTTCGCCATCCACATCAAAATCGATCGGCATACGTTTCAGACGCACTGCGGCTTCTGCCATTTTCGCAACACAGTCTCCTTTTGCCGAACCCATTGTCGAATAGGACAGCAGGGCAACCTTTGGCTCAAGACCGAACTGTTTTGCGGTATTGGCAGTCTGCATCGTGATCTCGACCAGTTCGTCCGCATTCGGATTGATGTTGATGGAGCAGTCTCCCATGACATATTCCTCTTCGCCTTTTACAAGCAGGAACGCAGAAGATACCAGAGCATTTCCCGGAGCCGCTTTTACGAGCTGCAGCGCCGGACGTACCGTATCGGCAGTCGAATAGGTCGCACCACCTAACAGACCATCCGCATATCCCATCTGCACGAGCATCGTTCCGAAATAGTTCGTGCTTTCAAGCGCTTTGCGGCAACGCTCCATATCCAGCTTACCACGGCGAAGCTCGACCATCTTGATCGCCATTTTATCCATGTCTTTGAATTCCGACGGAGCAATTTGTTCAATATTAGAAATATCAAAACCGTGCTCCTGCGCGCATGCGTCGATCTCATCTTTTTCGCCGAGCAGAATTGGCACGATTACATCTTTTGCCGCCAGTTCGATGGCAGCTTTCTGGACACGCGGGTCCCATCCTTCAGTAAAAACGATCTTTGTATTTTTACCGCGGATCTTTTCTTCCAACTTATCAATAATCATAAAAGTTCTTCCTCTTTTCATTTGTAGTATAAAACATGTATAGTGTTTTTTCTATATGAAAGATTGTGAACTTTTTAGCATTTGCAAAAGGATGAAAGCGGTTGCCTTAACTGGAAAAATTTTCAGTTTACAACTCACTTCTTTTTGCCTATACTAGCCGTGTAGCAGAGTAAGAAATGCAACGTGAAGTGTCTGAAGCACGGGGAGTTGGTTTCAGAACGAAAAGGAAGCCTTGCGATTGCATTTCTGCATCCCGCTGTTGCCAGGAAAAATCAGCAAGCAACCTCTTTTTTCTTTGCATCAAAGGGAAAGGAGGTTTTTTATATGAATAATTACTTTGTTATGCTGAAAGAAAACGTCAGCTCTTTAAAAAACACACGCGTTATCGTGGGTGTCGCACTGTTCTGCGGTCTGCAGGTCATTTTGAACAATTTTAACATTTATCTCGGGCCAACGCTCCGTATCACATTCAGCTTTCTGGCCGTCGCGGCCAGCTGCTACTTCTACGGGCCGTATCCGAATATGCTCGCAGCCGTTGTCATGGATTTTATCGGTTATGCGATGCATCCCGAAGGCGCCTATTTTCCAGGATACGCTTTGAATGCGATGATCATGGCTTTCATCTTTTCCTCGTTTTTTTATGAACAGAAGATCAGGCTCTGGAAGATCATTGCAGCCCGCGCCCTGATCGTAATTATCAATTACCTTATCCTCAATTCCTTGTGGCTCTCTCTTATGTACGGAGACAGTTTTATCGTTCTGCTGGGAGCACGGGTCGTAAAAAACCTGATCATGTTTCCAATCGACGTCATCCTTTTATACTTTGTTCTAAAAACGTGCGAACGGCTTTATCCTCATTTTCATTTACGTTAAAAATCCGCTATAATGAATGCAAAACGAGGAGGTTTTATGGAAAAGAAAATTGCAGATCTGCTCAATACCCAGATCAATAAAGAAATGTATTCCGCCTATTTATATCTCGATATGGCAAGCTTCTATACCGAAAACGGCCTGGATGGCTTTGCCAACTGGTATGAGATCCAGGCCAAAGAGGAAATGGACCATGCTATGCTCATGTATCAGTTTCTGCACAACAACGATGAAAAAGTCATTCTCGATACCATCGCGAAGCCGGACAAGACCTTTGCTTCCCTGGCAGACCCGTTAGCTGCCGGCCTGGAACATGAGAAATATGTTACTTCTCTGATCAATACGATTTATGCCGCGGCAAATGATGTCAATGACTTCCGTACCGTGCAGTTTCTTGACTGGTTTATCAAGGAACAGGGCGAGGAAGAAAAAAATGCAGCCGATCTGCTGACGAAAATGAAACTTTTCGGTGATGATCCGCGTTCCCTGTATCTTCTCAATCAGGAACTCGCTGCCCGCGTATATAATGCCCCATCTCTGGTTTTATGAAACCATCAAAGGACTGCTTGATGCCCAATTCGGTTACAAGCAGTCCTTATTTAAATTATAAAGTATCAAAATAAAACGGAGAAACCGGGTCACCCTTTTCATCGAACAGGAAGACTTCCGGATAATTGGAAACCGCATACCCTTGTGAAACATCCTTTCCTACATGGATCGAATATTCGTCCAGGGCTTTCCAGCCAAGCGGCTGGTTCTTCATGACAATGCGCTCATTAAACCGCAGTACATGATCACGATAACAAATCGGATCCACTCTTTTTACTTGTCCGGCAATCGTACGTCCGATACGGTTTCCCAGTCTTGACTTATCCGTTGGATGAATATTGAATTGTTCTCCCGTATCGATTCCTACAACTAACGAACATGCCTTTTCATTTTGACAAATTTTCCTTTGCGCCTGACGGATCATCGGCCAGCTATCATTTTTGTCATCATCATATTTCGGAAGCTGGACAATGTAAAACGGCACTTCATCATGAAGGTCAGATCTCCATAGCTGAACAAGTTTCTTTAACAGACGAGCATATGCAGAAGCCGATTTTGTATCTTCTTCACCTTGATACCAGACAATGCCATCAAACCCTCTGGAATTCACCTTGGAAAACATTGTATGATACAATCCGCCTGGCCTTCCATAATCTTTTTTTCCTTTTGGGCCTGGCCATGGAGTATGCCCGCATGCTTTTTTTATCTCAGAAAGTGATGCCTCAGGATGCCTGCTTTGATAAGCCGAGATGTTTTGCTGGTAACGATCCAGTATCTTTGCATATTCATTGCGCTTCTCGTCTTCCTGCATCTCGCTTTGGTCCCGGATATCATCCCAGTAATTTTCATAAAACACTTTATTTAGGATCTCGTCGCTTTGCAAGGTCGATTCATCCACCCAGCATGCTGCCGAAGTTCCTCCTTTATTACATTCGACCAAGCCAATCGGTACATCAAGCGTGTCCAATACTTCACCTATATAGTAACCAATTGCTGAAAAATCGATTAGGTTTTCTACACTACCCTTTTTCCAGGCTGCTGGTTCATATGCAGGATAGGATCTTCCCTCTATCACATACTCAATTTGCGGAACTGAATACAAGAAAACATTTTTCAATTCATGAACACCATGAATTTGTTGTTCGTTCCTGAGCTTGAATTCGATATTGCTTTGTCCTGCCAGGAGATATACTCTTCCGACATATATTTCATCAAAATGAAGGTGTTCTTCATCGCAGTAGATATCCAGAGGAAACGGACCTCCTGTGCAAAGCAATTCAAGATCAATATTCCAGCCCTTTTCATCGATAACTGTTTCATACTGCTTTTCTTGAAAAACAACTTGCACCGGTTTTCCTTGTGGTCCTAAGCCTGAAATATGATCTTTTTTCTGACTCAGGACCATGTTATTCGTTATATGCTCAGCCACCTTAAACTGCTTCATTGTGTTCAAGCCTCTCATATAATTTCATCATTTGTTTTGCAAGAAGAATTACTGTATCAGCAGCCATAAAATGATCTTGTGCATGAATCAGCAATATGCTTTTTTCAACATCTTTTCCGTTGATTTCATCCTGCATGAGTCTGGTCTGGATCGCATGCCCTTCGTGAAGCTGGCTCTGCGCTTCTTTTAACAGTTTTTTCGCTTCCGGCATATCTTCTTCAGCTTTTCGAATGGCCTGGATTGCTGTTGATTTCGCATTTCCGCTTGAGAAGATCAAGTTCATAGCTAGCGATGCAATTTCTTCATTCATATTTTTCCTCCTAATACCTCTTTGACTTTTTCCTTTTCTTCTCTTTTCAATTCCTTTTCCGCTTCCTTTTCCATTCTCTGTTCTTCTTTTTTTGCATCGAGCCGATCTGCAATTTTAACAAATGGAATATAGACAGCTGTAGCAACAGCCAGATTGATCAGCTGTGCAATACCACCTGTAATCGTTCCAGTAAATAAGATTCCGGAGATAATAGGAGGGACTGTCCATGGTACGTTATTGCATACGATCGGAATAAATCCTATTTTCGTCATAAACACCGCTAAATAGAAACATAACGGCTGTACAATCACAAACGGGATCAGATAAACCGGATTCAATACGATCGGTAAACCAAAAGTAATGGGTTCCGATATATTAAATACTGCCGGCATGACCGCAACTTTCGATACTGATTTTGAATGTGTGCTTTTCGAAAAAAACAATAAGGCAAGCACTGGAGCAAGCGCAAATGTCCCTGCAGCGATCGTAGAAAAATTCATAAACATCGTAGAATATAAATTATGTGCCAGACCTGCCACGTTTTCATTGGCGGCGATATCCCATGTCATACCAAAAATCGCGCCCCAAATTGAACTTGGATGAATACCTAACCACATAAACAATGACCATGTAAACTGTGAGAAGAATGCGAAAGCACCCGTTTTGGAAATTGCTAATGCGGGCTCCTGGAGCATATTAAGCATTTCTTCCGGAATCGTTCGTCCTGTGAATTGCACACAAAGTACCGTGGCCAAAATAAATACCGAAATAGTCAGCGTTCCTGGAATAAGCGATTCAAAACTTTTTGCGACAGCTGGCGGTACCGAGGCCGGCATCTTGATTTTGAACCCTTTATTTAGAAGCGTATTATAAATCCATACAGTTATCCCGGAAATCAGCAGTGCCGAAAATATACCGGAAATTCCTAAATAGCTGGAATTCGCTATTCCTTCCACTGCAACTTCATTCCCGTCAATCATTGTTGTAAAAGACCATGGAATACAGATAAAAAACGCTGCCAAAGCATAAAATACTGTAATAATCGGCTCTTTATTTTTCCGGTAGTAACGTTTGCTCAGTATATATGCGAAAGCAATACAGATCAATAATCCGTTGATGGAAATTGTTCCTTGTGTAAAGCGGGCGAAAATATCCTGAGCGGTCAGCAATCCGCCTGCAAAACCAGACTGAAGAAAAGCTTCCTGGCTTCCAGAAAACAATGCGCCTAAATGCAGGCCTTGTTCGCCAAAAATAATTCCGTTCGGATCGAGGAATACACTGGAAATCATCGTAGCAAAACCTGCAATCAGAGGTAATGCAGAAACCAGAACAAATGCATCCCGCAATGTAAGCAGAAATTTATTTGATGATACTTTACCGATACAGGTGATCATTTTTTCTTTTAATGCCTTCATTAGATACCAAGTCCTTTCCGAACTTTATCGACCATGACTCCTCCATTCATCGATCCAAAATCTGTCATATCCATTACCATGACTTTTTTTTCTGGATATTCTTCTTCAACATCGCTTTTCACCCAGGCGATTTGCGGTGCAAGCAAAATCAAATCTGCTTCTTCAACAACATCGTCCAGCGATCCATAATCATAAGCTGCTACCTCGATATCATCATAGCCCTGATTTTTAAACTCATTTTTCATATTCTGTGCTAAAAGACTGGTAGAAAATCCACCGCTGCAAAATAAATAAATATTCATACGTTTTCTCCTTTTTTCTTGTTGGCTTCATTATGCAGAAAGAATATTCGATCCTCCACCAAATAATTTCCATTCTTCTGGAAATAAAAGCTTTCCATTCAGATGGAAAATATAAAATTCTGTTTTTTGGATGAATTTATTATAATAGGTGCAAAAGAGGAAATCGGAATATGTCATCGAATCAAGTCAATCGGTTAATCAGCCTGCTCCAAAGCGAAGGCGTGCTGACTATTAAAACCGCCAGCATTAAATTAAAAGTATCAGAGCGTTCCATCCGGAATTACATACGGGAGGCAAACGCACAAACTCCCGTCATTCAAAAGGATCGCTCTAAAATTTGGGTATCGTCAGATCAGTCAATAAAGTCGATCAATCAAAAAATCCCCCAAAACTACAAAGAACGGAGCCGCTATATGATCAAAAAGCGAATTATTGAAAATGAGATTGTAGACCTGTTTGAACTGAGCGATTTATTATATGTAAGCTATTCGACCCTCAAAAATGACATTGCAAAGATGAATCAGGAATACCAGCAGTTTCAGATCCATTTTCGTCTAAAAAATGACCAATTATATCTCGATGGATCCGAAAAAAAAATACGAAAGCTGATTTCTCATGTGCTCGCTGATGAAACGGCATCTCATACGATTAACCTGGAAACATTGATCAATAATTACGAACCCAAAATTGTCCAGATCGTTACTCAGGCAGTCGATAACATGATCGATCATCCTTCCATTTTAAAAAACGATCTGGCACGAATGAATCTGATTCTTCATCTAGTTATTATTTCTCAGCGTTCTCAGGTAAAAGAATTTTCTCCTTCTTCGATCGAGAAAAAAATCAGCATGGATAATCCGCGATTTGTCTCGCTTATCCATTATTTACAAAATTCTTTTTCTATTCGGTATGGCGAAGAAGATCTTGAACAGATTTATACCTTGCTTATTGGCAATATCAATTATGATCATTCCCGCTATTTGATCCCTCAAAGAATTATAGAGTTTTCTAATTCTTTGATCGAACTATTGGAATCCCGTTATCATGTTGAATTAAATCGTGAAATGAATAAAGAAATGTTCTTGCGTCATATATATAATTTGCTGATCAGAGCGAAATCAAGAAGCTTTATCAAAAACCCAATGAAAGATAGTATACGCGCAGCTTCGCCGACCATTTATGAAATGGCTATCGTAGCATCTATAGAGTTTGAACATTATTTCCATTTTGCTCTTATTGAAGATGAAATTGCTTTTCTTGCGATCCATATCTCAAACTGGATCAATCAAGCCAATGAATTATCGAATAAGCTGAATGCGATTATGCTGTGTCCTGAATATATCAATATTCAGGACACGATCATGCAATCTATAACAGCACGATATTCGGATGATCTTATAATTACCAAAGTGGTTAGCTCGGAAGAAGAAATCGATCATTTCGATTATGATCTGCTTATTTCCACTATCCCTATAGTAAACGCGCCAGCTATCCCTTCTGTTCTGGTTTCACCTATAATGACAGAAACGAATTTAGTAAAACTTCGATATAAAATCGAAGAAATTAAGCGTCGAAAAACGAGCGAACTTATTAGAAGTCATTTTTTCGAATATTTCAATGAATCTTTATTTTTTCAAACAGGTCTAAAAACGAAAGATAGCGTTCTTTCCTTTCTATGTGATCAGCTGGTCAAGCACGAGTTTGTGAACGATAGTTTTGAAAAGAGTGTACGCGAACGGGAAGATGTATGCTCCACTGCCTTTTCCCTATTTGCTATTCCTCATCCGCTTCTTTCCTCAGCTACGCAGACAAAAATCGCAGTATTTATTAATCCGGACGGCATTGACTGGAACGGCTCAGTAGTCCAAGTAGTTCTCTTGCTCGCTATTAATGAAGTAGATAAACGGATTTTTATGAACGTGTATGAGCCTCTCATTGGTCTTTTATCCGACGATGAACTTACAATGACCCTGGCACGATCAAACTCTTTTCAATCTTTTACAAACCTGCTTCTTGAAAAAATGTAGGAAACAATCGAAAAATCGGAGCTAAGCTCTCAATCGAGCTTGCTCCGATTTTTAATGGAATAATTCATAACACTTGATGGATCCATCAAATGTTAAGCGAGCATTATTTATGATTTCTGCTCTTTTCTACCCATTTCAGGACATCTCCTATAAAGTAGAGCGAACCGCACACAAGAGAATCCCCCTGCGTATGATCGAGCTCATATTTCATTTCCTCAAAAGTGATGCATGGCAATCCGAACCGTTGAGCCATTCCTTCGATATCACATACGCGGTAACTGTCAAAATGAACAAGAACAAGGTCGGAGTCGAATTCGAAAAGGATCCTGATCATACGATCGACTTCCTTTTCCTTTAATGCAGAAAAATAGATCGTTCCGTGAAAGCCTTTCAGAGAACGGATCAGGGCCTGTATTCCAGGAACATTGTGGGCGCCATCCACGATCAGCAGCGGATCTTCACGCACGACCATGAACCGGCCTTCCCACACAAAAGAGTTGATCACTTCCTGCACGACAGCAGGCTTGAGCAGATGGAGCATTTCCAGAGCACTGAGTGCCAGCGTCAGATTTTCTCTTTGATAGGCCGGAAGCTTTGATAAATCATAGCGGCTCAGATCATAATCGGCTACGACCAGGGAAGTGTGTTTTTGCAAAGCCTGCTCCTCCATGACCGAAAAGCATGTCGTATCGTAGGCAATGGCAGGGACATCCGGTTTAAAAATACCTGATTTTTCGATTGCGATATCATGAAGTGTTTCTCCAAGATATTCCATATGATCCTTCCCGATATTCGTGATCAAAGTGGCTTTATAGTTCAGTGCAGTCGTCGCATCCAGTCGTCCTCCCATGCCGACTTCGATGATCCCCCAGTCAATTCGCTCTGCGATAAAATAGGCGACAGCCATGAACAGATCCATTTCGAACATCGTGAATTCTTTCTCTTTGAACAGCTGCTCGTATTTATCAAAAATCATTTCCCATCGTTCAAAAGATATGTTTTCGCTATTTACCCGTATTCTTTCGGTATGAGAAATAAGGTGAGGACTTGTAAAAACTCCGACTTTATATCCTTCTTTTTCAAGAATAAAATTGAGCCATTGGCACGTGCTTCCCTTTCCGTTCGTACCGCCGACCTGAATAAGGTTCAGTGCGGTATACTCTGGCAGATATTCATCCAGCCAGCCCCGAAACAAGCTTAACGGGTGATTTCTCCCGCGTATACTTTCCATCCATATAATTTTGTCTTGAACTGTCATAGCTACATTTTATAAAATTAAAGAAAAAATGCCAAAAGAAATGAGGAAGAAAAGTGATTGGTAACGATTGGAATACGATCCTGATACAGGAATGTCAGAAACCTTATATGAAAGAATTAAAAAAAATATTGAGCGAAGAATACAAGACGCAGACGATCTATCCTCCAAAAGCGCAGATCTTTTCCGCTCTGGAACTTACGCCGCCGCAAAACGTCAAGGTCGTGATCCTTGGACAGGATCCGTATCACGGATACGGACAGGCTCACGGGCTCGCCTTTTCTGTCAATCCGGATATCAAGATCCCCCCATCATTGCGAAATATCTACAAAGAGCTTGAACTTGAATACCATGTGCCCGTTCATCGTACCGGAGATCTGCGGGACTGGGCAAAACAAGGCGTCCTTCTTTTGAATCCCATTCTTACAGTTCGGGAACATCAGCCCTTGTCCCATCAGAAGATCGGATGGCAGCTATTTACGAATGAGATCCTGAAAGCGCTGAATCAAATGGATCAGCCCATGGTCTTTATATTGTGGGGATCAAAAGCCAGGGAAGCCAAAAAAATTCTTACAAATCCCGCTCACTTGATCATAGAATCGGCCCATCCGTCCCCTTTATCGGCTTCGCGGGGATTCTTTGGCAGCAATTGTTTTAAAAGAGCGAATGAATATCTTGCCGCCCATCATGAAAAACCGATCAACTGGATCGAGACAAACGAATAAGTTTTGAGCTGCATGGCTTATAAGGATCTTTGTGGAAAAGATCCTTTTTATTAGAAACAAAAAAGTCCTGTTCTCATACAGGACAAAAAAAAGACCCGGCAGCGAGCTATTTTCGCAGGCGCAAGGCCAACTATCGTCGCCGCTGGGGTGCTTAACTTCTGTGTTCGGGATGGGTACAGGTGTTTCCACCCCGCCATCGCCACCGGATCTTCTTCACGCTTTCCATCGATCTTTCAAAATCACCATACACTCTCTTCCACAATCGGTCTTGGCAAGTCGCGGACGTCTTCATCTCTTCTGATCAAGTCCTCGGCCGATTAGTACCGGTCAACTCCGCGCATCGCTGCGCTTCCATCTCCGGCCTATCTACCTCATCGTCTTTGAGGGGCCTTACTTCTTTTCAGAATGGGAGATCTCATCTCGGGGTGGGCTTCGTGCTTAGATGCTTTCAGCGCTTATCCCTTCCCTGCTTGGCTACCCGGCTGTACCACTGGCGTGATAACCGATGCACCAGAGGCAGGTCCATCCCGGTCCTCTCGTACTGAGGACAGCTCCCCTCAGATCTCCTTCGCCCACAACAGATAGGGACCGAACTGTCTCACGACGTTCTGAACCCAGCTCGCGTACCGCTTTAATGGGCGGACAGCCCAACCCTTGGAACCGAATCCAGCTCCAGGATGCGATGAGCCGACATCGAGGTGCCAAACCTCGCCGTCGATGTGAACTCTTGGGCGAGATCAGCCTGTTATCCCCAGGGTAGCTTTTATCCGTTGAGCGACGGCCCTTCCATTCGGCACCGCCGGATCACTAATCCCGACTTTCGTCCCTGTTCGAGTTGTTGCTCTCACAGTCAGGCACGCTTCTGCATTTGCACTCGTCAGCTGGTTTCCATCCAGCCTGAGCGTACCTTTGGGCGCCTCCGTTACTCTTTGGGAGGCGACCGCCCCAGTCAAACTGCCCGCCTGGCACTCTCCCCGATCCGGTTCACGGACCTGGGTTAGGGCCCCGGACGCACAAGGGTGGTATCCCAACATCGACTCCTCATACACTGGCGTGTATGTCTCTTCGTCTCCCACCTATCCTGTACATGTCCGTCCAGTACCCAATGCCGAGCTGCAGTAAAGCTCCATGGGGTCTTTCCGTCTAGTTGCGGGTAACCTGCATTTTCACAGGTACTAAGATTTCACCGAGCCTGCTGCCGAGACAGCGCCCAAATCGTTACACCTTTCGTGCGGGTCAGAACTTACCTGACAAGGAATTTCGCTACCTTAGGACCGTTATAGTTACGGCCGCCGTTCACTGGGGCTTCGGACCACTGCTTCATCGTCTCCGATTGACAGATCCCCTTAACCTTCCAGCACCGGGCAGGTGTCACCCCCTATACTTCGCCTTGCGGCTTCGCAGAGAGCTGTGTTTTAGTTAAACAGTCGCTTGGGCCTTTTCACTGCGGCTCACTTTCATGAGCGCCCCTTCTCGCGAACTTACGGGGCCATTTTGCCGAGTTCCTTGGCAACAGTTCTCTCGCTCACCTCGGCATTCTCTGCCTGCCCACCTGTGTCGGTTTTGGTACGGGCCGCTCGATACCCCTATGCTAGAAGCTTTTCCTGGAAGCCGTATTCGGCACTTCGCTACTTTCCGCAGATTTCGCTTCCCCTTCACGCCCTGTCTTCCGATACCGGATTTGCCTGGTATCCGACTGCTGCGCTTGGCCCTCAATCCGTTCAGAGGGCTGCCTATCCCGTCTCCGTCACTCCTTCGCCTCGTATCGCGCGGGTGCAGGAATCTCCGCCTGCTTTCCATCCGCTACGCCTTTCGGCCTCGCGTTAGGTCCCGACTTACCCAGGGCGGACGAACCTTCCCCTGGAATCCTTGGGCTTCCGGTGTGCAGGATTCTCACCTGCATCTCGCTACTCACACCGGCATTCTCACTTCCATGCTGTCCATATCCTCTCGCGATGATACTTCTTCCTGCATGCAACGCTCCCCTACCATATGTTTCCATATCCGCAGCTTCGGTATCAGGCTTAGCCCCGGTACATTTTCGGCGCAGGGCCACTCGACTAGTGAGCTGTTACGCACTCTTCAAAGGATGGCTGCTTCTGAGCCAACCTCCTAGCTGTCCGTGCGTCCCCACATCCTTTTCCACTTAGCCTGTATTTCGGGACCTTTGCTGGCGGTCTGGGCTGTTTCCCTCTCGACCATGGACCTTATCACCCACAGTCTGACTGCCGGCCTTCTCCTTCGAGGGCATTCGCAGTTTGATTGCATTCAGTACCCCGGGATGGGGCCATCATGCATTCGGTGCTCTACCTCCCTCGCTCATCGGCCGACGCTAGCCCTAAAGCTATTTCGGGGAGAACCAGCTATCTCCGGGTTCGATTGGAATTTCTCCCCTAGCCACAGGTCATCCGCTAACTTTTCAACGGTAGTCGGTTCGGTCCTCCACAGAATTTCACTTCTGCTTCAACCTGCCCATGGCTAGATCACCCGGTTTCGGGTCTGCATCAGTCTACTCTCTTCGCCCTATTCAGACTCGCTTTCGCTTCGGCTCCGCTCTTTCCAGCTTAACCTCGCATCCTGACGCAACTCGCCGGTTCATTCTACAAAAGGCACGCCATCACCCCTTGACGGGCTCTGACTTCTTGTAGGCATACGGTTTCAGGTTCTCTTTCACTCCGCTCCCGCGGTTCTTTTCACCTTTCCCTCACGGTACTCTTTCTCTATCGCTCACTCGTTTATATTTAGCCTTGGCGGATGGTCCCGCCTGCTTCCGACAAGATTCCTCGTGTCTCGCCGTACTCAGGGTGTTCCTCGCTTCCGCTTCCGATTTCGCCTACAGGGCTTTCACCTTCTTCGGCCGTGCTTCCGTTCACGTTCGGCTATCTTCTGCTTCTGCTTTCTCAGAACCCCTTCAACCCCATCTCCCGATGGTTTGGGCTGCTCCCCTTTCGCTCGCCGCTACTCGGGGAATCACTTTTGTTTTCTTCTCCTCCGGGTACTTAGATGTTTCAGTTCCCCGGGTACCTCTCTCTCGGACTATCTTTTTCATCCGAGGATGACATAGCTTTCTCTATGCCGGGTTCCCCCATTCGGACATCGGCGTGTCTTCGCTTCCTTACAGCTCGGCGCCGCTTTTCGCAGTTCGGTGCGTCCTTCTTCAGTTTCGAGTGGCCAGGCATCCTCCGTACGCCCTTGCCTACTTGATCAGTTGGTTCTCTAGTTTCTTTCAATGTGCTTTCTACAAGATTTTTCTTCTTTTGATGAAAACTGTTATTTCTTTAACTGTTTCTCAGTGTTATCTTCCACAACTTGCTTTCAAGACCTCTTCTCTTCTTATCTATTGTGTCTTTTCTTCAAATTTGTGTATGATGATTTTCAAAGATCGATTTCTGCTCTCAGGACAATCCCTGAAAACCTGACAGAACTCCTTCTCACGTCTTTACACCTTCTTCGCTTTCTCCTTAGAAAGGAGGTGATCCATCCCCACGTTCCCGTAGGGATACCTTGTTACGACTTAACCCCAGTCATCGGCCCTGCCTTCGACGGCTCGCTCCTTTTCAGGTTGCGCCACCGGCTTCGGGCATTGCCCACTCCCATGGTTTGACGGGCGGTGTGTACAAGGCCCGAGAACGTATTCACCGCGGCATGCTGATCCGCGATTACTAGCGATTCCAACTTCATGGAGTCGGGTTGCAGACTCCAATCCGAACTGGGACGGCTTTTTTGGGATTCGCTCGGCATCGCTGCCTCGCTGCCCTTTGTTGCCGCCATTGTAGTACGTGTGTAGCCCAGGCCATAAGGGGCATGATGATTTGACGTCATCCCCGCCTTCCTCCGGTTTGTCACCGGCAGTCTGATGTGAGTCCCTAACTCAATATTGGTAACACATCACGAGGGTTGCGCTCGTTGCCAGACTTAACTGAACATCTCACGACACGAGCTGACGACAACCATGCACCACCTGTATGGATGTTAGCCTCCACTATGTCTCCATAGCTTCGCACCCTATGTCAAGGCCTGGTAAGGTTCTTCGCGTTGCTTCGAATTAAACCACATACTCCACCGCTTGTGCGGGCCCCCGTCAATTCCTTTGAGTTTCACACTTGCGTGCATACTCCCCAGGCGGAGGACTCACTGCGTTAACTGCAGCACTGGGTCTTCCCCAACACTTGGTCCTCATCGTTTACGGCGTGGACTACTAGGGTATCTAATCCTATTTGCTCCCCACGCTTTCGTGCCTCAGCGTCAGTAACAGGCCAGGCGGCCGCCTTCGCCACTGGTGTTCTTCCATATATCTACGCATTTTACCGCTACACATGGAGTTCCACCGCCCTCTCCTGTCCTCCAGCCTGCCAGTTTCCAAAGCCTGTACCGGTTGAGCCGGTACCTTTCACTTCAGACTTAACAGGCCGCCTACGCACCCTTTACGCCCAATCATTCCGGATAACGCTCGCCACCTACGTATTACCGCGGCTGCTGGCACGTAGTTAGCCGTGACTTCCTCGAAAGGTAATATCACTTCACCAGCATTTCCTCTGGTGACCCTTTTTCCCTCTCAACAGAACTTTACGATCCGAAGACCTTCCTCGTTCACGCGGCATTGCTCGTTCAGGCTTGCGCCCATTGACGAAAATTCCCTACTGCTGCCTCCCGTAGGAGTCTGGGCCGTGTCTCAGTCCCAGTGTGGCCGTTCGCCCTCTCAGGCCGGCTATGCATCGTCGCCTTGGTGAGCCTTTACCTCACCAACCAGCTAATGCACCGCAGGTCCATCCATGCGCGGAGCCTTGCAGCTCCTTTAACAAAGCAAAGATGCCTTCGCTTTCCTTATCCGGTATCAGCATCCGTTTCCGGAAGTTGTCCCGGCCGCATGGGCAGGTTCCCTACGTGTTACTCACCCGTTCGCCACTAGGCATCCGAAGATGCCTCGTTCGACTTGCATGTATTAGGCATGCCGCCAGCGTTCATCCTGAGCCAGGATCAAACTCTCCATTTGATATTGACTCTTTTTTTGTTTCTGTTATCTCTTTTTTTCTTTTCAGGTGTTTCTCAAGAAATCGACGTGTAATTTTAGTTCTCTCGTACTTGTACGTTTTTTTCTTCTAAAACTATTCGTTTCTGTCAGGTTTTCAAAGATCGTCCCTTGCTGCCGTTTCCGACAGCTCGTTTATACTAACTCGTCGCGAAGGATTCGTCAAGCCGGAATCCCGATTTTTTTTCGAGCGGCTTTCCGCTGTCCTTCAGCTTGTTTAATATACCATGCTCCGATTTATCTGTCAACTATTTTTTATAATATTTTTCAATATTTTTAGATGACAGTTTGCCAGAAAGCTTTGTCATGATATCCCTTTCCCCTCCTCTTTGTCAATACTTTTTTTATTTTTTTCATTCTATTTGCGTTCCATCCGATTCTTGCGACACCTTTTTCATATAAAGTGATCACAAAGCGTCCTTCATCAACTTTACATACTCGCCAATATGACCCGGCGCGTCTTTGCCATACTTTTCAAGAAGCCTGACAATCCCCGACCCCACGATCGCGCCATCCGAGATCTCTGCCATTTTCTTTGCCTGCTGCGGAGTAGATATTCCGAAACCAATCGCACAAGGAATATCAGTATTTTGTCTTACAACATCCACAATAGAAACCAGATCTGTATCGATCTGCTCTCTTGCACCCGTAACACCAAGACTGGACACAATATAAAGGAATCCTTCTGCTTCTTTTGAAATCATAGAAATACGATTTTCGGAAGTAGGAGCCACAAGAGAAATTAAATCGACACCGTATTTCCTGCAAAGAGGCTGAAACTCCTCCTTTTCCTCAAACGGCAGGTCCGGCAGTATCAGTCCGTCAATCCCAATATTCCGGGAGGCAGCAATGAATTTCTCCGTGCCATAGGAGAATACCACATTCGCATACGTCATAAATACGATCGGAATTTTTACTTCCCGGCGAAGTTCCTTCACAAACGGGAAGATCTTATCGGTGGTGATCCCGCCCTTCAACGCTCTCAGGTTCGCACCCTGAATAACCGGACCTTCAGCAGTAGGATCGGAAAAAGGAATACCGAGCTCGATCAGATCGGCTCCGTTTTCCACCGCCGCCTTGACAGCAGCCGCTGTAGTTTCAAGATCGGGATCGCCGCACGTAACAAAAGCAATGAATGCCTTGCCGTTTTCAAACGCTTTTTTTATATTACTCATAGATATCCTCCCCTCTATAGCGCGCAATGGCAGCGCAATCCTTATCGCCTCTGCCCGATATGGTGATAACGATAATTTTATCTTTGTCCATTGCAGGCGCGATCTTTATTGCGTGGGCAACCGCATGAGCCGATTCGATAGCAGGAATAATACCTTCCGTCCTGGCAAGATACTCGAAAGCATTTACAGCTTCATCATCCGTGACAGATACATATTCCGCCCTGCCAATATCATGAAGGTATGCATGTTCGGGCCCGACGCCAGGATAATCGAGCCCCGCAGAAATGGAATAGACAGGAGCGATTTGTCCGTACTTGTCCTGACAGAAATACGACTTCATCCCATGGAATATGCCGAGGCTGCCTGTCGCAATGGTAGCCGCCGTATCGAAAGTGTCGATCCCTCTTCCAGCCGCTTCACAGCCGATAAGCCTTACCTTATCGTCCCCGATGAAATGATAAAATGAACCGATCGCATTGGAACCGCCGCCAACACAGGCAATGACCGTATCAGGCAGTCTGCCTTCTTTCGCTAAAATCTGTTCCTTGATTTCTTTTGAAATAACCGCCTGAAAATCGCGGACAATCGTCGGGAACGGATGCGGTCCCATAACGGAACCGAGACAGTAGTGCGTATCCGAAATACGGGAAGTCCATTCACGCATAGCCTGCGAGACCGCATCCTTGAGAGTCGCTGTTCCCGTCTTTACAGGGATGACCGTGGCCCCAAGCAGACGCATGCGATAAACATTTAACGCCTGACGGATGGTGTCCTCTTCCCCCATAAACACTACACATTCCATCCCCATGAGTGCAGCGGCCGTTGCTGCCGCAACACCATGCTGGCCAGCTCCCGTCTCGGCAATAAGACGGGTCTTTCCCATCTTCTTTGCGAGAAGTGCCTGACCAAGCACATTATTGATTTTGTGCGCTCCTGTATGATTGAGATCTTCACGTTTAAGATAGATCTTTGCTCCCCCAAGATCTCTGGTCATTTTCTTTGCGTAATACAACCGTGAAGGTCTGCCCGCGTATTCGTTAAAAAGTTCAGCAAGTTCCTTGTTGAATTCAGGATCATTTTTATATTGATTATATGCTTCTTCCAGCTCAGCAACCGCATTCATCAGTGTTTCGGGAACATATTGTCCGCCATGAATACCGAAGCGTCCTTCCTGATTTGTCATAAGCTGTCTTCCTTTCTGATTGCGGCAGCGAATGCCGCCATTTTTGTTTTACTTTTAAATCCGTCCATTTCAATACCGGAACTGACATCCACCGCATAAGGGCGAAGTCTGCTTACCGCTCTTGGCACATTAGCCGGGGAAAGCCCTCCAGCAAGGAAATACGGCCGATCGATGTTTTTTACTAGATCCCAGTCAAAGACCGTTCCGGTCCCTGCACCCGAATCAAGCAGTATATAATCGGCTGCGCTTTGGTTTGCGATCTTTATATCGTTTGCAGTCACGATGCGAAAAGCCTTGATGACCGGTTTATCAGTCAGTTCCTGCAAGCGCCTGATAAAATTTTCGTTTTCATCCCCGTGGAGCTGCGCCATATCAATGATGCCCTTGTTCAAAAGATCCGCAATTTGTTCTGGCGTTTCGTTTATAAACACGCCAACCGCTTTGATTCCAGGAACAAGCAGCCCTTTCAATTCTGCCGCTGCAGCAGGCGATACATATCGTTTGCTTTTGGGTACAAATACAAATCCGATGTAGTCCGGCATTAACTCATTCGCCGCTTTCATATCGCAAGCACGTGAAAGACCGCAGAACTTGATTTTCGTCATATCGCACCCCGAAACTCTGCGAGCCTGGCTTTCTTATCCCATGCTCTCATCAGAGCTTCGCCGATCAGCACCGCATCGGCACCGCATCGGCACCGATTTCACGCAGCTTTGCCACATCTATGGCACTGCTTATACCGCTTTCGGAAACAAACAGAACATTTTCAGGAATGAGCCTGCGAAGCTTTATGCTGTTGTCCGTATCAACAGAAAAATCATGAAGGTTGCGGTTATTGATCCCGATGATTCGTGCGCCGGATCTCACTGCCGCCTTTACTTCTTTTTCATCATGCGCTTCAACGAACGCGGACAGCCCCAGCCCATCGCAGATCTCTATGTATTGGCGCAGCTCTTCTTCACGAAGAATGGAACAGATCAGAAGCACTGCCGATGCACCCAGCACCTTTGCCTCATAAATCATATATTCATCTACCGTAAAATCCTTACGAAGACAAGGAATGCTGACAGTGCCTGCGATTTCTTTGAGATATTCGCTGCGCCCCAGAAACCATTTCGGCTCAGTCAGCACGGAAATACAGTCTGCCCCAGCCGCCTCATAATCCTTTGCGATCTGGACATACGGAAACCCGGAAGAGATTACTCCTTTTGACGGAGATGCCTTTTTGCATTCGCAGATAAAGGATATCCCCGGCTTTTTCAGTGCCTTTTCAAAAGCAAAGTTTCCTTTCGGAAGAGACATGGCCTGCCGTCTGATTTCCTCAAGCGGTATTTTCTTTTTTGCTTGCTCGGTCCGTTCTCTGGCATATGCAGCCAGTTCGTCAAGAATTGTCATGCTGCTGCCTCCGGGCGGTTGCTGACCTCTATGAGCTTTTTCAATGTCGCAAGAGCTTTTCCGGAATCAATTATTTCTTCCGCCAGCGAAATACCGTCCTTCATGCTGTCCGCCCTGCCTCCGATATAGAGCGCCGCACCAGCATTCATAAGCACAGCATTTCTCTTATGACCCTTTTCGCCATTTAAGACAGAAAGCGTGATTTCAGCATTTTCTTCGGGCGTGCCCCCTCTCAGGTCTTCTTTGGCACATCGCTCAAAGCCGAATTGTTCCGGGGTGATCACAGACGACTTGAACCAGCCGTCACGAATCTCGCAGATCGTGGTCGGCGCGCTCATGGAGATCTCATCGAGCTTATCCTGGCCGTACACGACCATACCGCGTTTTATTCCAAGATCGATCAGAACCTGTGCCAGCAGCTCAACAAGATGCTCATCATATACGCCAAGAAGCTGCATGGAAGGAGTTCCTGGATTCGTAAGCGGTCCAAGGATATTGAACACGGTACGAAAACCAAGCTCTTTACGGATAGCCCCTACATATTTCATGGAAGTGTGGTATTTCTGCGCAAAGAAGAAACACATTCCCGCTTCGTTCAGAAGCTCAATACATCTTGCCGGACTTTGATCAATATTAACGCCCAGCGCTTCGAGACAGTCGGCTGTTCCGCACAGAGAGGAGGCAGCCCGATTGCCGTGTTTCGCGACTTTCATACCACCTGCGGCTGCCACAAGCGCTGAGGTAGTCGAGATATTGAAGGTATGAGCGTTGTCACCGCCGGTCCCGACAATTTCGAATAGTTCCATAGCGGTCTCGACCTTGACTGCATGTTCTCTCATAGCAGCGGCACAGCCGGCAATTTCGGCAGTAGTTTCGGCTCTGGCACTTTTGGCAGACAGGGCTGCCAGAAAAGCGGCATTTTGTGTAGGGGAAGTATCGCCGCTCATGATCTCATTCATCACGGTATAGGCTTCATCGTAGGCAAGATCTTCTTTATTTACGATTTTTACAATAGCTTCTTTAATCATGTCTCATATCTCCTTTATAAAGTTTCTAAGAATCCGCTTTCCGTCAGGTGTCATAATGGATTCAGGATGGAACTGGACACCGTAAACAGGGTACGTCTTATGCTGTACGGCCATGATCACACCATCCGTTGTACGGGCGGTTATCATTAATTCTTCTGGCATCGTATCGTCATCTGCCGCAAGGGAATGATATCTTGCGGCAGGCGCCTGCCCGGGACAGCCCTGGAACAGCAGACAATCCAGATCAAATATCACATCGGACTGTTTACCATGCATCAGTTCTTTCACGCCGACGATCGTTGCGCCGAATGCGGCACAGATCGCCTGGTGACCAAGGCAGACACCAAGGATCGGGATATCATGAATCGTTTTCACCACATCCATGAGGATCCCTGCATCCTCCGGTCTGCCCGGTCCAGGAGAAAGGATGATGCGCTCAGGCGCTAGTTTTCTGATTTCCTCTACTGTCATTTCATCGTTTCGGATCACTTTGATATCAGGATCCATCTCGCCAAGAAGCTGATACAGGTTATAGGAAAAGCTGTCGTAGCTGTCAATGAGCAAAATCATAGTTCGGCCTCCTGTGCAAGTTCCAGCGCTTTCAGCGAAGATCTCGCTTTGTTCAGACATTCTTCAAATTCCTTTTCAGGAACAGAATCCGCCACGATTCCGGCTCCGCTTCTCACAAAAACCTTGCCGTTTTTCTTATAGGCAATACGGATCGCGATACAAGTATCCATATTGCCGGTAAAATCGATATATCCAATGGCACCTCCATAAATTCCGCGCTTGTTTTTTTCAATCTCGCCGATCAGCTGACAGGCTCTTATTTTCGGTGCGCCCGAGAGCGTTCCGGCAGGCAGCACGGCTTCAAGAGCATCCAGGGCATCATGAGTTTCGGTGATCTCGCCACGTACCGCAGAGCCAATGTGCATTACATGGGAATACCGTTCGATCGAGTGAAGCTTTTCTACCTGAACGGTGCCGAATTTACTGATCTTGCCAAGATCATTTCTCCCTAGATCGACAAGCATATTATGTTCGGCAAGTTCCTTTTTGTCGGCCAGCAGCTCAGCTTCAAACATTTTGTCTTCTTGGCTGTTTTTTCCTCTCGGCCTAGTGCCTGCAAGAGGAAATGTATGCAGCACCCCGTTTTCGAGCTTGACCAAAGTTTCAGGAGAAGCGCCTGCGACCTCCACGTCCGTACCCGAAAAATAGAACATATATGGTGAAGGATTCTCTGTACGAAGCACACGGTATGTGTTGAGCAGACTTCCATCAAAAGGCGCACGGAGACAGTTGGAAAGAACAATCTGAAATATGTCGCCCTGACGGATATGATGTTTGGCCTTTTTTACCATTCCGTAAAATTGCTCTTTGTCAAATAACGGTGCTGCTTCACCGAGCAGCTTACCGCCAGGCTCATCCTTCTTTTCACCGTTTTTGATCAGCTCTATAAGCCGCTTTAATTCCATTACCGCTTTGTTGTAGCGGACCTCTGCATCATCCAGCTGCATATTTGCAATGAGAATGAGCTTCTGCCTTAAGTGATCAAAGACGATAACCTGATCCAAAAGCATCAGATCGACATCCTTGAACGCTTCGCTGTCTTCCGCATCGCATTGAACAGCCGGTTCGCTGTATGCAAGATAATCGTACGAAAAATAGCCGACAAGTCCGCCTGTAAAGGGAGGAAGATAATCGAAGCGGGGACTTTTATGCTCAGAAAGAATCTGGCGAAGATAGCTGGACGGGTCATTCGTCCTGACCTTGAGATGGCCGATCTTCATTTCGCCACCCATGCAGGTAATCTCCATTTTTGGATCAAATCCAAGGAATGTATACCGTCCCCGGGTTTCATTTGCCTGGGCCGATTCCAGCATATAACAGTGCGTCGAAACATTTTTCAGTATCTTCAAGGTTTCGATCGGCGTAATGAAATCCGATAAAATCTCGCAGCTGACCGGCAGCACGTCGTATCTGCCGGTATCTGCAATTCTTTTGACTTCGCTAAGGGTTGGTGAAAAGTTCATAGCATGACCTCCAGGAATAAAAGAAAAACTCCTTTGACTTCTCGCTGTCAAAGGAGTTAAAACAAAAAACGCCCTCGACAGAAATACGCTCTCTGTCAAGGACGAATAATAGAAACACTATCCGCGGTGCCACCTTGATTCATAGGAATGCCCTATGCGCTTAGCAGGATACCAACATATCCCCGGCATTTGTACGTTTGCCTGCAACGTCGCAGAATACTCAGCAGATCTCTTTGCTTTTGACTGCGCCCTCAGCGGTCCATTTGACAACTTGTTTCCTACCTGATTCTCAGCACCACAGGCTCTCTGTGAAGGCATCATTGCCGTTATCTCCGCTTCAACGGTTTAGCTTATTAAATTTATGACGTAAAAATACTCTGTTTTATCGATTTTGTCAACCGATAATTCATATTTTTACAAAAAATGTAAATCGAAACTTAAATTCCAGTTCAGTCTTCGAGCTCGATGATCATATCACGCAGCTCGGCGGCCCGCTCAAAATCAAGCTCTCTGGCAGCCTCTTTCATTTCCGCGCGGGTCTTTTACAGTTTTAAAAAAATAATTTCCATTATTCTCTAAAATTCCAATGATATTACCAGTCGTCTTTTTCTTTGCCAATTCTGATGCTTTTTTTCTACTTCTTTTGATTCATTCCTTTTTGCATGTCTCTTTTTCTCTGTCAATTTTTCAGTCATTTTAGTTTCGCCCTATTTCGCCATATGCTATACTCTTTCCAGAGGTGATCTTTATGTCCATTCGTCTTCACTCCACTTCCTCTAAAAACAGTGTCTGCTACTACATCAAGGAAGACTATGTGAATCCCAAGACAAACAAACGTACGACCCGCAATCGCCAGTCCCTAGGCAATCTGGCTGCTCTTATGAAACAATTCGGTGTCTCTACGCGCGAAGAAGTCGAAGCCATACTCCGTGATCAGATCGAACAGTTGAAAGCCGATGACAATCCGCTCATCCCTATGACGTTCAATCCTCATGAGCTCATACCCATGGGCGTGATCAATTCTTTCAATGTCGGTTATCTTTTTCCTCAGAAAATTCTGTCGATGCTTGGGATATCCGATATCTGCCGCAGTATCTCTCTTAAATACCGTTTTAAATATGATCTCGAAACGATACTGCGTCTGCTTGTCTGTGCACGCATCATCGCGCCAGCCTCAAAAAAAGCGACGTTGGATACAGCTCGCTCTTTTTACCGCTTTCCGCTTCCCGATCTGCATGATATTTATCGCGCCTTGCCGGTGCTGGCTCAGGAACGGTATTTTATAGAAAACCAGCTGTATAAAAAAAGCTGCGGTATCTGCCAACGCGATACCACCATCCTCTTCTATGACTGCACGAACTTTTATTTCGAGATCGAAGAAGCGGATGATTTCCGAAAATATGGAAAGTCCAAGGAAAACAGGCCGAATCCGATCGTGCAGTACGGGATGTTCATCGACAGGAACGGCATTCCTATTGCCGACCTGTGCTTCGAAGGAAACAGGAACGAATCCTTTTCCATGCGGGAACTCGAAAAAAACGCTCGAAAAAGATTTCGGATTCAGCCGCTTCATCGTCTGTGCCGACGCAGCACTGAACGGTTTCGAAAACAAGATATACAACGACAGAAAAGCGAACGGCGCTTATATCGTCACCCAGCCGATCAAAAAGCTGAGTGGCAAGCTTCAGGAGTGGGCGCTCGATCCACAAGGATGGCAGATTCCCGGATATCCGGAGATATACAATCTGAACAGTCTGGAGAAAACGGTCAAGATCGCAGACAAAGAGGTTCCCACAAAAACTGTAACCTTCTATAAAGACAGATGGATCAAGACGAATAAAAAATCACAGGAAACCGGGAAAAGAGAAGTGCTGGAAGAACATCTTATTGTGTCCTTCAACACAAAATACCGGGATTATCAAAGACGGATCCGCGAAAAGAAGATAGAATGCGCTGAAGCGCTGCTCAAGGATCCGGGGAAGATCGCGAAAACTACAGATCAGAGAAACCCGAGATATTTTATCAAGCCGGCAGACAGCGAAGACGATAAAAATCAGAAATACGAACTGAACATCAGACGGATCACCGAAGACATGAGATATGACGGATTCTACGCAGTAACGACAGACCTTGAAGACGAAGATATCAGGCTCATCATCAAATCGAATCATCAGCGCTGGGAAATAGAAGAAAGCTTCCGGATCATGAAAAGCGAACTGGAAACACGGCCGATCTATGTGAGCCGTCGGGAAGCGATCGAAGGGCATCTGCTCACATGCTTCCTGGCATTGATGGTATATCGGATCATCGAACAGTATCTGAAAGAGAAATATACGATCGGACAGATTATCGATACATTGAGGACGCTGAATATAGAGCAGGTGCAGGGAGCGATCTATAAACCGGGTTTCGCAAGAACAGAAATAACAGATCAGCTGTCAGAAATATTCGGATATCAATTTGCGTACAGAGTCATGGAAGAAAAAGAACTGAACAAGATCGTAAAAAATGCGAAAGCTAAAAATGTGGCGAAAATGAAAAATAATAAAAAAGGCGCTGAAACCCTTTGAATAAAGGACTTAGCGCCTTTTGCGCTTTTAAAACTGTAAAAGATGAGAAAAATACTCTGTTTTATCGATTTTGTCAACCGATAATTCATATTTTTACAAAAAATGTAAATCGAAACTTAAATTCCAGTTCAGTCTTCGAGCTCGATGATCATATCACGCAGCTCGGCGGCCCGCTCAAAATCAAGCTCTCTGGCAGCCTCTTTCATTTCTGCCGTGAGATCAGCAATCATTTTTTCTTTTTCCTTTTTGCCAATTTTCTTACGCTTCAGATATTTCTTTGCCGACTCTTTCGTTTCCTTCGAACGCACAATATCATGGATCGGCTTAATGATCGTTTTCGGGACAATGTGGTGTTTTTCATTGTATTCCATCTGGATGGCCCGGCGTCTGGCGGTTTCATCGATCGCTTCCTGCATGCTCTGCGTGATCTTATCCGCATACATGATCACCTTGCCATCCGCGTTTCGCGCAGCCCGCCCGATGATCTGGATGAGCGAACGTCTTGAGCGCAGAAAGCCCTCCTTATCCGCATCGAGGATAGCGATCAGCGACACTTCCGGAATATCGAGGCCTTCGCGAAGCAGGTTGATCCCGACAAGCACATCATATTTTCCTTCACGCAGATCATGAATGATCTCGGTCCGCTCTATGGTTGTTACCTCATGATGAAGCCACGCAACCTTCAGATCCATATTCTTAAGATAGGAAGTCAGATCCTCTGCCATACGAACTGTCAGTGTAGTTACCAGCGTTCTTTCGTTGCGCGCTACCCGCTCCCGGATCTCGTCGACCAGATCATCGATCTGCCCTTCTATCGGTCGGACCTCTACCACAGGATCAAGCAGGCCGGTCGGACGAATGATCTGTTCTATGACCTGATTTCCTGTTCTCTCCAGCTCGTAATCGCCTGGCGTGGCCGAAACGAAAATCGCCTGCGGGCATATTTCTTCAAATTCATCAAACTTGAGAGGCCGGTTGTCCAGCGCGCTCGGAAGCCGGAAACCGTATTCCACCAGAACTTCCTTGCGTGCGCGGTCCCCGTTGAACATGCCCCGGATCTGCGGCAGCGAAACGTGACTTTCATCCACCACAAGAAGATAATCATCCGGAAAATAATCGAACAGCGTATACGGGCGCTCTCCTTCCTTCCGTCCATCGATATGGCGGGAGTAGTTTTCGATACCCGGACAAACCCCGAATTCGCGCAGCGCTTCGATATCATAACGGCAGCGCTGCTCCAGGCGCTCATGTTCCAGAGGCTTGCCCATCGAGTCAAAGTATGCCAGACGTTCCTCCAGCTCCTTTTCGATCGTTGAGGCCGCCCGTTTCATGATATCCATGCTGGTCGCGTACCCGTTTGCCGGATAAATGTTGTACATTTGATAAGCCGCATTGATCTTGCCCGTCAGAGGATCAGTTTCGCAGATCCTCTCGATCTCGTCGCCGAACATTTCGATCCGGATCATATACGCATCCGTATGCCCGGGCATGATCTCGATCGTATCCCCGCGGACCCTGAACGTTCCTCTGGCGGACTCAAAGTCATTTCGCTTGTACTGCTGGCCGACCAGCTTGAGCATCAGCTCATTCCGCTCGATCACATCCCCGACATGAATGGTTTCGATCATATTCTTATACTGATCCGGATTGCTCGCGCCGTAAATCGAAGCGACACTGGCGACAATGATCGTATCCGGATGATGCAGGGCGGCATTGACCGCCGCCATACGCAGCATATCGAGCTCCTCGTTGGTCTTCGTGTTCTTATCGATATACGTATCCGTTTTCGGCATGTACGCTTCCGGCTGATAATAATCAAAATAGGAAACAAAATACTCTACGTGATTATGCGGAAAAAATTCTTTGAATTCCGAATACAGCTGCGATGCCAGCGTTTTATTATGCGCAAACACGAGCGTCGGCTTGTTGACCTGCGCGATCACATTGGAGATCGTAAAGGTTTTCCCCGTTCCTGTGGCACCTAAAAGGACCTGGGCCTTTTTTCCTTCTCTGATCCCTTCAACAAGTTCTTTGATCGCTTCAGGCTGATCGCCGCTTGGCTTATAGTCCGATACTAATTCGAAATGATCCATTAAAACCCTCCTTTAAATATTATTTTCTACCAGAAATCTTCGAGCCGCACGGTACGACTCGAACGCACGCGGATAATCGGTCTGCTGGTTGGCTGGCAGAGCATCGTACCCGTATATTTTCAGATCATTTTTGCGATCAAGAACAAGCAGCCAGGTGTCGCTCGAATTATTTCCGGTCTTCACAAAGATGATCGTATAAAGCGTCTTCGTATCCGGATCGTAATTCCACTCTTTCGGCGTATACGTTACCGAATCCGTTTTGGCGCTTCGCGGCTTTTTTTCCTCGACCTCGCGCTTATTGGTCTGATGCTCGGAAACCGACCAGGAACCAATCTGTCCGACCGTATCCTCGTCATACATCACGACATTGCCGATATCGAGGATCGATCCGCTCGAGATCGTGAATACGACTTTTGCGTTCTTTATCTCCACGATCGTTTCCAGCGAATCCTCCTTTGGAAAAGCCGGCTTTCCGTCAATCGTCATAGAGTATACGCATGGCGCCTGCAGATTGGAAAGATAGTTGGAATGTTCCTCGATCTTTATTGTCATCATATAGGTGATGACACCGAAAACGAGTGAAAAAGCAGCAATAAAAATCGAAATATACGTACTATATGCATTTACAGAATGAAAAAATTTCTGCGTTAAATGTTTATTCGACTCTTGATGATTCCTTTTGCCCATAAAAACACCCCCTTATATGTTTTTTATGATCTACTGAACAATTTCAACCGCTCTGTTCCGCTGCTCATCCTCCTCTGCCTGCCGTTTATTAAGCTCAAGAAGCGTGTTCTCCTCAAGAACTTTCCATGTATTTTCATCCATACGTCCTGTTACATTCAGGTCATGGTCCCGCTGAAACTGCTTTAGCGCCTCGCTCGATCCCCGGGAAAAATACGTATCGGTCCGATCCGCTCCATAGCCTAAATAGGAAAGGTACAGCTGGGCAGGACGCGCATTGACTGCCACCTCGTCCGGGCCAAAATCAAGATCCTGCGGCTCCGACGAATAATACACCGCCCGGATCTCCGGGCCAGCGACCTCAACATCCGGAACAAATCCCGATTTATTGATCGATGTCTCATCCGGCGTCAGCCATTCCGTTTCTGTATATTTCAGCGATGTTCCGTCATCAAAAGGAATGAGCACCTGTTTTGTTCCTTTCCCGTATGTCGTTGTTCCGACCGTTGTCACCTGATCCGCCAGGTTATCCTTCAGCGCGCCGATCAGCACCTCCGAGGCACTCGCTGTATTCTCGTTCT
The DNA here is from genome assembly GCA_022834735.1 of Erysipelotrichaceae bacterium OPF54. Taxonomy (GTDB): domain Bacteria; phylum Bacillota_I; class Bacilli_A; order Erysipelotrichales; family Erysipelotrichaceae; genus Dubosiella. The sequence goes on from BQKD01000001.1 coordinate 2,684,996, forward strand.
GAAGAATAACGATCTGATCAAATGGTGCCGGATCCTCATCATCTGTCACAAGCGTTTCAGTGATCGTGCCGTCCTTTTGTTTTTCCTTGAAAACCGTGCTTCCTTTCGGAAGCAGTACGGACGCGATCTGCTGCGCCGCATCAAGATATCCCCCTGTATTATCTCTTAAATCAATGATCAATTTCCTTATTCCTGCCTTGCGGATCCTCGAAACCGCTTCTTTGAAGTCCTTTCCGCTGTCTTCGGAAAAACTGGACAGGATAATTTCTCCATAACCGTCAAACACATTGCAGATCACTGTTGTATCGTAATCGCCAGGTTCTACCGTACAGCTGCGCTCCTGCCCGTTTCGTACATAATCGACCTTCAGGCTCTGGTCGGCATGATTGCGGATCGCATTGATGATCTCGTCATTCGTTGCCTGGGCGCAGTCGAGCGAACCGACTTTCGTAATAATGTCCCCATCCTGAAGCCCGGCTTTGTCGGCTGCCGAATTAATGAACACTCCGCGCACTTCCATATTGCCTTCCGCGTTCCGAAAAAACTGGATCCCGATCCCGACATTCGATCCGGATAAAGCGTTTGAAAACTGCTGCGCCTGATCAAGTCCCATGTAGGTTGTATGAAGATCGATCTCATTGGTCGTCATGCCCGATATCGCCTGTTCGACCAGCTGATCCTTTCCGTTCTCCAGCTGATCGGCATAATACCATTTGTTTTTCATGATATCATACACCGTTTCCAGCTTTGAAAATTCATCCGTATTTGTCGGTTTTGTCTTTTCCAGAGTGACCGGCACGAGAATCCCGGCCCCGAAACAAAGAATACAAAGACCAGTGATCGCTCCCTTTTCTTTCCTGGTCAGTTTTTCGCTTGGTTTTTTTGCTTTTTTCATACAATCCCCTTTCCTTTATGGCACAAAACGATAGGACCGCTCCTATCGTTTTTCTTTCAAATATTTCGTTACGGCAATAAAGCTTGCCAGGATACCGATCAGCAGAGCACTGACGAGCATAAAGACTGCACACCATATGATCACTGTATGAGGCGGTATGAGCTCGAACACGCTGGCAAACAGCCGGCCATTCATCGCACTGTATACTTTCGGATAGCCTATGCTGATCAGCAAAAAAGGTACGAGAGCGCCACAGAGCGAGATCATCACACCCTCAATTTCGAACGGCCGCTTGATAAACGAATTTTCCGCACCGACCTGTCTCATGATAATGATATCATCGGATCGCGAATATATGGTAGTACGAATCGTATTATAAATCAAATAGAACGAGAGAAGGAAAAGCAGGACGATCCCGACCGATCCGATCAGCCGCACCTTTGCGAGCAACTCGACAAGAGAGCGGACACTTCCTCCTCCGTAAGCGACGGAAGATACGCCCGGAATCCTATCGATCTGCGAACTGACAGACGGCAGATCATCACCGGAGACCACATGAACAAAATATGCATTGCCTAACGGATTCTGTTCCCCCTCGTACAATGAAAACGCTTCTCCTTTTTCATCGATCATGAGCTGCAGCTCGTTTTCCTTGCTCGAAAACTGGACACTGGAGACATTCGGAACGCTCTCGATCTCCTGCTGGATCGCATCCAGTTCGCCTTGTTCGACGATCGCAGGATCGAGCACCACATGGATGCTCAGATCGTTCTCAACATTATTCGTAAAATACTCGATATGAAGGCCGATGATCAGAAAGAGGCCGACAAGAAGGAGCGTGATCCCGACAGCCGAAAGAGCCGATACAGAAAGCAGAAAATGACGTTTCAGGCCAAGCCACGCATAGCGGATTTCGTATCCTAGCAGTGTAAGCTGTTTTCTCATACGCTTTTATACCCGCCCGCGCTCGAATCATGGATCACATAGCCGCCGTCAAGAATGATCGTCCGCTTTTTGAAACGATCCACCAGATCGCGGTCATGCGTGACCATGATGATCGTCGTCCCGAAATTATGGTTGATCTTTTCAAGCAGCTGAATGATCTCCAGGCTCTTTTCAGGATCAAGGTTTCCGGTCGGCTCATCAGCGATCAGCAGCGTTGGGCGATTGGCAATGGCCCTCCCGATCGTGACCCTCTGCTGCTGGCCTCCGGAAAGCTCATCCGGATAGCTGCGGGCCTTGTCACGAAGATCGACAAGATCAAGGATCTCGCGCACACGGCTTTTGATCGCTTTTTTCGGCATCCCGATCACTTCAAGAGCGAACGCGATATTTTCCTGTACTGTCAGTTTCGGGAGCAGGCGGTAATCCTGAAAAATGCACCCGATATTTCGACGGTACGCAGGAACCTTGCGGTGCTTGAGCGCGCCTACGTCCACGCCATTCACCATGACCGTTCCTTCGTCAGCCACTTCTTCTCCATTCAGCAGCTTGATCAGCGTGCTTTTTCCAGATCCTGTTGCACCGATCACATAAACAAATTCGCCATCTTCGATATGAAGATCCACATGATTCAAAGCATGCACTCCATTTGGATACGCTTTTGTGACATTGTTTAATTCAATCATATCTTGCTCCTTCTAAGAGAAAAATTTCTCCGGACGTTCGCGGCACGGAGCAGCGCCTCCGGTGGCCTCGCAGGAAGTGGAAGTGGTATTCCAGCCGGTCCCCCATGCAAAGTCGGCCGAGGATGAGAACCGCTGCACCGCCTGTTCGACACTCATATTTCCTAAATTGTACACTTCGATATGGCAATGAGGACCGGACGAATTGCCGGAATTTCCAGTTGCCGCAATGACCTGGCCCTGAGCGACTGTTTGTCCCGCACTGACATTCATCCCTTCCCGGGCAAGGTGAGCAAAGGAGATCGCATAGAGCGTGCCGTTGACATTGCACAGCATTTCGACGGTATTTCCTCCGCCAGCCGGATATCCGCCCCAGTTGCCTAAATAGCCGGAATTGCTCGGCACAGGATTGGCCGCATAAAGGATCAGGCCGTCAGCCGGCGCAACGACCGGTGTTCCGATCGGCACGGCCCAGTCCAGTCCTAAATGAAGGCCCCCCGAAGGATAAGCCCACGTTCCGGCTGATCGGCCGCCGCCAGCGATCGGCATGACAAAGCCGGGCACGCTGGCGATGGTCGTTCCTGCCATAGCGCTCGTGATCGTAAACTGACGAATAGAATCCATATCGGCCTGAGCTGATCGTTTCCGTGCCTGCAGTTCGGCGATGCTTTGTTCATATTGTGCGACCAGCGCATTATAGCTGGCTTCCAGCTCTTCGGCCTGACGTTTCTGTTCTTCGAGTTCCTGCCGCTGCGCTTCCTGTTCCCCGCGAAGCCGCACGACTTCAGAGCGCTGGATCTCCAGTTCGGCTTTGAGGGCATTGAGCTGCGAGATCTGATCCTGATCGTTTTCGGTGATCCGTTCGATCCCGCTGATGCGGCGGAGCATATCATTAAGGTCTTTGCTGCCCATGATCAGATCGACAAGCATATTGGTGCCTAGAGCAGACTGTTCCGAACGCATGCGTTCCTTGATCTGGCTATCCCACATTTCTATTTCCTGCTGTTTCGCGGCAATATCATTTTCCAGCTGGATAATATTCGCGTCGAGCGAAGCAATCGCTGCTTCTTTCTGGGAGATCTGGGTTGCCAGTTCCTCTTCGAGCGCTTTCTGCTCCTGGGCAAGCGCAGAGACACGTTCCACATCATTTTCGAGCGAAGCGATGGATTCATTGAAGTTTTTGATGCTCGCGCTCAGCTGCTGTCTTTTTTCATTTTGATATTCCTGAAACCCTTCGCATGCCTTGACATCCTCGGCACTGGATTGGGGCTTCGTGCATTTCGTATACCATTCTTCGGTATTGGAATAATCTTCGGCATGAACGGGCAGAAGACACGTACCGGCTACTGCAGCAACGGCCACAGCCGATGAGAATTGTTTCATGATTTTTTTCATCGTATCCACCTTACAAACTTTCTAACGGCTAGATAAGATCCGAGCATTCCGGTCAGGATCCCGATGCCGAACATGCCCAGAATGGTCCATATAAGAAAAGGAACGGGCGGTATGAGCTGAAATAATCCGGAAATAAAAATTCCGTGCATCGCATTATACATGAGCGGATATCCGATACCGGCAATAAGGGCCGGAATGAACGCTCCCCACGCTCCGATCATCATTCCTTCGATAACGAAAGGGGTGCTGATATACCAGTTATAAGCACCAACCTGGCGCATGATCGCAATTTCTTCCTGACGCACATGAATGGTCATTTTAATGGTGTTCCGGATAAGGAAAATAGCCAGAAAGATCATTCCTGCCACAAAGAGGCTGCCATACCGGCGCAATCCGCTAAAAAGCGAAACGAGCTTATCGATCGCACTGCCGCCGTAATTGACGCCGGAAATGCCGTTCAGTTTTGCCACCTGCTCAGATACTTTTTCAATTTGTGCCGGATCTTTTACTACGATAACGTATACATCATAAAGCGGATTCCGCCCTTCCTGAGCATATTGCGAGAAGATATCGCCGTTTTCAGCGATCAGTTCATCAAGCTCCTGTTCTTTGGAAGAATACTCGATGCTTTGAATATTATCGATCCGGGATATTTGTTCGTACAGCTGCGTCTTTCCCTCTTCGCTGACTGTCGGATTGATCGATGCCTGAATGACAAGTTCGCTTTCGACAGAATCAGTAAAGCTGCTGACATTGGCAGCCGTTATCACGAGAAGCGCGGCGATCAGCAAAGCGATCCCGATCGATAAAGAGGATGAAAACGCCATCGAAAAATGTCGTGCGAGATCCTTTCGTGCACTGCGGTAAAGCCGCGGAATACTTTTAATAAATAAGAGCATATCGGTCCTCCGGTTTTTCCTATTATAACATACGCTTTATTTTCCCTTCATTTTCTTTTAATTTTCCACATTTGATCCAACACTCACATCTTTTCACAAAAAAAGATTATAGTGAAAACAAAAAAAACCGGTATATTATAACCGTGTTAAGGGAGCACGTTAAATATCTCTTCTATAATCTCTCTCCTAAAAATAAATTACTTAAAACTCAAAATGCAAAGGCAGCAATGTCTTTGTTTTTTGTTGTTGGGGGATAAAACGGCACAAAGCAAAAGGAAGCACCATGACAGATGCTTCCCTCAAGAGCGTGCGAATATTTTTTTGTTACGAACAGATCACAGCAATAATCCGCCTGCCCCCGCTTTGCATTATATAACACGTCAGGAATATGGAAAAGTTAATGTCATAGAGTGTTTGTAACAAACAGGCATAAAAAAAGTTCTCATCGGAATGAGAACGGATTTACTAAATGGTGGAGCGTAGGAGGATCGAACTCCTGACCCCCTGCGTGCAAAACAGGTGCTCTCCCAGCTGAGCTAACACCCCACATATAATTATTCAGCAAATGGTGGGCCTGAATGGACTTGAACCAACGACCTCACCCTTATCAGGGGTGCGCTCTAACCACCTGAGCTACAGGCCCATTCGCTGAATGCTTTATTATGATACCTTTCTTCGCTCCGGTTGTCAACAATAAATTTAAATTATTCAGAAAGATTTTAAATTCTCTTTTTGGTGAAAATAAAAAAGTTCTCATCGGAATGAGAACGGATTTACTAAATGGTGGAGCGTAGGAGGATCGAACTCCTGACCCCCTGCGTGCAAAACAGGTGCTCTCCCAGCTGAGCTAACACCCCACATATAATTATTCAGCAAATGGTGGGCCTGAATGGACTTGAACCAACGACCTCACCCTTATCAGGGGTGCGCTCTAACCACCTGAGCTACAGGCCCATTCGCTGAATGCTTTATTATGATACCTTTCTTCGCTCCGGTTGTCAACAATAAATTTAAATTATTCAGAACAGCCAATTATTTGTTTTTCCATTGGTTTCGATACGTCGACCCATCCTAGCGAATCGCACATATGAGCAAGTGTCTGCGGTGCAATTTTCATCGCATTATTGCTTTCGCCGCAAGCGGGATAAACGAAATCGAACGCCTTTAACGACTCATCGAGATAAACCTTTGTTTCTTTGTTCACGCCGAAAGGACATACTCCGCCAATCGCATGATTCGTATATTTTTTTACCAGTTCAGGAGCCAGCATGTGGGCCTTTATCCCAAACGTCCGTTTGAACTTTCCGCTATGAAGTTTGCGGTCTCCTGCCAGTACGATCAGGATACATCCTTCTTCCGCTTCAAAAGTCAGGGACTTCGCCACTTCTGCAGCCCGGATCCCAAGCGCCTGCGCAGCCAGCTCGACTGACGCGCTCGAAGAAGGCAAAGTAATAACAGCCTCTTCCATTCCGAATTTTTTCAAATGATCTCTTGCTTCTTTTACTCCCATGATCCACCCTCCAAAAAAAAAGATCTAGCGACGACCTATTTTCGCGGGCGCAAGGCCAACTATCTTCGGCGCGGAAGAGCTTAACTTCTGTGTTCGGGATGATAGACAGGTGTTTCCTCTTCGCAATAATCACTAAATCCTCTAATAAGATACTCCTTTTTTGGAAGTTAAGCAAGCAAAACCGGGAAAACTTATCCCCGGTTCAGTTCCAGTGTGCGCAAATACTCTTTCGTTCCTTCGATATCCAGCAGATTATCGATCACATAATCGATACGAACAGAGGGCGGAAGCAGATCCCGGTACTTTGTTTTCGCAAGAAACGCTTCGACACGCTCCGGATCATTTTTAAGAAAGGAGAAGATCGTTTCGCGTTCCCATTCCGTCTTCATGCAGCGTTCCAGTTCCTTCCTCATATTAAAGTGCGAATTTGTAAAATAGAGGGAGGCATCCCATTCGCTGCACCGCAGCGCATCCGTATGTGCTGTGATCATCAGCAGAAGCATCAGCGTATGATCGATCTTTGTCCCTCGAAATGTCTGAAGCACGAGCTGTCCCTCTTCGTCTTTGATCAGCGAGCTGGTTTTCCGCTTTCCGATCACTTTTTCAAGAAGCCGCGAATCCGGATACTGTTCAGGCCGTTCCATGATCGTTTTCATTTCCTGCCGGATCGCATCCGATACAATGATCCCCGGAATGCCGAGCTTGAGCGAGCGTCCATCCTCTGCCGGGATCACATCAATTCTTTTTTTTCTGCTATCCATACGGACAACTTCCCACGCTTTGGAAGCAATCAGGATCAGACTTGTCTTTTTCATCCATGGAGGCGGAACAACTTCTGCCAGCTTTTCGCTGCCATAATACACTACATAACTGTCTTCCCCTTCGAAAAGAGAAAAGAAAGAACCGTTTTTCAATAGTTTTTCCGTCTCTCTGCCGGCAATTACGTCGCCGCCGCACAATTCGATGAGTTCCTGTTTCAACAAATAGTTCAATATCGCGGAACGTTCAGCATCCTTCACCCATTGCCATACGCGCATGGAATGATTGAGATTCTTGAATTCATCAAACGGCATGCTGCCGCGCTCAAGCAGGATGGACAATACCTGATGAACAAACACATTGTACGGCCTGCTGATCAGAAGAACAGAATCGAGTTCTCCTTTTTTCAAAAGCATCAGTGCCGCATAAGCCTGCAGAAAAAGCCACGGTTCGCTCGAGATCATGTACAGTTGTGACGGAGTGTTCCGGCGCCCGCTTCTTCCTGCCCGCTGTGCCAGCGAAGAAACGCTCATCGGCGCATCGTACTGGATGACTTCATCGACGGCCCCGATATCGATCCCCAGTTCAAGAGTGCTGGTACAGCAGATCAGGAAGGGAAGCCCCTCTTCTTTGGCAAAAAGCTCTGCGCTTCGCTTCAGCTCTTTGCTCAAATTGGAATAATGCGCAAAATAGCTGACTGGCACATTGTCGTTGGCTCCCCATTTTTTAAGACGGGACGCAAAGTCCTCTACCGTATGTCTGGAATTGGCAAACAGCAGAGAAGAATGCCTTTTTGACCGTTCGTATATTTTTTCAGTTACCCGCTCAAAATCCCATTTGAAATCGCCGCTCGGTTCAACAAATTCCAGCTTGTATTCCAGCTCCTTTTTTGTCCGGTCGGCCAGGACCAGGGTATTTCGATCCGACGGAAAAAACTGCTTTACAGCCTCCATATCCTTTTTCCCCAGCGTAGCCGACATCCCGATATAACGGGGATCCGTATGCATATATCTTTTGATCCTTTCAAGAAGGGAACGAAGCTGATATCCACGGTCATTGCCGATAAAGCTGTGGATCTCGTCCACCAGGACCCATCGCACATCACTGAACAGGATGGCGGCATATTCAGGATGCATGGTCAGGATCGCCTCGATCGACTCCGGAGTGATGAGCAGGATCCCTTTCGGATCGGCAAGAAGAGCTTTCTTGCGGCTTTGGCTCACTTCGTTATGCCAGATAAAAGAAGAAATTTTCAATTGATCGCACAAACCGTTCAACCGGCGAAACTGATCATTGATCAGAGCGACCAGCGGAGAAATATAAAGGATGGGGATCCTGTTAAAATCGCCGGCATGATCAATGGCCGGAAGAAAAGCTGCTTCCGTTTTCCCGGATGCGGTCGGTGCGCAGAGGATCAGATTGGCATCTGTATCTTTTGCGTATTTGATCGAAGCTTCCTGGATCTTGGTCAAAGCAGGCCATCCCTGATCATAAATGTATTCTCTGATCTCTTTGGACAGCAGTCGATACGAGGACATCAGAACACCTCGATATCATCGTGATCGTCTGCATCGCGAACAACAGCTCTGCCATTGAATTTGGATCGGATGAGATCGTCAAAAGAAAGTGCAGGATTCTGCCGTTTCAGATCAAGAAGTTCGAGAAAATCCTTGATGACAGTTCGCGGTGTCAGAAATTCATCCGCACCCGGGCGATTGAGCTGTTCCTCCATATAGTGCTCGATTTCTGATGGAGAAACATTCAGATCCGTATGATAATTCGCATTGTATATTTCGATCAGATGTTCCAGCAATGTATAGATCTCTGCCGGAGTCAATGGCTTTAGCCCCAGAACTGTCCGATTTGTATTGATCAGGCTCTGGTCCTTCTGCTCTGTCCCGAGACGGCCAGCCAGCGCTTTGTAGCTCGAAAGGCCGCGATACATATCATACACGGTCTTCCGGGTCGCGCCAAAATTCAGGAACATATGCGAGATCATATTTGTCTTGCATTCATTGTACATATTAAGAATGACTTCATAGTTGTTTGCGCGGGTCTGGCTTCTTGGGATTTTATATAAATTGACCAGCTCGTCAAAATTGACGACAAGGCCCGCATAACCTACTTTCACGACAAATTCGCAAAATGTTTTCAGCGCATCGTACCAGTTCATATCCGTGATGATCGTTGAGATGCCAAGAAGCTTTTTGGATTCGGTCTTCGTGTCGATCTCGCCGCGAAGCCAGCGAAGCGCACCGATTTTCTGTTCGCGATCATTTGCCAGCATTCCCTGCGCATAAAGACTGACCGCTTTTCCGAAATCATAAGCCATCAAAGGAATTTTGAACGTATCAAAAGTTTCCTCGATGCGGCGGCACGTGCCGAACACGACCGGTTCCAGATTATCGCGGCTTTCCTGGCTAAGCTGTGTGATCCATTTCTGAAGCAGGATTTCCAGGCACGACCGGTCCTGGCATGTTTTGATATGAAGCTGGTTCATGATTTCCCTGTAGAGCGTCCGCGCTTTCCCGGTCGAAGAATAAAACGCTCTGTTCGGGCTCAGATCGATTGTCGAAACCACAAAATCCTTTTCCAGCGCAAATGTATCGATTGTCTGCAGGATAAAGCTTTTTCCGCTCCCGAAATCTCCTGCCCAGAAACGGATATCGCTCTGTCCCTGCGCAACATGCTGCAGGATCGAAATAATTTCCTCCACTTCCTGTTTTCTTCCGACCAGCAGGTGATGAATGCCTCGTTTCGGAACGACACCTCCTTCAAGAGAAGTGATGATCTGATGGGCTTCTTTCGGATTAATTTTCATGTAATGCCTCCTTGACATAATTTATATAATACGGGTCGATCTGCACAAGATCGCCATCGGCAATAAGGATGGCATCATTGACAAGATCATAGTACTGTTCATTGATCTGATCGATGAGCGACTGGGAAAATGTATGCTGAGCGGCCGCTTCATCCTCAAACTGTTCGATCGGCATCGGATGGTCCAGAAGACGCAGTACAAGATTTTTCAGGCTCCACTTCTCCTGCGGCACTATGGCCTGCTCATTATTTGTTTTTTCTTCTGCGATCGTATTATCCAGCTCGGCCGGTAAAAAGGCATTTACTGTATCTACAGTGTCCAGAAACTGTTTCCTTGCCTGACCGAGCTCGTCTTTGGAAAGAATAATGTGCCGGCGTTTCGGCTCTTTCATCTGCAGCAGGGTTTCGTATACTTTCTGATCCCACGTTTTATTTAACAGATCCTCGAATGGACCGTACCAGGAAGAGTGGATCGTATGGGTCAAAAGCTTCTGCAATGCAGGCGTCTTCTTTTGCTGCAGGAGCTTGTACAGGGCAATGATCCTGAGATCATATGGCTCCTTTAATAGCTCCTTGTAGAGCCTGTCCTGGTTTGGGGGAAGATTACCGATTATTTCGGCACGCCGGGCAGGATCGGCTTTTCTTAATTGATCAAGCACAAAAGGCCAGACCGGTTCTCCGCGTTTTTCCAGTTCGCTCACAAAAGTATTCACGTCCTCTTCGGACAGGGAGGATTTTTGTTCAGAAAGGATCTGATCAAAAGTCGCGGCGCCCTTTTTAAGCAGACGATTTTTGATGGCCTCGATTTCCTTCTCTTCGCTCAGCACTTTGGTAAGCCGGCTTGAAGGAAGATCCTTGCGTACGATATTTTCACTCACTTTTAAAAGATAACGTAAAAAATTGTTAAAAGAGGAATTTCGTTTTCTAAAGTAATACTGGTTATCAAGAATAGCCTTGATCCTCTTCTTTATCACGCTTCGTTTTGGGAAGGCTTGTTCTTCGAGCAGCCGATCGATCAGATGAAGGTAGATTTCAATGATGTGGCGGGCAATGGCGGGATGCTGAAATAGCCTGGAATTCCTTGCAGGGGTTATATTTAAAAGACGGACCTGGGCGGGAGAAAGAAAGTGTTCCTTCCGAAGCGTGCCGGTCGGATCCCACCACAAAGGAGTAAAGCGATAATGGGTATCGTGCAAAATGTCATTTTGCATGATGTAAGCACGGATCGCCTCCATTACTTCTTTACCAGCCTCGGCTACCAAAGGAGCATATTCGTAATAGGGGTCGTGATATGAAATATCATTGACACAGTAGACGAAAATATCGATGCATATATTACGGGTAAACTCCAGATCCGGAAATTTATCGTGGATATAATTGCACAAATTGATATACAATTTTCTCACTTTATCATACTTATCTGCCGAAATGCTCTTCCATACGTACTCATCGATATTCTGGATGACGCGGTTGAAAAAATCGGTCTTATTTTTTGTATTATTCTCTTTTTTATTCTGGATCTTTTCTGGCTCCAGGTTCGTAATATCAATCATGTTCTTATTGTAACACGATTTTCCCTTGTACGTTTTTTAATGACTGGTATATGAGATAAACAAAAAAGTCCTGTATGAAAACAGGACAAAAAAAAGACCCGGCAGCGAGCTATTTTCGCAGGCGCAAGGCCAACTATCGTCGCCGCTGGGGTGCTTAACTTCTGTGTTCGGGATGGGTACAGGTGTTTCCACCCCGCCATCGCCACCGGATCTTCTTCACGCTTTCCATCGATCTTTCAAAATCACCATACACCCTCTTCCACAATCGGTCTTGGCAAGTCGCGGACGTCTTCATCTCTTCTGATCAAGTCCTCGGCCGATTAGTACCGGTCAACTCCGCACATCGCTGCGCTTCCATCTCCGGCCTATCTACCTCATCGTCTTTGAGGGGCCTTACTTCTTTTCAGAATGGGAGATCTCATCTCGGGGTGGGCTTCGTGCTTAGATGCTTTCAGCGCTTATCCCTTCCCTGCTTGGCTACCCGGCTGTACCACTGGCGTGATAACCGATGCACCAGAGGCAGGTCCATCCCGGTCCTCTCGTACTGAGGACAGCTCCCCTCAGATCTCCTTCGCCCACAACAGATAGGGACCGAACTGTCTCACGACGTTCTGAACCCAGCTCGCGTACCGCTTTAATGGGCGGACAGCCCAACCCTTGGAACCGAATCCAGCTCCAGGATGCGATGAGCCGACATCGAGGTGCCAAACCTCGCCGTCGATGTGAACTCTTGGGCGAGATCAGCCTGTTATCCCCAGGGTAGCTTTTATCCGTTGAGCGACGGCCCTTCCATTCGGCACCGCCGGATCACTAATCCCGACTTTCGTCCCTGTTCGAGTTGTTGCTCTCACAGTCAGGCACGCTTCTGCATTTGCACTCGTCAGCTGGTTTCCATCCAGCCTGAGCGTACCTTTGGGCGCCTCCGTTACTCTTTGGGAGGCGACCGCCCCAGTCAAACTGCCCGCCTGGCACTCTCCCCGATCCGGTTCACGGACCTGGGTTAGGGCCCCGGACGCACAAGGGTGGTATCCCAACATCGACTCCTCATACACTGGCGTGTATGTCTCTTCGTCTCCCACCTATCCTGTACATGTCCGTCCAGTACCCAATGCCGAGCTGCAGTAAAGCTCCATGGGGTCTTTCCGTCTAGTTGCGGGTAACCTGCATTTTCACAGGTACTAAGATTTCACCGAGCCTGCTGCCGAGACAGCGCCCAAATCGTTACACCTTTCGTGCGGGTCAGAACTTACCTGACAAGGAATTTCGCTACCTTAGGACCGTTATAGTTACGGCCGCCGTTCACTGGGGCTTCGGACCACTGCTTCATCGTCTCCGATTGACAGATCCCCTTAACCTTCCAGCACCGGGCAGGTGTCACCCCCTATACTTCGCCTTGCGGCTTCGCAGAGAGCTGTGTTTTAGTTAAACAGTCGCTTGGGCCTTTTCACTGCGGCTCACTTTCATGAGCGCCCCTTCTCGCGAACTTACGGGGCCATTTTGCCGAGTTCCTTGGCAACAGTTCTCTCGCTCACCTCGGCATTCTCTGCCTGCCCACCTGTGTCGGTTTTGGTACGGGCCGCTCGATACCCCTATGCTAGAAGCTTTTCCTGGAAGCCGTATTCGGCACTTCGCTACTTTCCGCAGATTTCGCTTCCCCTTCACGCCCTGTCTTCCGATACCGGATTTGCCTGGTATCCGACTGCTGCGCTTGGCCCTCAATCCGTTCAGAGGGCTGCCTATCCCGTCTCCGTCACTCCTTCGCCTCGTATCGCGCGGGTGCAGGAATCTCCGCCTGCTTTCCATCCGCTACGCCTTTCGGCCTCGCGTTAGGTCCCGACTTACCCAGGGCGGACGAACCTTCCCCTGGAATCCTTGGGCTTCCGGTGTGCAGGATTCTCACCTGCATCTCGCTACTCACACCGGCATTCTCACTTCCATGCTGTCCATATCCTCTCGCGATGATACTTCTTCCTGCATGCAACGCTCCCCTACCATATGTTTCCATATCCGCAGCTTCGGTATCAGGCTTAGCCCCGGTACATTTTCGGCGCAGGGCCACTCGACTAGTGAGCTGTTACGCACTCTTCAAAGGATGGCTGCTTCTGAGCCAACCTCCTAGCTGTCCGTGCGTCCCCACATCCTTTTCCACTTAGCCTGTATTTCGGGACCTTTGCTGGCGGTCTGGGCTGTTTCCCTCTCGACCATGGACCTTATCACCCACAGTCTGACTGCCGGCCTTCTCCTTCGAGGGCATTCGCAGTTTGATTGCATTCAGTACCCCGGGATGGGGCCATCATGCATTCAGTGCTCTACCTCCCTCGCTCATCGGCCGACGCTAGCCCTAAAGCTATTTCGGGGAGAACCAGCTATCTCCGGGTTCGATTGGAATTTCTCCCCTAGCCACAGGTCATCCGCTAACTTTTCAACGGTAGTCGGTTCGGTCCTCCACAGAATTTCACTTCTGCTTCAACCTGCCCATGGCTAGATCACCCGGTTTCGGGTCTGCATCAGTCTACTCTCTTCGCCCTATTCAGACTCGCTTTCGCTTCGGCTCCGCTCTTTCCAGCTTAACCTCGCATCCTGACGCAACTCGCCGGTTCATTCTACAAAAGGCACGCCATCACCCCTTGACGGGCTCTGACTTCTTGTAGGCATACGGTTTCAGGTTCTCTTTCACTCCGCTCCCGCGGTTCTTTTCACCTTTCCCTCACGGTACTCTTTCTCTATCGCTCACTCGTTTATATTTAGCCTTGGCGGATGGTCCCGCCTGCTTCCGACAAGATTCCTCGTGTCTCGCCGTACTCAGGGTGTTCCTCGCTTCCGCTTCCGATTTCGCCTACAGGGCTTTCACCTTCTTCGGCCGTGCTTCCGTTCACGTTCGGCTATCTTCTGCTTCTGCTTTCTCAGAACCCCTTCAACCCCATCTCCCGATGGTTTGGGCTGCTCCCCTTTCGCTCGCCGCTACTCGGGGAATCACTTTTGTTTTCTTCTCCTCCGGGTACTTAGATGTTTCAGTTCCCCGGGTACCTCTCTCTCGGACTATCTTTTTCATCCGAGGATGACATAGCTTTCTCTATGCCGGGTTCCCCCATTCGGACATCGGCGTGTCTTCGCTTCCTTACAGCTCGGCGCCGCTTTTCGCAGTTCGGTGCGTCCTTCTTCAGTTTCGAGTGGCCAGGCATCCTCCGTACGCCCTTGCCTACTTGATCAGTTGGTTCTCTAGTTTCTTTCAATGTGCTTTCTACAAGATTTTTCTTCTTTTGATGAAAACTGTTATTTCTTTAACTGTTTCTCAGTGTTATCTTCCACAACTTGCTTTCAAGACCTCTTCTCTTCTTATCTATTGTGTCTTTTCTTCAAATTTGTGTATGATGATTTTCAAAGATCGATTTCTGCTCTCAGGACAATCCCTGAAAACCTGACAGAACTCCTTCTCACGTCTTTACACCTTCTTCGCTTTCTCCTTAGAAAGGAGGTGATCCATCCCCACGTTCCCGTAGGGATACCTTGTTACGACTTAACCCCAGTCATCGGCCCTGCCTTCGACGGCTCGCTCCTTTTCAGGTTGCGCCACCGGCTTCGGGCATTGCCCACTCCCATGGTTTGACGGGCGGTGTGTACAAGGCCCGAGAACGTATTCACCGCGGCATGCTGATCCGCGATTACTAGCGATTCCAACTTCATGGAGTCGGGTTGCAGACTCCAATCCGAACTGGGACGGCTTTTTTGGGATTCGCTCGGCATCGCTGCCTCGCTGCCCTTTGTTGCCGCCATTGTAGTACGTGTGTAGCCCAGGCCATAAGGGGCATGATGATTTGACGTCATCCCCGCCTTCCTCCGGTTTGTCACCGGCAGTCTGATGTGAGTCCCTAACTCAATATTGGTAACACATCACGAGGGTTGCGCTCGTTGCCAGACTTAACTGAACATCTCACGACACGAGCTGACGACAACCATGCACCACCTGTATGGATGTTAGCCTCCACTATGTCTCCATAGCTTCGCACCCTATGTCAAGGCCTGGTAAGGTTCTTCGCGTTGCTTCGAATTAAACCACATACTCCACCGCTTGTGCGGGCCCCCGTCAATTCCTTTGAGTTTCACACTTGCGTGCATACTCCCCAGGCGGAGGACTCACTGCGTTAACTGCAGCACTGGGTCTTCCCCAACACTTGGTCCTCATCGTTTACGGCGTGGACTACTAGGGTATCTAATCCTATTTGCTCCCCACGCTTTCGTGCCTCAGCGTCAGTAACAGGCCAGGCGGCCGCCTTCGCCACTGGTGTTCTTCCATATATCTACGCATTTTACCGCTACACATGGAGTTCCACCGCCCTCTCCTGTCCTCCAGCCTGCCAGTTTCCAAAGCCTGTACCGGTTGAGCCGGTACCTTTCACTTCAGACTTAACAGGCCGCCTACGCACCCTTTACGCCCAATCATTCCGGATAACGCTCGCCACCTACGTATTACCGCGGCTGCTGGCACGTAGTTAGCCGTGACTTCCTCGAAAGGTAATATCACTTCACCAGCATTTCCTCTGGTGACCCTTTTTCCCTCTCAACAGAACTTTACGATCCGAAGACCTTCCTCGTTCACGCGGCATTGCTCGTTCAGGCTTGCGCCCATTGACGAAAATTCCCTACTGCTGCCTCCCGTAGGAGTCTGGGCCGTGTCTCAGTCCCAGTGTGGCCGTTCGCCCTCTCAGGCCGGCTATGCATCGTCGCCTTGGTGAGCCTTTACCTCACCAACCAGCTAATGCACCGCAGGTCCATCCATGCGCGGAGCCTTGCAGCTCCTTTAACAAAGCAAAGATGCCTTCGCTTTCCTTATCCGGTATCAGCATCCGTTTCCGGAAGTTGTCCCGGCCGCATGGGCAGGTTCCCTACGTGTTACTCACCCGTTCGCCACTAGGCATCCGAAGATGCCTCGTTCGACTTGCATGTATTAGGCATGCCGCCAGCGTTCATCCTGAGCCAGGATCAAACTCTCCATTTGATATTGACTCTTTTTTTGTTTCTGTTATCTCTTTTTTTCTTTTCAGGTGTTTCTCAAGAAATCGACGTGTAATTTTAGTTCTCTCGTACTTGTACGTTTTTTTCTTCTAAAACTATTCGTTTCTGTCAGGTTTTCAAAGATCGTCCCTCGCTGCCGTTTCCGACAGCTCGTTTATACTAACTCGTCGCGAAGGATTCGTCAAGCCGGAATCCCGATTTTTTTTCGAGCGGCTTTCCGCTGTCCTTCAGCTTGTTTAATATACCATGCTCCGATTTATCTGTCAACTATTTTTTATAATATTTTTCAATATTTTTAGATGACAGTTTGCCGGAAAGCTTTGTCATGATATCCCTTTCCCCTCCTCTTTGTCAATACTTTTTTTGATTTTTTATTTTCCGCTATATTTCCTGGATATCTTTGATCGAAGCGATGATCTGTGCGCCATTGGCAATAAGATAGTTGCACCCAGGAAACTTCTTTTCGCCGAATTTTTTAGGAAGACAATAGACATCCTTTCCCAGATCAAGACATTCATTGACTGTCAGCATCGTCCCGCTTTTCATGCCCGCCTCGATCACGATCAGACACGTGCCGATCGACGCGATCAGGCGATTGCGCCACGGAAAATGCTTTGCGTACGGCTTGACTCCCGGCGGATATTCCGAAAGGATCAGATGATCTTTTTTCATCCGTTCGAACAGAGCTGCGTTCGCTTTCGGATACACCACATCGATACCGCAGCCCAGCACCCCGATCGTCTTTTGGTCCAGCGCCGCTTCATGAGCAAAAGAATCGATCCCTTTCGCCAGACCGGATACGATCACATATTTTCTTTTCAATACATTAACGACGGCACGAGTATTTATTTTTCCCTCCTCAGAACACTCTCTTGCGCCAACCACGCCCACAGCCCGCTCATGGATAAGGCTCAGGTTTCCTATGTAAAAAACGATCCACGGCGGGCAGTCGAGATCATAAAAGCACGCAGGATACTCCTTTTCGCCAATCGTCACAAAATGAAAAGGACAGTTCAGGATCTGATACGGTTCCTTGTTCTTTATTGCCGAAGCAATCGATTCCCAGTCGCCGCCATATAAAACACTGTAAAATAAAATAGCTAGTCTGTAATTATATTTCATAGTATTTATATACGAATAAATCCGTCTTTACTGTACCTTTTTTTAAAATAATTTAATTTCGAGCTGCTTTTTCACCGGTCCGTAGCTTTTCCGGTGAATATCCAGCACGCCGTAACGGCTCAAATTTTCTATGTGCTGTTTTGTCGGATAGCCTTTATGCTTTTTAAAACCGTACTCTTCATGCATCGCATCCAGCTTAAACATCCAGTGATCCCTGGTCACTTTTGCCAGGATGCTTGCCGCAGCAATAGAAAGCGATTTCTGATCCCCTTTTACTACCGCCACGAACGATCCGTCATAATTCCGGAGCGGCATGGCATCCGTCAGCACAAGATCCCCTTTCAGATCCTTGGCGATCTGCTCCATTGCCACCTGTGTCGCACGGTATATATTCAGCGCATCAATTGTCTGTTCGCAGACGACAAGGATCTCATACGCTTTCGCATCTTCGATAATCTGTTCAAAGAGGCGTTCCCTTTTTTTCTCGCTCAGCTTCTTGGAATCATCAATTTCTTCGTTGCGGTAGCCTTTATCGAAAACGACGCCTGCGACCACCAGAGGACCGGCAATCGGACCTCTTCCTGCTTCATCGATCCCTACGATACGGGCACTGGAATTCCAGTAATCAATCTCGAGCGGATGGCTGATCATGAACGCTCTCCCAGGTGATCCTTCCAATTTTATTTTCCCGGATATCCTTTACAAAAGACCGCATCAAACGGTTTTCATCTACCGCACCCTTCTGCAGGTACCCTCTTTTCCGGCCAATTTCGAGCAGCGTATCATAGGGCGTATCCTGCAGTTCGATCCCATAGGCGGCCGCCAAAGCTTGAGGATCATTTTCCATGAGCCATTTGCAGCCGTAAAAGGCAAGATCGTCCTGTGTGACCACTTCGTCGCGGATCGACCCTAGCAGGGCAAGCCGCTCTCCGACATACTCTCCTTCAAATTTAGGCCACAGCACGCCTGGCGTATCGAGCAGTTCGATGGCCTTATCGAGCTTGATCCACTGCAGCGATTTTGTAACGCCCGGGCGATCGCCGGTCTGGGCCGCTTTTCTTTTTGCCAGAGTATTGATAAAAGTGCTCTTTCCTACATTCGGAATGCCGCATACCATCGCACGCAGGGCCCGAGGATTGATCCCTCTGCGTTTCTGTTTTTCTATCAAAGCGGCACATAGTTTTTCCCCGCTTTCGATGATCGTGTTTTTGTAGGAGTCCCTGATCAGATCGAGCGCAACAGCCATCTGATGGTCATTCCGGAAATAATCGATCCATTCTCTTGTTTTCTGCGGGTCCGCTTTGTCTTTTTTAGATAAAATGATCAGTCTTGGTTTATTGCCGATCAGCTCATCGATCATCGGGTTTTTCGAAGACATAGGAATTCGGGCATCACGGATCTCGATCACGAAATCCACCTTTTTCATATTTTCCTCCATCTGTCTTTTTGCTTTGGTCATATGACCAGGAAACCAGTTAATGTTTGAGGTATTTGTATCGGTTTTTTCCTGCGCCTTCTTTTTTGTCTTTTTTTTCTGCGCCATATTTTCACATCCTTTCGTTTATTGTACTCCATAGGCTTCTTTGCCAAAAAAGGAAAGCCCGTTCACTTTCCTTTTACTTGATGCCGAATTTTGAAAACGGGAACAGCACAAGCACTCCCTTCCCGTAAAACTGATCCCGTTTGACCGGACCAACGGAAGGATCTCTTGAATCCTTCGAATACGGGCGGTTATCGCCCATCACAAAATATTCATCTTCTCCTAATGTGACCGGTCCCCAGTCCCGCACGATCTGAGGTTCCGGGTTCTCCGGGGTCGTCTGCAGAGTTTTATTGAAATATCCATATTTTTCGAGCAGCGAGTCTTTATATTCCTGATCAATATATGCAGACTCATCGATCTTTTCGCCATTTACATATACATCGTCGTTTCGACATTCGATCGTATCGCCCGGCATTCCGATCACGCGCTTTACCCATTCGCTTTTTTCTCCGGTTTCCGGATCGGTCATTGTAACGACCACGATCTCATTGCGCTGCGGATCGGACAATCTGGCCGAGATCACGCTTGTAAATCCATATTCTCCATCCGCCAGCGTCGGGTCCATGCTGTGTCCGATCACCGTTACTGGATGAGCGATAAAATTCGCAAACAGCAGCACGACAACCGCACTGACAACAAACACTTTGACAAAGTCGAGTATTTCTTTTCCGATCGATGATTTCTTTTCTTCTGTCATAGAAACTCCTTTTCCCGTTCTTGTTTTTTATTATTATAATATGAAAAAAGCCGGATAAACCGGCTTAATTTTATTTTCTGACTTCTTTAAGACGAGCTGCCTTACCGGAACGTCCACGCAGATAACGCAGTTTGTTGCGGCGAACTTTACCCTGGCGAACTACTTCGATATGATCAACGATCGGTGAATGGATCGGGAACTTACGTTCTACACCGATACCGCTGGACATTTTACGAACTGTGATGGATTCAGTGATCCCTCCGCCAGTACGTTCTGTAACGACACCTTCATAAACCTGGATACGGCTCTTGTCGCCTTCTTTGATCTTTACGTGTACACGTACCGTAGCACCTGACTGGAATTCAGGAATGTCTTTTTTCAGCTGAGATTTTGTGATCTCGCGAACTAAATTTAAATTCATAGTTTCCTCCTTGTTCATGCTGTGCATTTTCAGATTCATGATTCAAACGATCAGCGGAACCAGCACATTCTTAAATAGAATAGCACATCGCTATTTTGTTTTCAATATTTCACGCACAAGTTTTTGTTCCTGCTCTGTGAGCTTTACTTTTTTGAGCAGGTCAGGACGATAGGAAGCCGTTTTTATGACAGCCTGTTCCCGGCGCCACTTGCGAATATTTTCATGATGGCCGCTCAGCAGCACATCCGGCACCTTTTTTCCGTCATATTCATACGGCTTGGTATACTGGGGATACTCAAGCAGACCATTCGAAAAAGAGTCGTCGTCGCTGCTGTCCTGTCTGATGACTCCGGGCAGCAGACGGATGATCGCGTCACACATGACCGCGCACGCCGGTTCGCCGCCAGTCAACACAAAATCTCCCAGAGACATCTGGATATCCACATAATCGCGGATCCGTTCATCGAAGCCTTCATAATGGCCGCACAAAAAGATCAGATGGTCTGCCTGCGCAAGCTGTGTGGCTTTTGTCTGCTGAAACGTTTCTCCCTGCGGCGTCAGCATGATGACCAGGCTGTTTTCTGTACGCACCGCATGGATCGCATCGATGATCGGCTGGCACATCAAAAGCATGCCCGCTCCTCCTCCATACGGGGTATCATCCACATGACCGTGCTTTTCCTTCGTATATTTGCGAAAGTCGACCGCTTCGAAAGAAAACAGGCCTTTTTCATACGCCCTTTTAATGATCGACGTATTCATTAAACCGTCAAAATATTCCGGAAATAAAGTAAGGACCGTAATTTTCATCGCAGTCCTTCCATTTCTTCGATCACGATCACTTTATCGCTTACATTGACATCCTTGATAAAGGCGTCCACAAACGGTACCAGAAAGCTGTCTTTCCCGTTCCGGACCCGAAGAACGAGGTTGGCTCCTGTTTCGAGCAGATCGGTGACAGTGCCTAGTTCTTCGCCCTGCTCGTTTTTTACTGTGCAGCCATTCAGCTCATGATAGTAATATTCGTTTTCTTCTGTTTCAGGCAGATCTTCCATACGGATATACAAGCTGTCTCCTTTGAGCTTTTCCGCTTCATCGATCGAATCGATCCCTTCAAAAAAAGCATAGCCCAGACCTTTCTGCATCCGGAAACGAACGACCTTCAGCGGCGTTTTCTCGTTCAGATACAAAATTCTTCCCTTTTCAAAACGATGTCCGGGATCATCTGTATACAAATACAGTTTGCATTCTCCCTTCAGGCCGTGCGTATTGATAATTTTCGCAACTTGAATCATAAATACCTCCAAAAAAAGGATGCGTTACCGCATCCTAATACGCTTCGAATTTTACCGCAATATGTTTGTCTTCATTGCGGGATGCAATGGACATCATCTGGCGCAATGCGCTCGCCATGACACCTTTACGTCCGATCAGCCGAGCAACATCTTCACTGTTTGCATATACATACAATGAGATTTCGTTTTCGTTTGAGCTCGACATCGTTTTCACTGATAATGATTTTTCGTCATCGACCAGTGGTGCACAAAGATCAAACAGCGTTTTCTCAAGGTCTGTCATTATTTTCCGGCTTTTTCTTCGTGAAGAGTTTTAAGCACGCCTTCTTTTGACAGAATCGAACGTACAGTGTCAGTAGGCTGAGCACCGTTCTTGATCCAGCGGATCGCAGCTTCTGTATTCAATTTCACTTTATTATCAGCCTTCATCGGATCATATGTTCCGATTTCTTCAATGAAACGGCCGTCACGAGGACTTCTTGAATCAGCAGCTACAATACGGTAGAAAGGATGTCCCTTTTTACCCATTCTTTTTAAACGTAATTTTACCATGATTTTATTTTCCTTTCGATTAATGCAGGCTTATTCTAGCAAAAGGAAAATATGGTGTCAAGTATTTTTGCTTTACAGTATCCTATTTTTTATTTTTCTTTGATTTTGATTTTTTCTTTTTCTTCGATCCGGCATGTTTGCTGGCACCATATGCCCCGCCGCCTTTCTGCATTCCCTGCAGCATATTCATGTTCGGAACCCCGGATCCGGATTTCATCATCTTCATCAAGGTCTGCATCTGTTCGACCTGGCTGATCAGACGATTGACGTCCATGACCTTTACGCCGGCTCCTTTGGCAATACGCGATTTGCGGCTCGCTTTTAAACAGCTCGGATGCTCTCTTTCATACGGCGTCATCGACTGAATGATGGCTTCGCTTTTCTTCACGCTGCCGTTGACCTGCTCATCATCGATCTTGCCGCTGATCTTTCCCATGCCCGGGATCATATTGAGCATTTTCTGCATCGATCCCATCTTTTTTACCTGGCCGAACTGATCAAGAAGATCGTTGAAAGTAAATATTCCTTCATTCATCCGCTGGACAGCCCGCTTCTGGACCTCTATGTCGATCTTCTCCTGTGCCTGTTCCACAAAGGTCATGATGTCGCCCATGCCCAGGATCCTGTCCGCCATCCGGTCAGGATGGAATTCCTCGAGATCGTCTACCTTCTCGCCATTGGAAACGAACATGACAGGCACATCCGTAATGGAACGGACAGAAAGCAGACCGCCGCCGCGCGCATCGCCGTCCATCTTTGTTACAACAAGGCCCGTAATCGCAAGCTGTTCGTTAAACTCGCGGGCAACCGTCACGATATCCTGTCCGGTCATCGCATCGACAGTGAGCAGGATATCGTCCGGCTGCACGATTTCCTTCATTTCCTTCAGCTCGTCCATAAGCTGCTCATCAATATGCAGACGTCCGGCCGTATCATAAATCACCAGATCTTTCTGATGCTCTTTTGCGTATTCAAGCGCTTTTTTGGCAGTTGTCACCGCATCCGTTTGCGCCCCGAGACTGAACACTTCCACATCAATGCTTTTTCCCAGCGTCTGAAGCTGTTCGATCGCTGCCGGACGAATGACGTCGCACGCAGCAAGCAGTACACGTTTTTTCAGCTTATCCTTGGCAAATCGTGCGATTTTCGCAGAAGCTGTCGTTTTACCTGTACCTTGCAGACCGACCATCATGATATTCGTTATGCCCTGCTTTTTAAAATGGAGCTTGGCGTCGCTTTCGCCTAAAAGAGCCTGCAGTTCATCATGAACGATCTTGACGACCATTTGTCCGGGATTGAGCGAATCGAGCACTTCCTGTCCCAGCGCTTTCTGCTTTACATTTTCAACAAATTCCTTGACCACGCCGTAATTCACGTCGGCTTCAAGCAGCGACATGCGCACTTCCTTGAGCATGTCATTCATATTTTTTTCAGTAAGTTTTCCCTGTCCGGAAATATTTTTTATCGCTTTGTTCAAGCGTTCCGATAATGATTCAAATGCCATAGTTTGTTCCTTTCTGTCATCGAATGGTTCACATAATTTTATCGTATCCATTTTCCTTTTTCAATCATTCCAATTATACTTGTTCGTTAATTAAGCTATAGTGAATATATGAAACATTAAAGCTATAAGCTATAAATATCACTTTAAATAAAGTCTTTTTTAATGCTTCCTAATTGAATACTTTTAAATTTGGGGCATTTTTGGTGTCAATGTTTCCGAAAACCTTGTTAATTGCATTCTTTTTGGCTTCCTCGTTTGTATGGGTATAAACATCAAGGGTAGTCTGTGTGTTACTGTGTCTTGCGAGTTTTGAAGCGGTTTTTATATCACAACCCGATTGTACAATATTTGTTATGTAGGTTTGTCGTAAGCAGTGAGGATGAAAATAAAACCCTAGTTTATTACCGATTTTTTTGCAAGCTCTTCCAAAGGCAAATTCATGAATAAAATCTCCTGATTCATCGCAACATACCAAGTCATAAGGATCAAAGGCAAACCATTCAAGTAAAATTGTTTTCAACGGTGCAGGAAGTGGCAAAACGGCTTTACTCGCTTTTGTTTTCATATTTTCGGTTAAATACATTTCGGATTTCTTCAAATGGCGAGATTCTAACTTTTTAGAAATAGTAACTACGTTATTTTCAAAGTCAAAGTCTGTTTTTTCGAGAGCCAAGATTTCAGAAATTCTAAGCCCAAGATAATATCCGCAATAAGTGGCTATACAGTAGGAATATTTATTGAAGTTTCCGCGCATATCAAGAAAGCAACTTATGGCGTTCTCTAGTTCGTCATACGTTAAAACGTGTGTTTCGACATTCCTTTCCTTATAGGAAACTTTAATGTCGTGCATTGGGTTATTTTGAATATAACCGCATTTTAATGCGTGTCGGAAAGCCCGGTTAAAGATAATTTTTTGTGCAGTGACTAAACTTTTTCCTAATGTTTTTAACTGATTGAAATGTGTTTGCAACATTGTATAATTAATTCGATTAATTGGAATTTGAGCAATACGTTGACTTTTGACATGATTTTTAAAAACGTCATTGTAATGAATTATGGTATTTCGCGATAAACTGTTTTTTTCAAGTTCCATAGATTCCAAGAAACAATCATTCAAAGTTTTAAGGGTATCCTTTTGCAAAACGCCTTTTGTTTGAAGTTCGTGCTCAATTTCTACACCATGCGCCCGAGCTTCTTTTTTAGTTTCAAAGCCACTTTTTGAATAGGTTTGTTTAATCCCGTATTCATCAACATAATTAATTTTTACGCGGTATGTATATCCGCTTTTTGCCCTTTTGGCAACTCTTTTTTCTATTCTCATTTTTTAACTCCATTCTTATAATTGCTAAATGCTATTAAATAACCGATTTCAAGGAGTTAAAAACTCCTTATATCATTCACAATTCGTTTGTTGGTAGCTTCTGAATTGTGGTAACATAAGGATGTAAATATGCGTGTGGAAACTTATATTTACATCCGTCCCGTGTTGGTAGCGCGGGGCTTTTATTTTTATAAAAGATCATTAAGCCTTAATTGTTGTTCAAAATCCAACTTGTCAAATTCGTTTTCAAACTCTAATTCTTTCAACTCGTTTTTTAATCTTGAAAGTTTGCTAAGGATAAAAAAAGCTTCATTATCTTTTGCTCTACCTTTTTCATTTTGCTTTAATTGTTCTCTTTCTTGTTTCAGAAGTTTTATTTTGGTTATAAGCATTTGCTTAGTGACAGGGCATGTTCTAGCAATTGAAATTAGTGTGTCCGTCAGCTCCTCTTCTATGTATTTTCTATAAATAAGTCGCCCTTGACTAGGTGGAATAATCACATCATTTTCCGCTTGGAACATTAGAATAACTTCTGAAGTGTGGCTTTTCTCAGCTATCATGTAAGAAAAATACTCAAGAAAGCGTATTAATTTGTTTTTGTTTTGAAGTAAATTATCAAGAGCCATTTTTTCGGAGATAAATTTTCCTTTTTCAACTTCCGTATTTAAAGAAGTAATGTTTTGTACAGCAGAAACACTAAGCCCTAATTCTTGCGCTAAATCAGCATTTTCATAATCTGTTGATCTAATATCACTCAGCCCTAAAAAATAATCAGTAGACACATTAAAAAATTTACACAGCTTTATAAGCGTATCAGTAGAAATGCTTTCAGATTTTCCTTTAATAATTTTAAAAATAGTATTGGTGGAAACTCCCGTTTCATTAGATAACTTTTGATAAGAAATACCTCTTTCCTCTAAAAGTTCTTTTAATCGTTCTTTCATTTATATACTCCTTAAATATCATATTTTATCTAACTTATAACCTTATCATTTACAATTATAAATTTGTTTGCGTAACGATTAATGACAATTTACAATATAAATAGGTGGTAGTTAATATAATGATGTTTACATTTAGATTATATAATGAGTTATTTTGAACAGTCAACCACCACCACACAGAAAGGAGAAAAAAATGACACAAGCAAATCAAGAACTAAAAAACTATGCACGCTCTAAAAAGGTTCCCTATTGGCGCATTGCGGACGCTTACGACGTTTGCGAAAACACCATTGCAAGAATGTTCCGTAAAGAACTACCGCAAGAAGAGAAAGAAAAAATCATGAAAATTATTGATGAAATCGCAGAACAGTAGAAAGGAGAATAGTAAATAAATATTAATTTCCACACGCATTTATTTACTCAAAAAAACACATGTATTTAGACAATCTCAAAATGTTAACCACTGACGAAGTGGCGGAAATCCTGAACGTTCACCGCAACCAAGTACAAATGTTCAAGGACCAAGGCATATTAAAAGGAACAAAGACCGGTAAAAATTTTATGTAT
This sequence comes from Erysipelotrichaceae bacterium OPF54, assembly GCA_022834735.1. Classification (GTDB taxonomy): domain Bacteria; phylum Bacillota_I; class Bacilli_A; order Erysipelotrichales; family Erysipelotrichaceae; genus Dubosiella. Next base: position 2,711,431 of record BQKD01000001.1, read on the forward strand.
TCCCAAGAGGAAGTATTGAACTTTCAACGCAGATTTAAAGGCTATAACATTTCTAATCTAACAGAAATAAGAAAAACCCTTCTTGCTATGGAAGAAAACAACGATCAAGGAGCTTCCCGATATGTCTAGGAGAAATTTCACAAGAGAGGTCGTAAATTCGAACCTTTTCCAAGAACTCCCGTTGTCTACACAGGCACTTTATTTTCATTTCGGAGTAAACGCAAACGCAGACGGCTTCATTTCGGAGCCGTTAAGCGTTATTAAGAGGATTAACGCCTTAGAATCCGATTTGCACAATTTAGAGGCTGTAGGGCTCGCTATAAGGCGTGAAACGGGCGGTATTATGATTATGTACGCAACACCCGAAAGAAAAGCAAGTCAAGAAAAGGAGAGTGCATAAATGGCAAAAAAAAGAATGTTCAACCTGGACGCAGTGAATACAGACAGGTTCTTAGATATGTCTATCCCGGCTAGACTGTTGTATTTCGATTTAGGAATGAGAGCAGATGACGAGGGGTTTGTAGCTTCACCTAACATGATTATCAGAAGTACAGGAAATAGCAAAGAAAGTTTAGATGAGCTAATTAGAAAAGGTTATGTGATCCCGTTTAAAAGCGGGGTTATTGTCATTACTCATTGGAAAATGAACAACTACCTACAAAAGGATCGCTTCACACCCACTATTTATACAGAGGAAAAAGAACAGCTTTCAATAGATGAAAACAAAGTCTATTCAATGAGAAAAAACGTTATGGATACAACATGTATCCAAAATGTATCCAAAATGTATACACAGTATAGTATAGATAAGAATAGTAAAGATATATATAGTCATGAAAAACGACCAAAAATAAAGAAAAAAGGTTCTAAACATAAAAATCTTTTTGGAAAACTTCCGCAGGATCAACAAGAAGAATTGACAAGGATCATAAACCATTTGAACGAATCCACAGGAAGCAATTACAGACCCAATACAAAAGATACAGTTATCAAATTTAAAAATCTGAAAGAGCTTGATTATAAAGAAGAAGATTTTTTCAAAGTGATTGATAACAAAGTAAAAGATTGGACTAATTCAGAACAGTCTAAATATTTACGTCCTGAAACCTTATTTCGAGAATCGCATTTTGAATCCTATTTAAATGAACGAGTACACGTTAACAAGGAAAAACAAAAAGTCGATTTATACGCAGGCTTTGAAAGCATAAAGTGAGGCGAGAACATGGAAAAATCAAAACAAGAATTTTTAGAGCAGAACGTTATTTCAATGGCAATCACAAACCTTGAAAAGCTCAAAGATCCGAATTTAAAACCTGATTTATTCGTTACACCGGTTCACCAGGAAATAATCAAAGTGTGCAAGGATGTTTTGCACGAAAAAGGGAATGTATCTAGTATTCCTTATGATGATATTATTCCTAAACTCCTGGAAAGCTCACAAGATTACTTTTTAAAAATAATGGATCAAGCCTTTCAGTATGGCGACTATGATAATTACCTTTCTCAGCTTAGAGAACAAAAAGCGATTCGGGATATTCACCGATTGAGCAAAGAAGCATTACAGGAAGATACGACGCTTGACGAGCTGAAAACAAAAATAGCAAAAATCGAAGACTCCAATTATACGTCTAAATTAAAAAAATGGACGTTTGACGAGTTATGCACCATTCCAAGAAAAAGCGAAGAATCGCTTATTTTTGAACGCGACAAGTACATGCAATATGTACGGCCAAAAAAGCATACAGTAAACGTGATAGGCGCTAGAACAGGCGTAGGAAAGACAGCGTATGCCCTAAACCTAGTTAATGACCTTGGAGAACGCTATAAAGTATTGTATTTCAATCTTGAAATGACGAATATAGAAATTATCCGTAGGTTATTAGCCTTACAAAGCAATGTAGATATTAACAAGATTGAAAACAACGATTTAACCAAAGAGGAAAACACACGATATGTAGACGCTTGTTGGAGATATGTAAATAGATTGAATATTGCTATTATTGATGGTTCAAAAAGCATTGATTCAATACGCAGGATCATAGCAAAAGAATCAAGAAAAGGGCATTGTGTTGTATTCGTCGATCATATAGGATACATCAAAAATAAGGGATTCAATAACACCCGTGAATCAGTACAACACACTATGATTGAGCTGAACAATATCACAAAAGATTTTGATTGTACCGTGTTCGCTGTTTCTCAGTTAAACCGAGGAGCAGAAGGAGAGCAACCACAATTAAAAGACCTGAAAGATTCTGGAGAGGTGGAACAAACCGCACACTCCATCACTTTGCTATATGACGAAACAAATAATAGAGCGTCCCAAAATTCTAAATACAAACTTATTTGTGCCAAGAACAGAGGAAGGCTTGGAATAAGTGACGTTTTATTCCATAAAGCGAAGCAATGCTTTATTTATGAAGGAGCGAATAAATGAAACCAAAATCAAACAAAATCAGACCGTTTAATTTGCAAATATTTGCCGATTGCGACATTATCACCGAATTTTTAAAAAGAAATCGTTTTCCATCAGTTCAAGAATTGGAAAAGATGAAGCCCGAAGAGTTTAAAGACGCAGTTATTGAATTTCGGTACAGGCTTTACGATCCGAACGAGCGGGAGCAATTCGGATACGATCGAACCGCAAAAGAAGGAACAATAGCAGAATTCTTGAAACGTGAAACATTCCTGAATCCGAACAGTTTAGAAAGAATGGACGCTGAAGAGTTCAAAAAAGCCGTTATAGCGTTTCGTGAATTGCTGAACGATCAAACCGAGCGTAAAAAGTTCGGATACGATACAAATTACAACCGATAAACGAATAGAGCGTCGGAAAAGGCACTTCTTTTAAAGAGAGGAGAAAAGCAATGAACGAAAAGAATTTGATTCCTAACGCAAAGAGAACACCCGAAGAACGCCGAGAAAACGCCACAAAAGCAGGAATAGCAAGCGGAAAATCAAGAAGGCAAAAGAAAAAGCTAAAGCAAGCCTTGGAAACAATTATGAATGAAAAAGTACCTCAAAGCATGGATAAGGTACAAAATATGCTTCATGAATTCGGGATCAATGAAGAAGAAAGCACTTTTCAAATTGCTTTAGCTGTTATGTTAGTAAAGAAGGCATTAGACGGAAACATTCGTTCAGCCGAGTTAATCGCAACGATAACGGGACAAACCGCAGATCATGATTTGAAAGAACGAGAGTTCACGCATAAAAAGAAAATGGATCGTCAAAAGATTGATATTGTTGATAAGACGTTAGCCGATCCAAGCGCACTGATTGCGGTGTTGAAAGGAACAAATGAAAAAGAAAACGTTATGCATTAGCTCTTTCCTTTTAATACGCTCACAGACGCGCAGAAAGGGCACAATAAGCGTTAGAATGTCTTTTTTAAAAGAAGAATCGCTCTATTTTGACATTTTAAGCTATTCTTCATTAAATGTAATTTGTTGTGATGGGATTGTTCGAAAATAAAATGAGTATGATATAATAGAAATCGTACATTAAATAGGGTTAATCTGAATCTTTAGAAAGGGAAAAGAATGGAAAAAACAGCTATTGAATTTAGAAAACTACCGGATGGAATAAAAGCGTTCCGCTTGGATCGAAACAACAAGACACTCTATGTGATAGATCCAAAACAACAAGAAGGAAATGAAATTGAAAATTTAAATATGCAAGCTAAAGCATTGGAGGAGTGAACAGAACACTTCTCTTTTTTCTTTTTGATGTAAGAAAAAGTGCGTAAATCCTTAATAATAAAGCTGAAACGAAGTTTAAATTTGGGGCAAAATTGGTGTCTCTTGGACGTAAAATGGGACATTTCACACTATATATAAAATGTGCATGTACAGGCTTTCAGTATATATATAATAAAAAAGCCTAATAAATAGGCTAAAAAATGGTTTAAAACAGCTTGAAATCGGTATGAAATAGCCACAAACGACGACAATAAAGAGCCGTTATGTTACAGTGAATATATGAAACACAGAAAGATCAATTACAGACGTCTAGGACTTGCCGGTTTATGCCTCCTGCTTCTGAGCGCAGGGACCTGTTTCGGGTTTTCCCGGCTGTTTTCGCATCCTGAAAAGAATTTGCCCGTCCAGAATACAGCGAGCGGAACAGCCGATCTGTCCACCCTGCTCGAGATGGCAAAACAGCCGCTGGGAAAAGTAATGTATATCTGGGGCGGCGGATGGAACGAAGAGGACACCGCATCCGGGCCCGAAACCAGGCAGCTCGGGCTGGCCTCCTCCTGGATCGAATTTGCCGATGCGCAGGACGCCTCCTATAATTTCCAGGACCATTTATATGAGATCCATAACGGGCTGGACTGCTCAGGCTATATCGGGTGGGTGCTGTACAATACTTTCGAGCATAAAAAAGGAGAAAAAGGCTATGTCGATTTTTCTGATCGTATAGAACCTGACCTTGCTGATCTTGGCCTGGGCACAGTGATCCCTGCCGATCAGATCGAAAGCTATGACCCGGGCGATATCATGGCCAATTCAGACCATATTTATCTCGTGCTTGCGCCTTGTCAGGACGGAAGCATCCTGCTGATCCACTCCTCTCCTCCGGGGGTGCGTCTTTGCGGAACTCCGGCAGCCGACGGAAACCCGGACAGCCAGGCTCTTGCGCTGGCCCGGCACGTCATGGCCGGATACGCGCCGGACTGGTATGCAAAATACCCGGATTGTACGGCAGACTACTCGTATCTGACAGAGTATGACCAGTTTCGCTGGAATCCCGACAAAATAAAAGATGAAAACAATTTAAGGAACAAATCCGCAGAAGAGATTGTTTCCTATTTGTTTTCATCTTTGGAAAACTGATATGCGAGCCTTGGATCTCCGTTGGCCAGATAAATGATCCCGGTATGAATGAAGCCGTTGCGTCGGATACAATTCTGCATAAATACATTATCCTTATGCGTATCAATCTTTAAATTCGAACAGCGGGACTTGCAGTAGGATAAAATAAAATTTCCGATCCCTTTTGCCGTATGGGCAGACGCAACTTTGTGGACTGCCGCATACGGTTTTTCGTTCAGCCAGCAGCCGTCGATATATGTATATGTCGGATCTTCGCCAAAGATCAGAGCAAAGCTCCCTTCGATCTGTTCGTTGTTCTCCACCACATAAAGCTCGCCGTTTTCGATATTTTCAGCCAGATCGATCCGATTCGGCTTTCCTTCATTCCATTGATCCGGATTTCCGTGCGTATGCATGAAGGTCCGGGCATTTTCATAAAGGACATCCAGGATGTCCAGATCTTCATATCGCGCCTTTCTTACCTTTCTTGTCATTTCCAGTCAAGCTCCTTCTTTTTCCATCCGTATTTCCAGCAGGCAATCTGCAGCCACGCTCCGTAAGCCGCTTTCAGGATCCACGATAGCCGGCTCCAGTCGATATGATCAGGAACAAAGACCGGATCCTCTTTTCTTTTCGTAATGAAAATGAGCGTGTAAATAATGACCATATCGGTGTTGTAGTAATTGATCGCATAATCGAACGTCTCGCCAGGCAAAGCCTTTTTGAGCTCTTCTTCCTGGTCGTGATACGCTTTACGCATATTGTACACAAAAGAAAGGCTCATATTATTCGTCAACGACCCGCTGTGCTGGACATAGTGATAATACCGGTTCGGTATTGCGGCAATTTTTTCTGCATTCAAAAACGTTTTATAAATGGTCCGCGTATCTTCGAACCCGGTCGCATGCGCAGGAAAACGGACATTCCGGAACGTATCAGCCTTGTACAGCTTGGCCCACGGGTAATTGTTGACTCCCTTGTTTTCAACAAGCTTGTGGATCGCTTCGATCCCTGTCATGGTCTGTTTTCCTGCGACCTTGCGCAGCAGCGGAAAATATTTAAAGTAATCCATACGGTATCCGCACAAGACGATATCGGCCTTGCAGCTGTTCATCGCAGCAACCATCGATCCGATCATTTCCGGATCGATCCAGTCATCGCTGTCGACAAAGGTCAGATACGTTCCGGTCGCATGATCGAGCGCGCGGTTTCGTGTCGTGGAAATTCCGGCATTTTCATAGTTATATAAAAAGATATTTTTATGCGAGGCAGCATATTTTTCAGCAATTTCCTTAGATCCGTCTGTCGACCCGTCATTGATCAGGATCATTTCGATTTGCGGATACGTTTGAGCCAGGATCGAGTCAAGGCAGATAGCCAGATACTTTTCTACATTATATACGGGAATCAGCACGCTGACAGTTTCCATTTATTCATTCTCCTTTACTTGAAGCAGATGCGGATCAGTTTTTTCACGAACTGCTCATAGACAAACACGACAATGAGCAGCCACGCAGTCCACGCAAAAAGCGAAGCAATATCGATGTTCAGCTTGGCAATCTGCATGCTCCGTCCGATTCCTGAACGTACCTGCGAAAGGATCTCAGCCATGACCCCGACCTTGAAGCCTAACGAGGAAACAGAAATCAGAGCGCTGCCCAGATCCGGCTTGAGCAGTGGCAGATATATTTTTTTAAGCAGATAGAGCCGCGGCTGCGAATATACAGCAAATAGATCCTTCCACTCCTGTCCGATCTGCACGAGCGAATCGGCACAGGCCTGATAAACCAGAGGAAAGAGGACAAGGCAGATCACAAAAAAGATGCAGCTTTCGCCATCGAACCAGAACAGAAATAAGATGATCAAAGTAATATTCGGCAGGCTGCGAAGAAGCAGGACGAAACGATCCAGGATACGGGAAGTCCATGGATAGAAAAAGCGTACGATCCCTAGAACAGCTCCTGTCAAAAACGAGGCAGCAATTCCCAGGCTCACACGAAGGATCGTTATCGCGATCGCATCGATGCATTGCGGATCCGTTATCTGCTCTGCCATGATCTCTGCCACTTCAAAAGGCGAAGGGAAGATCACCGGATTGTTTATTCCTGTATAAAGCAGCTGAAGCAGAAGAAAAACTGCTGCTATGTACGCAGCCGCTCCTACGGCTTTTCTGAGCATCTTATTCTTCATTATGAGCGAGAAGATCAAGCGCATCAATTACGTAGTCGATGTTTTTAAATTCCTTGCCCTGATCGAGATCGTGATTGATCTGATCGAGAAGCGCAAATTCTTCTTCTGTTTTTCCCAGCATATTGTAGCAGTAAAGGCAGATGGCTGCCATGCGGCCGTCCATTGGATGCAGGCGGGCTGTTTTCAAAGCTTCTTCATAATGCCTTAAATACAAACACGTTGTCGCATAATCGACTTCAAGATCTTTTTCCAGAGGCTTATATTTCAGATATTCCTGAAACTCCTTATAGGCGCAGCCAAATTCTTTTCGCAGCAGACGCACATAAATGCGGAGCCTTGTAGTAAAAACATATTCCTCTTCGCTTAAATTATTCGGTACATTCGTATATAAAAATCGAAAAGCGCTCCTGTAGTAATCTTCCGAGCACAAAAAGGATGCCAGCTTTACAAATACCCTGTTTTTCTGTTCGCTTTGTTCGAGCATCTGATCGACATATTTCGCTACGGTCGCTTCTGTATATTTCAAATTGAGAAGAGCAGCCAGTTTCATGTCCACAAAAGATTCCTCGTCCATCGTGCCGTCCGGCAGCAGGCGGAGAACTTTGCGCTCGACGCTGCGCTGTTTTTTTATTTGTTTTGTTTCCTGATAAACGACCAGAAGCTGATTGTATAAAGCGGCGTGATTATATTTTTTTACAATTCCTATCAGGCACTGTTCCGCTTTTTCGTAGTCTTTTACGGAAAGATAAAAATCAGATTTATAGTATTCCTTTTGCTCTTCTCCGTGGATCTTCTCTACATACCGCAGGAAATGCTCTTCATCTTTTTCTTCGATAAAAAAATCACAGATTCCTTCGACGATTTCTTCCCGGCCGCTTATACGGTCAAAATATTCCAGGGCTCTTTTATATTTTTTCACTTTCCAGTAAGCGATGGCAGCATAATAATAAATCGGATCCGAATCGATTTCCAGAAGGACATCTTCAAATGAGGAAATCGCTTTTTGATATTCTTTCTGGTTCAGATACACCTGACCATATAAAAAGGAAATATGCAGACTGTTCTGCACATCATCGTCAAAACTGCACATGTCGAGATACTTTTTTGCTTCCTCATATCGTTCGAGCCCGACATAGGCATCAGCCAGACGTTCATAAAAGAGCTCGTTTTCGTATCCGTCATTTCCTGCCTCTGTGATCAGCAGAATGACCTGATCGAACATCCCCTGAAAAAGGAGGATATCCGAAAAAGCCAGATAGAAAAATTCGTCCTTTCCATATTCATCCTGATACTGCTGGATCTTGTAAAACGCTTCTTCCACGTTATTGTTTTCGATCAGCTGAATGATTTCCTGCTGCAGATTCATCTATGATTCCTCCTTTGAGCTTTTCAAGCCTGTCATTAAATTCATCAAGGCTCCGACTGCTGCCAGCGCAAGCAGAAACAACTTGCCGCTCATCGTGCTGAGCCATGCAAAAAAGGCGCCGATAACAGGGACGTGCATTTTAAACACGCCGATCAGATCTGTGTAAGGTACCGGTTCAAAGTCGTTCTGGGCATTGGCATCTCCCCGGGTAATAAACTGCTGAGAGCTTTGGTCATTTTCAACGACCCGATGGGTCACAACGCTTCCGCGATGTTCAAAAGCAATAATATCCTGTGCGCGGATCTGATCCGGCTCTTCATATTTTACCGCGATCAAAGATCCGACCGGGATGGCTGGTTCCATGCTTCCTGTTGTAACATTATACAATTTGATGCCAAATATGCCTGGCAATGTGATCATCAAGGCAACAACGATCACCAGACCGATCAGCCCGGTTCCGATTGCTACCCCAATTCTTTTTCCTGTTGTTTTGCTATTTTTCATGCATTTAGCCTATCATTAAAGCAAAAAAAAAGAAAGATACTTATCCACTGATTTGCGATTCTATCTTTCTCGCTTCCCTACGATAATGGTCGGATCTTTCATGATCTTCAAGCTTTTCATATATTTGTGCTTCCAGTTCATAACATTTCGCAAGAAACAATGTTTTTTCGCTGCTATATTCAAGCGAACGGATTGGCCGCTTCAAGGCCGTGAGTGCCGGTTTGCACTTTCCCTGCGCCAACAGGTGCGCAGCCTGTTCGTATCCTCTTTTTATGCGCAGGAATTCTTTGGTATTGTAGTTTTTCATCGCTTCCTCCTAAAAGGAAGCAGCAGATCGTTTCTCTGCTGCTTCGGCGGATCTATTCTCCATATACGAGATTATAATTATAAAGGGCTCCGATCAGATTGGAGTCGTTATTGAAACGGCAGACATCGATCTTCGGCCTAGGCATTTCCATCCCGATCTTTTTGATCTGGTCGAAATATTCATCGGCCTTTTCCCGAATGCGTTCCACGACGATCGGCTGTTTCGAGATCCCGCCACCGATCAATATTTTTTCCGGGTTCAAGGTCGCGGTCAGGTTGTAGATCAGACCGCCGATCGCATTGCACACTTCTTCAAATACTTCGATGGCCTCTTCATCTCCGTTCTGGATCCATTCAAAGGTCTGAAAGCCGTCGACCGATTCAGGGTCGAGCCCTTTTTTTCGCGCCACTCCGGAGGTCAATGCATGGGCGCTCGACACATTGGCAAACGCATTTCCCATCCCTTTAAGACGCAGATCGGTCATGATGAAGGAAAATTCCCCGGCAAAAAAGTCCTTTCCTTTCAGGATCTTTTTATCATGGATGATCCCGCCACCGATCCCGGTGCCCAGGACGATGACGACCCCGTCATCCACATCCGCAAGGTTTCCTTTCCAGGCTTCCGCCAGGGCTGCCGCTTTTCCATCATTTTCAATAGAAATCCTGATTTCTCTTCCGGTCCTGTTTTTGATCTGCCCGGCAATCCGATGGCTGAGGTGGGTTTCGTTATTATAGATCAGCGCCCCTGGTGTATGGACATACCCGATATCCGAATTGATCCTTCCAGGCAGCGACATGGCGATCCCGTCGACCTGATCCATATATTTTTCGTAAATGTCCACGAGCGAATCGATAAAAGTCGGCTGATCGATCATCGGGGTCGGGAAATTCCCTTTTTCCTCGATTTCGGCCTTTTCATTCATGATGGCGTATTTGATGGCGGTCCCGCCCACATCAAAAACCAGTTTATTCATAATCTGTATCCTCCTTTTCTTCTTCATTATAGATATAATACAGAATCTAAGCGGTTTCAATCACAAACAATTAAAACGACATAAAAAAAAGACCCGGCAGCGAGCTATTTTCGCAGGCGCAAGGCCAACTATCGTCGCCGCTGGGGGTGCTTAACTTCTGTGTTCGGGATGGGTACAGGTGTTTCCACCCCGCCATCGCCACCGGATCTTCTTCTCGCTTTCCATCGATCTTTCAAAATCACCATACACTCTCTTCCACAATCGGTCTTGGCAAGTCGCGGACGTCTTCATCTCTTCTGATCAAGTCCTCGGCCGATTAGTACCGGTCAACTCCGCGCATCGCTGCGCTTCCATCTCCGGCCTATCTACCTCATCGTCTTTGAGGGGCCTTACTTCTTTTCAGAATGGGAGATCTCATCTCGGGGTGGGCTTCGTGCTTAGATGCTTTCAGCGCTTATCCCTTCCCTGCTTGGCTACCCGGCTGTACCACTGGCGTGATAACCGATGCACCAGAGGCAGGTCCATCCCGGTCCTCTCGTACTGAGGACAGCTCCCCTCAGATCTCCTTCGCCCACAACAGATAGGGACCGAACTGTCTCACGACGTTCTGAACCCAGCTCGCGTACCGCTTTAATGGGCGGACAGCCCAACCCTTGGAACCGAATCCAGCTCCAGGATGCGATGAGCCGACATCGAGGTGCCAAACCTCGCCGTCGATGTGAACTCTTGGGCGAGATCAGCCTGTTATCCCCAGGGTAGCTTTTATCCGTTGAGCGACGGCCCTTCCATTCGGCACCGCCGGATCACTAATCCCGACTTTCGTCCCTGTTCGAGTTGTTGCTCTCACAGTCAGGCACGCTTCTGCATTTGCACTCGTCAGCTGGTTTCCATCCAGCCTGAGCGTACCTTTGGGCGCCTCCGTTACTCTTTGGGAGGCGACCGCCCCAGTCAAACTGCCCGCCTGGCACTCTCCCCGATCCGGTTCACGGACCTGGGTTAGGGCCCCGGACGCACAAGGGTGGTATCCCAACATCGACTCCTCATACACTGGCGTGTATGTCTCTTCGTCTCCCACCTATCCTGTACATGTCCGTCCAGTACCCAATGCCGAGCTGCAGTAAAGCTCCATGGGGTCTTTCCGTCTAGTTGCGGGTAACCTGCATTTTCACAGGTACTAAGATTTCACCGAGCCTGCTGCCGAGACAGCGCCCAAATCGTTACACCTTTCGTGCGGGTCAGAACTTACCTGACAAGGAATTTCGCTACCTTAGGACCGTTATAGTTACGGCCGCCGTTCACTGGGGCTTCGGACCACTGCTTCATCGTCTCCGATTGACAGATCCCCTTAACCTTCCAGCACCGGGCAGGTGTCACCCCCTATACTTCGCCTTGCGGCTTCGCAGAGAGCTGTGTTTTAGTTAAACAGTCGCTTGGGCCTTTTCACTGCGGCTCACTTTCATGAGCGCCCCTTCTCGCGAACTTACGGGGCCATTTTGCCGAGTTCCTTGGCAACAGTTCTCTCGCTCACCTCGGCATTCTCTGCCTGCCCACCTGTGTCGGTTTTGGTACGGGCCGCTCGATACCCCTATGCTAGAAGCTTTTCCTGGAAGCCGTATTCGGCACTTCGCTACTTTCCGCAGATTTCGCTTCCCCTTCACGCCCTGTCTTCCGATACCGGATTTGCCTGGTATCCGACTGCTGCGCTTGGCCCTCAATCCGTTCAGAGGGCTGCCTATCCCGTCTCCGTCACTCCTTCGCCTCGTATCGCGCGGGTGCAGGAATCTCCGCCTGCTTTCCATCCGCTACGCCTTTCGGCCTCGCGTTAGGTCCCGACTTACCCAGGGCGGACGAACCTTCCCCTGGAATCCTTGGGCTTCCGGTGTGCAGGATTCTCACCTGCATCTCGCTACTCACACCGGCATTCTCACTTCCATGCTGTCCATATCCTCTCGCGATGATACTTCTTCCTGCATGCAACGCTCCCCTACCATATGTTTCCATATCCGCAGCTTCGGTATCAGGCTTAGCCCCGGTACATTTTCGGCGCAGGGCCACTCGACTAGTGAGCTGTTACGCACTCTTCAAAGGATGGCTGCTTCTGAGCCAACCTCCTAGCTGTCCGTGCGTCCCCACATCCTTTTCCACTTAGCCTGTATTTCGGGACCTTTGCTGGCGGTCTGGGCTGTTTCCCTCTCGACCATGGACCTTATCACCCACAGTCTGACTGCCGGCCTTCTCCTTCGAGGGCATTCGCAGTTTGATTGCATTCAGTACCCCGGGATGGGGCCATCATGCATTCAGTGCTCTACCTCCCTCGCTCATCGGCCGACGCTAGCCCTAAAGCTATTTCGGGGAGAACCAGCTATCTCCGGGTTCGATTGGAATTTCTCCCCTAGCCACAGGTCATCCGCTAACTTTTCAACGGTAGTCGGTTCGGTCCTCCACAGAATTTCACTTCTGCTTCAACCTGCCCATGGCTAGATCACCCGGTTTCGGGTCTGCATCAGTCTACTCTCTTCGCCCTATTCAGACTCGCTTTCGCTTCGGCTCCGCTCTTTCCAGCTTAACCTCGCATCCTGACGCAACTCGCCGGTTCATTCTACAAAAGGCACGCCATCACCCCTTGACGGGCTCTGACTTCTTGTAGGCATACGGTTTCAGGTTCTCTTTCACTCCGCTCCCGCGGTTCTTTTCACCTTTCCCTCACGGTACTCTTTCTCTATCGCTCACTCGTTTATATTTAGCCTTGGCGGATGGTCCCGCCTGCTTCCGACAAGATTCCTCGTGTCTCGCCGTACTCAGGGTGTTCCTCGCTTCCGCTTCCGATTTCGCCTACAGGGCTTTCACCTTCTTCGGCCGTGCTTCCGTTCACGTTCGGCTATCTTCTGCTTCTGCTTTCTCAGAACCCCTTCAACCCCATCTCCCGATGGTTTGGGCTGCTCCCCTTTCGCTCGCCGCTACTCGGGGAATCACTTTTGTTTTCTTCTCCTCCGGGTACTTAGATGTTTCAGTTCCCCGGGTACCTCTCTCTCGGACTATCTTTTTCATCCGAGGATGACATAGCTTTCTCTATGCCGGGTTCCCCCATTCGGACATCGGCGTGTCTTCGCTTCCTTACAGCTCGGCGCCGCTTTTCGCAGTTCGGTGCGTCCTTCTTCAGTTTCGAGTGGCCAGGCATCCTCCGTACGCCCTTGCCTACTTGATCAGTTGGTTCTCTAGTTTCTTTCAATGTGCTTTCTACAAGATTTTTCTTCTTTTGATGAAAACTGTTATTTCTTTAACTGTTTCTCAGTGTTATCTTCCACAACTTGCTTTCAAGACCTCTTCTCTTCTTATCTATTGTGTCTTTTCTTCAAATTTGTGTATGATGATTTTCAAAGATCGATTTCTGCTCTCAGGACAATCCCTGAAAACCTGACAGAACTCCTTCTCACGTCTTTACACCTTCTTCGCTTTCTCCTTAGAAAGGAGGTGATCCATCCCCACGTTCCCGTAGGGATACCTTGTTACGACTTAACCCCAGTCATCGGCCCTGCCTTCGACGGCTCGCTCCTTTTCAGGTTGCGCCACCGGCTTCGGGCATTGCCCACTCCCATGGTTTGACGGGCGGTGTGTACAAGGCCCGAGAACGTATTCACCGCGGCATGCTGATCCGCGATTACTAGCGATTCCAACTTCATGGAGTCGGGTTGCAGACTCCAATCCGAACTGGGACGGCTTTTTTGGGATTCGCTCGGCATCGCTGCCTCGCTGCCCTTTGTTGCCGCCATTGTAGTACGTGTGTAGCCCAGGCCATAAGGGGCATGATGATTTGACGTCATCCCCGCCTTCCTCCGGTTTGTCACCGGCAGTCTGATGTGAGTCCCTAACTCAATATTGGTAACACATCACGAGGGTTGCGCTCGTTGCCAGACTTAACTGAACATCTCACGACACGAGCTGACGACAACCATGCACCACCTGTATGGATGTTAGCCTCCACTATGTCTCCATAGCTTCGCACCCTATGTCAAGGCCTGGTAAGGTTCTTCGCGTTGCTTCGAATTAAACCACATACTCCACCGCTTGTGCGGGCCCCCGTCAATTCCTTTGAGTTTCACACTTGCGTGCATACTCCCCAGGCGGAGGACTCACTGCGTTAACTGCAGCACTGGGTCTTCCCCAACACTTGGTCCTCATCGTTTACGGCGTGGACTACTAGGGTATCTAATCCTATTTGCTCCCCACGCTTTCGTGCCTCAGCGTCAGTAACAGGCCAGGCGGCCGCCTTCGCCACTGGTGTTCTTCCATATATCTACGCATTTTACCGCTACACATGGAGTTCCACCGCCCTCTCCTGTCCTCCAGCCTGCCAGTTTCCAAAGCCTGTACCGGTTGAGCCGGTACCTTTCACTTCAGACTTAACAGGCCGCCTACGCACCCTTTACGCCCAATCATTCCGGATAACGCTCGCCACCTACGTATTACCGCGGCTGCTGGCACGTAGTTAGCCGTGACTTCCTCGAAAGGTAATATCACTTCACCAGCATTTCCTCTGGTGACCCTTTTTCCCTCTCAACAGAACTTTACGATCCGAAGACCTTCCTCGTTCACGCGGCATTGCTCGTTCAGGCTTGCGCCCATTGACGAAAATTCCCTACTGCTGCCTCCCGTAGGAGTCTGGGCCGTGTCTCAGTCCCAGTGTGGCCGTTCGCCCTCTCAGGCCGGCTATGCATCGTCGCCTTGGTGAGCCTTTACCTCACCAACCAGCTAATGCACCGCAGGTCCATCCATGCGCGGAGCCTTGCAGCTCCTTTAACAAAGCAAAGATGCCTTCGCTTTCCTTATCCGGTATCAGCATCCGTTTCCGGAAGTTGTCCCGGCCGCATGGGCAGGTTCCCTACGTGTTACTCACCCGTTCGCCACTAGGCATCCGAAGATGCCTCGTTCGACTTGCATGTATTAGGCATGCCGCCAGCGTTCATCCTGAGCCAGGATCAAACTCTCCATTTGATATTGACTCTTTTTTTGTTTCTGTTATCTCTTTTTTTCTTTTCAGGTGTTTCTCAAGAAATCGACGTGTAATTTTAGTTCTCTCGTACTTGTACGTTTTTTTCTTCTAAAACTATTCGTTTCTGTCAGGTTTTCAAAGATCGTCCCTCGCTGCCGTTTCCGACAGCTCGTTTATACTAACTCTTCCTTTTCGTTTCGTCAAGAAAGAATTTCACTTTTTTTAAAGTTTTTTTCTTTCTTCGGAAGCGTTTCGTATGTTTTCTTTTCTGCGTCGTTCTTGACGCTCACTTATAATACCTCTCCCCGCTTTATCTGTCAACATTTTTTTATATATTTTTTAAATATTTTTAAAGGACAGATTAGCGTTGAATATTTCCTTGAATTTCTCCATATCCAGAAGGCATGAAAAAGGCATCGACACCGTACAGCCGTGTGCTCTTCCATTGTCCACCTGTTTTGCCACATCGACCAGTACATGCTTTCCCGCATTCATGAACAGCGGATAGATCCGCATCATCCCCTCATTCCAGTCGATCACCTCGTTATATTCCACGACCTGCGCATTCCGGCAATACGAAGCAATCTCCTTTTTCAAGGCCTGATCTCTGCTTGTATGCACCACAAAAACCGAGTCCGGCCGATCGATATCGCGCAACAGCGCCTTCCAGTTGTGCGCATTCAGCAAAAGCCCGTCCAGCTCATATCCGAATCGCTCCATGATTGCCGATAATTTATGATATACCGATCCTTTTGACACCAGCATCGGAACGATCCGCACCCTAATGCCGCAAAGCGAAAAAAACTCCATCAGCCTTGTCAAAGGCTCATCCATAAAAACGACCAGTGTATCCTTTCCGCAGAAATCGTGCATCTTCTCATACTGGTCCTCATCCCTGCAGCTGTGGAACACACAAACGACGCCGGACTTTTTATCATTGAAGTCAGCAAGCGTCCGTAACCGGTCCGTGCTCAGCTCCATCAGGTAGTCCATGATCTCTTTGTGTCCTTTCACAGCCGGCCTCAAAAGCCGGAGCACCTCCAGCTTTTCCTTCCATTTGCTTTCATACAGTTTTTCCAGATCCGCTTCAATGATCTGGCCGTACATCAAAAAACCATGCTTGGTAGAAAATCCGATTTCCAGCTGTCCAAGATCAAGAGAGCGCATAAAGTGCACAGAAGCCTTTTCATTATAAGACGCGCTTGCGCACCAGAGCCCGTGCGCATTGGCATAGTCCACGATCTGGCCGTTCACGTTCTCGTCATCCGTGCTCGCATACACAAAATCATACGGATCCAGCTGCTGCCATTCAAATCCGGTATCCACATAATCCACGAGCGCCCCGTCTTTTTCGAGCTGCGCGCCTTTGCGCTCCCCTTGCGCTCCCCGGCCAACGATCAGCACCCGCTTTCCTTTCCAGCAAAGCCCTGCGATCACGAAGCCAGTTCCTCCATCACTTCGCGGAACGCTTCAAGCGTCACATCCATATCGTTTTTGGTGAGCGCACAGCTGACAAACATCGCCTCGAACTGGCTTGGCGCCAGCATCACGCCTCTTGCCAGCATTCCACGAAAATATTTCCCGTAAAGCTTCGTATCCGCCTCTTTCACGTCGTTGTAGCTGTACGGCGTACGCTGGCAGAAAAAGAGCGTCATCAGACTATGTTCACGCACAAGCGTGAACGGCAACTTCAGCTCATCAAGAACTTTCTGCATCCCATTTTCCAGATAGGCCGCCTTTTCCTCGATCACATCATAGACGGCTGGATTGTTTTTCAAATAATCGAGCATCGCCAGGCCGGCACGCATAGCGAGCGGATTGCCCGAAAGAGTCCCTGCCTGATACACCGGTCCATTCGGCGATACGCACTCCATGATGTCCCGGCGCCCGCCATACGCTCCGACCGGAAAACCGCCGCCAATGATCTTTCCAAAACATGCCATATCAGGAACCACTCCGAACAAGCCGGCCGCTCCGTGATAAGACACGCGAAATCCGGTTATGACTTCATCAAAAATGAGCAGCGCGCCTTCTTTGGTACACAATTCGCGCAGTCCCTGCAGAAATCCTGCACGCGGTCTTACGACACCCATGTTTCCGCACACCGGCTCCACGATCACACAGGCAATCTGCCCCTTATTCGCTTCCATGATCTGTTTTACATGTTCCAGATCATTGTACCGCGCCACAAGCGTGTTCTTCACGATATCAGCCGGCACGCCCGGCGAAGTCGGCACGCCAAACGTCAGTGCTCCTGAACCGCTCGAAACAAGAAGCCCGTCGCTATGCCCGTGATAACACCCTTCGAATTTAATGATCTTGTCCCGCTTCGTGCAGCCTCTCGCCACCCGAATGGCCGACATCGTAGCTTCTGTTCCGGAATTGACCATCCGCACCTCATCGATCCCGGGATACGCTTCGACAATTTCTCTGGCCAGATCGACCTCGGCACGGCAAGGAAGGCCGTAACTGATCCCGTCATGCAGGTGCTGCTCGACCGCTTTATTCACCACATCGCAGCTGTGGCCAAGGATCATCGGCCCCCACGAAGAAATGTAATCAATATACATGCGCCCATCCTCGCCAAACAAATGGGCCCCTTTTGCCTTGCGGATAAACACCGGCAAGGCGCCAACCGAACGGAAGGCGCGGACAGGAGAATTGACTCCGCCCGGAATATAGTATTTTGCTTCTTCAAATAGTTTTTCGTTATTGTTTCTCATCTTTCAGCCTCTTTGCCATATACAGGGCAAAATAAGTAATGATCATGTTTGCGCCCGCACGCTTCATGCACAAAAGCGATTCTTCGATCACATCCGGTTTCATCCAGCCATTTTGAACTGCAGCCACAAGCATCGCGTATTCGCCGCTCACATTATAGGCGCAAAGCGGCACGTCAAAACGCTGCGAAGCCTCCTTCATGATATCGAGATAAGGAAGGGCCGGCTTGATAATGATGGCATCCGCCCCTTCCTGCAGATCAGCCGCGATCTCCCGCATCGCCTCTTTACTGTTGGCCGGATCCATCTGATACGATTTCCGGTCGCCGAAACCTGGCGCCGAATGAGCCGCCTCGCGGAACGGACCGTAGAAATTGCTGGCATACTTTGCAGAATAAGCCATGATCGGCACATATTCGAATCCGTTTTCATCCAATGCGGAACGGATGGCTCCGATCCGCCCGTCCATCATATCGCTTGGCGCGACCATGTCTGCTCCTGCGCGTGCATAAGACAAAGCGATCCGCTGCAGATAAGAAACCGTTTCATCGTTTTTTACCATGCCGCGGCTGTCCAGGATCCCGCAATGGCCATGATCCGTGTATTCGCACATGCACACATCCGCGATGATATACATCTGCGGATCATAAGATCGGATATAACGTATAGCCTTCTGAATGATCCCATTCTCGTTATACGCTTCGCTGCCGCACGCATCCTTATGGTCCGGAATGCCGAACAGCAGGCATGCCCGTATACCAAGGCTTTTCATTTCATCCAGCAGAGGATCCAGACAGTCGACGGAGTAATGATACTGGCCGGGCATGCTGGCAATTTCCTCTTTGATCCCTTTTCCCTCCACCACAAAAACAGGATAAATGAAATCGGCTGCCTGCAGCCGGTTTTCACGCACGAGCGAACGAATTGTCGGATTCATCCGCAGCCTTCTTCCTCTAAACATGATTTATACTTCCTTTCAGACATTCGATCATTTCCTGAAGATCCGGTTTCGAAACTTCGATGATCTGTTTAAATTTTCCTTTTTTCAGCACTGCTGTCGTTTTCGGCCCGATACTGATCGCAAGCCGCGCCTGTACGCTGTGGCGCAGCGCATCTCTGGCTGCCCGCGCGCTCGTAAACAAGCCGGCATCATAATATTCATACGCCGGATCCCATTTGCACTCTTTCATTTCATACAATATGCGGATATCTGCAGGACACTTCAGCTCCTTGAACGCCTCGACATTGGCCGCAGCATGCGGAATGAGGACACGGGAAAAAAGATCGATCTTTTCATTAAGGAGCGCAACGAGCCGTCCGGCATCCCGGTCTCCGACCAGATCGGCAAACAAGCCGTAGGCGGCAAGCTTTTTTGCGCTCTGCTCCTGTACGACCGCGATCCTTGGAAGCAGACGGACATCCAGATGTCTTTTCTTCATATGCTCCATGAACAGATCGACGGCTGTCGGGCTCGTCAGGACGAGCCAGTCGTATTCGAGCAGATCCACCTTGCCTATATCATAAACGATTTTTTCAAAAGCTGCCGGCGCATCCACCGTTGCTCCCAGATTAGAAAGGGGCTGCAGAAGATCGCTGCGATCCGAGCCGTGCATATACAAAATTTTTTTGTCAAACAGCGGCAGTCTTTCATACCAGTTCAGGACCGGAGCCGCTTCCACTGTCCTTCCCACCACGATCAAGGTCGGTGCCGGATAGTTTCCTTTTTCAGCAAGCGCCAGTATAGTAGAAAGCTTCCCGATGCACGAAGCCTGTTCCGGTCTGGCGGCATTCGAGACGAGCGCGATCGGCAGATCGGGCGCTTTCGCTTTCTGATACCCTTCAACGATCCGGGGCAGATTCTTCCTGCCCATCAAAAAGACGACCGTATCGCTTGTGCGCGCCAGCTCCTCAAAATCGAGATCCGGAAGTTTTCCGTCTTTTGAATGGGCCGTATACACCCGGAATCCTCTGGCCGTTTCTCTTTCAGTAACAGGAATTCCTGCATAAGACAGGCCGGCGATACACGAAGAAACGCCCGGAACGACTTCAAAGCCGATTCCATGCTCGTACAGCACTTTCGCTTCCTCGCTTCCTCGTCCGAACACATACGGATCGCCGCCTTTCAGACGCACGACAAGCGAATATTTTTCTGACAGCTCGACGAGCATCGCATTGATCTGTTCCTGGGAAAACGCATGATTTCCGCTTTCCTTGCCCACAAACACAAGATGGCAGCGATCCTGCGCAAAGCCAAGCACATACGGATCGATCAGATGATCATATAAAATGCAGTCGGCTTTGCGGATGAGGGCACATGCTTTGCGGGTGAGCAGATCGACTGTTCCGCACCCGCACCCGACAAGCGCGACCCTACCCATGATATGTCTCCTCTGTCTGACGTACTGCCTGCTCAAGGAGCTGCTGCGGGTCGGCGCCGGCATGTTTCGTCTTTACGATCCGGTCCGGATCGCCGAACACCGTATACAATACGTATTCCTGCCCGCGGCATTCCATATAGGCTCCGATCGGAATGGAGCACGAACCGTTCATCCGGCTCAAAAAAGCGCGTTCAAACTGTACACATATATTTTCCTTTTCGTCGCAAAGTTTTGCCAGCTGATCAAAAAGACGGTCATTATCCTTTCTCAGCTCTATGGCCAGCGCCCCTTGTCCGGCAGCCGGCACGCATTGCCAGGCAGAAAAAGTTTGACAGATCCGCTTTTCCAGACCGATCCTTTTTAATCCGGCTTCAGCCAGCACGAGCGCATCGTATTGTCCTGAATCCAGCTTTTCCAGACGGGTCAGGATATTGCCTCTTATATTTTTATATTCCAGATCGTTTCGCAGCTGTTTGAGCTGCAGTATGCGCCGGAAGGATCCGGTTCCTACCACACTGCCGGACGGCAGAGAAAAGAAATCTCCTTTCCGGCTGACGAGCGCGTCGCGGGCGTTTTCGCGAAGGATCACAGGCGCAAGCACAAAACCTTCGGGCAGAACAGACGGAATATCTTTCCACGAATGCACGGCCAGATCGATCTTTCCGTCGAGCAGCTGCTGCTCGATTTCCTTGACGAACAATCCTTTATCATGAATTTGATGAAGCGGCCGGTCAAGGATCCGGTCTCCTTTTGTGTGTATGACAACAAGCTCATACGTGATCGAAGGATCGTGAGCCTGCAGAAACTGTCCGACCTGTTCTGCCTGCGCTTTGGCCAGAACGCTTCCTCTTGTTCCTATTCTTACATGCATGTTGTTTCTCCTTTACGGCTGTCTGAACAGCCTGTTGAGCGTTTCAGGCTCGAGCTGATCATAATGACGGCTGATTTCCTGGATCGGCGTGCGCATCAGCCTGAACATCGATGCGTTCAGAGACTTTTTCAAAATGCTTTTCTCGCGCTCGTTCAGATCGAGCTTATGCTCAAGATACTCGTACGTTTCGCGGCTGACCAGTTCCACAGCCTGCTGCAGGGACAGCAGCGTATGATTCCTTGCCGCATCCTCCTTACAGGCCGAGATCATCTCTGCGTACTGATCGATCAGCTTGCGGACATGCCCGAGCTCCTGATGCCGGATATTTTCATTTTCCTTTGCGATCGCTGCCAGGGTATCGAGCGTATAAACGGATGCATCGGGATCGTGCTCAAATTCCGGATCGATATCCCGGGGCGATGCGAAATCATACAGCCGCAGCGGTTTCGAACACGGAAAATACCGGTACACATAATGGGGCGCGGATGTCGCGGAACAGAGAATATCGCATTGCGAAGCGGCTTCATATCGCTGCCGGAACGGAACAAAAACGGCATGCCTGACGGTTTCAAGCATCGAAGCGGCATGTTCTTTGTTTCTTGCGGTGATCATGATCTCGCACGGCTTGTCTTTCAAATAGTTCAGGATCCGGGCAGCAATTTCCCCGTTTCCGGTCAGCAGGATCTTTTTGCCGCTCACATCGCCCATCGACCTGACCGCAATATAGGCCAGAGATAGCGGATGCTGGCTCATCCTGTATTTTGTGCGCGCTTCCTTGCCGCATTTTATGGCCTGCTGAAATATAAAGTGAAGAGCGCTGCTGCAGCGGTGCACGTGTACGCTGAATTCATACGCCTGCTTGACCTGGCGAAGAATTTCATCTTCGCCGAATATCTGGGAGTGCAGCCCGTTGACTACCTCGAGCAGATGGAGGATCGCCTCTTTGCCGCTCTTCGTATAGATTTCGATCGGCTCTTTCTCATACCGTTTCAGGATCGGAGCGGTTTCGACGGGGATCTCGCTGTATATTTCAAACCGGTGACAGGTGGTCAGGATCACGCAAGGCTGTCCGATCTTTTCATACAGATCCATAAGCTCGGTCTCGCTCCAGGGGACCTTTGTGCGGACATCGAGACCGGCATGGATGCCAAATACTTCAAATTCCATATTTAGTTTACCTCTTGATTTTTAATTATACCTTCTTTGACAGGTGTTTTCGACTTTGGCAATCATCCTGCGACCATTTTCCTGCCGTTTCTTTTATAATGAGAACTGTAAACGAGGTGAAGAGTATGACAAAAGAATATCGTATTACGGTTGAAGAAACAGGAGTGAAGATCCAGCTGCTGCAGGGCGATCAGGTCATGGACTATAAACAATATCCGATCTACTCGACAGGCGCTGACGATTCAGATCCGGATGATCTTTCGAATTATATGATCCCGTTCGAGATCCTTGCCCAGATGCAGATGCTCGAAAAGACCGGTTTCGTGTTTGCAGGCATCAACACGCCATTCGACACCATGGAGCCTGCCGATGCATCAGCAGCTGATACAGAAGGCATGAACGACATGGATGGCCAGACAGCCCAATAAGCAAAACAAAAGAGCACGATCGTGCTCTTTTTTCGGTGTTTGTTACTGCTGTTCGTCACTCTGTCCGAGCGTGCCGCTGTACAGGGCCTCTAAATACGCTGCATCCTCTTTATCTTTCTGGATGCGGGCTTTGATCGCGTTCTCGTAAAGAACAGCATTGTCCCGTGCCTGTTCGAGTTCTTCGATCGTTTTATTTTCATCCAGTGCCTGTCTGATTGCCTGGCGGTACTTTTCAAATTCCTCGCACTCGCTTTGATAGGCGTCGGCAGGACATGTATGATTTGTCAGGTAATCGTTCATTTCATCTCGGACGTCGAGCAGATGGGTGATGGCATACAGATCCACGGTGTCGATCAGGGCAGAATAGCCGTAGTCATTGAAATCATTGGCATATGTGAATAATGAAATGATATATACGCCTTCCTGGATCGGCACAAGAAACGTTTCGCCGATCAGATCTTTCGAAAGCAGGTTTTTGGGACGCCGTGTCACTGTATAGGCATACGTAGCCATCTGGGCCGGACGACCATTGACAACATGGTCTTCTGTAAGCACGTTGCTGATCGTTCCGTCGATCCCGAGCTGTCCGGGAATATAGGAATTGAGAAACGATGTCACGCTGCCGAGGGATGCATGATCGACATGGGATACGATCATGACCGGGACCGGCTGATCCTTGACCGGAAAGTATTCGGCATTGCCGTCTTTCTCCTTGCGCTTGAGGCCCGGATCGATCATATAGCTCATCTGGTCGAACGTTTCGACCTTTGTGCCGGATACGTGAGTATACTCTTTCAAATACGTGGGGATATCGCTTTCTTTTGGCTGAAACATAAAGAAGCCGACAATCATGAGCCCGAAAGCGGCCAGCGGTATCCCGATCCGGGCGTTCTTATTATAATGATGCTCTTTCAGATAATTCTGGGTCAGCGGCATGCAGAAAAAACTGACAATGAGCCCGAAGAGCCCGGAAATGAGCAAATGATCAAAAAATAAATAAACCGATCCGAGGAAGAATGCGATGCCGGCGGCCCACAGGATCCAGGAAGTTCGTCGTTTTTGTTTAGACATCGGAAGTTCTCCTTTTTTAAAATCATATCATCTCAGTCAAGGCAGGCGGGCAGATGTGCTATAGTAGAGAAAAACCGAGAGAAAAGAAAAGGAGGATCGTATGCGTTTTCAGGATAAAGTGGTGGTGATCACAGGCGGTGCCTCGGGGATCGGAAAAACGATCCGGGACCGTTTCGAAGCGGAAGGGGCAAAGACCGCGATCATCGACATCCGGCCAAACGATTACTTTCAGGGCAGCGTTTCCGATCAGAGGCTGCTCGAACAGTTTGCGGCAAAAGTCATCAGGGATTTCGGAAAAGTGGATATCCTGGTCAACAACGCCAAACCGGTCATGCAGGGAATTGACGAATGCAGTTATGAGGCATTTTCCCACGCTCTGGCGGTCGGCGTGAGCGGCCCGTTTTATCTGACCCGGCTTTTCATGCCTGTTTTCAGCGATCAGGCGAGCGTGATCAATATCACATCGACCAGACAGGATCAGTCGATGCCGCAGACAGAAAGCTACGCGGCGGCCAAAGGCGCTCTGGCGGCCCTTACCCATGCGATGGCGATCTCGCTGGCTCCAAAGGTTCGTGTCAACGCGATCGCGCCGGGATGGATCAGCGCGGATGGCACGGTCTATGCGGGCGCGGATGCTGCCCAGCAGCCTTTAGGACGTGTCGGCACCCCGGATGATATCGCGGACCTTGCACTTTTTCTTGCCAGCCCGCAGGCCGGTTTTATTACGGGGCAGAATATTGCGGTCGATGGCGGGATGAGCCGGCTGATGATCTACCATAACGAGCATGGCTGGACCTATCAGGCTCCGGACGGATCCGGCAAGAAGCAGTAAAGACAGCTTTCCGGCTGTCTTTTTTCGTGTTCTGTCAGTGAACGATGCTGTTGTTTTTCGATGAATCGAGATGGTTGTCCAGATACAGCCGCAGCATTTTCAGATACCGGATCAGATCCTGATACTCCTGAAGATCGACATCGTCATCTACAGAAATCATCTCGATGCCGAGCGCTTCATAGATTTCATACAAGGCGTTGGACGCAAGCGAGATCTTCCTGTGGCGTTCATAAAGCATATTGTCGGCCATGACAAACAAGGAAAATACATACGGGATCGTGCGGGAAAACTGATCCCGGTCAAGTTTCTGCAGGAACGAACGCACTTCCCCGGGAGAATAGTCATAGCCAAGATAATCCTGCAGGAAATGGCTTTCGCTGTGCCGGATCCGCTCGTCGGAATCGGATAGATACATCGCATAGACGAGCAGCTCGGTCTGCAGCAGCTGTTTTAGTGGTTTGTGAAGCGTAATTGTGTTTTGAAGCGTTTTTTCGACTTCCGCGCACAACGCGTAGGCGAAGTCGACAGACTGTTTCAGGTCTTCATTCATGTTACGTTTCCTTTCTGGCTCCCTTGTCACTTTCTTTTTTCTTCTATTTTGAGGGTTTCCCGCCGATAAATCAACTATGAAAAAAAACACAGTATTATTAAATGTCCCATTAATCAAATTTCAGTTTCTCAGGGAAAATATAAGGAAAATGCTGATATAATGAAATTGAAAGACGGGCCCGTCATTCAGGCATAATATTGTTGAAAGTCAACCCTTTAATTTGATTTTTTTATGTGTTACTATTTGCAGGCAAAATAGTTGAACGTTCAACTATTTAAATGCATACTCGGAAATATACAAAAGGAGACCTACCGATGAAAGTTATCAAACGAAGCGGTGAAGAAGTAAATTTCGACATTGCTAAAATAGAAAATGCGATTCGCAAGGCAAGCCAGGCTACCCCAAGCGTAAAGATGCATGAGCTTGAGATCCAGGCCATCGCTCATATCGTGGCTGAAAAATGCGAAGATTTCACGCGCAGCCCGAGCGTCGAGGAAATCCAGGACCTCGTGGAAAACGAGATCATGCGCCACGGCTATTTCGCAGTTGCTCATAATTATATCACATACCGGTACGAGCGGGCGCTCGTGCGCAAAGCCAATTCCACCGATTCGCAGATCATGTCGCTTCTCGAAAGAAACAACGAGGAAGTAAAACAGGAAAATTCCAATAAGAATCCTCTGGTCAACAGCGTACAGCGCGATTATATGGCCGGCGAAGTTTCAAAAGACATTACGAAGCGTTTCCTGCTTCCTGCAGACATCATGGAAGCGCACGAAAAAGGGATCATCCATTTCCATGATTCGGACTATTTTGCCCAGCACATGCACAACTGCTGCCTGGTCAATCTGGAAGATATGCTTCAGAACGGAACGGTCATTTCCGAGACGATGATCGAAAAGCCTCACAGTTTCTCGACAGCGTGCAACGTGGCGACCCAGATCATTGCCCAGGTCGCGAGCAGCCAGTACGGCGGTCAGAGCATCACTCTTTCCCACCTGGCGCCGTTCGTCCAGGTATCCCGGGAGAAAGCGCGCCGCGAGGTGCGCGAAGAGCTTGATGCGCTCGGCATGGAGTATTCGGAGGAAAAAGCGAACGAGATGGCCGAAATGCGGGTGCGCCGCGAGATCGAAAAAGGAGTGCAGACCATCCAGTATCAGGTCATCACATTGATGACCACGAACGGACAGGCCCCATTCGTTACGGTATTCATGTATCTGAACGAGGTGTCGGATCCGACAACACGGCATGACCTGGCCCTTATTATCGAAGAAATGCTGCGTCAGCGCATGACAGGTGTCAAAAATGAAAAGGGCGTATACATCACGCCGGCTTTTCCTAAGCTGATCTATGTGCTGGAAGAAAACAACGTCCGTCCGGACAGCCCGTACTACTATCTGACTGAGCTGGCGGCAAAATGCACCGCAAAACGCATGGTGCCTGACTACATCAGCGAAAAGAAGATGCTCGAATACAAGATCAACGCCAACGGCACAGGCGACTGCTATCCGTGCATGGGCTGCCGCTCCTTCCTTACTCCGGACCGCAGCGGCAACGGCTACGACAACATCGCAAACGCGAAAAACTATGACGGCAGGCCAAAGTACTACGGACGGTTCAATCAGGGTGTCGTGACGCTGAACCTGGTCGATGTAGCCTGCTCCTCGAAAGGAAACGAGGAGGAATTCTGGCGGATCATGGACGAGCGTCTCGAGCTTTGCTACAGGGCCCTCATGTGCCGTCATAACCGGCTGCTCGGAACGCCAAGCGATGTGGCTCCGATCCTCTGGCAGGACGGGGCGCTTGCCCGTCTGAAAAAGGGCGAACTGATCGATAAACTGCTCTTTGGCGGATATTCCACCATTTCATTAGGCTACGCGGGGCTTTGCGAGTGCGTGACTTATATGACCGGACACCCGCATACCGAAGAGCCGGGAACGTCTTTCGGTCTTCGTGTCATGCAGTATTTGAATGATGCGTGCGCAAAATGGCGTGCCGCTACAAATATCGACTTCTCATTGTACGGAACGCCAATGGAATCCACGACATACAAATTTGCGAAAAAGCTGCAGGATCGTTTCGGCATCATCCCGGGCGTAACGGACCGCAACTACATTACGAACAGCTACCATGTTCACGTCACAGAAGAGATCAACGCGTTCGACAAGCTGACTTTCGAATCCCAGTTCCAGAAACTTTCTCCGGGAGGAGCGATCAGCTATGTGGAAGTGCCGAACATGGAAAACAACATTCCGGCCGTTCTTGCCCTGATGCAGCATATCTACGACAACATCATGTATGCGGAGCTGAACACGAAGAGCGACTACTGCCAGGTTTGCGGCTACAGCGGCGAGATCCAGATCGTTGAAGACGAAAATCATAAGCTTGTATGGGAATGCCCGAACTGCGGCAATCACGATCAGGAAAAGATGAATGTTGCCCGTCGTACGTGCGGATACATCGGAACCCAGTTCTGGAATCAGGGGCGCACGCAGGAAATCAAAGAGCGCGTCATGCACCTGTAATGAGGACGGTCGAACCCAACGCTTTGTACCGCCATTTTAAAGGCGGGGTATACAAGGTGCTGTTTACGGCAAAGCGTGCTGAAGACGAAAGTGTCGTGGTCGTCTATGAGCCCCAATACGCAAAGGGCACATACTGGACGCGCGATCTGCAGGAATTTCTTTCCGAAGTCGATCATGAAAAATACCCGGACGCGTCCCAGCTTTACCGATTCGAAAAAATTGAACAATAATACAGGAGAAGGGATCCCTTCTCCTTTTTTACGAAATGAAAGAGGCAAACAATGAATTACGGAAATATTAAAAAATACGATATCGCAAATGGCGAAGGAGTGCGCGTGACGCTCTTCGTGTCCGGATGCACCAATCACTGCTTTAACTGTTTTCAGCCCGAAACATGGGACTTTGATTACGGACAGCCGTTCACGAATGAGACGATGCGCGAGCTCCTTGAAGCGCTCAGACCAGACTACATTCAGGGGCTTACCCTTCTTGGCGGCGATCCGTTCGAGCTCAGCAATCAGGAAGGTCTGATCGAGCTGCTGCGCGAAGTGAAAAAACAGTATCCCGAAAAAGATATCTGGTCCTATACAGGGTTTATCCTGGATCAGGACCTGCTTGACGGAGGCAGGCGCCATGGTCCGTATACCGACGAAATGCTGTCCTATATCGACGTCCTTGTCGACGGTCCATTCATCCAGGATAAAAAGAATATTTCCTTAAAGTTTCGGGGAAGCGAAAACCAGCGGGTCATCGATCTGAAAAAATCATTAAAAAAGCAGGAAGTCATCCTGTATCTTGATTAAGAAAGCGTTCACAATTTACGAACGCTTTTTTCTTTTCTTTGGACCGCTTTGTCACGTAAAAAAAGAAAAGCAAAACGTAATATCGTATTTAAATCCTTTATATAAAAGAAATTTTAAACACGCTTTAAAACAAAAGAATATACGATTGTTCATATTTTGTACACAATTTTGACAAAACAGAAAAAATCATGTATAGTCACTTCCAGCAAACAAACAAGGAGGAATTTACATGATAACGAAACTTTTAACAACAGCCCTCATCTCAACAAGCTTGCTGACAGGAACTGCTGCGAAAGCGCAGGAAACACGCCCCGTGTTTGAAGAAGCCAATTTACGCTTTGAACGCTACTTTTTTGAAGGAACCGACCAGAGCGCCTATATAACCGAAGATACAAAAGGAAAGAATATCCCCGAAGAAAACGGGCTGGATCAGATCGAACTCAAAAAATACGATGAAGTCACGCTGGTAGGTACAAACAGCTATGATTTCTGGAAAATAAAAGTCGACGGCCAGATCTATTACATCGATCAGGACGACCTTACGACCAGCAAAAAAGAAATCGAGGCCCTGAAAAAGGAAGAAGCAGAAGAGGAAAAAAAGAAGCAGGAAGAAGCAGAAGCTGCCAAATGGAGCGGACCAGTATTGAGCGCCAGCGCCGGCGTCAATCAGGGGCCGAGCGGAAGAGAAACCTACTACAACCTGCCTATGGAAGGGGTCGTATCGATCATGCGCAGCATGGGAAACAACGATCCGTACTGGGTGCGCGAGGATGGCGCCAAGATGCTTGGCGACTACGTCATGGTCGCGGCCCATCTCGATATTCGTCCTAGAGGCACGATCGTCGAGACTTCTCTTGGAAAAGGGATCGTATGCGACACGGGAGGTTTTGCGGCTGGCAATCCGACCCAGCTCGATATCGCGACTGCCTGGTAAAACGAACGCCCTGTACCATTTTAATGGTACAGGGCGTTTTCATTATTTCTTTATCCAATTCATAATCAGCCATGCAAACAGAGCCATCGCTACGATGCCATATACTAGATACCACTGTGGTTTTGGAACAAACCAGTAAACAGCAGATGATGCCAGCATCCCTATCAGGATTCCGATAATCAGTTGTGTAATTGTTTTCTTTTTCATCATATTGTATCCCCTCTTCTCTCCTTTCTTCTAAACAAATGATTTTATTTCCGGTTGTAAATCTCAAGCAATTGTTTGTTGGCTTCATTATAAATCTTTTTATTTTTCTAAATATATTTTTCTGCACAACCGGTCTTTTTTTCACATAACAGGTTTATTGCTTTAGTTTAATTGAAACTTTAAATCGCACTATAAAAGCAGGCAATCCAAACCTGCTTTTTTAATCTATCTATTTTTATTCTTTCGATCGAAAACTTTAATGCCCTGTTCATAAATTGTTTCTTTTTCCCGAGTATGCTCATGCCAGGAGGTAATTCATGCATTCCAGACAATCCGCAAATTTCCCCATTCTTTCTCTTATTGCTGCGCTTCTTTTGATTGCAGGCTTAGGCACAGGCATGCTTTGCACCTTTTTTCCAGCCAGGAGTCCTCACCATCCAAAGCCGGACATTCCTCTTCTGCTCCAGTTTGATGAGCGCTGGAAAAACGAACCTTACGGCACATCCGATCTTCAGAGCGCCGGATGCGCCCCGACATGCATCGCTATGATCTTTTCCTATCTGAACAAGGAGCCGGAAATCGATCCGGTCGCGATCGCCCGTTTTTCAGAATCGAACGGCCATTACGTGGACGGAGCCGGAACAGCACACACCTTGTTTGTTGACGCAGCCGCCGCCTATCACATCGAGGAACAGGACATAGCGCCTTATGAAGACACGATCGATCAAGTCCTGCAGGAAAACAAGCTGATCATCGCCTCCATGGTTCCCGGACACTTTACTCGCACCGGGCATTTTATCGTGCTTGCGGGCATAAAAGACAATCAGTATGAGGTGCTCGATCCTAACTCAGAAGAACGATCCACGCTCTGGGATAAATCGATCGTCCTCGATGAAATGACGAGCGCGTGGGGCTTCTGGAAAGCAGGATAGAAGGCCGCTACCTTCTCTTTCCTGCTCTTAGCAGTGCCTTCAGGCCACCATACAGCACCCCAGCCACCGCAAAAACGATCCACGTCCGATCCCATTGTTCGCTCGTAAAGCTCCATGCCAGATAGATCGCCGTTGCCGTACACCAGTACAGACCAGGAAAAAAAGAATATTTCTTTTTGAACGATTTTTCATCCACCGAGTATTCGCCTTCCTGAAGCAGGGAATCAAGCGCGCCTTCCCATACCCCGTCTCTGATAAAAAGATACACGCCGCACATCACGATCAGAAGCAGAAGGACCACGCTGAGAGCTATCGCCAGCTCATTTTCTTTTGTCAGAAGCAGCGTCATGAACAGCGGAACGACAGCCAGGATACATAAACATACCCCGATCGTCGTGTTGCGGATGTGCGGCTGTGCATTTTCTTCTTTGAGCATCCGTATGTGTTTCAGCATTTTTGATGAAATCATGACCGGCTCTTTCTCGATCCATTCAAACCGCGCCAGCTTCATCGAATCCGAAACCATGATCCCTACTCCGATCGCCACCAGGATCAGCAGAACGATCAGCCCCAAAGCGCCCAGCTGATCCTCCCCATCCCGATAAACGATCGACAGCGCGCCCATTCCGATCAACGCGGCAGCGCCAAGAATACACAGCCCGACAGCCACCGGAAGACGTTTCCTCTCTCTTCTTTTCAGATCAAGAAACAGTTCGACTTCCTCGTCGCTCATACGACGCATCCGTTCCTCCTTAGGCATATAAACCTCGTCCTCTTTTAATAAATAATCGGTCGGGACATCGAACAGCTCGCTCATCTGAACGATCCGGTTCAGATCCGGTACCGACACATCCAGTTCCCACTTGGAAACCGACTGCCTCGATACGTCAAGCCGGTCGGCAAGCGTTTCCTGCGAATAGCCCGCCCGCTTTCTTAAGCTCGTTATTTTTTCTCCCATCGTCATGTTCAATACCTCTCTTTTCGCCTTCATCATGCCAGAATCCCGGTCGTTTTCGAACCAAGTGCGCTTGGAAACCGCGCACCTGCCAGTTGCATCTTTCGAAAATCTTTCATTTTTGTTCGTAGCTTTCTTTATTTTATCGGATTATCCTATGAAATATGAAAAGAAAAGTAAAATTGATGATTTATTCCCTTCTGATCACCCTCTTCCCTACAGAACACAATCTCGACCGATACATGAAAACAAGAAGGGAACAATGGAGCCAGCTCATGACCGAGCTCTAAAAAATGCAGACAGCCCTGTGATGCTGCCTGCGTTTTTTATCAACTATAGGCAAGAAGACTCCCACCTCTATAGGTGGGGAGCATGTCACGAAATCCGTACATATTCTTTTTCATCTTCCGGAACATGCGGACTGATCTGATACGTGATCGAATGCTCTTCCACCTCGATATCCCAGTACGTATCCGCGCCCTGCCGGTTCACGATGACCTTTGCCTTTCCGTTTTTCAGAAGATCCGTGATATCCCGGGAAAACTCGTGATCAAAGATCCACACGCTGCCGTCTTTCTTTTTTTCTACATACTGCGAATTCACTTCCATCACATCCTGTGCCGGAAGTTTGGTCTCGCTGCCATCGTCATTGATCGCAACACCGCCCCCGCCCATGAATGGCACATCCTCTCCGTCCTTGTAAAATTCATAGCCCGGTCCGCCGTTATCGACCGCTTCCACCTGCTTCTGCTCGCCACGGATCCATCCCGTCACAAGAGTGCGGATGCCGCCCACGTCGCTGGCATAACAGATCGTTCCCGTACCGAGCACAAGGACCAGAGCACACGCAAACGCTAACGAATACTGATGCTGTTTTTTCATAGGTTTCTCCTCCACGCTGATTGGCGCAATACACGACAGCGAGGAAAACGTGCTTTTGTATTTTTCCTTATTCGTCTTCATTCCATTCCTCCTGAAGCTTTTGTTTCAGCGCAGCCCTCGCCCTGGACAGCCGTTTTCGGACAGCCGCCTCTTTCAGGCCAAGGATCGCCGCGATCTCTTTGACCGGATACTCTTCATAGTAGTATAGCTGCAGCACCGTCCTCTCCTTGCGCGGCAGCTGCAGGACAGCCGCAAACAGATCGCGCTGGTCAGAAGGCTGCGGGAAGTAGAAATTCACCACTTCGTCCAGATCGACCTTGCTGCGTTTCCAGAACGCCTTCCGGATATCCTTTGCCCGGTTATATACGGTCCTGAACAGCCAAAGCCGGATATGTTCTTCATTATCAAATTCCATATCGCTTTGATAGTAGCGGATAAAAGTATCCTGCACCGCATCCTGGGCATCCGCCCCGTTCTGTGTGACCGAAAACGCAGCACCGAAAAGATGGTCTTTGTAGCGTCCGATCAAATATTCAACACCTATGCGCATACGCTCCTCGCTTTCTTTCGTGAAAGATCTTTCACTTATACTACGATCCAGACCCGCAAAATGTGACAAAAAAAGAAAAAACCCCTGATCAGAAGACCAGGAGCAGAAACCCATGTTTCTAATAAATTTTTACCGGATCGTATCCAGCCTCTTTGACAGCCTGCATCAGCGTATCATCCAGGATCGGCGCATCCATCGTGATGACAGCCTCCTTCTTTTCCAGGTCCACCTCGGCCTTTTCGACACCCGCGATCTTTTCGAGCGCCTGTTCCACACGCATCTTGCAGTGATTGCACGACATTCCATCAACGATCATAACTTTTTTCATTTTCTTTTCCTCCTTTGATTCCTGTTTTACAGGATCCTTTGTCACAGAGATCTGTGCCTTGGACTGATTTTTTTCTTCCTTCACGCTCTTGAACGACGGTTTGAAGAACCGCAGACGAAGGGCATTCATGACAACACAAACCGAGCTGAGCGCCATCGCCGCGCTGCCGATCATCGGGCTCAGAAGCAGGCCCCACATCGGGTAGAACACGCCAGCCGCCACCGGAATACCGAGCGCATTATAGAAGAACGCCCAGAACAAGTTCATCTTCACGTTCCTGATCACTTTATCCGACAGCTCATACGCAGTATTGACATCCATCAGATTGTCCTTCATCAATACGATATCTGCCGAATCGACCGCGATATCCGTACCGGCACCGACCGCCACGCCAACATTCGCACGGGCAAGGGCAGGCGCATCATTGATCCCGTCGCCAACCATCGCGACAAATTTGCCCTGATCCTGAAAGCGCCGTACGACACTTTCCTTTTCAGCCGGAAGGACATCCGCGATGACCTCATCCACGCCCACTTCTTCTGCGATCGCTTTGGCCGTCTGCTCGTTATCGCCTGTCAGCATGACAACATAGATCCCTTTTTCCCTGAACAGACGGATCGCCTGCGCCGAAGAGGCACGCACCGTATCCGCCACACCAATGATGCCAAGGATCGTGCCCTCCTGCACGAACAGCAGCGGCGTCTCGCCTTTTTTCGCAAGACGGTCCATCCAGTCCTTTACGGTCCGGGGAATATCGATCCCGGCCGACGCCATCAGCTTCATGTTTCCGGCAAGGATCGAAGACGATCCAAGTTTTGCCTTCAGGCCAAGGCCCGACAGCGCCTCATACTGATCCGGCTGATCGAGCGGCAAATGGCGATCTTTCGCCTCGGTGACGATCGCCTTG
Organism: Erysipelotrichaceae bacterium OPF54; assembly: GCA_022834735.1. Taxonomy (GTDB): domain Bacteria; phylum Bacillota_I; class Bacilli_A; order Erysipelotrichales; family Erysipelotrichaceae; genus Dubosiella. The sequence goes on from BQKD01000001.1 coordinate 2,745,618, forward strand.
GCCAGCGGATGCTCGCTGCCAAGCTCGACACTGCCCGCAATACGAAGAAATTCATTTTCATCCACGCCTTCTTTCATGATCACCATATCATGGATCGAAGGATTTCCGGAAGTGATCGTACCCGTCTTGTCCAGGATGATCGTATTGACACGATGCATCGACTCCAGGCTTTCAGCCGACTTGATCAGGATGCCGTTCTCTGCCGCTTTTCCGGTCCCCACCATGATCGCGACCGGCGTAGCCAGCCCTAAAGCGCAAGGACACGAGATCACGAGCACGCTGACCGCGTTGCTCAACGCAAATTCGAACGGTTTTCCTGCGATCAGCCATACAACCAGCGTAATGACCGCCAGACAGATGACGATCGGGACAAAAACGCCCGAAACCTGATCGGCCAGCCGCGCGATCGGCGCTTTCGAGTTGCCCGCTTCATCCACAAGCCGGATGATCTGGGAAAGCGTCGTATCCTCGCCAACCTTGGTCGCCCGGAAACGGAACGTGCCATTCACATTCATCGTAGCCGAAAGCACAGGATCGCCAGGTTCCTTTTCGACCGGGATGCTTTCTCCGGTAATAGCAGCCTGATCCACGAACCCGTGGCCGCTTTCCACGATCCCGTCCACTGGAATACGCTGTCCCGGACGCACAACAACAAGATCTCCCTGCATGACATCCTGGGCGTCGATCTCGACCTCTTCGCCGTTGCGGATCACGACCGCGTTCTTCGGCGCCAGATCGACCAGTTTCCCAAGCGCATCGTTTGTTTTGGACTTGGAACGTGCCTCCAGGTATTTGCCGACCGAAACGAGCGTCACGATCATGGCTGCCGATTCAAAATACATCGAATGCATCGCGGCATGCACGATTTCATGGTCGCCAAAGCCGAAACCGTAAGCCATGCGGTAGATCGAATACAATCCGTACAGGAACGAGGCGCTCGCGCCCAGGGCGACAAGCGAATCCATGTTCGGGGCCCGTTTGAGCAGCGAACGAAAACCATGCGTAAAAAACTGTTTTTGAAAAAAGAGAACGAACAAGGTCAGAACAAGCTGGGTCACAGCGCTGACCATGGCCCATTCCATGCCCTGCCAGAACGGCAGGCCCATCATCGGTCCCATGGCCACGATCATGAGAGGAACAAGAAGGATGATCGACCACCACAGGCGGCTCTTCATTCCTTTCTGTTCCTCTTCCATCTTCTTCTGGCGGGCATCCCACTGTTCCTTGATCGAATTGTTTCTGGACTGTGCTGTCTGATCCTGCGCAGCCGCGCCATAGCCGATCGCATCGACTGCTGCGCAGATCTCGTTTTCGCTGACAAGCTTTTCATCAAAAAGAACTTTCATCGTATTGTTCATCAAAGAGACATCGACCTTCTGGACACCGGGCAGTTTCTGGACCGCTTTGGTCACATTGGCCTGACATGCTGCGCACGTCATTCCGGTCACATCAAATGTTTCCTTCATCATACTACCTCCTATTTGATCTTTTTTATGAGCTCCATCACTTCATCGATTGATCCCATATTCCCTTCGTTCACATCATCCACGACACACGTATGCAGATGTTCGTCCAGCAGCAGATAACCGAAAGACTGCAGGGCCGATTCCAGCGCGCCGATCTGGATGATGATGTCGCCGCAGTAGCGTCCTTCATCGATCATTTTCTCGATCCCGTTCATTTGTCCGATCATGCGATGGAGACGGTTCTTGAGCATTTTCAGTTCCTTTTCATCCCGGACCCGATGCCGGTATCGTTTTGTTTGTCCGCTCATATTTCCTTCTCCTTTCGTGCACTGCCATAATATACCCCCTTAGGGTATAATGCAAGAAAAATACCATTCCTGACGATTTTTGATAAAATAAAACAGAAACAGGTGATTAAAATGAAAAAAGATTACTATACGCTGCTGCTGTGGCAGGGCCTTTGTGCCGGCGCATGCTTCTGGATCAAAGAGATCGGCTGGATCTTCACGTGCCTTGGCATCATCCTTGTCATTATAATGGAAACGGTCCTGTCGCAATACGCAAAAGCTCAGCAGCTCCAGGCTTTCGGCACCCCGTTCAAAGGAAACAAATATCTGCAGGATGAAGGGCTTCTCATCGTGCAGCTGTGTTTTACGATCCTCTTATGGATCACCGGGCTCATCCTGCTGTCCAGCTACGGCTTATGGACCATATTCTGGATCATGACAGCAGCAGGCATTGTATGCTTCACGGCATTCTGCACCTTCTTCAGGCAGAAAAGGAGAAAGAAATGATCAATAAAAAAACATGGCATACGCCTGTCCAGCTGCTCATATCGGCTGCGGGCATCCTGATCCTGAGCTGGATCGATCTGAATGCCGTTGCCATCCACTACAACGAAACGATCAACGAGTTTGTCGCAGAGTACGATACGACCGGCTTCGCGATCCTCAATGTCGTACTGTGTCTGTTCACGAGCTATTTTCTCGCCCGGCTCCTTTCGTGGTCAAAAAGCACGTGGTCGCTCATGTTCGTCATTTATACGCTCATGCTCTGCGCGTTCGTGCCCAAGCTGATCGCCATCAATTCGGCCGTTTATTTAAGCCTGCATTTTATGAGCTCGGCCCGGCTGTTCGGATCGGTTCTCGCGGTGCGTACCGTGATCATCGTCATCGCGTTCATCCTGCTTATTGCCGGCATCGTCATGCGCTGCAGGGACCGCCATTCTCCGGTCACCATGACCCTGCTTTCCTTAAGCACCATCATTTCGTGCATCATGTATGAGTTTTCCACCTTTGCGTATGCCTGGTACTTTTATCTAGGGCTGCTCGGCATGCTCCCGATCTTCTGGCTGGCTATGCGCCAGAACCATCTGAAAATCCCGCGTGATAAGTAAAATAAGACTTCAGCAAAAAGCGCCGGCTCAACCGGCGCTATTCTTTATTTTCTTCCTTTTTGAACCATCGGTAATCATCCACATGCTCGGTGTTCCAGTGCTTTTCGATGTATTCCTCGTACTTCTGCTTTTCCTGGCGGTAATCCGCCTTTTTTTGCTGGATTGCATCCCAGAAACGGATCTTCTTTCTTCCGCCCGGCAGAATATTGAGCGAAAGGATCGAATGGGCCCGCAGCAGCATCCGGAACGCCACACAGAAAATGACCACACCGCCAGCCGTTCCCGACAGCGCGATGATATTCTGCCGCAGTTCGCTGTCCGCATTGGCAAACCAGGCTGTCTCGAACGAAATGAGCGACACGATAGCACAGGCGAAATTCAAGGCCCGCGTGCTGGTCAGGACCGGCGCATCGATCCGGCGGTATACCAGATGGCCGAAGATGACCATGATCCACTGATAGATCGTAAAGATCGCCATGATATACATCATCAGGCCGCGATAGGAATAAGCCTGATACTTTTCGAGCATGAGGAAAATGATAAAACAGTACGGAACGAGCAGGACCATGAGCATAGCGGCCGTGAAGCGGTAACGTTTCAGATCCTCGAGAAATTTTCTGCCCGCGATCCTGAACCGGGCATGATGCCGGTTGACATAGCTGAGCAGATAAAAGCGGATGATCGTCAGGACCAGATAATAAAGCGAAATGGCAATGAGCCATTCCGAACGGTCGAGCAGTCCGGTAAACAGATCGAAGCACGCATACATCGTCGTCATGACCATGTTGAAGTAAAGCGAAACAAAGATCCGGATATTGACATCATTGACGAACATCGATGTGTATTTGTGCGCATTCAGGAAAACAAAAACGCCGCGGATCATTTTCGGGGTGGCGCACGCAAAGATCATGAGCGAGTACACGAAAAAGATCCATACGCCCCCAAGCAGCCCCGTATGCTCCTGCCGTCCCATGACCGGCATGATCAGTATTGTGACAAGGGCACAGAAAAGCACCCACCGCATAGGGGGAAACAGCAGCTTTTTTGCCCAGCATCTGATATAGTCCATCTCAAATCCCTCTTTATTTTTTTATAATGGATTCATCGGCATTGTGCAACATTTTTTGCGAACAAAAAGCAGGAAACCACCCCACATGATTTCCTGCTTTCATTTGTGACGGATCAATGTCACTGCAAATCGTACCGTTTTGATCAGTACACCCATATGATAGCTAAAAATTAAAATTGGCACAAGTTTTGTAGGAAATTATCCGCATTTTTTCTTTTTTTCTTCAAAAAGCATTATAGTTATTGTTTTCATTTTTATTGTTTAAAATTAAAAATGTAAAGAAAGGAATGCCACTTATGCCAAAAGCTCAAATTTATTTAATCGGCATCGTCGAACTGATCGTATTTGCTTCCTTTGCCTATCAGATGGTCGTTTCGCCTTCCTGGCTGAATTTTGCCGTGCTCATTGTCATGGGCATCAGTATCCTCCAGCTCAAGGGGCCGCTCGACAAAGCGATAGAAAAAGAAAAGAAACAGAAAGGATCCAGCCACTCATGAAACAGCTCGTTTGTGTCCGCCACGGAGAAAGCGAATGGAACAAAAAAAACCTCTTTACCGGATGGAGCGATGTCGATCTGTCCGAACACGGACATCAGGAAGCCATCCAGGCCGGAAAGATCCTTTTCGACAAAGGATATTTCTTCGATATAGCCTACACTTCCATGCTCAAAAGAGCCATCCATACTCTCGACCATATCCTTGACGGTCTCGATCAGGTCTATGTGCCCGTCATCAAGGCATGGCAGCTCAACGAACGCCATTACGGCGCTCTGCAGGGACTCAACAAAGCCGAAACAGCCGCCCGATACGGTGATGAGCAGGTGCTCCTCTGGCGACGTTCCTTCGATGTCCTTCCTCCGCTCATGGAAGAAGACGATCCTCATGCGCCGCGCAACGAGAAAATGTACCGTACTATCCCGAAGGACAAGCTGCCGCTTGGCGAAAGCCTGAAAACAACCATCGAACGGGTCATTCCGTTTTATGAACAGGAAATCAGACCTCATATCGAAGGAGGAGAGAACGTTCTGATCACAGCACACGGCAATTCGCTGCGCGCCCTTCTCATGTATCTGGCCCACATCAGCAAAGAGGAGATCATGAACATCAACATTCCGACCGGGGTGCCGCTCGTCTTCGAATTCGACGACAGCATGCAGTTTATCCGTTCCTATTATCTGCTCGATCAAAAAGAGCTCGAGAAAAAGATGGAAGCGGTCGCCAGCCAGGGAAAAGCCGTCCATAAACCATAGAAAAAGCCCGTATCGCATGTGATATGGGCTTCTTGTTTTCACTTCATTGTGTTTATGATTGTTTTACAGTCCCTGTTCGCAAAGCTCGCGCACGACAGGATCCTTGATCGTGACCCCGGCAGCCTCCAGCTCGGCAATCTTGTCAGCAAACTGCGGAAGATACTTCTTATGCGCGATCAGCAGCTCATCAAGCACGTTTTTCGCTTTCTGTCCGCTGACCACCTGCGGATTGAGGATAAAAGCCTGCAGCGCTTTGCCGTAATCTCCGGTCACAGCCGCCTCTTCGACACAGTGCTCCATATTTTTCATGCACTGCAGCCAGCCCTTCTCAGCAGGCTGAAGCGGGCCAAACGCTACCGCTTTCGCGCCTGTCGCGCCGATCAGCGCCGATACCTCGACCGCACAATCAGCCGGAAGATCAGGCACGGCCCCGTTGTTTCTTGTCGTCACGACAATGTGCGAATTTTTATTGGCATAAATGCTGGCAATCGTTTCGCAGGCCGCATCCGAATAATGGGTGCCCCCGCGCTTTGTCAGCTGTTCCGGCTTGTAGTCGAGCGCAGGATCCCTGTACAGCTCGAACAGTTCAGCCTCCGTCTGCTTGACCTGCTGACCGCGGGTACCGATCGTATTATATTCTTCCAGTCCGTGGGCCAGCATTTCCTCCTGGCGATAGTAATACCGGTGATAGCCGCACGGGATCATGCCCATTTCAAGAAGCTGTTCCTTGAAGAACGGCATATCATGAATATTGGCCGGAATACCTGAATCGGCCCCTTCCTTGTACATCGCCTCGATGATATCCTTCGTGACTTCATTTCCTTTCTCGTCCCATACACGATGCCAGTGGAAATGATTCAGTCCCGCAAATTTATAGGTCAGATCATCCAGGGTTTTTCCGATCGTTTCCGGCTCTTTCATCATAGCGCCGACCGGCACGTTGCAAAGTCCGATCACTTTATCCCAGTGTCCGTATTTCATGACCGCTTCCGTGACCATTCCGCTCGGGTTCGTAAAATTGATCAGCCATGCATTCGGGCAGAGCTCTTTCATATCCTCCACGATATCCAGGATCACAGGGATCGTGCGGAACGCCTTGAACATTCCTCCGGCCCCGTTCGTTTCCTGACCGAGCATGCCGTACGAGAACGGGATGCGCTCGTCCTTGATGCGGGCGTTGAGCAGTCCGACCCTGAACTGTGTCGTGACAAAATCGGCCCCAGGCAGCGCTTCCCTGCGATCCAGGGTCAGATGCACCTTGACATCATACGGGCTGGCATCCCACATCCGCTGGGCCATGGCACCGACGATTTCCAGCTTTTCCTTTCCATCTTCGATATCGACAAGCCAGATTTCGCGAATTGGAAGTTCATCATACCGCTTGATGAAACCTTCCATCAATTCCGGTGTATAGCTGCTGCCGCCACCGATCGTAACAATTTTTACTCCTTCACTCATAAATTGACCCTCCTTTGGTACCATCATTATATCAAGCAAAAAAGAAAAAAGATGAAAGCGCTTCAAAAAGAAACGGCGTTTCATCTTTCGTCGTATTTATCAATCTATTTTGCGAATGGCGTTACGACCATATCACGGCCGATCGATTTCAGGTCCGTGGCGCCGCACATGCGCATCGTATCCGCCAGCTCCTGACCAAGCTGGTCAGCAAGAACATGGATCCCGTCCTCGCGCGCACCATATACCGCATTGACAAACGGGCGCGCAATCAGGACCGCATCCGCCCCCATTGCCAGCGCCTTGAACACATCCACGCCCGAACGAATGCCGCCATCGACAAAGATCTTCATTTTGCCCTGCACCGCATCAGCGATCGGACCAAGCACGCTTGCGGTAGACGGCACTCCGTCCTGCACCCGGCCTCCGTGATTTGATACCACGATCGCGTCCGCTCCTGCCATCATCGCTTTTTTTGCACCATCAACTGTCATGATCCCCTTGATGATGAAGGGCAGTCCGCTCTCCTCTTTGATCCGGCGCAGCTCCTCTACGCTTTTCCGGCCTGCCGGCGGCGTAAAGGTCTTGAGAAACGGCAGCCCGGCCGCATCGATATCCATCGCGAACGCGAACGCCCCGCTCTTTTTGACAAGCGCAAGCTTTTCGCGCACCATTTCCAGAGGCCACGGCTTGATGGTCGGGATCCCGGTCCCTTCATTGACGCCGATCGATCTTGTCGCAGCTATCATGATCTGCGGGTCCATCCCGTCGCCGGTCCAGGCTGCGATGCCCGCTTCTTTCGCGCCGCGCACAAGAATATCGTTGTACGACGTATCGTTCAATTCATCGCTGTAATGCATATCCACCGCTCCGACCGGACCGGCAAAAACTGGATATCTGAACGTTCTGCCAAATATCGTAAAGCTCGTATCCACTTCGTTTCCGGAAGCGATCGTATCGACATTCACGTAAACTTTCTGCCAGTCCTCGTAATTGCGGACCGCCGCCGTCCCTGTTCCTTTCGCTCCCGGTCCGGGAATATGGTTCGAACAGGCCTGTCCATTGCAGACCGGGCACGAACGGCACCATTCGCCCATGTGTCCCTTGCTCATTTCCAGTACTTCCTGATAATTCATATGTTCACCTCCCTCTCATTTTAGCATTTGTTTTTTTCTTGTACATAAGAAGGAGAAAGATGATATCGTTAAATAAAGGAGAAAGAGAATATGAAAACAATCACATTAGGAAGCACGGGCATCCAGGCCGTGCAGAACGGATTCGGCGCCCTGCCCATCCAGCGCATTACCAAAAAAGAGGCTGTTGCGCTGCTGCGCAAAGCATATGATGGCGGCATGCGCTTTTTCGACACCGCCCGCGCCTACTCGGACAGCGAGGAAAAAGTAGGCGAAGCGCTGAAAAAATACGATCGGAACACATACTTTCTGGCCACAAAAACAATGGCAAAAACCCCCGGACAGTTCTGGGAACAGCTCGAGACCTCGCTCAAACTGCTGCAGACCGATCATATCGATATTTATCAGTTCCATTGTGCCGGGCAGGTCTACAAGCCAGGCGACGGGACCGGCATGTACGAAGCCATGCTCGAAGCAAAAGAGCAGGGAAAGATCCGGCATATCGGCATTACGGCCCATAAGCTCGGCATTGCCAGAGAAGCGATCGGATCCGGGCTTTATGAGACCCTTCAGTTTCCGATGAGCTATTTATCTTCGGACAAGGAGATCGAACTGATCGAACTGTGCAAAGAGCACAAGATGGGATACATTGCCATGAAAGGACTGGCCGGCGGGCTCATCAACCAGTCGAAACCTGCCATGGCCTTTATGAGCCAGTTCGAAAATGTCATGCCGATCTGGGGCATCCAGAAGGAAAGCGAACTCGACGAGTGGCTTTCCTTCATGACCGACACGCCGCAGATGGATGAGACGATCAAAGCATTCATCGAACAGGAGAAAAAAGAAATCGCCGGCAGCTTCTGCCGCGGATGCGGATACTGCATGCCATGTCCGGTCGGAATCGAGATCAACCAGTGCGCCCGTATGTCGCTCATGCTGCGCAGAGCCCCGAGCCAGAACTGGCTGTCGGAACACTGGCAAAAGGAAATGGAAAAGATCCGTTCGTGCCTGCACTGCAGTCAGTGCGCCGCCAGATGCCCGTACGAGCTCGATACGCCGGCACTGCTCCAGGCAAACCTGAAAGATTACGAAGAAGTCCTGGCCCGCAAAATAAGCGTCGACTGAAAAAAGGATCCGGAGCAGTATGCTTTGGATCCTTTCTTTTACTGTTCTTCCGACCGGCTCTGCAGGACATCGCTCAATGAGCTGTCGGACACAAAGTTGCTGTAGTTGTAAAGCACCAGGACATCCGTGATCAGATCGCTGCGCATGATTCGTTCCAGATCCTCATAATAGTAGCGCGGATCGACGATCGTGATCGTGCGGTACTGCGGTATGAGAAACTGCAGCATCGTGTTGGCATAGGAATCCTTCAGAAGCAGCAGATGCTTATCGCTGTCATTGTCCGATTCGATCCGGACGATCCCTTCGTTGGCGCCCAGGAACACCTCGTACTGATCCTTTTCATGGATCGCTTTCGAATTGTACATGGTCCGGCTCTTATGCTGATCGCTCCCATACGTCACGACGTACTCCGGCACATTGTCCGGCACATAAAGCTCGATCGTGTCTTTCAGGAACGGGCTGCCTGTTTTTGAAGCCAGCGTCCCCTGAAAATGATCGGACACTTCATAGACCGTATTGCCGGCCGGCGTATAGCCCTGACTGCCAGCCAGTACCTGGTACGCATACCACGCTCCAAGACTTGTCCAGTGATGATCGGTCTTATAATAAATCGTTTCCTCCTTGTGCTCATTCAGAGCCTGGCGCACATCAATGTTCGTGATTCCTTCGCCGCTTTTCCCCCAGATCGCATCCAGATCCTCCGGTCCGACCGGCGCAAAGGCCGGAAGCCTGTCCTTCTCGATCGACGCGGCCGTCGGGACGACCATGAGCATCGTATTGACATCATGCGCCGCCCGGAACGCATTCAGCGCATCCATATTTTTTGAAACGATCGTCTCGTCGTAAGGACTGCTTTCGCGGATCAGCGCGCCTTTGCCAAGATACACATCGTCGATGCGCCGGATTCCTTCCATCCTTTTTATGATATAGCTTCCCTTGAACAGCAGATCGCGCCCGGCAAACTGATCGGAAAAATATACATCCAGATCCTGCAGGAAGCTTGCCGACAAAGCCGGGAACCGGGCCAGCATCCGGTTTTCCGTCATGCTTTTCTCCTTGTCCGGCCACACAACATTGAGCACCAGACAAATACACAATCCGCTCATGAGCACTTTGACAAATTTCTTGCCAAGCCCGTTTATTTTATTTTCACTTTTCATACGGTCCCCTTAAAACGCAAAATACAAAAACGCGTGCGACGTTGAAGCGGTGATCAGGATCACACAGCACAGAAAAGCGGCGATATAGATGCCAAGCCATACGGCATTGCCGTATTTTGCGCAGATCGTCGTTCTCTCGGTCCGATCAAAGAGGCTGGACGAAAACAGGACACATCCGGCAAACAGCACGCCAAACGTCGTCAAAACATAGAAAGCTGTCTGCGAAGCCAGCCCCGAACTTCCCAGCCCGATCATGCAGCCGAGCTGGCTGAATGCCGAAGAGAGCGAAGGATTGGCAAAGAACACCCATCCCGTATTGGCAACAAGGAAGATGAGCACGATCCGCGCCGGACGCGGCACCTTTTCCAACACCCGTTTCCCGTAATAATGTTCGAACAGCAGCAACGCGCCATAATAAAGGCCCCAGGCGATATAGGTCAGATTCGGTCCATGCCATATTCCTGTCAGCACCCATACGATCAGGATGTTGCGCACATACGCCCGTTCGCCTGCCCGGCTGCCGCCAAGAGGAATGTAGACATAATCCCGGAACCAGCTCGACAGCGCGATATGCCAGCGGCGCCAGAAATCCTGAACACTGAGGGCCGTATACGGATGATCGAAGTTGGCCGGGATATCAAACCCGAACAGCCGGCCTAGTCCGATGGCCATATCCGAATAGCCGGAAAAATCAAAATACAGCTGGAAGGTGTAGGCCAGTCCCAAAAGCCACGCCCCCAGCACAGACGAATCATTGGCGAGCAGTGCGTAAGCGAGCGCGATCTGGTCGGCAAAAACGACTTTCTTTACGAGCCCGCGCACGAACATCAGCGCCCCGCTCCCTGATTTTTTCAAGGAAACCGTACGCGAGACCAGCTGGTCCTCGAGCTGATGGTATTCGCTGATCGGTCCCATGTTCACTTTGCCGAAAAAGGCAAGATACAATCCGAACGCTGTAATATTTTTCTGGACAGGCACTTTGCGTCTGTACACATCGGCCAGATAGGAAACGGCCGAAAATGTATAAAACGAGATCCCGATCGGAAAACGCAGCTTCAGCGCCGAAAACCAGTACGGAATGTACTTGTAGAAGCACAGCACAAGCACAAGAAAGCCGGCCGAGATCCAGAACGTGCGCTGCCGGCCTTTCTCATCTTCTGTATCGAGCTGCAGCCCGGAAACAAATGTCCATGCTCCAAGGATGAGCAGGACACAGAGATCAGTCAGCGAGCCGAACGCGTAAAATAAAAGCGAAGCGGCAAGCAGGAAGATATTTTTCGCCTTTTCGTTTCTGATCAGGCTGTAAGCGACCCATGCCAGCGGCAGAAACGCAAACAGGAAAAACAAATTGTTGAATACCATACGCTCCTACCCCCGCAGACTTTGGGCAAACTGCTGTTTCGCAAGCGGAGCCTGCGCTCCGACCATGTACAGCGCGTAATTCGCCCGTACAAAGACGATGCCGTCTTTGACCAGCTGCTCCTGCTCAGGCGCGTAGCCGGCATAGATCTTTTCCTGCGAACGCATCCGCTCGCCGATCTTCTGTTCAAAATCAGCTGCCTGTCCGTCCTCTTTGAACTGCACGATCAAAAGTTCCGACGCATTCAGCGCGTCGCTGGTCCGGTAAAAAGCGACCTGCTCATACTGCGAGGGAACAAGCCCAAGATAGCGTTTGATATCCTGCGCCGTACAGGACGGATACAGTTCCATGTCCAGACCGGCAGTCGTCTTCTGCACGACCGTATCAAAAGGCACATTCGAATTTTTCGGCATCACGAAATGCGGAATGATCATCGCGGCCAGCAGCACGACAAGCGCTCCTTTGACGGCGATATACAATTGTTCTTTTTTCATTGGGCTGCCTCCAGCATACGTGCTGTCAGAAGAGGATAAAAGGCGGCTGTAAAATGTTCGCCATCCTGTTCATAATACTGTTCTTCTGCCAGATCCGACGTATCGATATAGATCCAGCCGTTCTTTTCGCATTCCTGCCGAAGTATTTCATTATACGTGGCGATCTGCCCGTTCATCGCTTCGTTTCCCTGTACCGGCAGGATCCCGATGATGAAAATCTTTGCCTGCGGGCAGGCTTCTTTGATCTTGTTCAGCTCGTCCTTGACAATTTTTCCGTACCCGCCTTCCAGGCCATTCAGATTCGACTGGATATCGTTCAGCCCGTACATGATATAAATATTCTGAGGCTGCATCGACTTGAGCGTATCGATATACTGATCGATATTGGTGATCTTTACTCCGATATCTGCCATCACTCTTTCAGGCTCCAGCACGTTTTTAAAATTCACGGCCCGCGAATCGCCAAGGATCGCATAGGAATCGAGAAGATCGAACACATTCAGCTGTCCGGCATCATTCATCGCTTTTATTTCCGCATTGCGTTTCCGGGCAAGCGTTCCAAGAAGTTCCTCGACCGGTTTCTGTTCCTGTTCCTTGATATATTTCTCTCCTTCCGAAACAGAGCGCGGCCAGAACACGATACACAGGCCGATGCCTGCAGCTGCCGCCGTTCCTGCAAGGATCCAGCGGACTTTTCCCCTTATTTTTATCTTGTTCATACCTTTTTTATTGTACGCAAAAACCATGCCATTGAATACACAAAATACAAAAAAATAAAAGATCCGATCCATTGCATGATGATCAGATCTTTCTTTCTTATTGTCCGGGCTTGACGGCTGAACGGACGCTGGCAAGATAATCGTCCGCTGCCTGCTGGCACTGCTCGAAAATATGGTTGATCTCCAGGGCCGCCTGCGCGATATTTCCTGTCTGCTCGCAAAGCAGACGACGATCTTCCAGTTTTTTGTTGGCCTGCGCCAGCTCGGCCTTGAGCCGCTCCACCTCTTTCGACTTTTCGACGAACAGCTCGAGCAGCTCAAGACGTGAAAGTTTTCTCATTTCTTTTTCTGTCATACCAGTTCCCTACGGTTGCTCCGTCTCCTTTGTATCTTCTGTTTCTGTCTCTTCGAAATAAGTATACTCTTTATCCTGCATGCATACCCATTTTCCATCCTCAATTTTTCCCCACACGCTTTCGTTATCGCCATCCTTTAATTCGGTGATCATGACTTTCTCGTTCTCCTTGATGGAGCCGACCTGTTCAGCGTCCAGGTTCGGTTCCTTGCGGATCTTCATCGCGTATTTTGCCGCAAATTCGGTAGGAATCGTTTCCTCATCCGTTTCCTTTGTTTCCGTATCGCTTTTTTCCTCATCCGTCCGTGGCTCATCCTTGGACTCTTTGGACTGGATCTCTTTCACGCTGCTGCTCTGTGCAGCCCACGAACCGTTTTCGAGCTCGTACCACTCATGACCGATCAGGTCGCGGAAAACAGCCGTGTAGCGCGCCTGCTCGTCCTTGGCCAGGGTGCCGGTCTGCTCAGCCGATTCCGACGGATCGGAATACAGGATGATTTCCTTGGCAGCCTCGATCGTGCCCGGACCATCGCTTGTTTCGGTCAGCACGTTTTCGCTCGCATAGGAACCATCCTCATCGCGGATCAGGATCCAGCCGGTCTTCGTCTGGCCCCACAATCCTTCGGTCTCATCAATATAGGCCGTGTTATCGCACCAGACAATATCGTTTTCCTTGAAAGAACCGCCGGTCTTCGTGCCTTCCGGACCGTCATATACATCCAGCGTTCCGGAAGCGATATACTCGCCCGCTTCATTGAGCATACGGTACTCGTGTTTTTCGGAAACGATCGAAGCAATCGTATGGTTTGTTATAAGGCGGGCCCCGAACGTTATGGCACTGATCATGGCGCCAAGCACGATCACTGCGATCACGATCCCGATGATCGTTTCTTTCCGCTTGTACCATGGTGTCGGTTCGGGTTTTCTGCCCGGGTCAAAAGGCGGAGGGGTCATATTTTTATTTTCTTCTTTCATCAAATTCTCCTCTTTTCCAATTCAAAACTCAGTATACCGGCTGAGAATTACTAATGCAATAAAAAGAGAAAAACAAATACCTGCAAATGTTACACAAGCTTGTGGACACCTTTGACCGAGCGCAACGCCATTGTCAAAAGAAGAGAAACAAAAAACACGACAAGCGAAACGAGCGGTACCATCCACAAAGCGTTCAGCGAGGCCAGATCGATCCATGAGGCCAGCAGGCGCAGAACGAGGATATGCGACAAATAGATGCCCAGAGTGCAGGAGGAAAGAAATTCAAGCGCAGGTTTCCATTTCTTCCTGAAAGAGGAATACCGGCTGCTGATCATAAAGATGGCCATTGCCTCCAGCAAGGTAAAGAGCGTGAAATTGGAAAACAGATCCTCTGCCGCAACGCCTTTTTTCATGGATACGAGAACAGTCGTCACGGCACAAAGGAACGGGCTGACAAGGCCGCCGGCATAGATCCATTTTCTCCAATTTGAACGCACCGGAAAATTGACCAGGAACCATCCAAGCAAAAAATAGCTGTAATAGCGCAGGATATAGCTGAGCGGCAGCTGTTCGCTCAGGAGAACGAATGTCGTATGACCCGGAAAAATCGGGATATAGGTGATCGTACGGATCAAAGAGGCGCCTGCAAACAGGATCAATCCGTATTCGACCAGTTTTTTTGAACTGAGCTGGGTGATCTTTTTCAGAAAAGGCGAGATCACATACAGGCCGATCAGCATCGGAATGTACCACAAATGAGCCGGTCCCTCGATCCACGCATGAAGGATCGAACGCAGTTTGAACGGAACTTCTCCTGCCAGCACATCATAAATCGTATACAAAGCCGACCAGATCACATAGGCTGCCGCAAGACGGATAATATATTTTCCGTACAGTTTTTTGAGCGTCATTTCCCGGGGCGCCAGGAAGAACACGCCGCTCAGCATCACAAAGAGAGGTACGGCACTGCGCACGCACGCGTCATAAAACGTATAGACTTTCCAGTTGAATGTATCAATGGGTACGGCGGAAAAAAAGCGGGACGATACGTGCAGGAAGACGACCATGAAGCACGCAATGACCCGCAATACATCCAGTCCGGTATTTCTTTCGTATTTTTTCTCCATTTCAGATTCTCCTTTATTCACAAAAAATTATAAAAAGGACATGAAAAAAGGACAAGCTTTTCTGCCTGTCCTAATCGAAACCTTCTTCGCTTCCTACCATGCTGCCATTCATATAACCGCAGGAGAAGCCGTCCTGAAAGCTCTGGTCGACCACTTTCTGCATCGTATTCATCAGCAGTGTTTTCTGGTCGTCATCAAGCTTCAATGATCCGGACAATGAATCGACCGCCTGCGCCAGAGCCGCATCGTCCTTCTTTTTCGCGTCTTCCGGCGTCATTTCCTCGTCCATCTTGCTCATATATTTTTTGATATCTTCACCAATATGTTTGAAAAAGTGTGCCATAGTTTCTCTACTTCACCAAAGAGCTCAAAGACGATTTTGGTGCAGGCACATTGTCCTATCCAAAGTTCCTGTCCAACGAGCTCGAGTTTCTGCTCAAAGCCTGGGTATACAATATTTATCTTCTGTTCCTGAATCGGAAAGCAAAACACATGCCGGGCATTGTACGTATGCGGATGAATACATTCAGGAAGGCATTTGTCAGGATCGGCGGAAAAATGATCTGTCACGCAAGGCAGATCACATTGTGCATCAGCAGAGCTTATGCAAGAAAGAGTTCGTACAATTGATGCGCAACATCCAAAACGAATAATAGACAGATCGATATTTTAAATCGGACAGAGCGATCTGCCCTTTTCGTCATGGAATTATTCACTGTAAAACATTTCGAAGATCACAAATTTGAAAAATGTCTTTCAGCACAAGGAAAACTCATTGAAGAAAAGTGTTTTATAAATAATTTGGATTTTAGAAGTAAATTTATATTATATTGTACAAATATCATTTGTTTTTGCCGTTAATTATTGTTATAATTTAATAAAGATAACGTTATCTACAATAATAAGTTTGGAGAAGGTGAATAAATGGACAATACTTCATATAAAGAAAAAATCATTTCTGAATTAGGATTTAACGAAAATAAATTAAATCGTTTGTTTGAAAAATGCGATGCTGATACCGAAGCAAAACAAATCAACTTTCTAATTAATTTAAAATCTTCAATTGAGTATAAACCGGATAATGATTTTTTTGTTAAAGCTTGTTTAGAAAACCTGCTATATGATTATGGTTTGAGTGTTGAAATGATATCTAAATTAACTGGCATAGAAGAAAAAAACATTCTCATTGTATTGAATGGAAAAAACTTTTTGTCTTTAGAAGAAAAATACAATTTAACATGTTCACTTTTTAGACTTTGCAATTTAATTTTAAGTTTTAACCATTGAATTTAAAATGTATTTTAAAAAATCCAAAAGAATAAGAGACTCATATGAAAAAATTATTTCTTTTTTATTAGCGTTGGTTTTATGTGTTCAGTCTAGTCCATTAATTATTTCTGCTCAAAGTTATCAAGCCCCGATAAGTTATAATTCATCAGAATTAGTTTTGGAAGAAGGAGAGCAAATTACTATACCAATTGAATTTACGCCTGAGGGAAAAGCATGGTTAGAAAAACAACGTAAAACAGTAACTGGTAACGCAGGAACAGTTACATTGAATTATGTTGGAGGAGGTGTGTGTTCATGGCAAGTAACTATGTTCGCTCCATTTTCTAGATTAGTCGTTTCTTTAAGAGCAACAGATATTACATCAGGTTTAGGGGCAGGTTATGGAACTTATTCAACTAGTAGTGGTACCTTTAAAGTCGCTGCAATATCCGGGCATCTGTTCACTGTGTATCTAGATGCTACTTCATACATGGGTGTAATACTAATTGCCCATTCTAATCCATGCAGTATTTCATTTGTTGTATAACTCTCCATATAATTTATATCTAAAAGCCGGAATATTTTGAAATTGCTAAAAAGTAGTTATTTTAAATTATCCCGATTTAACAGATCTAAACATTAAAAAACAGGAATCAGTTTTTCTGCATCAGAAATTCATGATTCCTGTTTTTCTTAGCTAACAAAAGAATATACTTCGCTTTTCTGCCTGTCCTAATCGAAACCTTCTTCACTTCCTACCATGCTGCCATTCATATAGCCGCAGGAGAAGCCGTTCTGAAAGCTCTGGTCGACCACTTTCTGCATCGTATTCATCAGCAGTGTTTTCTGGTCGTCATCAAGCTTCAATGATCCGGACAATGAATCGACTGCCTGCGCCAGGGCCGCATCGTCCTTCTTTTTCGCGTCTTCCGGCGTCATTTCCTCGTCCATCTCGCTCATATATTTTTTGATATCTTCACCAATATGTTTGAAAAAGTGTGCCATAGTTTCTCTACTCCTTTTTCCATATTGTACGCTTTTAGAAATATGAACAAAATCGAGATGCCTATTCCAGCACCTCCTGCACGATTGCGAACACCTCTTCTACGCTTTCCGCTCTTGGCTCATGATCAAATGGACCAAAGCCATAGGCAGCCAGGATGAAAGGCACGTCTGCTTTCTGCGCGCACACATAGTCGTTGTAAATATCGCCCACATAGACAGCCGATCCAAGATCGTTCTCCTTCATGACATCCTGGATATTTTCGTCCTTTTCTTTTTGAAGATCGCCGTATGCCCGGGTCGCATCGATGTATTTTCCCAGCCCGTAATATTGTATGAACGCTTCGATATAGCCTTTCTGACAATTGGAAATGATAGCTGTAAAGTAATGCTTTGACAGCCTGGCAAGCAAGGCAGGGACCCCTTCAAAAAGGACCCCGCCATGCCGACGGATATATTCGTTTTCATGCAGCTCGCATTCCCGCATGAGCGCATAGCGCTTTTCCGGCTCCAGATTCGGAAACAGGATATCGGCGATCCGGTTCATGGAAAGGCCCATGACCCGTTTCATATCTTCATCGCTCAGCGGTTCCAGACCATATTTTTCAAGGATCTCGTTCCACGCTTTGACAACCGCTTTGGAAGAGTCCCAGAGCGTGCCGTCCAGATCAAGAAGGACCCCTTTCTTTTTATCTTTCATCATGCCTCCTATTTCGCGGCGTTGCTGGCCGCGATCTTGACACGCGACCAGAGATCCGCGATCGTCTTGCGCGTGTTTTCATTGTATGTGAACACTTCATCGTTCGGGTTGTCCGAACGCGGAACATAGGATTCGATGCCGGCAAACTCGCCTTCTGCCAGCTCATCCTGCGCTTCCATATTGCTTGCGGTATAACCGACATAGCTTGAATTATCATACGCTGCCTCATACTGGCAGGTATAGTTGATAAATTCATACGCAAGATCCACATTCTGGGCGTTTTTCGGAATGACCATCGCGTCGCTCCATAAATTGGATCCCTGTTCCGGAACAAAATAGCCCATGTTCGGATTTTCGGAGATCACATACGTGGCATCGCCGGAATACACCAGACCAAGCGCTTTTCTTCCCTGGGCCATATTGTCGATGATCTCATCAGTCACGATTTCCGGATTCATGGTCTGCACGCACTGAAGCAGCCAGTTATAAGCGGCCTGGATCTCGTCTGGATCCTCGGTATTCATCGAATAGCCTAACGCTTTCAGGGCCATCATGAACGAGTCGCGTTCCGAATCATACAAATACAGATCGCCCTTGTATTTCGGATCGAGGAAAATATTGAATCCTTCCTTTTCCAGATCTTTGATATCGACTTTCGATTTATCGTAGACGATACCGACGCTGCCCCAGAAATACGGTACAGAATACTGATTGCCCGGATCGTACGGCAGATCGAGAACGTTGGAATCGAGCAGATCGAGCGAAGCGCTGATCCGGCTGCGATCGAGCGGCTGCAGCAGATCCTCCTGGATCAGTCGCTGGATCATGTAGTCCGACGGCACAAGAATGTCGTACGATTCATTGTTGGCCACTTTGATATACATCTGTTCATTGGATTCGAAGTTGTCCATGACGACCTTGGCTCCGGTCTGTTCTTCAAAGCCGGAAATAAAGTTTTCGCCTACATATTCGCCCCAGTTGTACACATGCAGCGTCTGCCCGGCAAACGGTTTGTTGTCGTCGGACGCCTTTTTATAAGAAAACAGCCCGATCGCGAGGACTGCCACAAGAAGGGCAGCAACGATCTTCGGCCCTTTGCGTTTTGGCGCCCGGAACTGGCCGTCCAGAGCCACGACCTTGTCCTGGGCCTTTTTGCGCAGGATCGAAATGATATTGGCAGCGAACAGGCCGAGCGTGATAAAGAGCACGACAAGCGTACTGATCGCGTTGATGCTCGGATTGACACGTTTGCTCATCGTATACACCATGATGGACAGGTTCTTGACGCCTTGTCCGGTCGTGAAGTACGAGATGATAAAGTCGTCGAACGACATCGTAAAGGCAATCAAAGCGCCCGATACGATGCCGGGCATGATCTGCGGAACAATGACCTTTGTCAGCGACTGCCACGGAGTGGCGCCCAGATCCATGGCCGCGTCGGCCAGGTTCGGATCGAGGCTGCGCAGCTTCGGCATGATCGACAGGATCACATACGGGATACAGAACGCGATATGGGCCAGCAGCAGGGTGGTGAAGCCTCTTTCCACACGAAACGTGATGAACAGGAGCATCAGGCCGATGGCGGTCACGATCTCCGGGTTCATCATGGGCAGATCATTGACCTGCTGAACGAAGCGTTTGACCCATTTTTTCGAATACACCAGACCGATCGAAGTGATCGTTCCGATAAAGGTGCTGATCACTGTGGCCGCGACCGCGATGATCAGGGTGACATACAAGGATTCCATCATGCTGTGGTTTTTGAGCATGGCCTCGTACCAGCGCATCGAAAAGCCGGTAAAAACGGTCAGCGACTTGCTGCTGTTGAACGAGAAAATGACCATGAACACAATGGGGAGATAGAAAAAGACGATCGTCAGGGCCATGAGAACCTTGCCGAAGATCCGCGAATTTTTCGTTTTCATCATGAATCCTCCCGTCCGCTTTTCTTATCCATTTTTCGTACGAGCATCATCAGCAGCATCATCACGAAGGCCATGATCATGGAGATGGCGGAGCCGAAGTTCCATTCGCCCACGGTGATGAACTGATTCTCGATCACGTTACCGATCAGGAAATACTGTCCGCCGCCCAGCAGCTTCGGAATGAAGAAGGCGGATACGGCAGGCAGGAACACAAGGGTGATGCCGCTCACTACGCCTGGCAGCGAAAGCGGGAACACGACACGCCAGAACGTCTGGAACTTGTTGGCACCCAGATCGCTGCTGGCTTCAAGCAGGGACTTGTCCATTTTGGAAAGAACAGTATTGATCTGCAGGATCATGAATGGCAGAAAGTTGTATACCATGCCGATCAGCACGGCCGTTTCGGTATACAGGAGCTCGGCGTTCCTGATCCCGAACAAAGACAGGAACCAGGAGGCCAGACCGCCTTTGGACAGGATCCCGATCCATGCGTATGTTCGTACGAGCATGTTGATCCACATCGGCACGGTAATAGCCATGATGAGGATGCCCTGCGTTTTTTCGCTGCAGCGCGAAATAAAATAGGCGATCGGATATCCGAGCAGGAGACAGATCACGGTCGTTTTAAGGGCAATGATCAAGGAGCGCCATAAAATGATCAGAAAGTCCTTGTCGGTAAAGAAACGAATGTAGTTATCCAGCGATATTTGAAAATGGACGATCGAGTTGCCGGGCTGAAGAAATGAATACATAAAAATCAGCACCATCGGAAGCAGCAGCATGAGAACTGCCCAGATCAAATACGGGATCGTTAACTGTCTGAACTTGCGCATCAGAATCCCATTTTCTCCATAACGTGAATGTCTTCCGGAAAGAACGTGATCCCGACTTCTTTTCCTTCCTCGACATAGTCGGTCGTATGGATCTTGAATTCGCGACCGGTCGTCCAGAAGGTCACTTTGTAAATGCCTTCCCGGATATGTTCCGGATCAAAATTGTAATCGACAGACAGATCGACCGTTTCATTTTCGTCGTCGAGCTTCCAGCCCTGGACGTTGGCCCACGTTTTCAGATCGGTATCGAGTGCCATCGATTCCTTGATCTCGTCGACTGTCTTAAAGAAGTTGAATGCGGACACGGCTTCGTTGGCCTTCCTGTTTTCGACGACTTTCTGGTCGACGACCCATATACGGCGGGTAATGGCCAGATTGTTGACAGTGTAGAAGGTCACATCATACTGGCCGATCTCGTCCTTGAGATCGGTTTCCACATGCTGGATCGGAAAATACTCGTCCGTTTCCCTGGACCATGCCTGCGCGTCAGCCCGGGCGATCAGGTCGGACTCGTCCCAGTCTTTCATATCCTCGATATCGAGGTAGAAGTCATTGGCCGAAATACGGACGTCGCCTTCCTCCTTGACGTTGGCGCTGTCCTTGTTCACGTGCATGTTCACAGTAACGTGTGTTCCCGGCACCGTTTCGACCATGACTTCGTAATGCACGCCTTTGAACAGGACACTTTCCACGGTCCCTGACATTTTTCCCTGTCCTTCCGGAACAATGTCGATGTCTTCCGGACGGATAATGACGTCGACCGGTTCATTTTCCTTGAATCCGACGTCCACGCACTCGAAATTGTGATCGTCGAAGCGGACGAAACGGTCCTTGATCATACGGCCCGGAATGATATTGGATTCGCCTACGAACTGTGCCACATATTTATTGACTGGTTCGTTGTAAATGTCCTGAGGAGAGCCCACCTGCTGGATCTCTCCCTCTTTCATGACAACGATCTTGTCGGACATTGTCAGCGCTTCTTCCTGGTCGTGGGTGACGAAGATAAAAGTAATGCCGACTTCCTGCTGTATGCGTTTGAGCTCGTACTGCATTTCCTTGCGCAGCTTGAGGTCGAGCGCGCCCAGAGGCTCGTCGAGCAGGAGGACGTCCGGCTCGTTGACGAGAGCCCTGGCAATGGCGACACGCTGCTGCTGTCCGCCTGACATCAGGGTTACGTCTTTGTTTTCATAGCCTTCCAGACCGATGAGCTTGAGCATTTTCATGACTTTCTGCTCGATGACGTCCTTGCTCATTTTCTTGATCTTGAGCCCGAACGCGATGTTGTCGAACACGTTCATGTTCGGAAAGAGGGCGTACTTTTGAAAGACAGTGTTCAGCTCCCTTTTGTACGGAGGCAGCTTGGAAATGTCCTTGCCGTCGAAGATTACTTCGCCTTTATCCTGTTCGAGGAATCCGCCGAGGATGCGCAGAAGCGTTGTTTTTCCACATCCGGACGGTCCGAGCAGGGTCACAAATTCATTTTCGTAAATATCGAGATTGATCCCTTTCAATATGATCTGGTCGTCAAATTTCTTGACGATATTTTTAAACTGAATGATTTTTTTCTTTTCCTGATCCATGCGGTTGTTTCCTTTCTAGAACATGGGCGGGGTAGTGACCCACAGAACCTGTGCTTCCTTCTCGCCGGGATTGTATAAATAGTGGTTCCGGCTGCCGTCCAGGTAAAACGTTTCTTTTGCTTTGACGCGGCAATGCCTGTTCTCGATCACAAGCTCGATGGTTCCTTTCAGGACATAGCCGAATTCCTGCCCGTTATACGAAGTCATGGTCTGACTTTTTCCTTTCGGCTTGATCGTGAGCAGGATCGGTTCCATATCGTTTTTCTGGGCGTTGGGAACGATCCAGGCAATCGTGTGATCATCCCGTTCGTCGACAAAAAAGTCGTCTTTGGTAAATACGACTTTTTCATCCGGCTCTTCCTGAAAGAACTGGGACAGATTTGTTCCGAGCGCTTCAAGAATATCTTCGAGCGTAGAAATGCTCGGGCTGGTCAGATTGCGTTCGACCTGCGATAAAAATCCTTTTGTCAGCTCGCTTCGCGAAGCGAGCTCTTCGAGGGTAAGGTCGTTGACCAGCCGCAGCTGTTTGATTTTTGTGCCAATATCCATTACCGGTTCCTCATCTCTCCTTTTGTTTATTATTTGTAAACTTCTGATTCAATTTAGCAAACACAATTATTATAAACGAAAAGTTTACCAATACAATACTCAAACGCAAAAAAAAATCGCCGCAGACGTGCTGCAGCTCTCGTATCAAAAGGAAAAAGCAGGAAAGCGATTGTGATCTTGAACTTTCGCTTCCTGCCTTTCTCTATTTCTATTCTTTTTCTGCATTCATTTCTTCTTCTACGTTTTTTTGATCAAATATTTTGAAAAACGGGAAGTAGACTAGCATGGACATCATGATGATGCCGATTTCCATGAGAATCCCCTGCCATCCGCAATTGATGAATCCGCGGAACATAGCCGGGACATAGGAGAGGTTCATGATTCCCTGCGGCGCCGGAACGATTCCAAGCACGCAGATACATACATAAGCAATAAGAACGCCCAGCAGAGGAGCCAGGATAAACGGTACCAGGAAAAGCGGATTGAGCATCAGCGGCATCGAATACACCATCGGTTCATTGATATTAAAGATTCCGCACGGAAGAAACAGTTTTCCATACTCTTTGGAAATCTTCGATTTTGACATGAAGCACAGAAGCAGGCTCAGGCCAAGCGTACATCCGCAGCCTCCAATCGTTGTGAAATCAAAGAAAGTGACATTGATCGGATTGAGAACTTCTCCTCCTGCAGCCACGGCTGCCGCATTTTCTGCATACATAGATATCCATAGCGGAAAAATAACGCTGAGCACGGTCATCGATCCGTGGATCCCGAAGAACCATAAGATCTGACATACCACGACAAGCACGATCATCGAACCGATATTTCCAGCCAGCGACTGCAGCGGAGCCTGCAGCAAGGTGTACATGCAGTTAAAGATATTTTCAAACGGCGTAAAAGTAAATAAAACGTTAATGAGCAGGAATACAACCGCAATGATCAGAGCCGGGATAATTCCGATAAATGAATTCATGACATTGCCTGGAACTCCGTCCGGCAGCTTGATAGTAATATTTTTATCCAGGACCGTACAGTAAATCCTGGCTGTCAATATTCCCGTAAGAATTCCGACAAACATGCCCATGGAGCCAAGATAAGTGAATTCCATGAATTTTGTTCCTGCCTCATTCAATCCGAACGGGATCAGGATAAAGAACGCGACCATTGCGACAACGCCGATCGTCGCACTCTGATCAGCATGTCCCCATGTCGATGAGAAACTGCGCGCAATAAAAAAGGTCATAAACACAGCAATCAGCTCAGTTGTCATCGTTACTGCAAGATTGAAAATATCGCTGATGCCTGATGTGGATAAGAATGTTTTATACGCATCAATCGGTAGATTCATCAAAATCGAAAAGACTGCGCCGACCATCATGATTGGCAGTACGCTCATCATACCGGTGCTCAGCGACTGCATAAAATCATTGCTCGCAATCGCCGTAGACACCGGCACCAACACATTTTCAAGCCATCCTTGAATCTTTTTCATAATTCATTCCCTCCTTGTATAATCTATTGTTTTTGAATACACTTACAGTATAGACAACGTTCCTAAAAAATTAGTGCACGGAAAATGAAATCAGTTTCAAAATTTGAAACTTCAGGAGGAAATTTATGGATTTCATCATGCATCAGCTCATGCTTTATATTGACGGTCATCCGGAAGAAAGCACATATAAAGCGCTTGCCAGCCAAATGCTCGATTCGATCGAGCAGTTACATTCCATGACAATTTATGAAATGGCAGATCGTTTTTTTGTGTCGACTGCGACATTGTCCCGTTTTTGCCGCATGCTTGGCTACAAGAATTTTTCCGCTTTTAAAAACCAGCTGGAAGTCCCCTACGGATTTCAGATCGACTATACTTCTGACTATCTGAATCAGCCTTATGAAACGAGTTTTGCCTATTTTAAAAGAGAAGCCCTTGAATGCCTGAATCAGCTTTGTCAAACCATTACACCAGCCATGCTTTGCGAGCTCGTCCGCAAGATCCATGATCATACAAATGTATATATTGCCGGATATATGGGATACGAACTGCTTTTTATGTATATGCAGCAAAAGCTTGGGTTATTCAAAAAGTTTATTCATGTCCAGCCTGCTTCTCTGGCTCCCCGGAGCCGGAAAACAGATTATGGTCCAGCCGATTTTGTGATCGTGGTTTCCTTGCGCGGTTCGTGGAACCATCAGAAAGAAATCCTGCCTATTCTGCAAAAAAATAATGTTCCAAGAATTTTAATCTCACAAAATCCGAACGCTTACGGAAAAGAATTGTATGATCACTTTTACATGATTGGCGGATCCTTCGATAACAACATGGGCATGATCGCGCTTCAGTTTCTAATTGATCAACTGATCCTGACGTATTACCACTTATATCAATCTGAATTAATTGTGTGAAAGCCACGAAAAAGGGAAGATATTATTCCATATCTTCCCGAATCTTTTTTCAACCTGTTTCAATTTTTTTAAATATACTTGCCGTTTGTATTGATCACATTACGATACCAGTTATAGGATTTTTTTGGCATTCGTTTTAATGTGCCTCTATTCCCTTCCTGATGATCTACATAAACGAGGCCATACCGCTTTTTATATCCCTGCGAACCAGATAACAAATCCATAAAGCTCCATATATTATAGCCAAATACAGGAATGCCTTCTGAAACTGCTTCTTTCACTGCATGAAGATGAGCGGCGATATAGTCGATTCGTTCCTGATCGTTAATACATCCTTCTTCGTCCGGCGCTTCGGTCTGCGGATATCCGTTTTCAGTAATGATCATTGGAAGCCTGTACCGATCGTTCAGCTTTCGCAGCGTTAATTTCATACCTAACGGATCGTAACTGCCGCGCAGCCATGTTGTGGTAGGTAAAAACGGATTGTTTACGATCACATAGTCCTCCATATTGAAAAAAGCGAGATCCGCTTTCGGATCTATTGGACCTGGTTTTTTTACAGCTAGCGATGCATAATAGTTAACTCCTAGGAAATCCGGGCGATCGCTTTTGAGCAGATCCCATTCTTCTTCTGTCAAATATGGATAGGCATTTTTCTCTTTCAGATATGCACCAAATCCGGCAGGAATTTCGCCGCGGACGCTCAGATCGAGCACAAGATAGCTCAAATATTCCTCAGCATCTGCAGCAGCCTGCACATCAGCTGAATCGGCAGTCAATGGATAACAGATCTGAAATGCGCTGGATGGTCCGATTTTTCCATTTTTTACAATTTCATGGCATAAACGGATCGCTTTTTTCTCGGCAAGACTCATATGCACACAAGCCTGCATCTGTGCTGCAAGACCATCCTCTTTTCCAAGCAGAGTGGATGTATTGAATACCATCATCATTTGTTCATTGATTGACTGCCAGTATTTTACCCGGTTGCCATATCGTTCAAAACATAGCTTCGCATAGCGTTCATACGCTTCGACGGTTTCTTTACCTAGCCATCCTCCGTATTTTTTGTTGAGAGCATCAGGCAAGTCAAAATGCCATAATGTCACGATCGGAGTAATTCCTGCTTCGAGCAGCGCATTGATCAATTGATCATAAAACGCTAGTCCTTTTTCATTTGGTACCGGGTCATCTCCGTTAGGAAAAATGCGGGTCCACGCAATTGAAAACCGATAAGCCCGCAGCCCCGCTTCTTTCATCAACTGTACATCTTCGAGATAGCGATGATAATGATCGGCTGCAAGCCGGGTATCTGAAATCCCTTCCGGGACTGGTCTGGTATCCGCTACTGACAGCCCTTTTCCATCTTCCTGATTTGCTCCTTCGATCTGAAAGGCGCTCGAAGAAGCGCCCCATAAGAAATTTTCCGGAAATTCTTCTATACTTTTTACTTTCATGCTTTC
The DNA here is from genome assembly GCA_022834735.1 of Erysipelotrichaceae bacterium OPF54. Classification (GTDB taxonomy): domain Bacteria; phylum Bacillota_I; class Bacilli_A; order Erysipelotrichales; family Erysipelotrichaceae; genus Dubosiella. Next base: position 2,772,428 of record BQKD01000001.1, read on the forward strand.
ACTCCTTTATACAAAGTATAGAGACTTTCCCGTTGAATTTTGTATCAAAATCTGAAACTGCTTTCAAAAAAAAGATCCTGCCGCTTCAGGATCAGGAAATATAATACAATGTATCAGCATGCATGGACCATATATTGATCGATCATGCTGCAGGGAACATGTTTTGTCCTCCGTTTATCGACGTTCTGAATGAGCATTTTCCACATTTCGTATTCAAATACAACTTCGAGAATTTTATATGTTTCTCCTGAACGGTCGATCAGATGATTATCTTTTTTTATATCCTGCATGCAGGCTGGCCGCAGCTGCTGTTTCTTCGGTTTTTGAATGATCATTGTGTGCTCCTTTCTTTCTATGCGCTGCATTATATAGGATGCGTGTGTCATGATTCATCTTTTTTGCCTGAGAAAAACGTTTCCATGCATTTTACATTGTCTTTTTTCGTTTTATGGTATACTTGTATGGAAATTTGAAGGAGAACATGAATGTTAAAAACGATACTGGAAGGCATCCTGATCGGAATTGCCAATATCATTCCGGGCGTGAGCGGAGGAACGATGATGGTCGCGCTCGGTATTTACGACAAACTGATCGAATCGATCACCCACCTGTTCAGCCGGTTCAAAAAAAGCATGCGCTTTCTTATGCCGATCTTTGTCGGCATCGCTGTGGCGATCGTCGTCTTTTCGAGACTGTTCGAGTTTCTGATCGAAACCTACCCGATCCCGACCAATCTCGCTTTCTGCGGGCTGATCCTCGGAAGCGTTCCATTTATTACGAAGCATGTCAAAAACAAGGGCTTCGATCTGAGCATGGCGATCCCGTGCATCGTCTTTTTCATGATCGTCATCGCGATGGCGGTCGCTTCAGGCGGAGCGGATTCGCAAGCCGACATGAATCTGAATTTTGTGAATGTGATCCTGCTCTTTCTTATCGGGATCGTTGCGGCTGCCACGATGGTCATCCCGGGCGTGAGCGGCAGCATGATGCTCATGACCTTAGGATATTACGAACCGATCCTTTCGACCGTCAATCTGGCTGTGGATTCGCTTGTTCATTTTAATCTGAATTCCCTGCTGTACTGTGTCGGCGTATTTATTCCGTTCGGCCTTGGGATCGTGGTCGGTGTTTTTGCGATCGCGAAGCTCATCGAATGGCTGTTCGAGCGGTTCCAGACCCAGACGTACTGGGCGATCATCGGTCTTCTGCTGGCTAGTCCGATCGCGATCCTGCTCAATACGGACTGGTCTTCTTTTTCGATCATTCAGCTGATGATCGGCATCCTGACCTTCGCGTTCGGCTGGTTCCTTTCCAGCAAACTGGGCGGAGAGTAATATCAAATATCTGCACCCATTCATACATGAACCTGTTCCAAAAAGGGACAGGTTTTTCTTTTATCAGAACTTCGGTGTTCGATTTACGAGGAATACGAACTATCTGCATTTAAGCAAAAAAACGATAACACTTAAATCGTCATGTTATCGTTTGAATTGGCAAATCCAATATATTACTTATTATGCACCTGTTTTACTTCGCACTCCAGCCATACCCCGTGATCCTCATGCACCTTCCGGCGCACCTGTTCGATCAGATCCCTGAAATCCTGCGCTGTCGCATTCCCTTTATTGATCAGGAAACCCGTATGTTTTTCAGACACTGCCGCGTCGTTGACGCTGAAACCGCGCAGCCCGCTCTGATCGATCAAAGCCGACGCAAAATGACCTTCAGGGCGCTTGAACGTGCTTCCCGCGCTATAGGATTCCATCGGCTGTTTGCTCCACCTTTTCTGTGTCAGCTCATCGATCCTTGCCTGCACTTCGTCCGGATCCTTCGGCTCGAATTTGTAGTAGGCATGCACGACGATCCCGAAATGATCCGTAAAATACGAATGCCGGTAGGACAAGTCAAGATGTTCATTGCTTTTGTATACAAGCACACCATTTTCATCAATATATTCCACGCCGATCAGGACATCTTTCGTTTCCCCGTCATAGGCTCCGGCATTCATCGTGATGGCGCCGCCGATCGTTCCCGGGATCCCGCTGGCAAACTCGTAGCCGCCAAGCCCGTTCTTTGCACAGTAGGCGGCCAGCTCTTCGTTGGTCGCGCCGCTTTGCACGCACACCACATTTTCCTTTACAGCCGAAATGGCGTTGAACGGCGCGCCGATATGAACAAGCACCCCGTCATACCCTTCATCATCAAACAGGATATTGGACCCGTTGCCCAGAATATATAGATCTTCGATATCGTATTCGCCAAGGATCTGCTGCATGTCCTCGACCGTTTCCGGATGAAGGACGAGCTTCGCCGGACCACCGATATGAAGTGTTGAAAAATCTTTTAACGATACATTGTACTGTGTTTTCAATGGACTTCCTCGCTTTCAATGTTCCTTATTATAAAAGCTTTGTGAACCTCACCACCTAAGTTCTGTCGAACTATAGATGGTGCTTCTTCTCTGCGCACTTATCCTATAGATAGGGGCGCTTCGTCCTTTAGGGACTGAAGATTATCCCGCCTGTCATACAGAATCGCTCAGCATCCCGAAAACTGCTGTCTTCAGGACCCGCACGAAACCAGGACAGACAGAACCGCCACTGTACACCTATACGCACTGCAGGACAGCATTCAGCTGTCTCAAGGTGTCCAATGTCTGCGAGGTTCTTGTTTTAGTCTGGGGAACTTTTGCCCCAATTGTTATCTTTTCGGAATCGGTAAGATTCGCCGTCTTTTGACGGATGAAGTATCTCGCTCCTATATTGTATGACGCGTTCAGGTCGCAGTTATAGATCTTCCCGCTCGTGAATTCGCACAGTCCGTAGACCTTCGGAATCTTCCCGTTTCGGATTTCTTTTCCTCTCAGGACTTTTCCGCTTCCGTCGAACGCAAGCCTGGACGTATTCCATGCATTGATGGTCGAAAACCGCATGCCGTTCAGATGTGCTTTATATTCCATCTTCTGCACGATGAACCGGTGTCTCCAGTGATGGAACTTCTGCTTTCGGCTTCCTTTCATTCCTTTCGAAAAGTCCAGATGCTCCATCACGATGCATCCGCATCCATGCTCTCTGGCAAAGCGTATGGTTTCGATTACCGTCTTCCGGCATATTTCTTCGTTCATATGCTGAGCAAAAGCCCATAGCTTCTTGTTCTTTCTGTTTCCTGAAGCCTGCTGTTTTCCAATCCGGTCCAGCAGTGCATGCAGACGGTCTTTTTCTTCTGCGCAGGAAATGAACTTCCTGGCAGAGACAGTGCCTTCTGCATCCATGACCGACAGGACCGCATCGCTGTTCATGCCAAGATCGACAGCACAGATGCGGTGCACCTCTTCTTCAAGAACATACTTTTTCTCGAAAGCAAACCGGAGCGCATATCCTCTTCCAGCCCGTTCCAAAGTGGGCGCCGAAGCGTCTTCGAGGTCGCAATGCCTGCGGATATATTCCATATCTGTTTTCTTCAGGCGAAACAAAAAGAAAGCCCAGTCTCCGTTCGAACGGAGCTTGATTTGACAAGTATCGCCAGCTTCGTCGGCTTTGAACATGTTTCCTTTATAAAAACACGGCATCTTGGAATGGTTGATACGCAGCTTCGGTTTTCTGCCGTGCATGCCGTTTTTCTTCCAGTTCTCGAGATTCGACATGAAGGAAGAAACGATTCCTATTACCGCAACGAGCGCGCTCCTTCGCAGATAAGACGGCATCTTGTAGAACTTTTTGTCGAAACCTTTGTATTTTGCCTTTCGTTTCGAAGTGGAGTGTACCAGCTTTTCCATATGCGTCATCTTCGCGTTCGCTTTGAGCATGGAAAAAGAATCATACTCCGCCAGAGCGACAGGGATGAGCCAGGAAACGGCGTTCTGATAGTATTGGATGGTGTCCTGAATTGCCTGCGTCCATTCTTTGGAGAGACGGACCCTGCAGGAAGCTGTGCTGGTATACTTCTTCATGGTTTTATTTTACCACAAAAAGAGGAAAACTACAATTAGTTATTGTATATTATAAGAAGAGGTGATACCATGAAAAACACTTTATACAAAACGAATCAGCATGCCTGCTACCTGCTGAACTACCATTTGGTTATAGTTGCGAAATACCGCCATCCAGTATTCGAGAACGAAGAGGTCGACAAGCGTCTGAAGGAAATCGCATCCTTCATTTTCGACGAGAAATGGAAATGTCCGATACAGAGCATCGAGACCGACAGGGACCATGTACACATCCTTTTCGGAGGGAATCCGCAGACAGAGCTTTCGAAGCTGATCAATAATTTTAAGACGGTTTCCAGCCGAAGACTGAGGAAAGAGTTTCCTGAGTATCTTGAACGATTCTATTGGAAGCCGTACTTCTGGAGCCGGAGCTATTTCATAGGAACCGTTTCTGAAGTGACCGAAAGCATCGTAAAACAATACATCGAGAATCAGGGACAAAAATAGTCCGTCCAGGTCGCCTTACTCCACCTAAGTTCTGTCGAACTATAGATGGAGAATGCGGCTCTGGAATTTCTTCAAAAGACGGCAACAAAAATCCCGAATCGATCGTTCGGGATCCTTTGCCTATTGAACAGGAATTCCTACATCGCAAAAAGGCCGATGCTCACATCCACTGCACCTTCGCTGATAAACATAGCGCCGATCAGGATCGTAAGCAGATAGCCGCTTTCGCCAGGATTAAAGAAGAAGAACAGTGCAAGCACCGCTGTACAGATGGCGAAGAAAAGGATCCATCCCCATCCCTTCATTCCGGTATTTTTCAATTCGAACGCCAGCCAGAACGACAAGGCCGCATCGAAAATAAGGAAAATACCAACAAGGATACCAAGAAAATTCATTGTCGCATGAATATTCGAAAGCAGAACGATACCGAATACGATCAGCAAAATACCGATCCAGATATTGAACTTAAGGATAGGCTTCAGCGCATCGGCCGCAAAATAGCTGCAGATTGCCATGATCCCGTAAAAGATCATGAGCCAGCCCATCACCATTCCAAGGACCTGTTCTTCGACTCCTGGGTACATAAAAAGCCAGATCCCGGCAATACATGAAATAATACCGATCACAATGTATGCGATTTTTGTTCCGGTACTTAGTCCAGACATAATAATAACCTCCTGTAATTTATCTATGATCTCTCTCTAAAGATCTATAATTATTATAATTTTTAGGAGGCGAAAAAGCTGTTTAGATGCATAAGCACGATCAATAATTATGCATTTTCCATTTTCTGTTCCTGAACCTCGATGTGCCCGATCCGGTACCGGAACACGATCACAAGAAAGAGCCCTGCGCTGATCCATGCCGATACTTCGCTGGCCAGCACTCCGTCGAACTCGAAAAAGCGCGGCAGCATCCAGACAAAGAAGATGCGGGAAACAAATTCGAGCATGCCCGAAAGCATCGGATAGAAGGTATCTCCCATCGACTGCAGCGAACAGCGATGCACCCATAAAACACCGAGAGCCACAAGAAAACAAGAAAGAAACACGAGACAATGATAGCCGACCAGCACGACATCCGGCTCGCTTTCCGACACCATCAGCCGCATCAGCGTTTTTCCGAACACGATCATTATAAGAGCGCACGCCGCATTCATCAAAAGCACCGCCACATTGATCTGACGAACGCCCTGTCTGATCCGGCCGATTTCCAGGGCACCCATGTTCTGTCCGACATACGTCGAAGCCGCAAATCCGAACGTGCTGCTCACCTGCTCAAGAATGATGATCACCTTGCTTGCCGCCGTGTAGCCCGCCACATACAAAGCGCCGAACCCGTTGATCGCCGTCTGCAGCACCATGACCCCGACCGCCGTGATCGAATTCATGACCGCCACCGGCAGGCTCAAAGTCAAAGAACGTTTGAAAAGACGTCCGTCCACCTTCCAGTCCTCTCGTTCGAAATGAAGAAGCTCGATCCTTTTCAGACAAACGAAACAATAGACTGCACTGACTCCCTGGGCCATGACGGTCGCATAAGCGGCTCCGGCCACACCGATCTGCAGACCAGCCACGAACCACACATCAAGAACTGTATTGATCAAAAACGCAATGATCATCGCGATCAGCGGATTTCTCGCATCGCCAAGCGCCCTTAATATACCGGAAAAGAAATTATAGGCCAGCGAAACAAGCGTTCCTAAAAAAATGATATGTATATACTCTACGGCCATATCGAGAATTTCTGCGGGCGTATTCATCCACTGCAGCATGCTCCGGCTCGCCCACGTAGCGATGATCGTCGTCAGGATACCGACCGCCACATTGAGATAAGCGGACATCGTGATCGAACGACGCAGCTTTTTTTCGTCCTTTGCGCCGAAATACTGCGAAACAAGGATAGAAACGCCCTGGGCCATTCCCATCACAAATCCGAGCACGAGAAAATTGATCGATCCGGTCGTCCCTACCGCAGCCAGCGCATTCATTCCCAGGCTGCGCCCGACCACCACGGTGTCTACAAAGTTGTACAGCTGCTGGAGAATATTTCCGAACAGCAGCGGTGTCCCGAATGCCAGGATCAGGCGGACCGGGCTCCCTTTTGTCATATCGGTCGTATTGTTCATAGTCTTCCCTCTTCTTTCGTAACTTCGTGTCATAAGTTGCCGAAATTATACATAATTAATTATTTTGCTTCAACTCTTTATTTGCTCATTTGGAAAAAATGAATCATGTTTATGTTTTTATAAAGGAAATCGTGATAAAATATAAAAAATGAAAGGGTTTTCAGGTGAGAGTATGACAAAAAGAAGGGCAGGGTTGCTGCTTCCAATGTTTTCTGTTCCTGCGAATCAAGGGATCGGTGATCTTGGCCAGAAGACGATCCGCATGATCGACGAGATCGCGGCTGCGGGTTATAAGATCTGGGAAATACTGCCGCTTCAAATGACCGGCGTTTCTCATTCCCCGTACCAGACACTGTCCAGCTTCGCAGGCGATCCGATCTATATCAACATAGACCGGTTATCCGAAATCGGGCTTCTGACACAAAGCTCGATCGTCAACTGCAACAAATTCAAGGACGTCGTTTACTACGATGAAGTGCGCGCCTTCAAGGAAACGTACTTCCGCAAAGCGTTCAGGGTATTCAGGAAAAATTTCGAGATGTATAAAGAAGAGTTCGAGAAATTCGCCAGCGAGGCTTTCTGGCTGAAAGACTGGTGCATTTATGCGCTTTTCAAATCCCTGTATGACAATGTGGCATGGATCGACTGGGAAGAGGAATACCGCGATTATCCGCTCGATCCGAGCAACATCGATCTGAAAGAACACCAGAACGAGCTTTTTTATCAGGCCTTTCTGCAGTTCATCTTTTATAAACAGCTCGACGAAGTAACCGAGTATGCCCACTCCAAAGGGCTCATGATCATGAACGATATGCCGTTTTATGTCGATTACGACAGCGCGGAAGTATGGATGAACCGGGCACGCTTTCTGCTTGGCGAAAACGGCCGGCCCAGCTTTGTGGCCGGATGTCCGCCGGACACGCTCACGAAAGGACAGCGCTGGGACATGCCTCTGTACAACTTCAAGGCGCAGGCAGCCGAAGGCTACCGTTTCTGGAAGGACCGGGCCAGCTGGCTTTCAAGAAATTTCGATATTTTACGCATCGACCATTTCCGGGCGTTCGACAAATACTGGCGCATCCCGGCCGACAAGGATCCGAAACAGGGGCGCTGGGTCAAAGGACCGGGCCAGGAGCTGCTCGAGATCCTGATCAGGACGTGTCCGCATACCGAATGGGCTGCCGAGGACATCGGCGATTTCGGCAAAGGCGTGGATTCGCTCGAAGAACAGTTCCACATTCCGGGCATGGAGATCCTGATCGATCATCTCGATACGAAGAGCTTAAAAAAGCCATTCAAAAAAGATATCATTTTATATTCCGGCACATACGATTCTCCGACATGCGAGGAGGAGTACGGCGAATGCGACGGCAATAAACGCATCAGTCTGCGCCGCTTCTTCAAGAAGCGGGGTTATAACGCCCGTGCCTTCCACGATATGTTCTGTCCGTTCGCTCTCGATTCGGACGCCGATACGGTCATCCTGACCATGCAGGATGTCTGCGGCTACAAAGGACAGACCCGGATCAACGTGACCGGTACGGTCGACGAAAAGAACTGGACATGGAAGCTCAAGGACTTCAAAACGTTCCCGGCCGAAATGGAAAAATCGAAACAGTGGATCGAACGATCCGGAAGAGCCGATCAGAACACGGAAAAAGAGATCCAGCTGGATATCGAATAGGGACAGGCAACACCATAAAACAAAGAAAAACAGGAATCATGAATTTCCGATGCGGAAATACTGGCTCCTGTTTTTTATGTTCCAATCGGATAGGCCGCGCGATTCAAAGCGGCAGCTTTTTCAGCCGTCTTTCATGCCCGGCTCTTTTTTGTTCTACGATACAAACTGGAATTTATCTATTCATCAACTCAAAAGTTTTTTCAAATGAAATACATTATGCGTATTTTCCATTCCGTATATATTCTCTCCAAATTCCGGCTTGGCCAATACGGAATCATCCGTTCCTTATGCTTTCTGCGAGCTTTTGACGAGCTGATCGAACACATCGACCGCCTGATCGATCTGTTCGTTTTCCAGCGAAGCAAACGAAATTTCGACAAGACCCTTTTCCACATCCGCCATGCCGACATTGCGTTTTCTGGCATTGTCGTGGAACACATAAGGATCCACGTCGACTTTGACCACATAGGACAAATACGCTTCGTTCAGAAAACTTTCATAACCTCGTCTGTTCAGCGCCTCTTCCATCAGCCTCGATTTTTCCTTGTAGTCCCGTTTCAGCTTGCGCACATGCCGCTCCAGATGCCCGTCCGCAATATAATTGGCAAACGCGATCTGTTCAAGCTTGGAAGCCATCGGACCGTATTCCATCTTATGGCTCAGATAATACTGCGCCCACATTTCATTCAGGACAAGATAGCTGATCCGCACGCTCGGCAGCAGCAGTCTGGAAAACGATCCGCAGTAAATGACCCGCTCGTTCGTATCATAGCTGTACATCGCTCTGCGCGAACGCGACCGGTACGTCAGCTCGCCATTGTAATCATCCTCGATGATCAGGAAATTGTGTTTTTCGGCCTGCGCCAGCAGATGATCCCGCATCGACTGGGAAATCGGCTCCCTCTTTTTTCCGGAAGACGCGCTGTTGATATAAAGTACATCGATCTCGTCGATTTCTCTTTCCTGGTCCAGATCGATCTCCTGCACGCTCCATCCATACGATTCGAACACCCGCTGCGCCTGCGGATGAAACGGCCACTCCATGCCCACGACACCCGGCATATCAAACATGCCGCACAACACGAAAAGGAGCGTCTGATAGTTCGGACCGACCAGAACCTGATCGGTCCGGCACATGACCCCGCGGTTTTTGTACGCATACAGGCTCAGCGCCTGCCGCAGCACAAACTCTCCCTGCGGATCGCCGTACGTATTCATCAGATCCTGCTCGAACGCATTGCGCACATACCGCTTCCATGTCTGCACCTCGCCCGACTGGATCGCGACCGAAACCGGACGCAGGTCGATGTCGAACTGCTCGCGCCTGGCAAGATCCGGCGCCTTCTCCATCTCCTTGTGCAGCTTGATCTGCGCATCCTCGAGCCGGACCCGGTATCCCACTTTCTCGATTGCCTCGATATATCCGTCAAGCACCAGCTGTTCATAAGCATGCTCGATCGTTGTCTGCGAACACTGGAACTGCTCGCAAGCCTTACGAATACTTGGCAGCGCATCCCCTTTTTTCAAATAGCCGTCCAGGATCGCGTTGCGGTAGTAATCGTAAACCGTTTTATATTTTTTCATAGGTCCCGTTTAAGATCTCCTTCATTTTTCCAGCCAGCCCTTTTGTCTTGCCGACAGAAAGCGAGCACACCGCCACACGAATCCCCTTGTTGACCTTGACCGTATAAATATGATTTTCCATCAGGGCCTCATGGAACGCGTCCCGCACATCGTTGTCCATCGCCAGCGTCACGAAGAAGCCTTCCTTGTACGGATAGTACTTCAGTCCTGCCTCGTCCGCCTCTTTCATGAACAGTTCGCTGCGCTCTTTGAGCAGGCTGACATATTTCTCTTTTTCTTTTTCGTATTCCTCTTTATGGTTGGTCAGCACATCCACGAACATGGCCATCGCGCCATTGTTGATGTTCGACCAGGTCGCCCGGGCATCCTTTTCGAAAACCGTCTTGACCTGTTCGACCGCCTCGCGCTTTTGCGCCATGATGATAGCCGCCCCGCAGCGCAGACCGTAGGAAGTCATCGACTTCGACAAAGAGAAGGCAACGATCACGACGATATTGTCCGAGATCGAATCAAATACCGAGAAATAGCTTTTGGCATCGGCCCCTTTGTAGGAATAATCAATATAGGCAATATCATTGAGCAGCACGATGCTGTGCGTTTTCGAGCACGCATTCAGAAATTCCACGATCGCTTCCCACTCCGTTCCGGAAAGAGAGTAGCCGGTCGGATTGTGGCACGGGTCATTGATAATAATGACCAGGCGGTCCTGTTTCTTCATCACCTTTTCGCACGCCGCTTTGAAAGAGCCAAGATTAAAATGATCTCCTTCGAACAGTTCGTATTTTTCGACTTCGACCCCCTGCATCTGCGCCATCAGATTGTACGATCCCCAGGCAATTTCCGGCACGATCAAGGTCTGTCCCTGCTCAAGGCATTCGCTTACGGTCATACCGACAGCGCCCGTACCGCCCGGCGTCGCGATGATCTCCTTTTCAAGCGAGCAGTTCCCGTCGAGCACCCACTCTTCGACCTTTTTCTTAAAATCAGGATTTCCTGTAAACGAAGCCGCGTATTTAGCGAGCACCCCGTTATCGAGGCTCTTCAGGCTTGAAAATACCGTATCGAGCGCGACCAGGCTGCCGCTTTCGTCATACAGGCTGCCGATCGTCGCATCGACCACCGCCTCGTCGCCAAACTGTTCCTTCGCCTTTTTGGCACGATCCACGATCGCGAACACCGTATCGACGATCGGCTGCTGATTTACGCTCTCTTTAACAAAATTCATATCTCTTTCCTCCTACTTTACCGGATATGTTCCTAAATACTTGATCTGCGAGCACACTTCCCTGAGATCATCGATCACGCTCTGGCTCACCGTGCCGACGATCTCGATGAAGAAGAAATACTCGAACGGATGTCCTTTTCGCGGACGCGACTGGATCGAGCACATGTCCAGCCCGTGCGACGCGATCTTCTCGATCACATGGGCCAGTGCCCCGACATCGTTTTTCAGCGTGATGATCAGGCTCGAATGATCGCCTTCACGGCTTTGTTCCAGACCGATGACCAGAAAGCGGGTCGTGTTCTGGGGATTTTCCTCGATATTGCTGGCCAGCACCTTCAAATTGTACAGCACCGCGTTTTCCTTGGCCGCGATCGCCCCTTTATGGATATCGTTTTCCCGGGCAATGTAGCGCGCCGCCATCGCCGTATTGGCATACGCGACCGGATCGGCCCCCAGCTCCTGCAAAAACCGTCTGGACTGCAGCAGCGCCTGATCCTTGGAGTATACCGTTTCAATATCCTTCAATGTCGCTCCCTGGACACCGAGCAGACACTGCTCGATCGTCTCGTCGTGTGCCCTTAAAATGTGTACAGGATATTCGAGCAGGGCGTCGAGCACTTCGCCGACCAGGCCCGAATTCGTATTCTCGAACGGGATGACACCGTACTGCACTTCCTTGTCGGCCACGGCCTGGAATACGGCGTCAAAGCTCGATTTTGCGATCTTTTCATTGCCGGGAAACAAATATTCGGCAGCCATATGGGAAAACGCGCCGACGACCCCCTGATAAGCGATCTTGTCTTTTGCGGCAATGGCCCGCTGCCAGTCGCACGACTCCTTGATGATAAATTTGAGCAGGCGGACATACGAATCCCTGTATGCAGGATTTTTGATATATCCTGCATTGCGTTCGATGATCGCCTCTTCTCTTGAATGATCGACGACCGGTTTTCCATGCTCCATTTTGTATGCGGCCACATCCTTGAGAGTGTCCATCCTCTCTTCATACAGCCTGGCGATCTCGCGGTCCACCCGGTCGATCGTCAGTCTGGCCTTTTCCAGTTGATTCACTCAATCACCTCGCCCTTATCATAACACTTTCCCCTTCTGTTTTGGCAATTTGTCATTTATTTTTACCTCAAAACTTTATGAAAATAAGAAAACACCACATCATTTCGCTTACATTTCATGATATTATATTTCAAGAGGTGAAGAGTATGAAACTGGAAGTACAGCTCAAGGAACACAGCTATCCGATCTGGATCGGGCAGAAAGCGCTCAGCCATATCGCAGATTACATCGATCCAGGCCGCCGGTACGCCATCGTCACAGACGATCATGTGCCCCGGCAGTGGGTGGATCTTTTGATAGAACAGCTTGAAAATGCCTGCGTCATTTCGTTCGAACATGGAGAAAAAAACAAATCCCTGAAAACCTATGAATACGTGCAGGAGCAGCTCATAGAAAAACGGTTCGGCCGCAAAGATGCCGTCATTGCCCTGGGAGGCGGGGTGGTCGGCGATCTGGCCGGCTTCGTAGCCGCCACCTATATGCGCGGCATCGATTTTTACAACATCCCGACCACTTTGCTGTCGCAGGTCGATTCGAGCGTAGGCGGAAAGGTCGCGGTCGATATGGGCACGGTGAAAAATATCATCGGCGCCTTTTATCAGCCGAAAGCCGTCATCATCGATCCGGACACGTTAAGCACGCTCGATCCCAGACAGGTTCGCAGCGGCGCCATGGAAGCGCTCAAGATGGGGCTCATCCTGGACGAAGAGCTTGTCAAGGAGTTCGAAAAAGACCAGCTCGACTACGAGACGATCATTGCCCGTTCCATCGATCTGAAGCGCATGATCGTCGAAAACGACGAAAAGGAGCTCGGACAGCGGGCCATCCTCAATTTCGGCCACACGATCGGCCATGCGATCGAAGGAGCATACGCCCAGGTTCCCTACTATCACGGCGAATGTGTCGGTATGGGCATGCTCTTCTTTATAGAAGATGAAAAACTGAAGGAGCGGGTCCGGGCCATCCTGGACCGGTTCGAAATACCGTCCGTTCCCGATTACGATCCGGACACCCTGCTTTCCTATATCGTTCACGATAAAAAAGGATCGGCCGATTCGGTCAAAACGATCCGGGTCAGAAAAGCGGGAAGCTATGCAATGCAGGACATGACCTATGACGAGATCCGAACCGTGCTTCTGCGAGGTGGCGTATGAAGAACAGTTTCGGGAACAATATCGTATTGACCGTATTTGGCGAAAGCCACGGTCCGCTCATTGGCGGCGTGATCGACGGCCTTCCGGCCGGCTTCGCGATCGACGAAAAACAGCTGCAGGCCGATATGGATAAACGGCGCGCCAAAGGAAAGATCTCCACGCAGCGTCATGAAGCCGACCAGGTGCATATCGTTTCAGGATTTTTCGAAGGGCGAACGACCGGCACGCCGCTGACGATCGTGATCGAAAACAGATCCCAGCACTCGGCCGATTACAAAGAGCTCAAATACCGGCTGCGCCCTTCCCATGCGGACTGGAGCGCGTTCGAGAAATACTGCGGCTTTCAGGATTTTCGCGGGGGCGGCCATTTTTCCGGGCGCCTGACGGCCGTACTGACGGCTTGCGGCAGCATCTGCCGGCAGATCCTGGCTGCCCATGGAGTGGTGATCGGATCGCATCTGAAGCAGATCTATACCATTCATGACGATCCGTTCGATAAAAACGGGCTGGAATTCCAGCTGGCTAGGATGAATGTGCTGGATTTTCCGGTGCTGAACGAAAAAAAGGGAATGCAGATGATCGCTGCCATCGAACAGGCGGCTGCCGAAAAAGATTCGGTCGGCGGGATCATCGAATGCGGTGTCGTGCATTTTCCGGCCGGGATCGGCGAGCCGATCTTCGACACGATCGAAAGCGAGCTGGCGCACGCATTGTTCGGGGTGCCGGCTGTCAAGGGCATCTCGTTTGGTTCGGGCTTTGATTTTGCGAATATGCGGGGTAGCGAAGCCAACGATACGCTGCAGTATGAAAACGGGAAAATATCGAGTCGCACCAACCACAATGCCGGGATCAACGGCGGCATTTCCAACGGGATGCCGATCGTGTTTGAATGCGTGATCAAGCCGACCCCTTCTATTTTCCAGAAGCAGTGTTCTGTGCAGTTCGATTCCAAAGAAAACGTGACGCTGGAGATCAAGGGGCGTCATGATCCGTGTATCGCGCACAGGGCGAGGATCGTGATCGAGAATATGACGGCTTTCGTTCTGCTGGACTGCTGGATGAGCATGGTCGGGCGCCGTTTTTTTGAGGAGGAGAAAAGATGATCGTTTCAATTGAGCCTTCCAAGGTGGCCGGAAGTGTCCAGGTCCCTTCTTCGAAATCCATGGGTCACCGGGCCCTCATCTGTGCCGGGCTGGCTAATGGCATGAGCACAGTTTCTGGCATCACGTGGTCGCTGGATATGGAGGCGACGATCGGGTGTCTGAAAGGTCTGGGCGCAACGATCGAGCGTGTCGATGATCAGGAGGAAAACGGGCTGGACGAAAGAAGTTTCTGCATCACGGGATGTGATCCGTCAAAAACGGGAAAGGGGATCGTCCTGGATGCCTATGAATCCGGGTCGACGCTGCGGTTCATGATCCCGATCGCGGCTTCAGGAAATGAAAAAGTCACGTTTACGGGCAGAGGGCGGCTGATGGAGCGGCCCATGTCGGTATATGAGGATCTGCTTGGTCTGGAGCATATCAACGATACGTTTGTCGTTCAGGGGCCGCTGCGCCCAGGCTCTTATACGATGGCGGGCAATGTGTCGAGCCAGTTTATTTCCGGGCTGCTGTTTGCGCTTCCTTTGACAAAAGGAAACAGCTCGGTCACGATCACAGGGAACTACGAATCGCGCAGTTATGTGGATCTGACGATCAAAGCGCTTCAGGACGCCGGTGTCGTTGTCCACGAAGAAGAGCGCGTATACCGGATCGAAGGAAACCAGCGCTACCGGGCCGGTCATTTTCTGGTGGAAAGAGATTTTTCCCAGGCCGCTTTCTTTGCGGTGCTGGCTGCCTTGAATCATGAACTGACCTTGACTGGTCTTGATCTGAAGAGCGCGCAGGGCGACAAGGCAATCCTGAAGTTTATAAAAAAAGCGGGTGCTTATGTTTTGGAAGAAAAAGACAGGATCACGATCGGACCGGATCAGCGTCTGGGGCAGGTCATCGATCTGGCCAACTGTCCTGATCTTGGACCGATCCTTTGTGTGCTGGCCGCCTATATCCCGGCAACGACAACGATCATTCATGCCGGAAGGCTGCGGATGAAGGAGTCGGACCGCATCGCGGCCATGGAAGCGGAGCTTGGAAAATGGGGCGTGGATATTTCGAGCGACGAGGATTCGATCACGATCCATGGAAAGAGTTCCTATCGCATGGATGAAGTGGTCCGTATGGAAGGCCACAACGATCACCGGATCGTCATGGCGTGCACGGTGTTCGGATTGTGTGCCGGTTCGCCGTGTGTGATCGAGGGGGCGCAGGCAATCGAAAAGTCGTATCCCGGCTTTTTTGAGGATATCAGAAAGATTGGCGGAAAGGTGGAAATAAAATGAAGACGGTTGGTATCGTTGGTTTAGGTGTCATGGGGGCGAGCTTTGCGGCCCGCACAAAGGAGCTTGGCTATCGGGTGCTGGGCATGGATATCGATCAGAAGACGGT
The DNA here is from genome assembly GCA_022834735.1 of Erysipelotrichaceae bacterium OPF54. GTDB lineage: Bacteria > Bacillota_I > Bacilli_A > Erysipelotrichales > Erysipelotrichaceae > Dubosiella. The sequence continues at coordinate 2,788,195 of BQKD01000001.1, forward strand.
GGATTATGCGCTGGAACACGATATGATCGATGAAGGGAGCATCGATGCTTCCCTCCTGCTCGGGCAGTGCGATTTTATTATCCTGGCTCTATATCCGACGAAGCTGATGGGCTGGATCGGGCAGTATCAGAAGGATCTGAGGCCTGGCACCCTGATCATGGAAATCAGCGGTGTGAAATCGAATATCAACGAGCCGATCCGGGCGATCCTTCGCAGCGATCTGGAGCTGCTGTCCATCCATCCGATGTGCGGCCGGGAGTCGCGCGGGATCGAGTTTGCGAGCGGAAAGATCTTTGACGGCGCGAACTTTATTATCATCCCGAACGAAGCGAATTCGATGAATTCGATCGTTTTCGTGAGTGTGTTTGCCAAGGAGCTGGGCTGCAGGAACATTAGTGTGCTGTCGGTCAAAGAACACGACCGGATGATCGGCTTTCTTTCCCAGCTGACGCATGTGATCGCGGTTTCGCTGATGAACACGCACGAGAACAGCCATCTGGTCGAATACACGGGCGACTCGTTCCGGGATCTGACAAGGATCGCCAAGATCAACGAGGATATGTGGACCGAACTGTTTCTTTTAAACAAGGACATCCTGCTCGATGAAATCGATCAGTTCGTGGACAGTATCGAAAATTTCCGGCAGGTCCTCGTGGACGAGGATGAAGAGGAAATGAAGCGTCTGTTCGTCCAGTCGACACAGCGCAGGCTGAAGTTCGACAAATGATCTCCTGAAACGATTTTTACCCCGAAGAATAAGTTCTCCGGGGTTTTTCATGCCAACAAATTCATGGCCCGTTCCAGCACAGGCTGTGTTTTGTTCCAGTTTTCCGATAACGTCATATCGCGACAAATTTTCATTTGTCCCATCGTTTTGCTGACGTCTGCTTCCAGATCGTCACCGAGCATTTTTACGAAAGGGACCAAATGATCAAAGTAAAAGTCTACTGCCTGGTCGATTTCCTGATCACAACGATTGCTGATGTACATTTCGAATCCGTTTTTTTCGATTTCCGACATCATTTTTGCGAGAGAAATTTTTCCTTCAGGACTAGACAAGCTCCTGTTTTTTCCCATTTTTCTCCACCTTCTTTTGTACTAACAGTATGATACTTTTGAAACCTGCTTTCAAGAAAACGACTGAAAAAGACAGATCACGTACTGTGCTGGACGAATGAAATGATCTGTGCCGGCCTCCTTATTCCATTTGTCCGTAAAAAAAGCCCTTTCCGAAAAAACGGATGGGCGTCGCTTTTATTGTTCGGGCAGGCCGTGAAATAAAAACTGAGCAAACGGTTCGGCCAGGATCTCTCCCATGTCCACATAGGCCTGCTGCAGCTTGGGGGTGTCAAAGAGGACCAGCTTTGTTCCTTCAAATTCCACTTCATTGAGTTTCATCAATGTCGCGAGCACCCGGACTTCATGAATGTCCATATAGGGTTTGAAGAACTCGTAATATTCGCTCAGAGCGGGTTCGCCGACCGGATACGGGTTCGAATGCTTCGTCCGTTCGATCAGCTGTTCCCTAGTTATTTTTTGCATATTTTTTTCCCTTTCTTATGATCCGGTAAAAGAGGGCTGTTCCTGCTTCCACGACCAGAATCCCGAGTGCAAGAAGGCCGGCGATGGACAATGTCTTGAGCAGAAGGACGAGCGCCTCGTACGGATCGTTCGTAATGACTTCGATCATCATATCATACATGGTTCCTCCCGGCACAAGAGGGATCAGAGCGCATACGATAAAGGAAGTGACCGGACTTTTCATCTTGCGTGCGAGCACTTCGGCAACGAGAGTAAACGCGACTGCCGCCAGAAAATTGGCGTTCATCTCGGACACCTGACGAGAGGCGATGCAAAGTTCATAGACGAGGCCGCCGATCCCGCCATTGATGCCGCACCAGAGCAGTTTTTTCCGGTCCTGGATATTGAAGAGCACGCCAAAGCCGAGGGCGGCCAGAAAAGCGCCGAACGCGCCAACGAGTATATCCTGCATACGCTACCTCCAGATGTACAGGATAAATCCTGCTCCGATCGCGATCGCGGTCGCACAAAGAAAAGCTTCGGCTCCCCGGGCCACGCCGGACACATAGTCGGTGGGATCGTGTCCCGGATCGAATTGGTAAAGGCGAGTCCGGGAACGAGAAGCATGATGCTCGAAATGACCATGATATTGATGTTGGCCTGAGGGATAAGGGCATGGATGGCCACCGCAAGCCAGGCTGCCATCATAGCGCTGAACATATTGATCAGAAAGTCCTGAAGGTGCAGTTTGGACAGGGCCGAGCCCATGCACCGGATAACGATCCCGATCACGAACGAAGCGATCATTTCCGGAATGTTGCCGTCAAAAAAGATCGAAAAGCCGAAGGCGCCGATCGCTCCGAATAAAGTTGTCGTCCAGAACGAATAGCGTTTCGTGTGTTCGATCTGGTACAAGTGCTGTTCGATGTCGGATACGGTCATATGCTGGCGGCAGCACTGTCTTGAAAGCTCGTTGATCTCGTCGATCACGGCCAGGTTCGTGCTGCGCTCCCTGACCCGTCCGATATGCGTATACGTTTTGCCCTCGACCGTGATGGAAAGCATGATGCCGGTCACTGTGCCGTAGCTCTGCACGGATTCGACGTCCGGAAAGCTCAGACAGATCCGGTTCATCGTTTCCTCGACCCGGTATACTTCGGCTCCGCTTGCCATCAGCAGGGTGCCAAGTTTCATTACTACATTTAAAAGTTGTTCAGTATTCATAAGGACATAATAAATCATTTTAGGGTACAATGGGAACAGAAAGCAACAAGAAAGAAGGTTTACTCATGCTCGAACAATTCAGACACGACCTGCATCAGATTCCTGAGCTTGGTCTTGATACACAAAAAACGGCGGATTATATCGTTTCTGTGCTCCAGGAACTGGACTGTTCCATTTCCATGCCGCTTTCCAATGCGGTCATTGCCTATTTTGATTTTGGAAAGGAAGAGACGATGGCGTTCCGCAGCGATATGGATGCTTTGCCGATCCATGAGCAGAACGCGTTTTCGTTCCGTTCGAAAAACGGCTGCATGCACGCGTGCGGCCATGACGGACATATGAGCATGCTGCTTGGCCTTGCGCAGAAGATCAGCGGCCGCAAAGATATGAAATACAATGCCCTTCTCATCTTTCAGCCGGGCGAGGAAGATCCGGGTGGCGCACAGCTATTGTGCGATGCCGGAATTTTCGGACCCTACGACATCAAGGGCCTGTTCGGCTTTCACATTTATCCGAACCGGAAGACAGGAGAAATTGTCAGCTGTCCGGGTGTCATGATGGCTGGCGCGTGCAATCTGAAAGTCAGCGTGGTGGGCGAGGCGAGCCATGCGGCCATGAGAGAATGCGGGCATGACGCGCTGCTTGCCGCTGCCCAGGTCGTTTCGCGGTGCGCGAAAAGAGAACAGGAAATGTTTGACGAGGATACGTTCCATCTGCTTCATTTTGGCGTGTTCGAAAGCGGGGACGCGTTCAATGTGGTGGCCAATAAAGCGGTCCTCAAAGGGACGATCCGCTATTTTGATCCAAAAGTGTTCGATGCAATCATCGAAATGCTGGAAGAGGAGTTCGAAATGGCCGAGGTGCAGTATGGTGTTTCCTTTTCCTACCAGATCGACCAGCACTATCCGCCTCTTGAAAACGATGAAAGGCTGCTCGAAAAGGTCAAGGGGGCGGCAGAAGTCGGCTTGCTCGAACAACCTGTTCTTATTGCGGAAGACTTTGCGTTTTACGCAAAACAGGTGCCTGCTGTGTTCTTTTTTATCGGAAGCGGGATGGATCTGCCGCTGCACAGCGACACGTTCGATTTCGATGAAGCGCTGCTTTCGAAAGGAGTCTCCTTTTACGAAAAATTATTAGACAACATGTAGTATTTTCCATAGAATTATACGTATTAGAATTGAAAGGTGAAATTATGTTTGAATATTCATTAGGTACTGTCAAATGCCAGGTTGTTTTTAAAAATGCGAATGTGCTCAACGTGTTTACGAACGAGTGGATCGAACAGGACATTGCCGTGCAGTACGGAACGATCGTCGGGGTCGGTCATTACGAGGGGGAAAACGAGATCGATCTGAAAGGCAAATACGTTGTTCCAGGCTTCATAGATGCCCATATGCATATCGAATCGACATTGTGCAGTCCGGAGGAATTGTCGAAAGCCCTTCTTCAGAACGGAACAACTTCTGTGATCTGCGATCCGCATGAGCTGGTCAATGTGCGCGGAAAAGAGGCGCTCGACTATATCCTGGCTGCCAGCAAGAATACCAGTCTTGATATATACACGATGCTTCCTTCTTCGGTGCCGTGCTCGGATATCGACACGAACGGGGCCGGAAAATTCAGCGCCGCCGATATGGAAGGCTATCTGAACGATCCGTATGTGATCGGTCTTGGCGAAGTGATGCGTGTGGACGATGTGGTGAACGAAAGGCCCGAAATGGTCGAAAAGCTCGAACTGTTCAAGGATATGGTCATGGACGGGCATGCGCCGCAGGTGAGTGGAAAGGTGCTGCAGGCTTACCGTTTTGCGGACATTGCCACAGACCACGAAAGCAGTGCATACGAAGAGGCGATCGAGAAGCTGCGTGCCGGCTTTTATGTGCTGATCCGCGAAGGCAGCCAGGCCAAAAACATGGAGCCGATCGTCAAAGGGTTCCTGAAACACCATATTCCGTTCGACCGGACGGCATTCTGCACCGATGACTGCCATATCGACGATATTTTATGTCATGGCCATATCAACGCGATCATCAGGAAGGCGATCGAGCTGGGTGTCAATGAAAAAGAGGCGTACAAAATGGCGAGCTGGCAGCCGGCGCAGATCTACGGGCTCAAGCGCAAAGGGGCGATCGCAGCCGGCTATCAGGCCGACTTTGTCGTTCTGAACAATCCAAAAACCGTAGAGATCGATTCAGTGTATAAAAACGGCTACAAGGCGACATTGAAGCATGTGGCGCCAGTCGTTTGTGATGAGGATCTGATGCATACCGTAATGATCCCTGAAATTGTCAAAGGAGATATCCAGATCAAGCGCAGGGATAAAAACGACGTGATCGAGATCGAGGCCGGCACCCTTCTGACAAAACATCTGAAAGAGGAGGTTCCGGGATATGTCTATTTCGAGCCGAACGAAAAATACAGCAAAGTGGTGGTGATCGAGCGGCATGGACGCAATGGCAATGTGGCGACCGGAATCCTGAAAGGCTATGGTATCGAGAACGGGGCGCTTGGTTCGACCATCGCGCACGATTCCCACAATATGATCATTGCGGGCGACAATGACGACGATATCCTGCTTGCGGCCAAAGAGCTTGAGAAGATGCAGGGCGGCTATGTGCTGATCAAGGATCATCAGGTATTCCACCGTGTTGCCTGCCCGATCGCGGGACTGATGAGCACGCAGAGCGCGGCCCGGCTGGCTCCGCTGGTCATGGAACTGCAGCTTGGCGCTCACGAGATGGGCATCCCGGAAAATATCGATCCGTTCCAGACGCTGTCTTTCCTTTCGCTTCCGGTCATCGGGCAGATCCGTATTCTCGATACGGGCGTGTATGATGTGGACAAGGGCGAGTTTGTCGAACAGTAATACAAACAGAATCTATACAGGGCGAAGCGATTCGTCCTTTTTTTGCTGCAGATCATTAAAGACGCACATTTCCGGGAATTGATTTTCAGAAAATGTGCGTCTATTCAATTCATGAAAAATAAACTATTTTAAATTAAAAGTTTCCCAATTTGCCGTACTATAGAAATTACTGTTCAGAGGGCAGAAACAGCTCTTTTTGCCTGGTCTATCAGACGAAACACATCTAAACAGGTTCTTGCAAGAAGTGTGTTACAAGGTAGCATACGGGAAGGAATTAAATTGAAAATTGAAGTTCCTTCCTTTTTTCGTGCATATTTCTTTTATAGAATTTGATATTGGAGTCCAATAAGTGATGATGATTAAGGGGACTTTTCATGTCAAAACAATTGATTTCTGTTTCTTCGGTCGATGAGTTTTTGTTCGGCAATGACTTGATCGATGATCCTGTTCAACACTCATATTATGATGAATCCGATCATATCCTGCATCTGTTCAAATGTCAGAAAGAACCGTTTCATCCTTCCTGTCCTTACTGCCGAATGCCCGCATGCCGAACCTGCGGCTGGGAAAATCGTACCTGCCAGCTGCTTTCTGTAAGTGGCATCACTGTTTTCCTTCACCTGCGCCAAAGACGTTTCAAATGCGAAAATCCTGCCTGTTCTCATCGAACCTTTACGGTCGAAACACCGGGATTCAAACCTTTCCAGCACCGAAGCAATCAGCTCAATATTGTCATTTTTGCGCTCTCTCTTTTCTTCAGCTGAATATTACGTAACTCCAAGTCCACCCAATCCGTTAAAATAAGTCCACTAGAAACGGCGGAGAAGTCCACCTGTTCCGCTGGACAAGTCCATTATGATCTAAAGACTTCGTCTAGCAACAGTTATAAATCTTGATAAAAGAGCCAGTCCTTTTGCAGAAAATGGAGTAAAAATATTTATGCCGAGAAAACTTGTTGATCAATGAGCAGACCCCTGACAGACTGGAAAGGTAGAGACCTTATTGGTGCTAATTCATGGGGTTTCAGGGGTCTGGAGCCTCATTGTCAACAAGGAAATTGGAATAAATTTTTTATGGACTTCTTATCCGTATTTATTTTTTGATCTACTGGGCTTCCCTAACGGATTAAGTGGACTTCTCTAGCGTACAGGGTGGCCTTCAATTAGCGGAATACTCCCAAAGCAGTCCTTTGATGATGGAAGTCTTTCTGCCGCAGAACAGGAAGAGGATATTCTGACGCGGGTCCAGCTTCATGGAAGATTGAACCAGCAGGCACAGGCCGTCAATGCCTTTGCGCAGATCCGTGTAGCCGGGACGGATGTACACATGATCGATGCGGTTAAAATCAAGAGATCTCATAATGAATCGAGGACCGTTCGAATCAGCACCGGTTCCGTATGATTATGGATATAGATCTTGCCTTTGGAAGACTGAATAACGATAGCTGGCCGATCCGATCCGGTTTGTTTCCTGGGACCCGGATCAGGAAGGCGGACTTCAGCAAAAGAAGAATAGGTATTCGAATTCTGTTTTGATTCGCTCATGAAAAAACCTCCAGTTCATAGCATCAATATACTCAATGAACTGGAGGCTGAATACCCGCGGTTCTTTTTCCCGTTTACGTTCTATTTCCCGCTTACTTTGCAACAAAAAGCCGGTCTTTCAACCAGCTTTCATTCTCTATTACTCGTTGTCCTTCTTTTTCTTCACCACAAAGTAGATGATTCCTGCAACCAGCAGAACGATTACCGCACCAAGACCGATCTTGGCAGGCAGGGACATTCCGGACTTCTTATTATTTATTTGATTGTTTTCATCCGGACCGCCCAATGGCACTTCTTCATCATCCAGATCAATGATTTCCTGTGGCTGATCTGGCGTATCTGTACCCGGCTCCGTCTCTTCAGTACCTGGCGTCGTTTCTTCTGCTCCAGGCGTTGTGCCTGGTGTGGTCGTCTCGGCACCAGGCGTTGTCGGCGTTGTCGGAGCAGCCGGTGTCGTACCAGGCGTAGTTGTCGTTCCCGGCGTCGTCTGTGTTTCTGTTGTTGTCGTTCCCGTCTGCGCAACAGGCGTATACTCGAACGTGAATACATTTTCGGCCGCGTTATCCGATAAGGTACGTACCAGGTTGTATGCCTGCGGCATGTACCCGTCAATATACAGGAACGCTACCACAGGGCGGTCGCCCACGTTTCCGTAGTATTCGACACTGTCGGCCAGCGCGTTTCCGTTCTGGTCCACATAATTGACCCGGTATGTCGTTCCGTTTCCTCGAATGCCATAGACCACGACATAGTCCATATCGCGATCTGCAGTCGACGGAAGAGGCTGTATGGACGTCGCATTGTCCTTTCCGCTTTCCTTGAACCCTTTGACATAGTATTTTTCGTTTTCGAGCTGTACGTTGTTCATATCGAACAGTTCGGCCACCGAAGTGCCTGCATTCGCCTTTTTCTCGATGACAGAATTGCCGTTGCTGAAGTGTCCCTGCTGACCCGCGTAAACACGGACCGTATAAGGATATTCATCCTGCGCATGCACCGGAGTGCCTGCAAACAGAAAGCTCAGGAAAAAGGCGCAAAATAATTTAGTGATCCGCATTGCGTTTATCCTCCCTGTTCTGTCGGAAGCCGATCCATGCCAGACTGAGCAAAGCCACCCCACTTGCTCCGCTCAGCACAAGCCATGGAATCCTGCCCGCATAGGCCGACGTATCGACCGAACGAGTGGTCCTTCCGGTCGAGGCGCTGACTTCTTCGACCGCGAACCGCATTTCCAGATCGGCCAGGGTCGACTGATAGCTATTGCCCTGCGTCTCGCCTTCAAGCGCAACTTCCAGAGCGACCCGTCCGGCCTGGTTCTGCTTGAGCGTGTCAAGAAAGAAGTATTCGTCCAGGGCGTCGGTTGCCGCGTTCAGACCGACCCCCGCCTTGTTTTCTCCTTCGCCACCTACATTTTCTGAATCGAACAAGGTCTGTTCCCGTCCGTTCGGCCCCGTATAGGTCAGACGGTAGGAATAGGCGCCTCCCGAAGCCACGTCCACCGTATCTTCCAGAGAACGGAGAACGTCATTGCTCATATACCAGTCGGTTGTTTCCTTGTTCGTGTTGCGGATCGCGACCTGGATGATTGCATTGTCGCCTGGCTGCATCTCATACAGCACATCATCGATTTCGGCGGTCGAAAAGTTCGATTCCATCTTTTTGTCTTTGGTGAACGTCACCTGCCAGTTTTCCTGTCCGTGCATCGTCTGTGCCTGCACAGGCGTGCTCAGACATCCTAAAAGCAGGAAAAGACCAAGCATATTTCTTTTTTTCATGGCATTCCCTCCTTTATTGTGGCAGCGACAGCGTGTTGCCTGTCACCAGTATCTGTTTTCCCCATGAGCTTTCGATCGCGTCCTGCGCATTGTGTTCCTGCACAGCGTCTACGCTCGCTTCCAGGCAGAACTGCATCTTGTCGTATGTGTACGTGATGGTCGTCTTTTTGTTTCCGTCAACCACTTCTTCTTTCACTGTCTTATGCTCCTGCAGCTTCGCGTCGACCTTGAACGAGTCGGTGAGCGGCTCGCTCGTCTGCCCAGGCTCGAGCAGGTCGCGATAGTAATACACTTCCCGTTCCGGCGTGGACGATGCCTTGTCATGAAGCCATACATTTTCATTGATGAAACGGATTTCGATCAGATCCGGCGAGACGGTCGTGATCTTCTGGCCGTTTTCATCGACCCAGTATCGTGTGACAACAATGCGCACGAACTCGCTGATCTCTCCGGAATTGCGCACAGCGATCGTTTCAGGATACCGCTTGCCGATCACAAACTTTTCATCCCGGCCCAGAAGGTTTTCGAGCAGAGGACCGGCATTGTTGTCGGTATTGTTTGTCTGTTTCCAGTTTCCGTTCTGGTCATAATCGCGGAAAGATACCACTTCTCCATTTTCAAGCAGAGAAACGCCAATACGCGAAAGCTGGAGTCGTGTCTGGTGGCGTGGCGAGAAATAGGTGAGGGCAGCACGAGTCCCCGATACACCTGTTCCGAGCAGAAGGCCGACTGCCATCACCAGAAGCAAGCCGATCACGACCGGTCTGGAAAGAAATTCCCTTATCTTTTTCATTATCCTTCACCCCGCTCGATTTCTATGGTCCGGTCCCAGTCGGCCGGAAGCGGATCGCCGTTTTCGTCAAACCGTACCGGGATCGATTCGGAAACAACGATAATGTTGAAATCCTGCGCATCGTCATTGTGCTCATAGTCGATCGAGAAGACGATCGTTTGTGTTATGTTACGTCCTTCTTCCGGATATAAAGGAACGCCATATTCCCAGTATTCGCCTGCCTGATGCCAGTTGGCCCCTGGCTGCACGTCGATTGGAAAAGCGCTGCCTCCGAATGCGCGTACGCGTACATACACGGGCTGGGAATCCGGATCCAGCTGTACCTGCACCTCTTTCATGTTCGAGCCTGGCAGGTTTTCAACAATTTCGGTCTCTGCTTCCAGAGAAATCTCCACCCGTCCGGACGCGGACGCATAGGTCGTAAAGTAAGCCAGCGCATTCGGTACAGATAACGTAAGGACGAGTGCCGTCAGGGCCGCAAGGCCGATCCATTGTTTCTTTTTCATGATTTATCGACCTCCAAAGTCCTGCTGCGGCTCATTCATCGCCTGCCGCTCATCGTATGTATAGCGGTTGTTGACAGAACTGCCATGACGATCCGTATTGTTCGAATCGTTCGTAAACGACACGCTCGCGACCGGATCGCCGATCGGACGGATCACGGCTGTCTGCGTTCCGCTTCCAACAATTTCATATGAAGCGCCCGAATACTCTTCCCGGACGACGACATACGATCCGACCGGAATGCAGTTTTCGAGCACAACGCTCTGCTGTCCCGAACCGGTCATCACGATCGATTCGACATTCGAATAGACGAGCGTTTCCATCGTTTCATCTTCATACGCTTCGACCGAAAAAACGAAGGTGGCTGGTCCGTTGTCGTCATAGCGTTCGAGCGTCTTGACAATTTCAAGCGATCCTTTGCGAGGCAGCTCCTCGACCTTGAGCGTAATGGCCGTATCGTATTTCCACGATCCGTTTCCCGACGAAATCATTCCGTCCACCTTTTCTTTTGTCGGCAGGGAAAAGAGGATCGGAGAAAAATTGTATTCATGCGAAGGCGACTGCGCGAAAGTGTACGTTTCTCCCATCAGGTTCTGTTTCGTATACGTTTCCAGATCGCTTCCGTGCGCAACGCCCAGATACAGTCCGTTCGTCAGTTCGTGTGATTCGTCCATTCCGACAGACGCAACAGGCTCGATCTCTTGTTCCAGCACAATGTTGAGCGCGTTTGACGCAGCCTGCGTATACTTGTCATTGTCCAGGTCTGTCATGTCCGACAGACCAAGAGAAGAATAGGCAGGATCCACTTCAAACGAATACGTATCGTAGACCGGATCCGGTACCGTATTTCCGATCCGGTACAGATCGATCACGACATTCGCTTCGCTCAGTTCGGGAAGCGTGCCGTTTTCAAACGTGACCGAGCACGGCCGTTCCGTTTCCCACGCCCGCACACCTGGTCCGAAAAAGAGCAGACAGGCAGCCAAGCCAATTCCTAGTTTTTTTATGTTCATATCGACACCCTTTCCAGCTTTCTATTTCACAAAACGGTCTTTCACAAAGATCCACACAAACAGGATGAGCAAGATGATCCCGGCAATCACGACAGCCACCACGTTCCGGTCAAACAAGGATGCGTCCTGCGTGGTCATGTCTTCCGGAAGGTTCGCAATACGATGTCCGCGCACAAGCAGACGGTGCGAATTGATACCGTACGGCGTGCAGGTCACCAAAGTCACCAGATCTTCGCCCGGAACAATTTCCAGATCATTCACTTCCGACGGAAGAACGGTCCGGATCTGATCCACCTCATAGGTCAAGGTCTTGCCAAGCACCCGGATCATGAACACATCCCCTTCGGTCAGCTTCACGATGTCTGTAAAGAGCCTGGCCGAAGGCAGTCCCCGGTGTCCGGAGATGACGGCGTGTGTGCTGGGCCCTCCTACGGGAAGGGAGGAGCCTTCGATGTGGCCGATGTTCTTCTGCAGCAGATCCTCGTCCGTACCATGGAAGATCGGCAAATTGATCCGTACAGAAGGAATAACGACCGTTCCCATCAAACCGTCATCATTGACATTCAGCGTTTTCTCATACCGTGCATGCATCTGTTCTGAAGGAAAATACCGATTGCTTTCCGAAAGCAGATCTTCGTTGTATTTCTTTGCGTCTGCGAGCATGAGCTCCAGATCGACCGCATTCATCTGAGCCACAGCTTCATCATATGTTGCCACTGCACGGGCCGCATACATATCGTTCCACCAGTTCGCGACCGTAGGATACAACAGCAAGGACAACCCTACCGTGAAAGCCACAATCAACAGAACCGTAGACCAATTCTTTTTTAAGTAATTTTTCATGTAGAGCTCTCCTCGCCATTGTCAGAAAGAGGAAGAACCTCTTTCTGCAACAGCAATTCAATATAGAATTTTTTATTCACATATTGCATAGGGAAGAAAGGAGATCCTTTCTTCAAAGTATTATGATCATTCGATCAGTTAGTTTTCGTGACCCATTCTTTTCTTGGTTACGAGAAGCACGGCTGATCCGATCAGAAGGATTCCGCCTGCTACATAGAGCAGTGTTGTTCCCATACCACCAGTTTCTGGGAGGGTAGTACCTTTCGTGTTTTCAACAGTTGTTGTAACAGTTCCTGTGTCTGGTACTCCTGGAGTGGTGGTATTACCGATTTGAATTGATACTTCTTTCAATTGCTTATTAGATTGTGTAGATGAAATTGTGAATTGAATAGGATCAATAATCAGGTTATATCCATCTGGAGCTTTTGTTTCTTGTAAGTAATAATCTCCATCTCCCAAACCTTGAATTCCAAATTGACCTTTATTGTTACCATTTGTTTTTGAAATAAGCAAATAGTTTTCTCTATCTACCGCATTGGTTGCAATCTTACTGTTCAATCCATCGTCAGTTAACGTTTCCCAACCTGTGATTTTATTACTTGCATCCATTACCGCATATTCTTTGCTTGTTCCATTCATTCGATATACAACGAATTCAGCGCCATCCAATTTGATTTTATCGCCTTCTTTAGCGACTTTTGTTCCATCTAATTCGAAAGTGAATACAATTGCTTTATCTTCTGGAGTTGTTCCATGTGGAGGTTGACCCGCGCCATTCCAATTCGGATTATTTGAGTAATTTACAACTACTTTATTTGGATTGCCATCACTTCCAATAACGGCATTGTTGTTCAATGTAGCTTTATAAGTGATAAAAATATGTTTACCTGCTGCGTAATTTGGAGTTTCAGCCTTGCCATCTTTAATGTTGGAATCTGTAAAAGTAAATGTTCGGTTATCTTTACCAATTCCTGTTACACCCGATGCTTTAAACCAACTAGTGATATTTTCATCTGCATTCTCCCCTTCTGTGACTAAAACATTATCATCTGACAAGTATGCATTGAAAATTACTTCTTTTGTAGAGTCATCTACTACTGGATCTAATGCATTGGAAGCAGTATCCGAGAACTGTAAGAAGTAACTCTCATAGTTTGCTAAAGCTTCTTCATCGATAATTTGTGTATGGAGTTTAAATGTTACTTTTTTTCCAATACTTGAATCTGTTGATCCTGCAAAGTCGCTATCAGTCTCATTTTTAACTGTTTTGTCGACAGTTACGTTATCTTTCTTTTCTTTAACAGATACATTTCCATTTACTGCTAAAATGGCAGGATTAAGAGCATCTCCGTTAGTAAGATTTTGTGTAGTATCAACAATCAAATAGTATCCTTGACGAACAGTATTTTCCCTTTGGTTAAGCTGAATAGAGATAGTAGTTTTATTTTCAAATGCAATTTGAGCTACTTTATTAGCATCTTCAACAGATAATCCACTGAATTTATTAGCTACATCTGTTGGTGTTGAATTCGCTGTTAAATCCCATGCTGGAAAAGCTTCCATCAATTTTGTCACAAAATCTGAAGATTTAATTCCATCACCCCAGTCGATATTACTCAATACACCTGTATTTGTTGTAGTTCCATCTACTGTAACGTCTTCACGAATCGCGTCCCCTTTAAAAATCTGATAGGCAACAAATGAATGATTTGCAATATTGACAGTAATGGTTGCTGTCGGATCTTGTGGCGCTGAAGTAACTCCTTCTGCCAACGTCGGCACTACAGTAACAGCCATCATAACAACAGCCACCAATAGCGCACTCATCTTCTTTAATAATTTCATAAAGTATTTTCCTTTCTCTCTTTACTTAAAGTATTCAATTATAGTTAAACGTAATAACAAATTATAAATTTTCAATCATCACTCCCTTGTTTCCCCTTATTTTAATGATCCGTCCCCTTATCTTTTCCTTTTTCTCCACCTTCCTTTTCTTTTTAAGGTCAGCGCATAGAAGGATGTTGTCATCACTCCTGCACTGCCTGCTATAAGTGGTGGATCTATTCCTAAACTTCCTGTTTCTGGAAGTTCGAAATACTTGTGATTAAACACTTTAACAAATTGACTTAAACTTGATCCACTTGAAGGAATTTGACCTGTGATAATATATTTACCATTTATAGGTTTAGTTTCAGAGTCAGTAATGATACAAGCACTTCCTAACTCTTGGCAATGTGAAATCTTGATTGAATCATTCTCTTGTTCAACATTCTCGGTTATCGTATATTTTGTTCCCAAGGGTAAATACTTAATTACAGCATACTGATTATTTTTTAATAGAATTTTACCTCGACTGTGGAATGTCACATTAGAACGATTTTCATCAATAATATCATTGCCACCATCTGTGGATTTTGTATAAACAGTCAACGCATATTCATGAGCCAATTCTTTATTATTTGGATCTTTAAGTTCTATTTCAAATTCATAATCTTTGTTAGGATCTGGATCATTGGTTTGTTTTTCGATTTTCAATTCTCCAGTAGCGTTATTCGGGGTTTTAGAAACTACATTCGGCAATGTATATTCCATATAGCAAGAGGAACCTGCTTGTCCTCTCTCAAGATAATAAATAGTTAATGTGTGTTTACCAGGCAGGAGACTATCACCTAAAGCTTCACGAATATCAACTTCAGCACCAATAGATTGATGAACTCCTCCAATATCACAAATCAGTTGATTATCAAGATATACCCACATATCATCATCACCGTAAAAAAAGTAACGTAACGGTCCGGTATAATTCTTGTCTAAATTAAATTCGACCTGGTATTTCATACCAAATAAGGTATTATGATCCTGTCCATCATCGCTTGGGTAAGTTCCATTCATCCCGTATGTTTCGTCATTATACTTTAACGTGGGCTGATTATTTTGCGACCCATAATTTTTGCTTTTATTATAATTGTCCAATGGCCAGAAACCATTGTAATGGAACCTGTTTTGTTGTTCGCCCTCAGGAGTATATGCATCTCCGGTTGTAAATTGATCTAAAGTGTCTTTTCTATATTCGTTAGGCCCATTTACTCCATATAACGAGTAAGTATCTCCTGTTCTATTAAATTTTAAAGATCCAGACAAGGCCTTGCTTTTCCCAAACTTTGCTTCACCATCATCAAATAATTTAGGAGCGTTCACGTTATATTGGATATTTCCGTTTGTGTCTAAAGAATTTTGCACTAATCCGAATATTGGGTGAGATCTTACAGATCTTTGCACATTTATCGTCTGATTATTTCCGTTCTTATCCTTAACATTTTGTGTAGTAGTGAATTCTAAATTTCCTGCGGATTGATTAATATTTTTTCCATTCTTATTTACATTCACGCTTGTATCATTGCTATAGAATTTCTGAGAAATATACTTATTACCAAGCACTAAAGTCGGCGATTGTGTAGAGATATAATTATTCTCATTATTTATACCTACTCTTCCTCCATTTTGTGTATGAATGTTGAGATTATTATCATAAAAATCGTAATCCCAAAAAGTTGTATTCTCTTGAGCATTTGATTTTGTTTCTTCAAATACGAGTCTAATTTTAGTTCCTTCGGTAATTAAATAATATTTACCTTTAAATTGAGATGGTTTGGTATCATCATATAAATCATTCCGTAAATTAGAGTTAGTAAATAAAATGTTTTGTGATAAATCATCTGAATTATACGTAAATTTATCCCAATCGTTCTTGTTTTGTGGCTTGATCCAAATTTCTTTTAAGTTATATGATGAAATTCCATTTAATTTATTAAAATAGTCAAGACTAGGAGCTTGATGGAATTTATATTTAGTTAATGAATAGATTTCTTCCGGCTCAGAAGACAACACTTTATTAAATTTTCCGTTCACGTTTTTGTAGTCTTTATATTTTACATGAGCACCATCAAATTTTTCAGGAATCTGTGTCATATCAATAACTTGAAAAGTAGAATTTTGACGCTGAGTTTTATCTTGGTTTAAATCCTCATAAGTAGCTAATTCATTTTTTAAAAGGCGTCCATAAATTTCTACTTCAAATTCTGGATTAGGAGTTATATGGATATCAATTCCTAACAGCTCCGTTGCATTTATGCTGATAGCTATAGGATTGTTGGCATAATTTTTGTTAATCAAAACACTATTATTTTGTTCCTCTTCGTTAATAAGTTTTAAATTAAACTGTTTTTTTGTGTTTAATATTGATACGGTTGTTCCCACTTCCGCCTCAGGTGCAACATCCTCCAGATCCTTTGTTGTATCATATTTCTCTACAAATTGTTCAGTCGGTGTCAGTTCCGCATCAAACTTCTGATCCTTTAAGTCTACCTCCTGATCATTCGCAAAGAATCTTAGCTTGTAGAAAGAAAGATCAAGCAGATTGTCCTGATCAACATTCTCAAGGCTCTGTTCCTTTAACTGTTCGATCTCAGCCTGTTCTTCTTCACTCGTTTGTGCCTGCTCATCAATCTTCTCAAGCTGAACAGTCAATAATGGTTTATCCTCATCTTCTTTTTTCTGTTCTTCATTAGCCTGTGCGATCTGTTCCAGCTCTTCTTTCGTCAGCTCATTTTCAGCATCGATCTTGTCCTGGATATTTTCCTCGTTCAAAGAGAACTTTTTGATTTTTAAACCTTCTTCGTTCGTTTCTTCGCTATCTTCTTCCGTTTGTTCCTGATTTTCTTCCTGCACATCCTCATCAAACACTCTTGGCGTCAATTTGAGCGTGAAATCCTCGTTCTCGATCTCAAACTGTTCAGGCATCCGGAACTCGATCGGATCCGTTTCTTCTTCGTTTGCTTCTTCTTTTCCTGTTTCTTCGTCTGGCCGTTCTTCCTCGTTCGTTTCGTTATCGTCGTTTTCTTCCTTATCGGCCGGCACATCGTCTTTGGCATCCGACTCGATCATCGCCACATACGCATTGGTCTCATACTCTTTATCGTCCAGCGTAATTTCCTTGACCTGACCGTTCAGATCCCCCACAACGATCTTCCTGTTTTCGATATCCGTAACGATACCCGCGTAGTTTCTGATTTCCTTATCCGGCACGTTTTCATCTTCTTTGTCTTTGATAAAGATGAGATCGCCATCTTTTGGCAGATATCCTTCATCGGCAAACAACTGTTTCTTTGTCAGATCCTCGATCCATTCGTTCCAGTCATGACCATACGGGATCTGCTCGTTTTTGATCCCCGCATACCGAAGCACGAACGACACGAACATCACGTTCCAGTCTTCATACGGCCTGCCATACCATTCGCCATACCGCGTATAGTATTGTTCATGCCCCTCTTCGTCCAGTTCGAAGTTTTCCTTCACTTCTTTATAATCTTTCTGGGAAAGAGCGATCTGCACCATTCTGTAGAGCGTCGTCCTGCTATCCTCGCTTATTTATAAAGACAAGCAGAATAAATTCATCATCGATCATTTCACGATGAATTTATTCTGCTTTTTTTCGTCACATTATTTTCATTTTATGAGATGATTGACATGGAAAGGTGTTAGGCGCAAAAAAAGAGAGAGCCCTAATTGTTTTGCGAACAAACTCTCTCCCGTCCTAACGAACAATTTTATGATAATCAATTTTTCGGCTTTCGACAACCCTTTTTCGCATGATTTATCCTGCCCGTCCTGCGGGGCGCGCGGCCAGATGCTCGATTACTCATCCTACTCCCGTTTCTGCCTCTCTCCTTCCAATCCGACAAAACGCTTACGGGTTCGTGTCGTTTTTTGTCCTTCCTGCGGCTCCTATCATACCATACTCCCTTATGATGCCCGTCCGTTTTCTTCGTTTTCCTATCCTTTTATTTTTGAAGTGCTCTTTCAGTACTGCTGCGGACCTTGTGCCGGCAACAAGTCGAGAACGGCTGCGCTTTTTGATATTTCCAGAACGACCCTGCGCCGATGGATCGACCGCTATTCCTCTCTGCTTTTCCTCTCCTGTATCATGATCCGCGATCTTGACCGTAGCCCGTATGATCTTCTTGCTCATATCCGTTCTTCTATGCATGCCTTTCTGAAGAGTTTTCTTCGTTTTCATGAATGCGCCTATTTTTCGCCTCACACTATTTTATCTGCACCCTTTGTCTATGGTCTTTTTTCTCCTTCCTGAATCATTTGTCCGTCGCTTTCCTCTTTTTAGCCCGGTACAGTAATCTCAAAGGAGGATTCTGCTTTATGGATCAAACCGACAAGGAAAAAATCGCTTTATGGAAATTCGGGATCATCGCTCCTGTCATTTCCGGCACTCATCCTTTTTCGACAAACCGTCAGTTTTACCGTCATCTTGCCGAAAAAGAATTCGAAAACCCGGTCTCCGGTGTCAAAAAATCATTTTCATGGCAGACTTTCGCTCACTGGGCCTATGAATACCGTTCCGGCGGATTCGATGGACTGATTTCCCGTCCCAGGAGCGACAAGGGGACTTCCCGAACTCTGAGTCCCGAGGCGCAGGAACGCATCATCGCTCTGCGCCGGCAGTATCCGCGCATCATCAATACGGTCCTGCGTGCGCGGCTCATCGAAGAAGGGTTTATCCCGGCCCGCGTTTCCCAGTCCACGATCGATCGTTTCGTGCGTTCTCTGCCTCAGAGCCGTCTCGAACCGATCCATCAGGGAAAAGAGCGCAGAGCGTTCGAGAAAGAATTTGCCAACCAGGTCTGGCAGGCCGATACATCCTATCTATACAGGCTGGCCGGACACAGGCTGTATCTGGTTTCTATCCTGGATGACGCATCCCGGATGATCGTGGGCTGGGGAATCTTTGAAGCCGATACGGCCGTCAACTTTCAGAAGATCCTGAAGAACGCGGTCATGACTTACGGGATCCCGTCTGTACTGTATGTAGACAATGGTTCGCCTTATGACAACCACCAGCTGAATATGATCTGTGCAAGACTGGGGGTCGCCCTGGTGCATGCGCCGGTGCGGGACGGAAGCGCGAAAGGAAAACAGGAGCGCGCATTCCGAACGTTCAAGGACCACTGGCTGCGCTGTTCGGACTGGAATGCCTATCAGACGATCGAAGAGGTCCGGGAATCTTTCGGGGACTATCTTCAGAAATACATCAACTGCCAACACGCTTCGCTGAAAGATATGACGCCGCGCCAGCGCTATCTGAAGGATGCACAGCGGTTCCGCTTCCTTCCTGACGAAGCGGTGGAACAGTATTTCCTGCATACGTACGAAAGAAAGGTGAGGACCGATTCGACACTCGTGATCGACGGGATCAGCTACGAGGTGCCGGCCGAATACATGCGCGAGACAGTAAAGGTGAAGATGGATCCCGAAGACAGGAGAAAGGCCTGGCTGCTAGGGATGGACGGAAAGCTGATCCCGATCCGGACGGTCGACAAGGTGGAGAACAGCCGGATCAGAAGAAGGCAGCACATGCGCTTCAGAGAGGAGGAGTAATATGGAAGCCAAAGTATTTTACGGACTGAAGCAGATGCCGTTCGAGAAAGAAACGAAATATCACAAATTATACCGGAGCGAAGATACGGCGAACCTGAAAGGACGGCTGGACTACCTGAAAAAAGCGAAAGGGATCGGATTGTTCACAGGAAGTCCGGGAACAGGAAAAACATCGGCCATCCGCGAATTTGCCGGCAGTCTGAACCCGTCGCTGTACAAAGTGGTCTACATCCAGATGTCTACGGTATCGGTCATCGACTTTTACCGGCAGCTGGCCTGCGGGCTGGGGCTGGAGCCCAAATTCAGAAAGAGCGACCTGTTCCGGCAGGTACAGGAAGCCATCGAATACATGGCAAAAGAAAAGAAGTGCACGCCGGTCATCGTGATCGACGAAGCGCAGTATCTGAGCACGAGCGTCTTCAACGATCTGACCATGCTCCTCAATTTCGAGATGGACTCGAAGAACTACTGTATCCTGATCCTGAGCGGGCAGACGAGCCTGAACACGATCCTGAAAAAGCAGGTGCATGACGCCCTGCGCCAGAGGATCGTGATCAATTATTTCATGGAAGGTCTGAAAGGAGAAGAGGCACAGGAATATGTGGATTTCTGCATGAAAGAATGCGGAAGCAGAGAAAAGGTGTTCGAAGAAGACGCGGTGCGTGCCGCATATAATATCGCAGGCGGATCAATCCGGAAACTGAACAATCTGTTGTCGAAATGCCTGATCGAAGGAGCGAACGAAGAAAAGCGGATCATCGACGCAGAGATCGTGATGAAAGCACATAACGAAGTAGAACTGGGGTGAGAACATATGAAAGAAGATGAACGGATGTTGATCAACTGGCCGACGACGAGAAAAGTGATGATCGAACAGCTGAAAAGAGCGATGAAGATGTACGGAGCCTATAAACTGAGCAATGAAGAGCTGATGTATTTTGTAGAAAACTATATGAATAATTTTGGCCATTTATTCTTCAAGAATGATTTCGAGATCCATCCGTCGATCAGAAAAGCGCTGGGAAAGAGGAACAGCTGGATCCTGGCATGTATAGTGGAAAGAGTATACCAGAAAGAATTCGAGAACATAGGAAATTATTGATTAAAAGCCGTTTTTGACAAGACGGCTTTTTTTGAACAGAAAGAAATAAAATAAAATGCTTCTGAAGCCAAAATAAAGCGAGGCCGGACAAAATAAAGTGCGTTTCTCTTCCAGATGTGTATAAAAATATTTGACGTTTCCGACTAACAGAATTTGACGCGCTACACCATTCTTTCTGCCGCGGTATCTTTTAATTTGGCCGGGATCGAATGTTCCCAGTCCTCTTTTGTTTCTTTCAGGCCCTTGTTCGATTCGCACTCTCTTGAATGCGTATGCACTTCCTTGCCGCAAAGCGGTTCGGTCGACAGGAAGCATTTGCTCGAATGCTTATGTTCCTGAGCACCCTCTTCTTTATCGCATACAAGCGTTTTTTCCTCTTTATAGCACTCGTCCGTATGTTCATGATCCTCCAGACAATCGAGGACCATTTCTGTTTTGTAGCAGCTCTCATCATGCACATGGCCATCGACCATTTCGCCTTCCTTCAGACCGCACAACGGCCTGTCTTTTGGACTTTCATAGCACTCGTCCGTATGCTGATGCTCCTCCTTGCCGCAGTAGTAGACAATATCATCCCGCTCAAGCGTGACTGCCGGCAGGATGAGAGCATAGGTCGTACAGAACACAACAATACAGCTCAGTATGGACACGAGACGTCGTCGAATCCGTTCGTTTTTTAATTTATGATTCATAATCGTCTTCCTTTCTGTCTTTATATGCCGCCCAGCGAAGCAGGAGGCCAAAGCTTCGTTACAAGCTTTCCTATGATCTGTTCTTCCGCGATCGGACCGATCGCTTTGGTACGCGAATCCAGAGACACGCTCCGGTGGTCGCCCATCACGAACCAGCGGTCTTCCGGCACCTGATACGGATATTCCAGATCCGTTTCTCCCAGCGCGTTTTCAGAAACGTACGGCTCATCCAGCCTCTGTCCGTTCACGAACACCACACCATCCTCGTCCAGATACACCCAGTCTCCAGGACCCGCAATAACCCTTTTTACTAGAACTTTATTATTATAGTAGAACGCAATCACATCACCCGTGTCGAAATGGCTTCCTTTCAAAGAAAGCACCACTTCTCCTTCATTCAGTGTCGGCGTCATGCTGTTGCCGTAAATCTGCAGCACAGGAACCCACATCGTAGCAGCCAGCACAGCCAGCGCCGCCACCACGATCAGGACACCCAACGTGCTCGAAAACGTCCTGCGCCAGCGAAGCGCATGCCGTTCGCGATCCCTTTCTTTTTCCAGCTCCAAAAGGGAAGGCATCGTCAAAATCTTCTCTTTCTTTTTCTTCATATTTTCCGGTATTGTTCTTTCTAATCTTTCTTTCCACTTTCTTCTGAAAAGTTAATTGATGAGACTTTTATTTAAAAAATAACCCGCAAATTTTCGCAGAGTTCTCATACTTTGTGAAATTATATTACCACAAAAGTACAAAATTAAAAGTAAATATTATAAAAATCTATCGATTTTTAATACAAATATGTTAAATTTCCGAAAAATATCGGTTTTCGGTCACATTATAGCACAATAAATCACTAAGAAGAACACATGAACCATATTATTTCCGTAAAAAAAGCCGTCATTTTTCTAGTCATCATTTCGCCCGATATATATCCCCTTTTTTTGATGCATAAAAAGTTATTTTAGAAAAAATTAAATTATTTTCAAAAAAAAGGTCCACTCCTTTCCCGTTTTTACGTATCTAATAGTAGAGGATCCAGACTCCTCTTGGAAAGGAGGAAATCCATATGACAATCGAGCTTTCTTATAACAGCAATTTTATGCGCTTACAGGACAATGTGGTAAGCTATGGCTATAAAAATTCATCGATCGCAAACGGGATCGATACGACCCAATACAAAGCGCTCTACGACGCTTCATGCAAACAGCTGCTTGCCGACCGGCAGATCCTTTCCAGGATCCTGACAGGCTGTGTTCCCGAATACAAAGATCTGTCCGCGCAAGATATCGAAGAACTGTATATCGAAAGCGTGCCCCGCATCAGCGAAGTGCCGGTGCATCACAATACGATGCCACGCATCACAGGAATCGACAAGGAAGACAGCACGGTGGAGGAAGGAAAAGTCGTATTCGACATTTTGTTCAAAGCGTCTTTTCCAGATACCGGCAGGACCGGACAGCTCATTATTGACGTGGAAGCGCAGAACGCGTTCAAGCCGCCCTATCCGCTCGAAAGCCGGATGATGTACTATCTTGGCCGTCTTCTTTCGCGCCAGCATGATACAGAATTCAAAAACGACGAATACGGCAAGCTGAAAAAAGTGTACTCCATCTGGATCTGCACAAACGCGACCGGAAAATTTCGCAATACGATCAATATGTATCCCATTGCAGAAAAACATATCGAAGGATACGCAAAATGGAATCAAAAAGACTATGACCTGATGACCGGCATCATGATCGGCATCGATACCAGCCGGCCCGCAGCCGGGCACGGACTGCTCCGGATGCTCGGTATATTGCTGTCCGACCAGATCAGCGCAGAAAACAAAAAGGCCATCCTGACCCGGGAATTCGGGATCAGGATGAGCGAACAGTTAAACAAGGAGATGACCCATATGTGCAATTTAAGTGAAGGTGTTTTCGCTCATGGTATTAAACAAGGTATCGAGGAAGGCGTTGAGAAAACCAGCTACCAGCATATCAGAAACCTCATGGAAACCTGCAAGATATCCGTCAGCGAAGCAATGAACAATCTGAAGATCCCCAAAGACGATCAGCCAAAATACAAAAAATGGATCGAAGATGAAATGAAGGAAAACTGATACTGCTTCTTTAAAACATGCAAGGAGATGACCCATATGTGCAATTTAAGTGAAGGTGTTTTCGCTCATGGTGTTGAACAAGGTGTTGAGAAAACCAGCTACCAATGTATCAGAAACCTTATGAAAAACTCCAAGTTATCTATTGACGAAGCCATGAATACCTTGGAAATTTCAAAAGACGATCAGCCAAAATACAAAAAATGGATCGAAGAAGGAAAAAATAGAAGCGGGTTTTGATCCGCGCTGTTAAAAAAATCAATGGAAGGAGAAAGACAATATGAGCGACCCGTACGAGGACAGCTTCAAAAAGGAAATAAGAGAACAGGTCTATGCGATCCAGGCGGAAGCGGAATTTGACACGACCGTTCGCCTGCTCAGACGTGTCACAGAAAACTTCGGTGTTTCGATCGACACCGCATTCGACAAACTGGAAATCGGTATGGAGGTGCGGCCCCGATACAGAGAAAAACTGGAACAGGTACCGGACTTCTGGGAGACGGTCCACCGAATGGCCAATATGAAAAGCATCATTCTGTATAACACAAAAAAGAACGGAATGCCGTATCCGTCGATCAAAACAGTCATCCATTTCGTGGAAACTTTTGGATGCGACCCGCAGACCACGCTGGATATCCTGAAAATTCCGGCCAGCGAACAGCCACGATATTTAGAAAAAATCTACTGGAGGTAAAGAATATGGGCCGTTTAAGCGAAGGGGTTTTTATTGACAGTTATACGGAAGGTTTCAGGTAAGGATTCGATAGAGGATTCAAGCCCTATGAAACCCTGATGGTCCAGCTGACCCGCTATCAATGCGTCAGAAACCTGATGAAAAACGGGAAACGATCGATCGATGAATCGATGGATATCCTGGAAATTCCAGAAGACGATCAGCCACGATATCGAGAATGGCTCGAAGAAGAAACGAAAAAAACGGAGGGATGAATAATCCTTCCGTTTCTGTCTGCTTATTTGTTCGAGCTGCCCAGCATGCCAGCGCCACGCTCGGAACCGATCCCCTTCAATTCATCCAGAGAAATTTCCCGGCTCGGCACATCCGGCATCACGAGCAGCACACCCTGCGCGATCGCCTTTTCATA
Organism: Erysipelotrichaceae bacterium OPF54; assembly: GCA_022834735.1. Taxonomy (GTDB): domain Bacteria; phylum Bacillota_I; class Bacilli_A; order Erysipelotrichales; family Erysipelotrichaceae; genus Dubosiella. Next base: position 2,812,722 of record BQKD01000001.1, read on the forward strand.
CGGATATACGAGAATACCTTCCGGCATATCCTTGAGCACATGCTTCTTTACGATCCGCAGCGTCTTCTCATTCAGATTCGTGACCGGCGCCATGTATTCGCCCCGGAAGCCCGAGTCGATCACGCCCGAACGCTGAGCGATCCCCTTCGTTCCGGTCGAACCTCTTTCCTTTAAGAACATGACATAGTCCGCGTCGAACGCGCTGGCCACCCCCAAGGGGACCAGCTTTGTTTCCAGCGGCCTGATCTCAAGATAGTCCTCATCAAAACAAGGATACAGGTCATATCCTGCATCCTCATGACGTTTTGTGGGGATCACGGCACCATCACGCACCTTGGCCCATAACAGATCCATACCCAAATCCTTTCTTTATTGTCTTAATACTGAAGCGCTTCCTCATAGCGCGGAACGAGGCTGTCCACGCTCTCGTAGTCCAGATCGGCACCCGAAGGGCTCGGAACATAGGTCACATGCACATTGCCTTCAAAGGACGATTCGTTGAGCAGCTTTTCGGTTTCGCGCGAAACACAAATGATATTCGCGATGCTAGGATGCTCGTTCAAGAATTCCTGGATATCATTGAGCACGATATCCTGCATCGTATCTTCGCGCGACATATGACGCAGGCACGATTTGACAACCGACCAGATCGCGATATTGTTCTGCGCACAGATCTCTTCCTTATCTGTATCTGTGGCATAAGGCATTTCGTAGATCGTACCAAGAACAGCCCAGAAATGGTTGCTTGGATCGCCGAAATACATGCCCGACTCCTCGCTTTTTACGCTAGGCATCGAAACAAGAAATAAATTCACAGGCTCGTCGTAAACCATTGGAGCCAGCGCAGTGTACTGCTGCAAAGATGAAGTATCGTACATCATTAGTCCTCCTTTAAAAGATCGACCGCTTTCTGAACAAGCACGATCTTTTTATTCGTCAAATCAAGCATCTCTTCATTCCCGTCTTTCTGATAGTCTGCGCTCAAGGCATTCAAGGCCCTCAGCCTTTCTTCCAGACCCTCTTCGGAAATCTCTTCCCCATCCGCAAACACTTCTTTCAAGATCTCGTCACCCGCCGCCGACGCACCAAGAGCCGCCGTCAGCTTTGCCATCAAATCGCTTTTCGTCATCTATGATCCTCCTTTAAGAGAAAACGCTGAGCACTTTACTCAGCAACCTCTCCTGCCAAGTCATACTCTGTCGCATCCGTGATCCGGACATTGACAAAGCCGCCGATCTTCAGAGGCTTTTTCGAACGAACGATCACCACGCCATCCACTTCGTCCGGCGCGTCCGCAGCGCTCCGGCCGCGGTACTGATCCTTCAGCCCTTCTTTTTCCTCGATCAGCACTTCGATCACATTCCCGACCTTTTCTTCATTCTTTTTTTTCGAAATGTCTTTCTGGACCGCCATCAGACGCTCGAGCCGGCTCTGCGCCGTCACCTCGTCAATCAGGCCATCCATATCATACGCAGGCGTATCCTCTTCTCTCGAATACGTGAAAGCGCCCAGACGATCCCATTCCACCTCGCGGATGAAGTCGACCAGCTCCTCGAACTCCTCGTCCGTCTCGGACGGGAATCCGACGATCGCCGTCGTACGCAGCACCGCATCCGGGAACATGGAACGGATCTTCTTCACAAGCGCGATCGTATCCTCTTTCGTTCCCCGCCGGTTCATCTTCTTCAAAAGGCGATCGTTGGCATGCTGCATCGGAATATCGAAATACGGCAGGATCTTATCCGAAGCCGCCATCACCTCAAGCACCTCGTCCTCGATCTCGTCCGGATACATGTAAAGCACCCGGATCCAGCGGATCTCCTCCACCTTCTCGACCTGACGAAGCAGCTCGGCAAGCATCAGCTTCCCGTAGTTGTCCAGACCGTATTTGGTCGTATCCTGCGCGATCAAAGTGATTTCCTGGACACCGATCGATGCCAGGTGCTTCACTTCAGCCACCACTTCATCTATCACTTTACTCTTCTGGTCGCCGCGAATCAAAGGAATAGCACAATACGTACAATGATTCGAGCAGCCGTCGCTGATCTTCACATACGCGCTCCACGGCGTGCCCGAAAGCGGACGCTCGCTCTTGGCAAAATCGCCCAGCGAACCGCCCCCAAGAACTTCCTGCAGCCTCTGGGCCAGATGCCCGTAATCCCGTATCGGGATGATCGCGTCAATTTCCGGGATCTCCTCTTTGAGCTCCTCTTCATACCGCTGCGCCAGACAGCCGCACACGATCAGCTTGTCCGCATACTGCGCCATCTCGAAAATCGTATTGATCGACTCTTCCTTGGCCGACTCGATAAACCCGCACGTATTGACCACGATCGCATCCGCCTTTTTCGGATCTGCCACGATCTCGTGCCCATTCTCCATCAGAACGCCCATGATCTGCTCGGAATCGACAAGATTCTTGCAGCAGCCAAGCGATACAAAACCAACTTTCATTGTTCCTCGTCCTTTCTGCGCCGGTAGATCATCCGGTTATCGAGCGCAAACATGCGCGGACCAAACGCACCCGGCAATGTCGCGTCGATACTCTGCTTCATCATGAACAGTCTCGAATCGAGATTATCCAGCATCGTCACCACTTCTGCTTCCGGAAGCATCGGAAGCACCGGCGAACCGTATTCCATCTTCCCGTGATGGCTGAGCACCATATGCTTCAGAAGCACCACCCGCTCATCCTTCAGGATATCCAGATCAGCCGCCACTTCGTCGATCATGGCCGCCGCAATGCTGATATGGCCCAGCAGGTTGCCAACCACCGTATATTCAGGAAGCATGGCCGAGGAAAGCTCCTCCACCTTGCCAATATCATGCAGCAGGATCCCTGCAATCACCAGATCGCGGTCCAGCCACTCATACTGATCACAGACCGCGTAGCCAAGCTTCGCCATCGATATCGAATGGAACGCCAGGCCACCCACAAAATTGTGATGGTTCCTCGTCGCCGCCGGAAACGTGAAAAACTTCTCCTCGCTGCGCTCGAGCACCTCCTGGCAGACCAGCGAAATGACAGGATCCTCCATGTGATCGATCATCTGCTTTACCGCACCCTTCATCTGTTCGCGCGACATCGGCGCCTCCCGGACAAAATCCAGGACATCCGCCCCTTTATCCTCGACCAGCTTGCGCACCCGCAGCTGCATCGCATTCTTATGAAAAATGATCTCGCCATACGCATCCACGACCATCCCGGCCCGGTATGACGCCACCATCTCATCCGTCAGGTTCCAGAACTTGGCATCCAGAGTTCCCGTCTGATCTTCCAGGATCAGCGACAAATACGGCGTATTCTTGTTCGTCCGCCCCTTGTCGCACTTTGTGATCAGAGCCTTCACACAAACCTTGCCCTCTTCATGTATTTCGTTAATTTTCAAACTCTTCACTCATTTCTAAAAAACTGTTTTCGATCTGTTCCTTCGAAAAGCCTTTGCGCAGACAATACTGCATCACTTTCGTATCGCGCCGGTCCACATCCAGCGACGAATACAGACGAAGCGCCTTCTTCAAAGCCACCCTGCACGCCAGCGAATCATCCTCGTCCAGATCCACTTCTTCGATGACCGTGTTGGCCACATCCACAGAATACCCCTTCATAACAAGCTTATGAACAACATTCTTTTTTTTCAAACGAGACGACTGCATCTTCAGCGTATTCTTGATCCGCTCCGCCATCGCCCTGGCATTCGCCAGCTCCTGCGCGTCATCCAGCTCATTGAGCGCCTCATAGATCAGCTGCGAAGAAATGCCCGTCTTCATCAGCTTCGACGTGATCGTCTTCTTCGAATTGCCCAGCCCGTGCCAGCAGTCCGCCTTGTCGAACGCGTATCGGCGATCGTTCAGCCAGCCGTTCTGCACGAACTCGCTGACCAGCTGCCCGGTCTTCGCCTCGTCCAGCTCGAAATGACGCTTCACATACTGCTTCACCTCGAAACACGTCATATCTTTCGTGAGTACCTTGCGCTTCATGAACCCGTACGCATGATAATACTCCTGCAGATCGAGATAGCCCGAGATCAGATACGCATCCAGCTTGGCCCCCTTCGCCATCTTCAGATCGAAAAAATCATCCAGCGTCACGAGCAGCTTCACCGGCTCCGGATCGCTCTTGCGCGAAACAGTCAGCTCCACAAAATCGTCCTTGATCCGCACCCGGTCCACCACGAACGTGTGACGGTAGTCGTCGATCGCCTGCTCGTATACGGCCAGGATCTTGCTGCCAAACATTTCCCGCGAATACGGAACGCTCTTTTCGACACACAAGGCCTTCTTCTTCTGACGCGCCATCCGCTCCTGCGAAAAAAACGCATCCATCTTTTCGACAAGCTCTTCGGCATTATCGAAATAGTATCCCGTTTTTCCTTCCTCGACCAGATCGTACAGCACCTCGTCGCGGCGCCCGAACACAGGCAGGCCGCTCGCCAGCGCCTCGATATACGTCAGGCCCTGCGTTTCGGAAAGCGAAGCCGAGACAAAACCGTCGAACGACGCATAGTAATACGGAATGTGCGAACGAGGCACCTTGCCAATAAAATGGACCCGGTCCTGAACGCCATGCTTTTGCGCCACGTTCCTGAAAAAGTCCTCGTCCGTTCCGGACCCGACAACGACCAGATGCAGCCGCTCGTCTTTTGAAAGCGCAACCGCCTCGATCGGCATTTCCAGCGACTTCTCCTTCGCCAGCCGTCCCACGAACACCAGCACATGATCTTCGTCGCTCAAACCCAGATGCGCCTTCAGATCGCGGCAGTCTTTCGGATCGATATGTTCAGGCCTGAATTCGTCCAGATCCAGTCCGGTCGGCACGATATAGATCGGCGCCTTCACGCCGTAGCTGAGCAGCGCATCTTTCGTCTTGCGGCTTGGCGCAATGACCCCCTGCACCCCGTTGCCCATACGTTTCGAAAAATTCTTTACGACCCATTTTCCGGCCTTGTCCACATTGCTGATGTCAAGCGGATTGATGTAATGGGTATAATCCGCATACATCGTATGGTACGTATAAACCTGCGGGATCCCCAGCTCCTTGGCAATCTGTCTTCCATATAACGAAACGCCGAACTCCTGCTGCGTATGGATGATATCCAGGTCCATGGCCTCGATATAGCTGCCCGCAAAATTGATCGGGCTGCTCATCGTATAGCCGTACAGCCGTTTCAGTTCCACGCCCGGAAGGCGCAGGATCCGCTCTTCCGGATCGTAGATCGTTTTCGGGCCCTGATGGTTCGTTATAATAAAGACGGTGTGGCCGAGCTGTTCGAGAGCCCCCTTGAGCGTCACGACGCTCGTCACCACACCATTGATATCAGGAAGATATGAATCCGTGAAAATTCCAATATTCATGTCTTTTCGTTTTCCTTTCCTGCCGCAGCATCCAGCCTGTCATAGTGCGCCTTGGCCGCCATGAACAGGATACCGCCGGCAACTAAAATAATATGATATGTCGATACCCGCCACAAAATGAGCACCGCGCTGGTCAGCGAACCCATCAGCGGCGAAAACAGGATCGAAAACATCATTTCCGTTCCTCCGCTTGCTCCCGGGATCGGGATAAAGCTGTTGGCCATCGTCACGAACGAGCTGAGCGCCACCACATCGATCAGCTGATCCGCCCTCAGATCGATATGGAGCATGCGCGCGATCACGTACGGAAGAGCGTAGAGCATGGTCAGCCGCACGATATTGATCAGCATGCATTCGATGATCGCTTTCTTGTCCTGCGAAAGCTTCTTGATCTCGGTCGTGAACGACGTCATCTGCAGCGTCCACGATTCAAGCGTCTTCTGCGGATCTTTCAGGATCCGCAGTTTTCCCAGCACCCTGACCGCCCACTGGGAAAGCCGGATATACGCTTTCGGAAACAAAGCCATCGTATACAGTCCGAAAATAACGACAAAATTGACAACATACCCGGCCAGCACAAGCGTGAACCAGCCTGATCTCGACGCAAAGCCGAAGAACTTCGTAAAAAACAGGATCGTGACATAGATCATCATCGTCGTCTGATAAATGATGAAGTCGGCCCACAGCATTGAAGCCCCGTCGCTGTAGGATATCCCCTGTTTCTTTAAAATATACGCCTGTCCGAACTGTCCTCCGGTAGCCGAAGGCGTGATCCCGGAAAAGAAAGTGCCCGTAAAGGCAACGACGATCCCATTTCCGACAGAATAATTCTTTTTGAATTTACGTCCCAGCACCACATACACAAGACCCCATACACACGTGTAGAGGCCTCCCCAGATCAGGATGATCAGCAGCGAAAAACCGTTCAGCTTTCCGATCGCAGCCAGCACTTCCCGGTAATTGTCCTTGAGCGCAAACCACAATGCCGCTGCCGTTATGACAGCAATGAGAACGAAATTCCATATATAATTCGTTTTTTTCATGCTTTCGTTCCAATGTCTTTCTTTTAATCTATTTGTTTTTCAGCTCGTTTTGTTTTTCACGATAGGCATCGACATAAAATTTGCGCCACATGCTCGCAACATGCTCTTTGGAGTAATACTCGCTGATCGCCGCGCTCTGCTCTTCCTGTTTCTTATACAGGTCAGGATCGTTTTTGAGCGATTCGAGCAGCTGCGCGAACTGCTCATTGTTTTCCCCTGCCATATAATGGCCAAACAAAATATCTTTATACAGATCGAGATCGCGCAGCACGATCGGAATGTGCAGGTTCACCGCTTCAAGGATCGTCATCGGGAACAGCTCATTGTAGCTTGGCATAAAGAGCACATCAGCCATATTATATACCTTTACCATTTCGCTGCGCTCCACAATTCCGATAAAATGCACATTTTCAGGCGGATTGGCCATCAGACGCTTCAGCTCCTCATATCCGTCCGTTATGATCCCGAACGAAAAGCCGCCAGCCCAGACGAACTCGATATCCGGACACATCTGTGCCGTCTGGCAGAAGTCGATCACGCCTTTGCGCGTCTGCACCTGTCCAGCCCCGATCACCACAAAGGCGTCCTCTTTGATCCCGTATTTTTTTCTTTCCTCGATCCTTGACTCTTCTCCAAGCGTATGGAACACTTCCTTCGAAACATAGTTGGGAATATAATAAATTTTATTTTCCGGAATGCCGTAACGCACAAGATCCGGTTTGAAATTCGGATTCACCACCACAAGGCGGTCCGCCAGCTTGTAAAAATTAATGATATATTTCGACGCGATCGGCTGAAACGCTGCCGGCATATTGATACTTCCGTCAATCACTGTATCCGGAAGAAAATGGCAGTAGGCAATCTTCACCGTTTTTTTGTCAAGCATCGGGATCATAAATCCCGGATCGATCGTATGAAAATGCTTGATGTCTGCCGGCTTGAACCAGTCGTTGATCGCAATCTCAAATAAGTCGCTCGCTTCTTCGCGAAGAAGTTCCACCTGTTCCAAATAAGCAGAACCAACCCCTTGTCCACTCACTTTATCTGCACTCGAATACATAGTGATCCGAAGTTTATTTTCTGACATAAGTTAAGATACCTCATTTTCTTTCGAACCCATTATATCATGATATAAACACAAAAAAACCTTACATGATTTTATGACGGCAACAGAAAAAAGGCCTCCGAAGAGACCTTTTTCCAAGAAAGTTTTAAGAAAGGGAATTTGATTATGAAGTGAGCCTTATCTTTGGCTCAACTACACTATACTTGAAACCAGGCTATACATTATGTATATAATTTGTGAAAATATGTGACTTCCCCTTACCGGAGTAAGAGTTTTGTTTATTTTTACCTGAGTAAAATTTATTTTTTTCTATTTATCCTCAATTATTTCAATTATAAAATTTTTAGTTCCTGTAAACATGAAAGGAACGAAAAAAAAGCCCAGGCAAGCTCAAATCTAAAAAATAAGCAAAAAAAAAGATCTTTGCAGATCCTTTTTTTTCAAGAAAGTTTTAAGAAAGGGAATTTGATTATGAAATGAGCCATATCTTTGGCTCGATCATAGTATACAATAAACGTCTGCGCATATTGCCAAATTCCTATGTGAAATTGTGTTTATTGCGCCTTTCCCTGGTAACGGTCGATCTTTTTCAGCAGATTCTTCTTCCCGTTGTGACGAGCCGTCATGCTGAAAACTACCATGATCAGCGAAATGCAGGTTCCAATCACACCGACCCATTTGATCACATTCAGGGTCGATGGCGAAATATTCGGGAAAAAGGCATCCCGCATTCCCGTAAACCCCCATACGCAAAGAAGAGCAAATACAGCCAGCGCTACAAAACTGTTGCGCACGACATGCCCGACCCGCTTTAACATTTCATTTTCCTGTGCGATCGAAGCCGCAAGTGCTTCCCGTTCTCTTTTTGATAATTTCATAAATAAAACCCTTTCTAAAAAAAGAGAAGTGAGGAGGGATTCCTCACTTCTGTATGACAATCGTTTCCTTTTATCCCAGGATACCGATGCAGGATCCTACGAAAGCGATCAGAGCCATCAAAAGGAGCACCTTAATAGGCGACATACCTTTTTTAGCCTGCAGCCACCAGCAGAATACTACAAACAGGCACGTAAGGATCTTAGGGAATGCGCCATCCAGGTTGGCCTGCAGCATAACAGGTTCACCTTCGGAGTTCGTAGCGATCTGTAACGGAGTCGTGATGTTGACCCAGGAAGCAGCCATCGCACCAACGATAACCTGACCCATAACGATTACAGATTCACGGAATGCCGTCGCTTTTTCACCAACAAGCAGTTCGACAGCCGATCCACCAAGCGCATATCCTTTGTCAAATACGAATTTCTGGAACCAGGTAGAAGTCAGGTTCCAAACAACAATGTAGAAGATAGGACCAATAACCGATCCGCCTTCAGCAAGACCAACAGCGATACCTAACAAAATAGGAATGTAAGTACCAACGATCAGCGAGTCACCGATACCGGCAAGAGGACCCATCAGACCGGCGCGGATACCGTTGATCATTTCATCATCGATACCTTCCGCACCATTTGCACGGGCTTCTTCAAGACCGGCCGTAACACCAACTACGATACATCCGATCTGAGGTTCTGTGTTAAAGAATGCATAGTATGTTTCAAGTTTTTCAGACTGCTCTTCATGAGTAGGATACAGTTCCTTCAAGATAGGAATCATGGCCCACATGTAACCGAAAGTCTGCATATGCTCATGAGAGAAGCATGTCAGGTTTCCATACCACCAGCGCCAGAAGGATGAATTTAACGTCTTCTTAGAAATCTTCTTCATAATTAAATATCCTCCTCTTCATCAATCACAACAGCAGCTCCGCCGCCTTTGTTTGCATCGATCTTGATCATCGTCATCTGGTAGTTGAGCAGCGCGAATACACCGCCGACAACTGTTGCGGCAAGCAGAGTCAGACCCATTGCAGCAGCCAGTACGAAACCAAGCAGGAAGAAAATCAGGTCGCTTGTCTTGTTGACAACAGATTTCAACAGGATCGCGATACCTACTGCAGGAAGTACAGAACCAACGCAGAGCAGCGCTTTGACATACCATACAGAAACATCGAGTGATTTAAATACAGATTCAACGGCTCCCGAACCGAAATAGCAAAGTAATGTAACCGGCAGGAATGACAAGCAGAAGTGAGAGATCAAAGGCATCAACGTGTCAACTTTACCGACAATTTCAAAATCACCTTTATCCAGTCTGGCCCATCCAATGTGCTGCCAGATCAGGTTCATCATCGCAGTTCCATAGAACAATGTGATACCGATCGTACCAGTCATGGCCGAAATAGAACTTGCAAGCTGGAAAGCTTCGTCGCTTGCAGGGTCAATACCAGCAGCTTTGACACCTACATACGCCAGCGGAATACCGATATAGGAAACGGCACGCAAGTCGGAAGCAACTGTACCACCTGGAGTTACCAGGGCGATCCACATAACCTGCATAGGGATACCGATCAGGATACATCCGGAAACATCACCAAGGATGATTCCGACGATCATTGATGCGACGAGCGGTCGGTTCAATGTGTAGTTACCGACAGTTGTACCCAAGCACGCGATCGTGGAAGCAGCAGTACAAGATACCAAACCGATCAAAATCGCTTGAAATAAACTCATAAAACTCTTCTCCTTTTTCTCAACTTTTTGTTGAACAAATAAATTAATTTTTATCTATAATCGACTGCTAAGCTCTCACTCTTAGTAACCGAATTTAGATCTGAATTTAGGCCATTCGCCGATCGAAGTTTCCTTCAGCAGAGCGAATTCCACGTCATAGCCTTTTTTCGTGATAGCTTCAATCGCATCCGCCTCTTCCTGCGTGATGCTCTGGTTCTGACCAAGCTTCGTAGCGCCCGGACGATCGTTGCAAGGTCCGATGATCAGACGTTTTACGTCGCTAGGAACGAATCCCATGTCAACAAGGATCTCCTTCATATCGACAGGGTTCTTCGTAATCAGGAAGTAGCGTTTAGGGGAATTGAGAACTTTGTCCTGCACTTCCTTGAAATGCTCTTTTGTCCAGACAAATACTTTTTTGTCCGTCGAAGCTTTGAATGACTGCGCAAGAACAGGAGTCGTTGCAGCTTTGTCATTTACAGCAATAATTCCGTCGCAAGGATATTCCTTGGACCAACGAGTAATAATCTGACCATGAATGATACGGTCGTCAACACGCATAAAACTAATCATTATTCTGTCCTCCTATGATTATGAATTGTATTTAACCAATGTTAAATCCGAATCTTAAAGATCGTCGTCGTCATCGTTTGCCGCAACGACAAAGTCCGTGATGCCCGCTTTCCCTTCGCTGAGCAGCGTATCCTTCAGAACGCTCAGATCATCAAAGTTGTCTTTCATAAGAACAGCTGTGATGGCAAGCGGCATGTTCATGCCGGCGATCACCAGCGAATCGGCCAGCATTCCTTTTTCATCCAGAACGCTCAGCGCGTTCGTAAACGGCGAACCACTTAAAATATCCGCCAGCAGGATCACCTGGTCCTCGCCAGCCTTGAGGTCTTTTACGAGTTCTCTGAAATTTGCAGCGAATTCATCAGCACTCATATCCGCCTTCAAGCTCGTAGATAATACGTCAGCACGGTCGCCCGTCATCATCTTCACTGCAGAATGCAGCCCCGGAGCAAATTCGCCATGACTAACCATAACTACATATCTCATATACTTTCCTCCATTCATGAAATGTTAACTAAGGTCAGTATAAGGGTATATCAATTGATATGCAAGCGTTTTCTGGTATTTTTTGCGTTTTTTTCACACATTTGAACATATTGTTAGTACATTCATTTCCTTAAAATATTCCTTTACCTACAATAAAAAAAGGCAATTTCATAGAGCCGGATATCCTGATGTGCCAAATACCATATAACGTCATTTTTCTTACCACAAAATTGATATAACAGCTTACCTTGTTCATACAGTATTATTTCACAGAAGCCCCGATCAAAAAAGTGACTTTTGTCATTAAAAAGAAAAGCTCCGGTCAAGCCGGAACTTCAGTCATCCGTTTCCAGATCGATGATATAGCGTTCATAGCCGTTGATGCACCGCGTGTTCCCGATCACGAACTCGCGCGGCCGGCTCCCATAGGAAAGGTGGACATGACCATACAGAAACAGCTTCGGCTTGTATCTTTCGATCAGATCATTGAAAACCTTGAACCCGGTATGGGCCGGGTCGGCCCCGTCATAGCAGCCAAAAGCGGGCGAATGGGTCACCAGCACATCGAACCCTTTGCTTTTGCACAGCTCGAACCACAGCTTTCTGACCCGCTTGTCCATCTCCTTCTGGGTAAACTGCCACTCCACCCCGTTGTAGCGGTGGCTTCCTCCCAGGCCAAGAAAGCGCACCCCTTTATACGTATAGATCCTGTCTTCGATCGAAAGACAGCCTAAAGGAGGCTTATATTTATATTTGGCATCGTGATTGCCGTGGACATAGAGGACCGGCCCGCGGAAAACGGTCGCAATAAAGCTGAGATAATCATATGGCAGATCCCCGCATGAAACGATCACATCGATCCCTTCGAGCACTTCCGGACGATAGGCGTCCGACAAAACAAGGCACGGTTCGTCCGACAGCACCATGATCCGCATCTTAGTCATGCCCTGTCTCCCGCAGAGAGTAAATTCCATACTGCGAGATGAGCTTGCGCGCGTCCCCTGAAAAGTCATCGATCGACGGGATCGTCCCTTCCACATTGTCAAGCAGCCAGTTCATGTCTGCGATCGCATCCAGGCTCATCTGCTGCCCGTCCTTATTGCGCACATGGCCCTCCTGATCGATCATTTCGGTCGAAAATAAATTAAAATGGCCCTCGGCCATATGTTCTTTCATGACCTGGATCAGCCTTGATGTTTGTTTCGGCATCGCGTCCGTCACATATACGTCGATCATGAAGTTGCTCAGGCCCCACCAGTAGCAGATCGAATCATTTCCGTGCCGCTCCACCTGACGGAAGGAGCCATTCAGGACGCTGGTAAGCAGCTGCTTGTAAAATTCGCCCCAGTAATACTGGCGTTTTGTCAAATGCATATACTGGCTTTTCTTGACATCGAACAGGCACTTTATTTTCATTTCGGAGTAAACGCAAACGCAGACGGCTTCATTTCGGAGCCGTTAAGCGTTATTAAGAGGATTAACGCCTTAGAATCCGATTTGCACAATTTAGAGGCTGTAGGGCTCGCTATAAGGCGTGAAACGGGCGGTATTATGATTATGTACGCAACACCCGAAAGAAAAGCAAGTCAAGAAAAGGAGAGTGCATAAATGGCAAAAAAAAGAATGTTCAACCTGGACGCAGTGAATACAGACAGGTTCTTAGATATGTCTATCCCGGCTAGACTGTTGTATTTCGATTTAGGAATGAGAGCAGATGACGAGGGGTTTGTAGCTTCACCTAACATGATTATCAGAAGTACAGGAAATAGCAAAGAAAGTTTAGATGAGCTAATTAGAAAAGGTTATGTGATCCCGTTTAAAAGCGGGGTTATTGTCATTACTCATTGGAAAATGAACAACTACCTACAAAAGGATCGCTTCACACCCACTATTTATACAGAGGAAAAAGAACAGCTTTCAATAGATGAAAACAAAGTCTATTCAATGAGAAAAAACGTTATGGATACAACATGTATCCAAAATGTATCCAAAATGTATACACAGTATAGTATAGATAAGAATAGTAAAGATATATATAGTCATGAAAAACGACCAAAAATAAAGAAAAAAGGTTCTAAACATAAAAATCTTTTTGGAAAACTTCCGCAGGATCAACAAGAAGAATTGACAAGGATCATAAACCATTTGAACGAATCCACAGGAAGCAATTACAGACCCAATACAAAAGATACAGTTATCAAATTTAAAAATCTGAAAGAGCTTGATTATAAAGAAGAAGATTTTTTCAAAGTGATTGATAACAAAGTAAAAGATTGGACTAATTCAGAACAGTCTAAATATTTACGTCCTGAAACCTTATTTCGAGAATCGCATTTTGAATCCTATTTAAATGAACGAGTACACGTTAACAAGGAAAAACAAAAAGTCGATTTATACGCAGGCTTTGAAAGCATAAAGTGAGGCGAGAACATGGAAAAATCAAAACAAGAATTTTTAGAGCAGAACGTTATTTCAATGGCAATCACAAACCTTGAAAAGCTCAAAGATCCGAATTTAAAACCTGATTTATTCGTTACACCGGTTCACCAGGAAATAATCAAAGTGTGCAAGGATGTTTTGCACGAAAAAGGGAATGTATCTAGTATTCCTTATGATGATATTATTCCTAAACTCCTGGAAAGCTCACAAGATTACTTTTTAAAAATAATGGATCAAGCCTTTCAGTATGGCGACTATGATAATTACCTTTCTCAGCTTAGAGAACAAAAAGCGATTCGGGATATTCACCGATTGAGCAAAGAAGCATTACAGGAAGATACGACGCTTGACGAGCTGAAAACAAAAATAGCAAAAATCGAAGACTCCAATTATACGTCTAAATTAAAAAAATGGACGTTTGACGAGTTATGCACCATTCCAAGAAAAAGCGAAGAATCGCTTATTTTTGAACGCGACAAGTACATGCAATATGTACGGCCAAAAAAGCATACAGTAAACGTGATAGGCGCTAGAACAGGCGTAGGAAAGACAGCGTATGCCCTAAACCTAGTTAATGACCTTGGAGAACGCTATAAAGTATTGTATTTCAATCTTGAAATGACGAATATAGAAATTATCCGTAGGTTATTAGCCTTACAAAGCAATGTAGATATTAACAAGATTGAAAACAACGATTTAACCAAAGAGGAAAACACACGATATGTAGACGCTTGTTGGAGATATGTAAATAGATTGAATATTGCTATTATTGATGGTTCAAAAAGCATTGATTCAATACGCAGGATCATAGCAAAAGAATCAAGAAAAGGGCATTGTGTTGTATTCGTCGATCATATAGGATACATCAAAAATAAGGGATTCAATAACACCCGTGAATCAGTACAACACACTATGATTGAGCTGAACAATATCACAAAAGATTTTGATTGTACCGTGTTCGCTGTTTCTCAGTTAAACCGAGGAGCAGAAGGAGAGCAACCACAATTAAAAGACCTGAAAGATTCTGGAGAGGTGGAACAAACCGCACACTCCATCACTTTGCTATATGACGAAACAAATAATAGAGCGTCCCAAAATTCTAAATACAAACTTATTTGTGCCAAGAACAGAGGAAGGCTTGGAATAAGTGACGTTTTATTCCATAAAGCGAAGCAATGCTTTATTTATGAAGGAGCGAATAAATGAAACCAAAATCAAACAAAATCAGACCGTTTAATTTGCAAATATTTGCCGATTGCGACATTATCACCGAATTTTTAAAAAGAAATCGTTTTCCATCAGTTCAAGAATTGGAAAAGATGAAGCCCGAAGAGTTTAAAGACGCAGTTATTGAATTTCGGTACAGGCTTTACGATCCGAACGAGCGGGAGCAATTCGGATACGATCGAACCGCAAAAGAAGGAACAATAGCAGAATTCTTGAAACGTGAAACATTCCTGAATCCGAACAGTTTAGAAAGAATGGACGCTGAAGAGTTCAAAAAAGCCGTTATAGCGTTTCGTGAATTGCTGAACGATCAAACCGAGCGTAAAAAGTTCGGATACGATACAAATTACAACCGATAAACGAATAGAGCGTCGGAAAAGGCACTTCTTTTAAAGAGAGGAGAAAAGCAATGAACGAAAAGAATTTGATTCCTAACGCAAAGAGAACACCCGAAGAACGCCGAGAAAACGCCACAAAAGCAGGAATAGCAAGCGGAAAATCAAGAAGGCAAAAGAAAAAGCTAAAGCAAGCCTTGGAAACAATTATGAATGAAAAAGTACCTCAAAGCATGGATAAGGTACAAAATATGCTTCATGAATTCGGGATCAATGAAGAAGAAAGCACTTTTCAAATTGCTTTAGCTGTTATGTTAGTAAAGAAGGCATTAGACGGAAACATTCGTTCAGCCGAGTTAATCGCAACGATAACGGGACAAACCGCAGATCATGATTTGAAAGAACGAGAGTTCACGCATAAAAAGAAAATGGATCGTCAAAAGATTGATATTGTTGATAAGACGTTAGCCGATCCAAGCGCACTGATTGCGGTGTTGAAAGGAACAAATGAAAAAGAAAACGTTATGCATTAGCTCTTTCCTTTTAATACGCTCACAGACGCGCAGAAAGGGCACAATAAGCGTTAGAATGTCTTTTTTAAAAGAAGAATCGCTCTATTTTGACATTTTAAGCTATTCTTCATTAAATGTAATTTGTTGTGATGGGATTGTTCGAAAATAAAATGAGTATGATATAATAGAAATCGTACATTAAATAGGGTTAATCTGAATCTTTAGAAAGGGAAAAGAATGGAAAAAACAGCTATTGAATTTAGAAAACTACCGGATGGAATAAAAGCGTTCCGCTTGGATCGAAACAACAAGACACTCTATGTGATAGATCCAAAACAACAAGAAGGAAATGAAATTGAAAATTTAAATATGCAAGCTAAAGCATTGGAGGAGTGAACAGAACACTTCTCTTTTTTCTTTTTGATGTAAGAAAAAGTGCGTAAATCCTTAATAATAAAGCTGAAACGAAGTTTAAATTTGGGGCAAAATTGGTGTCTCTTGGACGTAAAATGGGACATTTCACACTATATATAAAATGTGCATGTACAGGCTTTCAGTATATATATAATAAAAAAGCCTAATAAATAGGCTAAAAAATGGTTTAAAACAGCTTGAAATCGGTATGAAATAGCCACAAACGACGACAATAAAGAGCCGTTATGTTACAGTGAATATATGAAACACAGAAAGATCAATTACAGACGTCTAGGACTTGCCGGTTTATGCCTCCTGCTTCTG
Source organism: Erysipelotrichaceae bacterium OPF54 (assembly GCA_022834735.1). Classification (GTDB taxonomy): domain Bacteria; phylum Bacillota_I; class Bacilli_A; order Erysipelotrichales; family Erysipelotrichaceae; genus Dubosiella. The sequence continues at coordinate 2,829,105 of BQKD01000001.1, forward strand.
AGCGCAGGGACCTGTTTCGGGTTTTCCCGGCTGTTTTCGCATCCTGAAAAGAATTTGCCCGTCCAGAATACAGCGAGCGGAACAGCCGATCTGTCCACCCTGCTCGAGATGGCAAAACAGCCGCTGGGAAAAGTAATGTATATCTGGGGCGGCGGATGGAACGAAGAGGACACCGCATCCGGGCCCGAAACCAGGCAGCTCGGGCTGGCCTCCTCCTGGATCGAATTTGCCGATGCGCAGGACGCCTCCTATAATTTCCAGGACCATTTATATGAGATCCATAACGGGCTGGACTGCTCAGGCTATATCGGGTGGGTGCTGTACAATACTTTCGAGCATAAAAAAGGAGAAAAAGGCTATGTCGATTTTTCTGATCGTATAGAACCTGACCTTGCTGATCTTGGCCTGGGCACAGTGATCCCTGCCGATCAGATCGAAAGCTATGACCCGGGCGATATCATGGCCAATTCAGACCATATTTATCTCGTGCTTGCGCCTTGTCAGGACGGAAGCATCCTGCTGATCCACTCCTCTCCTCCGGGGGTGCGTCTTTGCGGAACTCCGGCAGCCGACGGAAACCCGGACAGCCAGGCTCTTGCGCTGGCCCGGCACGTCATGGCCGGATACGCGCCGGACTGGTATGCAAAATACCCGGATTGTACGGCAGACTACTCGTATCTGACAGAGTATGACCAGTTTCGCTGGAATCCCGACAAAATAAAAGATGAAAACAATTTAAGGAACAAATCCGCAGAAGAGATTGTTTCCTATTTGTTTTCATCTTTGGAAAACTGATATGCGAGCCTTGGATCTCCGTTGGCCAGATAAATGATCCCGGTATGAATGAAGCCGTTGCGTCGGATACAATTCTGCATAAATACATTATCCTTATGCGTATCAATCTTTAAATTCGAACAGCGGGACTTGCAGTAGGATAAAATAAAATTTCCGATCCCTTTTGCCGTATGGGCAGACGCAACTTTGTGGACTGCCGCATACGGTTTTTCGTTCAGCCAGCAGCCGTCGATATATGTATATGTCGGATCTTCGCCAAAGATCAGAGCAAAGCTCCCTTCGATCTGTTCGTTGTTCTCCACCACATAAAGCTCGCCGTTTTCGATATTTTCAGCCAGATCGATCCGATTCGGCTTTCCTTCATTCCATTGATCCGGATTTCCGTGCGTATGCATGAAGGTCCGGGCATTTTCATAAAGGACATCCAGGATGTCCAGATCTTCATATCGCGCCTTTCTTACCTTTCTTGTCATTTCCAGTCAAGCTCCTTCTTTTTCCATCCGTATTTCCAGCAGGCAATCTGCAGCCACGCTCCGTAAGCCGCTTTCAGGATCCACGATAGCCGGCTCCAGTCGATATGATCAGGAACAAAGACCGGATCCTCTTTTCTTTTCGTAATGAAAATGAGCGTGTAAATAATGACCATATCGGTGTTGTAGTAATTGATCGCATAATCGAACGTCTCGCCAGGCAAAGCCTTTTTGAGCTCTTCTTCCTGGTCGTGATACGCTTTACGCATATTGTACACAAAAGAAAGGCTCATATTATTCGTCAACGACCCGCTGTGCTGGACATAGTGATAATACCGGTTCGGTATTGCGGCAATTTTTTCTGCATTCAAAAACGTTTTATAAATGGTCCGCGTATCTTCGAACCCGGTCGCATGCGCAGGAAAACGGACATTCCGGAACGTATCAGCCTTGTACAGCTTGGCCCACGGGTAATTGTTGACTCCCTTGTTTTCAACAAGCTTGTGGATCGCTTCGATCCCTGTCATGGTCTGTTTTCCTGCGACCTTGCGCAGCAGCGGAAAATATTTAAAGTAATCCATACGGTATCCGCACAAGACGATATCGGCCTTGCAGCTGTTCATCGCAGCAACCATCGATCCGATCATTTCCGGATCGATCCAGTCATCGCTGTCGACAAAGGTCAGATACGTTCCGGTCGCATGATCGAGCGCGCGGTTTCGTGTCGTGGAAATTCCGGCATTTTCATAGTTATATAAAAAGATATTTTTATGCGAGGCAGCATATTTTTCAGCAATTTCCTTAGATCCGTCTGTCGACCCGTCATTGATCAGGATCATTTCGATTTGCGGATACGTTTGAGCCAGGATCGAGTCAAGGCAGATAGCCAGATACTTTTCTACATTATATACGGGAATCAGCACGCTGACAGTTTCCATTTATTCATTCTCCTTTACTTGAAGCAGATGCGGATCAGTTTTTTCACGAACTGCTCATAGACAAACACGACAATGAGCAGCCACGCAGTCCACGCAAAAAGCGAAGCAATATCGATGTTCAGCTTGGCAATCTGCATGCTCCGTCCGATTCCTGAACGTACCTGCGAAAGGATCTCAGCCATGACCCCGACCTTGAAGCCTAACGAGGAAACAGAAATCAGAGCGCTGCCCAGATCCGGCTTGAGCAGTGGCAGATATATTTTTTTAAGCAGATAGAGCCGCGGCTGCGAATATACAGCAAATAGATCCTTCCACTCCTGTCCGATCTGCACGAGCGAATCGGCACAGGCCTGATAAACCAGAGGAAAGAGGACAAGGCAGATCACAAAAAAGATGCAGCTTTCGCCATCGAACCAGAACAGAAATAAGATGATCAAAGTAATATTCGGCAGGCTGCGAAGAAGCAGGACGAAACGATCCAGGATACGGGAAGTCCATGGATAGAAAAAGCGTACGATCCCTAGAACAGCTCCTGTCAAAAACGAGGCAGCAATTCCCAGGCTCACACGAAGGATCGTTATCGCGATCGCATCGATGCATTGCGGATCCGTTATCTGCTCTGCCATGATCTCTGCCACTTCAAAAGGCGAAGGGAAGATCACCGGATTGTTTATTCCTGTATAAAGCAGCTGAAGCAGAAGAAAAACTGCTGCTATGTACGCAGCCGCTCCTACGGCTTTTCTGAGCATCTTATTCTTCATTATGAGCGAGAAGATCAAGCGCATCAATTACGTAGTCGATGTTTTTAAATTCCTTGCCCTGATCGAGATCGTGATTGATCTGATCGAGAAGCGCAAATTCTTCTTCTGTTTTTCCCAGCATATTGTAGCAGTAAAGGCAGATGGCTGCCATGCGGCCGTCCATTGGATGCAGGCGGGCTGTTTTCAAAGCTTCTTCATAATGCCTTAAATACAAACACGTTGTCGCATAATCGACTTCAAGATCTTTTTCCAGAGGCTTATATTTCAGATATTCCTGAAACTCCTTATAGGCGCAGCCAAATTCTTTTCGCAGCAGACGCACATAAATGCGGAGCCTTGTAGTAAAAACATATTCCTCTTCGCTTAAATTATTCGGTACATTCGTATATAAAAATCGAAAAGCGCTCCTGTAGTAATCTTCCGAGCACAAAAAGGATGCCAGCTTTACAAATACCCTGTTTTTCTGTTCGCTTTGTTCGAGCATCTGATCGACATATTTCGCTACGGTCGCTTCTGTATATTTCAAATTGAGAAGAGCAGCCAGTTTCATGTCCACAAAAGATTCCTCGTCCATCGTGCCGTCCGGCAGCAGGCGGAGAACTTTGCGCTCGACGCTGCGCTGTTTTTTTATTTGTTTTGTTTCCTGATAAACGACCAGAAGCTGATTGTATAAAGCGGCGTGATTATATTTTTTTACAATTCCTATCAGGCACTGTTCCGCTTTTTCGTAGTCTTTTACGGAAAGATAAAAATCAGATTTATAGTATTCCTTTTGCTCTTCTCCGTGGATCTTCTCTACATACCGCAGGAAATGCTCTTCATCTTTTTCTTCGATAAAAAAATCACAGATTCCTTCGACGATTTCTTCCCGGCCGCTTATACGGTCAAAATATTCCAGGGCTCTTTTATATTTTTTCACTTTCCAGTAAGCGATGGCAGCATAATAATAAATCGGATCCGAATCGATTTCCAGAAGGACATCTTCAAATGAGGAAATCGCTTTTTGATATTCTTTCTGGTTCAGATACACCTGACCATATAAAAAGGAAATATGCAGACTGTTCTGCACATCATCGTCAAAACTGCACATGTCGAGATACTTTTTTGCTTCCTCATATCGTTCGAGCCCGACATAGGCATCAGCCAGACGTTCATAAAAGAGCTCGTTTTCGTATCCGTCATTTCCTGCCTCTGTGATCAGCAGAATGACCTGATCGAACATCCCCTGAAAAAGGAGGATATCCGAAAAAGCCAGATAGAAAAATTCGTCCTTTCCATATTCATCCTGATACTGCTGGATCTTGTAAAACGCTTCTTCCACGTTATTGTTTTCGATCAGCTGAATGATTTCCTGCTGCAGATTCATCTATGATTCCTCCTTTGAGCTTTTCAAGCCTGTCATTAAATTCATCAAGGCTCCGACTGCTGCCAGCGCAAGCAGAAACAACTTGCCGCTCATCGTGCTGAGCCATGCAAAAAAGGCGCCGATAACAGGGACGTGCATTTTAAACACGCCGATCAGATCTGTGTAAGGTACCGGTTCAAAGTCGTTCTGGGCATTGGCATCTCCCCGGGTAATAAACTGCTGAGAGCTTTGGTCATTTTCAACGACCCGATGGGTCACAACGCTTCCGCGATGTTCAAAAGCAATAATATCCTGTGCGCGGATCTGATCCGGCTCTTCATATTTTACCGCGATCAAAGATCCGACCGGGATGGCTGGTTCCATGCTTCCTGTTGTAACATTATACAATTTGATGCCAAATATGCCTGGCAATGTGATCATCAAGGCAACAACGATCACCAGACCGATCAGCCCGGTTCCGATTGCTACCCCAATTCTTTTTCCTGTTGTTTTGCTATTTTTCATGCATTTAGCCTATCATTAAAGCAAAAAAAAAGAAAGATACTTATCCACTGATTTGCGATTCTATCTTTCTCGCTTCCCTACGATAATGGTCGGATCTTTCATGATCTTCAAGCTTTTCATATATTTGTGCTTCCAGTTCATAACATTTCGCAAGAAACAATGTTTTTTCGCTGCTATATTCAAGCGAACGGATTGGCCGCTTCAAGGCCGTGAGTGCCGGTTTGCACTTTCCCTGCGCCAACAGGTGCGCAGCCTGTTCGTATCCTCTTTTTATGCGCAGGAATTCTTTGGTATTGTAGTTTTTCATCGCTTCCTCCTAAAAGGAAGCAGCAGATCGTTTCTCTGCTGCTTCGGCGGATCTATTCTCCATATACGAGATTATAATTATAAAGGGCTCCGATCAGATTGGAGTCGTTATTGAAACGGCAGACATCGATCTTCGGCCTAGGCATTTCCATCCCGATCTTTTTGATCTGGTCGAAATATTCATCGGCCTTTTCCCGAATGCGTTCCACGACGATCGGCTGTTTCGAGATCCCGCCACCGATCAATATTTTTTCCGGGTTCAAGGTCGCGGTCAGGTTGTAGATCAGACCGCCGATCGCATTGCACACTTCTTCAAATACTTCGATGGCCTCTTCATCTCCGTTCTGGATCCATTCAAAGGTCTGAAAGCCGTCGACCGATTCAGGGTCGAGCCCTTTTTTTCGCGCCACTCCGGAGGTCAATGCATGGGCGCTCGACACATTGGCAAACGCATTTCCCATCCCTTTAAGACGCAGATCGGTCATGATGAAGGAAAATTCCCCGGCAAAAAAGTCCTTTCCTTTCAGGATCTTTTTATCATGGATGATCCCGCCACCGATCCCGGTGCCCAGGACGATGACGACCCCGTCATCCACATCCGCAAGGTTTCCTTTCCAGGCTTCCGCCAGGGCTGCCGCTTTTCCATCATTTTCAATAGAAATCCTGATTTCTCTTCCGGTCCTGTTTTTGATCTGCCCGGCAATCCGATGGCTGAGGTGGGTTTCGTTATTATAGATCAGCGCCCCTGGTGTATGGACATACCCGATATCCGAATTGATCCTTCCAGGCAGCGACATGGCGATCCCGTCGACCTGATCCATATATTTTTCGTAAATGTCCACGAGCGAATCGATAAAAGTCGGCTGATCGATCATCGGGGTCGGGAAATTCCCTTTTTCCTCGATTTCGGCCTTTTCATTCATGATGGCGTATTTGATGGCGGTCCCGCCCACATCAAAAACCAGTTTATTCATAATCTGTATCCTCCTTTTCTTCTTCATTATAGATATAATACAGAATCTAAGCGGTTTCAATCACAAACAATTAAAACGACATAAAAAAAAGACCCGGCAGCGAGCTATTTTCGCAGGCGCAAGGCCAACTATCGTCGCCGCTGGGGGTGCTTAACTTCTGTGTTCGGGATGGGTACAGGTGTTTCCACCCCGCCATCGCCACCGGATCTTCTTCTCGCTTTCCATCGATCTTTCAAAATCACCATACACTCTCTTCCACAATCGGTCTTGGCAAGTCGCGGACGTCTTCATCTCTTCTGATCAAGTCCTCGGCCGATTAGTACCGGTCAACTCCGCGCATCGCTGCGCTTCCATCTCCGGCCTATCTACCTCATCGTCTTTGAGGGGCCTTACTTCTTTTCAGAATGGGAGATCTCATCTCGGGGTGGGCTTCGTGCTTAGATGCTTTCAGCGCTTATCCCTTCCCTGCTTGGCTACCCGGCTGTACCACTGGCGTGATAACCGATGCACCAGAGGCAGGTCCATCCCGGTCCTCTCGTACTGAGGACAGCTCCCCTCAGATCTCCTTCGCCCACAACAGATAGGGACCGAACTGTCTCACGACGTTCTGAACCCAGCTCGCGTACCGCTTTAATGGGCGGACAGCCCAACCCTTGGAACCGAATCCAGCTCCAGGATGCGATGAGCCGACATCGAGGTGCCAAACCTCGCCGTCGATGTGAACTCTTGGGCGAGATCAGCCTGTTATCCCCAGGGTAGCTTTTATCCGTTGAGCGACGGCCCTTCCATTCGGCACCGCCGGATCACTAATCCCGACTTTCGTCCCTGTTCGAGTTGTTGCTCTCACAGTCAGGCACGCTTCTGCATTTGCACTCGTCAGCTGGTTTCCATCCAGCCTGAGCGTACCTTTGGGCGCCTCCGTTACTCTTTGGGAGGCGACCGCCCCAGTCAAACTGCCCGCCTGGCACTCTCCCCGATCCGGTTCACGGACCTGGGTTAGGGCCCCGGACGCACAAGGGTGGTATCCCAACATCGACTCCTCATACACTGGCGTGTATGTCTCTTCGTCTCCCACCTATCCTGTACATGTCCGTCCAGTACCCAATGCCGAGCTGCAGTAAAGCTCCATGGGGTCTTTCCGTCTAGTTGCGGGTAACCTGCATTTTCACAGGTACTAAGATTTCACCGAGCCTGCTGCCGAGACAGCGCCCAAATCGTTACACCTTTCGTGCGGGTCAGAACTTACCTGACAAGGAATTTCGCTACCTTAGGACCGTTATAGTTACGGCCGCCGTTCACTGGGGCTTCGGACCACTGCTTCATCGTCTCCGATTGACAGATCCCCTTAACCTTCCAGCACCGGGCAGGTGTCACCCCCTATACTTCGCCTTGCGGCTTCGCAGAGAGCTGTGTTTTAGTTAAACAGTCGCTTGGGCCTTTTCACTGCGGCTCACTTTCATGAGCGCCCCTTCTCGCGAACTTACGGGGCCATTTTGCCGAGTTCCTTGGCAACAGTTCTCTCGCTCACCTCGGCATTCTCTGCCTGCCCACCTGTGTCGGTTTTGGTACGGGCCGCTCGATACCCCTATGCTAGAAGCTTTTCCTGGAAGCCGTATTCGGCACTTCGCTACTTTCCGCAGATTTCGCTTCCCCTTCACGCCCTGTCTTCCGATACCGGATTTGCCTGGTATCCGACTGCTGCGCTTGGCCCTCAATCCGTTCAGAGGGCTGCCTATCCCGTCTCCGTCACTCCTTCGCCTCGTATCGCGCGGGTGCAGGAATCTCCGCCTGCTTTCCATCCGCTACGCCTTTCGGCCTCGCGTTAGGTCCCGACTTACCCAGGGCGGACGAACCTTCCCCTGGAATCCTTGGGCTTCCGGTGTGCAGGATTCTCACCTGCATCTCGCTACTCACACCGGCATTCTCACTTCCATGCTGTCCATATCCTCTCGCGATGATACTTCTTCCTGCATGCAACGCTCCCCTACCATATGTTTCCATATCCGCAGCTTCGGTATCAGGCTTAGCCCCGGTACATTTTCGGCGCAGGGCCACTCGACTAGTGAGCTGTTACGCACTCTTCAAAGGATGGCTGCTTCTGAGCCAACCTCCTAGCTGTCCGTGCGTCCCCACATCCTTTTCCACTTAGCCTGTATTTCGGGACCTTTGCTGGCGGTCTGGGCTGTTTCCCTCTCGACCATGGACCTTATCACCCACAGTCTGACTGCCGGCCTTCTCCTTCGAGGGCATTCGCAGTTTGATTGCATTCAGTACCCCGGGATGGGGCCATCATGCATTCAGTGCTCTACCTCCCTCGCTCATCGGCCGACGCTAGCCCTAAAGCTATTTCGGGGAGAACCAGCTATCTCCGGGTTCGATTGGAATTTCTCCCCTAGCCACAGGTCATCCGCTAACTTTTCAACGGTAGTCGGTTCGGTCCTCCACAGAATTTCACTTCTGCTTCAACCTGCCCATGGCTAGATCACCCGGTTTCGGGTCTGCATCAGTCTACTCTCTTCGCCCTATTCAGACTCGCTTTCGCTTCGGCTCCGCTCTTTCCAGCTTAACCTCGCATCCTGACGCAACTCGCCGGTTCATTCTACAAAAGGCACGCCATCACCCCTTGACGGGCTCTGACTTCTTGTAGGCATACGGTTTCAGGTTCTCTTTCACTCCGCTCCCGCGGTTCTTTTCACCTTTCCCTCACGGTACTCTTTCTCTATCGCTCACTCGTTTATATTTAGCCTTGGCGGATGGTCCCGCCTGCTTCCGACAAGATTCCTCGTGTCTCGCCGTACTCAGGGTGTTCCTCGCTTCCGCTTCCGATTTCGCCTACAGGGCTTTCACCTTCTTCGGCCGTGCTTCCGTTCACGTTCGGCTATCTTCTGCTTCTGCTTTCTCAGAACCCCTTCAACCCCATCTCCCGATGGTTTGGGCTGCTCCCCTTTCGCTCGCCGCTACTCGGGGAATCACTTTTGTTTTCTTCTCCTCCGGGTACTTAGATGTTTCAGTTCCCCGGGTACCTCTCTCTCGGACTATCTTTTTCATCCGAGGATGACATAGCTTTCTCTATGCCGGGTTCCCCCATTCGGACATCGGCGTGTCTTCGCTTCCTTACAGCTCGGCGCCGCTTTTCGCAGTTCGGTGCGTCCTTCTTCAGTTTCGAGTGGCCAGGCATCCTCCGTACGCCCTTGCCTACTTGATCAGTTGGTTCTCTAGTTTCTTTCAATGTGCTTTCTACAAGATTTTTCTTCTTTTGATGAAAACTGTTATTTCTTTAACTGTTTCTCAGTGTTATCTTCCACAACTTGCTTTCAAGACCTCTTCTCTTCTTATCTATTGTGTCTTTTCTTCAAATTTGTGTATGATGATTTTCAAAGATCGATTTCTGCTCTCAGGACAATCCCTGAAAACCTGACAGAACTCCTTCTCACGTCTTTACACCTTCTTCGCTTTCTCCTTAGAAAGGAGGTGATCCATCCCCACGTTCCCGTAGGGATACCTTGTTACGACTTAACCCCAGTCATCGGCCCTGCCTTCGACGGCTCGCTCCTTTTCAGGTTGCGCCACCGGCTTCGGGCATTGCCCACTCCCATGGTTTGACGGGCGGTGTGTACAAGGCCCGAGAACGTATTCACCGCGGCATGCTGATCCGCGATTACTAGCGATTCCAACTTCATGGAGTCGGGTTGCAGACTCCAATCCGAACTGGGACGGCTTTTTTGGGATTCGCTCGGCATCGCTGCCTCGCTGCCCTTTGTTGCCGCCATTGTAGTACGTGTGTAGCCCAGGCCATAAGGGGCATGATGATTTGACGTCATCCCCGCCTTCCTCCGGTTTGTCACCGGCAGTCTGATGTGAGTCCCTAACTCAATATTGGTAACACATCACGAGGGTTGCGCTCGTTGCCAGACTTAACTGAACATCTCACGACACGAGCTGACGACAACCATGCACCACCTGTATGGATGTTAGCCTCCACTATGTCTCCATAGCTTCGCACCCTATGTCAAGGCCTGGTAAGGTTCTTCGCGTTGCTTCGAATTAAACCACATACTCCACCGCTTGTGCGGGCCCCCGTCAATTCCTTTGAGTTTCACACTTGCGTGCATACTCCCCAGGCGGAGGACTCACTGCGTTAACTGCAGCACTGGGTCTTCCCCAACACTTGGTCCTCATCGTTTACGGCGTGGACTACTAGGGTATCTAATCCTATTTGCTCCCCACGCTTTCGTGCCTCAGCGTCAGTAACAGGCCAGGCGGCCGCCTTCGCCACTGGTGTTCTTCCATATATCTACGCATTTTACCGCTACACATGGAGTTCCACCGCCCTCTCCTGTCCTCCAGCCTGCCAGTTTCCAAAGCCTGTACCGGTTGAGCCGGTACCTTTCACTTCAGACTTAACAGGCCGCCTACGCACCCTTTACGCCCAATCATTCCGGATAACGCTCGCCACCTACGTATTACCGCGGCTGCTGGCACGTAGTTAGCCGTGACTTCCTCGAAAGGTAATATCACTTCACCAGCATTTCCTCTGGTGACCCTTTTTCCCTCTCAACAGAACTTTACGATCCGAAGACCTTCCTCGTTCACGCGGCATTGCTCGTTCAGGCTTGCGCCCATTGACGAAAATTCCCTACTGCTGCCTCCCGTAGGAGTCTGGGCCGTGTCTCAGTCCCAGTGTGGCCGTTCGCCCTCTCAGGCCGGCTATGCATCGTCGCCTTGGTGAGCCTTTACCTCACCAACCAGCTAATGCACCGCAGGTCCATCCATGCGCGGAGCCTTGCAGCTCCTTTAACAAAGCAAAGATGCCTTCGCTTTCCTTATCCGGTATCAGCATCCGTTTCCGGAAGTTGTCCCGGCCGCATGGGCAGGTTCCCTACGTGTTACTCACCCGTTCGCCACTAGGCATCCGAAGATGCCTCGTTCGACTTGCATGTATTAGGCATGCCGCCAGCGTTCATCCTGAGCCAGGATCAAACTCTCCATTTGATATTGACTCTTTTTTTGTTTCTGTTATCTCTTTTTTTCTTTTCAGGTGTTTCTCAAGAAATCGACGTGTAATTTTAGTTCTCTCGTACTTGTACGTTTTTTTCTTCTAAAACTATTCGTTTCTGTCAGGTTTTCAAAGATCGTCCCTCGCTGCCGTTTCCGACAGCTCGTTTATACTAACTCTTCCTTTTCGTTTCGTCAAGAAAGAATTTCACTTTTTTTAAAGTTTTTTTCTTTCTTCGGAAGCGTTTCGTATGTTTTCTTTTCTGCGTCGTTCTTGACGCTCACTTATAATACCTCTCCCCGCTTTATCTGTCAACATTTTTTTATATATTTTTTAAATATTTTTAAAGGACAGATTAGCGTTGAATATTTCCTTGAATTTCTCCATATCCAGAAGGCATGAAAAAGGCATCGACACCGTACAGCCGTGTGCTCTTCCATTGTCCACCTGTTTTGCCACATCGACCAGTACATGCTTTCCCGCATTCATGAACAGCGGATAGATCCGCATCATCCCCTCATTCCAGTCGATCACCTCGTTATATTCCACGACCTGCGCATTCCGGCAATACGAAGCAATCTCCTTTTTCAAGGCCTGATCTCTGCTTGTATGCACCACAAAAACCGAGTCCGGCCGATCGATATCGCGCAACAGCGCCTTCCAGTTGTGCGCATTCAGCAAAAGCCCGTCCAGCTCATATCCGAATCGCTCCATGATTGCCGATAATTTATGATATACCGATCCTTTTGACACCAGCATCGGAACGATCCGCACCCTAATGCCGCAAAGCGAAAAAAACTCCATCAGCCTTGTCAAAGGCTCATCCATAAAAACGACCAGTGTATCCTTTCCGCAGAAATCGTGCATCTTCTCATACTGGTCCTCATCCCTGCAGCTGTGGAACACACAAACGACGCCGGACTTTTTATCATTGAAGTCAGCAAGCGTCCGTAACCGGTCCGTGCTCAGCTCCATCAGGTAGTCCATGATCTCTTTGTGTCCTTTCACAGCCGGCCTCAAAAGCCGGAGCACCTCCAGCTTTTCCTTCCATTTGCTTTCATACAGTTTTTCCAGATCCGCTTCAATGATCTGGCCGTACATCAAAAAACCATGCTTGGTAGAAAATCCGATTTCCAGCTGTCCAAGATCAAGAGAGCGCATAAAGTGCACAGAAGCCTTTTCATTATAAGACGCGCTTGCGCACCAGAGCCCGTGCGCATTGGCATAGTCCACGATCTGGCCGTTCACGTTCTCGTCATCCGTGCTCGCATACACAAAATCATACGGATCCAGCTGCTGCCATTCAAATCCGGTATCCACATAATCCACGAGCGCCCCGTCTTTTTCGAGCTGCGCGCCTTTGCGCTCCCCTTGCGCTCCCCGGCCAACGATCAGCACCCGCTTTCCTTTCCAGCAAAGCCCTGCGATCACGAAGCCAGTTCCTCCATCACTTCGCGGAACGCTTCAAGCGTCACATCCATATCGTTTTTGGTGAGCGCACAGCTGACAAACATCGCCTCGAACTGGCTTGGCGCCAGCATCACGCCTCTTGCCAGCATTCCACGAAAATATTTCCCGTAAAGCTTCGTATCCGCCTCTTTCACGTCGTTGTAGCTGTACGGCGTACGCTGGCAGAAAAAGAGCGTCATCAGACTATGTTCACGCACAAGCGTGAACGGCAACTTCAGCTCATCAAGAACTTTCTGCATCCCATTTTCCAGATAGGCCGCCTTTTCCTCGATCACATCATAGACGGCTGGATTGTTTTTCAAATAATCGAGCATCGCCAGGCCGGCACGCATAGCGAGCGGATTGCCCGAAAGAGTCCCTGCCTGATACACCGGTCCATTCGGCGATACGCACTCCATGATGTCCCGGCGCCCGCCATACGCTCCGACCGGAAAACCGCCGCCAATGATCTTTCCAAAACATGCCATATCAGGAACCACTCCGAACAAGCCGGCCGCTCCGTGATAAGACACGCGAAATCCGGTTATGACTTCATCAAAAATGAGCAGCGCGCCTTCTTTGGTACACAATTCGCGCAGTCCCTGCAGAAATCCTGCACGCGGTCTTACGACACCCATGTTTCCGCACACCGGCTCCACGATCACACAGGCAATCTGCCCCTTATTCGCTTCCATGATCTGTTTTACATGTTCCAGATCATTGTACCGCGCCACAAGCGTGTTCTTCACGATATCAGCCGGCACGCCCGGCGAAGTCGGCACGCCAAACGTCAGTGCTCCTGAACCGCTCGAAACAAGAAGCCCGTCGCTATGCCCGTGATAACACCCTTCGAATTTAATGATCTTGTCCCGCTTCGTGCAGCCTCTCGCCACCCGAATGGCCGACATCGTAGCTTCTGTTCCGGAATTGACCATCCGCACCTCATCGATCCCGGGATACGCTTCGACAATTTCTCTGGCCAGATCGACCTCGGCACGGCAAGGAAGGCCGTAACTGATCCCGTCATGCAGGTGCTGCTCGACCGCTTTATTCACCACATCGCAGCTGTGGCCAAGGATCATCGGCCCCCACGAAGAAATGTAATCAATATACATGCGCCCATCCTCGCCAAACAAATGGGCCCCTTTTGCCTTGCGGATAAACACCGGCAAGGCGCCAACCGAACGGAAGGCGCGGACAGGAGAATTGACTCCGCCCGGAATATAGTATTTTGCTTCTTCAAATAGTTTTTCGTTATTGTTTCTCATCTTTCAGCCTCTTTGCCATATACAGGGCAAAATAAGTAATGATCATGTTTGCGCCCGCACGCTTCATGCACAAAAGCGATTCTTCGATCACATCCGGTTTCATCCAGCCATTTTGAACTGCAGCCACAAGCATCGCGTATTCGCCGCTCACATTATAGGCGCAAAGCGGCACGTCAAAACGCTGCGAAGCCTCCTTCATGATATCGAGATAAGGAAGGGCCGGCTTGATAATGATGGCATCCGCCCCTTCCTGCAGATCAGCCGCGATCTCCCGCATCGCCTCTTTACTGTTGGCCGGATCCATCTGATACGATTTCCGGTCGCCGAAACCTGGCGCCGAATGAGCCGCCTCGCGGAACGGACCGTAGAAATTGCTGGCATACTTTGCAGAATAAGCCATGATCGGCACATATTCGAATCCGTTTTCATCCAATGCGGAACGGATGGCTCCGATCCGCCCGTCCATCATATCGCTTGGCGCGACCATGTCTGCTCCTGCGCGTGCATAAGACAAAGCGATCCGCTGCAGATAAGAAACCGTTTCATCGTTTTTTACCATGCCGCGGCTGTCCAGGATCCCGCAATGGCCATGATCCGTGTATTCGCACATGCACACATCCGCGATGATATACATCTGCGGATCATAAGATCGGATATAACGTATAGCCTTCTGAATGATCCCATTCTCGTTATACGCTTCGCTGCCGCACGCATCCTTATGGTCCGGAATGCCGAACAGCAGGCATGCCCGTATACCAAGGCTTTTCATTTCATCCAGCAGAGGATCCAGACAGTCGACGGAGTAATGATACTGGCCGGGCATGCTGGCAATTTCCTCTTTGATCCCTTTTCCCTCCACCACAAAAACAGGATAAATGAAATCGGCTGCCTGCAGCCGGTTTTCACGCACGAGCGAACGAATTGTCGGATTCATCCGCAGCCTTCTTCCTCTAAACATGATTTATACTTCCTTTCAGACATTCGATCATTTCCTGAAGATCCGGTTTCGAAACTTCGATGATCTGTTTAAATTTTCCTTTTTTCAGCACTGCTGTCGTTTTCGGCCCGATACTGATCGCAAGCCGCGCCTGTACGCTGTGGCGCAGCGCATCTCTGGCTGCCCGCGCGCTCGTAAACAAGCCGGCATCATAATATTCATACGCCGGATCCCATTTGCACTCTTTCATTTCATACAATATGCGGATATCTGCAGGACACTTCAGCTCCTTGAACGCCTCGACATTGGCCGCAGCATGCGGAATGAGGACACGGGAAAAAAGATCGATCTTTTCATTAAGGAGCGCAACGAGCCGTCCGGCATCCCGGTCTCCGACCAGATCGGCAAACAAGCCGTAGGCGGCAAGCTTTTTTGCGCTCTGCTCCTGTACGACCGCGATCCTTGGAAGCAGACGGACATCCAGATGTCTTTTCTTCATATGCTCCATGAACAGATCGACGGCTGTCGGGCTCGTCAGGACGAGCCAGTCGTATTCGAGCAGATCCACCTTGCCTATATCATAAACGATTTTTTCAAAAGCTGCCGGCGCATCCACCGTTGCTCCCAGATTAGAAAGGGGCTGCAGAAGATCGCTGCGATCCGAGCCGTGCATATACAAAATTTTTTTGTCAAACAGCGGCAGTCTTTCATACCAGTTCAGGACCGGAGCCGCTTCCACTGTCCTTCCCACCACGATCAAGGTCGGTGCCGGATAGTTTCCTTTTTCAGCAAGCGCCAGTATAGTAGAAAGCTTCCCGATGCACGAAGCCTGTTCCGGTCTGGCGGCATTCGAGACGAGCGCGATCGGCAGATCGGGCGCTTTCGCTTTCTGATACCCTTCAACGATCCGGGGCAGATTCTTCCTGCCCATCAAAAAGACGACCGTATCGCTTGTGCGCGCCAGCTCCTCAAAATCGAGATCCGGAAGTTTTCCGTCTTTTGAATGGGCCGTATACACCCGGAATCCTCTGGCCGTTTCTCTTTCAGTAACAGGAATTCCTGCATAAGACAGGCCGGCGATACACGAAGAAACGCCCGGAACGACTTCAAAGCCGATTCCATGCTCGTACAGCACTTTCGCTTCCTCGCTTCCTCGTCCGAACACATACGGATCGCCGCCTTTCAGACGCACGACAAGCGAATATTTTTCTGACAGCTCGACGAGCATCGCATTGATCTGTTCCTGGGAAAACGCATGATTTCCGCTTTCCTTGCCCACAAACACAAGATGGCAGCGATCCTGCGCAAAGCCAAGCACATACGGATCGATCAGATGATCATATAAAATGCAGTCGGCTTTGCGGATGAGGGCACATGCTTTGCGGGTGAGCAGATCGACTGTTCCGCACCCGCACCCGACAAGCGCGACCCTACCCATGATATGTCTCCTCTGTCTGACGTACTGCCTGCTCAAGGAGCTGCTGCGGGTCGGCGCCGGCATGTTTCGTCTTTACGATCCGGTCCGGATCGCCGAACACCGTATACAATACGTATTCCTGCCCGCGGCATTCCATATAGGCTCCGATCGGAATGGAGCACGAACCGTTCATCCGGCTCAAAAAAGCGCGTTCAAACTGTACACATATATTTTCCTTTTCGTCGCAAAGTTTTGCCAGCTGATCAAAAAGACGGTCATTATCCTTTCTCAGCTCTATGGCCAGCGCCCCTTGTCCGGCAGCCGGCACGCATTGCCAGGCAGAAAAAGTTTGACAGATCCGCTTTTCCAGACCGATCCTTTTTAATCCGGCTTCAGCCAGCACGAGCGCATCGTATTGTCCTGAATCCAGCTTTTCCAGACGGGTCAGGATATTGCCTCTTATATTTTTATATTCCAGATCGTTTCGCAGCTGTTTGAGCTGCAGTATGCGCCGGAAGGATCCGGTTCCTACCACACTGCCGGACGGCAGAGAAAAGAAATCTCCTTTCCGGCTGACGAGCGCGTCGCGGGCGTTTTCGCGAAGGATCACAGGCGCAAGCACAAAACCTTCGGGCAGAACAGACGGAATATCTTTCCACGAATGCACGGCCAGATCGATCTTTCCGTCGAGCAGCTGCTGCTCGATTTCCTTGACGAACAATCCTTTATCATGAATTTGATGAAGCGGCCGGTCAAGGATCCGGTCTCCTTTTGTGTGTATGACAACAAGCTCATACGTGATCGAAGGATCGTGAGCCTGCAGAAACTGTCCGACCTGTTCTGCCTGCGCTTTGGCCAGAACGCTTCCTCTTGTTCCTATTCTTACATGCATGTTGTTTCTCCTTTACGGCTGTCTGAACAGCCTGTTGAGCGTTTCAGGCTCGAGCTGATCATAATGACGGCTGATTTCCTGGATCGGCGTGCGCATCAGCCTGAACATCGATGCGTTCAGAGACTTTTTCAAAATGCTTTTCTCGCGCTCGTTCAGATCGAGCTTATGCTCAAGATACTCGTACGTTTCGCGGCTGACCAGTTCCACAGCCTGCTGCAGGGACAGCAGCGTATGATTCCTTGCCGCATCCTCCTTACAGGCCGAGATCATCTCTGCGTACTGATCGATCAGCTTGCGGACATGCCCGAGCTCCTGATGCCGGATATTTTCATTTTCCTTTGCGATCGCTGCCAGGGTATCGAGCGTATAAACGGATGCATCGGGATCGTGCTCAAATTCCGGATCGATATCCCGGGGCGATGCGAAATCATACAGCCGCAGCGGTTTCGAACACGGAAAATACCGGTACACATAATGGGGCGCGGATGTCGCGGAACAGAGAATATCGCATTGCGAAGCGGCTTCATATCGCTGCCGGAACGGAACAAAAACGGCATGCCTGACGGTTTCAAGCATCGAAGCGGCATGTTCTTTGTTTCTTGCGGTGATCATGATCTCGCACGGCTTGTCTTTCAAATAGTTCAGGATCCGGGCAGCAATTTCCCCGTTTCCGGTCAGCAGGATCTTTTTGCCGCTCACATCGCCCATCGACCTGACCGCAATATAGGCCAGAGATAGCGGATGCTGGCTCATCCTGTATTTTGTGCGCGCTTCCTTGCCGCATTTTATGGCCTGCTGAAATATAAAGTGAAGAGCGCTGCTGCAGCGGTGCACGTGTACGCTGAATTCATACGCCTGCTTGACCTGGCGAAGAATTTCATCTTCGCCGAATATCTGGGAGTGCAGCCCGTTGACTACCTCGAGCAGATGGAGGATCGCCTCTTTGCCGCTCTTCGTATAGATTTCGATCGGCTCTTTCTCATACCGTTTCAGGATCGGAGCGGTTTCGACGGGGATCTCGCTGTATATTTCAAACCGGTGACAGGTGGTCAGGATCACGCAAGGCTGTCCGATCTTTTCATACAGATCCATAAGCTCGGTCTCGCTCCAGGGGACCTTTGTGCGGACATCGAGACCGGCATGGATGCCAAATACTTCAAATTCCATATTTAGTTTACCTCTTGATTTTTAATTATACCTTCTTTGACAGGTGTTTTCGACTTTGGCAATCATCCTGCGACCATTTTCCTGCCGTTTCTTTTATAATGAGAACTGTAAACGAGGTGAAGAGTATGACAAAAGAATATCGTATTACGGTTGAAGAAACAGGAGTGAAGATCCAGCTGCTGCAGGGCGATCAGGTCATGGACTATAAACAATATCCGATCTACTCGACAGGCGCTGACGATTCAGATCCGGATGATCTTTCGAATTATATGATCCCGTTCGAGATCCTTGCCCAGATGCAGATGCTCGAAAAGACCGGTTTCGTGTTTGCAGGCATCAACACGCCATTCGACACCATGGAGCCTGCCGATGCATCAGCAGCTGATACAGAAGGCATGAACGACATGGATGGCCAGACAGCCCAATAAGCAAAACAAAAGAGCACGATCGTGCTCTTTTTTCGGTGTTTGTTACTGCTGTTCGTCACTCTGTCCGAGCGTGCCGCTGTACAGGGCCTCTAAATACGCTGCATCCTCTTTATCTTTCTGGATGCGGGCTTTGATCGCGTTCTCGTAAAGAACAGCATTGTCCCGTGCCTGTTCGAGTTCTTCGATCGTTTTATTTTCATCCAGTGCCTGTCTGATTGCCTGGCGGTACTTTTCAAATTCCTCGCACTCGCTTTGATAGGCGTCGGCAGGACATGTATGATTTGTCAGGTAATCGTTCATTTCATCTCGGACGTCGAGCAGATGGGTGATGGCATACAGATCCACGGTGTCGATCAGGGCAGAATAGCCGTAGTCATTGAAATCATTGGCATATGTGAATAATGAAATGATATATACGCCTTCCTGGATCGGCACAAGAAACGTTTCGCCGATCAGATCTTTCGAAAGCAGGTTTTTGGGACGCCGTGTCACTGTATAGGCATACGTAGCCATCTGGGCCGGACGACCATTGACAACATGGTCTTCTGTAAGCACGTTGCTGATCGTTCCGTCGATCCCGAGCTGTCCGGGAATATAGGAATTGAGAAACGATGTCACGCTGCCGAGGGATGCATGATCGACATGGGATACGATCATGACCGGGACCGGCTGATCCTTGACCGGAAAGTATTCGGCATTGCCGTCTTTCTCCTTGCGCTTGAGGCCCGGATCGATCATATAGCTCATCTGGTCGAACGTTTCGACCTTTGTGCCGGATACGTGAGTATACTCTTTCAAATACGTGGGGATATCGCTTTCTTTTGGCTGAAACATAAAGAAGCCGACAATCATGAGCCCGAAAGCGGCCAGCGGTATCCCGATCCGGGCGTTCTTATTATAATGATGCTCTTTCAGATAATTCTGGGTCAGCGGCATGCAGAAAAAACTGACAATGAGCCCGAAGAGCCCGGAAATGAGCAAATGATCAAAAAATAAATAAACCGATCCGAGGAAGAATGCGATGCCGGCGGCCCACAGGATCCAGGAAGTTCGTCGTTTTTGTTTAGACATCGGAAGTTCTCCTTTTTTAAAATCATATCATCTCAGTCAAGGCAGGCGGGCAGATGTGCTATAGTAGAGAAAAACCGAGAGAAAAGAAAAGGAGGATCGTATGCGTTTTCAGGATAAAGTGGTGGTGATCACAGGCGGTGCCTCGGGGATCGGAAAAACGATCCGGGACCGTTTCGAAGCGGAAGGGGCAAAGACCGCGATCATCGACATCCGGCCAAACGATTACTTTCAGGGCAGCGTTTCCGATCAGAGGCTGCTCGAACAGTTTGCGGCAAAAGTCATCAGGGATTTCGGAAAAGTGGATATCCTGGTCAACAACGCCAAACCGGTCATGCAGGGAATTGACGAATGCAGTTATGAGGCATTTTCCCACGCTCTGGCGGTCGGCGTGAGCGGCCCGTTTTATCTGACCCGGCTTTTCATGCCTGTTTTCAGCGATCAGGCGAGCGTGATCAATATCACATCGACCAGACAGGATCAGTCGATGCCGCAGACAGAAAGCTACGCGGCGGCCAAAGGCGCTCTGGCGGCCCTTACCCATGCGATGGCGATCTCGCTGGCTCCAAAGGTTCGTGTCAACGCGATCGCGCCGGGATGGATCAGCGCGGATGGCACGGTCTATGCGGGCGCGGATGCTGCCCAGCAGCCTTTAGGACGTGTCGGCACCCCGGATGATATCGCGGACCTTGCACTTTTTCTTGCCAGCCCGCAGGCCGGTTTTATTACGGGGCAGAATATTGCGGTCGATGGCGGGATGAGCCGGCTGATGATCTACCATAACGAGCATGGCTGGACCTATCAGGCTCCGGACGGATCC
Organism: Erysipelotrichaceae bacterium OPF54; assembly: GCA_022834735.1. Classification (GTDB taxonomy): domain Bacteria; phylum Bacillota_I; class Bacilli_A; order Erysipelotrichales; family Erysipelotrichaceae; genus Dubosiella. Next base: position 2,849,661 of record BQKD01000001.1, read on the forward strand.
GGCAAGAAGCAGTAAAGACAGCTTTCCGGCTGTCTTTTTTCGTGTTCTGTCAGTGAACGATGCTGTTGTTTTTCGATGAATCGAGATGGTTGTCCAGATACAGCCGCAGCATTTTCAGATACCGGATCAGATCCTGATACTCCTGAAGATCGACATCGTCATCTACAGAAATCATCTCGATGCCGAGCGCTTCATAGATTTCATACAAGGCGTTGGACGCAAGCGAGATCTTCCTGTGGCGTTCATAAAGCATATTGTCGGCCATGACAAACAAGGAAAATACATACGGGATCGTGCGGGAAAACTGATCCCGGTCAAGTTTCTGCAGGAACGAACGCACTTCCCCGGGAGAATAGTCATAGCCAAGATAATCCTGCAGGAAATGGCTTTCGCTGTGCCGGATCCGCTCGTCGGAATCGGATAGATACATCGCATAGACGAGCAGCTCGGTCTGCAGCAGCTGTTTTAGTGGTTTGTGAAGCGTAATTGTGTTTTGAAGCGTTTTTTCGACTTCCGCGCACAACGCGTAGGCGAAGTCGACAGACTGTTTCAGGTCTTCATTCATGTTACGTTTCCTTTCTGGCTCCCTTGTCACTTTCTTTTTTCTTCTATTTTGAGGGTTTCCCGCCGATAAATCAACTATGAAAAAAAACACAGTATTATTAAATGTCCCATTAATCAAATTTCAGTTTCTCAGGGAAAATATAAGGAAAATGCTGATATAATGAAATTGAAAGACGGGCCCGTCATTCAGGCATAATATTGTTGAAAGTCAACCCTTTAATTTGATTTTTTTATGTGTTACTATTTGCAGGCAAAATAGTTGAACGTTCAACTATTTAAATGCATACTCGGAAATATACAAAAGGAGACCTACCGATGAAAGTTATCAAACGAAGCGGTGAAGAAGTAAATTTCGACATTGCTAAAATAGAAAATGCGATTCGCAAGGCAAGCCAGGCTACCCCAAGCGTAAAGATGCATGAGCTTGAGATCCAGGCCATCGCTCATATCGTGGCTGAAAAATGCGAAGATTTCACGCGCAGCCCGAGCGTCGAGGAAATCCAGGACCTCGTGGAAAACGAGATCATGCGCCACGGCTATTTCGCAGTTGCTCATAATTATATCACATACCGGTACGAGCGGGCGCTCGTGCGCAAAGCCAATTCCACCGATTCGCAGATCATGTCGCTTCTCGAAAGAAACAACGAGGAAGTAAAACAGGAAAATTCCAATAAGAATCCTCTGGTCAACAGCGTACAGCGCGATTATATGGCCGGCGAAGTTTCAAAAGACATTACGAAGCGTTTCCTGCTTCCTGCAGACATCATGGAAGCGCACGAAAAAGGGATCATCCATTTCCATGATTCGGACTATTTTGCCCAGCACATGCACAACTGCTGCCTGGTCAATCTGGAAGATATGCTTCAGAACGGAACGGTCATTTCCGAGACGATGATCGAAAAGCCTCACAGTTTCTCGACAGCGTGCAACGTGGCGACCCAGATCATTGCCCAGGTCGCGAGCAGCCAGTACGGCGGTCAGAGCATCACTCTTTCCCACCTGGCGCCGTTCGTCCAGGTATCCCGGGAGAAAGCGCGCCGCGAGGTGCGCGAAGAGCTTGATGCGCTCGGCATGGAGTATTCGGAGGAAAAAGCGAACGAGATGGCCGAAATGCGGGTGCGCCGCGAGATCGAAAAAGGAGTGCAGACCATCCAGTATCAGGTCATCACATTGATGACCACGAACGGACAGGCCCCATTCGTTACGGTATTCATGTATCTGAACGAGGTGTCGGATCCGACAACACGGCATGACCTGGCCCTTATTATCGAAGAAATGCTGCGTCAGCGCATGACAGGTGTCAAAAATGAAAAGGGCGTATACATCACGCCGGCTTTTCCTAAGCTGATCTATGTGCTGGAAGAAAACAACGTCCGTCCGGACAGCCCGTACTACTATCTGACTGAGCTGGCGGCAAAATGCACCGCAAAACGCATGGTGCCTGACTACATCAGCGAAAAGAAGATGCTCGAATACAAGATCAACGCCAACGGCACAGGCGACTGCTATCCGTGCATGGGCTGCCGCTCCTTCCTTACTCCGGACCGCAGCGGCAACGGCTACGACAACATCGCAAACGCGAAAAACTATGACGGCAGGCCAAAGTACTACGGACGGTTCAATCAGGGTGTCGTGACGCTGAACCTGGTCGATGTAGCCTGCTCCTCGAAAGGAAACGAGGAGGAATTCTGGCGGATCATGGACGAGCGTCTCGAGCTTTGCTACAGGGCCCTCATGTGCCGTCATAACCGGCTGCTCGGAACGCCAAGCGATGTGGCTCCGATCCTCTGGCAGGACGGGGCGCTTGCCCGTCTGAAAAAGGGCGAACTGATCGATAAACTGCTCTTTGGCGGATATTCCACCATTTCATTAGGCTACGCGGGGCTTTGCGAGTGCGTGACTTATATGACCGGACACCCGCATACCGAAGAGCCGGGAACGTCTTTCGGTCTTCGTGTCATGCAGTATTTGAATGATGCGTGCGCAAAATGGCGTGCCGCTACAAATATCGACTTCTCATTGTACGGAACGCCAATGGAATCCACGACATACAAATTTGCGAAAAAGCTGCAGGATCGTTTCGGCATCATCCCGGGCGTAACGGACCGCAACTACATTACGAACAGCTACCATGTTCACGTCACAGAAGAGATCAACGCGTTCGACAAGCTGACTTTCGAATCCCAGTTCCAGAAACTTTCTCCGGGAGGAGCGATCAGCTATGTGGAAGTGCCGAACATGGAAAACAACATTCCGGCCGTTCTTGCCCTGATGCAGCATATCTACGACAACATCATGTATGCGGAGCTGAACACGAAGAGCGACTACTGCCAGGTTTGCGGCTACAGCGGCGAGATCCAGATCGTTGAAGACGAAAATCATAAGCTTGTATGGGAATGCCCGAACTGCGGCAATCACGATCAGGAAAAGATGAATGTTGCCCGTCGTACGTGCGGATACATCGGAACCCAGTTCTGGAATCAGGGGCGCACGCAGGAAATCAAAGAGCGCGTCATGCACCTGTAATGAGGACGGTCGAACCCAACGCTTTGTACCGCCATTTTAAAGGCGGGGTATACAAGGTGCTGTTTACGGCAAAGCGTGCTGAAGACGAAAGTGTCGTGGTCGTCTATGAGCCCCAATACGCAAAGGGCACATACTGGACGCGCGATCTGCAGGAATTTCTTTCCGAAGTCGATCATGAAAAATACCCGGACGCGTCCCAGCTTTACCGATTCGAAAAAATTGAACAATAATACAGGAGAAGGGATCCCTTCTCCTTTTTTACGAAATGAAAGAGGCAAACAATGAATTACGGAAATATTAAAAAATACGATATCGCAAATGGCGAAGGAGTGCGCGTGACGCTCTTCGTGTCCGGATGCACCAATCACTGCTTTAACTGTTTTCAGCCCGAAACATGGGACTTTGATTACGGACAGCCGTTCACGAATGAGACGATGCGCGAGCTCCTTGAAGCGCTCAGACCAGACTACATTCAGGGGCTTACCCTTCTTGGCGGCGATCCGTTCGAGCTCAGCAATCAGGAAGGTCTGATCGAGCTGCTGCGCGAAGTGAAAAAACAGTATCCCGAAAAAGATATCTGGTCCTATACAGGGTTTATCCTGGATCAGGACCTGCTTGACGGAGGCAGGCGCCATGGTCCGTATACCGACGAAATGCTGTCCTATATCGACGTCCTTGTCGACGGTCCATTCATCCAGGATAAAAAGAATATTTCCTTAAAGTTTCGGGGAAGCGAAAACCAGCGGGTCATCGATCTGAAAAAATCATTAAAAAAGCAGGAAGTCATCCTGTATCTTGATTAAGAAAGCGTTCACAATTTACGAACGCTTTTTTCTTTTCTTTGGACCGCTTTGTCACGTAAAAAAAGAAAAGCAAAACGTAATATCGTATTTAAATCCTTTATATAAAAGAAATTTTAAACACGCTTTAAAACAAAAGAATATACGATTGTTCATATTTTGTACACAATTTTGACAAAACAGAAAAAATCATGTATAGTCACTTCCAGCAAACAAACAAGGAGGAATTTACATGATAACGAAACTTTTAACAACAGCCCTCATCTCAACAAGCTTGCTGACAGGAACTGCTGCGAAAGCGCAGGAAACACGCCCCGTGTTTGAAGAAGCCAATTTACGCTTTGAACGCTACTTTTTTGAAGGAACCGACCAGAGCGCCTATATAACCGAAGATACAAAAGGAAAGAATATCCCCGAAGAAAACGGGCTGGATCAGATCGAACTCAAAAAATACGATGAAGTCACGCTGGTAGGTACAAACAGCTATGATTTCTGGAAAATAAAAGTCGACGGCCAGATCTATTACATCGATCAGGACGACCTTACGACCAGCAAAAAAGAAATCGAGGCCCTGAAAAAGGAAGAAGCAGAAGAGGAAAAAAAGAAGCAGGAAGAAGCAGAAGCTGCCAAATGGAGCGGACCAGTATTGAGCGCCAGCGCCGGCGTCAATCAGGGGCCGAGCGGAAGAGAAACCTACTACAACCTGCCTATGGAAGGGGTCGTATCGATCATGCGCAGCATGGGAAACAACGATCCGTACTGGGTGCGCGAGGATGGCGCCAAGATGCTTGGCGACTACGTCATGGTCGCGGCCCATCTCGATATTCGTCCTAGAGGCACGATCGTCGAGACTTCTCTTGGAAAAGGGATCGTATGCGACACGGGAGGTTTTGCGGCTGGCAATCCGACCCAGCTCGATATCGCGACTGCCTGGTAAAACGAACGCCCTGTACCATTTTAATGGTACAGGGCGTTTTCATTATTTCTTTATCCAATTCATAATCAGCCATGCAAACAGAGCCATCGCTACGATGCCATATACTAGATACCACTGTGGTTTTGGAACAAACCAGTAAACAGCAGATGATGCCAGCATCCCTATCAGGATTCCGATAATCAGTTGTGTAATTGTTTTCTTTTTCATCATATTGTATCCCCTCTTCTCTCCTTTCTTCTAAACAAATGATTTTATTTCCGGTTGTAAATCTCAAGCAATTGTTTGTTGGCTTCATTATAAATCTTTTTATTTTTCTAAATATATTTTTCTGCACAACCGGTCTTTTTTTCACATAACAGGTTTATTGCTTTAGTTTAATTGAAACTTTAAATCGCACTATAAAAGCAGGCAATCCAAACCTGCTTTTTTAATCTATCTATTTTTATTCTTTCGATCGAAAACTTTAATGCCCTGTTCATAAATTGTTTCTTTTTCCCGAGTATGCTCATGCCAGGAGGTAATTCATGCATTCCAGACAATCCGCAAATTTCCCCATTCTTTCTCTTATTGCTGCGCTTCTTTTGATTGCAGGCTTAGGCACAGGCATGCTTTGCACCTTTTTTCCAGCCAGGAGTCCTCACCATCCAAAGCCGGACATTCCTCTTCTGCTCCAGTTTGATGAGCGCTGGAAAAACGAACCTTACGGCACATCCGATCTTCAGAGCGCCGGATGCGCCCCGACATGCATCGCTATGATCTTTTCCTATCTGAACAAGGAGCCGGAAATCGATCCGGTCGCGATCGCCCGTTTTTCAGAATCGAACGGCCATTACGTGGACGGAGCCGGAACAGCACACACCTTGTTTGTTGACGCAGCCGCCGCCTATCACATCGAGGAACAGGACATAGCGCCTTATGAAGACACGATCGATCAAGTCCTGCAGGAAAACAAGCTGATCATCGCCTCCATGGTTCCCGGACACTTTACTCGCACCGGGCATTTTATCGTGCTTGCGGGCATAAAAGACAATCAGTATGAGGTGCTCGATCCTAACTCAGAAGAACGATCCACGCTCTGGGATAAATCGATCGTCCTCGATGAAATGACGAGCGCGTGGGGCTTCTGGAAAGCAGGATAGAAGGCCGCTACCTTCTCTTTCCTGCTCTTAGCAGTGCCTTCAGGCCACCATACAGCACCCCAGCCACCGCAAAAACGATCCACGTCCGATCCCATTGTTCGCTCGTAAAGCTCCATGCCAGATAGATCGCCGTTGCCGTACACCAGTACAGACCAGGAAAAAAAGAATATTTCTTTTTGAACGATTTTTCATCCACCGAGTATTCGCCTTCCTGAAGCAGGGAATCAAGCGCGCCTTCCCATACCCCGTCTCTGATAAAAAGATACACGCCGCACATCACGATCAGAAGCAGAAGGACCACGCTGAGAGCTATCGCCAGCTCATTTTCTTTTGTCAGAAGCAGCGTCATGAACAGCGGAACGACAGCCAGGATACATAAACATACCCCGATCGTCGTGTTGCGGATGTGCGGCTGTGCATTTTCTTCTTTGAGCATCCGTATGTGTTTCAGCATTTTTGATGAAATCATGACCGGCTCTTTCTCGATCCATTCAAACCGCGCCAGCTTCATCGAATCCGAAACCATGATCCCTACTCCGATCGCCACCAGGATCAGCAGAACGATCAGCCCCAAAGCGCCCAGCTGATCCTCCCCATCCCGATAAACGATCGACAGCGCGCCCATTCCGATCAACGCGGCAGCGCCAAGAATACACAGCCCGACAGCCACCGGAAGACGTTTCCTCTCTCTTCTTTTCAGATCAAGAAACAGTTCGACTTCCTCGTCGCTCATACGACGCATCCGTTCCTCCTTAGGCATATAAACCTCGTCCTCTTTTAATAAATAATCGGTCGGGACATCGAACAGCTCGCTCATCTGAACGATCCGGTTCAGATCCGGTACCGACACATCCAGTTCCCACTTGGAAACCGACTGCCTCGATACGTCAAGCCGGTCGGCAAGCGTTTCCTGCGAATAGCCCGCCCGCTTTCTTAAGCTCGTTATTTTTTCTCCCATCGTCATGTTCAATACCTCTCTTTTCGCCTTCATCATGCCAGAATCCCGGTCGTTTTCGAACCAAGTGCGCTTGGAAACCGCGCACCTGCCAGTTGCATCTTTCGAAAATCTTTCATTTTTGTTCGTAGCTTTCTTTATTTTATCGGATTATCCTATGAAATATGAAAAGAAAAGTAAAATTGATGATTTATTCCCTTCTGATCACCCTCTTCCCTACAGAACACAATCTCGACCGATACATGAAAACAAGAAGGGAACAATGGAGCCAGCTCATGACCGAGCTCTAAAAAATGCAGACAGCCCTGTGATGCTGCCTGCGTTTTTTATCAACTATAGGCAAGAAGACTCCCACCTCTATAGGTGGGGAGCATGTCACGAAATCCGTACATATTCTTTTTCATCTTCCGGAACATGCGGACTGATCTGATACGTGATCGAATGCTCTTCCACCTCGATATCCCAGTACGTATCCGCGCCCTGCCGGTTCACGATGACCTTTGCCTTTCCGTTTTTCAGAAGATCCGTGATATCCCGGGAAAACTCGTGATCAAAGATCCACACGCTGCCGTCTTTCTTTTTTTCTACATACTGCGAATTCACTTCCATCACATCCTGTGCCGGAAGTTTGGTCTCGCTGCCATCGTCATTGATCGCAACACCGCCCCCGCCCATGAATGGCACATCCTCTCCGTCCTTGTAAAATTCATAGCCCGGTCCGCCGTTATCGACCGCTTCCACCTGCTTCTGCTCGCCACGGATCCATCCCGTCACAAGAGTGCGGATGCCGCCCACGTCGCTGGCATAACAGATCGTTCCCGTACCGAGCACAAGGACCAGAGCACACGCAAACGCTAACGAATACTGATGCTGTTTTTTCATAGGTTTCTCCTCCACGCTGATTGGCGCAATACACGACAGCGAGGAAAACGTGCTTTTGTATTTTTCCTTATTCGTCTTCATTCCATTCCTCCTGAAGCTTTTGTTTCAGCGCAGCCCTCGCCCTGGACAGCCGTTTTCGGACAGCCGCCTCTTTCAGGCCAAGGATCGCCGCGATCTCTTTGACCGGATACTCTTCATAGTAGTATAGCTGCAGCACCGTCCTCTCCTTGCGCGGCAGCTGCAGGACAGCCGCAAACAGATCGCGCTGGTCAGAAGGCTGCGGGAAGTAGAAATTCACCACTTCGTCCAGATCGACCTTGCTGCGTTTCCAGAACGCCTTCCGGATATCCTTTGCCCGGTTATATACGGTCCTGAACAGCCAAAGCCGGATATGTTCTTCATTATCAAATTCCATATCGCTTTGATAGTAGCGGATAAAAGTATCCTGCACCGCATCCTGGGCATCCGCCCCGTTCTGTGTGACCGAAAACGCAGCACCGAAAAGATGGTCTTTGTAGCGTCCGATCAAATATTCAACACCTATGCGCATACGCTCCTCGCTTTCTTTCGTGAAAGATCTTTCACTTATACTACGATCCAGACCCGCAAAATGTGACAAAAAAAGAAAAAACCCCTGATCAGAAGACCAGGAGCAGAAACCCATGTTTCTAATAAATTTTTACCGGATCGTATCCAGCCTCTTTGACAGCCTGCATCAGCGTATCATCCAGGATCGGCGCATCCATCGTGATGACAGCCTCCTTCTTTTCCAGGTCCACCTCGGCCTTTTCGACACCCGCGATCTTTTCGAGCGCCTGTTCCACACGCATCTTGCAGTGATTGCACGACATTCCATCAACGATCATAACTTTTTTCATTTTCTTTTCCTCCTTTGATTCCTGTTTTACAGGATCCTTTGTCACAGAGATCTGTGCCTTGGACTGATTTTTTTCTTCCTTCACGCTCTTGAACGACGGTTTGAAGAACCGCAGACGAAGGGCATTCATGACAACACAAACCGAGCTGAGCGCCATCGCCGCGCTGCCGATCATCGGGCTCAGAAGCAGGCCCCACATCGGGTAGAACACGCCAGCCGCCACCGGAATACCGAGCGCATTATAGAAGAACGCCCAGAACAAGTTCATCTTCACGTTCCTGATCACTTTATCCGACAGCTCATACGCAGTATTGACATCCATCAGATTGTCCTTCATCAATACGATATCTGCCGAATCGACCGCGATATCCGTACCGGCACCGACCGCCACGCCAACATTCGCACGGGCAAGGGCAGGCGCATCATTGATCCCGTCGCCAACCATCGCGACAAATTTGCCCTGATCCTGAAAGCGCCGTACGACACTTTCCTTTTCAGCCGGAAGGACATCCGCGATGACCTCATCCACGCCCACTTCTTCTGCGATCGCTTTGGCCGTCTGCTCGTTATCGCCTGTCAGCATGACAACATAGATCCCTTTTTCCCTGAACAGACGGATCGCCTGCGCCGAAGAGGCACGCACCGTATCCGCCACACCAATGATGCCAAGGATCGTGCCCTCCTGCACGAACAGCAGCGGCGTCTCGCCTTTTTTCGCAAGACGGTCCATCCAGTCCTTTACGGTCCGGGGAATATCGATCCCGGCCGACGCCATCAGCTTCATGTTTCCGGCAAGGATCGAAGACGATCCAAGTTTTGCCTTCAGGCCAAGGCCCGACAGCGCCTCATACTGATCCGGCTGATCGAGCGGCAAATGGCGATCTTTCGCCTCGGTGACGATCGCCTTGGCCAGCGGATGCTCGCTGCCAAGCTCGACACTGCCCGCAATACGAAGAAATTCATTTTCATCCACGCCTTCTTTCATGATCACCATATCATGGATCGAAGGATTTCCGGAAGTGATCGTACCCGTCTTGTCCAGGATGATCGTATTGACACGATGCATCGACTCCAGGCTTTCAGCCGACTTGATCAGGATGCCGTTCTCTGCCGCTTTTCCGGTCCCCACCATGATCGCGACCGGCGTAGCCAGCCCTAAAGCGCAAGGACACGAGATCACGAGCACGCTGACCGCGTTGCTCAACGCAAATTCGAACGGTTTTCCTGCGATCAGCCATACAACCAGCGTAATGACCGCCAGACAGATGACGATCGGGACAAAAACGCCCGAAACCTGATCGGCCAGCCGCGCGATCGGCGCTTTCGAGTTGCCCGCTTCATCCACAAGCCGGATGATCTGGGAAAGCGTCGTATCCTCGCCAACCTTGGTCGCCCGGAAACGGAACGTGCCATTCACATTCATCGTAGCCGAAAGCACAGGATCGCCAGGTTCCTTTTCGACCGGGATGCTTTCTCCGGTAATAGCAGCCTGATCCACGAACCCGTGGCCGCTTTCCACGATCCCGTCCACTGGAATACGCTGTCCCGGACGCACAACAACAAGATCTCCCTGCATGACATCCTGGGCGTCGATCTCGACCTCTTCGCCGTTGCGGATCACGACCGCGTTCTTCGGCGCCAGATCGACCAGTTTCCCAAGCGCATCGTTTGTTTTGGACTTGGAACGTGCCTCCAGGTATTTGCCGACCGAAACGAGCGTCACGATCATGGCTGCCGATTCAAAATACATCGAATGCATCGCGGCATGCACGATTTCATGGTCGCCAAAGCCGAAACCGTAAGCCATGCGGTAGATCGAATACAATCCGTACAGGAACGAGGCGCTCGCGCCCAGGGCGACAAGCGAATCCATGTTCGGGGCCCGTTTGAGCAGCGAACGAAAACCATGCGTAAAAAACTGTTTTTGAAAAAAGAGAACGAACAAGGTCAGAACAAGCTGGGTCACAGCGCTGACCATGGCCCATTCCATGCCCTGCCAGAACGGCAGGCCCATCATCGGTCCCATGGCCACGATCATGAGAGGAACAAGAAGGATGATCGACCACCACAGGCGGCTCTTCATTCCTTTCTGTTCCTCTTCCATCTTCTTCTGGCGGGCATCCCACTGTTCCTTGATCGAATTGTTTCTGGACTGTGCTGTCTGATCCTGCGCAGCCGCGCCATAGCCGATCGCATCGACTGCTGCGCAGATCTCGTTTTCGCTGACAAGCTTTTCATCAAAAAGAACTTTCATCGTATTGTTCATCAAAGAGACATCGACCTTCTGGACACCGGGCAGTTTCTGGACCGCTTTGGTCACATTGGCCTGACATGCTGCGCACGTCATTCCGGTCACATCAAATGTTTCCTTCATCATACTACCTCCTATTTGATCTTTTTTATGAGCTCCATCACTTCATCGATTGATCCCATATTCCCTTCGTTCACATCATCCACGACACACGTATGCAGATGTTCGTCCAGCAGCAGATAACCGAAAGACTGCAGGGCCGATTCCAGCGCGCCGATCTGGATGATGATGTCGCCGCAGTAGCGTCCTTCATCGATCATTTTCTCGATCCCGTTCATTTGTCCGATCATGCGATGGAGACGGTTCTTGAGCATTTTCAGTTCCTTTTCATCCCGGACCCGATGCCGGTATCGTTTTGTTTGTCCGCTCATATTTCCTTCTCCTTTCGTGCACTGCCATAATATACCCCCTTAGGGTATAATGCAAGAAAAATACCATTCCTGACGATTTTTGATAAAATAAAACAGAAACAGGTGATTAAAATGAAAAAAGATTACTATACGCTGCTGCTGTGGCAGGGCCTTTGTGCCGGCGCATGCTTCTGGATCAAAGAGATCGGCTGGATCTTCACGTGCCTTGGCATCATCCTTGTCATTATAATGGAAACGGTCCTGTCGCAATACGCAAAAGCTCAGCAGCTCCAGGCTTTCGGCACCCCGTTCAAAGGAAACAAATATCTGCAGGATGAAGGGCTTCTCATCGTGCAGCTGTGTTTTACGATCCTCTTATGGATCACCGGGCTCATCCTGCTGTCCAGCTACGGCTTATGGACCATATTCTGGATCATGACAGCAGCAGGCATTGTATGCTTCACGGCATTCTGCACCTTCTTCAGGCAGAAAAGGAGAAAGAAATGATCAATAAAAAAACATGGCATACGCCTGTCCAGCTGCTCATATCGGCTGCGGGCATCCTGATCCTGAGCTGGATCGATCTGAATGCCGTTGCCATCCACTACAACGAAACGATCAACGAGTTTGTCGCAGAGTACGATACGACCGGCTTCGCGATCCTCAATGTCGTACTGTGTCTGTTCACGAGCTATTTTCTCGCCCGGCTCCTTTCGTGGTCAAAAAGCACGTGGTCGCTCATGTTCGTCATTTATACGCTCATGCTCTGCGCGTTCGTGCCCAAGCTGATCGCCATCAATTCGGCCGTTTATTTAAGCCTGCATTTTATGAGCTCGGCCCGGCTGTTCGGATCGGTTCTCGCGGTGCGTACCGTGATCATCGTCATCGCGTTCATCCTGCTTATTGCCGGCATCGTCATGCGCTGCAGGGACCGCCATTCTCCGGTCACCATGACCCTGCTTTCCTTAAGCACCATCATTTCGTGCATCATGTATGAGTTTTCCACCTTTGCGTATGCCTGGTACTTTTATCTAGGGCTGCTCGGCATGCTCCCGATCTTCTGGCTGGCTATGCGCCAGAACCATCTGAAAATCCCGCGTGATAAGTAAAATAAGACTTCAGCAAAAAGCGCCGGCTCAACCGGCGCTATTCTTTATTTTCTTCCTTTTTGAACCATCGGTAATCATCCACATGCTCGGTGTTCCAGTGCTTTTCGATGTATTCCTCGTACTTCTGCTTTTCCTGGCGGTAATCCGCCTTTTTTTGCTGGATTGCATCCCAGAAACGGATCTTCTTTCTTCCGCCCGGCAGAATATTGAGCGAAAGGATCGAATGGGCCCGCAGCAGCATCCGGAACGCCACACAGAAAATGACCACACCGCCAGCCGTTCCCGACAGCGCGATGATATTCTGCCGCAGTTCGCTGTCCGCATTGGCAAACCAGGCTGTCTCGAACGAAATGAGCGACACGATAGCACAGGCGAAATTCAAGGCCCGCGTGCTGGTCAGGACCGGCGCATCGATCCGGCGGTATACCAGATGGCCGAAGATGACCATGATCCACTGATAGATCGTAAAGATCGCCATGATATACATCATCAGGCCGCGATAGGAATAAGCCTGATACTTTTCGAGCATGAGGAAAATGATAAAACAGTACGGAACGAGCAGGACCATGAGCATAGCGGCCGTGAAGCGGTAACGTTTCAGATCCTCGAGAAATTTTCTGCCCGCGATCCTGAACCGGGCATGATGCCGGTTGACATAGCTGAGCAGATAAAAGCGGATGATCGTCAGGACCAGATAATAAAGCGAAATGGCAATGAGCCATTCCGAACGGTCGAGCAGTCCGGTAAACAGATCGAAGCACGCATACATCGTCGTCATGACCATGTTGAAGTAAAGCGAAACAAAGATCCGGATATTGACATCATTGACGAACATCGATGTGTATTTGTGCGCATTCAGGAAAACAAAAACGCCGCGGATCATTTTCGGGGTGGCGCACGCAAAGATCATGAGCGAGTACACGAAAAAGATCCATACGCCCCCAAGCAGCCCCGTATGCTCCTGCCGTCCCATGACCGGCATGATCAGTATTGTGACAAGGGCACAGAAAAGCACCCACCGCATAGGGGGAAACAGCAGCTTTTTTGCCCAGCATCTGATATAGTCCATCTCAAATCCCTCTTTATTTTTTTATAATGGATTCATCGGCATTGTGCAACATTTTTTGCGAACAAAAAGCAGGAAACCACCCCACATGATTTCCTGCTTTCATTTGTGACGGATCAATGTCACTGCAAATCGTACCGTTTTGATCAGTACACCCATATGATAGCTAAAAATTAAAATTGGCACAAGTTTTGTAGGAAATTATCCGCATTTTTTCTTTTTTTCTTCAAAAAGCATTATAGTTATTGTTTTCATTTTTATTGTTTAAAATTAAAAATGTAAAGAAAGGAATGCCACTTATGCCAAAAGCTCAAATTTATTTAATCGGCATCGTCGAACTGATCGTATTTGCTTCCTTTGCCTATCAGATGGTCGTTTCGCCTTCCTGGCTGAATTTTGCCGTGCTCATTGTCATGGGCATCAGTATCCTCCAGCTCAAGGGGCCGCTCGACAAAGCGATAGAAAAAGAAAAGAAACAGAAAGGATCCAGCCACTCATGAAACAGCTCGTTTGTGTCCGCCACGGAGAAAGCGAATGGAACAAAAAAAACCTCTTTACCGGATGGAGCGATGTCGATCTGTCCGAACACGGACATCAGGAAGCCATCCAGGCCGGAAAGATCCTTTTCGACAAAGGATATTTCTTCGATATAGCCTACACTTCCATGCTCAAAAGAGCCATCCATACTCTCGACCATATCCTTGACGGTCTCGATCAGGTCTATGTGCCCGTCATCAAGGCATGGCAGCTCAACGAACGCCATTACGGCGCTCTGCAGGGACTCAACAAAGCCGAAACAGCCGCCCGATACGGTGATGAGCAGGTGCTCCTCTGGCGACGTTCCTTCGATGTCCTTCCTCCGCTCATGGAAGAAGACGATCCTCATGCGCCGCGCAACGAGAAAATGTACCGTACTATCCCGAAGGACAAGCTGCCGCTTGGCGAAAGCCTGAAAACAACCATCGAACGGGTCATTCCGTTTTATGAACAGGAAATCAGACCTCATATCGAAGGAGGAGAGAACGTTCTGATCACAGCACACGGCAATTCGCTGCGCGCCCTTCTCATGTATCTGGCCCACATCAGCAAAGAGGAGATCATGAACATCAACATTCCGACCGGGGTGCCGCTCGTCTTCGAATTCGACGACAGCATGCAGTTTATCCGTTCCTATTATCTGCTCGATCAAAAAGAGCTCGAGAAAAAGATGGAAGCGGTCGCCAGCCAGGGAAAAGCCGTCCATAAACCATAGAAAAAGCCCGTATCGCATGTGATATGGGCTTCTTGTTTTCACTTCATTGTGTTTATGATTGTTTTACAGTCCCTGTTCGCAAAGCTCGCGCACGACAGGATCCTTGATCGTGACCCCGGCAGCCTCCAGCTCGGCAATCTTGTCAGCAAACTGCGGAAGATACTTCTTATGCGCGATCAGCAGCTCATCAAGCACGTTTTTCGCTTTCTGTCCGCTGACCACCTGCGGATTGAGGATAAAAGCCTGCAGCGCTTTGCCGTAATCTCCGGTCACAGCCGCCTCTTCGACACAGTGCTCCATATTTTTCATGCACTGCAGCCAGCCCTTCTCAGCAGGCTGAAGCGGGCCAAACGCTACCGCTTTCGCGCCTGTCGCGCCGATCAGCGCCGATACCTCGACCGCACAATCAGCCGGAAGATCAGGCACGGCCCCGTTGTTTCTTGTCGTCACGACAATGTGCGAATTTTTATTGGCATAAATGCTGGCAATCGTTTCGCAGGCCGCATCCGAATAATGGGTGCCCCCGCGCTTTGTCAGCTGTTCCGGCTTGTAGTCGAGCGCAGGATCCCTGTACAGCTCGAACAGTTCAGCCTCCGTCTGCTTGACCTGCTGACCGCGGGTACCGATCGTATTATATTCTTCCAGTCCGTGGGCCAGCATTTCCTCCTGGCGATAGTAATACCGGTGATAGCCGCACGGGATCATGCCCATTTCAAGAAGCTGTTCCTTGAAGAACGGCATATCATGAATATTGGCCGGAATACCTGAATCGGCCCCTTCCTTGTACATCGCCTCGATGATATCCTTCGTGACTTCATTTCCTTTCTCGTCCCATACACGATGCCAGTGGAAATGATTCAGTCCCGCAAATTTATAGGTCAGATCATCCAGGGTTTTTCCGATCGTTTCCGGCTCTTTCATCATAGCGCCGACCGGCACGTTGCAAAGTCCGATCACTTTATCCCAGTGTCCGTATTTCATGACCGCTTCCGTGACCATTCCGCTCGGGTTCGTAAAATTGATCAGCCATGCATTCGGGCAGAGCTCTTTCATATCCTCCACGATATCCAGGATCACAGGGATCGTGCGGAACGCCTTGAACATTCCTCCGGCCCCGTTCGTTTCCTGACCGAGCATGCCGTACGAGAACGGGATGCGCTCGTCCTTGATGCGGGCGTTGAGCAGTCCGACCCTGAACTGTGTCGTGACAAAATCGGCCCCAGGCAGCGCTTCCCTGCGATCCAGGGTCAGATGCACCTTGACATCATACGGGCTGGCATCCCACATCCGCTGGGCCATGGCACCGACGATTTCCAGCTTTTCCTTTCCATCTTCGATATCGACAAGCCAGATTTCGCGAATTGGAAGTTCATCATACCGCTTGATGAAACCTTCCATCAATTCCGGTGTATAGCTGCTGCCGCCACCGATCGTAACAATTTTTACTCCTTCACTCATAAATTGACCCTCCTTTGGTACCATCATTATATCAAGCAAAAAAGAAAAAAGATGAAAGCGCTTCAAAAAGAAACGGCGTTTCATCTTTCGTCGTATTTATCAATCTATTTTGCGAATGGCGTTACGACCATATCACGGCCGATCGATTTCAGGTCCGTGGCGCCGCACATGCGCATCGTATCCGCCAGCTCCTGACCAAGCTGGTCAGCAAGAACATGGATCCCGTCCTCGCGCGCACCATATACCGCATTGACAAACGGGCGCGCAATCAGGACCGCATCCGCCCCCATTGCCAGCGCCTTGAACACATCCACGCCCGAACGAATGCCGCCATCGACAAAGATCTTCATTTTGCCCTGCACCGCATCAGCGATCGGACCAAGCACGCTTGCGGTAGACGGCACTCCGTCCTGCACCCGGCCTCCGTGATTTGATACCACGATCGCGTCCGCTCCTGCCATCATCGCTTTTTTTGCACCATCAACTGTCATGATCCCCTTGATGATGAAGGGCAGTCCGCTCTCCTCTTTGATCCGGCGCAGCTCCTCTACGCTTTTCCGGCCTGCCGGCGGCGTAAAGGTCTTGAGAAACGGCAGCCCGGCCGCATCGATATCCATCGCGAACGCGAACGCCCCGCTCTTTTTGACAAGCGCAAGCTTTTCGCGCACCATTTCCAGAGGCCACGGCTTGATGGTCGGGATCCCGGTCCCTTCATTGACGCCGATCGATCTTGTCGCAGCTATCATGATCTGCGGGTCCATCCCGTCGCCGGTCCAGGCTGCGATGCCCGCTTCTTTCGCGCCGCGCACAAGAATATCGTTGTACGACGTATCGTTCAATTCATCGCTGTAATGCATATCCACCGCTCCGACCGGACCGGCAAAAACTGGATATCTGAACGTTCTGCCAAATATCGTAAAGCTCGTATCCACTTCGTTTCCGGAAGCGATCGTATCGACATTCACGTAAACTTTCTGCCAGTCCTCGTAATTGCGGACCGCCGCCGTCCCTGTTCCTTTCGCTCCCGGTCCGGGAATATGGTTCGAACAGGCCTGTCCATTGCAGACCGGGCACGAACGGCACCATTCGCCCATGTGTCCCTTGCTCATTTCCAGTACTTCCTGATAATTCATATGTTCACCTCCCTCTCATTTTAGCATTTGTTTTTTTCTTGTACATAAGAAGGAGAAAGATGATATCGTTAAATAAAGGAGAAAGAGAATATGAAAACAATCACATTAGGAAGCACGGGCATCCAGGCCGTGCAGAACGGATTCGGCGCCCTGCCCATCCAGCGCATTACCAAAAAAGAGGCTGTTGCGCTGCTGCGCAAAGCATATGATGGCGGCATGCGCTTTTTCGACACCGCCCGCGCCTACTCGGACAGCGAGGAAAAAGTAGGCGAAGCGCTGAAAAAATACGATCGGAACACATACTTTCTGGCCACAAAAACAATGGCAAAAACCCCCGGACAGTTCTGGGAACAGCTCGAGACCTCGCTCAAACTGCTGCAGACCGATCATATCGATATTTATCAGTTCCATTGTGCCGGGCAGGTCTACAAGCCAGGCGACGGGACCGGCATGTACGAAGCCATGCTCGAAGCAAAAGAGCAGGGAAAGATCCGGCATATCGGCATTACGGCCCATAAGCTCGGCATTGCCAGAGAAGCGATCGGATCCGGGCTTTATGAGACCCTTCAGTTTCCGATGAGCTATTTATCTTCGGACAAGGAGATCGAACTGATCGAACTGTGCAAAGAGCACAAGATGGGATACATTGCCATGAAAGGACTGGCCGGCGGGCTCATCAACCAGTCGAAACCTGCCATGGCCTTTATGAGCCAGTTCGAAAATGTCATGCCGATCTGGGGCATCCAGAAGGAAAGCGAACTCGACGAGTGGCTTTCCTTCATGACCGACACGCCGCAGATGGATGAGACGATCAAAGCATTCATCGAACAGGAGAAAAAAGAAATCGCCGGCAGCTTCTGCCGCGGATGCGGATACTGCATGCCATGTCCGGTCGGAATCGAGATCAACCAGTGCGCCCGTATGTCGCTCATGCTGCGCAGAGCCCCGAGCCAGAACTGGCTGTCGGAACACTGGCAAAAGGAAATGGAAAAGATCCGTTCGTGCCTGCACTGCAGTCAGTGCGCCGCCAGATGCCCGTACGAGCTCGATACGCCGGCACTGCTCCAGGCAAACCTGAAAGATTACGAAGAAGTCCTGGCCCGCAAAATAAGCGTCGACTGAAAAAAGGATCCGGAGCAGTATGCTTTGGATCCTTTCTTTTACTGTTCTTCCGACCGGCTCTGCAGGACATCGCTCAATGAGCTGTCGGACACAAAGTTGCTGTAGTTGTAAAGCACCAGGACATCCGTGATCAGATCGCTGCGCATGATTCGTTCCAGATCCTCATAATAGTAGCGCGGATCGACGATCGTGATCGTGCGGTACTGCGGTATGAGAAACTGCAGCATCGTGTTGGCATAGGAATCCTTCAGAAGCAGCAGATGCTTATCGCTGTCATTGTCCGATTCGATCCGGACGATCCCTTCGTTGGCGCCCAGGAACACCTCGTACTGATCCTTTTCATGGATCGCTTTCGAATTGTACATGGTCCGGCTCTTATGCTGATCGCTCCCATACGTCACGACGTACTCCGGCACATTGTCCGGCACATAAAGCTCGATCGTGTCTTTCAGGAACGGGCTGCCTGTTTTTGAAGCCAGCGTCCCCTGAAAATGATCGGACACTTCATAGACCGTATTGCCGGCCGGCGTATAGCCCTGACTGCCAGCCAGTACCTGGTACGCATACCACGCTCCAAGACTTGTCCAGTGATGATCGGTCTTATAATAAATCGTTTCCTCCTTGTGCTCATTCAGAGCCTGGCGCACATCAATGTTCGTGATTCCTTCGCCGCTTTTCCCCCAGATCGCATCCAGATCCTCCGGTCCGACCGGCGCAAAGGCCGGAAGCCTGTCCTTCTCGATCGACGCGGCCGTCGGGACGACCATGAGCATCGTATTGACATCATGCGCCGCCCGGAACGCATTCAGCGCATCCATATTTTTTGAAACGATCGTCTCGTCGTAAGGACTGCTTTCGCGGATCAGCGCGCCTTTGCCAAGATACACATCGTCGATGCGCCGGATTCCTTCCATCCTTTTTATGATATAGCTTCCCTTGAACAGCAGATCGCGCCCGGCAAACTGATCGGAAAAATATACATCCAGATCCTGCAGGAAGCTTGCCGACAAAGCCGGGAACCGGGCCAGCATCCGGTTTTCCGTCATGCTTTTCTCCTTGTCCGGCCACACAACATTGAGCACCAGACAAATACACAATCCGCTCATGAGCACTTTGACAAATTTCTTGCCAAGCCCGTTTATTTTATTTTCACTTTTCATACGGTCCCCTTAAAACGCAAAATACAAAAACGCGTGCGACGTTGAAGCGGTGATCAGGATCACACAGCACAGAAAAGCGGCGATATAGATGCCAAGCCATACGGCATTGCCGTATTTTGCGCAGATCGTCGTTCTCTCGGTCCGATCAAAGAGGCTGGACGAAAACAGGACACATCCGGCAAACAGCACGCCAAACGTCGTCAAAACATAGAAAGCTGTCTGCGAAGCCAGCCCCGAACTTCCCAGCCCGATCATGCAGCCGAGCTGGCTGAATGCCGAAGAGAGCGAAGGATTGGCAAAGAACACCCATCCCGTATTGGCAACAAGGAAGATGAGCACGATCCGCGCCGGACGCGGCACCTTTTCCAACACCCGTTTCCCGTAATAATGTTCGAACAGCAGCAACGCGCCATAATAAAGGCCCCAGGCGATATAGGTCAGATTCGGTCCATGCCATATTCCTGTCAGCACCCATACGATCAGGATGTTGCGCACATACGCCCGTTCGCCTGCCCGGCTGCCGCCAAGAGGAATGTAGACATAATCCCGGAACCAGCTCGACAGCGCGATATGCCAGCGGCGCCAGAAATCCTGAACACTGAGGGCCGTATACGGATGATCGAAGTTGGCCGGGATATCAAACCCGAACAGCCGGCCTAGTCCGATGGCCATATCCGAATAGCCGGAAAAATCAAAATACAGCTGGAAGGTGTAGGCCAGTCCCAAAAGCCACGCCCCCAGCACAGACGAATCATTGGCGAGCAGTGCGTAAGCGAGCGCGATCTGGTCGGCAAAAACGACTTTCTTTACGAGCCCGCGCACGAACATCAGCGCCCCGCTCCCTGATTTTTTCAAGGAAACCGTACGCGAGACCAGCTGGTCCTCGAGCTGATGGTATTCGCTGATCGGTCCCATGTTCACTTTGCCGAAAAAGGCAAGATACAATCCGAACGCTGTAATATTTTTCTGGACAGGCACTTTGCGTCTGTACACATCGGCCAGATAGGAAACGGCCGAAAATGTATAAAACGAGATCCCGATCGGAAAACGCAGCTTCAGCGCCGAAAACCAGTACGGAATGTACTTGTAGAAGCACAGCACAAGCACAAGAAAGCCGGCCGAGATCCAGAACGTGCGCTGCCGGCCTTTCTCATCTTCTGTATCGAGCTGCAGCCCGGAAACAAATGTCCATGCTCCAAGGATGAGCAGGACACAGAGATCAGTCAGCGAGCCGAACGCGTAAAATAAAAGCGAAGCGGCAAGCAGGAAGATATTTTTCGCCTTTTCGTTTCTGATCAGGCTGTAAGCGACCCATGCCAGCGGCAGAAACGCAAACAGGAAAAACAAATTGTTGAATACCATACGCTCCTACCCCCGCAGACTTTGGGCAAACTGCTGTTTCGCAAGCGGAGCCTGCGCTCCGACCATGTACAGCGCGTAATTCGCCCGTACAAAGACGATGCCGTCTTTGACCAGCTGCTCCTGCTCAGGCGCGTAGCCGGCATAGATCTTTTCCTGCGAACGCATCCGCTCGCCGATCTTCTGTTCAAAATCAGCTGCCTGTCCGTCCTCTTTGAACTGCACGATCAAAAGTTCCGACGCATTCAGCGCGTCGCTGGTCCGGTAAAAAGCGACCTGCTCATACTGCGAGGGAACAAGCCCAAGATAGCGTTTGATATCCTGCGCCGTACAGGACGGATACAGTTCCATGTCCAGACCGGCAGTCGTCTTCTGCACGACCGTATCAAAAGGCACATTCGAATTTTTCGGCATCACGAAATGCGGAATGATCATCGCGGCCAGCAGCACGACAAGCGCTCCTTTGACGGCGATATACAATTGTTCTTTTTTCATTGGGCTGCCTCCAGCATACGTGCTGTCAGAAGAGGATAAAAGGCGGCTGTAAAATGTTCGCCATCCTGTTCATAATACTGTTCTTCTGCCAGATCCGACGTATCGATATAGATCCAGCCGTTCTTTTCGCATTCCTGCCGAAGTATTTCATTATACGTGGCGATCTGCCCGTTCATCGCTTCGTTTCCCTGTACCGGCAGGATCCCGATGATGAAAATCTTTGCCTGCGGGCAGGCTTCTTTGATCTTGTTCAGCTCGTCCTTGACAATTTTTCCGTACCCGCCTTCCAGGCCATTCAGATTCGACTGGATATCGTTCAGCCCGTACATGATATAAATATTCTGAGGCTGCATCGACTTGAGCGTATCGATATACTGATCGATATTGGTGATCTTTACTCCGATATCTGCCATCACTCTTTCAGGCTCCAGCACGTTTTTAAAATTCACGGCCCGCGAATCGCCAAGGATCGCATAGGAATCGAGAAGATCGAACACATTCAGCTGTCCGGCATCATTCATCGCTTTTATTTCCGCATTGCGTTTCCGGGCAAGCGTTCCAAGAAGTTCCTCGACCGGTTTCTGTTCCTGTTCCTTGATATATTTCTCTCCTTCCGAAACAGAGCGCGGCCAGAACACGATACACAGGCCGATGCCTGCAGCTGCCGCCGTTCCTGCAAGGATCCAGCGGACTTTTCCCCTTATTTTTATCTTGTTCATACCTTTTTTATTGTACGCAAAAACCATGCCATTGAATACACAAAATACAAAAAAATAAAAGATCCGATCCATTGCATGATGATCAGATCTTTCTTTCTTATTGTCCGGGCTTGACGGCTGAACGGACGCTGGCAAGATAATCGTCCGCTGCCTGCTGGCACTGCTCGAAAATATGGTTGATCTCCAGGGCCGCCTGCGCGATATTTCCTGTCTGCTCGCAAAGCAGACGACGATCTTCCAGTTTTTTGTTGGCCTGCGCCAGCTCGGCCTTGAGCCGCTCCACCTCTTTCGACTTTTCGACGAACAGCTCGAGCAGCTCAAGACGTGAAAGTTTTCTCATTTCTTTTTCTGTCATACCAGTTCCCTACGGTTGCTCCGTCTCCTTTGTATCTTCTGTTTCTGTCTCTTCGAAATAAGTATACTCTTTATCCTGCATGCATACCCATTTTCCATCCTCAATTTTTCCCCACACGCTTTCGTTATCGCCATCCTTTAATTCGGTGATCATGACTTTCTCGTTCTCCTTGATGGAGCCGACCTGTTCAGCGTCCAGGTTCGGTTCCTTGCGGATCTTCATCGCGTATTTTGCCGCAAATTCGGTAGGAATCGTTTCCTCATCCGTTTCCTTTGTTTCCGTATCGCTTTTTTCCTCATCCGTCCGTGGCTCATCCTTGGACTCTTTGGACTGGATCTCTTTCACGCTGCTGCTCTGTGCAGCCCACGAACCGTTTTCGAGCTCGTACCACTCATGACCGATCAGGTCGCGGAAAACAGCCGTGTAGCGCGCCTGCTCGTCCTTGGCCAGGGTGCCGGTCTGCTCAGCCGATTCCGACGGATCGGAATACAGGATGATTTCCTTGGCAGCCTCGATCGTGCCCGGACCATCGCTTGTTTCGGTCAGCACGTTTTCGCTCGCATAGGAACCATCCTCATCGCGGATCAGGATCCAGCCGGTCTTCGTCTGGCCCCACAATCCTTCGGTCTCATCAATATAGGCCGTGTTATCGCACCAGACAATATCGTTTTCCTTGAAAGAACCGCCGGTCTTCGTGCCTTCCGGACCGTCATATACATCCAGCGTTCCGGAAGCGATATACTCGCCCGCTTCATTGAGCATACGGTACTCGTGTTTTTCGGAAACGATCGAAGCAATCGTATGGTTTGTTATAAGGCGGGCCCCGAACGTTATGGCACTGATCATGGCGCCAAGCACGATCACTGCGATCACGATCCCGATGATCGTTTCTTTCCGCTTGTACCATGGTGTCGGTTCGGGTTTTCTGCCCGGGTCAAAAGGCGGAGGGGTCATATTTTTATTTTCTTCTTTCATCAAATTCTCCTCTTTTCCAATTCAAAACTCAGTATACCGGCTGAGAATTACTAATGCAATAAAAAGAGAAAAACAAATACCTGCAAATGTTACACAAGCTTGTGGACACCTTTGACCGAGCGCAACGCCATTGTCAAAAGAAGAGAAACAAAAAACACGACAAGCGAAACGAGCGGTACCATCCACAAAGCGTTCAGCGAGGCCAGATCGATCCATGAGGCCAGCAGGCGCAGAACGAGGATATGCGACAAATAGATGCCCAGAGTGCAGGAGGAAAGAAATTCAAGCGCAGGTTTCCATTTCTTCCTGAAAGAGGAATACCGGCTGCTGATCATAAAGATGGCCATTGCCTCCAGCAAGGTAAAGAGCGTGAAATTGGAAAACAGATCCTCTGCCGCAACGCCTTTTTTCATGGATACGAGAACAGTCGTCACGGCACAAAGGAACGGGCTGACAAGGCCGCCGGCATAGATCCATTTTCTCCAATTTGAACGCACCGGAAAATTGACCAGGAACCATCCAAGCAAAAAATAGCTGTAATAGCGCAGGATATAGCTGAGCGGCAGCTGTTCGCTCAGGAGAACGAATGTCGTATGACCCGGAAAAATCGGGATATAGGTGATCGTACGGATCAAAGAGGCGCCTGCAAACAGGATCAATCCGTATTCGACCAGTTTTTTTGAACTGAGCTGGGTGATCTTTTTCAGAAAAGGCGAGATCACATACAGGCCGATCAGCATCGGAATGTACCACAAATGAGCCGGTCCCTCGATCCACGCATGAAGGATCGAACGCAGTTTGAACGGAACTTCTCCTGCCAGCACATCATAAATCGTATACAAAGCCGACCAGATCACATAGGCTGCCGCAAGACGGATAATATATTTTCCGTACAGTTTTTTGAGCGTCATTTCCCGGGGCGCCAGGAAGAACACGCCGCTCAGCATCACAAAGAGAGGTACGGCACTGCGCACGCACGCGTCATAAAACGTATAGACTTTCCAGTTGAATGTATCAATGGGTACGGCGGAAAAAAAGCGGGACGATACGTGCAGGAAGACGACCATGAAGCACGCAATGACCCGCAATACATCCAGTCCGGTATTTCTTTCGTATTTTTTCTCCATTTCAGATTCTCCTTTATTCACAAAAAATTATAAAAAGGACATGAAAAAAGGACAAGCTTTTCTGCCTGTCCTAATCGAAACCTTCTTCGCTTCCTACCATGCTGCCATTCATATAACCGCAGGAGAAGCCGTCCTGAAAGCTCTGGTCGACCACTTTCTGCATCGTATTCATCAGCAGTGTTTTCTGGTCGTCATCAAGCTTCAATGATCCGGACAATGAATCGACCGCCTGCGCCAGAGCCGCATCGTCCTTCTTTTTCGCGTCTTCCGGCGTCATTTCCTCGTCCATCTTGCTCATATATTTTTTGATATCTTCACCAATATGTTTGAAAAAGTGTGCCATAGTTTCTCTACTTCACCAAAGAGCTCAAAGACGATTTTGGTGCAGGCACATTGTCCTATCCAAAGTTCCTGTCCAACGAGCTCGAGTTTCTGCTCAAAGCCTGGGTATACAATATTTATCTTCTGTTCCTGAATCGGAAAGCAAAACACATGCCGGGCATTGTACGTATGCGGATGAATACATTCAGGAAGGCATTTGTCAGGATCGGCGGAAAAATGATCTGTCACGCAAGGCAGATCACATTGTGCATCAGCAGAGCTTATGCAAGAAAGAGTTCGTACAATTGATGCGCAACATCCAAAACGAATAATAGACAGATCGATATTTTAAATCGGACAGAGCGATCTGCCCTTTTCGTCATGGAATTATTCACTGTAAAACATTTCGAAGATCACAAATTTGAAAAATGTCTTTCAGCACAAGGAAAACTCATTGAAGAAAAGTGTTTTATAAATAATTTGGATTTTAGAAGTAAATTTATATTATATTGTACAAATATCATTTGTTTTTGCCGTTAATTATTGTTATAATTTAATAAAGATAACGTTATCTACAATAATAAGTTTGGAGAAGGTGAATAAATGGACAATACTTCATATAAAGAAAAAATCATTTCTGAATTAGGATTTAACGAAAATAAATTAAATCGTTTGTTTGAAAAATGCGATGCTGATACCGAAGCAAAACAAATCAACTTTCTAATTAATTTAAAATCTTCAATTGAGTATAAACCGGATAATGATTTTTTTGTTAAAGCTTGTTTAGAAAACCTGCTATATGATTATGGTTTGAGTGTTGAAATGATATCTAAATTAACTGGCATAGAAGAAAAAAACATTCTCATTGTATTGAATGGAAAAAACTTTTTGTCTTTAGAAGAAAAATACAATTTAACATGTTCACTTTTTAGACTTTGCAATTTAATTTTAAGTTTTAACCATTGAATTTAAAATGTATTTTAAAAAATCCAAAAGAATAAGAGACTCATATGAAAAAATTATTTCTTTTTTATTAGCGTTGGTTTTATGTGTTCAGTCTAGTCCATTAATTATTTCTGCTCAAAGTTATCAAGCCCCGATAAGTTATAATTCATCAGAATTAGTTTTGGAAGAAGGAGAGCAAATTACTATACCAATTGAATTTACGCCTGAGGGAAAAGCATGGTTAGAAAAACAACGTAAAACAGTAACTGGTAACGCAGGAACAGTTACATTGAATTATGTTGGAGGAGGTGTGTGTTCATGGCAAGTAACTATGTTCGCTCCATTTTCTAGATTAGTCGTTTCTTTAAGAGCAACAGATATTACATCAGGTTTAGGGGCAGGTTATGGAACTTATTCAACTAGTAGTGGTACCTTTAAAGTCGCTGCAATATCCGGGCATCTGTTCACTGTGTATCTAGATGCTACTTCATACATGGGTGTAATACTAATTGCCCATTCTAATCCATGCAGTATTTCATTTGTTGTATAACTCTCCATATAATTTATATCTAAAAGCCGGAATATTTTGAAATTGCTAAAAAGTAGTTATTTTAAATTATCCCGATTTAACAGATCTAAACATTAAAAAACAGGAATCAGTTTTTCTGCATCAGAAATTCATGATTCCTGTTTTTCTTAGCTAACAAAAGAATATACTTCGCTTTTCTGCCTGTCCTAATCGAAACCTTCTTCACTTCCTACCATGCTGCCATTCATATAGCCGCAGGAGAAGCCGTTCTGAAAGCTCTGGTCGACCACTTTCTGCATCGTATTCATCAGCAGTGTTTTCTGGTCGTCATCAAGCTTCAATGATCCGGACAATGAATCGACTGCCTGCGCCAGGGCCGCATCGTCCTTCTTTTTCGCGTCTTCCGGCGTCATTTCCTCGTCCATCTCGCTCATATATTTTTTGATATCTTCACCAATATGTTTGAAAAAGTGTGCCATAGTTTCTCTACTCCTTTTTCCATATTGTACGCTTTTAGAAATATGAACAAAATCGAGATGCCTATTCCAGCACCTCCTGCACGATTGCGAACACCTCTTCTACGCTTTCCGCTCTTGGCTCATGATCAAATGGACCAAAGCCATAGGCAGCCAGGATGAAAGGCACGTCTGCTTTCTGCGCGCACACATAGTCGTTGTAAATATCGCCCACATAGACAGCCGATCCAAGATCGTTCTCCTTCATGACATCCTGGATATTTTCGTCCTTTTCTTTTTGAAGATCGCCGTATGCCCGGGTCGCATCGATGTATTTTCCCAGCCCGTAATATTGTATGAACGCTTCGATATAGCCTTTCTGACAATTGGAAATGATAGCTGTAAAGTAATGCTTTGACAGCCTGGCAAGCAAGGCAGGGACCCCTTCAAAAAGGACCCCGCCATGCCGACGGATATATTCGTTTTCATGCAGCTCGCATTCCCGCATGAGCGCATAGCGCTTTTCCGGCTCCAGATTCGGAAACAGGATATCGGCGATCCGGTTCATGGAAAGGCCCATGACCCGTTTCATATCTTCATCGCTCAGCGGTTCCAGACCATATTTTTCAAGGATCTCGTTCCACGCTTTGACAACCGCTTTGGAAGAGTCCCAGAGCGTGCCGTCCAGATCAAGAAGGACCCCTTTCTTTTTATCTTTCATCATGCCTCCTATTTCGCGGCGTTGCTGGCCGCGATCTTGACACGCGACCAGAGATCCGCGATCGTCTTGCGCGTGTTTTCATTGTATGTGAACACTTCATCGTTCGGGTTGTCCGAACGCGGAACATAGGATTCGATGCCGGCAAACTCGCCTTCTGCCAGCTCATCCTGCGCTTCCATATTGCTTGCGGTATAACCGACATAGCTTGAATTATCATACGCTGCCTCATACTGGCAGGTATAGTTGATAAATTCATACGCAAGATCCACATTCTGGGCGTTTTTCGGAATGACCATCGCGTCGCTCCATAAATTGGATCCCTGTTCCGGAACAAAATAGCCCATGTTCGGATTTTCGGAGATCACATACGTGGCATCGCCGGAATACACCAGACCAAGCGCTTTTCTTCCCTGGGCCATATTGTCGATGATCTCATCAGTCACGATTTCCGGATTCATGGTCTGCACGCACTGAAGCAGCCAGTTATAAGCGGCCTGGATCTCGTCTGGATCCTCGGTATTCATCGAATAGCCTAACGCTTTCAGGGCCATCATGAACGAGTCGCGTTCCGAATCATACAAATACAGATCGCCCTTGTATTTCGGATCGAGGAAAATATTGAATCCTTCCTTTTCCAGATCTTTGATATCGACTTTCGATTTATCGTAGACGATACCGACGCTGCCCCAGAAATACGGTACAGAATACTGATTGCCCGGATCGTACGGCAGATCGAGAACGTTGGAATCGAGCAGATCGAGCGAAGCGCTGATCCGGCTGCGATCGAGCGGCTGCAGCAGATCCTCCTGGATCAGTCGCTGGATCATGTAGTCCGACGGCACAAGAATGTCGTACGATTCATTGTTGGCCACTTTGATATACATCTGTTCATTGGATTCGAAGTTGTCCATGACGACCTTGGCTCCGGTCTGTTCTTCAAAGCCGGAAATAAAGTTTTCGCCTACATATTCGCCCCAGTTGTACACATGCAGCGTCTGCCCGGCAAACGGTTTGTTGTCGTCGGACGCCTTTTTATAAGAAAACAGCCCGATCGCGAGGACTGCCACAAGAAGGGCAGCAACGATCTTCGGCCCTTTGCGTTTTGGCGCCCGGAACTGGCCGTCCAGAGCCACGACCTTGTCCTGGGCCTTTTTGCGCAGGATCGAAATGATATTGGCAGCGAACAGGCCGAGCGTGATAAAGAGCACGACAAGCGTACTGATCGCGTTGATGCTCGGATTGACACGTTTGCTCATCGTATACACCATGATGGACAGGTTCTTGACGCCTTGTCCGGTCGTGAAGTACGAGATGATAAAGTCGTCGAACGACATCGTAAAGGCAATCAAAGCGCCCGATACGATGCCGGGCATGATCTGCGGAACAATGACCTTTGTCAGCGACTGCCACGGAGTGGCGCCCAGATCCATGGCCGCGTCGGCCAGGTTCGGATCGAGGCTGCGCAGCTTCGGCATGATCGACAGGATCACATACGGGATACAGAACGCGATATGGGCCAGCAGCAGGGTGGTGAAGCCTCTTTCCACACGAAACGTGATGAACAGGAGCATCAGGCCGATGGCGGTCACGATCTCCGGGTTCATCATGGGCAGATCATTGACCTGCTGAACGAAGCGTTTGACCCATTTTTTCGAATACACCAGACCGATCGAAGTGATCGTTCCGATAAAGGTGCTGATCACTGTGGCCGCGACCGCGATGATCAGGGTGACATACAAGGATTCCATCATGCTGTGGTTTTTGAGCATGGCCTCGTACCAGCGCATCGAAAAGCCGGTAAAAACGGTCAGCGACTTGCTGCTGTTGAACGAGAAAATGACCATGAACACAATGGGGAGATAGAAAAAGACGATCGTCAGGGCCATGAGAACCTTGCCGAAGATCCGCGAATTTTTCGTTTTCATCATGAATCCTCCCGTCCGCTTTTCTTATCCATTTTTCGTACGAGCATCATCAGCAG
The DNA here is from genome assembly GCA_022834735.1 of Erysipelotrichaceae bacterium OPF54. Lineage (GTDB taxonomy): Bacteria > Bacillota_I > Bacilli_A > Erysipelotrichales > Erysipelotrichaceae > Dubosiella. Next base: position 2,879,284 of record BQKD01000001.1, read on the forward strand.
CATCATCACGAAGGCCATGATCATGGAGATGGCGGAGCCGAAGTTCCATTCGCCCACGGTGATGAACTGATTCTCGATCACGTTACCGATCAGGAAATACTGTCCGCCGCCCAGCAGCTTCGGAATGAAGAAGGCGGATACGGCAGGCAGGAACACAAGGGTGATGCCGCTCACTACGCCTGGCAGCGAAAGCGGGAACACGACACGCCAGAACGTCTGGAACTTGTTGGCACCCAGATCGCTGCTGGCTTCAAGCAGGGACTTGTCCATTTTGGAAAGAACAGTATTGATCTGCAGGATCATGAATGGCAGAAAGTTGTATACCATGCCGATCAGCACGGCCGTTTCGGTATACAGGAGCTCGGCGTTCCTGATCCCGAACAAAGACAGGAACCAGGAGGCCAGACCGCCTTTGGACAGGATCCCGATCCATGCGTATGTTCGTACGAGCATGTTGATCCACATCGGCACGGTAATAGCCATGATGAGGATGCCCTGCGTTTTTTCGCTGCAGCGCGAAATAAAATAGGCGATCGGATATCCGAGCAGGAGACAGATCACGGTCGTTTTAAGGGCAATGATCAAGGAGCGCCATAAAATGATCAGAAAGTCCTTGTCGGTAAAGAAACGAATGTAGTTATCCAGCGATATTTGAAAATGGACGATCGAGTTGCCGGGCTGAAGAAATGAATACATAAAAATCAGCACCATCGGAAGCAGCAGCATGAGAACTGCCCAGATCAAATACGGGATCGTTAACTGTCTGAACTTGCGCATCAGAATCCCATTTTCTCCATAACGTGAATGTCTTCCGGAAAGAACGTGATCCCGACTTCTTTTCCTTCCTCGACATAGTCGGTCGTATGGATCTTGAATTCGCGACCGGTCGTCCAGAAGGTCACTTTGTAAATGCCTTCCCGGATATGTTCCGGATCAAAATTGTAATCGACAGACAGATCGACCGTTTCATTTTCGTCGTCGAGCTTCCAGCCCTGGACGTTGGCCCACGTTTTCAGATCGGTATCGAGTGCCATCGATTCCTTGATCTCGTCGACTGTCTTAAAGAAGTTGAATGCGGACACGGCTTCGTTGGCCTTCCTGTTTTCGACGACTTTCTGGTCGACGACCCATATACGGCGGGTAATGGCCAGATTGTTGACAGTGTAGAAGGTCACATCATACTGGCCGATCTCGTCCTTGAGATCGGTTTCCACATGCTGGATCGGAAAATACTCGTCCGTTTCCCTGGACCATGCCTGCGCGTCAGCCCGGGCGATCAGGTCGGACTCGTCCCAGTCTTTCATATCCTCGATATCGAGGTAGAAGTCATTGGCCGAAATACGGACGTCGCCTTCCTCCTTGACGTTGGCGCTGTCCTTGTTCACGTGCATGTTCACAGTAACGTGTGTTCCCGGCACCGTTTCGACCATGACTTCGTAATGCACGCCTTTGAACAGGACACTTTCCACGGTCCCTGACATTTTTCCCTGTCCTTCCGGAACAATGTCGATGTCTTCCGGACGGATAATGACGTCGACCGGTTCATTTTCCTTGAATCCGACGTCCACGCACTCGAAATTGTGATCGTCGAAGCGGACGAAACGGTCCTTGATCATACGGCCCGGAATGATATTGGATTCGCCTACGAACTGTGCCACATATTTATTGACTGGTTCGTTGTAAATGTCCTGAGGAGAGCCCACCTGCTGGATCTCTCCCTCTTTCATGACAACGATCTTGTCGGACATTGTCAGCGCTTCTTCCTGGTCGTGGGTGACGAAGATAAAAGTAATGCCGACTTCCTGCTGTATGCGTTTGAGCTCGTACTGCATTTCCTTGCGCAGCTTGAGGTCGAGCGCGCCCAGAGGCTCGTCGAGCAGGAGGACGTCCGGCTCGTTGACGAGAGCCCTGGCAATGGCGACACGCTGCTGCTGTCCGCCTGACATCAGGGTTACGTCTTTGTTTTCATAGCCTTCCAGACCGATGAGCTTGAGCATTTTCATGACTTTCTGCTCGATGACGTCCTTGCTCATTTTCTTGATCTTGAGCCCGAACGCGATGTTGTCGAACACGTTCATGTTCGGAAAGAGGGCGTACTTTTGAAAGACAGTGTTCAGCTCCCTTTTGTACGGAGGCAGCTTGGAAATGTCCTTGCCGTCGAAGATTACTTCGCCTTTATCCTGTTCGAGGAATCCGCCGAGGATGCGCAGAAGCGTTGTTTTTCCACATCCGGACGGTCCGAGCAGGGTCACAAATTCATTTTCGTAAATATCGAGATTGATCCCTTTCAATATGATCTGGTCGTCAAATTTCTTGACGATATTTTTAAACTGAATGATTTTTTTCTTTTCCTGATCCATGCGGTTGTTTCCTTTCTAGAACATGGGCGGGGTAGTGACCCACAGAACCTGTGCTTCCTTCTCGCCGGGATTGTATAAATAGTGGTTCCGGCTGCCGTCCAGGTAAAACGTTTCTTTTGCTTTGACGCGGCAATGCCTGTTCTCGATCACAAGCTCGATGGTTCCTTTCAGGACATAGCCGAATTCCTGCCCGTTATACGAAGTCATGGTCTGACTTTTTCCTTTCGGCTTGATCGTGAGCAGGATCGGTTCCATATCGTTTTTCTGGGCGTTGGGAACGATCCAGGCAATCGTGTGATCATCCCGTTCGTCGACAAAAAAGTCGTCTTTGGTAAATACGACTTTTTCATCCGGCTCTTCCTGAAAGAACTGGGACAGATTTGTTCCGAGCGCTTCAAGAATATCTTCGAGCGTAGAAATGCTCGGGCTGGTCAGATTGCGTTCGACCTGCGATAAAAATCCTTTTGTCAGCTCGCTTCGCGAAGCGAGCTCTTCGAGGGTAAGGTCGTTGACCAGCCGCAGCTGTTTGATTTTTGTGCCAATATCCATTACCGGTTCCTCATCTCTCCTTTTGTTTATTATTTGTAAACTTCTGATTCAATTTAGCAAACACAATTATTATAAACGAAAAGTTTACCAATACAATACTCAAACGCAAAAAAAAATCGCCGCAGACGTGCTGCAGCTCTCGTATCAAAAGGAAAAAGCAGGAAAGCGATTGTGATCTTGAACTTTCGCTTCCTGCCTTTCTCTATTTCTATTCTTTTTCTGCATTCATTTCTTCTTCTACGTTTTTTTGATCAAATATTTTGAAAAACGGGAAGTAGACTAGCATGGACATCATGATGATGCCGATTTCCATGAGAATCCCCTGCCATCCGCAATTGATGAATCCGCGGAACATAGCCGGGACATAGGAGAGGTTCATGATTCCCTGCGGCGCCGGAACGATTCCAAGCACGCAGATACATACATAAGCAATAAGAACGCCCAGCAGAGGAGCCAGGATAAACGGTACCAGGAAAAGCGGATTGAGCATCAGCGGCATCGAATACACCATCGGTTCATTGATATTAAAGATTCCGCACGGAAGAAACAGTTTTCCATACTCTTTGGAAATCTTCGATTTTGACATGAAGCACAGAAGCAGGCTCAGGCCAAGCGTACATCCGCAGCCTCCAATCGTTGTGAAATCAAAGAAAGTGACATTGATCGGATTGAGAACTTCTCCTCCTGCAGCCACGGCTGCCGCATTTTCTGCATACATAGATATCCATAGCGGAAAAATAACGCTGAGCACGGTCATCGATCCGTGGATCCCGAAGAACCATAAGATCTGACATACCACGACAAGCACGATCATCGAACCGATATTTCCAGCCAGCGACTGCAGCGGAGCCTGCAGCAAGGTGTACATGCAGTTAAAGATATTTTCAAACGGCGTAAAAGTAAATAAAACGTTAATGAGCAGGAATACAACCGCAATGATCAGAGCCGGGATAATTCCGATAAATGAATTCATGACATTGCCTGGAACTCCGTCCGGCAGCTTGATAGTAATATTTTTATCCAGGACCGTACAGTAAATCCTGGCTGTCAATATTCCCGTAAGAATTCCGACAAACATGCCCATGGAGCCAAGATAAGTGAATTCCATGAATTTTGTTCCTGCCTCATTCAATCCGAACGGGATCAGGATAAAGAACGCGACCATTGCGACAACGCCGATCGTCGCACTCTGATCAGCATGTCCCCATGTCGATGAGAAACTGCGCGCAATAAAAAAGGTCATAAACACAGCAATCAGCTCAGTTGTCATCGTTACTGCAAGATTGAAAATATCGCTGATGCCTGATGTGGATAAGAATGTTTTATACGCATCAATCGGTAGATTCATCAAAATCGAAAAGACTGCGCCGACCATCATGATTGGCAGTACGCTCATCATACCGGTGCTCAGCGACTGCATAAAATCATTGCTCGCAATCGCCGTAGACACCGGCACCAACACATTTTCAAGCCATCCTTGAATCTTTTTCATAATTCATTCCCTCCTTGTATAATCTATTGTTTTTGAATACACTTACAGTATAGACAACGTTCCTAAAAAATTAGTGCACGGAAAATGAAATCAGTTTCAAAATTTGAAACTTCAGGAGGAAATTTATGGATTTCATCATGCATCAGCTCATGCTTTATATTGACGGTCATCCGGAAGAAAGCACATATAAAGCGCTTGCCAGCCAAATGCTCGATTCGATCGAGCAGTTACATTCCATGACAATTTATGAAATGGCAGATCGTTTTTTTGTGTCGACTGCGACATTGTCCCGTTTTTGCCGCATGCTTGGCTACAAGAATTTTTCCGCTTTTAAAAACCAGCTGGAAGTCCCCTACGGATTTCAGATCGACTATACTTCTGACTATCTGAATCAGCCTTATGAAACGAGTTTTGCCTATTTTAAAAGAGAAGCCCTTGAATGCCTGAATCAGCTTTGTCAAACCATTACACCAGCCATGCTTTGCGAGCTCGTCCGCAAGATCCATGATCATACAAATGTATATATTGCCGGATATATGGGATACGAACTGCTTTTTATGTATATGCAGCAAAAGCTTGGGTTATTCAAAAAGTTTATTCATGTCCAGCCTGCTTCTCTGGCTCCCCGGAGCCGGAAAACAGATTATGGTCCAGCCGATTTTGTGATCGTGGTTTCCTTGCGCGGTTCGTGGAACCATCAGAAAGAAATCCTGCCTATTCTGCAAAAAAATAATGTTCCAAGAATTTTAATCTCACAAAATCCGAACGCTTACGGAAAAGAATTGTATGATCACTTTTACATGATTGGCGGATCCTTCGATAACAACATGGGCATGATCGCGCTTCAGTTTCTAATTGATCAACTGATCCTGACGTATTACCACTTATATCAATCTGAATTAATTGTGTGAAAGCCACGAAAAAGGGAAGATATTATTCCATATCTTCCCGAATCTTTTTTCAACCTGTTTCAATTTTTTTAAATATACTTGCCGTTTGTATTGATCACATTACGATACCAGTTATAGGATTTTTTTGGCATTCGTTTTAATGTGCCTCTATTCCCTTCCTGATGATCTACATAAACGAGGCCATACCGCTTTTTATATCCCTGCGAACCAGATAACAAATCCATAAAGCTCCATATATTATAGCCAAATACAGGAATGCCTTCTGAAACTGCTTCTTTCACTGCATGAAGATGAGCGGCGATATAGTCGATTCGTTCCTGATCGTTAATACATCCTTCTTCGTCCGGCGCTTCGGTCTGCGGATATCCGTTTTCAGTAATGATCATTGGAAGCCTGTACCGATCGTTCAGCTTTCGCAGCGTTAATTTCATACCTAACGGATCGTAACTGCCGCGCAGCCATGTTGTGGTAGGTAAAAACGGATTGTTTACGATCACATAGTCCTCCATATTGAAAAAAGCGAGATCCGCTTTCGGATCTATTGGACCTGGTTTTTTTACAGCTAGCGATGCATAATAGTTAACTCCTAGGAAATCCGGGCGATCGCTTTTGAGCAGATCCCATTCTTCTTCTGTCAAATATGGATAGGCATTTTTCTCTTTCAGATATGCACCAAATCCGGCAGGAATTTCGCCGCGGACGCTCAGATCGAGCACAAGATAGCTCAAATATTCCTCAGCATCTGCAGCAGCCTGCACATCAGCTGAATCGGCAGTCAATGGATAACAGATCTGAAATGCGCTGGATGGTCCGATTTTTCCATTTTTTACAATTTCATGGCATAAACGGATCGCTTTTTTCTCGGCAAGACTCATATGCACACAAGCCTGCATCTGTGCTGCAAGACCATCCTCTTTTCCAAGCAGAGTGGATGTATTGAATACCATCATCATTTGTTCATTGATTGACTGCCAGTATTTTACCCGGTTGCCATATCGTTCAAAACATAGCTTCGCATAGCGTTCATACGCTTCGACGGTTTCTTTACCTAGCCATCCTCCGTATTTTTTGTTGAGAGCATCAGGCAAGTCAAAATGCCATAATGTCACGATCGGAGTAATTCCTGCTTCGAGCAGCGCATTGATCAATTGATCATAAAACGCTAGTCCTTTTTCATTTGGTACCGGGTCATCTCCGTTAGGAAAAATGCGGGTCCACGCAATTGAAAACCGATAAGCCCGCAGCCCCGCTTCTTTCATCAACTGTACATCTTCGAGATAGCGATGATAATGATCGGCTGCAAGCCGGGTATCTGAAATCCCTTCCGGGACTGGTCTGGTATCCGCTACTGACAGCCCTTTTCCATCTTCCTGATTTGCTCCTTCGATCTGAAAGGCGCTCGAAGAAGCGCCCCATAAGAAATTTTCCGGAAATTCTTCTATACTTTTTACTTTCATGCTTTCACTCCTTTATACAAAGTATAGAGACTTTCCCGTTGAATTTTGTATCAAAATCTGAAACTGCTTTCAAAAAAAAGATCCTGCCGCTTCAGGATCAGGAAATATAATACAATGTATCAGCATGCATGGACCATATATTGATCGATCATGCTGCAGGGAACATGTTTTGTCCTCCGTTTATCGACGTTCTGAATGAGCATTTTCCACATTTCGTATTCAAATACAACTTCGAGAATTTTATATGTTTCTCCTGAACGGTCGATCAGATGATTATCTTTTTTTATATCCTGCATGCAGGCTGGCCGCAGCTGCTGTTTCTTCGGTTTTTGAATGATCATTGTGTGCTCCTTTCTTTCTATGCGCTGCATTATATAGGATGCGTGTGTCATGATTCATCTTTTTTGCCTGAGAAAAACGTTTCCATGCATTTTACATTGTCTTTTTTCGTTTTATGGTATACTTGTATGGAAATTTGAAGGAGAACATGAATGTTAAAAACGATACTGGAAGGCATCCTGATCGGAATTGCCAATATCATTCCGGGCGTGAGCGGAGGAACGATGATGGTCGCGCTCGGTATTTACGACAAACTGATCGAATCGATCACCCACCTGTTCAGCCGGTTCAAAAAAAGCATGCGCTTTCTTATGCCGATCTTTGTCGGCATCGCTGTGGCGATCGTCGTCTTTTCGAGACTGTTCGAGTTTCTGATCGAAACCTACCCGATCCCGACCAATCTCGCTTTCTGCGGGCTGATCCTCGGAAGCGTTCCATTTATTACGAAGCATGTCAAAAACAAGGGCTTCGATCTGAGCATGGCGATCCCGTGCATCGTCTTTTTCATGATCGTCATCGCGATGGCGGTCGCTTCAGGCGGAGCGGATTCGCAAGCCGACATGAATCTGAATTTTGTGAATGTGATCCTGCTCTTTCTTATCGGGATCGTTGCGGCTGCCACGATGGTCATCCCGGGCGTGAGCGGCAGCATGATGCTCATGACCTTAGGATATTACGAACCGATCCTTTCGACCGTCAATCTGGCTGTGGATTCGCTTGTTCATTTTAATCTGAATTCCCTGCTGTACTGTGTCGGCGTATTTATTCCGTTCGGCCTTGGGATCGTGGTCGGTGTTTTTGCGATCGCGAAGCTCATCGAATGGCTGTTCGAGCGGTTCCAGACCCAGACGTACTGGGCGATCATCGGTCTTCTGCTGGCTAGTCCGATCGCGATCCTGCTCAATACGGACTGGTCTTCTTTTTCGATCATTCAGCTGATGATCGGCATCCTGACCTTCGCGTTCGGCTGGTTCCTTTCCAGCAAACTGGGCGGAGAGTAATATCAAATATCTGCACCCATTCATACATGAACCTGTTCCAAAAAGGGACAGGTTTTTCTTTTATCAGAACTTCGGTGTTCGATTTACGAGGAATACGAACTATCTGCATTTAAGCAAAAAAACGATAACACTTAAATCGTCATGTTATCGTTTGAATTGGCAAATCCAATATATTACTTATTATGCACCTGTTTTACTTCGCACTCCAGCCATACCCCGTGATCCTCATGCACCTTCCGGCGCACCTGTTCGATCAGATCCCTGAAATCCTGCGCTGTCGCATTCCCTTTATTGATCAGGAAACCCGTATGTTTTTCAGACACTGCCGCGTCGTTGACGCTGAAACCGCGCAGCCCGCTCTGATCGATCAAAGCCGACGCAAAATGACCTTCAGGGCGCTTGAACGTGCTTCCCGCGCTATAGGATTCCATCGGCTGTTTGCTCCACCTTTTCTGTGTCAGCTCATCGATCCTTGCCTGCACTTCGTCCGGATCCTTCGGCTCGAATTTGTAGTAGGCATGCACGACGATCCCGAAATGATCCGTAAAATACGAATGCCGGTAGGACAAGTCAAGATGTTCATTGCTTTTGTATACAAGCACACCATTTTCATCAATATATTCCACGCCGATCAGGACATCTTTCGTTTCCCCGTCATAGGCTCCGGCATTCATCGTGATGGCGCCGCCGATCGTTCCCGGGATCCCGCTGGCAAACTCGTAGCCGCCAAGCCCGTTCTTTGCACAGTAGGCGGCCAGCTCTTCGTTGGTCGCGCCGCTTTGCACGCACACCACATTTTCCTTTACAGCCGAAATGGCGTTGAACGGCGCGCCGATATGAACAAGCACCCCGTCATACCCTTCATCATCAAACAGGATATTGGACCCGTTGCCCAGAATATATAGATCTTCGATATCGTATTCGCCAAGGATCTGCTGCATGTCCTCGACCGTTTCCGGATGAAGGACGAGCTTCGCCGGACCACCGATATGAAGTGTTGAAAAATCTTTTAACGATACATTGTACTGTGTTTTCAATGGACTTCCTCGCTTTCAATGTTCCTTATTATAAAAGCTTTGTGAACCTCACCACCTAAGTTCTGTCGAACTATAGATGGTGCTTCTTCTCTGCGCACTTATCCTATAGATAGGGGCGCTTCGTCCTTTAGGGACTGAAGATTATCCCGCCTGTCATACAGAATCGCTCAGCATCCCGAAAACTGCTGTCTTCAGGACCCGCACGAAACCAGGACAGACAGAACCGCCACTGTACACCTATACGCACTGCAGGACAGCATTCAGCTGTCTCAAGGTGTCCAATGTCTGCGAGGTTCTTGTTTTAGTCTGGGGAACTTTTGCCCCAATTGTTATCTTTTCGGAATCGGTAAGATTCGCCGTCTTTTGACGGATGAAGTATCTCGCTCCTATATTGTATGACGCGTTCAGGTCGCAGTTATAGATCTTCCCGCTCGTGAATTCGCACAGTCCGTAGACCTTCGGAATCTTCCCGTTTCGGATTTCTTTTCCTCTCAGGACTTTTCCGCTTCCGTCGAACGCAAGCCTGGACGTATTCCATGCATTGATGGTCGAAAACCGCATGCCGTTCAGATGTGCTTTATATTCCATCTTCTGCACGATGAACCGGTGTCTCCAGTGATGGAACTTCTGCTTTCGGCTTCCTTTCATTCCTTTCGAAAAGTCCAGATGCTCCATCACGATGCATCCGCATCCATGCTCTCTGGCAAAGCGTATGGTTTCGATTACCGTCTTCCGGCATATTTCTTCGTTCATATGCTGAGCAAAAGCCCATAGCTTCTTGTTCTTTCTGTTTCCTGAAGCCTGCTGTTTTCCAATCCGGTCCAGCAGTGCATGCAGACGGTCTTTTTCTTCTGCGCAGGAAATGAACTTCCTGGCAGAGACAGTGCCTTCTGCATCCATGACCGACAGGACCGCATCGCTGTTCATGCCAAGATCGACAGCACAGATGCGGTGCACCTCTTCTTCAAGAACATACTTTTTCTCGAAAGCAAACCGGAGCGCATATCCTCTTCCAGCCCGTTCCAAAGTGGGCGCCGAAGCGTCTTCGAGGTCGCAATGCCTGCGGATATATTCCATATCTGTTTTCTTCAGGCGAAACAAAAAGAAAGCCCAGTCTCCGTTCGAACGGAGCTTGATTTGACAAGTATCGCCAGCTTCGTCGGCTTTGAACATGTTTCCTTTATAAAAACACGGCATCTTGGAATGGTTGATACGCAGCTTCGGTTTTCTGCCGTGCATGCCGTTTTTCTTCCAGTTCTCGAGATTCGACATGAAGGAAGAAACGATTCCTATTACCGCAACGAGCGCGCTCCTTCGCAGATAAGACGGCATCTTGTAGAACTTTTTGTCGAAACCTTTGTATTTTGCCTTTCGTTTCGAAGTGGAGTGTACCAGCTTTTCCATATGCGTCATCTTCGCGTTCGCTTTGAGCATGGAAAAAGAATCATACTCCGCCAGAGCGACAGGGATGAGCCAGGAAACGGCGTTCTGATAGTATTGGATGGTGTCCTGAATTGCCTGCGTCCATTCTTTGGAGAGACGGACCCTGCAGGAAGCTGTGCTGGTATACTTCTTCATGGTTTTATTTTACCACAAAAAGAGGAAAACTACAATTAGTTATTGTATATTATAAGAAGAGGTGATACCATGAAAAACACTTTATACAAAACGAATCAGCATGCCTGCTACCTGCTGAACTACCATTTGGTTATAGTTGCGAAATACCGCCATCCAGTATTCGAGAACGAAGAGGTCGACAAGCGTCTGAAGGAAATCGCATCCTTCATTTTCGACGAGAAATGGAAATGTCCGATACAGAGCATCGAGACCGACAGGGACCATGTACACATCCTTTTCGGAGGGAATCCGCAGACAGAGCTTTCGAAGCTGATCAATAATTTTAAGACGGTTTCCAGCCGAAGACTGAGGAAAGAGTTTCCTGAGTATCTTGAACGATTCTATTGGAAGCCGTACTTCTGGAGCCGGAGCTATTTCATAGGAACCGTTTCTGAAGTGACCGAAAGCATCGTAAAACAATACATCGAGAATCAGGGACAAAAATAGTCCGTCCAGGTCGCCTTACTCCACCTAAGTTCTGTCGAACTATAGATGGAGAATGCGGCTCTGGAATTTCTTCAAAAGACGGCAACAAAAATCCCGAATCGATCGTTCGGGATCCTTTGCCTATTGAACAGGAATTCCTACATCGCAAAAAGGCCGATGCTCACATCCACTGCACCTTCGCTGATAAACATAGCGCCGATCAGGATCGTAAGCAGATAGCCGCTTTCGCCAGGATTAAAGAAGAAGAACAGTGCAAGCACCGCTGTACAGATGGCGAAGAAAAGGATCCATCCCCATCCCTTCATTCCGGTATTTTTCAATTCGAACGCCAGCCAGAACGACAAGGCCGCATCGAAAATAAGGAAAATACCAACAAGGATACCAAGAAAATTCATTGTCGCATGAATATTCGAAAGCAGAACGATACCGAATACGATCAGCAAAATACCGATCCAGATATTGAACTTAAGGATAGGCTTCAGCGCATCGGCCGCAAAATAGCTGCAGATTGCCATGATCCCGTAAAAGATCATGAGCCAGCCCATCACCATTCCAAGGACCTGTTCTTCGACTCCTGGGTACATAAAAAGCCAGATCCCGGCAATACATGAAATAATACCGATCACAATGTATGCGATTTTTGTTCCGGTACTTAGTCCAGACATAATAATAACCTCCTGTAATTTATCTATGATCTCTCTCTAAAGATCTATAATTATTATAATTTTTAGGAGGCGAAAAAGCTGTTTAGATGCATAAGCACGATCAATAATTATGCATTTTCCATTTTCTGTTCCTGAACCTCGATGTGCCCGATCCGGTACCGGAACACGATCACAAGAAAGAGCCCTGCGCTGATCCATGCCGATACTTCGCTGGCCAGCACTCCGTCGAACTCGAAAAAGCGCGGCAGCATCCAGACAAAGAAGATGCGGGAAACAAATTCGAGCATGCCCGAAAGCATCGGATAGAAGGTATCTCCCATCGACTGCAGCGAACAGCGATGCACCCATAAAACACCGAGAGCCACAAGAAAACAAGAAAGAAACACGAGACAATGATAGCCGACCAGCACGACATCCGGCTCGCTTTCCGACACCATCAGCCGCATCAGCGTTTTTCCGAACACGATCATTATAAGAGCGCACGCCGCATTCATCAAAAGCACCGCCACATTGATCTGACGAACGCCCTGTCTGATCCGGCCGATTTCCAGGGCACCCATGTTCTGTCCGACATACGTCGAAGCCGCAAATCCGAACGTGCTGCTCACCTGCTCAAGAATGATGATCACCTTGCTTGCCGCCGTGTAGCCCGCCACATACAAAGCGCCGAACCCGTTGATCGCCGTCTGCAGCACCATGACCCCGACCGCCGTGATCGAATTCATGACCGCCACCGGCAGGCTCAAAGTCAAAGAACGTTTGAAAAGACGTCCGTCCACCTTCCAGTCCTCTCGTTCGAAATGAAGAAGCTCGATCCTTTTCAGACAAACGAAACAATAGACTGCACTGACTCCCTGGGCCATGACGGTCGCATAAGCGGCTCCGGCCACACCGATCTGCAGACCAGCCACGAACCACACATCAAGAACTGTATTGATCAAAAACGCAATGATCATCGCGATCAGCGGATTTCTCGCATCGCCAAGCGCCCTTAATATACCGGAAAAGAAATTATAGGCCAGCGAAACAAGCGTTCCTAAAAAAATGATATGTATATACTCTACGGCCATATCGAGAATTTCTGCGGGCGTATTCATCCACTGCAGCATGCTCCGGCTCGCCCACGTAGCGATGATCGTCGTCAGGATACCGACCGCCACATTGAGATAAGCGGACATCGTGATCGAACGACGCAGCTTTTTTTCGTCCTTTGCGCCGAAATACTGCGAAACAAGGATAGAAACGCCCTGGGCCATTCCCATCACAAATCCGAGCACGAGAAAATTGATCGATCCGGTCGTCCCTACCGCAGCCAGCGCATTCATTCCCAGGCTGCGCCCGACCACCACGGTGTCTACAAAGTTGTACAGCTGCTGGAGAATATTTCCGAACAGCAGCGGTGTCCCGAATGCCAGGATCAGGCGGACCGGGCTCCCTTTTGTCATATCGGTCGTATTGTTCATAGTCTTCCCTCTTCTTTCGTAACTTCGTGTCATAAGTTGCCGAAATTATACATAATTAATTATTTTGCTTCAACTCTTTATTTGCTCATTTGGAAAAAATGAATCATGTTTATGTTTTTATAAAGGAAATCGTGATAAAATATAAAAAATGAAAGGGTTTTCAGGTGAGAGTATGACAAAAAGAAGGGCAGGGTTGCTGCTTCCAATGTTTTCTGTTCCTGCGAATCAAGGGATCGGTGATCTTGGCCAGAAGACGATCCGCATGATCGACGAGATCGCGGCTGCGGGTTATAAGATCTGGGAAATACTGCCGCTTCAAATGACCGGCGTTTCTCATTCCCCGTACCAGACACTGTCCAGCTTCGCAGGCGATCCGATCTATATCAACATAGACCGGTTATCCGAAATCGGGCTTCTGACACAAAGCTCGATCGTCAACTGCAACAAATTCAAGGACGTCGTTTACTACGATGAAGTGCGCGCCTTCAAGGAAACGTACTTCCGCAAAGCGTTCAGGGTATTCAGGAAAAATTTCGAGATGTATAAAGAAGAGTTCGAGAAATTCGCCAGCGAGGCTTTCTGGCTGAAAGACTGGTGCATTTATGCGCTTTTCAAATCCCTGTATGACAATGTGGCATGGATCGACTGGGAAGAGGAATACCGCGATTATCCGCTCGATCCGAGCAACATCGATCTGAAAGAACACCAGAACGAGCTTTTTTATCAGGCCTTTCTGCAGTTCATCTTTTATAAACAGCTCGACGAAGTAACCGAGTATGCCCACTCCAAAGGGCTCATGATCATGAACGATATGCCGTTTTATGTCGATTACGACAGCGCGGAAGTATGGATGAACCGGGCACGCTTTCTGCTTGGCGAAAACGGCCGGCCCAGCTTTGTGGCCGGATGTCCGCCGGACACGCTCACGAAAGGACAGCGCTGGGACATGCCTCTGTACAACTTCAAGGCGCAGGCAGCCGAAGGCTACCGTTTCTGGAAGGACCGGGCCAGCTGGCTTTCAAGAAATTTCGATATTTTACGCATCGACCATTTCCGGGCGTTCGACAAATACTGGCGCATCCCGGCCGACAAGGATCCGAAACAGGGGCGCTGGGTCAAAGGACCGGGCCAGGAGCTGCTCGAGATCCTGATCAGGACGTGTCCGCATACCGAATGGGCTGCCGAGGACATCGGCGATTTCGGCAAAGGCGTGGATTCGCTCGAAGAACAGTTCCACATTCCGGGCATGGAGATCCTGATCGATCATCTCGATACGAAGAGCTTAAAAAAGCCATTCAAAAAAGATATCATTTTATATTCCGGCACATACGATTCTCCGACATGCGAGGAGGAGTACGGCGAATGCGACGGCAATAAACGCATCAGTCTGCGCCGCTTCTTCAAGAAGCGGGGTTATAACGCCCGTGCCTTCCACGATATGTTCTGTCCGTTCGCTCTCGATTCGGACGCCGATACGGTCATCCTGACCATGCAGGATGTCTGCGGCTACAAAGGACAGACCCGGATCAACGTGACCGGTACGGTCGACGAAAAGAACTGGACATGGAAGCTCAAGGACTTCAAAACGTTCCCGGCCGAAATGGAAAAATCGAAACAGTGGATCGAACGATCCGGAAGAGCCGATCAGAACACGGAAAAAGAGATCCAGCTGGATATCGAATAGGGACAGGCAACACCATAAAACAAAGAAAAACAGGAATCATGAATTTCCGATGCGGAAATACTGGCTCCTGTTTTTTATGTTCCAATCGGATAGGCCGCGCGATTCAAAGCGGCAGCTTTTTCAGCCGTCTTTCATGCCCGGCTCTTTTTTGTTCTACGATACAAACTGGAATTTATCTATTCATCAACTCAAAAGTTTTTTCAAATGAAATACATTATGCGTATTTTCCATTCCGTATATATTCTCTCCAAATTCCGGCTTGGCCAATACGGAATCATCCGTTCCTTATGCTTTCTGCGAGCTTTTGACGAGCTGATCGAACACATCGACCGCCTGATCGATCTGTTCGTTTTCCAGCGAAGCAAACGAAATTTCGACAAGACCCTTTTCCACATCCGCCATGCCGACATTGCGTTTTCTGGCATTGTCGTGGAACACATAAGGATCCACGTCGACTTTGACCACATAGGACAAATACGCTTCGTTCAGAAAACTTTCATAACCTCGTCTGTTCAGCGCCTCTTCCATCAGCCTCGATTTTTCCTTGTAGTCCCGTTTCAGCTTGCGCACATGCCGCTCCAGATGCCCGTCCGCAATATAATTGGCAAACGCGATCTGTTCAAGCTTGGAAGCCATCGGACCGTATTCCATCTTATGGCTCAGATAATACTGCGCCCACATTTCATTCAGGACAAGATAGCTGATCCGCACGCTCGGCAGCAGCAGTCTGGAAAACGATCCGCAGTAAATGACCCGCTCGTTCGTATCATAGCTGTACATCGCTCTGCGCGAACGCGACCGGTACGTCAGCTCGCCATTGTAATCATCCTCGATGATCAGGAAATTGTGTTTTTCGGCCTGCGCCAGCAGATGATCCCGCATCGACTGGGAAATCGGCTCCCTCTTTTTTCCGGAAGACGCGCTGTTGATATAAAGTACATCGATCTCGTCGATTTCTCTTTCCTGGTCCAGATCGATCTCCTGCACGCTCCATCCATACGATTCGAACACCCGCTGCGCCTGCGGATGAAACGGCCACTCCATGCCCACGACACCCGGCATATCAAACATGCCGCACAACACGAAAAGGAGCGTCTGATAGTTCGGACCGACCAGAACCTGATCGGTCCGGCACATGACCCCGCGGTTTTTGTACGCATACAGGCTCAGCGCCTGCCGCAGCACAAACTCTCCCTGCGGATCGCCGTACGTATTCATCAGATCCTGCTCGAACGCATTGCGCACATACCGCTTCCATGTCTGCACCTCGCCCGACTGGATCGCGACCGAAACCGGACGCAGGTCGATGTCGAACTGCTCGCGCCTGGCAAGATCCGGCGCCTTCTCCATCTCCTTGTGCAGCTTGATCTGCGCATCCTCGAGCCGGACCCGGTATCCCACTTTCTCGATTGCCTCGATATATCCGTCAAGCACCAGCTGTTCATAAGCATGCTCGATCGTTGTCTGCGAACACTGGAACTGCTCGCAAGCCTTACGAATACTTGGCAGCGCATCCCCTTTTTTCAAATAGCCGTCCAGGATCGCGTTGCGGTAGTAATCGTAAACCGTTTTATATTTTTTCATAGGTCCCGTTTAAGATCTCCTTCATTTTTCCAGCCAGCCCTTTTGTCTTGCCGACAGAAAGCGAGCACACCGCCACACGAATCCCCTTGTTGACCTTGACCGTATAAATATGATTTTCCATCAGGGCCTCATGGAACGCGTCCCGCACATCGTTGTCCATCGCCAGCGTCACGAAGAAGCCTTCCTTGTACGGATAGTACTTCAGTCCTGCCTCGTCCGCCTCTTTCATGAACAGTTCGCTGCGCTCTTTGAGCAGGCTGACATATTTCTCTTTTTCTTTTTCGTATTCCTCTTTATGGTTGGTCAGCACATCCACGAACATGGCCATCGCGCCATTGTTGATGTTCGACCAGGTCGCCCGGGCATCCTTTTCGAAAACCGTCTTGACCTGTTCGACCGCCTCGCGCTTTTGCGCCATGATGATAGCCGCCCCGCAGCGCAGACCGTAGGAAGTCATCGACTTCGACAAAGAGAAGGCAACGATCACGACGATATTGTCCGAGATCGAATCAAATACCGAGAAATAGCTTTTGGCATCGGCCCCTTTGTAGGAATAATCAATATAGGCAATATCATTGAGCAGCACGATGCTGTGCGTTTTCGAGCACGCATTCAGAAATTCCACGATCGCTTCCCACTCCGTTCCGGAAAGAGAGTAGCCGGTCGGATTGTGGCACGGGTCATTGATAATAATGACCAGGCGGTCCTGTTTCTTCATCACCTTTTCGCACGCCGCTTTGAAAGAGCCAAGATTAAAATGATCTCCTTCGAACAGTTCGTATTTTTCGACTTCGACCCCCTGCATCTGCGCCATCAGATTGTACGATCCCCAGGCAATTTCCGGCACGATCAAGGTCTGTCCCTGCTCAAGGCATTCGCTTACGGTCATACCGACAGCGCCCGTACCGCCCGGCGTCGCGATGATCTCCTTTTCAAGCGAGCAGTTCCCGTCGAGCACCCACTCTTCGACCTTTTTCTTAAAATCAGGATTTCCTGTAAACGAAGCCGCGTATTTAGCGAGCACCCCGTTATCGAGGCTCTTCAGGCTTGAAAATACCGTATCGAGCGCGACCAGGCTGCCGCTTTCGTCATACAGGCTGCCGATCGTCGCATCGACCACCGCCTCGTCGCCAAACTGTTCCTTCGCCTTTTTGGCACGATCCACGATCGCGAACACCGTATCGACGATCGGCTGCTGATTTACGCTCTCTTTAACAAAATTCATATCTCTTTCCTCCTACTTTACCGGATATGTTCCTAAATACTTGATCTGCGAGCACACTTCCCTGAGATCATCGATCACGCTCTGGCTCACCGTGCCGACGATCTCGATGAAGAAGAAATACTCGAACGGATGTCCTTTTCGCGGACGCGACTGGATCGAGCACATGTCCAGCCCGTGCGACGCGATCTTCTCGATCACATGGGCCAGTGCCCCGACATCGTTTTTCAGCGTGATGATCAGGCTCGAATGATCGCCTTCACGGCTTTGTTCCAGACCGATGACCAGAAAGCGGGTCGTGTTCTGGGGATTTTCCTCGATATTGCTGGCCAGCACCTTCAAATTGTACAGCACCGCGTTTTCCTTGGCCGCGATCGCCCCTTTATGGATATCGTTTTCCCGGGCAATGTAGCGCGCCGCCATCGCCGTATTGGCATACGCGACCGGATCGGCCCCCAGCTCCTGCAAAAACCGTCTGGACTGCAGCAGCGCCTGATCCTTGGAGTATACCGTTTCAATATCCTTCAATGTCGCTCCCTGGACACCGAGCAGACACTGCTCGATCGTCTCGTCGTGTGCCCTTAAAATGTGTACAGGATATTCGAGCAGGGCGTCGAGCACTTCGCCGACCAGGCCCGAATTCGTATTCTCGAACGGGATGACACCGTACTGCACTTCCTTGTCGGCCACGGCCTGGAATACGGCGTCAAAGCTCGATTTTGCGATCTTTTCATTGCCGGGAAACAAATATTCGGCAGCCATATGGGAAAACGCGCCGACGACCCCCTGATAAGCGATCTTGTCTTTTGCGGCAATGGCCCGCTGCCAGTCGCACGACTCCTTGATGATAAATTTGAGCAGGCGGACATACGAATCCCTGTATGCAGGATTTTTGATATATCCTGCATTGCGTTCGATGATCGCCTCTTCTCTTGAATGATCGACGACCGGTTTTCCATGCTCCATTTTGTATGCGGCCACATCCTTGAGAGTGTCCATCCTCTCTTCATACAGCCTGGCGATCTCGCGGTCCACCCGGTCGATCGTCAGTCTGGCCTTTTCCAGTTGATTCACTCAATCACCTCGCCCTTATCATAACACTTTCCCCTTCTGTTTTGGCAATTTGTCATTTATTTTTACCTCAAAACTTTATGAAAATAAGAAAACACCACATCATTTCGCTTACATTTCATGATATTATATTTCAAGAGGTGAAGAGTATGAAACTGGAAGTACAGCTCAAGGAACACAGCTATCCGATCTGGATCGGGCAGAAAGCGCTCAGCCATATCGCAGATTACATCGATCCAGGCCGCCGGTACGCCATCGTCACAGACGATCATGTGCCCCGGCAGTGGGTGGATCTTTTGATAGAACAGCTTGAAAATGCCTGCGTCATTTCGTTCGAACATGGAGAAAAAAACAAATCCCTGAAAACCTATGAATACGTGCAGGAGCAGCTCATAGAAAAACGGTTCGGCCGCAAAGATGCCGTCATTGCCCTGGGAGGCGGGGTGGTCGGCGATCTGGCCGGCTTCGTAGCCGCCACCTATATGCGCGGCATCGATTTTTACAACATCCCGACCACTTTGCTGTCGCAGGTCGATTCGAGCGTAGGCGGAAAGGTCGCGGTCGATATGGGCACGGTGAAAAATATCATCGGCGCCTTTTATCAGCCGAAAGCCGTCATCATCGATCCGGACACGTTAAGCACGCTCGATCCCAGACAGGTTCGCAGCGGCGCCATGGAAGCGCTCAAGATGGGGCTCATCCTGGACGAAGAGCTTGTCAAGGAGTTCGAAAAAGACCAGCTCGACTACGAGACGATCATTGCCCGTTCCATCGATCTGAAGCGCATGATCGTCGAAAACGACGAAAAGGAGCTCGGACAGCGGGCCATCCTCAATTTCGGCCACACGATCGGCCATGCGATCGAAGGAGCATACGCCCAGGTTCCCTACTATCACGGCGAATGTGTCGGTATGGGCATGCTCTTCTTTATAGAAGATGAAAAACTGAAGGAGCGGGTCCGGGCCATCCTGGACCGGTTCGAAATACCGTCCGTTCCCGATTACGATCCGGACACCCTGCTTTCCTATATCGTTCACGATAAAAAAGGATCGGCCGATTCGGTCAAAACGATCCGGGTCAGAAAAGCGGGAAGCTATGCAATGCAGGACATGACCTATGACGAGATCCGAACCGTGCTTCTGCGAGGTGGCGTATGAAGAACAGTTTCGGGAACAATATCGTATTGACCGTATTTGGCGAAAGCCACGGTCCGCTCATTGGCGGCGTGATCGACGGCCTTCCGGCCGGCTTCGCGATCGACGAAAAACAGCTGCAGGCCGATATGGATAAACGGCGCGCCAAAGGAAAGATCTCCACGCAGCGTCATGAAGCCGACCAGGTGCATATCGTTTCAGGATTTTTCGAAGGGCGAACGACCGGCACGCCGCTGACGATCGTGATCGAAAACAGATCCCAGCACTCGGCCGATTACAAAGAGCTCAAATACCGGCTGCGCCCTTCCCATGCGGACTGGAGCGCGTTCGAGAAATACTGCGGCTTTCAGGATTTTCGCGGGGGCGGCCATTTTTCCGGGCGCCTGACGGCCGTACTGACGGCTTGCGGCAGCATCTGCCGGCAGATCCTGGCTGCCCATGGAGTGGTGATCGGATCGCATCTGAAGCAGATCTATACCATTCATGACGATCCGTTCGATAAAAACGGGCTGGAATTCCAGCTGGCTAGGATGAATGTGCTGGATTTTCCGGTGCTGAACGAAAAAAAGGGAATGCAGATGATCGCTGCCATCGAACAGGCGGCTGCCGAAAAAGATTCGGTCGGCGGGATCATCGAATGCGGTGTCGTGCATTTTCCGGCCGGGATCGGCGAGCCGATCTTCGACACGATCGAAAGCGAGCTGGCGCACGCATTGTTCGGGGTGCCGGCTGTCAAGGGCATCTCGTTTGGTTCGGGCTTTGATTTTGCGAATATGCGGGGTAGCGAAGCCAACGATACGCTGCAGTATGAAAACGGGAAAATATCGAGTCGCACCAACCACAATGCCGGGATCAACGGCGGCATTTCCAACGGGATGCCGATCGTGTTTGAATGCGTGATCAAGCCGACCCCTTCTATTTTCCAGAAGCAGTGTTCTGTGCAGTTCGATTCCAAAGAAAACGTGACGCTGGAGATCAAGGGGCGTCATGATCCGTGTATCGCGCACAGGGCGAGGATCGTGATCGAGAATATGACGGCTTTCGTTCTGCTGGACTGCTGGATGAGCATGGTCGGGCGCCGTTTTTTTGAGGAGGAGAAAAGATGATCGTTTCAATTGAGCCTTCCAAGGTGGCCGGAAGTGTCCAGGTCCCTTCTTCGAAATCCATGGGTCACCGGGCCCTCATCTGTGCCGGGCTGGCTAATGGCATGAGCACAGTTTCTGGCATCACGTGGTCGCTGGATATGGAGGCGACGATCGGGTGTCTGAAAGGTCTGGGCGCAACGATCGAGCGTGTCGATGATCAGGAGGAAAACGGGCTGGACGAAAGAAGTTTCTGCATCACGGGATGTGATCCGTCAAAAACGGGAAAGGGGATCGTCCTGGATGCCTATGAATCCGGGTCGACGCTGCGGTTCATGATCCCGATCGCGGCTTCAGGAAATGAAAAAGTCACGTTTACGGGCAGAGGGCGGCTGATGGAGCGGCCCATGTCGGTATATGAGGATCTGCTTGGTCTGGAGCATATCAACGATACGTTTGTCGTTCAGGGGCCGCTGCGCCCAGGCTCTTATACGATGGCGGGCAATGTGTCGAGCCAGTTTATTTCCGGGCTGCTGTTTGCGCTTCCTTTGACAAAAGGAAACAGCTCGGTCACGATCACAGGGAACTACGAATCGCGCAGTTATGTGGATCTGACGATCAAAGCGCTTCAGGACGCCGGTGTCGTTGTCCACGAAGAAGAGCGCGTATACCGGATCGAAGGAAACCAGCGCTACCGGGCCGGTCATTTTCTGGTGGAAAGAGATTTTTCCCAGGCCGCTTTCTTTGCGGTGCTGGCTGCCTTGAATCATGAACTGACCTTGACTGGTCTTGATCTGAAGAGCGCGCAGGGCGACAAGGCAATCCTGAAGTTTATAAAAAAAGCGGGTGCTTATGTTTTGGAAGAAAAAGACAGGATCACGATCGGACCGGATCAGCGTCTGGGGCAGGTCATCGATCTGGCCAACTGTCCTGATCTTGGACCGATCCTTTGTGTGCTGGCCGCCTATATCCCGGCAACGACAACGATCATTCATGCCGGAAGGCTGCGGATGAAGGAGTCGGACCGCATCGCGGCCATGGAAGCGGAGCTTGGAAAATGGGGCGTGGATATTTCGAGCGACGAGGATTCGATCACGATCCATGGAAAGAGTTCCTATCGCATGGATGAAGTGGTCCGTATGGAAGGCCACAACGATCACCGGATCGTCATGGCGTGCACGGTGTTCGGATTGTGTGCCGGTTCGCCGTGTGTGATCGAGGGGGCGCAGGCAATCGAAAAGTCGTATCCCGGCTTTTTTGAGGATATCAGAAAGATTGGCGGAAAGGTGGAAATAAAATGAAGACGGTTGGTATCGTTGGTTTAGGTGTCATGGGGGCGAGCTTTGCGGCCCGCACAAAGGAGCTTGGCTATCGGGTGCTGGGCATGGATATCGATCAGAAGACGGTGGATTATGCGCTGGAACACGATATGATCGATGAAGGGAGCATCGATGCTTCCCTCCTGCTCGGGCAGTGCGATTTTATTATCCTGGCTCTATATCCGACGAAGCTGATGGGCTGGATCGGGCAGTATCAGAAGGATCTGAGGCCTGGCACCCTGATCATGGAAATCAGCGGTGTGAAATCGAATATCAACGAGCCGATCCGGGCGATCCTTCGCAGCGATCTGGAGCTGCTGTCCATCCATCCGATGTGCGGCCGGGAGTCGCGCGGGATCGAGTTTGCGAGCGGAAAGATCTTTGACGGCGCGAACTTTATTATCATCCCGAACGAAGCGAATTCGATGAATTCGATCGTTTTCGTGAGTGTGTTTGCCAAGGAGCTGGGCTGCAGGAACATTAGTGTGCTGTCGGTCAAAGAACACGACCGGATGATCGGCTTTCTTTCCCAGCTGACGCATGTGATCGCGGTTTCGCTGATGAACACGCACGAGAACAGCCATCTGGTCGAATACACGGGCGACTCGTTCCGGGATCTGACAAGGATCGCCAAGATCAACGAGGATATGTGGACCGAACTGTTTCTTTTAAACAAGGACATCCTGCTCGATGAAATCGATCAGTTCGTGGACAGTATCGAAAATTTCCGGCAGGTCCTCGTGGACGAGGATGAAGAGGAAATGAAGCGTCTGTTCGTCCAGTCGACACAGCGCAGGCTGAAGTTCGACAAATGATCTCCTGAAACGATTTTTACCCCGAAGAATAAGTTCTCCGGGGTTTTTCATGCCAACAAATTCATGGCCCGTTCCAGCACAGGCTGTGTTTTGTTCCAGTTTTCCGATAACGTCATATCGCGACAAATTTTCATTTGTCCCATCGTTTTGCTGACGTCTGCTTCCAGATCGTCACCGAGCATTTTTACGAAAGGGACCAAATGATCAAAGTAAAAGTCTACTGCCTGGTCGATTTCCTGATCACAACGATTGCTGATGTACATTTCGAATCCGTTTTTTTCGATTTCCGACATCATTTTTGCGAGAGAAATTTTTCCTTCAGGACTAGACAAGCTCCTGTTTTTTCCCATTTTTCTCCACCTTCTTTTGTACTAACAGTATGATACTTTTGAAACCTGCTTTCAAGAAAACGACTGAAAAAGACAGATCACGTACTGTGCTGGACGAATGAAATGATCTGTGCCGGCCTCCTTATTCCATTTGTCCGTAAAAAAAGCCCTTTCCGAAAAAACGGATGGGCGTCGCTTTTATTGTTCGGGCAGGCCGTGAAATAAAAACTGAGCAAACGGTTCGGCCAGGATCTCTCCCATGTCCACATAGGCCTGCTGCAGCTTGGGGGTGTCAAAGAGGACCAGCTTTGTTCCTTCAAATTCCACTTCATTGAGTTTCATCAATGTCGCGAGCACCCGGACTTCATGAATGTCCATATAGGGTTTGAAGAACTCGTAATATTCGCTCAGAGCGGGTTCGCCGACCGGATACGGGTTCGAATGCTTCGTCCGTTCGATCAGCTGTTCCCTAGTTATTTTTTGCATATTTTTTTCCCTTTCTTATGATCCGGTAAAAGAGGGCTGTTCCTGCTTCCACGACCAGAATCCCGAGTGCAAGAAGGCCGGCGATGGACAATGTCTTGAGCAGAAGGACGAGCGCCTCGTACGGATCGTTCGTAATGACTTCGATCATCATATCATACATGGTTCCTCCCGGCACAAGAGGGATCAGAGCGCATACGATAAAGGAAGTGACCGGACTTTTCATCTTGCGTGCGAGCACTTCGGCAACGAGAGTAAACGCGACTGCCGCCAGAAAATTGGCGTTCATCTCGGACACCTGACGAGAGGCGATGCAAAGTTCATAGACGAGGCCGCCGATCCCGCCATTGATGCCGCACCAGAGCAGTTTTTTCCGGTCCTGGATATTGAAGAGCACGCCAAAGCCGAGGGCGGCCAGAAAAGCGCCGAACGCGCCAACGAGTATATCCTGCATACGCTACCTCCAGATGTACAGGATAAATCCTGCTCCGATCGCGATCGCGGTCGCACAAAGAAAAGCTTCGGCTCCCCGGGCCACGCCGGACACATAGTCGGTGGGATCGTGTCCCGGATCGAATTGGTAAAGGCGAGTCCGGGAACGAGAAGCATGATGCTCGAAATGACCATGATATTGATGTTGGCCTGAGGGATAAGGGCATGGATGGCCACCGCAAGCCAGGCTGCCATCATAGCGCTGAACATATTGATCAGAAAGTCCTGAAGGTGCAGTTTGGACAGGGCCGAGCCCATGCACCGGATAACGATCCCGATCACGAACGAAGCGATCATTTCCGGAATGTTGCCGTCAAAAAAGATCGAAAAGCCGAAGGCGCCGATCGCTCCGAATAAAGTTGTCGTCCAGAACGAATAGCGTTTCGTGTGTTCGATCTGGTACAAGTGCTGTTCGATGTCGGATACGGTCATATGCTGGCGGCAGCACTGTCTTGAAAGCTCGTTGATCTCGTCGATCACGGCCAGGTTCGTGCTGCGCTCCCTGACCCGTCCGATATGCGTATACGTTTTGCCCTCGACCGTGATGGAAAGCATGATGCCGGTCACTGTGCCGTAGCTCTGCACGGATTCGACGTCCGGAAAGCTCAGACAGATCCGGTTCATCGTTTCCTCGACCCGGTATACTTCGGCTCCGCTTGCCATCAGCAGGGTGCCAAGTTTCATTACTACATTTAAAAGTTGTTCAGTATTCATAAGGACATAATAAATCATTTTAGGGTACAATGGGAACAGAAAGCAACAAGAAAGAAGGTTTACTCATGCTCGAACAATTCAGACACGACCTGCATCAGATTCCTGAGCTTGGTCTTGATACACAAAAAACGGCGGATTATATCGTTTCTGTGCTCCAGGAACTGGACTGTTCCATTTCCATGCCGCTTTCCAATGCGGTCATTGCCTATTTTGATTTTGGAAAGGAAGAGACGATGGCGTTCCGCAGCGATATGGATGCTTTGCCGATCCATGAGCAGAACGCGTTTTCGTTCCGTTCGAAAAACGGCTGCATGCACGCGTGCGGCCATGACGGACATATGAGCATGCT
Organism: Erysipelotrichaceae bacterium OPF54; assembly: GCA_022834735.1. Classification (GTDB taxonomy): domain Bacteria; phylum Bacillota_I; class Bacilli_A; order Erysipelotrichales; family Erysipelotrichaceae; genus Dubosiella. Next base: position 2,904,920 of record BQKD01000001.1, read on the forward strand.
GCTTGGCCTTGCGCAGAAGATCAGCGGCCGCAAAGATATGAAATACAATGCCCTTCTCATCTTTCAGCCGGGCGAGGAAGATCCGGGTGGCGCACAGCTATTGTGCGATGCCGGAATTTTCGGACCCTACGACATCAAGGGCCTGTTCGGCTTTCACATTTATCCGAACCGGAAGACAGGAGAAATTGTCAGCTGTCCGGGTGTCATGATGGCTGGCGCGTGCAATCTGAAAGTCAGCGTGGTGGGCGAGGCGAGCCATGCGGCCATGAGAGAATGCGGGCATGACGCGCTGCTTGCCGCTGCCCAGGTCGTTTCGCGGTGCGCGAAAAGAGAACAGGAAATGTTTGACGAGGATACGTTCCATCTGCTTCATTTTGGCGTGTTCGAAAGCGGGGACGCGTTCAATGTGGTGGCCAATAAAGCGGTCCTCAAAGGGACGATCCGCTATTTTGATCCAAAAGTGTTCGATGCAATCATCGAAATGCTGGAAGAGGAGTTCGAAATGGCCGAGGTGCAGTATGGTGTTTCCTTTTCCTACCAGATCGACCAGCACTATCCGCCTCTTGAAAACGATGAAAGGCTGCTCGAAAAGGTCAAGGGGGCGGCAGAAGTCGGCTTGCTCGAACAACCTGTTCTTATTGCGGAAGACTTTGCGTTTTACGCAAAACAGGTGCCTGCTGTGTTCTTTTTTATCGGAAGCGGGATGGATCTGCCGCTGCACAGCGACACGTTCGATTTCGATGAAGCGCTGCTTTCGAAAGGAGTCTCCTTTTACGAAAAATTATTAGACAACATGTAGTATTTTCCATAGAATTATACGTATTAGAATTGAAAGGTGAAATTATGTTTGAATATTCATTAGGTACTGTCAAATGCCAGGTTGTTTTTAAAAATGCGAATGTGCTCAACGTGTTTACGAACGAGTGGATCGAACAGGACATTGCCGTGCAGTACGGAACGATCGTCGGGGTCGGTCATTACGAGGGGGAAAACGAGATCGATCTGAAAGGCAAATACGTTGTTCCAGGCTTCATAGATGCCCATATGCATATCGAATCGACATTGTGCAGTCCGGAGGAATTGTCGAAAGCCCTTCTTCAGAACGGAACAACTTCTGTGATCTGCGATCCGCATGAGCTGGTCAATGTGCGCGGAAAAGAGGCGCTCGACTATATCCTGGCTGCCAGCAAGAATACCAGTCTTGATATATACACGATGCTTCCTTCTTCGGTGCCGTGCTCGGATATCGACACGAACGGGGCCGGAAAATTCAGCGCCGCCGATATGGAAGGCTATCTGAACGATCCGTATGTGATCGGTCTTGGCGAAGTGATGCGTGTGGACGATGTGGTGAACGAAAGGCCCGAAATGGTCGAAAAGCTCGAACTGTTCAAGGATATGGTCATGGACGGGCATGCGCCGCAGGTGAGTGGAAAGGTGCTGCAGGCTTACCGTTTTGCGGACATTGCCACAGACCACGAAAGCAGTGCATACGAAGAGGCGATCGAGAAGCTGCGTGCCGGCTTTTATGTGCTGATCCGCGAAGGCAGCCAGGCCAAAAACATGGAGCCGATCGTCAAAGGGTTCCTGAAACACCATATTCCGTTCGACCGGACGGCATTCTGCACCGATGACTGCCATATCGACGATATTTTATGTCATGGCCATATCAACGCGATCATCAGGAAGGCGATCGAGCTGGGTGTCAATGAAAAAGAGGCGTACAAAATGGCGAGCTGGCAGCCGGCGCAGATCTACGGGCTCAAGCGCAAAGGGGCGATCGCAGCCGGCTATCAGGCCGACTTTGTCGTTCTGAACAATCCAAAAACCGTAGAGATCGATTCAGTGTATAAAAACGGCTACAAGGCGACATTGAAGCATGTGGCGCCAGTCGTTTGTGATGAGGATCTGATGCATACCGTAATGATCCCTGAAATTGTCAAAGGAGATATCCAGATCAAGCGCAGGGATAAAAACGACGTGATCGAGATCGAGGCCGGCACCCTTCTGACAAAACATCTGAAAGAGGAGGTTCCGGGATATGTCTATTTCGAGCCGAACGAAAAATACAGCAAAGTGGTGGTGATCGAGCGGCATGGACGCAATGGCAATGTGGCGACCGGAATCCTGAAAGGCTATGGTATCGAGAACGGGGCGCTTGGTTCGACCATCGCGCACGATTCCCACAATATGATCATTGCGGGCGACAATGACGACGATATCCTGCTTGCGGCCAAAGAGCTTGAGAAGATGCAGGGCGGCTATGTGCTGATCAAGGATCATCAGGTATTCCACCGTGTTGCCTGCCCGATCGCGGGACTGATGAGCACGCAGAGCGCGGCCCGGCTGGCTCCGCTGGTCATGGAACTGCAGCTTGGCGCTCACGAGATGGGCATCCCGGAAAATATCGATCCGTTCCAGACGCTGTCTTTCCTTTCGCTTCCGGTCATCGGGCAGATCCGTATTCTCGATACGGGCGTGTATGATGTGGACAAGGGCGAGTTTGTCGAACAGTAATACAAACAGAATCTATACAGGGCGAAGCGATTCGTCCTTTTTTTGCTGCAGATCATTAAAGACGCACATTTCCGGGAATTGATTTTCAGAAAATGTGCGTCTATTCAATTCATGAAAAATAAACTATTTTAAATTAAAAGTTTCCCAATTTGCCGTACTATAGAAATTACTGTTCAGAGGGCAGAAACAGCTCTTTTTGCCTGGTCTATCAGACGAAACACATCTAAACAGGTTCTTGCAAGAAGTGTGTTACAAGGTAGCATACGGGAAGGAATTAAATTGAAAATTGAAGTTCCTTCCTTTTTTCGTGCATATTTCTTTTATAGAATTTGATATTGGAGTCCAATAAGTGATGATGATTAAGGGGACTTTTCATGTCAAAACAATTGATTTCTGTTTCTTCGGTCGATGAGTTTTTGTTCGGCAATGACTTGATCGATGATCCTGTTCAACACTCATATTATGATGAATCCGATCATATCCTGCATCTGTTCAAATGTCAGAAAGAACCGTTTCATCCTTCCTGTCCTTACTGCCGAATGCCCGCATGCCGAACCTGCGGCTGGGAAAATCGTACCTGCCAGCTGCTTTCTGTAAGTGGCATCACTGTTTTCCTTCACCTGCGCCAAAGACGTTTCAAATGCGAAAATCCTGCCTGTTCTCATCGAACCTTTACGGTCGAAACACCGGGATTCAAACCTTTCCAGCACCGAAGCAATCAGCTCAATATTGTCATTTTTGCGCTCTCTCTTTTCTTCAGCTGAATATTACGTAACTCCAAGTCCACCCAATCCGTTAAAATAAGTCCACTAGAAACGGCGGAGAAGTCCACCTGTTCCGCTGGACAAGTCCATTATGATCTAAAGACTTCGTCTAGCAACAGTTATAAATCTTGATAAAAGAGCCAGTCCTTTTGCAGAAAATGGAGTAAAAATATTTATGCCGAGAAAACTTGTTGATCAATGAGCAGACCCCTGACAGACTGGAAAGGTAGAGACCTTATTGGTGCTAATTCATGGGGTTTCAGGGGTCTGGAGCCTCATTGTCAACAAGGAAATTGGAATAAATTTTTTATGGACTTCTTATCCGTATTTATTTTTTGATCTACTGGGCTTCCCTAACGGATTAAGTGGACTTCTCTAGCGTACAGGGTGGCCTTCAATTAGCGGAATACTCCCAAAGCAGTCCTTTGATGATGGAAGTCTTTCTGCCGCAGAACAGGAAGAGGATATTCTGACGCGGGTCCAGCTTCATGGAAGATTGAACCAGCAGGCACAGGCCGTCAATGCCTTTGCGCAGATCCGTGTAGCCGGGACGGATGTACACATGATCGATGCGGTTAAAATCAAGAGATCTCATAATGAATCGAGGACCGTTCGAATCAGCACCGGTTCCGTATGATTATGGATATAGATCTTGCCTTTGGAAGACTGAATAACGATAGCTGGCCGATCCGATCCGGTTTGTTTCCTGGGACCCGGATCAGGAAGGCGGACTTCAGCAAAAGAAGAATAGGTATTCGAATTCTGTTTTGATTCGCTCATGAAAAAACCTCCAGTTCATAGCATCAATATACTCAATGAACTGGAGGCTGAATACCCGCGGTTCTTTTTCCCGTTTACGTTCTATTTCCCGCTTACTTTGCAACAAAAAGCCGGTCTTTCAACCAGCTTTCATTCTCTATTACTCGTTGTCCTTCTTTTTCTTCACCACAAAGTAGATGATTCCTGCAACCAGCAGAACGATTACCGCACCAAGACCGATCTTGGCAGGCAGGGACATTCCGGACTTCTTATTATTTATTTGATTGTTTTCATCCGGACCGCCCAATGGCACTTCTTCATCATCCAGATCAATGATTTCCTGTGGCTGATCTGGCGTATCTGTACCCGGCTCCGTCTCTTCAGTACCTGGCGTCGTTTCTTCTGCTCCAGGCGTTGTGCCTGGTGTGGTCGTCTCGGCACCAGGCGTTGTCGGCGTTGTCGGAGCAGCCGGTGTCGTACCAGGCGTAGTTGTCGTTCCCGGCGTCGTCTGTGTTTCTGTTGTTGTCGTTCCCGTCTGCGCAACAGGCGTATACTCGAACGTGAATACATTTTCGGCCGCGTTATCCGATAAGGTACGTACCAGGTTGTATGCCTGCGGCATGTACCCGTCAATATACAGGAACGCTACCACAGGGCGGTCGCCCACGTTTCCGTAGTATTCGACACTGTCGGCCAGCGCGTTTCCGTTCTGGTCCACATAATTGACCCGGTATGTCGTTCCGTTTCCTCGAATGCCATAGACCACGACATAGTCCATATCGCGATCTGCAGTCGACGGAAGAGGCTGTATGGACGTCGCATTGTCCTTTCCGCTTTCCTTGAACCCTTTGACATAGTATTTTTCGTTTTCGAGCTGTACGTTGTTCATATCGAACAGTTCGGCCACCGAAGTGCCTGCATTCGCCTTTTTCTCGATGACAGAATTGCCGTTGCTGAAGTGTCCCTGCTGACCCGCGTAAACACGGACCGTATAAGGATATTCATCCTGCGCATGCACCGGAGTGCCTGCAAACAGAAAGCTCAGGAAAAAGGCGCAAAATAATTTAGTGATCCGCATTGCGTTTATCCTCCCTGTTCTGTCGGAAGCCGATCCATGCCAGACTGAGCAAAGCCACCCCACTTGCTCCGCTCAGCACAAGCCATGGAATCCTGCCCGCATAGGCCGACGTATCGACCGAACGAGTGGTCCTTCCGGTCGAGGCGCTGACTTCTTCGACCGCGAACCGCATTTCCAGATCGGCCAGGGTCGACTGATAGCTATTGCCCTGCGTCTCGCCTTCAAGCGCAACTTCCAGAGCGACCCGTCCGGCCTGGTTCTGCTTGAGCGTGTCAAGAAAGAAGTATTCGTCCAGGGCGTCGGTTGCCGCGTTCAGACCGACCCCCGCCTTGTTTTCTCCTTCGCCACCTACATTTTCTGAATCGAACAAGGTCTGTTCCCGTCCGTTCGGCCCCGTATAGGTCAGACGGTAGGAATAGGCGCCTCCCGAAGCCACGTCCACCGTATCTTCCAGAGAACGGAGAACGTCATTGCTCATATACCAGTCGGTTGTTTCCTTGTTCGTGTTGCGGATCGCGACCTGGATGATTGCATTGTCGCCTGGCTGCATCTCATACAGCACATCATCGATTTCGGCGGTCGAAAAGTTCGATTCCATCTTTTTGTCTTTGGTGAACGTCACCTGCCAGTTTTCCTGTCCGTGCATCGTCTGTGCCTGCACAGGCGTGCTCAGACATCCTAAAAGCAGGAAAAGACCAAGCATATTTCTTTTTTTCATGGCATTCCCTCCTTTATTGTGGCAGCGACAGCGTGTTGCCTGTCACCAGTATCTGTTTTCCCCATGAGCTTTCGATCGCGTCCTGCGCATTGTGTTCCTGCACAGCGTCTACGCTCGCTTCCAGGCAGAACTGCATCTTGTCGTATGTGTACGTGATGGTCGTCTTTTTGTTTCCGTCAACCACTTCTTCTTTCACTGTCTTATGCTCCTGCAGCTTCGCGTCGACCTTGAACGAGTCGGTGAGCGGCTCGCTCGTCTGCCCAGGCTCGAGCAGGTCGCGATAGTAATACACTTCCCGTTCCGGCGTGGACGATGCCTTGTCATGAAGCCATACATTTTCATTGATGAAACGGATTTCGATCAGATCCGGCGAGACGGTCGTGATCTTCTGGCCGTTTTCATCGACCCAGTATCGTGTGACAACAATGCGCACGAACTCGCTGATCTCTCCGGAATTGCGCACAGCGATCGTTTCAGGATACCGCTTGCCGATCACAAACTTTTCATCCCGGCCCAGAAGGTTTTCGAGCAGAGGACCGGCATTGTTGTCGGTATTGTTTGTCTGTTTCCAGTTTCCGTTCTGGTCATAATCGCGGAAAGATACCACTTCTCCATTTTCAAGCAGAGAAACGCCAATACGCGAAAGCTGGAGTCGTGTCTGGTGGCGTGGCGAGAAATAGGTGAGGGCAGCACGAGTCCCCGATACACCTGTTCCGAGCAGAAGGCCGACTGCCATCACCAGAAGCAAGCCGATCACGACCGGTCTGGAAAGAAATTCCCTTATCTTTTTCATTATCCTTCACCCCGCTCGATTTCTATGGTCCGGTCCCAGTCGGCCGGAAGCGGATCGCCGTTTTCGTCAAACCGTACCGGGATCGATTCGGAAACAACGATAATGTTGAAATCCTGCGCATCGTCATTGTGCTCATAGTCGATCGAGAAGACGATCGTTTGTGTTATGTTACGTCCTTCTTCCGGATATAAAGGAACGCCATATTCCCAGTATTCGCCTGCCTGATGCCAGTTGGCCCCTGGCTGCACGTCGATTGGAAAAGCGCTGCCTCCGAATGCGCGTACGCGTACATACACGGGCTGGGAATCCGGATCCAGCTGTACCTGCACCTCTTTCATGTTCGAGCCTGGCAGGTTTTCAACAATTTCGGTCTCTGCTTCCAGAGAAATCTCCACCCGTCCGGACGCGGACGCATAGGTCGTAAAGTAAGCCAGCGCATTCGGTACAGATAACGTAAGGACGAGTGCCGTCAGGGCCGCAAGGCCGATCCATTGTTTCTTTTTCATGATTTATCGACCTCCAAAGTCCTGCTGCGGCTCATTCATCGCCTGCCGCTCATCGTATGTATAGCGGTTGTTGACAGAACTGCCATGACGATCCGTATTGTTCGAATCGTTCGTAAACGACACGCTCGCGACCGGATCGCCGATCGGACGGATCACGGCTGTCTGCGTTCCGCTTCCAACAATTTCATATGAAGCGCCCGAATACTCTTCCCGGACGACGACATACGATCCGACCGGAATGCAGTTTTCGAGCACAACGCTCTGCTGTCCCGAACCGGTCATCACGATCGATTCGACATTCGAATAGACGAGCGTTTCCATCGTTTCATCTTCATACGCTTCGACCGAAAAAACGAAGGTGGCTGGTCCGTTGTCGTCATAGCGTTCGAGCGTCTTGACAATTTCAAGCGATCCTTTGCGAGGCAGCTCCTCGACCTTGAGCGTAATGGCCGTATCGTATTTCCACGATCCGTTTCCCGACGAAATCATTCCGTCCACCTTTTCTTTTGTCGGCAGGGAAAAGAGGATCGGAGAAAAATTGTATTCATGCGAAGGCGACTGCGCGAAAGTGTACGTTTCTCCCATCAGGTTCTGTTTCGTATACGTTTCCAGATCGCTTCCGTGCGCAACGCCCAGATACAGTCCGTTCGTCAGTTCGTGTGATTCGTCCATTCCGACAGACGCAACAGGCTCGATCTCTTGTTCCAGCACAATGTTGAGCGCGTTTGACGCAGCCTGCGTATACTTGTCATTGTCCAGGTCTGTCATGTCCGACAGACCAAGAGAAGAATAGGCAGGATCCACTTCAAACGAATACGTATCGTAGACCGGATCCGGTACCGTATTTCCGATCCGGTACAGATCGATCACGACATTCGCTTCGCTCAGTTCGGGAAGCGTGCCGTTTTCAAACGTGACCGAGCACGGCCGTTCCGTTTCCCACGCCCGCACACCTGGTCCGAAAAAGAGCAGACAGGCAGCCAAGCCAATTCCTAGTTTTTTTATGTTCATATCGACACCCTTTCCAGCTTTCTATTTCACAAAACGGTCTTTCACAAAGATCCACACAAACAGGATGAGCAAGATGATCCCGGCAATCACGACAGCCACCACGTTCCGGTCAAACAAGGATGCGTCCTGCGTGGTCATGTCTTCCGGAAGGTTCGCAATACGATGTCCGCGCACAAGCAGACGGTGCGAATTGATACCGTACGGCGTGCAGGTCACCAAAGTCACCAGATCTTCGCCCGGAACAATTTCCAGATCATTCACTTCCGACGGAAGAACGGTCCGGATCTGATCCACCTCATAGGTCAAGGTCTTGCCAAGCACCCGGATCATGAACACATCCCCTTCGGTCAGCTTCACGATGTCTGTAAAGAGCCTGGCCGAAGGCAGTCCCCGGTGTCCGGAGATGACGGCGTGTGTGCTGGGCCCTCCTACGGGAAGGGAGGAGCCTTCGATGTGGCCGATGTTCTTCTGCAGCAGATCCTCGTCCGTACCATGGAAGATCGGCAAATTGATCCGTACAGAAGGAATAACGACCGTTCCCATCAAACCGTCATCATTGACATTCAGCGTTTTCTCATACCGTGCATGCATCTGTTCTGAAGGAAAATACCGATTGCTTTCCGAAAGCAGATCTTCGTTGTATTTCTTTGCGTCTGCGAGCATGAGCTCCAGATCGACCGCATTCATCTGAGCCACAGCTTCATCATATGTTGCCACTGCACGGGCCGCATACATATCGTTCCACCAGTTCGCGACCGTAGGATACAACAGCAAGGACAACCCTACCGTGAAAGCCACAATCAACAGAACCGTAGACCAATTCTTTTTTAAGTAATTTTTCATGTAGAGCTCTCCTCGCCATTGTCAGAAAGAGGAAGAACCTCTTTCTGCAACAGCAATTCAATATAGAATTTTTTATTCACATATTGCATAGGGAAGAAAGGAGATCCTTTCTTCAAAGTATTATGATCATTCGATCAGTTAGTTTTCGTGACCCATTCTTTTCTTGGTTACGAGAAGCACGGCTGATCCGATCAGAAGGATTCCGCCTGCTACATAGAGCAGTGTTGTTCCCATACCACCAGTTTCTGGGAGGGTAGTACCTTTCGTGTTTTCAACAGTTGTTGTAACAGTTCCTGTGTCTGGTACTCCTGGAGTGGTGGTATTACCGATTTGAATTGATACTTCTTTCAATTGCTTATTAGATTGTGTAGATGAAATTGTGAATTGAATAGGATCAATAATCAGGTTATATCCATCTGGAGCTTTTGTTTCTTGTAAGTAATAATCTCCATCTCCCAAACCTTGAATTCCAAATTGACCTTTATTGTTACCATTTGTTTTTGAAATAAGCAAATAGTTTTCTCTATCTACCGCATTGGTTGCAATCTTACTGTTCAATCCATCGTCAGTTAACGTTTCCCAACCTGTGATTTTATTACTTGCATCCATTACCGCATATTCTTTGCTTGTTCCATTCATTCGATATACAACGAATTCAGCGCCATCCAATTTGATTTTATCGCCTTCTTTAGCGACTTTTGTTCCATCTAATTCGAAAGTGAATACAATTGCTTTATCTTCTGGAGTTGTTCCATGTGGAGGTTGACCCGCGCCATTCCAATTCGGATTATTTGAGTAATTTACAACTACTTTATTTGGATTGCCATCACTTCCAATAACGGCATTGTTGTTCAATGTAGCTTTATAAGTGATAAAAATATGTTTACCTGCTGCGTAATTTGGAGTTTCAGCCTTGCCATCTTTAATGTTGGAATCTGTAAAAGTAAATGTTCGGTTATCTTTACCAATTCCTGTTACACCCGATGCTTTAAACCAACTAGTGATATTTTCATCTGCATTCTCCCCTTCTGTGACTAAAACATTATCATCTGACAAGTATGCATTGAAAATTACTTCTTTTGTAGAGTCATCTACTACTGGATCTAATGCATTGGAAGCAGTATCCGAGAACTGTAAGAAGTAACTCTCATAGTTTGCTAAAGCTTCTTCATCGATAATTTGTGTATGGAGTTTAAATGTTACTTTTTTTCCAATACTTGAATCTGTTGATCCTGCAAAGTCGCTATCAGTCTCATTTTTAACTGTTTTGTCGACAGTTACGTTATCTTTCTTTTCTTTAACAGATACATTTCCATTTACTGCTAAAATGGCAGGATTAAGAGCATCTCCGTTAGTAAGATTTTGTGTAGTATCAACAATCAAATAGTATCCTTGACGAACAGTATTTTCCCTTTGGTTAAGCTGAATAGAGATAGTAGTTTTATTTTCAAATGCAATTTGAGCTACTTTATTAGCATCTTCAACAGATAATCCACTGAATTTATTAGCTACATCTGTTGGTGTTGAATTCGCTGTTAAATCCCATGCTGGAAAAGCTTCCATCAATTTTGTCACAAAATCTGAAGATTTAATTCCATCACCCCAGTCGATATTACTCAATACACCTGTATTTGTTGTAGTTCCATCTACTGTAACGTCTTCACGAATCGCGTCCCCTTTAAAAATCTGATAGGCAACAAATGAATGATTTGCAATATTGACAGTAATGGTTGCTGTCGGATCTTGTGGCGCTGAAGTAACTCCTTCTGCCAACGTCGGCACTACAGTAACAGCCATCATAACAACAGCCACCAATAGCGCACTCATCTTCTTTAATAATTTCATAAAGTATTTTCCTTTCTCTCTTTACTTAAAGTATTCAATTATAGTTAAACGTAATAACAAATTATAAATTTTCAATCATCACTCCCTTGTTTCCCCTTATTTTAATGATCCGTCCCCTTATCTTTTCCTTTTTCTCCACCTTCCTTTTCTTTTTAAGGTCAGCGCATAGAAGGATGTTGTCATCACTCCTGCACTGCCTGCTATAAGTGGTGGATCTATTCCTAAACTTCCTGTTTCTGGAAGTTCGAAATACTTGTGATTAAACACTTTAACAAATTGACTTAAACTTGATCCACTTGAAGGAATTTGACCTGTGATAATATATTTACCATTTATAGGTTTAGTTTCAGAGTCAGTAATGATACAAGCACTTCCTAACTCTTGGCAATGTGAAATCTTGATTGAATCATTCTCTTGTTCAACATTCTCGGTTATCGTATATTTTGTTCCCAAGGGTAAATACTTAATTACAGCATACTGATTATTTTTTAATAGAATTTTACCTCGACTGTGGAATGTCACATTAGAACGATTTTCATCAATAATATCATTGCCACCATCTGTGGATTTTGTATAAACAGTCAACGCATATTCATGAGCCAATTCTTTATTATTTGGATCTTTAAGTTCTATTTCAAATTCATAATCTTTGTTAGGATCTGGATCATTGGTTTGTTTTTCGATTTTCAATTCTCCAGTAGCGTTATTCGGGGTTTTAGAAACTACATTCGGCAATGTATATTCCATATAGCAAGAGGAACCTGCTTGTCCTCTCTCAAGATAATAAATAGTTAATGTGTGTTTACCAGGCAGGAGACTATCACCTAAAGCTTCACGAATATCAACTTCAGCACCAATAGATTGATGAACTCCTCCAATATCACAAATCAGTTGATTATCAAGATATACCCACATATCATCATCACCGTAAAAAAAGTAACGTAACGGTCCGGTATAATTCTTGTCTAAATTAAATTCGACCTGGTATTTCATACCAAATAAGGTATTATGATCCTGTCCATCATCGCTTGGGTAAGTTCCATTCATCCCGTATGTTTCGTCATTATACTTTAACGTGGGCTGATTATTTTGCGACCCATAATTTTTGCTTTTATTATAATTGTCCAATGGCCAGAAACCATTGTAATGGAACCTGTTTTGTTGTTCGCCCTCAGGAGTATATGCATCTCCGGTTGTAAATTGATCTAAAGTGTCTTTTCTATATTCGTTAGGCCCATTTACTCCATATAACGAGTAAGTATCTCCTGTTCTATTAAATTTTAAAGATCCAGACAAGGCCTTGCTTTTCCCAAACTTTGCTTCACCATCATCAAATAATTTAGGAGCGTTCACGTTATATTGGATATTTCCGTTTGTGTCTAAAGAATTTTGCACTAATCCGAATATTGGGTGAGATCTTACAGATCTTTGCACATTTATCGTCTGATTATTTCCGTTCTTATCCTTAACATTTTGTGTAGTAGTGAATTCTAAATTTCCTGCGGATTGATTAATATTTTTTCCATTCTTATTTACATTCACGCTTGTATCATTGCTATAGAATTTCTGAGAAATATACTTATTACCAAGCACTAAAGTCGGCGATTGTGTAGAGATATAATTATTCTCATTATTTATACCTACTCTTCCTCCATTTTGTGTATGAATGTTGAGATTATTATCATAAAAATCGTAATCCCAAAAAGTTGTATTCTCTTGAGCATTTGATTTTGTTTCTTCAAATACGAGTCTAATTTTAGTTCCTTCGGTAATTAAATAATATTTACCTTTAAATTGAGATGGTTTGGTATCATCATATAAATCATTCCGTAAATTAGAGTTAGTAAATAAAATGTTTTGTGATAAATCATCTGAATTATACGTAAATTTATCCCAATCGTTCTTGTTTTGTGGCTTGATCCAAATTTCTTTTAAGTTATATGATGAAATTCCATTTAATTTATTAAAATAGTCAAGACTAGGAGCTTGATGGAATTTATATTTAGTTAATGAATAGATTTCTTCCGGCTCAGAAGACAACACTTTATTAAATTTTCCGTTCACGTTTTTGTAGTCTTTATATTTTACATGAGCACCATCAAATTTTTCAGGAATCTGTGTCATATCAATAACTTGAAAAGTAGAATTTTGACGCTGAGTTTTATCTTGGTTTAAATCCTCATAAGTAGCTAATTCATTTTTTAAAAGGCGTCCATAAATTTCTACTTCAAATTCTGGATTAGGAGTTATATGGATATCAATTCCTAACAGCTCCGTTGCATTTATGCTGATAGCTATAGGATTGTTGGCATAATTTTTGTTAATCAAAACACTATTATTTTGTTCCTCTTCGTTAATAAGTTTTAAATTAAACTGTTTTTTTGTGTTTAATATTGATACGGTTGTTCCCACTTCCGCCTCAGGTGCAACATCCTCCAGATCCTTTGTTGTATCATATTTCTCTACAAATTGTTCAGTCGGTGTCAGTTCCGCATCAAACTTCTGATCCTTTAAGTCTACCTCCTGATCATTCGCAAAGAATCTTAGCTTGTAGAAAGAAAGATCAAGCAGATTGTCCTGATCAACATTCTCAAGGCTCTGTTCCTTTAACTGTTCGATCTCAGCCTGTTCTTCTTCACTCGTTTGTGCCTGCTCATCAATCTTCTCAAGCTGAACAGTCAATAATGGTTTATCCTCATCTTCTTTTTTCTGTTCTTCATTAGCCTGTGCGATCTGTTCCAGCTCTTCTTTCGTCAGCTCATTTTCAGCATCGATCTTGTCCTGGATATTTTCCTCGTTCAAAGAGAACTTTTTGATTTTTAAACCTTCTTCGTTCGTTTCTTCGCTATCTTCTTCCGTTTGTTCCTGATTTTCTTCCTGCACATCCTCATCAAACACTCTTGGCGTCAATTTGAGCGTGAAATCCTCGTTCTCGATCTCAAACTGTTCAGGCATCCGGAACTCGATCGGATCCGTTTCTTCTTCGTTTGCTTCTTCTTTTCCTGTTTCTTCGTCTGGCCGTTCTTCCTCGTTCGTTTCGTTATCGTCGTTTTCTTCCTTATCGGCCGGCACATCGTCTTTGGCATCCGACTCGATCATCGCCACATACGCATTGGTCTCATACTCTTTATCGTCCAGCGTAATTTCCTTGACCTGACCGTTCAGATCCCCCACAACGATCTTCCTGTTTTCGATATCCGTAACGATACCCGCGTAGTTTCTGATTTCCTTATCCGGCACGTTTTCATCTTCTTTGTCTTTGATAAAGATGAGATCGCCATCTTTTGGCAGATATCCTTCATCGGCAAACAACTGTTTCTTTGTCAGATCCTCGATCCATTCGTTCCAGTCATGACCATACGGGATCTGCTCGTTTTTGATCCCCGCATACCGAAGCACGAACGACACGAACATCACGTTCCAGTCTTCATACGGCCTGCCATACCATTCGCCATACCGCGTATAGTATTGTTCATGCCCCTCTTCGTCCAGTTCGAAGTTTTCCTTCACTTCTTTATAATCTTTCTGGGAAAGAGCGATCTGCACCATTCTGTAGAGCGTCGTCCTGCTATCCTCGCTTATTTATAAAGACAAGCAGAATAAATTCATCATCGATCATTTCACGATGAATTTATTCTGCTTTTTTTCGTCACATTATTTTCATTTTATGAGATGATTGACATGGAAAGGTGTTAGGCGCAAAAAAAGAGAGAGCCCTAATTGTTTTGCGAACAAACTCTCTCCCGTCCTAACGAACAATTTTATGATAATCAATTTTTCGGCTTTCGACAACCCTTTTTCGCATGATTTATCCTGCCCGTCCTGCGGGGCGCGCGGCCAGATGCTCGATTACTCATCCTACTCCCGTTTCTGCCTCTCTCCTTCCAATCCGACAAAACGCTTACGGGTTCGTGTCGTTTTTTGTCCTTCCTGCGGCTCCTATCATACCATACTCCCTTATGATGCCCGTCCGTTTTCTTCGTTTTCCTATCCTTTTATTTTTGAAGTGCTCTTTCAGTACTGCTGCGGACCTTGTGCCGGCAACAAGTCGAGAACGGCTGCGCTTTTTGATATTTCCAGAACGACCCTGCGCCGATGGATCGACCGCTATTCCTCTCTGCTTTTCCTCTCCTGTATCATGATCCGCGATCTTGACCGTAGCCCGTATGATCTTCTTGCTCATATCCGTTCTTCTATGCATGCCTTTCTGAAGAGTTTTCTTCGTTTTCATGAATGCGCCTATTTTTCGCCTCACACTATTTTATCTGCACCCTTTGTCTATGGTCTTTTTTCTCCTTCCTGAATCATTTGTCCGTCGCTTTCCTCTTTTTAGCCCGGTACAGTAATCTCAAAGGAGGATTCTGCTTTATGGATCAAACCGACAAGGAAAAAATCGCTTTATGGAAATTCGGGATCATCGCTCCTGTCATTTCCGGCACTCATCCTTTTTCGACAAACCGTCAGTTTTACCGTCATCTTGCCGAAAAAGAATTCGAAAACCCGGTCTCCGGTGTCAAAAAATCATTTTCATGGCAGACTTTCGCTCACTGGGCCTATGAATACCGTTCCGGCGGATTCGATGGACTGATTTCCCGTCCCAGGAGCGACAAGGGGACTTCCCGAACTCTGAGTCCCGAGGCGCAGGAACGCATCATCGCTCTGCGCCGGCAGTATCCGCGCATCATCAATACGGTCCTGCGTGCGCGGCTCATCGAAGAAGGGTTTATCCCGGCCCGCGTTTCCCAGTCCACGATCGATCGTTTCGTGCGTTCTCTGCCTCAGAGCCGTCTCGAACCGATCCATCAGGGAAAAGAGCGCAGAGCGTTCGAGAAAGAATTTGCCAACCAGGTCTGGCAGGCCGATACATCCTATCTATACAGGCTGGCCGGACACAGGCTGTATCTGGTTTCTATCCTGGATGACGCATCCCGGATGATCGTGGGCTGGGGAATCTTTGAAGCCGATACGGCCGTCAACTTTCAGAAGATCCTGAAGAACGCGGTCATGACTTACGGGATCCCGTCTGTACTGTATGTAGACAATGGTTCGCCTTATGACAACCACCAGCTGAATATGATCTGTGCAAGACTGGGGGTCGCCCTGGTGCATGCGCCGGTGCGGGACGGAAGCGCGAAAGGAAAACAGGAGCGCGCATTCCGAACGTTCAAGGACCACTGGCTGCGCTGTTCGGACTGGAATGCCTATCAGACGATCGAAGAGGTCCGGGAATCTTTCGGGGACTATCTTCAGAAATACATCAACTGCCAACACGCTTCGCTGAAAGATATGACGCCGCGCCAGCGCTATCTGAAGGATGCACAGCGGTTCCGCTTCCTTCCTGACGAAGCGGTGGAACAGTATTTCCTGCATACGTACGAAAGAAAGGTGAGGACCGATTCGACACTCGTGATCGACGGGATCAGCTACGAGGTGCCGGCCGAATACATGCGCGAGACAGTAAAGGTGAAGATGGATCCCGAAGACAGGAGAAAGGCCTGGCTGCTAGGGATGGACGGAAAGCTGATCCCGATCCGGACGGTCGACAAGGTGGAGAACAGCCGGATCAGAAGAAGGCAGCACATGCGCTTCAGAGAGGAGGAGTAATATGGAAGCCAAAGTATTTTACGGACTGAAGCAGATGCCGTTCGAGAAAGAAACGAAATATCACAAATTATACCGGAGCGAAGATACGGCGAACCTGAAAGGACGGCTGGACTACCTGAAAAAAGCGAAAGGGATCGGATTGTTCACAGGAAGTCCGGGAACAGGAAAAACATCGGCCATCCGCGAATTTGCCGGCAGTCTGAACCCGTCGCTGTACAAAGTGGTCTACATCCAGATGTCTACGGTATCGGTCATCGACTTTTACCGGCAGCTGGCCTGCGGGCTGGGGCTGGAGCCCAAATTCAGAAAGAGCGACCTGTTCCGGCAGGTACAGGAAGCCATCGAATACATGGCAAAAGAAAAGAAGTGCACGCCGGTCATCGTGATCGACGAAGCGCAGTATCTGAGCACGAGCGTCTTCAACGATCTGACCATGCTCCTCAATTTCGAGATGGACTCGAAGAACTACTGTATCCTGATCCTGAGCGGGCAGACGAGCCTGAACACGATCCTGAAAAAGCAGGTGCATGACGCCCTGCGCCAGAGGATCGTGATCAATTATTTCATGGAAGGTCTGAAAGGAGAAGAGGCACAGGAATATGTGGATTTCTGCATGAAAGAATGCGGAAGCAGAGAAAAGGTGTTCGAAGAAGACGCGGTGCGTGCCGCATATAATATCGCAGGCGGATCAATCCGGAAACTGAACAATCTGTTGTCGAAATGCCTGATCGAAGGAGCGAACGAAGAAAAGCGGATCATCGACGCAGAGATCGTGATGAAAGCACATAACGAAGTAGAACTGGGGTGAGAACATATGAAAGAAGATGAACGGATGTTGATCAACTGGCCGACGACGAGAAAAGTGATGATCGAACAGCTGAAAAGAGCGATGAAGATGTACGGAGCCTATAAACTGAGCAATGAAGAGCTGATGTATTTTGTAGAAAACTATATGAATAATTTTGGCCATTTATTCTTCAAGAATGATTTCGAGATCCATCCGTCGATCAGAAAAGCGCTGGGAAAGAGGAACAGCTGGATCCTGGCATGTATAGTGGAAAGAGTATACCAGAAAGAATTCGAGAACATAGGAAATTATTGATTAAAAGCCGTTTTTGACAAGACGGCTTTTTTTGAACAGAAAGAAATAAAATAAAATGCTTCTGAAGCCAAAATAAAGCGAGGCCGGACAAAATAAAGTGCGTTTCTCTTCCAGATGTGTATAAAAATATTTGACGTTTCCGACTAA
The DNA here is from genome assembly GCA_022834735.1 of Erysipelotrichaceae bacterium OPF54. Taxonomy (GTDB): domain Bacteria; phylum Bacillota_I; class Bacilli_A; order Erysipelotrichales; family Erysipelotrichaceae; genus Dubosiella. Next base: position 2,922,607 of record BQKD01000001.1, read on the forward strand.
CAGAATTTGACGCGCTACACCATTCTTTCTGCCGCGGTATCTTTTAATTTGGCCGGGATCGAATGTTCCCAGTCCTCTTTTGTTTCTTTCAGGCCCTTGTTCGATTCGCACTCTCTTGAATGCGTATGCACTTCCTTGCCGCAAAGCGGTTCGGTCGACAGGAAGCATTTGCTCGAATGCTTATGTTCCTGAGCACCCTCTTCTTTATCGCATACAAGCGTTTTTTCCTCTTTATAGCACTCGTCCGTATGTTCATGATCCTCCAGACAATCGAGGACCATTTCTGTTTTGTAGCAGCTCTCATCATGCACATGGCCATCGACCATTTCGCCTTCCTTCAGACCGCACAACGGCCTGTCTTTTGGACTTTCATAGCACTCGTCCGTATGCTGATGCTCCTCCTTGCCGCAGTAGTAGACAATATCATCCCGCTCAAGCGTGACTGCCGGCAGGATGAGAGCATAGGTCGTACAGAACACAACAATACAGCTCAGTATGGACACGAGACGTCGTCGAATCCGTTCGTTTTTTAATTTATGATTCATAATCGTCTTCCTTTCTGTCTTTATATGCCGCCCAGCGAAGCAGGAGGCCAAAGCTTCGTTACAAGCTTTCCTATGATCTGTTCTTCCGCGATCGGACCGATCGCTTTGGTACGCGAATCCAGAGACACGCTCCGGTGGTCGCCCATCACGAACCAGCGGTCTTCCGGCACCTGATACGGATATTCCAGATCCGTTTCTCCCAGCGCGTTTTCAGAAACGTACGGCTCATCCAGCCTCTGTCCGTTCACGAACACCACACCATCCTCGTCCAGATACACCCAGTCTCCAGGACCCGCAATAACCCTTTTTACTAGAACTTTATTATTATAGTAGAACGCAATCACATCACCCGTGTCGAAATGGCTTCCTTTCAAAGAAAGCACCACTTCTCCTTCATTCAGTGTCGGCGTCATGCTGTTGCCGTAAATCTGCAGCACAGGAACCCACATCGTAGCAGCCAGCACAGCCAGCGCCGCCACCACGATCAGGACACCCAACGTGCTCGAAAACGTCCTGCGCCAGCGAAGCGCATGCCGTTCGCGATCCCTTTCTTTTTCCAGCTCCAAAAGGGAAGGCATCGTCAAAATCTTCTCTTTCTTTTTCTTCATATTTTCCGGTATTGTTCTTTCTAATCTTTCTTTCCACTTTCTTCTGAAAAGTTAATTGATGAGACTTTTATTTAAAAAATAACCCGCAAATTTTCGCAGAGTTCTCATACTTTGTGAAATTATATTACCACAAAAGTACAAAATTAAAAGTAAATATTATAAAAATCTATCGATTTTTAATACAAATATGTTAAATTTCCGAAAAATATCGGTTTTCGGTCACATTATAGCACAATAAATCACTAAGAAGAACACATGAACCATATTATTTCCGTAAAAAAAGCCGTCATTTTTCTAGTCATCATTTCGCCCGATATATATCCCCTTTTTTTGATGCATAAAAAGTTATTTTAGAAAAAATTAAATTATTTTCAAAAAAAAGGTCCACTCCTTTCCCGTTTTTACGTATCTAATAGTAGAGGATCCAGACTCCTCTTGGAAAGGAGGAAATCCATATGACAATCGAGCTTTCTTATAACAGCAATTTTATGCGCTTACAGGACAATGTGGTAAGCTATGGCTATAAAAATTCATCGATCGCAAACGGGATCGATACGACCCAATACAAAGCGCTCTACGACGCTTCATGCAAACAGCTGCTTGCCGACCGGCAGATCCTTTCCAGGATCCTGACAGGCTGTGTTCCCGAATACAAAGATCTGTCCGCGCAAGATATCGAAGAACTGTATATCGAAAGCGTGCCCCGCATCAGCGAAGTGCCGGTGCATCACAATACGATGCCACGCATCACAGGAATCGACAAGGAAGACAGCACGGTGGAGGAAGGAAAAGTCGTATTCGACATTTTGTTCAAAGCGTCTTTTCCAGATACCGGCAGGACCGGACAGCTCATTATTGACGTGGAAGCGCAGAACGCGTTCAAGCCGCCCTATCCGCTCGAAAGCCGGATGATGTACTATCTTGGCCGTCTTCTTTCGCGCCAGCATGATACAGAATTCAAAAACGACGAATACGGCAAGCTGAAAAAAGTGTACTCCATCTGGATCTGCACAAACGCGACCGGAAAATTTCGCAATACGATCAATATGTATCCCATTGCAGAAAAACATATCGAAGGATACGCAAAATGGAATCAAAAAGACTATGACCTGATGACCGGCATCATGATCGGCATCGATACCAGCCGGCCCGCAGCCGGGCACGGACTGCTCCGGATGCTCGGTATATTGCTGTCCGACCAGATCAGCGCAGAAAACAAAAAGGCCATCCTGACCCGGGAATTCGGGATCAGGATGAGCGAACAGTTAAACAAGGAGATGACCCATATGTGCAATTTAAGTGAAGGTGTTTTCGCTCATGGTATTAAACAAGGTATCGAGGAAGGCGTTGAGAAAACCAGCTACCAGCATATCAGAAACCTCATGGAAACCTGCAAGATATCCGTCAGCGAAGCAATGAACAATCTGAAGATCCCCAAAGACGATCAGCCAAAATACAAAAAATGGATCGAAGATGAAATGAAGGAAAACTGATACTGCTTCTTTAAAACATGCAAGGAGATGACCCATATGTGCAATTTAAGTGAAGGTGTTTTCGCTCATGGTGTTGAACAAGGTGTTGAGAAAACCAGCTACCAATGTATCAGAAACCTTATGAAAAACTCCAAGTTATCTATTGACGAAGCCATGAATACCTTGGAAATTTCAAAAGACGATCAGCCAAAATACAAAAAATGGATCGAAGAAGGAAAAAATAGAAGCGGGTTTTGATCCGCGCTGTTAAAAAAATCAATGGAAGGAGAAAGACAATATGAGCGACCCGTACGAGGACAGCTTCAAAAAGGAAATAAGAGAACAGGTCTATGCGATCCAGGCGGAAGCGGAATTTGACACGACCGTTCGCCTGCTCAGACGTGTCACAGAAAACTTCGGTGTTTCGATCGACACCGCATTCGACAAACTGGAAATCGGTATGGAGGTGCGGCCCCGATACAGAGAAAAACTGGAACAGGTACCGGACTTCTGGGAGACGGTCCACCGAATGGCCAATATGAAAAGCATCATTCTGTATAACACAAAAAAGAACGGAATGCCGTATCCGTCGATCAAAACAGTCATCCATTTCGTGGAAACTTTTGGATGCGACCCGCAGACCACGCTGGATATCCTGAAAATTCCGGCCAGCGAACAGCCACGATATTTAGAAAAAATCTACTGGAGGTAAAGAATATGGGCCGTTTAAGCGAAGGGGTTTTTATTGACAGTTATACGGAAGGTTTCAGGTAAGGATTCGATAGAGGATTCAAGCCCTATGAAACCCTGATGGTCCAGCTGACCCGCTATCAATGCGTCAGAAACCTGATGAAAAACGGGAAACGATCGATCGATGAATCGATGGATATCCTGGAAATTCCAGAAGACGATCAGCCACGATATCGAGAATGGCTCGAAGAAGAAACGAAAAAAACGGAGGGATGAATAATCCTTCCGTTTCTGTCTGCTTATTTGTTCGAGCTGCCCAGCATGCCAGCGCCACGCTCGGAACCGATCCCCTTCAATTCATCCAGAGAAATTTCCCGGCTCGGCACATCCGGCATCACGAGCAGCACACCCTGCGCGATCGCCTTTTCATACGGATATACGAGAATACCTTCCGGCATATCCTTGAGCACATGCTTCTTTACGATCCGCAGCGTCTTCTCATTCAGATTCGTGACCGGCGCCATGTATTCGCCCCGGAAGCCCGAGTCGATCACGCCCGAACGCTGAGCGATCCCCTTCGTTCCGGTCGAACCTCTTTCCTTTAAGAACATGACATAGTCCGCGTCGAACGCGCTGGCCACCCCCAAGGGGACCAGCTTTGTTTCCAGCGGCCTGATCTCAAGATAGTCCTCATCAAAACAAGGATACAGGTCATATCCTGCATCCTCATGACGTTTTGTGGGGATCACGGCACCATCACGCACCTTGGCCCATAACAGATCCATACCCAAATCCTTTCTTTATTGTCTTAATACTGAAGCGCTTCCTCATAGCGCGGAACGAGGCTGTCCACGCTCTCGTAGTCCAGATCGGCACCCGAAGGGCTCGGAACATAGGTCACATGCACATTGCCTTCAAAGGACGATTCGTTGAGCAGCTTTTCGGTTTCGCGCGAAACACAAATGATATTCGCGATGCTAGGATGCTCGTTCAAGAATTCCTGGATATCATTGAGCACGATATCCTGCATCGTATCTTCGCGCGACATATGACGCAGGCACGATTTGACAACCGACCAGATCGCGATATTGTTCTGCGCACAGATCTCTTCCTTATCTGTATCTGTGGCATAAGGCATTTCGTAGATCGTACCAAGAACAGCCCAGAAATGGTTGCTTGGATCGCCGAAATACATGCCCGACTCCTCGCTTTTTACGCTAGGCATCGAAACAAGAAATAAATTCACAGGCTCGTCGTAAACCATTGGAGCCAGCGCAGTGTACTGCTGCAAAGATGAAGTATCGTACATCATTAGTCCTCCTTTAAAAGATCGACCGCTTTCTGAACAAGCACGATCTTTTTATTCGTCAAATCAAGCATCTCTTCATTCCCGTCTTTCTGATAGTCTGCGCTCAAGGCATTCAAGGCCCTCAGCCTTTCTTCCAGACCCTCTTCGGAAATCTCTTCCCCATCCGCAAACACTTCTTTCAAGATCTCGTCACCCGCCGCCGACGCACCAAGAGCCGCCGTCAGCTTTGCCATCAAATCGCTTTTCGTCATCTATGATCCTCCTTTAAGAGAAAACGCTGAGCACTTTACTCAGCAACCTCTCCTGCCAAGTCATACTCTGTCGCATCCGTGATCCGGACATTGACAAAGCCGCCGATCTTCAGAGGCTTTTTCGAACGAACGATCACCACGCCATCCACTTCGTCCGGCGCGTCCGCAGCGCTCCGGCCGCGGTACTGATCCTTCAGCCCTTCTTTTTCCTCGATCAGCACTTCGATCACATTCCCGACCTTTTCTTCATTCTTTTTTTTCGAAATGTCTTTCTGGACCGCCATCAGACGCTCGAGCCGGCTCTGCGCCGTCACCTCGTCAATCAGGCCATCCATATCATACGCAGGCGTATCCTCTTCTCTCGAATACGTGAAAGCGCCCAGACGATCCCATTCCACCTCGCGGATGAAGTCGACCAGCTCCTCGAACTCCTCGTCCGTCTCGGACGGGAATCCGACGATCGCCGTCGTACGCAGCACCGCATCCGGGAACATGGAACGGATCTTCTTCACAAGCGCGATCGTATCCTCTTTCGTTCCCCGCCGGTTCATCTTCTTCAAAAGGCGATCGTTGGCATGCTGCATCGGAATATCGAAATACGGCAGGATCTTATCCGAAGCCGCCATCACCTCAAGCACCTCGTCCTCGATCTCGTCCGGATACATGTAAAGCACCCGGATCCAGCGGATCTCCTCCACCTTCTCGACCTGACGAAGCAGCTCGGCAAGCATCAGCTTCCCGTAGTTGTCCAGACCGTATTTGGTCGTATCCTGCGCGATCAAAGTGATTTCCTGGACACCGATCGATGCCAGGTGCTTCACTTCAGCCACCACTTCATCTATCACTTTACTCTTCTGGTCGCCGCGAATCAAAGGAATAGCACAATACGTACAATGATTCGAGCAGCCGTCGCTGATCTTCACATACGCGCTCCACGGCGTGCCCGAAAGCGGACGCTCGCTCTTGGCAAAATCGCCCAGCGAACCGCCCCCAAGAACTTCCTGCAGCCTCTGGGCCAGATGCCCGTAATCCCGTATCGGGATGATCGCGTCAATTTCCGGGATCTCCTCTTTGAGCTCCTCTTCATACCGCTGCGCCAGACAGCCGCACACGATCAGCTTGTCCGCATACTGCGCCATCTCGAAAATCGTATTGATCGACTCTTCCTTGGCCGACTCGATAAACCCGCACGTATTGACCACGATCGCATCCGCCTTTTTCGGATCTGCCACGATCTCGTGCCCATTCTCCATCAGAACGCCCATGATCTGCTCGGAATCGACAAGATTCTTGCAGCAGCCAAGCGATACAAAACCAACTTTCATTGTTCCTCGTCCTTTCTGCGCCGGTAGATCATCCGGTTATCGAGCGCAAACATGCGCGGACCAAACGCACCCGGCAATGTCGCGTCGATACTCTGCTTCATCATGAACAGTCTCGAATCGAGATTATCCAGCATCGTCACCACTTCTGCTTCCGGAAGCATCGGAAGCACCGGCGAACCGTATTCCATCTTCCCGTGATGGCTGAGCACCATATGCTTCAGAAGCACCACCCGCTCATCCTTCAGGATATCCAGATCAGCCGCCACTTCGTCGATCATGGCCGCCGCAATGCTGATATGGCCCAGCAGGTTGCCAACCACCGTATATTCAGGAAGCATGGCCGAGGAAAGCTCCTCCACCTTGCCAATATCATGCAGCAGGATCCCTGCAATCACCAGATCGCGGTCCAGCCACTCATACTGATCACAGACCGCGTAGCCAAGCTTCGCCATCGATATCGAATGGAACGCCAGGCCACCCACAAAATTGTGATGGTTCCTCGTCGCCGCCGGAAACGTGAAAAACTTCTCCTCGCTGCGCTCGAGCACCTCCTGGCAGACCAGCGAAATGACAGGATCCTCCATGTGATCGATCATCTGCTTTACCGCACCCTTCATCTGTTCGCGCGACATCGGCGCCTCCCGGACAAAATCCAGGACATCCGCCCCTTTATCCTCGACCAGCTTGCGCACCCGCAGCTGCATCGCATTCTTATGAAAAATGATCTCGCCATACGCATCCACGACCATCCCGGCCCGGTATGACGCCACCATCTCATCCGTCAGGTTCCAGAACTTGGCATCCAGAGTTCCCGTCTGATCTTCCAGGATCAGCGACAAATACGGCGTATTCTTGTTCGTCCGCCCCTTGTCGCACTTTGTGATCAGAGCCTTCACACAAACCTTGCCCTCTTCATGTATTTCGTTAATTTTCAAACTCTTCACTCATTTCTAAAAAACTGTTTTCGATCTGTTCCTTCGAAAAGCCTTTGCGCAGACAATACTGCATCACTTTCGTATCGCGCCGGTCCACATCCAGCGACGAATACAGACGAAGCGCCTTCTTCAAAGCCACCCTGCACGCCAGCGAATCATCCTCGTCCAGATCCACTTCTTCGATGACCGTGTTGGCCACATCCACAGAATACCCCTTCATAACAAGCTTATGAACAACATTCTTTTTTTTCAAACGAGACGACTGCATCTTCAGCGTATTCTTGATCCGCTCCGCCATCGCCCTGGCATTCGCCAGCTCCTGCGCGTCATCCAGCTCATTGAGCGCCTCATAGATCAGCTGCGAAGAAATGCCCGTCTTCATCAGCTTCGACGTGATCGTCTTCTTCGAATTGCCCAGCCCGTGCCAGCAGTCCGCCTTGTCGAACGCGTATCGGCGATCGTTCAGCCAGCCGTTCTGCACGAACTCGCTGACCAGCTGCCCGGTCTTCGCCTCGTCCAGCTCGAAATGACGCTTCACATACTGCTTCACCTCGAAACACGTCATATCTTTCGTGAGTACCTTGCGCTTCATGAACCCGTACGCATGATAATACTCCTGCAGATCGAGATAGCCCGAGATCAGATACGCATCCAGCTTGGCCCCCTTCGCCATCTTCAGATCGAAAAAATCATCCAGCGTCACGAGCAGCTTCACCGGCTCCGGATCGCTCTTGCGCGAAACAGTCAGCTCCACAAAATCGTCCTTGATCCGCACCCGGTCCACCACGAACGTGTGACGGTAGTCGTCGATCGCCTGCTCGTATACGGCCAGGATCTTGCTGCCAAACATTTCCCGCGAATACGGAACGCTCTTTTCGACACACAAGGCCTTCTTCTTCTGACGCGCCATCCGCTCCTGCGAAAAAAACGCATCCATCTTTTCGACAAGCTCTTCGGCATTATCGAAATAGTATCCCGTTTTTCCTTCCTCGACCAGATCGTACAGCACCTCGTCGCGGCGCCCGAACACAGGCAGGCCGCTCGCCAGCGCCTCGATATACGTCAGGCCCTGCGTTTCGGAAAGCGAAGCCGAGACAAAACCGTCGAACGACGCATAGTAATACGGAATGTGCGAACGAGGCACCTTGCCAATAAAATGGACCCGGTCCTGAACGCCATGCTTTTGCGCCACGTTCCTGAAAAAGTCCTCGTCCGTTCCGGACCCGACAACGACCAGATGCAGCCGCTCGTCTTTTGAAAGCGCAACCGCCTCGATCGGCATTTCCAGCGACTTCTCCTTCGCCAGCCGTCCCACGAACACCAGCACATGATCTTCGTCGCTCAAACCCAGATGCGCCTTCAGATCGCGGCAGTCTTTCGGATCGATATGTTCAGGCCTGAATTCGTCCAGATCCAGTCCGGTCGGCACGATATAGATCGGCGCCTTCACGCCGTAGCTGAGCAGCGCATCTTTCGTCTTGCGGCTTGGCGCAATGACCCCCTGCACCCCGTTGCCCATACGTTTCGAAAAATTCTTTACGACCCATTTTCCGGCCTTGTCCACATTGCTGATGTCAAGCGGATTGATGTAATGGGTATAATCCGCATACATCGTATGGTACGTATAAACCTGCGGGATCCCCAGCTCCTTGGCAATCTGTCTTCCATATAACGAAACGCCGAACTCCTGCTGCGTATGGATGATATCCAGGTCCATGGCCTCGATATAGCTGCCCGCAAAATTGATCGGGCTGCTCATCGTATAGCCGTACAGCCGTTTCAGTTCCACGCCCGGAAGGCGCAGGATCCGCTCTTCCGGATCGTAGATCGTTTTCGGGCCCTGATGGTTCGTTATAATAAAGACGGTGTGGCCGAGCTGTTCGAGAGCCCCCTTGAGCGTCACGACGCTCGTCACCACACCATTGATATCAGGAAGATATGAATCCGTGAAAATTCCAATATTCATGTCTTTTCGTTTTCCTTTCCTGCCGCAGCATCCAGCCTGTCATAGTGCGCCTTGGCCGCCATGAACAGGATACCGCCGGCAACTAAAATAATATGATATGTCGATACCCGCCACAAAATGAGCACCGCGCTGGTCAGCGAACCCATCAGCGGCGAAAACAGGATCGAAAACATCATTTCCGTTCCTCCGCTTGCTCCCGGGATCGGGATAAAGCTGTTGGCCATCGTCACGAACGAGCTGAGCGCCACCACATCGATCAGCTGATCCGCCCTCAGATCGATATGGAGCATGCGCGCGATCACGTACGGAAGAGCGTAGAGCATGGTCAGCCGCACGATATTGATCAGCATGCATTCGATGATCGCTTTCTTGTCCTGCGAAAGCTTCTTGATCTCGGTCGTGAACGACGTCATCTGCAGCGTCCACGATTCAAGCGTCTTCTGCGGATCTTTCAGGATCCGCAGTTTTCCCAGCACCCTGACCGCCCACTGGGAAAGCCGGATATACGCTTTCGGAAACAAAGCCATCGTATACAGTCCGAAAATAACGACAAAATTGACAACATACCCGGCCAGCACAAGCGTGAACCAGCCTGATCTCGACGCAAAGCCGAAGAACTTCGTAAAAAACAGGATCGTGACATAGATCATCATCGTCGTCTGATAAATGATGAAGTCGGCCCACAGCATTGAAGCCCCGTCGCTGTAGGATATCCCCTGTTTCTTTAAAATATACGCCTGTCCGAACTGTCCTCCGGTAGCCGAAGGCGTGATCCCGGAAAAGAAAGTGCCCGTAAAGGCAACGACGATCCCATTTCCGACAGAATAATTCTTTTTGAATTTACGTCCCAGCACCACATACACAAGACCCCATACACACGTGTAGAGGCCTCCCCAGATCAGGATGATCAGCAGCGAAAAACCGTTCAGCTTTCCGATCGCAGCCAGCACTTCCCGGTAATTGTCCTTGAGCGCAAACCACAATGCCGCTGCCGTTATGACAGCAATGAGAACGAAATTCCATATATAATTCGTTTTTTTCATGCTTTCGTTCCAATGTCTTTCTTTTAATCTATTTGTTTTTCAGCTCGTTTTGTTTTTCACGATAGGCATCGACATAAAATTTGCGCCACATGCTCGCAACATGCTCTTTGGAGTAATACTCGCTGATCGCCGCGCTCTGCTCTTCCTGTTTCTTATACAGGTCAGGATCGTTTTTGAGCGATTCGAGCAGCTGCGCGAACTGCTCATTGTTTTCCCCTGCCATATAATGGCCAAACAAAATATCTTTATACAGATCGAGATCGCGCAGCACGATCGGAATGTGCAGGTTCACCGCTTCAAGGATCGTCATCGGGAACAGCTCATTGTAGCTTGGCATAAAGAGCACATCAGCCATATTATATACCTTTACCATTTCGCTGCGCTCCACAATTCCGATAAAATGCACATTTTCAGGCGGATTGGCCATCAGACGCTTCAGCTCCTCATATCCGTCCGTTATGATCCCGAACGAAAAGCCGCCAGCCCAGACGAACTCGATATCCGGACACATCTGTGCCGTCTGGCAGAAGTCGATCACGCCTTTGCGCGTCTGCACCTGTCCAGCCCCGATCACCACAAAGGCGTCCTCTTTGATCCCGTATTTTTTTCTTTCCTCGATCCTTGACTCTTCTCCAAGCGTATGGAACACTTCCTTCGAAACATAGTTGGGAATATAATAAATTTTATTTTCCGGAATGCCGTAACGCACAAGATCCGGTTTGAAATTCGGATTCACCACCACAAGGCGGTCCGCCAGCTTGTAAAAATTAATGATATATTTCGACGCGATCGGCTGAAACGCTGCCGGCATATTGATACTTCCGTCAATCACTGTATCCGGAAGAAAATGGCAGTAGGCAATCTTCACCGTTTTTTTGTCAAGCATCGGGATCATAAATCCCGGATCGATCGTATGAAAATGCTTGATGTCTGCCGGCTTGAACCAGTCGTTGATCGCAATCTCAAATAAGTCGCTCGCTTCTTCGCGAAGAAGTTCCACCTGTTCCAAATAAGCAGAACCAACCCCTTGTCCACTCACTTTATCTGCACTCGAATACATAGTGATCCGAAGTTTATTTTCTGACATAAGTTAAGATACCTCATTTTCTTTCGAACCCATTATATCATGATATAAACACAAAAAAACCTTACATGATTTTATGACGGCAACAGAAAAAAGGCCTCCGAAGAGACCTTTTTCCAAGAAAGTTTTAAGAAAGGGAATTTGATTATGAAGTGAGCCTTATCTTTGGCTCAACTACACTATACTTGAAACCAGGCTATACATTATGTATATAATTTGTGAAAATATGTGACTTCCCCTTACCGGAGTAAGAGTTTTGTTTATTTTTACCTGAGTAAAATTTATTTTTTTCTATTTATCCTCAATTATTTCAATTATAAAATTTTTAGTTCCTGTAAACATGAAAGGAACGAAAAAAAAGCCCAGGCAAGCTCAAATCTAAAAAATAAGCAAAAAAAAAGATCTTTGCAGATCCTTTTTTTTCAAGAAAGTTTTAAGAAAGGGAATTTGATTATGAAATGAGCCATATCTTTGGCTCGATCATAGTATACAATAAACGTCTGCGCATATTGCCAAATTCCTATGTGAAATTGTGTTTATTGCGCCTTTCCCTGGTAACGGTCGATCTTTTTCAGCAGATTCTTCTTCCCGTTGTGACGAGCCGTCATGCTGAAAACTACCATGATCAGCGAAATGCAGGTTCCAATCACACCGACCCATTTGATCACATTCAGGGTCGATGGCGAAATATTCGGGAAAAAGGCATCCCGCATTCCCGTAAACCCCCATACGCAAAGAAGAGCAAATACAGCCAGCGCTACAAAACTGTTGCGCACGACATGCCCGACCCGCTTTAACATTTCATTTTCCTGTGCGATCGAAGCCGCAAGTGCTTCCCGTTCTCTTTTTGATAATTTCATAAATAAAACCCTTTCTAAAAAAAGAGAAGTGAGGAGGGATTCCTCACTTCTGTATGACAATCGTTTCCTTTTATCCCAGGATACCGATGCAGGATCCTACGAAAGCGATCAGAGCCATCAAAAGGAGCACCTTAATAGGCGACATACCTTTTTTAGCCTGCAGCCACCAGCAGAATACTACAAACAGGCACGTAAGGATCTTAGGGAATGCGCCATCCAGGTTGGCCTGCAGCATAACAGGTTCACCTTCGGAGTTCGTAGCGATCTGTAACGGAGTCGTGATGTTGACCCAGGAAGCAGCCATCGCACCAACGATAACCTGACCCATAACGATTACAGATTCACGGAATGCCGTCGCTTTTTCACCAACAAGCAGTTCGACAGCCGATCCACCAAGCGCATATCCTTTGTCAAATACGAATTTCTGGAACCAGGTAGAAGTCAGGTTCCAAACAACAATGTAGAAGATAGGACCAATAACCGATCCGCCTTCAGCAAGACCAACAGCGATACCTAACAAAATAGGAATGTAAGTACCAACGATCAGCGAGTCACCGATACCGGCAAGAGGACCCATCAGACCGGCGCGGATACCGTTGATCATTTCATCATCGATACCTTCCGCACCATTTGCACGGGCTTCTTCAAGACCGGCCGTAACACCAACTACGATACATCCGATCTGAGGTTCTGTGTTAAAGAATGCATAGTATGTTTCAAGTTTTTCAGACTGCTCTTCATGAGTAGGATACAGTTCCTTCAAGATAGGAATCATGGCCCACATGTAACCGAAAGTCTGCATATGCTCATGAGAGAAGCATGTCAGGTTTCCATACCACCAGCGCCAGAAGGATGAATTTAACGTCTTCTTAGAAATCTTCTTCATAATTAAATATCCTCCTCTTCATCAATCACAACAGCAGCTCCGCCGCCTTTGTTTGCATCGATCTTGATCATCGTCATCTGGTAGTTGAGCAGCGCGAATACACCGCCGACAACTGTTGCGGCAAGCAGAGTCAGACCCATTGCAGCAGCCAGTACGAAACCAAGCAGGAAGAAAATCAGGTCGCTTGTCTTGTTGACAACAGATTTCAACAGGATCGCGATACCTACTGCAGGAAGTACAGAACCAACGCAGAGCAGCGCTTTGACATACCATACAGAAACATCGAGTGATTTAAATACAGATTCAACGGCTCCCGAACCGAAATAGCAAAGTAATGTAACCGGCAGGAATGACAAGCAGAAGTGAGAGATCAAAGGCATCAACGTGTCAACTTTACCGACAATTTCAAAATCACCTTTATCCAGTCTGGCCCATCCAATGTGCTGCCAGATCAGGTTCATCATCGCAGTTCCATAGAACAATGTGATACCGATCGTACCAGTCATGGCCGAAATAGAACTTGCAAGCTGGAAAGCTTCGTCGCTTGCAGGGTCAATACCAGCAGCTTTGACACCTACATACGCCAGCGGAATACCGATATAGGAAACGGCACGCAAGTCGGAAGCAACTGTACCACCTGGAGTTACCAGGGCGATCCACATAACCTGCATAGGGATACCGATCAGGATACATCCGGAAACATCACCAAGGATGATTCCGACGATCATTGATGCGACGAGCGGTCGGTTCAATGTGTAGTTACCGACAGTTGTACCCAAGCACGCGATCGTGGAAGCAGCAGTACAAGATACCAAACCGATCAAAATCGCTTGAAATAAACTCATAAAACTCTTCTCCTTTTTCTCAACTTTTTGTTGAACAAATAAATTAATTTTTATCTATAATCGACTGCTAAGCTCTCACTCTTAGTAACCGAATTTAGATCTGAATTTAGGCCATTCGCCGATCGAAGTTTCCTTCAGCAGAGCGAATTCCACGTCATAGCCTTTTTTCGTGATAGCTTCAATCGCATCCGCCTCTTCCTGCGTGATGCTCTGGTTCTGACCAAGCTTCGTAGCGCCCGGACGATCGTTGCAAGGTCCGATGATCAGACGTTTTACGTCGCTAGGAACGAATCCCATGTCAACAAGGATCTCCTTCATATCGACAGGGTTCTTCGTAATCAGGAAGTAGCGTTTAGGGGAATTGAGAACTTTGTCCTGCACTTCCTTGAAATGCTCTTTTGTCCAGACAAATACTTTTTTGTCCGTCGAAGCTTTGAATGACTGCGCAAGAACAGGAGTCGTTGCAGCTTTGTCATTTACAGCAATAATTCCGTCGCAAGGATATTCCTTGGACCAACGAGTAATAATCTGACCATGAATGATACGGTCGTCAACACGCATAAAACTAATCATTATTCTGTCCTCCTATGATTATGAATTGTATTTAACCAATGTTAAATCCGAATCTTAAAGATCGTCGTCGTCATCGTTTGCCGCAACGACAAAGTCCGTGATGCCCGCTTTCCCTTCGCTGAGCAGCGTATCCTTCAGAACGCTCAGATCATCAAAGTTGTCTTTCATAAGAACAGCTGTGATGGCAAGCGGCATGTTCATGCCGGCGATCACCAGCGAATCGGCCAGCATTCCTTTTTCATCCAGAACGCTCAGCGCGTTCGTAAACGGCGAACCACTTAAAATATCCGCCAGCAGGATCACCTGGTCCTCGCCAGCCTTGAGGTCTTTTACGAGTTCTCTGAAATTTGCAGCGAATTCATCAGCACTCATATCCGCCTTCAAGCTCGTAGATAATACGTCAGCACGGTCGCCCGTCATCATCTTCACTGCAGAATGCAGCCCCGGAGCAAATTCGCCATGACTAACCATAACTACATATCTCATATACTTTCCTCCATTCATGAAATGTTAACTAAGGTCAGTATAAGGGTATATCAATTGATATGCAAGCGTTTTCTGGTATTTTTTGCGTTTTTTTCACACATTTGAACATATTGTTAGTACATTCATTTCCTTAAAATATTCCTTTACCTACAATAAAAAAAGGCAATTTCATAGAGCCGGATATCCTGATGTGCCAAATACCATATAACGTCATTTTTCTTACCACAAAATTGATATAACAGCTTACCTTGTTCATACAGTATTATTTCACAGAAGCCCCGATCAAAAAAGTGACTTTTGTCATTAAAAAGAAAAGCTCCGGTCAAGCCGGAACTTCAGTCATCCGTTTCCAGATCGATGATATAGCGTTCATAGCCGTTGATGCACCGCGTGTTCCCGATCACGAACTCGCGCGGCCGGCTCCCATAGGAAAGGTGGACATGACCATACAGAAACAGCTTCGGCTTGTATCTTTCGATCAGATCATTGAAAACCTTGAACCCGGTATGGGCCGGGTCGGCCCCGTCATAGCAGCCAAAAGCGGGCGAATGGGTCACCAGCACATCGAACCCTTTGCTTTTGCACAGCTCGAACCACAGCTTTCTGACCCGCTTGTCCATCTCCTTCTGGGTAAACTGCCACTCCACCCCGTTGTAGCGGTGGCTTCCTCCCAGGCCAAGAAAGCGCACCCCTTTATACGTATAGATCCTGTCTTCGATCGAAAGACAGCCTAAAGGAGGCTTATATTTATATTTGGCATCGTGATTGCCGTGGACATAGAGGACCGGCCCGCGGAAAACGGTCGCAATAAAGCTGAGATAATCATATGGCAGATCCCCGCATGAAACGATCACATCGATCCCTTCGAGCACTTCCGGACGATAGGCGTCCGACAAAACAAGGCACGGTTCGTCCGACAGCACCATGATCCGCATCTTAGTCATGCCCTGTCTCCCGCAGAGAGTAAATTCCATACTGCGAGATGAGCTTGCGCGCGTCCCCTGAAAAGTCATCGATCGACGGGATCGTCCCTTCCACATTGTCAAGCAGCCAGTTCATGTCTGCGATCGCATCCAGGCTCATCTGCTGCCCGTCCTTATTGCGCACATGGCCCTCCTGATCGATCATTTCGGTCGAAAATAAATTAAAATGGCCCTCGGCCATATGTTCTTTCATGACCTGGATCAGCCTTGATGTTTGTTTCGGCATCGCGTCCGTCACATATACGTCGATCATGAAGTTGCTCAGGCCCCACCAGTAGCAGATCGAATCATTTCCGTGCCGCTCCACCTGACGGAAGGAGCCATTCAGGACGCTGGTAAGCAGCTGCTTGTAAAATTCGCCCCAGTAATACTGGCGTTTTGTCAAATGCATATACTGGCTTTTCTTGACATCGAACAGGCCGTAGGTCTTGGTCGAATGGATATCGGCGTTGATTTCCTGTCCGGTAATGTACATCAGATCGGCTTCCGACATTTTTTCCGAATCAAACATCGCATGATCGGTCGTCGACCAGTCCAGATACACTTTTGCCTGCGGATCGACCATCCGCGCACCCAGCGCAAACGCGTTGATATTCGAGATCATGCCGTAAAACGGATAGTCCGCAATATATCCGATCGCGTGCGTGTCCGACAGGATCCCCGCGATCATTCCGTTCAGGAACAGCAGCTCGTACTGTCTGGCATAGTATGTGCGCAGATGGCCTGTGCGCGTATTGAGCGAACAGTTCAGGATATGGATCTTCGGATATTTGGCCGCCATCATGATACTGGCACGCAGCATGGTCGGGCTAGTCGTAAAGATGACCTGCGCGCCCCACTGCACCGCCTCCTCGATCTGTTTCAGTTCCGATTCCGAATCGTTTGCCATAAAAAACGCTTTCGTTTCCACATCATACGGCATCTGCTCCTGCACATACACCTGACCGTCATGATGCATCTGCGTCCAGAAGGAATCTTCCGGCACGCTCATATACACAAAGGCTGTCCTGAGCGGCTGCATCCGGCCGAACAGGCGGCGTTTGAGCGTCTTGTCCAGGCTGGCCGTCTCCAGTCTTGTTTCCAGCTTGTGCGGATACGCTTCCAGGTCCTCCTCGATCTGTTTCAGTTCGCTGACAAGGATCGATCCGCTCTTTTCAAGAAAACTGTCTACCGTATAGATTTCGAGATACAGCAGGAACGCTTCCGCAACGCTCAGATGCATCTGCTCGTTTTTCACCTGCTCGAACGCCTGCTCGAACAAATGATATTCGCTGCGCAGCTGTTTTTCCTGTTCATCATTCAAGCCATACTGCGACGGCAGAGCGAGCAGCTGTTCCAGCTTTTTATATTCGCCCGGCTTGCTGAAATGAATGAAATCGATATTGTGGATCCGGGAAAATTCCAGATATTCATAATACACCTGGGCTTCTTCGGACCCGTCCTTGTCCGGAAGGATCCGCACGATCTGAGCCATGATCGTTTTTCCTCCCAGAAATTTCATGACCGAGACGCGCTTGTTGCCTTCTTCCACATAATATTTATGCAGATATTCGTACACTTTGATCGGATCGCGCAGCCCTTCGCTGATCTGGGCATCGTAAAGGCGCATCCACTTGGCCGCAAATTCCGTATCGGATTTCAACAAAGGCAGAAAGTCTTTTCCAAACGCGCTGATCCGCCCTTCATTTTTCATTCCTGCGATCTGGCTGAGCGCGATCTCCTTTTGTCCCGCCCTCTCCTGCGAATAGGAAACAGCCGGATCGAGCAGATGATCGAGCACAGGCGGCATGTTTTCGGGCGTCGTCTCCCTTTTTCCTAATTTTCTTGCTTTTTCATACGCATCCGCCGCTTCAACAGACATGCGATCACTTCCTTTCGTTCTATGACCATTGTAGCATTTTGCGTTTTCCAAAAGAAAAAAGACACTCAAAGTGCCTTAAATATGAAAATAATGCTGAATGAGCAGCACAAGGACAAGCAGAACGATCGGAATAATAATGAACATCGAATATCCTTTCACGAACTTCACCTCGAGCGCCTTGTATCCCAGCTCGTCATAATAGTATTTCTCATCCGCCGTCTGGCCGACCACACCTTCCTCGACCAGATTGGCGATCGTATAAGCCAATGTATTGGTCTGCAGCGGCAGATCCTTGAACACCGCGACCGGAACAGCCGATCCGGCATCGAACGCATTTCGTTTTTTCAACGTTTCCAGGACCATGGATGCCGCTGTGGCCCGTGGTCCCGCCTTTCTTTTTCTTGACATCGTTTATTTCTCCCTCTCGTGTTCTAGCGCTTCCTTTACACCGGAAACTGTATATTTCGCATGCGATCGTACGTTTTCGTCCGCCGACTGCATCACATAGGTGTGTCCGAGACGATCCATCATCGGAATGTCGTTTTCCCCGTCGCCGATAAACGCGCACTGCTTGAGATCGAGCGAAAGCTCCTTTTCAAGAAACGCCATAGCCTGTGCCTTGTCGCACCCTTTTTTTGTCAGTTCGATATAATCGATCGACGTTTTGGCGCAGTTCAGATCCGGAAACCATTCGCGCACCTTTTCATACAGTTGATCCGTCCAATCCGCATTGCGTACGTATACGCTCAGCTTCGGTACACGATTTATATGAGCCAGCAGATCGTACACATCCTGACTGGAAAAATATTTCAGATGGGCCTGTTCCTTTTTCATCAGATCCACATCCTTTTTCGCAAAGTAATGCACGCCCTCATCCGTCGTGATAAAAGGAACCATATATTCCTGAAGCCCGGCAAGCTTTTCAAACACCTGCCGGCACAGCTGCGGCTCCATATGCGCGACAGGAAAGAGCCTGCCCTCATGGTACACACTCGCACCGTTGCTCGAAATAAGACAGTCGGGCACGATTCCGTACTCTTTCAAAAACCGCAGGCAGAAATTCATATCCCGCCCGGTAACGAGTCCGAATGCATGGCCCGCCATCTGCCAGGCACGGATCGCATCCATATCTTCCTGTTTGACAGTTCTGGAATAGGACAGCAGCGTCCCGTCCACATCGGATAAAAAGAGCCTCATCGCTTTCTTCTTTCTTTTTTTTCTTTTTTCTGCGCCTTGAAGGCGTTGAAGCGTTCGCGGATCAGCTCGCCGATCTTCTGCGAAACCTCGATCACGTCCCCGTTCTGGAACAGCACCTTGATGTTGTGAATGATCCCTTTGCGCTTCTCGAGCGTGATGATCATGCGGTAGCGGTAGCTCTGCGTCCCGATAAAGAAACCGTCCTGCGAAAAGATGATCGTACGATGGATCCACATTTCGGCCACCAGTCCCGCAAAGACGATCGCAATACATAAATAGGCGACCCGATATAAAAGCAGCTGGGAATCATCGCTGACAAAATATGGTGCCGCAACGGCCATTCCCAGACAGCCGATCGTCATGATGACCAGGATCACGCACTGCCAGACGCCGCAGAAAAACTGTTTCGCATCCTTATGCGTATCAAGGTACGCTTTCGAATTTTTTTTGTACTGCACAAATCCCCGCACGCTTTTATAGGTGCTGTATCCAACATAAAGGATCAGTCCGATCGAAATGATCCACTGGAACACTGAATTCATTTTAAACATAAAATAATATCCCTTCTTTTCCAAACATTATACCAAAATCAGATCCGGTTTCCATACATGTCCGGAACATCTTTTTCAGATTCAGTATCCTCTCAGCAGAAATGCCATATAGAAAGGAATGGTAAGGATCTGGCCAGCCCTGCCTATATTATAATCGCCTAGTTTTATGGCCTGCTTTACATGATATTTATCCGGATGTTTCAAAATTGTTTTGGCACTCTTTGTATTTCCTGTATTTGCTTTGACCTCGACAAGAGAAACTTCCCCCTGATGCCGAATGATAAAATCAATTTCCAATCCGCTGTCTTTTCGATAATAATACAGTTTTCTTCCTGACTTTATAAAAATATCAGCAATCAGATTTTCGAAAATCGCTCCTTTATATCCATACAACCGTCCCTGAAGGATATCAAACTGTGTCCCGTCTTCCAGCATGCTCGCGAACAAACCGCAGTCGCACATATACACCTTGAAAATGTCCTGATCGGCATTTTTGTCCAAAGGCAATTCCGGCTTCATCAAATTATAGCAGCGTGCAATAATGCCGGCATCTTCGATCCATTGCAGACTTCCTGCATATTTTGCAGCTGTACCACCTTTTTTTACAACCGAATACTGGAACTTTTTATTTTCCTTGCCTAGCTGTTTAGGAATGGATTCGAAACATTCTTTAATCGATGGTTTCATGGAACGATCCGCATATTTCTCTGCGCTTTCAGCACTTCATCCATTCGATTGCTTTCAAGAAATATGTTGACTACATCAGGCATCCCTCCTACACAGGTATACTGCAGAAACAGCTCCTTCATTCGCTTATGCAGAGCTTCCGGTACAGGACTTTCATTTTGTAAGCAGGTTTTCAAAAGTTCGACCATCGAATCCGTTATATGATTAGCCCACAAGAATTCTTCGAAATCCAGAGGATACATATTGATCACTGTTTCATATCCTACCGGAACCGATCTGGGTTCTTTCCCATATCCCTTTACGCCAAGAAGAGAACCGGTACAAACCACATCATACCGGCCATCGATCTGAAAAAATTTCAATGCGGTCCTGGCTTCCGGACATTCCTGGATCTCATCAAAAATAAGAATTGTCCTGTCTTTTTCGAAAACTGCTTTTTCCCAAGCAATGCCGAAATCATCAATGTAATGCTATCCATGTTCAACGAACCGGAAAATACGGAAGCATAATCGGGATTTTCAAAAAAATTAAGATAAATAACATTTTCATAATTTTTCTTTGCAAAATCCAGTACCGAATATGTCTTCCCGCACTGCCGGCAACCTTTGATAATGAGCGGCTTTCAATTCTTTGTATTTTTCCATTTTTGCAAATCGGCTTCTATTTTTCTTTTCAGCATATATTTTCTATTTTTTCCTTATTCCAATTATACTATCCAATCAACTTTTTCAAGGGACTTTTTTCGTAGTCATGTTAAAGCTGCTTCTCTTTTGATTTTTTGGACACAGGCATATAATAAACATATGAAAAACCAGAACAATGCGCCAATGAGCGAAGAAGAAAAACACAATCTGATGAAACGGCTCAATTCCTCGAGCCAGTACCTTCAAAGCAACGATATGAAAGTCGTGGACGTGGGACGCGGATTCGCCCGGGTCGAAATGATCATCGACGAACACATCCTCAATATTCATGGATTCGTTCACGGCGGAGCCCTCTTTTCCCTGGCCGATACGGTAGCCGGCTCTGCCAGCTTCGCGACAGGAAGAGACAGCGTCACACTGAACGGAAGCATCAACTACATCAAGCCCGGACGCGGAGGAAAACTGATCGGTGTCGCGACCGAAATCAGTGCCGGAAGAACGACCGGCGTCTATGAAGTATTCATTTACAACGACGAACAGACCCTGCTTGCCCGCGCCACCTTTACGATGTTCTTTCTTGATCAGGACCGTCACAAAAAGCAGAAATGAAGCCGCGCTCTGATAACAGAGCGTTTTTGCTTGACTTTATTTAACGATTAAGTTAAATGTTAAATGAAGAAAGGAGAACATCATGCTTACTGAAACATTAAAGGCGCTCAGCGATCCAGTACGGCGCCAGATCCTGGAAATGCTGAAAAAAGGAAGCCGGAATGCCGGACAGATCGCCTCCTGCTTTCAGATCTCTGACGCTGCCATTTCCCGCCATCTCTCGGTCCTGAAAAATGCCGACCTGATCCGTTCCTGGCGGGAAGGAAAATTTATCTACTACGAGCTGAACACCTCTGTGCTCGACGAGGTGCTCCTGTGGACACGAAACCTGAAAGGAGACGAAAATGAACAACCCGAACAATCGGTCCTCCCTGCCGTCAAGACCTCTTCTCGTCACTGAGCTTGTTTTGGTCGTGCTGCCTGCCGCCAGCATTTTCATGACCGAAGGACCATTTCAAATGTCGATCCTTCTATCCTGTCTGATCGGCTTTCTGACCTGGATTTTCGGACTGTGGACCTTGAAGAACGCAAAAGCATTCTCGAGCGCACGCACAGGCAATCGGTTTCTTATCCTGATCATTCTGATGGAATATGGTGCCATCTTGTCCCTGCTGGCTTCTGCCGGACAGACCAGGGTCGATGCCCTCAGCATCACGACACTCGCGCTCGGGCTCCTGTTCATCGTGATCGGCAATCTGCTTGGCAAGCTTTCTCCCAACAGCTTCATCGGCATTCGTACGACATGGGCGCTGGAAAACCGGGAAAACTGGAATTATTCAAGCCGGATCAGCGGGATCATCTGGGTCATTGGCGGACTGCTCTGCTGGCTCAGCCTCATATTCAAAATGCCGTTTGCCGGCTTTATCCTCATCCTGATCCTCGCCTTCGCTCCTCTGCTCATTTCCTATATGAAATACAGGGAACAGGTGCGCACCGGCACATGGAAAAAGGATCTGGACCTCCTGCCTTCCTGTTCGCTCGGAAAAACCGGGAAGATCATGATCTGGATCGTAACGATCATAACGATCGTATTGGTTGCGGCCATGATCATTTTCGGGAAGAACTATGAGATCCGTCCCGGGTCGGATCAGCTGTCGATCCGTTCGACACTGGCTGGAAACGTACAGATCCCGTATAAGGATATCGAGTCCCTCGAACTAAAGGACGCGCAGGATCCGGGAAACCGCGACTGGGGCTATGCTGCTTTCGGCATCGATCTGGGCCATTATTCCAATACGGAATATGGAAGATACCTGCGCTATACCGGACAAAGCCCGCTCGTGATCGAGATCAGGACCAGGGACGAAACGATCGTCTGCTCGCTCGACTCGAAAGAAAAAACAGAACAGCTCTTCGATCGCCTGCAGCAAAAAACTAAATAATTCCAGCAAAATACCGTATAATCGAAGCATGATTGTAGCGCGTCAAATTCTGTTAGTCGGAAACGTCAAATATTTTTATACACATCTGGAAGAGAAACGCACTTTATTTTGTCCGGCCTCGCTTTATTTTGGCTTCAGAAGCATTTTATTTTATTTCTTTCTGTTCAAAAAAAGCCGTCTTGTCAAAAACGGCTTTTAATCAATAATTTCCTATGTTCTCGAATTCTTTCTGGTATACTCTTTCCACTATACATGCCAGGATCCAGCTGTTCCTCTTTCCCAGCGCTTTTCTGATCGACGGATGGATCTCGAAATCATTCTTGAAGAATAAATGGCCAAAATTATTCATATAGTTTTCTACAAAATACATCAGCTCTTCATTGCTCAGTTTATAGGCTCCGTACATCTTCATCGCTCTTTTCAGCTGTTCGATCATCACTTTTCTCGTCGTCGGCCAGTTGATCAACATCCGTTCATCTTCTTTCATATGTTCTCACCCCAGTTCTACTTCGTTATGTGCTTTCATCACGATCTCTGCGTCGATGATCCGCTTTTCTTCGTTCGCTCCTTCGATCAGGCATTTCGACAACAGATTGTTCAGTTTCCGGATTGATCCGCCTGCGATATTATATGCGGCACGCACCGCGTCTTCTTCGAACACCTTTTCTCTGCTTCCGCATTCTTTCATGCAGAAATCCACATATTCCTGTGCCTCTTCTCCTTTCAGACCTTCCATGAAATAATTGATCACGATCCTCTGGCGCAGGGCGTCATGCACCTGCTTTTTCAGGATCGTGTTCAGGCTCGTCTGCCCGCTCAGGATCAGGATACAGTAGTTCTTCGAGTCCATCTCGAAATTGAGGAGCATGGTCAGATCGTTGAAGACGCTCGTGCTCAGATACTGCGCTTCGTCGATCACGATGACCGGCGTGCACTTCTTTTCTTTTGCCATGTATTCGATGGCTTCCTGTACCTGCCGGAACAGGTCGCTCTTTCTGAATTTGGGCTCCAGCCCCAGCCCGCAGGCCAGCTGCCGGTAAAAGTCGATGACCGATACCGTAGACATCTGGATGTAGACCACTTTGTACAGCGACGGGTTCAGACTGCCGGCAAATTCGCGGATGGCCGATGTTTTTCCTGTTCCCGGACTTCCTGTGAACAATCCGATCCCTTTCGCTTTTTTCAGGTAGTCCAGCCGTCCTTTCAGGTTCGCCGTATCTTCGCTCCGGTATAATTTGTGATATTTCGTTTCTTTCTCGAACGGCATCTGCTTCAGTCCGTAAAATACTTTGGCTTCCATATTACTCCTCCTCTCTGAAGCGCATGTGCTGCCTTCTTCTGATCCGGCTGTTCTCCACCTTGTCGACCGTCCGGATCGGGATCAGCTTTCCGTCCATCCCTAGCAGCCAGGCCTTTCTCCTGTCTTCGGGATCCATCTTCACCTTTACTGTCTCGCGCATGTATTCGGCCGGCACCTCGTAGCTGATCCCGTCGATCACGAGTGTCGAATCGGTCCTCACCTTTCTTTCGTACGTATGCAGGAAATACTGTTCCACCGCTTCGTCAGGAAGGAAGCGGAACCGCTGTGCATCCTTCAGATAGCGCTGGCGCGGCGTCATATCTTTCAGCGAAGCGTGTTGGCAGTTGATGTATTTCTGAAGATAGTCCCCGAAAGATTCCCGGACCTCTTCGATCGTCTGATAGGCATTCCAGTCCGAACAGCGCAGCCAGTGGTCCTTGAACGTTCGGAATGCGCGCTCCTGTTTTCCTTTCGCGCTTCCGTCCCGCACCGGCGCATGCACCAGGGCGACCCCCAGTCTTGCACAGATCATATTCAGCTGGTGGTTGTCATAAGGCGAACCATTGTCTACATACAGTACAGACGGGATCCCGTAAGTCATGACCGCGTTCTTCAGGATCTTCTGAAAGTTGACGGCCGTATCGGCTTCAAAGATTCCCCAGCCCACGATCATCCGGGATGCGTCATCCAGGATAGAAACCAGATACAGCCTGTGTCCGGCCAGCCTGTATAGATAGGATGTATCGGCCTGCCAGACCTGGTTGGCAAATTCTTTCTCGAACGCTCTGCGCTCTTTTCCCTGATGGATCGGTTCGAGACGGCTCTGAGGCAGAGAACGCACGAAACGATCGATCGTGGACTGGGAAACGCGGGCCGGGATAAACCCTTCTTCGATGAGCCGCGCACGCAGGACCGTATTGATGATGCGCGGATACTGCCGGCGCAGAGCGATGATGCGTTCCTGCGCCTCGGGACTCAGAGTTCGGGAAGTCCCCTTGTCGCTCCTGGGACGGGAAATCAGTCCATCGAATCCGCCGGAACAGTATTCATAGGCCCAGTGAGCGAAAGTCTGCCATGAAAATGATTTTTTGACACCGGAGACCGGGTTTTCGAATTCTTTTTCGGCAAGATGACGGTAAAACTGACGGTTTGTCGAAAAAGGATGAGTGCCGGAAATGACAGGAGCGATGATCCCGAATTTCCATAAAGCGATTTTTTCCTTGTCGGTTTGATCCATAAAGCAGAATCCTCCTTTGAGATTACTGTACCGGGCTAAAAAGAGGAAAGCGACGGACAAATGATTCAGGAAGGAGAAAAAAGACCATAGACAAAGGGTGCAGATAAAATAGTGTGAGGCGAAAAATAGGCGCATTCATGAAAACGAAGAAAACTCTTCAGAAAGGCATGCATAGAAGAACGGATATGAGCAAGAAGATCATACGGGCTACGGTCAAGATCGCGGATCATGATACAGGAGAGGAAAAGCAGAGAGGAATAGCGGTCGATCCATCGGCGCAGGGTCGTTCTGGAAATATCAAAAAGCGCAGCCGTTCTCGACTTGTTGCCGGCACAAGGTCCGCAGCAGTACTGAAAGAGCACTTCAAAAATAAAAGGATAGGAAAACGAAGAAAACGGACGGGCATCATAAGGGAGTATGGTATGATAGGAGCCGCAGGAAGGACAAAAAACGACACGAACCCGTAAGCGTTTTGTCGGATTGGAAGGAGAGAGGCAGAAACGGGAGTAGGATGAGTAATCGAGCATCTGGCCGCGCGCCCCGCAGGACGGGCAGGATAAATCATGCGAAAAAGGGTTGTCGAAAGCCGAAAAATTGATTATCATAAAATTGTTCGTTAGGACGGGAGAGAGTTTGTTCGCAAAACAATTAGGGCTCTCTCTTTTTTTGCGCCTAACACCTTTCCATGTCAATCATCTCATAAAATGAAAATAATGTGACGAAAAAAAGCAGAATAAATTCATCGTGAAATGATCGATGATGAATTTATTCTGCTTGTCTTTATAAATAAGCGAGGATAGCAGGACGACGCTCTACAGCATGATAGAACGTCTGAAAAACAAACTGAAAAAAGGGAAGAGGCTGACGCTTTACGCGCTGATCACCCGCTATGTGAACAACCAGGTCGGCTCCCGCGCCGCATCGCTGGCCTATTATCTGCTGTTTTCCCTCTTTCCGCTTCTGATCCTGATCGCGTCGATCATCGGTCTGCTCAATATCGACCCGCATTCGATCGGCACGCTGCTGTCGCGTTTTCTGCCAACAGGCATCACGAAACTGGCCGCCACGTATCTGGAATACATTCAGCAGTCGTACAACAGTACGATCATGGTCTTCTCGATCGTGTTTTCGATCTGGTTTCCTTTCCGTGCCATCAAAGGTCTGATGCGCGATGTGCGCCGCAGCTTCGATCTGGACGAGACCCCGGGATCAAAACTGTTTATTATCCGTCAGATCATCTGCACGCTGCTTCTGCCCACGACCATCCTTTTATCCCTGATCCTGATCGTGCTGGGCCAGAACGTGATCGAATCGGTGCTGCACCTGTTCCTTCCCGGAACCATACATCTGAATGAGCTTCTTATCGAGCTGTGGCAGTATCTGCGGTTTGTCGCCGCGGCCCTCCTGATGGGATTTTCGATCGGCGTCCTGTACGAGCTGTCGCTCGACAAGTTCCTTCCGTTTCGAAACGTGCTTCCCGGCATCGTCTTCGTTCTCGTGGTCTGGGTCGTATCGAGCATCCTGTTCTCCGTCTATGTGGAACATTATGCCAACTACTCGCTCATTTACGGCACGCTCGGTGCGTTCATTGTCCTGATGCTGTGGCTGTATCTGACCTCCCTTATTTTCATCATGGGCAGCGAGCTCAATGCCGTACTGCTCGAAAAGAAAAAAGAAACGATCGAAACGATCAAATAATGTACGCTCCCGAACGGGAGCATTTTTCATATCCTATTGTCTTTCCGGCTGCAATACGGTACACTTTCTTCACGAACAGGATCGTTTCCTGCCATCTCATTGCGAATTTCTTCAAAAATGAATCGTCTGTTTCCTGCAGACTTTCTTTCCGTTCTTATTTTTCATTTTTCCGGATCATCTTCAGTGGATTTTTCAGCACCTTTTCTATCCCGACGGAAACATTTCTTCACAAGATCGAATTTTACAGAACACAGGTTGAAAAAACGAATGGATCGCCGGAACCTTTCTGTTCAGAGAGGAGGAAAATTGTGATCAATTGTTCCAAAGAATATCTGGAACTGGTCCGCAACGCCACATTGTTCGACGATCCGTATATGGATGTCTTCTTCAAGGACCAGCCGCAGCTGGCCCAGTTCGTTCTGCGGCTGATCCTGAACAAACCCGATCTGGTCGTGGAAAGCGTCCGGATCCAGGATACGATTCCTGATCTTGGTTCCAAGACGGTCCGTATGGATATCACAGCGACAGACAGCACCGGAAAACTGTACGATATCGAATTTCAGACGGTTCTTGGATCGAACCTGAAAGAACGCGGACGCTTTTATCAGAGCAAGATCGATAACGACGTTCTAAGAAAAGGGGATGATTATACCCGACTGCCAGAATTGTATATTATTTTCATATGCCGGGGCGATGTGCCAGGAAATGGAAAACCGCTGGATCATTTCTGCACCAGAAACGAGGAAGGCATCGCGCTCGGCGATGGACGACATCTGATCTTTATCAACGCCGATCATGAGAGCGACTGGCGTCTGAAAGAACTAATGGAAGATTTCAAATGTCCGGACCCCCAAAAAATGCGGTATAATGAGATCAAAGAACGATCCATCTATCTAAAAGTAAAGGAGGAGGGAGCAATGAGCATGACCCCAGCTATGGAAAAATACAGCGCGTATCTGCGGCAGGAAGGCAAAACAGAAGGTATTCTGGATCTCATCCGCAACGCATTGAAAAAAGGAAAATCACCGGAAGCCATTTCGGACTTTACCGACTGGCCAGTCGACGAAATCAAAAAAATCGAACAGGAAATGAACACGAAGCCGGAATAACAACCGGCTTTTTCTTATACAAAAAACCTTTCGCCACAGCACATTGAGTACTAACAGCAAAAGGCTTTGAGCTTATCCCAGAGTACAACGATCGCAAAGATCCGTACCTAAAGGATCATGAAATCAATAGACCGAATACCATTGATTGTCCTATAAAGTTAAAACGCATAACGGAGAAGTGCATTTCTCATGAAGGTTCAGTTTGCTGATTGTTTTGTTTTTATCCAGAACCACAACCATTGTATCGGTAGAATATCCTTTACGGACGATCTTTCTCCAGTTCACATCGATCAGAGGATCGCCCACTTTTACTTTCTGGCCCTCTGTGATCAGTCTTTTAAAACCTTGCCCGTCCAGCTCGACAGTATCGATTCCGATATGAACAAGGATCTCTGTTCCATCCTCGCTTTTCAAGGTGACTGCATGACATGTAGGGAACACAGAAACTACTTCTCCAGCACACGGACTGCATACCTTTCCCCCAGAAGGTTCCACGATAAAACCATCCCCCATCATTTTTTCCGAGAATACTTCATCAACGCTTTCAGTGATATCTTTGACAAATCCTTTTACAGGTGTATAAATTTTCTCATTCATATAAGGAAGCTCCTTTCGTTTCTGTCACTTTCTTAAACCAGTTAAAGCTCTTTTTACGGTACCGGTCCATCGTTCCATTTCCGTCATCATCTAGATCGACATAAATAAATCCGTATCTTTTTCTCATTTCTCCTGTTGAATTCGAAACAATATCCATAGGCGACCACATACAGTATCCCATGACAGGAATTCCATCCTTGATAGCTTCATCAAGCTGGATCAGATGATCTCTGAGATATTCGATGCGGTAATCATCCTCCACCGTACCATTTTCCAGTTTTTCATCCACTCCGATACCGTTTTCTACGATAAACAAAGGTTTTCCATATAACTCATAAAGCCGGTTGCATGCATAGCGCAGTCCCTGAGGATCGATCTGCCATCCCCATTCAGTAGATTTCAGATTCGAATTTTTCAGACCAGCCATTACATTGCCCGGAACCGTTTCTGCCAGATCCGGACGTCCCCACGAAAGCGACATATAGTAGCTGAAACTAATAAAGTCGACAGGATTATCTTTCAGCAAGGACATTTCGCTTTCAGCAATATCAAGACGGACATCCAGCTGGTCAAAAAGGCGTTTTGTATAAAACGGGTATTCCCCTTTTACCTGCAGATCAAGCGAGAACAGTTCACGATCTCTTTCATATCGTAAAGCTTCAAGAACATCCTCCGGATGATTGGAAAATGGATAGACTGGCGAATACTGGACCATACAGCCAATCACAGCATCCGGAATGATTTCATGACACAGTTTGACTGCCGTCGCTCCAGCCACACACATATTATGATGGACCTGATAACCCACTTCTTCCGGATTCTGTCCTTCTTTTAATCGTGTCCCGTTGCATACAAACAATTTTTGAACCCCATTGACTTCATTGAAGGTCAGCCAGATTTTGACCTTATTTTTATATCTCTCGAATACGGTCCTGCACAGCTTTTCAAAGCAGCTGATCAAATGTTTATCAGCCCAGCCATTGTATTTGGTAACAAGCTGAAGCGGAGTATCGAAATGACTTAATGTAACGACCGGTTCGATTCCATTCGCAAGCAGTTCATCAAACACGTCATCATAAAATTGAAGTCCCTGTTCCAACGGCTCCTCCTCTTCGCCTGTCGGATAGATCCGGGCCCAGGAAAGCGAAAGACGGAAACATGTAAATCCCATTTCCTTCATCAGCCGTATATCTTCCTTATAGCGATGATAGAAATCCACTCCGTGATGAGAAGGATAATGATCAAATTTTTTTGTAAAAAATGCATCCGGATCGGAAAATGTATATTGCTGGCGGATCGTGGCTGGAAGAAGGTCAGCCATCGTCTGACCTTTTCCATCAACATCCCATGCTCCTTCGCATTGATGAGCTGCAGTAGCGCCGCCGAAAAGAAAATTTTCAGTAAACATGATTTAATTCCTCCTTTTACGCTTTCTGCACAGCAGGAGCCGCCTGTTTCGATTGCTCTTTCTTTTTCAGATCCGATTCAACACCTTCTTTTTTGTCCGAATACATCACATAGGAAAGCCCGAATGACAACACGAAGGCTACCGAGATAATAATCAGCAGATGAGTAAAATCCGCGCCGGCAAATAAAGCAATCGTAGTGATCCCTGCAGGAGCCATACCGTAGGCGTTTGCGCCAAGAATACCTGCCAGCAGTCCGGAAACGCACCCGGCAATCATATCCGCGATCATAACGGATTTATATTTAAAGAAGACTCCGTAAATGGCAGGTTCTGAAACTCCGACCAAAGCCGTCATGCCCGTAGAAAGAGTAACCTGACGCACATCAGAATTCCGGGTCTTCAGAGCAGCCCCAAGAACGGAACCGGCTAAAGCGAAAGCTCCCGCGAAACATGCTGCACCATAAAAGTTATCGTAGCCAAGCTTGGTAAAGATCATGATAACAGCAGGAATGAGACAGTAATGCATTCCTGACCCGACCAGGAAGTTTCCAAAACCGGCAAGAATGAAACAAAGAAGCCACTTATAATCTTCAGAACCCCAGATAATCAGATTAGCCATCGCATCTCCGATCCATGCTCCGATCGGACCAACAATGCTCAACATAAGAATTGCCAGGATCAGGAAAGAAAGCACAGGCTGCAAGAACATCCGGAACATTTTCGGAACAATTTTTCCGACCCATTTATCAATATATTTCTGCATAACGACACAGAGAATAGCCGGAAAGATCGTGCTTGAATAGGAAAACACCCGAATCGGTACAAATCCGAACAGAAGCATGGAACTCTGATCACCTGCCAGAGCCCATAAGTCGCTGGAAAGCAGGACCCCTATGACCGCAAAAGAAAGCATCGGGCTCACATCGATTTTTTTAGCTGTTGAGTAAACAACCATGACCGGAATGAAAGCCAGTACGGCAGATGCTGCCTGCGAAAGGATCTGATACGTCATGCTTTCTGTCGAAAGGATCCCGACAAACGACAGAACGGTCAGGATCGCGGTAGTAAGACCGGACGCGATCAATGCCGGAAGCATCAGTACCAGGCAGTCAGAAATCCAGGCCATTCCGCTGAAGAAAGCAGAAGAAATTCGTTTGAAGCCTGTTTCTTCTGTCTTCAATGGTGCAGCCTGCGTTGCTGGGGCTGCCTTATTATTCTCAATCGAATAATGAGTTTTAATATATTCATACGCATCATCGACATCCTGACCTACGATCAGCTGAATGCCATCTTTCTGTACCTTTACCCCAGCAATTCCTTCGATCTGCTTGAGCGCATCAATATTCACATTGTTCATATCATGGATCTTAAAGCGAAGCCTGGTTGAACAATGCTGCAGGGACCTCACATTTTCTGCATTACCGATCTGTGTCATTATTTGTGGAATGGAAGTTTCGTAATTCATAAGTTCTCTCCTTTTCTTTATTTTTAAATTTTCATATTATGAAGCGATCAGCCTGAACATATGCAGACGGATATAATCTTTTTCCTCAGGACTTAAACCGTAACCTGACATACTGATCAGGTATTGATCCATTTTTTCGATACACGATTCCATTCGCTCATCTTTGGATTCGAATGAAAGGAACTGTTGTGCATCCCGATCCTGTTTTTTTCTGAGATATCTTAAAGCCAGATATCTCAGATGGGTCATATATCGGGAGTAGTCCATACTTTCGATCTTTATTTCATCCTGGTATGCCTCAAGAGTTAGAGAGGAAAGTTTCTTGACGATTTTTGCAATCTTTTTTACTTCCGGAAGTCCTGGATTATCCGGGATCGAAGAAATAATATGAATGCAGATAAAGCCTGCCTCGTCTTCCGGTAAATTCATATCCAGTGTAGCGTTGATATAATCCAGCGCCCACAGTGCTACCGCAAATTCTTTTGGATACAGTATTTTGAATTCATCCAGCAGCGTGAAATCGAGGAATATACCATCCTCTGCTCTTTCTATGGCAGAATTGATATGATCGAACAATGAAATGTAGATTGATGATTTGATATCCTTATTCAGTTTTCTGCAAATATGGCGAACGATCACTTCAGTAAGTTCAAAGTAACGCGAAGGAATTTCATTCAGCAATTCCATCAATTCATTGGTGGTTTCTTTGCCGCATATAAATTCCTTTTCAATTTTTGTTGTGTCGACACGATCACCGGGATGCTTCTGAAAGGAAATACCTTTTCCAATCAGGACGAGTTCCTGGTTCTCGTCATTCAGTGCGATCAGTGCACTATTATTCAATATACTTTTGATTTTCATGCCATTTCCTCCAAAAAAAGACCTAGTTAAAACTGAAAAATCAGTAATTACTAGGTCTTGCTTTATTCATAACACCCTGGTTGTCAAGTAATGCGCATTCGCTAACACCTTGGACACCCTTAATATAGCAAAGCGCTTACATTTGTGCAAGGCTTTTTTCACATATTTGCGTATATTTATACATTATCATTCTCTTCAACTATATTTTATTTATATCGCAATATCTAATTTCCATCCTTATCCCTGGTTCTATTATTAGATGCAGAATATGAAATATCATTCAAAAAAAGAAGACATCTTCATCGTGAAATGAAAATGTCTTCTTCGTATTACTTATTGTCTTTATCGCCATCAAAAGCATCTTTGAGCTTGTCAAAGACAGACGCATGTTTGCCGCTGCGAAGCTCTTCGTACAGCTCGCGCTCCTTCTTCGAAACCTTTTTTGGAATTTCCACTTTGATCTCGACAAATTCGTCGCCCTGCGCCTTCTTCGTCTTGACACCCTTGCCTTTCAGGCGGAAGCGCTGTCCAGGCTGCGTTCCTTCCGGGATCTTCAGTTCGACCTTGCCATGCACGGTCGGCACTTCGATGGTCGTACCGATCGTCGCATCGATCGCGCTGACCGGAACCGTCACATGAATATCGTTGCCCTGACGCAGGAAAGTCGGATCCGGCTTAACGATGATCTCAATATACAGGTCGCCGTTCGGCCCGCCATTTTCTCCAAGACCACCTTTGCCCGGGATACGGATCTGCTGTCCGGTCGCAATTCCTTCCGGAATCTTGATATCCAGCTTCACCTTGCGGTGCATATAGCCCGCCCCATGACATTCATGACATTTGACTTTGATTTTCTGCCCTTCCCCGTGGCACTCGTCGCATACGACCTGCTGCTGGATCGTGCCAAACGGAGTCTGCATCGTCTCCATCACCGTACCGGCACCATGGCATTTCGGACAAGTCTCCACATCGTTGGGCGATTCGGCCCCGCTGCCATGACAATGCGGACACGTTTCGTCCACATCGAGCGTGATCGTTTCTGTCTTTCCGAAAACCGCATCCATGAAATTGATACGCATTTCCATATAGTGATCCTCGCCCTGGCGTGGTCTTCTGCTCTGCCGTCTCGACTGCGAGGAGAAGCCGCCAAAGCCCGATCCGCCCCCGAAGAACGAGCCGAAAATATCGCCCAGATCTTCGAAACCGCCAAAGCCGCTCTGCGAGAAGCCGCCAAAGCCCGATCCGCCCCCGAAGTTCGAATCCACGCCCGCGAAACCGAAACGGTCGTAATTGGCACGTTTCTGCTCATCACTCAGCACTTCATAGGCTTCATTGATTTCCTTGAACTTGTCCTCCGCACCTGGATCTTTATTGACGTCAGGGTGATATTTCATGGCCAGTTTGCGATAGGCTTTTTTAATATTGTCCTGGCTGGCACCTTTGTCGACACCAAGCACCTCATAATAATCTCGTTTTTGTTCTGCCATGCTTTATCTCCCTCCATACGTGAATAGAAGAAGTCCTTGCGAACTTCTTTCTATTTCTTTTATTTATTTTTCTTTTTTATTCTATTGAATATCAATGATTTGTCAACGGCTTATTTCTCAGTGAACTCAGCATCTACGACATCATCATTTTTGTCGTTCTTGTCATCATGCGCATCGTCATTGCCGTTTGGCTGGCTGTACATTGCCTGGCTGGCAGCCTGTGCAGCTTTTTCCAGCGCATCCATCTTGGATTTGACTTCGTCCATGTTGTTTTCGTCCAGAGCTTTCTGCAGATCATCGCGAAGCTTCTTGACTTCTTCTTTCTCCTTGTCGCCGATCTTGTCGCCATTGTCTTCAAGCATCGCATCAATCTGGGAAATGAAGCTTTCAGCACGGTTGCGCTCTTCGATCGCAGCCTTGCGTTTTTCATCTTCCGCCTTGTTCGCTTCCGCTTCAGCAACCATACGGTTGATCTCGTCCTCGCTCAGACCGTTCGAGTTCTGGATCGTGATCGACTGCTCTTTGCCCGTCGCTTTATCCTTGGCAGAAACGTTTACGATACCGTTGGCATCGATATCGAAGGTAACTTCGATCTGAGGCTGTCCGCGACGTGCAGGCGCGATACCAGTAAGCTGGAAGTTTCCAAGCTCCTTATTGTCGTTTGCCATCGGACGCTCACCCTGAAGAACACGGATATCTACTGCAGGCTGGTTATCTGTAGCCGTAGAGAAGATCTGCGATTTCTTCGTAGGAATTGTCGTGTTGCGCTCGATCAGCGGAGTCATGACACCACCCATTGTCTCGATACCAAGAGTCAGCGGAGTCACATCAAGCAGAAGGACATCTTTAACATCGCCGGCAAGCACACCACCCTGGATGGCCGCACCAAGAGCAACCGCCTCATCCGGGTTGACCGATTTATTCGGCTCTTTTCCTGTCGCCTTCTTGACAGCTTCCTGAACAGCAGGAATACGTGTCGAACCGCCGACAAGCAGAACCTGATCGATATCTTTTACAGTAAGATCCGCGTCACGCAGCGCTTTTTCGATCGGAACGATCGTACGCTCGACAAGATCTTTTGTCATTTCATTGAATTTAGCGCGGGTCAGCGTCGCATCAAAGTGCAGAGGTCCGGCAGGGCCGGCAGAAATAAATGGCAGGGAAATCTGGGTCTGCATCGTGGCAGAAAGATCCTTCTTCGCTTTTTCAGCCGCCTCTTTGATACGCTGCATAGCCATCTTGTCAGTACGCAGGTCGATGTTGTTGTCCTTGCGGAACTGTTCAACGATCCAGTCTACGATCTTGTTGTCGAAGTCGTCGCCGCCAAGGTGCGTATCGCCGTTTGTAGAAAGAACCTCGAAAGTACCATCGGCCAGATCAAGGATACTGACATCAAATGTTCCGCCGCCAAGGTCATATACGAGAACTTTCTGTTCCTTGTCTGTCTTGTCGATACCATAGGCAAGAGCAGCAGCCGTCGGCTCGTTGATGATACGGGCAACTTTCAGGCCGGCAATTGTTCCGGCATCCTTTGTCGCCTGACGCTGTGCATCATTGAAGTAGGCAGGCACTGTGATAACAGCCTCTGTTACAGGCTCGCCAAGATATTCTTCTGCATATGTGCGCAGATAGGAAAGGATCATAGCGGAAATTTCCTGCGGAGTATACCATTTTCCGTCAATATCCACTTTTTCATTGGAACCCATTTTCCGTTTGATCGAAGCAATCGTGTTCGGATTGGTCACAGCCTGACGTTTTGCGGCATCACCAATGATCCGTTCTTCATCTTTGAATGCAACGACACTTGGGGTAGTGCGGTTTCCTTCAGGGTTAGGAATAACTTTCGGCTCTCCGCCTTCCATGACAGCTACGCAGCTGTTCGTTGTTCCCAAGTCAATACCAATAATTTTACTCATGATTTTCATCCTCCTTTATTCGCTGACCTTTACCAAGGCCGGACGTAAGATACGATCTTTCAACATGTAGCCTTTTTGAAGCACTTCCACGACCATGCCAGAATCGACGCCTTCTACTTTTTCCTGCATCAATGCCTGCATCGTGTTGTGATCAAAAGGCTTGCCCAGTGCATCTATTTCCTTTACACCCTCGTTGCTCAGCGCATTTTCGAGTTGTGTACGGATCATTTCAAACCCCTTGACAAAGCCTTTGGCCTCGTCGTTTTCAGGGACCTGCGTCAGCGCCAGATTCATCGAATCCAGGATCGGCAGGAATTCAAGCGCCGCAGACTGAAAGCGGTATTTCTTCGCCATATCCGTTTCCTTCTGCAGCCGTTTTCTCATATTGTCCGTATCCGCGTAGGCCCGGGCAATATCGTTTTTCGCCTGATTCAGCTCTTCTTTCAAAGCCGCGATCTCGTTTTCCTTCTGTTCCATCGGATCGACCACGACATCCGCTTCCTCTTCGAGCGCAGGAAGCTCCTCATCTTCGACTACGACCTCGATGTTTTCATCTTCCGTCGGATTTTTCGGGTTTTTACTGTTCGGGTTCTTCTGCTTGCTCATCGCTCTTCTCTCCTCCTTCGTGTACTCCGAATACCTCTTCGATCACATTCGACATGCAATCCATCAGGGCAACTACCTTGGAGTACTGCATCCGGTTCGGTCCTATGACCATCAGCTGACCTTCCTCTTTGTCGTTGTAGTGAAATTTGGCCGTCACCACAGAACAGTCGCCGATCTGAATGAGTTCATTTCGCGTGCCGATCGGAATCGCAATATTGTTTTTCTGCTCGGTCCACTGTTTGAACAGCTCGCTGTCCTCAAGAATTTTCATGAGCCGCTGCAGCTTGTTCATATCGCTGAACTCAGGCTGATAAAGCATATTGCTCCGTCCGGCAACCGCCACCTTTTCGTTGGCGAACCGCATGAACGCCTGCGCAAACGCTTCGAACAGGACCTCGTGGCGCACAAGCTTTGCAGCCATCAAAGGCTCGATCTCCTTGAGCCTGTCCACGACATCGCAGATCAGCGTGCCGGTCAGCTGATCATTCATCAGCTCCGTGCAGCTGCGCAGATCCTCGATCGATACATCTTCCTCGAAGTGGAAGATCTTGTTTTCCGTATGACCGGTATCCGTAATAATGATTGCGACCGCGCTTTTCGGATCGATCGGCACAAGCTGGACATGCGCCAGCTTCTGATGCCTGCCATCCGGGCCAAGCACGACCGAAGTCAGATTTGTCATCTCGCTCAGGATGCTGCAGCTTTTCTCCACGACCTCGTCCAGCGAATAATGACGCTGCGAAAAGATCGTCGTCAGGGAATGGCGTACCGGATCATCCAGGGAAGTCTCCATCAGATTCTCCACATAATACCGGTAGCCGAAACGGCTCGGGATGCGCCCGCTCGACGTATGCGTCTTTTCGAGCAGCCCCGCCTTTTCAAGCACAGCCATTTCATTGCGGATCGTTGCAGAGGAAATCGGAAAATCCAGAAGCTGCATAAGAACTTTCGACCCCACCGGCTCTGCGCAATATGTGAATCGTTCGACGACTTTTTTGAAAATGATCCGTTGTCTCTGGGTCAATTCCACCATATTGTCAGCTCCTCTCTAGCACTCGGACCGCTTATCTGCTAATTATATTAGCACAATTTTTAGCAGAGTCAACTCTTGTGTGCTATTTCTGACAAAATTATCTTGGC
Source organism: Erysipelotrichaceae bacterium OPF54 (assembly GCA_022834735.1). Taxonomy (GTDB): domain Bacteria; phylum Bacillota_I; class Bacilli_A; order Erysipelotrichales; family Erysipelotrichaceae; genus Dubosiella. Next base: position 2,960,223 of record BQKD01000001.1, read on the forward strand.
ATAAATGGTCTGAATTTACGAATCATATGCATTGAATGGAACAATTTTATTCTCATCCCGTGCTACAATGAAAATATGAAGAAAAAACAGGAACAGTACCGGACGATCGGCATGATCACGTTTGAAGGAAGACCAGTCGAAATGCAGACCACGAAAAAAGGCGAACTGCGCTTTGTGGTGAATAAAAAAGAAGTAACCGACACGAAGCAGATCGACAGGATCCTCGCCTATCTCAAGCACGCAAACGAGTAAAAGGAGATCTTATGAAACAAATCGAATTCATCAATACGAATATATACGGGGCCGTCACGCTCAAAGACAAACACGCCCCCGAGCAGAATAATATGGCGCTCCACGTCTGCATCGATCCCGAACAGGTCATGAAAAACAGACAGGCCCTCAGCCAGGAAACCAAAATATCCCTCGAAAACTGGGCACTGCCATGGCAGAAGCATACGGACCGGTGCATCGAGATCACGCAAAACGACAAAGGAAAAGGCGCTTTCGACAAAAACACGAGCATCATGGACGTCGATGCCGTATACACAAGCGAGCCAGGCATCCTGATCGGCGTGTTCACGGCTGATTGTGTCGGCATCCTGCTATGCGACGAAACCAAGCCATGCGTTTGCGCCATCCATTCCGGCTGGAAAGGAACGGCCCAGGCCATCACATACCATACCGTGCACCAGCTTCTCATGGAAAATAAGCTCGATCCCGAACACACCAGAGCCTTCTTTTCTCCCTCCATTTTGATGGACTCGCTGGAAGTCGGCATGGAAGTGGTCGAGCAGATCGAACAGATGGGAAAGAATCTGCGCATCGATACGCGGCCGTTCATCCGCCGCACAGGCAGCGAAAAAGCGTATATTGACAACCAGGGACTCAATATCGCGATGCTCGAAATGCTTGGCATCCACGATATCAAGGCCAGCACGCTCGATACGAAAAAGGAAACCGGCCTTTGTTTTTCGTACCGCAACGACAAACAGTGCGGGGAACATTTCACATATGGATACATCAAAGCAGAATGATCATTGAACAAGAAAAAAAGACCGATCGAGGACAGAATAAATAAAAGGACCGGTCGCACCTTTATTATGGAAAGGCAGCCCGAAAACCACAAGATGCGTGCCTGCTTTTCCAAAAAAAAACAAACAAAAAAATTCGCCAAACAAAATTCTGACCGCCATTTTGTTTGGCTTCAAAAATTTTTCTATTTTCAGAAAGGACCTGTTATGAGCAAAAAGAAAGAAGAACGCCAGTACCGGATCCGGGCCCTGCTGCTCGAAAACGGAAGAATGAAGACAAAAGATCTGGCCGACGCCATGGGCGTGACCCCTGAAACGCTGCGTGCCGACCTTGCCATCATGGAACAGTCGGGCCTCGTCATCCGCGAACACGGACACGCCCGTCTGAAAATGGGACTGACCGAGCCGCCCATTTCGATGCGCAACCAGGAAAACAAGGAAAAAAAGCGCCGGGTCATGGTCCACGCGTTTCAGCTGATCGAAGACGGACAAGTCGTATTCATCGATTCAGGAAGCACGACACTATGGGGACTGGACGCACTGATCGGCAAGAAAGATCTGGTTATCGTGACCAACTCGCTGCTCATTGCCAACGAGTGCACCAAGCTCAACTTCAAGATTCTGATGATCGGCGGCTTCGTTTTCAACAACGGCATGCGCACCTACGGCAACTTCGCGACCGAAATGCTCGACCGGCTGCAGATCGACATCGCCTTTCTCGGGACCGACGGAATGAAAGACAGTTCCGGCATCACAACAGTCAACGAAAATGAAATGGGGCTCAAGCGGCATCTGGTCAGCTCCAGCAAAAAGCTTGTCGTGGTCGCCGATTCCTCCAAATTCGAAGAGCGCGCACCGTTTACATGCTGCCGTTTTTCCGAGATCGATGTGCTCGTCACGAACCGGCTCACACAGAAACAAAGAAAAACAGTAGACATCGTGCCTACTGTCATCGAAGTCGATTAGAAACCGATCGGATGATCGATCTCGATAAACAATTGGACCGGTCCCGGACACTTCACATGATCCCGGACAAGTCGGGTAAGCTCTTCCTCGCTTCTCGTTTCCGCATACGGAACAACCAGATCGAAAAACACATCCACATGATCTTTATGCGGATCGATCCGGAAATCATGGATCTCCCATTGATGGTTTCCGAGCGCATCGATCATTTCATCAAAGATCGCATGATACTGCTGGGTCTGGCGATCGTCAAGCAGCACCGGATCGACATGGATCGACACATTGATGCCGGTCTTTTCTTTTATGCGCCGTTCCACCTGATCGATATGGCTGTGCACATCGATCAGCGACAGCCTTCCGTCCACCACCGCATGGGCCGTCGCATAATTCTGGTTCGGACCATAGGAATGGATCAGCACATCATGGACCGAGATCACGACCGGACATTCCAGGATCTCGTTGGACAAAGTGTGGATCATTTTCGAATCGGGCGCCTGCCCGAGCAGAGCGCTCATCACATCCCTGAGCAGATCGTACGCGCTGTAGAAAATGATGCCCGACACGATCAGGCCCATGTATCCGTCCAGCTGAAAATGCAGGACAGGCGAAAGCAGCGTGGCCAGCAGGACCCCGAACGTTCCGATCGTGTCGCTTTTCGAATCCATCGCATTCGCCAGCAGAAGCGTTGAATCGTACTTCCTCCCATACCGGGTGTTGTACAAATACATCCACAGCTTGACCAGAATAGAAAGAACGAGGACAATGACCGCGCTCCACTTGAAATCGATCGCTTCCGGATGGAAGATACGGTGAACGCTGTCTTTGGCCGTTTCGAAACCAAGGATCGCGATCGCGATCCCGACAAGCATTGAAGTGATGAGCTCGGTGCGCTCATGGCCGTACGGATGGCCCTGGTCTGCCGGCTTTTCCGCCAGCCGGAACGAAAGGATCGACACGATGTTGCTGCCTGCATCCGTCAGGTTGTTGATCGCATCCGCCTGGATGGAAATCGAATTGACCAGCATGCCGATCAAAAATTTCACGACAAAAAGGAGCGTGCTCAAAACGATGCCCACATAGCCAAGCACCTTGCCCACTTTGGCCCTCACCTTCAGAGAACCCGTGTTTTCTCTATCTTTTACACATTTTTTTATTAATAAATCGATCATACTTTCAGTATACAGTTTCCCTTCCCTTTTTTCTTTCTGAATGAACCGGAAAAATTCACCGGACGTTCGACTGATACTCCTCGCCCCAGTGCTGCATGGCATCCAGGATCGGTTTGAGCGAACGTCCCCGCACGGTCAGCGTATATTCCACTCTTGGCGGCACTTCCGCATACACCTTGCGGGTCAGAAGCTCGTCCTGCTCCATGGAACGCAGCTGAGCCGTCAGCACTTTCTGGTTCACATTCCCGACCGATTTTTTCAGCTGTCCGAACCGTCTTGTCCCTTCCATCAGATCCCGCAGGATCAGTACCTTCCATTTGTTTCCGATCAGCATAAGGGTCGTTTCGACCGGACAGGCCGGCAGTTCTTTCTTTTCTGTGCTCATATTCTCTCCTTTGTTTCTTTTAGAAACTTATGAGTTCATAATACCGTACTTCCTTCCGTTCATAAACGTTCATCCGCTAAAAATCATACCAAACGCAGCACGACACCCATGAGCGCGCAGACCGCCAGCGCAATAAGAGCCGACCCGATCGCGAGCAGAACTTTCTGATACGGCCATTTCGCGTTTTCCGCGATCCTTTGTTCCCTGGAAAGAGTCCGTCCTTCCATAAATGCCGTGATCTCCTGGTACGTTTTGAGGTCGTTGTGCTTTTTCAGCGTTTCCACTTTGCAGGCCACATAAAACGTAATGCCTGCGATCAGTGCCCACAGGCCCATTCCAGGCCAGCCCCAGAAAAAGCTCAGAGGCATGGCGCTGCCGATCATGATCACAAAAAGAATGGTCAGGATCACGCCGTACCGCTCCAGACGATCGATCTGGCTTTGTTCGATTTCTTTTTTCATTTCGTCTACATCTCCTTTGACAAACTGGTCGAGAGAAATGCCGAAAAGAGCGGTCATAAGCAGCAGGCTCTGGATATCCGGATAGTTTTTCCCCCGTTCCCAGTTGGATATGGTCTGACGGCTCACATAGATCTTTTCGGCAAGCTCTTCCTGGGAAAGCTCATTTTGTATACGGTACTTTCTGATCTGATTTCCGATTTCCATGACAGCTCCTTTCCGGCATCCTCTTATGCCCTGATCCTAAGCGATATGGCTTTTTACTGCTATCCAATGTAGCAGACATTCCTTTTCCTGTCTGTCAAACCTTTTATACAAACGCTCAAAAAGACAAAAGATGACAGGACCGCAAAAATCCTGTCATCCGCTTGTCGGATATTCCTATAAAATTATTATTCCTGCCTCATGCCCGGATCCAGTTTCCGATCCATTCGCATGTGCTGAAATTATACAGCCGCTTGTACATGACGCCGTTGATATTCCGGTACACCCATTCGATGATATCGCTCTGCGGCTCGATCTCCCCTTGCGGCTCCTGCGCCAGAACAGCCGCCGGACAGCTCATTGGCAGCACGCCAAGCATGATCGCGCACAATCCGCTCATGATCCTTTTTTTCATCTCTTCATTCCTCCTTCACCGTGATTCCCTGATCAATCAGACGGTCCGGATTTTGTATTGTCGCGTTTTCTCCATTGATCAGCACACTATAGGTGTCGTCTTTGTGATGGATCAGCACAGCCTCTTCGGCCACTTGTTTTTCGGTCCAGCATCCATCGACATCTTGCGAATGCACATAATACGGTTCGAGGATAACGGAATAACTGAGGATCGGCAGCGCGATCAGGAACGCCCGGACCAGCGCTTTTGTTTTTTTCCGGACGTTTCCCTTCAGCAAATAATTGATCCGGTATTCCAGCACGCTGATCTGATCGTTGATCAGAAATGTACCATTGTTTTCCAGTTCATGCGCCGAACGGCCTGCCAGCCTTTTCTGCACATGCACGAGCGTATAGGCGTAGCTGAACAGCTTTTCCTTGTCCGAAAACTCGACAACTTTGGAATCCACACGGATCTCCAGGAACAGCTGCATATTTTTTGATAACCGCTTCATCGGCGGGAACCACCAGTAGATGATAGAAAGCACGTTGATGATCTGTTTGATCAGGATATCGTGATTTCTTATGTGCTGCAGTTCATGCTGCAGGATATTATCCAGCTCCTCTTTGGAAAATTCAACATCCGGAAGCAGGATGTTCTTATGAAAGCCGAGAACCATAGGAGAACTGATCTTGCTGGAAACAAATACGTCCACCTCGTCGTTTACGGGCTTTTCGAACAGATCGTTCAAAGCAAAACATTCGGCATTTTTCACGATCTTTTTATACAGATTCTCGATTACCCAGAGCTTTTTAATATACCGGATCAGGCTGACGGCACATCCCGCGCCCCATATGCAAAAAAAGATCGTGTAGAGCGGATATCCATCCACCTCGAGGAAAAAGAAATTTCTCAGTCCGGTCATAAAATACATGGAACGGATACTTTTGGTAAAGAACAGCTCGACCGGCAGACATAAGCGAAGCACGACGATCAGGACAAGCAGGCATAAAAAATCAATACAGAAAAAAGAATACAGCTTCTTTTTCGTAAGCACCACATTCAGCAGGTAGATCAGAAAACATGAAATCGCCAAAGTAATGAACAGGGAAGATAGAGAAAATTTCATGGTCCTTTCATTCCTTTCTTTATGGAACATTATATCATGTGCGAAACCATTGCCATACAATGCATTTTATGTTTATTCTGGCCTTTTTTGCCAGTCATATTTTTGAAATAAGAAAAGGCGGCCGCAAAGCCGCCCGGTCTTATTCCCTGTGCAGGATCCACGCTGCCGATTCATAAGGCCGCAGATTCATATGATGGCTCAGATCCTGATCCGGATAGTTGGAAATAAGCGTTCCAAATCGGTCCAACTCCTCGATTTCGCCCAGATCGACCGCACAGTCCTTTCCATAAAAGTTGTTCAGGACAAGGATCGTTTCTTTTTCGTCCTGCCGTATATATCCGTATACCTGATCATGCTCTTTGAGGATCGGTATAAAACGTCCTCTGGAAATAGCCGGATGGTTTTTTCGCAGGCCGATCAGCTTTTTATAATGATAGAAAACCGAATCCTTGTCTTTCAGCGCTTCCTCCACATTGACCTGGCGATAGTTCGGATTGGTGCCGATCCATGGTGTCCCGGTCGTGAAGCCTGCATTGTCCGAAGCATCCCACTGCATCGGCGTACGCGCATTATCGCGTGATTTCTCTCTTAAGATCGCATAGATAGCCTCATCGCTTTTACCCTGCTTCTTTAAAATATGATACGCATTGATCGATTCGACATCACGGTACTGGTCCAGATCTGTAAATCCTGCATTTTCCATCCCGATCTCTTCTCCCTGATAAATATAGGGCGTTCCCTGCATGAGATGGATGGCTGTCGCCAGCATCTTGGCCGACTGTTTCGGATAGCGTGCCGGATCGCCGAAGCGGGAAAGGCTGCGCGGCTGGTCATGGCAGTTCCAGAACAGAGCGTTCCAGCCATCGTGTTCCTGCATGCCTTCCTGCCACTCGAAGAACAGCTCTTTCAGCTCATGGAAATCGAAATCCATCAACGTCCATTTCTGCTTGTCTTTGTAGTCGACCTTCAAATGATGGAAATTGAACACCATCGTCAGCTCTTCGTTTTCTGGATCTGTATATTTCTGGCAATTGCCGACCGTGGTCGAGCTCATCTCCCCGACCGTGATAAAATACGGATCGTCCTTTGGAAACGAAAGCTGATGCAGATGATGCAGATGATCATGGTTTTTCGGCTGATCCGTATAATACTGGCGTCCGTCGAACTCGTTGGGATCATCCGCAAAAGACGATTTGGCGATCTCGTTGATCACATCGAACCGGAAGCCGCGCACCCCTTTATCGAGCCAGAAGCGGATGACATCCGCCAGCTCTTCGATCACCTCGTCGTTTTCCCAGTTCAGATCGGCCTGGCTTTCATCAAACAGATGAAGATAATACTGGCCAAGCTCCGGCACGTATTTCCATGCCGGCCCGCCAAATTTGGACTGCCAGTTGTTCGGCATGCCCCCGTCTGCCTTCGGCTCCTTGAAAATATAGTAGTTCCTGTATTTCGGATCGCCCTGCAGCGCCTTTTGGAACCATTCGTGCGACGTCGACGTATGATTGAACACCATATCGAACATCAGATAAATGTTCCGCTTTTTCGCTTCTTCGATCAGCTCTTCCAGATCTTCCATCGTTCCGTACTGGGGATCGATGGCCCGGTAATCCGCTACATCGTAGCCGTTGTCGTTCTGTGGCGACAGGAATATGGGATTCATCCAGATATAATCGATCCCGAGCTCCTGCAGATAATCCAGCTTCGATACAATACCTTTCAGATCGCCGATCCCGTTTCCGCTCGAATCCTTGAACGAGCGCGGATAGATCTGATATACGACCTTATCTTTGAAATCCTGTCCCACCTTCATTTCCTCCCTTTCGATACTAGGCCGCAGCGATCACGGCCGGTTCCGTTTTTTTTGATTCGTTCTTTAAAATTTCATCGCCCGCTTTTGTCATCTTTGTCTCTTTCAGGACAACTTGTTCTCCGCTCGTAAAGATGCATGGCGAAACAAGCGACTTGCCAGCCTTTCTGATCTCGTCCAGATCGACCTTGATCAGCGGCTGTCCTGCTGTGACGCTTTCGTCAGCCTGAACGAGGACCTTGAATCCTTTTCCGTTCAGCTCGACCGTATCCATCCCGATATGCAGCAGGACTTCCTGTCCTGTCGTGCTGCGCAGACCGATCGCATGCCCTGTCGGATAAGTCATGATGACTGTTCCGTCGAATGGCGCGCAGATCGTTCCCTCGCTCAGCTCGACCGCGAAACCGTCGCCCATGGCTTTGGAAGCAAACACCTGGTCCTGCACCTCTTCGATCGCCATCAGCCTGCCGGTATAAGGAGAGACAAACGCATTTTCTTCGTTCTTTGATCTTTTTGGTTTTCCATAGCGGTCTTCATGGCTCAGCTTTTTCAGACCGATCACATAGGTCAGCGTGAACGGCACGCCCATCGCGACAGCCATAGCAAGCAGGAACCATCCCCAGTACTGCGGGAAGATAGACAGGATGCCCGGAATACCGCCGACACCGATATTGGTTGCTGTGACACCCGCCCCGACCGAAATGATCGCAGCCAGCGACGAACCGACCATACCGCAGATAAACGGGAATCCGTATTTCAGATTGACACCGAACAAGGCCGGCTCCGTTACGCCAAGATAACAGGAGATGGCGCTTGGCACATCGATCTGCTGCGCTTTTTCATTGTGCTTCTGCAGAACAGACATAGCTACGACGCTCGATCCCTGCGCGATATTGGAAAGGGCGATCATCGGCCACAGATTCGTTCCTCCAAACGAAGAGACGAGCTGCGAATCGATCGCATTGGTCATATGGTGGAGCCCCGTAATAACGAGCGGCGCGTAAACGAAACCGAATATAGCGGCGAACAGCCATTTGACATTCGAGTTAAGGCCTGCCCATACGATCGAACTGATCCAGTCGCCGATCGTCCAGCCGATCGGGCCTAAAATGGTGTGCGCGATCAGGACCGCCAGCACAAGAGAACAGAATGGCACGACGATCATCGAAACGACGGCTGGCGTGATCCTGCGGAAAAATTTTTCCAGATAGACGAGCGCAAAGCCTGCCAGGATGGCTGGGATGACCTGTGCCTGATAGCCGATCATTTTTACGGTCGTAAATCCGAAATCCCATACCGGAATATCGGCAGGTGCTGTAGATGCGACCGAATAGGCATTGAGCAGCTGCGGCGAAACGAGCGTGATACCAAGGATGATCCCAAGGATCGGTGTCGTTCCCATCTTTTTGGTGATCGACCACGTAATGCCAACCGGAAGATAATGGAAGATGGCTTCGCCGATCAGCCATAAGAAGGAATCGAGCCCGGCCCAGAACTGCGACATCTGCACGAGCGTTTTCGTTCCGTTTTCGAACATAGCGACAGAATCGATGATATTGCGAAAGCCAAGGATCAGACCGCCGGTGATTAGGGCCGGGATGAGGGGCGCGAAGATCTCGCCCAGATCGCCCATGATCTTCTGCAGGGCTGTCTGCTGTCCTTTTGCTTCGGATTTCACCGCTTCCTTCGACACGCCTTCGATGCCGGACACTTCTACGAAATCGTTATAAAATTCCGACACTTCATTTCCAATGATAACCTGGAACTGACCTGACTGCGTGAATGTTCCTTTGGCGCTGTCCAGATCCTCGATCGAGTCGACGTCCGCTTTTTCCGGATCGATCAGCACAAATCGCATACGGGTAACACAATGAGTAACAGCCTGGATATTTTCTTTTCCTCCTACCAGCTCCAGAAGCCTGGCAGCATCTTTCTTGAACTTTGACATGATTTTCTCCTTCGATCTCTCTGCTTGTACGTACATGTATTTTGACACTCTCAGTTTGACATGTACGTACAAATTGTCAACCCGTTTTTTATTTTTTTCGCAGAAAAAAAGGAATCCCCTATACACCCAATGTCATTAAGTTAGGCGATTTTCGCCTCAGGAAGACTCTCTTATGAGAATAGAGGGTCTTCTTTTTTTCGAGTTTTTTGTTCAGCTGATCTTCGAAATTTCGCAAAAAAACACTTGACAAGCTTTCTCGACGCTTAATTTCATAATCCGAAGGAATTGTAGGAGGTATTTTTTATGAAATCTTATAATTCCTTATGCGCTATCCGCCGTCAGTTCGAATCCGCTGTTCAATCCGTTGTCGATGATATCGCCTGTTATTCGTCAGACCCCATTGCCGACTTTTCCAGAAACCGCAAGCTCCCTGCCCACATCCTCATTCCGTTGATCATCCAGATGGGTTCCGCTTCTTTGCCGACCGAGCTTGCCAACTTCTTTGATGATCCCAAATTCTCTGTCACCGCTTCTGCTTTCTGCCAGCAGCGCAGCAAGCTGGATCCCGAAGCTTTTCTGCACATCCTTCATCTCATGTCTTTTTCCCGTTCTCCTTCTTTGCTCAAAGGATATCGTGTATTAGCCATGGATGGATCGGATGTCAATATCCCTTTTGACCCCGATGATGAAGAGACCTTATGCCAGACCGGTTCGGCACGTCCGTTCTCCCAGCTTCATCTCAACGCCCTCTATGATTGTCTCAACGATCTCTTCCTGGATGTCTCGATCGACTCGTCCCGCAAGACGGGCGAATGTGCCGCTCTGAAAAGGCTGATCCGTGATCATCGGTATCCGGCCGGATCGATCATCTGTGCCGACCGGGGATTTGAAAACTATGAGCTGTTCGCTTTCTGTATAGAGAACGGCCAGAAGTTTGTGATCCGCTGCAAGGATATCCGATCGAACGGTATTCTTTCTACTTTTGAGCTGCCGGACAGCGAATTTGATCAGAAGATCAAACGGATCCTGACAAGAAAACAGACCAATGAAGTGAAAGAACATCCTGAGCTGTACAAATATTTTGCATGGAATATCAATTTCGAATATATGCCAAAAGGCGGAGCCGAAGAATATCCAATCGAATTGCGGGTCGTCAGGATCGAGGTGAAAAAAGGAGAATACGAGTGCCTGATAACGAACCTGCCGCCAGAGGAGTTCTCTCTCGATGATCTGAAAGAGCTGTATCATCTGCGGTGGAACGAAGAAGTGGGATTCCGAAAGCTGAAATACACGATCGGGATGCTTGATTTCCATTCGAAGAAAAGAAAATTCATCCGCCAGGAAATCTATGGTGCACTGACCCTCCATAATCTGGCCGCACTGATAATCCATGCGGTGCCGATCGAACAGAAGAAAGAGAGGAAGTACGAATATAAAGCCAATTTCAGCATAGGAACGACAAACATCAAAAAGTTCCTGAAAAGAAAGATCGGAGCCAGGGAGCTGGAAGAAAGAATCAAAAAAGGTCTGATCCCAATCAGACCAGACCGCTGTTACAAACGGAATATGAGAGCGCAGCGAGTACATGCATTCCAGCATAGACCGGCATAACAGCCACTTAAAAACAGTGATATTTTACATCACAAATGGGACAAATAGCAATTTTTTAAGAAGAAAAAATTGTCTTTTCGTCGTGCGCCGGAAAAAAAGAAAGCTCCGGGTCTCATTTGACCTGAAGCTTAACTTAACAAGGATATCATGCATTAAGTTCGATGATCCATCTAACTTAATGACATTGCCTATACACCTAAGGAATTCCTTTTGATCACAATGTAAATTTTCGTTTTATTTTTCCCGCCGGGAGAAATCCACAAACCGGAACTTGTCGGGACGGTGCCGGCTTTCCGTGTATTCGAACAATGTCGCGTCCTCAAGATAATTATAGGAACGGACGAGCACAAGAAAATCGAAATCTTTCAGATCCAGCAGTTCCTTATCGTCTGCGGTTGCGGGGACGATCGTAATTTCCTTGCGGGCAAAGGAGATCGGAAGTTCCAGATCATTTTCAATGTACTCGAAAATCGAGTCCTGCGCCTGTTTTTCGGTCAGACCCTGGATGAGATCGGCATTGACATAATCGGTATCGAGGATCACTTTTTCGCCGCCGTACGAACGGCTTCGCACGACATGGTAAACGCGTCCTTCTTTCATATTCAGCTGTTCCCGGATCTTTTTTGACGGCTCGATGATCTCGAATTTTTCCACGACCGTTTTTGCCGGTTCTTCAGTTCCTTTCTGCAGCTCCTTGAACGAAATGAGTCCCGATACCGGAAATGTGATCGGGCTGTTCTGGAGCACGAGCGATCCTTTACCCTTTTCCTTGAGAATATAGTTCTGGGCTGCCAGGCGTTCGAGCGCCTTGCGGACCGTATCGCGGCTGGCGCTGTATTCTTTCATCAGTTCCTGTTCGCTTGGCAGATACGTATTGGGGGCATACTCCTGGGAAGCAATTTTTTCCTTGATCGTCTCATATATTTTCTGATATTTTGACATCCACTCACCTTGCCTTGTTTCTTTTCTTCTATTATTTAACATAAAAAGAAGGTTCTGTCACTCAAAAATAATGGCAGCATCGGATTTTCCTGTGCCTTATACTTGCCTCTTTATTTGCTTAATTCATTGAAAAAAGATATAAAAACGTACAATAAAGGCATAAGGAAACTACTATGGCAAAAGGAATAATATATGTAATGTCCACTATAGTTCCCGGTCTAGTAAAGATCGGGAAAACAGGACTTGACAACTTCGAATCCAGAATGTATTCGCTTGAACGCAATGGTTATTCAAATGTTACCGGACTTAAAAGAAAATTCGCAATCGAAGTAGAAGACTATGATGAAAAAGAACAGCTGCTCGATGAAATCTTCAGCAAAAGCCGGATCATCAATACGGAGCTTTTCGCGTTAGATATTGATTTAGTGGTTCAGCTTCTTTCTTCTTTTGAAGGAAAACAAATATATCCTAAAGACGAATCAAAGGAACAGGTTTTTGTTAATGTGACACATCACCGCAAAGAGGCGTTCGATCGTAAAAAAATACCAGACGGAATATATTACATGTCACAGAACAAAAAAGGCTTCGGAAAAGTAAAAGGAACCATGCGTGTTGAAGGCGGTAAATTTATCGTTGAAAAAGGAAGCATCTGCACTCCTTTTAATGGCACATGGGCCCCAAAAGCCAGAAAAAGCGCAGTAGTAAAGGATCATATTCTTCAGGAGGATGTCATTTGCGATTCGCCATCTATTGCCGGGTATGTGATCATAGGACATTCCGTGAACGGGTGGACAGTCTGGAAAAACAAAGACAACAAAACGCTTGAAATCTATCGCAGCAAACAGGAAATATAAACATCAAAACAGGAGAGGAAATGTTATGAAAAAAGAAGAGTACATAAAAAAAAGGAATGGACGAAAAATATGCAGAATATTTTGCGAGCGGAACAAGAAAGATCATTCGCGTTGAAGCATGTTCCAGTTATCATTTGAAATTATATTTTGATAATGGCGAAATCAAAATGTTTAATGTTCAGCCGCTCATTGAGAAAGGAAATATTTTTCAATATCTCCAGTCTGTCGATCGATTTAACAGTGTATATCTAAATGACGGCGTTGTATGCTGGGACATCGATCCAGCCGTTGACAGCAATATCGAATGGAATAATCGAATCGATCTTTCACCAGATACATGTTATGTCGAAAGCAAACCCATACTGTAAGATTCATAGACGATCAAACTGATTTTTCTGCAGCTGGCAGTATCCGAAGAAAAAAAGATAACAGAACCATTTAAAAAGCCGACAGGTCCTTCTATCGGCTTTTGCAAGGATCGACGGATTGGTTGTTACTTCGTCGATCGGATATTCCTCGATCAGTCTTTTGATTTCTGAAATACGGGCATCATCGATCAGCAATTTCATTTTCTATTCTCCTTTCCATCAAAGCGTCTGCTCAGTACGTCCAATGATATCGTCCTGCGTTTTCCGGCTTAATACGTTGAAGAAGGCACTGTATCCGGCAACCCGGACAATCAGATCCTTATGTTTTTCCGGATGAGCCTGCGCATCAAGCAAGGTATCCTTTGAAACAATGTTGTATTGCACATGATAGCCATGCAGTCTGTTGAAAAATGTACGGATCAGCATTTCGAGCTTTTTCTTGTTTTCCTGCGTCGAAAGCATCTGGGGCGTCATTTTCTGATTCAAAAGCACACCACCCGTGATCTTTTCAACAGGAAGCTTGGAAACGGTCTTAAAGACTGCCGTCGGACCGTTTTTATCCGCGTTATGGGCTGGCGAACAGCCTTCTGCCAAAGGCTCATACGCCTTTCTTCCATCCGGCGTAGCCATCGTACCCATTCCCTGCCCGACATTCGCGCTGATCGACGACGTACCACCATAACGGATCCCGCCAATCGGGCCACGTCGATACCGGGTACTCGGATATTTTTCAATTTCATCCAGATAACACGCATAGGCATCGACAACAAGCTGATCGACCCGATCGTCATCATTGCCGTATTTTGGTGCCTCATTGATCAGCATCTGCTGGATCTTCTGGTTTTCAGGCGATGAAAAATTGTCCAGGATCGCGTTCCAGAGCTGTTCCGGAGTCATTCTCTTTTCCTCGAACACCAGCTTTCTGATCGCCGCCAGAGAATCGGCCATATTGGCAATCCCCACCTGCAGTCCGGAAATAAAGTCATAAACTGCTCCGCCTTCTTTGATCGTTTTTCCCCGTGCCAGGCAGTCATCGGTCAACGTCGAGCATAAAATGTCCGGGACATCTCTCTCGCTCGCCTTGTCGATCGCATTTTCCACGATCACGCTGTATCGTGTCATTTCGCGAATCGTTCGATCCCAGGCATCGAACAATTGCTCATAGCTCTTCATATCCTTGAAACAGCCATATCCTTTTGTGAATCGTTTTCCGGAAGTAAGATCAACGCCGTCATTCATCGCAACGAGCAGAAGCCGCGGAAAATTCAGGTAGCTCATTCCGGTGCAGCGATATCCCCATTTGCCTGGCACAGCCGTTTCCACACAGCCGATCGCGCTGTAATTATAGGCATCCTCTTTTTTCACGCCCCAGTTTATGAAGGACGGAATGATGATCTCGTCGTTGTTGAGGGCCGGCATGCCGAACCCAAGCTTCATGACTTCAATGCACAGCTCAAAGAAGCGCGGATCCATATGACGATGATAGCGCACGGTCAGGTTGGGCTGCGTAAGCCGGGTCTGCGCAACCGACTTCAGAACAACATAGGACAGTTCATTGACCGCGTCCCTGCCATCCGGCGTCTGTCCGCCAATCGTAACATTCTGATACATCGGCGATCCGGCCGAACTGAGCGTATGCGCCTGGCTGCGCACCTTGTTGATCGTCAGCGTCTTGATCCAAAGACAGGTCAGCAGCTCAAGAGCCTTTTCTTCATCAAGAAGACCAGCCTGGATGTCGCGAATATAGTACGGGTACATATACTGGTCGAAACGCCCGTAGCTTAATGAATGGCCGTTGGACTCGATCTGAAGCACCAGCTGAATGAACCATACTGCCTGTACTGCTTCAAAAAACGAGGAAGCCGGCTCATAAGGAACCTTGCTGCAGATCCCGCTCATTTCCAGAAGCTCCTGTTTTCTCGATCTGTCGGTTTCCTGCTCTGCCATTTCCCTGGCCAGCCGGCTGTAGCGCTGCGCAAAATCATGGACAGCATCGATCACGACCAGCACCGCCTTATAAAAAACATATTTGTCAATAGAATCCGGATCTGTCAGATCCAGTTCCTTTTTCAACTTTGTGGCCCGCTCTTCATAGCCTTTCAGGCCCACCTTGAGCAGTTTTTCATAATTTACTGCCAGATGCGCATCGCCGGCATTGAGCTTTCCTTCCATGCCAAACACACCGGTTTCCATAAACACCGATACTTCATCAGGCAACAGAGCGTCTCCCCTGGCCCGCAGAGTGTTGTTGTTCCAGAATGGAGCGATTTCACGAAGCTGCTGTTTCGTTTCTTCCGTTATATAGAACACATCTCCATCCCGTTTTTCGAACTGGTCCAGTTCATCGATCACGAACTTCATCGTATATTCCGGAAAAATCGGCGCATTGCGGTTTTTGGAAGCCTGGTTCCCTGCCAGCAGCGTTTTGTCTTCAATATATACCGGCATCTTTTCAAGAATATTTTTCAGCATCAGAGCACGTACCATGACACGCGGCTGATTCAGGCTGGCTTGATAGGCCTCGGTTGCCAGGATCGCACGATTCGCGTCAATATACGGTTTTTCATCCAGCACTTCTTCGCGGAAGGCCTGCATGCGTTCAGTCAGTTTTCCGAACAATTTGAGATTTTCCATAATTTATCCTTTCATTCGAAATATAATCGCCTTTCGTTTTACACTTTCAATATAACTATTCTTCCTAAAAACGTCAATACGAAAGAGATAAAAGTTACGAATGAAATTTTTTGTTGACATTTGCACCTATACTCCCTATTCTAAAGTTATGAAAACCAATCACGAAAAAGCAGACCGCCAGTGCCGCGGGACCGTATTCAATATCCAGAAGTTCAGTGTCAATGACGGGCCGGGAATCCGCACTGTCGTTTTCATGAAAGGCTGCCCTCTGCATTGTGCCTGGTGCGCTAATCCGGAAAGTCAGTCTGCCTGCCCCCAGATTCTCTGGGATAAAAGAAAATGCATTCACTGCCAACAGTGTGCTGAAAACTGTCATTTATCGGCCATATCGTTTCATGAAGACCATTTCCACGTGGATGATACGATTTGCGATTCATGCAGCCTTTGTGTACGGGAATGTCCCGCAGCCGCTCTGAAAAAGGAAGGAGAAAGAAACACAGTACAGGAAGTGCTGAATATCGTCGAACAGGACAGAGTGTTTTATGAAGAAAGCGGCGGCGGCATCACCTTGTCCGGAGGCGAGCTGCTGATGCAGCCCCGGTTTGCCGAGAACCTGCTGAAAGCCGCTCATGAGAACGGTCTGCATACGGCTTGCGAAACGACCGGCTTTGCGCAAAAAGAAACTTTCGCAAAGATAATGAAACACGTCGACTGGATCTATATGGACCTCAAGCACTGGGATCCGCACAAGCATAAAGAAGGAACCGGCGTTTTTAATGAGATCATTATAGAAAATATGAAGTATGCTATTGACCAGGGATACGATGTTCATGTTAGAATTCCTGTGATTCCAGGCTTTAACGACACGATCGAAGATGCCAGGCATTTTGCCGAAACGCTCAGAAAAGCCGGAACAGACGAAGTGCAGCTGCTGCCGTTTCATCAGTTTGGCGAAAACAAATACGATATGCTCGATTGCAGCTATGCTTACGAGAACAAGAAAGCGTACCATCCCGAAGATCTGGAGGAATACCGGAAAGAATTTGAAAAGTTCGGCATGCACGCATTCTTTTAAGGAAAATGATATGAAAAAGAAAGAAGATCGCCAGAAAAAAATCATCGCATGGCTCGTAAAAAACCAGAAAGCCGAGGTCAGCATGCTCGCAAAGGAACTGAATATTTCCCAGGTCACGTTGCGCAAGGATCTCGATGAGCTCGAAAAAGCTTTTATCGTAAGACGCGAACACGGCTATGCCGAACTCACCAGTCTGGACAGCATCGCCGGACGGCTGGCCTATCATTTTGAAGAAAAAACAGCCATTGCCGCCAAAGCACTGGAACAAATCCAGGATAACGATACGATCATGATCGAAAGCGGCAGCTGCTGCGCCCTGCTTGCCCGCCAGATCGCAGAAAAAAGAAAAAATGTGATCATTATCACAAACAGCGCTTTTATCGCCGATTATATCCGCAGCTACAACAGCACAGAAGTCGTTTTGCTCGGAGGAACGTATCAGCGCGATTCGCAGTGCCTTGTCGGTCCGCTCGTCCGCGATACCGCCGCCAATTATCATGTACGCTATTTGTTTGCAGGAACAGACGGCTGGAGCGAAAGCACCGGTTTTACCAACCGCGACCAGATGCGTGCCCAGGCCGTACGGGACATGGCCCATTCCGCAGAAACGGTGATCCTTTTAACAGAAAGCGAGAAATTCAGCCAGATCGGCACCGTTCCTTTGAACATCAAAAACCTACCGAAAGCCGTGATCACCGATCCCGCCATTCCGCTTTCTGCGCAGGAAACCCTCAAACAACAGGGGATTGAAGTGATCCTCGCCTGATATCTTGAGATAGCGTAAAACCTATCTCTTCTGTGTCCTTATCAAGCCAAAATGCGGTTTTTTCCTCCCACCGCCTTTCGAAAGCAAAAAAAGGAACGGCATTTTCAACTTCCCGCCGTCCCTCTTTTTACATCATTTCTTTTTTATTTTTTCAACTTCCGCGATCTGCGCAATCGTTTCTATCGCAAAATTCTTATTCAGCATTCTCCGGATCGTTTCCTTTTTTTCTTCTTGCTGTCCTTCTCTGCGTCCTTTTAACACATCATATTTAAATGTTTCAGGACTTTTCGCTTTAAAATCACTCATTAAGTCTTTTAATCTCCACTCTCCATCATAATCAGCATCAACGAAAACGATGTAATGACCATCACCGAGTTGATTTCCGTATTCATCTTTCATCGTAAAATGCTGAATAGGTTCCCTGTCTCCTGTCGCATCCCCTTCCCAAATAAATAGGACATAAGCTTAACTAAAGCGAAATCATTATACAAAAAAAACTCCCTTTCAGGAGTTTATCTGTACAATGGCGCTTCACTTTTCCTTTTAAAACGAACTTTATATATTTTATCTAGGTGATTTTATTATAACATTTGTGCTACAAATAACAATATTTATATTTTGTAAAAATATGGGTTTTAACAAAAAATTGAAAAGAAGATCGAAAAGAGATTGATTCTATTTAGGTTCTATGCTATTATTCCTTTGTAAATATATGGCGAACTTTATTGCTATATTTAAACTAGGTCTTAAAAAGGAGTCGGTCGCGACTCCTTTTTAAGTTATTTTTTCTTTGAACTTTTTGGAACTTTAATTCGTATATCTCTAAATATCACCTTAATGACTTCCCCACCCTTATAAATCGACCCAGGAATCACCTGGACTTCTTCGACAACCTCTTCAAAGATTTTCTTCTTCAATTTCGCCGGAAGCTTTTTAAAATCCAAAGATTTCTTTTTCTGAACATCCTCAATTTCTTTTTTCAATTTTGAAATTTCTTTTTTTAAACTTCTCGCCTCCTCGATGTACTCTTTTTCGTCGATAACGCCGTCGTCGTAAAATTGATCGAGCAATTCATTCCTTCTTTTTTTCGCCTTCATTTTAAGTTTCATCTTGCTGATTTCCTGAGGATTCAACATTTTTCTTTCAAAAGTAGGATATCGCCAAATGATTTCCTCCATAATATAGGTTTGATTCAACCGCTGCTTACAGTGTTTGCATTGATAGTATTGATACAAAATAGATTTCCCTCTTCTAGTCTTCTTATAGCAGGATGCTAGGCTCATCCATTCACCACAAAGAATGCATTTCACTTTTCCTTTTAGTGGATAAGTATGGTATTCTTTTTTCTTTTTATAATGGATTGCGTCCTGCGTCTTTTGAAAAAGCTCTTTTGAAATGAGCGGGACAGTATGCGCATTTTCGCTATACCACCCAGATCGGTCACAATGCAAATCCGGATCTTCGGAGTCAAACCACCTTGTTTTTAGTCGGCCGTAATAGATCGGATTGTCTATAATCTTATGCAGCATTTTTACATTCCATACTCTTCCCACCGCTTTATTGAATCGCAAATATTCCACTACCTGTACGATCGTATACCGGTTTAATGCCAAAACCTCAAAAAGTTGGATTACAAAATCTTTTGTCTGCTCGTCGATCACAAGTTTTCTACTACGGCCTACCTTCTCTCTTTTGTATCCTAGTGGCGGATAGCCTCCAATCGGATAGCAGCCATTTTTGGCAATTTTGATATAGGAGGAAATAACACGAGGGCTAACCCGCGCTCGTTCGTTCTCATCAAATATCATTTCAATGTCAGTTTCCAATCCGCCATCAATCGGCGTACCCTGCCATCGGCCATTCATACAAACAACTTCAACGTTGTACTTTTTAAATAGACATTGTAAGGCTCTCTTTTTCGAGATGTCGCGGATGAGTCGATTTTGATACCGGATCAGAAGTACGAAACGATAATCGTAACCGCCATTCACCAGGGTATTTTCAGAAACCCTTTTTAACAACCTTTGGAAGCCTGGCCTTTTAAATCCACCAGCGGAATACCCATCATCAGTGTAAAATTCGTCAATCGAAATACCATGGTTCCTGGCATACTCCATATGCTCGTCCTTCTGGGCTTCAATGCTCATCCCATACTGGGCCTGCTCTCGAGATGAAACTCGCGAGTAACTCAAATAAATTGTTTTCATTCTTATGTACCTCCACTTTCTGGCCGGTCAAAAAAAACCGATCTGTCAAGTGAGCAACGCACTTGATTGACCGGCTTTTTTTGACACCATAAGCACAATACATTTTGAGCATCTATAAAAACCACTTTTA
Source organism: Erysipelotrichaceae bacterium OPF54 (assembly GCA_022834735.1). Classification (GTDB taxonomy): domain Bacteria; phylum Bacillota_I; class Bacilli_A; order Erysipelotrichales; family Erysipelotrichaceae; genus Dubosiella. The sequence goes on from BQKD01000001.1 coordinate 2,980,301, forward strand.
AGCATATTTTTTTTATTTATGATAGACTATTATAAACAAATGAAAGGAGACGAATTATGGATAAGAAATATGACCCAAAAAACTATTCAAAGGTTTTACGATGTTCAATGGAAACCGTATACGAAGCAGCAAAAATCTGGGAAAAAGAGAGAACACTGATTTCATTAGGGAATTTAAAAAATGAACTTGGCCCCTTATTAACTGATTTAAAAATCGCCGCCTTTTCCCACCAAATCACGGAAACCCAAAGAGATGAAATGAAAGATTACTTTTTATCCTTGACCGCAGGAGAATGGAAATGAATACAATCGACCTTAATCAGGGAAAAGAAGTCATGAATATATACGGCGGCTCCGAAAGGAAAAAGCGGTTTCTAATCGACGGAAAATACTATCTGGTAAAATTTCCAGATCCGGTACGAGAAGTTAGACGTGAGCTGTCTTACATGAATAATCAATTTTCGGAATACATTGGTTGTCATGTTTTTGAATCAGTAGGCATTCCTGTTCAAAAAACGTTCCTTGGCGAATATGAATGGAAAGGAAAAAAACTTGTCGTCGTTGCTTGTGAAGACTTTCAAAATCTTGGCCTTTCACTCAACCCGATTGCGCGGATTGAATTGAGTGACTTAGATTCAAATCTTTCTGGTAAATCGAGAACGATTTCCTCCTTATATGAAACTATTAAATCTTTACCAAGCCCAGAACTGCGATTCGATGTCCGAAAAAGATTTTGGGAAATATTTGTTGTAGATTCGCTGATTGGCAATTACGATCGGCATATGGAAAACTGGGGACTGGCTGAAACGCAAGACGGAACGATTATACCCGCGCCCGTTTACGATTGTGGCTCTTGCCTTCATCCGCTTTATACCGTTCAGGAAATGAGCGATTATTTATTGCATACGGGTCAACTAAGAAATATTGCCTACAATATGCGCTCTCAATTTTCGGAAGAGAAAACCGGAAAAACACTACGCTTTATCGACGTATATGAAAACGCCGATCGGTCTCTTAAACAGGCAATTCTTGATGTTTTTCCAAGAATCGACCTTACAAAAATCTATAAGATTATTCAAGCCACCCCTTTTCTCGATGAACCGAAATCTAAACAGTTTATGTTTGAAACATTGAAAATCCGGTACAACCAAATCCTTTTAAAAGAGTATGTAAAGTTAAAATATCGAGATCTCACTCCGGACCAGCAGAAAGCCATGGAAAAGAGAATAAAGAGCAACAACAACATCTCGCTAAAGCGTGCCGGATACATTCCACTAGCCCAAAGCGTGAAAGAACCAGAACAAGATTTAGAGCATTAAAAAAGCGTCCACTACGGGCGCTTTATTATTTATTGCGATATTTACGGAGCAAATTATAAAAGGTGGCTTCTTTTAACCCAAGAAGCTCCCGGGCCTGGCCGCCTGTGATTTCATGGCTTTCATATCGCAATATTACTTCTGACCAATTTTCAGGGTAGGTAATCCCTGGACGTCCCAGATGCTTTCCCGCCTTTTTTGCAGCGGCGATTCCCTCCCGCTGCCGCTTATGAATGTTCTCTCTTTCAATCTGAGCAATGTAAGAAAGCAAATCAAAAACGATTTTTACAACCAACTCATTGATTGTATCCTGGCCGGGCTTGGTGTCCAGAATCGGCATATCCAATACTTGCATATAAACTCCTCGATCCGTCAGCTCTTTCCACTCCTTTTCCATCTCCGACGCGTTTCTTCCGAGCCGGTCCAGACTGCAAATGATCAGAGTATCCCCGGGTCTTAAAAAATCTTTCATTTTTTGATACTCTGTTCGATCAAAAGTTTTTCCTGATCTTTTGTCAACATACAAATACCGCCTATCTGTAATCAATGGTTCTAGTTGCTGAATTTGACGATCAACGTTTTGATCCTTTGATGATACCCTTGCGTATCCCACTTTTATTCCTTTTTCCGTCTGCATATTCCCATTATACTATAAAAAGGTATAGAAAGATTATATAGTCTATAAAAATATCAAAAAGAACCTTTTTATAGTTGATATATCTCTCCTTTTAAACCTATAAAAAGGTGTACCTTCTTATAGTCTTTAAACATCATCCCTCTTCCCTGCTCGGATATGCTATTGTAGTGAAGGGAATAAAATCACTCCCAGGAGGGATAGTTATCCTTACTTTTATTTCTTCTATCGCGAAAGATGTCATTCGTTACTTTATTTGCGAGTGGATCAAAGCAGAGATAAAAAAATGGAACAATAAAAAAAAGCGATAGGGGCGCCACCCTATCGCTTTTAATCATGTCGGCTTATAACTCTCGTGCCTAATCACATTTTATCATTAACGATTTTATTGTCAAGAAGGTCGATTTCTTGATTATGTGATTAAATCACATAATCAGTAGCAATATTGCTACCGAATTTCCGCTTCCCTTTTTGGCCAGAATCACCGTGATCTATCCGGCTCTCTCATTCTGCTTTTTTCGTTTTTTTTTGATAGCTCGATTTCTCCCGCTTTCATCGCTTTTAGAGTATCGTTCCAATCATTGGCTTTTTGCGGAAGCAGAACTTTGGCCGGCGTACCTTGCTCGAGCAGCTTTTCCGCTACCAATTCCGCCGCCTGCTTTCCAGGATTTCTCCCGCTCTTCTTTTCTTCTTCTAGGTCGTTGTTATACATCATCACAACTTCTTTAGGCTTATATAGACGCACTGTTTCAAAAACGGCCTTCGTCTTTGTCACGGATCCAGTGGCCAAATAAGCGAATCCTTTCCATTTATACCCTCCAGCTTTTAAAATCGACATATAAGACATCGCTTCAATGACCGATTCGAAACAAAGTAAAATTTTCTTCTTCGGCGCCCGTGGCTTTTCGTCATACGCGCGCTGCTGCAAATCATATGTGGGATCGAAATACCAGCCCCTGTTGTAATCGCAGCTTTCAAAATCTCCCATGAAACGTACACTTGAACTTGTACCGCGAAATGAAATAGCGCTAATCAATCCTTTTTCATTGCGGCCGACGAAAGCGCATTGGGCATGTCCTTTTTTACCAGAAATTTGAAAGAGGGCTTTTTGATTCACAAAAGCTTGTACGATTTCCGGATCAATCTTTCGAGTCTTCGTCAAATACGCGAATACTTGGCGCATCGCCGTATTATCCGGATTTCGATTTAATGCCGCAGACAATTCGCCCGCTAGCTGCCGATGCCGTTTTTCCGGCGTCAGCGTCTCTTCTTCCAGACGTGGCGCGGACTCGACAGCCACACCTTTTTCAATTTGCGATTCCAAATCGTGCAATGCTTCAAAATACTTTTTTCCAGCAAAGTGCATGTAAAAATCCAGCGGGCCACCACCGACTACTTTTCCATTTTCATTAAGCTGGGAGTAACGGGCAAAATCATTTTTTCCTACATTGATAATGCACGAGTCATGATCGACCAGTCGAACTTTCCCGCGGCCGTGTTTCTCATACTTCAAGCCCAGCTGATCGGCGATCGTTAATATATCCAGCTGGGTATTGATTGCTTCTTTAAGCCGTGCTGCCGCTACTGGCGGGCGCCAGTAATTCGTATTTTTCCGGCCAGCCATCAGCGGGAAATTCCCTTATCTTTTTCTTTCATCGGCAATTTCTTTTCCTGTGTGATTTCCTGTTTCTTCGCTTGTTCCAGGGCCTTATCAATTCCACCGACCTTTCGCACATACTCTTCGATTTTCTCGGCCCCTTTGATTGCTTTATCCAGCTCTTCCGGATCTTTCTTTAAAACAGCCACCCAATCTTGTACGTACGCTTTATGCCGATCCATATGCTGTTGACTCGGTTCGATCTGCAAAGCAGCCATCAAAAAAGAGCTGCCAATTTCCGCGCGCAGCTCTTCTTTCGCATATTCTTCTGATCCAAATGTTCCAGTCATGTCCCGGTTAAGTCGTGATTTATGACCAGTCGCATGACACAGCTCATGCAACAACGTCGATGCGTAAACATATTCATCTTTAAATTGTCCTTTTTCCGGCAATCGTACGGAATCACGGATTGGATTATAATAAGCCTTGTCCCCTCCGTAAGTTAAGGTGACACCCATTTTTTCAGGGATTTGTTCAATCACTTCATTTCCTTTGATCGGAATCAACTTCTTATCTAGAGGAGGAACCCCGTTTAGTTGTTCCGCGTTAAATACGTAAACGGGGCGTCCTGGTCGCCATAGATATTGGGAAGGATCAAAATCCGGCCCTTTTTTTCGTCGGTTATATTCATCTAAGGAAATCGTCTTTTTCGCTTTTGTATCAATCACATACCAAGTATCCAGCCGCACCCCTTTCGTTCCTTTATCCATACTAAAACCCATCTGATGCATTTGAAAAAATGTCAGCCACCGTGGATCTTTATATCCGGCTTCCGCAGATTCCAACTGCAAAATCAAACGATTGTAGCCAGTATAAGCTCGACCACTTGACATATTGTGAATCGGAGCCGTCAAATTCCATCCCCGATACCACGGAATCGTCCCTTCCTCCAAACATTTGATATATGCTTCTACCAATCTTTCTTTGACGCTCTTTGGCGCTTCTTTATTTTCCATTGTTTTCATCCATTCCCTTTCTAGCAAATACACTCGCTCATACTCTTTCGCTGCTTTCTCAAGTTTTCCAATATCGACACAAACCTTCTTTAAAAATGATGATTGATTATAGATGGTTAAAACCATTTCCGCTTTTCTTTGTACTTCCTCTAGTATACTCTTTTTATTTAAATAGAGTATTTCATTGTTTAATCTGTTCCATTCTTTATCATTTGGTTCATATCTTATTTTTTGAATCACTTCCGGAAATACCGGAATCATATTATTATAGAGAACTGCGGCGATTGATTCTCCTTTGTTATTGCGAATAATAGTCGTGATTTTCTTATTCCTATTTTTTCCTGAAGCAGGAATAACTTGAGAAGTCAATGGAACACAATAATCCTGATTGCGTTCCGAGACTAAGATGCCTATAAACGGTCTTCCTTTTTTAATACTCACTCGCTTATCTATTGCTCTTAGATACTCGATATATTCCTCATCTACTTTATACAGTCTCAATTTTCTTTCTTTAATTTTCATTGTTCTCCTACATAAAAAAAAGCGATCCATAACAGATCGCATTTTGTCGCTACCCACTTTCCTGATTTTTCGCAGATGGCAGGGTGTCTCCCAATTCTTCGCTGCCCACTTTCCTGATTTTTCGCAGATGGCAGAGCGTCTCCCAATTCTTCGCTGCCCACTTTCCTGATTTTTCGCAGATGGCAGAGCGTCTCCCTGATTTGTTTACTGCCCTGGCTTTATCAGTGTTTCACGAATGGCGGGGCATCACCTTATTTGTATAAATATTATACCATAGGTTTCTTTCCTTTTCACTATTTTTAGATTAAAAAAGCGATTCGCATAATCGCAAATCGCTCCCCTTCTTTCTCGTATAAAGACGAATGGAGAGGGAACTCCTCATTTGTCACCTACCCTACTTTTCTGAAATCAGACGGCGGGGAATCACCATATTTGTATTTCCATTATATCATCAATCAAAAGAATTTCATGCTTTTATTCATTTTAATCTAAATTCTCCACGATATAATCCATGATTTCGGAGTAGTCCCCATCGTACCAAAACTTTGGAAAAAGCACTTTGCGCTCGATGATTTCAACGACATTTCCATCGTCATCCAATTTGTAATCTTCCCAATCTTCTCCAAGTCCTTCTTCACTTAAAACAAAATCCGGATTGAAATCCGGCGTTCCCAGCATTTCTCGTAGCTCTTCTTGTGTACGTCCTCCATTGCATTTCAGAAGATAATCCTCCTCCGATACTTTTTCCTCCGGATCCAGAACAGATACCACTTCAATAACTACTTTTCTTTCTTTGATCTTCATAAATTCTCCTTCATTATTTTATTGTATTCATTGTCCGAGATTTCCGATAAAATCGCAATCATTTCAGTCATAAATCTTCGTCCAAATCCTTTGTAATCTTCATACTCGACCGCCTGTAAAAAGTCAAGCGCTCCCTGGCGACTTAAATCTTCCGCCCCAAAGGCTGAAAAAATCAGCTTTTGCTCATACGTGATTCTCATGCCACACCTCGTCGAATTGCCTGCAAAGCGGTCAGCGCCAACCGGTTACAATCAGATTCCTGATTCTTCTTGCGGATCCGCGCCACCCAGGCTGTAAAAAGGCCCGGAAATCCCGTTATGATCCGGTGCACCGCTTTATACAATTCCATTTCGTCCACATTGCCCTCGAGCACTAAATCTTGTGTCGTGATTTCTGCTTTGATTTTAAGGATATTCGCGTACGAAATCAAAAAGCAAGTCCGCAAAAAGTCCCTTTGCACATCATCTGTAAAGCAATAATATTCATCCTGGTTCATCCAGGATTCCATAAGATTTTCCTGCCACCCTTCTTGCAAAGTCGCTTCGATCTCGCTAAATCCGGATGCTAAAACAGCCTCTTGGATTGGCGAGATTTCATCGCGATCCAGGCTGGCATCCATGCCAAAATCACAAACACAGTACACATCCTCCATGCCGAAAAAAAGTTTCTTGGCGTCAAAATCAACATAAGGAACTAGGATTGAAAGATCATGATTGGTTGTCTTGACTTCATCCAGTCCCCAGTGCATGAGTGTACGGACCGTTTTCACTTGCTTCTGCCGGATCCACGGATCAAAAGCAATCGTCGCGACATTGTACCAGGCGAAATCCGGATTCTGGCGCATGATTTGTAAATGCCAAAGAAAATCATCTAACCGATCCGGTTTAAAAAGGCCAGGTATTTCCTGCAAATTTCGAATCTGCACCATCACACTTTCATACACTTTATTCACCCTCCTTTTCAAAGACGACTTTATAAGCGGCTATCTGATTGTTCTCAAAGATAGTCTCGATTTTGTAGCGTTGACTGGAAGCCTGGCCAAAATCGTAAGCCGCATAAAAGGCGTTACGATAAAATTCAAATTCCTCGCATCGAAACGTGGTATCTTTCCAGTCCGTTTTTTCTTCCGACTGGCCTTCATACCACTCCTCTTCCCAGTTGTTTTCTTCGAGCTTCATCTTTCCATCCTCGATTTTTTTCATCGTCACATAGTCTTGGCGGCCCTGCTCCGTGGTAATTCCTGACGGGATTTCATAGCCGTCAATCGTCACTTTCTCCTCGAGCGTTTCATCATTGTAGTCATACGTTCTTTCTTCGCCGTGCAGTCCTTCCACCGTACATTCCATCGAATCACGAATCACATCCACATTCGCCAGGCTTCGAGCGTTTTCCGAATAAGAGGCTTTCACTTTTACCGTGTCACCATTCCTTAGTCCGGAATCCGGCGTCACGCGAATCTGAATCGAGTCAATAAACTTTTGGACCGCTTCATCCGATCCATCATAGCTGATTTCATTCCTTCGGATTTCCGCTTTTCCATCTTTGTTCCATCCGGAATACTGAACCTCGACGCCATCCATCAAATCAATGCTCATTTTTTCAGAGCTTTGTAAACTCGACGAAAGCAAGGTTCCACCGTAAGATAGCAGTCCTATGAGTCCTAAGCCCAAAAGAACTCCTGCAACTATTTTTTTCATCATTCTCCCTTTCCTTAGAGGCCGTCTTTCGGAACGGCAAACGTAACCCAGTTATCTCGTACTCGTAATTGATCGACCGTCAGCATCTCGGTATGAAAGTGACTTATAGCAGATTCCCACGATCCATCCACACCTTTTCCTGATGGATCATAATTTCCTTCTTCAATCACTAGCAAGTCTCCTCGCACATCAATCACAATTCCGACATGGCCATATGTAGCATTGCCCCCGGACGAAAAGATTGACCCTGGCTTTGGTGTATCGCTGATTTCAAATTTGTCAGGATGAGCCGCTACGACCCCGGAAGCCCATTGACCTCCATTCCCTGCAAAACCTGGATCAAATCCATAGATTTCATAGAAACGCCCCCAGGCGAACCAGGTGCATTGTCCTAAATTGCCTGAGGCAACCAATGGATTAAACGAACTTTGCCATATCTCATAATTATCAAAATTCGGACCATTCATGACGTCGCCGGAAACAGCCGGTGCCCAGTAGGAAAAGCCCGTATAATTATCCAGATAGTTTTTCGCAGCCCCGACTTGTAGAACATGGGAATCATTAGCAGCAACACTTGCATAGTGTAATCCTGGATGACCGATACCTGCTACCACTCTTTTACACCACTCCTCCGGACTAAAATCATGCTTTGTTGGGTCGATTGATTCCGCGATTGTATCTTGATTATCATCAAATGGATTTGCCTCAGGTTTAAATCTTACTTCAAAGATCCATTCCATTTGTGTTTGCGGGTCCTGCCAAGGCTTCTCTTTACTTTTCGCGAAATTGATCAGCCGCGTAGCATTTTCTGCATCCTTTACATTGGGAGTCGCACTCGATGGCCAAACATCCGAATCCTGCAAAAGGCCAAGGCCAATAGCAGCCCAACGGCTGGTATTATCCCTATAATAAGCATCATAATAATGATTCTTTGTACTGATTTTTGCCAGCCAATTTTCCCAAGCCTCATTATCGGTCGTGGTATCGTGCAATTTTCCTCCAGGGCCATTGATCAAGTAGTAATTCTCGTATGTAAAAGTTCCCATGCCTCCCCCTTCTGCCAAGATATAAGCCAAAGTCCCTATAATCGCGTTATCCTTCCATCCCCTTTCTTTCGCTTCGTAAATAAAAGCATTTGCGGCATAAGACGTCGTGGAAATCGAAGTCGGCGGTGGTGTATGTGTATTGAATGTAAGGACTGCGGTAATCACAGTCGCGATCACGATGATACAAATAATCAAAGGCAACAGAACGGCTACGATACTCACAACGACCGGAAGCGATGTGATGAAGCTGACCAATCCGCTAAGGATGCTGCCGATCACAGCAACCGCCGCCCGGATCCAGCGAATAGGCGCTAAAGGCAAAGTGATCAGAGTCTTCGCGCTTTTAAAAGGGTGGAAGACGATATTCTTTGCCACCTTTTTTACAGTCCGGTTGTTGGCGATGTTATAGAAGCGCAGCACCGCGACGTTAGTCGTATCTGGATTATCGCCCTGAATTGTTTTTGTGATCATCTTCCGCGATTGGTTTTGAAACGTCCTCTTCGTCGACTGCCAGGGATGAAACGTATGCTTTTTATTGGCATGATCAATGATCCCGGCTTTACGCGCCGCCATGCGGTCGCCGCGGCCGGCATTAAATTTGTTGGCCATCGCTTTTGCCTTCTCATTTAATCCATGGACTCCGTTATCTTCATACCGGTTCCAGGCAAGCCGATCCCGATAAAGCAGCGCTTCTCTCTTGTCTTTTCCCGCCAGGATCTCATAGTAATGCCGATCCGCGGCGGGATTCTTCTTTAAAATCTCATTGCCCTTTTGCTGATATTTGGCCAGACGCTTCTTATTGTATAAAGCATGGGCCACACCTTTTTCTGCCCATTTGATCGGCGCATTGGCAAGATGGACGCTGGTGCGCGCCAGCATGGCCGCGTTCCCGGCGATAAATCCCGCCGCATCGCCTGTCAAATCGACCTGGCCATTATGTCCCACATCGTATATATCATGGGTATACCGATTGATGACATCCAGGCTTTCCGAAGTCACATCCTTTGCGCCGTTGTATAATGTTTTTGTGGCGGCCCACGTCCCGTCGGACAATCCTTTTAGATTCCTCGATCCCACTTCGGCCGCCGTCGCAAACATATTTTCCCGGCTTTTATCAATAAGATGACTTGCGTTGGATTTTAACCGATCGGCCGCCGTTGTAAATATTTTTCCTTTTCCCAAGTCTATTCCTCCTTCCTAATCGAATATCAACTGCATCCCTTTATAGATTCCCTGGCTATCCTGGATCGGGATACAGGATCCAGAATACCCCGATGCGCTCAAATCCGCCTGACACGCGGACGGTGCCGTCTGCATCGTGTAGCCATCCGAAAACATATACGTTTTATTCGATGGGCGCGGTATCTGCGGCGTGGAAGCCGGCGGATTCGGAACGACCGGTTGCGGCGCCGGTGTAACCGGAATAGAAGGTTGAACAGGTGTCACGCTTTCCACAGACTCTTTTGGAGTTTCAGCTGGTGCGGGCGCAGTTTCCAACGGCTTTTCTTCCGCTGCTTCTTCTTTATCCTCGTCTACCTTGTCCTCTTCGATTTTTTCTTTCAGGATCCGCACGCGGATCACTGCGGTACTTTCATTGCCGGCTTCATCCATCGCTGTAATCGTATAATCCAGGTCTTTTCCCGGCTTCGCCTCTTCCGCTGCTTCACCGGTCACCTGAATATCCTCCAGCATCGAGCAAATGTCTGTGACCGTAGCCTCCTGCAGCAAATCGTTTTTTTGATATTCTTCCAAAGACATTTCGATTTCTGATCGACGCAGTTCGATCACGGGCGCGGTCGTGTCCACAATCCGGATCTCTTTTTTTACATCCGGGATCTCACTGGAAAATTGAAAATTCAAAACCTGTGGTCCCAGCTCTTTCGTATTGATCTCATCCATCACGACTTCATAGTCGGGCAGTGCGATCATCGTTGATGTCTTCCGCTGCTCTTCCTTGATATTGAAATCACCGATACGCTCGACCAGGTCGCTCGTTTTGATCGACGCACCAAATTCGATTTCCTCCGCACTCAAAATCACTTCATATTTTGGCCGAGTGAAAAAGAAGAGCAGCAATCCGGCGACAAGAAAGACCCCTACCGCAATCCCGGCAATCCGGGCATATCGTAAAAGGCTTTCCCGCATTTCCTCTCTAAGCTCCATCGCCTCCACTCCTTCCTACTAACGAAAATAGCCCGGGAGAGTGATCTCCTGGGCTATTTTTTCTTCATCTTGTGTATTTCTATCTATTTCTTTCTTTTCAGCCGGAACGGCGTTTTGCGGGCCTTCTGGCGGTATTGGGTCGATCCAGGAAACCATCGAAAGCACGCGCAGCGCATCCGCTTTTTCAAATTGCTCAAAGACTTTTTTCTGCACCCCTTCCGGAATCGCATCCATTTCATCCGCCATCATCAATCCGAGACCGGTCCCGAAAATGACGGCTGCCAGTTCGGTACGAAACGCCGTCTGCGCCACCTTCGGCTTTTTGACCTCCCATAGTCCATACTCGTTTTGATAAATGAGAGAAACTTCTTTTTTATGCTTCGCATCTGCAAAAAACAGGACAGGATCCAGCTTTTTCTCCGCTACCCTTTTTACAAGCCGTCCATAGACTTCGCATACTGATTTTCGGGTTTCTTCCGAGACATCCACCAGTGCTTCGCTCTTTTTGATCCAGCCGGGAATTTCTTCGACGGACTGTATCTCGATCAACTTTTGACAATGGATCCGCACCCCTGATTTTTCGTAAGTAAATCCGGCCCGGTATACCTTCTCATTTTGGATGTAGTACAACCACAAATTCGTTGCCAGGATAAACGGTTTCTCCTCGATGTCTTTCAGCGTGAATTCCGTATCGTGAACCTCACCACCTAAGTTCTGTCGAACTATAGATGGTGCTTCTTCTCTGCGCACTTATCCTATAGATAGGGGCGCTTCGTCCTTTAGGGACTGAAGATTATCCCGCCTGTCATACAGAATCGCTCAGCATCCCGAAAACTGCTGTCTTCAGGACCCGCACGAAACCAGGACAGACAGAACCGCCACTGTACACCTATACGCACTGCAGGACAGCATTCAGCTGTCTCAAGGTGTCCAATGTCTGCGAGGTTCTTGTTTTAGTCTGGGGAACTTTTGCCCCAATTGTTATCTTTTCGGAATCGGTAAGATTCGCCGTCTTTTGACGGATGAAGTATCTCGCTCCTATATTGTATGACGCGTTCAGGTCGCAGTTATAGATCTTCCCGCTCGTGAATTCGCACAGTCCGTAGACCTTCGGAATCTTCCCGTTTCGGATTTCTTTTCCTCTCAGGACTTTTCCGCTTCCGTCGAACGCAAGCCTGGACGTATTCCATGCATTGATGGTCGAAAACCGCATGCCGTTCAGATGTGCTTTATATTCCATCTTCTGCACGATGAACCGGTGTCTCCAGTGATGGAACTTCTGCTTTCGGCTTCCTTTCATTCCTTTCGAAAAGTCCAGATGCTCCATCACGATGCATCCGCATCCATGCTCTCTGGCAAAGCGTATGGTTTCGATTACCGTCTTCCGGCATATTTCTTCGTTCATATGCTGAGCAAAAGCCCATAGCTTCTTGTTCTTTCTGTTTCCTGAAGCCTGCTGTTTTCCAATCCGGTCCAGCAGTGCATGCAGACGGTCTTTTTCTTCTGCGCAGGAAATGAACTTCCTGGCAGAGACAGTGCCTTCTGCATCCATGACCGACAGGACCGCATCGCTGTTCATGCCAAGATCGACAGCACAGATGCGGTGCACCTCTTCTTCAAGAACATACTTTTTCTCGAAAGCAAACCGGAGCGCATATCCTCTTCCAGCCCGTTCCAAAGTGGGCGCCGAAGCGTCTTCGAGGTCGCAATGCCTGCGGATATATTCCATATCTGTTTTCTTCAGGCGAAACAAAAAGAAAGCCCAGTCTCCGTTCGAACGGAGCTTGATTTGACAAGTATCGCCAGCTTCGTCGGCTTTGAACATGTTTCCTTTATAAAAACACGGCATCTTGGAATGGTTGATACGCAGCTTCGGTTTTCTGCCGTGCATGCCGTTTTTCTTCCAGTTCTCGAGATTCGACATGAAGGAAGAAACGATTCCTATTACCGCAACGAGCGCGCTCCTTCGCAGATAAGACGGCATCTTGTAGAACTTTTTGTCGAAACCTTTGTATTTTGCCTTTCGTTTCGAAGTGGAGTGTACCAGCTTTTCCATATGCGTCATCTTCGCGTTCGCTTTGAGCATGGAAAAAGAATCATACTCCGCCAGAGCGACAGGGATGAGCCAGGAAACGGCGTTCTGATAGTATTGGATGGTGTCCTGAATTGCCTGCGTCCATTCTTTGGAGAGACGGACCCTGCAGGAAGCTGTGCTGGTATACTTCTTCATGGTTTTATTTTACCACAAAAAGAGGAAAACTACAATTAGTTATTGTATATTATAAGAAGAGGTGATACCATGAAAAACACTTTATACAAAACGAATCAGCATGCCTGCTACCTGCTGAACTACCATTTGGTTATAGTTGCGAAATACCGCCATCCAGTATTCGAGAACGAAGAGGTCGACAAGCGTCTGAAGGAAATCGCATCCTTCATTTTCGACGAGAAATGGAAATGTCCGATACAGAGCATCGAGACCGACAGGGACCATGTACACATCCTTTTCGGAGGGAATCCGCAGACAGAGCTTTCGAAGCTGATCAATAATTTTAAGACGGTTTCCAGCCGAAGACTGAGGAAAGAGTTTCCTGAGTATCTTGAACGATTCTATTGGAAGCCGTACTTCTGGAGCCGGAGCTATTTCATAGGAACCGTTTCTGAAGTGACCGAAAGCATCGTAAAACAATACATCGAGAATCAGGGACAAAAATAGTCCGTCCAGGTCGCCTTACTCCACCTAAGTTCTGTCGAACTATAGATGGAGAATGCGGCTCTGGAATTTCTTCAAATACTCTTGGATTTGTTGCACTTGCTGGGTAAAACCGAGCTGATCGAAAGCAGTCATCACTTCCTGGAGCGATCCGCATTTGATGGAGATCGTCATCTTTTTGTTGATCGAGATCATGCCACCGCTTTGCTCTTTCACCTCACGACTCAAATCTTTCAGGAAGGCTTGCAGCTGCTCGTCGTCTTTGGACTCGACCGGCGCCTCTTCGGGATCTTGACCTTTCGCTTCTTCGGCCTTGACCATATCCATCTGCGCCAATGTGAGATAATTTTGAATCTGCCGAGCGCTGACACCGATATTTTTTCCGGCCCATTCGACGAATCGGCCTTGCGCCGTCCCGTTGCGTTTCATCTCTTCCCAAACCTTTTGCAAAGCTTTGACTTCCAGGCAGCGAATCTCTTTGGATTTGGTCCGCTGCGCGTTTCCTCGAATCAGTCGAAGCATTTCATCCTCTGGCGATTCCGGCGCCTCTTCGATTTTCGCCTGGATCATCCCGTCCGATTTGCCAAGATCAAGGAGCTTTTGCATCGCTTTAAAACGACGTTCGCCCGAAAGCAGTGTGTACTCTTTGCCGTCTTCTTCGCGAGGATCGAGGTACACCAGGATGTTGGCATCCTGACCGTTTTCTTCCAGCAAGTCGGCCATTTGGTCAATGGCTTCCTCTTCAAAATCGGTTTGCGCGTAAAAGTTGTTCGCGTTGATCCGGATTTTTTCGATTGGAATTTTCCGGAACCCCCGGCTCATCGCGTCCTGTACTGAATTTCTAAATCCCATATCTTCTTTTCCTCCTGCTCTTCTTTCATGGCGTCCAAGAATTTAATCAATTCCTGATCGTTTGCATTGATGAATACGCCTGATTCTTCATCTTCGCAATTCTTTCTTTTTATCATATCATTCTCCCTTTTCTTTTGCCCTCGGCTCACTTTCTTCAAGGCACAGCTTGCTGTGCAACATAAACCATAAAATCAAAAATTACCATAGCCCCTGCTTTTGCAGGGGCCGGGCCTCCCCATTTTGGCTAAAAACCTGTCAAGCACTTTCTTCATTTTTTTCGTCAATTTGGTGAATTTCCTGCATCAAAATTTGACGAAGCATTTCCAGTTCTTCGATCTCTTTTTTCAATTTTTTGCTTTTCGAATTACGTCCCATCGAATATCCCAGCAATACAGCCACAATCACCATGACTAGAATCATCGTACCACTTCCTTTCTTTCTGCTTTTCTTTTTTCATATTTTTCAAATCGGTCTAAATCCATAAGCGACTTATTGATGTATCCCATTTCCTGGATCAAATGATCTCTCGTCTGGATTAATGGATCTAAATTTTCTTTGATGTATCTCTCGACAAATTCCGGTTCAGTTCCTTCGGTATGTTCGATTAAATCGACTTCCATTTTGGCCACTTTCTTTTCCAGCTGCTCGATCAAATCTGAAACCGTTTTGATTTCCTTTTGCAATTTCTCCTTGCTTTCCATCAATCCTGGACGGCTCTTCATTTCTTTGCGCATCGCTCTTTCCCATTCGATCATTTGCCAGGACGTTTCCGCGCGATCGCGAATATAGCTTAAATACCAGTCGCGATCCTGCCACGGATCCCGATGCCATTTTGCAAATTTGACATCCGCGTTTTTATAGATTGCTTTACGGCCGTTCTCGATTTTTTCCAAATCATCCGTCTGCAAAAAATCCAGCATTTCCGGATCCGTTTCCTGGTTTGCCTCGATTCTTTTTTTCACATTTTCCAGACTGCATTCGCCCCCTATGACATCAGAGCGTATATACTGTGTTTTCAAAAACCGCCGTCCATACGGCAGTTTCATACGCAGTCCTTGTCTTGTCCTTTTTTGATAATTGTTTTCCTGGAAATATTCCTGGATCTCTTTGATACCGACCGTCCCCTTTACAATGGATCCGTCTTTTTCAAATCGCAGAGTCTGAAACTCTTGTTCGATTGGAAGCGTGATTGCCGCTACCTGGTCATGATAGATCCAGCGAATGCATTCCTTCGGAATCTGGATATAATTTTGGGTCCTCGGCATCCTGATCGAGTAACAACCAGCCACTTTTTCCGGGCCAAATAAGACACGATTCGCCGTAAAAGAAAAAGCCGACAAATGCTCATTGGCTTCTGCCGGCAAAGTGCCATCTTCGATTCGAATGTTCATTCTTGCGAAGACTTCTTTAAATTGTTCATAGGTTGTTACCCTAGGTGCCACATAATCAATCAATTTACGGATACGCGTCTGCTGTCCATCGCCCGCGTCCTCGAGCCACTCGTTATACGTGCGTGCCTTGGATTTTGGTTGAATCACTGTCAATCCATTTTCTTTACAGATCCGATCGGATACAGCTCGAAATTTTCCTAAATCGTTGCGCCAAAAAATATCCCACATCTTTCCCGTTCCCTTCTCAAAAGGATGGACGACGATATGGGCGTGTAAATGTTTCTTGTCGGTATGAACCGCTAGGACATAGGGATATTTTCCCTGGGTGATTTCATCCGCCCATTGTTTGGAGATGTCAAAAACCTGTTCTGGTACAACCGTTCCTGGTTCGAATGATTGAATGAAATGGTAAGCCTGGATCTTTGGATCTTGACCGGTTTGCGAAATACGATCTTCTCGCCATCGCTTCCAGGTTTCCGATGCGAACTCAGGCGGTCCAGATCTAGGATCACTTGAATGCGTAAGATAGCCACCTGTTGTTTTTTCCAAATCATGTTTTAGATCGAGCACATAAGCGATGGCTGTCGTCGCACTCGCCCGGATTGCCCATCCCTTTACGGTTGCCATTGATTCATTACCTGCCTTTTTAAATCCGGATCCTGATCCATCATGGCTTTGACATCCGGATAATATTCTTTTTTAGGCATTGCGCGCAGCATATCATTGAGCCGCGGGATGTATTCCTTTGAAAAGTTTTTAAATTCATTTAAGATATTGGCCGCCGTCATCGCAAGCTCTGCGTACTGCGGATTGTTTACATATAAGTTGATATCATGATGTCGTTTTGACTCCAAATTGATCTCATTCATTGCTTTGACCAGCTGGTTTAAGTTAACGCCGATCCGAGTCAACTCCATTTGCATGTCCTCGGCACTTCCCGGCACTTCATATTTGATGAAGTACGGACACAAAAGAGCGTCCTGGATCAAGGACGTCATGGGTATTCCAAAAAATTCGGCGCGCCGCCGAATCAAATTTTTCAGTTCACTTGTGCAGCGTACTTGAAAATAATCGTCTTTCATTCCATTCCCTCCTTTACACGAAAAAAGAGCGAATCTTTTCGGAATCGCTCTTACGTTTACACTTTCTGGATGATAGCATTTTAGCACGTTTCAAAAAACGACACAATACCTTTATAACATTTTTGAGATTTTTTTATTGGGGGATCGGGGTGAAACCCCGAAAATATATCGTGTCATGTAATGACACGACCCGGTCTTAAATGTAATGACAAGACCCTTGCTTGCGTTTTTTAATTGGGTCTGATTGTGGGAGAATATGTGAGGCGCGTAGCGCCTCCTAAAAAAAATCATATGAACAATCAGACCCGCGCAATTTTGGGCCATTGTCAACCTAAAATGCAGACTTCTTCCCTTCCTCCTACCTCCCCTCTCGAAAACAAAAAAGGAACGGCATTTTCGACTTTCTGCCGTTCCTTTTTTACATCATTTCTTTTTTTACTTTTTCAACTTCGTCGATGGAAACCTCCGCAATCTGCGCAATCGTGTCTATCGCAAAATTTTTATTAAGCATCCTCCGGATAGTATCCTTCTTTTCTTCTTGGCGTCCCTCTTGTAGTCCAGCCAACTTTTGTTCAGTGCTTAATCTTTGCAAGTCCGCATTCAGATACATTAGTCCTTCCTCCTTTTCTTTTAAAAATTTTGTTCGGTTTTTTAATACATCATACTTTATTTTATTCGGGTCCTTGGCTTTAAAATCATTCATCAAGTCTTTCAATTTCCAATCCCCATCATAGTTAGCGTCAACAAAAACGATGTGATGACCATCTTTGAGTGGAACTCCATCTTCATCTCTCATCATAAAATGTTGAATTGGTTTTTCATCTCCTGTCGCATCTCCTTCGCAAATAAAGATTACATAAGCCTCAACTAACTTTTCATAATCCTGCCCTCGATTTAGCATGTCCAAATCCATATTGCTCAAATAATAACGTCCTCTTTTCCGAAGATTTTCTTTTGGAACAACTTGGAATTCTATATCGTATTTGTTTCCTTCCGAATCCCTCGCCACCACATCCATTCGGGTAGTTTTCGAAACCACGTTCAATATGGTAACTTTTTGCACATTCACTTCTTCAACAACCAAGTCAGGAATATCTAAAATCATCCGTAAAACGAATTGAGCGCCTTCCGTAAAATGCTGGAAAAAGCAGTTCATATAAAGGTCGTCAAACAAATTATAATTCTCAATGATCCGTAAGTTTTTTTCTGATATGTTTAGCATTTTTACCCCTTTTTCTAATTTCAGTATACTCAAATAGCAATCATAATTCCAATCATAAAGAAAAGAATCCGGACGCTTTTGCGTCCGGATCGCGTCGATCAAACGCGAAGTTCTACAAACTCGTATGGGAGCCGATGATTAAACCAGAAAATCGCGTTCCGTAAATCTTCACATTTCTTTGTCGCCTCTTCTTCGTCAAACGCCTCCAGGATTTCAATTCTTTTATCTAGATCGTCGATTTTTTTTTGAATCGCTTTTTTGACACTCGCAATATCAATGCACTTTCCGGATTCATCCAAAAACCCAAGGCATCCCAAATCATTTCCATGCATGGTATAAAGCGAAACGGTGGTATACCTTGCCATTGGTCCTTCGAGTATCAATAATACTTGTTTGATTTCTTTCCATGCGCGAACCTGTGTTGTGAAAGTGTAATGCTGTGGCGCCTCAAACGATTCTTCCATGAATTTTGGAAAGCGTTTATTGTAAACTTTTCCATCCCACGCATCCAGTCGACTATCGTTTTTCATCGCTGTCCAGAAATCGCGCATTTCTTTGTACGCCTGTAAATAAGATTCTTTTTTTGTTGTCATTTCTATGTCCTCCCGCCGGTTTGTCGCCGGCCTCACTTTCTTCACGGACGCGGAGACTTCTTTTGTCAATGGCGGCCGTTTTTGCCGTACACTTTACCATTGACAAAAGAAGGAGCTGCGTCAAACCATAAAACATAAAAATTTTTTCTTGCCATTTTTCTTCGCGCACTTCATTTCATTTTTAACCGCTATCCCTATAAACTATAAAGATTATTTTTTTCCGTTTTTCATTTTCACCCATCAAAAAAGCGTGGCATCATTGCCACGCCTTCGCCATCCGTTTTGCGGTTTGATAGAGCTGATAAAATGCAGGATTTGCCTGATAAAATTCGCATTCCGTCCCAAAAAGATTCACTAAATCGGGCAATTCATCTTCCATTTCATCAAGGAAGTTTTCCACCTCTTCCTGCTCCCACTCTTCGGGTTCGATATTGAAAATCGTTTCATGATAACAATCCATCAAGCTGTTTAAATCCTCGGTCTCCAGGTCGATACGATTTGCCCATGTCCAATCAAATCCTTCCTGATACTCAATCTGAAATCTCGTATCTTCCAATCCTGTTCCGGCTCGGTGTGTGAGCGTATCTTCTTCTTTATAAAGAACCATATACCCATTTTCCGCATCCGTATAGTTTATGGTTATGCAGAACTCTTCTTGCTCTAAAGCTACTACCAAAGCGTTCTCTTTTTTCAAATAACGCTTTAAGTTGGCCATCAAGAATTCAACCGTATCCGAAAAAGTATTTCTTCCGCATCCTGAAAAATCTGCCCTTGCAATGCAGTCTTTTTCATCCTGGCGAATAGAAATATCATCATCTAAAATCAAACCATAATCTCCATAATTCCAATCTCCGGATGCATTAAACAAAGAAATTAAATTGTCGATTGTCTCTTTTTTTTCGGCTTGCATTATCACGCTTCCGAATGCATTTGATAGATTTGCCATTGTTATTTCCTCCTATGCCGGTTTATCGCCGACCCCACTTTCTTCACGGTCACAGGGACAATCAATGTCAATGGCGGCCGCTTTAGCCGTACACTTTACCATTGACATTGATTGACACTGTGGCAACCCATAAGGCATAAAAAAAGAGAATCAACTATATTTCGTCAACCCTCTTCTTGTTCGGTGCATACGCAGATTTTCTTACTTTTCAAGTTCCATTTCTTGCTCGGCAATCAATTCCATAAGCTGATCCAAATCTTTTTTGGATGAGATAGACCGAATGAGTTTGGTAGCCAGTGAAATAACTTGCTTATCTGTAACAAGCGATGCCATATAATCGGTTTCATTGATACACATGGTGTATGTCCGTGTACCGTTTTTCCCATTATCCTCCAGACCAAACCGCTTGATAAACCCTGTGTTTTTCAACTTTCTCAATACAACCTGCATCGTGTTCAGATTGTATTCTGGAAGAATTTCCGATAAGCTGGCTAGCCCTAACGGCCTAGACTGCTCCCAGAATACTCGCATAATTTCTTCTTCTTTTTTCGTCAAAGGTTTCATTTTCATGACTGTTTTTCTCCCATTTTTTTCTGATTTTAATCCTCAAATATCTTAAATTCACTAAATTCGAATGGGATAGTTTTATCCCAGGCTTTAATTTCATTTTCAAGTTGCCCGTGCAGTTCAATCATTTTTTGCGGATCAAAGTTTTTTAAAATTCCAATCCTTTTATCAAGATAGTTGATTTGCTTCCAAAGGCCTTTTTTAATGATTGCCACGTCGATTCTTCCGCTTTCATCTATAATACATGGCCATATCGAATTTTTTTCTTTAATAAATAAGAAGACCGTAGACGAAATATTTAAATCATCCTTCGACGATTTATCGCGATCAAGCCTCATAAAAAGGTACTCATCCTCACCTTCATCCTCATCCATTTTATGAGGAGAAGCCCTAAATTCAAATCCTTTCGGCACCTCATTTTTAAAATATTTTTCAATATAAGTTGAAAAACAGTCATCATACGGCTTTCCATCCCATTCACTTAAAAATTTGCTTTTTTCTATTTTTGCCCAGAAGTCTCTCATATCTTTATAAGCGGTTATATATGTAGCCCTCTTTGCTATTTTCTCTCTCCTCAAACTCTCTTCTGATTCGAGGCGCATTTTTTCTATACGCATTTTAAATTCTTTAATTACTTCTGGCTCAACATGGTCAACTCCCTTCTCATCTTCCGGAATCATATACATGTTGCTTTCACCCTCAAAGTATATAGCCATATTTTTTATCTCTCCTTTTTCTTTTCTTGTTCATAAACAAATTCCAAATCCTTCACCATTCTTCCCTTCTAAATAATTCAATTTATGCCTGATTTTTTGCTCTTGATCCGATATGTATTTTCGCAAAATCAGCTCTAATGCTGGTGGATACGATAAAAATAGATATTCCGATCCCGCATATTCAATGCTCGTAAAAAGGCTATCGCTCCCCATTCGAATCGACTTATAATAATCAAGCGCCAGCTGGCCAAATTGTAAATTCTCCAAAGATTTTTCCTTTTTTCGAATTTGCATTTCATCCTGAATTTTGTCAAAAAACTGATTCAGCTTTCTCCGGTCTAAAACAGACCAGTCCATAACCGTATTGAGATTGCATTCTTTTTGGCCAGCATACAGAAATTGGACTGCGCAACAAATGGCCTTAATCCATGTCTTTGCTGCTCGATCTGAAAAAGGGTCTGGATTCGTCAATGGAACAAAATTCCATACTCCAATTTCCGTTAAGTATTTCCCCACAATCAAGTAATTCTCCTGATTTAGATACTCCTCTACAAAAATTTGAATATCTACGGGCTGCTTAAAAAAGAGGAACGGATTCTGCTTCACGTACTCATTCATTTTTTTCCTCCTTTCTTTCCACAATTTAAAATAAGCAATTATGAAAACAATATTCATTTTAAATTCCTTTTTTAACGTATGCAACGAATGATATCTCGATTCATCGCTTTTCGACTCCCTGGACTCAAATAAGGGTTTTCTATGGCAAGCGATGCCGTATAAGCCGGTTTCATTTTCATGACTATTTTTCTCTTTAATCCTCAAATATCTTAAATTCACTAAATTCAAACGGGATAGTTTTATCCCATATTTTAATTTCATTTTGAATCTGCGCATAAATTTCAGCCACTTTTTTCGGATCAAAGTTTTTTAAAATTCCAATCCTTTTATCGAGATAGTCAATCTTTTTCTGGATCTCTTTTTTTATGCTTACAACGTCAATTCTCCCCTTTTCGTTTAAAATACATGGCCAATTCGAATCATTTTCTTTCACAGAAAATGAAATCGAAGACGAAATATCTAAACCATCCTCCAATGATTTATCATGGCTAATACTCAAAAAAATGTGCTCGCTCTCGTAAATCGAAGTCCTAAATCTGCACCCCTCCGGCACCGAATTTTCAAAATATTTTTCAATGTATGTTAGAAAATGGTCGCCATAAGGCGATTCATTCCATTCACTGAAAAATTTACTTCTTTCCATTTTTTCCCAAAAGTATCTCATATCCTCATAGGCATTTATATACGCTTCTCGTTTTGTCATTTTCTCTCTCCTCAACTCTCTTTACTCGTTGCTTTCTTCATCAACATGTTTCAAATAATATTCTTTCGAAATTTCCTGGACATCCTCTTTTGATGCGCAAAACATTTTTGCGATGCGCTTTTTAAAAGTTTCAATCACTTCCGGCTCAACGTGGTCAACTACAATTTCTTCGCCGGCCTCGTCTTGCGGAACAACGGAAATATACATGCTGCCTTCTACCTCAAAATATAAAGCCATCTTTTATCCCTCCTTCTAGATTCCTTTTTATATATATGCAACGAATGATATATCTCTATTCATCGCTTTTCGACCACCTGGCCCTAAATAAGGGGTTGGATCTTCCATTCCACCATTGAATATCGGGAGAATTTGAACCTTTTTATCGTACTTCAAAAATTCTTTTTCAATAGCGGAAATACCGAAGTCCTTGATCCTGGCATTGCCGATCAAGCAATTACCATTTCGATCCAAGCATTGCAACATCCAAAGCTCAACTATAGTCTTAAAACGCTTACTCTTCATAAGATTCTTGCTCATTTTTCACTCTCCAAACTACACTCTCATACAACTCCAACGCATACTCTTCATCAATCGACTTCTTTCTTTCTTCATAATCCCGAAAAATTTCTCCAATGAGCCTTGGCGTAAATCCATACGCTTCCAAACTCGCGATAAAAGCGCCCATTTCTTTTCTAGTTTTCAAAATCATATAAGTCTTCCTCTCTTTCTTCTATCAAATAAACGACATTACCAGTCGGACTAAACCACACTCTTCCAAACGCAAAATCGACCACAAAAATCTCCGGCTTCTCTTCTGCCACCATGTATTTCCAAAGCTCGTTTTGTAATTTTAAAAGCTCAATCGGCTCCCGCCAAAAACAATGTTCCAGAAATTCACTCATTACGACTTCCATCTTTTGCTACCCTCCTGCTTTCTACACAGCAAAAAAGACAGGAGCTGTCAAAAGCACATTTGACAGGGCGTGGATTTTTTGGAACATAAGATATTAAAAATATTTTTTCGCCCTTTGTCGGGACATAGATAACATTTGTGTGACAAAAATTTTCCCGAGGCTCCGTCTAGGTCAAAAAGCCCCAAATCGGCAGCCTCATCTCCTTTATGCCCTTATCCCGGCTATCATTTTGATTTTGGCCAAACCGATTGGCCAGACTCCTTTTCAGTGTCTCAATCAAACGTATAAACTCCTGGATATGCGCCTGGATATACCGGCAATCGGCCAGTATCGTCTTTTTAGTGACGCCTAAATCTTTGGCCAGCGCGGCGGCTGTCATACCCTGGGCAAATCCGATCAGTATCGACTTACGGCGCTCATGGCGTGCCTGGGCGGCCTTTGTACGTCCCCGTACCAGTCCTTTCTTTCTACTCTTCTTTTGCCGCATCGACGCGCTGCGCTGCGCGCCTACCAAAAAAGATAGGTGAGTTTGTTCTTCTGCCGTAATCTCGAGCTTTTGCACCGCTTTAGCGCGCCCCGTAACAAAACGATAGACCCGCGCCGGCCGGCACCTTTTCAAGGCTTCTTCCTGTCGTAAGGGTGCGCTGAAAAGACTATTCAGCCAAAGTATTTTTTTGCGAATAGCTTCTTCGTCTATTTCGAGTTTCTGCGCACGCTCCCAATACAAATACAACAAAGTTTCCCGGTATCCGGACCGGATCCCGGCCTCATTGCGCATCTGAATCAAAGAGAACAGGTCTTTTTCGAAAATGGCCAAATTCGATTTCAGTCGATTTCCTTTTCTGACCACTTTTACTTTTTTCGCGCTTTGTAGCTTTTTGCGCTTGTGCTTGAGCACTTCGGCGCGCGTATAGGGCAAAAAGATCGAAGCTAAATACGGAATCGTGTATCTCACGTCTTTATGCTCGAGTAACTTTACAACGCGGCCGCTACGGCTATTTAAAGAGCCAGGAACACGGATTACTTGCGTTGACAGACTTGCCTTGGCATCGGCGCCAAATTGCTTTTGTGACGCTACCATGTAGCTGTAAATCGCCTTGTACACATCTGTGCACTGATACGGCGTGTGCTCGATGCAAAACACGCCGTATAGCCCCCGGCCGGAATCAATCACAAATGTTGGCTCGAGTGGTAACGATGGTCGAATATGCTGCATATACATCTCCGCCGCCGTCAAATTTTCGTATTTCTTAATCTTGTAAAAGTCGTAATCAATCGCAAAGGCGTTGAGGTGCCTTATATCTTCTTCGGTCCTTTTTACTGACCAAAAATTATTGATTGAAAAATAAACATCTTCTTCTTCGTCTTGCTCTGCTTTTTCTACGTAGTCCAGGAACCTGCTTTCAATGAAATTTAAATCATGAAATCCGCCCATCGTGTCATCGTATTTAAGCCGCAGCGCATCGACTTCATGCGTCGGTAAAAGGGCATCATTTCTCGACCAGTCTTTCAATATTGAAGCATGGCACTCCACAGTATCTTCCGGCCGGAAGGTCAGCTGCATGTTTTGGTGGATATAGCTGACAATTTCTCTAGCGTAGCAAATAATTGGAAAATCTGGATTCAGGCTTTCCATCCCGCTTTTGACGGGCCCGGCATCCTACGCCTGATGCCAGTTCTGTTCCGGGGCCTGCACCTTGATGCATTGAGCCGGACAGCATTCTGAACAGCTTCCCCCTCAGGGCCCGAAGGGAACATCCTCTGGCGTTCCAATCTTCCCTGCAGGGGATTTTTTATGTTCTATTGCTAAAAGAGGCCCAGACCTCTTCTTGCGATCAGGCAGGCAGCACCCAGATGGATGTTGATGCCATGTTCTCTGCATACCGTCTTCTGTGCTTCTTTCGAAGTATAAGCAGGGTCGACGATCTTCAGTTCCACATTGTCTTTAAAACATCTTCTTTTTACCGCCTCAGTATATTGACCATAGGCGAGCCGGGTGATCATCCGGTTGTAGTTTCTGTTTTTCTGGAGATCGGACTTCTTTTTCGAGAAGTCGAGATCTTCGATGACAAGGTCTTTTCCTTTAAAGCGGGCCTCGGCCGCGGTCTCCTTTATGGCAGCCATCATTTGCGTTATTCCTCGGTTATAGTTGTGGTTCTTTCGGCTCAGTCCGGGCAGGCTGATCCTGCGGGCATAGATGATCCCGCCGTTCCTGTCCGTTTCGCACAAGGCAAGATGATCGGCATTGAAATCAAGACCGATCGCTCCTTCAAAAGACGAAGTGCTCCATCCTTCCGGTTTTGGCAGATGGAGAAAGAACTGGACATAATATCCTTTCTTCCTCCTCAGGATCCGGACGCTGACTGCCTGTTTTGCCGGTTTTTCGGCTTCAAAGCCGTCAAATGTCTTGTTGAGCAGCTCCAGACCAGAAGCATGGGTGATCTTGACGGGACCGGTGATGATCATGTCCTTTCCTTTCCCGGGTTTCATGACAGGAAGAACTCCGATCTTCCAGGACCCGTCTTCCATGCGGAGCAGATGGCAGAGCTGGTTTCCGTTCTTCTCGTCGTTCTTTCCGCACAGATACATCATCCGGTCGCGGCTTCTTACGAACATCTCTTTCCACTCCTCGCGGCTGGAAAGACCGTTTTCTTCCAGATGGTACTGGGCGTTGAAAAGCTTTTTTGTACCGAAACAGAGGCGGACGTGTCTGTTTTTCAGATCTTTCGCCCATCGTTTCAGTTTTGCTTCCAGCCTGCGGATCAGCTGGCCAAGATGCCACAGCTCCTGCTTCTGCCTGCGGTAGCAGGACAATTCTCTTTCGTCCAGCAGATTGGAGGCGGCTTTTCTGCTTTTTTCTTCGACTGCCTTCTTCAGCTCTGCCTTTCTCTTCTTTTTGCGGACCATGGAAGCACGAAGGTCTGCGGCCTGCGTCCTCGCCAGCTCCAGTCCCGCCTTATGTCTGGCTCTTGCATCTCTGGCAATGGAATTGGCCGTCCGGCTTTTCAGGCCGTATTCGTCCTGAATCTCTTTTGTAAGCCGGCCAAGGTTTCTCTGCCCGCGATCAATCCGGGAAAAGGCGGTTCTGTACGCTTTGGAATAGACAGCAAACCCGCTGTCGATACAGGTGACGACTTCCGGGCAGAGTCTTTTGTCCAGCCGGATCTCCAGAGGAATGACGATAGAATCCGGCTGTTCGTAAACAGGAGGAACAGGCATGGCCTGAATCGTTTTCGTTCTGTTCATTCTTCGTCCTCCTGGTCGGGTACGGATTCTATGATTTCCCGCATCCTCTTTTTCTGGTTTCCTCTGATCCGGTAAAGCTTTCCGGAAAAGGACGCCAGCAGACTCATCATGTCGTCGACAAGCTCTTCCTGAAGCTCCTTGTTTTCTTTTTCCTGCAGGGCGATCAGTTCTACATCCGCCATGGAAAACAGTTCTTCCAGGTACTCGTAGCCAAAACGCGTGAGCCGGTCTTTGTTCGTAATGAAGATCCTCTTGATCTCATGGTCTTTCGCCATCTCGATCAGCCGGGTCAGCCCTTTTCTCTTTGTGTTAAGGCCGGAGCCGGTATCCCGAATGATGACCGGCTTATCCAGGCCTTCTTTTTCGCAGGCATTCAGGATGTCAATGACCTGTCTTTCCAGATCTCCTCTGTTTTTCTGCTCATGGGACGAAACCCGGACATAAACAGCATCTCTTCTTTCTTCGTCTTCAACAAGCAGTCCAACCTGATCCAGCAGTTTTATTACATTATCTTTGGGGATCAGGATGCGGTTGGTATCGCTTCGCATGGCTTCCAGTTTTCCGGAACGGACCATGTCGGCAATACACCTCTGCCCCTTGCCAATCATATTGCCTACTTCTTTTGGCTTGTAGAAATCTTTTGTCAGCTCGCTTTTTCTGATCATGAAGAACACCTCTTTAAGAGTATTCTGCCAGACGACGAAGCGATAAACAAGATTTAATGATTATCAAATCCAAATATTCCTTTTTTGTGGCAACTGTCGCCTACCCTTCATGGTTAAAGCCTCCCTTCTCAATAAAGGCTTTAACCTTTTTCATGAAATTCTGGCCAAAATCAAATTTGGCCAAAAACCGCTCGATCACCTCTGCCGGCGTATCCGGATTTTGGATGCAATAGAGAGCAAAAGCGAGCAAGTGTAGCGCGTCAAATTCTGTTAGTCGGAAACGTCAAATATTTTTATACACATCTGGAAGAGAAACGCACTTTATTTTGTCCGGCCTCGCTTTATTTTGGCTTCAGAAGCATTTTATTTTATTTCTTTCTGTTCAAAAAAAGCCGTCTTGTCAAAAACGGCTTTTAATCAATAATTTCCTATGTTCTCGAATTCTTTCTGGTATACTCTTTCCACTATACATGCCAGGATCCAGCTGTTCCTCTTTCCCAGCGCTTTTCTGATCGACGGATGGATCTCGAAATCATTCTTGAAGAATAAATGGCCAAAATTATTCATATAGTTTTCTACAAAATACATCAGCTCTTCATTGCTCAGTTTATAGGCTCCGTACATCTTCATCGCTCTTTTCAGCTGTTCGATCATCACTTTTCTCGTCGTCGGCCAGTTGATCAACATCCGTTCATCTTCTTTCATATGTTCTCACCCCAGTTCTACTTCGTTATGTGCTTTCATCACGATCTCTGCGTCGATGATCCGCTTTTCTTCGTTCGCTCCTTCGATCAGGCATTTCGACAACAGATTGTTCAGTTTCCGGATTGATCCGCCTGCGATATTATATGCGGCACGCACCGCGTCTTCTTCGAACACCTTTTCTCTGCTTCCGCATTCTTTCATGCAGAAATCCACATATTCCTGTGCCTCTTCTCCTTTCAGACCTTCCATGAAATAATTGATCACGATCCTCTGGCGCAGGGCGTCATGCACCTGCTTTTTCAGGATCGTGTTCAGGCTCGTCTGCCCGCTCAGGATCAGGATACAGTAGTTCTTCGAGTCCATCTCGAAATTGAGGAGCATGGTCAGATCGTTGAAGACGCTCGTGCTCAGATACTGCGCTTCGTCGATCACGATGACCGGCGTGCACTTCTTTTCTTTTGCCATGTATTCGATGGCTTCCTGTACCTGCCGGAACAGGTCGCTCTTTCTGAATTTGGGCTCCAGCCCCAGCCCGCAGGCCAGCTGCCGGTAAAAGTCGATGACCGATACCGTAGACATCTGGATGTAGACCACTTTGTACAGCGACGGGTTCAGACTGCCGGCAAATTCGCGGATGGCCGATGTTTTTCCTGTTCCCGGACTTCCTGTGAACAATCCGATCCCTTTCGCTTTTTTCAGGTAGTCCAGCCGTCCTTTCAGGTTCGCCGTATCTTCGCTCCGGTATAATTTGTGATATTTCGTTTCTTTCTCGAACGGCATCTGCTTCAGTCCGTAAAATACTTTGGCTTCCATATTACTCCTCCTCTCTGAAGCGCATGTGCTGCCTTCTTCTGATCCGGCTGTTCTCCACCTTGTCGACCGTCCGGATCGGGATCAGCTTTCCGTCCATCCCTAGCAGCCAGGCCTTTCTCCTGTCTTCGGGATCCATCTTCACCTTTACTGTCTCGCGCATGTATTCGGCCGGCACCTCGTAGCTGATCCCGTCGATCACGAGTGTCGAATCGGTCCTCACCTTTCTTTCGTACGTATGCAGGAAATACTGTTCCACCGCTTCGTCAGGAAGGAAGCGGAACCGCTGTGCATCCTTCAGATAGCGCTGGCGCGGCGTCATATCTTTCAGCGAAGCGTGTTGGCAGTTGATGTATTTCTGAAGATAGTCCCCGAAAGATTCCCGGACCTCTTCGATCGTCTGATAGGCATTCCAGTCCGAACAGCGCAGCCAGTGGTCCTTGAACGTTCGGAATGCGCGCTCCTGTTTTCCTTTCGCGCTTCCGTCCCGCACCGGCGCATGCACCAGGGCGACCCCCAGTCTTGCACAGATCATATTCAGCTGGTGGTTGTCATAAGGCGAACCATTGTCTACATACAGTACAGACGGGATCCCGTAAGTCATGACCGCGTTCTTCAGGATCTTCTGAAAGTTGACGGCCGTATCGGCTTCAAAGATTCCCCAGCCCACGATCATCCGGGATGCGTCATCCAGGATAGAAACCAGATACAGCCTGTGTCCGGCCAGCCTGTATAGATAGGATGTATCGGCCTGCCAGACCTGGTTGGCAAATTCTTTCTCGAACGCTCTGCGCTCTTTTCCCTGATGGATCGGTTCGAGACGGCTCTGAGGCAGAGAACGCACGAAACGATCGATCGTGGACTGGGAAACGCGGGCCGGGATAAACCCTTCTTCGATGAGCCGCGCACGCAGGACCGTATTGATGATGCGCGGATACTGCCGGCGCAGAGCGATGATGCGTTCCTGCGCCTCGGGACTCAGAGTTCGGGAAGTCCCCTTGTCGCTCCTGGGACGGGAAATCAGTCCATCGAATCCGCCGGAACGGTATTCATAGGCCCAGTGAGCGAAAGTCTGCCATGAAAATGATTTTTTGACACCGGAGACCGGGTTTTCGAATTCTTTTTCGGCAAGATGACGGTAAAACTGACGGTTTGTCGAAAAAGGATGAGTGCCGGAAATGACAGGAGCGATGATCCCGAATTTCCATAAAGCGATTTTTTCCTTGTCGGTTTGATCCATAAAGCAGAATCCTCCTTTGAGATTACTGTACCGGGCTAAAAAGAGGAAAGCGACGGACAAATGATTCAGGAAGGAGAAAAAAGACCATAGACAAAGGGTGCAGATAAAATAGTGTGAGGCGAAAAATAGGCGCATTCATGAAAACGAAGAAAACTCTTCAGAAAGGCATGCATAGAAGAACGGATATGAGCAAGAAGATCATACGGGCTACGGTCAAGATCGCGGATCATGATACAGGAGAGGAAAAGCAGAGAGGAATAGCGGTCGATCCATCGGCGCAGGGTCGTTCTGGAAATATCAAAAAGCGCAGCCGTTCTCGACTTGTTGCCGGCACAAGGTCCGCAGCAGTACTGAAAGAGCACTTCAAAAATAAAAGGATAGGAAAACGAAGAAAACGGACGGGCATCATAAGGGAGTATGGTATGATAGGAGCCGCAGGAAGGACAAAAAACGACACGAACCCGTAAGCGTTTTGTCGGATTGGAAGGAGAGAGGCAGAAACGGGAGTAGGATGAGTAATCGAGCATCTGGCCGCGCGCCCCGCAGGACGGGCAGGATAAATCATGCGAAAAAGGGTTGTCGAAAGCCGAAAAATTGATTATCATAAAATTGTTCGTTAGGACGGGAGAGAGTTTGTTCGCAAAACAATTAGGGCTCTCTCTTTTTTTGCGCCTAACACCTTTCCATGTCAATCATCTCATAAAATGAAAATAATGTGACGAAAAAAAGCAGAATAAATTCATCGTGAAATGATCGATGATGAATTTATTCTGCTTGTCTTTATAAATAAGCGAGGATAGCAGGACGACGCTCTACACTATGGCTAAATGTAAATCAGATAAAATCAATAGTTCCTTCGATTTTGAAACTTGATAATTTTCGTCTAACATTTTTTAAATCTCCTTTATGCAGACAAAGCATAGCATGATTTCTACATTGTTACAACTTATTTCTTTTTGGTAACATAAGGTGATTTTTTGGCAACATAAGGTGATTTTTTGGCAACATAAGGTGATTTTTTGGCAACATAAGGTGATTTTTTGGCAACATATAGGTGATTTTTTGGCAACATAAGGTGATTTTTTGGCAACATATAGGTGATTTTTTGGCAACATAAGGTGATTTTTTGGCAACATAAGGTGATTTTTTGGCAACATATAGGTGATTTTTTGGCAACATAAGGTGATTTTTTGGCAACATATAGGTGATTTTTTGGCAACATATAGGTGATTTTTTGGTAACATATGGATGCAAATTTCCCTTTATATAAAGCAGATTTCACACCTCCTAAACAAGATATATAAACAAGATATATAAACAAGATATATAAACAAGTATATAAACAGTCCTTATATAGAGGACATAAAATGATTCCTCATCATTTTATTCTGGAATATATTTTGGATTACATTGAAAAAACCTCTCACATCTCAGACTCATTTTTTATCCTACATACAAAATCAATACGCCTAGAAACGATTCTGAGGCAAATCTCTATCTTGGACTAATATTTACTCATCTTTTTCTGTTTCATTGAATTTCGCCCTCTTTCTGTGCGTGACACGCCGTTTTATTGAACAAAAGAAAAAGCATTGAAAGACTTTTTGAGGAACATCTCTATACTTTTAAAAACACAAATAGATCCTTTTGACTCATCACTGTTTCATTTGCACGTTTAAAAGGAAATTTAAGCATTCTTTATCCTGGTATTATATTTATTCGTCTTTATCAATTCCGTTGAAATTTGCCCCCTTTCTATTTGCGAAACAAAAAAAAGTGATGAACAATGTCACCACTTTAATCTGTTTCTGAGTGTATACTACTGGACTTACATGTTTGATTTTGGGCTTTTCAAGCAATGCCAGTAAAACACAAAAAAAGAGGACTTCTCCTCTTTCCTATATTTATTTCATGATACCATTTTAGCATGTTTTCGTGTGAAGTCAATGTGCAAATCTATTTTTTATCTCCACAAGATCAAGTTCATAAAACTTCCTTTTTTTTATATTTTTATTACTTAATTGCTCCACAAGAACATTTGAATCCTGCTGGCACTTGTTCATCATAAGCTGCTTGATCGACTACATAACGAGTTCCATATTCGGCTGGATGATTGATGGTATTGGTTCCAGTTTGAATAGTCTTCCATTCTGTTCTATAAGAACCATTTTCTCCATTTAACATATGGGCTTCAATATGAGGATTTACTTTTCCAGTAATATCGGCTCCACAAGTATTACAAATTGTTAATGCAACTTCTTCATAAATTGGCACACTCTCCGTCCATGCTTCCTTTACAACATACTGTTCATTGTGTCCTTTTTCTGGATGGTGAACGGTCGTATATTGCTGTACCCAGTTGTGCGTATGGCTTGGTGTATTTGGTTTTTGTGAACCTTGATTACTGTTACCACCTGTGCTTGGCTTCGATGTATTGCTTCCTGTATTTGTTGAGGAACCATTGTTTCCAGCATTATTGCCCGATCCGGTACTGTTATTTCCACTAGAAACTGAACCTGTGGTTTCACTATTGGAATTACCAGTCGAAGGTTTTTGTTCTTCACCTTTTGACTCTTCCTCTTTCTTTTCGGATTCTTCTTGTTTCTTATCCTCGTTTACGGTTTCGTTTGTTATAACATCGTGTCCCTCTTTTTTCAATTCCTCAGCTTTTTCAGGAGATACAACTTCAATTTGTACTTTCTTTTCTACCGAATCCATTTTGGAATCAACCGGAACGATTGTATAGACAATTTCATATGTACCTTCTTTTTCATAATTTACGTTCGATGTATCAACCAAAACTTCTTTGACAACTTTTTTGTCATACGTGATTCCTTTCAGGAAGTCATTTCCTTTAGTCTTCACTTCCATGTACAGTTTATCCAATTCCAGACCTTTCACGTCTTCAAGCAAATCTGCTTTTTTCGTTTCCACTGTTCTATCTTCTTTGTTGGAATTGTTAGCCCAAATAACAGTTCCAATACCAGCTCCGCCAATTAAAACAACGCCTGCGACGATTAAAGCAATCATCTTTTTCTTCTTTTTCTGTTCCATAAATATACACTCCTTCGTTAATCACATTATACTACCCAAATAATTCATGGAATGGTTTTACCGATGAAGTTCGCTTGATTTGATCCGATTTCCTGTTTTTTTTGGTTTTCAAAAAGTTTTACAGTGGAAAACTCCACGACGAAAAGGACAGATCGCTCTGCCTATTTTAAAATATGGGTCTGTTTATTATTCGTTTTGAATATTGTACATCAATCCTGCGAACTCTTTCTTTCTCGCATAGGCGCTGCTGATGCACAATGTGATCTGCCTTGCGTGACGGATCACTTTTCCGCCTATCTTGATAAATTCCTTCCTGAACGTATTCATACGCATACGCGCAATACCCGGCATGTGTTTTGCTTTCCGATTCAGGAACAGATGATAAATATTGTATGCCCATGCTTTGAGCAGAAACTCGAGCTCGTTGGATAAGAACTTTGGATGGGACAATGTGCCTGCACCAAAATCGTCCTTGAGCTCTTTCGTGAAGTTTTCCGAATTTCCTCTTTGTTCATAAAAGCGTAGGATATGGCACGGACTCCAC
This sequence comes from Erysipelotrichaceae bacterium OPF54, assembly GCA_022834735.1. Classification (GTDB taxonomy): domain Bacteria; phylum Bacillota_I; class Bacilli_A; order Erysipelotrichales; family Erysipelotrichaceae; genus Dubosiella. Next base: position 3,013,676 of record BQKD01000001.1, read on the forward strand.
TCCAGACAGTTGGTCATGACGGCATAGATTTCCGGAAACAAAGAAATCTGTCCGTTCTGGCCTATGGAACGATACGCTTTGTAGACGACCCTTCTAGGCTCGTCGTTCTGCAGGGAATAAGACAGCTCGCCGATATACGGTTCGTGTTTGGTATACTGCTGGAAATCGATCCCTTTGCGGTCCATATCGTCCATGCATTCTTTGAGCAGTTTCCCGAAATGCTTGCACCGGATCATATAGCGCACACGAAAAGGTTGCTGTTCAAGATAATTCATCAATTCGGAATCGTAAAAGGCGCTGTCTCCACGGAAGAAAATGGTCCGGGAAGAAGAAATCTGAAGGCCGGAGAACACAGTGCGGAGCTGCTCGATGATCCCGTTGGCCGAATAGGAATTGCCGCAGCGAAGAAGCGAAGCGACAAGAAGTTTGGAATGATACTCATTGATCACCAGAGGATGATAACCGACCGAAGAGTAATGAGGAATATAGGCACTCGCTTCCTGCCGGCCAGTCGTTTCGATCAAAGTAGAATCAGCATCAAAAATAAGATCATGCTCCTGCTTGTTGAGATAAGAGAGAGCACAGGTCTGAAGAAGCTGATGAAGTGCGGCATTCAAAGAAGGGGAGGCACAGGAGAAAAAACGTGAAACTGTCGGCTGGGAAGGAGCGTCAGAAAGCAGAAAAGGATCCTGACGAAGAACCGACTGATCGGCCTGACGGAAATATCCTAGCATAAATTTAAAGATCTGGCCAAGAAGGATATCGGAATAAGAGTGGACAGGATTTTTCCGGTCGTCATCAAAAGGAAGCGAACGAAAAGCGTCATGAAGCGAAAGAGAATGGATAAAACGAGCAAAGAGAAGAGCGCCGGAATCGGAGGTGATATTTCCTCCGGAAAAGTTATAGTTGTCAACAGCGGCAAAATTAGATAACATAAGTATGTGGTTCCTTTCTATTTGTTTGGTCACTAATATTGTAAATGAACCACACTTGAAAGTCATCACCCGGCGGGTGAAAATGATAAAGCCGCGAAAAACCTAAAATAAAGGAGTTCGCGGCATTTTTATTAGAAATCATGAATTATTTGGGTACTATAAGATTGCAAGTTTTTTACACATATTTTGTACATTTTTTTTAAATTTCATAATCGTCAGCAATTTCTGGGCTTTCATCTTCCTTTGATTTTATCAGTACCAATTCCTTAACATCGTTTCCTTCATATTTTCTCAAATCCGAAAGTATTTCTTTTAAATGTGCGATCGTTTCTGTATCTTCTGCTGTCACTTCCTCGATACTGCCATCAAATCTACTATCCAATTCAGTATATTCATCGAAATCAATTGTCGGATCATCTAAAAGCTCAATGTAACGAGTCCAAAAATCAAAATCAATCATATCCGCTCTCATTAAATAACAAGTATAAAGCTGTTCTTGATATTTTTGAATATACGGATCATTTTCATCCACTGAATCCGGTTTGAAATATTCTATCGCTCTTTGAAAATTACGTTGTAATAAGTAGTTCATAAATAACACCTCTCCATTCATTTTACAAAAAAGGAACTGAGTTCCTTTTTTATTTCGATTCCCTTTTCAGCCTTTTAAATCTTTTGTCTAAAGAACAAAAGACAGCAAAAGAAAAAAAAGAAATCAAAAGAATCACAAAATCTCGAATCGCATCCCATGTCGTTGCCCTTGTCCATGGAAGCAAAGATAAATAAATCACTCGATTTATAATCAAACCGATTGCCCCGAAACCAATTCCTAAAAAAGCACACTTAACCAATCGAATCAAACTTTTATTCATATTCAAACTCTGTTTCCCTTTCCCTAATCTCCATACATGCTTGTTCTGGGTCGTCGGCAAACAAAGAATAAAATGCTCCATAAAAGGTAGCGACTGTATCACAAGTATTATTTTCATAATCCGAAACTTCAATGATCGTGTCAATGTCTAAAACTCCATAGCGATCATGAAGCATTTCAACATCCCGAATCAAATCTTTATAATCTTGATGCGTGTATGTTCCATCTTCAAACTGTTCCGGTTCTAAAAACCATGTATAGTTATCACTGTTTTTAGCAATTTCATACATGTCTTTTATGATTTTTCCAAATTTGCTTATATCTATCTTTTTGTGTTTCTGCTTTTCAGCAGTTCTTCTTACTGCTTCCTCTTTATCTTGCGACAATATCTCTAAATATTCCTGATTTGTTGTCCCCTGAGCAAGCGTCATTTTTTCTTGAAACGATAAAGCGTCTATGGATAATCCATCATTTAATTTTTTAATCGCCTCACGATAAATCCATTCTTTACACTTTCTCTCCAACTTTTTAAAATCACAAAAATAATGCCCGAGTTTTGCACGATTTCTTTGAACGGTAAAATAAACGGAACGAGCTTTCGCTTGTATCGCTTCACTGTGTTCTACACAAAAATTAAGCTCTTTGCTCATTAAAAAGCGATAATCATTATCTTGCTCTCTCCATAGTCGTTTTAATTCGATCTCCGAATCCGGGACTGGGAACATAAATGAAAAACGAAGACTTCCTACAGGAAAACCGCCCACTTGAATCAAATAGTTACTTTGCACCTCTCTATTGAAAGATGAAACAGGCACATAATACTTCATTCCATTTATTTTAAAAATGACTCCACACAAGAATTTCTGGTGGGAGTCATATACAATATTTGGCACTTTCGGATCAAATTGCTTTAAATACTCTATGTAGTCAATATTCACATCATAAAATCCAATTTTATTATTTCTCTTCATAAATAAATCCTTTCAACATCAAAAAAAGAGCCACACATTTCTGTATGACTCCATGTTTTTTTGCCTTGCAATTCCATCACCGCTTTTAAACGAGCTGGCACCGTCATTTTGTCAGAACCTTTGATGGACAAGGAACTTTAACCTTGAATTACAAATCTCATTTTCATGTTTCCATGTCTGACCCGGCTGAGAAACACCATACACCGTGCGGAGAACAACTTTATTCCGCATCCATAATATAGCACATTTTAATCTTTTTTTCAATATCTAGCACACATTTAATCCATTTCGTAATCATCCTCAACTTCCTCATATCCCAATGAACCTTCCAATTGAATTTTTTGAAGTTCGTTTAATAAGGCTGGAAAATCAATTGTTTCTTTGTCAACTCTATCAAGAAAACAACCGAATGTAGATATAACGGCATTGTCCGCTGTATCAGTTATCATCTTATCTCTATTCGGATCCTCACAGATAAATTTTGCAAGTGCTGGAATATTTTTAGAATCCAACTCTACAGGTTTATCGTGATACCCATTTTGAAGAAAGATATATCCATATAATTTTGCCATTACTCTTACCCTCTCTTTCTCTAAAAATCAATCCATTTCGTAGTCCTCTTCCGCTTCCAAACTTTCTTGAATACTTTCATCATTACTAGGTAACTGCTTACAGCAAACTTCACATCCAGAATCTAATGTAATGTTGTCAATGATTTCTTTTTCTTCTTTATTCATATTGTCATAAACATATTGAGTTGCGTTATATTCATATTCAGTTAAATATGAATAGGATTTTAGAAATTCACATTTAGATAATTTAGTAAAATCATACATCTTTGCCTTATCATCAATAAAAGAAATTTGTTTATTTATTTCTTCTATTCTGCTAAGCAATTGTTCAGTTGCACCTAAAGACTTTAATGTTTGAATAGTTTCTGAAATGCCATCAATTTTACACCTACTATCTATAAAAGCATTTAATAAATTTATATCTTCTTGATATTCCCTAACTACTATCCTTAACCTTCTAATTTCTTTAATTGCTTCATTATAATAATTTTCATAATCATCCATACTTTATTTTCTCCTTTAAAATTCATCTGTTCTAAAATAGCTTTAATCTCTTCCTCTGTCATTTTGTATGTTCTCATAAAAGGAACTCAGTTCCTTTTATCAATCCATTTCGTAGTCCTCTTCTATTTGAAGACCATTTTGCAAATTTTCATCATTTAAAATTTCCATTGATTCTGCAAACGTTTCTAATACTTTTCTTTCATTTGCACCTAAGCTGTCCGCCATCTCCATCATATTTTCATCTTTTATAATTCCGGCAGTCTTAGCCATAACACCTAATCCGGCGGTTAAAATATCCGGGCTTCCTTGAATGACGTCTTCCAACGAATTTAAAAACGGATCGCCAAAACCATGTTCTTTTTGTGGATTGCACTTTATTACAGATGGATCATGCACTTCGATTTTTACTCTTGATTCTTGAATCCGTGAAATATCTTTGGTATCGCCTCTACTGTTTGCTATTTCAAGTGCTCGTTCTTTCATCTTGTCAAATTCTAAAGCATTGAAATAGTTATTCTTCGATATATTCGGATTATAGAAATTCTCAATAAAGTAACCTGTTCCACCGTGATTATGACCTAAGCCAAAAGTGACAATCGCATATCGTGGTTCTGACGCTCGCTCATATATCACTCCATCAATCATGATATACTGATTCATCGTTTCTTCCAAAAACTTCATTGCATCTTCTTTTGAATGAAAACTGCTTCCCTTGTAAAGCTCATGGTTGATTTTCTTTTCTAAGTCATCTCTAACCGATTTTCGCAATATCAAAGCACCTTGTCGTTCCCACATTTCAACATACAGGTTTTCTTTGTCTGTTATATAATCTGTCGAAGTAATTCCATATTCGCCTTCACCATCAGCACCTAAGCGAGATTGATAATCATGCACCGTAAGAGCTAGAGAAAAATCAGAACGGGATTTCTCCTTTAATTCTGTTTGGACAACTTCTTTAACTTGTCGTTTCCGTGGAATACGATGCCTTTTACTCGGCAAATATTCCTCTTCATAAACAATAACTGCATCCAATTTCATTACAATTCCCCTTTCTTTAATCAAATGATTGCTGTCTAAAATTGGTTCTTCAATGTAAACTTTAAAAACTTTTCCTTAACCACAAAAAAAGACCATCCATTTCTGAATGATCTTTTAATGTGGGGAACTTCTCTTTAAACAAACGATTTTCTATCCCCTTAATCAATGTTTGAGGAGAATATGAACATGAAAAAACGGCTTCTTAGTACACTTTATCTACTGTTCCCCCCTTATTGCAAAAAGGAACTGAGTTCCCTTTTGTTAAGAATAATTGGTTACTGCATTATAATTATTCCATGTTATCATTTTAGCATGTTTTGTTGTGCAATGAAAGTGCAACAGATTCAAAAACAACTCTTTTCAAGCGTTGTTTTCTTGCTCCTCATTTTCCCTTCCCGATGCCGCATACAACATGGCAACGACTTCTGGTATGGCTTGCCATCCGGTCGAAAAGAGAACCTTTCCCAAGTCACGGTAGATTGATGTTTCAAACAACAATTCTTCGTTTCCACATGATTCATCATGCAAGGCGACACTTGCAATCGGTACGGGAACAAGCATGGTGTGGATACACACCTTTTGCTTGTTAGGGGATACCCCTAAGACCCTTTATCGTAGAAATTCAGTTTCCTGAATTTCCAATTTTTAGGCTCATTTCTTTTCAGAAATGAACCAAGTATAAGTAAGTTTTTTCTCTCCTGCATCCTGCTTTCTCCTCTCGTTTTGCTTGTGTCTTTTGATAAACTTCATCATTGATATTTCCAGTTATCAATGTTTTTCCGATGCTTTCCACCGCCTTTTTGAATGTTGTATGAGTCTGTAGAACGAAACGCCCGAATCAAATTCTTCTCCATACGGTTCATATAGGATGGCTGGCATCGTTGGAACGTGAAGTAAATAAACTTCCCTTTTTGATAATCACGGAAGACGTTTTTATTGCCACTTCCGGTTAAGTGCTGCTTCATTCTTTTGGATAAATTGAGTGATTGCCCAATATAAATATCATCAAACTTTTTGTAATTTTCATCGCAAACAGGAAAAGAAAAAATCAGGATGACATAACACCCTGATTTTGAAAACTCTCCATTTTTATAGATGGGATTCTTGCTTTTTAGAAAGCGATTCGCTTCGATAAAGCGACTTGATAAAACCTTATCTCTAATCTTCTTGTCTTTGATAAAGCGAAAAATAAGAACGAAAGTCATGAACAAAAAGAGAAACACGAAGACGATTTCACACATCAATTTTCCATCCAAAACAGTAAAATAATGATAGATTTTTTCAAGCATCATATTCATAATCGTCTTCCTCTATCGTGTTTTCCGACTCAAAATTTTCATACGCAACATCCAGTTTCCCATCCGTTTTCTGTAGATTTTCTTCCACATTCTCTTTCATTTTAGCAAACATTTCTTCCGACTTTTCAATCACAATGGAGTTTCTTTTGGTATTGGTACAAGCGATTGCGAAGTTCCCGGAACCACCGAATTGATCGAGTAAAAGTTCATCTGGAAGCGAAATATATTCAATAATGGATTCCAATAACTCCACCGGTTTTTCGGCTTCCATGACCTTATCCTTGCTGTTTTTTGGTTGAAAATCAAACGCTTTAGGGAGCATTCCCGACGTTCCTTTCATGTAACAAACATCCAGTCCATTCGCTAAAAGAACATCTTTCACTTGATAGGAAGACAAGCCTTTCACGTCAATTCCATGTTCTGTAGCAAGCTGAATATTCTTCTTAGCGTCCAGTTTTAAACTCCTCGGTTCTCCTTTAGAAAAGATCATAACGTCTTCTGTATTGTGTGCTTTTCTACCGGTATTCGATACAAAATTGCCTTTTACCCATGGCACTTTGGCAAAATATTTGAACCCATTTTTAACCGCCATCTGCTTAATTTCGTATAGATATTGATAGTTTACTTCGTTCTCTTCCGGTAAAAATTCGATGCAAAAAGCTCCATCTTTTAGCACTCGCATCTTCTCCTTAAAATCTTGTTCTGTGTATTTGAAAAGCTCATATTGAGCAAACTTTCGATTGCCACCGGTCAATGATTTGGACAGATCGTAAGGATGATCCGTCACAATTCCATCAATGGATTTGTCCTTGATGAACGACAGATCACGCCCATTTCCGTTAATTAAAAGGCAAGTAGTCAGCTTGCCTTCTAATTGTTTTTCAACTTTATAAACGCCCCTAGCAACACGCCTAAAGATACCTCTGTCAATTCCTTCATAGATTCTGGCACGGATAGATTCGTCATTGACTTGCATGTTTTTATTGACCTTCACAAGCTCTGTTGCTTCTTTTAACGTGAATTTTTCATCGTCCATGAAGTAATCAAACAAACTAAATTGGATAGTATCAAGACTCATTTTCGGTATCCTTTCTATCTGTAGAAGGAGAAAAAGCGATTGGATATTTCTCTTCTAAATCGAGAAAAGTTTGATAAATCTTTGCACACTTTTGCGGATTTTTATTGATAACGGCGTCCTCAATTCCATTAAATAAAGTCCACCACTCACCTTCGTTTAAAGGAAATCTACGTTGAAATTCTTCAACATCCACTTCCACTTTATTTGAAGTGATCGCCTCTTTAACTCTAAGGTTAGTACACAGATAGTAAATGAGTAATCCCAATTCCAATTCCGAATTTTCGTCAAATTCATAGTCAAAAGTGATGCTCCAATCGTATTCAGAAGCCACACAGGTAAACTCTGTTTCGTCCTCATGATCGCTCATATAATCAATAAGAAGCGGATTCATAATTGGTTCTTTTTCAAGTATATCTTTCTTATGTTCGGCTTTAATAGCCTCTACTAAATCGCCAAATAGGTAACTTCCATCTTCGTTCTTCACACCCCATTTTTGACTTAAATAATTTAAAAAGCCGGCATCTTCAACGTTCAAATCATTCAAATTGATTGAATGATTTTCCAAGAATTTTAGAATCATTCCATCTTTACAAATTGGTTTATCTTCATCAAAAAGAACACCAATCGTCGTTCCGTTTTGATTGATAATTGCACAAGATAATTCGTTCAAATTCATTTTCTCTAAGATCGTATTTAATCCTTTTTCCAATTTTGTCGCACTCATTTTACATTCCCTCCGCAAGTTCTTCATCCATGTTAAACAATGTTAAGTTCCCATTCGTATCCTCTTCAAGATCGGGATAATCAATCTCAGCGGAAGATTTTAAAGGCAATGTGTCTTCCTTTGGAAGCTCCATAATAAATTCATGTAAAAGATTTTTTTCTCTCAATTCACGAATATATTCATCCATACATTGGTTGATTATTTGTCTTTCTTCTCCCTCTGGATAAGCATGAATCAGTTTCATGTTTCCGTCATCATCCATCAGATAATCGACAGCAGAATTAGCGTGACCGCATAAATAATCGCTTCTATTTTCTAACTTATCCATGATATAACAAGCAAAAGAACGGGCAAACATTTCAACGTCAGACGCCCAATATCCATACGTATCTTTGCTGTAAGTGCCATCAAATATTTTAGAATTTTCAAAAAAATCCGTCTTAGCCGTATACGTTTCTCCATCCTTTTCAACTTTCTTATATTTCATTTTTTCCATCAAATTCTTTAATGATTTTGGACATTTTTCCGAATAACTAAACTCTGATGCAAAGGTTCTTCCCTTTAAAAAAAAGCCTAATTTCTTTCCGATATAATCATCTAGTGCATGTCCCCATTCATGAGCAAGGTTTCCTGCACCATTTTCTCTTGTTAAATTGATTTCTACGTTCATTGCGTCGTAATGAGCACTCGCCGCATTCTTTCCACCATTGCCGGATGTTGCAAAACCCAACTGCAATTCACCTTCAAAGCCAATATTTGTTGGATCTATTTGAAGTACCCGACTCAAATCCATAAGTGCATCATACCCTAAGTTGGTTACTTCTTTCCGTTCATATTGCGGAACGGAGTTACCATAATCATTACCGCCAAACTGAAATGTATCTTTTAATTCCATCGACGAAATGTTTTTTCCTTGACGATAACTAACGCCATTTCTAACGACATGCTCTAATTGTGGTGGAACAAATCGCTTTTTCTTTGATGTTTTTGAAGCTCTTTTTGTTCCTTGTTTATCCGGTGCATGGTCGATGATATATTGCTCACAATCCCGATAATGTTCAAAATTATTTGCGATAAACGTTCTTCCCTGTAGGATAAAAAAGGTATCATCTTTCCAATTTTTTTCATCCGCAAAGTCGCCTTTCGGATAAAAATATCTTGTTCCCCCAAACCTTTTTATCTTCATACACTGATTTCCATTTTCCATTTTTTCAAAGATGGAATCCTTTTTGCTGTAAGGAAGAACCTCATATTGAGAAAGAAGTATTTGTTTATCGGAATAACAAAACTGCTTCTTTTTTATCTCATAATCAATTGTTTCCCATCTTCCAATCTGTAAAGCTCTCAACAATTTATTTGGAAAAAATCCCTCTGCTTCATCTTTGACTTTCACATAGTGATAGTAACCTAAAGGTTCAATATACTTTGGTGAAACCACATCCGGATAAAATCTTTCTGCGTCATAATCGTTATGAAGTTTCATCGTTTCTTCTTTAAAAAAAGTCACAAAGCTGGTGTAGTCTTTACATATTTTTTCAATTTCATCCGCTGACGCATTATAAGGAAAAGTCGGTTGAGCAGGTAACGAATCTCGAATTTTTTTCATATAATACGCAACACGAATCGGTAATCCTGATGCTACCAACTCTTCATAATTCGGTTTTTTCCAGATGTTATTTTTCTTGACGAATTGATATTTTTCTTTCAAATTCAGTTCGTCCAAGTCTTCCAATGTTAGACCACTACTCTTCCAACGATACTTTTTCGCCCCACCTAACGGTTTTCCGACGGCTTCATATCTCATAAATCTATTCCCCTTTCTTGTCTACATTTTCTTTCGAAATATCCAAAGTCATTAGCTCTGGTTCATCATTTGGGTATTCGTCATAGCCTTCGCTGGAACTTTCACTTAAGCTCCATTCTTCCAGCAATCTTTCTTGTAATGTCATTTCCATCTGTCTTTCTCCGTCCTTTCTACATTTCCACTTCTTCTTCATCCTCTTGTTCTTCTTGAACTTCCGAATGCTCTTCCATCATTTCAAATTCGCCTTTTTCCCTGATATAATCAACGATTTTGTCTGCATCTTTAATAGCATCAAACAACACTTTTGGATCTTTTTTTAGTTCGGAAATCCAGCTTTGGATATAGGCTTTATGATTGTTGATATGGTTTTCATCCGCTTGAAGTCCCAGCTCAGCCATTAAAAAAGAAGAACCGATTTCCGCTCTCAGCTCTTCCATGGCGTATTTTTGAGAACCAAACAAGCCGCTCATATCACGATTCAAACGATTCGGATGACCTGTCGCATGACAAGATTCATGTAACTTAGTCGCATAATATCCATATTCAGTATGGAAAGTCGTCATCGGTGGCATTGTGATTTTATCATCCTTAGGATTATAGAATGCTTCATCGCCGATTTCTTCGTAATCGACACCTAAGTTATTTATGATGCTATCTACGACCTGATTGCTGTTATATTCAATGGTAGGGACTTCCTCTTTTTCGATCTTCTCACATACCAACTCGTAACGCTCTTTCAACTCTGCAAAACGTTCTTTCTTTTCATCGAAAGATGCCTTCTTATCCTTTTTAATCTCCTTTATTAAGCGATAATATTCGGATGCTTTTACATACTCACATCCATCCTTAATGTAGTGTCTATGCTCCATTTGAGCATTGACATTGAACACGTTGAACGATGAACACATTAAAGAAAAGGCTTCAATACGCTGCTTTTTTTCCTCTAAACTCAAAGAAGGATCATACTTAATTTTATTTGCCCAGTCCGTAAATTCTTTAATCTTCATCGACTGTTTCGTTTGTCTATTGTAGTAATAATAAAATTCAAGGGGTACAGATTTCTCTCCTTTTTTTACATACCATTCATTTGCTTCTGCCTGATTGACCGTACACCAACGGCTGTCTTCGTAATGTTTCGTTTTTTGCATATGACACAATAACACTTTGTTGCACATGCGATATGGTGTTTTCGTGATCGCATTATGCGGTGGATTGCTTACCCAATCCTGATGCCAAGGCAACTGTTCTTGCTCCAATGCTTTGATATATTCATCAACTAGCATTTCTCGTGTTTTACTTGTCTTATTCTTCATTTTCATATGTCCTTTCCTGTTCATTTAACTAAAAAAAGGCACCAGATAAATATATCTGATGCTCATTTTATTGTTCGTTTTTTTCTTGATTATTTTCTTTTTCAGTATTCTCATTGAGTGATTCATCAATATCTTTCATCACTTTCTCGTATCTTGATTTCAATGATTTTAGACCCTTTAATTGTTCCATAATCAACTCGTTTTCGAATTGTTTTGTTTCGATAATATCATCATTCTTCTTTTTATCGTTTTCCAGTTTTGCAATTTTGCTGTTCAACTGTCTAATTCCACCATTCATTTTTTGTTCCACCTTTCAATCTTATTTTATATAATTCCACAAAAAAAAGAAGCGTTGCACTTCTTTTAACGATCATCTTTTTCCTCGTCAGTTTCTTCTTTTTCAAGTAATTCTTGATATTCTTCACTATACGAAGTTCCGTCCAAACAATGTTCAAATATCCAATTTTTTAGTTCAGCCATCTCATTCGTTTCATAATAATGAACCAACTTTTCTTTAAATTTTCCATCCAATTCAACAGGAATTGATAGTATTCCTCGTCCATGTTCAATCAAAATTTTATTAGCAACTAAAGTTGCCATTCGTTTATTTCCGTCTTTGAATATCTGTTTTCGCATCATCCATAGCATGATTGTAATAGCTCTTTCTGTATCATTTGGGATCTTCAAAAGTTCATGAAGTTCAACATGCAATTGGTCTGGATTTGGTATTTCTGGTCGCCATGATGTCCCGCTAATTAGGACACCATCGACTCTAATTTGACCTAAATCATAGTGAGGCAAATCTCCTTTTGCGATCAATTCATGTAGGTTTTCCATATAACCTAAATCAAGCGGTTTTGAAATATTTTGTAAAATATATTGCCAACCATCACGCAAACAACATACTTTACTGATCTCCGAAGGCTTCAACTTTTCAACATTTACATCGTTTAAAATATCGTTCGTTTCAGCAAAGGTAACGGCGATTCCTTCCAAATTTGCACTCTTATAAACAGAATCCACTAATACTCTTTTGGCACAAAAAACATTGTCTTCTAATTTCATTTTATATTTATCAATCATAAACGTCACTCCTCTCTTCTTTTTTTATATTATACCAAATATTTGTCATATTGTGTGCGATATATTATATCCTAACAAACTTTGTATTCTGTATTCAGAAACGATTTCATTGCTTCTTTTACCGCAAAATTTTCGATTTTATCGAAAGTTTCTTCGGAAATAATGCCATCAATGATACATTCTTTCAAGTCGAAATATTCATTATCCCTACCTTCATGGCGTGGAAATTTTAGAATATACCAATTGAAATCATTCATTTTCTCTTTCATTTTTCTAACGACATTTTTTCCTTTTTCACTGAGTTCAACTTTATTCACATGGAAATAAAATAACAAATCATTCTTTTTTCCAACCAGATAGCAATAATAATCGTCATAGCCTTTGAACAGATAACTATTTTTGATGTACTCTAAATCCTCAAATACAACCTTACTTTTCATAGTCTTCTTCTCTCCGTTCATTTTCGTACTCGTCAATCAATTCTTCCTGCGAGTCCCAGTGATCGTATAACGATTCCGGCGTCCACGGAATGTACTTGTCGTTCTCTCTAACTCTTTCTTCCAATGTTTTCGTTTCTCTCGTTTTCATACACTTCTCCTTCTTTAAATCTACTCAAAACGTGCTTCCATGCCATAATAGATGCCGTTAGCATCCTGAAGCGGATAGCAACCGCCCGTATACCCCGTTATATACGCCATACAGGCTCCTGATACGTTTTCCATGTTATACCCCTCAGAGAATAAAAATTGCTTGTTTCCGGGGTTTTGTGGAGCTACAGGAGCGGGTGTGGATGGAACGACTGGTTGCGGTGCAGAAGGAACCGATGGAGCAGGTTGTTGTGGCTCTACATAAACTGGTTCTTCCGCAGGCGGTTGCTGTGTTCCCGCAATCTCTTCTTGCTTTTCTTCAATGGAAGTTTCTTTCTTTTCTTCTGCTTCTTCTTTTGGTTTGTCCGCTTCTTTCTTCTTAATCACAACATCCAGTGTAGCAATTGTTGTGTTTCCAGCCTTATCGGTTACTTGATAAATGATCGTTTGATCTCCGCTTTTTGTGGTATCAATGGTCGTGTATCTAACCTTATCCAGTAAATCCCCATCTTTTTCATCTTTGGCTGTACGTACATATGATAAATAATCAATCGTATCCCCTTCTTTGATTTCAATGGATTTTTTACTTAAAATAAGCAGAGGAGCTGTACGATCCACCTTCTCAACCTGTTCTTCCATTTTGGCTACAGATTTTTTACTGGGTTCGTAAATATACTTATATCCTGCATATAGACTTCCTGATAATATCAAAACCAAAAAGGAGCTTATCAAAAACTTTTTGCGTTTATTCTTTTTGTGGACTCGATATAGCTTCAATAACTCCCTTTCCTTTTCCGTCAATTCCATTCATCATACCCCCTTTACTCACAGATGTTTACATAGATGTCATAGTCTTTGTTATCGCTTTCGGCAAAACCAATGTAGACATAATCCCGGTAGGTTTCGCTTTTTGGAATCTCTGTAAATTCAAAAGGAATCACCTCTTTGATTTCATCTTTCTTGTCGCTTTTGTAGTAAACAATATATCCAGAAACGGTCAATTTTCTTTTCGCTTTATTTTCGATTGAAATAAGCGGTTGTCCGCTATCATTTTTTCGATCCGGGAAAAATTGAACATCAATATTGTCCTGCATCAAAACTTTGCTTGATTTTTTTCCATCTTCGTTGCTTCCTTCAACGGGTGCAATTTTTAAACGATTGGCTTTAAAATCAATCGGCAATTTGCCCTCACGAGCAACTTTGTTATTTGGATTGGTCGTTTCAAGCACATATGTTTGTCCGGGATTCAAATTGATGTTGATTTCATCATCGTAGTTTTCGTTATGAACGCCGTTTTCATCTTTCTTTTCAATGATACCTGATAAATTTACCTGAAACTTATTGTCGTTTGTTATAAGAAGCAGTGTTTCGTTGTTTGAATCACCGTAAGGTACATATTGAATATCCACTTTTTTCATTGCATCTTTGAATATATCCACTTTTTCAACCACCGGTTCTGGTTTTGTAAAAAACTCTTTATAAACGTATAAACCACCAAACGAAACGATTACCAATCCCATTAGGATCATCGCTATTTTTTTACCCATTTTTATACTCCTTTCATAATAAAAAGCACCTTATCTTGTATAAGATGCTTTGACCTTTTATGGTTCGATTTCTTCTTGTTCTTCTGTTTCGTTTTCGTTTTGTGCTTCCTCTTTTGATGTATATTTATGGTATTCATCCTCTAAACGATATTTTAAATCTTCTGCATCATCGGATTTTAAAAACTGATTATAAGCAATTGCTTTAAAACGTTTATCCTTCATCAATGCACTTACTTGTTCCATTGTAACATCTGGAATCGTATTCATAATTGCTTCAATATCTTCAAAAGCTGCTTGCTTGTAATAGTAGCTATTTAAGGAAATTTCTACACTTGAAGCACTTCGTTCAAGTAGGCTCACATAAGCCTGTTTTTTATTGCCAAAATAATGTCCTTGATCGTAGCCTCGATCATTCTTAATCCAAGTAACATAACGATACCCCTCGATTGCATCTTTGTTTTCGCCAAGCACGATCCCATATTCTCCATTCAAATTGATCGAATGTAAAATCTCATAGTTTCCGTTTTTTTCACTCATTGTTTTTACCCTTTCCTACGTTATCTTTGAAATAGCACAAGTATCTGGTATTTCCATCTTCCTTCTGAATGTTTTGAATTTTAAATTCTTGCGATGAATTGATGCCGTAATTGTATGCCATGGAGTAATTGGAAAACTCCATATCGTCCAACTTTTCTTCACCTGTGGAAGTTCCTTTCATCCAAATATCTTCTAAAGGTTCTTCTTCTTTTGGCTTCGCATTTTCTTCTGCACCTTTTACCATTTCAACGTACTCCGCAATCTCCTGATCGTTTAGATTCCAAGATTTCGGAATTTCTACGTTATCAACGATAATCACATCCATTCCTTGCTTGTTTTCGCCGTCTGTAGCATTGGAAAGATCGACAAGTCCTTTTACTTTAAAATCTCGAATTGGATTTTTGCAATTCAATTTCAACTTCTTTGCCATTTCGTTATCATAGACAACTTCTATGGATATTGTATCTCCATTTGAAAGTGCTTTTCTAGGGAAAGCGGTATAATCGAGAGTTTCAACGAATTTTTCTAGTTCTCTACTCCCCATAGTATCAATCGGATTTTGAATTTCTTCAATTACACCTCTTCCGTTTTGCCCTGAATAAATGATTTTTATGTCTTTTGTAAGGTCAATGGAATGCTCGTTTTGCTTTAAGCAAGTCCCAACAAAAAACAAGAGAATCAAAAGTCCTGTAACTCCAAGTCCTAAGCGAAATACTGTTTTTCTCTGCATATCTCTTTCCTTCTTTCCTTATTTTTTACTCAAATCATGTAATGCTTTCGTCGGTTTTGCATAGATCGGAGCATAAATAGATTCAAATTGTGTGTAGCGCGTCAAATTCTGTTAGTCGGAAACGTCAAATATTTTTATACACATCTGGAAGAGAAACGCACTTTATTTTGTCCGGCCTCGCTTTATTTTGGCTTCAGAAGCATTTTATTTTATTTCTTTCTGTTCAAAAAAAGCCGTCTTGTCAAAAACGGCTTTTAATCAATAATTTCCTATGTTCTCGAATTCTTTCTGGTATACTCTTTCCACTATACATGCCAGGATCCAGCTGTTCCTCTTTCCCAGCGCTTTTCTGATCGACGGATGGATCTCGAAATCATTCTTGAAGAATAAATGGCCAAAATTATTCATATAGTTTTCTACAAAATACATCAGCTCTTCATTGCTCAGTTTATAGGCTCCGTACATCTTCATCGCTCTTTTCAGCTGTTCGATCATCACTTTTCTCGTCGTCGGCCAGTTGATCAACATCCGTTCATCTTCTTTCATATGTTCTCACCCCAGTTCTACTTCGTTATGTGCTTTCATCACGATCTCTGCGTCGATGATCCGCTTTTCTTCGTTCGCTCCTTCGATCAGGCATTTCGACAACAGATTGTTCAGTTTCCGGATTGATCCGCCTGCGATATTATATGCGGCACGCACCGCGTCTTCTTCGAACACCTTTTCTCTGCTTCCGCATTCTTTCATGCAGAAATCCACATATTCCTGTGCCTCTTCTCCTTTCAGACCTTCCATGAAATAATTGATCACGATCCTCTGGCGCAGGGCGTCATGCACCTGCTTTTTCAGGATCGTGTTCAGGCTCGTCTGCCCGCTCAGGATCAGGATACAGTAGTTCTTCGAGTCCATCTCGAAATTGAGGAGCATGGTCAGATCGTTGAAGACGCTCGTGCTCAGATACTGCGCTTCGTCGATCACGATGACCGGCGTGCACTTCTTTTCTTTTGCCATGTATTCGATGGCTTCCTGTACCTGCCGGAACAGGTCGCTCTTTCTGAATTTGGGCTCCAGCCCCAGCCCGCAGGCCAGCTGCCGGTAAAAGTCGATGACCGATACCGTAGACATCTGGATGTAGACCACTTTGTACAGCGACGGGTTCAGACTGCCGGCAAATTCGCGGATGGCCGATGTTTTTCCTGTTCCCGGACTTCCTGTGAACAATCCGATCCCTTTCGCTTTTTTCAGGTAGTCCAGCCGTCCTTTCAGGTTCGCCGTATCTTCGCTCCGGTATAATTTGTGATATTTCGTTTCTTTCTCGAACGGCATCTGCTTCAGTCCGTAAAATACTTTGGCTTCCATATTACTCCTCCTCTCTGAAGCGCATGTGCTGCCTTCTTCTGATCCGGCTGTTCTCCACCTTGTCGACCGTCCGGATCGGGATCAGCTTTCCGTCCATCCCTAGCAGCCAGGCCTTTCTCCTGTCTTCGGGATCCATCTTCACCTTTACTGTCTCGCGCATGTATTCGGCCGGCACCTCGTAGCTGATCCCGTCGATCACGAGTGTCGAATCGGTCCTCACCTTTCTTTCGTACGTATGCAGGAAATACTGTTCCACCGCTTCGTCAGGAAGGAAGCGGAACCGCTGTGCATCCTTCAGATAGCGCTGGCGCGGCGTCATATCTTTCAGCGAAGCGTGTTGGCAGTTGATGTATTTCTGAAGATAGTCCCCGAAAGATTCCCGGACCTCTTCGATCGTCTGATAGGCATTCCAGTCCGAACAGCGCAGCCAGTGGTCCTTGAACGTTCGGAATGCGCGCTCCTGTTTTCCTTTCGCGCTTCCGTCCCGCACCGGCGCATGCACCAGGGCGACCCCCAGTCTTGCACAGATCATATTCAGCTGGTGGTTGTCATAAGGCGAACCATTGTCTACATACAGTACAGACGGGATCCCGTAAGTCATGACCGCGTTCTTCAGGATCTTCTGAAAGTTGACGGCCGTATCGGCTTCAAAGATTCCCCAGCCCACGATCATCCGGGATGCGTCATCCAGGATAGAAACCAGATACAGCCTGTGTCCGGCCAGCCTGTATAGATAGGATGTATCGGCCTGCCAGACCTGGTTGGCAAATTCTTTCTCGAACGCTCTGCGCTCTTTTCCCTGATGGATCGGTTCGAGACGGCTCTGAGGCAGAGAACGCACGAAACGATCGATCGTGGACTGGGAAACGCGGGCCGGGATAAACCCTTCTTCGATGAGCCGCGCACGCAGGACCGTATTGATGATGCGCGGATACTGCCGGCGCAGAGCGATGATGCGTTCCTGCGCCTCGGGACTCAGAGTTCGGGAAGTCCCCTTGTCGCTCCTGGGACGGGAAATCAGTCCATCGAATCCGCCGGAACGGTATTCATAGGCCCAGTGAGCGAAAGTCTGCCATGAAAATGATTTTTTGACACCGGAGACCGGGTTTTCGAATTCTTTTTCGGCAAGATGACGGTAAAACTGACGGTTTGTCGAAAAAGGATGAGTGCCGGAAATGACAGGAGCGATGATCCCGAATTTCCATAAAGCGATTTTTTCCTTGTCGGTTTGATCCATAAAGCAGAATCCTCCTTTGAGATTACTGTACCGGGCTAAAAAGAGGAAAGCGACGGACAAATGATTCAGGAAGGAGAAAAAAGACCATAGACAAAGGGTGCAGATAAAATAGTGTGAGGCGAAAAATAGGCGCATTCATGAAAACGAAGAAAACTCTTCAGAAAGGCATGCATAGAAGAACGGATATGAGCAAGAAGATCATACGGGCTACGGTCAAGATCGCGGATCATGATACAGGAGAGGAAAAGCAGAGAGGAATAGCGGTCGATCCATCGGCGCAGGGTCGTTCTGGAAATATCAAAAAGCGCAGCCGTTCTCGACTTGTTGCCGGCACAAGGTCCGCAGCAGTACTGAAAGAGCACTTCAAAAATAAAAGGATAGGAAAACGAAGAAAACGGACGGGCATCATAAGGGAGTATGGTATGATAGGAGCCGCAGGAAGGACAAAAAACGACACGAACCCGTAAGCGTTTTGTCGGATTGGAAGGAGAGAGGCAGAAACGGGAGTAGGATGAGTAATCGAGCATCTGGCCGCGCGCCCCGCAGGACGGGCAGGATAAATCATGCGAAAAAGGGTTGTCGAAAGCCGAAAAATTGATTATCATAAAATTGTTCGTTAGGACGGGAGAGAGTTTGTTCGCAAAACAATTAGGGCTCTCTCTTTTTTTGCGCCTAACACCTTTCCATGTCAATCATCTCATAAAATGAAAATAATGTGACGAAAAAAAGCAGAATAAATTCATCGTGAAATGATCGATGATGAATTTATTCTGCTTGTCTTTATAAATAAGCGAGGATAGCAGGACGACGCTCTACAGCAAGGAACGTCGTTTATAATCGCGTCGATCCGATCCAGGGCGCTTCTGGAAAAAATGCTCATTCGGGACATCATTTGAAAGAAGAGGAATTTTTTTCAAGTGATGATGATGGTACCCGTCCACTAGTTGACGTTTCAAGCGGTCAACGTCACCAAGAATAGCATTCAACATTTCATCGACTCTTTTTTGATGCCGTTTACACTTGTCCTCAAAGATTGCGGACTCCTTTTTGGAAAAACCCAGATCCGGATCCAAAGTGGCCAGATCGAGCAGCGAAAAATACAAGGCGCCCTTCACATCCTTGATTTTGTATTTTCTGGCCAAAACGGACTTTGACTTTTTCAGCACGAAAAAATCATAGAGTAATTTTCTTTTTTCTTCCGGCAAAGCGTTCAGCATCGCCATAGTTTCGATCAGAAAAAGTTTTTCCTGTTGCTCTCTTGTGATTCTTTCACAAATCTTACTGCCTGGATTTGTGAAAGAACGTGTGCTTTTATCATTTTCCACGCAAATAAAAGAGCTGCTATTCATTTTATGAGATAAATTATTATTCGATTCTTGTAAGATAGCGGACATTCTAGTCATCCTCCGATCCATTTTCCACACAAGCCGGTGGATCTCAAGATTTTCCATAAGAAAAGACCTCCCGGCGAACCTTTGTTTAAAGTTCGTTGGAAGGCCTTCCTTATGGAGTAGAAAATAACCGAAGTTCTTTATCTATCCAATTTTATTTTCAAATCGTATGTTATCTTTACGATTGACCTATCAATGGCGCAGTCGGTGGGATTCGAACCCACGTGCCGGTTAAGGCAACTCGATTTCGAGTCGAGCTCGTTATGACCACTTCGATACGACTGCAGTGAATTATAAGCTCATTTATTCTATCAGACTTTTCTGACAAATTCAATCAAATTTTTGAATTCATCCATCTTTCTTCGCACTCTTTGTTCTGAACCATCGAATTTAAAAAAACCTACAAAAACGCTCGGAATTCTGCTACCGTAGAACCATGAACATGATATCTATGCAGATCCAGATCCTCGCCTATCTGCTCATCGGGCTGCTGCTCGGCAAAAAGAAATGGATCACAAAACAGACCGCATCCCAGCTCAACTTTCTTGTCATGAACCTGATCCTGCCATGCTCCATCTTTCATGCATTTCAGACAAAGATCACGCCCGGGATCATCCGCTCCTGCCTGTCGATCTTTATGATCGCCATCCTCATTCAGTGCGCTTTTATTTTGATCGGCCGCCTCCTGTGGAAAAACCACCAGCCCGAAAAGGAACGCATCAACCTCGATTTCTGCACCGCCTCCAACAATGCCGGGACCCTGGGCATGGTGATCGGCGAAGCCGCCTTTGGAAACGAAGGCATCCTGTATACCTCGATCTATGCCATCCCGCTGCGCATCTGCATGTGGGCCTACGGCATCGGTCTGTACGCCAGAAACAAAAGCGACAGCCTGACCACGCTGCTGAAAAAAATATTCACCAATCCGTGCATCATCGCCATCCTGCTCGGCATCCCCGCCATGATGCTTCAGTCCGCCGGCCATCCGCTGCCCGATGTGCTTACCCGCATCATCACCTCGATCGGACAATGCACCACCGTGCTCGTCATGCTGACGATCGGCATCATCCTCTCCGAGCTCTCTGTCAAAGAGCTCGCCAGCAGAACAGTCGTGCTCTACTGCATCCTCCGGCTGATCCTTTTTCCCGCAGCCGTCTGCCTCCTTTTATACGTTCTGCCCGTCGCCCCCATCACGCTGCAGATCTGCGTGCTCGAAACCGCCATGCCCGCACCCGTCACCGCCGCCATGCTTGCTCAGAAATACAAAACCGACGAACAGTTCGCCGGCAAGCTTGTCTTTCTGAGCACCATGCTATCCATGGTCACGCTGCCCGCATGGACCATGCTCTTCAGTATGCTAGTTCGCTGAAATTCCAGATCGAGACCCGGTCATCATACGGTTCGCTTTTTGTCTTCATGCCAACCGCATCCATCCCCATCCGATCCGCCGTTTCCAGCGCATAGCGGCTGTCCTCAAAAAAGAGCGTATCGCGAACATTCGTGTTCATGGCCTGCAGCGCCCGTTCGAAGATCTGCGGATCATGCTTGCTCAAATGCAGATCCTCCGCACTCTCGATCGCATCCATATCCTGATACAATCCAAGCCGCTCCAGGACCGGACGCACAAGCTGCATCGGGCTCGATGTAACGACCGCACAGCGCACCCCGTTTTTTACACACCATTGGACAAATTCGACCGCCCCGTCGAGTGCCGGAATGATATTCGTGTACTCATCCTCCAGGATCGAATCAGCCAGCCCGTTCATCTGTTCGATCGTCATGGCCGTATGCCAGTGTTCATGAATATAGGCAAACACCTCCGACACCTTCATCGCATGATACCGTTTCATATCCGCATCCACATCCGCTTCGATCCCGTTTTTTTCATAGATCGACGCCACGACTTTCCGCCACACATACATGGAATCGATCAGCGTTCCATCCAGATCGAAAATGACACCCTTGTATTTCTCTTTGTCAAACTGCATCTTTTTTACCATCCCCACAGATCCTTCGTTCGAATTTCATTTTTCAGCTCTTCATCCGCCACCAGTTTTTCCAGACTTTCATACGCACCCGCATCCTCCTTTTCGAGTTCATTGAATACATCCAGCACATAACTGCCTTCTTTGGTCAGGAACACGTTTTCCTTTTTGAGAGGCCCCGCATCAAGCTGTGCTTTTTTGGCCTCCTTGAGCGCAGCACAGAGACTTTCGATCATCTGCCGCTCCTCTTTTGAAGAAAACGTATGATACTTTTCAAATTCAGCCAGCGACATCCGGTACGGCATGAGGATCTCGATCTGCCAGCCCGTGGCCCCAGGGATCTTTTTGACCTCATACTCCTCGTATTTTGCCAGATGATCCGACTTCATCAGCAGATCCAGCCGATCCTGTACGACCCGGCAACGTTTTAAATACTCATCCTCCGCCTCGCTCATCGACAAGCCCTGCGTGAGCAGGTCGAACACATCGCTTTGGTTTTTTGGAAACGAAAGCACCTTCACGATCTTCCGCTCCTCGCCGCTTACGACCTCCATCGTATTTGCGCTCCGCGCTAAAGTTTTCGAATATTTCATAACACCAGTCCTTTGCTCATTTATTGTAGCACGAACGGTCCCGATCGCTACTCCCCTTTTGATCCGGACAAAAAGATCGGCTCGATCACGCGCCGGTTACGCACGAGCAGCAGCTCGTACACCACCAGCAGACCGATCGAAACCGCACAGACCACAAGCCGCACCGGGATCCATTCCCCAAGCGCCCCGATCACGACCTGAAACAGCATGGTCGACAAAGCATACACGAACGCGACAAACGCATTCAGCTTGGCCCGCATCGCATCCGGGATATACGTCTGCACGCTGCTCGAACGGATCGTGATCGACGTGATCCCGAGCATCCCCACGATAAACCGGTTGATACACATGAGCCCGAACGGCAGGAACAGCAGCACCCCGTCCGAAACTGCATACGCCATCATCACAAAAATATACATCGCAAAGCGGTATCTGCGCGCCACCGGAAACCGGTAATTGATCAGTCCGCTCAGTGTCCGTCCCGCAAACTCGATCCCCGAAAAAAGCGAATACCTGACCATCCCGAGCCCAGGCGTCATCGAAAAATACGCGATCATCAGATTCGTATTTCCCGTACCCGTTCCCTGCGAGATGGCGATCGAAACATACATCGCCAGCAGTCCCTTTTCATGCCATAAATACTGGAATCCGTTTTTCAGATCCGCCACGTACGCTCTGAAATCAAAGACCGTATCCGAACGCTTTTCTTCAAGCCGGATCTGCGTCTCGAACCCCGCTGCCGTCAGCAGCAGCAATCCGTACACGATCGCGATCCACCCGACACCAAAGCGAACATACAGCAGCGATGCCGCCGGCGTCATGACCATCGTGATCGTCGGATAGATCATGCTCGACACCGTATATCCCTGTTCATAGAAACCATCCGGTACAAGATTGGGATACACGCTTTCATAGGCAATTTCATAAACCGAGCCGATCGCCGCGCTCACGAGCGAAAAAGCCGCATACACCCCAAACGAAAACGAGCGCACAAGACAATAGGTGCCGAAAAGCCCGTAAAAAATACCATTCAGCACATCCAGGCCAATGATCCACGGCATCCGCGGAAACCGGTCAAGCACGCTCGAAAGCAGCACAGGCAGGATAAAGCGCGGTACGAAGGAGATCGCCGCAAAAAGTCCTGCCAGAAAAGTCGATCCGGTCTGGTCGAACACAATGAAGGAAAGGACAAAATTCATGGCCGCCGAGCCGATCGACGACACGACCGTGCCCAAAGTAATGATCGTAAAATTTCTTGTCCAAAGCGTCTTTCTTTTCATAAACCATCCTCCACACCTTCAGCATGAAGCAATCCGAAAAAAAAGCCAATCTTCCGCGGTTGAGAAAAAAACCGCAGAAAACCGGCATAAAAACCCATTTTCATCAAATTGTGAAAAAGTATCGTTTCAGCAGACCATACGCTTCCTTGTATTCGTGTCTCGCCTCCAGCACATCCAGCATGTAGCGCAGATGGAACAGGAAAAAGCCACGATGATAATGATCCTGCGCCTCCTGAAGACAATCCTCCAGCATCTTCTTATACACATCCTCTCTTAAATGATCCGGATGCGTCAGACGATACACCACCACCTCATAAAAGATGCTCGAATCAAGCTGCCGGGCCCTTTCGATGTGTTCTTGCGCCCGATCGATCTTTCCCTGCTTTTCGCAGCACAGCGCCAGCTTGTGATGAAGCAGATCGCTTTCCGAACGACAGGCCAGCAGATGATCGAGCGCCTCGTCGATCCGGTCCGCCTCCAGCAGGCTGGCTCCCACATTGTAGCAAAGCCAGTCCAGCGCTTTGTCGGAACCGATCTGAAGCGCAAGCCGTCTGGCCTGCCCCGCAACCTCCAGCATTCCCTCCACATCATACAGGATCCCTCTGGTCACCACTTCTCCTGACAGCGCTTCCAGCATCTGATCCACGTTCATCGCTTTCTGGGCCATTTCCAGTCCCTTGTGCCACAGATCCAGACTGGCAAACAGATCGTGATGCCGATAGCACGTCTCGGCAAGGAAAGTGTACGCTTCAAAATCCGCGTAGCGCTCCAGAAACTGCTGGCAGCTCATATGGCCTTTCCAGAAACGGAGCTCATCGTATTTGCGGCGCTGGCGCGCGTCGAAAAAGCGTTCGTAATACCGCAGATCCTTCAGTTCGCCATCCTGGTAAAGAACAAGCTTGGCATCAAGGACCAGCGTCGATCTTTCCATAGACGCAATTTCTTCTGAAGAAAACGCCACGATCTTATGATCGTAAAACGTATCCAGCTTCTCAGCGATCTTCGTTCGCGCCCCGTCCTCCAGCATCAGATCGAGCCGTCGCGCCAGAGCATGCGCCAGATCCGGTGCAGGAACGATCCTGCCGTTTTCGATCTTCGACAAGTAGGACACCGCGCAAAGGCCGTGCGCCACACTTTCCTGCGACCATCCTTTCGCCTCCCGTGCCTGCCGCAGCAGGATCGGAAGGTACGGACTGTCATATTGTATTTCTGTTTGTATTTCTTTCATTCAAGATCCCCCTGATAGTCCTATCTTACCAAAAAAGACCGCAGCACCCGCGGTCAATTTTCAAAACCTATTCGTATATGGAAAAAGACAGCTTTTCCACCACCGGCCGGATCGATTCGAACGGGCTCGCCGAACTCAGGATCATCCCGGCTCTTTGCGGACTGATCGGACACAGGAAGACAGTCTCTCCGTCCTGTTCGCACCATTCATAGGAAAACGGCTCGCTCTCCTTCCGGAACGAATAGTCTTCGCGCAGCCGGTCCAGAAAATCCTCATAGCCCTCTCCGCTCACGATCACGCCCTCCAGTTCATCCCTGCCTTCATACGATATGCGAAGCAGATTGTCCACGTAGCGCATATCATGACCATCCGTCGTATCGAGCGTGATCCGGATCCGGTCATTACGATCCGTTTCCAGATACAGGCTCTTTGACGTCGTGCACCCGCAAAGAACGATCACAAGCACCGCCAGCAAAGCCGCTTTGACCCCTCTTCCTATCTTTTTCGCGCTCATCTTTTTCTTCTCCTGATCAGCATCCCGATCCCCAGCGCCGCGCACACGCCAGCCATCATATACCCTGCGGCATGGTTCGCGATCCCGGTCGGAACAGAAGGAATGCTTTTGATCTTCTCATTTTCATACGTCATTTCGATCGTGCCACCATTCGGAACGATCTCGTGATCGTTGACCCGTATTTCTCCATCCTGTTCCTCCACCTTGATGATCTCATCGCTCAGTCCGTAGCCTGCCGGCGCCTTCGTTTCCCTGACATACATCACATCATGCGCGATCAGAAAAGAAGCCGTCCCTTCGCCCTGATCCGCCCGCACGCTTTCGATCTTTTTCGTGCACGCTTCATCCTCGAAGCTCGTAAATTCAAAATCCCTGTTCGTGACCGGCTTTTTCGTTTCCCGGTCCGTCTTGATCACCTTCAGTTCCGCAAGATCGGTCTGCTTCGGCTCGACCGTGAGTGAAAGCACCATTTCCCCGCTCGCCTCGTCATACACCGGCAGAGCAGCGATAAACGGCATCATCCCTCTTTTTTCGCTCCAGCAAAGATACGCCCCCGGCTCGAGGTCCTCAAAACGAACCACATGCTCTTTATCCGTCCCTTTCGTCACGATGCGCTCTTCATACGCCGCCAAATCCGCCACAACCTCTTTTCGAAGAGCGCCAGCCATCTGGTCAAGCGCATGCGCCGTATCGATCCCGTTCAGATCATATCCGCTCCATTGCTCATGCATCACGAAACGTCCCTCTTCATAAACAGCGATCGGCAGCAGCGAAACACGCTGTTCCTGCTCGAACACGACCTGAAGCACCCCCTTCTTTTCCTGGGCAGCTGCGGGCATGCACAAGCCAAGCAGCGTCAGGAACGCAAATACACAAAGTACTATTTTTTTCCGCATTTCCTTTTTCCTTTCCAAATACTCATTCCAAAAAGAAGCACGCCAAACGGCAGGCCGCTCATGACCATATGCCGCACAGACGGCATTCTTTGAACTTCCTTTTGTTCCTGCGGCGCACCGCACCGCACAGCATCCACCACCAGGCGGTGCGAATTGATGCCGTACGGCGTGCACGTGATCAGTGTCAGCATATCCTTCCGGGCAACCGCCTCAAGCGCCTGCGCCTGCTGCGGAAGCATGGTCCTGACCTCGCTCACCTCGTACCACAGCTCGCCGTTCGATCCATCAAGCATGATGCGGTCTCCCTTTTTCAGCTCATCCAGTCTTGTAAAAAAGCCATGTCCCGCCAGGCCCCGGTGCCCGGTCAGGATCGTACGCGTCCCGTCTCCTCCATAAGGAACATGGGATTCGGGCCAGTGTCCGATCCCTTTGCCAAGAACTTCCTCGCCGCAGCCCGCATACACCGGCAGATCCAGACCGATGACAGGGATCGAGATCCGTGCCATGATGCCCGCCGCCTCGATCTGCTCATAGACCGAACTGTCAAACGTTTCGTTGTACCGCTTCCTCAATTCTTTCTGTTCGTCCTGCACCGGCACGGACCGGGCCGCAAACGTCGACAGCGTATTTTTCATCAGCACTCCATTGACGGTCTGACAAACAAGCGGATAAAACGCGCAGAGCAGGCCGAAACAGAGCAGCAGCTTATTTTTCATCTTTCTTCTTTTTCAGCGCATACAACGTGGCAGCCGAACCGATCCCGACCAGCAGGATCGCTGAATTCGAGCCGGTCCGCGGCAGCAGCATCCCTTTTTTATTCACCACTTCGAGCTGTACCGAGCCATTCGCCGCATCCGTGCCTAGCGCAGCCGTCTGATTCCAGCCTTCCCGAAAAGACGCTTTGGCCGCAAGCTGCTGCAGGATGCGCTCTGTCGCCCCTTCCCCGGCCGCATAGGAATCCCGCTCCTGCGTAAACGTCGGGATCAGTTCGACCCGGATCGGATCGAGCAGCGGACGATAGCCCTGCGGCGCCTTCGTTTCCTTCAAAAAATACGTTCCCTGATCGAGCCCGCTGATCACGAACCGCCCCTTGTCGTCTGAAACGATTTCCTCGCTTCCATCTTTCGAGACCGTATATCCGTTTTCGGCCTTTTTCATTTTCACCTCATCCGTGCATCGTTCGTCGCGGTACAGGCGAAACCGCGCATCCTGCAGCCTGGCAGCATCCTCATTGACCTTGGAGCCGTCGATCTTGTACGTGAAACATACGACCGTGTCCCACGGCGTCTGTCCCATGTCCCCTTTGCCGTCGGTATCCGGATTGTTCGAATACTGCAGACGTACGCTGTTCTCGAATCCCGGACGCCCCGTGTCCTGGCAGGCATCTTCTGTCAGCCACCCGTCATAGCGGATGGTCATCTTCTGATCACGTTCGCTGCCGAACTGCGCCTCGACAACCGCTTTCAGATCCTCGATTTCGAGCTCGAACGTATTCCCGTTGACATCATGCCGGATCTCATAGTCCTCCTTTGCCAGCGTAACCGTTGTTTTTTCTCCCTTGATCTGAATGGAAAGCGAATCGGGATCCCAGGCGATCCGCGGATCCATCCGGTCCTCGAACACCATTTTGTACGTGTCGTAGCCGTCCATGGCCGGTACGAACGTCTCGTATTTAAAAGGGATCGTCTGTCCGATCTCGAAATCGGCTATATCGTTCCAGCCGACATCCTGATCATCCTCTTCGATCTTCTTGATGAGCTGCGGATGGTCCGACTTGATGTAGACCACCATATTTTCATTGGCCGTCCCGCTCATACATAACGAAGCGGCACCATGCGTTCCATGCGCGCTCTGCTCGTCGAGCAGATAGTAGCCATGCTCAAGCCCTTCGATGATATACTGATTGTTTTCATCAGTGTGATCCACTTCATGGATCACACCGCTCTGACCGCTGCGCACGATCTCATCGCGCAGATCCTCTACAAAATAGCGCATCTGCGCCTCGTCAAGCGTGTTCAGATAATCAATGACCTCGTATTCGCTGACCGTCTTTTTCTCTTTCTTCAGCGCAGCTCCCACAACGTTCTGCAGAGCGTTCTTATACGGCTCGTTCCATTCGTAATGCACAGAAGCCTGATCGGGCGACGTGACGACATGAAAGAGCTTGTAAAGCATGAACTGCTTTCCGTTCAGAGGCTGCCCTTCGTTGCCGGCGATCGTGATCGAAACATGATCTTGTGCCAGCACCGAAACGGGCGAAACGAGAAGGCTTGTCAGCGCGATTGCCGCGCACACCATCATTTTTGATAGTTTTTTCAGTGATTTCGTTTCCATTGTTTATTTTCCTTTTCTTTTATACAGTGCATACAATGCGCTCAGGCAGCCGGCTCCGGTAAACCAGAGCGCACCGGCGCTTCCGGTCCGCGGCAGCTGGACGCCCGTGTAATTGATCAGATCGAGCACGATCGTTTTTTCGCCATCCGCTTCCTCGATCCGCAGCGCTTCATGGTCCTCTTTTCCGTTCAGCGACGCCTGCAGCGCTCCCTGGGCCGGGACCGACTCGAAATAGAGCACATACGTTTCGTCTTTTGGAAGCCGATACCCTGCCGGCGCTTTCGTTTCCCGGATCCAGTATTTCTTTTTTGGTTCCAGAGCCTTGAATTCAGCCTGGCCGTGCTCATCGGTTTCGACGGTTTCGATCGCTTCTTCAAGCTGTTCATCCGCATAGACCGTGAACTGCGCTCCTTTGAGCTTATTTCCTTTTTCGTTTTTCTTTACGATCCGGACCTTGACCGGTTTTTCCTTATTGAAGACAGTCATCACATGATCTTTCAGAGCGATCGACGGATGACTGTTCAGAAGACGGATCCCCTGATCGCCCGCTTCAAAACGGATCGGCTCTTCGAGCAGCTCGTATCCGGATGGCGCCGACTGTTCCTTGAGCGTGTGGATCCCTTTTTCCAGATGGGTCCAGCGGATCATTCCGTTCTCATCGGTCGTGACTTCTTTTTTTGCACCGGAAGGAGACGTATGAAGAAAAACCACATTGGAGATCGGAATATCGGTTTGGCGCTGCATCTTTTTGAGCGACAGGGAAATATTCGTATTCGGCACCGAAACGCTCTTATACACCGAAAGGATCTCCTGCTGATCCGTTCCGGCCGAAATTGTCTGCGTATGTACGGCCGGATCGGCATAATAGCCTGCCGGTGCTTTCGTTTCCTGAATCGTGACCGTGCCGATCGGGATCACTGCCTGTCCGTGTCTGTTTTTGTAAAACGCATCGCCCGACACCTTATGGGCTTCATCAAGAAGCACATTTCCTTCCTTGTCGCTTTTGAGCACCCATGTGCGCTGCGGCGCTTCCTGCGCGCTGACATAGTATTTCACCGTAAACTCTGCATCTGCCAGCCCTTCCCTGGTATCCTTGTCGAATTTCTGAACAAGGATCGTGACAGGATTAGCCTGCGGAACGTCCGAGCACGTCAGTACGGACAACGCATCCGCATTGACCTGCAGAGGATAAACGGTCTGATCGAGCGCGTATCCCTGCGGCGCTTTGATTTCCTTCACATAGTATGTCTGCAGGTCAAGATCGGAAATAATATTGGAGCTCAGATCGGAGCGGATCGTAAACGTGCCGATCTGGTTTCCGGCTTGCGGATCCGAATACAGGCCGTACTGCGCTCCGGCCAGGGAATAATTCGGGTTGTCTGCACTGATGGCCGGATCAGCAGACACCTTGCGGATCTGCGCCTGTCCTTTCGGCGCGTACATGCCAAAGACGAGCGGCTGCAGCGCTGTCTGGGTGCCCGCCCAGTTGATCCCGCTTCCGGAGACATTGACCATATACGCCTCATAGCCTTTCGATTTCGGGTCCGGCTTTGCCTGGATCTGGTCGTAAAGGTTTTTGATCCACGTGTTCCAGTGCCACCCATTGGCAGCCAGCTGCCCGACCGATGTGCCGGTATGAGCCATGGAAACGAAATCGTTCGTGGCCACGATCATCTGCTCGTTCGTATAGCCTTGTCCTTCCATGATGTTTTCAGGACCGTGCACACCGTAATACAGGGCTTTTCTCAAGGCCGCATTGTTCACAGGGAAAGGATCGCTCGTAGCGGTCTCTGCGTTCGGCGGAGCAAGCCGTCCGTCGGCACAGAAGGCAAACTGGTTATTGGACAGTTTCCACAAGCCGTTGGAAATCGTCCCGGGCCCCCAGATGGCCGTGACCTCGCTCAAACCGGCAACGGACAAGGCGCGTACGCTCTGATATGTGGTGCCGCTTTTGAGCAGCTCGTCAAGACGGCTGCGGTACTCGGCTTTCTGGGTGCGGTCGATCAGTACGAGATGGCTTCGCGTGATGGCGAACAGATCGTGCGTATCATAAAAGCGGCCGGTAAGGAAGCCGTCTTCATCCACATACGCTTCGAGACCGTTTTGTTCGATGATCTCCCGGCGTCGTTCAAGACCGCTCTCTGTATTGCCGTCATGATACTGCTGAAGAATTTCCTGATCCTGCTCGCTTAAAAATCCGGCTTCCTGCCCATTGGCCAGAGCGGGTGTGCCGAATGTCGAAAGCATGAGGATCAAGGTCGAAATGAAAAGAGAAAATGAACGGATTATTCGTTTGATCATAAGTAAAATTCCTTTCTGAAGGGCATATGCATGCCATTAATGAATAAAAAGTTTTAGAATGAGATTACTAAGGAGTTGAATAGTTATGAACATCATGAAAGTAATGGAAGAACGTCACGCTGTGCGTAAATATCAGGACCTTCCGATCAACGATGAAGATCTGAAACGATTGAAAGAAGAAATTGCACAGGTCAATAAAGAAAGCGGATTGAACATCCAGCTGATCCTCGACGAGCCGAAGGCTTTTGATCCGGCTTACGGTCATTTTGAAGGGGTAAGAAACTATATTGCCCTGATCGGCAGAAAAGGTGAAAATCTGGAAGAGCGCTGCGGCTACTACGGAGAAAAGATCGTATTATTCGCGCAGTCGATCGGATTAAACACATGCTGGGTCGGCGGAACGTATAAAAAAATAGACAATGTTCTTGAGATCGCCAAAGACGAAGAGCTTGTATGCATGATCACGATCGGTTACGGAGAAGGTCATGGTCAGCCTCACGCTTTGAAGGAAGTTTCTAAATTCAGCAACGAAGATCCGAACCAGCCGGAATGGTTCAAGCTCGGTCTGCAAGGTGTCCGTCTGGCTCCATCAGCACACAACGAACAGAAATGGCATTTCTTCTATGATGAGGAAAATGGTGTCGGAAAAGTAGATGCCCGTCCTGGAATCGGAGATTTTGCGAAGATCGATCTTGGGATTGCCAAGTACAACTTCGAACAGGCGTCCGGAAAAGATTCATCCATCTGGATCAAATAAAATAACTAGAAGGCCCGAAAGGGCTTTTTTTTACTCCGCTGTTATTTCTACTATACTTTCTCCGATTTGAAAAGTCCTTTTTTTAAATTTGATATAATTTAACACAAATTGCGGCCTGTTTTTCACACGATTTGTATTTTTTATTTTTGTGATCTGCCGGGTCCGGCGAATGAGGCAAACCATGAAACAAAAAAAAGCGATCCGTTTCAGATCGCTTCGATCGGGACACGCTTATTCGGCGCTGATTTCCTTTGCGGATTCGAGCGCTTTTGTCAGCAGCTTCTTGAGCTCTTCCTTGTCGTGCTTTTCCATGTTGTAGAAGAGACGGTCGTTGATCACATCGTCCTCTTTGGCATCGTGGATCGTATGCGCGATTTCCATGAAGTATCCTGTGATGCTGTCCTTCTGCACTTTATCTCTTAAACATTTATGTTCTGCCATATCCTGTACCTCCAATGTCTAAATGTATTATAAACCGAATGAAAAACAGGACAAACTCATGTGCCCTGTTTCACTTGTTTCCTTTTATTTTTTGACAGACAGGATCCAGTACCCTTTATCGCGATCGACCCGCTCGGCAGAACAGTCCTTCTGCTCGAAATAGCGGATCGCGCTCTGCGCGCCATGCTGCTTGCGCATGACAAGCCAGAGCGTCCCGTTAGCGCTCAAATGTTCGATGCACTGA
Source organism: Erysipelotrichaceae bacterium OPF54 (assembly GCA_022834735.1). Lineage (GTDB taxonomy): Bacteria > Bacillota_I > Bacilli_A > Erysipelotrichales > Erysipelotrichaceae > Dubosiella. Next base: position 3,045,828 of record BQKD01000001.1, read on the forward strand.
TCGAACAGCGCGTACATGGCGCTTTTGCCGATCCGGATCGGCGGATTGAATACGATACAGTCGAACATTCCTTCGCGGATGCCGTCCTGCTCGTAAATGTCGGCGTCCAGCTTGTATTTTTCCATATTGGAACGAGCCAGGGAGACAGCCCGGGCATTGATGTCGATCATGGTCATGCGGGTATGATAAAAGCTCTGCAGGACAACACCGACCACACCGATCCCGCATCCAAGATCGAGGATGCTTTCCGGTCTGCTTTCATGCTTCAGCACCGTTTCGATCAGAAAACGGGTGCCTTCATCCAGCTTTTCCTTCGAAAACACGCCCTGATTGGAATGGAGGACAAACTCCTTTCCAGCGATCGAAAACGAAATGTCAAAAGGCTTGTCCTCGACCGCATCATTGGTAAAATAGTGGGCCATTATGCGTTTTCAGCTTCTTTTCGGATCGCTTCGGCATCGAACCCGAGCTTGTGATACAGTTCGTCCGGCTTGCCGCTTTCACCAAATACATTCTGCACGCCAAGACGAACGAGCTTCGCGTTCCCCTGCGTTTCAGCCATGACCTCGGCAACGGCCGAGCCAAGACCGCCGGTCACCAGATGATCTTCGACCGTAATGATCTTTTTATATGTTTTGTTCAGCTCTTCGATCAGCTCACGATCGATCGGCGCGATCGTATGGATATTGATAACTTTCGGTTTGACATCCATCGCGTCGTGCGCTTTCAGGCATTCCTGCACCGAGCTGCCGGTCGCGACAAGAACGACATCCGAATCCGGATCGCCTTCTTTAAGAACGACACCTTTTCCGAATTCGAACACATAGTTTTCGTCATTCACTTCTTCTACGCCGCTGCGGCCAAGACGGACAAAGAACGGACCGTCCTGATAGGCTGCATATTTTACGGCCTGCAGGGCCTCGTTGTAGTCGCACGGGACAATGACACGCATTCCGGGGATCGTACGCATCAGGGAAATATCCTCGATGCACTGATGGCTCGCGCCGTCTTCGCCCACGCTCACGCCGGCATGGGACGCGCAGATCTTGACATTGAGGCGCGGATACGCGATCGAATTGCGGATCTGTTCATAAGCACGGCCGGTCGCGAACATGGCGAACGTGCTCGCGAAGGCGATCTTTCCGCTCGCTGCCAGTCCGGCAGCTACGGCCATCATGTTGGCTTCGGCAATTCCCATGTCAAAATGACGTTCGGGTGCCACTTTTTTCGCTTCCGCACCTTTGGTGCTTCCGGCAAGATCAGCGTCGAGCGCGACGATATTTTTGTCCGCTGCCATCAGTTGTTTGAGTGCGTCACCGTAGGCGACGCGAGTTGCGATTTTTGCCATAGGTTATTTTGCCTCCAGTTCTTTCAGGGCGGCATCCTTCTGTTCCGTGTTCGGTGCCACGCCATGCCAGTTCACCTGGTCTTCCATGAACGATACGCCTTTTCCTTTGATCGTTTTAGCAATGATCGCCGTCGGCTTTCCTTTATTTTTTCGTGCCTGTGCAAACGCATCGCGGATCTGGTCGAAGTCATGTCCGTCGATATTGATCACATAGCAGCCGAATGCCTTGAACTTCTCGTCAAGCGGAGCCACGTTCATGACATCATGCACATGCCCGTCGATCTGCAGATCGTTGTTGTCGACAATGATGCACAGGTTGTCCAGCTTGTAGTGGGCAGCTGACATGGTCGCCTCCCACACTTCGCCTTCCTGGCATTCCCCGTCTCCTAAAAGCGCATAGACACGATGGCTCGAGTTGTCCAGCTTGTTGGCCAGAGCCATGCCGACCGCTGTCGAGATCCCCTGTCCGAGTGATCCGGTGGACATATCGATGCCTTTCAGGCATTTCATGCTCGGATGTCCCTGCAGAGGGGAGCCGAGATGACGGAATGTCGGAAGAAGTTCAGGGTCGATAAATCCTTTTTCAGCGAATACACCGTAGAGTGCAGGGCTCGCATGTCCTTTGCTCAGGACGAAGCGGTCACGATCCGTCGTTCCCAGGTTTTCCTTATTGATGTCCATCTCTTCGAAATAGAGACTTGTGATCAGATCGGCGGCGCCAAGGCTTCCGCCCGGATGTCCGCTCTGGGCAGAATGCGTTTCAATGATAATATCTTTACGAATATTGTTTGCATGCTTTTCCAGTTGTGCGTTTTGCATAGTCGTTTTTTTCTCCTTTACAGCGCAATCATTATATCAAACTTCTTCAATATTAGTGAGTAATTCGCGTTATTTCACCAAAAATCACAAAAAGAAGTGCAGCTTTTAAGAACTCCACTTCTTTTCGATCCGATTTTCTATTTCACTTCGTTGCTTACTTCGAAGATCTGCGCTCCCAGAGGCGGAACATCGACCTCGATCATGTAAGGCTGATTGTTTCTTTTCAGACGCAGAGCCTTGACCTGCTGCACATTGTTGTGGGAAAGACTGCCGTTGTATTTGGCCCACTGCGTGTTCATGACTTCCGTATATACGCCTTTGTGCGGCACACCGAACTGTGCCTTGTACGGATTGGTCGAGAAGTTCAGCACCGTCACGAATGTCTTGTCTTTGGCGATGCGCATGAACACATACATGTTGCGTCCCGCATCATCCGCATCGATCCATTTGAAGTTGAGCGGATTGTATCCGTAATAATACGCGTCATTGTCGGCATACAGTCCACTCAGATCCGCGAAGAACTGCGCAAACGCGTCATGCATCGGATACTGAAGCAGGAACCAGTCCGTGCTCTTCTGCTCGTCCCATTCACGAAGCATGCCGATCTCATTGCCCATGAAGTTGAGCTTCTTGCCCGGATGCGTGAACATATAGGTATACAGGGCGCGGCACTGCGCGAACTTGTCTTCGTAGCTTCCCCACATCTTGTCCACGATCGTCGCCTTGCCGTGCACGACCTCGTCATGCGAGAACGGCAGGATAAAGCGCTCGGAGTAGAAATAAGCCATCGAGAACGTAATGTCGTTGTGATGGTACTGACGGTAGATCGGATCCCGTTTCAGGTATTTCAGGGTATCGTTCATCCACCCAAGATCCCACTTGTAGTCGAATCCCAGCCCGCCGTCCAGCGTCGATTTGGTAACGTTCGGGAAATCTGTCGAGTCCTCGGCAATGAGCATGACCTTTCCTTTATATTTTTCGTTGATCATGAAGTTCGTGCGCTTCATGAAATCGCAGGCCCCCTCATTGACACCGCGATCCTTGTTTCCTTTCCAGAAGATCGCGTTGGAAATGGCATCCCAGCGCAGCCCGTCCATATGGTAGATATCGAGCCAGTAGTTGGCCGCCGACATCAGGAATGAGCGGACCTCCTCTTTCCACAGATCGAAATTGGCTGTTCCCCATTCGGAATTGGCATCATCCGGATTGGAATATTCATAAAGCGGCGTTCCGTCGAAGCGGGCAAGGGCGAAATTATCCTTGACAAAATGGACCGGAACGAAGTCCATGATGATGCCGATCCCTGCTTCGTGCAGCTTGTTGACGAACTGCATGAGCTCCACATTCGTTCCGTAGCGCGATGTGGTCGAAAAATACGCCGTATCCTGATAGCCCCACGATCCGTCGAACGGATGCTCGCACAGCGGCATGACCTCCACATGCGTGAAGTGGAATTTTTTGCAGTGGGCGATCAGATCGTCCACGATATCAAGATATTTCGGGAATTCATTCGGCCCCATCTCTTCCGGACGCTTCCATGACCCTAAATGCAGCTCGTAAATGCTGAGCGGATCATCGAACCCTTTTGTCCGGGAATCCATCCATTTTTTATCGGTCCAGCCTTTGAAAGTCAGATCGGCAATGACCGATGCGGTCTGCGGACGCAGTTCCGAGAAAAAGGCGAACGGATCGATCTTGTCGACCACATCGCCGGTCGACTGTTCCACATGATATTTGTACGACTGTCCCGGTTTCGCTCCTTTTACCTTTGCGCTCCAGATCCCTGTTTCATCCTTTGTCATCGGATCGGCTTCAACGTCCCATTTGTTGAAGTCTCCGATCACGGAAATGCTTTTTGCGTGCGGTGCCCACAACGTGAATTCAGTATATGTCTTTTTCGGATGTGCACCGAATAAATTGTACGCTTCTAATTCGCGGCCTTCGAAAAAAGCCTGCGTTTTTTTCTTGTCCATAGCTGTATATGTTCCTCCTGGTTTTATTTTAACCTGTATGAAACAAAATAAAAAGCGCAAATGGCTATAAAAACTATTTGCGCTGCGCCTGAAAATCATTCAGGATCTTTTCAAGATCCGCAAGAGTATCCATCCGCGAAAAAGCATCCTTATACGTATGGGAATTCGGCAGTCCTTTCAGATACCACGAAGCGATACCCCGCATTTCCCGTATGCCTGCGCTCTCGCCTTTCATGGCACAAAGATCGGCAGCATGCTCGAGACATACTTCCATACGCTCTTTCAAAGTGATCGCACGGCTTGTGCCATGCAGAGAGTCGACGATATCCTGGATCAGGAAAGGATTGCCGATGATGCCGCGGCCGATCATGACGGCATCGCATCCTGTTTCCTCTTTCATCCGGTAAAAATCCTCGACCGTTTTCACATCGCCGTTGCCGATGACGGGGATCGACACCGCCTCCTTGACCTTTCTGATCCATTGCCAGTCCGCTTCTCCGTCATACATCTGCGTCTTGGTCCGGCCGTGGACCGTGATCGCTGCCGCGCCTGCCTCTTCCATCGCTCTGGCCATTTCGACACAATTGATATGAGAAATGTCATAGCCGATGCGCATCTTTACAGTAACCGGCTTGTCGACCGCTTCCACGATCGAGCGCACGACCTTTTTCGCATAATCAATATCTTTCATCAAATAGCTTCCGGCTTTCGCCTTGATGACCTTCGTGACCGGGCATCCCATATTGAAATCGATGATGTCGCAGTCGGTGTGCTTGTCAAGATACCTGGCCGCATAGACGAGCGTATCCTCGTCATGGCCGAAGATCTGGAAGCTGACCGGATGATCCTTCGGATCGCTCTGCAGCATTTTCTTCGTTTTTTCCGAATCGTAATACAAGGCTTTATCCGAAACCATTTCGTTGCATGTCATTCCGGCTCCGAACCGGCGCGCGATCTTGCGGAACGCAAGATTGCTGACACCGGCAAGCGGAGCGGTTATGACCGGTTCGGCAATTTCGACAGAGCCGATCCTAAGCATTCATATCCTCCAGAATCTCTTTTAATTCATCTTTCGTGAACGTGTAGTGCTCGTTGCAGAAATTGCATGTCACCTCGCACCCTTCGTCCTCGTCAATCATTTTCTGAAGCTCGTCTTTGGACAAGGTCATCAGGATATTTCTGGTGCGCTCTTTCGAACACGGGCACGAGTAGTGGATGTCGCTTGTTTCGAGCACTTTGGCATCGTCAAACAAATCGTGCGCCAGCTGGCTCATATCCGTATCGCCGTATTCCTTGATGATCGTCGACATCGGTTTGAGCCCTTCGATCACATGTTCCACGATGCGGATGTCGGTATCGGTCGCATCCGGCATCATCTGGAGCACCAGGGCCCCGGCCCCTTCCACCGTTCCGGTGCTGTCAAACGCCACACCGACCGAGACGGCGCTTGGCGTCTGTTCCGACAAGGTAAAATAATACGTGAAATCCGAACCGATCTCCCCGCTCTGAAGCTCTACGGTCCCGGTAAAGTTTTCGGCCATGTTCAGATCCTTGATCACTGTGAGCGTTCCGTCGGTCCCGACCGCTTCGCCCACGTTTTTCGCGTCGACATGCGGATTGGATACGAAACCGCGGACATTGCCGTTGGAATAGGCGTCGACCGTGATGCTTCCGATCGGACCATGTCCGTTGATCGAAATGGTCAGCATTTCCTTATCCGACTTGAGCATTCCTCCCATGATCGAGGCCACAGAAAGGACCCTTCCTAATGCGTCGGTCGCCACAGGCCCCATATCGAAGCGGTCGCGCGCTTCCTGCACCATATTGGTCGTGCGTGCAATATAAATACGCACGTGTCCGTCAAGGGCAAGTGCTTTTACTAATTCATCTTTCATTTTAAGCATCTCCTTTTTGTTTATTATCGCTTTTCTTCTCCTCTTTTACATTTTATTTGCCTCGCGCAGAAAAAGCAGAAGGGTCTTCCTTCTGCTGGATTTCTAGTCTTTTTTCTTCGTCAGCTCGTTCATTGCCGCGTCAAGATCTTCCTCGCTCGCTTTTTTAGGAACAGCCGGAGGCATATCCTGTTTTACGTCCGCTTCTTTTTCGTCAGCATCCGGCTTTTTTTCTTCGATTGCCGGAGCGTTCGGATTCGTGAGCTGGCCGTAGTTCATCAGATTCATGATCTCTTCATTCGTCAATGTTTCGTTTTCGTAAAGATTTTTTGCGATCAGATCGAGCAGGCCGCGGTTTTCGATCAGAATACGGCGGCATTCCGTATGGCATTCATCCACGATCTTGCGCACCTCTTTATCGATTTCCTCAGCTACGCCGACCGAATAGTTTCCGCCCTGCGTATAGTCGCGGCCAAGGAACACGTTGCCCTGCGGGTTGGCGTACTGGATCGGTCCCAGCGAGGACATACCAAACACGCGCACCATGTTTTTCGCGATGCTTGTCAGCTTTTCGATATCGTTGACGGCTCCGGCGCTGATCTCTCCGAATACGATTTCCTCGGAAGTGCGTCCGCCGAGCAGACCGGTGATCTGAGCGAGATATTCCGACTTGCGGTGGAAATATTTTTCCTCGCGCGGTGTCATCAGGTTGTATCCTCCCGCTTCGCCGCGGGGAATGATCGTGACCTTCTGGACCATATCCGCATCTTCGACCTTCAGACCGATGACCGCATGTCCCGCCTCATGGTAGGAAACGAGCCATTTGTCCTTATCGCCGTATTTCTTGCTTTTTTTGGCAGGACCCATCATAACACGGTCGATCGCTTCATCCAGATCATCCATCGTGATGACATTTTCCTTGTTTCGTACGGCAAGGATCGCGCCCTCATTGAGCACGTTGGCCAGATCTGCCCCCGAGAATCCCGGCGTCCGTTTTGCCAGGTTGTCGAGCTCTACGCCAGGCGCGAGATGCTTGTTGCGCGCATGCACTTTCAGGATTTCCTGACGGCCTTTGATGTCCGGCAGATTGACCGTGACCTGACGGTCGAAACGGCCGCTTCGCAGCAGGGCCGGGTCGAGAACGTCCGGACGGTTCGTGGCCGCGATGATCACGATGCCGTTGTTGTCGATCATACCATCCATTTCGACGAGCAGCTGGTTGAGTGTCTGTTCGCGTTCGTCGTTGCCGCCGCCCATGCCGGCGCCGCGCTGACGGCCGACCGCGTCGATCTCGTCGATAAAGATGATGCATGGCGCCGCTTTCGCTGCTGTCTTGAACATGTCGCGCACACGGCTCGCACCGGTACCGACAAACATTTCCACGAAATCCGAACCGGAGATCGAGAAGAACGGCACGCCCGCTTCTCCGGCTACGGCTTTGGCGAGCAGCGTCTTTCCGGTTCCTGGAGGACCTACGAGCAGAATCCCTTTCGGAATGTGCGCTCCCATGTCCGTAAACTTCTGCGGAGAACGCAGATAGTCGATAATTTCCTTGACTTCCTCTTTTTCCTCGTCGCATCCTGCCACATCCTTGAAGCGCGTCTTCACGTTCGATTCAAGACGAGCCTTGGATTTCGAGAACTCGAAGGCTTTGTTGTTGCCTCCGCCGCCCATCCGGGCAAACATAAAATAAAAAAACACACCGATCAGAATAAACGGAATGAGCTGGCCGAGAACATTGAGCCAGACGCTCCCCTGATTCGGATCGACAATCGACACCTGGCCGCCATTGCTGGTCAGGGTCTTGTTGAGCCATGTAAGATTTTCCTCCGTATTCGGAATGAGCACGTTAAAGCTTGTCGCGTTCGGTGCGCTCTGCGTCGGGTCCGTATACGTTCCTTCCACGTCGATGACGGTGGAAGAAATCGTCATGGATGAATTTCCGAATTTCGCATTTTCCGCAAGCTTCTGGAATTCCGTATAATTCATATGCCGCATCGTGCCCTGGGCACTGTACGCAAGCAGCGAAACGATGATGCAAACTATAAAAATCGTAGGAAGATAGTTTAGCCACTTCTTCTTCATTCATTGATCCCCCTATTCATAAATTTCAGGTTTTAATACGCCGATGAAGGGCAGATTGCGGTATTTCTGGTTGAAGTCAAGGCCGTACCCTACCACAAATTCATTCGGCACCGTAAATCCAATATAATCCGCTTCGATATCGACAACGCGCCGATCCGGTTTGTCGAGCAGCGAAACGATCTTTACATCTGTCGCTCCTTTATTGAAAAACATCTTTTTTACTTCTGCGAGCGTGCGCCCTGTATCCACGATATCCTCGACCACGAGAACGGAGCGGGATTTTGTTGAAAGATCCATATCCTTTTCGATCCGGACGTCGCCGATCGATTCGGTCCCGTCATAGGAACTGACCGACATAAAATCGATCTCGCACGGAAACGTGAAACGTTTGATAAGCTCCGCCATGAACGGGATACTGCCTTTGAGCAGCCCGACAATGATCGGAACTGTCCCTTCTTCTTCGTAATCGCGTTCGATCTGCTGAGCCAGTTCGATGCATCGCTGCTCGATCTGCTCTTCAGTCAATAATACTTTTTCAATATCGCTGCTGATCATATTTTTTGTTCTCCTCTAATTAACCTATATTGAAGATTGTAACATAAAGCATGTGGGTTGAGTAGAAAAATGTGAGACGTCGCAGCCGATCCCCGGCACGAAAATCACCGTTTTATGCGCATTATCCATGACATACCACTGCCTTCTGCAAAGGCGCGGAATCTTGCTGTCGATCCAAAACCGATGCATACTTTTTGTTCCGAATCTCAGCCTGATTTTATCCTGTCCGCAGGCAGGGCGAAGCGTGATCGGAAAATCTGCTTCTGTCAAAGTGACACCTTCGATCACTTTACCCCTATTATTAAGCCAATACGCAAATTTTCCCAACTCAAATGATTGAAAATTTTTCAGCTGCTCCTCATTTTCTATCAAATAAGTAGGATATTGCGTTTTTTGTTCTATAAGCACCAGATCATCATGGCGCTCGACTTCATGATCCTGCAGATCCACGACGCAGTTGCGGCCCAGCTGCACGACCAGCGACTTCAGGTGATCTTTCGAAAGATGCCGTTTCATCTTTCGTGAAAGGAACAAATCGAGATAAAAGACCGCTTCCTCGTCCTCGAGCAGAGCGGCCATACCTTCTGTTTCGATCCGTCTCATTCCTTCGCTCCTTTTTTCTTCCAGAAGACGGTTCTCTTCCTCGATCTGCTGCTGCAGCGCTTTCTTCTGTGCACGTGTCATCGGATCGATGAGGCGATGACGCAGTTCATTGCGCGCATAATGGTCGGTCAGGTTCGATTCATCGATCCCGTACGGTATCCCATGATCGATGCAGTACTGTTCCAGCTCCTTTTTTTCATAGGCAAGCAGAGGACGCCGGATGCAGATCCCTTTGTAGTTCATCTGTTCGCCTAGACCGAACCGTTCGCACAGCATGCCTCTTTTTTTCTGAAACAGATACGTTTCCAGGCTGTCGTCGAGATGATGGGCGACGTACACATCTTCCGCCCCGTATTTTTCAGCCGTATCCACAAAGAAAGCGTACCGCACGTCCCGGGCCCACGCCTGAAAATTTCCGGATCCCGGATAATAGGCGTCCAGAACGACGCAGGGAATATCATGCGCGGCACAGTATTCCCTGACAATGTTCTCGTCCCGCTTCGCGCTCGCTCTTTGATGATAATTCACATGCGCGGCAACGACATCATATTTTTTTTGTACCAACTGGTCGAGCAGGGCCATCGAGTCCGGGCCGCCCGAGCAGGCTGCGATCATTTTCATGGGTCTACCATAGCACATTTTTCAAAAAAACATCTACAATAAAGACATGGCAAATATACCTTTTGTGATGTTCTCGCTTTTGATCCCGGTCATGATCCTGATTTTCGGCGTGCTGCTCTCCAAATATCCGCCAGGATCGCCAAAAGCCCTGTTCGGATACCGGACGATCCGCTCCATGAAATCGCAGCAGAACTGGGACTTTGCCCAGAAAGAAACCGGCATCCTGTGGAAACGGATGGGCCTGATCGATATCGCGGCCGTATTTATCCTCGACCTTCTGTTCGCACGCTCAGGAAGCGTCGATCTGCAGGTGTACGGTTCGCTCGCGCTGGTCGCGGCCCAGCTCATCCCGCTCGTCATCACATTTATCATCGTAGAAAGGAAGCTCAAAGATCTTGATGACAAAAAAGAATGAGCGCATATCCAATGCGCAGATGGCTGCCGAGCTCAGGCGTCTGCCAAAACAAATATTCAGAGCCGCAAAGGACCGGGCTGTATTATCGGCTAAAAAAGCATACATCATCCTGACAACGCTGATACGTGACACCGCAGCGCGTATCGCGCACTGACAGCACCAAAGAGGCAATGTCATTAAGTTAGATGGATCATCGAACTTAACGCATGATATCCTTATTAAGTTAAGCTTCAGGTCAAATGAGACCCGGAGCTTTCTTTTTTTCCGGTGCACGACGAAAAGACAATTTTTTCTTCTTAAAAAAATTGCTATTTGTCCCATTTGTGATGTAAAATATCACTGTTTTTAAGTGGCTGTTATGCCGGTCTATGCTGGAATGCATGTACTCGCTGCGCTCTCATATTCCGTTTGTAACAGCGGTCTGGTCTGATTGGGATCAGACCTTTTTTGATCCTTTCTTCCAGCTCCCTGGCTCCGATCTTTCTTTTCAGGAACTTTTTGATGTTTGTCGTTCCTATGCTGAAATTGGCTTTATATTCGTACTTCCTCTCTTTCTTCTGTTCGATCGGCACCGCATGGATCATCAGCGCGGCCAGATTATGGAGGATCAGTGCACCATAGATTTCCTGGCGGATGAATTTTCTTTTCTTCGAATGAAAATCAAGCATCCCGATCGTGTATTTCAGCTTTCGGAATCCCACTTCTTCGTTCCACCGCAGATGATACAGCTCTTTCAGATCATCGAGAGAGAACTTCTCTGGCGGCAGGTTCGTTATCAGGCACTCGTATTCTCCTTTTTTCACCTCGATCCTGACGACCCGGAATTCAATTGGATATTCTTCGGCTCCGCCTTTTGGCATATATTCGAAATTGATATTCCATGCAAAATATTTGTACAGCTCAGGATGTTCTTTCACTTCATTGGTCTGTTTTCTTGTCAGGATCCGTTTGATCTTCTGATCAAATTCGCTATCCGGCAGCTCAAAAGTAGAAAGAATACCGTTCGATCGGATATCCTTGCAGCGGATCACAAACTTCTGGCCGTTCTCCATACAGAAAGCGAACAGCTCATAGTTTTCAAATCCCCGGTCGGCACAGATGATCGATCCGGCCGGATACCGATGATCACGGATCAGCCTTTTCAGAGCGGCACATTCGCCCGTCTTGCGGGACGAGTCGATCGAAACATCCAGGAAGAGATCGTTGAGACAATCATAGAGGGCGTTGAGATGAAGCTGGGAGAACGGACGTGCCGAGCCGGTCTGGCATAAGGTCTCTTCATCATCGGGGTCAAAAGGGATATTGACATCCGATCCATCCATGGCTAATACACGATATCCTTTGAGCAAAGAAGGAGAACGGGAAAAAGACATGAGATGAAGGATGTGCAGAAAAGCTTCGGGATCCAGCTTGCTGCGCTGCTGGCAGAAAGCAGAAGCGGTGACAGAGAATTTAGGATCATCAAAGAAGTTGGCAAGCTCGGTCGGCAAAGAAGCGGAACCCATCTGGATGATCAACGGAATGAGGATGTGGGCAGGGAGCTTGCGGTTTCTGGAAAAATCGGCAATGGGGTCTGACGAATAACAGGCGATATCATCGACAACGGATTGAACAGCGGATTCGAACTGACGGCGGATAGTGCATAAGGAATTATAAGATTTCATAAAAAATACCTCCTACAATTCCTTCGGATTATGAAATTAAGCGTCGAAAAAGCTTGTCAAGTGTTTTTTTACGAAATTTCGAAGATCATCTGAACAAAAAAACTCGAAAAAAAGAAGACCCTCTATTCTCATAAGAGAGTCTTCCTGAGGCGAAAATCGCCTAACTTAATGACATTGCCAAAGAGGTGCTGTTTTTTCTTCTTCCCTTTAAATAAAAAGGTATAATAAAAAATATACGCGAAAGGAAAGAAAAGGAAATGCACAATAAAAATATAAATATAAAGAAAAGAAAGAAGCCGAGGATCCGGATCGGACGGCTTCTTCTCGTGATCCTCATCCCCGTCTGTCTGATTGCCGGGATAAGCAGCTTCTATCTATGGAAGATCAACCAGGAGCGGACCGAAGAGATCGAGACGATCATGGCCGCACGAAACGCCTACGAAAAGGAAATCGCGCAGACGGTTTGTCCGGACAATGCGCCGCAGGATCTGTTCGAGCAGATCAAAGCCAACGCTCTGGCCTGCGGAAAGTCCGATTACGAAAAGCTTGCTTCCTTCGAAGGCAAAGACATCAGAAACTATCACGATCTTGCGCTGGCAGCCAAGGAAAAAAACGAAACGATGGAATCGTGCTATCGAAAGATCATGAAAAACATGCCCCTTTACGACAATGAAAATTATTTTAAGTTCATGCTCAAGGAAAACGACACCCGGCAGCGCCTGCAGTTCATGTCCAGATTCGATCAGAAAGAGCAGATGACGGATGCGCCGGCCGCTTTAAGCGAAAGCCTGGATGAAGTGCCTGCCCTCATACAGTGGGACGATCGCTGGGGCTATGTTCCCTACGGAGACTGGTATATCGCCTTTGCCGGATGCGGCCCGACATCGATTTCCATGATCGCCTCGTATTTAAAGCAGGATGCGTCCATCACGCCGGTAGCTGTGGCCAGCCGCGCCATGGAGCTCGATCAGTACGAGAACGGAGCCGGAACAAAATGGTCGTTTTATACGGTCATGGCTGATGAATACGGTCTGAACCACGATGAAATGTACGATCCGTCTGCAGAAGATATCGTCCGTTCCCTGCAGCAGGGCAACCTGATCATCCTGTCTCTCAGGCCCGGCGACTTTACGGCCACCGGCCATTTTATCGTCCTGACCGGGCTCGATGAAAACGGCCAGGTCACGATCCACGATCCGAACTCTATGGAAAACTCGAACAAGACATGGGATCCGCAGCGTCTTGCCTCGCAGGCAGCGGCGATGTGGAGCTTCTGGAAGTAAACAGGCAAAAAGAACAAAGAGAAATCGCGCCTCTTTGTTCTTTTTTTACTTATGATGCTTTTTTGCCTGCATCCGCTCGATCAGACGGCAACCTCTCCGGTACAGGCCGAGCATCGGATGAAACTTCGCCGAGATCATGGCCGACTTCTCGATGAACAGTTCGAGGAAGAACAGCAGGATCACGATCGTGAGCAGACCGATATTGCGGTTAATCATGTACACGTATGCGCTCAGTCCGAACAGAGCTGTCATGGCGCACATGATGATCACCGTATTGCGATGACCGAACTGATTCATCAGCAGATGATGCAGATGGCTCTTGTCCGCCTGCGAAAACTTCATTCCCTTGAGCGTGCGGCGCAGGATGGCCGACAAGGTATCGATGATCGGCAGCATCAGCAGCAGGATCGGCAGCGCAAGCGTCAGGATCGTGCTCGACTTGAAGCCCATCAAAGAAATACCGGAAATCATGAAGCCAAGAAACAGGGAACCGCAGTCTCCCATAAAAATACTGGCCGGATGGGAATTGTACACAAGAAAGCCGAGCGTGCTGGCCGCCAGGATGAATGCCAGAGAAATGATATCGGGACGCCGTTCGATCAGCGCCAGACATCCTGTCACTACCAGAATGATCACGCTCATACCGCCTGCCAGGCCGTCCAGACCGTCGATCAGATTGACCGCGTTCGTTATGCCCGCGATCCATATGACCGTGAACACGAACGATACGATCCCGAAATCGATCTGGATGCCGAACGGCAGCCGGATCACATCCACCTGCACCCCGTAATAGATGAGCACAAGAGCCGCGATCACCTCGAAAAACAGCTTGACGACCGGCTTAATGTCGATCAGATCATCCACAAGGCCGGTAAAAAACATGATCGAGCCGCCAAGCAGGATGCCCGTGATGGCACGGTCCGCCTTCGTATAGACGGCCATCGTGATCATGAACGCAAGATATACCGCCACCCCGCCGATGCGCGAGATCCTGCCATGATGTACCGTTCTTTTATTTTCCTTCGCATACGTTTCTGCCGGTACCGAATACCACTTCACAAGCGGCGTGAGGGCACATGAAATAAGGAACGGCAGCACCATAAAACTTAATTCCTTCACCTGAGTTGCTCCTTTAATGCTTTGAGCATACCATATTCCGGCTCCTTTGAACAAATGACCGGACACCCCAGCGCCCGGGACACCGTATGGCTGAGCCCGTACAGATCAGCCAGACCTCCCGAAAGCTGCACGCCCTGCGACGCAATCTTCTGCTGGGCGCTGAGCGAAACCGTCTCGAACAGCGACTTGGCCCACAGCGCGATCTGATCCTCCACCTGGGCAAAGCAGGGCCAGAGCTCCGAGCTCTTCACATCCAGCTTTACGAAATTCTGATACCGGTCAAAACCGGTCGCGCTCAGCAGAGCCGTCTTGTGCTCTGTCATCAAAGAAGACGCCGTGATCATCAGCGCATTGGCATCTTCCATCGTGATCAGGCAGTTCAGCCTGGATGCCACCAGCATCTGGATCGCCTCGCACACCTGCTGTCCGGCAAACGGGATCGACCGGCACATCGTGCACGTCCCGTTCACGAACAATCCGAATTCACAGGAAGAATACCCCGCATGGATACAGAACATCGTTTCGCGGCCATGTCCGTACAGATCAGCCATTGTCGCGAACTTCACCTTTTTCGCCCCCGCACGAAGCAGCACATCCGTCCATTTTTCCTTTTGTTCCGTGCCAAGACCGGCCGGCACATACACCAGCACGCTTGGCTTGAGCAGATGCTCATTGGCCCCGATCTGCGCGAACCCTTCCTTCACGAGCGGATACAGATCATGAATAAGCAGACCGTCCGCTACCGGATAATTGAGCCGGTATTCGCGCTGATCTTTGTATACGTATCCCAGCGCTTCCTTGCCCACTGCTTCCACCGCTCCGTTGTGCGTACCGTAGCACGCCGGGAAACGCACCATCCGGTCTGCTTTCACATCATACAGGCGGAAAGCATACGCCCCCGCATCCACAATATACCAGCGTTCAAACATGTCAGCCTCCGAATCCGTTGTAGATCGTCAGCTCCAGGATAGCCTGCGTACATAAATAAGCCAGCGCAAGCGACAGCAGAAAAAGCATCACGATCGCTTTTCTGGGCTGGTATACTTTCATCAGCTTTTCAAAGCGCACGGCCGAGAGCGCGTAAAAGCTCGCTCCGAAGCACACCAGAAAAACGCAAAATTTCAATACCGCATATGTCATATCCTTATCCCCCTGATCCCGCCTGAACGATCTGCACGAACGCAAATTCATCGCGCAGCCCTTCAGCCGCTTTCTTTAAAACGTCCAGCTTGTCAAAGCCCATCAAAGCCGAGCCCGATCCGGTCATCATGACCCGGGAAATACCGGCTTGCCTCATTTTTTCGATCGCCTCTTCGATTTCAGGAACAAGCTGCTTTGCCGGCCCTTCGAGCGCGTTGACCATCGCTGCCTTCAGCGCCTCCATATCCTGATCGCAGATCGCCTGTTCCACCCGGTCCACATCCAGCTGCAGCCGGCACCCTTCATCCCATTTTTTGAATGCCTGCGGGGTCGATACACCCTGCTTTGGCTTGACGAGCAGGACCGGAAAGGCCCAGTCCGTGCCGAGCGGCCGGATCTTTTCGCCGATCCCCTGTACCCGGGCCGTCTCATTGACCAGACAAAACGGCACATCGGCGCCGACAAGGACGCCAAGCCCGATCTTGCGCTCCATGGAAAGCTCCAGCCCTTCCAACTGATCGATCGCATCGATGACAGCAGCCGCATCCGCGCTGCCACCGGCAAGGCCGGCCTGTTCCGGGACCCGCTTTTCGATCCGGACCGAATAATTCGAAATATGCGGGAAGGCGTCATGCATGACTTCCAGCGCTTTTGTGACCGTATTGTTTTCGGGAACATCCATGCCCGCAAATTCCACGTGATCGGTGCGGGAGGGCACGATTTCCACGATATCCCCTAAAGAAACGGGTGCCATGATCATATCGAGATCGTGGTACCCTTTTTCATTGATACCGGTCACATTCAGGGCCAGATTAACTTTTGCGTTCGCGAATTTTTTCATAGTTCACCTCATACAGCCGGATAAAATCCTCCACCCGCAGCTGCTGGGCACGATCCGATGCGCCGATCCCGGCCCGGTCGAGCATTTCTGCAGCCAGCTCCTTATCTGCAAGCCACGCCTGCAGATTGTTGTAGATGGTCTTTCGCCTCTGCACGAAACAGGCACGCACCATATCGAAGAAGAGCGGTTCGTCCTGCACATGATATTTGTCATTGAACGTGAACTGGATGACCATCGAATCCACATTCGGCTTCGGCATGAACACATGCCTGGAAACGTCCATGATCTTTTTCACATCGCAGCGGTACTGGGTAACGACGCTGAGATTGTTGTAGGATTTCGAACTGTTCTTTGCCAGAAAGCGTTCTCCGACTTCCTTCTGCAGCATGACCGTGATCGTATCCGGATGTTCCTGCGCTTCGAAAAGCTTGAAAAGGATCGGCGTCGTAATATAGTAAGGCAGATTGGATACGAAATCGACCCGCTGCCCGCTTTTTCTTCTTTCGCGGATCACCTTGTCGATATCGGCTTCCAGAAAATCCTGCAGGATGATCTCCAGATGCTCGTCGCCGATCTCCTTGTACAATATTTCGGGCAGCCGTTCATCGATCTCGAAGGCGATCACATGATCAGCCTTTTCGCACAAGTACTGAGTAAGCGCGCCGATGCCCGGTCCGACCTCGATCACAAGATCGTCTTTCGATCGAATGGCTGCATTCGCGATTTTTTCCACCACCTTCGGCTCGATGATAAAGTTCTGGCCAAAGGACTTTTTCGTGTGCACGCCATGCTCCTCCTGGATCCGGCGCGTGTTTTTTATCGTTGCGATCGGCTCTTTCATTTCACTTCCTCCAGTATCTTCAACAGATCTTCTTTCGTGATGTTCATTTCATTCAGGCGTTTGAAGCACGTCTTGGCATTGCACGGGCCAATATGAAACGCTTCGCAGACGCCAAAGCGCAACGCTTTGCTGCCGGCCAGGCCGAAATCGATAAAATCCTGGCGGGAAAGCGATTCGTTGAAAGGCACGAAGCTCACGCAGTGCGACAGCGCCTCCTTCAGATCGGCGCGGGATGCATGCTCTACACCCACTTTTTTTCGTGTTCGCGCCTTTGTTTTTTCTATAAACGCATGTTTTGCATCCGGGACGCGCTCCTTGATCTGGCGCCGGATATGCTCGCCAGGCGTATCCGGATCCGTGAAGACAATGACCCCTCTTTTTTCCTGTGCCTGTACGATCCTCTCGAGCGTCGCTTCGGAAAGCTGGTCGCCCCCTGTCTCGATCGTATCGCAGTCGAAATACATTTTCAGCGTGCTCGTGTCGTGTTTTCCTTCGACCACGATCATTTCTTTTATTTTCTGCTTGTTCATTCTATTACTCCCCGGCTGAAGCCTTCCCCGTGCACCGAATGCACATTGTTCACGATGATAAACGCGTTCGGATCCACATCATTGATGATCTGCTCCAGCTCAGGATACTGCTGCTGCGTGATGACACACATCACGACCGATGCCGGGCTGTTGCGGTAGCCGCCCCGCGCATCAAGCAGGGTGACGCCGCGGTCGAGCTGCTCCATCAGGCTCATGCGGATCGCTTCCCAATGATCGCTGACGATCATGACATTCATTGCTGCCTGCGCGCCAAGCATGATGATACGGTTGATCATCACGCCCGAAACGATGACCGAAAGCACGCCGATCAGCGCATCCTCCAGACCGTACGTATACAGACCGAGCGCCACCGTCAGGATATCGATGATCATGACACTCGTGCCTTCGTCGAGCCGGGTGAATTTATGCAGGATCAGTGCCGGGATATCCATGCCGCCCGTGCTCGCGTTGACCCGGAACACAAGACCAAGACCAAGGCCCATGCCAAAGCCGGCAAATCCGGAAGCGATGAGCGGATCGAGAAGAAAGGTCGTTTCCGGAAACAAAGTGACGGTCCATGAAAAAAAGGTGACGAACATCGGATAGATGATCGAAGACAGCACGGTCTTGAAAGCGAACCGTTTTCCTAAAACGACGGCGCCGACAACGAAGAGTCCGATCGTCAGCGTATCGATGATCCAGATCGGATTGATGCCGGGCAGGATCGGCTGCAGCGCGACAGCCACGCCCGCCACACCGCCGGACAATATATTATTGGGCAGGATCAGATAGGCGACCGAAGCGGCCAGGATCGCATTTCCCAGAAGTATATAAATGATTTGTTTGATGAAACTAGATTTTTTCTGCATATAACGACTTCCTTTATCATTCAAAGTATATCACTCTTCATCACAAAATTGCATTTGTCCTTCTCTTCCATTATGCTAAAGAAAAAAGGAGGATTTTATTATGACCACACCCCACAACAAGGCAGCAGAAAATGCGATCGCCCCTATCGTGCTGATGCCGGGCGATCCGCTGCGCGCCCAGTATATCGCCGCGAACTATCTGGAAGATGCCGTGCTGTTCAATGACGTGCGCGGCATGCTCGGCTATACGGGCACTTACAAAGGAAAATCCGTCTCTGTCATGGGAAGCGGGATGGGCATTCCCAGCATCGGCATTTATTCATGGGAACTGTATACCCGATACAATGTGGAGGCTATCATCCGGATCGGCTCGTGCGGCGCGTATTCAAACGATCTGCACGTCTTCGATCTGGTCCTGGCCGACTCGGCATACAGCGAATCGACGTATGCGCTGACCATGTCCGGTGATGAGAACATGATCCAGTTTCCGGATCCACAGCTTCTTGCCGACATCCGGGCACAGTCGAAAAAGCTCGGCCTTGATCTGACGGAAGCCCGCTTCCATTCGAGCGACGTTTTCTACAACCAGATCGAACAGCCTGTCGAGGATGCGAAAGCGCTGGGCTGCAAAGTGGTCGAGATGGAAAGCTTCGGCCTGTTCCACAACGCGCGTGTCTGCAATAAAAAAGCGGCTGCCCTGTGCACCGTGTCCGATTCGTTTGTCTATGAGGAAGAAGCGACACCTGAGCAGCGCGAACGCAGCTTTGATTCCATGATCCGGCTTGCGCTTGAAACGACTGTATCCCTGTAAATCAAAAGAGCTGGCAACAGCTTTTTTCATTTTTCGTAACAACTTTCCGCTTATCGCCCTGGAAAAAGCACAGATAAATTTGATATTATTCATTGTTCTGCTACAATAAAACTATAAAACCGCATTCATTGGAAAGGAAAGATATCATGATCAGCATACCGGACCGATCGATCATCCTTGCCCCGGGCGCTTTGCACCTGAGCCTGTATGATACGATCTACAAACAAAAAGGAAACTGTCTGAACATTCAGATCAACACGATCAGCACATATATCCATTCGCTGACCAGCCCGAACGAGAAAAGCGAGATCGAGATCCTCTATGCCTATAAACAGGCTTTAAGCACGCTGGACGAAACGAACGCGTTCGCATCCTCCAAGGACGACCCCGATTTTCTGAAAACGTGTCTGGATTTCATACGGGAGATCACGCTTTACGATGTCCATGATTTTCCGGACACGACAAGAAAAGAGAAGAGCCTCAAACAGATCATCGACCGGCTCCTGCCCATCGATGCCGGCTTTCTTTCGGCAAAGGATCTTGAAAAACTGCCGGTGCCGTTCGAGCGGATCTGGATCCTGAAAACCGATCTTTCCGTGCAGGAGCAGTACTGGGCGGATTTTCTCCTTGCGCGCGGAGCGCATAGGCTCTGCGGCGAAAACGAAAAAGAAAAGATCCGCTACTGGTCGTGCGCCAACGCCCGCAAAGAAATGGAAGTCGCGGCCCAGACGATCCTCGAAAGACAGTGGAGGGCGGACGAGGTATTCATTGCGGTTGCCGAGCAGAAGGACGAGGAAGTGCTTGCGCAGATCCTGGATGCAAGGCGCATTCCGTATACGATGCTGCACAAAAGGGCGCGGACCGCGGTGCCGGCCATGTTTGCGGCCGTGCTGTCCTATCTGGCCGATAAAAACATGGATACCTACTGCACGCTGATCCGCACCTTGGCCCCGGACCAGAGCGGACCGGTCATCGACTGGCTCAGACAGTTTGAAGGTGTCGATCTGGAAACGATCCCGTATGAAGACAACGCCCTGATTTCTGAAGCGGATTATATTTCATGGCAGGAAGAAGCGGCCCACGCTAAAGCGTGGATGGCGCAGCACGCCTTCTTCGACGAGTGGACAATCAGCGATATGGAGCCGATCGCGCAGTACATCCAGTCGCTCATCGCGCAGCCGGATCAGGAAGATCTGGACGCGTTCGACTGGATCCTTCATAACTACGTATCGGTCCAGGCACAGATCGTGTCCGAAGCCGATCTCGGACTGTTCATCGCTTATTTAAAAAAGCATCCTTTCGCGCCGGCTCCGGATTCGATCTCGGGCGTGCTCATCGGCACCAGACGGGAACTGAGCGCTCTGCGCCCGCACAGCTTTTTCCTTGGCGCCCACGCCAAAGCCTTTCCGGCCCTGCAGACATATACCGGAATTTTTGACGAAAGCTATGTGCGCCGCACCAGCCTGCCTTCCTTGAAGGAAAGACTCAACAGGCAACGGCAGTCTGTCTTCTCGACCCTGGAGCAGATCCCGGATCTGATGATTATCGTTCCCCAGTCTGATTATGCGGGCAAAACACTGGAAACCAGCGCCGAGCTGGAAGGATGGATCGGTCGCTATCCGGATTTTGTGTATGTGCGCGATATCGATGTCCGTTCGGTACCGAAGTTTGCGCTGACGCCTGCGGATGCGCAGTCGCTCTTTTTCAGCGGCGAGCGCTGCACTTCGTCTTTTGCCAAAGTAAGCACTTATTCCAAATGTCCGCTGCGGTATTATCTGCGCTTTGGTCTTTCTCTTAAAGGAAGAAACGCCACAGACGAGGTGCGCGTTGACGGATCGCTGCTTTCCCGGGTGCTGCAGAAAGCGAAAATGCTCCACGACAAGCAGTATGCCGAGCTTTCCTACGACGATGTGCTGCAGCTCGTGCAGGAGGAATTCGCGTTTGCGAAAAAAGTGTTCCCGATGCGGGCGCGCGAATTCGACAGTCTGATCATTGAATATGCGCACCGTATCAGCGAGCTTGTCAAAACGCTCGATGTATTTGAAACGAAGCTTCATCTTTCCCTGCTCAACAAAAAATACGAGCTCGACCGCTCTTTCGACTGGAAGGGCACTTCGGTCGAGATGAAAGGGTCGATCGCGACCTATGACCCGATGGCGGTCTCGTTTACCGTGCTGGATCCGGAGCTTGAGAAAGCCGGGATCTATGACGATCAGGGAGGGCTTGGCATGTTCGACCTGTCGCTGAAACAGACGGCGCAGCAACAGCCGGCCTATAAAACGAGCTATCGTTCGGCTGTTCCGAGCGCGCAGTTCATCTCGCAGCCGCAAATGGAGGAAAACGTGCTGACCGACCGCTTCGTCAAAGGATGGGTCGCGCAGGATCTGCCGGCCGGGATGAATGCCCCGCTGCTCGAAATGGTGCAGAAAAAAGTCGACACCTACGCGCAGAAAGAGGAAAAGCTTCAGGAAGAGGCATCTTCTGTACTCGAAAAAGTATCGCTTGGCCAGATCGAGCCGGTCCATGCGGCCGGCGCGTGTGTATACTGCCCGTACAAGCTCATCTGCCGCAACGGAGCGATCCGGCTTGAAGATGCGAAGAAAGGAGAGTAGGCTATGGATTTTTCACAAAAGCAGCTGCAGGCGATCGAATCGCGCGGCAAAAACATCATGGTATCGGCCAGCGCCGGTTCGGGAAAAACGTCGATGCTGGTCGAACGCCTGACAAGACTGGTCATACAGGATGGAATTTCCATCGCTTCCATACTGGCCATGACTTTTACCGAGGATGCGGCGGCCGAAATGAAGGCGCGGCTCAAAAAAGCGCTCTCCTCTCAGGAGCAGACGCCGTACATGCTCGACCAGCTTGCGCTGCTCGAGCAGGCGGATATTTCGACGATCGACAGCTTCTGCTACAAGCTCGTGCAGACCTATTATTATAAGATCCCGATCTCGTACACGATGTCGCAGCATGTGGAAAACGGACCGCTGCGCCAGCAGGCCTTCGATCAGGCCATGAAGCGGGCGGCGGGCATGATGGATCCGGATGATATGGCTTCCTTATCTCTTTATTTTCATGCGTTCAGCGCTTCGGACGAAGCCTTTCATGAAGCGATCGGATCGTTCCTGGCCATCGCGCTTTCCAAGCCGGACCCGAAGCAGTGGATGAATGAATGCAGAAGCAAGGATCCTGAAGTGCGGGACTGGTTTTTCACGTATTTTCAGGAACGTGTTGAAGCGATGCTCGAAATGTGCCGGCAGACGCAGAAATGGTGCGGCACGATGGAGTTTCTGAAGATCAAGGAACAGACGAATATCGAAGATCTGCTCCGTTCAAAGATCATGCATCTCGAACGCTGCCTGAACGATCTGAAAGCGCACGAATATACGGCGTTTGCGGATCATTTTATCGCGATGGTGGAATCCACGAAGCGTTTTCCGAAAACGATCAACAAGCACGACTGCAAAAATACGGCAGACGCCTACAAGAAAACAGAGATCGAGATCACGGAGCTTCTGTTCCCGCAGCAAAGGCTGGAGCAGGACGAAAAAAGCAATGCCAGGATCGCCGCGCTTTTCATCGATCTGTGCGTCCTTGTCTACGAACTGTTCGCGCAGGAGAAGAAAAAGCTGGAGATCATCGATTTTTCGGACATGGAGCATTTTGCCTACGAGCTGCTCCTCGATCCGCTCATCCGGGAAGAGGTGCGCTCAAAATACGAGATCATCCTGGTGGACGAGTTCCAGGATACCAACGAGCTGCAGGAAAGCATCATCGAAAAGATCGAACGGGGAAACAATGTGTTCCGGGTCGGCGATCTCAAGCAGTCGATCTATGGCTTCCGGCAGGCGAAGCCGGCGATCATGCAGGCGCATATCGATCATGTGGACGAACGCAATGAAACGTTGTTTTTGAATGAAAACTACCGTTCGTCGCGCTCGCTGATCGAATTCAACAATCATTTTTACGAGAAGATCATGAATACTTCGTTCGCGGATATCCAGTTTACGCTCCAGGACGCGGCGGCGCCGGGCACACAACGTCAGCATGAGCAGAAACAGTATCCGGTCCGTTTTCTGTTCATGCAGGCTGTTCCGTACAGTGCCGCTCACGGGCTGAGCCTGCTGCAGGCAAAAAAACTGCTCAACGCGCAGAAAGCGGATCTGATCGCTGCCGATATTCTCAAGCATCATGCGCTCGGGATCCCGTTTCGTTCCATGTGCATCCTGACCCGTTCGCATACGCCGCACGAACGGCTCAAAGAAGTTCTCGAATCCTACGGTATTCCTGTGCTGGCCGAGATCAGCCACGGATTTTATACGAACCAGGCAGTCCAGATCGTCCTTGCTGCGCTTCAGGCGATCTTCGATCCGCAGGATGATGTGGCGCTGCTCGGCGTGCTCTGCTCGCCTTTGTGCAAGGTAGAGCAGCAGCAGGTCGCTGCGGCAGGCGCTTTCCGTTCGAACGATCAGTCTTTGTACAGTGTGATCCAGGATCAGCCGTTCATGCGTGCTTTCCATACGCTGCGCGAATTGAGAACGCTGCCTGTCAGCACGCTGCTGCGCCATATTTACAACTACAACGGTTTTTATTATGAATCGACCAACGGACAGGACAAGACAAACCTTGATCTTCTGCTCGAAAAAGCGGTGCAGTACCCGGATCAGAGCGATCTGGAGGGCTTCGTTTCCCGGATCCGCGAAGAAGCGGACCTGGACAAGACAAGCGAAGCGTTTCCGTACGGCAAGGAAGAGGATGTGGTCAAGATCAAGACGATGCATCATTCCAAAGGTCTTCAGTTCCCGATCGTTTATATCTGGTCGCAGCATGATCAGCCGGGAAAAAACAGGTCGGGCCCGATCCGGCTGGACGAAAAGCTCGGCATCGCCCTGAGCGCGCTGAGCGAGGATCGCAGCGTATGCCGTCCCTCTGTGTCTTCGATCGCTTTCAAAGCGAAGAAATTCCACGATGAGCTGGCGGAAGAGATGCGGGTGTTTTACGTGGCGACGACACGGGCCGAGGAGGAGCTGATCATCGTGGATACGATCAACTCGCTTGACGACTACCGGCGTCCGCTCGATGGCTGGGCGCTGCTCGAGGGAGGGAGCTACACGAGCTGGCTGCTCCACACGTATCTGACATGTCCGAACGATCTGTTCGTGCTTGACGAAGTGGAAGAGATCAGCGAGCGGACGGAAATCAAAAAGCGGAAAAACTTCCGGATGGGCCTTCAGTATTATCAGGGCCCGGTATCGCTGATCGAGTCGCGCACGGCTTCCCGCGCCAAGAGCGATCTGCGCTGGAAAAAGGTTTCCCTGAAAGAGAATACGCGTACTGTGCGGGGCACTCTGCTCCATGAGATCATTGGGGGGATCCCTTATCCGTTCACGGAAGAAAACATCCGGGATTTTGCGTCCAGAAAGTCTTCGGGTGTCACGGCCCAGGATATCGATCAGATCATGGCGCTCAATGACAGTACGCTGTTTGCGGCATGGATGAAGGAAGGCCATGAATTCGAGTGCGCCTATTCGGTCATGGATCACGGGCAGATGATCCACGGATACATGGACTTTGTCGCCTTCCTGGAAAAAGAGACGATCATTGTCGACTTTAAAAGCGATTATGTGCAGTCGATGGATGAGCTGCGGACCAAATATATGCCGCAGCTCGATGTATACCGCAAGGCGATGCGGCTGATCGATCCCGGCAAGCCGGTACGCACATATATTTATTCGCTGTTCCTCAAGGAAATGGCCGAAATGAGACAATGAAACCGCTTTCCCTTTATTTACAGCAAAATCGTGTGATTTTGCTGTTTTTTTATGAAACAGATGCAATATTTGCGATCTGACTTTCACTTCTTTGAAACATTATGTGGGAATTGTGTGAAAAGGTTTGAAATATCATTTCTTCTATATTACAATAGTCCACGTAATGAAAAGGAGATTTTATGAATAGCTTAAACAAATTTTTCAAGCTTGAAGAAAAACACACGAGTGTAAAGACGGAAATGCTAGCCGGTCTGACTACATTCCTGGCCATGGCCTACATTCTCGGTGTCAACCCGGCGATCCTGGGTGATGCGGGCATGGATATTCCTGCCGTATTCATGGCAACGGCCCTTTCGGCTGCTGTGGCGTCGATCCTGATGGGCCTGATCGCGAACTATCCAGTTGCTCTGGCATCCGGCATGGGTGTCAACGCCTTGTTCGCCTACACAGTATGTGGACAGATGGGAATGAGCTGGCAGGCCGCTCTGGCTGCGGTATTTATCAGTGGTCTGATCTTTGTGGTCATCTCGGTAACAGGGATCCGCAAGATGATCATCGATGCGATCCCAGTACAGCTGAAGCTGGCGATTGGTGCCGGTATCGGTTTCTTTATCGCCTTTGTAGGGTTCAAAAATGCCGGTATCATCGTCGCAAATCCATCTACTTTTGTAGGGCTTGGAAACTTTACCGATCCAACGGTCCTGCTGGCGGTCGTTGGGCTGCTGATCACGATCGGCCTGGTCGTTAAAAGAGTGCCTGCGGCCGTATTCGTAAGCATGGTCATCACGGCTGTGATCGGTATCATCTGCGGTGCATTCGGTATCGACGGAATGCCTGCTCTTCCTGAATCATGGGCTATGAATTTTGATATGAGCACTGTCGGCGCGTTTACGAGCGGTTTTGGAGAGCTTTTCGCCAATCCGATGAACGCGATCGTCATCATCTTCTCGTTCCTGTTTGTCGACTTCTTCGATACAGCGGGTACTCTGGTCGCGATCGGAAACGAAATCGGCCTTGTCAACTCGAAAGGCGAGCTCGAAGGCGCGGAACAGGCGCTGCTTGCTGACTCGATCGGTACGGTTTTCGGTGCTGTTTTAGGTACTTCGACTGTAACAAGCTTCGTTGAATCGACTTCCGGTGTTGGTGTGGGCGGCCGCACAGGTCTTACGGCTGTAACAGCAGGTGTCCTGTTCGCGCTGTCTGTATTCATTTCGCCGATCCTGCTTTCTGCCATCACGAATGCGGTCACAGCGCCGGCGCTGATCATTGTCGGTGTCATGATGGCTCAGCAGCTCAAAGGAATCGAATGGGACAACATGATCTATGCGGTTTCCGCGTTTGTCACGGTCATCGCGATGGTTCTGACATACTCGATCTCAAACGGTATCGCGTTCGGATTTATCGCGTACGCTGTTTCGATGATCGCGGCAAGAAAGACAAAAGAAGTGCATATCACGGTATGGGTACTGCTCGTGATCTTCGTGCTTTACTTTGCATCTCCGTACTTCATGTAAAAGATTTTACGGATCTGCAGCGGTTTAGATTTTCTAAACCGCTTTTTTTCCGTTATAATAAAAGTTAAATAAAGGAGGAATTATCCTTGATTCAAATTGAAGGAATGCTGGAAACATTTCATCAGGGATTCGGATTTATCCGTACCGATCTCGGGGATGTTTTTACAGACAGTGCATTTATCAGTGCGTATAATTTATCAAATCATGACTATATTGTCGGAGAAGCGGAAAAAGATCCGGAAGGCCGTTCGGAATTCATACTGAAAAAGATCACATCGGTCAACCGGATCCATGTGGAACAGATCGATATTGCCAAAGCGCAGCGCGAGCTGCAGGAAAAGAAAAACCGCGAGCGGACAAGCGCGACCGGGATCCTGGAAGTCATGGAAAAAGGCTTCGGCTTCTTAAGGCAGGATAACTACTTGTCAGGCGACGACGATGTCTACGTTTCCGAATCCAAGATCAAAGCGCTCAAGCTGCGCACAGGCGACCGGATCGACGGTGTCGCTTCTCCAAAGCACGGCCAGTCGGCCCGAGCGCTCGAAAGCGTGGATCTTGTCAACGGACATTCGATCAAGGACTGCCTGAGCCGCAAACGGTTCGATCAGCTGACACCTGTCTTTCCGGACAAAAAGATGAAGATGGAAACCGTGAAAAATAATTTTGCGGGCCGGATCGTCGATCTGTTCGCGCCGATCGGCTACGGCCAGCGCGGAATGATCGTGGCGCCCCCGAAAGCCGGCAAGACGACGCTGCTCGAGATGTTCGCTCAGTCGATCCTGAAAAATCACAAAGATGTGTATCTGATCGTTCTGCTCATTGACGAGCGGCCGGAAGAAGTAACCGCGTTCAAGGAGCTCGTGATCGAGGCGGCCGGCGAAAACAAGGATCATGTCGAGGTCGTCTATTCCACGTTCGACGAACAGCCTGCCCACCATAAGCGGGTGGCGGAAATGGCGCTTGCCAGAGCAAAATCGCTTGTGGAATTCGGCGAGAATGTCGTGATCCTGCTCGATTCGATCACTCGTCTTTCCAGAGCGTATAACCTGGTCGTTCCTTCGACCGGAAAAGTTTTGTCGGGCGGTCTGGATCCGAATGCCTTGTATGGTCCGAAACGTCTTTTCGGCGCAGCCAGAAATATTCGCGAAGGCGGTTCGCTGACCGTCATTGCTTCGGCCCTGGTCGATACGGGCAGCCGCATGGATGAGATGATCTTCGAGGAATTCAAAGGAACCGGTAATATGGAACTGTATCTGGACCGGACTCTGGCAGAACGCCGCGTTTATCCGGCGATCAATATCCAGCGTTCTTCCACACGTCACGACAATCTGCTGCTCAGCAAGGAAGCGTACGATGTCGAGGAAATGATCCGGCGCGAATGGCTCTCATCCAATACGATCGAGGATACACTGACAACGCTCAAGGCATTGAGCACGACCCGCTCCAACAGCGTGCTGTGCAAGGCGCTGCTCGAGTCGAAGAAAAAGGCATAAAAAACCACGCATGTCAAATCACACAACACTCCCTGCCGATACGGACAGGGAGTGTTTTTCTTATCGTTACCTTCCGGTTACCTGGGATGGAAAAAGTGCGTACTTATTTTCTGTATAGTTTTGCGCTATCGTATAGGCATACAGAAGCAGGGAGGGATGCTCTTATGGATCAGAACGAAAGAAGAAGATGGCTAATCGAAGAACTTTTAAAGGAAAAGCCCGAATATGCGGCAATCGAAATACCGGAAAACGAATCGGAACAAAAAAGACTGCTCCGGGCTTTGTTCAATGTGCGGCCGCCCGGTTTTGCCGGAACGCAATTTCTTCAGGTACAGGACGAGTATCTGCAGGAGGAAACAAGAAGAAAAGAAATTACTTCCACAGAAGATCTTATCCCGGTTTCTCCTTCTCTTCCGGACATATCTTTATGGCAGGGCGATATCACGACGCTGAAATGCGATGCGATCGTAAACGCGGCCAACGATCAGATGCTCGGGTGCTTTTATCCGAATCACGGCTGCATCGATAATGCGATCCACACCTTTGCGGGCGTACAGCTCAGAAGCGAATGTGCCCGGATCATGGAAACGCAAGGATACAACGGGTCATGTATCGTGACCGATGCGTATAATCTTCCATGCACCTATATCCTGCATACGGTAGGGCCGATCATTTATTCGTCGGTCCGAAAGCAGGATGAAACGGCGCTGGCCCGGTGCTACCGGTCCTGTCTGGAAGCAGCGGACCGGCTTCATTTAAAAAGCGTGGCCTTCTGCTGCCTTTCGACCGGGGAATTCCGCTTCCCCAATGATCTGGCTGCACAGATTGCCGTAAAAACCGTATTAAGCTATAAAAAGAAAACAGACAGCAGGATCGAGGTGATTTTCAATGTATTTAAAGACAAAGACAGACAGCTCTATGAAAACATTTTTAGAAAAATTCAGTGAAGCGGATGCGATCGTGATCGGGGCGGGCGCCGGTCTTTCAACAGTGGCCGGATTCACCTATGCCAAAGAACGCTTTGCGCGCTATTTTTCGGATTTCGAACACAAATACGGCTTTCATGATATGTATTCGGGCGGGTTTTATCCGTATCGTTCGCCCGAAGAACACTGGGCGTACTGGAGCCGGTATATTTATATCAACCGCTACATGGATGCTCCGAACCCTACATACAGAATCCTGTTCGATCTTGTGAAAGACAAAAACTATTTCGTGATCACGACCAATGTCGACCATCAGTTTCAGAAAGCCGGCTTCGATAAAAACAGGCTCTTTTATACACAGGGCGACTACGGTCTGTTTCAGTGCAGCACACCATGTCATGAGCAGACGTATGATAATGAGATGATCATTCAGAAAATGGTCGAAGCGCAGGGGTATACGATCACGGAAGACAAGGAACTTGTTCTGCCGGAAGGAACAATGCCGAAAATGAGCGTCCCGTCCTCTCTGGTGCCTCATTGTCCGCGCTGCGGCGAATGGATGTCCATGAACCTGCGGGCAGACCGTACGTTTGTAGAAGATGAAGGGTGGAACGAAGTGGCACAGCGGTATGACGCGTTTTTGAAACAGCATAGAAATTCCCGGATCGTTTTTATCGAACTTGGTGTCGGGATGAACACGCCCGGGATCATCAAGTACCCGTTCTGGCGGATGACAGCACAGAACCCCGGCTCTTTTTATGCATGTGTCAATGCGGGTGAAGCCTTCTGTCCCGAGGAGATCGCAGACCGGTCGCTCTGTCTCAATAAAGATATCAATGAAGTGCTCAGGCAGATGAAAGAACATACAGAAAAAGAGAAAAAGGAATGAAAGATTAATGGTTGAAGCGGCATGATTGACAGGAACCGAGATGTCGGGTAAATTAAAGTTAGATATAACTAACTTTATAACTAGAAAGGAGATCATTATGAACGGACTGTTCTGCATGATCGTCCTATGCATAGCGACGATCAGTTTCTGTACGATCACAAAAACACTTTGCCGAAAACAGCTGCGCCAAAGATCTGTATGATCGACCTGAAAAAAAACTGCTGACATTCAACCATCAGCAGTCCGGGCAGAGGTATTCTCTGCTTTTTTACGCTTTGCTCAGATGTTTCTGCTTTTCGCAGAACACTTCCGCCAGCAGATTCACCGCTTCTTCGGGCGTTCTTTTCGACGTATTGATCGACACATCAAAGTCATCGATATCGCCCCATTTGCGGTGCGTATAGTATTCATAAAACTTTGCCCGTTTCCGGTCCGTATCGAGCACTACCTTGCGGGCATGCGCTTTCGGAACGCCATACTCCTCGATCACCCGGCGCACCCGGTCTTCAAGATCGCCGTAGCAGTACACGGAAATGATGCCCGGCTCGTCCTTTAAGATCACATTGGCACACCGGCCTACAAGCACCATGCTTTCTTTTGCCGCCAGATCCCGAATGATCTGTCTGGCCGTATCATAGGCATTCGTAGACAAAGAAAGCTCGGTGAGATTTTTCAGACCATAATTCATCCGGCCGCTCAAAGAAAAAAGTCCGGACTCATTTAAATTATCATCACTAAAAAACGTTTTTGAAACACCAAGCTGCTCCGCCGCATTTTCCAGGATCTCCTTATCGTAATAAGCGATATTCAATCTTTTTGCCAGGCGACGCCCGATCTCCCGACCATAAGAACCATATTCACGCGAAATCGTGATCAAAACCTTTTCATTCATAATCTATCCTCTGAAACTACATTTTATACGGTAATTTTAACATAAATATTCCGCTATTCTACGAAAAATTAGTCCCAGTGTGTAAATATTTCCCTGTCTGGCTAATATATGCAAAAGAATGGTTAATTTATCACGTTTCCCTCTTTTATAAAAGCCGTATACTGATCACAAAAGAAAGAGGAGGGCGTATGAGATTCTTTATCTGGACGGCATCAAACATGCTCGGGCTCATCTAGGCCAAAGAAAAAGAATATATGTTCCGCAAAATATATTTGATGGATCCATATATTCTTATTTATTATTGATTATGCGTCCAGCTGGGCCTGCGCATACGTTCTGCGTTCCGGGCTCAGATTGTCTACATAGTAGCGGACGGTCAAAGCTCCGGCAACTTTTGTGCGGATCTTCGGTTCGACGATATACCCGTCCCCTTCAAGCATCGAAGCAACCATCGCCTTGCAGCAGCTGCTCAGGTTTTTGACATCCGGCTCGCATTCATTCATGAATTCCTTCGCGTTCAGTTCGATATAAAGCCACATTTTATCATGCGCTTCCTGCTTCATCTCGCGAAGACGGTCAGCGTATTGTTCCTGTGTCCATTTTTCCATATCATTTCCTCCCTTTCCGAGGTATCATACAGGTTTTTAAATGATAGGTCAAATCTGCATAAATCCCGGAACAATGAAAGCGGTTACGTTATTTCCGGATCTGGCCCGACCCTAAAATAACGTATTTTGTCGTTGTGAGCGCATCGAGCCCCATCGGACCGCGGGCATGCAGTTTCTGAGTGCTGATCCCGATCTCCGCGCCAAACCCAAACTCGAAACCGTCCGTAAACCGTGTGGAGGCATTGACATAAACACAGGCCGCATCGACTTCATCGAGAAATTTCTGCGCGTTCGTATAGTTTTCTGTCAGGATCGATTCCGAATGGCCCGTATTGTACTTGTTGATATGCGCGATCGCCTCGTCCACGTCCGCTACGGTTTTTATAGAAAGCTTGAGCGCCAGATACTCGGTTCCCCAGTCCTTTTCGCATGCGGTCCGGATCAGAGGATCGGCCAGACAGACCTTCTCGTCTCCGACCAGTTCCACGTCTTTTTCGCGCAAAGCCGCTCCAAGGCGCGGTATGAGCGCATCCACGATCCGTTCATGCACGACCAGCGATTCGAGCGCATTGCATACCCCGACACGCTGTGTCTTGGCATTTCGTATGATCTCCACAGCCTGATCGAGATCGGCCGATTCATCCACAAAAATATGACAGTTTCCGGTTCCTGTTTCGATGACCGGCACCGTACTGTTTTCCACTACAGCACGGATCAGGCCCGCACCACCCCTGGGAATCAGAACGTCGAGATACTGGTTCTGTTTCATCAGCTCGACAGCGGCGCTGCGCGAAGTATCTTCAACAAGCAGCAGACAGTCCGGATGCACATTGCTCTTTTCGAGCGTCTGCCGCAGAATGCTCACGATTTCCCGTATGGAATGGATGGCGTCGCTTCCGCCTTTCAATATCACGGCATTTCCAGCCTTGAAACACAATCCGAACGCGTCAGCCGTCACATTCGGCCTGGCCTCGAAAATGATCCCTACCACGCCGAGCGGGACCCGCTTTTTTCCGATCATCAGTCCGTTCGGCCTTTTTTTCATGCCCAGCACTTCTCCGACCGGATCATTGAGCGAAGCGATCTGTTTCAGCCCCTGCGCAATGCTTTCGATACGGCCTGCATCCAGATACAGCCGGTCGAGCAGGCCCGCATCCATCCCGTTCGCTCTTCCGTTTTCCATATCGAGCGCGTTAGCTTCCAGAATGATGTCTGTATTATCGATCAGATCCTGCGCCGCTTTTTCAAGCACTTCGTTTTTTCTGTTTGCCGAAAGCCGCGCCGCTTCTCTTTTGGCCGCGCACGCTCTTTGGCCCAGCGATTCAATGTATGTCGTCATTTCGCATTTCCTCCCTTAAACAATGTTCCTTTGTCTTCTCCGTTGATCAGCTCGTGAATAATATGAAAATCCCTGCCGTTGGCAATGATCATATCGCATCCGTGTTCCATGCACGATCTGGCCGCGCCAAGCTTCGTGCTCATCCCTCCTGTCCCTACGCCTGAGCTGCTCGTATTCTTTGCCATGCCAAAGAAACGATCGTCGAGCTGTTCCACGTAGCCGATAAAGCGGGCATCCGGATCGATGTTGGGATCGTTTGTGAACAGTCCGTCAATATCGGACAGCAGGATGAGCAGGTCCGCGCCGACCAGCCTGGCTACAGCGGCGCTGAGCGTATCATTATCGCCTACTTCGATTTCCTCGGTCGCGACGGTATCGTTTTCATTGACGATCGGCACGACCTTGAGCTTGAGAAGCTCTTCCAGTGTGTTGCGTGCGTTCGAACACGATGGTTCGCTGCCCAGCGTGTAGTTGGTCAGCAGGATCTGGGAAGCAGTCTGATTATATTCATTGAACAGCTTCTGATAGATCATCATCAGCTTTGCCTGCCCGATCGAAGCGCACGCCTGCTTGAGCGCAAGCTTGCCGGGCTTATGATGGAAGCCGATCAGCCGCGAGCCGACCATGATCGCTCCAGAGGAAACGAGGATGACTTCCTTCCCGCGATTGAGCAGGTCGCTGATCTCGCGCACAAGCACTTCGATCTTGATCAGATCGAGATGTCCGGTCTGCGGATGGGTCAGCGAGGACGAACCGATCTTGATCACGATCCTCTTCCTGTTTTTAAGATCCTTTCTTGCTTCGATATGTTCCATGCTCTCTTCTCCTTTACTCCTTGTATTACGTATTTTCCTGAATGAACTGCCTGATTTCTTTGAAATCGATCGTTTTCAGCGCTTTGATCCAGTGCCCGTTGACCAGATCAAGAAGGGCGTCCCGTGTCTTTTTCGAGATCCCGTTCATTTTCAGGATCCGCAGCGGCGCGCAGAACAGAAGATCGGCCGGAAGGTGCGGATTCTCCTTTTGGATCTTCTTTACGATCAGGCGCCATAAAAGCCCGGTATCCATCAGATCCTGCATACAGACATTGTGATCGTACGGCCGTTTTGTGTTGTGCACAGTAATTTCTCTTTGGCACAGCGTCAAAAACTCTTCCTGCGTCAGTCCGGGCACATTCTCCGCCTTTTCATACGCTTTAGGAACATCGGGAAGGATGCCGTCCGTATGAATAATATATTCGTGATGGATCGTTCTTGAACTGGAACCAACCTGGATCAGCACATCGCCTTTTCGCATGATCCAGCCGTCAAAATACTCTGTCAGATCTTCCGCTTTGATTTCATACGTAACGGCTGCCGTTTCCTGCGGAGCGCATTCCAGTTTTTTGAATTCGATCAGCTTCTGCACGCCGAAAGGAAGCAGCCTTTTCGCATAGATCTGTACGATTTCCACGCCCGGCCGGTTTCCCGTATTCGTGACCTGAAAGGAAATGGTATTATGTTCCTGTTTAAAATCATGATAGGCGAATGTCGTATAGGAAAGGCCGTATCCGAATGGATAAGCGATGTCCACATCCGCTTCGTTCCAGTATTTGTATCCGGTATACACACTTTCAAGATAACAGCTTGTTTTCCGCTCTTTCTGGCGCAGGAACCACGGGATCTGCTCGTCGTTTCTTACGAGCGTTTCGGCCAGGCGTCCCTGGGCATCGCATTGGCCGAGCAGGACATTGGCGAGCGCTTTCTGCCCGTAGCTGCCGCCAAGATACGCATACACGATGCCGCTCACCTTTTCCTGCCATGGCATGGCGGCCGGCGCGCCGCATTCCATCACGACAACGACCCGGGAATGGATCCGGGTAACCGCTTCGATCACCGTATCGATCCCTTGAGGCAGATCAAGGGTCGTGCGGTCAAATCCTTCCGATTCGTATTCATCGGGCAGTGCGGCACAGATCACGACCGTTTCGCTTTTTTTAGCTAAAGCGAGCGCTTCTTTGAGCAGGACTTCATTGGTATGGCCGTGCTCGTCAAATCCTCTGGCATAATAGGCATGATCGAGCTGATCGGCAAGACAGTCGATCTCGACCGGATTGACTTTCGAGCTGCCCGTTCCCTGAAAGCGGGGGTGCCTGGCGAAGCTGCCGATCAGCGTGATGCGGCTGTTTTTCAAAGGAAGGATCCCGTTTTCATTTTTCAGCAGGACGATGCCGCACTGGGCGGCTTCCTGCGCGATCTTCTTTCGCTTTTCAAGAGGGATCGCACGGTACTTCGGGTGGTCCTGGGTATGGTGCACGATCAGTTCGAGCACTTTGAGCGCGCGCTGATCGATCACTTCTTCGCTGCAGCTTCCGCTTTGCACGGCTTCTTCCATGTCCCGGACCGTTTCCTCGTTTCCGGGCATTTCCAGATCGAGTCCTGCCCGAAAGCTGGCTGCTGTGTCGTTGAGAGAGCCCCAGTCGCTGATATACATGCCGTCAAATCCCCACGATCTTCCCAGGTCCATGAGTGCTTTATTTTCGGTGCAGTACATGCCGTTGAGCTTGTTGTAGGCAGTCATGACAGCGGGCGGATCCGTATGTTCGATGACTGTTCGAAACGGTTTCAGATAAATCTCGGCAAGCGCTCTGTCATCGACGATCGAGTCCGAAAGCATGCGGGCGTATTCCTGGTTGTTGCATGCGAAGTGTTTGAC
Source organism: Erysipelotrichaceae bacterium OPF54 (assembly GCA_022834735.1). Taxonomy (GTDB): domain Bacteria; phylum Bacillota_I; class Bacilli_A; order Erysipelotrichales; family Erysipelotrichaceae; genus Dubosiella. The sequence goes on from BQKD01000001.1 coordinate 3,081,363, forward strand.
GCATGGCGCGATCTTTCTGCTCAGGATGCCCTGGACCAGCGCACTGGCAAGTTGCCCGGTCACATACGGATCTTCGCTGTAATACTCGAAATTCCGTCCTCCTAAAGGCGAACGTTTATGGTTGATGCCGGGTGTCAGCAGCATGGCCACATCGTGATCGATGCAGTCGGAGGCCATGGCTTCGCCTAGCTGGAAGAGCAGGCTGCGGTCAAACGTGGAAGCGCATGTGACTGGTGCCGGATAGCAGATCGATTTCACGCTTTCATGGATGCCGAAATAGTCGGCTTTGCCGAGCTGCTTGCGCAGACCGCTCGGTCCGTCACTGATCATATACGCATCCTGTCCCTGGGGAACGTGAAGATGCCAGTAATCCTTCCCGGAAAGAAGCTGACATTTTTCATGAAGGGACAATGTGGCGAGAAGCTGCTTTGCGGCTTGTTTTTGTTTTTCTGTCATAAACATGTATTCAGTATACCATGACAGCCGGCTGGATGAACAGGTTTCGAATGAGTCTATATTGGTACAGAACTTGTTTCAGGGCGAAAAAAAACCATAATAGAATAATAAGACTTTAAATCAGGAGGCAACATATGATGAAAGTTTGTGTAGTAACAGGAGGAACGCGCGGGATCGGTTTCGAAACCGTAAAAGCGTTTTTGAAGGAAGGATATCGTGTCGTGCTGTACGGTTCGCGCCAGGAAACAGTCCAGAAAGCTCTGACCGAGCTCAACGATCCCAATGTATCCGGAAAATGGACGAAGCTGACGGATGTGGAAAAGATGAAAGAGGATTTCAAAGCGATCGTGGATGAATTCGGTTCTCTTGATGTATTGATCAACAATGCAGGGATCTCGGATGCGACACCGTTCGAAAAATATTCAGAAGAACATTTTGATAAAGTGATGGATCTGAACATCAAGGCGCCGTTCGCGTGCTCGCTGGCTGCGCTCGATTTCATGAAAGAACAAGGTGGCGGCGTGATCCTGAATACGAGTTCGATGGTCGGCACCTACGGACAGCCAAGCGGCGTCGCTTATCCGACAAGCAAATTTGCGGTCAACGGATTCACAAAGTCGCTGGCGCGCGAGCTTGGCAAATACAATATCCGGGTCAATGCGGTAGCGCCTGGTATTACGGAGACGGATATGGTCAAAGCTTTGCCAAAAGAAATGATCGAGCCGCTCATTAAAATGATCCCGCTTCGTCGTGTAGGCGAGCCGCAGGATATCGCGAATGCGTTCGTATTCCTGGCAAGCGATGCGGCAAAATACATTACCGGTGCGATTCTGCCTGTGGATGGCGGTCAGGTCCAGTAAAACAGTTACGGCGGAGAAACTCCGCCTTTTTTTCTGAGAAAAAAGGTAGAAATCCATTGACTAATAATCGATATAATCCATGAATTCTACCTATACTATTCGGGTATCCGTATTCTGACATTGAGATCCGCTTTAATAAAGTGGCTTTAGCATGCAGGAAATTGCTCCTTGCTTACTTTTCTGGATTATCCTCATTTAAGGAGGCATAATTATTTACTATATCCTGAAAGACCTGGCTTATTTCGTTAGCTATCTTTCTATCGTGAATATACTGATCGGTATTCAGCATAGTTTTTTCTTTTGATACGTAAATTCCTAAGATCGTTTCATCCTTAAGCACAACTTTTATTCCTACGTACATATACGGATAGGAAAATATACCGGCAGGAAGGCCTGATCCTGGAAGTAATGCTGTAAATGGAGTCTGTTTCCCGCGATATCTGGCATTTTCGTTTAAGATGGCGAACCGTTTGATATCTTCATAACGATACACGCCAATCGAACCATCCAGAATTTCAAACGTTTTGTTCAACAGATCAAAAGTCACGCTATCGAATATTATTTTTTCTGATACTAAGAATTCCATAACTGTTAATCCATATATACAATATCATATGGTTCACTCACCTCAACTGTTACAATAAAGGAATCTTCTTCATTTAATGAATATGGTGTGCCACTATCACTTGGTCTATAAGTTAAAGTATAGTCCACTTTATCACTATAATAGCCATATACATTTCGAGTCAATGTAACAACATATGTAGCATAAGAACCATAATTTGCTTTACTCTTTTGACTTGGAATAAAATTTGCACTTAAACTTGGTTGAGAAGCAGTATATCCTACATTTGAGAAACTTAAATCAGAAATTTGAGAAATTGAATTTCCATCGTATGTTAATACTGCACTAGAATTAAAATGATAATTATAAGTATAAGCACTATAAATGTTTAATGTTCCAGTAACTGTTTTGGTGATTAATTTTCTAGACGAAGCAAATGCTGTAGTAGTTAATAACATAATCATAAAACATGCTGAAGTAAGTAATAAAAACATCTTTTTTAATTTAATAGTCATAATTTCCTCCATGAGATAATTCTTTATATCCTCTTTTTATAAAATTTAATTATGTATCGAATTTAATATTCCTACTGTTCTTTTCGTCATGTCCTATTTAAGCTTGTCTTTTATTCTATAGATCGGTCTAAAAAGCCAGCAGACATTACTAAGCGATTATAAAGTCGTCTATTTAGAAAAGCTTAAATTGGTTAAGCAATAAATTTAATTCACTTTAATCTAATCTCTAAATAATGATGCTAATTCTCTAAATCGGGGGCGTATCCACTTTCCATTCTCCTTTTCCTAAATTTTCTTTTTTATTATCCAAGACATATATCCATAACTATTAATGATCTCCCCAATTATTTCCATATAAACCCTCTGGAGGATCTACCTGATTTCCATTTTTATCTTTACAAATCCATTCTCCATTATCATCAAATGTGCAATATATTGGTTGGTTTTCCTCCCCGCTTTCACATTCAGCGTATATTGGACATATAGCTAAAGCCATTACTGATAAAATTAAACCTATCGTAATCTTTTTCATATACAGCTTCCTTTCTTTAAAAACACATTATCATGTATTGATTTTTTGTACAATCGTCAACTGTTAACAACGTCAGCGATATTGAAACCATATACATTAAAATGTTATAATGTTTTTAATGGAAACAATTACAATCAATAGAGAATTCTTAAACAAGATAAAAGCGAACTACCTACATTATCAGCGGGAAGAAGAAAACCTGTCTATTTATTTTACGGCAGAATCTTTGCATATTAATCGCGGAACTCTGTTTCGAATTGAATCAGGTTCTCTCCAAATCAGCGATGATCTTTTTTTTACTCTGCTCAATTTTTATGACAGTTACTTCAGCGAGAATGTTCAATCTTTGCATATTGTGAAACAATATATTCAAAGGATTTTCACTGCATACTGCGATTTTAATTATAAAAAAGCTGGACAACTCTACGACACATTTATTAGTCAAAAATCCATCAATCACGATACTATAGATTCCTATGACTTTTTTCATGTAATGCTGCTCGACTTTTTAAACGATATCTTGATCAATAAAAAGATGAATGAAAAAGCACTGCAATTATTAAATGAATATCATTCTGTTTTTTCTGATGACGAAATATGTATACTTCATATCCTTTGTGCCAAACATTTTTGTGATAAGGAAGCTTATCAAGAAGCTCTTTCTCATCTGAACGAGTTAAACCGCTATAATCAAAATGAAAATACAATTTACTATGCTTTAGATTGCTATTTGAGAGCTTCTATCTGTTTAAGAGAAAACCAAGGTTTTTCCACCTATCGATACACACAAAAAGCTTTGGACATTTTAAACGAGACACTATATTTTGAGCGAATCAAATTTTTGAAAATGTATCAAGCCATTGCACTTTCTCTGCTTAAGCAGTATGAAGAAGCTGAACTTTTATATTTCAACCTGATTGATGCATTCGAAGGAAAAGATCAGAAATTCGTATGTGCAATACGGGATAATCTAGCATGGCTCTATATCCAGAGCGGACAATATCAGCAGGCTATTACCGCAACTCATCAAGCTTTCCAGGCCGGTTCCGATTTTTTTGAACTATATTTCAACATTCCACTTGCCTGTTATTTTTTACATGATAATGAACAATGTCTGCAGGAAATCGGGAACATTCCTGCAGAAAAGAAAGATCCCTACACCAAAGCCTTTCTAGATGTTCTGCAAAACGGTATCATAGGCGATAATGTACAATTCGAGTGCAGTGTCTCCCACTTTTTAAAACAGGCAGAAAATCGTAATAATCCGGAAATGATCCGCATTACCTTAAAAATTGCTGCAGAATATTTTGAAACAAAAGATTTGGAGCGGACTGTTTATTATCAGAAACAGTTAATTGCTCTGAATTAAAGAGGCTGAAAAAGACATTCTTTCTCCACACAAAAGTAAGCGGGAAAAAGAACCGCGGGTATTCAGCCTCCAGTTCATTCAGTATATTGATGCTATGAACTGGAGGTTTTTTCATGAGCGAATCAAAACAGAATTCGAATACCTATTCTTCTTTTGCTGAAGTCCGCCTTCCTGATCCGGGTCCCAGGAAACAAACCGGATCGGATCGGCCAGCTATCGTTATTCAGTCTTCCAAAGGCAAGATCTATATCCATAATCATACGGAACCGGTGCTGATTCGAACGGTCCTCGATTCATTATGAGATCTCTTGATTTTAACCGCATCGATCATGTGTACATCCGTCCCGGCTACACGGATCTGCGCAAAGGCATTGACGGCCTGTGCCTGCTGGTTCAATCTTCCATGAAGCTGGACCCGCGTCAGAATATCCTCTTTCTGTTCTGCGGCAGAAAGACTTCCACCATCAAAGGACTGCTTTGGGAAGAGGATGGGTTCATGCTCATCACCAAGCGTCTAGAGAATGGAAAGTTTCAATGGCCCAGAACGGAGGAAGAAGTCATTGCGCTGAGCGAACAGGAGCTCAGATGGCTGCTTGACGGACTGAGCATTGTACAGAAAAATGCGATTCGTCCAGCACGAAAACGTGCATATATTGTGTGATGGAAAAGCCTTTCCAAGTGTGTTATAGTCGGGTCATGAAAGATGGTTACTTCGCACAGGACAACGGATCCAGCATGGAAATTCAAAAGATTCTGGAAATCATGAACGAGCAGCTGAAAAAACAGTCCGAGCAGATCGAGAAACAATCGGAACTGATCGAAAAGCTGTACGATAAGATCGAACAGAAGGACGAGATCATCCGCAAGCTTCAGAAGATGCTTTTCGGCCGGAAGAGCGAAAAGGCAGCCGCGCTTGAGATGATGGCCAATATGGAACCTCTGTTCACTATGGATTATCCGGAACCGAAACAGGAAGAACGTACAGGGACAGTCAAGGCGCATGAGCGCCGCCGCTGTCCGAACCGTACGGACGACCTGGACTCCCTTCCGCATGAAAAAGTGGTGATCGAAGCGACCGAAGAAGAAAAGAAATGTCCATATTGCGGAGAAGAAATGATCAAGGTGGGCGAAGAGAAAGCGCACACGATCGTAAAGGTCCTCCCTGCGCAGATCATCATCGAAGACATTTATACAGAAACCTACGCCTGCCCTGCCTGCATGAATGACGGGGAAGGCGTTCTTTATAAGACAGACGCGCCGGCCGCTTTGATCCCCGGTTCTTTTGCGAGCGCGCAGGCCCTGGCCTATGTGGCCAACGAACGGTTTGTCAAAGGCATGACCTATTACCGGCAGGAAAAGGAATGGAAGAGCTGGAAGCTTCCTGTGAGCCGAAGAACGATGTCCAACTGGGTGATGCTGGGATCGGAGAGTTATTTCGAACCGCTGATCGAACGGATGAAAAGTCACCTGCTGAAAGAGGAGTATATACACTGCGACGAAACGACCATCCAGGTCATGAAGGAAGAGGGGCGCAGGAATACGAACAAGTCGTATATGTGGGTGTACAGTTCGATACAGGAAAGCGAACATCCGATGCGGCTGTTCGACTATCAGCCCGGAAGAGGCGGAAAGTATGCCGCCGATTATCTGGAAGGATTCGCAGGGATATTGATCACAGACGACTATGCCGGATACAATCAGGTCGATCATGACGAAAGAGCACTGTGCTGGGCTCATGCCAGAAGGTACTTTGTAGATGCTCTGGAAGGCCTGAAGGAAGCAGCAGGATCCGTGTCAGTGAAGATACTTACACAGATCATGAAGATCTTCCGTATCGAAGCGAAGCTTCAGAAACTGAAGCCAAAAGAACGAAAAGAAGAAAGGATGCTGCGCGAAGGAGGGCTCGTGGAGCAGGTTTTCGTGTGCGCAAAAACAGCCCTGGCCACAGAAGGCTGGACAACCCAAAAGGAAAAACAGGCCCTGAATTATCTGGTAGATAACGAAGAAGGACTGAAGATTTATCTAAAAGACGGCAATGTACCGATGACCAATTCGTTATCGGAAAGAACGATCCGAAGCTTCGCGATCGGACGGCGCAACTGGCTGTTCTCGGGAAGTCCGAGAGGAGCCCGAAGCTGCGGCGTACTGTATTCGGTCGTAGAAAGTGCGAAAGCCAACGGACTGGTACCGTACAAATACATACTGTACGTGTTGGAAAAACTGAGGGGAAAGATCGGGCAGCTGAGTGACGAGATCCTTGATCAGATGATGCCGTGGAATGCAGAAGTCAAAGAACAATGCGTATAACCCGAAAGAAAAAGGGCCCCTGCTTGCGAGAAGTATCTCACAGACAGGGGCCTTTAACTATACGCGGTTCTTTTTCCCGCTTACACACAAAAAGCTTCGGAATTAGACCGAAGCTTTTTTCAACTATTGTATTTTTTACCACGCCAGTTTTTCGATCCCTTTGTCTGTGACAAGGATCGTATTCTCCCACTGGGCAGACAGCTTGCCGTCTTCTGTATAGGAGGTCCAGCCGTTATCGGCATCGATATAGAGGCGGTAGTCGCCTTCATTGATCATCGGCTCGATCGTAAAGACCATGCCTGGTGCCAGGATCATTCCCTGTCCCTTGATACCAACGTGATAAACGAACGGATCTTCATGGAAATCATTGCCTACACCATGTCCGCCGTAATCGACCACGACACTGTAGCCGTTTTTATGGGCCAGTTCCTGAATGGCAGCTCCGATATCGCCCAGATGTCCCCACGGACGCACAGCCGCGATCCCCGCTTCCATGCATTCTTTCGTGACGTCGACAAGGCGTTTTGCGTCTTCGGAAACACGGCCGATACAGAACATGCGGCTCGCATCCGCATAATGACCATGGAAGATGGTCGTGCAGTCCACATTGACAATATCGCCTTCTTCAAGAACGCGCTCATCATCGGGAATGCCGTGACATACTTCATCGTTGACGCTGGTGCAGCAGCTTCTTGGAAACCCTTCATAGCCTAATGGTGCCGGAATGCCTCCATGCTGCACCGTATAGTCATAGACAAGCTTGTCGATCTCGCCGGTCGTCATGCCCGGATGGATCTTTTCCGCCACCAGATCGAGCGCGCCCGTATTGATCTTTGCCGCTTTGCGGATCCATTTGAGATCCTCTTCGCTTTTGATCATATCGTGTGTGGGCACCTTTTTGCCCTGCAGCTTCAAAACATTGACCGTATTGTCCCATTCCTGATGACAGTGTTTATATTTCTTTCCGGACCCGCACCAGCACGGGGAGTTTTTACTTAAAACCATTTGATTACCTTCTTTTCTACAGTTCTACGCTAAGCATCCGGTCTTTGCCCGACAGATCCTTATGGACCTTGACCGTTGCTTTTGGGAAATAGGAGAGTGCCAGCTTTCTCAGCCGTTCCCCCTGATCCCAGCCCATCTCAAAGGCCATGACCGCATGGTCGGTGCATACTTCGTGCGCCCGTTCGAATACTTCGCGGTAAAATTTCAGACCGTCCTCGCCCCCAAACAGCGCGACGTGCGGCTCAAAATCCACGACACTATGCTCCATCTTTTCCTGTGCAGGAATATACGGAGGATTGCATACGAGAAGATCGCAGTGCAGATCCCGGTCGATAAACGGTTCGAGCATGCTGCCTTCGATAAAGCTGACCCGTCCGTTGAGCTGTTTATTGTTCTCGTACGCTACATCAAGCGCTTCTTTGGAAATATCGGAAGCGATCACGTCCATTTTCGGTTCCTCGAGCGAAAGCGAGATCGCGATCGCCCCCGAGCCGGTCCCGACATCGAATACATTGACATGGTCCCGGTCCGCAAAGTGATCGTCGAACAGGCCGAGCACAAGCGCAACGAGCTCTTCCGTTTCAGGACGCGGAATGAGAACATTCCCGTTGACCGTGAAGCGGTATCCGTAAAACCACTCATACCCAAGCACATAACCGAGCGGAGACCCTTTTTCCATGAGATGGATTCCTTCCAGATAATCGGTCTGGATCTGCTCATCCGCTTCTTCATCCATGACCATGTACAAATTGATGTCCTTGAGAGAACACAGCTCGACCATGAGCAGCTGGGCTGCCTGTTCGCCCTGACCGGCTTTGAGAAGACGTTTGCGGCCTTCGTTCACGAGCGCATGGTAGGTCATTATTTCTTTTCTCCTGCCAGCTTGGCCTGCTGATCGGCAAGCTGAAGCGCCTGCATCAGATCATCCAGACGCCCATCCATGATCCGGTCGAGCTGATTGACCGTATATCCGATCCGATGATCCGTGACCCGATTCTGCGGATAGTTGTATGTACGGATCTTTTCGGCCCGGTCTCCCGTACCGATCTTTGTCCGGCGTTCCGCTTCGTTTTCCTCATCGATCTTGCGCTGATGTTCCTCATAGACACGGGCGCGGATCGTTGCCAGGGCCGTGGCCCGGTTTTCATGCTGGCTGCGCCCATCCTGGCATTTTACAATAATGCCTGTCGGCTTATGGATGATGCGCACTGCCGAATCGGTCTTGTTGACATGCTGTCCTCCGGCTCCCGACGCACGCATCGTCTCGATTTCCAGATCGTTCATATCGATGTCGAAATCCTCGGCATCGATTTCCGGCATCGCCAGCACCGTGGCGGTCGAAGTATGGATCCGCCCCTGACTTTCGGTCTTCGGCACACGCTGTACCCGGTGCGATCCGGATTCAAATTTCAATGTGCCGTATGCCTGATCGCCATTGACCTTGAAGGAGATGAGGGAATAGCCTCCCGCCTCGCTTTCCTCGGTATCGATCACTTCGACTTTCCAGCCTTTCGCTTCGGCATATTTTGCGTACATGCGGAACAGATCGCCCGCAAAAATATTTCCTTCGTCTCCTCCGGCCGCTCCGCGGATCTCCAGGATCGCGTTGTGGGAGTCGTTCGGATCCTTTGGCACAAGGAGCAGCTCGAGCTTGTCGAGATATTCCTGAATGAGAGGTTCGAGACGCTCGACCTCCATTTCGGCCATTTCGCGCATTTCCTTATCGTCTTCATGAAGAAGGCTCTGCGCATCCTCCAGTTCTGCTTTCGCGTTTTTATATTCACCATACGTCTCGACGATTGGTGTCAGTTCATTTTGTTCGCGGCCTAATTTGGCCATTTCTTTCCGGTTCGAAACGATATCGCTGCGCATCATCAGTTCATTGATCTCATTATAGCGCTCGACCATCGATTCGAGCCTTTCGTCCATTTTTGCCATGTTTGCCCAGTCCTTTCCATATTTCACTATAACACAAAAAGGCGGTCCGCTCCTATCGTAACGGCCGAAACAATTGAATTGTTCGGCCGATCTCACTTCCGGGGCGGCAGCAGCATGCTCAGATCATTCAGTCCGCTCAGTTTTTTCCTGTTTGCGTGTCTCAAAAAACATAATCATATAAAAAGGAAGATATGTGATTTATTATACGTTTTTCTATTTTGAGCAGGAAGTCAAGCCTTTTCCCGATCAGGAACAAAGTCAAAATTGGTCTGATCCTTTTTTCTTTCAAGACCTCTCGTATAATGTAGTATCATAGAATTATAAACTGACGGATCATTTTTGATCCTTATTGATGAAAGGGAACTCTATGAACAAAACCATTCAGCAGCTCTATGAACGTAAGTCCACCCGCGCCTTTCTGAAAGAGCCGATTGCTCAAAAGGAAAAGGAAATCATTTTCGAAGCTGCCATGCAGGCACCAAGTGCCGGCAATATGTCCCTGTATTCCATTGTGGAAATCAGCGATCCGGTCTTAAAAGAAAAACTGGCCATCCTTTGCGATGATCAGCCCTTTATCGTCCAGGCACCACTCGTGCTCGTCTTTCTTGCCGACTACCAGAAGTGGCATACGCTGTTTGCCAGCCATGATCTGCCTTGTGCAGGGTTTGGCGAAGGCGACCTGTTCCTTGCGATGGCCGACTGCCTTATTGCGGCCCAGAATACGGTCGTTGCCGCCGAGTCACTGGGCATCGGCTCGTGCTATATCGGCGACATCATCGAACACTACGAAGAAGTAAAAGAACTGCTTCATCTGCCAAAGTATGCGCTACCTGCCGCCATGCTCGTATACGGCAAGCCTGCGCCATCCGCCCTTGCCCGCAGCAAGCCGCCCCGTTTTTCGATCCAGGATATGGTATTTACGAATTCCTATCCCGAACGTTCTGACAAACAGATCGAAGAAATGTTCATGAGGCGGCAGGATCTTGCTAAAGGAGAGCTCGACAGCTACGTAAAACGCATCCATTCATTCAAATACGATACGGATTTCCGGCAGGAAATGAACCGGTCCATTCAGGTCATGATCGATTCGTGGAGCCGACATGATGATGTATGACAAGCTGCCAGTCGTCCTGCTCATGGGAATGGCTTCGGCCCGCCAGGACTCGATCAATTGCCAGATCGCGTCGTATGTACTGGCTCATATGGATGATCTGTCCGGCATCGGGATCGTGGAACTTGCGAAACGCTGTCATAGCGGAACCAGTTCGATCTCACGCTTCTGCAAGGAAATCGGTCTGCAGGATTTTGCCGAGCTCAAGGAACTGCTGGCTGGCAATTCGCTGCGCTTCCAGCGCACAGACCACTATGCCGATCATGTGATCGAAAGTATCGGACACGCTGCTGACAGTGTTTCCCTGCAAGCGGTCCGCAGCTTCTGTCATGATCTGGACCGTTTTACAAAGGTCGCCATTTTCGGGATCCTGAAAGGAGCAGGGATCGTCTTCAATCTCAAGACCGATCTGCTCATGCTTTCCAAACCGGTGTTCACGACCATGTCATTTCATGAACAGCTGGAGTATCTGCATAAGGCGGGTAAAGACACCTTGATCCTGCTCTTTTCCCATACCGGATCGTATTTCGAATATGTGGAAGCCCGCACTTTATCCAAAAACAGGCCAAAGATCTATATGGTCGCTCCGGCAGGAACGGTTCCTGATCCGGCAGTCGATACGTACATTTACTTTGAATCGGTTCGCGATCAGATCTCCCATCCTTATCAGATGCAGTATATTGCCGGCCTCATTGCCCAGGAGTACGCTGCCCTGCACCCGGCTGTTTCCAGGATCTGGAAATAAACGGGTTTTTCTTTTTTCTGATGTATCGTATAGGCGAAGGAGGAAACAGATGGAAAAAGAAAAGACAATGTATCAGGCGCTTGCCCTGATCGGCGGCTTCCTGGAAACCTATGCCTATACGTGCCGCGATCATGTATTTGCCAACGCGCAGACCGGCAACATCATCAAGATCGGTATCGCTGTTGCCCAATACCAGTTCGAAGATGTTCTTCGTTATCTTCTGCCCGTATGTGCTTTTGTGGCCGGGATCCTGTGCGCACTTCGTCTGCAAAGTGCCGATTGTATACTTTTAACCGAAGGCATCCTGCTCCTTGCGACCGGAACGATTCCGCAAGGCATATATAAAAACGATCTTGACAATGTTCTGATCTCTTTTCTTTGCGCTATCCAGATGGAACATTTCAGAACGCCGGCCACGACAGTGTGTACGGGCAATCTGCGGATCCTTTCCGAGCAGCTGGCCTGCCGTCGTTTTGCACAGGCCGGGCGCTATGGGAATGTGCTCTTCCTGTTTATTTCCGGAACGATCCTGGGCGTCCTTTTCACAAAATATCTGGGTGAGAAATCCGTATGGATCCTGATTCTTCCGTTATGCGCCGCCTTGCGCGTCCATCGGAGCATGACTGCTTTAGCAAGGATAGAAAAAGCGAGGGAAATGCAATGAAAAATGCTGCTGTACTGATCGCTCCCGGATTTGAAGAGGGAGAAACGATGACGATCGTCGATATCTTAAGACGATGCGATATCCATTGTACGATTTACGGCACTTCCAAAGAAGTGGAAGGTGCCCATCACATTGTGCTGAAAAGCGATGCGCCGATCAGCTACGATGTTCTTGAAAACGATATGGTCATCCTGCCAGGAGGCTATGGACAGGCCGATGCGATGCGAGAAAATGAAGAAGTCCAGCACATCCTCAAACAGATGGCAAAGGACAATAAATATGTATGTGCGATGTGCGCTTCGCCGATCGCGCTCGAAAAAGCCGGACTGCTTGAAAACAGAAGATATACTGCCTATCAGGGCTATGACGAGAAGATCAAAGCCGGACAATACGAAAAGGAAGCGGTCGTCACAGACGGTCATCTTGTCACGGCCGGAGGACCAGCCTGTGCTTATGCGTTTGCCTATACGCTTGCCGAGCTGCTCGGAGCCGACAGCGAACCGGTCAAAGAACGCATGGTATACTACAATACATTTGATGCAGGGAAAGGAGACTGACATGAAAGCAGCCGTATTGATGAAATCAGGATATGAGGAAGGAGAAACGTTAACGATCGTCGATCTGCTTCGCCGGGCTGGCTTTGAATGCGATACGTTTTATTTCGATGAGCCGTTTGTAGAAGGAATGCATCATATGCTCATCAAAGCAGATCAGCCGTTCCATGAAAACACGATCAAAGAGTATGACCTGCTCATCCTGCCGGGTGGCCGGCCCGGAGGAGCCAATCTCGCAAACGATCCGCGGGTGATCGAGCTCGTCCGCTCGTTCGACGCCCAAAACAAATATCTGGGCGCCCTGTGTTCAGGAACGATGGTCCTGCAGCAGGCAGGGGTTCTCAAAGAACGCAAAGTCACAGGCTATACGGGATACGGGAAGAAGCTGACAGACGGCCAGTTTACCGGCGCGCTTGTCGAGGTCGATCAGAATCTGATCACTTCCCAGGGCCCGGCCAGCCCTTATCCGTTCGCCTTTCGGATCATGGAACTGTTTGGTGTCGATCCGGCCCCGTTCAGGCATGCTTTGATGTACGATCTTGCGAAAGGAAGATAAACAGAAATACATCGTATTCAGACAAAATTAGCGCTTATCTTTCCAGATTCATTGGAAATCCGCAGCCAATAAATTAATATGTAGCTAGAAAAGCAATCAAACGCTTTAGAAAAGGATAATCGCTATAATGAAAAACAAAACTGCACCGCTTTCTGAAAATATGTTCGGGATCGGGGCAATGGAGCACGTATACTATATCGGTGAGCAGGCATATCCGCTCGATCACGCCATCAAAGCCTCCCTTGTTCTGGAAGATCGTGCTTTTACGGGAAAAGGAAAGCCGTTTGCCCACCTTGTGCTGGCGGATACGATGCAGCCGGTCCTGCTTCATACCAAATATGTGTATTTCGGCATTCAGATCACTACTGATCAAAAAGAAAAACATACAGGGTATTTTTATCCGGATCCTGTGCAGATCAATTCCCTGTTGTTCTATGAACGGAAAAAAGAAGGAACAAAGCATGTTCAGTGGATCAATCATTGTCTGATCGACAGGAATTTCAGCCCATCGAATCGCTGATCTTTTGAACCGACCGGTTTCATACCGGCCTTTTTTTGTTCCAATGAACAAGGCGCGTTTCTTGTTCAGGAAAAATATATTGGTAAAATAAAAGAATAGAAAAGAAAGGAACTCTTTTATGAAACATAGACAAACCCGCAAACCGAAACGGCATCTTAATAAAAAACTGATCCCGCCACTGATCGTCCTGGCTGTCGGGATCCTTGCCTTCGCGATATTGAAATTTACCGAGAACGGCGTGTTCACGGTCATGGACTATTCGCAGGACGTGCCGGAAGTCGCCACCTACAAACATTTTATATTTGCGAAAATGAAGCTGGAATCGCTCGATCCCGGCTCCGTATCCTGTATTCAGGATGACAGCGGCAAAGTTGTCGCTCTGCAGAACGGGATCGTCAATTTTACGACCAAGGACATTTCGGAAAATACTGCTTATACGACAGACAACGGCGAAGAAGGCTATTTGAACGGCCACTATGGCTCGGACGCCTTGTATGTGGATACGAGTGCGGACGGGAGCAAAGTCGAGTTTTTGATGGCCGGCGTCAAAGGATGGGTCGACGTCAGCGACATCACCCTGTATTTTTATGATCCAGCCTATGCCCTTTCCTCGTATGAACGCTATAACGATTCGCTCGTCCATCAGGTGTGCACGGATCTGAAAAACAACGAAGCGATTTCCTACAGCATTTGTCAGGCACCCGATTTTATGGAAGAAAACACGACGTATTATTCCTATGACGGGCATTATTTCTATACGGATTTCATGACAATGAGCCAGGATGTCCGGAACAATACGCATAAATCGGCGATCAGCAGCGACCCCTTTTATAATTTCTACCAGTTCGTTCCGCACCGCAGCGCTACCCGTCTGCCGGAAAATACATACAATGAATTTTTATACAATACAAAAGGCATCGATTCGGCAGCCACGGCCTATCCGTGCCTCGATAATGAATCGGTGCTGTACGACAGCGCTTCCCTGTTCTATCAGGCACAGTCGGATGTGTTTGTCAATGCATCGATGATGTTCGCGCTGGCGTGCAACGAAAGCGGCTACGGCCAAAGCCAGTACGCGATCGAACAGCACAACATTTTCGGTCATGAAGCGTATGATGAAGATCCGGATTCCGCTACTATGTATACAGATCTGCAGGAATGTATCCGTCAGCATGCCTATTATTTCATCCAGCAAAGCTATGCCAATCCGGACGACTGGCGTTATCACGGTTCGTGGTTTGGCGATAAGAACAGCGGGATCAATGTCATGTATGCCTCCGATCCGTACTGGGGCGAAAAGGCTGGCGCCCTGTATTACCGGCTGGATCAGGGAACGGATCAGTCAGATATCCGTCTACTGACTTTCGAGTGCGACCGCAGGATCGATGTCTGCCTGGAAGACGGAACCGTTCTTTATTCCTACGATAAAGGAGACACAGCTAGCTTTGTCGTCCAAGAGGAATCGGATGATGGATACAAGGTTCGTCTTGAGGTGCCGGTCGCCAAAAATAAAATCGATCCTGCAGGCATCTACGATCCGAAGCTTTACGGTTATATTGATAAAAAATAACAGGAGGGATCATTATCCGTAAATTAAAATACTGGACCGCTCTTTTATGTTCTGTCTGCCTGTTTGTCTGCCTTTCCTTTCATCAGGTGAGGGCCATGGAATTTATTCCGGCAACCGGGACCAACGTCAATCCGGCGATCTATGAAACGCTGGAAGGACAAAGAAGAGCGCTGCACAGCTATCCATTTATGGAAGACGCGTGCTTCGAGGCTTTTAAAAACCAGAAAAACTATGGTACCTATATCATTCCGGGACTGATCCGCACAGAAACGGTCAACCAGTACGGCGAGGCCGAAGAATGTCCGGATATGACGCCGCAGGGCATTACGGCCGCAGACGATTATATCCTGATCAGCGCCTACTGCAGCGAACACAAACACAATAGCGTGATCTATGTGCTGAACAAACGATCCCATCTGTTCGTGAAAGTGATCGTTCTTCCCAACCGCTCCCACTGTGGCGGGCTGGCCTATGATCCGGTATGCCGCAATGTATGGGTCGCGACCAAAAATGCCGAGAAAGGACACGGAAGCATTTCGGCACTGAAGCTTTCAAGCCTGGACGCGTACAACTTTACCAAAGCCCGCCGGCCGCTTTCTTTTGACTATGTGCGCGAGCTTCCGCAGATGAAAAACAACACGTTCATCACGTATTACGGTTTTGAAGTGTACTGCGGAACATACGATCAGAAAAAACGGCAGCTGAATTTATACATTTACGGCGTCAATCCGTGGACCGGCTGGCTCGACAAAAACAAGATGCGCTCCATTCATGCCAAGGATTTTGATTTTATCGGCCAGTATTGTCAGGGCATTGCCATCAGCAAGGAATATATTCTGATCTCGGCAAGCGACGGTCCAAGACAGGAGTCGACCATTTCCTTTTTCCGGCAGGATAAAAACTATTTTGCCAGCGGCAAACCGGAACGTACGATCTATCTGCCTCCCCGTCTTGAACAGATCTACTTTGACGGAAGCAATACGCTGCTCCTTTTATTCGAGTCGGCTGCCAAGGTGTACCGCAATCAGGAAACCGAAGACATTGACCGCGTATTGAAATGCGATGTTTCCCTGCTCAGAAATTCCAGTCGTTCCTGATCCAGGCGCAATTTTTGAAAAAATGATTTCATATCTCTCAAAACCTCTCCCTTTTTCTTCCTTGTTCTGCTTATAATGGACAATGAGGAAAGAGAGGGGTTTTTTTATGAAATCAAATTCGCTTCTGGAAGGTAATATCACGAAAGGACTGCTCCTGTTCGGCATTCCTTTGTTTTTTTCCAATCTGTTTCAGACTTTATATAATACGGTCGACACGATCCTGGTCGGCCATTATCTAGGCGACGCCTCCCTGGCCGCCATGGGCGCGACCACAGCCGTTTTCGAGCTCATCGTCGGGTTCGCCACAGGAGCCGGGGCCGGATTCGGAATCGTTGCCGGCCATTATTTTGGCGCGAAAGACGAGGCGGGCCTGAAAAAAAGCATCGCTTCCTCGATCGTGATCAGCGCCCTGCTCAGTCTTGTGCTCACGCTCACAGCCTTTTTCGGCATGCCTTATCTTCTGCAGATACTCAATACGCCGGCCGACATATTCGAGCAGAGCCTGTCGTATATCCGCATCATCATCCTGTTCATGACCATCACGGTCTACTACAATCTGATTGCCGGCATGCTGCGGGCCGTAGGCGACAGCATGGCTCCGCTCATGTTCCTGTTCATTTCCTGCGTGATCAACGTCTTTCTCGATATCCTGTTCATCACGCAGACAGGGCTTGGCGTTGCAGGCGCCGCTTACGCCACGATCATCGCGCAGTTCATTTCCACGATCGTTTCGCTCGTTTATATCGTATTCAAAAAGAAGCTGCTCATCCCAGATCGCTCATCGTTTGTTTACGATAAAGAGCTTGTAACCGATCTTGGCGGACAGGGCCTTTCCATGGGCCTGATGATGTCGATCGTTTCTTTGGGAACGCTCATCCTGCAGGCCGCCATCAACGGTCTGGGAACAACATTGATCGCAGCCCATACGGCAGCGAGAAAATGCCTGTCGTTCGTGATGCTGCCCATCGCTTCGATTTCAGCGGCTTCGAGCACATTTGTGGCCCAGAACAAAGGGGCCCGGCAGTATTCCCGGATCATTTCGGGCGTGCGCATTTCCTGTATGATCGGGATCGGCATCGCGGCCGTATGCAGCGTGTTTGTCATTCCGTTCAATCAGGATATCATTCACTGGATCAGCGGTTCGACCGATCCAATCGTCCTGACCAACGGAGGCCAGTATATCATGGTGAGCACGCCGTTCTGCGCCGTGCTGGCTGTCCTGCTCATTTTGCGCAATACGCTGCAGGGGCTTGGCAAGAAGGTGGTGCCTCTTGTTTCGAGCGTGATCGAGCTGGTCGGAAAGTTCGTGTTCTCGTTTCTGCTCATCCCGTATTTCGGCTACCTGGCCGTGATCTGGAGCGAGCCTCTGATCTGGGTGGCCATGACGATCCAGCTCATATGGGCCTACTCCAGAGTGTCGGAACTGAAACAGGCAGAGCGCTCCGGCCTTGTCCTGGACGAAGGAGCCTGATCTGATATCTGATTCATCCTCCTGCTACATTAACAAGCCAAGGCATAAAAGGTCCTGATGAAAATCAGGATCTTTTTCATTGAAAACAAAAAAGGAAAATCAGATGGCGTTACTGATTTTCCATGATTGCCTTTTCTACGGCCTTGAGCATGCGCTGCGCCTGTTTGACGGCTTTTTTTTCGACAAGTCTTGTCGCGAAGGTCGCTTTTTCTTTTCCTTTTTTGCGGTACACTTCCCGATAGGTCACTTCGGTCTCCTGATCGCTGACTGGTTTGAGAAGATAGGCGACCTGAATGGAGTCCTGATCGCTCAGAAACTCTGCTTCGTACAGTTCGGGCTTTTTCCAGCCGGTGACTTTCACTTTCACGTTGCGATTCTGTGATTTTTTTGTATACGTCAGTCCTTTTCCGATTTCCTGCGCAGTGATCTTCTTTTTCAGGGCGCTGTTCGCTTCCTGAAGAAGCGAGCGTTCCATCACATCGAACAGTGTGTCGATATTCACCTGCAGTTTCACTGTTGTTTCCATGGAATCATCCTTTCCACCCTATTATAATGGATTCAGGAGGTTTTTCCTATGTATACTGACAGCCATTGCCACATGACATGTGACGAATTATATGACCCTTTAGACGAGGTGCTTGCCCATATGAGCGAAGTATCCTCCTGTATGATCATGTGCACGACCGAAGAGGAATTTCTTCGTGCCCTGCACATCAAAAAGTCCGATCCGCGTTTCAAGGTTGCGTTCGGCTGGTTTCCCGGCGATGCCAGGGATATCGATGAAGAAAAAATGCAGCTGATCGAAAACTATCTGAAGCAGGGCCTGATCGATGTCCTGGGAGAAATCGGTCTTGATTACTACTGGGACAAATCATTCAACGATGTGCAGCAGACGCTCTTTATCAGACAGATCGAACTGGCCAATACGTATCATGTGCCGATCTCGATCCATATGCGCGAAGCGACAAAAGACTGCCTTGATATCCTGCGCGCCCATGCCCGCACAAAAATCATTTTTCACTGTTTTTCGGGCAGTCCCGAAACGATGCAGGAATGCCTGAAACTGAACAGTCTCATTTCCTTTGCCGGTCCGATCACGTTCAAGAATGCCAGACACGGCCCGGACTGTGTAAAGGCGTGTCCGCTCGATCGTATGCTGAGCGAAACCGATTCCCCTTATCTGACACCAGTCCCTTATCGCGGAAAACGCAACGAACCCGGCTATGTGCGCTATGTGGAAGAGAAGATCGCGCAGATCAAGGATCTCGAACTGGAACAGGTGTGCCGCCAGATCGAGAACAATTTTCTTTCTCTATTTTCCAATTAAAAAAAGGATCCTGCGATCCTTTTTTTATGCTCTATTCGTTTGCGATATCAACACATTCTTCCTCTTCGACGATCGCGTTCTGCAGCGCTGAAGAAAGCGAAGAATCGTGTTCGATGGCGTTGATCGTTGCGGCATGCAGCGGAGCGACCGAAATGACACGCATCGGCGGATAGGCTTCCTGGTTTGCTCGCTGGTCGATCGTGTTGGTGCAGACAAATTCTTCGATTCCTGCATTTTTCAAACGTTCTACGGCCGGTCCGGAAAGGATGGCATGAGAACATGCGGCGTACACTTTTTTTGCTCCTTTATCTTTGAGCATCTTGATACCTGCTGTCAGGGTTCCCGCTGTATCCACCATATCATCGATGATGATGGCCGTCTTTCCGTTCACATCGCCGATCAGGTTCATGGCTTCGGCTACATTCGGTTTCGGACGACGTTTGTCGATGATGGCGAGCGGCGCGTTGAGCTGTTCTGCCAGACGGCGGGCTCGTACTGTTCCGCCATGGTCAGGCGATACCACCACAACGTCGTTGCCTGGTTCGACGGTCTTGAAATATTCGCCGATCAGCGCAAGCCCGGAAATATCATCTGCCGGAATGTCAAAGAATCCCTGAATTTGAGTGGCATGCAGATCCATCGTCACGACACGATCCGCGCCGGCACACTCGAGCAGAGAAGCGACGAGCTTGGAGGAAATCGGCTGGCGAGGCTTCGCCTTGCGATCCTGACGCGCATATCCATAGTAAGGAATGATGGCATTGATCGTCGCTGCACTGGCTCTTTTGCAGGCATCGATTCCGATCAGCAGTTCCATCAGGTTGTCGTTTACAGGTTTGTTCGTGCTTTGAACAAAGAATACATCTTTCCCGCGAACCGATTCTCCCAGTTCAACGAGGATTTCTCCGTCCGCAAAATGCTTCACTTCACATTTTCCCAGTTCAACTCCCAGGATCTCGCAGATCTGCTCTGCCAGTTCCTTGCTTGAATTCAAAGCGAATACAATAGGTTTTTTCATATGTTTTGCTTGTCCCTTCCAGTAAATAAACATTTACTAATCCTATGTCACATCTATTTTACGATAATATTTTCATTTATGTAGCAATTTGGCTGGATTTTTTTATTTTTTTCGATTTTTGAATCAATAATGACCGAATTGTGCATGATATGGGCATGATCGCCGATCTCGCTCGCCCCTAAGATCGAAACGCCCGGCTCGATGATCACATCATGACCGATCTTTACATCTTTGCCGATCACGGTCCGTTTCGGATCGACGATCTGCACGCCCTCCTTCATCCAGCGCGTATTGATATGATCTGTCATCCACTCATACGCCTTGTTGAGCTCGATACAGTCGTTGATCCCCATGACCTCATCGCGGTCCTCGATGATCATCGCATTGACCTTTTTTCCTTCTCCCGCAAGAATGTGCGCAAGATCGGTCAAGTAATATTCATGCTGCACATTGTCGTTGGTCAGCTTTTTAAGTCCCTCGAACAGGTCTTTGTTTTTGAAGCAGTACATGCCTGCATTGATTTCTCTGATTTCTCTTTGTTCCAAGGTGGCATCTTTTGCCTCCACGATACCTGTCACATTGCCGTTCTCATCCCGAACGATCCGTCCGTAATGAGCCCCGTCATCCAGGATTGCACTTAACAAGGTCAAAGAACTGTCCTTGTTCGCTTCGTATAATTTTTCAAGCGTTTCGGGCTGGATGCACGGGCCATCCCCGTTGATGATCAGAGTTTCTCCGTCTTCTCCTTCGAGCTGCATGGCCTGCATGACCGCGTGGCCGCTGCCAAGCTGCTGTTCCTGCAGCGCAAATTCCAGATCCGGGAACGCTTCTTTGATGCTTTCGGCCTGGTAGCCGACAACGACCACGATCCGGTTCGTGCCGATCGCTTTCAAAGCTTCCACAATATAGGCAAGCATCGGCCTGTCGATGATCGGATGCATGACCTTGTTTGTTTCCGATTTCATCCGGGTCCCTTTACCTGCCGCTAAGATGATTGCATTACGCATGATTTCACCTGACTTTCCTTACCCATTCTAACAAAAACACCGCCTCAAACCAATATCGCATACGCTTTTTTCAGGTCATCAAACGAGATCTGCCGGTTGGCTGGAGAAGGCGAAGGCAGATACTGGCACGGCACGGGCGCATGACAGCACTCGTTATAGTATTGTTCCGCTTTCCTTCCTGTCACAAAAACCCGGCTGATCCTTGTCTTTTTCAGCAGGCCTTCGATATCGTTGCCGACCGGATCCTTGATGGTCGCATCGCTTGCGCCCGTGATCCGGCATGATTTGAGCGTATCCCATAAGGCAATATGGTTTCTGTGGCAGAATTCCTTTTTTTCCCCGATCGTTTCGGGTACCGGCTCGTTAAAAACGGCCGCCAGAACTTTCCAGAAACGATTTTGCGGATGGCCGTAGTAAAACCCGGTCTGCCGCGATTTAGGAGAAGGCATCGTTCCCAGGATGAGAATTTCGCTGTGCGCGTCATAGACCGGATCGAGCGTATGCTCAATGTATTGTGGTTCCATTTTTATCCTCCAAAAAAACAGGGCCATGCTTGCCATGATCCCCGTTCTTTCTTTTTCTTATTTCAAAGAAGCCAGCTGATTCTGCAGACCCGCGATCTTTTCGTTCAGCGCATCGACCGTTGCCTGCGCCTGGCTTGCGCGGTCGCTTGCCTGCATATACGTATTGTATGCGTTGTTGTAGGCCGTATCCGCCTGATCATAGGCTGCCTGGGCCGCGTTGATATCTGAGCTGCCAAGTCCGGCAAGCTGATTTTCCAGGCTCGTCTTCCGCGCTCTGAGCTCAGCCAGCTTATCGCTTGTTTCGTTGCTGTAGTCTTCCTGTTCCAGTTCCGAGATCTGATTGGCAATCGAATCGATCTCGTCCTGGATGGAGGCCCGGCTGCCTTCTGCATTCTGAGCGACCTGCAGGGCTGCCGCCGCATCGCTGCGCGCCTGACTTGCCGCATTGAACGCGCTTTCGGTCGAGCTCTTTTCGCTGCTTGCGTTGTTCAGTTCGCTCTTCGCGCTGCTGAGCTGTCCCTGCAGCTCGCTGATCTGATCTTTCAGCGCCGCCTTCTGCTCGGCGATCTGCGTGTTGTTGTTTTTGGAATCCTCGATCTTCTGCGACTTGATCTCTTCAATGATCTGTTCGAACGTCTTTCCGGTCTTGTTCCTGAGCAGCTCGTTGATCTCATCCTTCTCGGACTGACTCAGTTTGGCATAGATCGACTCATACCCGCTCAGGCCTTTCGGATCGTCTCCAAGATTTTCGATATATTTTTTCAGATCATTGAACGCATTGTTGTGTTTTTCCTGTGTCTGGTCCGTATGAAGCGAGGAATTGACAAGCTGGATCGTTCCATACACGATGCCGCCGATCAGAAGGACCCCGCCAACCGCCAAAACAATGACCAGCGCTTTTCTTTTATCCGGATTCGATCTGTTTTTCTTGTGCGGCGGTTTTTTCAAAGCCGATTCACGCTGCAACGCAGGCCCCTTGTTTTCCTCGATGAGCGTTTGAATTTCCGCATTGTTCATCACGACCGTATGCGAGGACTGTCCGGTATCTTCTTCAATTTCCTGCTTCGTAAAGACGCGTGTTCCTTCATTATCGCCTTCAGGAACCATCTGTTCCTCTTTCGCTTCATGGTAAAGAACAATTTTTTCCGGCTCTTCCTTTGGCTGCGCATGGACCTTTATGTCCTGAACAGCCGCGTTTTTTTCGGTTCGGGATTTTCTTTCCTTCTTCCGTGCGAAATCCTCGATCTTTTTTTCCATCGTATCGTCATCCTGGAACGAATCGAGCAGATCAGATAGTTCGTCGTGTGTTTCCTTTGACATCGTCTATCCCCCTTTATTTATTATCCATTTTAACAAATGCCAATTTTAAATACAAAAAAATAGGCTTTTCCACATATTTATTCGATAATTTTTGTTGTTTTAGTAAAAGTTATTATTTTATGTATCTTTTTTTGATGATTTGTATGCAAAATGTGCTATAATTAAGAAAAGAAGTTTTACCGGAGTAAAGTTTTATGAGAAAGAATAATTTAGAGCATATAATTGTTGAGCATGCTTATGATCTTTTCAAAAAAAAGGGGTTTGACAATGTGTCGGTCATGGAAATCTGCCAGGCCTGCGATATTACCAAACCGACATTTTACAAACATGTAAATTCAAAAGAAGACCTGCTAAGCTATTTTTTTCAATCATTAACAACTGAAATCCCGGAAGATTGGTACAAATATTCGGATGAAACCAAT
The DNA here is from genome assembly GCA_022834735.1 of Erysipelotrichaceae bacterium OPF54. Classification (GTDB taxonomy): domain Bacteria; phylum Bacillota_I; class Bacilli_A; order Erysipelotrichales; family Erysipelotrichaceae; genus Dubosiella. The sequence continues at coordinate 3,104,816 of BQKD01000001.1, forward strand.
TTCTGGATCAAGATCCGGGACGGATTTGTGTATTTCCTTGGCCATGCCCAGGAAATCGGCCTCGACCTGTATACAGCCGCGTTTATCGCGAACCTTCGCTTTTATAGAGGAACTTTCGACGATGTTCCTTCCTTTAAAGAAGAAGTGATCGATCTGATCCGGCTGGGACAGCAGTCAAAGCAGATACTGAACGAGTCGGATCCGGAATATCTGTACAGCGCGTGCGTGGCATTGTGTGTCGGATATGGAGCATACTGGTGCTTTTCCAACGATTCGGCCCATGATCTGATCTATGATTTTGTCATTGCGATGCGCAACATGTTCCGGGTTGACGAAAAATATGTGGATCCTGCATTCCGCTACGCAAAGAAAGAGGGATCGGCATGAGCAATGAAAAAAGAAAAGAAGAGATCTTCAATACCGCGATGAGCCTCTTTTATGAAAAAGGATTCAATAATGTGTCTGTCATGGACATTTGTGATGCATGCAATATCACGAAACCAACCTTTTATAAATATGTTCCATCCAAAGAGGAGATCCTTCGATATCACTATCGCGGCACGCTCGACGAGCTGATTGATATGCTTTCCAGCATGGATCAGATCCCGGATTACTGGTGGCTGATCGTGCTCGGTCTCACCTTTACACTAAGAAAATCCGTACAGATGGGTCCGGAACTTTACGGACAGTATATGATCATGAATTTTCGTTCCCATACCTTGACGGCGCGCTATAATTCCCCGGCACGCGATTCGACGATCAATTCGATCCGCAAAGCGCAGGAATTTCATCAGATCAAAAATCAGTCCGACGCGGCAGAGCTCTATCTGGCTGCCCGCAACGTCGGTCTCGGGCTTGCACTGAAATGGTGCATGACCCAGGGAAGTTTTGATGTGATCGAAAAGACCACCCATGCGCTCGAAACGATCTTCGAACCCGATCACGACAGGATCCGCAGCCAGGTCGAAGAATACGAACAGGCAAAGAAAGCTGAAGCAAAAAAATAAAGAGTTGTTTCAGCTTTTTCTATTTCCAGAATTTATGGTCCACTCGTTCCTGTTTGTGTTCCTGGATCCAGAGCGGATGAGCCGCGCAAACGAACACTTCCCGACATTCGATAAGAGCTAAAGCGGCCCGGACCGTATTGCCCGTCGTCAGCACATCATCCACCAGGATCGGCTTCTTTTTTCTTTCCATCGGATAATATTTCTTTTTCTTTAATGAGTGCAGGATATGCTTTCTTTCCCCTTTCGAAAGGGAGGACTGCTTTTCGCTATCGAGCCTGTAAAAGGGCGAATACACATCGATTCCGATCGAAGCGAATATTTCAATGACCGGTTCGAATCCGCGCATCCCTCTCTTTTCTTCTGTCGAGCACAATCCGATACACGCGTATTTCTGCAGCTTCTTCTTTAAAAAGTCTCTTTCATTATACAAAAAAACGTCTTTCAGCACGACATCCCGCTGCTCCTTGTACTGAAAAAACAGACGCTCGATCCACTCGTCGTATTCATAGAGAACATGTATGCATATCCCATTGACGTTATATGTCTTTTTATGTTCCTTAAAGAGCGGACGGCATCGGGAACATACGATCACTTCATCGTGCCAGAACAGCTGATCAGGCAGCTTCTGTTCTACTTCCAGACAGATGCGGCATGCGCATTCATCCACTCGATCGTTCTTACGCAGGATGCGATCGATTCGTTCTTTCGCGAACACAGACAAATCCCCCTTCCATACGGATCATCAAATTTTCTGCCCACCCGGCCAAAGATCTGAATAAGCGACGCCTGGGTAAATACGGTATGATCACCATCGTATACAATGGCCTGTACTCCAGGGACCGTAATACCTCGTTCGAGCAGAGTGGTCGAAACAAGGACAGGGAACTGTCTGTTTCGGAACTGTTCCATGACCTCATCCTTGTTTTTTTTCGAAGAGTGGATGGCTTTCGCGTTGAACGGATGCAGAAGCAGCTCAAAAAACAAGGTATCCTTCTTTCTTGGAACAAACACGATGGTCTGCTTTCCCTGTTTTGTAAACTGAAGACAGTAATGCCACACAAGCAGACGCTGAGCCAGCCGGAAGATCCGGATCACTTCCGGAACGATCAGAGGCTTTTTATGAGGCCTTTGAAAAAGAGCAACCACCTCCACCTTTTTCTGATCAATATCTTCCTGAAGGGATGGATCGAGAGTGGCTGAAAGACAAAGTCGTTCCCCTTTGCACGCGTTGTCTACAAACTGTTTCAGCAGCGCATTGCCGGCATACGGAAACGCGTCCAGCTCGTCAAGGATCAGAAGGTCGAATGTTTCGGGATAACGATACAGCTGATGGATCGTGCAGACGATCAGATCGCCATCTATTTCTTTCGTATAATCCTGACACACTTCAACGATCTTCAAGGTCGGAAATACTTCGCGCAGCCTGGCAGCAATTTCCAGAACGACCTGCCGGCGTGAGATCGCAAAGCCCACCTTCTTTCCTTTCTTTAAATAATGGCAAATAGAGCGATAACAGATTTCTGTCTTTCCGGCCCCGGTTGCCGCATAGACGAACACGTTTTTTCCATTCTTCAAATGGGCGAGTGCCTGCTCTGAAACGTGTTCCTGTTCTTTGGTGAGCGCAAATTTCAATTCCGGACTGACGTCGACCGCTCTGCAGGATAAATCAGGGATCGCAAGTGTCTGACCGACATCCATCCTTCCAAACGCCACGCATCGGCGGCAGTAGTAAACGCCTTGATCATAGGCGAACAAGGATTCCTTTTCATTGTGACATCTTAAACATTTCATACTATTTATATACGTAAAAAAAGAGCGGTACTGGACCTTTTTCTTTAAAAAAGAGAAATTTTATTTAATTTTAAGTATTTCGTGGCATAATGCTGACATGCAGAATAGAAAACCATTAAAAAAGATCCTTTGTGTCTGGCTCATCCTTCTGCTCGTTGCAGCTGGCGTATTCTACTTTTGTTTCGGCCGCAGACAGTATGATACGTATATTATGATCGATCCGGGACATGGCGGGTACGATTCGGGAGCCGTGGGCGCTGACAATGCGACCTATGAAAAAGACATAACGATGAAAATTGCGTATAAGGTCGGTCAGCAGATCCAGTCTCTCGACCCTGAGATCGGCATCCTTTTCACGAGAACCGATGACAATGTATCGTGGCCGGCTGATGAAACGGCAGATCTGCTGGCGCGGATCACGATGGCGCAGGAACAAAATGCTGATTACTTTCTTTCGATCCATTTGAATTCCAGTACCAATCCCGAAGCATACGGCTACCATTCTTTTGTGCGATCCAACGACCCGTTTTCGCAGGATGTCGCGGACCGGATCGCCGCCAATCTGGAAAAAAACAAATATTCGTATGATCGGGAAACGGTTTTTACGGATCAGACACCTTTGATGGTCGTAGACAATCTTTCGATTCCGTCCCTTTTGTTCGAAGTCGGTTTTATTTCCAATTATGACGAGATGTCGCAGCTCAAAAACCCTTTTGTCCAGGATCAGATTGCCAAAGCGATCGCTTCTGCCTATGTGGACACGATCCATGATCTGCAGGAAAATGAAACGAATGAATGATTAAGATTGCTTTAACGAGAAAGGAAGAGATGTTGTCATCGGTTTTAACTAATCTTCGATTCATTCAGTTTTGATCTTAAAAAAATCGGAGCAATCATATGAAAATAATTCACTAATTCATAAAAAAAGGTCGTGAATAAATTCACTCCCACTCGTCCAGCAAGGGTTTTCCTTTGCTGGATTTTGTTTTATTCTTTATTTATGATGAACACTAAACTTTCCTACCAGATTTTCGATCACCATAACCCTCAGGCTGCCTGGTATTCCCATGACTTTCAGGATCACATCATTCACCATCCTATTCGCCATATGGTTGCCGACAACTTCTCCTTCATTTACTCTCTTTTCCTTAACGGCAGACTTCGCTCCGGCATCCTCGATTCGATCATGAAAATGCTCCTGTGCCGCACTTATTTTCTTGGCTACGATCTCTTCGAATGCCCTGTCTGTCATGACCAGAAACGCGTTCCACGCTGCTGCCATTCCCGATTCTGCAATACCTGCGGCGTCAAGTATTCCCGCATGATCGCTGCCAATGCCTCTGCCATCTGTCTCGATGTCCGCCACCGCCATCTTGTCTTCACTATTCCCGATTGTCTGCGCAGCTGGTTCCTTCAGGATCGTTCCCGCCTCAATCTCCTTTTTGTCGCCGCACGCAATACCATGCATGTCATGGTCAGCTCCAATCTCTACAAGAAACTTAAAAAATCCGGACGGGTCGACTCGTTCTATAAATTCAAAAACTTTCCCTCTATCAAACAATTCGGTATGATTGCCGCTCTCCATACTTTCGGACGCGATCTGAAATGGAACCCCCACATCCATGCTCTGGTTCCCGAGCTCATCTACGATCCGAAAAAAGATCAGATCAAGGCCTTCACCCATTTTCACTTCGAAAAGCTGCGCAAGACCTTTCAGTTCGAGCTTCTTCGTCTCATCGGACTGGAATGCCAGAAAAACGGAACCTATACTCAGTTTCTCAACACGAAAAACCAGCTGTACTCGCGTTATGACAATGGATTTTATGTCTATGCCAGACAGCAGAAAGCTCTCAAAGATGATACGTATTCCTCTAAAGTATCCGAAGATATCAATGCCTGCATCCAGTATATGCTCCGCTATGTCGGCCGTCCTGCCATGGCAGAAAGCCGGATCGTCGAATACGACCGCCAGGCCAACTGCGTCCATTGGTTCTATCACGACCACAAGACAGAACTGCGCCACGACGAATGGGAAAGTGCCGAATCGTTTATCGTCAAGCTCATCCGTCATATTCCCGATCCGAACTTCAAAACGATCCGCTATTACGGCTTTTATTCCAATGCTTCCAGGCGTACCCTCGACCACGTCCATGATCTGCTTGGAAAGAAGAACAAAAAAGATTACAGTAGAAAAAAGAGAAAGGAGAAAAGGAACCGGAACATGGAGAAACTGACCTACCGCAATTCGATGATCGACTGTTTCAACAAAGATCCGATCAAATGCCGATGCGGTACAACGATGGAATACCGGCGAACATTTGATCCGGTTCCGAAAGGCGAGAAAAATGTCAGACGATATCTCGACAGGAGTGTTAATGAAGTGCTGTCGCTGCGGGTACCAAGAGATCGTTCCAAGGTGGATCTTAGAAGAAATGTGCGCGACAAGCCAGCCGAGCAGCTTCGACTGCATCTGTCCGCGGTGTGATTCAACGATGTATATACCCGAAGTGGCTGAACAGCATCAAAAGAAGAAAAAGCCAAAGGCAAAAAAGAAAAAGAGAAAATGATCATACTTGGATATATAACATATAATCTCAAGTTCTTTTTATCGTGGAAAAAAGGAGAAAAACAACAAACAAAATACCGTCAAGAGGACTAATTATCTTTTTGACGGTATTTTATAAATATATTCCAGAAACCAAATTCTTATTATATAAAAAAGATGTCTGCGAATTTCATGCAGACATCTTTGTTTCATGGTTCACATAGGTCCATATATTCTTTCCGTTCCGGATGGCTTCGATCAGCTTGTGCGGATCATTGATCTTTGCGCCTGCCACCTTCAGTTCATCCATGGCAGTCAGAAAATCGTGCGCATCCTTGTTCAATGCCGGAATGATGATCCGGCCAGCGGTCGATCTGCACATAGCCGATGTGATCCTGATCAACCAGCCAGTATTTATGCGAAGCAGCTACGACAGGAAGCCGCAAGCACAAATTCACAACGGATAAACCGATCCATAATATCCAGAACCAGTTCCTGCCCGCATAAAGCGCTAAAAACCAGCTGAACAAAAGAGACAAAAGAGAGATAAAGAAAATAGTTCCGAGCAAATCAGGACCGGAAACGCTTTTTCCGACAATGATTTTTTTCATTGGTATCACCTTCTTAATTGTGATCATACAGCGGCTTTTTCTGTTTGGTTATATATTTGCTTTTTTCATCCCTGACCAAACAGACCGGACGTCTGCAGGCGTTTGGCGGCTTCAAGAATATCCTGTTCATCCTGTACGAGGGCGATCCGCACATATCGTTTTCCTTCCGGGCCAAAAGATGTGCCTGGCGTTACAACAATTCCTGTCCTTTTTAAAAGCTCCTGTGCGAATTGTTCGCAATCCTTATATTGTTCGGGAATCAATGCCCAGATGAACATTGTCGCTTCGCTTGGCTGGATCGGCCATCCTGCCGCATGGAACGCTTTGACCGTTGCATCGCGCCGCCGCTCATATTCCTGCCGTGTAGACTGGATCGCGCTTCCTCCATGTTCGAGCGCCTCGATCCCCGCATACTGAACAGGAAGGAAAATACCGTAATCCATATTGGATTTCAGGATCCGGTACGCTTCGATCACCTTTTTATTGCCGACCAGCACGCCCAGACGCGCCCCGGCCATCCCGTACGTTTTGGAAAAGGAGTTCAGTTCGACCCCGACTTCTTTGGCGCCAGGAAACGATAAAAAGCTTTTTCCTTTTTTTCCGTCGAAGACAAGCTCGCTGTACGCATTATCATGAACGATCAGGATATCGTTTTCTTTCGCGAACCGGATGAGTTCTTCATAAAAGGAATCCGGCGCCGCCGCTCCGGTCGGATTGTTCGGATAGCAGACGAGCATCATTTTCGCGGATTTGCGCTGTTCTTCTGTGATCCTGGAAAAATCGACAAGATAATTGTTTTCTCTGCGCAGCGGCGTGAAGATAATATCTGCCTGAGCCAGTTTGGGCGCGTCCACATAGACCGGATAATACGGGTCCGGGACAAGGATGCCGTCTCCTTCATTGCAGTAGATCAGAGGCAGGTTCACCAGTGCTTCCTGCGACCCCTGCAGCAGGACGATCTCCTCTTTCTCGAGATCGACCTCATAACGGTTCCTATACCATTTCTGAATGCTTTCGATCAGCTGCGGCAGCGCTGTAACTGCATACTTGTAGTTTTCCGGCTGTTCCACCGCTTCGGCGAGCACATTCATGATCTGCGGATCGGGCGTGATATTCGGAGAGCCAAGCGAAAAATCAATGGTCTTCTGATTGTGCTCTTTTTCATACTGCTCCTTGAGTTCTTTCAGGCTCGTAAAAACAGAAGTTTTAAAATGCTTCATACGTTGTGCGGTTTCGATCATACCTGTTCCTCCTATGCAAAAAAACAGCGCATCAAAAGCGATACGCTGTTCCTATTTATTTTTACTTTTCGTCTTTCAGACCATACTTCTTGTTAAATTTCTCAATACGTCCCTGTGCGGCCGCGAAACGCTGACGTCCTGTGAAGAATGGGTGGCAGTTGCTGCATGTATCGACACGCATTTCGTCACCTTTGATCGTGCTTCCTGTTTCGAATTCATTGCCGCAAGAAGAGCAGATAACTTTAACAGTATGGAAATTTGGATGAATTCCTTTTTTCATACTCTGTATCCTCCTTCCGCCTTGAACATCCTGTGTGTTCAAAGTAAGTGCTTCATCATTATAGCATTTCTTTTTTCAAATGCAAGAATTAATATTTCGTTTCATCCACCTTTGCGAACCAGTCCTGCGTTTTCTCCATCACATTTTTCAGGCTGCCCGCCTCAAACGGCACCTTCAGGCCGGCTTCGCGGACAATTCCTTTGAATGGAAGCGTTCCTCCGATACGGCAGATCTTTTTATAATCTTCAAACGCAGTCGGATCGTTTTCCTGCATCCGCGCCCAGAACTGCATCGCGCACACCTGAGCCAGCGTATAGTCAATGTAATAGAACGGGTTCATGAAAATGTGCAGCTGACGCATCCACCAGCCTCCTTTTTCAAGAACCGGCACGCCTTCATAATTTTTATGCGGCAGATACTGCTTTTCAAGTCTTCTCCATGCAGCCATCCTCTCATCCGGTGTCATTTCCGGATGCGCATACACTTCATGCTGGAAATGGTCGACCAGCACACCATACGGGAGGAATTTCACATCCCCGCTCAGATGATTGAAATAATACTTGTCGACATCCTCTTCAAAGAACATCTTCATCCATGGATAGGTAAAGAATTCCATGGACATGGAATGGATCTCGCACGATTCCATGGTCGGCCAGATGCAGTCTGCCGGCTCGATCCCTTTTGAACTGTATACCTGGAATGCATGCCCTGCCTCATGTGTCAAAACTTCCGCATCATGGCTCGTATGGTTGAAGTTGGCAAAAATAAACGGCGACTCATAATCCGGGAAGAACGTACAGTATCCTCCGGCCGCTTTGCCAGGGTAGGAATCCAGATCAAGCACATCGTGATCGACCATGAACTGGAAGAATTCGCCGGTTGCCGGATCAAGCTCTTTGTACATTTTCAACGCCCGCTTCACCATTTCCTCGCGGTCATATTTCGGTTTCGGATTTCCGCTCAGAAATTCGATCTTTTCATCCCATACGTGCAATGTATCATAACCTAACCGGTTTTTCTGACGCTCATACAGCGTGTTGGCAAACGGCACGACATCCTCAAGCACCTGTCTGCGGTAATTGGCCACGTCGTTTTCATCATAGTCCAGACGTGTCATGCGCAGATAGCCAAGCGGCGTAAACGTATCGTACCCCATTTTTTTCGCCATCCGCGTACGTACCTTGACCATCTTGTCATACAGCTCGCCGATCTCCTTTTCATGGTCCTCGAACCATCCCCAGTAAGCCTTGGTCGCTTCTTCACGCACTTTGCGGTCCGCATCGTTCATCTTCACTTCCAGACCGGCCAGCGAATAATGTTCGCCATCGAATTCCACATCGGCACTGGCAACAAGAGCCTGGTATGCGGAGGCGAGCTTGTTTTCCTCCTGCATATCTTCGATGATCTTTTCGTCGAACGCCTTCATTTCCATTTCCTTGAGCAGGAAATACGTTTCAGGGACATCTTTTTTCAGATCATTGAAATACGGGCTTGCCCAGATCGTTTTTGTCGCGTTGACCAGATCATTCTGCACCAGCGGCAGGATGTGATCATAATGATCGTTTTCCTTTGTATAGTACGCATCCTTCGTGTCGATCGTGTGACGCACGTTGCATAACGATGACATCGTCTGTACATGCCGGTTCAGCTTGTCGAGCTCTTTGAAAGCTTCATGAAATTCCTCGTAATCTTTCGCGTTTTTCAATTTGTCCTCGATTTTCAAGAATTGTTCATGGAGCTCATTTTCATCGAGATGCTCATAAGGATATTCTTTAAACTTCATACTCATTTTCCTCCTGTTTATCCATACTCATTGAATTTATTATACTCCTATCCCCAAAAAAAAGCTCCTTGAAGGAGCTTTTAGAAAATCCATGTAAAGAGCAGGATCACAAGCGCAAGCACAGCGATCGCTCCGATTATGATCGGCCCGAATACCTGAAATGCCGCTTTGTTCAAAGCTTTGAAATCATCTTTTTCCAGTTCATCCACTTTCCCTGGTTTCTTTTCTTTTTTCTCGAGCATTTCATGCATAGATGGCCTTCTATGCGACATTAAAATTCACCGGCAAACCAGCATTTAACAAAATGTTCCGGTTCCACTTCCTTGACAGGAGGCTCTTTTTCCTTGCACACATCTTTCGCAAACGGGCAGCGAGGGTGGAATTTGCATCCGCTCGGCGTATTGACGTTGCTCGGGATCTCGCCTTCGATCAGCTTCATCTCGCTGCGTTTTGTCGGATCCGGGATCGGAATGGCCGCAATCAGCGCCTGGGTGTACGGGTGCTGCGGATTATCGTAAATATTTTCCTTGGAAGCCAGTTCGACCATCGAGCCAAGGTACATGACGCCGACACGGTCGGAAATGTGTTTCACGACCGAGAGGTCATGCGAAATAAAGATATAGGAAATATTATTTTCCTCCTGCATGTCCTTCATGAGGTTGATGATCTGCGACTGGATCGAAACGTCCAGTGCACTGACCGGCTCGTCGCAAATGATGAAGCTCGGATTCAGTGCCAGAGAGCGCGCGATACCGATACGCTGACGCTGTCCGCCCGAAAACTGGTGCGGGTAACGGTAGCAGTAGTAGCTAGGCAGACCGCACTTGTCCATCAGATCCTTGACATACGCTTCCAGCTCCGGCCCGCGCTTGAAAATACCATGTGCAAGCAGCGGCTCGGCCAGAATATTGAAAACGTTCATTCGAGGATTCAGAGAAGAATACGGATCCTGGAAAATGAACTGCATCTTCTCGCGAAGCTTTCGCATTTCCTTGCGCGACTTCTTTCCGATGTCCTCTCCTTCAAACAAAACCGTCCCGGCCGTCGGCTCGTACAGACGAATGATCGTTCGTCCTAATGTAGATTTGCCGCAGCCCGACTCGCCGACAAGGCCGAGGGTCTCGCCTTCATATAAGTCAAACGTGATCCCGTCAACCGCCTTGACACAAGGCGCCCCCTCTTTCAAGCGTCCTTTTCCAAGCGGAAAGTATTTTTTGACATCACGCACTTCGAGTATTTTTCTACGTTCTTCTGCCATTCTTTATGCCTCCACTTCTACTTCTGTTTCTTCGACCACTTCTTCGGTTTCCTCATTGCCGTACAGGAAGCACCATACCCTGTGACGTGAAGCGATCTTGGTAGCGGTCGGCTGCTTTTCGCGGCAGATCGGCATCACATTCGGACAGCGGTCTGCAAAATAGCATCCCTTTGGCAGATACAGAGGATTCGGCACCGTTCCTTCGATCGTGGCAAGACGTTTGCCTTCGGTCGCAAGCGACGGCATAGAATGCATCAGACCAATCGTATACGGATGCTTCGGATTTTTGAACAGTTCGATCACAGGAGCCGTTTCGACAACTTTTCCCGCATACATGACATTTACGTTATCAGCCACCTGTGCAACGACCCCGAGATCGTGCGTGATCAGCATGATACTCGTGCCCGTTTCTTCCTTCAGCTTGTTCATCAGCGTCAGGATCTGCGCCTGGATCGTCACATCAAGCGCGGTCGTCGGTTCGTCCGCGATCAGAAGTTTCGGCGAGCAGGAAAGAGCCATAGCGATCATGACACGCTGGCACATACCGCCCGACAGCTGGAACGGATAGTTGTCGATCACGCTTTCCGGTCGCGAAATACCGACCTGGCCAAGAAGCTTGATCGCGCGATCCCTGGCCTCCTCTTTCGTGACCGTTTCATGGATCGTAATATTTTCGATGATCTGATCTCCAACCGTAAATACAGGATTCAATGAAGTCATTGGTTCCTGAAAGATCATGGAAATCTCATTTCCGCGAATATGACGAAGCTGCTCATCCGTAGCCGTAGCCAGGTTCAGCCCGTCTTCATCCTTTTCGACATCTCCCATATAAACGATCTTGGAGCCAGGCATGATCTCGCCCGGTTCCGATACAAGACCAAGGATCGACATGGCTGTAACGGATTTTCCGCAGCCCGACTCGCCAACGATGGCAAGCGTCTCGTTTTCATACATCGTAAAATGGTTTCCGTCGACGGCTTTGGAATCGCCGTTTTTTGTATGGAAGTACACGCGCAGATCTTCTACACGCAGAATTTTCTTATTGACTGACATTGTTTACACCTGCTTCCTACTGAAGTTCTTTCGGGTCGAACGCATCACGCAGACCTTCACCCACCAGGTTAATCGATACGACAGTGAGCAGACACATCAGACCTGCAGGCATCCACTGCCACGGATAATGCTGGAAAATACGCTGATCTCTTGCCAGGTTCATCAGGTTTCCCCAAGAAGGCGTAGGCGGCATGACACCCATACCAAGGAAGGAAAGACCGGCTTCGGTAAGGATCGCGCTGGCCATCTGCAGCGTCGCGTTGACAATAACGAGCGAAATGACATTTGGAAGCAGGTGACGGAAGATCTTCGAAAAATCCGAGAATCCAAGCGCTGTACATGCCTGCATGAATTCCTGCTCGCGCAGTGTCAGAATCTGACCGCGGACAAGACGCGCAAGTCCAGGCCATGACAAAATACCGATCAGCAAAGCGACCGTATACATTTTCTGATTTTGCGGCACCCATACCATCGTGGCCGCGACCGCGATGATCATCGGAGTGAACGGCAGCGCGTAAACGATTTCCGCAAAACGCATGAGCAGGTTATCAGCCACACCTCCGTAGTAGCCCGAAATACCGCCGACAAGGCATCCTAAAATAACTGTCAGCAGGGCCGCCAGCAGACCGACCATGATCGAGATCCGGCCGCCAAGGAACAGACGGAACATACAGTCGCGTCCCTGGTTGTCGGTCCCGAGCCAATGGGCAGCGCTCGGCGCCTGGTTCGCGATATTGACATCGTAGTCATGCACATCGATCCCCATGAAGATCGGTACAAAAATAACACTTAAAACAATGAGAATAAATATGATCAGACCAGCCATGGCGATCTTGTTGGCACGGAATTTGCGCCATGCGATCATCCAAGGGCCGACCGATTCGATCTTTTCGCCTGTATCTAATACAACTGCATCTTTTTTTGCCATCAGGATCTACCCCCTTATCCATCCACCTTGACACGCGGGTCAACGAGAGAATAGCACAGGTCGCTCAGCAGGTTTCCAAGGATCATCAGGATCGCCGAGAAGACCAGACATGCCATGATCAGCGACGTATCGCGCTGGTTGACCGCATCGATCAGAACTTTACCGATACCCGGCCATACGAATACTGTTTCCAGGATGACCGCGCCACTGAACAAAGACGGAATATACAATCCGAGCAAAGTAACGAGCGGGATCTGCGCATTGCGGAACGCATGCTTGTAGATCACCGTTTTTTCTGTCAGACCTTTTGCGCGGGCCGTACGAACATAATCCATATTGATGACCTCGACCATAGAATTGCGCACATAACGCGAGAAGGTCGCGAACGAACCAAAAGCCAGAACCGTTACCGGCAGGATAGAGTGAACAGCCACATCCGTGAACTCCTGCCATGCGTTGTCGTAACCAAAGCTTGAAAGCATGGTGTCGCGCATGCCCGAGATCGGCAGACCGACATTCAATGCCACATAGAAAATGAGCATGAGCGCAAAGAAGAAAGTCGGTACACTGATACCAAGCAGCGAAAACACGGTCCAGAAATTGTCAAATTTCGAACCTTTCTTCACCGCCTGCTTGATGCCGACCGGTATCGCAAAGATCAGGGCCACGATGAGCGCGAGCGCATTCAGATAAAACGTGTTCCATACATAGGAACCGATAATTTCGCCTACCGGTTTCCTTAATGCGACCGATGTTCCCAGATCGCCGGTCGCGATACGCTGCAGCCAGAGCACGTACTGCTCCGGCAGGCTCTTGTCCAGACCGAGCTTGGCGCGAACTTCCTGACGTGTTTCTTCCGAAGCCCTCGATCCCGGTCCGAGATAAGTAGTGACCTCGTCACCCGGCATCGCCTTTACGACAGAAAAGATCAGGATGGAAATGATCAAAACAACAGGGATCATCGTAATCAACCGTTTGATCGTATACTTAAACATTAAAAATCCTCCTCTCAGACATTTTCATAATCAAACTCTTTCAACAATACTGCCGAAATCAAAGAATAGGGACAATTTGTATTTCTGTTTTTTTATTCTAATTTTCAAAATCGCTCTTTTGAAAATTAGAATAAGAGCAAGTCACTAAAGACTTGCTCTTTACTGCGTCAGTTTTTATTCAATTTCAGCAGAATCCAATGCCTGTGCCCAGGAACGTACCGGACCTGTTTCGGTCAGCTTCACATTCTTGGCATAAATATTGAACAGTTCGTTGCCGTAGATCGGCAGATAAGGGATGAGTTCGTTTTCTGTGATCATCGCTTTCTTGTAGTTATCGACCGATTCCTTTTCATCCATTGTCGAACGGCCGGCTGTCAGCTCTTCATCCAGTTTCGCATCTTCCAGACCAGAGTAGTTGTTCGGATCGCCGCTCATCAGGTTGTAGTTCGAATCCGCGTTTTCAACACCCGTGTAGGAAGTCGTCATGAAGAATACGTTCCAGTCCTCATTTCCGCTTCCCGGCGTTACTGTATCGAGCAATGTATTGAAGTCGACTGTATTTTGTTTCAGATCGACACCGATCTCTTTCCATGATTTCTGAATGATCGGAATGAGCATTTCAAGAACCGAGTTGCCTTCGCTCAAAAGGAATTTAACTGTCAGTTTTTCGCCGTCTTTTTCACGGATGCCATCCGCTCCGACTTTCCATCCGGCATCATCAAGGATCTGTTTTGCTTTATCAAGATCATAGTCGTAAATTGCCAGACCGTCGAGTCTTTCTTCGCCAGTTACGACCTTGCCTAAGTTGGCCGATACCGGGTTCCAGTAAACATCTGGAACATATCCCAGAGGAACTTTTTCGAGCTCTTCGGAAGCTTCCGGATATTTGAAGTAGGCGTCTACGAATTCCGGACGGTTTGTCGCGTAGGACAATGCCTGACGTACCGCCGGATCAGCCGTTGTTCCGGATTTGCAGTTGTAACCGAAGAAACCTTCTGCCGCACGGAAGTAGTGGTCGAATGTCAGATTTTCATCCAGCGATGCAGGACCGATGATATCCGCTTCGATCGATTCAGGGAAGTAGTTGATATCGCCGTTCTGCAGCGACGTAAGCTCTGTTGCCTCGGCAATCGTTTTTACGATAACGCGGCTGATCTTGTAATCGCCTTCGCCTGTGTAGTTTTCATTTTTCGTCAGCGATGCGCCCGAAGCCTTGTCGTAGGAATTGAGGACATATGGTCCGGATCCCATCGGTTCGTCGTTTTTCGACTTATAGTCGCCCAGGTCGCCTTTTTTGTATTCGTACTGCTCATCCGAGATGATTCCCATAGTGCCTAATGTGCTGGCAGAATCGTACTGTGTTTTTGTCAGATGGAATGTCACAGTGTGCTCATCCACGACCTCGATACCGCTGAAATCCTCAGCGTCGCCGTCATGATATTCCTTATAGCCTTCGATAAAGTCCGCACTGCCTGTAAAACGTCCGTCATAAGAAGGGTCGGCGATCAGCGTAAACGTGAATTTTACGTCGTTGGCATCCAGATCGGTGCCGTCGGAGAATTTGATTCCGTCCTTGAGCTTGAACGTGATCGTTTTTCCGTCTTCGCTGACTTCCGGCATTTCCTCTGCCAGATAAGGCTTCAGCTCGGAATCCTTCGTATAGCGGAGCATTGGTTCATAGATCATATCCACTACCCAGCCGTCATACGCTGACTGGTAAAAAATTGGTGAGAATACACCGGCAAGCTCCTGTGTAGTTCCGACGATCAATGGTTTGCTGTCTGAGCTTGAGCCAGAGTTAGAGCCGGAACTTCCACAGCCGGCAAGTCCGAGCACCATCGCAGCCGATGCCAGACCTGCAATAAATTTCTGTGAGTTCATTTCAATCTCCTCCTAAATAAACTTCTAGATGTCTTAATATTATCAACATGAAATAACCTTTTCAAGAAATTTTTATTGTTTTCAAAGGGAATGAAAGGCTTTCCATTTTTAACCGTATGCTTTCAGCTTTATTTTCAAATTCTTATGATACAATGTCTGCATGAAAGCTCTATCTAAAGTGAAAGGACATCTGTCTACGATCAACAAACATAAAATCAAGGTTGGCGAGCTCTGCTTCCGGTGCGGACTGTACAAGCAGGGGCTGCTGCATGATATGAGCAAATATTCCCCGATCGAACTGAGGACCGGATTCAAATATTACCAGGGCTTCCGCTCCCCGATCGATGCGCAGAAGGAGGAAGAGGGATATTCCATGTCATGGCTCCACCATAAAGGAAGGAATCCCCATCACTGGGAGTACTGGCTGGACAATTCGAAAAATGGCGTCGCTCCGGTGAAGATGCCCGAACGCTACGTCTATGAAATGTTCTGCGACCGGGTCGCTGCCAGCATGATCTACCAAAAAGAAAAGTACACTGATCACAGTGCACTTGATTATTATATGCAGGGCAGGGATCACATCATGATCCATCCCGAAACGGACCGGCTCATCCTGTTTTTGCTTTGCTACTTATCGGAAAACGGACTCGAAAAAACGTGCCGATACATTCGCAGACGAGTCCGGAAAGGGACATAGCTTATTCGACTGTAACGCTTTTTGCCAGGTTTCGCGGCTGATCGACGTTGCAGCCTTTTTCTTTTGCCGTATAAAACGCGAACAGCTGCAGCAGCACCGCAACAAGGATTCCCGTCAGATACGGATGGACCGGCACAAGATCGATCTGCCTTTCGATCTTGTCGGAATGAATTCCCGGCGCTTTGATCAGGATGACTTCTGCCCCGCGGGCAATCGTCTCCTCGATATTGGAAATCGTCTTGGCCGCCACTTCTTTCTGGGTTGCCAGCGCAATGACGACCGTCCCTTCTTCGATCAGCGCGATCGGCCCGTGCTTCAGTTCCCCGGCATAATACGCGTCCGCATGCACATAGGAGATTTCCTTGAGCTTGAGCGCCCCTTCGAGCACATTGACATAATCGAGCTGGCGTCCGATAAAATACGCGTCCCTCTGGTCGGCAAG
This sequence comes from Erysipelotrichaceae bacterium OPF54, assembly GCA_022834735.1. Lineage (GTDB taxonomy): Bacteria > Bacillota_I > Bacilli_A > Erysipelotrichales > Erysipelotrichaceae > Dubosiella. The sequence goes on from BQKD01000001.1 coordinate 3,121,328, forward strand.
GAGCCTGGCATACTCTGCCATCGTATTCTTCCTGTCCAGCATCGCCTCTACGGCATTGGGGATCTCTTTCAGATCGGCAATGAACTGATCCAGATCTTTTACCTCGTATCCTGAATTATAAGCCAGCTTGACCATCATCGCTGCCAGCATGACAAGCTGGGTCGTATACGCTTTGGTGCTCGCGACCGCGATCTCCGGGCCGGCGCACGTATATAAAGTAATATCGGCCAGACGAGCCAGCGAGGAATCAAGCACATTGGTCAGCGTCAGCGTGGCCGCGCCTGCTTTCAGGCACATTTTCAATGCAGCGAGCGTATCAGCCGTTTCCCCGGACTGGGAAACAAACACGCAGAACGTGCGGTCATTGACCGGATAGTTGCCGTACCGGAATTCGCTGGCCGGCACGCACGTGATCGGAATATCCATCCATTCGCGCCCCAGATACTGCGCATACAAAGCCGCATGATAGGCGGTGCCGCATGCAAGAAAATATACATGGTCGAATGCATGAAGATCGATGCCGTCCAGTTCAGGCATGATGATCCGATCCTCTACCCGTCCGCGCAGCGTTTCCCGGATCACATACGGCTGTTCATGCATTTCCTTTTCCATGAACGTGTCGTACCCGTTTTTCTGGGCCGCTTCCAGATCATAAGGAATATGGATGAATTTCGGCTCCACTTCTCTGCCCTGTCCGTCATACACCGAAACATGGCCCGGCTTCAAAACGGCCATCTGTCCGTCTTCCAGCGTGATCATATCTTTTGTATAGGAAATAAGGGCAGGAATATCGCTGGCACAGAAAGAAGCCGTGTCATCCATTCCAAGGATCATAGGGCTTTCCTTCTTGGCTGCGTAGATCGTATCGGGTTCGTCGACCGAAACAACGCAGAGCGCATAGCTTCCTTCCAGATAGCTCATCACTTTGCGAAGCACGGCTTTCATATCCCCTTCATAATAATAGTCGAGCAGATGAACGATCACTTCGCTGTCGGTCTGGGATGCCAGCGTATATCCCTGCATCCCGAGTCCTTCCTTGATCGATTGATAGTTTTCGATGATCCCGTTATGAACGATCGAAATCGTATTCGACAAGTTCGTATGGGGATGTGAATTCAGATTGGACGGCACCCCATGGGTCGCCCAGCGCGTATGTCCGATGCCGGCATGCTGATCGAGATCATATTGCGCGAGCTTTTCCTTCAAGGCTGCCAGCGCTCCTTTCGTCTTGACCGTCACGAGCTCGCCATTCGAGACGAGCGTGATCCCTGCCGAGTCATAGCCCCGGTACTCGAGTTTTTCCAATCCCTGGATCAGAAAGGGCAGAGCTCTCCCTTTCCCGGTGTAGGCTGTAATTCCACACATATTAAAATCCTCCGTTTTCTATTATTCATGGAGGATACCTAGAAGGATTTGTTCACAGCTCGCACTGTGTTTTTGTCCTTTTTTCAGACTGTATCAAGCCTCCGGATCATCCGCCGAATCTTTCGATGAACCCGGTCCTCGTCAACTGCTCCTGCAGTCCCGGCGCTTATTTTTATGTTATAGCTCCATGATTTTTTCATTATATCGAACTTAAAAAAAAACACAAGCTTTTACGGCTTGTGTTCACAACTCTTTTGGAATGATTCAGTCGGTCAGCTCGAGCATTTCAAGGATCCGCGTAAGATCGGAATCGTTTTCAAAATGGATCGTAATGGCGTGTCCTGCAATCTTCACGTTGGTCTGAAAGTAGTCTTCGAGCTGGCGCTGCGCCTCTTTCACGAACATATTTTCCTTGCTTGCCACGATTGGCTTGTCTTTTTTCTGGGCGCTTTCCTTAACGAGCTGTTCAACCTTTCGTACCGATAGCCCCTGATCGATGGCCTGTTTTGCGATCCGCCGCATTTCCTCTTCGTTTTTAAGGGAAAGCAGGGCCCGGATGTGTCCCATGGACAGCTGCTTGTCGATCGCATACTGCTGCACATCTTCGGGAAGACGGAGCAGACGGAGCAGGTTGGTAATATGTTCACGACTTTTGCCGACCCTTTTGGCAAGCTGTTCCTGCGTATAGCCTAATTTCTGGATCAGCTGCTCATAGGCTTTTGCCTCTTCGATCACATTGAGATCTTCCCGCTGAATGTTTTCGAGCAGGGCGATCTCCATCATTTCCTGGTCATCGAACTGTACGATAATAGCCGGGATCGTTTCCAGTCCGGCCAGCTTGCTGGCTCTTAACCGCCGTTCTCCGGTGATCAGGTCATAGCCGGCAATGCTTTTCTTTACGAGGATCGGTGTGAATACGCCATGCTGTTCGATCGACACCTTCAGTTCCTGGAGCGCTTCGTCATCGAATACTTTTCGCGGCTGATACGGGTTGGGACGGATCTCGCTGACCGGGATCTTCGTCTGTTCGGAAACGACCGTATCGATCTCGCCATGCTGAATATCATCGAGCACTTTGCTGACATCCTGTCCGAATATCGTTGTCAATCCTTTTCCTAAACGCGTTGAGCTCATATATTATTTCCCCTCATTTCTATGTAAAAATTCTTCACATAATGCCATATAAGCGAGCGCCCCTTTGGATCGCGGATCGTATTCGAAAATAGACAATCCGCGGCTCGGCGCTTCGGAAAGACGTACATTGCGGGGAATGGAATTCTGATAGACAAGCTTTCCGAACGACTGCCGGACATCCTGCGATACTTCTGCGCTCAGATTGGTGCTGTTATTGTACATTGTCATCAGGATCCCCTCAATTTTTAAACGGGAGTTGGAAGTCTGCTGCACGATCCGGATCGTGATCAGCAGCTGGGTCACGCCTTCGAGGGCGTAGTATTCGCACTGTACCGGAATGAGCACGCTGTCGGCTGCTGTCAATGCGTTGGTTGTCAGCAGACCAAGCGAAGGCGGACAGTCGATCAGGATATAATCATACTTGTCTTTTACAGGTTCGAGCACTTTTTTCAGGATCGTTTCCTTGCCCGCTCCCATTTTGTCCATCATCAGATCCGCTCCGGCAAGAGAAATATTGGCCGGCAGGATATCGACTTTGCTTTTCTGATCATGGACGATCGTTTTTTCGATCGGATAATCATCCATTAATACGGCATAAACGGTCGGCTGCCCCGGGCCTGTGATAGCTCCGAGCCCCTGCGATGCGTTTCCCTGCGCGTCAAAGTCGACCAGAAGCACTTTTTTTCCAAGTTTTGCCAGACCGCTGGACACATTGATGGCCGTTGTCGTCTTTCCGACCCCGCCTTTCTGATTCGAAATTGCGATTATTTTTCCCATGCTGCGTCCTCCAGTGGCTTCTTTTTGATCTGACCGTATGCTCTTGGGTATTTTTTAGGAGTCGGCCTCATTTTCTTAAAATAAAAGTTGATGCGTGTACTGTCGTCTTCGATGATCGTTTTCTCTTCCCGTATCAGATGGATACCAAGTTCATGGACCGCTTTCTGGGCATTTTTCAGTTCCTCTTCGCCATTCTTTCCTTTCAGGGCGACCATGATCCCATCCGGTTTGAGCAAAGGAACACAAAGCTCGAGCAGGATCGATAATCTGGCTACTGCTCTGGCACTGACGACTTCAAATTTTTCCCGCGCTTCTTTTACGTAATCTTCCGCTCTTGCGTTGACGATCTGCACATCTTTCAGACCGAGCGTTTCTTTCACTTCATTTAAAAAGCGGCATCTTTTCTGAAGCGGTTCGAGCAAGGTCATATGGCATTCAGGAAACGCAATTTTTACCGGGATTCCCGGAAAGCCAGCTCCGCTTCCGACATCGCACATCGATCGAGGATTCAGCGAGGCAAATGGAAGGATCGAGTCATAAAAATGCTTTTCCCACACTTCTTCCTCTTCCGTAATGGCTGTCAGGTTCATTTTTTCGTTCCATTCCTGGAGCAGTTTCATATATTGTTCAAATTGTAAAATTTGCTGTTCATTCAATTGAATGCCCAATTCACTCAATGCTTGTATAAATTGTGTTTTTGTCATAAAGACCTCCGTGTGATTTATTATACCACAAATCATATGGCATTCACATTTTTTATATGCTATGATTAGGACATGAAAAAAATTAAATCAATTGTCATCGCCGGGGTGACGGGCGCGCTGATCGCGGGGATCCTCGTTTTGGTGCTCGGGATCAAATTCGGAAACTGGAGCGTGGGACCGGGCGAATCGAAGGTCACGCAGACTACGGTGAAAGAACAGCTTGTCAGTGCTTCTGATCTTATAACCACAAGATACCACTATTCCAATGTGGGCCGCTATGAAAACTCGCTCGAGATCAACGGCTGGTCGATCCCGCTGACTGACAAATACTTTATCCTGACTTATGAAGGAGAAGCATTGCTCGGTGTCGATATGTCGGCTGCGGATGTGAACATAGCAGGAAATACGATTTCCATCGAACTGCCTCCGATCGAAATATTGTCGAACTCGATCGATGAAAAAAGCATTGAAGTATACAACGAGTCGAAAAATATTTTCAATCCGATCAGTGTGAACGACTACAAAGAATTCGTGACCAAGGAAAAGGAAAGCATCGAAAAGGAAATCAAAGAGAAAAATATTTATGAAACGGCGCAGCAGCAGGCTGTCGAATCCATTCAGCAGATCCTTGATCTTTCTGCTCCAATCAAAGAAAACTATACGGTTGACGTAAAATTTAAAGACGCCTAATTGGCGCCTTTTTTTATGTTCGTCAGTTCATGGATCAGTTTTACGATCCGGGAGGTATTGTTTCCGTCCGTTCGAATTATATATTTTTTCTGAAATTCATATAATTTTTCATAATTATAATCCGGCAGCCTGCGAATGGCGTCGATCACGTTTTTTTCAGTAAAACAGATTTCTCCCGGAAAATCCTGTTCATATGGAATATTCAGACCGATCGTCTTTTTATACTGTTCCAGATCGGATACATAGGCGATCATCGGTTTTTTTAAGAGCGAATAATCAAAAATGATGCTTGAATAGTCAGAAATCAGACATGTGCTGATCTGCATGAGAACGTACAGATCTTCCGTATTTACAGCAACAGCTTTTTTATTTCGAAAGCGGACGTCGCCAAGCAAGGGATGAAATTTGTACAGAACCACCGTATCTTCTTCAAGCTCTTCTGCCATTTTATCCAGATCAAGTGATTCGATCTCAAACCCGTCAATAATATTTCCCCGGAAAGTGGGTGCATATAAAATACATTTCTTTTCTTTAAGGTCCGGATATCTTTCGTAAAACTGTATGATTTTCCTATTTATCTTCTTTTGATTGAGGAGATTATCGGTCCTTGCCATGCCGCAGTCATATACCTGTCCAGGCATGACTCCGAATGCCTGGGCATAACACTCTTTCCAGTAAGGCGCTGAAGAGATGACCGCATCATAATTGCGGATCACATATTGACGCCGGATCTGGTTTCCGAATTTTTTTACTGCACCGCACGCGTGCCATACCTGCAGGACCTTCGTTCTTTTCGGTTTCATATGAGAAATCACATAGTTATTGTCATTGATGATCACCAGAGCAGATCTCTTTATTTCTACGAGCTGTTTAAGACAGTTGAGGAAATAAAGAAAATCGCCCCAGAGACTTTTCTGAAATACGACCAGATCGCAGCGCAGTTCATATACATTTTCTTTTTCGAGCGCTTCATAGATCCGTTTGAAATCGGAAGTCAGTTTATCGGAAGTGAGCGAAATGAACGTGATCCGGTTCGGGATTGGCCGAAGATAAAAAGTGAACACATTGACAATACTCAATGCGATATTCAATATGATCTTGCTCAATCCCATAAATCTCACCTACCGTTCTTTTTTCAGTACGTCCAGCACTCTTTGGGCTGCGTGTCCGTCTTCCCGATTATTAAACTGGGCATTAAATTGTTTTAACTGCTCATAATCATAGTTGTTCCGGGCCATATCTTCAAGCATTTTCCCTTCATTGCGATATACTTTGCCGGGAAGGTCTTTATGGATGTCCAGGTAAAATCCCCGCAGATCCGAAGCATATTGTTCCAGATCGTACATATAAAAATAAATCGGCCGTTTCAGGATCGCATAATCAAAAAATACGCTTGAATAGTCAGTAATCATCTGGTCCGCGATAATGTACAGTTCGCTGATTTCGGCTTCGGCCGGGATCGAGTATAAAAAACCATCCAGCTCCTGATCATTTTCGAACGTGTTAATGATCAGATAATGCGGCTTGAATACCACGACCGTATCAGCCGGCAGTTTCTTTTTCCATTCGTGAAAATCAACTTCCAGTTTAAATGTATATCCAGCCGCTACATACGAGTTGTCTCTCCAGGTCGGTGCATACAGAACGACCTTTTTGTCCAAAGGGATCCCGTATTTCTTTTTTACCCGGATCACATCTTCCTTCGTATGATTGGTCAGAAAATCATTGCGCGGATACCCGGTTTCGATGAGCCTTTTCCGGTCGATCCCAAACGAAGTCTGAAATACTTTTGTACAAAATCTGTTTGGCGAAATCATGTAGTTGTATCGTTCCACATCGATGTCATAACTGCCGACCATCGCTTCATAGGAAACACCGGAGCGGTAAAAGGTCGTATCTTCTGCCACATCGATATCGTGCGCCAGACGCTTTAGCGGCGTGCCGTGCCATGTCTGCAAATAAACCTGATCCGGCTTTTTTGAAATATACGTCGGCATCTTGCAGTTGATGATCCAGAATTTTGCCCGCGACATATAGTAGAAGTAAGGAATACTGAAATATTCTACGATCTTCGCTTTCGGAATATGCAGATCCTTCTTTTTGTGATGTTTGACAAACCAGATGAACCGGTATCCTTCAAAAGCCGGATCTTTGATCATCTGCTCATAAATTGCTTTTGGATTATCTGAATATCCTCTTCCATGAAAAGATATGAAAATCACAAGTTTCGGATCGATCGGAATAAGCTTGTAGGTCAACTTGTATCCCCAGCGGATGATTTTCCCGGCTATCTTTTTTATAATACGTAGTAATTTCATAATAGTTTTCTCGCTTTCCTTGTCAGGATCGGAAATATCTGGGCAAATGCCATAACTCCGATCAGACAAAAAATAAAATAAAAGACAGGATTTGTCTGCAATCCAAAATTTTCTCCAAGGATCATGACGATCCTTTGCAGGATATAAATACCGAAGATCCTCTTTCCAACCCACTCCAGAATTGTGCTATGAAGAACAATTTTCATCGAAACGGCTGTTACGATCAGAACAAATAAAATGCTATGCAGTTCATAAAAAAGAAGATTGCTGCGCAATTTATAGCAAACTATAAAACCGGCACATAGCAAAAGCAAGGTACACCAGTAACGCAGAGAAGAATTCATTACGTATTTTTCTATTTGTTTTTGATATATGCAAAATGTCACACCTGCCGGATAGCACAAAAATGTGTTGTACCATCTTGTTCCGTTTTGCACATCCTTGAGCCAGATCATTGAGAATAATGATAATACCAATATACAAAATAACGCATATTTCTCATCATCCCTGAAAACCTTGAAACTGAAATAAGTAATACCGTACAGCAGTAGAATCACGAATAAATACCAGTTCGAATTTCCTACACTTTTCCATCCGATACATGAATATAAAATATGTGAAACAGAATATGATTTTCCCAATGCGCCTTGAATGATCACATAAATCAACACAGCGATCGAAAACATCAGGATCATCTCACAAATTTTCTTTGGGAGCTTGTCGATATATCTCTCTTTTTGATGTCGAATACAATACATTACTCCATATCCTGAATAAAAAAGGAAAGTTGTGACAACAAGCTGACCTAATATCCGACGGACCTCATAATAAATATGACTATAAGGTAGAGGAATAGTCAGATACTGGCAGAAATGGGATAAAAACACCAGAAGAACAAATATGCCATTGATTTCGATCGTCGTCCGATGAGAAATATATTCCGGATTCCAGGATCTGCACCGAACGTGCAGCAAAATTTCCAGCATTAACGCTCCTAATACAATAGTCATTAAAGAATCTCATCCTTTTTCAGCTGTTCAATGAGGCGTTCCGTATTTTTTCCATCATGAAATGCAACAATTTCCTGATAATTTCTTTTATAAACCGGATCCTGACCATTCTTCAGGTTATTTACGATACAATCTGCGAGATCCTTTGGATTCATACAGATATCTCCAAATGCATTTTCTTCATTGAGCATCAGCTTTGTGTTTTCTCCATAGTTGTTCAGGCTTTCCTCTTTTTCCTCCCAGTAGAAGATCACGTTGCTGCCACGGTAAAAAGCATCATAAGCAATCGAAGAATAATCCGTAATCAATACTTTTGTCTGCTTGAGCACATCATCGTATTTTGTTTCCGTGCTAATAAATCTTTTTAACGGATAGTCTTTTCCTCGAACAGCATCCAGAAACAAAGGATGTACAAGAACCGTGATCCGATCGTGATATGCTTCAGGAATGGCAGCAATGATCCGTTCGATCATCTTATAATATTTTATCTCTTTAAAATCATAACGGGCTTCATTATATTCCCAAGGCCTCCATGTGGGCATGATCACGATCCGGTCCGCATGCAAAGAGAGTTCATTTTTATCAAATTTAGGTAATCCGGTTATATACAATACATCTTCAGGGTATTCTCCAAGCTCGATAAAATGTCTTGCTTCATTGATAGAGGAAGTGACTACACGATATTTTCCTTTTAATTTTAACGGTTTAAAAAATTTCCGCGATTCTGAATCGAGAGAAACCATATACATTACTCCATGCTGAAGAAAAACGTAGTTATTGTTTTTATTTTCCAGTTTCTGCAATGCGTGCCGATTGGCGATTCGAAGATCGATCGAATGAACAAGCATTTCCGATCCGATAAATGTCGTTGCTCTGAAAAATTTTAAATAATGTCTGAAGCTGCCTTTATATACGATATGATCCCGATATTTTTGCGGTATCCGGTCTATAAACGGATAGTTTCGATCCAGTACAAAGTCTACATGATCATACCCCTGATCGATCAGCTGTTCATATACGACCGATGCGCTTTCCTCATACCGGGAGCTCTCTTTTTCAAACATCAGGATACTTTTTCTTTTTGGTAAAAGCTTAGCGAGATGATACGCACAATTGATCTTAAACTGCTGCAGAGGTGTATCGCTGATATTCGTTTTACGCACAGTAAAATATAAAAAATTGTTTTTTGACTGACGAAAAAATACAGAAGTATCGTGTTCAGGGAGCTGTACAACTTTCCCCTGGAACATTTTGCCTTTCTGACGATCCTGTGCCCGGTAAAGAATTCCTTTTTCAAGTCCGAATCCGTCACGATCCTCATAAGTTACATACACTTTATTCTGGATTTCAAATTGTTCGATCTGGGCATAGTCCAGTTCAAACCGGTAAGAGATCACAGCCCGCGATTTTCCTAGTCGAGCAATAACACGAAACTGCGAAGGAAGCAGGCAGTCATTTACTTTGATTTTAAACTGATCAACCGGCAAATGATGAGGATTCAAAAGAATTCCAGTACATTTGCCGGAAAGAATATTCCCATGCTGATGAAACGTATTTTTAATATTGCCGAGAGCGACACTTTGATTATAGTAATGAAGCCGATCTTCTAAAAAAAGACCCTTTACATTTTCATGGCTGTTATCAACAATTTTCTTATATACAGATTTTGCTCTTTTCAGTTTCGCTTTATAGTCCCTTTTCAACGCAATCGTCCCAACTAGAATGCTCGGAAGGATAAACAAAGTTTTCGGACAGGAAAATGATTCGATCTCGAAATCCATATACCGGCTGTGCCGTGAAATTGTAATGGTCCAGGCAGGAACAATGGAATAAAAGTGCCGCTCTCTTTCCATTCTTAATACAGGTTCCAGCGATTTTTTGAAGACCCGATATAATAAATTGCTTTCTAACGAAAGTCGAAGCCGGAATAATTCTGAAATTGAAAAACTGTATTTTTTGACCAGACCATAAAACTGGATGGTTTCGGGAAGCTGCTGGATGAATTCAACTTCTTTTTTTCGAATGACACCACGAAACGCTACGACAACATTGTAATCCGGATTTTCACGTTGAATCTGTATGATCTTATTAGCGATGTATATGTTATAAACCGGAGCATTTAGATTTCCTACATAAACAAGAAGTAGTTTTTTTCCGTTATCAGGGGCTTCTTTGATCTGCAAATCATAGGATTTTCCTGTCGTGAGAAGTTCAAGGATCTTTTCAGGAACATTTGTCATACGATACGGGCAAAATTCCTTCCAGAATTCTTTCCGATCCTCTACTGCTGGATCGTTGATCTGAGCAACCACTGCATCTACCGTATCGCAAATTGGAAACGGAAGGGAATCGATAGAGAAATAAGTTCCTCTTTCAGCCATGTATTCATCAAGATCATATGTAAATAAGATAATCTTGCGATCTGTGACGCCAAAATCAAACATTACGCTTGAGTAGTCAGTGATGAGTCCATCACAGGCTGCAAGCACATCATACGTTTCATATTGAGATGGAAAAGCACGAATATGGCGATAGGATGAAAAATCAATCGTATTCCCTACAAGAAAGTGAAGATTCACAAGAACGAGCTGATCATCCTGCAGCTTTTCATCAAGCTCTTTCAAATACGTTTCAATGATCTTTTTCTGAATTTCCACAGAAGCCTTACGACCAGTTCCGCGCCATGTAGGCATATAAGCATAGACAATCTTATTCTCCAGATGAAGTGCTTCTTTTATGGCTCTTCTTATTTTTTTGTCTTCCAGATGCCAGTTTCGCGGATAGTCACACAGCAGCAGCTTGCCTTTATAAAGATTTTCAAGCATATAATCTTTCATAAAAACAGATTCTGTTAATGGATTCGGAAAGAGAGCATAGTCGCACATTAAATAATTTTTTTGTATATTAGAAAGAGATACCGCATTTTCAATATCGCTTTTTCCTAATGTTTTTAATGGCGTGCCATGCCATGTATTTAAATAAACCTGCTCCTTCTTTTTCAGAAAATAAACAGGAAAAGAATTATCTGTAACAAGATATTTTGAAGTTGCCAGATATTTCTTATAAGTTTCCGTGTCACGTACTACCAGTTTCACGTTCCAGCCGTAAAATTCAAAACGTTTTCTCGCGCTCTCCATCGTTTCATCCGTTACAACGAAAACAGGATGAAGATTTTTCCATTTCGGATTTTCACATATTTCCTGTAAAAGAGAAAACATATTTCCGTTAATATTCTTTCCCTGCCCGGCCTCAAGCAAAATATGATTTTCAGATACAGGAAGAGAATAAAACTTCCTGTAACTCGTCTGATCGTTTCTTAACTTGTTAATAAATTTATTTATTCGCATGATCAGCCTTTCAATTCATCCTTGATCTGTGTCGTCGAAATGCCCTCCGTCCGAGGAAGATAGACAACTTCACAGTATTCCTTCAGATCATCGAATTTTCCTTTCCAGTCATCCCCCATCACGAAGACATCCACATCGTGTTCCTTGATGTCCTTCACCTTCTGATCCCAGCTCGTTTCAGGGATCACTTCATCCACATAGCGGATCGCTTTGACAATTTCCATCCTGTCCTTATCGCTGATCTGACATTTCTTGCCCTTGATCGCATTGAATTCATCGCTGCTTACCGCCACGATCAAATAATCACCCATCGCTTTTGCGCGCTTTAAAATATTCAAATGGCCGATATGAAACAAATCAAACGTTCCGTAAGTTATTACCTTTTTCATATTCTCCTCCGATCAACCAAATAGTTTTTGGAACAATCCTTTTTTTTCCTGCTTTGGAAGCAGGCGTTTCTGAAATTTCTTATCAAGAAATTCCTGTTTTTCCTTCCCCTTCATCGCATTGAGCATATTGACATAATCCGAGTAATGATCCGCCACCGTGTCTACCGGACCCATCTCGCGCAGTTCTCCTCCTTCGATCCACATTCCTGTCGTACAGAAGTTTTTTACCTGTTCCAGCGAATGGGAAACGAAGAAAATTGTCTTGCCCCTGTCATCGCGCAGCTGCATCATCCGATCAATGCATTTTTTAGCAAACCCTTTATCTCCGACCGACAACGCTTCATCGACAATGAAAATATCCGGATCAAGAGCAAGAGAGATAGAAAAGCCAAGTCTTGACTTCATACCGCTCGAATATTTCTTTACCGGCTGATACAAAAAGTCCCCCAGCTCAGAAAAATTGATCACATCCTGCGTGATCGCTTCGATTTCCTTTTTCTTCAAGCCCATCAAAGCTCCCTTGACCTTGATATTTTCAAGACCGGTCAGCTGCATGTTCAAACCCGTATTGATCGCAATCAGAGCCTGTTCTCCATTGACCGTGATCGTGCCGTGATCGATGTCCGATATGCCAGACAGCAGCAAAGATAACGTGGATTTGCCGGAACCGTTCGTTCCCAGGATCCCCACGACATCTCCCTTTTTCACTTTGAACGACACATCTTTTAAGGCATAAAACCGTTTATTCGCACTTTTATGCTGATTATTCTTGTTTCGCAGCTCATAAATTTTGGAAACATGGTCCGCAATCACCGCGTATTGTTTATTATCCTGTGAATTTTCCATATTTTCTCCTAGAACAGATCGATAAATTTCTTTTTGAATTTATACATCAGCATGCTTCCAGCCACAAAAGCCACGATCGTAAAGATCCAGAAATAAGCGGTCAAGGCCGGATGGTCCCAGAAATTCCGATGATAAAAGATCGAGTCGCGGTATCCGTTTACGATATAGTAAAGCGGATTCAGCTTCATGATCTTATTTAAAATAGAATGAAAAGGAACATTACTGCCAAAATGGCAGTTCCAGATCAGCGGAGTGAAATAAAACAGCATCCGTGTCAAGGAAGTCACCAGCTTTTTTACATCGCGCCACAGCATGGTCAATACGGAAAAGATCAGTCCGATTGCTTCCACCAGTACAAACGAGCAGAACGCGTAGTAAATCAGATTCAGCCAGTAAAGGCTCGGAAACTCCCCGTAAATAAAACATGCCGTAAACGCGATCAGCAGCATACACAAATGATTGAAAAACTCCTTGCACACCACCGTTGCCGGAAGCACCGAAACCGGAAACTTCATCTTGGTGATCACATTGATCTTTGAATGGATCGCCGAACATCCCTGCGTAATACACGGCTGAATAAACCACCAGGCCGCATAGCCCACGATCAGCCAGAGCAGATACGGAACCTCGATCCCGTTCACCTTGATCGGCTTTCGATTCCATGCCACACCAAAAATCAGCCAGTATGTAAAGACCTGGATCGTCGGCGAAAGAAAATTCCATACGATACCGAATTTGGAATCGCGCATATTCGCCAGCAATTCATATTTTGCGATACTATATATTCGAAATAAATTGGAAAAGTTCTCTTTGAGAACGTATTGAACACTCTTAAACATGTACTGCTCCTTTTTTTCTATTATAAGCAAAAAATCTGCATACTGCAGATTTTTAGTCTCCATTATCCTTTTTTTCGTCCTCAAGATCCGTATCGCTATCGAGCTCGTCTTCTTCGTCACCATCGTCGAGCGCGATCTCAGACGTGTCCGTCACGCTTTCCGAATACGTATGCCGCGACCGAAGATCCCACGTATTGCCAGACATATTTAAAAACCGTCCATCCATGGAAAGGTCCGTATACAGCTGCGCAATATTGTCTTCCGCCTGCGACGAGGTAAATCCCATTTCCTTGCTCACTTCTGTCCAGAGCTGTACAAACGGAATCGAACCCTCATGTTTCTGCAGCACTTGATAGGCTGTCTCAACCATAGATTTACTCATATTCAATAATCTCCTTTAATTATCGTCACTACATCGACTCGACAGCTTCCACACCAATCAGATTCAGTGCATCCGCCAAAACGATCTGAGCCGCTTTCACAAGCGCAAGCCTCTGATCAGTAAGATCCTTGTCATTCGGATCGTTGACCTTGCATGCATTATAGAAACTGTGAAATTTCGAAGCCAAATTTTGAATATAGTGGCACATCTTATGTACCTGCCGCGATTTGGCCGTCTCCGCAACCACCTTCGGATATTCCTGCAGCGTCTTCATCAGATCGATCTCTTTTTCATGAGTTAGCCGCTCAAGCGTTTCAGGCATCGCCCATTCCGGCACCTGCCGCAGGATCGAGCACATTCTCGCATGCGCATACTGCGCGTAATACACAGGATTCTCGTTCGATTTCTTTTTCGCAAGCTCCACATCGAAATCCAGATGCGAATCCAGCGCACGCTGCACAAAGAAGTAGCGAGCCGCATCAACACCGACACTGTCGCAAAGCTCCCGGATCGTTGTCGCATTGCCAAGACGTTTGGACATCTTCATTTCCTCGCCGTTGCTGACCAGACGAACCATCTGGATGATATCCACATGCAGCTTGTCCGGATCATTTCCCAATGCCGCCATGCTCGCTTTCAGACGAGGGATATATCCATGGTGATCTGCACCAAAAAAGTCCACCAGTTCATTAAATCCGCGATTGTATTTGTCATTATGATACGCGATATCCGGAACCAGATACGTCAGGGAACCATCCTGCTTGCGCAGGACCCGGTCCTTGTCATCCCCGAACTCTGTCGTCCGGAACCAGAGCGCCCCGTCTTTCTCGTATGTATATCCTTTTTCGCCCAGCTTTTCCAGCACGGCGCTCACGGCTCCGTCATCACGCAGCTTCTGCTCGCTCGTCCATACATCAAAAGAAACACGATACGCATCCAGATCCTTTTTGATCTTGTCGAGCTCGAACCGGATCCCCTCTTTTCTGAAAAAATCCAGATGATCCGGGGTCTCTTCCAGATACTTGTCCCCGTACTGTTCTGCAAGCTCTTTTCCTTTCTCTTCGATATCTTTGCCAAGATATCCGTCCTGGCCGATCTCTTTTTCATGGCCGAGCGCCTGCGCATAACGCGCATATAAAGATAGAGCCAGATTTGCGATCTGATTTCCCGCGTCGTTTACATAATATTCGCGCGTTACATCGTATCCTGCTTTCGTCATGATCCGCGCACACGAGTCGCCCCACGCCGCACCACGGGCATGGCCTAAATGAAGCGAACCGGTCGGATTGGCACTGACAAATTCAAGATCGACCTTGATCCCGTTTTTGGCACCCGTTCCGTATTCGGACTTTTTATCCATGATATCCTTGATCACTTTCGAAAATGAATCTTTTTTCAGCGTCAAATTCAGAAAGCCCGGGCCCGCAATTTCGATCGTTTCGATTCCCGCCGCTTCTTTCGGAAAATGATCAACCAGCTCCTGCGCGATCATCCGCGGATTCTTATGCAGCGTGCGGGTCAGCTGCATCGCCACGTTGGTCGAAAAATCTCCGTGCTCTTTATTTTTAGGGATCTCAATAATGATCTGCTGATCTTCCAGTGTCAGATCGAATGCATCCTGAACACCCTTTTTAATGGCTTCCTTCAATTGAGAATCAATCGTCTGCATTGTTTTCACTCCTTTTCTGCAATATCCAATTTGAAATGAAATATCTGCTCATCCCCCTGCAGGGACAGCGTATACTTCACTTCCGCCGAATTATTATGAAAATCATATAATCTGGCAGATGTCGTTACATCCAGCATTCCGAACGGCGTTTCGATCGTTCCTTCTTCATCCTTGCACGGATCAAGTTTCAAACGCACGATCATCTCCTGCTCGCTTAGGATACAGCAATGATCCTCATACAGTTCATACGTGTATCTTGCATCCCTGTTTCCAAACTGAACGACCGTTTTTTCGCCGTCCTTTGCCGATACAGTTCCCGCACCTTCATAAAGAATTTGTCCGCTCGTCATATCTTTTAAAACTATATAGTGTGTCATAGCGAATGTATATTACCATGATTGAGTTTTTTTTCAATAAAAACCCTCTAAATCCTTTCGAACCGGGATCGTTTTTTCGCAAAATAAACCATACGCCGTGTTTTTGTTTCCATTTTCATCAAAGCTTTTACGATCTCGCTTTTTTCGGAAAGACGATAGATCTTTCCATGAGGATCGAGCACATAGACCGCATTCTTCTCATCCTCCTCCTTATAAGGAAGATACATGCTGGAATGGGAATATTCTTCATGATAATACAGATCGGCCGGCAGCTTCCGTTCTGCAAGTTCCGTATGAATTTCAGAAAGCTCCTTTTCATCCGGATCTTCGATCCAGCCAAACAGTCTGCGATCCAGGATACGCAAAGCCAGATCGCTCAAATACAGATCCGGGCACTGCGCAGCATCCTGCACGATCGAATATAGCCGGTATTCATCCAGCATATAAAAATTATCCAGATCAAACGGCTCATCCAGAAGCTTTGCCGAAGGAAGATCGACCACCTCTCTGATCTGGGCATACCGCCTGTAAAACATCCAGATCAGCAGCTCGAACGCTTTGGCATCCGGATGCAGGTAAACCTGCCAGTACATATGATACCGGGCCATGATATAATCCTCGACCGAATGGATCCCGCTTTCCTTGACACACATCTGATCATCACATACCCGCATCGTACGCAGTATCCGTTCCAGATCGAACGTTCCGTAGCTCGTTCCCGTTTCGTAGGCATCCCGCAGCAGATAATCCATCCGGTCCGCATCCAGCTGGGAGGATATGATCTGATTCAGTATATTCACAGGATGGGTATGGGAAAGGATCGCAGCAATCTGACCGGAAAGATCTTTATCATAGGAATCGAGGACCTGATGGACCTGCGACGACGGATCCGTAATGATCTCTATCGTGACCTGTTCATGACTGCGATGCATGATCAACTCATAAAAATGAGAAAATGGTCCATGTCCCAGATCATGAAGCAGACCGGCACACATCGCCACAATTCTCTCTTTTTCATTGAGCGCACGCTGTACATCTTCCACCTCGTGAACAATGCGGTTCACGATTTCGTATACCCCAAGAGAATGGGCGAACCTTGAATGCTCTGCCGTATGATACACATGAAAATTTCCGCCCAGCTGGTGGATCCTGCGCAGACGCTGCACCTCGCGGGTATGCAGAAGATCCCAAATCACCTCATACTGAATATGAATATATCCATGGATCGGATCCCGCAGCACTTTCTTTTCAGAACACTTTTTTGCCAGTTTCATATCCCTCATTCCCTCTTTTTATGATTTTATCGCGTTTTTCCTATATCTTTTGTCAATCAATAAGAATGATTCTTATTCTCTTTCGCTGATTTTTTCCTCTTTGATCACCTCGAAAAGCAGAGAAGCGTTTTGTTTGGAAACCTGCTTTTTGATTTCGAGGATCTTTACTTCCAGGATCCTTGATCCGAATTCAAGCTTCAGGATATCGCCCTCCTTCACTTCCGCCGAAGGCTTGGCCAGTCGCCCATTGACCCATACACGCCCCTGAAGAGCCAGTTCCTTGGCCGCCTCCCGGCGTTTTAATATCCTTGCCGTTTTCAAATATTTATCCAGTCTCATATTTTATCCTTTCTCATCATTGTCTGATCCGCTTCTTCGAGCAGTGCCGCCGCCTTCATGAGCAGATCAAGATATTTCCCTTTTTTCTCAAGGATCACTTCTATTTTTTTGTCCTTCAGCCGCAGCTTCAGTTTGCCAGACAGCGCACCTATAGCCGTAAAAAGCTTGGCTCCGTCTACACGCGCCGACCATTCCGGCTCCATCGTGATCACAATATGCGTCTTTGTTTCATTCATACCATGCACGTACGGTTCATTGACAAACAAGTCGAGCCGGCGCTGTTTGAACAGCTGGCCCACTTCCTTCGGGATCCTTCCGAACAGATCCGTTATTCGGTTTTCGTATTCATGCAGTTGCTGCAGCGACCTGACCGCGCGGATCTCCTGATACAGATCGAGCTTGTCCCCGTCATTTTCCGTAAACTGATCCGGAATATATCCGTCGACCTTCACCTGGGACACCTTTTCCGGACGCTCCTCTTCCACAACTTTCCCCTGTCTTCGCGCGATCGCTTTTGACAGCAGCTCAAGATACATGTCCAGTCCGACCTGATCGATAAATCCGGCCTGCTGCGGTCCGAGCATATCTCCGGCACCCCGGATGGTCAGATCGCGCATCGCGATCTTGTAGCCTGAACCAAGCTGGGTAAATTCCTTGATCGAATGAAGACGCTTATGTGCCTGCTCCGTCAGCTCCCTGTGCGGATCGACCATCAAATAGCAGTAGCCGATCTTTTCGCGCCGGCCGACACGGCCGCGGATCTGATAGAGCTGCGACAAGCCGAAATGATCCGCTTCATCAATGATGATCGTATTGGCATTCGCAATATCGAGTCCTGTTTCAATGATCGTCGTACACACAAGGATCTTGTATTTACCTTGAGCAAAATCGATCATTGTCTGTTCGATCTCGTCCCGGTTCATTTGTCCGTGCGCCACCGCGATCGGCACATCCGGGAATTTTTTCTGCAGATCCCTGGCCACGTTATAAATATTCGCCACCCGGTTGTGCAGATAAAAAACCTGACCATCCCGTGAAAGTTCACGTTGAATAATTTCCTCGACCGCGCTTCCCCGCTTTTCGATAATATAAGTCTGTATGGCATGACGATGGGCCGGAGGCGTATTCAGCTGGGAAATGGTCCGCACCCCGATCAGCGACATCTGCAGCGTTCGCGGGATCGGCGTAGCCGAAAGAGAGAGCACATCGATCGATTGCTTCATTTCCTTGATCTTTTCCTTATGTTCCACGCCGAACCTCTGCTCCTCGTCGATGATCAGAAAACCGAGATCCTTGTATTCGAAGGATTTGTTCAGCAATTTATGCGTACCGATCACGATATCGATCGTACCGTTCTTCAAGCCTTTTTTGATCTCTCTGATTTCCTTGTCGGAAACGAACCGGTTGACCAAGGCGATATTTGCTCCCGTATACTCGAACCGCTTCTGCAGAGTCTTATAATGCTGCATGGAAAGGATCGTCGTCGGGCATAGAAAAGCCACTTGTTTGCCGCTCGAGATGGCTTTGAATGCGCATCGCATCGCCACTTCCGTCTTGCCGAAACCGACATCTCCGCATAACAGATGATCCATTGGCTTCGGTTTCTCCATTTCTCTTTTTATTTCCTCGGTCGCCTGCAGCTGATCGGGCGTCGCTTCATATTCGAATGCCTCGTCAAATTCTTTCTGAAGCGCATCATCTTCGGGATATGCCGTTCCGATTTCCTCGTTTCTTGTCGCATACAGATCGACAAGCCGGGCCGCAATTTCTTCGATCTTCGCATTGACCCTCTCTTTTGTCTTCTGCCATTTTGTACTGCCGAGCTGCGACAGCTTTACACCGGCTCCTTCCTTGGAAATGTATTTGCGTACGAGCTGAAACTGGGAAAGAGGAACATACAGTTCATCGCCGCCAGCGTACATGATGTACAGATAGTCCGCTCTTTTGCCATTGTTTTCGCGCGTCACGATCCCAAGATACTGGCCGATCCCGTACTGGCCATGAACAACGTAGTCGTATTTTTCCAGTTCCAGAACGTTTTCGAGCACCTGACCTTGTTTGAAGGTTTTCTGATACCGTCTGTGCTTTACGGTCTGCCGGAACAGTTCCCGGCTCGTATATATTTCTTCTCCTTCATATGAAAATCCTTCATAAAATATATCCGGAAGAAATTCGAGAGCGAACTCGCTCAGATCTGTCAGTTTCTTTTTCTCTTCCTCATTAACAGCAAAATACGCTCCCTGATGACTGATCTGTAGAAACTGGGAAACAGGCACGCCGATCGGATCGAGCGGATGGATACCGGAAGAAACCGGATCCGACAAGCTCTGAAATTCATGAAACATCAAAAAGCGGTGTTTTCTTTCCAGCGCATACAAGTCATGAAACATGATATACCGGCCCAGTGATTTACGGTCCTGCACCATTTCCTGAATAAACGCGATATTGTCCTCGTTGAGTTTCTTTGCCGCTCTTTCTACCTGTTCCTGACTGGAAAGGATCACTTCGCCATCTACATAATCCAGCAGCTGATCGCTGTGCACATAACTGTAATACCAGTACAGGTGAGATTCCGGATCGTATGTCTGCAGGGAAAGAAGATCCGCCTCGATATGATCCTGCAGTTCTTCCCCTTCTTCTTCAGAAAGCTTTTCTTTTTCTTTAACGAGCTTCTCTCTGACAATCGTATGAATTTCCTCGATCTGCGTATCGGTAAATAAGATGTCCGAAGCCGGGGTGATCAGACACTCGTTCTTTGTTTCGATCGTTCTTTGTGTCTGTTCGTTGATCAGACGGATCGAATCGATCTCCGTATCGAAAAATTCGATCCGAAGCGGATGCTCGTACCCTAAGCAAAATACGTCGACGATCCCTCCACGCGACGCATAGGAGCAAGGGCGATCGACATAATTGACTTTCGAATAGCCAAGACGGTTCAGTCTTTCCTTCAGCTGCTTCATATCCATTTCCTGACCAGCCGATAAATGGAAAATATTTTCCTTCATAAAATCATATGAAGGAAGATAACGCAAAAAGGCCGCACAGTTGCATACGATCAGTCGCGGCTTAGGATCAGAGATCATCGTGATCAAGGCATTCAATTGTTCTTCGCGGTCTTCGATCGACGAAGCGATCGCCTGAACACGAAGTGATTCTTCCATCGCGAACAAAATCGTATTTTCCTCGATCTGCAGTATCCGTTCATAGAGCTGCATCGCTTCATAACGATTTTTCTTCACGATGATCCGCGTCTTGTGATCGGCCCGGAACGCGGCACACAAAAGCATGGCTTCCTCCATCGGGTATAAATTTCCTACATTGTCCCGGGAATGAAGGATCGACTGTGTGACCGGATTGTGCTCAAGCTGTTTTAATATTGAATCATTCATAGGATTTTCCTCTTTTATTTTTTATTAAAGTGATTCATCGTATCGGAAAACGAATGATCGATCGCATAAACCGCAGCCTGAGCCGCTGTATCGACCGCTTCTTCGATTTCACGTTGTTCATCCGGACGGAATTTTCCGAGGACCCAGTTGATCATTGAAATTTTCGGATCTTTGCCGACACCCACCCGGATCCGGTCGAATTCCTGCGTGAAAATGCAGTGAATGATGCTTTTGATCCCGTTATGTCCTCCGGCACTTCCTTTCTGACGCAGCCGGATCTTACCTACCGGAAGATCGACATCATCATAGATCACGATCACATCCTGAGGGGACGCTTTATAAAAGTCCAGACACTGACGAAGGGCGATCCCGCTTTCATTCATATAGGTCAGCGGCTTAAGCAGGATGACGTCTTCGCCCCTGACTTTCGTTTTGATGAATTTCGATGTAAATTTTTCATGATTCCATTCTTCATGCAGAGTTTGCGCAATTTTATCCATTGTCATAAAACCCGCATTATGACGCGTATTTTCATATTTCAGCCCTGGATTTCCCAATCCAATAATAATTTTCATATTCTGTTTCTCCTTATTATAAAAAAAGCGGGAATGATCATTCCCACTTATTCAACTTCTTTTCCTGGCGTATATAATATACACAAATGTCGGTTGGCTCCTTCGCCTTCGGAATGCGTGGAGATATCGGCCATTTTCGCTAATGCATTGTGAATTGCTTTTCTTTCATCTGCCGGCATCGGATCCAGAGCGGCATCCACTTTTGTGCGCCGCACATCTTTTGCGACACGGACCGCCATTCGACAGATTTTCTCGTAACGATCCTGTTTATAGCCATTCACATCGATCAGCAGCCTCACCCTGCGTTTGAAAGCTCCGCTTGCGGCAGCCTTGACAAGCCGGTTGAACGCCTGCAGCGTTTTTCCGTTGCGTCCGATCAGGATCGCATTATTGCTTGTATTCACAGTGACACGGTAGAAATCATCTCCGTCTTTTTCGACTACTGTTTCTCCATCAAGCTTTGCGTTGTCAAAATAGTTCTGGATATAATCATGAATAAATTTTTGAATATCTTTATCACAGTACACTTCGATTTCCACCGTTTTGCCGATTCCTAAAAAACCAGCCTTTTCCTCAACGATGGTATAAGTCAGATTTTCAACCGCAGCCTGTTTTGCCTGGGCCGCTTTCTGGAGTGCTTCTTCGAGTGTTTTTCCGGTAAATTTTTCAAATTCCATGATTTCCCCACCTACTTTTTCTTGTTTTTCTCTTTATCAGCGATCACAAAATGAAGGATCAGCTGCTGGATCGAACGGATCACAGAAGATACGAGCCAGTAAAAGGACATGGCGATCGGCCAGTTCAGATACATGACGGCGATCAGAGCAGTCGAGAAATACATCGTAGTATTCATCGTGCTCGCCATTCCGCCGCTTTCCTGCTTGAGATACTTCTTCTGCTTTACGTTGTTTTTCTTATCATCGTATTTCTTAAGCCATTTCGGAAGCTGAAGCGATACGATCTGGAATACGACCATCAATACATAGACCACCATCGGTCCCCACTGCACATTGGAAGATCCGAAACTTGTAAATGCTGCGATCGGCGTTTCCGAAAGAGACATTCCCAGGAATGTTCCATAAACGACGGCAGCGGCGCGCATCGTGGCATAATACATACCCATCATGATCGGCAGCTGGATAAATGTGACCAGGATCGAACCAAATGGATGAATATCGTATTTCGTATAGATCTTCTGCACTTCCTGTGCCATCATCATGCGGGACCGTTCATCGTCTTTTCCCTTGTATTTGCTTTGGATCCGTTCGATTTCCGGCTGGGCCTCCTGCATCCTCTGCGTTGACATCTGCGATTTATGTGTAAACGCGAAAACGAGGATCTGGATCAGCAGCGTTGCCAGAATAATTCCGATTCCCGCATCGGTCCAGGACGCGAAAACGTTGATCAGCTGCGCGATCGGCCATACGATCAATCCATCGAACCAGCTCGCGCTGATTGCTTCCTTGAATGAAGTCGGCTCGATCGTGATCGTATCCGTATCATCCAGTTTTTCATATTCTTTTTTCAGTTTTTCGTCACTGATATCTGAAACGTTGATCTTTCCTTTTTCTACTGTCATTTGCTCACTGGCAATAATCTGGTCAGCTTTTGTTTTTCCATCTGTTCCACGCGGATTCGAACATCCTGTCAATCCCAATAACACAAAGGCACAGAGCATAAAGATCTTAATTCTGCGTTGAATAAAACTGCTCATTTTTTTTCCTTCCCTTGTCGTTTCTCATCAAGCTTTCGTTTGCTTGACTCAAGTTCACCTAAACAGTGCTGATACGTTTGTTTCTGATAAACCGGTCTGACAATTAATATCGTGTCATACCATTCATCAAAGGTATATAAGGCATCGATCATGCTTCGAACCTGACGCTTCACCTTGTTTCGTTCGACAGCGTTACCGAGTTTTTTCCCGACACTGATGCCCACACGGGCATGTTCCTCTTTTTTCGGTTGATAATAAAAAACAAACGCACTAGTCTTGATAAATTTCCGCTTCTGGATAATTGAAGAAAATTCGTAGTTTTTGCAAACTCTGTATTTCTTTTTCATAAACCCAGACTAGACAAAAAAATCACCTGACTCGGTGATTTCTATGCGGATAATACCTTTCTGCCTTTGGCTCTTCTGCGAGCAAGAACTTTACGACCACCTACGGTAGCCATACGAGCACGGAAACCATGAACTGTTTTGTGTTTTCTCTTACTTGGCTGATATGTTCTTTTCATGTTATTCACACCCCTCAGTCTACTTTTTTAATTTTCAAATAAGATTGCTCGCTCATTATAGCAAATCGTCAAGTGAGCGTCAATCAAATTTCCTTTAAATATGCGTTTTTTTTTGATTTTTTCCCTTCCGGACCGCCTCCTTTTTTCCACTATTTCAGGGGAAATCTTTTTCCGCAAAAAAAGTGTTTTGGGGAAATCCCCCTTTGTTATACACAGTTATCCCCAGTTTTTATCCCCTGAAATCCCTCTCTTCATTCTGTGGATGGGGAAAAGTTGGAAAAGTCGGATTTTATTTATATATAAAGGAAATATAAAAAATAATTACTGGGGATAAAACGAGTTTTCCCCATATAGGACGCTCCAGTTTTCCCCGCTTATCCACATTCAAGAGTCT
>BQKD01000002.1 GCA_022834735.1 Erysipelotrichaceae bacterium OPF54
ACGAGAAAATGGTGCAGAACAAGGACAACAGCGCTTCAAAGGATCTACACCCGATTTTTACACTTCGTTAGACAATGGAAATGCCTGCATGACGCAGGCATTTTTATATTTTGATTCCATTTTCACCGATCTTTTTTTATTTCTCTGCGCAGTCTGGAATAGTCGCTCTTTAATATATACACCGAAGCGCAGCCAGGCATGCACGAAACATGTACCGTACCGTCCGGTCCGAATGTTTCTGTATGGTCCGGATTCATCACGTCCACGATGGTCTGGCCCGCATAATTCGGTTCGCAGAACGTTTTTTCCTTGCGGTCGGCAATTGTGTAGATCACGATGACCGGATGCTCCCCGTACGCCATCCAGCACGCCTTTTGACGATCCTCGTCGAACAGATCGATAAAATTGCTGCTGAGCAGATTGGCCCGGATCCAAACCATTTCCTTCAGACAGGAAACAGGATGCTTATCTGCCGAAGGAATGCCGTAGTAATCCCCGTAAAAAACACAAGGGCACTCGCATTTATACAGCAGAATCGACGCGTACGCCGCCGTCTTGAACCAGTCCATGACCCAGCTTTCCAGCGACTGATGCGGCTGGGTATCATGATTGTCCACGAATGCGACCGCATAGTGCGGATCATAATTCGTGAGCGTATCATGAAACAGCTTGCGGATATCATACGTTCCGTTGGACATGGAAGCGCGCTGCAGCTCATAATGCAGCGGCACATCCATCATCTTCATGCAGTAGCCGCAGTCGTGAAGGTAATGTTTGACATCCCACACATTGCCGCTCCAGAACTCGCCGACCGCAAAATCGGGATGATTGCCGTATTTGTGCATATCTTCCAGCCAGCATTTAAAGAAGGAGGAATCGATATTCTTGACCGCGTCCAGACGGAAGCCGTCCACCTGTGTCTGTGTTACATACCAGTGTCCCCACCGATACAGCTCATCGATCACTTCGGTGTTGGAAAAATCCACATCGCATCCCATGATGAAGTCATAGTTCCCGTTTTCATGACTGACCCTGTCGTTCCAGTACTTGCCCTCAAAAAGAAGAAGCTCGTTCTGACGGTTCGATTCATCGTAATCGGTGCCGGTGAAATGACGCCATGTCCAGTGAAACGAAGAATACTTGTCCCTGCGCCCGGGAAAAGTAAAGCCCGTCCATGTTTTGACCGGATGGAGAGACTGATCGATCTTGTTGCGGTCAAGCTGGGATACAGTGCTTGCCATCGCATCTTCCAGGATATCAGCTCCCATCTTGTGATTCAGGACCACATCCGCAATGACCCGGATCTTTCTTTTGTGAAGGGCGTTGATCGCCCGCAAATACTGCGCTCTTGTACCGTATTTCGTGCTCTGCGTTCCTTTCTGATAAAACTCCCCCAGATCGTACAGATCATACGGGCTGTAGCCGACATCGTTGACACCGGCAGCGCCTTTGGAAGCTGGCGGCATCCATACCATATTGAACCCTGTCCGGGCAAGCTCGGCTGCCTGGGCGCCCAGTTTTTTATATAAGCTCCGGTCTGCCGGAAGATCCCATTGAAAATACTGGATCATTGTATCTTTCATATTGTTTTATCCTCTTATCCGTTTCGGATGTTCTTTTCCTTAATGCCATATCCAGTTTATATCAAATCGTGAAAACCGTGCTATGTGTTGCCTCATCTTTTGCATCCAGCATGAATTCCGATAAACAAACGGTACGATTCATGGTATCATAGTATTTAACCACAGATTAAAGAAAGGAAGATCTTTATTTATGAAATCAGACGATAGCTGGCCCAGGCCCGCAGTGACCACAACAGGAGCATCCGTATGGAATGGATAATTTACTGTATTCTCTGTGTGCTCCTGGGCGGATTTTTCACGTTAGGGCAAACCGCTATTGCCGGCAGCCTCGACAGCACGCCAAAATACGCTTATAAAACAATGATCTGGCTCCGGCTTGCCGCCATCCTGTGCGGACTGTTTTTCGTGCTGCAGAGCCCGTTGCTCGATCCGTATTTCCTGCTTGTCATTTATTTGTATGGCGTATATATCTTTTCGCAGCTTCTCGTGCTGCGCTATGCGTCCAGTCATGAAGAGCAATGCGAGCATCTTGTTCCGCTTTTCGTGTCGATCGCGAAATTCTTTGCGGTATTCACTGTACTGATCCCGATCGATCCGCAGCCCGCCAAAGAAAAAGTATCCGAAGAGGATATCCGGGAAATGATCCATGCCGCATCCGAAAGCGAAAATATCGATGAGCCGCAAAAAGATATCATCGAAAATATTTTCGAGCTCGACGATACCTCGATCGAAGAAATATGCACGCACCGCTCGCAGGTCGTTTCTTTGTCCCTGGACGAAAGCGACGAAGAATGGAGGACGATCATCCTGGACAACCGCCACACGTTTTATCCGGTCACCGGAAAGGACGATGACGATATTGTCGGCGTGCTTGATACCCGCGACTATTTCCGGCTGGACGATCTGAGCCGGAAAAACGTCATGGACCACGCGGTCGACCAGCCCCTGTTCGTATCGGAAAACGTCAAGGTCGACGACCTGTTCTTCGAAATGCAGAAGCAGCGCATCTACTTTGCGATCGTGCTCGATGAATACGGCGGCATGACCGGCATCGTCACCCTGCATGACATTGTTGAAACGATCCTTGGAGAAATGCACGAAGTCGATGATGAAGTCGAACCCGACCCGATCGACCGTATCAATGAAAACCAGTGGCGTATTTACGGTTTTGCCGATCTCGAAGACGTGCAGGACGAGCTGGACGTAAAACTGCCAGTCGAGGAATACGACACATTCTCCGGCTATGTGCTTGGAAGCTACGGACACATCCCGCAGGACGGGACAACATTCGACGTTGTGCTCGGGCCGCTCGACATCCATGTCAAGGAAATTCAAAATCACCGGATCGGCCTGACTATTGTTACAAAGCGGAAAGAAGGAGCACAAACCAATGAACAAGCTGAAAAAGACAATTGAAGAAAAGGGAGTTTTTATCAATGAAGATGTCCTCAAGGTCGATTCCTTCCTGAACCACCAGATCGATGTCGATCTGGTCGAAGAAATGGGACAGCAGTTTTATGAGCATTTCAAAGATGCCGGGATCACAAAAGTCGTGACCATCGAATCGAGCGGGATCGCGCCTGCTTATGCGTGCGCCAGAAGGCTGGGCACAAACATGATCTTCATAAAAAAGAGCATGCCAAGCACGATGATCGATCCGCTGTACACCAGCGTGTATTCCTTCACCAAGCAGAAGGAATATCCGATCTGTATCGAAAAAGGCATGCTTGCTCCAGACGACCGGGTCCTGTTCATCGATGATTTCCTTGCCAACGGCGAAGCTTTCAAAGGAGCCGAACAGTTGATCGGGCAGACAGGCGCGCAAATTGCCGGAATCGGGATCTGCATCGAAAAGCGGTTCCAGAAAGGACATGACTATATTATCAAAGCCGGATACGATCTGTATTCCCTTGCATCGATCGCCTCGACAGACCATAAAAAAATTAAATGGGCATAGTTCATGTCCATTCTTTTTTTTCGGCTGATAATGTATGCATGAAAACATATAAAACGCTTCTCAGTCTCGAAGCTTTTCTGACCCTCGTCACGACATTCCTGCTCATTCCTCTGTTTCAGAACGGATTCGATGCGATCATGCAGGCTTCAGGCTACGCCTATCTCACCAGCAAAAATATCGGAACGTTCCTGGGGCGCCCTGGCATCATCCTTCTGCTGCTTGTCTTCATGCTGCTTTTATGTTTCTGCGCCCTGTTCGAGATCGGAGCCGTCCTGGCAGCCCGCCATACGCATTCGGCAGCAGCCATCCTTTCGCAAAGCGTGCATATGAGCGTGCGGGCCTTGCGTCCGCAGAACATCCTGCTCATTCCCTACCTGCTGTTTTTTGCACCGTTTTTCAATCTCGGGATGACGCCGGCCCTGCTGACACGCTTTCGCATCCCGCCATACTGGATCGATACCCTGCAAAGCTCGCCTTTCCTTTCCGCCGTGACCGCCATGCTTTTGATCAGCCTGTTCGTCCTTTACTTTAAAAAGCTGAAAACGATCCCGCTCATCCTGACAGAAGATCAATCGTTCCTACAGGCATGGAAAGCAAGCTCCATCGATAAAAAAACCGTGATCCGGCTTCTGGGTGCCCAGCTGTTCTTCGGCCTGTGCCAGATGATCTGCACCATCGCAAAAGGATTTCCCCTCCTTTACGTGTTCCTGTGGTTTTTTATCGAAAACATGCTGCTTGCCGTTTCGTACAGCTTGCTGAGCGAAAACATGCCTGCATCCATCCCGGATCATCAGCCGAAGCATCAGAAAGCATGGAATGTCTTTCTGGTGGTCCTGAGCGCAGGAACGGTCGTTTACGGCCTGCGGACCATGCCCGCTCTGATCGAGACAACCCCTCTTTTCAGCGCGCACCGGGGCGCTTCAAAAGAAGCGCCTGAAAATACGCTGGCCGCTTTTGAAGCCGCAAAAAAGCAGGAGGCCGATTATATCGAGCTCGATATCCGTCAGGCAAAGGACGGCACCCTGTTTATCAGCCATGACGACGAGTTCGATCAAGGTGTCATTTCTGAAATGGACAAAGAACAGATCCGCGCTCTGAACAAAAGCATGCCCACGCTTGATGAAACATTGTCCTGGGCCAGGACCAGCGGCATGAAGCTGATCATCGAGATCAAGACCGAAAAAGACAGTTTCTCGCCTTCGCTTGTCCGCACGCTGGCCAGGCAGATCAAAGAATACGGGATGGAAGATCGATGTTATGCGGCCTCCTTTGGCATAAAAAACGTACAGTATCTCAAAGAACTGGATCCGCAGATCAGAACGATCGCGCTCTACACGTTTGCCTACGGCAACTTTTCCTCCTTGAAAGACATTGACGCGATCAGCGTGGAAGCGAGCACGATCACGCCATGGCTTGTTCAGGATGCGCACAAGCCTGTCTTTGCCTGGACCGTCAATGATGTTTCGGAAGCGAAACGTCTTGCCCGGATCGGGGTGCAGAATATCACGACCGATGATGTGAAGGATCTGAAAAAGAGGATCATTCCATGACGGAATGGTCCTCTTTATCTGCAGACACCTCTTCTACGAAGATCTCTTCTTCTTTTTTGAACATTATTTCCTTCAGACGCGCAGCACGCCTTCTGGCAATCTCTTTTGTCTGCTCGTTCCAGCAGATCTCGAAACCATGGAACAGACCTTTGTTCAGATAGGTATGCACAGCGACACCGGCATCACACAGCTTCTGCCCGTATTCGATCGCCTCGTCGCGCAGGCAGTCATACTCTTCGGCTTCGATCAGGGTAGCGGGCAGTCCGGAAAAATCGGTTTCCAGCGCGGGAGAAATGTACTGTATAAATTCTGTATCATTGTTCGCGTTGTACCTTTGCCACATGGCCTTGTTGGCTTTCGCGTTCCACACCGGAGAGTCGGTAAACTCTTTCATCGAAGCCGTTTCCATGCGCATGTCCAGAGCCGGATACACGAGCATCTGCGCCTGCACGTCGGCATGATTGTCGCGCGCCCACAATGTCAGGGCCGCGGCCAGAGTGCCTCCTGCGCTGTCTCCCGCAATACCGACCGGTACATTGGTCGTTTCATAAACGTGCTTGAATACGCGGATCGCATCCGCAAAAGGGGCTGGATACGCTTCGCAGCGGTAGTGCGCAAACACGATCGTGCATCCGCTTTCGCGGGCATACAGACACATCAGATCGTGAAAGTACGGAGCGTTTTTCCAGCAGAAGGCACCGCCATGCAGATAAACTACGATCGGTGCCGGTTCATTGCCCGCACTATAGATCGTGACCGGGACACCGTCAAACAGATCATAGCTTACATGCACATCTTCAGGAACGGGCAAGCTGATCTTTTCAAGAAGAGCGTTGGATGCGTCGACCAGTTTCTGGCTGCTGACCATCCAGGAAGGTGTCGTGAGCAGCGATGCCATGCGGTATCCCTGCGGCACATTGTATTTCTTTGTCCGTTCGCCATAATAATAAGCGCCCAGTGCCGCAGCGGCTGCGGCCGTGATCCAGAATTTCTTTTTCATATTATTTTAACCTTTTCTTTAGTTCGAACAGGGAAATCCCTTTTTCCCTGGCAAATTTTGCCAGATCTTCATATTCGTATTTTTCCTTGATCGTTCCGTATCCGGAAGCGCGTTTGCGCGTAATGACTCCAACAACCGTTTCCTCTTCTTCGACTTCCCTTTTCATGACATAGCGCGAACAGCGGTATTCGCGGATGCCAAGCGTTGTCGTATGCTTCATGATCATGCGCACCATTTCCTCTTTTTTTGTCCGGTCGCAGATGACAGAAAGGAGCACGCCCGGCCGCGACTTTTTCATGGTCAGAGGAGTCATGAACACGTCGCGCGCACCAGCATCAAAAAGACAGTTCATCGCAAAGCCGAGCTCTTCGCCGGTCATATCGTCAATGTTGCAGCACAGCTCGTAGATCTCATCGCAGCTGCCTTCCTCTTCTCCAAGAAATACGCGCACACAGTTTGCCTGTTCAAATTCCTTTGTTCCCATGCCGTAGCCGGTCTTCTTGGTTTTCATGACCGGCCGGCTTCCAAACTCGGACACATAGTGTTTCAGGATCGCTGCGCCTGTCGGAGTGCACAGTTCTGTCCGGATGTTTCCTGCATACGACGGGATCTCTTCCAGCAGATAGGCAGTAGCCGGGGCCGGAACGGGCAGGATGCCGTGGGCGCATTTCACCGTTCCGCTTCCTGTACATACCGGCGAGCACACAATGCGGTCCGGCGCGATGGCTTCGATCAGCATGCATACGTTGACAATGTCGGCGATCGCATCCATCGTCCCTACTTCATGGAAATGGATGTTCGTGATCGGCATGTTGTGCGCTTTCGCTTCGGCCTGCGCGATCAGCTTATAAATGGCGGTCGCGTGTTCTTTTACATTTTCGGATACATTGAGCTTGTAAATGATCCGGTGCACGTCGCTGAGCGTGTGGTGTTCATGATGGTGTTCATGGCCATGCTCATGCGTGTGAGCGTGTGTTTCATCATGAATATGTTCATGAGAATGATCATGATGTCTGTGCTCATGATGATGCTCATGCATATGTTCTCCTTCGATTTCTCCATGAATATGCACATCGACGTGCAGGCCGCTGATCCCGCAGCGCTGGACTTCGTGCACATGCATGTGGACTCCGTCGAGCCCGATCGAATTCATCTTTTCGATCATTTCCTCCTTGTCTGTAACAAGGTCGAGCAGTGCGGCAGTCAGCATGTCGCCGGCAGCACCCATTTCGCATTCAATATATAGTGTTTTCATAAATTCCTCGCTTCTTAAGAATGGCTTTATTATACCACTCATCCAATCATGAAAGTACAAATCGATCTCTTTTTTCGTTATAATCTAAGCAATAATGAAAGGAAAGGAATTTTATGAAAAAAATGATTCCCCTGCTTCTGGCGCTGACGTTCGCTCTGAGCGCGTGCACGTCGCCTTCCGGTTCGGCTTCGGGCGCTGCAGAACAGGAAAACAAACAATTCACGGAATATACGAATGAATATGTGGCCAGGGTGGCTGAAAACAGCTATACGACCATGCATCAGTTTTTCGAAAATCCGCAGAACTACGGGATCGATCCCGAAAAGGTCGAGGTCACGCTCGGACCGATCGAACCGGACGAAAAGACCCTGGCTCTCGAAGAGGAGCTGAGCAGCAAGCTCGACACATTTGACCGGAACGATCTGAACCCTGTACAGCAGGATATTTACGACCAGCTCCAGTATGAATTCGATCTGAGCAAGGAAACGAATGATGAGAAATACAAGTATCTCGACAACATCTGGAGCACGATGAACGGGCTTCCTGCCAGTCTTGTTTCCTTTTTCAGCGAGTACGAGCTGCGCGAAGAAAGCGATATCGCGCCGCTGATCCAGCTGATCAACGACGTTCCCCGCTATACGCAGGATGCGCTCGACTACTCGAAAAAGCAGGCTGAACACGGCACGCTCATGCTCGATTACGAAGCAATGATCGAGACTTGCCAGACGACCCTGGATTCGCAAAGCGACAGTGCTGTGCGCAGCGAACTGCACAAGGATGTGGAAGAGCTAGGGCTGACACAGGAGAGGACCGATAAATACATCGCGCAGATCGACGAGGCGCTCGACCAGTCGTTCTTCCCTTCCTATCAGACAATGATCGACGGACTGACGGCCCTGAAAGATCAGATCAAGCCGCTTAGCGGTCTGGCTGCCTTGAAAAACGGAAAAGAATACTATGAGCTTCTTGTCAAAGATGCGACCGGAACCGATGATTCGATCGATACGATCAAAAGCAATATCGAAGACGAGATCAGCAATGTGAGCACACAGGTCGTGACCATGATGAACGATGATCCGGGTACCCTGGCAGACATCATGAATCTGCGCACAAGCTTCACGAACGTGGAAGACATTCTCGTCTTCCTGAACGATCACTATACGTCCCAGTTTCCGCAGCTCGATTCGATGGTATACGATCTGCAGCCGCTGGCAGACGAACAGTCGCAGGAAGGGGTCGTAGCGTATTTTATGATCCCGGCTGTCGATTCGACCAGCAAATACCGGATCCGCTACAACCGCCGCGACTACGGAGACGATCCGGGCGATATTTCCTTATACCAGACGCTAGCTCACGAAGGGATCCCGGGCCACATGTATCAGGCCCAGTACAACAAGCAGCATTTCCAGTACACGATCCAGTACTTTTTGTCCAATTCGGGATTTTCCGAAGGCTATGCGACCTACGTGGAAAACCAGAGCCTGAAATTCCTTGATCTGGATCCGAAAACGGTCAATATGTATGTGTACAACGACCTTCTCAATAACTACTATGTTCTGCTCATGGATATCGCGGTCAATTACGAAGGAATGAGCAAAGAGGAGTTCACTGCCCACTTTGATATGTTCGACAGCAGTGCGCTCGAAGGAATTTATGATCAGCTGGCTGACAATCCGGGGGTATTTATGTCATACTATTATGGATACTACCAGATCAGCGAGCTGCGCAAGGAAGCGAAAGACAAGCTTGAAAAAGATTTCGACGATGTCAAATTCAACGATGCGCTGCTTCAGTCCGGAAGTGTCAACTTCGATATCGTGAAAAGAAATATCGACACCTATATGAAGGAAGATTGATCCATGGAAGATGTACATGTCAGGGATCTGCTCAACCATCTGGCTGCAGTCAATTTCAAACGCATGATTGCCAGTCTTCTTCACAAGGAAGAAGAAAAGCCGGAAGAAGAGGAATAAAAAACAGATTCAGCGAAACGAGGACGATTTATTCGGTCCTCGTTTTTTATCATCACAAAAAACGTCCGAAAAACCAGAGCATCAGCTCTGTATCGTGCAGGAACAGATGATCCGGTTTCTCATGAGCTGATCTTTTCATTTTTAGGATCTATCTCCAAAAACCTGAACCTTTATTTTCGAAAATTGAAAAACCCATACAAAAAAGATCAGGCAGGCCTGATATCCATCGATATCCTTCCTGTTCCTGATCTGTTTTATTTTGATATTATTTTGTTTCTTCTTTTGCTTCTTCGATTTCCAGACGTTCCAGAGGGAAACGCTTGTAGACTTTCGTCAGCTCGAGCAGCTTGTCTTTGATTTCATCGTTCAGCTGTCCCGGCATCAGGCGCCATGCCCAGTTTCCGCCCAGCTTGCTTGGCACGTTCATTCTTGCTTCCGAGCCTAATCCAAGCAGATCCTGCGCCGTAACGATCGCGTAATCCGAAGGCGATTTCATCAGCTCGCGGATCATGTTCCAGTGATAGTCTGCCGGATCATTGGCCTGCAGATATTCTTTGGCCAGCGCCACATCGTCCTTGTCCGCATTCTCGAACCAGCCAACGATCGTATCGTTGTCGTGCGTTCCCGTATAGGCAACCGAGTTTTTCGGATAGTTGAACGGGTAGTAATCGGTGCTTGCGGCATCGCGCGAATCAAACGCGAACTGAAGGATCTTCATTCCAGGGAATCCCGTATCAGCCAGCAGTTTCTTGACAGAAGGCGTAAGGAAGCCGAGGTCTTCGGCAATGATCCGCTGTTTTCCAAGCTTCTTCTCGATCGTCGAGAACAGATCCATTCCCGGCCCTTCCAGCCATTTTCCGTTTTTCGCCGTCTTGTCCTCGTAAGGGATCGCATAGTAGGAATCGAATCCGCGGAAGTGGTCAATACGCAGGACATCGTACATATTCAAAAGATACGCGATACGACGTGTCCACCAGTCATATCCGGTCTTTTTGTGTTCGGGCCAGTTGTACAGCGGATTGCCCCACAACTGTCCGTCCGCCGAGAATCCGTCAGGAGGGCAGCCGGCAACACGTTCCGGATTCAGATCGGCGTCAAGCGCGAACAGTTCCGGATGGGACCAGACGTCCACCGAATCTCTTGCGACATAGATCGGCAGGTCGCCGATCATTTCGACACCATTCTCGTTGGCATACTCTTTCATGGCCTTCCATTGTTTCAGGAAGAAATACTGCAGCACGTCATAGAAATCCACATCTTCCTTGAACTTCATGACCCAGTCTTTTTTCTTTTTCGGATCATAGAATTTGAACTCGTCATCCCATTCATACCACGGCTTGCCGTCAAAATGTTTTTTCAAGGCCATGTACAGCGCATAGTCTTCGACCCAGTCCTTATTATCCTCCAGGAATTTTTCGTATTCGGCATCCGGATTTTTCAAAAAGCGGTCTGTCGCCAGACGAAGAACATTGAAACGGTTGTTGTAGAGGAACCCGAAATCCACTTCATCCTCTTTCTGGCTCCAGTCAAGCCATGTGTACTCTTCCGGGATCAGCAGGCCGTCCTTGACCAGAAGGCCGAAATCGATAAAGTACGGATTTCCCGCAAACGTGGAATACGATGCGTATGGAGAATCTCCGTAGCTTGTCGGATGGATCGGCAGGATCTGCCAGTATGACTGTCCGCTTCCGTTCAGAAAGTCAACGAAGTCATACGCTGCCTGTCCCATCGTACCCACACCATACGGGCTGGGCAGGCTTGTGATGTGTAATAACACGCCATTTTTTCTCATAGATTATTATTCTCTCTTTCAATTTAATTTCATTATACATATAAAAAGCTCAATATACCAATTGAGCTTTTCGATATTGTACGTAATTTATTTTATCCTTTAACAGCTCCGGCTGCCACACCTTTAATGATATATTTTTGGCCACAGATATAAACGATGATGACCGGGATGACGGTCAGCATGATCGATGCCATCATCGGTCCCATCTCGACACGTCCGTAGCTTCCGCGGAAGTACTGGATCAGCATCGGGATCGTCTTGTATTTTGTGATATCCAGGACCAGTGTCGGCAGGAGGTAGTCATTCCATACCCACATGGCTTCCAGGATCGCAACAGAAATCATGGTCGGTTTCAGGATCGGCACGACAACCTTGAAGAAGATCTGCAGCGGCGTGCATCCGTCGATCATGGCCGCCTCTTCGATCTCGACAGGAATCGATTTAACGAAACCGGCAAACATGAACACAGCAAGCCCGGCACCAAAGCCCAGATAAATGATCCATAAGTTGAACGGATTGTTCAGCTTGAGCGTATCGGCTGTCTGCGACAAGGTGAACATGACCATCTGGAACGGCACGACCATCGAGAAGACAAACAGGTAATACAGGAAATTGCTGAACTTTGTCTGAACCCGCGTAATGTACCATGCGCACATCGAGCAGAAGATGATGATCGCCGCAACCGATGTGATGGTGATCAGCACAGAATAGCCAAGCGATGCCAGGAATCCAAAGGAATTGATGGCCTTCATATAGTTGACAAGACCGCCAAACGATGCGGAATTGACAAGATCAAACGCAGAACTTGTAGTGATCGCTCCTTCGACCTTGAGCGAGTTGTTCAGGATCATGAAGATCGGATAGACCCACGCGATCGCCAGCGGGATCAGGATGATAAATAATATAACGGTCAAGGTTTTCTTTTTCTTCGTCATTACTGCTGTACCTCCTTAGAGCGAGTTGCACGCAGCTGCCAGAAGCTGACAAGTACGACAACGATCGAGAAAAGAACGGCTTTTGCCTGTCCGATCCCTTTCCATGCCTTGCCTGCACGCGCGTAGAATGTCTGGTAAATGTTGAATGCAAGCATATCGGTCATATGGTTCGGGTCGCCGGCAGTCAGGGCCAGGTTCTGGTCGAACAGCTTGAAGCTGTTTGTCAGTGTAAGGAACACACAGATCGTGATCGAAGGCATCATCATCGGGATCTTGATCTTCCAGAGGATCTGCCAGTCGGTCGCTCCGTCGATCTTGGCTGCTTCGATCAGGTCATCCGGCACATTCTGCAGTCCGGCAATATAAATGATCATCATATATCCGATCTGCTGCCAGCACATCAGGATGATGATGCCCCAGTATCCGGCTGTTGCGTTCAGACGCAACAGCGGTTCTCCGACAATAGAGAGCACGCAGTTGATCAGGATCTGCCAGATATAGCCAAGCACGATACCGCCAATCAGGTTCGGCATGAAGAATATCGTACGGAAAAAGTTGGTTCCTTTGAGCTCCTGTGTCAGTGCCATGGCCAGCGCGAAAGCCAGAACGTTGATCGCGATGATATTGACAACGGCCACAAGAACAGTGAATCCGGCTGAGCGCAGGAATGATGCATCCGACAGAGCGGATACATAGTTTTCAAATCCGATAAATGTCGCATTTCCGACTGTCGTGAACTGACAGAAGGATAAATACAGCCCTTCAACAAAAGGGACGATAAATCCGATCGTAAATGCGGCAAGAGTCGGGAGCACGAACAGCCATCCGTATTTTTTTAATGTTCGTTCCATAGAACTCCTCCTTTATAAAAATGAAACAGGCAGATTTTCGTCTGCCTGTCATTCATTTCTGTTTAAACTTAAGACAGTGTCTTATTTCCTTATTTTTCGTTTGTCAGATCGTATTCTGTCTTCCATCCGTCAACAAACGCAGTTTTTACTTTATCCCAGTTTCCATCTGTAGGATCGGCTGCGTAAGCTGTCAGGGCTGAACCGACACCATTCTTCCATTCTTCGCTAGGAATCGTAGTGAATGCCCAGCTGATCGGCGTCTTGCCTTCTTCGGTCATCTTCTGATCTTTGGTAACAAATACGTTGTCTGATTTCTTGGCATCCTTGAACGGAATGACGAATCCCATTTCGTCTGCCATGGCTTTTGTACCTTCTTCAGAAGTTACGCACCAGTTCATGAAGTCCAGAGTTGCCTGGATATCTTCTTCGCTTGCTTCGTTGTTTACTACCCAGTAGTTTTCTGTACCTGTGCACAGACCCTGGTTTTCCTCGTCGCCGACACCGAAGTAGATCGGGATCATTGTCAGTTCGTTCGTATCCATGCCTGCGTCTTTGAGGTTCGTGTATTCCCAGGAACCGTTCTGATAGAATACGGCTTTGCCCTGTTCGAACTCGTTGCGGCTGTCATCGCCAGTCTTGGCTGCCAGGTCTTTTCCAGGAACCGTGGAATCTGTGATATACAGATCGAATATCTTGCGGTACTCGTCAAGGTATTTTCCTTCGATCGCTTCAGAAGAGTTGATTTCCTTGTCTTTGTATTCGAAATAGATCGGCATGTTGGCCAGGTGCGTTTTGTAACGCCAGTCGCTCGATCCATCCATACCAGCCGATGTGAAGGCTGTGAATCCGAGCTCGTCCTTGCGGCTTGCGATGTCGTCCGCCACTTTTTTCAGATCGTCGAACGATTTGATATCGTCAACCGTGTATCCGGCTTCCTTCAGCAGTTTTTCATTTACGATCAATCCGTAGGATTCGATGCAGTAAGCGATCGCCGCAACATCATCGTCACCATTATACAGCGCGTAGGAATCGCTTGTTAACTGATCGAATACCGGAGTTCCTTTCAAGTTGTAAGCATAGTCTTCCCAGTTTTTCAAACCAATCGGACCATTGACCTGGAACAGTGTAGGAGCGCCGCTCTTGCCCATTTCAGACATTAATGTCGTTTCATAGTTTCCGGAAGCAGCCGTTACGACTTTAACGTCCACGCCTTTTTCTTCCGTATATTTTTTCGCAAGGTTCTGCCATGCTTCATCCTGTTCAGGCTTGAAGTTTAAATAATAAACCGACCCTTTCGAACCGTCGGAGCCGGATGACTCGCCATCAGATGAGCTGCCGCATCCTGCCAGTAACATCGTTGCCGCCATACCAGCTGACAACATTGTCTGCCATTTTTTCATGATAATAAAATTTCCTCCTTCAATAAAAATGAATCTTCAGCGCCGCGAATGTAAGCGCTTGTACGATCAAAGGGTAAAACATGTGAAATCATATTTCGATCACTCTGCCCGATCATACCAAGTTTTCCACTTAAGCGACCAATTATTCCACTTTAAGCATAACATTTGAGAAAGTTCGTAAATGTTTCATATATTTTAGTCTTTTTTTGGGAAAATATGGATTTTTCTCTGCGAATTGTGTATCATGTAGCCAAATCGCATTTTTTAGATCAAAAAGAGGTAAAAGAAATCATGTTGCTGTTTTCACAAATATTTGCCCTCCTGTGTTCTGTTTTCGTACCGGCAGGCGCCGCCATCTGGATCGCCCTGCACTATGAAGGAAAATGGAAGATCATGCTCCTGGGCGCTTTGACATATATCATATTCAATATCGCATTGTTCCTGCCGATCGTTTCCCTGGTCACTTCTTTCGATCCGGTCAGCGCATGGATCAGCACCCATCGGGCCGCATGGCTGCTGCTTATCGCTTTGCTCACTGTCGTTCTTGCCGAACTGTTCCGCTATCTGGTCATCAGCCTGTTCATAAAATATGATACGGCCAGCCTGGACGCTGTTTCGTTCGGTCTGGGCTACGGCGGCTTTCAGACAGCGATGAGCGTCGGAGTCAATGTGCTCATCAGCATCATCCTGTCTTCCTATATTGCCAAAGAGGGAGCGACAGCTGCCCTGATGGCCGAAGGGATCGGACAGCTGTGCCTGATCGTCATGCAGATCGGATGGACCTTGCTCATCATGCAGGCAGTCAGCACAAAAAAGATCCAGTACTTCTTTGTATGTGTCGGGCTCGAATTTGCGGTATCCGCCTT
Source organism: Erysipelotrichaceae bacterium OPF54 (assembly GCA_022834735.1). GTDB lineage: Bacteria > Bacillota_I > Bacilli_A > Erysipelotrichales > Erysipelotrichaceae > Dubosiella. Next base: position 15,163 of record BQKD01000002.1, read on the forward strand.
ATCTTCTCTCGGGCAGAATATATGGCACTGGAATATCTGGGTCATCCTGCTGATCATGTTCATTTTCGCCCTTCTGGCCGGCATGTACATCTCGCAGGAATTTAAAATTGAACAAAAAACAAAATCTTCGGGCAAATAGCTTGAAGTTTTATTTTTTTCCATGTGATAATTTTGGAAATGAAAACGCTTTACAGCGAAGGAAAATAAGAAAAGGAGAAAACAATAATTATATGGCTGATTTAAATTTAAAGCATATCAATAAAACATATCCAAATGGTTTTGTTGCAGTAAAAGACTTCAACCTGGACATCAAAGACGGAGAATTCGTGATCTTTGTCGGTCCTTCCGGATGCGGAAAATCAACAACACTGCGCATGATCGCAGGACTTGAGGACATTTCCGGAGGCGATCTGAACATTGACGGACGCCGCGTAAACGACGAGGAACCGAAAGACCGCGATATTGCCATGGTATTCCAGAGCTACGCTTTGTATCCGCATATGACAGTGCGCGAAAACATGGAATTCCCGCTGAAGATCGCGAAACTGCCGAAAAACGAAATTGACGCCCGCGTTGACGAAGCCGCAAAAACATTAGGGCTCGAAAGCCTGCTCGACCGCAAGCCGAAAGCGCTTTCCGGAGGACAGAGACAGCGTGTTGCGATGGGACGTGCGATCGTGCGCCATCCGAAAGTTCTTTTAATGGACGAACCGCTTTCGAACCTGGATGCCAAGCTGCGCGGACAGATGCGTGTCGAGATCTCCAAGCTGCATGAAAAACTGGGCGCAACGATCGTATACGTTACCCATGACCAGACCGAAGCCATGACACTTGGAGACCGGATCGTTGTCATGAGCGACGGAGAGATTCAGCAGATCGATACGCCGCAGAACCTGTATGATTCGCCGGTCAACAAATTTGTTGCCGGATTCATCGGCGCGCCGCAGATGAACTTTATCGACGCCACCCTGAAGATCGATGGAGACGATGTATATATCACGATTGCCGACCACGATGTGAAGCTGGCTGCCGACAAAGCGAAACGCCTGATCAAGAAAGGCTACAAGAAGGGACAGTCCGTAACAGCCGGTATCCGTCCAGAAGATCTGGGAGATTCTGCCGAAATGCTTGCCAAATTCCCGGAATCGCAGGTCAAAGGACATGTCGATGTATACGAAATGCTCGGTGCCACTTCGAACCTGTACGTCAATGTGAAAGGACAGCAGATCACGGCTGCCGTTGAGGCCGATACGCCAGTACGCGTAGGCGACACGATCAGTCTTGCGTTCGACAACAACAAGATCCACATTTTCGATAACGATACACAGGAAAATGTGCTGGTCGATATTGACCCGCAGACCGGAGAACTTGTACACTAATTGATAGAACACCAGCCCATCCCCTGATGGGCTTTTTTAGAAAATGAAAGAAGGAAGAAGACTATGATCTATCTTGAAGAAATTGCGCAGCAGTGCTTTTTTACCGGAAAGGACAGCGAACTGTTCCTGGACAAAACGACCGAAGACGTATGGAGAGTATCATCGAACCCGAAATACCGCAACCCGGACATGTCCATGGATGAAGCGCTCGAGCTCGAAGCCCGGCACCAGTTCATCCGGCTGCCCAAAGCACGCGATATGAACGAAATCGATATCATGGACGAATACATTGATTTTGTTCCGGAAAATATCCAGCGCGATCTGGCAGGCATCCTGCGCCAGCCGCTGCCGTTCCAGCCTTACCGCAGCCGGCTCGAACGCGCCCGTCTGCTCGATGATTATATGGCCTACCGGATCGAGCGCGGCGCCGACATCCTGGCCGACTGGTTCGAAGAACACGAGATCGACTGCTGTCATCAGATCGTTCCTGCCAATTTATCATCCGCTTATCTGGTACGGAAGCTGTCCGACAAGGACGCAGCCAAAGCAGCACATCTGCAGAAAAAGAGCGTTCGCCAGGTTCGTACCGATCTGTACAAGGTGCCCGAAAACGCTTTGCTCGACCAGAAGTTTTACGTAGGCTATTTTGATGGCGAAAACCTTGCGGCCGTACTGGATCTTGTGCTTGATTTTCCAAAACGCGGAACCGCCCGCCTCATCACACTGGAAGGAAATCAGGCAGCCAGTCTGCTTCCAGAACTCGAAAAAGAACTGGCAAGAGCCGGCTATGCGCATATAGAGATCGAAAGCCAAACAGCCGATCCATGGCAGGATCATGGATATACGATCCTCAAAGAAGAAAACGGTACAATTGTTCTTGGCAAAGAACAGGAACTGCCAGAAGAAGAATATGTTCCTGAATTCGAGGAACAGTCCGAGTGGACATTTTAAACACAAAAGCGTAGGATTTCCACGCTTTTTTATTTTCCCGGCAAAAAAAGAGAGCCGGCATCAAACCAGCTCCTGTTCGTTTTATTCTCTATTTTCTGTTATGCCTGCGTCTTGCGCACATACGCCCGCAGCACCCCGATCGTATCTCCTGTCGGATTGACGATCCGGTAGCCCTTCACGCTGGCCGGCACGATAAATGTTTCAGCATAATGCACTTCGAACGGTTCGAACGAACCATCCAGGCTTTCGATATACGCCTTCTGTCCTTCGATCAGATTGAGCATGTTCACGTTATCCTCGTTATCGACTACCGCTTCGTCCTTGATCCACAAGCGCCGTGTTTCGATAAATTCCAGCTCATGCAGCCCCGTATGTTCCTCTTTGACATGGTCATCCTCTTTTACCGTATGAATGGCATTGACAAGATTTTTCTCGACCCATTTTGTCGTGCGATCCCATTGAATGTTTTTCTTTCCGTGATCGATATGGACCGGACGAGGCAGACCGTCCAGGCCGACCCGTGCCCAGTCCCACATCTTGAATGTGAAACAGTATGGCGTAGCACTGATTTCCAGGACCATCGCATCGCTTCCCGAGCAGTGGCATGTTCCTGCCGGGATCAGGAAATGATCGTGTTTCTTGGCCGGAAAACGATTGATATATTTCTCGGCATCGAACAGGATCTCTCCCCGGTTGGCCGCATACAGATCCTCGATCATCTGATCCTTGTTGATCCCTTCCTTCAGGCCCAGATAAACGCTGGCACCCTCCTTGGCATCCAGGATATAGTAGCTTTCGTCCTGCGTATACGCCATTCCGAACGTGCGGTGAATGTACTCGGTCAGCGGATGCACCTGCAAAGACAGATTCTGTCCTCCGATCGTATCCAGGAAGTCGAATCGGATCGGAAACTCCGCTCCGAAGCGGGAATATACGCTCGGTCCGAGCAGCGGTTTCGGCTCGTACAGCACCAGATCCATGGCCGGCAGCTCGATATGCCCGTTGCCGAAATCAAGATAGATCGAGTTCTCTTCCGGCACCCCGTCAAAGCTCCATGCATAGTTTTCCTTGTCCGGATCCAGGTTGCATACTTCTTTCATCCACTGGCCGCCCCAGACTCCCGGATCAAAATACGGAACAAGGCGGAACGGACGATGCGCCATCTGTTCCAGGCCTGCGCGTACAGCATCGCTTTTGACAAGCTTGACATCTTCCATATTGTTCGTGTCCAGGAAATAATCGATCGAATCGAACAGGGAACGTTTATGCTTGTCGGCAACCCGCCATTCGATAAAGAAGCCGCGCTTGATCTTCCGCAGCGCATCTTCGTCATAGTTGGTATCCAGGAAGTTCGGCATTCCGTTGCGGTAGCGCAGCGTGATCTCCCAGCGCGCCATATCCAGATAGACAAGCGTTCCTGAAGCGATCAGGCCGGCACCATATCCATACACAAGCACCCGTTTCCCCTGGGCAGCCGATTCCTGTGCCGCATCACGCAGCTCTTCAAGCTTTTCAGGCACGATAAAATTATCGATCTCGCCATAATACATCCGGCCGAAGATCCTGTCATCCGTAATATTGTACTTGAGCTGTTCCTTGATCGTCTCTCCATCCTTGAACATGTCCAGAGCATCGATCCACACATCATGAGGAATTCGCTTCAGCTCTTTCTTCACTTCCTCGTCGAACACGCCCGGATACGCATCGAACACAAGAGTAGATCCTCCGTTCTGATCCAGGTCCTCCACGATCGCGTCCCATCCGTGAATGACCGCATCGTCATATCCTTTGATCCTCGTTTTAGGAAACGGATCATACAAGCTTTTCATCATTCATTGCCCCCTTCTTTAAATACGATTTCTCCATCTTCTTTATATACGCGCACAGGAAACGGCATCGCCTCGACACGCGCATAGTCATGTCCGGCATTGCTGTTCCATACACAAATAACGTCCAGACGCTCCTCGCCCGTATTGATCAGACGATGCGCATGATGACCGTCGATCTTATGCAGCGTGCCCGGCTCCATCTGTTCGCACCAGCACTTCCCTTTTTCATCCATAAGCATGAGCAGACCGCTGCCTTTGGCGCACCAGTAGTATTCCTGGCAGTTCAGGTCCAAGTGAAAATGCCCTCTTGTCATATTGCACTCGCCACATACGCACACCGGCTCAAGCATAGAAACGCCCCAGTTCAGATGACCTTCCACACGATCCGGATCATTGATGCATGCCACCGTATACATCAATGTATCGGCCGGCAGGCTCGGGTCTTTATCTGCATAAAACGAGACAGCATCCCCGTACAGCTTTGTGGATGTTTCCATCTGTTCTGAAACAAGGCCCGCATAAAAATCATGAAATATCGGCGATCGTTTAACTTCCATAACCCTCTCCTTTTTATCAAATGGTATATCATTATTATATGTCGTCGATCATCTCTCGTCAATCCTCATTGTGCAAAAAAAAGGACCCTGACATGCAGATCCTTCCTCATCGTTTGTTCATCCGGCTTTTCATTTCCATTCTTTCCGCTTTTCGAGCAGGATCGCATACGGCCCTGTATGAATGTTGAGGCCGCACACTTTCTGGATCGAAACAATATGGGGATCGACCGGTTTCAGAAACGCTTCGATCGCTTCGCTCTCCTGCTTGCCGAACTGGTGTGGATAGATCACAAGCGCCATCCGTCCTTTGATGCGAAGCCGCTTCAGCCCCGCCCCGATCGCTTTGACGCTTTCAGAAGGCATTGTCGTGACAGAAGGGTCTTCGTGCGGACAGAAGCCGAAATTGAAGATCATGGCATCCACATCCTCTTTGACATACCGGCCCATGCTGGCATGCGAATCCGCGATCAGCCGCACATGGCTTTGAAAATCGTTTTTCCTTCTTTCGATCAGATGTTCCTGGATATCGAACGCGTACACTTTGCCAACCTTTCGTTTTACGAACCAGTCCGTATCCTTTCCCTGTCCGAACGTGGCATCAACACAGACCGCCTGCCTGTGCAGAGCAGGAGAAAGAAACGAATGGGCGATTTCCACCATCGTTTTCATAGTTCTTTCAGCGCCTTCTTGTACAGCTCGTAGTCGATCTGCTCGTAGCACACGAAAATGATATCGATCGATTTCGTGTCCGGAAAAGCCGAGCGGATCTTGCGTATCGTCCTTACGGCAATGTCGCACGCCGCCTCATGCGGATAGCCGTAAATTCCTGTCGAAATGCATGGGAAGGCAAGCGAGAGACGCTCCAGATCATGTTCTCTTTTGTACTGATAGGCCATCGCCACACAATTCCAGTAGCAGCCAGCCAGCGCCTGCGCGTTTTCCTTCGTTCCTTCATAGATCGGACCGACAGCATGCAGGATGGCCTTGCTGGGCAGTCCGAAAGCCGGAGAGATCCGCACATCGCCCGCCTTTCCTTTTGGAAGTTTGGCGCAGAAGGCATCCAGCTCAGGGCCTGCCTTGGCAAAAATGGCGCCGCACACACCGCCTCCTCTGGCAAAATGCGCGTTCGCCGCATTGACGATCATATCAAAATCCAATCCCGTAATATCTCCTTTAATCGTTGAGATCATTGTACCCGTCCTTTCCTTCGATCATGGAGTCAAAGCGCGTGCTGATCTTGCGCGCCGAAATATACACGTTCTGAAACTGCTTGCCAAGCGCATCCAGCGATTTCAGGGACTTTTCGGTCCGCTCTTCCAGACGGCCGATATCCTCCTTGAGCTTGAACAGCTCTTTTTCGATCTCTTCCAGATGGCTGGCGCGGTAAAAATCGTTCGTGCTCGCCTGCAGCGTGAACAGGATGCCGACAAGCGTTGTCGGCGAAGTGATCATGACATGTTTCTGGAGCGCGTAGCTGAACAGTGTATCGCAGTTGCCGCAGATGAACTGATAGATCGCTTCGCTCGGAATGAACATCAGAGCCTGCGGTGCCGTATAGGCATTGATATATTTGCCGGCAATATCATCGATATGCTTTTTGATATTCTGCATGAACAGGCGCAGATAGTAGTCCCGGCTTTCCGGATCGTCATCCATGCGCATAAAATTTTCCATCGGAAATTTGGAGTCGATGCACAGCACCTGCTTTGTTCCAGGCAGATGGAGAGCGACGTCCGCGATCTTTCCGTTAGGCAAAGTATACTGGGTCGTAAAGATCGTATCGTTTTCGCCAAGATACGTTCCGAGCAGATAGTCGAGCTGATACTCGCCCCAGTTTCCGCGCCGCTTCGTATTGGTCATGACCTGGGCCATGCCCTCCACCTGTTCCTGCACCCATTCGAGCGAATCAGCCGAATGGATCTGGTTTTTCTGCAGAGCCTGCATCTGGGACAGGATCGTGTCAAAACGCGACACCACCTTCTGATCGGACAATCCCGAATTGGTGAGCACTTCCTGGTTTTTTGCCAGCAGTGCCGCATTGATCTGGCTGGCATGCCGGTTCTGCGACAGCAGATACACAAACAGCACAAGAACGCACACGAGCAGCACGATCAGCAGCAGTATGATCAAAAGATCCATAAAATCATTTCCTCTTCTTTTCTAAATAATGGGTCAGCCCTTCTTTTGTATTGTCCTGCGGGCAATAAAAAGCATGATCGAGCAGTTCCTTCAACGTAGTGCCGATCTCCTTTCCATACACACCCGCGATCCTGCTGACTTCTTTTCCGTTGAGCGCAAGCTGTCCGACACATACCGGACGCTTTTCTATTTCCCGTTCGTAAAAACGGATCATTTCCTTCAGGACAGCCAGCCGCTGCTGTCCTTTGGCCGAATGGGCCATGATATCCCCGTACTGCACCATGAACAGGCGGTGCATCTTTTCTTTGTCAAAGCCAAGCCCGACCACGAACTTATGCAGCCAGCCCAGAGTAGGCGCAGCGATCTCGTCATGATAGCGGACCAGATCCGGCACCGTGTTTTTATATTCGTTGGACAGCTTCAGATCTCTGCACGCACGCAGCGCGATCTCGTAGCTCACTTCCTGGTGCCCTTTAAAGTGGTCTTTGCCATCATGTCCGGTAATAAGGACATACGGCTTGCCCAGATCGTGCAGAAGGAGCGCGAAAGCACACAAGTCGTCATAACGCGGAAGCGAAGCGATCGCGCACAACGTATGGTCGAGCACATCCTTGTCGTGATAGACCGAATTCTGCTCGCAGAACGCGCAGGCCGTCAGTTCGGGCAGCCACGGCCTGAACAGCGAAAGCATTTTCCGGACCTGATACGGATTGGCTTTCAGTATTTTCTGCCATTCGCCAAACAGACGTTCCGCCGCCACATATTTGATCAGGTGCGCGTTGGCCTCGATCGCTTCGAAAGTTTCGCTTTCGATATCAAAGCCGAGCTGGGCCGCAAAACGATGGGCGCGCACCATGCGCAGCGCATCTTCCTGAAAGCGCCGGTCAGGATCGCCTACTGCGCAAATCATCTGCCGGGCCAGATCTTTTCGGCCTTCGAACGGATCGATATATCCCTGACGGGGCGAATAGGCGATCGCGTTGATCGTAAAGTCGCGGCGCGCCAGATCGGACACAAGATCCGATACGAAACGTACCGTATCCGGATGGCGGTGGTCCCTGTAGCCCGATTCGATCCGATAGGTCGTGACTTCGACAAGCAGGCTGTCGATCGAAATCGTTACTGTTCCGTGCCGGATCCCGGTCGGGATCGTATGGCCGAACAGCGCCATCGTCTGTTCGGGCAAAGCGTTCGTGCAGAGGTCGTAATCGCTGACAGGCCTTTCGAGCAGGCTGTCGCGCACACTTCCTCCGACCACGAAACATTCGAACCCGTGTTCTTCATATGTATGGATAATTGTTTTTATTTGTTCTGGAAGATACATAAGTTCCTTTCTGTTGCACATTATTTATTTTAACATACGAGTCTAATTATAGAGCATATGGTAGAATCTGATTATGAATATGATTTATGTTACGGGCCACCGTCATCCGGATACGGACTCGATCGTGGCCGCCTTAAGCTACGCTGCTTTAAAACGAATCAACGGATTTCCGGCTATGGCATGCCGTCTGGGCGAGATCAGCGATGAAACAAAATACATCCTCAACCGGTTTCATTTTGATGTGCCGGCCAGGCTCGATGATGCCAGGATCCGTCTTGCGGACATGCCGCTCGACCGGCCCTTCTGTATCGGGGAGGAGGCAACGATTTTTGAGACGCTCGAAAAGATGAGCCGGTGCCGGCAGCCGTTTCTTGCGGTCGTCGACAAATGCCAGCATGTCAAAGGAATGATCACCACCAATGATCTGGGATCGATGGCCCTGGCCGACACGGCATTAGGGATCGATCTGCTCAAAGACGTTCGGGTAAAGGATGTGGCCGCCACGCTGGATGGCAACATCCTGGTCGACTGCGATACGCTGCATCTGAACGGAAAAGTGAGCATTGTCACGTTGTCAAGACACAAAGCGGACCGCTATCAGGTCAAGGACCGGATCGTGATCATTGGCGACGATGTGCCAAGCCAGAAGCAGGTGATCGAGGCCGGTGCCGGCATGCTGATCCTGGTATGGTGCACGACCGTGGATCCGGAAGTGCTCGAGCTGGCAAAAAAGAACGGCTGTCCTGTCATCGTGTCGGGACACGGTTCGATGAACACGTCGCGCTATTTGTTTTTTGCGCCCCGGATCGGCCAGCTCATGTCAAGAAAAGTCCACCTGTTCCATATCAACGATTTTATGGAAGAGGCGGCCAAGAAGATGCGCAAGGATCGTTTCCGCGCCTATCCGGTCATCGACAATTCCGAACGGCTTGTCGGGTATTTATCCAAAGATGCCGGGATCGACTACGAAAACAAGTCGATCATCCTGGTCGATCACAACGAGTTTTCCCAGTCGGTCCCGAATATCGAAAAGGCTGTCATCCTTGAAGTGATCGATCATCACCGGATCAATGACTTTTCGACATCCAGGCCCATTTATTTCCGCAACGAGATCATCGGGAGCACGTCGACGATCGTGGCATCCATGTATTTTGAGCAGGAGGCCGAGATCGAAAAAAACATGGCCGGCCTTCTGCTGAGTGCGATCATTTCGGACACGATGAATTTTCAGTCGCCGACCACGACCGAAAAAGATAAGCGGATCGCGGCCCGCCTGGCAGAAATTGCCGGGATCGAGATCGACGATCTGGCTTACGACATTTATTTTATGTCTTCCAACTGCAAGGAAAAGTCGCTGGCCGATTTTGCCCGGGGCGATGTCAAAGCGTTTCTGATCGATGACAAAAACGTCCTCATCGCCCAGGCTATCATTCCGAGCATCGACGAGATCGTGTTCACGAAAGAGCAGATCATGCAGACGGCTGACGAGCAGGCCAGGCAGAAAAATGCCGATCTGTTCGTGTTCGTCTTTACCGATATTTTGAAAAAAGGGTCGTACTTCTATTTTGGCGGCAAGGAGAAAAATCTGTTCGAGAACGGCTTGTTCCACGAAAACGTGCTGTCAAGGAAGAAGCAGATCCTGCCCATGATCACGAGCACGCTTCTCGATTCCTAGGCAAAGCCTTTTTCAAACTTACCGGTTGTTTGTATCATAATACAAAAGGCAGGTGAAACTATGGGTCCGGTCAAAAAGATCATCGCAGACGAAAAAAACGATGACGATTCGCTCTCTGTCGGCATCCTGGCCAGTGCGGCCGTAGGGATCATGGATGCAGGGTGCTATATGACGCGGGGAAAGGTCTTTGCGTCCAGCCAGACAGGAAACCTGCTGTATCTGGGCATGGATATTGCCAAAGGCGATTTTTCCCAGATCCTGAAATATACATTTCCTGTCCTGCTGTTCATGATCGGGGTGACGATCGGCACCCGCTTTCACATGCACGACAAATTGAAAAAGTGGCGGCTGAGGGCCGCGCTTTGCGAAACGCTGCTCGTGATCGCCGCAAGCTTCATGCCCCTGTCATGGAACGCCCTTGCCAATCCGCTGTTCGGACTGGTGTGCGGCATGCAGGCTATCGTGTTCCGGCGCATCCACAACATTCCGCTCGCGACAGTGTATCTGAATGGAAACCTGCGCGAAGCGGTCGAGACAATGGTGCGCTACATTCATCTAAAAGACAGCGACGATCTGTACCGGTTCTTTTTGAGCCTGATCCTGGTCGTCACCTTCCTTGTCTTCGTGATCATAGGCGCGTTCTGTTCCCGGTTTTTCGGCCATTTTGTTACGCTGATCGCAGCCCTTCTTCTTGGCGGAGATGTCCTGGTGCTCAGAAACGCGCTGAAAAGGAAGGAACAAAAATCTTAATGAACAAATCCAGTCTTCGAAAGAAGACTTTTTTATATCCGCAAGCAACATAACCAATTATTGCAAAAACAATGTGAAATAAAAGATTTTCAGAAAAAAAGTCCACTTTCCTCTTCCAGTTACGTATATAAAAGCAAGGGGTCTTCAGATCTCTCTGGAAAGGAGGACTTCATTGAAACACGATAAATCCTCGGAAACAAACGAAGAATACGATCCGATGATCGAACGGTTCACTTTGTTCAGCGGCTTTTTCATGTTCGAAGCGTTTTCCAGAAGCGAAGAGGCTGTGGAACTGGTAGCCCGATACGGCATGGAAGCAAAAAGGAGCTTTCCTCTCTTCCGGCATGTGCGCTACGATCTGTTCATCGAAGATACCGAAAACAATATCTACGATATCGAGATCGAGAACGAGGGCCGGTCCTTGAATGAAAGAGCGATTGTCTACAGCAGCACGCTCATTGCCCAGCACATGAAGACGAATGAAAAATTCGAAAGCCTGAAAGACACGTGGGTCATTTTCCTGACCAAAAAGGATATGGAAAAAGGATACGAGCCGTATTACGACTACAAATGGTTCGATCCAAAAGGGCAGCGTCTGCTGAGCAGGAAAGCGGCCATCCGGTTCGTGAACGGGCAGTATCGAAACGATGACGCGTTCGGAAAGCTGATGCATGATTTTCATTGTACAGATCCGGACCAGATGTATTATGATGAGCTTAGAGAAATCGTAAGGTATTTAAAAAAAGACCCGGAAGGAGTGAAAATTATGTGCGATATCATGAATGAGGCCGAAAGGCGATGGAAAGAGCAGGCTCGCAGAGAAGAGCGGGAAAACATGATGCACAAACTGCACGCAAAAGGCATGTCTTTTGAAGAAATTGCCAGCATCATGGAACTGCCGCTGTCTACGATCAAGACCTTTTTCCGTAAACGATCAAAAGCCGTATGATTTCTGAAATTTCAAAAAAGTCCTCTTTCCTTTCAAACAAGAATCAAGAAAGGAACGGATCAAATGATGATTTTGAACCCATACCGCAATGACAAGTAGAGAAATACAGACCCGCAATGCCTATGACACGCTTGCCAAAGAATTCATTCGCGACACGCGCGTCCTTGCCTATATGTTCAAAGACTGCGTGCCTGCCTTTTCCTCTTCTTCGATCGAAGAGATCAAAAGCGAAATTGATGCCTGTCACGGCATGATCGACCATGCAGGAGGCGAGATCCCTCTGGCATCCGGAGCCAGGATCATTCCCGATCTTCTGTTTGCCGCAAAGCAGCTGAAAGGCAACGTGGACTTTCAGAAAGACAAGCCGTCCTATAAGCTGGAAGCACGTATTGCTGCCTATGCGTCAGCGCTCCTCTGCCACCAGATCGATCCTCCGATCGATTACGACAGGATCCTTCCTGTCCTTTCGATCTGGATCACCAATTACTATGAACTGGAAGAGAGCTGCTTGCGGGCAAGCACGAACTATGAAACAATAAAAAAAAGAAACTGCACCAGAACAGAAAGATCGAACAATGACTTCATCAACTGGTGCCTGTTCGAGATCGGGAACAGGATCTATGAGGATGACCTGGATTCGGCACGCATCCTGCATTATCAGTTCAAATGCAGGGACGAAAAGGAAGCGGCGAAACAGCTGGCAAAGTACGGGATCAATACGAGAGAAGACAGAAAGAGGTGGAAAACGATGTGCAATCTAAGCGAAGGAATTTACGAACACGGACATCATGACGGAAAGATCGAAGGAAAGATCGAAGGCAAGATCGAACAGGCTATCATATCCACAATATTTGCCGCAATGAAAAAGCTCAATATATCTATGGACAACCCCAGAAATTCTTCTAAACCAACAGTCCCATACTTATACCATTTTCTTCCGGATCCGTTCGATTTCTTCTCCGGAAAGCGACGAATACTCCATAATCTTTTCGATCGGTTCTCCTCCTGCAAGCATCTTTTTTGCAAATTGCTCATCCGCTTCTTTTTTCTGCAGTTTCAGCTTTTCATCAGCTTCTTCCTTCTGCAGCTTCAGCTTCTCCTCCCACTGCTCACGTTCTTTCTGATTTCGCGTATTATACCAGTCCATCATTCCTTCGCTTACTCTCATATGGCCTTCCTCCTGGTTTCCGGAAATTCATCATTCACAATTATCCTAGATCCTTCCGGATCCGTTCGATTTCTTCTTCGGAAAGCGACGAATACTCCATGATCTTTTCGATCGGTTCTCCTCCTGCAAGCATCTTTTTTGCAAATTGCTCATCCGCTTCTTTTTTCTGCAGTTTCAGCTTTTCATCAGCTTCTTCCTTCTGCAGCTTCAGCTTTTCATCAGCTTCTTCCTTCTGCAGCTTCAGCTTCTCCTCCCACTGCTCACGTTCTTTCTGATTTCGCGTATTATACCAGTCTATCATTCCTTCGCATACTCTCATACGGCCCTCCTCCTTCTTCTTGAAATACTCGGTCCTCTTCTTTAGTACATCATATCGCATTTGCTCGGGATCTGCACTCTTCAGATCATCCATCAGATCCTTCAGCTTCCAGTCTCCCGGATAATTTGCATTCAGAAACAGCACATGACGTCCATCTTCCAATTCTGTCCCCATTTCATCCTTCATCGTGAAATGATACATCGGATGTCCGCATTTCATCACATCCCCGTCGCAAATGAATATGACATATACTTCTTCCATGGATTCATATTCCTCTCCTTTTTCCAGCATCCCATGATCGATCTCGCCCGCGTAATAACGTGAACGCTTCGGCAGATTGGAAAAAGAACCTACCTGAAACTCGATATTGTATTTTTTGCCGGAAGCATCCACCGCCAGAACATCCAGACACGTCGAATGATGAAGAAAATTGATGATGCGATCCTGTACTTTGACCTCCTGCACGACCAGGTCCTCCCGATCAAGAATAAGGCGCAGGATCAGTTCGACCCCTTCATTGAAATCCTCGAAAAACTTGCTCATATACAAATCATTGAACAACGTAAACTCCTGAATCATTTTCTGCTCTTCTTTCGTTAGAACATCCATATTGTTACCTTTTCCCTTTCTTGTCTCCATAATACCATTTTATATGAACTATTAAACATTAAATTACAGATTTATTTAATATTTTCTTCATGGAATATCGAACAGAAAAATTCATAACTCTATGTACGATATGCAAAGGAGGGTGGCTTGCGAGAAGCATCTCATAGACAGGGGCCTTTTGCTATACGCGGTTCTTTTCCCCGTTCACTATATAGAAACGGTGAAGATACTATTCAAATGAAGGAGATAAACCGGTGGACCCACGTAAGTTGCCGCGTTATGAACAGTCCAGAAATTTACATTGTCTTCATTTTAGAAATCCGATAAAATAATCATGAACCTGTATTTCATTCGTGGCTGGTTCGGTCGGTAAAACCGGAGAACCGCAACTCCGTTACTATATATCGTATTGAGATCACTCGATACTGGAACGGAGGGATATTATGAACGATTTTGAGTTGTTATCAGTAAGCGGGAAAAAGAACCGCGGGTATTCAGCCTCCAGTTCATTGAGTATATTGATGCTATGAACTGGAGGTTTTTTCATGAGCGAATCAAAACAGAATTCGAATACCTATTCTTCTTTTGCTGAAGTCCGCCTTCCTGATCCGGGTCCCAGGAAACAAACCGGATCGGATCGGCCAGCTATCGTTATTCAGTCTTCCAAAGGCAAGATCTATATCCATAATCATACGGAACCGGTGCTGATTCGAACGGTCCTCGATTCATTATGAGATCTCTTGATTTTAACCGCATCGATCATGTGTACATCCGTCCCGGCTACACGGATCTGCGCAAAGGCATTGACGGCCTGTGCCTGCTGGTTCAATCTTCCATGAAGCTGGACCCGCGTCAGAATATCCTCTTCCTGTTCTGCGGCAGAAAGACTTCCACCATCAAAGGACTGCTTTGGGAAGAGGATGGGTTCATGCTCATCACCAAGCGTCTAGAGAACGGAAAATTTCAATGGCCCAGAACGGAGGAAGAAGTCATTGCGCTGAGCGAACAGGAGCTCAGATGGCTGCTTGACGGACTGAGCATTGTACAGAAAAATGCGATTCGTCCAGCACGAAAACGTGCATATATTGTGTGATGGAAAAGCCTTTCCAAGTGTGTTATAGTCGGGTCATGAAAGATGGTTACTTCGCACAGGACAACGGATCCAGCATGGAAATTCAAAAGATTCTGGAAATCATGAACGAGCAGCTGAAAAAACAGTCCGAGCAGATCGAGAAACAATCGGAACTGATCGAAAAGCTGTACGATAAGATCGAACAGAAGGACGAGATCATCCGCAAGCTTCAGAAGATGCTTTTCGGCCGGAAGAGCGAAAAGGCAGCCGCGCTTGAGATGATGGCCAATATGGAACCTCTGTTCACTATGGATTATCCGGAACCGAAACAGGAAGAACGTACAGGGACAGTCAAGGCGCATGAGCGCCGCCGCTGTCCGAACCGTACGGACGACCTGGACTCCCTTCCGCATGAAAAAGTGGTGATCGAAGCGACCGAAGAAGAAAAGAAATGTCCATATTGCGGAGAAGAAATGATCAAGGTGGGCGAAGAGAAAGCGCACACGATCGTAAAGGTCCTCCCTGCGCAGATCATCATCGAAGACATTTATACAGAAACCTACGCCTGCCCTGCCTGCATGAATGACGGGGAAGGCGTTCTTTATAAGACAGACGCGCCGGCCGCTTTGATCCCCGGTTCTTTTGCGAGCGCGCAGGCCCTGGCCTATGTGGCCAACGAACGGTTTGTCAAAGGCGTGACCTATTACCGGCAGGAAAAGGAATGGAAGAGCTGGAAGCTTCCTGTGAGCCGAAGAACGATGTCCAACTGGGTGATGCTGGGATCGGAGAGTTATTTCGAACCGCTGATCGAACGGATGAAAAGTCACCTGCTGAAAGAGGAGTATATACACTGCGACGAAACGACCATCCAGGTCATGAAGGAAGAGGGGCGCAGGAATACGAACAAGTCGTATATGTGGGTGTACAGTTCGATACAGGAAAGCGAACATCCGATGCGGCTGTTCGACTATCAGCCCGGAAGAGGCGGAAAGTATGCCGCCGATTATCTGGAAGGATTCGCAGGGATATTGATCACAGACGACTATGCCGGATACAATCAGGTCGATCATGACGAAAGAGCACTGTGCTGGGCTCATGCCAGAAGGTACTTTGTAGATGCTCTGGAAGGCCTGAAGGAAGCAGCAGGATCCGTGTCAGTGAAGATACTTACACAGATCATGAAGATTTTCCGTATCGAAGCGAAGCTTCAGAAACTGAAGCCAAAAGAACGAAAAGAAGAAAGGATGCTGCGCGAAGGAGGGCTCGTGGAGCAGGTTTTCGTGTGCGCAAAAACAGCCCTGGCCACAGAAGGCTGGACAACCCAAAAGGAAAAACAGGCCCTGAATTATCTGGTAGATAACGAAGAAGGACTGAAGATTTATCTAAAAGACGGCAATGTACCGATGACCAATTCGTTATCGGAAAGAACGATCCGAAGCTTCGCGATCGGACGGCGCAACTGGCTGTTCTCGGGAAGTCCGAGAGGAGCCCGAAGCTGCGGCGTACTGTATTCGGTCGTAGAAAGTGCGAAAGCCAACGGACTGGTACCGTACAAATACATACTGTACGTGTTGGAAAAACTGAGGGGAAAGATCGGGCAGCTGAGTGACGAGATCCTTGATCAGATGATGCCGTGGAATGCAGAAGTCAAAGAACAATGCGTATAACCCGAAAGAAAAAGGGCCCCTATTTGCGAGAAGTATCTCACAGACAGGGGCCTTTAACTATACGCGGTTCTTTTTCCCGCTTACTGTTATCAATCGTACTGATGATCCTTGCGATCATCGTCAATTTGATAATCGCGTTACTCAACGAACATAATAAAAACAGCCACAATAATAGTTTGGACGACTAGTGGCTGTTTTTACACCCAATAAAATCCGAACCATTCATAGAATGAATGCGGGTTCTTTTTGTATCTTCATTATAAAGCTTTGAATATTCATTTTCAACAAACAAAAGCCGGTCGTTCAAACCAGCTTTCATTCTCTATTACTCGTTGTCCTTCTTTTTCTTCACAAGGAAGTAGATGATTCCTGCGACCAGCAAAACAAGTACCGCACCCAGACCGAGCTTGGCAGGCAGGGACATTCCCGCATCCGCGTTGTTTGTCGGCTCGTTTGCGTCCGGACCAGCCAATGGCACGTTGTCATCTTCGATATCGATCACATCCTGCGGTTCATTTGGAGTCGTATCCTCTCCTCCAGGCGTCGTTGTATCGTCGCCCCCTGGCGTTGTTGTATCCGCACCAGGCGTTGTGGTTCCTGGTGTAGTCGTACCAGGCGTAGTGATCGTTCCCGGCGTCGTTGTCACCGTCTCCGTTTCCGTATCTGTCACAGTCGTCGTATTTCCAGGAATGACAGTCGGACCTTCCACAGGCTCATACCAGAAATTAAAATTGTGGCTTGTGCCTTCTTTCAAAGTAATCCGCCCATTTAGCGCCTGCGGAGAATACCCCTCGATATAAGGGAAAGACAGGACGATCTGCTCACCCAGATTTCCAGTGTATTTCGAAGAAGCCATTCCTTCGATCGGCTGTCCCGTTTCCACATCCATGTAATTGATCGTATATTCCACTGGATCGAGCAACAGGCTGTACGTAACAACATAATCCTGATCAGACGTCACTTTTGTTCCACCCAGATAAAGATTTTCTGTTTCAAGAACATCCTCGCCACTCAACTTGATGGTAGAAGGAACATACGGTTTATCATTGTCTGCATTGGCAACGATCAGATCCTGCACATTATAGGCAGGCAGTTCCTCTCCGTAGCCACGCTCAAATTCAATATACTCTGCATCCGGATCACTCGCAAAATGGCCATGATTTCCCCGATAGATCCGCACCGTATACGTATACGGATCAGAATCCGCCTCTTCCGCCATCACAGGAGAAACCAGCATGCCCACAGAAAGAACAAGCGCACCAAGCAATTTCACGAACTTCATATTACGCCCCCTCCTTCTTTCTCTCTCTCAAGCCAAAGAAAGCAAGGATCAGCAGGATCAAGCCGCTTACTGCACTCAGAACAAGCCACGGCAGACGATTCGTCAACGTCGACGTATTGACCACCCGCTTTTTCTCCGTCTTATGGACCACCTTATCCTTTTCCTGGACCGTTCCAGGATCCGCGATCTCTGTTGCAAACTGCAAAGCAACCTCCGCAATCTTTTCCTGATAGTCGTTACCCTGTGTCTCGCCATCCAGAGAAATTTCCAGGCTCACCACACCCGACTGGTTGTTGTTGAGCGTATCCAGGAACACAAATTTATCAATATCGTCATTCTGACGATCCTTGTCCACGATATTCATCTCATGCAGACCTTCAAACCCGCTGCCACCAAGCGCCTTGCTCTCATAAAGAATCGTGCTGCCCGTAGGCTCCTCATACGACAGCTTGTAACCATAGCCGCCACCAAGAGAACGTTCAGCATCTGCTTCCTGCAGCGACTGGATGACCTCGTTGCTCAAATACCAGTTGGTCGATTTGGCATAGTCATTCACTACCCGCATTTCGATTGTTGTCGAATCGCCAGGCTGCATATTCGCGATCTGTCCCAGCAAAACCTGGGAATTCAGATCGCTCTCGCTCATCTTTCCATCTTTCGTAAAAGACACCTGGCCATACAGATCCGCATCCGCAGCCATGACCGGAAGGCTCAGGCACGAAACAAGACCAGCCATCAAGATCAGATTTCCTATCCTTTTCTTCATACCGTACCCCTTCCTATTTTTCAACAAGCGACATCGTATTCTCGTCGCCAGTGACATTCACGCCCCAGGCATTCTTCGCCGCCTCTTTGATATGACGGTTCTGCACCGCATCCACTCTCGCTTCCAGATGGAATTCCAGGTCGTCATAATCGTATTTCGTATTGACCTTATGGTTCATCACCGCCGGATCGATCCGGATCGTTTCGGTCAGATTTGTTGTCTCGCTGCTCTTGCCACTCTCTGAAGCAAGAACCGGATTATAGTAATACACCTCGCGCTCAGCCGTCGAAGCATTCTCATCCTTCTGCCAGCCAGCACCCAAGCCATCCAGCACAATATAGGAAGGATCCAGATCCACACGCTTGCCATCCGCACCCTTTTCCGTCCAGTACTTCGTGATCGTCACCCGCACAAACTGAGGAACCGAACCCGTATTGCGAACCTTCAGCACTTCCGGATACTTATAGCCAAGCTTCAGCTTCTTTTCCTCATTGACATGGTGAAGCTTCAATGAACCGTTTTTATTCTTATCTCCCGAATTATATCCATTCCAGGCAACCCGCTCATCGTTTTCCACCAGCTCCACATCAATGCTCGACACTTCCATCGTCGCATGGAACGGAGACGACTGTTCGTTCAGAACAGCCTGCGTCCCCTCGATCCCCGTACCAAGAAGCAGACCTGCCGCCATCACGAACAGCAGACCAATCACAACAGGACGGGAAATAAATTCCTTAAACTTTTTCATATCCGTTCCCCTCCCTATTCGCTTTCAGCAGCCTGGCTCCAGTCTGCCACAGGCCTGTTGTTCTCGTCATAAATCACTGGCGCCGATTCCGAAACAACAACCACATTAAAGTGTGTCTTGTCGCTCTCGTCCTCCACCTTGAACTGCGCAAGCAGCTCGGAAGTCGACTGTCCCGGATCCACAGGATCCGCAAAGTAGTAGAAATCATCTTCTCCCAGGCTCCAGCCATCCCCGGCAATCGACCAGTCCGTAATATATTCGTTGCCAAAGAACAGCTTGACACGAACAAACACCGGCTGCGAATCCTCATGATTCGTCACCACAATATGTTTATCGAGGCCATCCACCTCTTCTTCGATATCCGTATCGTTTCCCAGCTCGATACCATAGCTGCCACCCGCATTCGCGTTGGTCGTAAAGTAGGCATAGGCCGACGGAACCGAACCAAGACCGATCAGGCCAGCCAGAAGAAAGAAACCAAGCAGATTCTTTTTCATCATTCATTTCCTCCCTGTCCGTTCTCGAAATGGCCACCCTCTTCGCCATATACATACGTATTGTTGACAGAAGATCCATGCTTATGGTTTTCAACCAGTTCATTTCTAAAATTGAATTCAAGCACGACATCCGCGTCCGCAAGCACCTGCGAACCATTACCCGACACATACGTATAGTTTGTTCCATAATACGTTTCCTCGACCGTTACCGTAGAGCCGGCCGGAATGTTGTCAACCGTCACACTTCCAGAAGTCGATCCCTCTTCCAGAACAATCGATTCGATCCGGGTAAAGGAATCTCCCTCCACAGGAGCGACCGTAATTTCGAACACGAAACGCTGTTCGCCCGAACCGCCATACCGGTCCACATTTTTATTGATAACAAGCGTACCGTCGTCACGAGTCGTCGACGTCGCCTTCAAAGTCATCCTGTAGCCTGTCCAGTCTCCTGTATTGGCCGTATTGTTGCCAAGCGATCCCATACGAGAAGGAAGCGCCACAAGCACCGGAGAAAATTCGTATTTGTTCTGCGCCGTCTTCACCACAGAAACCACATTGTTTGTCTGGGAACCATCCGACCCGTCAACCAGCGTATGTTCGATCGAGTCCGCAAGCGCCACACCCCTTTTATGTGGCATGGCCAGATACAATCCCGGCATCAGCTGAGCAGTCGACGATGACGACACCGTATCGAACGCCTCCACATTGTTGTCGGCCACGATCTGTCCAGCCATCTGTCCAAGAGCCGCATAGTTTGCGCCGTCCGGATCACCCGCAGCCGCGCCACTCAACGGTCCGCTCAGCCCTTCAAACGCTCCGACCGCCTCAAACGAATACGCGTCATAGCCATCCATTTCCACCGCATCCGCTACCTTGAACAGATCGATATCCACACCAACCGTAGAAAGATCCTCTTCAAAATCCGGCATCATTGCAAACGACAACGGATACGTATTCGACAGATCCACTGCCAATGAGCGCGAGACCGAAGGCACCACAAGCACGATGGCCAGCACCATCACACCAAGCACCCAACCTATTTTCTTCCTCTTCATACTCCTTTATCCTTTCTTCCTACTCTCTTTTTCACAACATTCTTTATCAAAAGAATCATTCCCAGCACAACAAAGATCACGATCCCGATAAAGATCGCCACCACGTTCCGGTTCAATAACACCGCTTCCGAACGCGCATTCACAAAATCATCCGGCAGATTGTCCACCCGATGTCCCCTCACCAATAACCTATGACTGTTTATTCCATACGGAGTGCAAGTCTGAAGTGTTGCTAAATCTTTACCTTCTTCGATTTGTAGATAAGTGAAATCATTTGGTTCAACAATTTTTATTTGATCAACCTGATAAGTAATCGTTTGATCTAAAACTTCAAAGATAAAATAATCACCTATTTCTAATTCCGGTAAATCTGTAAATAGTTTTGCTGACGGTAACCCACGATGTCCCGAAATAATCGTATGTGTGGATGGCCCTCCAATTGGCAAAGAGGATCCTTCAAGATGTCCTATCGCTTCCTGAAGAGTATCTTCATCAGTTCCATGATAGATGGGAAAATTAGCCCGGATAACTGGTATTTTTATAGTACCAATTACATCAGTCCCTTTTACCTTCAACTGGTTCATATAGTTTTCATGCTCTTCTTCTGAAGGATTAAATGGATTTGGTTTTTGCGTTAGTTCCTGATTGTAAATTCTGGCATCTTCCAATATTTTATTGTAGTCTTCATCACTTAGAGAGGAGACCGCCGCAACATACGCATCTCCTGCCCGACTTCCTAAATACCGGTTCCAAGCGTCTGCGATCGTAGGATACAACAGCAGGGACAACCCTACCGTGAACATCATGACAAGCAGAACCGTAGACCAATGCTTTTTCATAAATTTTTTCATGTAGAGCTCTCCCTGCTGCTGAATCGTAGTTCAGCAGCAATACTTTCTTTTTTCAATGAGCAAAGCTCAGGGTGAAGAAACAAACAGGGTCTATTCCTTCATACGTAGATCATTCATAATAATGATCAATAACAATCATGAATAATGAACAAATCTTATTCGTGTTTCATTCTCTTGTTTGTAACAAAGATGACAGCAGCTCCTACCATAAGGATGGCACCTGCGATGTAGATCATGGTTGTACCCATACCACCTGTGGATGGGAGTGCATGACCAGTCGAGTTGACTACTGTTACAGTGTTATTATCTACATCCACAATACCAGTGAGTTCGTTTTTATTTGTAACCTCTACTGTATATTTTCCTTCGTCATCCCGATCAATAGTAATCTGAATAGGTTTTGTTAATTTCGAATATCCTTCTGGAGCTACCGTTTCAATTAATGTATATGAACCTTTTTCAATACCTTCAAAAACTAAATTTCCATTCTTATCGCTAGTTAATGGTGTTGCGTCTTCTTCACTACCCCAGCCATTTGTGCCATCTACATTTCTTACATAATATTCAGTATCTGATTTCTTTAAAATGAATTGTGCACCAGCTAAAGGATTTGCCGTTCCAGTTGCATCATCTGTTTTCAATACAGGTAATTTTGCGGTCGTGAATGTTTCAGTTTCTCCATTTCCATCTTGGTTACCTTGTGGTCCATAATTCAACTCTACTTTGTTATCAATGACTACCGGTTTTCCATCTTCATCGGTGGTTACTGCATCAGCGTCGACTGTTGCGTAGTATGTTACTGTAATTGGTTGTCCAACATATTCTTGATAGTTTACTGCATCAAAAGAAAGTACAATTTCCTTTTCTTGAGTGGTTAATGCTCCTGCTGGCAGATTACTCATTACAGTATCACCGAATTTAACTACAATTCCTTTAGTTGTGTCTAAAGTAAGGTGTCTCATCGTATCAGTAAGTTTGTAAGTATATGTAGTGTATCTCGTTGTGATTGGCATTGATCCAGTCAGCACAAATCGAAGAGTATCCCCTACACTTACAGAGCCATCAGTAGGCTTATCACCTTCATATGCCTCTTTTTTCACTTCTGGTTTTGCGGATTTAGGTGCTACCGTAACAGTAGGCGCATTTGTTGTGATATTACAAATAGCTCCTTGGGTAACGTTAGGTTCTAATGCACCTGATGAAACTCTAGGAACAATAATGTAATAACCTAAATCTAAATTCCATGTATGTGTAGTCGTAGTAGTAGCCGTGAAATCCTCTCCTTTTACAACCGTGTTACCCGTCAGCAAAAGAGAACCTTCTTTGATAGCATTATAAATAGCGTTAGAAAAGGTATCTGCATTTTCTTCTGTTACTGTAAACCACATTGGAGTATTAGCTTTGCCAGTCTCTACCAAGTCAACCTGTGTTGCATCCTTTTTTTCAGATGTAGATAAATATTCATTATTTAACAACCAATTATAGAAAGGACTGTTCTTATTAATCGTATATGCATAAGAGCTATTTTCCTCTCCAACTGTTAATCCAAAAATCTGATATGGAGTGTAAGTAACACCATTTCTACCATCTTTCAGAATAATCTCGCCATTTTCTGCCGCACTCGCATTCGTCATTGTCAACCCAACAACCATCATGAACGCCGCGAAGATCGATAAAATTTTCTTCAAAGATTTCATAATTTTTTCTTTTCCTTTCTTATGATTGAATCTTTTTCTTTTTAAACTCAGCTATGAAGAAAGGTACTCTTGTATACCCTCCCTCATATACGAACCGTTAAAGAATCTTAGCAATAATAAATAGTAAATATCTATTTAACGAATACATTCCCCTTATTAAGAAGTTTTCTTTAGGATCAGAGGCATCCCCTTATTTTCTTAAACCTCCTTTCCCGTTTCTTTTGTCTTTCTTCTTTTTGTATCCGTACATTAAGCCAGATGCTGCAATGACTGCCGCTCCGCTGAATGTAAATAATTTGGTACCGGCTCCTCCGGTGTTAGGTAAGGCTTGACCAGGAGTGTTCTGAATTGTGACAGTTGCCGTTAATAGATCATTCGTATATACAGCTGGAACTCCTTCTCCAAATTTTCCATCATCTCCTACAGTTGCAATACATAAATTACCATTTGCGTTATAGAACAATTTATATCCATACTGTGGAACCAAATATCCATCTGGAGTTTTACTTTCGATCAGGTAATAAACTTTCGCTGGATCTAATGAATAACCTAATTCAGTAATTCCATCTTTATCTGTTAATTCTGTTTCAATAGCATGCTCGCCATTTTTAACTTCAATAACTTTTACATTAGGTAATCCAGGAATCGGTTGTCCTCCAGACTTAACTTCTTCATACAGTTTGAACTTCGCTCCCTGTAAAGGACTTGGTTTTTGTGTATTATTGTCTACCTTTTTGATCTGAATTTTATTTGGAACCTTAGCTTCATATTTATTAGTTATCACAAATTTCAATGAATGATTTTCATCTTCAGTTTTAGGAACCGTAATCATAGCTTCGCTTCCAGCCACAAGATTTCCATTGTCAATCTGATATTGATAGTCTGGATTCTCATTAAATTTATTATCAATACTTTGCTCAGTTACCTTTAACTCCGTACCTCCAACAAATTTAGATTCAAAAGTTATTATCTGCCCCGCTTTTAAAGTCACAGTTGATGACCTATCTATTTTATAGGTCTCATCATCACCTGACTTTTTATATTCAGTACCTACTGGAAGATTTGTCCATTGATTAGTAGCTTGATCTTTCATCTGAACTAGTACTGTAAAATCATCCTCAATATTGGTAATGCCATTCGCCATTTTCTTTTCAATCTGTACCAAAGATAATTTTTGTACATTCAAAACATTTTGGAATCTAACAATATGGGTTTCATCGTTTGCTAAAGAATTCGTTTTATAGGTAGTAAATTTTTGATCGTTGTATTCCCCTTCTCCTTGTTCAGTACGAACAACACCTCCACTACCTCCAGTTTCCCAATTAACCTGCCCATAGGCTCCGCTAGAAGTATCTGGCAACCATTCTTGGATATAAAAATTCCCTTGACCTTTTTCCATTACTTTTTCAAACACAGCAACTTGGTCAGCTCTTAAGGAAATAAATCCATCTTCTTCCAAAGTAGCTGACGTAGGTATTTTAGTGAAATCCGCCTGTCCAGTGGCTACATCACGCGGATAAATTTTATAAGTCACATCCGTTTCAAAATAAGAGGTATCTGCTGTATTCTCTTTTAAAACTTTAAATCTATAAACTAGATTATCTTTTAAATATTGTGTAATAGTACCGTCACTGTTTGTAGTTAATTCTTTTGCAATCTGCAAAGAATTTTCTGGAATTGTCGGTAAATTAAACTTCATTCTACAGTTGGAAGCAGATCCTCCCCGTTCCAAATAAAAGAATTTGAGAGTATGTTCAGAATAGTTTTTAAAGATCCATGCCCCATCTTTTTGAATAAAAATATCATTTAATTCCCTGTCAGAATATCCTGCTTTTTTAAAAGCATCTCTCAGAGTTGTAGCAATATCAGGATTATTCGTTACGGAATGTGTTATTTTTCCGGTTGAAAAATCGATTGTTCCTGTTCTCGGGCCATGCGTTCCACCTAAATCTAGAATAAGAACATCATCTACAAAGACATAGACATCATCATCTCCAGTAAATTCAAATTTCATAGGATTAGAATCCATCTTTCCATCTTTAGGATTTAAGAATTTAAATTCCATATTCATCCCAAAATAATAATTGATTTTTTCAGAATTCTCCCCTGTATTTTTTATCAGATAGTAATTTTCTTTGGTTTGATTATTACTTTTTGTAGACAGATTTCCCTTACGATTAATAGTATTTAGATTATTAAAAGGTAGAAATAATCCTTTAAAATCATTATAATAAGCGGATCCTGGCTTTATATCATCTTCTCTTGAATCAATTTTGACCGGTTTATCATATAGCGTGAATGAATTACCATTCCACGATGCTGCATTCAAAAGAGAATCATAATAATAAGTTTTTGTGGTAGAGTCATATTGAAATAAAGATCCTCCACCTTCTGGGACTTGAGTAATAGTCTTGCCATTTCGATTACTATTATCAAACAATCCAATTGCATTCTTTGGGGTATTATTATCATTCCAACTAACCGAAAATTTATCCTCTGTTAATCTAGAAGTCGCAACTGCATATGAATTGCTATCTGCCTGTTGATTCGAAAATGTATCTACTCCATTATCTTTTCCATAATTTGAAAAAAAATGTAATGGAGACCATTGGTTAACGTCAGAAGAATAATCAAACAAAGTCATTTTCAATCCTGGAACATTGATTCCTGGAACAGTTTTAAGACTAACTTTTCGACTCCCATCAGCAGCAAAAGTCGTTACATATTCACTAAATGAATTTGTCTTGAAGTGTGTTTCAACATTCTGATCTTTCTTTTCTACCTTCTCAGGCTCCACCATTTCTTTCGTATCGTCATCTTTAAAATGAACAATCTGCAAGCTATCCGAATCAACATCCTGCATCTTCTCATCTTTATAAACAATCTCTACTTTTACTTCTGTCTTTGGCTCGATCTCTTCGCCATCAACCTGGAAACTAATATCGTGAAGCAGGAAAATCTGATCTTCTTCCTCCTGCTGTAGTTCTTCTGCAGACTCATCAGCAACCTCTTCAGAAGCTTCATCTACTGTATCCGCATCATCGGATTCACCCATCAGCTCAAGATACTCCTGCTTTCTCGCATTATAATGTTCCGGATCACTTTCTTCCGTAATCTCCTTGACAACAAGCTCAGCATTCTCAGGAATATCCGCATCATCGTTATAGCTTACCTTTACAGAAATCTTGTCATCCTCGTATGTCTTGGAATTCTCGAATTCATCTCCACCAGCCAATGGCGTATCCTCATCCTCGATCGTTACTTCATCAGACAAGTAGGCAATCACCTTGTCCTTGTTGACTCTTTCTTCCTTTACTTCGCCATCTACATCACCTTCAATGACCCTGATTTCTTTTGTTAGACTGTCGATCTTTGTAACAATACCCGATCTCAGTTCTCCCTCGTCATCTCTGAAGAAAACAACATTTCCTTCTTCGCCAATGTCATTAAGTTAGATGGATCATCGAACTTAACGCATGATATCCTTATTAAGTTAAGCTTCAGGTCAAATGAGACCCGGAGCTTTCTTTTTTTCCGGCGCACGACGAAAAGACAATTTTTTCTTCTTAAAAAAATTGCTATTTGTCCCATTTGTGATGTAAAATATCACTGTTTTTAAGTGGCTGTTATGCCGGTCTATGCTGGAATGCATGTACTCGCTGCGCTCTCATATTCCGTTTGTAACAGCGGTCTGGTCTGATTGGGATCAGACCTTTTTTGATCCTTTCTTCCAGCTCCCTGGCTCCGATCTTTCTTTTCAGGAACTTTTTGATGTTTGTCGTTCCTATGCTGAAATTGGCTTTATATTCGTACTTCTTATCTTTCTTCTGTTCGATCGGCACCGCATGGATCATCAGCGCGGCCAGATTATGGAGGATCAGTGCACCATAGATTTCCTGGCGGATGAATTTTCTTTTCTTCGAATGAAAATCAAGCATCCCGATCGTGTATTTCAGCTTTCGGAATCCCACTTCTTCGTTCCACCGCAGATGATACAGCTCTTTCAGATCATCGAGAGAGAACTTCTCTGGCGGCAGGTTCGTTATCAGGCACTCGTATTCTCCTTTTTTCACCTCGATCCTGACGACCCGGAATTCAATTGGATATTCTTCGGCTCCGCCTTTTGGCATATATTCGAAATTGATATTCCATGCAAAATATTTGTACAGCTCAGGATGTTCTTTCACTTCATTGGTCTGTTTTCTTGTCAGGATCCGTTTGATCTTCTGATCAAATTCGCTATCCGGCAGCTCAAAAGTAGAAAGAATACCGTTCGATCGGATATCCTTGCAGCGGATCACAAACTTCTGGCCGTTCTCCATACAGAAAGCGAACAGCTCATAGTTTTCAAATCCCCGGTCGGCACAGATGATCGATCCGGCTGTAGCGCGTCAAATTCTGTTAGTCGGAAACGTCAAATATTTTTATACACATCTGGAAGAGAAACGCACTTTATTTTGTCCGGCCTCGCTTTATTTTGGCTTCAGAAGCATTTTATTTTATTTCTTTCTGTTCAAAAAAAGCCGTCTTGTCAAAAACGGCTTTTAATCAATAATTTCCTATGTTCTCGAATTCTTTCTGGTATACTCTTTCCACTATACATGCCAGGATCCAGCTGTTCCTCTTTCCCAGCGCTTTTCTGATCGACGGATGGATCTCGAAATCATTCTTGAAGAATAAATGGCCAAAATTATTCATATAGTTTTCTACAAAATACATCAGCTCTTCATTGCTCAGTTTATAGGCTCCGTACATCTTCATCGCTCTTTTCAGCTGTTCGATCATCACTTTTCTCGTCGTCGGCCAGTTGATCAACATCCGTTCATCTTCTTTCATATGTTCTCACCCCAGTTCTACTTCGTTATGTGCTTTCATCACGATCTCTGCGTCGATGATCCGCTTTTCTTCGTTCGCTCCTTCGATCAGGCATTTCGACAACAGATTGTTCAGTTTCCGGATTGATCCGCCTGCGATATTATATGCGGCACGCACCGCGTCTTCTTCGAACACCTTTTCTCTGCTTCCGCATTCTTTCATGCAGAAATCCACATATTCCTGTGCCTCTTCTCCTTTCAGACCTTCCATGAAATAATTGATCACGATCCTCTGGCGCAGGGCGTCATGCACCTGCTTTTTCAGGATCGTGTTCAGGCTCGTCTGCCCGCTCAGGATCAGGATACAGTAGTTCTTCGAGTCCATCTCGAAATTGAGGAGCATGGTCAGATCGTTGAAGACGCTCGTGCTCAGATACTGCGCTTCGTCGATCACGATGACCGGCGTGCACTTCTTTTCTTTTGCCATGTATTCGATGGCTTCCTGTACCTGCCGGAACAGGTCGCTCTTTCTGAATTTGGGCTCCAGCCCCAGCCCGCAGGCCAGCTGCCGGTAAAAGTCGATGACCGATACCGTAGACATCTGGATGTAGACCACTTTGTACAGCGACGGGTTCAGACTGCCGGCAAATTCGCGGATGGCCGATGTTTTTCCTGTTCCCGGACTTCCTGTGAACAATCCGATCCCTTTCGCTTTTTTCAGGTAGTCCAGCCGTCCTTTCAGGTTCGCCGTATCTTCGCTCCGGTATAATTTGTGATATTTCGTTTCTTTCTCGAACGGCATCTGCTTCAGTCCGTAAAATACTTTGGCTTCCATATTACTCCTCCTCTCTGAAGCGCATGTGCTGCCTTCTTCTGATCCGGCTGTTCTCCACCTTGTCGACCGTCCGGATCGGGATCAGCTTTCCGTCCATCCCTAGCAGCCAGGCCTTTCTCCTGTCTTCGGGATCCATCTTCACCTTTACTGTCTCGCGCATGTATTCGGCCGGCACCTCGTAGCTGATCCCGTCGATCACGAGTGTCGAATCGGTCCTCACCTTTCTTTCGTACGTATGCAGGAAATACTGTTCCACCGCTTCGTCAGGAAGGAAGCGGAACCGCTGTGCATCCTTCAGATAGCGCTGGCGCGGCGTCATATCTTTCAGCGAAGCGTGTTGGCAGTTGATGTATTTCTGAAGATAGTCCCCGAAAGATTCCCGGACCTCTTCGATCGTCTGATAGGCATTCCAGTCCGAACAGCGCAGCCAGTGGTCCTTGAACGTTCGGAATGCGCGCTCCTGTTTTCCTTTCGCGCTTCCGTCCCGCACCGGCGCATGCACCAGGGCGACCCCCAGTCTTGCACAGATCATATTCAGCTGGTGGTTGTCATAAGGCGAACCATTGTCTACATACAGTACAGACGGGATCCCGTAAGTCATGACCGCGTTCTTCAGGATCTTCTGAAAGTTGACGGCCGTATCGGCTTCAAAGATTCCCCAGCCCACGATCATCCGGGATGCGTCATCCAGGATAGAAACCAGATACAGCCTGTGTCCGGCCAGCCTGTATAGATAGGATGTATCGGCCTGCCAGACCTGGTTGGCAAATTCTTTCTCGAACGCTCTGCGCTCTTTTCCCTGATGGATCGGTTCGAGACGGCTCTGAGGCAGAGAACGCACGAAACGATCGATCGTGGACTGGGAAACGCGGGCCGGGATAAACCCTTCTTCGATGAGCCGCGCACGCAGGACCGTATTGATGATGCGCGGATACTGCCGGCGCAGAGCGATGATGCGTTCCTGCGCCTCGGGACTCAGAGTTCGGGAAGTCCCCTTGTCGCTCCTGGGACGGGAAATCAGTCCATCGAATCCGCCGGAACGGTATTCATAGGCCCAGTGAGCGAAAGTCTGCCATGAAAATGATTTTTTGACACCGGAGACCGGGTTTTCGAATTCTTTTTCGGCAAGATGACGGTAAAACTGACGGTTTGTCGAAAAAGGATGAGTGCCGGAAATGACAGGAGCGATGATCCCGAATTTCCATAAAGCGATTTTTTCCTTGTCGGTTTGATCCATAAAGCAGAATCCTCCTTTGAGATTACTGTACCGGGCTAAAAAGAGGAAAGCGACGGACAAATGATTCAGGAAGGAGAAAAAAGACCATAGACAAAGGGTGCAGATAAAATAGTGTGAGGCGAAAAATAGGCGCATTCATGAAAACGAAGAAAACTCTTCAGAAAGGCATGCATAGAAGAACGGATATGAGCAAGAAGATCATACGGGCTACGGTCAAGATCGCGGATCATGATACAGGAGAGGAAAAGCAGAGAGGAATAGCGGTCGATCCATCGGCGCAGGGTCGTTCTGGAAATATCAAAAAGCGCAGCCGTTCTCGACTTGTTGCCGGCACAAGGTCCGCAGCAGTACTGAAAGAGCACTTCAAAAATAAAAGGATAGGAAAACGAAGAAAACGGACGGGCATCATAAGGGAGTATGGTATGATAGGAGCCGCAGGAAGGACAAAAAACGACACGAACCCGTAAGCGTTTTGTCGGATTGGAAGGAGAGAGGCAGAAACGGGAGTAGGATGAGTAATCGAGCATCTGGCCGCGCGCCCCGCAGGACGGGCAGGATAAATCATGCGAAAAAGGGTTGTCGAAAGCCGAAAAATTGATTATCATAAAATTGTTCGTTAGGACGGGAGAGAGTTTGTTCGCAAAACAATTAGGGCTCTCTCTTTTTTTGCGCCTAACACCTTTCCATGTCAATCATCTCATAAAATGAAAATAATGTGACGAAAAAAAGCAGAATAAATTCATCGTGAAATGATCGATGATGAATTTATTCTGCTTGTCTTTATAAATAAGCGAGGATAGCAGGACGACGCTCTACATTCAGATTTCTTCTTCCCGGACCATTTTCTTCCGTGGAGACAGCGCCTTTTACGATTCCAAATTGATGAATTATCTTGAACAACAGCCTTTTCTTGTGCGCTATATGATCCGGTGCAAGCATTTCGGGAAACTGATCAAAGAATGCATGGACGATATGGACCGCAAAGGGATCGATTTCCAGCAGTATACCAAACACGAACCGTATATCGGCGAGCTGTCTTATTCCCTGCAGAACGACGAGCCTAGAAGGGTCGTCTACAAAGCGTATCGTTCCATAGACCAGAACGGACAGATTTCTTTGTTTCCGGAAATCTATGCCGTCATGACCAACTGTCTGGAGTGGAGTCCGCGCCATATCCTACGCTTTTATGAACAAAGAGGAAATTCGGAAAACTTCACGAAAGAGCTCAAGGATGATTTTGGTGCAGGCACATTGTCCCATCCAAAGTTCTTATCCAATGAGCTCGAGTTTCTGCTCAAAGCATGGGCATACAATATTTATCATCTGTTCCTGAATCGGAAAGCAAAACACATACCGGGTATTGCGCGTATGCGTATGAATACGTTCAGGAAGGAATTTATCAAGATAGGCGGAAAAGTGATCCGTCACGCAAGGCAGATCACATTGTGCATCAGCAGCGCCTATGCGAGAAAGAAAGAGTTCGCAGGAATGATGTACAATATTCAAAACGAATAATAAACAGACCCATATTTTAAAATAGGCAGAGCGATCTGTCCTTTTCGTCGTGGAGTTTTCCACTGTAAAACTTTTTGAAAACCAAAAAAGCAGGAAATCGGATCAAATCAAGCGAACTTCATCGGTAAAACCATTCCATGAATTATTTGGGAATTATTTTGTTTCAATCTTTCTTCATTAAATTCAAAATACATCATCATAGGCTATACTCCTTCTTAAGATAATTCTATTTTATCATGGATCAGCTGGTATATTTTTAAACAAGATAATACTATAATGAACCTTTTGCGTACCTCAAGGCATTAAAAATGCTAGAATGTGCTTTATATAAAGCACTTCTAGCATTTATTCTTTATTCGAACTCGATCGTTCCTGGAGGCTTGCTCGTAATATCATAGAGCACACGGTTCACGTGATCGACCTCGTTGACAATACGGTTCGCCACCTTGTCAAGAACCTCGTATGGAACACGCGCCCAGTCCGCCGTCATTCCGTCAATGCTCGTTACCGCACGGATCGCTACCGCATAATCGTACGTACGCTCATCTCCCATGACACCAACACTGCGCATATTCGTCAAAGCCGTAAAGTACTGCCAGATCTCGCGATCCAGGCCCGCCTTCGCAATCTCTTCTCTCAAGATCGCATCGCTGTCCTGGACAATTCTGATCTTTTCGTCCGTTACATCCCCCAGGATGCGGATCCCCAGTCCCGGACCAGGGAACGGCTGACGCCATACCATTTCCTCCGGCAGACCAAGCTCAGTTCCAAGCTCTCTGACCTCATCCTTGAACAAGGTATTGAGCGGTTCGATCAGCTTGAACTGCATATCCTCCGGCAGACCGCCTACATTATGGTGCGACTTGATCGTCTGCGCCGTCTTTGTCCCGGACTCGATCACATCCGTATACAGCGTTCCCTGCGCAAGCCACTTGATATCCTCGCCTTCCGTCAGCTTTTTGACTTCCTCGTCAAACGTATAAACGAATTCGTTGCCAATGATCTTACGCTTCTTTTCAGGATCCGTCACCCCAGCCAGCTTGCCCAGGAAACGATCCTTCGCATCGATCTTGACCACCTTGATATTCATGTTCTTGGCAAATGTATCCATGACCGATTCCCCTTCGCCTTTGCGAAGCAGACCATGATCGATAAACATACAGATGAGCTGGTCGCCAATGGCTTCATGCAGCAAAGCCGCCACCACGCTCGAATCCACGCCGCCAGATAAGCCAAGCAGCACCTTTTCGCTGCCAATCTGTTCCCTGATCTTTTCCTTTTCCACTTCAATGAAGTTTTTCATGGACCAGTCATTTTTTGCGCCGCACACATTGAATACAAAATTTTTCAAAATATCATTGCCGTATTCGGTATGCCGGACTTCCGGATGAAACTGCAGACAGTAGATCTTTTTTTCCACATTGGCTGCCGCCGCATACGGACAGTTATCGCTCTTTGCCACATCCGTAAATCCCGGTGCCAGCTGCGTCACCTTGATCCCGTGGCTCATCCATACCGTTTCCTTTTCAGGAAGACCTTCGAAAAGCGCTGTCGGATCAACAATATCGATCTCGGTACGTCCGTACTCGGAAGCGCCTGCAGGTTCGACCTTTCCACCCATCATAAACTGGATCATCTGCATACCGTAGCAGATTCCCAGGATCGGAATTCCGCTTGTCAGGATCGCCGGGTCGCACTTCGGCGCATCCTCTTCATACACACTGTTCGGACCGCCCGAAAACACGATACCCTTTACGTCTCCAAGCGCCTTAATTTCATCCAACGTCATCTCGTTGGAATGAAGTTCCGAATATACTCCGAATTCACGAATCCGGCGGGCAATCAGCTGATTGTACTGACTCCCGAAATCAAGGACAATAATTTTATCTGACATGATCTAATCTCCTTACATTCCTATTTATCATATCACACTTGAAACGCTTTTTGTCAGCCGGCTCTCAGTCTTTCGCTTTCTTGAGCAGTTCGAAAGGCGCCTGCGACTTTTCCAGATTGTCTTTATAATTCCGCTTGAAATACAATCCGTACAGCAGATCAAAAATAAACGAGATCGACGTCATGCTGCCGAAGTTGCCGATCCCGCCTTTCGAAGGCGACTCATTGGACGCGATGACCAGATGATAGTCGCAAAGCTTCGTATACGTACGATCCCACAGCGAGGAAATCAGCACCACGATATGATCGTTCGCCTTTAAGTAATCCAGGATCGGACGCACCTCGCGCACACGCCCCGCATAAGTGATCACGATCGACATCGTATCCTTTCGCGTCTGCAGCGCCGCGAGCTCCTGGTCGTATACTTCCGTGAGCACATGAACACGCTTCTGCACCCGCGCCATATTCATCTTGAAATCAAACGCCAGATTGCGGTACTTCGTCGTCGTGTATAAATTGATATCCTGCACAAGCTCCATACGGTTGACAATAAGACGCACCGTATTCAGATCGATCAGCGAAGCCGTTTCGTCGATCGCCTTCTTTTCCAGCGCCGCGATCGACTGGATCAGCTCGTAATCCGTATCATCCGCTTTAAAAGGCCGGTCGAAATCCGTTTCCTTCTTTTCCTTGAGCGGAAGTTCCTGCATAATCTGAAAGCGCAGATCCGCATATCCGCCAATCTCCAGCTTTTCACACACCCTGTAAATCGTGGAAAGCGATGTGTTGGCTTTTTTTGCCAGCTGACGGGACGGAAGATCCCTCACAAGCGTCGGATCTTCAAGAATAAGCTGCACAAGCTGCTTTTCTGCCTGCGTCCACTCCTGCATGTACTCCAGTTTTGAAAAAATTGACATGTCTTTCTCACCTTTTCCCTTTCTTTTTTAAAAATTCCGTGTCAGAAACAGATGCAGCACACCCATTCTTTCTATTTCCCGTTACAATAAGGATGATCTTACAGAAACACGCCGGCACTCCTCGATCAACCTCTATGCCGGCCTTTTTTCATGCAGATCACAGAAATCGATCCACTCTCCGGCATTCGTATTCAGCATCTTGCGATACCAGTACACACCATGCCACGCTCCAAACTTCAGCCCGCACGAAGGAAGATTCCCTCCGTATGCGAATCCGAGTTTTTCATGAAACGCGATACTCTCCGCATTCGAATCCGTTATGCAGGAAATGAGCCAGCGGCACCCCTGCTCATACAAGGCACGCTCGATCGCATCATACAGCCCCTTTGCCATCCCGTGATGATCTCCTGGCAGAAAATAGATCGTCAGCTCCGCACAAAATCGGTATGCCTCCTTTGAAAATGCCGCATGCGCATACGCGTAGCCAAGGATCTTTTCTTCACGCTCCGCCACATAAAACGGAT
Source organism: Erysipelotrichaceae bacterium OPF54 (assembly GCA_022834735.1). Taxonomy (GTDB): domain Bacteria; phylum Bacillota_I; class Bacilli_A; order Erysipelotrichales; family Erysipelotrichaceae; genus Dubosiella. The sequence goes on from BQKD01000002.1 coordinate 50,182, forward strand.
ACCTGCCAAGCACCGGCTTCAAAGAATCGCAGAACCGCTCAAAACTTAACGGCACCAGATCAAAGATCGCCGTGCTATGGTTTACATAATAAGAATAAATCTCATAAATCTGCCGCGGATCTTTTTCTTCGACCTCGCGGATCATCTATTCGATCTCCCAGCTCGAGTCGGCTGTCAGCGACGCATCCCCCCGGCGCCCAGCCTCATAAGCGATCTGGCCAGCCACCGCAATCATGCTCGCATTATCTGTACAGCAGTACATGGGAGGAACCGTAAACTCGACATCCGTAAATTCGTTTCGAAGCGCATCGACCTTTTCACGAAGCCTCGAATTGGCAGAAACACCTCCGCCCACCACAAAATGACGGATCTCCGGATGATCTTCCAGCACAAGACGGACACGGGAAAAGATCTCATTGAGCGCCGTCTCCTGAAAGCTGGCCGCCAGATCCGCCATCGAGAACGGCTCGCCGTTTCTTTCCCTGCGCTTGACAAACTGAAGCACGCCCGACTTCAATCCCGAAAATGAAAAATCATATTTTCCTTCTGTTTTCGGCTGAGGCAGCTTGTAGACAGGCTCCCCTTCCCGGGCCAGCTTGTCGATCTTCGGACCGCCCGGATAACCAAGACCAAGGACCCGCGCCACCTTGTCATACGCTTCGCCGATCGCATCGTCCTGTGTTTCTCCAAGGATCTCGAAGCTGTGCTCGTCTTTCATATAGACAAGCTCCGAGTTTCCGCCGCTCACGATCAGTGCCAGCACCGGAAACTTCAGATCCACCACCAGCTCATTGGCATAAATATGTCCCGCCAGATGATGGACAGGCACCAGCGGCTTATGATACGCAAACGCGAGCGTCTTGGCCGCCTGCACCCCCACATGAAGGCAGCCGATCAGCCCCGGCCCTCTTGTTACGGCCACCGCATCCACATCCTCCATGGTCAGGTTGGCTTCCTTAAGCGCCTTCTCGATACAAATGGAAATATTTTCCACATGGATCCGGCTGGCGACTTCCGGAACCACCCCGCCGAATTCTTTATGCACATCGATCTGCGTCGCCACGATCGACGACAGCACCTCTTTTTTATCTCTAACCAGCGCAACTGCTGTTTCGTCGCAGCTGCTTTCGATCCCTAATACGATCATTATTCCAGTCCTCCTATCGGTTTTACCATGACCAGCGCATCCTCTCCGTCCGGATAGTATTTTTTCGACACATTCACCTGAATGAAGCCGTTCTTTTCATAGAGCGCGACAGCCGCCTCGTTGCCCGCCCGCACTTCAAGCGACAGCACTTCACAGCCCGCCTCCAGCGCTCTTTGATCCAGCGCTTTCAGCAGCTCCTCTGCCTTATGGCGGCGGCGCAAAGACGGATGCACCCCGATCCGGGCCAGCTGAGCTGTCTCAAACGTTTCCCACATGATCGCGTAGGCTTCGATCGTTCCATCACATTCCAGGATCCAGCCGTGGGAAAAAGGATTGCCATTCAGCTCGTAGCACAAGTTATCATACGTCCACGGTTCCTTGAAGCATGCCGCTTCCAGTGCCATGACCTGGTCGAGGTCGTTTCGTTCCATCTCGCGGATCATGCTTTGTAAGCGTCGCTTTCTTTTAAATACTGCGGCGCAAGAGTATGCTTGTTTTTGATCGAACGGTACATCGGTTCCAGTTCAATAAAGTTTTTCAGAAAATCGACCGGACCGCTTTCCATGCCCGCCAGATCCGCATCTCCGTATACAGTGCCCGGATTGTCTTTCAAAAACTGATCGAGCTCCTCCACGCCAAGGATCTTTGTCTGGCCAATGATCTCTCCATCCTCGATATGAGCCACATACGCTCTTTTCGAACGCGCATCCAGGATCACATTGGCACTGCCCGAAGCGCCTGCATACAGCTGCATGGTCGAGATGCAGCAAAGCTCCTGCCCCATCTGGGTAGAAAGGACCTTGGCAATCGTCATCGCGATCCGGATGCCCGTATAGCTTCCCGGACCATCCGTAATAACGATCCGGTCAATATCCTTATAATCCAGCTGATTGTTTTTCAGCAGCTTTTCCAGCTCCACGAAAATCGTTTCGCTCTGTTTTTTGAACGCCTCGAACGCGATGCCGTCGATCAGCCTGCCGTCTTCATACAGACCGATCACAAGATTTTTATAGGCGCTGTCCATTGCCAGTGTGATCATGTTCATACTCCTTTACAATTTGTTTTGAAATATCGCCCAGTCCGATCATTTCGATCGAACGATCCTCATCCATTCCTTCCAGGATGGTGATCTCGATATGGTCGTCAGGAATCTGATTTTCGATAAAATGCGACCATTCAATGACACAGATTCCTTCGTCGAAGCATTCCTCGAATCCAAGATCCTGGTCGATCCCTTCCAGACGATACGCATCAATGTGATAAAACGGCTTTCCGTCCCCTTGTTTATACGCCTTCATGATATTGAATGTCGGAGAATTGATGACCTTGCTGACACCTAGCCGCCTGCCAAATGTCTGGGTCCACGTTGTTTTTCCTGCCCCCAGGTCGCCACTTAAACAAATGACCATATCATAGCCTTTGACAAGATCAGCCATTGCCTGAGCAAACTGTCTCGTTTCGTCCAGCGAATGAATTTCAAATTTCATTTTTTCCTCCTTAGCTGCGCATAGTGTTCCTTGATCATCCGGATCTGTTCCATACGCTTTTTTACTTTGATCTCCGAACCCTGATCGGACGGTTCGTAATAATGATGTCCGGCCAGAGCATCCGGAAGGCACTGCATGTCTGTCATATGATACGCATAATCATGCGAATACTCATATCCTTTGCCGTAGCCCAGATCATCCATGAGCCTGGTGGGCGCATTGCGGATCTGCATCGGCACCGGCTCGCTCAAAGTTTTGAGCGCGTCATCCTTCGCCGCAAAATACGCTTTTTCCAGCGCATTGGATTTAGGTGCCAGGCATAAATAAACGACTGCATGGCTCAGATGAACGCTGCATTCCGGCATTCCGAGATAATGGCAGGCATTATAAGCCGCAACGCAGATCTCGAGCGCTCTTGAATCCGCCATGCCGATATCTTCGCTTGCCATACGGACGATGCGGCGCGCAATATACAAAGGATCCTCTCCTCCCTCGAGCATACGGGCCAGCCAGTACAAGGCCGCATCCACATCCGAGTTGCGCACGCTTTTATGCAGCGCCGAAATAATATTATAGTGTTCCTCTCCCTTTTTGTCATAAAGCAGAGAGCGTCTCTGCAGACACTGCTTTAAAATATCCTGCGAAACATGCACGCCATATATGTCGCTTGGCGAATTGGTCACGACCATTTCAAGCGTATTGAGGCAGAACCGGGCATCGCCGTTCGAAAAAGCGGCAATTGCTTCAATGTCCTCATCGCTGATCTCGACCTTCATATTTCCCAAGCCTTTTGGCGAATGCAGAGCCGTACGGATGAGCCCGGCAAGATCTTCCTGCTCCAGGGCGCTGAGCACAAAGGTGCGGCAGCGCGACAAAAGAGCCGAGTTGATCTCGAAGCTTGGGTTCTCTGTCGTTGCGCCAATCAGGATGATGCTTCCCTTTTCCACATACGGCAGAAAAGCGTCCTGCTGCGCTTTGTTGAAGCGATGGATCTCATCCACGAATACGATCGTTTTCTCATGCGCATGCCGGTTCTGTTCCGCTTTTTTCATGACTTCCCGGATTTCTTTGATCCCGCTCTGCACCGCCGAGAAATTGATAAAATGCGACCGTGTCTGTCTGGCGATAATCTGGGCCAGGGTCGTTTTTCCCACGCCGGGCGGCCCCCAGAAGATCATCGACGTGATCTGATCGTTCTCGATCATTTTCTGCAGCAGGTTTCCTTTGGCCACCAGCTGCTTCTGCCCTACATATTCGTCAAGCGTCTCGGGCCGCATGCGATCAGCAAGCGGGCGGAATATATTGGGGTTTTCTTCTTCATCCTCTTTGTTCTCTTCCTCAAACAAAGAGACCTGCAAACTTTCCATACTCATAGTCTCCTTTTCTTATTATAGCATGCCTTGCTCAACAAAGGTGAGCTGCCTCCATCGTCTTCCATGCCCAGGCCGCAAAGTACGGAAAAGGAAACTTTTTTACAAAGATCTCATACATGGCCGGGATCCGGCCATCAAAGGACTCGAGCAGCGAGTGAAAGAAAACAGTCATATCGCGAAGGCTTTTCATCTCCATCCTTTTATATTCGAGCGGATAGATGGACAGGTTGGGATCCTGATCGAAATGTTTCATACGATCGATCATCCGGGCGCAGAAATCCCCAAAATGATACTGGGTACATACGGGCATACCGCAGATCAGCGCCATGATCTCCAGCAGCGTGCCCAGCTTGTATTTTCCGGCATAGCCGTTGTCGAGCGGCCGCGGCCTATAGCCTAGCAGCACCCCATACATTGATCCAACGATCGGATCATAGTGATCCAGGATCCGGTACGGATCCTGCCCCGCAAGACGGGCGAGGAAAAACTTTTCGGTCTTTTCGATCTGCTCCCAGTCATCTTTATAAAAGGTATACAGATATCCGGGCGCCTCTTCAAGATATTTCAAGGTCTCCAGATATCCTTCCCGGATCTGGGAAACAAGATCGATATCCATAAAGTCGAGAAAGTAATGCAGCTTGAAAAGAGGCCGGATCAGCATCCGGCTCGAATCGCTCTGGAACGGATCCTTATGATAAAAGCCGTCGATATCGATGATGATGCTTTGCGGATTCAAAAATATATCTGCCAGTTCATAGGGCACAGAACTTGCATAGGCTCCGTCCGCAAACCAGTCGCCATTCACTTTTTTCAGATCAAAGGCCGGGAAATAAGCGGCTGAAGAAAACAGAAGATCGAGCGCATTTTCTCGGGTGAAATCCTTTTTATGAAAGACCTGCGGCGCCTGCTTCGTAATATTGTAGGCAAGGCACGCAAAATCGATCGGCGAACGCATGAATTTATCATAGTCGAAAATCTTCTCGTAGCTTTTGCGCAGAGGATGAATGTCAGGTCCCTGCCGACAGAATGTTTCAAGAAAAGAAAGCGAGCTGCCTTTTGATGCAGGCAGGATATCGTACTGGTCAGGAAACAGGAACAAGTTATCCGATATATGGCCCTGCGAAAAGGATTCGATCCATTTTTCGAGTTTTTCGAGATCCTGCTGGACAAGGATCGCTCCGCAAAGAGCACCGATACTGACTCCGGCCACAGCGTTGTACTCTATTTTCAGCTTGTGCAGAGCTTTCATTGCCCCGATCTCGTAACTTCCTTTGGAACCGCCGCCCCCTAAAATTAATGTCACTGGTGTGGAAAACATATAAAAAGATCCTTTCTATCGGTGTTATCATACACAAAAAGGATCTTATTTGATATTCATTCACTTAGGAGCGTTTCCATCCCGATCCTGTAAGGCTTCATGCCAAGGCTTTCATAAAATGCCTGCGCGCCCAGATTCAGGCTCCATACGTTCAAGGTGATGTTGTAGAAACCGTTTTTCCTGGCAAAATCCGCGACATGCTCATACAACTGTTTTCCAATATGCTGGTGCCGGGCATTTTCATCCACACAAATATCATCGATATACAATGTGCGGATGTCGGTGAGCAACTGATCATTCACATGCTGCTGGTGTATACAGAACGCGTATCCCTTCACTTTCTCTTCTTCATCGCACCATACGAAAACCGGGCGCGTGTCGTCTGCCAGTATTGTTTTCAATTCGTCCGGGGTGTATTTTGTTCCTGGTCTGAAAAGATCGGGACGGCCCCTGTAATGAACCATGTTGACCTGATGAAGCAGGTCCATCAAGGTCGGGATATCTTTTTCAAGCGCTTTTCGTATCATATTCCTCATCCTTTCCTCATTTTTATAATTATAGTCGAGGATCGGCAAATGATAAAGAGACGATTTGACATGACGGCATCCTCCTGCAAGCAGACAAAATTGTAAGAAAGCTCTATTCCGCCTATTTTATAATCACATCAGAGGAGGGAAATACGATGGCAAAGATCCAGAACTGAAAATGCAAAAAATGTCCTGTATGAGGACAGGACAAAAAAAAGACCCGGCAGCGAGCTATTTTCGCAGGCGCAAGGCCAACTATCGTCGCCGCTGGGGTGCTTAACTTCTGTGTTCGGGATGGGTACAGGTGTTTCCACCCCGCCATCGCCACCGGATCTTCTCTTCACGCTTTCCATCGATCTTTCAAAATCACCATACACCCTCTTCCACAATCGGTCTTGGCAAGTCGCGGACGTCTTCATCTCTTCTGATCAAGTCCTCGGCCGATTAGTACCGGTCAACTCCGCACATCGCTGCGCTTCCATCTCCGGCCTATCTACCTCATCGTCTTTGAGGGGCCTTACTTCTTTTCAGAATGGGAGATCTCATCTCGGGGTGGGCTTCGTGCTTAGATGCTTTCAGCGCTTATCCCTTCCCTGCTTGGCTACCCGGCTGTACCACTGGCGTGATAACCGATGCACCAGAGGCAGGTCCATCCCGGTCCTCTCGTACTGAGGACAGCTCCCCTCAGATCTCCTTCGCCCACAACAGATAGGGACCGAACTGTCTCACGACGTTCTGAACCCAGCTCGCGTACCGCTTTAATGGGCGGACAGCCCAACCCTTGGAACCGAATCCAGCTCCAGGATGCGATGAGCCGACATCGAGGTGCCAAACCTCGCCGTCGATGTGAACTCTTGGGCGAGATCAGCCTGTTATCCCCAGGGTAGCTTTTATCCGTTGAGCGACGGCCCTTCCATTCGGCACCGCCGGATCACTAATCCCGACTTTCGTCCCTGTTCGAGTTGTTGCTCTCACAGTCAGGCACGCTTCTGCATTTGCACTCGTCAGCTGGTTTCCATCCAGCCTGAGCGTACCTTTGGGCGCCTCCGTTACTCTTTGGGAGGCGACCGCCCCAGTCAAACTGCCCGCCTGGCACTCTCCCCGATCCGGTTCACGGACCTGGGTTAGGGCCCCGGACGCACAAGGGTGGTATCCCAACATCGACTCCTCATACACTGGCGTGTATGTCTCTTCGTCTCCCACCTATCCTGTACATGTCCGTCCAGTACCCAATGCCGAGCTGCAGTAAAGCTCCATGGGGTCTTTCCGTCTAGTTGCGGGTAACCTGCATTTTCACAGGTACTAAGATTTCACCGAGCCTGCTGCCGAGACAGCGCCCAAATCGTTACACCTTTCGTGCGGGTCAGAACTTACCTGACAAGGAATTTCGCTACCTTAGGACCGTTATAGTTACGGCCGCCGTTCACTGGGGCTTCGGACCACTGCTTCATCGTCTCCGATTGACAGATCCCCTTAACCTTCCAGCACCGGGCAGGTGTCACCCCCTATACTTCGCCTTGCGGCTTCGCAGAGAGCTGTGTTTTAGTTAAACAGTCGCTTGGGCCTTTTCACTGCGGCTCACTTTCATGAGCGCCCCTTCTCGCGAACTTACGGGGCCATTTTGCCGAGTTCCTTGGCAACAGTTCTCTCGCTCACCTCGGCATTCTCTGCCTGCCCACCTGTGTCGGTTTTGGTACGGGCCGCTCGATACCCCTATGCTAGAAGCTTTTCCTGGAAGCCGTATTCGGCACTTCGCTACTTTCCGCAGATTTCGCTTCCCCTTCACGCCCTGTCTTCCGATACCGGATTTGCCTGGTATCCGACTGCTGCGCTTGGCCCTCAATCCGTTCAGAGGGCTGCCTATCCCGTCTCCGTCACTCCTTCGCCTCGTATCGCGCGGGTGCAGGAATCTCCGCCTGCTTTCCATCCGCTACGCCTTTCGGCCTCGCGTTAGGTCCCGACTTACCCAGGGCGGACGAACCTTCCCCTGGAATCCTTGGGCTTCCGGTGTGCAGGATTCTCACCTGCATCTCGCTACTCACACCGGCATTCTCACTTCCATGCTGTCCATATCCTCTCGCGATGATACTTCTTCCTGCATGCAACGCTCCCCTACCATATGTTTCCATATCCGCAGCTTCGGTATCAGGCTTAGCCCCGGTACATTTTCGGCGCAGGGCCACTCGACTAGTGAGCTGTTACGCACTCTTCAAAGGATGGCTGCTTCTGAGCCAACCTCCTAGCTGTCCGTGCGTCCCCACATCCTTTTCCACTTAGCCTGTATTTCGGGACCTTTGCTGGCGGTCTGGGCTGTTTCCCTCTCGACCATGGACCTTATCACCCACAGTCTGACTGCCGGCCTTCTCCTTCGAGGGCATTCGCAGTTTGATTGCATTCAGTACCCCGGGATGGGGCCATCATGCATTCAGTGCTCTACCTCCCTCGCTCATCGGCCGACGCTAGCCCTAAAGCTATTTCGGGGAGAACCAGCTATCTCCGGGTTCGATTGGAATTTCTCCCCTAGCCACAGGTCATCCGCTAACTTTTCAACGGTAGTCGGTTCGGTCCTCCACAGAATTTCACTTCTGCTTCAACCTGCCCATGGCTAGATCACCCGGTTTCGGGTCTGCATCAGTCTACTCTCTTCGCCCTATTCAGACTCGCTTTCGCTTCGGCTCCGCTCTTTCCAGCTTAACCTCGCATCCTGACGCAACTCGCCGGTTCATTCTACAAAAGGCACGCCATCACCCCTTGACGGGCTCTGACTTCTTGTAGGCATACGGTTTCAGGTTCTCTTTCACTCCGCTCCCGCGGTTCTTTTCACCTTTCCCTCACGGTACTCTTTCTCTATCGCTCACTCGTTTATATTTAGCCTTGGCGGATGGTCCCGCCTGCTTCCGACAAGATTCCTCGTGTCTCGCCGTACTCAGGGTGTTCCTCGCTTCCGCTTCCGATTTCGCCTACAGGGCTTTCACCTTCTTCGGCCGTGCTTCCGTTCACGTTCGGCTATCTTCTGCTTCTGCTTTCTCAGAACCCCTTCAACCCCATCTCCCGATGGTTTGGGCTGCTCCCCTTTCGCTCGCCGCTACTCGGGGAATCACTTTTGTTTTCTTCTCCTCCGGGTACTTAGATGTTTCAGTTCCCCGGGTACCTCTCTCTCGGACTATCTTTTTCATCCGAGGATGACATAGCTTTCTCTATGCCGGGTTCCCCCATTCGGACATCGGCGTGTCTTCGCTTCCTTACAGCTCGGCGCCGCTTTTCGCAGTTCGGTGCGTCCTTCTTCAGTTTCGAGTGGCCAGGCATCCTCCGTACGCCCTTGCCTACTTGATCAGTTGGTTCTCTAGTTTCTTTCAATGTGCTTTCTACAAGATTTTTCTTCTTTTGATGAAAACTGTTATTTCTTTAACTGTTTCTCAGTGTTATCTTCCACAACTTGCTTTCAAGACCTCTTCTCTTCTTATCTATTGTGTCTTTTCTTCAAATTTGTGTATGATGATTTTCAAAGATCGATTTCTGCTCTCAGGACAATCCCTGAAAACCTGACAGAACTCCTTCTCACGTCTTTACACCTTCTTCGCTTTCTCCTTAGAAAGGAGGTGATCCATCCCCACGTTCCCGTAGGGATACCTTGTTACGACTTAACCCCAGTCATCGGCCCTGCCTTCGACGGCTCGCTCCTTTTCAGGTTGCGCCACCGGCTTCGGGCATTGCCCACTCCCATGGTTTGACGGGCGGTGTGTACAAGGCCCGAGAACGTATTCACCGCGGCATGCTGATCCGCGATTACTAGCGATTCCAACTTCATGGAGTCGGGTTGCAGACTCCAATCCGAACTGGGACGGCTTTTTTGGGATTCGCTCGGCATCGCTGCCTCGCTGCCCTTTGTTGCCGCCATTGTAGTACGTGTGTAGCCCAGGCCATAAGGGGCATGATGATTTGACGTCATCCCCGCCTTCCTCCGGTTTGTCACCGGCAGTCTGATGTGAGTCCCTAACTCAATATTGGTAACACATCACGAGGGTTGCGCTCGTTGCCAGACTTAACTGAACATCTCACGACACGAGCTGACGACAACCATGCACCACCTGTATGGATGTTAGCCTCCACTATGTCTCCATAGCTTCGCACCCTATGTCAAGGCCTGGTAAGGTTCTTCGCGTTGCTTCGAATTAAACCACATACTCCACCGCTTGTGCGGGCCCCCGTCAATTCCTTTGAGTTTCACACTTGCGTGCATACTCCCCAGGCGGAGGACTCACTGCGTTAACTGCAGCACTGGGTCTTCCCCAACACTTGGTCCTCATCGTTTACGGCGTGGACTACTAGGGTATCTAATCCTATTTGCTCCCCACGCTTTCGTGCCTCAGCGTCAGTAACAGGCCAGGCGGCCGCCTTCGCCACTGGTGTTCTTCCATATATCTACGCATTTTACCGCTACACATGGAGTTCCACCGCCCTCTCCTGTCCTCCAGCCTGCCAGTTTCCAAAGCCTGTACCGGTTGAGCCGGTACCTTTCACTTCAGACTTAACAGGCCGCCTACGCACCCTTTACGCCCAATCATTCCGGATAACGCTCGCCACCTACGTATTACCGCGGCTGCTGGCACGTAGTTAGCCGTGACTTCCTCGAAAGGTAATATCACTTCACCAGCATTTCCTCTGGTGACCCTTTTTCCCTCTCAACAGAACTTTACGATCCGAAGACCTTCCTCGTTCACGCGGCATTGCTCGTTCAGGCTTGCGCCCATTGACGAAAATTCCCTACTGCTGCCTCCCGTAGGAGTCTGGGCCGTGTCTCAGTCCCAGTGTGGCCGTTCGCCCTCTCAGGCCGGCTATGCATCGTCGCCTTGGTGAGCCTTTACCTCACCAACCAGCTAATGCACCGCAGGTCCATCCATGCGCGGAGCCTTGCAGCTCCTTTAACAAAGCAAAGATGCCTTCGCTTTCCTTATCCGGTATCAGCATCCGTTTCCGGAAGTTGTCCCGGCCGCATGGGCAGGTTCCCTACGTGTTACTCACCCGTTCGCCACTAGGCATCCGAAGATGCCTCGTTCGACTTGCATGTATTAGGCATGCCGCCAGCGTTCATCCTGAGCCAGGATCAAACTCTCCATTTGATATTGACTCTTTTTTTGTTTCTGTTATCTCTTTTTTTCTTTTCAGGTGTTTCTCAAGAAATCGACGTGTAATTTTAGTTCTCTCGTACTTGTACGTTTTTTTCTTCTAAAACTATTCGTTTCTGTCAGGTTTTCAAAGATCGTCCCTCGCTGCCGTTTCCGACAGCTCGTTTATACTAACTCGTCGCGAAGGATTCGTCAAGCCGGAATCCCGATTTTTTTTCGAGCGGCTTTCCGCTGTCCTTCAGCTTGTTTAATATACCATGCTCCGATTTATCTGTCAACTATTTTTTATAATATTTTTCAATATTTTTAGATGACAGTTTGCCAGAAAGCTTTGTCATGATATCCCTTTCCCCTCCTCTTTGTCAATACTTTTTTTGATTTTTTATTTTATTCTTGTCCGCGGGCGTAATCTCCACCCTCTACCCCAAGAAACTCCTCAAGTGTCAAGCCCGATTCCATGATCTCTTTGGCGCGCGGCCCAATATAGCGAATATGCCACGGCTCTGCCTGATACCCTGTAATACCCTCTTTCCCTTCCTGATAGCGGACAATAAAACCATGCTCGGCCGCATGATCCATGAGCCACTGCGATTCCGCGCTTTGTGTGACCAGTTCGCCCGAGACATGCTTCAGGTCAAAAGCCAGGCCGGTCTGATGCTCGGAAAATCCCGGCTTCGCCGAAAACGTATCCGCGCTTTCCGTTCCATAGGACGCGCAGTATCCATTATACAGTTCGCTCTGGTATTCATACGAACGGAATCCGCTGTAGGAATCCGAGATATCCAGTCCTTCGGCCTGCATCGTCCTGATCAGTCCGAGAAGTGCTTTTTTAGCTTTCGGATCCTCTCCGGGCGCATACTCTGGCGCAACACCGTGTTTTTTGTTCACGATCACGATCCCGTCCTTTTCAAACAGCATATCCGATCGATCATCCAGGCTGTCATCCATCCCCTGTTCATCCGGTTCGGCCGTATCGTTTTCGGCCATCGGGCCAATATAGTCGAACGTATTGTCGATAAAAACATACTGATCGTCGGAAAGCTTCCCGCGCACATTCCCGATCCGGTCCTTTTCGATTGTTTTGAAAGCAACCCTTTCATCCGGACCAAGGAAGACTCCCGTTTCTCTCATCAGCTCATCTCTGATCGCCACAGCTTCCCTGGCTTTGAACTCGCTCGTCCCATCAAAGCTTTCATCCTCTTTCCAATGCGCTTCCATCAGATGATCCCGCCACGCAAGATAGCCATCCTCTGTCCGAGCATATGTATCCGACAATCCCGTGATCACGCAATACGATCCCGCCCTCAGCTCGCCAGCCGGTTCATTCAGATCGGTTTCATCAAACAGATCTGTACGCTCCTGAACAAAATATACAGCCGGTTCCCTTGCACCGATCTCTTCTTTCTTTTCGCTTGCGCAGCCGTAAAATCCGAGCACGAGAAAAAGCAGTCCGGCAAGGATCTGTTTCCTTTTATTTTCTTTATATGGTCTCATAAAGCATTCCCCTTTTTATTTTCCATTTTAGCACACAAAAAGAGGAACACGATACGCTCCTCTTCTGCTATCATTCCTCTGTCGGTCCGTATTCCTTGTAGTATGCGTCGATACGCTCGCGGATCCCGGGATCGAGCTGCACATATTCGATGACCTCAGGCATCGATACGATCGCTGCCGTCGGGAAACCGTACAGCTCCGAAACTTCTTTCAAAGCCGTCTTTGTCCCTTTTCCCTTTTCATGACGATCCAGAGAAACCATCAGTCCGACAATTTTCACATCAGCCGCGCCACGCACCTTTGGCACCGTTTCTTCCATCGATTTGCCCGAAGTCGTCACATCTTCGATCATGACGACCCGGTCGCCATCCTGAAGCTTTGTCCCCAGAAAGCTTCCCTTGTCTGCTCCATGATCCTTTTCCTCTTTGCGGTCCGAGCAGTAGCGCACTTCCTTGCCATACAGATCGCTGAACGCGATCGCCGTAGTCACAGCCAGCGGAATGCCTTTGTAAGCCGGTCCGAACAGGACATCAAAATCCTCCCCGTATTGATCATGGATCGCTCTGGCATAAAATTCACCCAGCTTTTTGAGCTGCCATCCTGTCACATAACCTCCCGCATTCATGAAGAACGGGGATTTACGGCCTGACTTCAATGTGAAATCGCCGAACTTGAGAACATCGCATTCCAGCATGAAATCGATGAAATCCTTTTTATATTGCTCCATAGGTCCTCCTCTACGCTTCCATGACCGCTTCGATCTGCTCGTATACCGCTTTGGGATCGTTCGCCTTTGTGATCGAACGGCCCACCACGATATAATCGCAGCCCTCTTCCTTTGCCAGCTGCGGCGTCGCCACCCGTTTCTGATCATCGACCGAATCGCTCGCCAGACGGATCCCCGGCGTTACGGTCAGAAAATCGCTGCCGCACGCTTCATGGATCGCTTTCGCTTCGTGTACAGAACATACGACACCGTCCAGGCCGGCTTCTTTCGCATTTTTCGCATAGTGCAGGACACAGTCAAGCACCGAACCGCCGATTCCGAGCTCTTCGTTCATCGCTTCCTGCGAAGTCGAAGTGAGCTGCGTGACACCGATACAAAGCGGACGCTTTCCGTCCTTGGACCCGTTCTTCAGCCCTTCGACAGCCGCTTTCATCATCGCGATCCCTCCGGCACAGTGCACATTGGTCATATCGACACCAAGACGGGCCAGATTGCTCATTCCGCCTTTGACAGTATTCGGAATATCATGCAGTTTGAGATCCAGAAAGATATGATGGCCCATCTTTTTGACAGTTTCCACGATATCGAGGCCGCATGCATACGTCAGTTCCATCCCGATCTTGACATAGACCGGCTCATCAAACTGTTTCAAAAAATCTACAACTTCTTCCTTGCTCGAAAAATCAAGCGCGACAATTGTCCTACTCATTCTTTAATCCCCTTTCTCTGACTTCCTTCAGCGAATGATATCCATACCGCTCAAGCACTTTCGGGAGCTCGTCGATAATTTTCACGCAGACATAAGGGTCGACAAAATTCTGCGCCCCCACTTCCACTGCGCTCGCTCCGGCCAGCAGGAACTCGAGCACATCTTCCGCACACGTGATACCGCCAACCCCGATGATCGGTATCTGTACGGCACGAGCCACCTGATAAACCATCCGGATCGCGACCGGCTTGATGGCCGGGCCGGATAATCCGCCCGTTTTATTGGCCAGCACCGGCTTCCCGCTCTTCAGATCGATCCGCATCCCCATGAGCGTATTGATGAGCACCAGGCCATCCGCGCCAGCCTCTTCGACCGCTTTGGCAATCTCCACGATATTGGTGACATTCGGAGAAAGCTTGACATAGACCGGTTTTTCTGCCGCTTCCTTGGCCAGCCTGGTAACGTGAGCAGCCAGCTTCGGATCTGTTCCCAGACCGATCCCGCCATGTTTGACGTTCGGACATGAAATGTTCAGTTCATATGCCTTGACGACCGGCTGGTCATTGAGCTTTCTGATCACTTCGACATAATCCTCTTCGGCTGCGCCGGCAACATTGGCGATAATTTCCACATCATACTGCGCCAGAAACGGCAGCTCGTTCTCGATGATGGAATCCACCCCTTTGTTCTGCAGACCGATCGCATTGAGCATGCCCATCGGCGTTTCCGCGATCCGGGGCGTCGGATTGCCGACCCTCTCCTGCGGGGTAGCGGATTTGATCGCGATCCCGCCAAGACGCGACAGATCATACAGTTCGGCATATTCCTTGCCGAAACCGAAGCAGCCGCTTGCCGGGATGATCGGATTTTTTAAATGAAGGCCTGGCAGTTCTGTTCTCAGATCGATCATAGTTTCACGCTCCCTATTTCAAATACCGGTCCGTCCTTGCATACGCGTTTCATCGAACCGTCTTTCATCTCTACTACACATCCCATGCATGCCCCGATCCCGCATGCCATCCGCGCTTCCAGCGACAAGTATCCTTGATCATATGCTTCATCGAGCGCGCGAAGCATAGGAAGCGGCCCGCACGCCATGACAAGGCCGGTTCTGACACCATGGGTTTCTGCCGCATCGAGCACAGTTCCTTTTGTTCCGCAGGAACCATCCATTGTCGCGATAAACACCTTCGCCCCCAGCGCCCTGAATTCATCCGCATAAAATACATCTTCCCTGGAATTGAATCCAAGCACGACATACAGTGTTTTATTTTTATTGTGCTTTGCCAGCTCATATAAAGGCGGCACGCCGACCCCGCCCCCAAACAGGATCAGGGACGGCCCGTCAACTTCCGGGAACCCGTTTCCGCACGGGCCGAAAATATCCAGCCTTTCGCCAGCTTCCATGCCGGACATGACATTCGTTCCGGCGCCGACCACTTTGTAAATGATGGTCAGACACTCTTCTTCGATCTCGCAGATCGAGATCGGTCTTCTTAAAAAGTACCCCGGTACGCTGATTTCTATAAACTGGCCGGGACGGCACAGGGAGGCAAGCTCTGCCTCCAGCACCATCTTATATACATCTTTTGCGATCTTTTTATTTTCAATAATGCGGGCCTTTTCCTGTCTCATCTTATTTCCCCATCTCATTCATTGAAATCATCGAGAAATTCAGCGACTCGAGCACATTGACCAGCGTCCCTGCCGTATCAAGACTGGTCATGCAGGAAATGCTGTTTTCCGCCGATACGCGCCGGATCAGGAATCCGTCGGCCCGGCTGTTCCGGTTCTTTGCCGACATCGTATTGATCACGAAATTGACCTTGCCGTCGCGGATGATATCCACGACCATATTGTCCCGGCCTTCTTCGATCTTGGAAGCGTGGTGAACGAACAGCCCGTGCTTTTCAAGGAATTTCGCGGTCCCTTCGGTCGCATAAAGACCGTACCCGATATTGGCAAACCGCCGGGCAAGAGAAAGCGCCTCTTCCTTGTCGTCGTCAGCAATGGTCAGCAGCACATTTCCGTGCGTAGGCACCTGGATGCCGCTGGCTACCAGCGCCTTGAACAAGGCTTTTTCCAGAGAGATATCGCTTCCGAGCGCTTCTCCGGTCGACTTCATTTCCGGTCCGAGCACCGTGTCGACACCGCGCAGCTTGGCAAACGAGAATACCGGTGCCTTGACAAACACGCGGTTCGGGTCGTCGCCATGATAGCCTGGTGTCAGGCCCTGCTCTTTCAGCGACTGGCCAAGGATCGCTTTTGTCGCGATCTGGGACATCGGCACGCCTGTGATCTTCGAAAGGAAAGGAACCGTTCGTGACGAGCGCGGATTGACTTCGAGAACGTACACTTTTTCCTCGCGGTCCACGATGAACTGAATATTATACAGACCGATAAAATCGAATCCCTTTCCGATCCGGATACCGTATTCGATGATCGTATCCTTGGCTTTCTGCGAAATGGTCTGGGTCGGATAGACCGAGATCGAGTCTCCCGAATGCACGCCGGCCCGCTCGATATGCTCCATCACGCCCGGAATATATACATCTTTTCCATCGGCGATCGCGTCGATCTCAAGCTCTTTTCCAACAATATACTTGTCGACGAGGATCGGCGCGTCATGACTGATTTCCTGTACGGCTGTTGCCATATAAATGCGCAGATCATCATCATTGTGCACGATTTCCATGGCCCTTCCGCCCAGCACATAGCTTGGCCGCACAAGGACCGGATAGCCGATCTTGTTGGCGATCACGAGCGCTTCGTCGACCGTAACGGCCGTTTCGCCCTGCGGCTGAGGAATGCCAAGCTCCTTGAGGGTCTTCTCGAATTCATGGCGGTCTTCGGCCCGGTCAATATCCCGCAGGCTCGTTCCGAGGATCTTTACGCCATGTTCCACGAGCGAGTCAGCCAGGTTGATGGCTGTCTGACCGCCGAACTGTACGATGACACCGAGCGGCTGTTCCAGTTCGATCACGTGCATGACATCCTCGGTCGTCAGCGGTTCGAAGTACAGCTTGTCCGAGATCGAAAAGTCGGTCGAAACGGTTTCCGGGTTGTTGTTGATGATGATCGCTTCATAGCCTTCCTGACGCAGCGTTTCCACGCAGTGCACGGTCGCGTAGTCGAACTCCACGCCTTGTCCGATCCGGATCGGTCCGGATCCTAATACGACGATCTTCTTTTTATCGGAGCGGATCGATTCGTTTTCCTGCTCGTAGGTCGAGTAAAAATACGGAGTGGCGCTAGTGAATTCGCCTGCGCACGTATCGACCATTTTATAGACCGGGATGATCCCGTTTTCCTTGCGCAGATCATAAACTTCTTTCGTGCTCATGTTCCATGTCCGTCCAATGTAGCTGTCGGAGAAGCCGTACTCTTTCGCCTGTTCGAGCACAGAGAGGTTTCCCGGATCTTCCGCCAGTTCCTTTTCCAGATCGACGATCCGTTTCAAATGGGAGAGGAAGAACATATCCATTTTCGTGACATCGTTGACCGTCTGGATATCATAGCCGCGGCGCAGCCATTCAGTGATCGCAAAAATACGCAGATCATCGCATTTTCTGATCTCTTCGAGCAGCTCCTCCTGGCTCATTTCTTTGAATTCCTGTTTTTCCAGATGATCGACTTTCATTTCCAGCGAGCGGACCGCTTTCAGAAGCGATTCTTCAAATGTTCGTCCGATCGACATGACTTCTCCGGTCGCCTTCATCTGTGTGCCTAAGTGACGGTCGGCATTCGGAAATTTATCGAACGGGAAGCGGGCAAACTTGGTCACCACATAATCGATGGCCGGTTCAAAGCATGCATAGCTCGTTTTCGTGATCGGATTGAGGATCTCGTCAAGCGTCAGCCCGACAGCAAGCTTGGCGCTGATCTTGGCGATCGGATACCCGGTCGCCTTGGATGCAAGAGCAGAAGAGCGCGAAACACGCGGATTGACCTCGATCACGTAGTATTTGAAGCTTTTCGGATCGAGCGCGAGCTGCACGTTGCAGCCTCCGCAGATCTTCAAGGCGCGGATGATCTTCAAAGAAGCGCTGCGCAGCATCTGGTTCTCATGATCGGTCAGCGTCTGGACCGGCGCGACAACGATACTGTCGCCTGTATGGATGCCGACCGGGTCGACGTTTTCCATATTGCACACGACGATCGCGTTGTTGTTGGCATCCCGCATGACTTCGTATTCGATTTCCTTGTATCCGGCAATGCTCTGCTCGATCAGGCATTGATGGACCGGCGAAATTTTCAGACCTGCCTCGCAGATCTCGCGAAGCTCTTTTTCATTATCGGCAAAACCGCCTCCGGTACCGCCCAGAGTATAAGCGGGACGCACGACGACTGGATAGCCAAGGCCCTGACAGAACACAACAGCTTCCTCGACCGAATGCACGATCGTGCTTTCCGGGACCGGTTCTTCGATTTCCTGCATCAGGGCGCGGAACAGCTCGCGGTCCTCGGCCCGGTTGATCGCATGCAGATCGGTCCCGAGGATCTCTACCCCGTATTCATCGAGGATGCCGTCCTCATGCAGTTCGACAACAAGGTTCAGCCCGGTCTGGCCGCCAAGAGATCCCAGGATCGCGTCCGGTCTTTCCTTGTAGATGACGCGTTTTGCGAAATCGAGCGTGATCGGTTCGATATACACGCGGTCCGCAATGGTCGAATCGGTCATGATCGTTGCCGGGTTCGAATTGATGAGCACGACCTCGTACCCTTCTTCGCGCAGCGACTGGCATGCCTGGCTTCCGGCATAGTCGAATTCTGCCGCCTGGCCGATCACGATCGGTCCGGATCCGATCACTAGAATTTTATGAATATCTGTTCTTTTAGGCATATTTTTTCTCCTTATCCATCAGCTTGATAAATTCGTCAAATAAGTCCCGGCTGTCTTCCGGTCCTGCACTGGCTTCCGGGTGAAACTGTACCGAGAAGCACGGATAGTCCTGATGACGCACTCCTTCGCAGCTCTTATCATTGAGCGCCTGGTGGGTCATGATCAGCCGGGTATCCTTCAGCGAGTCGATATCCACGGCATACCCGTGATTCTGCGACGTGATCTCCACTTTTCCTGTCTTCAGGTCGACGACTGGATGATTTCCTCCCCGGTGTCCGAATTTCAGCTTGTAGGTTTTTGCGCCGCATGCCAGCGAGATCAGCTGATGTCCCAGACAGATGCCGAAGACAACAGTCTGCGGAATGAGCTGACGGATCGTTTCGATCGACTGCGGCAGATCTTCCGGATTTCCAGGGCCGTTGGTGAGCATGACTCCGTCCGGGCGATAGGACAGGATTTTTTCTGCCGGCGTATCGTAAGGAACGACGATCAGATCGCAGCCGCGTTTCGAAAGTTCGCGCACGATGCCAAGCTTGGCGCCAAAGTCGATGAGCACGACCTTTTTGCCGCGGTTCGGGATCGGGAAGATCTTTCCGCTCGAAACGCGTTCCACCTGATCATGGAGATAATCAGTTTCCTTCAACGTTCTGACGATTTCGTCGATATCGGCATCCGGATCGGCCAGCGTAGCTTTCATGACCCCTTCATCGCGAAGCTTGCGGGTAATGGCACGCGTATCCACTCCGTAAATGCCCGGGATGTCTTCACGCTTTAAAAACTCGTCGAGCGTTTCCTGGCTTCTCCAGTTGCTCGGGCTGTCGCAGTAGTCTTTGACCACGAAGCCGAATACGGCCGGAACGATGCTTTCATAATCCTCCCGGTTGATTCCGTAGTTTCCGATCAGCGGATAGGTCATCATCACGATCTGTCCGCAGTATGAGTTATCGGTCAGGATCTCCTGATATCCGGTCATGGATGTATTAAAGACAAGCTCGCCGATGTGATAATGATCGCTTCCGAACGCTTTTCCTTTGTACACGCTTCCGTCTTCCAATACGAGTAATCTTTCTTTCATCATTCTTCGTTTCCTTTCCAGACGCTCTGTCCGTTTATAAATGTCTGACATATAGCCGCATGAACTTTCATGCCATCGAACGGGGTGTTCTTCCCCATGGATTCAAATTGCTGTGCATGGATGGTGTATTCGTTATCCAGATCGGCCAGGAACAGGTCGGCATTCATACCGATCCGGATCTCGCCGATCCCGTCCAGCCCGAACCGTCTGGCTGGCGTGGCGCTCATCCAGTCCACGAGCTGCGCCAGGCTCCAGCGCTTCTGCTTATGCACGAACTCTGTATAAAGCAGCACGAAGCTTGTTTCCAGAGAAACGATACCGAAAGGAGCCTGATCCATCGGCCGCTCTTTTTCGGCTGCCGTATGCGGCGCATGATCGCTTGCGATAAAATCAAGTTTGCCCTGTTCGAGTCCTTCGATCAGCGCCATCCTGTCTTCGTGCGATCGCAGCGGCGGGTTCATCTTCCAGTTTGTTCCCTGCACATCTTCTGCCTCGAGCAGCAGATGATGGGCCGTCACTTCTCCCGACACGTCGCAGCCATGCATTTTGGCCTGCGCGATCAGTTCCACGCTTTCCTTTGCGCTGATGTGGCAGGCATGATAGCGGCTGCCGATCTCGCGTACCAGATCGAGGTCGCGGGCAAGCTGGGCGTATTCGCACGCGGAAGGAATGCCGATCCATCCATGTTCTTTGGCAAATGCGCTTTCGTGCACGCTGGCTTGCGGCCTGCGGTATTTCATGTCTTCGGTATGGCACGCGAAGAGCACATCGTTTTCTTTTGCGGAAATCATCGCTTTCTTCATCACTTCATCGTCTGCGACCCCGACCCCGTCATCCGAGAACCATTCGATGCCGAGCTTTTTCATGGCCGCATAATCGACGATTTCCTTTCCGCTTTCATTGATGGTGATCGTTCCATACGGATACGTATGGACGAGCGAATCGTTTTCGATCCGTGCCTGATAGTTTTTCATGACTTCCGGCGTGCTTGGAAACGGCAGCACATTGGGCATGGCGAAGATGGTCGTGAACCCGCCGGCTGCTGCCGCCTTCGTTCCGGTCTTTATCGTCTCCTTGTGCGCGTGCCCCGGTTCTCTTAAATGGACATGGACATCGACAAGGCCTGGCAGCAGCGTTTTGCCGGACGCATCGATGATCTCGACCGGCTCATCGATCCCGGATATTTCTGTTCCTCGCGGCACGATGCGGCGGATCGTTTCATCGAACAGGACATCCACCTCCTTGAGCTGGCCGAGTATGAGCGCTTTGGCATTTCTGATCAGTTTCATGTCAATCCTCCCTGAACGGCTTGTATCCGAAGGCCCTCTTGATGACGGCTTTGCGGACCAGCACCCCGTTTTCCATTTGTTTGAATATACGGCTCTTCCCGCATTCGACCAGATCGCTCGCGATTTCCACGCCGCGGTTGACCGGGGCCGGATGCATGATGATGGCGTTTTCCTTCATCATCGCATAGCGCCTGTGATCGAGACCGTACTGATGAAGGTATTCTTCATCGCTCATTTCTCCAAGCGTGGCGCCGCGTTCGCGCTGGATGCGCAGCATCATGACGACGTCGGCCCATCCGATGCTTTCATCTATATCGCTCATTTCGAATCCTTCGCGTTCAAATTCCTTTGGTCCGCAGAAGCGCACATTGGCGCCGAGACGTTCGAGCGCGTCCTTGTTGGAGGCGGCGACCCGGGAATGGGCGATATCTCCGCAGATGAGCACATTCAATCCTTCGAATGTTCCGAATTCATCATACATCGTATACAGATCGAGCAGGCACTGGGTCGGATGATTGCCTTTGCCGTCGCCCGCATTGATGATCGGGATACTGATGTCTTCGAGTTCTTTAAAGTATTCGTCCTGCGGATGCCGGATGACGAGCACCTTATACCCGATGGCCTCAAATGTTTTGGCGGTATCGTAGAGCGTTTCACCTTTTGTGACGCTGCTCGATGCGGAGTTGAAGTCGGCCACAGAGCATCCCAGCTGGTATTCTGCGCTCTCGAACGAGTAGTGTGTCCGTGTAGAAGGCTCAAAAAAAAGATTAGCAGCCAATGCGTTATGCATTGGCAAATGCCAATCTTGCTGGGAAATATTAAAAACTCTTGCATCATGGAGGATTTCCATGATGTCGTGGGTACTTAGATCGTTTATTGATAGCAATGAATATTTATTCATAAAATCCTCCTCTAAAAAGGATCTTCCCTTTTTTATCTGTCCTATCTTAACATACAACTTTCCGAGTTTCCACCCTTGTTTTATTAGTTTACTTTTCTGCTTTTTTCACAAAAAATAATTTTTTCCAGAACGTTTCGATCCGATCCTGGCTGATGGATAAAGGAGCCGTTCCATCAAGGAAAAGAACAGGCATGCCGGCCATTTCCATTTTTCTAGCCCACTGTTCCATGCGGACCGGATCTTTGCGCTTCACGCTTTCAAAAAAGCGTTCCTCGCTCTTTCGCAGTGCTTCATCCTTTTGCAGACGGGTACTGAACCGGGCAGCCGAGCGCTGCCGGATCCTTTCCTGGGAAACAGTATGATCGATCCCCACATATACGATACCAAGCAGATGATCGATGAGGACCGGATCCTCATTGTCCACCGCGCAATAAACGAACGGAACATTGCTGTCGGCAAGCCGGGCATGGAGGCGTTCCTGCGCCACTTTGGCCGTACACGGTTCCTGATAGCTGTCTGCGTTTTCAAAATACAGCATTTCGTTGTCGAGCCATTCGGCATTCGTCCGTTCAGCCAGCCATTTTCCCAGCGTGCTTTTCCCGGCCCCGTTCAGCCCGCAGATCATGATCCCTTTTCTTTTCATTTTCATTTTCATTCCTCTTTCCCTATCGTCCCGACTGTATGTTCCGGCCCTTTATTTCCGCCGTTTGCAGCAAAAGGCCTGATTTCTCAGACCTCTTCGTTGATTTCAAGATACTCCCTTAATGCGGGAATGGCTTTTCGTCCGTCATGATAGCCCAGATAATACAGACGGCCCAGCTTTTCCATATCCTTTTCCAGACGCGATACCGGGATATATTCGCTTGGCGCGATCGCAAACAGGTTTCTGCGCCGGTGCTGTCTTGCGATCTCGTCGCACTGCTCGTTATACTGTTCGTTTGAGCGGCTGAACACTTCGCAGAATTGCGGATAATTGCGGAATACCGCATTGAATGCCTTTTTTTCCTTTTCGCTCATCGGCTCCTTGCGGAATTCTTCCGGCTGTGTTTTGACAACAACGATCTTTTTGAACCCCTGATCCAGCGCCCATTGAAAAGCGATCTTGTCGGCACAGCCGCCATCGAGATACGGCACGCCGTCGATCTCTACGGCCCGCGAAAAAACGGGCATGGAGGCGGATGCCTGGATCGCTTTCATGATATCAGAGCACTTCCCCTTTTCCATGTATTCCGCTTTTCCGGTTTCAAGATTGGTTACTACGGCAATGAACCGTCTTTTCGGATCCATGAACCGCTCAATATCGAACGGATCGTCGGGAAGATCGTGGTTGAGCGCGAAATCAAATCCGACCACCCCTTTGTTGCTGAGGAGCGCCTGCGTTCCGACATAGCGGGAATCATGGCGGTATTCCAGATTGATCCGGGCCGAACGGCCGATCTGTCCGGACACATAGTTCATCCCGTTCAGGGCGCCTGCGCTTGTCCCGATCGTTGTCTGCATATTGATCCCGGCCTCCATGAGCGCGTCAAGCACGCCTTCGCCGTACACGCCGCGGAACGCACCGCCTTCGAGCACGATGCACCCTTCGATTATATTGTCGGAAGCCTGTCCTTTCGGAAGATAAACAAGCCCGGAAAACACTTTGTCATTGCTTGGCATATTTTCAATACCTCTCTTCTATCCTCATTATATTTATTTTTTCGGCTTGCGCTTTCATAAAGCACTGCTTTGCCTGATGATTCTATCACAACATTATTTTTTTGCCAAAAACAAACGCAACAGTGTAATAAACCGGCAGCCGAAATCAATTGATTGTTATTGATAATTTGATACAATGAGGATGTAAACGGCTTCATTGTGCACTGTTTCGGCATAAACGGTCTGTTTGATCGAAAAAGGCCCCGTGCCATCCCGTTACCGTTTATAATGAAGACGTACCAAAAGAAGGGGACTTTTGGTCTGGCACCCGAAATTTTACCTTCTTTGGACCGATTTAAGATCGGAATAGAGAGTGAAGGAATAAATGGAAGAAAACATTTTCTTTTTTCTTAAAAACAAAAAAAATACGCATTATTTGTATGATAACCTGAGTTTCCCTGAAGCGCTTCGGATTTTCAGGGAAAGCGGCTTTACCGCCACTCCGGTCATTGATTATCAAGGCCATTATTTAGGATCTGTAACAGAAGGTGATTTCCTCTACTACATTGCGGACCATCCGGACACGACCAGAGAAGAGATTTCCGACCTGGAGCTCGGCAGCCTGATCCGTGACGGATTCATGCCAGCTGTTTCATTTAATGTGTCAATGAGTGAACTGTTCAACCGTTCGCTTGAACAAAACTACGTGCCAGTCGTTGACGACCGCAACATTTTCATCGGGATCGTAACACGAAAAACGATCATCTCGTATTTGATGACGAAGAATCACGATCACAGCTTTTCGCAGT